>NZ_CP073745.1:832500-3232500 GCF_024397975.1 Bacterioplanoides sp. SCSIO 12839
TCAGTGAAATTGAATTCGCAGTTAAGATGCTGCGTTCCCGCGGCTAGACGGAAAGACCCCGTGAACCTTTACTATAGCTTCACAGTGAACTTTGAATTGTCTTGTGTAGGATAGCTGGGAGGCTTTGAAGCGTTAACGCCAGTTAGCGTGGAGCCAATCTTGAAATACCAGCCTGGTCAATTTGGGGTTCTAACTCAGGTCCATTATCTGGATCGAGGACACTGTGTGGTGGGTAGTTTGACTGGGGCGGTCTCCTCCCAAAGAGTAACGGAGGAGCACGAAGGTCGGCTAATCCTGGTCGGACATCAGGAGGTTAGTGCAATGGCATAAGCCGGCTTAACTGCGAGACAGACACGTCGAGCAGGTACGAAAGTAGGTCATAGTGATCCGGTGGTTCTGTATGGAAGGGCCATCGCTCAACGGATAAAAGGTACTCCGGGGATAACAGGCTGATACCGCCCAAGAGTTCACATCGACGGCGGTGTTTGGCACCTCGATGTCGGCTCATCACATCCTGGGGCTGAAGCCGGTCCCAAGGGTATGGCTGTTCGCCATTTAAAGTGGTACGCGAGCTGGGTTTAGAACGTCGTGAGACAGTTCGGTCCCTATCTGCCGTGGGCGTTTGAGATTTGAGAAGAGCTGCTCCTAGTACGAGAGGACCGGAGTGGACGAACCTCTGGTGTTCGGGTTGTCATGCCAATGGCATTGCCCGGTAGCTACGTTCGGACAGGATAACCGCTGAAAGCATCTAAGCGGGAAGCCCCCTTCAAGATGAGATCTCACTGGAACTTCGAGTTCCCTGTAGGGCCCAGGAAGACTACCTGGTTGATAGGCAAGGTGTGTAAGCGTTGTGAGGCGTTGAGCTAACTTGTACTAATTGCCCGTGAGGCTTGACCATATAACACCCAAACTTGGTGGTGTTAACAAGCCAAACTCTTAAATAGAGTAAAAAATAATCGGCACCGCCGGTTCGCGAGAGAATCTTAATTACATACTCATGTATCCAACCTATTAGCTGACTGATTGCAGAGCGCGTAAGACAATCACGATGCAACAAGCTTTGCTTGACGACAATAGAGCTGTGGAACCACCTGAATCCATTCCGAACTCAGAAGTGAAACGCAGTATCGCCGATGGTAGTGTGGGGCTTCCCCATGTGAGAGTAGGTCATCGTCAAGCTCTTATCCTAAAACCCCGGTCGCTCATGCGATCGGGGTTTTTTCTTGCCTGTAAGAAAAGCCTGATAATCATTCCTGGCGATATTCATACGTTGCTGCAAAGCGCGATAGAATCCAGTCTCCACTGGTCACGCTGTCGTATTGTTGTGGTGTATCCTCGGTAATACAGCTGGCGATTGTTTCTACGGGTGTATCAAATCTGGGTTCAACAAAAAACGGCATCGAATAGCGATGAGTGCCGGGTTTTAAATTCCGAACCCGATGAGCGGTTGAGCGATAATGATCATTGGTCCAGCGCTGCATTAAGTCGCCGATATTCACAATTAATGTGTTCTCGAGTGGAGCAACGTCCAGCCATTCTCCTTCTTTGGTTTGTACCTGTAAGCCGCCAATATTGTCTTGGGCCAATAGGGTAATACAGCCATAATCAGTATGGGCACCGGCTGCCATGCTGTTGTTATCGACGGGCTGATTGGTTGGGCGAGGCGGGTAATGGATCATCCGGAAAACCGAAATGTGTTCGCCTTCAAAGTATCGGGTGAAGTGGTCCTCTTCGAGGTGTAAAGCCAGCGCCATTACCCGAAGTAAGCGCTTAGCGATATCGAGTAATAAGCCATAGTGCTGGTTCACGGTTTGCTGAAAGCCTTTGAGTTCTCCGTACTGATTCGGGCCGTACAACTCAGGGCATTGAGTAACAATCGGGTGTTCGGGATGAATATCCAATGCCATATCAAAGGTCTCTTTCCAATCACTCGGAGAGTTTGGATCGAGCTGCTCGGCTCCCTGGCTGCCCCATCCTCGGTGATTGTTGCTTTTCGATATATCAATCTGCTGTTTGTTTTCTGTCGTTTGCGCAAAAAACGCTTTGCTCAGTTGAAACATCGTGTGCATTTGAGTTGGTGTAATCGCAAAACCCTGAATAGCAAAGAAGCCGATGTGACGGCAGGCATGATCGATTTGCTGAATGGTTTCTTGCCAATCATTCCGGTCTGAAGAGTAAAGTGGTGTGATATCAATAACTGGGATACTGCTCATAGTAAACTCTTTGAAGCTCAAAAGGAGAGAGCCGGGCTGAGCCCGGCGTTCAGGTGTGGTTGTTCAGAAGAAAGAGAGGCCTGGCGTTATTGTGGAATGGTGTCGTCAATACCTTCTACATACCAGTTAACGGTTGCCAGCTCTTCGTCAGTCAATGAATGCCCATCTGCAACCACTAACTCGCCCTTATTGTTTTTGATCGGGCCGGTGAAAGGCTTGAATTTCCCGGATTTGATTTCTTCATAGCTCTTCCAGACGGCTTTTTTCACATCTTCTGGCAGGTTGTCATTCATTGAGGCAATCGACAGCATTCCTGCGCTAAATCCGCCCCAGTAGTCCTGTGATTTCCAGCTGCCGTTTTTTACGTTTTCAATCACACTGATGTAGTGTGGAGCCCAGTCATCACGAATTGAGAATATGTGGGCATTGGGTGCGAAATTACTCATGTCGGAAGCCTGGCCAATGCCTTTCAGGCCACGCTTTTCTGCGGCCATCAATGGTGCTGGAGAATCGGTATGCTGGATCAGAATATCGGCACCCTGATCCATCAAAACGTTTGCAGCTTCACTTTCTTTAACCGGGTCATACCAGGTGCTGACCCACATGATTTTTATTTTTACATCCGGGTTAACCGATTTCGCGGCCATATAAACGGAGTTGATATCACGGATGACTTCCGGAATCGGGAAAGAGGCGATATAGCCGATGGTGTTGGTTTTAGTCATCATACCGGCGGCGATACCGGATACCCAGCGGCCTTCATAAGTGCGTAACACATAGGTTGAAAGGTTCTTATCACGTTTGTAGCCGGTAGCATGTTCAAACACAACATTGGGGAAACGTTTGGCGACCTTAGCCGTTGGGTTCATAAAGCCAAAAGACGTAGTAAAAATAACATCCGTACCGTTTTGAGCCATCTGGCGAATAACTCGTTCGGCATCCGCGCCTTCCGGCACTTTTTCTACATAGGATGTGGTGACTGAGCCGTTAAAGTGTTTTTCCACCTCAAGGCGGGCACGGTCATGTTCGTACGACCAGCCATAGTCACTGACGGGGCCGACATAAACAAAACCCGCTTTTAACGGGTCGTCAGCCTGGGCTGCATTGATTCCTAAGGTCAGTACTGAGGTTGCTAATAAGTGTTTCAGTTTCACCAGCGGTGTTTTCATGGTTTGTTCCTGTTGGTTACATTGAGTACCAGACAGGATTAGCAACAAGCTGGCCAACAGATCAGCTTTTATTGAAAATGCAATAATATCAATAAGATGCTGGGCGGCCCTACCGGTATGACCGCTGATTAACCCGATATTGGAGAAAGTGATGTCGTGTGTTTGGGCACAACAAACCTGCTATGCCCATGCTCAGGGCATGGTCTTGCCCTGAATTTGGACGGTTTTATAAATAGTAGGTTTTGCCCGACTCTGTTCCACGCTTAATATAATCCCGTAGGCCCACACCGTTGTTGGCTTTAATGGCTTCCAGCTCTTTTAAAAGTTGTTGGGCGTGGAAGCTATCGAGTTTTTCCATCGCTGAAATG
Organism: Bacterioplanoides sp. SCSIO 12839; assembly: GCF_024397975.1. NCBI lineage: Bacteria > Pseudomonadati > Pseudomonadota > Gammaproteobacteria > Oceanospirillales > Oceanospirillaceae > Bacterioplanoides > Bacterioplanoides sp. SCSIO 12839. Next base: position 836,251 of record NZ_CP073745.1, read on the forward strand.
GGTTTGATCTCTGCAGCAGTACGCATTTGCTCTAATGCTCGATCCAAAGCTTTCTTTTTATGAATGTAGAGAAAGCTTTGGGCTGCCTCGAGATGGACATTAGCAATCTGACGATTTTGACCAAGTGCCGCTTTATAATAGTTTTCCACAACTTCATCGTTAGCACCGTAGGCCATACGGCCCATGAAACGGCCCATTTTACGAACGATGCCGGCATCCATGGAGCCTTTGGCGGCCAAGACAAATACGTTATAAGGCTCGGCCTCAATCATTGCGCCCAGCTCATGTGACATGGTGTCCATATAACCACGGCTCAAAACAGTCGGAGCAGAAATCTCTTCACTCAGGCGTGCCATGGCGTAAAAGGCAAAATATTGCGCCATGATGTCGTGTTTTGTTAATTCGGCATGTTCTGTATTGCGTTCAATAATATCTTCCCACAGAGCATGGCGCTTTTCCTTGTTGTCTTCGAGCCGAAGGCCATAAGTCGCTTGAGCATAAAAAGCAACACCATGACCTAAGGGGCCTAATTTGTAACCCTGTTTGGCTGCTGTTTGAAAATCACCTTTAAAAAATGCAATCCACGCACTTTGCAGATCGCTGGCTAACTGCTCCAGAGATTCAAAAGGTGGTGTCTTAAGCTTCAGATTCTCATTCCCCTGAAGGACTGTTTTTAAATAACTACTGTCAGGAAAAGGGTAATCTGTCGCTCGGGTCAGCCAAAACCAGTTTTCCTGGAGTTGTTCGTGTGTGTAGGTATAAGGTTCAGATTCGTAGGGGAATGACTGCCACTCAAAATCAATGATGGGGTTTTGAATCTCTTCAGCTTGAGCCACAGCTGTAACAGCGAGCATGCTGAATACTATGGCGCGTATGAGCATAGCCATGGTGATTACCTGTTATTGTTATTTGATTGGTACTATCGTAATGAATGGATTATTAACTGTCACGGTTAATCCAATGAAATTTGACCAATTAATAAATCAGGCGCCGTGTCCTGAAAATCGAGATGATACCTGGGCGCGTTTGTGTTGTGAGTTAGCAATTTCGGCTCATGAGCAAGGGAATTATGCCGTTGGAGCTCTCCTGACTAATGCTGATGATGAGCTGTTATGCACGGCGGCGAACTCAGTATTCAGTTGTGGATATCACAGTGACCGACATGCTGAAATGGTGTTACTGAACCAGCTTGAAGATAACCTGCCTATGCAAAACCGCCTTGAGCTGACGCTTTATGTCAGCCTGGAGCCATGTTTAATGTGCTACGGGCGCATTCTGTTATCCGGTATTCAGCGTGTTCGTTATTTAGCTAAAGATCCAGATGGTGGATTTGCAGATCACCTTCATTTATTACCACCTGCCTGGCGGAATCTGGCTAGTCGGGTAACCGTTGAGCCTATGGAGGCGAATGATTATTGGAAAACCCTTGCAGCAAGGCTGATTAGCGAGCTTCAGGATCGTGATGAAATGCGTCAGCAGGTGAAAAATGCTTGGGCCGGCAAATGACGGGAAGAGTAAATACGTGCCACGGCTGTTATACTGCTCCTGATTACCATCAGATCATTTCTATCGAGAGTTTCCCCTTTGTTTGCTGATATCGAATTTAACCCGCGTTTAATGCTGGGTCTGGAAAAGCTGAAAATTACCGAACCGACAGATGTTCAAACTGAAGTTCTGCCATTGGCGATGGCCGGCAAAGATATGCAGGTCTGTGCGGAAACCGGCTCTGGTAAAACCTTAGCTTATCTGCTTCCGATGATGCAGAAGATGCTGCAGCAGGATGCACCAAATTCAGCAACACGTGCCTTAATCTTGGTGCCTACCCGTGAGCTGGCTAAGCAGGTATTTAAGACCTGTAAGGTGTTTACCGAGCTAACGCGACTGGAAGTGGGCTCTCTTACCGGTGGTGAAGAATTCAAATATCAGGCCTCAATTCTGCGTAAGAACCCAGAGATCATTGTCGCAACACCGGGGCGCTTAGTGGATCATCTGAAGCGTGATACGGCGGAGCTGGGTGATCTGGAGTTTCTGGTTCTGGATGAAGCGGATCGTATGCTGGATATGGGCTTCGCCGAAGATATGAACATGATTGTGGGGCGCTGTAAGACTGAGCGTCAAACCTTTATGTTGTCGGCAACATTACGCCATGAAGGTGTTGGCCGTATTGCCAAAGCCATGCTCAATGACCCTGAAGAAATCACAACCAGCAGTATTCAGGATCGTCACTCCTATATCATTCAACAGCGTATTCTGGCGGATGATAACGCCCATAAAGACCGTCTGGTTACCTGGCTGTTATCCAATGAGAAATTCGATAAAGCCATCATCTTTGTGAATAAGCGCGATGAAGTGGAGCGCTTATTTGAATTCCTGCGACGTCATCGTGACGATCTTGCCAGCCTGCACGGCGAAATGACGCAGGATGAACGCAACTACGTGATGCAGTCACTGCGTCAGGGTAAGCGCAATGTTCTGGTGGCCACCGATGTGGCTGCGCGGGGTCTGGACGTTGAAGGTATGGATCTGGTGATTAACTACGATCTGGCGCGTAAGGGTGACGAGTACGTTCACCGGATTGGCCGAACCGGGCGTGCTGGCCGGGCGGGTTTAGCTGTAAGTCTGATTGCTCCGAACGAGTGGAACCTGAAAGCGGGAATTGAGCGTTACCTTCAGCAAAATATGGAAGAACGCGAAATTAAAGAGCTGAAAGGCAAATACCGTGGCCCGAAAAACCTGAAGGCTTCAGGCAAAGCGGGTGGTAAGAAAAAGCTAAAACCAGCAGATCGCAAATTGGCGGCGAAAAAGGCAAAGAAAGGACCCTCTGCTAAGAAGAAGGCCGGGCCGCGTCCATCCAGACCTAAGACCGATGCCAAGCCATCTAATCTGATGGATACTGAAGGTTTTGCGCCAATTAAGCGCAAGAAATAAAAAACAAAACCAAAGCGTTGGGTGTTAACAAGGAACAACCTTCTATGGCAGGGATGCCATAGTAGAGCCTCCAAGGATGGATTTACGGCGTGTTGTGATTGTTAATACTCAAGGCTATGGGATTTCTGAGTAAGTATGCTCAAACAGCCGATTGCGCTTCGACCTGCTCATCCAACCCCATAAGGATGGCTTCCTGCAGATCTTCACAACGCTCCACATCCGAGAACGGATTGCCCATTTCATCAACGATATAAAAAATATCCGATACCTTTTCGCCTTCCGTCAGGATTTTTGCTCCCTGCATTTGTGCTCCGAACTCGGCAAAAATTGCCCCCATACGCGCCAGTAAGCCAGGGCGGTCAGCGGCGGTTATTTCTAACACGGTGCGCTGCATCATGGGGTCATTGCTCATGGTCACCTGAGTTTCCACTTCAAACTGCTTCAACATACGGGGTGTGCGACGCATGATGATGGTGGTGAATTCATCCGGCTGTGACAGCGCTTCTTCCAGAGTGGCGCGGATGGTTTCCAGGCGTTGCTGATCTTCAATAGGCTGGTTGTTTTCATCCAGTACAATGTAGGTGTCGACGGCGTTTTGTTCGCCCTCGGAAGTCATGATGCGGGCATCCTGAATATTCAGATTGAGCTGGTCGAGCGTGGCCGTGGTAACCGCAAACAGGTTGGGCTGATCTTTCATAAAAACAAAGATCTGGGTTGCCCCTTCAAACTCGTTGTTACAGGTTTGGCGAATTGAAACCAGTGGCTTATTGCTGTTGCCATGTTGATGGATTTCACTGCAGTGCCAGACGATATTGTCAGCCCCTTCGCGCAGGAAATAATCGTCACCTGGCTCGCCAATCAGTTGTTGGATGCGCTCATCGGATAAGCCCTGGGCACTCAGTTGATCGTAGACATCCTGCTGGATTTCATTGATCACATCGTCTTTGTTTTTCGGGTTTGCCAAACCACGACGTAATGCTGCTTTGGTGTTGTGATACAACTGTCGCATTTGTTCTGCGCGCCAGCTGGTCCACAACTTAGGATTGGTGGTGAATAAGTCAGCCACCGAAATCAGGTACAGCATCTCAAGATGGCTCTGATCGCCTACTTCCAGTGCAAACTGATGAATATCTTCCGGGTTATTGAGGTCGAGGCGCTGCGAAGCATGACTCATCAATAAGTGGTTTTCGATCAGCCAAGCAACGATATGGCTGTCGGTTGGTCGCAGGTTGTGCTGACGGCAGAAATGACGGGCAATGTCACCACCGTTAAGGCAGTGGTCACCTTCGATGCTTTTACCGGTGTCGTGTAATAAAGCCGTCAGGTAGAGTAATTCTTTCTTTTGCACCCGGTGAATCAGACGAGAGGCCACCGGGAAGCGCTCGCGAACATCTTCACCAAAGCGGAATTGGCGCAGCATCCGTACCATGCGCAGGCTGTGTTCATCGACGGTGTAGATATGGAATAAGTCATGCTGCATCATGCCGATAACCTGACCAAATTCCGGAATATAACGGCCCAGAATGCCATAACGCATCATGCGTGATAACTCACGTACGACACAGGCCTTATTCCGGACCAGTTCCATAAATAATCGATTATGTTCCGGGTTGGTGCGGAAGTCTTCATCAATCAGATGGCGATGTTCACGCAGTGCCCGGATGGTGTTGGTATGGATACCTTTGGCATCAGGTTGCTGCGCCATCAGGTTAAATACCCGCAGCAGCCAGGACGGCTCGCGGGCAAATAATTCCAGGTCATTCAGCTGCAGATAGCCATTGCACAAAAAGAAATGTTCGTTAAGCGGGATGATATCGCCCAGTTCGCCACATTTCACAAAGTCATCGTTAAAATGCAGCAGTAATAAATCCGCCAGCTCCAGTGTTGCTAACTGGTTGCGATAGAACTGGGACATGAATTTTTCAACACCCAGTTGACGGTTATCGTCTTCAAACCCTAAGACTTCTGCTACGTCCCGTTGTAAATCAAATAGCAGGCGATCTTCTTCACGCCCGGCAACCATGTGCAGGGCATAACGAGTACGCCATAAAAACTGCATGCTCAACGCCAGACGTTGGTGCTCAAACTCATTCAGGAAGCCTTTGTCTTCCAGTGCCTGCAGGCTGCCTTTACCAAAATGACGCATGGTGACCCAGCTGATGGTCTGGATGTCACGCAGGGCGCCCGGTGAATTTTTAACGTTAGGCTCGAGGTTGTATTCAGAGCTTTTGTGTTTTTTATGGCGATCCTGAATCTCTTGCCATTTTGCATTAAAAAAGGCATCGGCAGGCCAGAGTTGATCGACCTGAGTGCGCTGATGAAGCTGTTGTAGCAAGTCGCTATCACCGGCTAATAAGCGACTCTCCATCATATTGGTGATGATGGTCAGATCTTTGGCGGCTTCGTCGGAACATTCCTGTAATGTGCGAACACTGTGACCGATATCCAGTTTGAGATCCCAGAGCAGGGTAATAAAGGCTTGCAGGTTTTCAGCATTGTTGTTGATGGTATCTTCATCGGCGCATAACAACAGAACATCAATGTCGGAATGAGGGTGTAGCTCCCCACGGCCATAACCACCCACTGCGACCAGTGCCAGGTTATTGCTGCTTAGCCCCTGATGTTGCCATAAGCAGTTCAGAATAACGTCAATTTGGCGGGCGCGATGGGGAACCAGAATGTCGGCATCCAGTGTCTGGCGAAAATACTGATGGGCATTCTCAAGTAGCTCGGCCAGTAAAGGTTTAACCACAGGCAGTGGGGAAGGTGACTGAGACAACTGCTCCAAAAGCTGTTCCGGGTTAATTGTCATCAGCTGAGTCGCAGCAACATCCATGTTTTTTGCCTGTGGTTGAATATCGGACATGATATAGGGTATTACCAGAACAGAGTTTCTTCTTTGCGCTTGGTCAATACTTCGTAGCCATCAGCGGTAACCAGAATAGTGTGCTCCCACTGAGCGGATAGCTTGCGGTCTTTGGTGACCACGGTCCATTCGTCTTTTAACAGCTTATTAAAACGGGTGCCCTGATTGATCATGGGTTCAATGGTGAAGGTCATGCCTTCTTGCAACTCAAAACCGGTACCGGCTTTGCCATAGTGCAGAACCTGAGGGTCTTCGTGGAATTCCTTACCAATGCCATGGCCGCAATATTCACGAACGACAGAATAGTGGTTTTTCTCGGCGTGCTTCTGAATCGCTGCACCAATATCGCCTAAGCGAGTCCCTGGTTTCACCATCTCAATGCCCATGTATAAACATTCCTGAGTGATATCGACTAAGCGCTTATTGGGAGCCAGTGGCTCGCCGACATGAAACATTTTACTGGTATCGCCGTGGTAACCGTCTTTGATAACAGTGATGTCAATGTTGATGATGTCGCCTTTTTTCAGGGCTTTATCGTCGCTTGGAATGCCATGGCAGATAACATGGTTCACCGATGTGCAGATCGACTTTGGAAAACCACGGTAATTCAGAGGGGCTGGGATGGCCTGTTGTTCGTTGACTATATAGTCGTGACAAATACGATCCAGTTCGCCGGTGGTCACTCCGGGTTTGACGTACTCACCAATCATCTCCAGAGCCTCTGCAGCCAAGCGGCCTGCAATGCGCATTTTTTCGATTTCTTCGGCGGTTTTTATGGTGACGTTCATAGCCGTGGAGTTGCTCCGGTTGGATCTTAAAAAGTTGGATGGCCTGTATTGTAATGGGGTTGAGCAAAGGATTCCAATCGACGGCAAGGCTGAACAGAGTGTTCAACTCCTATGGTTTCTGGTGATTAGTATTATTGATGCCGTTGGTTTCTGCTAAATAGCGCGACAGCTCTGGCCTTTGCTGCTTAAAAGTGATATAAAGCGCCCGCGAATTTCGCCCTGAGATGTCATTGCATCCAGGAATACTAAAACACACACGTATCACAACGTGTTGCCGGGGTGCCTTAATCATAGTTATGAAGCGGGTCGGCAAGATGGGTACGTGGAGGCCTAACCCAAGTTAATAAGGTAAATATCATGGCACAAGTAAGCATGCGTGACCTGCTGAAAGCAGGTGTACACTTTGGTCACCAAACTCGTTACTGGAACCCTAAAATGGGTAAGTACATCTTTGGTGCTCGCAACAAGATTCATATCATCAACCTGGAGCACACTGTTCCGGCTCTGAACGAAGCACTGAACCTGGTTGAAGGCCTGGCTGCTAAAAACAACAAAGTTCTGTTTGTTGGTACTAAACGCGCAGCAGGTAAAATCATGAAAGAGCAAGCTGAGCGTGCAAGCATGCCGTTCGTTGCTCACCGCTGGTTAGGCGGTATGCTGACTAACTACAAAACTATCCGTCAGTCTATTAAGCGCCTGCGTGACTTGGAAGCGCAACAAAACGACGGTACTTTTGAGCAGCTGACTAAAAAAGAAGCGCTGATGCGTACCCGCGAGATGGAAAAATTAGAGCGCTCCATCGGTGGTATCAAAGAAATGGGCGGTCTGCCTGATCTGGTATTCGTGATCGACGTTGACCACGAGCGTATCGCTATTCAGGAAGCAAACAAGCTGGGTATCCCGGTTGTTGGTGTTGTTGATACTAACTCTAACCCAGATGGTATCGACTACGTTATCCCAGGTAACGACGATGCGATCCGTGCCATTCAGATCTACGCAACAGCAATGGCTGATGCAGTTCTGGACGGTAAGCAAGCGAACGGTGCTCCAGCAAGCGAATTTGTTGAAGTAGCTGAAGAAGCGCCAGCAGCAGACGCCGCTGAATAAGCTAACGGCTCGATCGAAAAAGGGGGGCTTGCCCCCTTTTTTTGGATAAACGGTTTTTGAATAAAAAATTTGCACAAAATTTTTAGAGGAATTTGATATGGCAATTTCTGCTGCATTAGTAAAAGAGCTGCGTGAGCGTACTGGCCTGGGCATGCTGGAGTGTAAAAAAGCACTGACAGCGAACGATGGCGACATTGATAAGGCGATCGAAGATCTGCGTAAAAACTCTGGCCTGAAAGCGGCTAAAAAAGCTGGTCGTACTGCGGCTGAAGGTAAAGTACGCGTTGTTGCAACTGAAGGCGGTATGGTTGCCGTTGAAGTTAACTCTGAAACTGACTTCGCTGCTGGCGATGCAAACTTCGGTGGTTTTGCGGACAAAGTTGCTGCAAAACTGGCTGAAACTAAAGAAACTGACGTTGCCAAGTTGACCGAAGGTGAGCTGGAAGAAGATCGTATGGCACTGGTTCAGAAAATCGGTGAAAACATCACGGTTCGTCGTGCATTCCTGGTTGAAGGTGAAACGGTTGGTGCTTACGTTCACGCTAACGGCAAAATCGCTGCCATCGTTGAGCTGAAAGGCGGCAATGCAGACGTTGCTAAAGACATCGCGATGCATGTAACTGCGGTTAATCCTCGCGTTCTGGCTCCAGAAGATATGCCACAAGAAGACCTGGAGAAAGAAAAAGACATCATCAAGGCTCAGCCTGATATGGAAGGTAAGCCAGCTGAAATCGTTGAGAAGATGATGGGCGGCCGTATCAAGAAGTTCCTGAAAGAAAACAGCCTGCTGGAACAGCCTTTCGTTAAGAACCCAGACCAATCCATCGCTCAGCTGGCTAAAGCTGAAGGTGCTGAGGTTGTTTCTTTCGTTCGTATCGAAGTGGGCGAAGGTATCGAAGTTGAAGAAGTTGACTTCGCTGCAGAAGTGGCTGCACAGCTGAACGGCTAATAACCGTTATGCATCACTGATGTCACTTTGCTATTGATGTCACCATGGTGATGCAATCCTATGCCGGGCTTGTCCCGGCATATTTGTGTCTGAATATACACAGAATATTCAACGTTTTATGATAACCCGTGTACGCTGGTTATGCGCCGCGATGGCGTTAAAATCGACTCATTGACTACCTGCCTGACTTGGAGAACTTCTGTATGGCCGAACAGAAAAGCGCTAAATACAAACGAATTTTGCTGAAACTCAGCGGTGAAGCCTTAATGGGCGAGATGGACTTCGGTATTGACCCTAAAGTCCTTGATCGTATGGCGCTTGAAATTGCGCAGCTGCGAGGTATCGGTGTTCAGGTAGGGCTGGTAATTGGTGGCGGTAACCTGTTCCGCGGTAAGGCTTTAAGTGAAGCCGGTCTGGATCGTGTTGCCGGTGACCACATGGGTATGCTGGCAACCGTTATGAATGCGTTGGCAATGCGTGATGCACTGGAGCGTGCCAATATGCCAACCCGTGTGATGTCGGCAATTCCAATGAGTGGAGTGGTGGATCATTACGATCGTCGTAGTGCCATTCGTGCACTGGATTCTGGTGATGTGGTGATTTTTTCGGCGGGTACCGGTAACCCATTCTTTACTACCGATTCAGCGGCCTGCTTGCGTGGTATCGAAATCAATGCCGATCTGGTTTTAAAAGCAACCAATGTTGATGGTGTGTATACTGCTGACCCGAAAAAAGATCCAAGCGCAGAAAAATACGACTGCCTGACCTATCAGGAAGTGTTAGAGAAACAACTGGGTGTGATGGATTTAACCGCTATTTGTCTGGCGCGTGACCACAACATGCCACTGCGTGTTTACGATATGAATGAAACCGGTGTACTGGCGCGATTAATGACCGGCGGCAATGACGGTACGCTGATTGTGAGTGAGGAGCAAAACGCATGATTAATGAAATCAAACAAGATGCTGAAGCGCGGATGACCAAAAGTGTTGCAGCTATGGTCGACGCTTTTAAAAAGGTTCGTACCGGTCGTGCTAATCCAGCCATTCTGGATGGTGTGATGGTTGATTACTATGGTTCTGATACCCCGATTGCTCAGGTGGCTAATATCATCGTTGAAGACGGTCGTAGCCTGGCGGTAAATCCGTGGGAAAAGAACATGATCCCAGCGATTGAGAAAGCCATCATGAAGGCCAATCTGGGTCTGAATCCGGCAACTTCCGGTGATGTAATTCGTATCCCAATGCCGCCGCTGACCGAAGAAACCCGTAAAGAGTACATCAAACAAGCACGCGCAGAAGCGGAAAAAGGTCGGGTATCCGTCCGTAATATCCGTCGCGATGCCAATGGTGATATTAAAGATCTGCTGAAAGAAAAAGAGATCTCTGAAGATGAGCAACGCGGTGGCGAAGATCAGATTCAGAAGTTGACCGATAAGTTTATCGCTCAGGTAGACAAACTGTTAGCAGATAAAGAAAAGGATCTGATGCAAGTTTAAGTCACAAGCACTCAGACGACTCTTTATTATGTCTACCAGTATTGATGATAACCTGGCCGTTCAGGGCCAGGTGCCTAAGCATGTTGCAATTATTATGGATGGCAACAATCGTTGGGCAAAAAAACGTTTTATGCCCGGAGTTGCTGGGCATAAAGCGGGTGTTGATGCAGTACGAGCTGTGGTTGAAACCTCGGCCAGAGAAGGGGTGGAAGTTTTAACCCTGTTTGCCTTCAGTAGTGAAAACTGGCGGCGCCCTGCCAATGAAGTCAGTGCCTTAATGCAACTGTTTGCCGTGGCACTTCAGCGCGAAGTCAAAAAACTGCACAAAAATAATATTCGACTGGTGGTCATGGGTGACTTATCCGGCTTTAACGATCAGATTCAGACTCTGGTACACGAAGCTCAGGAAAAAACCCGTGACAATACCGCCATGACCCTGGTCATTGCCGCTAACTATGGTGGTCAGTGGGATATTGTGCAGGCATCAAAACGGATTGCTGAAGAAGTTCAGGCTGGCCGCTTAGCCGTTAGCGATATCAATGAAGCCGTTTTTCATCAATACACCTGGCTGAACGAATTCCCGGCGCCGGATCTGATGATTCGTACCGGTGGAGAACAACGCATCAGTAATTTTATGCTGTGGCAAACCGCTTATGCAGAATATTACTTCTCCGATGCCTTGTGGCCTGATTTCAAAGAACAAGAATATAAAAAAGCGTTAGCTGCATTTGCCGATCGCACTCGTCGTTTTGGCCGCACTGACGATCAGCTCAAGGAAGCTTCCGATGACTAAAGTTCGTGTCATCACCGCTCTGGTGTTAGCCCCGTTAATGATTTTTGGCATTTTCTTTTTGCCACTGAAGCAATTTGCTTTGTTTATCGCTGCCATCGCCACGATTGGCGCTTGGGAATGGGCCAATATTGCGGGCTATACCAAAAATATCAGCCGTATCGCTTATGCCTTTGTGGTGTTTGCCTGTTTGTATGCTACCGCACGTTTTCTCAAAGTGAATGAGGAATATCTGATTTATTTCCTGGCGGTTGGCACGCTGTGGTGGGTCGTCGCATTTGCGTTAGTGAAACAATATCCGGGCGGTACCGAATTATGGAATTCCCGCCCGATCCGTGCCTTGCTGGGTTTGTGTGTGCTGGTTCCTATGTGGGTGGGCTTTATGCATTTAAAGCAACAGCCGCACAGCTCGTTACTGATTATTTATCTGATGCTGATTATCTGGGGCGCTGATACCGGTGCGTATTTTGCGGGTCGTCAGTGGGGGAAATCCAAGCTGGCGCCAAACGTCAGTCCTGGCAAGTCATGGGCTGGATTCTGGGGAGGATTCGCGACCAGTCTGTTGGTTGCAGTGGCATTTTTGGCGTACATCAATGATCAGATTCAATCGGTGGACAGCGAGTTTGCTGTATCACTGCTGCTGATTACTGTGATTACCGCGGTGGTATCCGTACTGGGTGATTTAGTCGAAAGCATGATGAAGCGTCATCGTGGAATCAAAGACAGCTCACAGCTGTTGCCGGGTCATGGTGGTGTGCTGGATCGTATTGATAGCATGGCCTCCGCAGTGCCGGTGTTTGCTTTCTGTATGCTGATCTTTAACTGGGGCCTGAACGGCTGAACAATGGCTGACAGATGGCTTCCATTCAAAACATTACGGTATTAGGTGCGACAGGCTCGATTGGCCAGAACACGCTGGATGTGATTCGTCGTCATCCGGATAAATACCGTGCCTTTGCGTTAACAGCCGCCCGTAGTGTTGAACAGATGCTGGCCGACATTGCCGAGTTTCAGCCACGTTACGCGGTGATGGTCGATCCTCAGGCGGCACAGCAGCTTAATAACCAATTGCCCCCTGATGGCGCTGCCACCGAGATCCTGAGTGGCGATGAAGCGCTGGCGATGGTTGCTTCCCATGAGGAGGTTGATCAGGTGATGGCGGCCATTGTTGGCGCGGCCGGGTTATTACCATCATTAGCGGCGGCACAATCGGGTAAGCGTGTCTTACTGGCCAATAAAGAAAGCCTGGTGATGGCGGGGCCGCTGTTTATGCAGGCGGTAGAGCAAGGCAAGGCTGAGCTGTTACCGATTGATAGTGAACATAACGCCATCTTTCAAAGCATGCCGGAATCATACACCGGTGAGCTCAGTGCTCATGGCATCGACAAGATTCTGTTGACCGCTTCTGGCGGGCCATTCCGGGGTAAAAGCCGTGATGACTTAACGGCCGTAACGCCTGAGCAGGCGGTGGCACATCCTAACTGGTCAATGGGCGCTAAGATTTCTGTTGATTCCGCCACCTTGATGAACAAAGGGCTAGAGCTGATTGAAGCCTGCTTCTTGTTTCATTGTTTGCCTGAACAGGTTCAGGTCGTTGTGCACCCACAAAGTGTGATTCATTCTATGGTGCAATATTGCGATGGCTCAGTGATTGCCCAGCTCGGTCAGCCGGATATGCGTACACCGATTGCTTATGGCTTGGCCTGGCCTGAACGTGTCGAAGCAGGCGTGAAGTCACTCGATTTATTCGAGATTGCACAGCTCGATTTTATGCCACCGGATGAAATCAGCTTTCCGTGTTTACGTCTGGCGAAAGAAGCCTTTGCCGCTGGTGGCACCATGCCCGCGGTATTAAACGCTGCCAATGAAGTGGCGGTTGACGCTTTTTTACGCCAAGAACTGTCATTTACAGCGATCCCTGACTTGATTGAACAAGTGATGAAACGTCATGCTGTGCAGCAGATTGAACAGTTGCAAACCGTATTAGATGCTGATCGCTGGGCTCGCAACTGCGCACAACAGCTTATGACCGAGGAATCCCTGTGACTCTGCTGTATTTTATCATTGCCATCAGTGTGCTGGTGGTTATCCATGAATATGGCCATTTTTGGGTTGCACGCCGTTGTGGCGTCAAAGTACTGCGTTTTTCAGTGGGGTTTGGTAACCCACTGTTCTCCTGGAAAGATAAGCACGATACCGAATTCGCCATTGCTCCCATTCCATTAGGCGGTTACGTCAAAATGCTCGATGAGCGTGAAGGTCCGGTGCCTGAGCATTTGTTGGATCAGGCGTTTACCCAAAAAACAGCCTGGCAACGTATCGCCATTGCCGCCGCTGGTCCGATAGCTAACTTTTTATTTGCCATTATTGCTTATTGGATTCTGTTTGTTGCCGGAACCACAGGTGTGGTGCCAGTGGTGGGCGAGGTCAAAGATAGCACCCCAGCAGCAGTGGCCGGATTACGCAGCGGTGATGAAATTATTGCCATCGATGGTGAAGAAACCACCAGTTGGCAGGAAGTCAGCTGGCAGCTGGTGAATTTTATTGGTGAAGATGCCAGCTTCCCTGTGGTTGTTGAGTCGGAGTCCGGTGCTCAGCGTCGTGTTGATATCAGTGTATCGGCCTGGTTATCTGACAGTGAAGCCCCAGACCCTATTGACGGTTTAGGAATTGAACCACGCCGCATGGATATTCCCGCTCAGATCGGCCAATTATCCGAAGACGGTCGTGCCTTGGCATCCGGTTTAAAAACCGGTGATATTATTCTGGAAGTCGACCTTACCCCGATAAGCGATTGGTATCAGTGGGTGGAGATTGTTCAGGCGGCTCCGGAACAAACACTGGCTCTGCTTATTGAGCGAGATGACCAAACTCAGGTACTCAGCCTGACACCGGCTCGCAAAGAGTTGGATGATGGAGAAGTGATTGGTTTTGTTGGTGCTGGTGTGCAGGTGCCGGAGATTCCTGCTGACTGGTTACGTACGTCACAAGCTGGTTTTTTGCAGGCTCTGTCTTTGGGGGTTGAGAAAACCTGGAACCTGATTGGTTTTACCCTTGAATCGTTATGGAAGATGATCCGTGGCGATGTCTCAGTTAAGAACTTGAGTGGCCCTATTACCATTGCTAAAGTAGCGGGCTCATCTGCATCAGGGGGGCTGGAAAGCTTTATCGGCTTCCTGGCGTTGTTGAGTGTGTCACTGGGTGTTTTGAATTTATTACCTGTTCCTATGTTAGATGGCGGGCATATCCTGTTTTACAGCGCAGAAATGCTGACAGGAAAACCTTTGCCTGAGAAGGTGCAGATTGCCGCCATTAAAGTGGGCATGTTTTTGTTGTTCAGCCTCATGGCTGTTGCTTTTTATAATGATATCAGCCGGTTGTAATTCCGGCCTTTTTGGAAAACTGTATTAATGCGTTGTTTGCTGTTTACGCTGTTTTTTACTTTATCACTCAGCTTTGTCTCTGCTGCTCAGGCTGAGTCATTTGTGATTGAAGATATTCGTCTGGAAGGTCTGCAGCGTGTTTCGGCAGGAACCGTGTTTGAACGTTTCCCGATAAATGTTGGTGATCAGGTTGATAGTGCTCGCTTGGTGAATGCGTCAAAACGTTTGTTCAAATCCGGTTTGTTCAATGATGTTGAACTATTACGTGATGGTAAGGTTCTGATTGTGAAACTGGTGGAGCTACCGACCATTACTGGTATTGAGATTGAAGGTAACAAGGCCATTCAATCCGAAGCGCTATTGGATGGTCTGAAGCAGTCTGGTCTGGCTGAAGGTCTGGTGTTTAAGCGTTCTACACTGGAGCGTATCTCTCTGGAGCTGGAGCGTCAGTATGTCGGCCAGGGTCGTTACGATGCGTCTATTGAAACCGAAGTCGTGCGTTTGCCACGTAACCGGGTGTCTCTGAATATTCAGGTCGACGAAGGCAATGTTGCCACGATTGAGCACATCAATATCGTTGGCAACGAAGTTTTTTCCGATGAAGAGTTACTGAAACAATTTGAACTGCAAACCACCAACTTCTGGTCCTGGTATGCCAGTGATGATAAATACAGCCGTGAGAAACTGTCCGGTGATATGGAAACGCTGCGCTCCTATTATCTTGATCGTGGTTATATCCGCTTTAATATTGAATCCACTCAGGTGTCTATTTCGCCGGATAAAGATGGCGTTTACATCACGATTAATGTGACCGAAGGTGATATTTACAGCATTCGTGAGTTAAAACTGGCGGGTAATCTGGTCTTGGATGAGGAGGAGTTTACTCGTCTTTATCTGTTAAAGTCGGGTGATACGTTTTCCCGTCAACGCGTGACGTTTAGTAGTGATCTGATGAGTAAGCGTCTGGGTAACGACGGTTATACCTTCGCCAAGGTGGATGGCATTCCAAAAATTTACGACGAAGAAAAAGAAGTAGATCTGACTTTCTTTGTGGAGCCGGGCAAGCGCACCTATGTTCGCAGCGTTAATTTTACCGGTAACCAGGGCACCAAAGACGAAGTGTTGCGTCGTGAAATGATCCAAATGGAAGGTGGTTGGGCCTCAACTGATAAAATCGATGCCGGTAAAACCCGATTAAACCAATTAGGTTTCTTTAAAACCGTCAATGTTGAAACGCCAGCGGTACCCGGTACTGATGACCTGATTGATGTGAACTACAACGTTGAAGAACAACTCAGCGGCAGCCTTAACTTCAACATCGGTTATGCCGGTAGCAGTGGTGCTATTTTAGGCGCAAGCATCAGCCAGAATAACTTTCTCGGCACGGGTAATCGCATGAGTCTGAGCTTGCAGAAAAACCGTACGGTTCAGTCTGCTAATTTTTCTTATACCAACCCTTATTACACCATTGATGGTGTTAGCCGTGGTTTCAGCTTATTCCATCGTGAAACTGATTTCAGTGAGCTGGGTACCTTGAGTGATTACCAGACCAATGTGAAAGGCGGCAGCATGACGTTTGGTTATCCGATTTCGCATCGTCAGCGGGTTTCCTTATCAGTTGGTTACGACAATACCAAAATGTTTTTGGGCACAACGGTTCCGGCTGAGATTGAAGACTTTGTTGCCCGGGAAGGTGATGACTTTGATGAATATACACTGGGCCTGAACTGGCGTTACAACAACCTGAACCGTGGCTTGTTCCCAACAGCGGGTACTGAACATCGTATTTCAGGTGATATTTCGGTTCCTGGTAGTGATCTGACCTATTACAAACTGGGTTACAACGCTAACTATTATTTCCCAATTGCTGATGAGTGGTCGATTCGTTTGCGTACTGAATTAGGATACGGTAACGGTTATGGTGACGATGAAATGTTACCTTTCTTCAAAAACTTCCGTTCTGGTGGTATTGGCTCGGTTCGGGGTTATCGTGCTAACAGCTTAGGTCCGAAAGGTTTACCAGATTATACGCCGGTCGATTTAGTTCAGACCGACTCCGCAGGCAACCCCGTATTTGAGCTGGATGATTTAGGTCGTCCACTGGTGGACAGCAGTGCACCCGGCGTGATTTATACAACAGACGTTGATGGGGCGGCGGTCAGCATCTCGAATCCAAATCGTTATCGACCTGTGTTTGCCACGAACAGTTCCGGCACGGTTGTAAAGGCACCACTGTTTCTCGAAGAAGAGCGTACCTTGGGCGGGAATATTCTTACTGAGGCCAGTGTTGAGCTGATTTATCCATTACCGTTTATTGAAGATCGCAGTTCCGTTCGTAGCCTGTTCTTCTTTGATGCTGGTAATGTCTTTACTGATCAGTGTTATGATCCACAAGACCCAGATGTACCTGAACTTTCAGATCACCCTTATTGTGATGAAGGTATTAATTTATCGGATATCCGCACTAGTGTTGGGGCAGGCCTGACATGGATTACCGCGATTGGACCATTAACCTTTACCTATTCAATCCCACTGAATGAACAGGATGGTGATGACACCGAAGGGTTCGAGTTCTCGTTGGGACAAGTGTTTTAACCCCTGAATTTTATAAGTAACAAAAAACAATTAAGGAGCATGAGGATGCGCTGGATTTTAGCAATGGCAGCAACGCTGCTGATGAACGCAGCAATGGCAGAAGGTAGTAAGGTTGCTGTCGTCGATATGGAACGGGCTCTGTTTTTATCGGAAGCGGCAAAAACGTCCATCAAACAATTTGAAGCGGATAACAAGGCCGATATTGAAAAGCTGAAAGGCCTGGAAAAAGCCTTGCGTGATTTACAGGAACAGGTCCAGAAAAATGCAGACGTGATGAGCGATGAAGAGCGTCGTAATTCTGCTAATGATTTTGAAGAAAAAAAGGCCGAGTTCCAGTTTTTTGCCAAGAAGCTGCAGCAAATGGAACAAAAATGGAAGAGAGAATTTTTCCAAGCACAATTGCCTGAACTTGAAAAGTTGCTTAAAGCAATCATCGACGAAGCTCAGTATGATGTGGTCTTACAATCCGGTGCAGCGATCTATGTGTCGCCAAAAGCGGATATTACTAAGTTGTTGTTGGAACGCCTGAATGCCAAGCAATAATTGGATATCGGTATGAAAATAACACTGGGTGAATTAGCGACAAAGCTGGGCCTCACTCTGAAGGGTGAAGCCGGCACAATGATAACGGGCCTGAATACGCTGAAAGAAGCACAGGTAGGTGAGATCAGTTTTCTGGCCAACCCTAGCTATCAAAGTCAGCTGGCTGAAAGTCAGGCGTCTGCTGTAATCGTTGCTGAAGATCAGGCAGAACTGGTAACCAGCAGCGCATTAATTTCGGCGAATCCGTATCTGAGTTTTGCTCAGGCAAGCCAGTTATTTAATAACCGGCCGGCATTTTCTGCGGGTATTCATGAGACTGCCGTTATCGCCGATACGGCTGTGATTGCTGACGGCGTTTCTGTTGGTGCCAATGCTGTTATTGGGGAGCATTGCCAGATTGCCAGTGGCACAGAAATTGGTGCCTCAACGGTTGTTTCTGACCATTGTGTAATTGGTGAAAGTTGTCAGCTAAACCCAAATGTCACTCTGTACCACAACGTGGTATTGGGTGATCGGGTTACGATTCACTCTGGTGCTGTTATTGGTGCTGATGGCTTTGGTTTTGCGCCTGATCAGGGCAAGTGGCATAAAATTTGTCAGCTCGGTGGCGTCAGAATTGGTAACGATGTTGAGATTGGTGCAAATACCACAGTAGATCGTGGTGCATTGGATGACACCGTGATCGAAGATGATGTGATTATTGATAATCTGGTTCAGATTGCTCACAACGTTCGTGTTGGTAAAGGCTCGGCGATTGCTGGTTGTGCCGGTATCGCTGGCAGTACAACGGTGGGGCAGTATTGCACCGTAGCCGGTGGCGCAGGTCTGGCAGGACACCTGAACATTACCGACGGTGTCCATATCGGGCCAATGGCTCTGATCAGTAAATCTATTACTGAAAAAGGGGCTTATGGCTCGGGTACGGCACAAATGCCAATGAAAGAATGGCGCCGTAGTGCGACTCGTTTCCGACAACTGGATTCCATGGCGAAACGCCTGCAACAGTTAGAAAAGATCCAGAAAGGTGAAGTTTGATGTCCTTGTATAACATTCAACAAATTCAGGAATTTTTGCCACATCGTTATCCATTCCTGTTGGTTGATCGTGTTAAAGAAGTAAATTTAGAAGCTGAGGATGGGGAAACCATTCGTGCTCTGAAAAATGTCACCATTAATGAAGATTTCTTTAATGGTCATTTCCCTGGCCACCCGATTATGCCTGGCGTATTGACCCTTGAAGCAATGGCACAAGCCGCTGGTATTCTGGGTTTAACCATGATGGGCCCGGAATACGCAAAAAATACGCTGTATTATTTTGCCAGTGCCGATAATGTTCGTTTTAAACAACCCATTGTACCTGGCGACCAGGTGACTCTGGAAGCCAGACATATTAGCCATCGCCGTGGCATATGGAAGTTTGCGTGCCGCGCCCTTGTAGATGAAAAAGTCGTTTGCTCAGCAGATATCGTCTGTGCTGAACGACATCTGGAGCAAGCATGATTGACCCTAGAGCAATCGTAGACCCTTCTGCCACTATTGCCGATAACGTTGAAATTGGCCCATTTTCTATTGTGGGTCCTGATGTTGAGATTGGTGAAGGAACGGTTATTGGCCCGCACGTTGTTGTACGTGGGCCAACTAAAATCGGAAAAAATAATAAGATTTTCCAATTCGCCAGTATTGGTGAAGAGTGCCAGGATAAAAAATACGCAGGTGAACCCACCACGTTATCGATCGGTGATAACAATATTATTCGCGAAGCCTGTACTTTTCACCGCGGTACCATTCAGGATGCAGGCCATACAGAAGTTGGCAGTAATAACCTGTTTATGGTCAACGTGCATGTTGCCCACGATGCCATTATTGGTAACAACTGCATTCTCGCCAATGATACTAACATCGCAGGTCACGTAAAAATTGGTGATTATGCCATTCTGGGTGGTGCCACTCAGGTGCATCAATTCTGTCATATTGGTGCGCATTCGATGTGTGGCACCGGCAGTGTTGTGCTGAAAGATATTCCGGCGTATTTAATGACGCAGGGTTATCCGGTAAAACCGCATGGCATTAATGTTGAGGGTCTGAAGCGTCGCGGTTTCAGTAAAGAGAACATTAACCACCTGCGTGCGGCTTATAAAACCTTGTACCGTCAGGGCCTGACGCTAAAAGAAGCTCTTGAACAGCTTGAGCCTGCAGCTCAGCAAGATGAAGCCGTTAAGGTTTTATTTGATAGCATCCAGGCTGGTAATCGCGGCATTATCCGCTAACTTTCCAATAAAACAGACTACTTATGCGCATAGCCATTGTTGCGGGCGAAACCTCGGGCGATATGCTCGGGGCAGGCCTGATCGAGCAATTAAAACACCGTTATCCCCATGCTACGTTTGAAGGCATTGGTGGACCGCTGATGATGCAGCATGGCTTTAACAGCCTGGTACCGATGGAACGTTTGTCGGTGATGGGGCTGGTGGAAGTTTTAGGCCGTTTATTCGAATTATTAAAGGTACGCCGTGATTTAATTAAACGCTGGCGCGCCAATCCACCTGATGTATTTATTGGTATTGATGCGCCGGATTTTAATTTAACGTTAGAGCAAAAGTTGCGTGAATCGGGTATTAAAACGGCTCACTACGTTAGCCCTTCTGTCTGGGCGTGGCGACAAAAGCGCGTATTAAAAATTGCTAAAGCCGTTGATTTAATGCTGACGCTATTTCCGTTTGAAGCCAGATTTTATCAAGAGCATGATGTGCCGGTTAAGTTCGTTGGCCATCACCTGGCGGATAAAATTGCATTAGAAACACCGGCTTCTCCTGCACGTCAACAGTTGGGTTTAGATACAGACCGTCAGGTCGTATGTTTAATGCCCGGCAGCCGGGGCAGTGAGGTGGAACGTCTGGGTGAGGTGTTTTTAAAAACTGCCGAACTCATGCAGCAGAAGCGCACCGATCTGCAATTTATTATTCCGGCAGCGAGTGTCGACCGTCGTAATCAGATTGAGTCTTTGTTAGCTCAATACCCGGGTCATTTGCCGATTAAAGTGATTCTGGGTCAGTCTCAAACCTGTATGACCGCAGCTGATACTATTTTGTTAGCTTCGGGTACCGCCACATTAGAAGCCATGCTGTTGAAAAAGCCGATGGTGGTGAGTTATATCGTGGCGCCATTGACGTACAAAATTCTCAAACGTCTGGTCACCCAACCGTATATTTCCTTGCCTAATTTGTTGGCCAGTCGTGAACTGGTGCCCGAATTTATTCAGCACGAAGCAACGCCAGAAAATCTGTCTGAGGCTTTACTGGCACGTTTAGAAGACAGTGACGATATGCATCAGTTGCATGAAACTTTCTTATTTATTCACCGCCAGCTGAAGCGAAATGCTGACGACGAAGCGGCCGCCGCGATTGCCGAGCTGATCGAATCATGAGTGACGCTGACGCATCTCCGACAGTACAAACCGATATTGAACAGCAACTGCTGGATAATTCTGTGGTGTACTGTGGGGTAGACGAAGCGGGAGCAGGGCCGCTGTGTGGTGATGTTGTCGCTGCGGCGGTGATTCTTGATCCGGATCAGCCGATACCGGAATTAACCGACTCTAAAAAGCTCACGGAAAAAAAGCGCGAACGCTTGTTTGATGAAATTCGTGAGAAAGCCATCGACTACTGCATCGCTCGTGCAACGGTAGAAGAAATTGATCGCATCAATATTCTCAATGCCCGTATGTTAGCCATGAGTCGTGCTATTGATGGCCTACAGGAAAATTGCCAACATGCATTAATTGATGGCAATAAACTGCCTGAATTAACAATGGATGCCACCGCCATTATTAAAGGCGATGCTCTGGTGGCGGCAATTTCTGCAGCGTCGGTATTAGCAAAAGTGCAGCGTGATCGCGAAATGATTAAGCTCGATGCACTTTATCCTGAGTATGGCTTTGCTAAACACAAAGGTTATGGCACCAAAGCTCATCTGGAAGCACTGGCTGAGCATGGCCCGTGTGAGATTCACCGCCGCTCTTATGCACCGGTGAAAAAACTTCTCTGATTTTCTTTTCTATCGTGGTTTAAAATAAGAGCGCAATCAGCGCTCCATTATTTACCTATAAACTTCTCTTTCTGTTGATAAACCCGACCACGTAACAGCTCTCGAATAGCTTTGGGGGTATCACACATCAGAATCTCTTCTGCTTCAATACGTTCACCAAAACCAATGTGAATAGTGGAATTGTTCTTTTTCAGAAATTCAGCGGGGATTCGTAAGGTTCTTAGTGCCGGGTGTACTTTTCCTAACAGATGAAAGCTGCGGCTGTTTTGTCCATGGAAATACACCGGAATCACAGGCACCTGCGCGTTTTTAATTAACCGCATACTGGACAGTGACCAATCACAATCCTGAATACCATGCTGGCCTTTATACCAGGTGGATACTTCGCCTGCCGGGAATATTCCCAACCCAAACCCTTGTTCAAGTTGAGCCATGGATTTTTTCGCACCTCCCATACGTTTTGAGCCACTTTCACCTTTTGGAGTGTAGTTTTCGAAGGGATTTACTGTAATAAAAAGATCGGCTATCGGAGCAAAGTAGCTCAGCAAAAAATTGGCGACGACACGGAAGTCTTTGCGTTTACGGCCAATGATCAAAAGCAGAATGATGCCATCCAGAAACCCAAAGGGATGATTAGAAACCGTGATAAAAGGGCCTTCTGACGGAATAGAGCGCTCCAGTGCGTCGAGATCGTAGTCCAGTTCAATGTTGAGGTAATTGAGGCAATCTTCAATCATGTCGATGCCTTCTTTTTGGTTCAGTTGTGCATAAATACGATCCAGCGTGGGGGCTTTTAACAGACGCATCAGAAGGTTCAGCTTTCGTGGCGACAATTGGGTCGCTTTCATCAGGCCCTGACGATCAAACAACTGCATTTTCGACTCTCTTGGTTAACGCTTGGACGGTTATAACTGTGGCATAATAACAGCCTCAGATTCACCCTTTAAGAACAAAGTGTAACGGCCAAATGCTGCAGAAATACGAAGTTGTGATCATTGGTGCCGGTGCGGCCGGATTAATGTGTGCCGCCGAGGCGGGCAAGCGAGGCCGGAACGTCCTGGTATTGGATCATGCCAATAAAGCAGGCAAAAAAATTCTGATGTCAGGCGGCGGCCGCTGTAACTTCACCAACTATTATGTTGAGCCTGACCGGTATCTGTCGCACAACCCACATTTCTGTAAATCTGCCCTGAGTCGTTATACCCAGTGGGACTTTATTGCACTGGTTGATAAACATGGCATCCCTTACCACGAGAAAAAAGACGGCCAGCTGTTTTGTGACAATAAGGCCAGCGATATTCTCAATATGTTATTGGATGAGTGTGAACAGGCGGGGGCCAGCATTCAGCTGAAAACCGCCATCGAACAAATTGAAGCACTGGCAGACAATGAAGAAGGGCTGCGTTATCAGCTCCTGACATCGTCTGGTAAGGTTCAGTGCCAGTCATTGGTGATAGCGACTGGTGGGCCATCGATTCCCACCTTGGGAGCCACCGGTTTTGGCTACGATATTGCCCGGCAATTTGGTCTAAAGGTCTATCCAACTCGTGCTGGCCTGGTGCCTTTTATGCTTACCGATCATACGAAGGCTTTATGTGAAGCCTTATCGGGCACATCGGTTAACGTCAGTGTAAGCTGCAATGATAAGAACTTTAACGATGACTTGTTGTTTACTCACAGAGGGTTAAGTGGTCCGGCGATTCTGCAAATCTCTTCTTATTGGCAGGAAGGGGATGAGCTCGATATCGACTTATTGCCATCGTTTAACCTGGCAGAACGCCTGCGTGAACAACAGCACCAGCGTCCTAAAGTTAGCTTAAAGAATTGGTTAGCTGAGCATTTCACTCAGAAATTTGCCGAGTTATGGCTGGAGCAACATCACCCGCAATGGTTGGGTTATTCGCTGGCGCAGTTGAGTGGGGATGATATGGATGCCATTGCCAATCGTATTCACCAATGGCGAGTGAAGCCCTCTGGCACCGAAGGTTATCGTACCGCCGAAGTTGCGCTGGGCGGTGTTGATACCGATGAAGTCTCGTCGAAAACCCTGGAAGTGAAGTCTCAACCCGGGCTGTATTTTATCGGTGAGGTACTGGATGTCACCGGACACCTTGGAGGCTTTAACTTTCAGTGGGCCTGGGCCAGTGCTGTTGCTGCGGCCGAGCAGGTGTAACTCTACTCGCAGGTGCTCTGGCAAAGCCGACAATTGGGCTGATGAACTTTATTGAGGCAAATCAACAAGTTAATCAGTGCTCTGGTGCCAAGCATAGCGGTGACCCTGTAGCAGACAAAAAAATATAAGAATAACCCAGTAGAATCATTGGTCTTTGCTAGGCTTAAAGGACTAGAACGCCTCTGGAATATTCAGCGGCACTTCACATAGTCTCAAGCGGATACCGAATTATGCGTGCCTGGTTGTCTGAACATTTAGCCTCTCTGATTATAGCTCCTTGCCTGATCCTGATTATTGTGCTGGTGGTTGACAGCATCAGTGCTTACAAACACATGCAGGCCAATGCTGATCTGATGCATCATGCCGACTTAATTAAAGCGACCAACAGTCTGGTACACGAACTGCAAAAAGAGCGTGGTCAATCGGCAGGCTTTTTAGGATCCAAAGGTGAAAAATTTAAAGAGTCATTGCCTTCTCAGCGTCAACTAACCGACCAACGTTTGCAGGAGCTAAGAGATATCTTTTCATTATATACCTACGCTGACGAAATCACCCGTTACATCGGTAACGTAAAAAACAGTCTTGATCAGTTAAGCGCTATTCGTAATCGCGTAGATCTCCTGCAGATTCCATTGGCAGAGGCCATTCGTTTTTATACCCAAAATAATGAGGCGTTATTGGAAGTGAATATCCAATTACTGGAATTCTCCACCAATGAAATTACCTCTGAAGAGCTGGTGACTTTGTATAATTTTGCTTATGCCAAAGAAAAAGCCGGTATCGAACGTGCGGTGCTCAGTAATATCTTTGCCAGAGATGTGTTAACGAAGGATTTGCAGACACGTTTTTCTGAATTGGTTACGGCACAAAAAATTTACCTGCACTCCGCAACCGCAAAAGCCCCCAGTGACCTGAAGCAGATTTTGTTAGATGAATTGTCGTCAAAAGAGGAAAAAGCGGTTGAGCGTTTTCGCCAATTGGTTGCTGAAAAAGATCAATATTATGGCATTAACCCCACCGATTGGTTTGCTGTTGCTACCGACCGGATTAATCTTTTAAAAGGCATTCAGGATGAGGTTATTGGACATATTCTGAAAAATACCCGAAGTCTTTATGACAACAGTATTATGGTGATTGTTCTTGAAGTATTGGTATTGATTATTGCGGTTGTTATCACCTTTTTAATTCATATGACGATTGGTTTGATTCAGCGCCAATCAACTGAGATTGAAGAGAGTGTCAGTCGCTATATTCAACAGCGTGATCTGAGTAATCCCATTGTTAAATTCAGCGATGACAGCTTAGGCAAAACGGCGGCGAATATTAATAAATTGGTCAAACGTTTTAGTGAAGATTTATTGTCTTTCCAGAGTTTTTCGAATCAAATTGCCAGCGCGGCGACACAAACCAGTAGCTCTATTGTCCAGAGTGAAGCCAGCCTGAAACAGCAACAACAGGAAATCGCTCAAATCTCTGGCAGCGCCGACGATGTGGGTATCAATGCCAGTCAGGTAAATAGTGCGACAATTGGCAGTGCGGCGCAGATTCATGAGGTGTCAGATAAAACACGCGAAGGGCATGACGCCGTTACGCATGCGGCGGGTCAGATTGAAGCATTGTCTGGTGATATTCTCGGTTTGCGTGATGTATTAGCCAATCTTAATGAACGGGTGGGTAATATTGCCGGTATGGTGGATGTTATTCAGTCGGTGGCAGAACAAACGAATTTACTCGCTCTGAATGCTGCGATTGAAGCAGCACGCGCGGGTGAGCAAGGCCGGGGCTTTGCTGTTGTTGCTGACGAAGTTCGTAATCTGGCAAGTCGGACGCAACAGTCGACCATTGAAATCGCCGAAATAGTACAGGAGCTTCAGGCTGGCTCAGAACGTTCAACCAATGTGATCAACAGGAGTGCTGACACCGCGTCGGAAGCAGTCAGCATGGCAACCAATGTTGCTGATACCCTGACTAGCATAGTGCAGGCGATGGAGGAGCTGGAATCCACATCTACCGATATCTCAAATCAGTCTGAGCAGCAAACGCAATCGATTCAGAATATTACCGAGCGGTTGCAGAATATAAATCAGCAATCCAGTGAAACCATTGCCAGTGCCACGGAAATTGCTCAGTCAGGTATTCACCTGGCCGATATCGCTGAGCAAATGCGTACAACCATCAGTCAATATAAAGTGAATAGTCTTTCGTAAACGTTTAATAAAAACTAATAACGCGTTTGGGTCAGATGCGCAGGCTGCATTAAGGTTTCTTTAAGTTTCACCATTTGCTCGCGAATATCTTCGCGGTTAAATGGCCCGCCAAAACAAATACGCATGGCATGGGGTGGATGGTTGTCAGTGGCAAACGCCATACTGGCAACCGCACTGATGCCTTGGGTGCGTAAATCAATGGCTAATTCCGCCGGATGCCAATCCACTTGTTTCGGGAATTTCAGCCAAAAGTGAAAGGCATTGTCTGCCATATTTAATGGAATCCCTTTTAACTCTTGCTGAATAATTTGCTGGCGGGCGTTGGCTTCGCGTTGCACCGACTGAATCATACGTTTGACGGTGCCTTGCCTTAACCAATTACACACCATCATTTCCATCATCGGCGTGGTCATTACATTTAATGAGCGTAGCGCTCCATTGGTATGTTCGGCCTGGCGCTTTGTGGGGCAAGCGACAAACCCAAAACGCACCCCAGGGGAAAAACATTTGGACAAGCTGGAAACATAAAATGTGAGCTGTGGGGCCAGCATGGCAAACGATGGCAGCGGGCTGTTAGCGAGCGGTTCATACACATCGTCTTCAATAATTTGCACATTATGGCGTAACGCTACATCCGCTAATGCTTCGCGGCGGCTGCGTGAAATTGAGGTGCAGGTCGGATTATGCATGGTGGGATTGATATACAGTGCGGCAACATCATGGGTACGGCAGGCATCTTCAAAAGAGGAGGCAGTTGGCCCGTCGTTATCGCGCTCCAGTGAATGTAAACGTTTACCCAGCTGGGCAGCGCTGGACTTAATGCCCGGGTAGGTCAGGGAGTCTACACAAATCACCTGGTGGTCATCACACAGCTGGGTTAATAGTGCCGTCAGAATCTGATGCACGCCTTGCGACAACACCAGCTGTTCCAGAGCGGCATCTGGCACTTTATTGAGCAAATGTATTTTGACCTGCTCTTTGGTGTGCGGGTTACCGCCATGCTCCTGATAGCGAAACAGCTTATACAGTTCATTCTGACTGATGGTGCTGAAGGCAACGTCTTTTACTTCTTCAATTAATGTCGGAATCGCTGGTTCAATCACCATGTTCATGGTCAGCTCATAAGGTGCCAGGCTGGGCTTGATCGCCGGTACCTTTCCTTTAGCAAACGTGCCGGCGCCGGTTACGGTTTCAATCAGGCCACGCTTGCGTGCTTCGGTATAGGCGCGTGACACGGTGGAATAATTCACTGCCAGGGCTTCGGCCAGATCGCGCATGGTTGGAATTTTGTCTTGTGGCTGCAGGCTGCCACTTTCGATGTCTTGTTCAATCAGATCCGCGAGCAACTTATAGGTTGGGTATTTGCCCTTTTCGGCAACCGCTTTTTTCCAGCGTTCAATGTGTGTCTTGTACATCTTCTTTACCACTCATGCACTTAAATAGTGAGTCTGCCTGTGTTTATGCAATCATTTAGTGCGATCAATTTTGAGCTGAATCCTGACAAAAATGGCGGTAAATCACAAGATTTAAAAATTTTTGTCAGTTGTAAAAGAGTCAGGTAGAGCTTTATTGCAAATTGATTGCTTTTTAAAAAGCAATCATTGGCACTCGCTGTGCAATATCCGTTTGGAAATCGAACAACATCGATTTCTACATAATAACCAGCGGAGAATATGAAATGCCTCAAGTTGATTTCCCATTAAATAAAGACGGTGATTTTTTTGTTGATTACGAAGAAAAAGTCTTTGAAGACGTAAAAGCCCAGCCTGGCGAAAAAGCGCTGGTCACTTTCCACACGGTTGCGTTTGAAGGCTCAATTGGCTTCGTCAATATGCTGCAAGCGACTCGTTTGCAACGTAAAGGTTACGAAACCTCGATTGTGTTGTATGGCCCGGGTGTGAATCTGGGAGTGCAGCGTGGTTTCCCAACCATTGGTGATGAAGCGTTTCCGGGTCATATGAACTTTAACAACCAGTTGAAGAAGTTTATGGCCGAAGGCGGCAAGGTTTACGCCTGTCGTTTTGCACTGCAAGCTTTGTACGGCCATGGCGAGCACAATCTGATTGAAGGTATTCGCCCAATCAACCCGCTCGATGTACTGGATATCAAGTTGCTACACATCCGTGATAACGCGGTAATTGTTGATACCTGGACCATGTAATCGGGAGGCAGCAGCGATGTTAAATAAATCGATTATTCGCGCTGCTGCCGTTCAGATTGCTCCCGATCTGGAGAGTCTGAGCGGTACGCTGTCCAGAGTACTGAAGGTGATTGACGATGCCGCGGCAAAAGGAGTGGAACTGATTGTGTTCCCCGAAACCTTTATGCCGTATTACCCCTACTTTTCGTTTATTTTGCCGCCGGTCAAACAGGGAAAGCCGCATTTAAAACTGTATGAGCAGGCCGTCGAGGTTCCCAGCGATACTACCCGAGCGTTAAGTGATAAAGCCCGCCAACATCAGATGGTGATTGTGATGGGTGTGAATGAACGCGATCACGGCACCTTATACAACACCCAACTGGTGTTTGATGCCAATGGTGAACTGGTATTAAAACGCCGCAAAATTACCCCAACTTACCACGAGCGCATGATCTGGGGGCAGGGCGATGCCTCAGGCCTGAAAGTGGTCGACACTCAGGTCGGGCGTTTAGGCGCACTGGCGTGTTGGGAACATTACAACCCATTAGCGCGTTACAGCCTGATGACTCAGCACGAGCAGATTCATTGTGCACAATTTCCCGGTTCGTTAGTGGGGCCTATTTTTGGCGAACAAATGGATGTGACCATTCGCCATCACGCGCTGGAATCTGGCTGTTTTGTGGTGAATGCCACCGGTTGGTTGACCGATGAACAGATTAACAGCCTGACCGACGATCCGGATCTGCAGAAGTCTCTGCGCCACGGCTGTAACACCGCCATTATTTCCCCGGAAGGCAAACACTTATGTGAACCCATGACCGAAGGCGAAGGTTTTATTGTTGCCGATCTGGATATGGCGCTGATTGATAAGCGTAAGCGCATGATGGACTCCGTTGGTCATTACGCCCGCCCGGAATTGCTCAGCCTGCGTATTCAGGATGCACCGGCGCGTTATAGCGAGCCGATGTACTCACCGCCTTCAACTTCATTATCAGAATCGTTGTTTGCCGAAGCTGCTCATGAAGCAGAAGCCGTACAGCCGATTTCTTACCAACCTCAATCCCAACTCCAACCAGAACCCCAGGAGTAATCCTATGAGCGCCTTGTCAGCACTGAAAACGGATCTTAGCTCTGAATTATTAACCGATATTCAGACTCACGGCGTGCGTCTGGTAGCACCGGATAACACTCATGTGAGCCGCCGGGGTGGTGCCGGGCCGTCTGATCATCAGGCGCTGACGATGGATGGCACCACACTGATGGTGCCGGTTTATACCCAAACCGCATGGCAATCGCCTTATGTGCTGGAAGACAACACGCTGGTGAAACAACAGCCCGGCGGTGAGCGTATTGCCCTGACGGATATTACCTTTGCGGATACACCAAATTTCTACAGCCTGAGCACCGCCGACGGTATTCCGTATCAGCAAATTGCCACGCTGCACAGCACCGATGTATTGGCGACTACTGTGCTGCAAACCTGCATTCGTTATGAAAGCCGCCGCAAAGCGTGCCGTTTTTGTTCCATTGGTCAATCGCTTAACGCCGGGCGCACCATTGCCGAAAAAACGCCACAACAATTGGCGGAAGTAGCTAAAGCCGCCGTGGAGCTGGATGGCATCAAACACATTGTGATGACCACAGGCACACCCGCCACACCCGATAGAGGCGCCAAAGTGATGTGCGACAGCGCCGTTGCCATCAAAGCCGAAGTGGATGTGCCGATTCAGGGCCAGTGTGAGCCGCCAAAAGACCACAGCTGGTTTGCCCGAATGAAGCAGGCCGGTATTGATTCGCTGGGTATGCATCTGGAAGTGGTTACGCCCGAAGTCCGTAAAGCGATCACACCCGGTAAAGCCGAAGTGTCGCTGGAAGAATATATGGCGGCCTTTGCCGCCGCCGTCGAAGTCTTTGGTCGTGGCCAAGTCAGCACTTACATTCTGGCCGGACTAGGGGATAGCAAAGACGCCATCCTCGACCTTTGCCAGGAGTTAGTGGAGATGGGGGTTTACCCGTTTGTGGTGCCGTTTGTGCCGATTCGAGGCACCCCACTGGAAGATCACCCTGCACCAAGTAAAGCCTTTATGGAAAGTCTGCTCAAGCCGTTAGCCGCCATGCTGGTGGAAGCGGGCATCACCTCAGAAAAATCCAACGCCGGATGTGTGAAGTGTGGTGCTTGTAGTCCGCTCTCGCGCTATGAGAAGGAGCTTTCGGCATGAGTGTGATTCACGATTTATCGGCCCACGAGTTGTCAGCTGATGATCAGTGGATGACGGTTAAACAAGACCATTTCCGCATCAAATGGGCTGAGAACGATTGGGAAATCGAACAGGCGCGACGCTTACGCCGACAAGTGTTTTGTGACGAACAAGGGTTGTTCGAAGACCATGATATCGACGTGATTGACCGTGACGCTCAGGTGCTGGTGGCGATTCAGCAAGTGGCTGGTATGTCAGAGCAGGTGGTCGGTACGGTGCGTATTTATCAGTCTCAGCCCGGAGTCTGGTGGGGTGGGCGGCTGGCGGTAGAACCGCAGGCGCGCCGTCAGATTGTGCTGGGCAGTGGCCTGATTAAGTTGGCGGTGCGTAGCGCAAGCGCTTTGGGTTGTCAGCAGTTTAATGCCTTGGTGCAACCACAGAATGAAAAATTCTTTCAGCGTCTTAACTGGCTCTCTGTCGGGAATCAGCAGGTACAGGGCGTTGAGCATGTGCAGATGCAGGCACAGCTGGCGTGTTATCCCGCATTAGACGATCCGGCTCAGGGTTTTTGGGTTGAAGGCCGCCGTCAGAAAAGCCCGCTTCATCTGCCTTATATAGAAGGCTCTTATGGCGAAGGCATGCCTCAGCATTATCGGGGGACCACGTTATGGAATTAAATCTGCAACAACTATTAGCCCATGTCCGTAAGGATTCAGGGGTGCAATCCAAACTGGCCTTACAGCCAGTGTTGGATCGCTTTTCCGATTCTCATCCAAATGGCGATGCCGTTCACCCCAACGGCGACGACGCGGCGGTTATCGCCACTGATTCTGGTTTTAACCTGTTTGCGATGGAAGGTTTTATTCCCGAATTTGTCGCCCACGATCCCTGGTTTGCCGGCTGGTGTGGAGTGATGGTGAATTGCAGTGATATTGCTGCGATGGGTGGCAAACCCGTTGCTGTTACCAATGCCATTTGGGCGCAAAACGATGCGTCATTGCAATTACTGATGCAAGGCATCGCGGATGCGGCTGCAGCCTATGGTGTGCCAGTGGTTGGAGGGCATACCTGTCAGAACACCTCATCCGATCAGTTATCGGTGGCGATTGTCGGCCAAGCGCAGCATGTGTTGTCCAGCTTTGCCGCCAAGCCTGGGGACGTGCTGCTGTGTGCGGTGGATTTGCGCGGCCAATACCAAGCGCCCTTTTTAAACTGGAATGCCGCCACCACAGCACCACCGGGTCAGCTGCAACAGGATATTGCGCTCTTGCCTGAAGTTGCCGCGATGGCAGGTGTGACCGGGGCAAAAGATATTTCCCAGGCCGGATTATTAGGCACGGCCACCATGTTTATGGATTGCTCTCGGCGTGGTGTGGATATTCAGCTAGAAGCCATTCCCAAACCAGCAGCAGTCAGTTGGGAAGGTTGGTTATGCAGCTTCCCAAGTTTTGGTTATCTGATCAGTTGTGAGCCACATTGCGTCGAAGCGGTACTGGCGTTGTTTCAACAGCGCGATATCGATGCCGCCGTGATTGGTGAAATTAATGATTCCTCATCAGTGACTGTGTCTTATCAGCAGCAACAGGCCGAATTCTGGAACTTAATCCAACAGGCGTATCTGGTGCCGGTACCAGATAACCGTTCTTCAGATCAGCTTTCAAAAATTCACGAATATGACAATAAGGAGTGCAGCTATGCCTGAAACCCGATTTAACGTGCAATGGCCGGATGGTGCCAAAGAATCCTGTTATTCACCGTCATCCGTTATTCACGAATTTTTTCAGATTAATCACGCTTATAGCGTGAGCGAATTTGAACAGGTCGCCGAGCGGGCATTAAGTGCAGCCAGTGAACGGGTCAGAGCCAAATACGGTTATGCCTGCTCCAGTGCGATGGATCAGCTGGGTACGATTAAACGGCGTTGTCAGCACTTTCAACAGCAAGATGATCTCGCGTCTGACAGCGTGATTGTCTGCGATATTAATTAATTTCTTAAAACTTATTTTTGAAAATCAGAATTTAAAAACTAAACAGCAGTAGGTAAAAAATAATGAGTATTGAAATGATTAAACAACATTACCCAGTTGTAATTGTCGGCGGTGGTCAGGCTGGTTTGTCCATGAGCTATCGTTTGCAGAAAAAAAATATTGAGCACTTGGTGCTGGAAAAAAATCAGCTAATGAACAGTTGGAAAACCCAGCGCTGGGATTCTTTTACGCTGGTAACGCCAAACTGGCAGTGTGATTTGCCTGATCACCCTTATGATGGTGATGATCCAAAAGGTTTTATGAATCGTGAACAAACCATCGGTTATTTGCAGCGTTTTGCCGACAAAGTAAAAGCGCCAGTGATGGAAGGGGTGGAAGTTCAGCGAGTTTCTAAAAATGAATCGGGTGATTATCAGGTAGTCACCAGCAAAGGTGAATTCAGTTGTGATCAGCTCGTGGTTGCCAGTGGTGGTTATCATCAACCCATTATTCCACGTATGGCCGAACGTTTACCGGAAACTGTGGTGCAGATTCATTCGAACCAATATAAAAATGCAGGCCAGTTACCAGAAGGTAGTGTGCTGGTGGTGGGCTCGGGTCAGTCGGGTGCGCAGATTGCAGAAGACTTACATCTGGAAGGTAAAAAAGTCTTTTTGGCGGTGGGCAATGCCCCTCGGGTTGCACGCCAATATCGTGGTAAGGATGTGGTCGAGTGGTTGGATGAAATGGGTTATTACCGCACCTCAGTCGATCAGCATCCACTACGTGAAGGCGTGCGTGATAACACCAATCATTACGTTACTGGACGTGACGGCGGGCGTGAAATTGATTTGCGTAAATTCGCCTTAGAAGGCATGGAATTATTTGGCACGCTGGATAATTTTGATGGCCAGAACTTAACCTTTCAAGCTGATTTAAACGAGAACTTAGAGTTTGCTGACTCGGTTTACAACAATATTAATAGTCGTGTGGATAGTTACATCGCCGAGAACAATATTGATGCACCGGAGGGTTATCAGTATGAACCCGTTTGGCAACCAGAAACCGAACGTGAACAACTGGATTTAGCCGCCTCAGGTATTACCTCCATTGTTTGGTGTATTGGTTTTCGCCCTGATTTTACCTGGTTGGATGCACCGGTATTTAACGGTAAAGGCGCACCGGTGCATCAACGTGGTATTACTCAGGCGGCGGGTGTTTATTTTATTGGCTTGCCTTGGTTACACACCTGGGGATCGGGTCGTTTCTCCGGTATTGCCGAAGACTCACTGTATTTAAGCGAAGCCATTGAGTCCGCGTTAGCGGATGCAGACCAGAGTGTTTGTGCCTGATCTTTGTTGTTAACCCATAGATTGAAGTGAGGTGTGCTTATGACGATCACGAGTAATCATTTGTTGTCGCGTTATTTGATTGGCATGCCTCACTTATCGGCAGTGGGGCTCAGTGAACAGTGGTTATTAAAAGAATGTGGCCATCAGCACTGGTTAGCGTTGGCCCAGGCTTGTGGCAAATTGGTGCCCGAATTTTATGATCGTCGTGGTAATAAGGTGTATGCCGCGTTTGTGTGTGTGGAGGTCAATAACGCTCGCCTGGATGCGGTTCAGGAAAATGACGAGCTGGAGATGGCAACAGAGCTAACACGTTTATCTGCCAGCCGTAATATATCCAGCCATGTCATCATGAAAGCTGATCGGGTCGTCGCCCGGGTCATGATGTTATCAACGTTTGTTTATCGGGAGGAGTGTGGTAATAACCAGAGTGTGGCAAAAACGGAAATAGTGATGTCAGCATCAGCGGATAATCCTTCATTATCAGCACAGGCATTTTTGTTATTAAAGCAGCATAAACAACTTCGGCACTATCAACCTGCGATTGTTGGGCGCTTTATTTATCAACCCTGTCCTTATAGCGATTTTAATGGTGCTGATTTTTTATACTTTGCCGCGTTTCAACAAGTTGCAGACAGAGCAGAGCAGGCATTTATTTCTGAGATGGGGAATCATGCCTCATTGTGGATAACTCAGCGGCGCTCTTTGTTCTATTACGGCAATATTAACATCGGTGATAGCTTAATCGTTGAATTGTCGAGCTGTACCATGAAGGCGAATACCATGGCTGTCGAAATGAGAATAAAACGTAATTCTGATGGCTTTGTGTTAATGGATATTATTTACCAAAAATCTCAGGCAGTACTTGCTAAACAACTACCTATTTATCGCAAAGAAGCGTAAACCCCCTATAGCTTTAACAATTGCCTCATATACTCTTAACCCTATAATTATTAAGGAATATGAGAGGGGTTCCTGATGAGCTATAACCTACCGACAAAATTGATTCACTGGTCATCTGCAGCGGTTATTTTAACCCTGTTGGTCGTGGGAATTGTGATGGAAGATATGGAAAATAGTCCACAAAAGTGGGAAATCTACGATCTGCATAAATCATTCGGCGTGATTGCCTTGTTGCTGATTTTACTTCGCATACCTGTGCGGATCAGTAACCCGGTTGCGCCATTATCAGGTACGCCACGTGGTGATGTGATCAAGGCAAAAGCTGTGCAGGGGTTAATGTACGTATGTATGCTGGTGATGCCAATCAGTGGACTGATTATGTCGCAGGCCGGTGGACACGAGGTTGCACTATTTGGGTTAGAGTTGCCGATGGTGTTTGCTGAAAACCATGATTTACATGAGGTCGGTGAAGCGTTACATGGCCTAACAGCCTGGGCGCTGATGTTTTTATTGCTTGCGCATATTGGCGCTGCTTTGTTGCATCACTTCAAAATGAAAGATGACACCTTAAAACGTATGTTATTTAAAAATTAACCCCAAAAGCCGCTCTATTGAGCGGCTTTTTTCTCAATCAATTCAATCTTGTAACCATCCGGGTCCTCTACAAACGCAATCACCGTGGTACCGCCTTTAACCGGCCCAGCTTCGCGGCTAACCTTGCCGCCGTTATCACGAATGGCATCGCAGGTAGCGGCAGCGTTATCCACTTCGATGGCAATATGACCATAAGCGTTACCCAAATCGTACTCTGTGGTATCCCAGTTATAGGTCAATTCTAATACAGCGCCATCACTTTCATCGCCGTAGCCAACAAAAGCCAGAGTATAACGGTACTGTTCGTTATCACGTTGGCGAATTAAATTCATGCCCATTACTTCGGTATAAAAGGCAATGGACTGTTCTAAATTACCGACGCGCAGCATGGTGTGTAAAATTCTCATTTTTCTCTCATTCTAAATTATTATCTGAAGCGTAAACGAAGCCGTCAGAACAATTTAATCTTCGGTTTTGTCTTTAAACTCACATAGGTCCTCAATCAAACACGACCCACACTTCGGCTTGCGTGCCACGCAAGTATAACGACCGTGTAGAATTAACCAGTGATGCGCATCCATCAAAAATTCTTTTGGTACAAAACGCATCAGTTTGTCTTCGACCTCATCCACATTTTTACCTGGTGCAATTTTAGTACGATTGGATACCCGGAAAATATGGGTATCAACTGCCATCACCGGAATTCGAAAGGCGGTGTTTAACACCACGTTGGCGGTTTTTCGGCCAACGCCGGGTAAGGCTTCGAGTGCTTTACGGTCTTGTGGAACTTCGCTGTTGTGTAACGTCACCAGCATGTCACACATTTTGATGGCATTTTTGGCTTTGCTGTTAAACAGACCGATGGTTTTGATGTATTCCTTTAATCCATCTTCACCCAGGTCGAGAATCGCCTGAGGCGTATTGGCCACCGGGAATAACTTTCGTGTGGCTTTATTCACACTAACATCGGTCGCTTGTGCCGACAGGGCAACCGCTAATAACAACTCAAACGGCGAGTTGTATTCCAGTTCAGTTTC
This sequence comes from Bacterioplanoides sp. SCSIO 12839, assembly GCF_024397975.1. NCBI lineage: Bacteria > Pseudomonadati > Pseudomonadota > Gammaproteobacteria > Oceanospirillales > Oceanospirillaceae > Bacterioplanoides > Bacterioplanoides sp. SCSIO 12839. The sequence goes on from NZ_CP073745.1 coordinate 872,309, forward strand.
CGGATTTGGATTTTCATCCCGTAGGCGGGTAAAAATCTCCGTACGTTTTTGTTTATTCATGCTAATCGGTTTTATGTATCGTTATATTTTTAGTGTTGCTATTTTTAATGTTATGAGGCGGGTTCCAGGCCTACATAGTTATCGCCTACGCTTAGTGCAATCAGATAACTGAGCTCCTGTAGCGAGCGGCCACTTTGTTGTTGCAGTTCATTAAAATAATGTTGGGCGGCTGTTAATGATTTTTTGGTTTGTAAACCGCCATCAATAATCTGATTGGCGCGCAGGTGGGCCTCGACATCTCGTGATAAAACAAAAGTATCTTTACCCAATGCACGCAGTGCATAAACGCCGGTGTTACCGCCCAAACGTGCGCCATGTTTTTTCAGATGCGCCCACAGTTCAATGATGCGATCGCTGGGAAAATCTGCCACAAACTGGCTGAAGGGCTCACCGTGATCCTGCTGATGGTAATAAATCATTGCCGCATTAACGGGTACTGTTTTGACCTTGGTGTAGTTACGCACAATACGTTCATCTGAGGATTTTTCTTCCAGCATTTCCGGCGGCATACGCAGCAGTTTGTCGATATTAAAATCCCAGAAAACTTCGCGGAATCCTGGCCATTTGTTATTGATCACTTGCCAGTAAAAACCACTCTGAAAAATTTTGCGGGTAAATTCTTCCAGCCAATCATCGCCACTGAGCTTTTTCAGTTGCGTGGGAGTCGCAGGTTGAGACAACAGGCTTTCGACCACGGCTTCACCGCCTTTGCGCTGGGCGGCACGCTGATAGATGTCCTGGTAGTTTTCCATCTTACATATCCATAGTGAATGTATGGCTAATAGGCCATGATTGCTTGTCATGATAGTGGAGTCATGCATCGAACGGAACTTCTGACCATAGGGTTAGTCTGATGGGAAACGATTCTTTGGAGTACGATGATGAAATCTAAACTGTCGATGGCTCAGGCTTTGGTCATTCTGGTTCTGACGGTTCTGGCTGCAGTTACACGTGCGGAACCTCAGCCTGCGCCTGAGTTCACGTTGCAGAATGCCGCTGGTGAAGCCGTTTCTCTCAGTGACTATCGTGGCAAAGTCGTGGTGCTGCACTTCTGGGCGACTTGGTGCCCGTACTGCAAACGCTTACAACCGGGTCTGGATGCCTTGTTGGATGACTATCAGGCGCAAGGTTTAGAAGTATTAGGCATCAGTTTTAACGAAGATGTGGATGCCAAGCCGCAGGAAGTTCTGAAACGTCGTGGCTCGGATTTTATGACACTGGTCAAAGGCGGTCGTGTTGCGGCTATGTACCAGGTGCGAGGCACACCAACGACCTTCTTTATTGATCGTCAGGGGCGTTTACGGGCGGTGACCATGACATCAGACCCGGAAGAACCTGGTTTGAAACACATGGCGGAAACCTTATTAGCTGAGAAATAACCGCAACATGGTGGCCGGTCACAAACCAGGGGTTTCCGTCAGTATGGTGAGTGGCCGCTCGTGACAAATATGCTCATTCACCATTGTAAGAAAGTGCCTGACGGTGGGAATATGTTGCGTCTCGGGACGCAATACACAATAGGATTTCCAAACCGGGCCGATCAGACCTGAAATCTCCCGCAGCTGTTGTCGTTTAATTTCTTCAGTAAATAAAGCTCTTGGGCCACCCGTGATGTGATCGGAGGTTAATACCAGCGATTTGGTGGTCGCATAATTATCGCAGGCAATGGTCGGAAAGCGTTCCAGCAATTGGGAAGGCAGATTCGGAATGATATCGGAGGGAATATCCGGCCCAATCGAAGGGTATTCCGTCAACTGGTTGATGGAATAGGGTGTTGCTTGCGCAAACACAGGGTGCTCATTTCTGGCGACAAAAATAATCTCATCTTGTTTAACCAGGTGGCAGATCAGCTCATCCGGAACGTCGGCTTCGACAAAAGGCCCAATGGCCAGATCAATTTCACCTTTCAGCAATAACTCGGTCAGTTTCTGGTTCGAGCCCGTGATTAACCGCGTACGAATGCAGCCGGTTTGTTCCGAGAAATGTTTCAGCAGTGTGGGAATAAAAATCTGCTCAATAATCGGACCCACACCAATATTCAACGTACCGCTGTCCAGTTGTGCCAATAACTGAATATGGCGGGTCATGGCATTCAGTTGGCTTTCGATGGTTTTACCTTTCTGAATCAGGTAACTGGCTGCCTGAGTTGGCGTCATACCACCATTGTGGCGATGAAACAGGGTGACTTTCAGTGTGTCTTCAAGTCGGCTTAAACGTTTGCTGATGGTGGGTTGAGAAAGGAACAATACATCGGCTGCTTTGTTGAGACTGCCGCAATCCGCAATGGTTTTTATCAGAATAATTTCAGACGAATCGATCATGAACAGGCCTTGTAAAACGGTTATTGCCAGGCCAGCAATATGCGGGCTGGCAATAACAGAGAAATCCTTGTTTAAAATAACACAAGGGTTCTTGATCGTGTCGATTTTTAACGGCTGATCAGTTATGAATTTTGCGTTTACGGAAGCGGAAATCCATATACTTTTTCAGCCCTTTAAACATGCTGTTATTCCAGGGAGGGGCAACAAAAGAGGCTGCATCAATCCGGCCTTTGCGAACCACGCCTTTTGCTTTGCTGAAATTGAGGAAACCTTCATGGCCATGGTAATGGCCAATGCCAGATGGGCCGATGCCTCCAAACGGAATATCATCCGCCATCACATGGCTCATGGTGTCATTAATGCAGACTCCACCGGAATGAGTCTGAGACAAAATCTCATCGGAGCGTTGAGTGTTCCAATCAAAATAATACAGTGCTAATGGACGTGGTTTGGAATTCACATAATGAATGGCTTCATTCATGCTGCTGTAGGGCAGTATTGGGATAATCGGGCCAAATAATTCTTCCTGCATCACCAGCATGTCGTCTGTCACATCGGTGACAATTGTAAACGGCATCTTACGACTGCCATCCAGCGACTCATTGGCCGGGTTAACCGTGTGTAATTTTGCACCTTTGGCTTGTGCATCTTCGAGGTAGCTTTGCAGACGCAGATGCTGGCGATCATTAATAATCGCGGTGTAATCCGGATTGTTTTTAATGGAAGGGTATCGCTTAGCCAGTACCTCGCTCAGCTCTTTGGCAAAACTATCGACTTTGCCACGTGGAACCAGAATATAATCGGGTGACACACATACCTGACCACAATTAATGCCCTTACCAAATGCAATACGGCTGGCCGCTTCTTTCAGCGGGAAATCATCATGAATAATCGCTGGTGATTTACCGCCTAATTCCAGAGTGACGGGGGTCAGATTTTTTGCTGCAGCAGACATAACCTGTTTGCCCACCTCCGTGGCACCGGTGAATACCAGGTGATCAAACGGCAGGTTAGTGAAAGCAATACTGGTTTCTACGCCGCCTTCGACAACAGCAACTTCAGATTCGTTAAAAGCAGAGGCTAATAATTGTTTCATGACTCTGGAGGTCGCCGGAGCAAATTCAGAGGTTTTGATCATTGCCCGGTTGCCTGCTGCCAGAGCTCCGATCAATGGCGATAATCCCAGGAAGATGGGGAAGTTCCAGGGAACCACAATGCCAACAACACCCAGCGGCTGATAGATGACTTTTACAGATGCGGGCATCACCGTTAATGGTACGTGGCGGCGCTGTGGTTTCATCCACTTTTTCAGGCGTTTGCGGTTGTACGCAATGCCATCCATGGTGGCATAGAACTCAGCCAGTAAGGTTTCAGCTTCACTGCGGTTGCTGAAGTCCTGGCTGACAGCTTTCAACAGTTGTTCTTTGTGATCCAGCAGCGCATTGTGCAGCTTATCCAGATTACGGATGCGCTGCTTGGCTTCAGGCATTGGCGCCGCTAGAAACGCTTTTTTCTGAGTTGCCAGTAAATATTCCAGCCCGGCAGTGTCATGACTTGGAAGGGTCGATACAGCCTGATTCATAGAGATCACCATCGTATTCTTTTTTCATCAGGGTACTGCCGCCATGGGCCCCTCACAATTGATTAAATTGGGGTGGTGCACTTGGGTTTTGGAATGGCGTGATGCAGGCTATCCAGAATTTGTGGTGCACCGCTCAAATAAATTCAATTCTGCCCCTTGAGTGCTTTCGTTAGTCTGTAACAACAGAATAAATCCAACACGAGAGACTTCTTATGACAAGTCAAACCCCGCTCGCGCAAACCCTGAAGTTACGTTCCGGGACCGTGCTGAAAAACCGAATTTGTAAGTCTTCGATGAATGAAGCACTGGCGGAAGCCGATGGCTCTGTGACCAATGCCTTCCGTACTCTTTACTCTACCTGGGCGGCTGGTGGCTGTTCCGTGCTGATTACAGGTAATGTGATGGTCGATAAGCGCCATGCAAATGAGCCATTGGCCGCTGCAGTTGAAGATGAAAAAGATATATTCCTGCTGGAGCAGTGGGCAAAATCTGCAACCGCTCAGGGTGTTGAAATCTGGCCTCAGCTGAACCACCCGGGCAAGCAGTCTCCTAAGTTCCTGAATGATGCGCCAGTTGCGCCATCTGCTATCCCGCTGGCGAGCGATATGTTTATTCCGCCACGCGAACTGACCGAAGCAGAAATTCTGGACATCATTGCACGCTTCATCAAAACCGCTGAAGTGCTGGGCAAAGCCGGTTTCACTGGTATCCAGCTGCACGCCGCACACGGTTACCTGATCAGCCAATTCCTGTCGCCAAAACACAATCAGCGTCAGGATCAGTGGGGTGGTAGCCTGGAAAATCGCATGCGCTTTATTACTGAAATTTATAAAGGCATTCGTAAGTCTCTGGGTAAGAAGTTCAACATCTCCGTTAAGCTGAACTCTTCTGACTTCCAGAAAGGTGGTTTCACCGAAGAAGAATCTATCGAAGTGGCTAAGGTTCTGGATGGCCTTGGCATCGATCTGCTGGAAATCTCTGGTGGTAGCTGGGAAAACCCGGTTAACCGTCGTGGTGAGCAGAAAGCCAGCACCAAGGCACGTGAAGCTTACTTCCTGGATTACGCTGAGAAGCTGCGTAAAGAAATTAAGGTACCACTGATGGTAACTGGTGGTTTCCGTTCACAGTCTTCGATGGAAGACGCGCTGGAATCCGGTGCGATTGATGTAGTAGGGATGGCACGCCCGTTTGTGGTTGAGCCTGACTTTGCCAATAAGCTGCTGACCTCCAGTAACAATGTTTCTCCGGTTAAGCCAATCACCACTGGTATTAAAAAAGTAGATGCGATGGCGATTATGGAAATCAGCTGGTACACCAACCAGATCCATCGTATCAGTGAAGGCCGCAAGCCAGCGACTAAAGTACGTGGTTTGTTATCGGTCATTAACGTGTTCTATCAGTTCTGGCGTCGTGGCCAGAAAGTGAAAAAGGTCCGCGCATAAGGAGAGCAGTAATATGGCAAAAACAATAAGAATGATGGGCATGATGCAGGAAAATGGTTTAAGCAAGCAGGAAATGCTGCTGCTGGAAGCCAATGCAAAGGCTCTGTACAAAAAGCACTTCGGTAATAAATATCGCATTATGCCGATTTGGGTTGTGATTCCACGCGGCCAGGCATTTCTGGCTGCACAGGCGTCAACCAGCACTACGGTGACCTTGCCAGTAGATGACGGTACGGATGATAAAATGCGTCATGCATTTATGTCAGAATTCTGCGAAATGTGGATGAATGTAACCCAGTGCCATATTAACGAAATTATCCTGACGGTTCCGGATATGTCGGTATCGGATGGCATGGTAGCGGCGCAGCTGGAGCGTATTAATCCAAAGATTAAGAAACTGCAGATGGCACGTATGCTTCTGAAAATGTTTAAGTCAAAACTTATTAATGGTTACTTTTCCATGAATATGAACCTGAATCAGTAAGGAGACTTTGATATGCCGTTATATACTGTATCGACCAAAACACCGATTCCTGCTCCGGTTAAACAACAGCTGGCTAAGCTGATTATGGATGTTCATTGTGGCATCACGGGTGCCCCGGAAACCTTTGTAAATGTTGTTTATTCTGAGGGTGTGCCGATGTCGGATGACATGGCTTACCACATTCTCGCAACGGTTCGTAAAGGCCGCACCAAAGATATGAACAATGAACTGAAAAATGAGATGTGTCGTCAGATTGTAAAACTGCTGAACACCTCTCCACAGTTACTGAAGTTATCTATCTATGAGATGCCGGCAGCCTGGGTAATGGAAGGAGGTAACATCCTGCCTGAACCGGGTGAAGAAGATCAGTGTGAGTGGTTGCAGAACGCTCAACACTAACTGTTAAGTTTATCTCCCCTTTAGCGCGCTGCATCAACAACCTCCCTGACTGTTGTGGCGCGCTTTTTTATTGCTCCAAGCCTGGAACACTATTGTAAATAAGCAAAAGCCCTGTCGATAATTTTCTGCTACGATCCTGATTATTTTCAAAACGTAAACAGTAATGAAATATTTATGCATCGCCAGTAGCTGGATTAATGCGCTGACGGATGAATTTTCTGAACACGGTTTGGATGTTAGTCAGATCACCCATGGGTTACCGGGTTTTCATCAAGGGAGCTTTTCTGAAAACGACCGCCTTGATTTATTGTCGGCACGGATTTTATGGCATCGGGCGGCACGTTTATCAAATGATCCTTTGTTGGGTGCTCGTATTGGTTTGAGCCCTAATTATCGTAGCGTGGGTGTGTTGGCACCATTAATCTGGCATTCGGAGAATTTACTCACGGCATTACATAATATCTCGAAATACCAGTCTTTAATCAGCGAAAACGGTGCGTTCCGTTATGAGAATACCACGGAAGGTTGCATTCGTTGCTTATATGAAGAAACACCAGCGGCGTTGCCAGCTTCCATACAACAAATTTTATCGGTCACTGTTGCCAGCATTATGGTGATCAAAACACTGTCTGGTAAAAAAGCCCGTATTAATAAACTGATTGTGCCTGAAGGCACGCCTGTTAATGGCCTATCCGGCTTGTTATCACTGCATGTCGTCAGTGAGGGAAAGCAGGTTGGGTTTGAATTGCAACTGAATGAAGCTGAGCTGAAACAAGCGATTCCCGGTTGTGATGACGCTTTGTACCGTATGTGCCTCGAGTATGCGAATACTTTACTGGCGGAAAAAGATAAAGGCATGGCAATGATTCAGCAGATACGCCGATATGTATCGAATCATGGTATGTTGCGGGCAGAGGTGACAGGCTGTGCTGAGGCATTATGCATTCACCCCCGGGCGTTACAGCGTCAACTTGAAAACGCCGGAACCAGCTTCAGAAAATTAAAGGATGAAGTGTTAAAAGAGCATGCGTTATCGGCAATCAATCAGGCCACTGATATTAAAACCATTGCTGAACAATTGGGTTATACCGAATTAAGTGGTTTTTATCGTATATTCAAAGGGTGGTTCGGAATCACGCCCAAAAAAGCTTTAAAAGAAGGCGTTTTAAACAGCAAAAAGTAACGATGTTTTCGTTACTTTTTGCGAGAGCCTGTTAACAGGCTCTGGGTGTGATCACAGATTATTAACGGCGGTTTGCAAGCGCTGTAGCGACCTCTCAGATTTTTCTTCAATAATTTCTTTAAAGTACATCGCATTGGCTGCCACTAACACAAAGTTTGGCAGCGTATATTCCAGTCTTCTTTCAAACTGTGTTTCATTATTATCGGTTGCTGCAACGGTATAGGTCAGATTGATGATGCTGCCATTGGTTTGATTTTTGGCACTGGCCTGCCAGATTATTCCGGGTTGATATTGTTCAACCGTCCAGCTTAAGTCGTTCTGGCCAATTGGGGTGCTGACTTGCTCGGCAAATTGATCACCCGCCGCTAAAGTACTGCTTTGTTGAGTGACTACCTTTTCCGATTGTGGATGCCATTCAGGCCAACGGCTTACATTTCCGGCATAGGCCAATGTTTGTTGCGGCGATTTATTCATCACAATGGTATTCACAACGGTTGTCGTGACGGGGTAAGACCAGAGTGTCGCGATGAACCATAACATGGCCGGTAAGCGAATCATTTCAATAGGAATCAGATTGGATTTATTTTCTAATAAACTACTGGTGACAATGACACCGCTCACCAGAATAAGCGCTCCTGAAATTTTCAGCCACAACTCCAGTTGTGGTGATAAAAATATAAACATCGTACCGGCAAGGAAGGTTAACAGGCTGGCGATACCGGCATAAATTTTCTTACCGGTTGTGGTATATGGATCGTATTTTTCGCGGTCAGCAGTGCCTTCTTGCTGCAGGTGGTGGTCGGCACCCACACAATCCTGTGGTCGCCAGCCCGTTGGTTTAAACCACAAACCAATTTTATCAGACCACTTTTGCGTATGACGGGAATCATTGATCATGGTCGCCCAATGACGCAGGTTTAATTTTACCGGACTCAGCGTATGAGTCGGGTTGGTTGTACCATAATGGCAAGCTTCTGTTGCCAGTTCAGGTTGCCAGGTTCCAAACATACGATCCCAGATGACCATGGTGCCACCATAATTACGGTCGATATAAATCGGGTTTTTGGCATGGTGTACACGGTGGCTGGATGGCGTTGAAAAAACACCTTCGAGAAGCGGAATGCGGTTAATTCCCTGAGTATGAATCCAGAACTGATAACCTTTAAGAATCAGGAACTGGCCCAGGAACACTTCTGGCGGGCATCCCATAAAGGCCAGTGGCAGATAAAAAATCCATGAAAATCCATATTGAAAAGCGCTTTGGCGAATGGCCGTTGTGTAATTAAATTCTTCACCCTGATGATGCCCTTCGTGTGCACCCCATAAGATATTGCGTTCGTGGGCGATGCGATGAAACCAGTAATAAAAGAAATCGACGCCAAAAAAGAAAATAACCCAGGTAATGATACTGGTGCTGCTGAAGTCAAACAGACGGAAGTTTTCCCAGATCCAGATAAAAACGCCAAAGGTATAAACTTTCAGCAATGCCTCTGAGATTAATAAGCAGGCCCCCATCGAGCCGCTAGTGATGCTGTCGCTGTAAGTGTGCAGGCTTTTCCCTTTGGCCTTTAATGCCAGGTACTCGGCCAGCATCAGTATCAGAAACAGGGGGATGCCGATGGCGCCAAGGTTATAATCAAACTCAACCATATTATTATCCTTCTTGTTATATGTTCAGAACCTGAAGGGCTCAGACTCAGACCATCAGTCTGGCGTAATCTGAGTAAATGTCTTTGGCGAGCGATGACAAAAAGTGGATGGTTACGACAAATGTGTGCTTCAGGCCTGATTCAGAGAATTCACTACCTCGATAAATTTTGCCACCGATGGGATGTGCTCTGATTCAGGTTTGAACAGCAGGTACGACTCCCATAGGGGAGTTGGCATACCAGGAATCGTCTTCAGTGCACCGGAGTCAATTTCCTGCTGAAACAGCACCTGAGGGCCACCAGTGATGTAATCAGAGCGCATGGTCAGTGATTTGGCTGTGTTGTAATTACCGCAGGTAATGGTTGGAATGTTGGCCAGCATTTCTTCCGGTACGTTGACTTGTACATTGGGTGGAATTTCAGGGCCAATGGATGAGTAGTTTTTCAATTGCTGCGGTAAAAATGGTTTGTCCTGCTGAAAAATCGGGTGTTCAGATCGGGCAACAAAGACGATCTGATCCTGAGTGACCGGTGAAAAACTCAGGTTTTCATTGATATGATCAGGCACAAATGGGCCAATAGCGACATCAATCTCACCGCTTAATAGCAGTTTGGTCAGACGCTCGGTGGAGCCAGTGATCAGTTTGACTCGAATGTTGCGGGTCACCTCGGAGAAGCGGATTAACAGTTCCGGAAATAACACCTGTTCGATAATTGGCCCGATACCAACATTCAGATCACCGCTGGTGAGTGATCCCAGCATTTTGACGTGGCGATCGATGCTGCTCAGGCGATCACGGATATTATCACCCTGTTCAATCATATACTGAGCCGCGGGAGTGGGATTCATACCGCCGTTATGGCGGTAAAATAACGACACCCCCAGAGTGCTTTCCAGTCTTGATAAACGCTTGCTCAGAGTCGACTGTGACATGCAGAGAACATCTGCGGCTTTGCTCAGGCTGCCGTTATCGGTGATGGTTCTGATGATGTGAATATCGTACGACTCGAGCATTGTTCCATTCCAGGCTATTCGTATATTAGTGAACCCTACCAAAAAACTATCAATTTTGAGAGTGCTTTGAAATCAGTAAGCTCAGCTGAGCTGAATTTTACGATTAACAGGTAACTATATGAATAATAACCTTGAATCGCTGAGTGCCGTAGAAGAAGTAGAACTGGCCCCGTATCACACCCTGTCTTTGCCAGACTCGACCTATGAAGTACTGAAGCAGAGTGCTGCCCGATACGGCAGTAATGCAGCCATGGATTTTTTCCTGTCTGCCGACAATATGGATGACTTTGTCAGCATCAGTTACAACGAGTTATTCGGTAATATTACCCGTTGTGCCAACATGTTCCGCGCACACGGCATTGATCAGAATAATATGGTGGCACTGATTCTGCCGAACCTGCCAGAGACTCATTATGCGATTTGGGGTGGTGAAGCTGCCGGAACCGTTTTGAGCCTGAACCCGCTGCTGGAAGCCGAACAGCTTTCGTCGTTATTAAAAACCGCTGGTGTTCGTTGGCTGGTAACGCTGGGACCGACTCCGGGTAGTGATATCTGGGAAAAAAGTCTGCAGGCTTGTGAGGGTGTGGATACGCTGGAAGGTATCTTCCAGATCAATTTATCCACTTACCTGAGTGGCTTCAAAAGTGCCTTTATTTCTGGCAGCGCTGCAATTTCCCGCCTGAAAAGCTCCGTAAAAGTGAAAAACTTCAATAAAGAGCTACAAAAATACCGGGCTGATCGACTTGAGTTCAGCATGCCCGGGGGTAATGACATTGCTTCATGCTTCTGTACGGGTGGAACGACTGGCTTGCCGAAAATTGCCAGACGCCCCCACAGCGCTGAAGTGTATGACGCCTGGGCGGTTGGTCGGATGATTTCAGCTCAACTCACCGAAGGTGTGAGTGTTTTCTGTGGTTTACCACTGTTCCATGTTAACGGTCAGATTGTGACTGGTTTAGCCAGCTGGATGCGTGGCGCAAAAGTCATTTTGGGAACACCACAGGGGTATCGTGGGGAAGGGGTGATTCCACGTTTCTGGGAAATTGTTGAGCGCTTCAATGTTGCGGCGTTTTCCGGGGTACCAACCTTGTATGCGGCATTGCTGAATCAGCCAATGGAAGGACGTGATCTTTCCAGTCTGGAGGCGGCATTCTGTGGCGCAGCGCCCATGCCCAAAGAGCTGTTCCGTCAGTTCCAGGACCGTACTGGTATTCCGATTATTGAAGGTTATGGTCTGACGGAAGGAACCTGTGCTTCCAGTCTGAACCCAGGCTTGTCTGAAAACACCATTGGCTCGATTGGTATTCGTCTGCCCTATCAGGACATGATGTGTATTGTGCTGGATGATGACGGCAACTACCTGCGTGATGCTGACGTGAACGAAGTGGGCGCTGTATCCATTAAAGGCCCGAATGTATTCGCGGGTTATATGGAACCTTCCCATAACAAAGGTATCTGGATTGAGCGTAACGGCGAAACCTGGCTTAACACCGGTGACTTAGGTCGTCAGGATGCGGATGGCTATTTCTGGCTGACTGGCCGTAAGAAGGAGCTGATTATTCGAGGCGGTCATAATATTGATCCAAAAACTATCGAAGAAGCCATGCACGAACATCCGAAAGTACGTTTAGCCGCTGCCGTGGGCCGTCCGGATGCATACGCCGGTGAGCTACCCGTGGTGTATGTGGAGTTGGAAGACGGTGCTAAATGCACTGTTGATGAGCTGGTGGCATTTGCTAAAGACAATATTTCAGAAAAAGCCGCCTGGCCAAAAGCCATTCAGGTACTGGAAATGATGCCAGTGACCCCGGTAGGTAAAATCTTCAAACCCGCATTGCAGATGCTGGAAATTGAGCACGTCATTCGGGCAGAAGCATCGTCTAAAGGCGCGTCGATTCAGTCGCTGGAGGTCAAGCAACATGCTCAGCGTGGTTTGTTGGCCGAGGTGAAACTGGCTCAGGCATCTTCTGAGTTGCTGCATGCACTGGATCAGTATGCGTTTGAGTACGACATTGTCTGATCAGAACTGATGCAAACTAAAAGGCCCTGATGTTTCGTCAACATCAGGGCCTTTTGTTTTCTGCCTTATCGCTGCTCAGGTTCTCAGCGCATTCAACTGCTGGTCCAGCACATTCAACTGGTTGGTTACGTGATGGCTACTGCTGTTGGCATCCTGAGCCAGGCTCGCCAATACCTGAGTGGCATCACCGATATTGGTCAGGTGTTTGGAAATTTCCTCACTGACGGCGCTTTGTTCTTCAGCGGCTGTCGCCACCTGGCTGATCTGGTCGGTAATGCCATTGATCGCTTCGACCACTTGATGCAGCGACTGGTGTGCCTGGCGTGTGGTTTCCATACTGCCGGTTGCCTGTTCGGTGCCACTTTCAATAATGCTGACGGCCTTGCTGACTTCATCCTGTAAGTTAACGATCATGCCATCAATTTCCTCGGTGGACTCCTGGGTCTTTGAAGCCAGCGTACGCACTTCATCGGCAACCACCGCAAACCCTCGGCCCTGTTCACCCGCCCGTGCGGCTTCAATGGCCGCATTTAATGCCAGCAGGTTGGTTTGTTCAGCGATAGAGCGAATCACTACCATGATGCGGTTGATGTCATCGGAACGCGCAGCTACCTGAGTGATGGATTCACTGGCAGTGTTCATATTGGTTGATAATTCCAACACGCTATCAACGGCGGTCGACAAGTTACGTTGCGACTCGACAACGGTGTTTTGTATGTCCTGAGTCTGGCCAGAAGTCTGTTGTGCAATCCGTGAAACCTCCAGAGCGGTGGCCGACATCTCCTGGGTGGCTGTTACTACATTATCCACTTCATGTTGTTGGCTGTTGGTATTTTCGCGGGTGGTCTGACTAATGCCCCGGTTGGTTTCGGACGCCTGGTGAACTTCACGGCTGACACCCTTCAGGGCTTCAATCATGTCGCGCAGTTTCTGCATAAAGCCATTGAAGCCATTGCTCAGCTCAATCAGCTCCGCATGAGTATCGAGCGTTAACATCTGAGTCAGGTCACCATCATTACTGGCGAGCTGGTTTACCTGGCGGTTTAACTGCTGCAGAGGGGTGACAATGCTTTGCACCAGTACCCAAACTAACCCAAATGCAACCAGCGTCAGTACGGCGGCTACGATCAATTGAGCGCTGACCACTGAGGTTTCTTTATCGCTGATCAGTTGTTGCAGATCTGCGAGACTGGCTAACGCGACGGCTTTTGGCAATTCAATCACCAGCGACCATTGTGTGTTAGCCGCTTTAATCGTCATTGGAGCGGCAACAAAGATATGATCTTCGGTTTGTAATACGCCACCTGTGTTATGAAGTTGCTGCAGTTTAGAGCCCAGCTGAGGCATCGATTCGCTCAGTGGTCGTGTCAATTTGTCTTTGTAAAAACTGGATGCAGCCACAAAACCCATGGATGACAACAGGGTGACCTTAGCCTGGCCACCGTAGAGCGATGCCGCCAGTTCATCGACCAGGGTCTGGAACAGAGGCAGGTTTACGTCAGTGCCCACTAGGCCTCGAAAAGTCCCGTTGATAACCACAGGAACCGTCAGGCTGGTCATTAGCTCACTGTATCCCGGACGGATTTCATAAAGATAAGGCTCCATGATGCAAGGACGTAGCGTATCCATTGAGCACAGGTACCACTCCGACTCACGAATACCAAATTCATTTTTGGTATCAGCATACTTTGCTTGTGAGTCGTCAATTTTCTGCTGTTCTAAACTACCATCCGGGTTTCTGACCCAATAAATCTCCAGCGAGCCAGACTCTTCGACGGAGTGTATTAACCCTGAATTGATATAGCTGGCGTCTCCGCTGTCATAGCCATTAGGTTCGAACTGGGCATACAGTGAGCTGACGTCTTTATTGGCGGCCAGGGCATCCGCCATCATTTGGTTCACCTGCTCACGAGTCATGGGGTAAGGGGTTTTGGGGCTGCCTTCGATCACTCCGCCAAGGGATACCGGAATACGGAAGGCAGAATTAATATAACCAGACATCAGTTCACTGTAGGCCTGTGCAGAAGCCTGGATATGGCTGACTGCTGCAGTCGATAGCGTGTTTTCGGCCTGATCGGAAATATCGCCGCTTAGTGCTGAGATACCACGGCTGGTTTGCCAGGTCAGTACCAGAGACATCAGAACAATAATCGATATGGTGATAGCCAGAAGCTTGGTTTTTAGAGGAAGCGCTTTCATGAACTTGCCCGAAGTAGGTTAATCGTCTTAATTGAGCGTAGACGATTCGGGAAGTTGTGCATGGTTTATACGTTGAGTGTGTCGATAATTTTGTAAACAGTGATGAAATAAAAAACCGGGCTAAAGAGCCCGGTTTTTTATTAGCTAGTGCAGCAAAAGGCGTTTTATTCCTCTTCCTGGCACAGCAGGAATTCCAGCAGTGCTTTCTGAGCGTGCAAGCGGTTTTCCGCTTCATCCCAAACAACCGAGCGTTTGTCGTCCAGCAGGTCTTCGCTGACTTCTTCACCACGATGCGCTGGTAAGCAGTGCATAAAGACAACATCGTCGTTCGCCAGATCCAGCAGAGCAGGAGAAACCTGATAATCCTGGAACTTAGCCAGACGATCATCTTGCTCGTCTTCCTGACCCATAGAGGCCCAAACGTCGGTAACCACCAGGTCAGCGTTTTTAACCGCTTCTTTCGGATCGCGCATTACGTTTACACGAGCCGCGTTTTCGTTCACCAGGTGCTCGGCAGGTTCAAAACCTTCCGGACAAGCCACATTTAAGGTGAAGCCAAACTGGCGTGCGGCATTGATGTAGGAATGGCACATGTTGTTGCCATCACCAATCCAGGCAACGGTTTTACCTTTGATGCTGCCACGGTGTTCAACATAGGCCTGTACAT
The DNA here is from genome assembly GCF_024397975.1 of Bacterioplanoides sp. SCSIO 12839. Taxonomy (NCBI): domain Bacteria; kingdom Pseudomonadati; phylum Pseudomonadota; class Gammaproteobacteria; order Oceanospirillales; family Oceanospirillaceae; genus Bacterioplanoides; species Bacterioplanoides sp. SCSIO 12839. The sequence goes on from NZ_CP073745.1 coordinate 887,330, forward strand.
CGGCCAGCAGCTGACATGGGTGGAAATCATCGGTTAAGGCGTTAATAACCGGTACCTGAGAAAACGCGGCAAAACGCTCGACGGTTTCGTGATCGAAGGTACGGATCATTACCACGTCGACCATACGGGATAAAACGCGTGCGCTGTCTTCGATTGGCTCACCACGGCCTAACTGAGTGTCGCGTGGCGATAAGAAAATCGCGCTGCCGCCCAGCTGTGCCATGCCCGCTTCAAAGGATACACGGGTACGGGTCGATGATTTTTCGAAAATCATACCCAGTACTTTATTTTTTAATGGCTCATGAATCTCGCCAGAGCGGTGAATTTTTTTCAGCTCAATGGCGCGATTAATGACCCAATTCAGTTCTTCTGGAGAGAGATCTAATAAGGTTAAAAAGTGTCTCATATTCTTTACTCAGTTAAGCGTTGCTACCAGGGCAGCGACACGCTCAACAATCTGATCGGCTTCTTCTTTATTCAGATTTAATGGCGGCAATAAACGAATCACATTGCCTGCCGTGACGTTAATTAATAATTGTTGTTCGGTAACGGCCTGAGCCATCAGCTGTGGGCAATCCTGATCCATCACCAGACCAATCATCAGACCACGACCACGGATTTCTTTTAATTTGCCGGTGCCTTGCAGTTTTTCCGTAAATTGAGCGCGTAAATAGTCGCCCATTTCAGCGGCGTGTTCGCTCAGCTTGTCCTGTTCGATGGTTTGAACCACAGCAAAGGCCGCGGCACAGGCCAGCGGGTTACCGCCGTAGGTAGAGCCATGATTACCAGGCTGTAAAACCTCTGCGGCTTTACCGCGCGCTAAACAGGCACCAATCGGTACGCCATTACCCAGGCCTTTGGCGGTGGTTAATACATCCGGCATAAAGCCAAATTGCTGGTAGCAGAAGTAGCTGCCGGTACGACCGTTACCGGTCTGAATTTCATCCAGCATCATTAACAGTTCGTGCTGATCACACAGTGCACGTACCGCATGCAGGTAGTCGGCAGACGCTGTCGCTAAACCACCTTCGCCCTGAACCGGTTCGATTAATACCGCAACAATTTGTGGATCGGCTTTGATCACTGATTCCAGCGCTGCAATATCGTTGTAGGGGACACGGACAAAACCGCTGACCAGTGGGCCAAAACCTTCGTGAACCTTAGCATTGCCGGTGGCCGACAACGTCGCCAGAGTACGGCCATGGAATGACTGAGTCATGACCACAATTTTGGCTTCATGAATGCCTTTATCGTGGCCGTATTTACGGGCGATTTTAATCGCCGCTTCGTTTGCCTCAGCACCCGAATTGGAGAAAAACACATTATCCATGCCAGACACGCGTTGCAGTGCTTCCGCCAGCGCTTGCTGACGTTCAATACCGTATAGGTTGGAGGTATGAATAAGCTTATCTGCTTGTTCGCACAGCGCTTTGGTAACTGCAGGATGAGCATGGCCCAGACCACATACAGCAATTCCGCTGAGTGCATCCAAATACTGCTTTCCATCTTCACCGTTCAGCCAGCTGCCCTGGCCAGAAGTGAAAGTCACCGGTAAACGCCCGTAGGTGTTCATGATGGCATGCCCGGCGCTAGGCGTAGTGTTGGACATAGGTTCAAATCCTAATTCGTTGAATCCTTAAAAACGCAAAAAGGCAGCTGTTGCTGCCCTCGGAGGATAAATAATACGGAAGGCAAGGGGCTTTGTAAATATACGCCAGAGGTCGAATATTTATCAGTATTGATAATTTTATTGGTCGAAAAACAGACTAATCTTAATCGAAATGCTGTGTGTGAGAGATCACTATGAATATTCGTACCCGTTTAACTGCTGCCATGTTGTCAGCGGTTATTATCCCGTTGGCGGTCATTACCGTGCTGGCCGTGCTTGAGTTGCAGGACAGTGCGGTCAAAGAGTTTGAAAATCGCAGTAGCGCAGAAATTCGCCATATCGATAAGGCATTCAGTCTTTATCTGAATGGTCTGGCGGAAGATGCTGTCTTTTTAGCAACAGCCCGCGAAGTTCAGGCTCTGGATGGCTCTGCAACAAAATACTTTGATAACGCAAAGGCAATGCCGGAGAAGGAGAACGGTAGCCCTGAAGCCGATGCCTTTGCTTTATTTAAAAAGTTTGGCAACAGCCGCCCTGATTTAGCGTATGTTTTTCTCGGGCTGGATGATGGTGCTTATATTCAATATCCGACAAATGAACTGGGTAACTACGACCCGCGCAAGCGCCCTTGGTATCTTGCGGCAAAAGAAAAGCCTGGTGTGCCCGTTCGTGCACCGGCCTATAAAGATGTGAATACCGGTGCCCCTTTATTGGACTATTTGCATACCTTCACGACTGACAGCGGTTTGACGGGGGTTGTGGGTGTGGATGTCACACTGGCAAAGCTGACTGAAATGGTGACATCGGTGCAGTTTGGAGAGCAGGGATATCTGATTCTGATAGAAGAAACCGGTGCTGTTTTAGCTGATGGTGGTGCTCCAGAAAATAACTTTAAAAAAGTGAATGAGGTGAGCGACGTTTATCAGCAACTATTTAACGCCAGTGGGCTGCTTGAAGTGACTTTGAATGGCGAATTATGGTTTGCAACGGTTTACACCTCACCAGAGCTGGGATGGAAATTTGTTGGTGTTATTCCAGAGCACGAGGTTTTTGCCAGTGCGGCTCGTTTGCGTAATACCATTATTGTTATTGCACTGGTGCTGCTGGCGGCTTTTGCGGTGCTGGCAATGTGGACCAGTAACCTGATTTCTCGCCCGATTCAGGCTGTGACCAAAGGCCTGGAAGAAGTTGCTTCTGGGGAAGGAGACCTGACGCGCCGCCTGAAAGTAGTCAGCAATGATGAATCAGGGCAAATGGCGTCTGCATTTAATCGTTTTGTCACCATGATTCATTCACTGGTATCTGATATTAATCAGCGAGCTTCGGATGTTCAGCAACAGGCAACCAGTGGGTTAGGTATTTCTGAGCAGCTGATGCATGTCTCCGACAACCAATCAAACGCCACCGAACAGGTTGCCACAGCTTTTAATGAAATGGTGGCGACGTCTAATGAAGTCGCTAAAAATTGCAGTGAAACGGCTCAGGCCGCTGACCAGAGCCAGCATCATGTGGTGCAGGGACAGACGTTTATCGAAAAAACCACCGGCTCAGTTGAGCAACTAGAGAAAGTGATTGAAGATTCAAACCAGGCCATGTCGGCCCTGGCTGGAGAATCGAAAAACATTACTACGATTCTGGATACCATTCGGGGGATTGCTGAGCAAACTAATTTGTTAGCTCTGAATGCCGCCATTGAAGCTGCACGTGCCGGTGAGCAAGGCCGCGGTTTTGCCGTGGTTGCCGATGAAGTCCGGACATTAGCCGGGCGGACCGCAGAGTCGACCGAAGAAATTGATAAAATGATTTCTTCGCTGGTGAATAAAACCAGTGAAGTCTCTGAAAAACTGTCCAGCAGTCTGGAGCACTCCCGTGAAACGGCGGAAGCGACAGAGCAGACGCGAGAGGTGTTTGTCTCGATTCAGGATTCCGTATCACGTATCCGCGATATGGCCACTCAGATTGCCGCCGCTGCTGAGGAGCAACATCTGGTGGCAGAAGAAATCAATCAGAACATCATCAGCATTAATACCGAGGCTCTGAATGCCAAGGACAGTTCACAACAATTGAAAAATGGTGCACAAAGCCTGAGCTCAGTTTCTTCTGAATTGTCGTCGATGGTGAGTCGTTTTAAGGTATGACAATAAATGGTGGGCCCGCCCAGACTTGAACTGGGGACCTGCCGATTATGAGTCGGATGCTCTAACCAACTGAGCTACGGGCCCTTCATGTTGGGCGAGTGATTCGTCCCTGAGAAGTGGCAAGATTATAACCACGCTTACCAATAAGCGCCAGCCCTTTGATTTAACTAATAAAAAGCCGTCAAAAGGCGTTTGAATAAGCATAAAAAAACCGCCCGATGGCGGTTTTTTTATGCTCGATGAACAGAACTTAATTATTCATCAATAAAGCTGCGCAGGTGATCTGATCGGCTTGGGTGGCGCAATTTACGCAGTGCTTTGGCTTCAATCTGACGAATACGCTCACGGGTTACATCGAACTGTTTGCCGACTTCTTCCAGTGTGTGGTCCGTATTCATATCAATACCAAAACGCATACGCAGAACTTTTGCTTCACGTGCGGTCAGGCCAGACAGTACTGAGCGGGTTGCTTCCGTCAGACCATCATTCGTCGCGGTATCCATTGGCGACTCAGACTGAGTATCTTCGATGAAGTCACCCAGATGCGAATCTTCATCATCACCAATTGGCGTTTCCATGGAGATTGGCTCTTTGGCAATCTTCAGGACTTTGCGGATTTTATCTTCCGGCATGTCCATACGCTCGGCCAGTTCTTCTGGAGTGGCTTCACGACCCATCTCTTGCAACATCTGACGAGAGATACGGTTCAGCTTGTTGATGGTTTCGATCATGTGTACCGGGATACGGATGGTACGCGCCTGATCGGCAATCGAACGCGTGATCGCCTGACGAATCCACCAGGTTGCATAGGTCGAGAACTTATAACCACGACGGTATTCAAACTTATCCACTGCTTTCATCAGGCCGATGTTGCCTTCCTGAATCAGATCCAGGAACTGCAGGCCACGGTTGGTGTATTTCTTCGCGATCGAAATAACCAGACGCAGGTTGGCCTCAACCATTTCTTTCTTAGCGCGGCGGGCACGAGCTTCGCCGATGGAAACCTTACGGTTAACTTCTTTAATCTCAGGGATGCTCAGCAGTACACGTTCGGAGACCGCTTTAATTTTCTTCTGAGAGCGGAAGATATCTAACTTGTAGGTCTCCAGCTTTTTCGAGTACGGACGGCCTGCTTCAATCAGGGTTTCAATCCACTCATTATTAATTTCGTTACCCTGGAAGCCTTTGATGAAGTCTTTTCGGTCCATGCCACACTTGCGGGTCATCAGAACCATGATCTGACGTTCCTGAGTGCGAATAGCGTTCAGTGCGTTACGGGATTCATCAACCAGTGCATCAAAATATTTAGGCGTCAGTTTGATCGGTGCAAACACCTCAGCCAGTTTGGCTAATGCTTCTTCCGCTTCTTTGCTGGCGCGACCATGTTGCTCTAATGCGGCTTCTACTGCGTCATTGGCATCGGAGATTTCTGTAAAGCGGCGAACCACTTCCACCATGTCAATGCCGGATTGTTCTTCTTCGTCTTCGTCATCTTCGCTGTCGCCATCCACGTCTTCGTCGTCATTAGCTTCTTCTGCTTTTGCCGCTTCAGCCGCTGCACCCGCTTGTGGGCCGGGCTCAGGATCTTCATCGGATGGATCAATAAAGCCACTGAAGACATCACCGACTTTATTCGGATCTTCTTCGGTGTTTTTAAAGGCGTTTAAGACAACACCAACAGCACCTGGGTAATAGGCCAGAGCAGACATCACTTCACGGATGCCTTCTTCAATCCGCTTGGCGATCACAATTTCGCCTTCACGGGTCAGCAGCTCAACGGTACCCATTTCACGCATATACATACGCACAGGGTCTGTGGTGCGGCCAACATCAGATTCCACCAGTGCCAGTGCCGCAGCTGCTTCTTCGGCGGCCGCATCATCGGCTGCTTCGTTAAACAGTGACTCACCGTCTGGTGCATTTTCGGATACCGGAATACCGATATCGTTGATCATACGAATAATGTCTTCGACCTGATCCGGGTTGGCAATATCGTCTGGCAGGTGGTCATTAACCTGTGCATACGTCAGGTAACCCTGCTCTTTGCCTTTAGCGATCAGTTCTTTTAAACGAGATTGTTGCGTTGATGACATAGAAGCCTAGATTCCGTGTTTTTAAGGCGGAAGAAAAACGCCAAAGTATAACTTTTAACCGCCATTTAAGCCAGAAAATACAATAGCTTCCGACCATTTAATTTCGGCTGATGTGCGGTGTGTACTTGGACATGGGAGCCAGGTTACGTGTGTTGGTTCATCGGTCGGCTTTTTGCTCGAATCCCGATGGTTGCCCCTCAGGCTTTGTCACGCTATTCACTGTGCTGCTGCAGTCGTTATAGGGCTGAGTTTGATCAGCTCAGAAGTGTATATAGGGGTGCTTTAACGGATTTCAATGGTTTTAGTGTGGGATTTTAATGGCAGGTGAGATTTTAACGGCTGTAGATGCCGGTGCGCTTTTTCTGCAGTTCGTGCATCAGGCGTTGCAGTTCTCTCAATCGCTGGCGCTCAGCATCGGAGAGTTTCTCTTTATTGCTCAGTTTTGTTTTGAGCTCAGTCAGCTCATGTTCCAGTTTACGCGCATCCAGGCGTTTTAATACATCGGCAATACTGCTTGCACTTGGGCTGATTCGCGGTTCAGACTGTTCCGCCAGCTCTTTAAGTTGTTGCAGAAAGGGGGTGCCCGTCCATTGAATCAATAAACCAATCGTATCGTTTTGAGGTGTTTGCTTCAGTTTGTTCAGTACTTCAAAGAAGAGTCGCTCAATATCACTTTCCGGTTCACAGGCCGGAATCTCAAGCTTCTGGGCTAACGCCGGGCTTTGTACCAAAGCGGTCAGCGCCTGATAGACCAACGGCGATAATGCGTCACTGTGTTGCTGGTTATCCGCTGTATCATGAAAGTCATAATCTGCCGGTGGAGCATCAATCACTGGCATAGGAATGTCGTCTGCCGCTTCAGGCTCTTTTGTCGAAGCGGGGGCTTCTGCTTCCAGCTTGGTGAGTGCATGACTCTCGACACCCGTTTCATCTTTAAGCTTCTGACGCATCAGTTGGCGTAACATGCCATCCGGTAAGCGGTTGATCAGGGGGGCTGCGAGTTGATCCAGACGGGCTTTGCCGTCCAGCGTGTCAAAGTCGACTTGTTCTTTTAAGTGGGCGAACAGGAACTCCGGCAAATGATCGGATTGATTTAAGCGTTGTTCGAAAGCATCTTTGCCTTCTGTCCGAACCAGAGTATCCGGGTCTTCGCCATCGGGCAGGAATAAGAAGCGAGCTTGCAGGCCATCCTGTAATAATGGCAGAACGGTTTCCATAGCTCGCGCAGCCGCGGTGCGCCCGGCCTGATCGCCATCGAAGCAGAAAATCACTTCCGGTACAATTTTGAATAAGCGTCGCAGGTGATGTTCGCTGGTTGCTGTACCTAACGTCGCAACAGCGTAATGAATACCAAACTCAGCCAGTGCTACCACATCCATATAACCTTCAACGATGACAAAACGGGTCAGTTTCTGGCGGATCTTACGGGCTTCATATAAGCCATATAGCTCACGGCCTTTCTGAAAAATCGGCGTTTCCGGCGAGTTAAGGTATTTCGGCTTTTCATCGCCGAGAACACGCCCACCAAAGGCAATTACCCGGCCACGGGCATCACGAATCGGGAACATGATGCGATCACGGAAGCGGTCGTAGGTGCGATACTCTTTGCCTGGTTCGTCTTTTTCAATCGACATGCCACAGCTGATTAGCTGTTTGATGGTGTCTTTGTTGCTGCTTTGCTGGGGTGAAGCAGTCAGGTGTTTTTGCAGATTGTCCCAGCCGGGTGGGGCGTAACCAATTTGAAAGAATTTGGCTGCCTTTCCTGACAGACCACGATTTTTCAGGTACTGAATGGCTTTGCCTTTTTGTTCGTGGCTGCGCAGCATCTGTTCGAAGAAGTCGGCAGCTTTTGTCATCTGGTCAAATAATGGCTGATGTTGTTGCTCCTGGCGCGCTTCAAACGACACCTGCTCGCGCGGTACTTCCATATTGGCGTCAGAAGCGAGTTTCTCGACGGCGTCTGGGAAGCTCAGGCCATCAAATTCCATCACAAATTTTAATGCACTACCTGAGGCGCCACAGCCGAAGCAGTAATAAAACTGTTTGTCGGGGCTAACGGTAAAAGAAGGCGTGTTTTCGTTATGGAATGGGCAGCAGGCGGAGTAGTTCTTGCCCGTCTTCTTTAGTTTGACACGACTGTCCACCACGTCGATCACATCGACACGGGAAAGAAGGTCATCAATAAAGGATTGGGGTATACGGCCAGCCATGAACCTGAGAATAAAAAATATATTGTGTTCGGACAAACAAAAACGCCATCAATTTTCATTGATGGCGTTTGTACAAAATGACATTGCAAGAATGCCTGTCGCTGGAATCAGCCCAGTTGAGACTTCACCAGTTGACTGATCTGGCCCATATCGGCGCGACCTTGCACTTGTGGTTTGAGGATGCCCATAACTTTGCCCATGTCCTGCATTCCTGCAGCACCGGACTGTGCAACGGCATCAGCCACCAGTTTGGCCAACTCTTCTTCGCTCAAGGCTTCTGGCAAAAACTCGCTGATTACGTCAATTTCGTATTGCTCGCCTTCTGCCAGCTCATCACGACCTGCTTCTTTATATTGAGCAATAGAGTCGCGACGTTGCTTGGTCATTTTGTCGAGGATCGTCAGAGCGCGAGCGTCATCCACTTCGATACGCTCGTCCACTTCAACCTTTTTAAATTCTGCTGTAATCAGGCGTAACGCACCCAGACGTGGTTTGTCTTTGGCGCGCATTGCGTCCTTTACAGCATCTTTAACGGTTGTAACTAGTGTGCTCATATAAACCTCTAAGATTGATTCGCTGATTAGTACAGGCGAGTCATCTTACGCTGTTCGCGCTGTACCTTTTTCAGGTGGCGCTTAACAGCTGCAGCCGCTTTACGCTTACGAACCCAGGTTGGCTTCTCATAGTGTTCGCGACGACGTACTTCAGACAGTACGCCTGCCTTTTCACAAGAACGCTTGAAACGACGCAGAGCAACGTCGAACGGCTCGTTTTCTTTAACTTTTACAGCTGGCATCCAATCACCTACGTGTATTAATAAATTCTGTTTTAGCGGGGGAAAACCACAGACCCCCAGTTAGAGGGCGGGCATTCTAATGCCTTTGATCGAGGAATGCAAAACCTCTGCATGGATTTTAGTACTTTGCGGCAGTATTATTGCGCTCCTTTTAGAATTAACTGTGTATTTGAGGTTGTTTATGCGCGTTCTGGGGCTTGAATCCTCCTGCGATGAAACCGGTATTGCTTTGTACGACAGTGAGCGAGGCTTGCTGGCACACCGGGTTTATTCTCAGATCGCTGTTCACGCGGAATACGGCGGTGTGGTGCCTGAATTGGCATCGCGTGATCATATTCGTAAATCATTGCCTCTGATTCGTGAGGTGATGGCTGAAGCGAATCTGACGCTGAGCGATCTCGATGGTATTGCCTATACGCGAGGCCCGGGTTTGGTGGGTGCCTTACTGGTGGGCTCATGTCTGGGGCGTTCACTTGCCTGGGCGATGGATGTCCCTGCTGTGGGCGTTCATCATATGGAAGGGCATTTGCTGGCTCCTATGTTGGAGGATAACCCGCCACCATTTCCTTTTATTGCCCTATTAGTATCTGGCGGTCATACCCAGCTGGTTCAGGTTGATGGCATTGGTGAATACAACTTATTAGGCGAGTCTCTGGATGATGCCGCTGGTGAAGCGTTCGATAAAGCGGCCAAAATGATGAACTTGCCTTACCCCGGTGGTCCGCAACTGAGTAGGCTGGCAGACTCCGGTGATGCGACACGGTTTAAATTTCCACGGCCAATGACGGATCGCCCGGGACTGGATTTCAGCTTCAGTGGTTTAAAGACGTTTACTCGTACCACCATTTTGACGCACGCGGAAGATGGTGTGTTGGCGGATCAGGATAAGGCCGATATTGCAGCGGGTTTCCAGGCGGCCGTTGTTGATACGCTATCAATTAAATGTAAGCGGGCAATGGAACAAACCGGTATTAAACGCTTGATTATTGCCGGTGGTGTGGGTGCCAATAAAAGTTTGCGCGCGAAATTGCAGCAGACCGCTGAAAAACTCGGTGGTGCTGTCTATTACCCTCGCCCCGAGTTATGCACCGATAATGGTGCCATGATTGCGTATGCCGGAACCCAGCGATTATTAGCGGGAGAGCGAGCTGATCTGGCGGTTTCGGCAGTGCCTCGCTGGCCCATGACAGAGTTGGCGGCTGTTCAATATACCGCTCGGGCTGAGTAGGAACATATAATGGATAAAGTCTTTATTAACGGCCTGAAAGTGGATGCTGTGATTGGTGTTTACGATTGGGAAAAGCAGGTACGCCAGCCGCTGGTATTTGATCTAGAGATGGCCTGGGATATTCGTGTGGCCGCAGCAACCGATGATCTGATGCATGCGTTAAACTATCAGGCAGTATCAGAATTTGTTGAACAGTTTGTCCGTGAACAGCACTTTCAATTATTAGAGTCATTAATTGAGCGTTTGGCGGATGCCTTGCGTAAAGAATTTGGTATGCCATGGATTGGTATCAGAGTTGAAAAGCCCGCTGTCGTTCCACAAGCACGAGTGGTGGGGTTGTATATTGAGCGCGGTGATATTGCACAGGGCGGGCATTAATGGCTCGGGTATTTTTGGGGCTGGGCTCTAACCTGAATGCACAGGAAAATCTGACGGCGGGTATTCAGCGGCTGGGAAACGACTTTGCTGTAATCAATGAATCGCCTTGGTATCGTTCTCCAGCGTTGGGCTTTGACGGCCCTGAATTTATTAACCTGGTATTAGAGATTCGGGTAGACGATGGACTTTCACCAGAAGCCTTGTCACAACAGTTAAAGAAAATCGAAATGGATTTTGGCCGTGCTGCAAACGCGGTGAAATATTCCTCCCGTCATTTGGATATTGATATTTTATTGTTTGATCAATTAGTGGGTGAATTTTCTACAGGCAATGGCACTTTTACGCTGCCACGCGAAGATATCTGGAGATATGCATTTGTATTAACGCCGCTGTTGGATATTGCCCCTGATTTGATTTGCCCGAAATATCAAAAGTCATTAAGTGAATTTAAGGAAAATATTCAGAACCAATCTTTGGCTTTAGTAGAAAATTAACGGCGATAAGCGTGTTTTTAAGCAGTGAAAAATCAAGTCGGATATATTTTCAATAGCAGCAACAGGATGTTGCAACCGCCCGGCAGGCACAGGGATGTGCCTTCGGGGCGGCGGCTGAAAATATATCCGGCTTGATTGTTATGATAACGACACCTTCCACGCTTTTAATTTTTCCGTCCGCGCTTTTTGTAATCCTTCGCGGATCTCTGGCCCAGCTAAGCCTTGAGCCATCATATCTTTAGCCGTAACGGATAACGCGACTTGTAGTGCTTCACGCATATAATCTGCTTGTGGATAATCACAGTTTTCGAAACCAGTCCGGCCATGGGAATCGGCAATACTCACCAATAGAAATTGCTCAAACCGTTCTGGTTTACGCCAGGCGTCTACCCGATCAAACACTTTTAATAATGTTTCTGGTTTTAATTCCAGCGCGCGGTGCACATGGGTATGAAACTCACTGCAGATTAATGCCAGCTCTAGTGCATCTTTTGGAGCTTTGAGCTTTTTACATAAGGCTTTGATCGGTATTAATCCTTTGGTTTCGTGGCCAAAGTGGCGTGGCAGGTTAGCTTTGTCTGACAGCGCTTTGCCCAGGTCGTGGGTGAGTGCTGCCCAGCGAGTAGTAATGCTTGTTGATAGTGGCACCGAGGCCTGTAGTGACATGAGTGCGTGGATGCCGCAATCAATTTCCGGGTGGTATTGCTCAGGCTGAGGAATACCAAATAAATCATCAATTTCTTTAAACCAGATTTTCAGAGTACCACAATCACGCAATACCTGAAAATAAATGTGTGGGTTGCTCTCGGTTAATGCCCGTTGTGTTTCCTGCCATACCCGTTCAGCCACCAAATGATCCAGCTCGCCATCGTTAACCATGGTTTGCATCAGTGCCATAGTTTCTTCGGCAATGGTAAAACCGGGCTGACCATTGATAGTGGCAAACCGTGCTGCAAAGCGGGCAACGCGTAATACCCGTAACGGATCTTCGCTAAAAGCTGGCGAGACATGACGCAACACCCGGTTGGTTAAATCCTGCTGGCCATTATATGGATCAATAATATTGCCATGTTCGTCCTGAGCCATGGCATTAATGGTTAAATCACGGCGTAATAAATCTTCTTCCAGCGTAATATCTGGACTGAAACGGCAATCAAAGCCCTGATAGCCCTGGCCGGATTTCCGTTCCGTGCGAGCCAATGCATATTCTTCGTGAGTCTGAGGATGCAAAAAGACCGGAAAGTCGGCACCAACCTGTTGATAACCCTGTTGTAGCAATTCTTCTGGCGTTGCACCAACCACTACCCAGTCTTTGTCTTTGACCGGGATATTTAATAATGCATCGCGTACCGCGCCACCAACCAGATAAGTGTTCATAAAATCAAAGTCCCAATAAAAAAGCCCTGAACTACGATTCGCTCAAAACTATCGTAATTCAGGGCTTTAGTGTAACGCGCTTTGTGGTTAAGCGGGTACTGTATAAACTGTAGGCTTTGTAGTGGGTATCAGAAGTAGAAACCCAGCTCCATTGCTACACCAGCTTCTTTTTCAACATCGTTTGGATTCGCCATGGCAGCCAGGTCAAGGTGTACGCCAAATGGTGAGAAACCTAAACCAACAGAAACCATATCAGCATCTGAAGCGCTCATATTGGTGCGGTAACCTGTACGGAACTGAATGGTGTCCCATAAATCAAATTCAGCACCCACAGCGGCGTATTGTGTTGGGTTTTCAAATGCTACCGGATCGTTTTCCATCAGATCCAGATCAAAAGCCAATGCCACCCAGTCGTTCTGGTAAGCTAAGCCTGCACGGAATTGTGCATCCAGTGCTACTTTACCGCCGCGAATGGTCACTTCCTGGAAGCCCGGAACTAACTGATCATCTTCACCAACTGCCACAACGGCGTCCTGATAATCAAACTCAGCGCTGTTCAGGTTTTTGGCAACAATACCGGCTGTCCACTGGTTGGCATCACCGAAGCGGTAAGATGCACCAATGTCCAGGTTGAAGTGGCTGTAATCTTCTTGTGAATCCTCAATATCTTCACTGTCGATTTCGTCTTCGTTATCAACTTCAGAAACGTAGTGGAAAGTAGAGATTTTTTGCAGTTTTGGCGTGATACCAATAGCGATTTGTTCACCAGCGATGGTGAACTCACGCGAAAAAGATAAGGCGACTTCTGACACTGCAACAGCGACGACTTCAACACGAGAATCCAGATTAGGGTTGCTGGCTTCATCGGTTAGTTCACCACCATCAAAAATACGGGTACCGTTGTCGGCGACATAACTAAAGTCACTTGCACTATCGACCTTTCCTTCGATATCGGCTGCTTCCAGTTGATCAGCCAGAGTTTGAACTCTATCAGTATCGTTCGCTTCTGCATTAGCCGCGGTTAGTGCGTTGTCAAAGGCACTGGTTACTTCCTGAGCTTCACCAATATAGGCCTGGGCACCTGGCACATATGAGCCTAATAAATCCAGGTCCGTATCTGAGAAAATAGCGCGGCCTGAGAATGTGGCCGTAGCATTCACACTTAAAGCGGCAGCAAACTTTTTACTTGGAATCGCTAATGCGGTTCCCACTCCGAATCGGCCACTTAAGGGATCGCCGGAAATGGCTCTTAAAGACTCGGTTAAATTATCTGAAACGTTGTCGACATCACTTAAGCTTTCACGAACATCTTCCAGTGCTTCTTTCAGGTCAGAGTTACGGCTTTCGATATTGGACAGACGCGATGACGCTGAAGTCGCATTGTTTTCAATGTTGGCCAGAGCCGCATCAAAGTTATTAATCGCTTGTTCCAGTGCTTCAACACGGTTTTCAAAACTTGGGCCGCCATCGATACCATCTTCGATGATTCTCTCTAATTCTGGCAATAAATCGTCGGCAATATCGGACGCAGTTGTAACTGTCTCTTCTTCATCGCGCAGGTTAACGCCCAGCTGTGGAAAAATCAGCGCAAAGTCATCGTCTTCATGTGCTTGTGACAGTAATGACGGGTTATAAGCTGGAGCGTGAGCGCGCTGAGCACTGGCAACACCGGTATTACCCATTGCTAAGCCGCGAGCATCCATGGGTAAAAACGGAGCAGCCAAGGCCGACTGAGCACTGATTGCAGCGATGGAAGCTGCCAGAAGAGAGCGTTTAATCATGATCACAGTTCCTGAATGTTAATCCTGAATATTTAGGCGTATCGCAAATGGCAGATGCCGATCATCTTAGGCATCACACATTTATCGTAATAGTGGCGTTAATCATAGCCATAAAAATCCAACCTTGCATGAAAAAGCAATGAACTTTATGCTGATCTCGTTGTCATTCAGCCTTGTTAATCGGGCAATGTCGTAATGTTCATTATTCAGGAATCAATCACCATGCTGGCTACATCGATGATGCGTTCAGTAATTTTGTGCGTTGCCCTAGCGGCAAAACGCGCCTTGTGGTGTGCCTGTGCGGTATTTCTATGTGATGTGCGACCTGATTACTGATAACAACTTATGTAATAAAAAAGGGTCGCATATGCGGCCTTTTTTATTGCCTGGCCGCAGACCCTCCTAATCATTTATTAAAGGAGGATTTGGCATGGTTATGATACTTGCCTATTTAACGGTCATTCTTATCTGGTCGGGTACACCGCTGGCCATTCAACTCAGCCAGCAGGGGTTAGACTTTTATACCGCGCTGGTGCTGCGTATGTGGCTGGCTGCCTTGTTATCGTTGCCGGTACTGTGGTTGTTACGACAGCCTTTAGCGTTACATAAAGCGGCGTTAATGAGTTATCTGGCAGGTTCTGTGGGTGTTTATGGCGCCATGTTATCTGTGTACTGGGGATCGTTGTTTATACCCTCAGGATTAATTTCTGTGATGTATGGTTTATCGCCGATGTTGTCGGGGGCAATCGCTTATTTTTGGTTAAAAGAACGTGAATTAACACCGGTAAGATTGATGGCTTTATTGCTGGCATTGGCTGGGCTGGCGCTGGTGGTCAGTGCCCGCACTGCTATTGATGGCGATGCCTGGCGTGGCATTGTGGGTACATTGTTGTCGGTATTCTTTTTTGCCTGGAGTGCTGTGTGGGTGAAAAAAACCAATGCTGGTCTGCACCCGATGGTTCAGACCAGCGGAACATTATGGTTTTCATCTTTGTTGTATCTGATCACTTTGCCGATATTTGGTATTCATATTCCGGATGATTGGTCATTAACTAGCCAACTTGGGTTAAGTTATCTGGTTGTGTTGGGCTCGATCGTTGGGTTTATGTTGTATTTTTATATTCTCAAATACCTTTCTGCGGCACGAGTCACCCTGATTACGCTGATTTCCCCGGTTCTGGCATTAACCTGGGGAAATTTGCTCAACGATGAAAGCTTCCAGTTAGTGGCACTTAAAGGCGCGGCTTTGTTACTGGTGGGGCTGGGGTTGTATCAATGGAATCCATCATTCCATCGCGTTTTTAAAAAGACTCTGAAGCGGAAAATTCTCAACTAAACTGGTTAACCAATTTATTTGTTAAATATCTGCTCATGGGTGCCGATAACTCCGTTAAGGCGCTGTTTCAGGCATCGATGAGCAGATCAGGTTTTAGGAGAATGAGTATGAAGCATTCAATGCGTAAGGGCTTAGCCACCAGTCTGGCTTTGATTTCAACACTGGGGTTACAGGCCTGCTCGAGTGCATTGATTGAGGAAGAAAGCTTTGACGAACCAGAAGCGTTTTTCCAGCCGGTCGAACAGGAAATTGATCCGATTGCCCCGATGGTTTTACGGGTGGTGGGTTATGGCGCTATGCCATCTGAAAGTAAAAAAAATCCGGTGCAAAAACGCCTGATGGCGATGCGCGCAGCGAAGATGGACGCATACCGTTCCATGGCTGAACGGGTTTACGGGACGTCTATTCAGGGCAGCACCACGGTGCGTGATATGGTTGTACAGAACGACCGCTTCCGCACCTATGTCGAAACCTATATGCACGGTGCCCGCGTTGTTTCCACCGATGTGCTGCCGGATGGCAGTGTCGAAACGGTTCTTGAGATGATTATTGATCAGGGCTTCCGTAACTGTTTACAAACCACCGATAACCAGCGCTTTAATGTCGATTGTCGTGTGCCTCTGGGCGGCAATAATCCGAATCACTTTGCAGCTTCCCAGCGCCAGCGTGTTCAGGGTGAAGCTGCGTTGCCGGAATCCGGCTTTTACTTTATTGAATAAATAGCTGGCTGAATAAATAACCGGACTGAATCATTAGCCAGGCAAAGGGTGGTTACTATGTTAAAGCGTCTGTTTTGTTTACTGTTGTTGAACACATTGTCGGTTAGCGCGTTAGCGCTGACCGTTGAAGTGGTTGGTCAGGCACCCTTAAACGGCGCGATTTCTTACGTACGCCAGCAGGCACTGGATGATGCCTTGCGCCAGGCCAGCTTACGTGCCGGTGCCCAAATCAGCAGCACACAGTTAATGGAACACGGGGTCATTGAAGAAGATCAGGTTCGCTTACGTTCAGATGCTCAGGTTAAAGATGTTGAAGTACTCTGGGAGGAGCAACAGGATGGCCTTTACCAGATTGCTATCCGTGCCGATGTCAGTGCCTTGGCGATGTGCCCGAATTCGCCGCAGCGGTATCGCAAAGCCATCGCCATTACTGGATTTGGTTTAGCACAACCGATGCACGCAACACTTGGTCAGCTGCAGAATATTGAGCAGGATCTCCCTCGGGTATTACTGAATACCCTGAATGACCGCGGCGCTACTCATGCGATGGATGCCACTCGCACCAGTTTGTTTCAGGACCCTCGCCGTGCGCCATCGGCTGAAACACCACAACAACGTTTAACTACCTCTATTTCACTGGCGACTCAGCTGGGGGCTCAGTATGTGGTTTCTGGTGTGGTGCGTGATTTGGCCATGCAGGGAGAAGCGCTGGAATCGGATCCTGGTATTACCGATAAATGGTTGTCATTGGCTGGGTTTGAATCATCCGGCACTCAGCGTCAGTTTGTGGTCGATGTGTTTGTTCACGATGGCTTAAGTGGTGCGATGTTGTTTCAACGCAGTTATGCCACCTCTGGTGACTGGGATATTCCACGTCAGCAGCGCGTTGGTTTTGCCTCGCCACGTTTCTGGCAAACCGGCTATGGCCATGAAGTACGCGAAGTGCTGACCTCAGTAGTGGACGATCTGGATGAAGTATTACGTTGTCAGCCTTTTATGGCACGTGTTGTAAAGGCTCGTGGTAATCGCTTACATATCGAAGCCAGTGCTGGTGCCGGTATTCGCCCGGGCGATAAATTTCAGGTGTATCGCACCAGTACTTTCTATAACCTCGACCTGGAACCTCGCACAGAACTGAGCGATATGGCGACGGAAGTGGTTGTGAAGCAGGTTCAGCCACAATTTGTTGTGGCTGAAATGAAGTACACCGCTGAGCATTTAGCGATTCAGCGCGATGATATGGTGATTGCCTGGTAAAAACCTACTGGCGTTGCTATAGCTATAAATCTTCCAAAGTACTGGCAGGGCAGCTAATACGTTTTACCATACGTTGCTCATGCCAGGTCTCCAGATGAATATCAAAACCCCATAAATAATGTAAGTGCCTGACCACCTCATGGGTATCACTGGATAGGGGCTTGCCGTCCTGCATGGTATGTCGCAATGTCAGTGAGCGATCACCTTCCAACTCGACAGACCAGGCCTGAATATTGGGCTCCCGCACTGATAAGTCATATTGCTGTGCTAATCTTTCGCGAACCTTGCGATAGCCACGTTCATCGTGAATCGCAGAAACCTCAAAATTCGATTTTTCATCATCATCGTAAATGCTGAACAGATGAAAATCACGCATCAGTTTTGGCGATAAAAACTGCTGAATAAAACTTTCATCTTTAAAATTACGCATGGCAAAGTGCAGAGTTTCCAGCCAATCACTACCGGCAATATCCGGGAACCAGGTTTTATCCTCATCGGTCGGATTTTCGCAGATTCGTTTAATATCCTGAAACATATTAAACCCTAATGCATAAGGGTTAATGCCGTTATAGTAGGGCGCATCAAACGGCGGCTGGAACACCACATTGGTATGTGAGCTGAGAAATTCAAGAATAAACCCATCGGTGACTTTTCCATCATCGTATAGGTGATTTAACAGGGTGTAATGCCAGAAAGTAGCCCAGCCCTCGTTCATCACCTGAGTCTGACGTTGTGGATAAAAATACTGTGATATTTTGCGCACAATACGCACCACTTCACGTTGCCACGGAGCGAGCAAGGGGGCATTTTTTTCCAGGAAATACAGTAGGTTCTCCTGTGGCTCGGATGGAAAGCGACGTTTCTTTTGTTGCGTTTCAGTTTTCTCCTGATTAGGAATGGTGCGCCATAAATCGTTTAACTGTTGTTGCAGAATGTTTTCCCGTTCTTGCTGACGCAGTTTTTCTTCCGCAGCGGATACCGGCTTTGGCCGGCGATAACGATCAACACCATAATTCTGTAATGCATGGCAGGCATCGAGGGTTTTCTCGACTTCATCCAGACCGTATTTTTCTTCACACTTACGGATGTAGTTTTTTGCAAATAGCAGATAATCGATAATTGAGCTGGCATCTGTCCAGGTTCGGAACAGGTAATTGCCTTTAAAAAAAGAGTTATGTCCATAACAGGCGTGGGCAATGACCAGTGCCTGCATTGGTAATGTATTTTCCTCCATCAGATAAGCAATGCATGGGTCGGAGTTGATGACAATTTCATAGGCCAAGCCCATCTGGCCACGTTGATAGTTTTTCTGTGTGGATAAAAACTGTTTACCATACGACCAGTGGTTGTAGCCAATGGGCATGCCGACGGATGAATAAGCATCCATCATTTGTTCTGCGCTGATCACTTCAATCTGATTCGGATATGTGTCCAGCTTATACAGAGCAGCGACCCGGGCAATTTCTTCGTCATAACGCTGCAATAGTTCGAAGTTCCAGTCTGAGTCGGTGGAGATATATTGCCTTTCCCTGTTACCTGCTGTTTTGTTCGTTACAGAATGGCTCGTCATAAAGACCTCATCAACGCATGTTTAACTGGCTTGCTGATATTTTTCTTTGGCAAATAACTCCCGGAACACTGGGTAAATATCACCTGCATTGCGTATTTGTGCCATGGCAAAGCGACCGTGATGGCTTTGTTCCAGAGTTTTATAGGCTTCCCATAACGCCTGATGCTGATTCGGTGTAATCTCGATATAAGAAAAATACTGAACCATGGGCAATAAGTGACTATTTAATAACTCTGCACATTGTGGCGAGTCGTCATCCCAGTTATCACCATCGGATGCCTGGGCAGCATAAATATTCCATTCACTACTGGTATAGCGTTGTTCAACAATTTCCTGCATTAGGCGGAGAGCACTGGAAACAATGGTGCCGCCGGTTTCCCGGGAGTAGAAAAAGTCTTCTTCGGACACCTCTTTGGCACTGGTGTGATGGCGAATAAAAACAATCTCGATATGGTCGTAATTTTTCTGTAAAAATAGATACAGCAAGATGTAAAAGCGTTTAGCAATATCTTTCACATCCTGGGTCATTGAACCAGAAACATCCATCAGACAGAACATCACGGCTTTGCTGCTGGGTACCGGCACTTTAACCTGATTACGATAACGTAAATCCAGATCATCAATAAAAGGCACCAATTTTAATCGCCGCTCCAGGTCGGCAATCTCTTCCTGCAGTTGCTGTACCACAGAAGCTTGTGGTGTACTTTCTTGCTCCATTTCCGACAGTTGCTGCTTCAGTTGTTTGAGCTTTTTCCGCTTACCCGAACCCATGGCGATACGCCGCGCATGAGCGTTACGCAAAGAACGCACCACTGACAGATTATTGGGGGTGCCCTCAGAAACAAAACCAGCACGTAAGGTTTTGTATTCACTGGACTGGCTTAATGTTTTTTTCACCATATTTGGCAGCTCTAAATCATCAAACAGATAATTCAGGAACTCTTCTTTACTGAGGTAAAAAGAAAAATCGTCTTCACCTTCACCCTGATTACTGGCCTGGCCACTGCCTGAACCTGCACTACCGCTCTGTGGCTTCTGAATCTGGTCACCGGTATTAAATTCTTTGTTACCGGGGTATACACGGTGTTGTTTGCCGCCAGGCCCATGAGTGATCATGGGCTCGTGTGTACTGCGGGTGGGAATAGATACCTGTTCACCACGCTCCATGTCGGTAATAGAACGTTTATTAACAGCATCCGAAACTGCACCTTTGATATGTTGTTTGTAACGACGCAAAAAGCGCTGGCGATTCACCATGCTTTTATTTTTACCATTTAAGCGCCGGTCGATAATGTAAGACATACCTTACCTCGCTTGCAGGAATTATTGCGACTTACGAACGCGTAAATACCATTCGGACAATAACCGAACTTGTTTCTCGGTATAACCCCGTTCGCTCATACGAGCGACAAAATCGTCGTGCTTTTTCTGATCAGCAGAGGATGACTTGGCCGAGAACGAAATAACCGGAAGCAGATCTTCAGTGTTGGAGAACATCTTCTTCTCAATCACTGAGCGCATTTTTTCGTACGACTGCCAGGATGGGTTATTACCATTATTATTGGCCCGGGCACGCAACACAAAATTCACAATTTCATTGCGGAAATCTTTCGGATTACTGATGCCCGCGGATTTTTCGATTTTCTCCAGTTCTTCGTTAATGGCAGTACGATCCAGCATTTCACCGGTTTCCGGGTCGCGGTATTCCTGATCCTGAATCCAGAAGTCGGCATAGGTGACGTAACGATCAAAAATATTCTGGCCATACTCAGAATAAGACTCCAGATAAGCGGTCTGGATTTCCTTACCAATAAAGTCAACGTATTCAGTTGCCAGATATTCTTTGATGTAATTCAGGTAGCGATCGTGTATTTCTTCTGGGTATTGTTCCTGCTCCAGTGCCTGCTCCAGTACATACAACAGATGAACCGGGTTAGCTGCCACTTCGGTCGAGTCGAAATTAAAAACTTTGGATAAGATTTTGAAAGCAAAGCGAGTAGAAATACCACTCATGCCTTCGTTGACACCCGCGTTGTCGCGGTATTCCTGAATGGATTTGGCTTTTGGGTCAGTATCTTTCAGGTTCTCGCCATTATAAATACGCATTTTGGAATACACACTGGAATTTTCCGGTACTAATAAGCGAGACAGCACGGTAAATTTTGCCAGCATATTCAGCGTATCCGGAGCACACTGAGCATTGGCTAACGAACTGCTTTTTAACAGTTTCTGATAAATATCGACCTCTTCATCAACACGTAAGCAGTAAGGGACTTTGACGATATAAACCCGGTCGAGGAAAGCTTCGTTGTTTTTGTTGTTACGGAAGGTTTGCCACTCGGATTCGTTAGAGTGAGCGAGAATGACCCCTTCAAATGGCATCGCGCCCATACTTTCTGTGCCGTTATAATTGCCTTCCTGAGTCGCGGTTAATAGCGGATGTAACACTTTGATGGGGGCTTTAAACATCTCAACAAATTCCATTAACCCCTGATTCGCACGACAAAGAGCACCGGAATACGCATAAGCATCTGGATCATCCTGTGAGAAGTCTTCCAGCTTGCGGATATCGACTTTACCCACCAGGGAAGAAATATCCTGATTGTTTTCATCACCGGGCTCGGTTTTAGCGACCCCGACCTGATCGAGAATGGAAGGGTAGAGCTTCACCACTTCAAATTTACTGATGTCGCCACCGAGTTCATGCAGACGTTTGACTGCCCAGGGTGACATCACCTTACCAAGGTAACGGCGCGGAATGCCATAATCTTCTTCCAGAATATGAGCGTCTTCATCTGGGTCAAATAACCCCAGTGGCGACTCAAATACCGGAGAACCTTTGATGGCATAGAAAGGAATGTGTTGGATTAATTGCTTCAGGCGCTCGGCCAAAGATGACTTACCGCCCCCCACCGGGCCTAATAAATACAGAATTTGTTTGCGCTCTTCCAGGCCTTGTGCCGCGTGTCGGAAGTAAGAAACAATATTTTCGACGGCTTCTTCCATGCCATAAAATTCAGAAAAAGCGGGATAACGTTTAATGACTTTGTTGGAAAAAATTCGACTGAGGCGTAAATCTTTAGAGGTGTCGATGACTTCGGGTTCACCGATGGCCATTAACATCCGCTCTGCGGCGGTGGCGTATACCGATGGGTCTTGTTTACAGAGTTCGAGATATTGCTGCAGGGACATTACCTCTTCCTGTGTTGCCTGATACCTTTCTTGATAACGGCTGAATACACTCATAGGTCACCTCTTTGGCGTTACTTTTAATTTTTGATTTACATATCAGTTACTGCTTAGCGTTAAATTTAAATGGACTCTTTATAAGACCAGTATGGTTCAGTTTAGTTGCTGTTCGCCAGTAAATTATTGTTAGGATTAATTTTTTGACGCTGCTGATTTAATAAAGCATTTGCTGTGCCGGATTAGTGCTTTTCGAGCAATAAACAGGATTTGTAAACAATGAATAGGAGAGAAAAAAGAGGTTGTGAACAACAAAACAAACGTTTGAATAAACGATAAAGTGTTTTTAATTCAGGTGTTTAGCTCCCTCGTGATTATCAAAGATAATTAATTCAGGAGCTAAAAATTAGTGTGGGTTATTATTGTTCACACCATTGGGGGTAGGCCATTTTCCACATTTCATAGCCGCCATCCAGGCTGTATACGTCTTTAAAACCTTGTTCAGCGAAATATTGTGCCGCTCCCTGGCTGGAATTGCCATGATAACAACAAACAATCAAAGGTTTTTCCGGGTCGGCATTTTCGACAAACTGTTGCACATTGCTGTTGTCTACATAAAGAGCCTGACGAATGTGGCCTTGTGCATAACTGCCAGGATCGCGAATATCAATCACTTGTGTATTGCCGGCGTCGAGCAGGGTGTGAGCGTCGGCGGCGGCAATGCGTTTAAACTGAGTCATACTGTTTTCTTCTTTTTACTACTGACTTTTTTGCTAGTCGATTCTTTTTTGGGCTGAGCTGCAACCTGGAAAAGCTTTTCATCTTCCAGACGCAGTGCTGTCAGCTTCCCACCCCAGACACAACCGGTGTCGAGTGCAAACACGTTATCCGCTTCTGCTTTGCCTTCCAATGCGGCCCAATGGCCAAATAAGAGACGGGTATCAGCGGCTTTGCGTTTCGGGTGCCGGAACCAGGGTAAAAAACCATTGGGGGCAGTATCCAGGCCTTCTTTACTCATCAGGTCGAGTGTCCCCATGCCATCGATAAAACGCATACGGGTCAGAAAGTTTACAATTGCGCGCAAGCGATCAACGCCTTCAAGATTTTTATCCCAGCGCACCGGAAGGTTGCCGTACATCTTGCGGAAAAACTTCTCCGGTTTTTCCCCTTGGATCGCCGCTTCCACTTCTTGTGATAATCGTCTGGCTTTGCGTGCGCTCCAGCGTGGTGGTAATCCGGCGTGGGTCATGCACCAGTTGCGGGCTTCATCAAAGTGCACCAGCGGCTGATGGCGTAACCAATCCATTAATTCATCCACGTCTGGTGCGTTGAGGATCAAGTCCAGTGTGTCGCTGCGTTTGATCTTATGATCACCATAATACACCGCCAGCAGGTGCAAATCGTGGTTACCAAGAACACAAACAGCCCGGTGCTGCAGGTCTTTGAGAAAACGTAACACTTCAAGCGACTGCGGGCCGCGGTTAACTAAATCGCCGGCCAACCATAGGTGGTCTTTTGCCGGATCAAATTTCACTTTATCTAACAAGCGCTGCAAAGGTTCAAAGCAGCCTTGTAAATCACCAATTGCGTAAGTAGCCATTTACAAAATCTTATTTAATTCAGGGCGTGTGGGGTAGCCAGGGTAAAGACCGGAATGGTGGCATGAAACAGGGTGCCATCTTGTGCTTCCATCACATAATAACCGCGCATACTGCCTACCTTAGTTGCCAGTACCGCGCCGGAGGAATAATCAAAGTGGTCACCCGGGTCAATGGTGGGCTGTTCTCCGACAACCCCTTCGCCATTCACTTCCTGAACATCGGCATTACCATTGGCAATAAACCAGTGGCGACTGCGCAGCGTTGCTGGCTGCTCACCATGGTTAATGATGCGGATATGATAGGCAAATACAAACCGTTGTTCGTCTGGCACGGACTGCTCTGCCAGGTATTCGCTGATGACGTCAACTTCGATACTATCGTCCAGTGTACTCATCCGTGGTGCTCTCAGTCGTCTCAGTGATTATTGGTCGTTAGCTTCATGTTGCTGCTTATCGTATACCGCGTCGGCAATGCTGACGTAGTCCTGCAGGGTCAGGCGCTCCGGACGCAAGCTGGTATCCAGGCCCAGTGCTTCAATTTCATCGGCACTGAGTAATTTTTTCAGGGTATTACGGATGGTTTTACGGCGCATACTGAAGGCTTCACGCACAACACGTTGCAATACTTTTGTATCTTTTGCCGGGTACGGCAGTTCATCGTAAGGCACCAGCCGGACAATGGCCGAATCCACTTTAGGTGGCGGATTAAACGAGCCCGGGCCCACAATAAACAGCGGTTCTACTTTGCAGTAATACTGCGCCATGATGCCCAAACGGCCGTAATCAGATGTACCAGGCCCAGCCGCCAGGCGATCCACTACCTCTTTCTGCAGCATAAAGTGCATGTCTTTCACCATGGCGTGGTGACTCAGAAAGTGAAAAATCAGCGGTGTGGAAATGTTGTAGGGCAGGTTGCCAACAATCCGCAATTGTTGTTCGTTGTTATCGAGCAGCTGGCGGAAATCAAACTTCAGCGCGTCGCCTTCGTAGATATTAAAATCCGGGTAGTTAAAAAACTTGGTGCGCAGAATCGGAATCAGATCCCGGTCGAGTTCAACCACGTTCAGGCGACCACTGGCTTCCAGCAGGGGCTCAGTGATGGCGCCCATACCCGGACCAATCTCGACCAGACAATCTTCCGGTTTTGGATTAATCGAGCGCACAATTTTGTCGATTACGTAGTGATCGTGCAGAAAGTTCTGACCAAAACGTTTACGTGCTTTATGGCCATGTTGATTCGGGTTTAACGAACGGGAGTCGAAAGAATTGCTCATACATTGTGTGCCATTTGGCTGGCAACTTCGATCGCAGTCAGCAGGCTACCGGCATCAGCGTTGCCGCTGCCTGCCAGATCGAGTGCTGTGCCATGATCAACCGAAGTGCGGATAATCGGAAGTCCAAGAGTAATATTAGCGGCTCGCCCGAATCCGTGGAATTTTAATACCGGTAAGCCCTGATCGTGATACATCGCCAGGGTGGCATCCGCCTGTTCTAATAACTTGGGTGTGTATAAAGTGTCTGCGGGTAGCGGGCCAATCAGTTGTAGACCCTCGTCGCGCAGGCCGGCCAGTGTTGGGTTAATCACATCCAGCTCTTCACGGCCTAAATGCCCGTCTTCACCGGCGTGTGGGTTGAGTCCGGCAACCAGAATGCGTGGTTGTGGTAAACCAAAAAAGGTTTGTAAATCGTGATGCAGAATACGGCTGACGCGCTGAATACGCTCGGGAGTAATGGCATCCGCCACGTCACGCAACGGCAGGTGAGTGGTGACCAACGCGACTTTTAAGTCGCTGGTGGCCAGCATCATCACCACTTCGGTGACACCACAATAATCGCGGAAGTACTCTGTATGGCCGGTAAACGCTGTATTACTTGTGCTCGAGCTGGCCACCGGGTCATCAACCCCCGGGTTGGCCGCCAGAGCATCATTGATCACCCCTTTGTGTACCGGTGCGGTAACGATGCCGTGCCAGCGTTTGTCGAGGCAACCCTGAGCGGCAATACGCAGGGTTTCCAGTACATACAAACCATTGCTGGTGTCGAGCACACCGGCTGTTGCCGGAGCACGCAAACTGACCGGGTACACCCATAACTGGCCGGGTTTGGCGGCCTGCAGTGGACTGTGATCATCAAAGATCAGAATCTCAAGCGCCAGCCCCAGCTGCTGCGCCCGTTGCTGCAGCAGTTGTGGATCTGCGATGACAATCAATTGTTGCGAGTGAGCCTGTTGCGCCAGCTGAATACACAGATCCGGGCCAATGCCGGCCGGTTCACCGGCGGTAATTGCCAGCCGGATCATTCATCGCCCTTGATATCAACATAGGCTTCGGAGCGGATCTTACGCAGCCAGATGGGCAGCTCTTCTTCAAAGCGGCGGCTGTATAACATCTGACGCACCTGATCGCGTTGTTTTTCCGCACCAATGTCGGTTTCTTTGCGACCTTCTACTTGCAGTACATGCCAGCCAAAGCGACTCTCAAACGGCTCGCTTAATTCACCAGGTTGAGTGGCCGCCATAGTTTTATCAAAGGCTGGCACCATATCGCCCGGGTTTACCCAGCCCAGGTCGCCACCGCTTGCACCGCTGCCTGGGTCATCACTGAACTCACGCGCCAGGGTTTCAAAATCTTCACCGTTTTGCAGTCGCTTATAAATGCGTTCAATCAGCTCTTTGGTTTTTTTGGCATTACGCAATTCATTGGGCTGTACCAGAATGTGACGCACTTTGGTCTGAGTGATCATTTGTGTCGTTCCGCCGCGCTTTTCGGTCACGGTAACAATATGGTAACCACTGGCACTTTTAATCGGATTGGACACCTCACCGACCTGTAGCTCAGGAATCACATCAGCAAAGATGCCCGGTAACTGCGCCTCTTTACGCCAACCTAAGTCACCTCCTTTTAACGCATTACGGCCATTGGATTGGGCGATGGCTGTTTGTTGGAAATCAGCACCGTTACGCAGATTGGCGACGATGCCATGGGCCTGCGTTTCTGCTTTTTGCAAATCAGCGGGACTGGCCTGGGACGGTACGGCAATCAGGATATGGCCAATGCGGTATTCGGCGGCTGAGGCCAACTTGCCCAGGTCGGAGGCAAGAAAATAATCGACATCCTGATCGGTAATCTGAATACGTTCACCAACCTGGAAGCGCTGTACCCGGCTGACGCGCATCTCATTTCGAATCTGATCGCGAGCCAGGGTAAACGACACACCTTCGCTTTCCATCGCCTGACGGAATTCGCTGAGTGACATCTGGTTCTGCGCAGCAATTCGACGCAGGGCATTATTCAGTTCGGCATCGGCGATACGGATGCCACCACGATCAGCCATTTGCAGCTGGATGCTTTCGAGAATCATACGTTCCAGCACCTGGTCACGAATCACGCTGGTTGGTGGCAGTTGTGCTCCACGATTCTGACGCTGAACGTCATCAATGCGCTGCTGCAATTCGCTGTCCATGATGATGTCGTCGTCGACAACGGCAACCACATGGTCAATAGAGATGGGAGCCGCCATAACGCTGGCAGACAGCAGGCCCAAACTGAGCAGGCCTGTAGAAATAAAAGATTTAATAGTCATGATATTGTCGTCTTGAGTAACCGGTTACTGCATCCTCAATCAAGGCATCGGAACCACCACCAATGGTGGTCAGGCCTTTTAACTGGACGCTGAGTATAAAGCCATAGCGTTTGTCTGTACTGAAATCTTCACTGTCATTACCGGAAGAAGAGGATTCGCGGTATAACAGCTGAAAGCGCCAGCAGCAGTTCTGGTATTCAAATCCGGCCAGTGATTCTAATACGTCACTGACCGGGCGGGCTTCGTTGCTGTCGTAGGAGCGCAAATCACGTAACTGGCGGCCAACCAATCCCCAACTCTGATTGATGGCCCAGAAGAAGCCCCAGTCTAATTGTTTGGTTTCCACATCAAACCGATCATTAGTGTCGTTGTAATTTTGTACGGTATTGGTGGCGATATTCAGCATGCGATTTTGCTGGGTTTCAAAGCGCAAACCGTAACGACGCTGCTTGGCGTAGTCTTCGTAGGGGTCCCATTCCAGCGTGTGGTATAGCGATAATTGCTCAAACGGATTCCACTCGACTTCTCCCAGCGTGCTGGACGTAGATCGAGTATTCTCAACCGGCAGTGTACTGGTTGGGTCCAGTTGTACCCGACGATCTTCGTTGTAATAAATACGACCAATACTGGCGCGGAATTGTTCCAGTCCATCATCACGAATAAATCGAGAAGTCAGACCCACGCTGACCTGATCCAGATCGGCCAGACGGTCGCCGCCACTGAAACGATCACCGGTAAACAGGGTGGAGTAGGTCACGGTACGGGTGGCGGTATCAAAGTTAGGGATATATTCCTGACCTGCCAGATAAGGGCTTTTCACCCAGAACACACGTGGCTCAAGCGTTTGCTGATAATCGCTGTTAAACCACTCAAAATCACGATCAAAATACAAACCCGCATCGAGACTATAACGACCAATACCATGAGCCGAATTCAGCTCGATCTCGTCATTGGCTTCTACGCTTTCGTCAGCATCCAGCAGTTCATAGTTGCGGTAACGGTATTCGGCCTTGGGGGCAAGAAAACCAAACGGCCATTCCATTGGATACGACAAGGCGGTTTCGGATAATAAGCGGCGGCCATTCAGGGCATCAAAGCCAGACAGTTCCTGATCGACAAAATCGATTTCATCTTCATCTTTACGACTGAACTGGGTGTATTGCAGTTGTTGCTCGAGTTTCCAATCGTTCAGAACCGTTGGCTGATAACTCAGATCCAACTCTGGTAAACGGCGATAAGGCCGGTCTTTCAAAGCGATGCTGTCATCAATGGTTTGATAGCTTTCGGCCATCACATCAAAATGCCAGGCATCCTGATCAAAAAAGATTTCGCCACGGCTGGGCAGGTGAGTGGTGCGGTCGACCGGCCCGGTAGGGTCCATGTCGTTAAAATAATCACTGTCACTGACTTTATTAAACTGCCAGCGGTGTTGCCAATGTTGGGAAATACGGCCTGCCTGAGTGTAATTAATCAGGAAGCGCTCATCGGATTCTTTCTGATTCGTAGCGCCGTCGGGCAGGTTGTTGTTGAAGTCGTCGTACTCTTTTTGTTGTAGATCATCCTCACCCAGATAGCCGACATTTAACTGGCCATCACCCAATAATCGGGTTTTGTGACGCAACTGACCTTCCCAGACCAAACCGCGGTCAAGAATATGATGTGGCGTGATGGTGGCATCCAGGTTTGGTGCAATGTTCAGGTAAAACGGCAGCTGAATGTCTTCTGCCTGTAATTTACCGTTAACGGCAATTTGTGGGTCCAAAAAGCCAGTTGTCCGTTGATCGCCTACTGGGAAACGGTAATACGGCAGATACATCACTGGTACATCAGCGACCCGCACACGTGCATGCCAGGCGGTACCCACACCAGTATTCTGATCGATTTCTAATTCGGACGCGGCAATATCCCAGTCATTGCTCTGCGGTTCGCAGAAGGTCAGCGTAGCGTTTTCTAATTTAAAACGACCATCACCCGGGCTACTCAGAATGTCAGCACTGCCACGCAAATGGCGTTGTGGTACTGCATATTCCGCAGCGGAAAAGGTCATCATGCCATCCGCTGCCAGTTCGGCTTGTTCGCCATGTAAGGTTAATAATGGGCTGCGTAGCATGACATCACCACGGAAAAAGCCCGATTCACTGTTGGGAAACCAGCTGGCCTGCTGGCCGGTTAATATACGGTTATGTTGTTTAAACTCGACGTCACCGGAGAAATGCGTATCACCGTTTTTTTCACGTGTTGAGCTGTCCGCTTCTACTTCAATTCGCTCATCGGATAACGCTGGAATATCGGAAATACGGTAACTACCCGAACAGAATTCCGGCACATTGGCTAGCTCTTTAGTGCTCAGTAATGATTTTGGGTACCAGTTCAGATAGCCCGGTTGATCGGAGGTTGCTTGTTGAGCATAAAGTGAACTGCTGGCCACCACACTGACGGACAACACAAATAATGATGCGCTCAAACCCCGTTTCCGGGCGGGTTGATATTTTTTGATCGGTGTTGTCATAGTGGCTGTGAAGCGCCTGTCCATTTAGTTATCTGTGTTACATTACGGCTGTTAATCCGGACGCCCGCCATTATGACATGGGGCGGCCAATTCTAGAACGACTAACTCTGAGAGGCCAGCATGGATCAGCGTCGGGACGAACTCGCGCACTGGGCTGTGGATATCATCCAACAGCAGACTGAACTGAATGTGAACCCACAGCTACACGTAGTATCCGGCGATGCCAGTTTCCGCAGATATTTTCGTCTGTTGCATAGTGATGCTGAAGGGCATGAGCTGAGTTGGATTCTGGTGGATGCTCCCGCCGATAAAGAAGATAACCCGCGGTTTGTTCGTATCGCACAAGCTTGGCATCAACATCAGGTGGCGGTGCCTCAGGTGCTGGCGCACGATTTTGAGCGGGGTTTTATGTTGCTGGAAGATTTTGGTGATGCGCTGTTGTGGCCAGCGTTACATGCTGACGGCAATGACATGACCACGGCAACACAGCTCTACAGTCAGTCTATTGATCAGCTGTTAGCCATTCAGGCGCTGCCAACCTCAGATTTACCGGCTTACGACCAGGCACTGCTCGATCAGGAGATGAGCTTGTTTATTGATTGGTTGTGTACGCAAAAGTTACAGCTGACGCTGGCTCCTCAGGAGCTGACTATGTTGCACCAGACCTTTGCTTTGTTGCGTGAACAGGCACTGGCTCAGCCTCAAGTAGTGGTGCATCGTGATTTTCATTCCCGCAACCTGATGATTAAGTCCGATCAAGCACTGGGTGTGATTGATTTTCAGGATGCCGTGGTGGGTGGTGCGACTTATGATCTGGTGTCGTTATTACGGGATTGTTATGTGCGCTGGCCCGATGCACTGGTGCAGGAGTTAGCAAAAGAATATTGGCAAAAAGCACAGGCTATGGGTATTTACCCGCATGATTGGGCACGCTTTAAACAAGATTTTGACTGGATGGGGTTACAGCGCCATTTAAAAGCAGCGGGGATTTTTGCCCGACTGCATCTGCGTGATGGTAAAGATGGTTATCTGAATGATATTCCTAATACCTGTCGTTATTTATTGGAGGTAAGTGCTGACTATCCAGAGCTGGCCGCTTTTCATCAGTGGCTGCAGCAATCCTTTATGCCCGCGTTAGAACAACATTTTGCCACTGATGTTGTAGAAGCCAATGGAGCGACAGCATGAAGGCCATGATTCTGGCTGCCGGGCGGGGCACACGTATGGCACCGCTCACTGATCACTGCCCGAAGCCACTGCTTAAGCTGGTGGGCAAACCGCTGATTCAGCACCATATTGAGAAGCTGGTGGCGGTTGGTATTCGCGATATTGTGATTAATCATGCCTATCTCGGCCAGATGATTGAACAAGAGCTGGGGGATGGTCATAAGCTGGGATGCTCGATTCGCTACTCCGCCGAAACCGAGGCACTTGAAACGGCAGGTGGCATAGTGCAGGCATTACCGCTGTTAATGGACGGAAGCGAAAACGAGAGCACAGATCCTTTTTTATTAATTAATGGCGATGTCTGGAGCAACTGGGATTATGCCCAGGCCTTTGCAAAATCTGATCAAATCCAGCAGTGCCAGATGGCAGGCTGGTTAGGACTCATTGATAATCCAGTACACAACCCTCAGGGTGATTTCGAATTGACTGACTCCGGCATTTTAGGGCCACAAGCTGAACATCAAGGGGTTACTTTTTCAGGCATCAGTGTGTTGTCGCCAGCTTTGTTTGAAGGGATTGAGCCGGGGGTACGGCCATTAGCACCATTATTACGTCAGGCTATGGCACGGCAGCAGATTATCGGTGAACCTTTAAACGCAGACTGGGTCGATGTAGGAACCCCTGAGCGTTTACAGGCTTTAGAGCAACAGTTGCAGACATCAGCGGCAGGCGCGTAACACTCGCTATGACAGGACAAGGCATGAACTTTTTTATCGGCAAACTGGTAGGCGGTGCGTTTGGTTTATTAACCGGCGGCCCGTTTGGCTTGTTAATTGGTGCGTTTGCCGGTCATTTATTTGATCAGAGCTTCGGCCGTTTTTTGCTGGGTAATGATGCGGCGGCGGATATCAATGCTTCTGTGCTGAATCCAAATAATGGTCAACAATCGGTACAGCAGGTGTTTTTTCGCACCACTTTCCGGGTGATGGGTAAACTGGCTAAAGTGGATGGTCGTGTCAGTGAATCTGAGATTGCGGCAGCCACCTATATCATGGATCAGATGGGGTTATCCGGCCGACAGCGCCAACAAGCCATTGCTTATTTCAGCGAAGGCAAACAAACGGACTTTGAGCTGGGGCCCGATTTGGCGGCGCTGAAACGAGCGATCAGTCAGCGGGCGTCGCTGGCGCAGATGTTTCTCGAAATTCAGCTCAGTGTGGCCTATGCCGACGGCGAATTATCGGTCGCTGAGCGTAAGCTTTTCAGTCAGCTGTGTGTGCAGCTGGGAATTAATGCTTTTCAGTTTGAGTGGATTCATGGCCGGGTTAAAGCGGCAGTCTCCGGGCAGCGCAGCCGCGGACAGAAAAGCGAGCAACAACAACTGGCCAATGCGTACGCGGTATTAGGGGTTGAACCATCGGTATCGGATGCCGAACTTAAGAAGACTTACCGCAAACTGATGAGCCAGCATCACCCGGATAAGCTGCTGGCCAAAGGTCTGCCGGAAGCTATGATGAAGCTGGCAAAAGAAAAAACTCAGGAAATACAAACCGCCTACGATTTTGTTAAAAAGCATCGTGGGCGTTAGCCGGTTTCTTATGATCTTAGCCGGTTAATAATCCACTTTCCGGCGCATATTTTTGGTTTGCCCACGTTTTACTTTGCTATCAACCCGGCGCCTTTGTGAGCCTTTGGTGGGTTTCGTGGCAATGCGTTTGCGTTCGGTTTTAGCAACAGAGCGAATCAGGCTTTGTAGCCGTTGCAACGCATCTTCGCGATTTTTTTCCTGAGTCCGGAATTGTTGCGCCTTGATAATGATGATGCCGTCTTTACTGAGGCGCTGGTCTTTTAACGCGAGCAGCCGTTCGCGGTAAAACTCAGGTAAACCGGAGGCGTGAACATCAAAACGCAGATGAATGGCACTGGATACTTTATTCACATTCTGGCCGCCAGCTCCCTGAGCACGAATCGCGCTGAGCTCAATTTTGTACAGCGGCAAACGGACAGTGTGGCTGATGCAGAGAGCATCATTGTCGATCAGTGGCAGGCTCATACCGGAATGTCAGCCATGTAAAAAGCAATGGCCCAGAAGTGGCAAAACACACCACCCATTACAAATAAATGCCAGATTTCGTGGAAGCCAAACCAGCGCGGCCAGGGGTCTGGCCATTTCAGAGCGTAGACGATGGCGCCAACGGTGTAACTTAAACCACCGTATAAAATCCACCACTGTGCTTGTTCCGGAATTGCTTCCATTGCCGGACCGGCCGCAAACACCACCATCCAGCCCATCGCCAGATAAATAACCGTGGACAACCAGGGGGGGGCTCCAATCCAGGCAAGTTTTAGCACAATGCCGGCAACGGCCAGACTCCAGACAATGCTGAATAAAATCCAGCCAGTGCTGCCGTTGAGTGCCACCAGGCAAATCGGTGTATAAGACCCGGCAATCATCAGGAAGATGGCCATATGATCAATGCGTTTTAACCAACGAATCACATTGTCGCTGGCATGCACGAGGTGATAAAGCGCACTGCTGGCAAACATCAGCAGCATGCAGGCGCCAAAAATAGTGAACGACACCATATGCCAGGCATTGCCATGCAACGCTGCCTGAACACTGAGAATACAGAGGGCGACAATGGCAAAAACAGCACCAGCCAGATGGGTCAGACCACTCACTGGGTCGCGGAAGATATGATGCATAAAAGGCTCGTAAAACGTTGCGCGTTGTCTTGTAGTGTAAAGGTCTTGCAGTGTAATGGTGTAGCAGAGCAATG
Source organism: Bacterioplanoides sp. SCSIO 12839 (assembly GCF_024397975.1). Lineage (NCBI taxonomy): Bacteria > Pseudomonadati > Pseudomonadota > Gammaproteobacteria > Oceanospirillales > Oceanospirillaceae > Bacterioplanoides > Bacterioplanoides sp. SCSIO 12839. The sequence continues at coordinate 921,140 of NZ_CP073745.1, forward strand.
ATGTACCATACTGATTTTTCATTGATGACAGTAGAGGAAATCCAGCCAGTGGATAAAAAAGCCGAAGCCATTTGGTCTGTTTACCTGGTGCGAATGGCTGCGGGAAGTTTGTATTGTGGTATTTCGACCGATGTTGAACGGCGCTTTGTCGAGCATCAAAAGGGCGTTCGCGGTGCACGGGCGTTAAAAGGAAAAGGCCCGCTAAGCCTGGTGTTTCAGCAAGTGATTGGTAATCGTAGCCGGGCCTTGAAAACCGAATACCGCATCAAGCAGATGCTGAAGCGCGATAAAGAAAAGCTGATAACCGGAGAAATACCGTTAGCTACGATTCTGGAAACGCTTGATTAAACAGCGTTAGTGAAGGTGTTGCGCCATAATGGCGTCCACGTCGATCTTCTTAAGCCCCTGATTAAAAATTTCTGCCATACGCTGTCCGGCAGGTGTCTTTTTGAAGCAAATAAACAGTTTTTTATCGGCTAATAAACGCTGATTGAAGTGGGCTTTGTGTGTTTTGGCGGATAACGCCGGGTCAGTTTTTAACAAATAATCCATGACGTTGCGATCGATGACGGCCAGATCAATTCGACCACTGATGACTTTTAACAGATTACTTTTGTCGTTGATTACAGCCTCGGTTTGCAAGATGCCTGCTTTGGCAAGGTTGTCAAAATCCTCTGTATTAACGTAATCCTGAACCACTCCAATGCGCAAAGCTTTGAGATCATGCAATGTTGACCAACTGACGGTGGCATCTTTTTGTTCTGCAAAGCCCAGAGGGCCGGAGCCAATGGGGTGTGAATAAATAAAATCTGCTGCAATCGCGTCGGAGTAATATTCCGGAAAGTAGCCGACGTAGGCCTCATCGCGTTTGGCTTGTGCAACAGCTCGGCTCCAGGGGAAAAAGTCGACATGCAGCTGGTACCCCATCGCCGCAAATGCCGCTTTGGCAACTGCAACGGAGGCACCTTGTTCCGCCAGTTGCTGACCGGAATAAGGGGGCCATTGCAGAGTGGTCAGGCGCACTTCTTTATCCGGCTCTGCGAAGCTCCAGGCTGAAATCAGAAGAGTCAGAAAAATAGCAAGAGTGCGCATGGGTTCGTGTGCTCTGGTTTAATCTGAAGAATATCTTATCGCAAAGCGGGAAAAATCTCTCAGAATCCGACCATGGCACTCCTGATCACATCCCCGGCTTTGAACCGTGATTTCTGGCTATTTATGTGGTACAAACGTGCAAAAATAAAAACAAGTCTGGATGCCTCCATGAAATTATTGTTATCACTTCTGTGTGCTGTGATGTTGTCAGCGTGTGCAGCAACCACTGATATTGTGATCGAGCAGCCTTCCTCATCATTCCCACAAACTGCTCATAACGATGCCGTAGCGACTCATACAACCGCCGATACTCCCGCTGATGCAAAAAAAGAAGCGCAGCAGGCCAGTGCCTGGGCCGTTTCTGTTGATATTACGCCGCCACCAGGAATGCCGATGGGTGGTTACTCAGTGATGGCTAATAAAGGCATTGGATTTCGTACTCGTCTGAAAGCCCGGGTGATTTATCTTCAGGATAAGGACGGTGATGCCACCGCCCTGATTCAGACCGATCTGGCGGGAAGTTCGTTATTGGTGCATCACATGGTGGCGCAACGTGTGGCTGAACAGACCGGTTTAGCTCCCAAAGACATTGTGATTACGGCTTCCCATAGCCATTCGGCACCGGTGAATTTTTACGATAATGATTTTTACAACAAGCATATGTCGAGTGGCCAGTGGCTCGAGCCTGCTTTTCTGGAGTTTGTGACCCAACGTATTACCGATGGCATTCTGGAAGCCTACCAGCAGCGCCGTCCCGCCAGAATTGCCACGGGTAAACGTGATATTTATGGTTACAACCGCAATCGCTCTCTGGATGCTTATGTGCTTAATGACAATGCCGGGGACATTGATCTGGAAGATCCCAAAGCAAAGTTTAATGCCGTTAATCCATCCCTTTATATGATCCGTATTGATGTTGCTGATGATGACGGACATTTTTTACCACTGGCGGCGTTCTCAAGTTTTTCTGTTCACGCAACGGCGCTATCGGTACCGGTGGAGGTCTACAACGCAGATTTGTTTGCTTACGCTCAAAAAGATCTGGAATGGTCGATTGCTCGTCGACACCAGACACCATGGCCAGTGGTACACGGTTTAACCACCGGGACACAAGGCGACATGGCACCGGCATTGCCAGAACATGGTGATAATACTTTTGGTCATCACCCGGTGGATTGGCAGGCTGCCAGGCAGTTAGGCCAGGGCATCGGCAAAGAAGCAATTAGTTTGTTTGATTCACTGGCCCCCGAGTTGACGGCTGATGTCGATCTGGCAACGGCCGCCCGGGAAATCAATATCCGTGACAATAATCGTGTTGGTGAAGTGGAGTTATGTGATGAAGCGGCGGTCGGTAATCCGGTTGCGGCGGGCGCTTATGAGCGTCGAACTCCCTGGCTGGCAGCCGTGCCTTTTTTAAAAGGTGGTAATGTGATGTCACGCCGCTGGTGGCTGGATGAAGGCTGTCAGGGTAACAAACGTCACCTGGGCTTTTCATTTTTACAGCCTTTGCTGGAGCCAAAAGATAGTTTCCCGAACACCGTGCTGTTCCAGATTATTAAAGTGAATGATATGGCGGTGTTGCCGTTACCGTATGAAGTGACACAGGAAGCCGGTCGTCGTATGGCTACTGCCGTCAGCGAGGTGTTTGCAACCGCGGGACAACCACTTAAATACACCTGGGTATCCAGCATTTCCAATGGTTATTTTGGTTACACCACTACCCATGAAGAATATCAACGCCAGAACTACGAAGGTGGTCACACCTTATATGGGCAATATTCAACGCCTTATATCACGGCGCAACTGGGCCGTTTAGCGAGTGATTTTGTCGGCCAGGGTGCGTTTCAGGAGTTATTGCCAGAATGGCGTTATCAATTAAACATCAATAGTTTCTTGCCCGAAGCGGTGGAGAGTCAGGGAGCCCGGCAGTGGTTAACCACGGCAGAGCCGCAGATAAATGATACCCCGGATGAACACTACATGGCGGTAGAATGGCTGGATGTAGCGGCGGATAAAATTGCCTGGCATCAGCCGCTTGTCCGGGTTGAGGTTGAACAGCAGGGGAAGTGGGTTCCGCTGACTACCCATGAGCAACCGATTAATGATGACGGTTATGATATAGAGGTGCGCTGGCTGGATGACGCCGATGAAGGCATGGGGGAATATCAGGCGCGCTGGTATAACTTCGAGAAGATCCAATCGGTGTCCAGTGAGCGTTATCGGTTTGTAATCTCAGAGCGAAATGGTAGGCCAGAGCTGGCATCTGAGCCATTCGTTTTACCCGGAGACGCAATGGTTCAACCAACGGCATCTTACTGAAAGCGGTAAAGTTGGGTAAAACAAGCGCTGTGTGGCTGACGCTACCGGCGCTTTGTTGTTTTATGATGAATCGGTTCTGCCAAATTTGGATGAGAATTGTTATTATTAAAACTGACAGCCGCTGAGCTTTAGCATTGACTGGGCCAATGTTACCGGACTGTCATAATGACCCATTACACTTTGCGGCCCTGTTCAGTAGAATGTTCCGCTGATTTGATAACGGATAATGATTAGTCACCATGTTTAAGGCCATCTGGGCAGCTCGCTGGTATATGTTGTTGGGCTTCCTTGTCTTCATCTTTACCCTGATCGCGACCACTCCTCTGCATTTTGTCTGGCAATACGCTGAGCCACATGCCCGTGCATTACCGGTTAAGGTAAAACGGGTATCGGGTACCTTATGGCAGGGGCAATTACAGCTTCAGGCCCCTCAGGTTGGCTTGTTAGAGATTGACTGGCAGCTGGAACCGCTGGCGTTACTGATGGCCCAGGCAGACGTATTATTAGATGTGTCTGGTGAAGGAATCAGCCTTCAGACTCACGCACAAGTGTCGCTGGATCAACAATTGTCACTCTCTGAGACTCAGGGGGAACTTTCTTCGGCATTATTGCAACCTATGTTGAGAAAAGGTCGGGCTAATTTATCCGGAGATTTTGAAATATCCGGCCTGAACGCACTGGTGGATTTATCTTCCCGTCAGATTCATCAGGCTGAAGGCCGTATTGTCTTTACCGGCGGTGATGTGGGATTCCCGGTTGACGGCAAACCGATTCAGTCGACGTTGCCGCTGCTGGTGGGTGATCTGAAGCGCGAGCAGGAAAAAACCGTACTGGATATCAATACCGATGAAGGCTTGCCAATTGGCCAGGCTTTCTTGCAGAACGATGGTTGGGGAGGCGTTGCTATTCGTCGCCGCTTCCTCGATATTTTAGGGCAAAAGTGGCCCGCTCAGGCGACTGAAGAAACGGTAATTTTTGAAGTGTCTCAGAAGATTCTATAATCTGGCGCTTTTACGGAGTAACACACACTTGGCAACTGCTGCACAAACCACAGCAACGGAATTACAACTGGCTTCATGGCAGAAGCTGGTATTGGTGCTGGGCAAAACGATCTTTACCGTGTTGATTGCGATTCAGCTGGCGGCACTGGTGTGGATGTTGGTTGCTCCCCAGCCACTGTATTTAAAAGCCCCCTCGCGTGGTGATGGCTCTGCGGCACAAACCGGGATTCGAGGCACGGCTCAATACCATGTGTTTGGTGTTGCCACTGACGAACCGGTTCAGGCGGTACAAAAAGAAGTGGATGCGCCGGTTACCCGATTACGTTTGCGTTTGCTGGGAATCAATAAAGCGTCGGTGCCAGAAAACTCCAGCGCGATTATTGCACCACAATCCGGGCGCGGTGACTTTTATAAAATCGGCGACAAAATCCAGGGGCGTACCAAGCTGGCCGGTGTTTATGATGACAAAGTGGTATTGGATACGAATGGCAAGCTGGAAACGCTGAAGTTTGATGAAAAAGCCCGTGCTGGTATCAATGCCAGATCGGTTGCTGCGCCTAAACCACGTGCTGATCGTCGTCCGCGTGGTTCTATTCGTGAACGTCTGGGCAAAATTAAGTCTGCCGGTGAATTTATGGATATGGCGAATCAGGAAATGGCTGATAACCCTGAGGCGGCTCTGAATGAGCTGGGTTTACAGTCTGCTGGTTCGGGACAGGGCTATCGGGTTCAGCCTGGTTCGGTCTTAACCTCTCTGAAGCTGGTGCCCGGAGACATTGTGTTATCGGTCAATGGTCAGCGGTTAGGTGATATTGATGCTGACCGTGCGGTGCTTGAACAGGTCACAAGCTCCGGTAATGCACGCATTGAAGTGCAACGTGGCAATAATCGTTTTGTGGTTAATCACAAGTTAAATTAAAGGAAATGGGTGTGTTAAAGCGTTTTTCTATTGCAGTTTTTCTGCTGTTCAGCTTCTGGAGTGCCCAGGCGCAGGAAAACTGGCAGATTAATCTGAAAGATGCCGATATCGGTGCCTTTATCAGCCAGGTTTCGGATATCACCGGTAAAAGCTTTGTGATTGATCCTCGGGTGAAAGGCAAGGTGAACGTGCTTAGCAGCGGTCCGGTTGATCAGGAAGGCGTCTACGAGCTGTTTCTGTCGGTATTACAAGTCCATGGCTACGCTGCAGTGCCCGCTGGCGAAGTGGTATTAGTGGTTCAGCAAAACGAAATTAAGCAGCAAGGTCGCGATATTGAAGCGGCGGTGAGCAAAGAAAGCCAGGAAATGCTCACCAAAGTAATCCCGATTAAAAATACACCAGCACTGGATTTAGTGCCGATTTTGCGTCCATTAGTGGCCAAATACGGCCATCTTGCCGGAGTAAAATCCGCTAATACCTTAATTATTTCAGATCACGCCACTAACATTCGCCGCATTGAGCAAATCATTGAGCGTCTGGACAAATCGGGTGTTGAAGAGCTGGAAGTCATTCAGCTACGTGAAGCCTGGGTGGGCAATGTGGTGACCATGCTGCAAAGCCTGGATCCGGCTAAGGTCGCTCAGGGCAATAACGCTAATGTCGGTAAAACCGCGGGCAGTATTCGGGTGGTGGCTGATGAGCGCAGTAATCGTTTGATTATTAAAGGTGAAAAAACCGCACGTGATCGTATTCGTAAGTTGATTTCAGAGCTGGATACCCCGTCTTATTTCAGTGGTAGCGCACAGGTGATGCGTTTGCAGTATGCCGATGCCACCAAGTTGGCCGAGTTACTGAAAAACCTGTTATCTGAAGCGCCAGCGGCAGGAAAAGAAGCCAACCAGGCAAAAGGCAAGGCTGGTATTCATGCCGATGAAGATTTGAATGCACTGGTGGTTCGTGCAGAGCCTTCGTTGATGAAAGAAATTCAGGAGCTTGTGTCGTCGCTGGATGTTCGTCGTGCTCAGGTTCTGATTGAGTCGGCTATTGTTGAAGTCACCGGTGATGTGAACGACGCATTAGGTGTACAGTGGGCGATTGGCGATCTGGATAAGCCGGTGGGCGGCACTAACTTCAGTACCGCGGGTCCGAGTTTGTCGGCGATTGCCGGGTCGATTGCCTCGGGTAATCCAGCCGCTGCAATTGGTAGTGGCCTGACATTTGGTGCTTATAAAGAAGAAGATGGTGAAGCACAGTTTGGTGCGGTATTGCAGGCGATTCAGAGTGATACCAACACCAACCTGCTATCAACGCCAAGTATCATGACGCTGGATAACCAGGAAGCGGAAATTATTGTGGGTCAGAATGTACCTTTCCGTACCGGTTCAACTGCATCCAGTAACAACGCGAACCCATTCACGACCATTACCCGTGAAGATATTGGTGTGACGTTAAAGGTGAAGCCACACATTCATGATGGCGAAGCTATTCGTTTGGAAGTGGAAGCCACCACAGAATCGGTATCGACTACCAGTGTCGCCGGTAGTTCGGACTTAATCACCAATAAGCGTTCGATTAAAACCATGATTTTGTCAGAGAACGAAGAGACAATTGTACTGGGTGGTTTGATCCGGGATGATATTCGTAAAATTGAAAGCAAGGTGCCGCTGTTGGGTGATATTCCCTGGTTAGGTTGGTTATTCCGTGCTGAGTCGACTGAAAAAGTGAAAAGTAATCTGATGATTTTCCTGAAGCCGACCATCGTTACCGAAGCATCAAAAGCGCGTACATTAACCGAAGAACGGTTTGACGGTATTTGGGAATTCACACTGTCGGATGAGTTTGCCAACGAAAGCATTAACACGCGGATGGATAAATTGTTCCGTGGTATGCGTCGCTGATAGTGACCGTCACTTGGTATAAAAAGCTTTAAATAAAAAACAGGCCCTTCGTGGCCTGTTTTTTATTGTGCTCGTTATTGCCTGAAATCAGGTGGCAATTATTGAGCTAAGCCCAGTGGCTCTAACCCCGCTTCGCGCATTAACTCCAACAAACCGATTAACGGCAAACCAATCAGGCTGTTTTCATCCCGGCCTTCGAGTTTTTCAAACAGGTTGATGCCCAGTCCTTCTACCATAAAGCTGCCCGCGCAGTTGAGTGGTTGTTCCAGGTCGATGTAGCGCTCGACTTCTGTTGTGGACAATTCTCTGAAATGCACTGAGAACGGTTCGATCATCGAAACGTATTGCCCGCTGGCCGCGTTTAATAAACATAAACCGGTATAAAACTGGACGTGTTTGGCGCTGGACTGTTGCAGTTGTCGGATAGCGTTATCACGGGTTAACGGCTTGCCGCGGATTTCGCCGTCGAGAACGGAAGTCTGGTCACTGCCGATGATCCAATGCTCAGGATACTGGTTAGCTAATGCTTGCGCCTTTTCAATCGCGAGTCGCTCAACGTATTGTTGCGGCGTTTCTGCCGACAGTGGTGTTTCATCAATATCCGGCGACGCACAGGTAAAAGGGATACGAAGTTTATTCAGAATCTGGCGACGAAAGGGGGAGCTTGATGCCAGTAGTAGTTTAAAATCAGTCATGAGTTACGTATCAGCAAAATATTGAAGGCAATAAAAAAGGAGCCGCAGCTCCTTTTTTATTCTGGGTCAGAACTTAATCTGAGGTTTCTTAAGCGAAGTTAGCGTTCGCAAATTCCCAGTTTACCAGAGACCAGAAACCGTTCAGGTAATCCGGACGAACATTGCGGTAGTCAATGTAGTAAGCGTGTTCCCACAGATCAACAGTGATCAGTGGCGTAACACCTTCTTCAGTGATTGGCGTTGCCGCGTTAGAGGTATTAACGATGTCCAGAGAACCGTCGGCTTTTTTCACCAACCAGGTCCAGCTGGAGCCAAAGTTATTCACTGCCATGTCATTGAACTTGGCTTTGAATTCTTCGAAAGAACCAAAAGCAGCGTTGATTGCATCAGCAACCGCACCAGTTGGCTCGCCACCACCGTTAGGGCTCAGGCTGTTCCAGTAGAAGGTGTGGTTCCAGATTTGTGCAGCATTGTTAAATACGCCACCAGAAGAGGTTTTAACGATTTCTTCCAGAGTTTTGCCTTCAAACTCAGTACCACCGATTAAGCCATTCAGCTTCACTACGTAAGTGTTGTGGTGTTTACCGTGGTGGAAATCCAGAGTCTCGGACGAGATGTGTGGTTCCAGTGCATCTTTTGCATACGGCAGTGCTGGTAATTCAAACGCCATGATGGGTCTCCATTATCATTGCTAAGTCGGTTATTAACGGAATTAATTTGCCTGAAGGCTCTGCCACCGTTCTTTGTGATGGCTTTATGATTACCTATGTTGGGCTGAAAAATGACTTTTCAACCACTACCCGGTAATTGTTGATGTAAATCATACCACCTGCTCTGAAGCCATGCTACGCACTCAATTTATAAGGTTTTTGGCAACAAGTGTGCAATTACCTGATGTGCATTGTTTCGCTGCATCCGGTGGTCGGTTACTATTTGTAAAAAAACAGAGTATTACCCATGGAAAAGCAAAAAGATCCCATTGTTCCGGATATGAAACCATCCGCAGAAGATATCGAATTACGCAAACGTCAGATGGCTGCGCGCCGTCAGGCGGCACAGAGAGCGGCCATTTCCAATGCCGCAGCGGCACAAGCGCAGCCTGCAAAACAAACATTGGCGACGGTCGCTCTGATTGTGGCGCTGGTCATGGGGGGCTTGGCGGCTTTTTTGTTTATGCAGTTACAAAGTGTGCAAAAACAGTTGAATCAGGCCCAGGGTGTGATTGCTGATCAGGGTAAGAACCTGCAGCGGTTAAATGATCAGCTTTCAGCTACTGGGGAGAATGCCAACTTGTCAGTGGATGCGTTGAAAATTCTGGTGAAAGAGAATAACTCTGAAATCCGTAAGTTGTGGGACGTGTCGAACAAACGTAACAAAGCCAATATTAATGCCAATATTAAAGCCATTAAAAGTCTGAAAAGCTCGGTTGCTTCTGTGAAGAAAGCACAAGGTGCTGCAGAAAAGTCGCAGACAGCGGCATTGGCATCTGCCAAACGTGATATGTCGGCAACCGTTGATAAGAAGGTTGCTGCATTATCTGGTCGGGTGAAGCAGGTTGAGTCTGCCGCATCGGATATTGCCACAGCACAATTGGGTGTTAGTCAGAACAGTGATGCTTTACAGGCGTTGGAAGCCAAAGTTGCCAGCATTAAAACCGGTGGTGATCTGGGTGATATGAAGCTGGAAATTGAAGACATTCAGATTCGTTTGGATCGCATTCAAAACGCTTTAGGTGGTGCTCAGTAATGACACGGCTTGAGGCCAGAACCGATATCGCCAATGTGGACGCACAACTGTTAAGACAGCAGTTTGCAGCCGTGTTGCAGCAACAGCAAAGCCTGGCTTCAGCGGCGGTGGTTCTGGGGCAGTGCAGTGATACACCGTCGACGGCTTTTTTCTTTGCCTATCAGCTGGCTGTGCGTCATTTGGATGAGTGCTTACAAGACGATGAGTTTGCGGCCTTTGCGGCTTCAGAATCGGGCGTTCGCAGCTCTCGTGACTATACAACGCAGCTGCATTCGGATGGTGTAAGACAGTCTGTCAGCGGAGTGAAATCTCATGTCATGTTGATGGCATCGGGTTTGATCGACTATCTGTATGTGCTGGCTAATGATGAGGAGCAACATCTGAGCTGTGCCAAAGTGGCCTCTGTCAGTTCAGGTGTGTTGGCTGAACCCACTGGTAAAGCACAGCCGTTTGTTTGCGATGTACCACACACACCGGTCAGGCTGGATGCAGTCGAGGTTGTGCCTGGTGGTGTTACCGCTGATGCCCATAAGCGATGTTTTAAACCATTTCGTTATTGGGAAGATGTGATGGTTTTGTTGGCATTCAGTGGCTGGATGGTGACACATGCTGATGATGAAGCCGAACCGTTATTGCATGCTGAGTCACAGCGTCTGATTGATAGTTACGAACGTAGCCCAGGCTATTATCAGCCAGAAACTTTCTCCATCATGGATGGCGTCATCACCACATTGCAGCAAACCAGTAGTTATTTATCGGATGATCAGAGGTTGTTATGGCAACGTGACAGTCGTTTGCTGCAACTGGGCTCAGCTGCCCGTGCTGCAGTTCAGAAAAAGCTTACTGGTTGAGCTGCGAAATTCTTGATTAAACTGCGTTTGATATTGTTACGGACGAGTGCTGGCTGATATAGACACATCGGCGCTGATGTTTTTAGCTGAGCCGGTGTAATCCTGACCGGAATAAGAAATCTCACGGATGATGTTTGAGGTGCTGCTCTCCACTTTTAATGTATCGACCAGGCCCGTTTCAGGTGGAGAATCCAGTGTTTCGTCTTTCGTCAGTGTTTGTCCAAGATTAGCGCGTGTCACTTTCTGGTTAGCTTGCTGCTGCTCGTGATTGTACTTTTCTTTATCGGTGTGGGTGTAGTAACTGGTGCTGGTGTAGTTATGGGTGTCGTTGCCAGAAGCGCTGGGTTGAATAGCGCCTTTAACAATATGCTCATCCATCTCTGTGTTCAGCAGACGCGGAATCTGAATGCTTTGTGATGTTGTCCGGTTATAGCGCTTAGCGCGTGAGTAGTTGTAGTGATGAGTGCGTTGCTTGGCTTCCTCTATGGCCGTGAAAATATCATCTGAATAATATTGGTCATGTTGTGAAGGGGCTGCCAATGTTGTTAAAGACAGGCCGCTGAACAAGCAGGCAAGCATCATCGAGTTACGCATAACATTAACGCTCTTGAGCGGTGATCGTGACTTCTGAGCGGATATTACGGGCAGAGCCGGAAAATCCTGCGTCGGAGTAGTTAATTTCGCGCACAAATACCTCATTCGTTGAGGACTCAATTTGCTGAATAGCATCTGGTGTGGTTGCCGTAACACTGTTGACGTTGTTGGTTTCGTCCAGCTCGTTAATTTTACGGCCAAGATTGGTCTCCACAACGGACTCTTCAACGACAGTATCGCGTTGATCGCCGGCGGCGGTTGCCCCTACAGCGCCTTCAATGACCTGGCTATTCATTTCGCTGTTCAGCATTTTCGGGAAATCAAAGCTTTGAGATGTAGAGCGGTTATACCAGGTTTTACCCACGTAACGTTTGTCGACTGGGTTGTGTTTTGCGTGGGCAACTGCATCATCGATGTTGGTTGAATAATAGGCTTCATTGCCTGGCTGAGCCTGGAGGTGTAGCCCGGCTGCGAGCAAAGTCAGAGTGGCACTTGAGAGAATCAGCGTATTCCGTATACGGCTCATGGTGAAGGCCCTATCAGTTTTTGTTATTTTTTGTAATTATTTAAATATAGCAAGGCGTACTTTTTATGTACAATAATCCGGTAAGATTTACAAAGCGTTTTGTTACTGCATTGGGTCTGTTGCCAGAAATGGCGTTTCTTCAGCTCTGATCAGTCAGCAACAGGAATATAATAATGATAAAAACAATGAAATGGGGCTTGTGCCTGATGGCCCTGACTGCGGTAGCGGGATGTACCGTTCATCACTCGTTTGGCGATCACTTTGGGGCTTATGTGGCTCCTGCCGAGGAACAGGCATTCAAAACGGTTGGCTATCGCTGGGACTATGAGAACACCGCGTTATTGTACGTCTACCGTCCGGCCACTCAATGGTCGATGGATGAGTTGGAAACCCCAAGCTTTAATGTGAACGATGAGCGCCTGTTCAATATTAAGGGCGGCAGTTATACCTGGTATGAGATGGAGCCAGGCTCTTACGATATTGTCATGCGTCGCGGCATTTTTGGTTTTGAAGGGCTAGGTTGGTTTGAGATTAAACGGCTGGCTGAAATTTATCTCGAAGCAGAAGCCGGTAAGGTTTATTACCTGCGCTATTCTGAAATCGATCCACCAGTGATTGACCCGGATCTGGAAGATATTCCGCTGGGTGATGGGCCATTACAACTCGTTGCTCCCAGTCGCGCATTGGCAGAGCTGAAAGACACACAAATGATACACCATGGCCGTGGTTTGCTGGCGGCTCAGGATATTGAAGTGGATGAAAGTCTGCAGCAGGTTTTTGAGGCAGGTCTTGAGCAAAGCGAGGCTACGGATGCCTCGTCTCCCTTTGCGGACGACACCGGTTTAAAAGCCAGACCCCGGACTAAAGAAGAAGAGTGGTGGCCGTTTTAGGTCAGACCTCAATGGGTTACAATACAGTCATAATTCAAACGCCCGCTCTTGCGGGCGTTATTACAACTGTATGAGCCAGAGAGAGGCCTTTCATGACGGTGATCAAGCAAGAAGATCTGATCCAAAGCGTGGCTGACGCGCTGCAGTATATTTCCTACTACCACCCTAAAGATTTTATCGACGCCGTTCATGAGGCGTATCAGAGAGAAGAGTCTAAGGCTGCCAAAGATGCCATGGCTCAGATTCTGATCAACTCCCGTATGTGTGCCATGGGCAAACGTCCGATTTGTCAGGATACCGGTATTGTGACCGTTTTTCTGACCATTGGTATGGACGTGAAGTTTGACGGTGACATGAGTGTTGAAGATATGGCGAACGAAGGTGTTCGTCGTGCTTACACCCACCCGGATAACGTTTTGCGTGCTTCTGTTCTGGCTGATCCGGATGGTAAGCGTGCCAACACTAAAGATAACACGCCTGCTGTTATTCACATGAAACTGGTTCCGGGTAACACCGTTGATGTTCATGTGGCAGCCAAAGGTGGTGGTTCTGAAGCAAAAACCAAGTTCGCCATGCTGAACCCATCCGACTCGATCGTTGATTGGGTACTGGAACAAGTGCCGAAGATGGGTGCTGGCTGGTGCCCTCCAGGCATGCTGGGTATTGGTATTGGTGGTACGGCAGAAAAAGCCATGATGGTGGCAAAAGAGTCTCTGCTGGACCCAATCGATATCCATGAACTGCAGGAACGTGGTGCCTCTAACCGTGCTGAAGAACTGCGTTTGGAACTGTTCGAAAAAGTAAACAAGCTGGGTATTGGTGCTCAGGGTCTGGGTGGTTTAACCACCGTCCTAGACGTAAAAGTGGCGGATTACCCAACCCACGCTGCGAACAAGCCAGTGGCAATTATTCCGAACTGTGCGGCGACTCGCCACACGCACTTTACTCTGGATGGCTCTGGCCCTGCGTCACTGGAAGTCCCAAGCCTGGAAGACTGGCCGGAAATCAGCTGGGAAGTGGGTGAAAATGTTCGCCGCGTTAACCTGAATGAAGTGACTCCGGAAGACGTGAAAGAATGGCAACCGGGTGAAACCATCCTGCTGTCTGGCAAGATGCTGACCGGCCGCGATGCGGCGCATAAGCGCATGGTGGATATGATCGCCAAAGGCGAAGAGCTGCCGGTTGATCTTAAAGGCCGCTTTATTTATTACGTTGGCCCGGTTGATCCGGTACGCGAAGAAGTGGTTGGCCCGGCTGGCCCAACTACGGCAACCCGTATGGATAAGTTCACCCGCACGGTACTGGAAGAAACCGGCCTGTTGGGCATGATTGGTAAAGCCGAACGTGGTCCGATTGCGATTGAAGCGATCAAAGACAACGAAGCGGTTTACCTGATGGCTGTGGGTGGCGCGGCTTACTTAGTATCTCAGGCGATTAAAGAAGCCAAAGTGGTTGGTTTCGAAGATCTGGGTATGGAAGCGATTTACGAGTTTGATCTGGTGGATATGCCGGTGACGGTAGCTGTCGATAGCAAAGGTGAATCGGTTCACCAGACTGGCCCACAAGAGTGGTTCCAGCGCATCAATGCTAAAGAGGTGTAAGCGCTAAAGAGGTTTAAGCACCTTAACTAAAGCCGGATACTCTATCCGGCGATAAAGCGTAACCGCCCTTTAAAAAGCTCCTTTTCCTGTGGAATTGGAGCTTTTTTATTGCCTGATGATCGGCCAGTCTGACTGTCGGTAAATATGTTTTATTGATAATGATTCCTGTTATTTTTTGTTATTTTAATTGTCACCAACACGTCGCTTAACTGTCACTTCTGTTTTTTAGCCTGCCATCTCCAAACTTTAATTGGGTACTTGGAGAAGTCCTGTGGAATCAATGAAAAAAAATAGCTTATACAAAGCGGTAATGGCTGCCTCAATGACGCTGGTTTTAGCGGCATGTGGTGCTGATGGCAAAGATGGTGCTGACGGTGCACAAGGTCCTAAAGGTGATCAAGGCGATGCGGCTGTTGCATCTCCTGGCGCTCCGGGTACGCCTGGTGCCGATGGTCAAAACGGAGCCGACGGACAAAACGGAGTCGACGGACAAAACGGGGTTGATGGACAGAATGGAGCCGACGGTAAAGACGCTTCTGTAAATCGTCTAACTCGTATTGCAACGGTACCAGCCGGTGCTGAAGTGACGGGTATTTTCCTGACAGAAGAAGGCGATTTATTTTTTAACGCACAACACCCTTCCAGCAGTAACGTCGAAACCGATGGTAATGCTGTGGCCTATAACACTGGCACCGTGGGTGTGATCGCCGGTATGAATTTCAATAAATTACCGGAAGCATTGATCAGTATTCCAGTGCCTTCGAGTGATTATGAACGCCAGACCATTCAAACAGCCTATGGCCAATATCAGATTCTGGGTCAAACGGCTTCGACGCTGGATGGTAAATTAGCGAACGGTTTAGGTACGGTTTATAACCTGGCTGGTGATACCAAGATTTTTGAAAACAATATGCCTGATTTTAATGGCTTTGTTGCTACCGGCGAAGGTGAAGGCTATTTGTTCACCAACTGGGAATTATACCCAGGTGCCATGAGCCGTATGAACCTGAAAAAAGGTGCTGATGGTAACTGGAGTGTGCTGGATGCCATGATGGTTGATTTTGCTCCGGTAAAAGGCACTGGCGCTAACTGTTTTGGTTCGGTATCTCCGTGGGGAACACCACTGACCTCTGAAGAGTGGGTGGTTAATACGAAGGTTTCTGGCACGACTGATCCTAGCTGGAATGACGCTGAAAATATTGCTGCTAATGGCTTATTAGCGGGTATGTGGGCGTTAGAAAGTGCGGCAAGTAACCCATATTATTATGGTTATATTGTTGAAATTACCAATCCTTTAGCTGATACGCCGGTTCCGGTTAAGCATTATACCATCGGTCGTTATGAGCATGAAAACTCGGTTGTAATGCCAGATCGCAAAACCGTTTATTCATCTCAGGATGATACCGGCGGTGTATTATTTAAATTTGTTGCTGATACCGCTGAAGACCTGAGTGTAGGTACGTTATACGGTGCAAAATTGGTTCAGGACGCGGGTATTAATGATCCGGCAATTACCGGTTTTGACGTTAGCTGGGTTGAATTAGCCAAAGGTAATAACGCTGACATTCAGGTTTGGATTGATGAGTTTAACGGTATTGATACCGATGACTTTGATGCCACCGGCAACCCTCTGATGAACGCTGACGATGCCAACAGTGGCACCAGTTATATGACGGTTAAGGATGTTGAAGCCTGGGCAGCATGGGTGAACGCCGGACGTCCAGCAGGCACGAAATACCCAACTGTCGCACAGGGTGGCGGTAAAGTAACAGCCGGTAAAGACATGGATGACCGTGCGGCTTTCCTGGAATCTCGTCAGGCTGCTAAACAATTAGGTGCGACAGCCGAATGGCGTAAGCTGGAAGGTATTTCGATTCATCAGGATCGTGTGCTGGAAGCCATTACGGGTGAAGACCGTGTTGCTGACGAAACAGTCACTGAAGCTTATATGTACATCGGTATTGCCGATATCGATAACACCATGATTGACGGTGAAGGTGATATTCAATTATCCAACCGTGTTAAAGATTGTGGTGGTGTTTATCGCGCGAAAGTTGATAACGACTACAGCCTGAGCCGTATTGAACCGGTTGTCATGGGAGCGACGTATCGCAGCAGCCTGGACGGTGCGGAACGTTGTGATGTTGAGAACCTTTCTCAGCCGGATAATGTTGTTGTCATGAAAGATGGCCGTATTCTGATTGGTGAAGATGGCTTCCAGGAAAACAACACATTATGGATGTACGATCCTCGTTAATCCTTAAAGTGTAATACCGCCACCCTCTAAAGGGTGGCGGTATTTTTTGCAATAAAAATAATTCATTGAGATATAGCTGTCATATACATGCGATAAAACGATATGCAGTTTTATTTAACTGTGAGAAGAAAATGAAAATACTGGCTCTTATGATGGTTGCGCTTTTTGCAGTCGGCGGCTGTTCGGAATCTGATAATAAAAAAGAAAAAAATACTTCTGAATTTATTCCGGAAAAAAATTCTGAAACCACCCCAGAATTTACGCCAGAGTATCGGCCAGGAGATGACATTCCAGCGATTGCTTACCTGAAGCATAACGAAATGTATAACCCGGAAGCCGTTATTCCGGCCCAGTGTTATACCAAGACAGAGGGTGTGAATAACCCATGTTTTGTTTGTCACCAAACCTACTCCGATGAGAGTCGCCCTAACTTTATGAAAGATGGCTCCCTTCAGGGAGCTTACGAATTTTCAGATATTGGTATGACAAACAGTTGGAAAAACCTATTTAAAGATCGCAGTGAAGCCATTGCAGGTATTAGCGATAAAGAAATTAATGAATGGACTAATACAGATAACTATTCATCGTTTATTGACAAACAGAAACAATCAGAAAACTGGGGTGGTGAAATCTCAGAGATAAAGCAGCTTCCCTTTCCTGAGAAAGCATTTGCAGAAGATGGTTTTGCTAAAGATGGCAGTCATTGGGTTGCTTATAATTATAAACCACTCCCCAGCAGCTTCTGGCCAACTAATGGCTCAACTGGCGATGCCATGATTCGTTTGCCTGAAAAATTTATGACTGTGGCTGGTCAATATAATAAGTCGGTTTACCAGGCAAATTTAGCCTTGGTCGAAATGACCATCAAAAATCAGAATTCTGTAACCGTCGCATCGGTTGATGAAAAAATTATTGGTGTCGACTTAAATAGTGATGGTCAACAGGGAATCGTCACTGTAATGAATAAACAGGCACACTACCTGGGGGATGCGTCGGATACTGCCGTTGAGCACATGTTATTCCCTCAGGGCACTGAATTTTTGCATACAGTACGTTATGTCGGGGTGGATGCCCATGGTGGTATTTATAATGCCCCACGCATGAAAGAAGTGCGTTACATGCGAAAAGCCGCATTTAAATCACCGGCGGCCTTAAGAAGTTCTTATTTTATCGAAGCTAAAGAAAAGCACCTGGAACAACTGCCCAGAACCGTTTCTATTGGTGATCGTGGTATTGATAATGGTTTTGGCTGGGTGATCAATGGCTATATTGAAAATGAGCACGGCAATCTGCGTCAGCAAAACAAGCAGGAACTGGCATTTTGTAATGGCTGCCACAAAACCGTGGGCAGTACCATTGATCAGGTCTTCTCATTTGCTCGTAAAGTAGAAGGCCAGCAAGGCTGGGGTTACATCAATCTTAAAACCATCCAGGATGTTCCCAGCTTTGGTACTCATGACCCGGAATATTTAACCTATTTTAAACGTGCGGGCGGCGGCGATGAGTTTCGTCAGAACCAGGAAATGTTACAGCGTTGGTTTGACGAGAAAGGTAATGTTGACGCGGAAAAAGTATTACAAGCGCAATCAATTTATGAGCTGATTACACCTTCCGCCGAGCGAGCATTGGCCATGAACAAGGCGTATAAAACTATTGTTGATGAACAGAGTTATATTTTTGGTCGCGATGTGGTGTTGAAGCCTGCGGTCAATGTATTACAGGAAGTTGATACCACGACGGAGCCTTTGTTAGAGGAGCACCGTTACCAGTGGGATATTCGCCTGGACTGGTCTGAAGGTGCCCAGCAGCGCCTCGCAGCGGAGTAAACCATGCTTGAGAGTTTTTTCCTGGCGTGCACACTGATGGGGCTGGGTATCGGAATCGATGTTGCCATTGCAACCGGGATGCGTAGCTCGCAGTTGCGTCAACAGAAAACAGCTTTGTTATGGGTGGTTGGAGTAACCGCCACCCATACGGTCTTTCCGATGTTGGGTTATCTATTGACGTATTTCAGCATTCAGAGTTTACCAGTACTGACACCCATTATTGGTTTGGTAGCGACAGCATTAATTGCACGTTTTTTGTGGGATGAATTAATGACGGAGCCGCATCAGGACTCTGGCTCTCATCAATTAATGGTTTCTTTAGGAATTATTTTGG
This sequence comes from Bacterioplanoides sp. SCSIO 12839, assembly GCF_024397975.1. NCBI lineage: Bacteria > Pseudomonadati > Pseudomonadota > Gammaproteobacteria > Oceanospirillales > Oceanospirillaceae > Bacterioplanoides > Bacterioplanoides sp. SCSIO 12839. Next base: position 939,689 of record NZ_CP073745.1, read on the forward strand.
CAGTGAGTTGGGATGCCTTGTGGTCTGGGCCTGCTAAATCAGCGCAGGTGGTTGGCTGGTCAGAATGGCTTATCTGGTTATCCTTCCTGTTGGTTGGTTTTGTTGTGATGGGGTTTGCTGTGATGGCCTACCGATTAGGCTTGTTGGTTTGCCAGTCTCGTTTCAGTTCCGGAAAAATTATCACCGTGATGCAGTGGTTGCAGTATTCGGTAATTGCTTATTTTGGTTTGCTGGCGCTAACCCGCTACACGCTAGGGTCAGAAGCCTCAGCGTTATTGATTTTTATTATATCCGCTTTGGCGATTCTGATGTTGATGAATGTCGATAAAGTAAAACTGGCCCAAACGAGCCAGTGAAATGATCGATTAAATAACAACTTCATAACAGGGAGTGTATTCTCCCTGTATTTTCATCCGGCCGTGATGAACCATCGCCGACAATAATTTGTCCATACCTTTCAGAATTTTAGGATCTCCGTGAATTTTGTAAGGCCCGTATTTTTCTACCCGTTTAATTCCCGTTGCTTTCACATTGCCAGCAACAATGCCGGAAAAAACCTGGCGCAAGTTGGCCGCCAGCTGATGCTGGGGCAGGTCATACGACAGCTCTATCGCCGCCATGTTGTCATGGGTTGGATCGAACGGTGTCTGGAACTTTTCGGCAATGGTTAATGACCAGTTATAAAAATACGCATCTTCAATTAAACGGCGGTATTCGCGAACTTTTTCTGTGCCTTGTTTCATGGCGATTGCTACCGCAGCAGGATCATCAATAATCAGCTGGTAACGCTTTTGTGCCTCTGGCCCCAGGGTATCGCCAATAAACTGGTCGATATCATTTAAATATTCACGTGATTGTTCTGGCCCGGTAATCACCAGTGGAAAAGGAATCGTTTGATTAGCTGGGTGAGATAAAACACCCAATAAATACAGAATCTCTTCGGCTGTGCCCGGGCCACCCGGAAAAATCACAATGCCGTGTGCTAAACGCACAAAGGCTTCCAGACGTTTTTCAATATCCGGCAAAATGACCAGTTCATTCACAATCGGATTGGGGGCTTCGGTGGCAATAATACCGGGTTCGGTAATGCCGATATAACGGCCGTCACAAAGATGTTGTTTAGCATGGCCAATGGTGGCGCCTTTCATGGGGCCTTTCATCGCGCCAGGGCCACAGCCGGTGCCGATATCCAAACCTCTAAGGCCTAATTGGTAACCCACATCTTTGGTGTACTGGTACTCGTGACGGGGAATGGAGTGGCCGCCCCAGCAGATGATCAGGTTGGATACGCTCTCTGGTTTCAGTGCATCGGCATTGCGTAACAGATGAAAGATGGCATTGGTGATATCTTCGCCATTGTTCAGGTCAAAGCGATGAGCATCAATAATGGAGTCTTGTGCGTATAACACATCTCTGAGCACGGCAAATAGCTGCTCGCGTACCCCGCGAATAATCTCGTCATCAACAAAGGCACTGTCTGGCGGTGACGTCAGTTTTAACACGATGCCACGCTCTTCCTGAGTGACTTCGATATTGAAGTCGCGGAATTCATTTTCCAGGTCGAGATAATCATCATTCTGACTCCCGGCACTGAGAACGGCATAACAGCAGCGACGGACGAGCTCATGAGTTGGGCCAGAAAAGTTTTTTAATTGCTGAATTTCGTAACGAGAAAGGACGCGAAGGTGTGTTTTGGGATGAATCACTTCGATATTACGTGTCATAACAATTCCTTTTTAAGCCCACAGTTCCATTGGGCCGTAATGGCTTAATACACGCAGAATATCCGTGCGTGTGATGATACCGGTCAACAGGTTTTGTTCGTCAACAACCGGTAGAGCGCCAATGCGGTATTCCAGCAATGTTCGGGCACATTGACGGATATCTGCGTATTCTCCGATACACAAAACCGGGCGGCTGGCTAGTGTCAGAACACTGTCGTTCCAGGCAATGGAGGCTGATAATGATTGGTTTAATAAGTCACGGTCTGACAGCATGGCGCAGACAATCAGGTCTTCAGACACAACCGGAATATGATGAAATCCCGTGTTCTGCATGATTTCCCAGGCCTGACGTAGCGGTGCATCGCTATATATATACTGCACCTTGCGTTGCATGATATCGGCGACATACGCCACTGCCTGAGGCTGGTGCTGATGTTCACCCAGCGTTGCGTAAGATTCCTGTTGAGCATAGGCCTCGGTCGCGTGATTAACAGCCGAGGTGGCAGAACTGGCATGAATTGGGTTGATGCGAAACCGCTCCGGAGTCATGGGGGTTTCCACCCTGCGACCCATATCGAACACAATCAGAGACATACTCAGCTCCTGCAACCTTAATGTTGTTATCTTAGGGCTGATTGTGGTGAATAACAAAATCTAACGTCAAAAGCTGATCAAAAGGTTATTATTCTTACTGCTCATACCGGTATTCTGAGAAAACAGGTATGGTGCGTGATTACTTTTGTCAGTGCTTTTATAGCCTATTAAAACGTTCAGACTATTTGGATCCTTATGGAACGCGTATACCGTTTAACTATTTCATGCCCAGACCGTGTTGGGATTGTTGCTAAAGTTGGCCAGTTTTTTTCAGCGCATGGCGGCTGGATTGTGGAAGCGAATCATTATTCTGACCCGGTTAGCGGACGTTTTTTTATGCGTCACTGTATTCGTGCAGATTCATTGCCGTTCAACCTTGAACAGTTAAAAGCGGAATTTGCACCGATTGCCGACGAATTTGAGATGGACTGGCAGGTGAATGATTCAGGCCAGCCGAAAAAAGTAATTCTGATGGCGAGTAAAGAAAGCCATTGTCTGGTGGACTTATTACACCGCTGGCACAGCAAAGAGCTGCAGTGCGATATTCCGTGTGTCATTTCCAACCATGATGATTTACGTTCGATGGTGGAGTGGCATGGTATTCCGTTTTTCCATGTGCCAGTGGATAAAAATAACAAAGCGGAGCACTTTGCCCGGGTAAACGCCATTGTTGAAGAGCATCATGCCGATACCATTGTGTTGGCTCGTTATATGCAGATTATTCCGCCTGAGTTGTGTGAACGTTATGCCGGTCAGGTGATTAATATTCACCACAGCTTCTTACCGTCGTTTGTTGGTGCTAAGCCGTATCATCAGGCGGCTGAGCGAGGAGTGAAGCTGATTGGTGCGACCTGCCATTATGTAACTCAAGAGCTGGATGCCGGGCCTATCATTGATCAGGATGTGATGCGCATCAGCCACACGAATACCGTTGAAGATATGGTTCGCCTGGGTAAAGACGTTGAGAAAATGGTGTTGGCGCGTGGTGTGCGAAGTCATCTGGAAGATCGGGTGTTGCTGCATGGCAATAAAACCATTGTGTTCTGATTTTTCTACTGAGCACTCAACCACGACAGTATTTTCAGCCACACCTGACTTAAGGAGCATCCCTGCACCCTGAGTCAGTCACGCCGCGTCCTGCGGCTGCTCTTGAAAACACGACCGTGTTTGTTGCTTAGTCACTTATTGGTGACATAAAAAACGGGCGCTACCTGAGTAGCGCCCGTTTTTTATAAGAGCAAAGAACTCTACTTACAGCAGTTCGATTGTGATAGCAGTTGCTTCACCACCACCGATACACAGAGCAGCCAGACCTTTGGTACCGCCGGTGTTTTTCAGGGCGTTCATCAGGGTCACGATTAAACGAGAACCAGTAGAACCAACTGGGTGACCTTGAGCACAAGCACCGCCGTAGATGTTTACTTTTTCTGCGTCTAAGCCCAGCTCGTCGATTGGCATCATTGCAACCATGGCAAATGCTTCGTTGATCTCGAAGATATCAACGTCGTCTTTCGTCCAGCCAGATTTTTCCAGAACACGCTCAATAGCGCCAACCGGAGCCATGGTGAACTCAGATGGGTGTTGAGACTGAGTGCTGTGAGCAACAATGCGAGCAACCGGCTTAACACCTTTGGCTTCTGCCGCGCTTTCACTCATCAGAACCAGTGCAGAGGCACCGTCAGAGATAGAAGAAGCGTTCGCTGCGGTTACCGTACCGTCTTTAGCGAAAGCCGGGCGCAGTGTTGGGATTTTTTCGATGTTAGCGTTGAAAGGCTGCTCATCGTTATCAACAACGGTTTCGCCTTTACGGGTTTTAACCGTAACGGGAACGATTTCAGCAGTGTTCAGGCCTTCCTCGATGGCTTTCTTTGCGCGAGTCAGAGAGCGGATGGCGTATTCATCCATTTGCTCACGGGTGTAGCCTTTTTTGTCAGCCACTTCCTGAGCGAAAGCGCCCATCAGTTTGCCGGTTTCAGCGTCTTGTAAACCATCCAGGAACATATGATCCTGAGGTGCCTGGCCTGCACCCATGCGGAAGCCAGTACGCGCGCCTTCCAATACGTAAGGAGCGTTAGACATTGATTCCATACCGCCTGCAACAGCAATCTCTACAGAACCTGCTTTGATCATGTCATGTGCAAACATCGTTGCACGCATACCAGAGCCACACAATTTGTTGATGGTGGTTGCTGCTGTGGCGTCTGGTAAGCCAGCTTTACGCATTGCCTGACGGGCTGGGCCTTGTTTCATGCCTGCAGGTAATACGCAGCCCATGGTGACATCTTCAACATCTTCTTTGTTGATACCAGCGCGTTGAATGGCTTCTTCAATAGCAATAGCACCCAGATCAACAGCAGGAACACTGCTCAGGCTTCCCATAAAACCACCCATTGGTGTGCGAGCACCGCTGGCAATCACAACAGAATCTTGTTTCGACATGCGTTTTTCTCCTGATATCGGTATCAAAATTTGCCCGACATCTTAGATGAAGGTCGAATAAATTCACAGCCTGTTAGTGGCCAGACTGACAATCCTGAGGACAGGCACTTGTGAAATAAAAGATACAAACTGTAAAGGCGAAGTGTTTACTAACCACGACTCCCTCACTGTTTCAGGAATAAATCATTGCGAGGGCTGGTTCTCTGATGAAAATCAGGCACAATGCTGTTACGAACGGATACAAAAGATAGGGTGTTATTCTGCCGAATCATACTTTCGAGTGATGAGGGGGAGTAGGGGCCAGATTATAGTCATCCCATAACTTCCGGATGGATTTAGGTTCGGAAGGTTCTAATAAAAATAAACGGGTAACAATTATGGTTAAGAAAGCATTTCTCAACCGTCCAGAAAATCACTTCTTACAGGTTAACTGTGCAGTTGTGATGAATGCTTTTTTCCAAAAGTTGACTCTTTATTCTTAAGCGCCCTTTAAGTCACTGCTCTGCACTGACTGATCGTTTGGCAGCTGAATAACGAGGGAAAGTAAATGAAGAAAATAACAAAGAAAGGTTTACGCTCTATGAAGAAATTGCCTTTGGCACTGGCTGTGTCAGCTCTTTCGGTTTCAACCGCGCAAGCGGTGGAATTTAATTTCGGCGATATCACCGCACAGTGGGACAACACGGTCAGTTATGGTGTCGGCTGGCGTGTTGAAGACCGCGACGAAGGTCAGATTATGGCCGGAAACGGTGCCGCGGTTGGTGAAACAACTTCTGGCTCTTCATACAATTACGACGATGGAACCTTAAATTACGATAAGGGTGATATTTACACTAATGTGGTGAAATGGAGCTCAGATCTGGAAATCAGTTATCAAAACTACGGTGGTTTCTTCCGTGCTCGTGCTTATTATGACACGGCAATTATGGATGAAGATCCAGAGTTCAAAGCCTATAACGACGATACCAAAGAACGTGCGGGTGCTGATGTTGAATTATTAGATGCATACTTGTGGGCGGATTATTACATTGGTGATACTCCGGTCAGCTTCCGGGTTGGTCGTCAGGTGGTGAGCTGGGGTGAATCGACCTTTATTCAAGGTGGTATTAACAGCATCAACCCGGTTGACGCATCAGCATTCCGTAAGCCTGGTGCTGAAGTAAAAGAAGGCCTGTTGCCTGTCAATATGCTTTATACCTCTATTGGCCTGACAGCTGACGTTACGTTAGAAGCCTTTTATCAGCTCGAGTGGGAAAAAACCCGTATTGACCCTTGTGGCACTTTCTTCTCAACCGTTGATTTCGTCGCGGATGGTTGTGGCCCTGTTGTGCTTGGTGGCACTGAAGCAGAGCAGGTTTATATTGCTCTTCGTGAGCAAGAGATTGCTGACGGTACACCGCGGAGTCAACAGACAAGCCCAATCACTGATCGCTTGAGTGATGATGAACCAAAAGATTCTGGGCAATACGGTCTAGCGCTGCGTTGGTATTCTGAAGCACTGGGTGATACCGAGTTTGGTTTTTACCACATGAATATCCACAGTCGCTTACCTTATATTAATGGTGCGGTGACTAACTACGATACTCTGGGGCTGGTAACAGGCACACGTGGCGGTCAAGTTAACCAAGATGCAACGTATGATACTTTCAGACCGTTGTATCAAATTGCTTACCCAGAAGATTTACAAATCTCTGGTGTTTCGTTTGCCACCAGTACAGAAGGTGGAGCGTCGATTTCCGGTGAAATCAGCTACAAGCCAGACTCTCCGGTTCAATGGAATGCGTTTGAAGTTCTGTTAGCGGGTAATGGTGCGCCATGGAGTCGTTTATACCAGCAGCGTGCTGCAGAAGTTGGTGGTAATGAAGCTTCTTTATTTGGTGAAGTAGCGCAAGGCTATGATGAGTTGGATATCTGGCAAGCTCAGATGACGTTTATCAAGTTCTATGATCAGGTATTAGGTGCTGACCGTATCTCATTGGTATCTGAAATTGGCATGACCTATGTGGATGACTTACCGGATAGTGATGATGCTCGTTATGGTCGCTCAGGTGCTTACGGTATTGGTAATAACGAAGGTGTTTTCTTCTTTGAAGATGGGCTGCTGGGCAGTGTCTTCCCTGCAGATAAGGATTACTGTACTGCAGATGAAATTGTTAGTGACACACCTAATACAACCAAAAATGCCAATACCTCCTACTGTAATGACGAAGGTTATGTAAACGAGCTGTCTGGTGGTATTCGTGTTCGTGCGACCATGGACTTTAACAATGCCTTTGCAGGTATCAACGTATCGCCTCGTGTATCGCTTGCTTATGACCAGGGCAATGGCCCAGAGCCAGGCTCACAATTTATCGATGATCGTCTGACAACAGCTCTGTCGGTATCGTTTGTGTATCAGAACCGCACTTCGGTTGATATTGGTTACACCAACTTCAGTGGTGGTGACTACAACGTCCTGAAAGATCGCGACAACGTTACCTTATCTGCTAAATATTCATTCTAAATAAGAAAAACAGGAATTTGAGGTTTAACAACCATGTTAAAACAACAGTATAAAACCTTAGGCAGCGCAATTGCGCTGTCCCTGATGGTTACTGCAGCTAACGCAGCTGTTACTCCGGAAAAAGCGGCGGAATTGGGTAAATCTCTGACACCTATGGGTGCTGAGATGGCTGGTAATGGTGGAGACATTCCTGCATGGACAGGTGGTATCACCGAATTTCCGGCTGGTTTCACCCAGGGGGATGATCGCCTGGTTGATCCGTTCCCGAATGATAAGCCTAAGTTTGAAATAACCGCGGCGAATTACAAAGAATATGCTGACAAGTTGACCGATGGTCAGAAGGCGATGTTTGAAAAGTATCCGGAAACCTATCGTATGCCGGTGTACGAAACGCGTCGTTCATCGGGCTACCCGGATAAAATCTACGAAGTAAATAAAAAGAATGCGGTTGAGACCAGTTTGATTGCCGGTGGTAATGGCATGGAAAACTACGTGGAAGGTGTGGCTTTCCCAATTCCTTCTACCGGCCTGGAAGTCATCTGGAACCACATCGTGCGTTACCGTGGTGGCTCGGTGACTCGTATCGCGGGTCAGGCGACACCACAGGCAAATGGTGATTATCAGCTGGTTCGTTTTAAGGATGAGTTTACTTTCCGCAATAAACTGAAAGACTTTGATCCATCAAAAGACAGCAACGTTTTGTTCTACTTCAAACAGGATGTTGTTTCTCCGGCACGTCTGGCAGGTAACGTACTGTTGGTTCACGAAACACTGGACCAAGTAAAAGAACCACGTAAAGCCTGGGTTTACAATGCCGGTCAGCGTCGTGTTCGTCGTGCTCCTCAGGTCGCTTACGATGGCCCGGGTACAGCATCTGATGGCATGCGTACTTCCGATAACTTCGATATGTACAATGGTGCACCGGATCGTTACGACTGGAAACTGATAGGCAAGCAAGAATTGTATATCCCATACAATGCTTACAAGCTGAACAGTGAAAACGTTAAATATGATGAGATCATTCAGGCTGGTCATATTAATCAGGACCTGACTCGTTATGAATTACACCGTGTGTGGAAAGTTGAAGCGACCCTGAAAGATGGCAAGCGTCACATCTATGGCAAGCGTGTATTCTATATTGATGAAGATACCTGGCAGGCATCAGCTATTGATCACTTCGATGGTCGTGGTGAGCTGTGGCGTGTGGCAGAAGCACATAACCTGATGTTCTACGATGCGAAAGTACCTTGGTACGCTGTTGAAACTCTGTATGATCTAAACTCTGGTCGTTATTTAGTTATGGGTCTGGATAACGAAGAAGACAGCTCTTATAAATTTGGTTTCGAGCGTAATTCGAAAGACTATACCCCAGCTGCATTACGTCGCTCAGGTCGTCGTTAACAGACTGGTTGATGAAACAAAAAAACGGATGCCTCGGCATCCGTTTTTTTATGGGGGCTAGGGTACCTCTGAATTATTCGGAGGTGCCCTAGTTTTTCTTAGGCTATTCAGAAGTGGATAACGCCACCTAACTGATACACGGTTGTTGCATCTTTGTTGATGTATTCCGCGCGCATAGAAAAGTGTGGTGTTAACTGAAAAGCGCCGCCAGCTCCAAGGAATAATCCATCATCATCACCAAAGTCCAGACCTAAACGTGCCAGAACAGACAAACGAGGGTCAATTTCTGGCAGAGTTTTCTGCAACAAGCCCGATACCCACAGACCATTAATATCTTCGTTATCAAAAAAGTCATCCGTTTGGCTGTAGCCGACTTCCAGATAAGTATTGATCTGATCCATATCGTTATCGAATTCATAACCCGCGAACAAGCCAACGCCATTGGCATCCAGATCACGGCCACCAAAAGGTGAGTCGATTACATTATGGGTCAAATTGGCACCAACATAGAGTTTGCTGATATCCAAAGATGGTTGTTCTGCGTGTAGGCAAGTCGTGGTCAGTAACAAGCTGACGCATAATATTTTTTTCATTGTAATCTCCTCAACAATTAAAGTTTGGCAGTTGTAACGCAGGTTCTCTGAGTGCCGCGAGTTGTTCTCGTAACGATAAGGTATGTTGCGACCAGAACTGATGGCTGGTTAGCCACGGGAATGCTTCAGGGAACGCCGGGTCATTCCAGCGCAGGCATAACCAGGCTGCGTATCGAGCTATTCGTAGCGTTCGTAAGGATTCAACAAGTGGTAGCTCGTACGCCGGGAAGGGCCTGAACAGTTCATAGCCTTCGCTGATCACTGCAAGCTGTTGCTGTTGTTCATGACGCTCACCACTTAACAACATCCAGATATCCTGCATGGCCGGGCCAGTTAAGCAGTCATCAAAGTCGACCAGGTGTAAACAGTCATTGCGCAATAATAAATTGCCGCTGTGCAGGTCGCCATGCAATCGGATATGGGTTATTTCCGATGGGATATATGCGTGCTGAATTTCAGCGCACAAATCTTTAATTAAGGATGTATAAGCGGGAATATAGTCACTCGGCATGATGTCACTGGACAAGACCTGCTGGGCAGCCAGCTCAAGGTCAGCAACGCCTGAAATCCGGGGGCGATGTGTAAAGCTGTGCTGCTCTCCAATTAAATGCAGGCGGCCGAGCCAGCGACCCAATAACTCCAGATCGTCATCATTACTGATTTCGGGAGCATGCCCGCCTTGTCTGGGGAATACTGAAAAATAAAAGCCGTCAAACTCAAACAGAGTTTTTCCGTTCCTTTGTAACGGTGCAATAACCGGCAGCTCTTGTTGTTGAAGCTCCAACAAGAAGTCATGTTCTTCCTGAATGCAGGCTTTGCTCCAGCGCCCTGGGCGATAAAACTTCACAATGAGCGGATCGTCTTCCTCGATACCGACCTGATAGACCCGATTTTCATAACTGTTTAATGCAAAGGTTCGGGCATCACACAAAAAGCCAAGGGATTCGACGGCATCCATAACGGCTTCAGGCGTCAGCCGACTATAAGGGTGATCAGACATAATGGTTAACTACTGAAAATAAGGACGCTAGTATGCCGGAAACAGTATTGATTTGTTGAGTTTTGGGGTTCGGGCAAATGTCCATGCGCCAACTAAACCTGCTCCCTGTCGTTTCAGCAAAGATGCAGCGACTTCTAAAGTCGCGCCTGTGGTCATCACATCATCAATAATCAAAATATGTTGCCCGCTCAGGTTTGCATGGGTGCTGCTCAGACTTTTGCGCAAATTAGTTCGTCTCTGTTGCCGATTGAGCTGCCTTTGATCTTTACCACCGGTTTTTATTAGCAAGTCGGCTTTTAACGGAATCTGGAAGTGATGACTGATTGCTCGGGCAAGCAGCTCGGCAGGGTTAAAGCCGCGATACAGTAAGCGTGCGGTGTGAGATGGAATAAACGTCAAACAATCCACATTCTCAAGCGATGTTGGTGAGTTGGCAATCATAAGTGCCGCGATTTTTTCTGCCCAGATAAACTGTCGTTTATCTTTCATTTTAAGAATCCAATGACTGACGGGGGGCTGATAACGATACTGACAAATCGTATAGTCAAATGCCGGCGGGTTAGTCTGGCATTGGCCACAGCGTTGGTGTGCGATGGAACTGTTGAACAACTCTTCGGAGCACTGAGAGCATGGGGAATGCAGGATTGGTAATTGTTCCTGGCACAATTGGCAGATAAATAACGATTGATTTGTTGGTTGCAGACAAAGTTCACAAATCTGGTATGAATTTAACAGCTGTTTAAAAAATGCACTAATGTTCCCTGTTATTGTTTTCAAAGTTGACCGCGTCCCGAGGTTAATTAGTATGAATCGATAACTATTATTTACGGTGATTGGGATTTGGGTATGGGTCAGTTGGCTGAAAAACAGAATGGATTACGTCATGACTGGACGGTGGCAGAAGTTGAAGCGCTGTTGAACTTGCCAATGAATGACTTATTGTTCCAGGCTCATAGCATCCATCGTCAACACTTCGACCCGAACCAGGTACAGGTCAGCACTTTACTCTCTATTAAAACCGGTGCTTGTCCGGAAGATTGTGCTTATTGCCCGCAAAGTGCTCGTTACGACACCAAGCTTGAAAAAGAAAAGCTGATGGAAGTCGAAGCGGTAATCGAAAAAGCCAAAGCGGCAAAAGCCGCAGGCTCTGATCGATTTTGTATGGGGGCAGCCTGGCGCTCACCTCGTGAAAAAGATATGCCTTATGTTCTGGCGATGGTTAAAGGTGTGAAAGATCTGGGAATGGAAACCTGTATGACATTAGGCATGCTGGATGAAGACAAATCCCAGCGTTTAGCCGATGCCGGCTTAGATTATTACAACCATAATCTGGATACCTCGCCTGAGTTCTACGGCGATATCATTACTACCCGTACCTATTCTGACCGTTTGGAGACGTTGCAAAACGTCCGTGATGCCGGCATGAAAGTATGCTCTGGAGGCATTTTGGGCATGGGTGAGCAACAGAAAGACCGTGCCGGGTTATTGGTTCAGTTAGCCAACTTACCGCAACATCCGGACTCTGTACCCATCAACCAGCTGGTGAAAGTGGCAGGTACACCACTGGAAGCCGAAGGTGATCTTGATCCTCTGGATTTTGTTCGCTCCATTGCTGTTGCCAGAATTATGATGCCAAAGTCTCATGTGCGTTTAAGTGCTGGCCGTGAAGAAATGACGGAAGAAATGCAGTCCATGTGTTTCTTTGCGGGCGCCAACTCTATCTTCTATGGCGAGTGCCTGCTGACGACACCGAACCCGGCGGCGAACAAAGATCAGGATCTGTTCCGCAAATTAGGTATTAATTCTGATCACAAGGTGACAAAGCAGCCTAAGGAGCTGGACGAGATTCTTAAGCCAGCAGCGAAATCCGATCCCAATGCCATGTTTTATGATGCAGCCGCGAGTTGACCGGCCAATTACGCAAAACTTTAGCGATATAATTTTTCAATCTAACAGAAGCCAGCGATAAGCTGGCTTCTGTGTTTTTTGCTGTTTAAAATATAAACAGTGATTTTTAAAGTCACCCGAAATGGGTGTCGATAGTGGTGTTAAACAGGAGCTTGTTATGAATATAGGTTCAACGGCCGGTTCAGCGTTTACAACGGCTTCGGCTGGCATTAGTCAAGGCACCGATCAAGTACGTCGTGCGGCTCAGGATGTTGTGGATGCAACAACAGAGCGCCCGGTCGAAGGTGCGGACAAATTGGCTGAAGCGGCAACAGATCTGAAACAAGGTGAACGTTCTGTCGAAGCAAATGCCAAAGTCCTGCAGGCAGCGGACAGAACACTGGGTTCCATCATTGACGTGCAGGCTTGATAGAGCACGGTCTCAGACGAGAGCACTATGCAAATAGCGACCAATAATAATCAGACTTCAGCATCAGCGGTATCGGTCAATATCACCGCCGGTTCTGCTGTGTCTGGTGTTGATGGCGCTGAAAATAACGACTCGGTTGCTTTTGCTCCGGTTGAAGAGGTGTCCATCAGTGATGCCGGACGCCGTGCCAGTGAGCGTGACTCAGCTGCTCCTCAAGCAACTCAAACAGATGATTCATCTCCTGAAGATACAGACAGCTCAAGAAGTGATATTCGCCAAGAGCGCGAATCACGTCAGGAAAGAGCAGAACAAAAGCAACAGGAAGCTGATCTTGCTCAGATTCGCCAGTTAAAAAGCCGTGATGCCGAAGTCAAAGCACACGAAGCCGCTCATGCTGCTGTAGGTGGTCAATTGGCCGGAACCCCTAGTTACACCTACCAGCGTGGCCCGGATGGTGTGCGTTATGCGGTGGCGGGAGAAGTGCCCATTGATGTGGGTGTGATTCCCGGAGATCCTCAGGCGACGCTGGAAAAAATGCAACAGGTTCAGCGTGCTGCTTTGGCTCCGGCAGAACCTTCTTCTCAAGATCGACAGGTAGCGGCTCTGGCAGCACAACAGGCCGCTGAGGCGCGGGCTGAAATCAGTAGTCAGCAACGTGAATTACGCGCTGACTCCGCTGAGCAAACATCGCAAGAGCAGAAGCAGGCTGAGGAGGAAAAAGAAAAACAAGAAGCAACAGCTTCTGATTCAGAAGATAAGGTGCCTGTGTCAGAAGTCTTCTCTGAACAAAATGCCCGAATGCGCCGCATTAATGAATTTTTACTGGATATCTCTGTTCCGGATTCCCCCAAAGCTGGCGACCTTATCAACGCAGTTGCCTGATACTGCTGGTCTTCAGCGCCTTTACTCTCCAATAAATCTGTCCTGAATGTCACTTCTGGCATTAATGATCTTTTCCTTTGTTCTTTCTTTTGCCGTACTTCGAAGAAAAAAGTCTGTGATTGCTATGCTGCTCAGGCTTGACATTGAGGATAGGCGAACGTATGTTTCAAACACTTGTTTGAAAAAAGATAGTTTTGAAACTATCGCATTAATAACCAGCAGCATGAAGCTGCAAGATTAGATTTAGGCAAAGAGGTCAGTCGCTATGCCAGAGTATAAAGCTCCCCTGCGTGAAATTAAGTTCGTTATGGACGAAGTGTTGGATGTGCCAGGTCATTACGCCAGCCTGCCAGCTTATGCTGAAAACGCTACTCCAGAGATGGTTGATGCCATTCTTACTGAAGGTGCTAAATTCTGTGAAAATGTAATTGCTCCTCTGAACCGTGTTGGTGACGAAGAAGGCTGTACTCGTCACGAAGATGGCTCTGTAACGACTCCTACTGGCTTTAAAGAAGCTTACCAGCAGTTTGTTGAAGGCGGTTGGCCAACACTGTCTCACGACGAAGAAGTGGGTGGTCAAGGCCTGCCAGAGTCTCTGAGCAACGTTATCTCTGAGATGGTTGGTACTGCTAACTGGTCTTGGGGCATGTACCCGGGTCTGTCTCACGGTGCAATGAACACCATCTCTTCTTGGGGTACTCAAGAGCAGAAAGATACTTATCTTACGAAATTAGTAAGTGGTGAGTGGACTGGTACCATGTGTCTGACCGAACCTCACTGTGGTTCTGACCTGGGTATTCTGAAAACCAAAGCTGAGCCAAATGCTGACGGTTCTTACTCTATCTCTGGTACTAAAATCTTTATCTCTGCCGGTGAACACGACATGGCTGAGAACATTGTGCACATCGTTCTGGCTCGTCTGCCAGGTGCACCAGAAGGTACCAAAGGTATTTCTCTGTTCATCGTTCCTAAGTTCAACGTTTCTGCGGATGGCGCGGTAGCGGATCGCAACGACGTTGTGTGTGGTTCTATCGAGCACAAAATGGGTATCCACGGTAACTCTACTTGTGTGATGAACTTCGATGGCGCTAAAGGTTTCCTGATTGGCCCTGAGAACAAAGGTCTGAACTGCATGTTCACCTTTATGAACACCGCTCGTATCGGTACTGCTCTGCAGGGTGTTACTGCGGCTGAAGGTTCTTTCCAGGGTGCTCTGGCATACGCCAAAGACCGTCTGGCGATGCGTTCTCTGACTGGTCCTAAGGCACCAGAGAAAGCAGCTGACCCAATCATCGTTCACCCAGACGTTCGTAAAATGCTGCTGACTCAGAAAGCATTTGCTGAAGGTGGTCGTGCACTGGTTTACCTGACTGCACTGCAAAATGACATCGTTCATAAAGGCAACTCTGAAGAAGAGAAAAAAGCTGCCGATGAACTGTTGGGCTTCCTGACGCCAATCGCTAAAGCATTCCTGACTGAAACTGGTTACGAAGCCACTAACCTGGGTGTTCAGGTATTTGGTGGTCACGGTTTCATCGCTGAGTGGGGTATGGAGCAGCTGGTACGTGACGCTAAGATCTCTACCATCTATGAAGGTACTACCGGTATCCAGGCACTTGACCTGCTAGGCCGTAAAGTACTGATGACTCAGGGTCAAAGCCTGAAGAACTTCACTAAGATTGTTCACACTTTCTGCAAAGAAAATGCAGAAAACGAAGCCATGGCGCAGTTCGTTGAGCCACTGGTTAAGCTGAACAAAGAGTGGGGCGATCTGACCATGAAGATTGGCATGAACGCTATGAAAGATCGTGACGAAGTTGGTTCTGCTTCTGTAGATTACCTGATGTACTCTGGCTACGTAACGCTGGCGTTCCTGTGGGCTAAGATGGCTAAAGCGGCACAAGACGCTCTGGCGGCTGGCACTACAGAAGAAGATTTCTACAAAGCCAAGCTGACAACCGCTCGTTTCTACTTCACCCGCATCCTGCCTCGTACTGCTTCTCATGCAGCGACCATGGTTGCAGGTTCTGACACTCTGATGGATCTGGATGCAGAACACTTTGCATTCTAATCTGCTCAGATTATGACGAAAAACCGCGCAACACATTGATGTGTCTGCGCGGTTTTTTGCATTTGGGTATAGGCAATTTGATTTCAGCCGTTACAATAGCGGCGTTTTGTTGATTGGCGTCGCTGGAGCCAATGACAAACGAACAATCTACACGAGGTGAATCATGGCAGAATATAAGGCACCATTGCGCGACATGCGCTTTGTCCTGAACGAGGTTTTTGAAGCTGACAAACTGTGGAGTTCGTTGGCTGGTCTGGAAGGTGTGGTGGATGTAGAAACCGCTGAAGCGATCCTGGAAGAGTGTGGCAAAATTGCCAGCCAGGTTCTGGCACCTATCAACCGTGAAGGTGATGAGCAAGGCTCTACCTGGAAAGACGGCGAAGTAACCGCTGCTCCAGGGTTCAAAGAAGCTTATCAGACATATATTGAAGCAGGTTTGAACGGCCTGGGTGGTAACCCTGAGTTTGGTGGCATGGGTATGCCAAAAACTCTGGTAGGCCAGATGGAAGAAATGGTTCAGGGCTCAAACATGGCATTTGGCCTGGCGCCAATGCTGACGGCAGGTGCCTGTTTATCTCTGAATGCTCATGGTTCTCAGGAGCTGAAAGAAAAGTATCTGCCAAACATGTACTCCGGTGTATGGGCTGGTGCGATGGATCTGACCGAACCACACGCGGGTACTGACCTGGGTATTATCCGTACCAAAGCAGCTCCTAACGCTGACGGTTCATTTGATGTAACTGGCACCAAGATCTTTATTACTTGGGGCGAGCACGACATGGCTGAGAACATCATCCACCTGGTACTGGCAAAACTGCCGGATGCACCAGCAGGCCCTAAAGGTATTTCTCTGTTCTTAGTACCTAAGTTCCTGGTGAACGAAGACGGTTCTCTGGGTGAGCGTAACACCATGGGCTGTGGTTCTATCGAACACAAAATGGGTATTAAAGGTTCTGCTACTTGTGTAATGAACTTTGACGGTGCAAAAGGCTGGCTGGTTGGTGCAGAAAACCAGGGTCTGGCAGCAATGTTCACTATGATGAACTACGAGCGTCTGGGTGTTGGTATCCAGGGTATCGGTGCGGCAGAAGCGTCTTACCAGAACGCTGTTGAATACGCTCGTGACCGTATTCAGTCTCGTGCGCCAACGGGTGCTCAGGCGAAAGATAAAGCAGCTGACCCAATCATCGTACACCCTGATGTACGTCGCATGCTGCTGACTTCCCGTGCTTTCACAGAAGGTGGCCGTGCATTCTCCACTTACGTGGCTAAGTGGTTAGATATTGCTAAGTTCTCTGATGATGCTGATCAGAAAAAACACGCAGATGCGATGCTGGCACTGTTAACTCCAGTTGCTAAAGCGTTCCTGACAGACAATGCACTGGAATCAGCGATTGCTGGTCAGCAAGTCTTCGGTGGTCATGGCTTTATTCGTGAATGGGGTCAGGAGCAGCACGTTCGTGATATCCGTATTACCCAGATTTACGAAGGTACTAACGGCATTCAGGCACTGGATCTGATGGGTCGTAAAGTCGTTGGTAACAACGGTGCATTCTACAAACTGTTTGAACAGGATGTGAATGACTTTGTTGCAACACAAGCGGGTAACGAAGCGATGGCTGAGTTTATCGAGCCTCTGAAAGCCGCTCTGGAAAATCTGAACGACCTGACTCAATGGGTTATCGATCGTGCTCAGAACAATCCAAACGAGATTGGTGCAGCATCCGTTGAATACCTGATGGTATTTGGTTATACCGCTCTGGCTTACATGTGGGCAAAAATGGCGTCTGTTGCATTGGATAAGCAAGACGACAAGTTCTACAAAGCGAAAGTATCGACGGCACGCTTCTACGTTAAGCGTCTGCTGCCACGTTACATTGGTCTGACTGCTGCTGTAAAAGGCGGTTCTGAGCCATTGTTCGAGCTGGAAGAAGAGATGTTCGAAACGGCTTAATTGCGTTTCTGAATCTCAGACACAAAAAAAGCCACCTTCGGGTGGCTTTTTTTGTGTCTGCTGTTTGCTTATACCGTGGCTGCACGCCGGTTTTTGTCGACACGCTTGTCGTGGATTTTGCGGATTTTTCGTTGTGCTTTGTCAAACGCGTCACGTACCGCAACATACATATCTTCATGGTCGGTGTTGTCGTGATTGTCATTTGTGATGGCTACCGTCTCACCCGGCAAGCCGATTTCCAGTGATACATGCGCCAGCTTACCTTTGTTGCTGTGGTTGTGTGGCATAGCAACAACCGCCCGGATACCCGTGATGTCATCAAATGTGGAGGTGAGTTTGCCTGATTTTTCCCGAATGGTTTGCTCAATACCGTCTGAATGTTCGATGTCGCGAAAGCTGATTTCCAAACCTTTCATGGTCGCTCCTTTTGTTAAGTCCGTTTTAAGAATGGATGATTCAGCGACGGATGACCATGCCTTAGGTCAACTATTTATAACGCACCAGAAGTTCCAGTAGTTTTGTTTTGAGCAGGCGGGCAACTCCTGGTTTCTGTCTATACTGAGATGTAACACGGACCTTGCGAGCACATTATGCATCCTCTGATCGCCTTTTATTCGGGCCAGAACACCGACCATCGTGGCAGGACACTTTCTGGAATTCTGGCTTTCTCTGATAATGAGCTTGAGAGCTGTCATGACTATATTCAGTGGTTATTCCCACTGACCAGCCTCAGCGCTTATAACCCCGAAGCGCCCGTCGTTTCTGATGCTGTGGCGGAGGCATTTCGATTGGATCATGACCTGCAGTTAGAACTTCATCGTTCACTGTTACGCATGCTGGAGTTTTATGGCGTGTTATTGCGGGAAACCCCTCAAGGCTTTGAGTTGTTGGTGCCTGATGACGTAGCTCAGTTTCACTGGATGACGCCGGATAACCATAACCACAAGCGTTTAACTCGCATTATTGCATCGCTGAAGTTATTTGGTATGGACACGCACGCCAGTGCCTTATGGCAAGGGTTGGAACAGCTCGCAGTGGCGTATCCGCAATGCATTTCTTCGGCCACTCTGACCCATTGGCGTCTTGCTGCATTGGGGGTTGATGATAGCCTGTGATAGTCTTCACGGCTCATTATTAACGAGCGTTGCGGATGCGGGTATATGATTTGCCTGTTGTCTTTTTTGATCTCGATGATTCTCTGATTAATAAAGATGCGAACAGCCTTTGGATTAAATGGCGCTTTAAGCGCGAGCGTTGGGCGATGGTTGAAGCCATGCAGGCCTTGGCTTCGCTGTACCGTGCCTATAAAAAAGGCAGCGTCACTCATTCTCGCTTATCTAACTATTATCGCACCCGAACGCGGGGCATGACCCTGTCAGAGTACCAGCAACGGGTTGACGAGTTCTTCACCGAACGTGGCAATTTCCATATTTACCCACAGGCCGCGTCTTTATTGTTTGCTTATAAGCGTCAGGGAACCGAACTGGTCATGATTACTGGCTCTGATGACGTCGTTGCCAGAGCGTACGCCAAAGAATTGGGTATTCCACATGTCATCAGTAATCGCTTGTGGGAGAAGTCGGGAGAAATTCTGGGGCTGCAGCAACCCATGTGTTACGGCGAAGGAAAAGTAGAACTGGCGCGTCAGTTTCTTGCTGATCGGGGGCTGGATTTTAGTCATGCCGCTTTTTATACCGACAGTCACTCCGATGCCCCGTTACTTGAAAAAGTCGCACAGCCCGTTGTGTTAAATCCAAATGAAGCGCTGCGGGATATGGCGCTGCAACGTCATTGGCCCTGTCTCGATTGGCGTAATTGATTATGCCCATTGCCAGCTGATTGACGCTTGTCGCAAGCGCCTTATCTGGTATAGTTTCACCACCCAATCACATTTCCCCTGATTATCGGAGATCGCGGTGTTTTTCCAATACAACCGCCCGTTACAGCAGGGTCAGCATCTGACCCAGCGATGGTATTAACGCAGTCACTTTTTCTGTGATGTGGATCTGTGCCTGAAAATCGGCTGCCACCGTGTTAACCAAACGAGTCTCCAAAGGTTTTATATGACACCGCAACAATTCCAGACCCTGGTTGAACAGGGCTATAACCGTATACCGGTCGCACGCCAGGTACTGGCTGACCTGGATACGCCGTTAACAACGTTTCTTAAGCTGGCTGCTCAGCCTTATACCTACTTACTTGAGTCGGTTCAGGGTGGTGAAAAATGGGGGCGTTACTCCATTATTGGTTTGCCATGCCGTGAAATCCTGAAAGTGTATGGTCAGCAAATCCAGATCGAAAAAGACGGTAACATCGTCGAACAGTTCGAGGTGGAAGATCCGCTGCAATACATCAGCGAATTTCAGCAGCAGTTTAAGGTGCCAACACTGGACGGCCTGCCAAAATTTGACGGCGGTTTAGTGGGTTATTTTGGCTATGACACCATTCGTTATATTGAGCCTAAATTAAAGGCAAGCTGCCCGAAAGACGATCTGCAGACGCCGGATATTTTATTGATGGTGTCGGAAGAAGTGGTGGTTTTCGATAATCTCAGCGGTAAGCTGCATTTAATTGTGATGGCTAATCCTGCGGTTGAAAATGCTCTGGAAAAAGCCGAGCAACGCATTGAACAACTGCGTCAGCAAATTCGTACACCCTACCAGGGTGATATTGGTCAGCCGCTGGCGGAACCTAAAAATGTCGCCGAAAGTGATTTCCGTTCTATGTTTGGTGAACAGGAATTTATGGATGCAGTGGATAACATCAAAGAATATGTGTTATCCGGTGACATTATGCAGTGCGTAATTTCTCAGCGAATGCAGGTGCCGTATTCCGGCGACCCGGTGAATATTTACCGCGCGTTACGCACATTAAACCCTTCTCCTTATATGTATTGCCTGAATTTAGGCGATTTTCATGTGGTGGGCTCTTCTCCGGAAATTCTGGCACGCTTAGAAGATGGTGAGGTAACGGTTCGTCCAATCGCTGGTACTCGTTACCGTGGTCAAACCGAAGAAGAAGATCAGGCGCTGGAAGCGGAATTATTAGCTGACCCGAAAGAAATTGCCGAACATTTGATGTTGATTGATTTAGGCCGTAACGATGTCGGTCGTGTGGCACAAACCGGCGAAGTCGAAGTGACCGATCAGATGGTCGTGGAGCGTTACAGCCATGTGATGCACATTGTCTCCAACGTCAAAGGTAAAGTGAAAGACGGCATTACCGCGATGGACGTATTGCGAGCGGTGCATCCGGCAGGCACGTTGAGTGGTGCGCCTAAAATCCGAGCGATGGAAATTATCGATGAATTTGAATCCACCAAGCGCGGTGTTTATGGCGGCGCAGTGGGTTATTTAAGCTGGAACGGCAATATGGATACCGCCATTGCGATCCGTACTGCTGTGATTAAAGATGGTGTGCTGAATATTCAGGCTGGCGCCGGTGTGGTAGCGGACTCTGTGCCGCGTCTGGAATGGAAAGAAACCATGAATAAAGGCCGTGCGATGTTCCGCGCGGTGGCCATGGCAGAAGCCGGACTGGATCAGGAATAGGAGACCACATTATGTTAGTCATGATCGATAATTACGACTCGTTTACTTACAACGTGGTTCAGTATTTTGCTGAGCTGGGCGCTGATGTAAAAGTGTTCCGTAACGATGAAATTACCATCGAACAAATAGAAGCATTAAATCCCGATCATTTAGTGATTTCGCCAGGGCCATGCACCCCGAATGAAGCGGGTATTTCGATGGCGGCGATTAAACACTTTGCCGGTAAATTACCGATCCTCGGGATTTGTTTAGGTCATCAGAGTATTGGTCAGGCATTTGGTGGCGATATTATTCGCGCTGGCCGGGTGATGCACGGTAAAACCTCGCCGATTCACCATAAAAATACGGGTGTGTTTGCCGGGTTAACCGAAGGCTATAACGCCACCCGTTATCACTCGCTGGTCATTGATAAAGACACCATTCCGGATTGTCTGGAAATTACCGCCTGGACCGAAAATGAAGATGGCAGTATGGAAGAAATTATGGGTGTGCGTCATAAAGAACTGGCCATTGAAGGTGTGCAGTTCCACCCGGAATCCATTCTGACCGAACATGGCCATGATTTATTGGCCAATTTCCTGAAAACCACGATTTAAACACGGGAGAAAACATGGACATTAAACAAGCATTGGCCCGTGTGGTTGAGCAGCAGGATTTAACCACCGACGAAATGACCGCGGTTATGCGCCAGATTATGACCGGTGAATGTGACGACGCTCAAATCGGCGCATTTTTGGTTGCGCTGCGTATGAAAGGTGAAACCATCGACGAAATTGTGGGTGCCGTTACCGTTATGCGTGAGCTGGCCAGCGGTGTAAAAGTCGAAGCTGACAATGCAGTCGATATTGTTGGCACCGGCGGCGACGGTGCCAATCTGTTTAATGTGTCCACCGCGTCCTCCTTTATTGTTGCCGCTGCGGGTGGCCATGTGGCTAAGCATGGCAACCGTGGTGTGTCTTCCAGCTCAGGCAGTGCTGATTTATTAGAAGCGGCGGGTGTTAACCTGGCGTTAAATTCTGATCAGGTTGCTGAATGCATTAATCAACTGGGTGTGGGCTTCATGTTTGCACCACAGCATCACAGTGCCATGAAACACGCTATTGGCCCACGTAAAGCGTTAGGTCTGCGTACCATCTTTAACGTGCTTGGCCCGATGACCAATCCGGCTGGTGTGAAAAACCAGTTAATTGGTGTGTTCAGTAAAGACTTAGTGCGCCCGGTTGCCGAAGTATTACAGCGCTTGGGTGCGGGTCATATTATGGTCGTTCATTCCAAAGACGGTCTGGATGAAATTTCTCTGGCGACGGAAACTTACGCCTGCGAATTAAAAAATGGCGAAATTCGCGAGTTTGAAATTAAGCCTGAAGATGTCGGTCTGGAACGTCAGGACTTAGCTGGTCTGAGCGTGAACAGCGCTGAAGAAAGCTTGGCGTTAATTAAAAATGCACTGCGTAAGCGTGATAGCGACGCGGCGAAAAAAGCAGCGGATATGTTAGCGATTAATGCCGGTGCAGCGATTTATGTCGCGGGCTTAGCGGTCAGCTTTAAAGACGGTGTTGATATGGCGGAAGATGCCATCTACAGCGGTATGGCGTATGAGAAAATTCTCGAGCTGGTGAGTTTCTCAACTTATATTGTTGAAGACGGCCAGGCGTAACAGAGCAGAACACAATGAACACTCCAACTATTTTAAAAAAGATCCTGGCGACAAAAGAACAGGAGATTGCGGCACGCAGCAAAACAGCGCCGTTAGCCGAAATTAAAGCGCAAGCAACAGATCGTGATGCATCTGAACTGCGTGGTTTTTATCGCTCTATGAAAGCCAAAGTGGATGCGGGTTTGCCAGCGGTTATTTCTGAAATTAAAAAAGCATCTCCTTCCAAAGGTGTGCTGCGCGAAAACTTTATTCCGGGAAAAATCGCAGAATCGTACGAGCAAGGCGGTGCGGCCTGTTTATCGGTATTAACCGATCGTGACTATTTCAAAGGTCATGAAGATTATTTGGTCGCCGCTCGTAATGCCTGTTCATTACCGGTGATCCGTAAAGACTTTTTAATCGACCCATACCATGTTTACGAAGCACGTATATTGAATGCAGACTGCATTCTGCTGATCGTCTCGGCATTAAGCGATATGCAATTACAAGATTTGGCTGGCTTAGCAGAAGAGCTGGGAATGGATGTGCTGGTGGAAGTGCATGACGGTGAAGAGTTGCAATCCGCACTAAAACTGTCGACACCATTGGTAGGTATCAATAATCGTAACCTGCACACGTTTGAGCTGACCTTAGATACAACGTTGGGCTTATTAAAAGACGTTCCATCGGATCGTTTGCTGGTGACAGAAAGCGGTATTCTGGTGCCGGACGACGTGAAGTTGATGCGTGACCACAATGTTCATGCTTTTCTGGTCGGGGAAGCCTTTATGCGTGCAGATGAGCCAGGCGAAGAGCTGCAAAAGCTGTTCTTCTGACCATCCTCCCAGAAACAAGCGCTGTGACTTTTGCAGCGCTTGTTCCCCACGCTTCTTTACCTCTCCACTTTTCTTTACTTCTTCACTCTGACGTTTTTCGCCATCACTTGTTATATTGAAATCATTCTTGTCTGACTATTTTTTCTGACACGCGAGGGAATGATGAAAACTTTCAGAAAAACACTCTCCGTTATATTTTTGGTGTTAGTGCTGTTATCGCTGCTGGCAATGTTATTTCAGGGCTTTCAACTTATTCCCGCATTATTGTCTTCCGGTTGGTTGATAACCGCAGCAGCACTGCATTCTGTCGGTGGTAAACCCGGGCGTATTATCGGTTATGTGGCCAGCCTGGGCGTTATGGGAACGTTTGGTCTGGTGATGCAGATCAGTATGAGTCTGGAGCCGAATTCGCATGATGCGTTTGGCGGGTTTGTTGTTTCTTGTGCCGGGATTTTGTTGGGGCTATTGGCCGCAATCGGAATTTATTCTGCGGCCAGAGATGAAAAGCAACATTCAGCGTAATACGAGTTATCCGCTGTTATGTGCGAATACCGGAAGTCTGCTCAACCGCTTCCTTAAGGAAGCGTAGCGCCCCGGTATTGGTCATGGCATAAGGGTCCAGATCATTCACACCGGAATACTTAAGAATCAGCTCCTGAGTGATCTTAGAATCTGGCACGTAATACATATCCCACTCGCCAAAATCACGCTCATCAATGTATTGATAACACATCAGTTCCACTTCTTTATGACGCTTATCCTGGATGATGCGGTTGTAGATCAGATTGACCTGAGAACGTGACCCTTCCAGGCACTGCATAAAGTACTTCCGGTTAAAGCACAGGCAACCTGTCACCAGGTGGCGGTGATTGTGCTCCTGAGCGCTTTTAATCACCGATTCCAACTCAGAATCGTTCCAGTCTTCGGTCTTTTTGCTGGCATAAATCAGGCGAACGAGAGGCATAGTTGGCTCCAGATGGTCTTAGTCTCTTCAGACTTTAGCTCAGCATGAAAGATGTGCCAGTCGGGAAGAGGGCTCAGCTTATCTGGCTCCCCCGCTCCGCGTGTCAAACTTAGTTGGTACAATGCAAAGATTGATTTTTATACGGTTAAAATTTAACCTGTACGGAATAATGTACAGTGTTGGTTCGGGCCTGGTGGTTCGATGGAGAAACGATGGACGCTATCAGCTATACCGCTGCCCGCGCTAATTTGGCAAAAACGATGGAACAGGTCTGCAACGATCATGCTCCGGTGATTATTACCCGCAAGAGTGAAGAACCTGTGGTGATGATGTCTCTGGAAGACTATCAGGCAATGCAGGAAACCACCTATTTGTTACGCTCACCGGCCAACGCCCGGAATCTGCTGGAATCGATTGCTGAGTTAGAGAGTGGGCAGAGTGCAGAGCGTGTTCTACTCGAAGATTGATTGAAGATTGGGGATCGAAGGATGAAACTGATCTTCTCCAGCAAAGCCTGGGAAAGTTACCTCTACTGGCAATCCACCGATAAGAAAATGCTGAAACGGATTAATGCATTAATCAAAGAGATTCAACGCACACCGTTTGAAGGTACTGGCAAGCCAGAGCCGTTAAAGCATGGCTTAATGGGCTATTGGTCACGCCGGATTAATGATGAGCACCGGTTGGTTTATAAGGTGGAAGACGGTGCTGTGCTGATAGCGCAGCTTAGGTATCACTATTAATTTTGGTTGAAGTTGGGTATCCCAACCTACTAATCGCTAAACCACCGCTACATTCGTAGGCTGGGGTGAGTGGAGCGAACCCCAGAGGCAGTGATTTTCGCCATTGGTGATGCTATTGAGTACTGTGGATAAAGAGCCGGAAGCTGTGATGCGGGCGTTGGGGCGAAATTCACTGCCTGCAAATTGATGCTGTGTATAAGTTGAGGTAGACTCAAACTACTCTTTAGTGTTGGACTTAATTGTCTAGTCGGGTGTTTAGCCAGACTCTAACTTATTGAACGGCTTTATGGTTGCGAGATATCTCAACCTAAACTCGTTCCTCGTTTAGGTTTCGATATCTCGCGACCTTCTAGTAAAGAGTCGGCTTAGGGGAGTGATCCCCTAGGCCGTTTTATTTTCTATTGGACGTTGATATGAGCTTAATAGCCAACATAGCTAGAGAGTCAAAAAAAACAGAAAAGGAAGTATTATCTTTCCTAAGAAATGCTCCAAATAAATACAAAGTTTATAAAATACCGAAGAGAACCTCTGGATTTCGAATTATTGCGCAACCTGTTGCAGAATTGAAAGAGTATCAGAGAATCTTCGTCGGTCTCGATAAATTCCCCGTCCATTCTGCTGCTATGGCATATAGAAAAGGAATAAGCATCAAAGATAACGCTTATCATCATAGAAATGGCAGGTATTTGTTAAAGATGGACTTGGAGAATTTCTTCAATTCAATATCAAATTCTCTATTCTGGAAAGTTTGTAAAGACAATGGCCTTGCTTTTGATGAGTTTGATCGCTTTACAATGGAAAAGCTTCTTTTTTGGAATCAGAGGAAAACTAATAGGCGTGGTTTGATCCTTAGTGTTGGTGCACCTAGTTCTCCTTATCTTTCGAATTTTATAATGTATCTCTTTGATAGTGAGATCGCGAAATACTGTGAAGATAATGGAATTATTTATAGTAGATATGCCGATGATTTAACGTTTTCAACAGAAAGTAAAGGCATATTGTTTCAAGTTCCTCGTATTGTTGAATCTGTATTAAAACGAGTTTTTGGTAGAAATATTATCGTAAACTCTGGAAAAACTGTATTTTCATCTAAAGCACATAATAGGCATGTGACTGGCATAACTATTACTAATGAAGGGAAGCTATCTCTTGGTCGGGATCGAAAAAGATATATCAAACATCTAGTCTTTAAATTTATTTCGGGAAATGCTGCTGATGATGAAGTTACTTACCTTCAGGGGATACTGTCGTTCTCAAAGTATGTTGAACCAAACTTTGTAAAGTCTCTGGGTGAAAAATACTCCGTTGATGTCATTGATAAAATAATGGAAATAAAAAATGGCTAGAAAGGATAGGGTAAAATTCCAATTGGTTAAAAAAGCCAATAAAGGAAACCTCCAATCGATATATCAGTTATATAAGCACTGTATTAATCCTAAGAATGAAGATGATCCGGATACTATACGTAAATGTATTAGTGATATGGATAAGATAGTTCGAAGTAATTCTTGTCTTTTAGGAAGTGCCGATTTTAAGGATTTTAGGAAGCTAAGAGAGTTTTCTATATCTTTTGAGAGCGATATTACTGTCATTGTTGGTGATAATGGTTGTGGTAAAACAGCCATTTTAGATGGAGTTGTTAGATCTCTCTCCTGGTTGGTTAACAATATCGAGCGAGAGAAAGTTAATGGAAAGACCATTTTAGATAGTGATATTAATGTTCATTGTGATGATTTTTCGGAAATCAGGGCTAAGCTAATTTTGGACAGGAATAGCATATTTAATGTCTCTGTGGCGAAGCCAGTCGAAGGTTTACCTGCTAAAAAAGATGGGAATTATGTTGAGGTAAAAGACCTAGGGTCTGTGTATAGGTTAATTAATGGTCTTGAACAATTAGACCTTCCTGTGTTTGCAAATTACAACGTAACTAGGAGTTCAACAAAGTTATCAGCCCACAATTTTGAAACCTTTCATTCAGATATTCGAAGTAATCGGTTTGAAGCTTATCAAGGCTTCGGTAATGAGCAGGATATATCTACTGAATTTGCTCAAAAGTACATAATGCTTCACAACTTGAGTTCAAACTCTGAAACTTCCAAGCTTCAAGAAGAGATTGAAAATCTAAAATCTTTGATTGCGGATATGTATGATGGAGAGGAAGTCGATCCAGAAGACAGATTAGTAAAACGACTTGAGTTAAAGAAAGAAGAACTCTCTAGCTTATACGAAAAATCTTTTTCGAAGGAGTACTCTCGTAATCTGGAGCTTGTGAATGATGCGATTGAGAAGGTTGTACCAAGTATAAAATCACTGCGTATTGATCGAAGTTCTGGTTTTCTCAGGCTAATTGTTGATAGCTTTGGAGTTGCGGTCAATGTGACACAGATATCGAAAGGCCAACAAGTTATGCTGGCTTTGGTGGGGGATTTAGCTTTGAAGATGATCGGACTTAATCCTCATATGGAAAACCCCCTGAGTGCATCAGGTATCGTATTTATTGATGAAATTGACCTACACCTCCATCCATCTTGGCAACAATCAGTATTACTAAACCTTCAAGACGTTTTTGAAAACTTACAATTTATAGTTACCACTCATAGTCCTCAAGTTCTGTCTACTGTAGAGGCGAGGTGCATCCGCCAAGTTATAGATGATGGAACTGGTGCGCTAGTTGCTAAAACCCCTGACTTCCAAACTAAGGGCGTCACAAGTTCAGATATTCTGGCAGAGATTATGGGGACTGTTTCAATTCCGGAAAATGTAGAAGAAGCTCAATGGGTAGAATCTTTCTATGGATACCTAAGGAGCAATGACATCGAGCGTTATTCGTCAATGCTTTTGAAGATTAAAGAGCATTTTGGAGAAGATCATCCTATTGTAGAGGAATGTGAAAGTAATATTCGAATTTCCCAAATGCGTTTAGAGGATTAAAAGATTATACAAGGATGGTTGTACTTTGAAAAAGTTAAGTAGATCTGGAAGACCTGATGTATTAGGGCGATTTAGCTACCGAATTCATACATGGGATAAGGACGTAACCAAGGCCCATAAAAAAAAGATCTGGGAAAAAATTGATCTCATGCAATTCGGTACATGCTGTTACTGTGAATCAAAGGCAGTGCGAGGTAATGGGCATATTGAACACTTTTTCCACAAGGGAGAAAAAAATGGTATTGCTCATTACAAGTATATGACCTTTGATTGGACTAATTTATTTGGATGTTGCGGACTTACAAACGCTCCACATTGCGGTCACTATAAAGACAGAGAAGGTGAGAGTGGCCCTGGGGATTATGATCCTAACGATCTAATCAAGCCAGATACAGAAGACCCTTTGAAATACCTTCAATTTGATAAATCTGGTGCCGTAAATAAAAGAGAAGGCTTGTGCGCTGGAGATGCGAAGAAGGCTGATGAAACGATCCGAGTGTTGAATTTAAATTGTGGCACTTTGAAGCAAGCTCGTAGAAAAAAAATAGCAATTTATTCTAAAGAGTTAGAAGTAATACTTCAGTTATCTGATGAAAGTTTGCGAAACATTAAGCGACAACAATTGAAACAGTCTATCTTTGGTAAAGAATTTCAAGCGTCTATTATTGACGCTAATATGATTTAAAATAAACCCCGCTAACTTCTCAGCTAGCGGAGTTTTTTAATGTCTTCCGTTTTTAAGAAGAACGAGGATCAGTCCTCGTAATTCTCAATCGCCGGACAAGAACAAATCAGGTTACGGTCACCGTACACATCATCAATACGGCCAACGCTTGGCCAGAATTTATGTGCGCCCAGGTCTTTAACCGGATAAGCTGCCAGTTCACGGGAGTAAGGACGTTCCCAATCACCGGTAACCACTTCAGCCGTGTGAGGTGCGTTTTTCAGCGGGTTGTTTTCCGCGTCTAACTCACCACGTACAACCGCATCAATCTCGCCTTTAATCGCAATCATAGCGTCGGCGAAACGATCAATCTCAGCCTGAGACTCAGACTCGGTCGGCTCAATCATAAAGGTACCCGCAACCGGGAACGACATGGTTGGAGCGTGGAAGCCATAGTCCATCAGACGCTTAGCGATATCCACTTCGGTGATACCGGTTTCGGCTTTGATCGGACGCAGGTCAACAATACATTCGTGTGCCACGCGGCCGTTCTGACCAGAGTACAGAATCGGGTAGTGCGTGCTCAGACGCTTGGCCAGGTAGTTGGCTTTCAGCAGTGCGGTTTGAGTCGCTTTACGCAGGCCGTTGCCGCCCATCAGGGTAATGTACATCCAGCTGATGTTGAGGATCGAAGAAGAACCGTAAGGCGCTGCGGATACCGCACCGTTACCTTTGGATTCGTTATCGATCGGACGTACCGCGTGGTTCGCCACAAAAGGTGCCAGGTGTGCTGCCACACCAATCGGACCCATACCCGGGCCACCACCACCGTGTGGGATCGCGAAGGTTTTGTGCAGGTTCATGTGGGTTACGTCAGCACCGATATGACCCGGTGAGGTGATGCCTACCTGAGCGTTCAGGTTAGCGCCATCCATGTATACCTGGCCGCCGTGCTCATGAATCAGGTCGCAGATTTCACGGACGCCTTCTTCATAAATACCGTGGGTCGATGGGTAGGTCAGCATTAAGCAAGACAGTTGATCGCCCAGCTCTTCCGCTTTGGCTTTCAGGTCGGCGAAATCAACGTTGCCGTCTTCATCACAGTCGGTCACAACCACACGCATAGAGGCCATTTGCGCTGATGCCGGGTTAGTGCCGTGGGCAGAGCGAGGAATCAGGCACACGTTACGGTGGCCTTCGCCACGGCTCTCGTGGTATTTCTTAATCGCTAACAGACCCGCGTATTCACCCTGTGCACCGGAGTTCGGCTGCATACAAATAGCCGGTAAGCCAGTCGCTTGTTTCAGGTAGTCGTCCAGCTCAGCAATCATCTGCTCGTAGCCTTCAGTCTGAGACTGAGGCGCGAACGGGTGGATATTGCCGAATTCAGGCCAGGTGACCGGAATCATTTCGGTGGTGGCGTTCAGCTTCATGGTACAAGAACCCAGCGTGATCATGCTGTGGTTCATTGCCAGGTCTTTTGACTCCAGACGCTTCATGTAACGCAGCATCTCATGTTCAGTGTGATGGCTGTTGAAGGTCGGGTGAGTCAGGAATTCAGTATTACGGGTAACGTTTGCTGCGATGCTGGTGCTGCCGTTGGCGACGATGTCAGCGTCCAGTGCGTAAACGTCCAGGCCGTGGCCTTCGCCAATGATTACGTCGAACAGTTCAGCAACGTCTTCGGCAGAAGTCTTCTCACTCAGGGTCACACCCAGAGTGTTAGCGTCGATACGCAGGTTCAGTTCAGCGGATTCAGCACGTGCCAGAACCGCATCACGGTCAGCCACTTTCACGGTTAAGGTGTCGAACCACTGGTTGTTGGTAATCTCGATACCTTTGCTTTGCAAGCCTTTCGCTAGAATATCGGTCAGGCGGTGGATGCGACCAGCGATGGTTTGCAGACCTTTAGGACCGTGGTAAACCGCGTAGAACGCAGACAGGTTTGCCAGCAGCACCTGAGCAGTACAGATGTTGGAATTGGCTTTCTCACGACGGATATGCTGTTCACGGGTTTGCAGCGCCATACGCAGCGCAGGTTTGCCCTGAGCGTCGATCGAAACACCGATAATACGGCCAGGAATCGAACGCTTGAAGCTGTCTTTAGTGGCGAAGAACGCAGCGTGCGGGCCACCAAAGCCCATTGGTACACCGAAGTGCTGGGCGTTACCCAGTACGATGTCGGCGCCCATTTCGCCTGGTGCTTTCAGCATGATCAACGCCATCAGGTCGGAAGCAACCGCTGCCATGGCGTTCTTTTCGTGCAGAGCCGCAATCACATCAGTCAGATCGATCACTTCACCGTCTACGCCCGGGTACTGGAGCAGCGCACCGAATACATCGGCGTTGGCTGCTTCAGCCGCAGGACCTACCTGTACGTCCCAACCGAATGCTTCGGCACGGGTTTTCACCACGTCGATGGTTTGTGGCAGGCAGTTTTCATCCAGGTAGAAGGTGTTGGATTTGTTCTTACGTACGGATCGTTTGATCATTGCCATGGCTTCCGCCGCGGCAGTACCTTCGTCCAGCAGGGAGGCGTTAGCCAGTTCCATACCGGTGAAGTCGATTACCATTTGCTGGAAGTTCAGCAGAGATTCCAGACGACCCTGTGCGATTTCCGGCTGGTAAGGCGTGTACGCCGTGTACCAACCCGGGTTTTCCATCACGTTACGCAGGATCACCGGTGGAATAATGGTGTCGTGGTAACCCATGCCGATGTAGCTTTTAAAGACCTTGTTTTTTGCAGCCAGAGACTTGAGGTAGTTCAGGGCTTCAAACTCGGTGCGGCTGTCAGCGATATCCAGGAATGGCTCCTGAAGAATATCAGCCGGTACAATTTCTGCGGTCAGTGCGTCCAGAGAGTCAGCACCAATGCTTTGCAGCATGGCGTTTTCTTCGCTGTGATCAATGCCAGCGCCGTCGGAACCAATATGGCGGCCAACAAAGTTGTCGCGTTGTTCCAAGTCTTTCAAGGTGTGAGTGTTTAAAGACAATGTGGTCATGGGATGTCTCGTACGTCTTTATGTCAGAAAAGAAAAAGCCCCGGTTGTGCAGAAGCAAGGCCGAGGCTTTTGATATTTACGGAAACTCAGATACCTAAGGTATTAGTTGCACTCAGCTTCGTATTGATCAGCAGTCAGCAGGCCGTCGTAATCGCCTTCGTTCGCTGGCTTGATCTTGAAGAACCAGGCTTCGCCGTATGGGTCTTCGTTTACTTTTTCCGGAGCGTCTACCAGGTCTTCGTTGATCGCTACGATTTCACCAGAGATGGGTGCGTAGATGTCGGAAGCGGCTTTTACAGACTCAACAACTGCGATGTCATCGTCAGCGGCAACTTCGGTGCCCACTTCTGGCAGCTCAACGAATACTACGTCGCCCAGCTGTTCTTGTGCGAAGTCGGTAACACCAACAGTGATGGTGCCGTCTTCTTCTTTACGCAGCCACTCGTGGGATGCAACGTATTTTAATTCTGTAGGGATATTGCTCATCAGTTTTCTCCGTACGGTCTGACGCTTTTTAAGTTCGTATTAAGTTGGTGGATAAAGACGCGGCAGAAAATAATCTGACGCGTCGTTATCGGAATTCTTTGGGCTTACTCAAAAACCTTCTTACCGTTACGTACAAACGGCAGTTTCACAACGCGGGCAGGAATCAACTTGCCACGCATTTCAATTTCACAGCTATCGCCGGTACCTTTAGGTACACGCGCCATTGCAATCGAGTGCTGCAGGCTAGGGGAGAAGGTACCTGAGGTCACTTCACCTTCACCGATGCCATCGACAACCACTTTCTGGTGAGAGCGCATCACACCACGGGTCTCCAGCACCAGACCAACCAACTTTGGAATATCGCCTTTGGCTTTCTCTTCTTCCAATGCTTTACGGCCAATAAAGTCACGCTCGGCTGGTTCCCAGGCGATGGTCCAACCCATGCCTGCTTGTAATGGGCTGATGGTTTCGTCCATATCGTTGCCGTACAGGTTCATACCGGCTTCTAAACGCAGCGTATCGCGCGCGCCCAGGCCAGCAGGCTGAACACCGGCATCGACCAGTGCTTGCCAGAAATCAGCGATTTCGGCTTCTGGCACCATAATTTCTAAGCCGTCTTCACCGGTATAGCCGGTACGGGCAAAGAACCAGTCGCTCTGTGGCAGACCCTGGAAGATCTTAAGGCTACCAACCAGTTCAGCTGATTCCGGCTTAACTTGTTTCACTTTGGCAATGGCGTTTGGACCTTGCACCGCCACCATCGACAATTCCGGGCGCTCAGTTAAAGAGACTTCAAAGCCTTTGCTTTGTTTGTCCATCCACTCCAGATCTTTTTCGCGCGTTGCACAATTCACAACCGTACGGTACCAGCCGTCCATGTTGTAGACGATCAGGTCGTCGATGACGCCGCCATCTTCGTTCAGCATGCCGGTGTATAACGCTTTGCCAGTGTCTTTTAACTTATCGACGTCGTTGGCCAGCAGTTTTTGCAGGAAGGCTTTGGCATCGCTGCCTTTTACATCAACGATGGTCATGTGGGATACATCAAACATACCCACATCTTCGCGTACGGCGTTATGTTCCTGAATCTGAGAGCCATAATGAATTGGCATATCCCAGCCACCAAAATCAACGATCTTACCGTTGGCCTCAACGTGCTTGGCGTACAGAGCCGTTTGCTTTCCCGCCGCTTGATTACCCATAGAGTCCTGTCCTGCCTGTTCGTGTTTGTTTGCCCGGCGCTTGTTTTCACACGGTATGTGTACTCAGCGTTTGCTCAGTGAGTGATTGTCGGGCAACCATAAAAAAAGGTCGGGCAGTATAGCGCTTAAGTCGAGCTTAATCATCCTTTTTGGTTACAAAGTTGCACCATGGTACACAAATTGGTTTGGTGGGCCTGAGGCCAGTGAATATCCGGGCTTTCAGTCCCGTTATTACATGCGAAGTTGTCTGGGTAGTTAAGTTTTGGGTGATTCGGTTGAGTTGCTCAGTACTGATCGGATGCCTGTGAATTCAGATCAGCGAACAATGCCACGAATGCTGAGACGAACATGGCTGTTCAGTAAGGTGTCAAAGTCTGAAAAAGCGACCTGGCGATCGTAAAAGCCATCGATCGCGAGTGCAGCAAAACCATGAATGTTTGACCAGCAGGTGGTTGAGAGAATCTGCGGATCTTCATCGAGTAATTCTTGTTGTTGTATACCGGCTTCGACCAGTTGCTTCAAAATGCCAAAGGCTTTTTGCCCAGAGTCAATCAGGTCTGGGTATTCCGCCCGATTTTCGATGCTGGGGCCAAAAACCAGTTTGTAGCGCTCAGGGTTGTGAATGGCAAAGTTCAGATACGCTTTGCCAGCGGCTTCAATGTTTTTGGTTGCGGAGCAGCTCGGATCAATTAAAGCGCGGGTAGCTTGCGCCAATTCTTCAAAGGTTTGTTTAGCGATTTCAACCAACAGGTGGTTTTTGTCCTGAAAGTGGCGGTACGGAGCGGTTTGAGAAACCCCCACCTTGCGTGCCAGGCCTCGCAAACTCAGCTTTTCAACACCGGCTTCACGAATCAGCTCAACCGCGGCCTGCAGCAGTGCTGCCCGCAAATTACCGTGGTGGTAACTGCCCGGGCCTCTTTTCTCGCTGTTATGACTGTCGTTATTGAGGCCGCTGTCGGCGGTAGGTGTGGAAGGGGTGTTCATCAATGGGTCCATCTGAGTCTCTGCCTGTCATTCAATCCAAGTATGGTGTTGCTGTCAATCGAGTTGTTGACGCTGTAAACATGGATGTCATAACATGTGTTCATCGTAAACATGCAATATATCGAGCCACATTAATCGGCAATTTATAAGAGGCAATTTATGTTTTTCATTGCAGATTTATTTTCTTCGCTGAGCCAGCGCCGCATTCGTTCCTTGTGTATTCCTGTGTTGTTACTGAGCGTGTTCAGTATGCCGTCGTGGTCGCAGGCACCACTGCCGGTTGAGGTGATGGAATCTCAGGTGGTGGAATATGCCCGCGACATTCATATCAGTGGTTTGCTGGAGAATAAATCAGAGCAGACGCTGGCTTTTAAAATCGCGGGTTTAGTTCGCAAAGTTGTCGTCGACGATGGTCAATGGGTGAAAAAAGGACAGGTATTAGCGTCGCTTGATCTGGAAGAGATTGATGCGCAGGTGGCCAAGGCCGAATCGGTATTGGGTAATGCTGAGCGTAATCTGGAACGTTTTAAATCGTTGCAGGGGTCTAATGCACTCTCCATTGATCGTTTGCAGCAGGCGGAAACTCAGGTCGATGTGGCACGTTCCGATTTAACCGTCGCCCGCTTTAACCAGCGCCATGCCGTTATTCGTGCGCCTTCTGCCGGTCGTATTTTAAAGCGCTTTATTGAGCCGAATGAGCTGGTATCGATTGGTAAGCCTGCATTTGTTTTTGCTTCCAGCAACACCGGCTGGGTATTACGGGCAGGCGTAACCGATCGCGATATTGTCCGCCTGGCGTTAAATGATAAAGCGACCGTCTGGTTTGATGCGTATCCGGGTGAGATCTTTGCTGCGCACATCAGTGAATTAGCAGGCCGTGCTGATGCCACGCAAACCTTTGAGGTGGAGCTGCGTTTGTCTGGCAATAATCAACAGGGAATTCAGCGCACACTGTTAGCCGGTTTTGTTGGTAAGGCGTCGATTATGCCGAGCGAACGAACTCAGGCATCTTTATTACCGGTTTCTGCGATGGTGAAAGGTGAAGCGGGTGGTGTGGATATTTATACCGTGGTAGATGGTGAGCCGGTCAGTCGTCATTTACCGCTGATTGGTCTGGATGGCGAATATTTAGTGGTTACCGGACTGGAAGCAGGGACTCAGGTGATTGTTGCTGGTGCGCCTTATGTTCAGCCTGGCCGCAAACTGAATATTCTGAATCAAGCCATTGCCAACCAATAACGTCAGGAAGCGGAGATAAACCATGCAGTTACCGGCGTTAGCTATTCGTAATCACCAGTTTACTCTGGTGATGTTTTTATTGTTGGTGTTGTTGGGGGGGGTGTCGTTTTTCACCATGCCTCGTTCTGAAGATCCACAATTCGATTTTTCGGCAGCCATTATTAAAGTCGTGAACCCGGGCACCACACCTCTGGATATGGAAAAGCTGGTGGTCGATCCGATTGAATCTGCCATTAATGAGTTGGATGACCTGAAAGATATTAAAACCAGTGTTGAAGATGGCCTGGCGGTTATTCGGGTGGAGTTTTTATACGGTACTGATCCCGAAGAT
Organism: Bacterioplanoides sp. SCSIO 12839; assembly: GCF_024397975.1. NCBI lineage: Bacteria > Pseudomonadati > Pseudomonadota > Gammaproteobacteria > Oceanospirillales > Oceanospirillaceae > Bacterioplanoides > Bacterioplanoides sp. SCSIO 12839. The sequence continues at coordinate 975,736 of NZ_CP073745.1, forward strand.
AAATACGATGACGTCGTGTCGGCCGTTGCTCAGGTGCGGGATCAATTGCCAGACGGTATTGTCGATTTAAGCATTAATAAAATTTCACCCTCAGATGTGAATACATTGCAGCTGGCATTGGTGTCTGAGATTGTCAGCTATAAAGAATTAAAACGTCACGCTGAAGCACTGGAGCAGCGACTTGAGCGAGTTTCTGGTGTTAAGCGGGTGGATGTTGATGCGCTGCCTAAATTAGAAGTTCAGATTCAGGTCAATCAGCAAACCGTTAATGGTATGGGCATCAGCCTGGATGAAATTCAGCGTGCGGTTGCAACGGCTGCGCAAAATTTACCGGGCGGTCATGCCAACGCCGGGCCACGACGCTTCACGGTTCGTACCAGTGGCGATTATGAATCACTGGATGCCATTGGTGAGACGGTCGTTCGTGCCCGTAGCCTCAATGCTGGCAACGACAGTACTGTTGGACGTTTTATTTATTTGCGCGATATTGCAGAGATTTCGTTAACCGAAAGTTTGCCCAGTTACCGCGCCAAATTAAATGGCCGCCGGGCGGTGTTTATCTCGGTGGTGCAGCGTGAAGGCACACAAATTTTTGATGTGATGGCAGGTATTCAGGCGGCATTGGATCAGTATGTTGAAAAACGCCTGTCTGACAATATTGAAGTTCATACGGTCATGGATCAGAGCCAGAGCGTTAAAAAACAAATCAGTGGCTTTTTTGATAATTTAAATCAGGGGCTGATTCTGGTCGCTGTGCTGTCTGTGGTTGTGCTCGGTTTTAAACCGGCACTGGTCGTGGTGACGGCGATTCCTCTGTCGATTTTTATTGCCATTGGTTGGGTGGATTTAACCGGCTTTGGCCTGCAACAAATGTCGATTGTAGGGCTGGTGATTGCACTAGGGTTATTGGTCGATAACGCCATCGTGGTGGTGGAAAATGTAGCACGCCATTTACGCGATGGTGACTCTCCGAAAGAAGCAGCAATTGCAGGCAGTTCTCAGGTGGCCTGGGCCGTTGCCAGTGGTACGTTAACCACGGTTTTATCGTTTTTCCCGATGTTATTAATGCAAAACGGCTCTGGTACGTTTATGCGGGCGATGCCGGTTACTGTGGTATTAACATTGTTTGCTTCATTGTTAATTGCTTTAACGCTGACGCCACTCATTGCCAGTCGTTTAGGTTCGGCAGCGAGCAAAACCACTAAAGCACAAGCCAAGCTGGAAACCATAGCTGCTGGCCCTTATAACCATTGGCTGAATCGTGCTCTCAGACATCCGGCCAAAGTGTTGGTTATTTCTTTTGCTTTATTATTTGGCAGTTTATCGCTATTCCCGTTTATTGGCGTGAGCCTGTTTCCGAAAGCTGAAAAACCAATGATTCTGGTGAATATTGATATGCCGGAAGGCACGGGTTTTGAACAAACTCAAATCATGGCTGACCGGGTTGAAGCCATTGTTTCTGAGCATGAATTGGTCGTGGATATTGCTCAGAACGTTGGCCGTGGTAATCCACGTATGTATTACAACATTTTCCCGGCACGACAAACGGTGAATTATGCTCAGCTGTTTGTCACCTTAAAGCAGGGAGATTTGCCAACGGTTGAGCCTATGGTAGCAGCCTTGCGCAACGAGTTGGGTAATATTGCCGGTGCACAAATTATCGTAAAAGAACTGCTGCAAGGCCCTCCGGTTGAAGCCCCGGTGGCTATTCGTATTATTGGGGAAGACCTGGATAAAATTCAGGCGGTTTCAAGAGATATTGCCGATATTATGGATCGAACGCCGGGCATTGTGGGTGTGGATAATCCAGTTGGCAAATTCAAAGTCGATTTAAAGGTGGATATTAATCGCGATAAAGCCGCCATGCTGGGTATTCCGCTGAACAGTATCGACCGAACAATTCGTACCGCACTGGTGGGGTTACCAATGGGTGTATACCGTGATGATGACGGTGAAGAATACGACCTGGTATTACGCCTATCCGAATACCCACGCCCTGAATTAGCGACCTTTGATGATATTCAGATCGCCACGGCCACAGGCCAGCTGGTGCCATTGCGACAAGTTGCTGAAGTGAAGCCTGAAACCAGTATTGCTCGCTTCCAACATTACGATACTGAACGTATGGCTCGTATCACGGCGGATGTGTTGCCCGGTTTCACAACTGAGGTGGTCACTAATAAGGTGATTGAGCAATTGGATCAATACGCCTGGCCGGATGGCGTACGGTATGCCGTGGGCGGTGAACAGGCAAACCGTAAAGAAGCATTTGGTGGTATGGCAAAAGCGCTGATTCTGGCCGTGTTTGGTATCTTCGCGGTATTGGTGTTGCAGTTCCGCTCATTTATTCAGCCACTGATTGTTTTTGCTGCCATTCCGTTTGCGTTAATTGGTGCATTTTTAGCGCTGTTCCTAACCGGCTATACCTTCAGTTTTACCGCCTTTATTGGTTTAACGTCGCTGGTGGGAATTGTAGTAAATAACTCGATTATTCTGGTCGATTATGCAAACCAGATGCGCCGCGAAGGCATGGAGCAATTAGAAGCGATTGCCGCCTCTGCCCGTACGCGGTTTGTACCGATTGTATTAACGACATTAACGACAATTGGTGGTTTATTACCGCTGACATTATCCGGTTCCAGTATGTGGTCACCGATGGGCTGGGCCATTATTGGTGGCTTACTGGTATCAACTTTACTGACTCTGATTGTGGTGCCGGTGCTGTACCGTTATCTGGGGAAAATGCCTGACCAGGACTAACGAGGTTTGGAGTTAAGTGACTTTGGATCTAAGTGACTTTGGATCTAAGTGACTTGGGATCTAAGTGACTTGGGATCTAAGTGACTTGGGATCTAAGTGACTTGGGATCTAAGTTACCTTGGAGCTAAGTCATTTTAGAATCAGGGACTTTGGCCTTAACAGAATTATTCAGGCATGCTGTAAGGCCATTTAACTTCAGTATGTGAATCAACGGATGAACGGCACAAATACGACCTTATCGAATGCCTCTGAAGCCTGTGCTACGGATCAGGAGTTGGTTGCGTATTTGTTAGAGGTTGATGCGGCTGATTTTTGGCAAAAATTTGCCGAGAAGTTAGTTGTTTTATGGTCGTTGGATTACTGTGCCGTATTTCGCTTCTGGCCAGCAGAATCGTCAGTGCTGGGGTATTCTGCTACTGACGGTTTTCAATGCCGCCAACCGGATTACCCCAGTACGTTATCTGAAGTCATTCAGCCTTGTGTTGATCGGGGTGATTTAACCATTCATATTGCTGGGGCGCATTGCCAGGTTGTTGCGGTTGATCAGTACTGCACTGTGGCTCTGGTTCTGAAGGATTGCGATGAAATCCGCTTAAATAATCTGATGCCTTATGTGGTGAGTGCCGTTCAGTTAGAGCACAGATTGCAGGCCGCGAAAAATTCCAGTGAACTTGATCGTATGCGTATTCAGGCTGTTTTTAATCAGTTTCGGATACCGGTAGCAAGTTTGGATGAGTCTGGAAAGCTGATTGTGCAGAACGATAAAATGCGTCGTTTAACAGAGTCTGGTGTATTAAATCCTGAAAGTTTAATGCCTGCTAATATTCCATCTTTAGTGCACGGTACGGTCAAAGCTTTCGCAAATAATACTGCTCTGAAAAAGCAGGCTACTGTTGAAAATGACCTTGCAGCCATATATCAATTTGACATGGTGCTTACTGATGGCAGTCAGGCGAAGATGGTGCTGCAACAGGATGAACAGGGGGAATGGCTTCTCTACTTGCTTAGTTCAAAATTACTGGATGCTATGAGTGAAGATAAGCTTTGTGACTTGTTCGGGCTGACTCAGCGGGAAGCACGCTGCGCTTATCTGTTTGTTTGTGGTAAGTCGGTAACTGAAATTGCTGAGTCTGAAGGGCGTAGTGTGCATACGGTACGTGAGCAGTTGCGCTCCTGCTACAACAAGACCAACAGTAAAACCCAGTTGCAATTCATCAGTTTGATGGCCAGCTTGCCGGGTTGTTAGCCTGAAAAACAGTTTTGGCTTTAGCCGGGTAACGCACGCACTAAGCTCACTAACTCTACCTGGCCACGAACTCCACTCTTACGATAACAGCTGGTAAGCTGCTCTGTGACGGTTTCAACCGATTTCTCCAGTGTTTGTGCAATGTGTTTTACCGCCATTCCTTTTGCAAGCAACTGGCAACAGCGAGCTTCACTATTGGTAAAGTTAAACAGCTTATTCAATTTAAGTGGATCAATTTCATATTGGTTGTTTAAATCAATGGCATAAACAATGGCACCAATAAAGGTTTGTTGCTGCTCTTCATTGTGCTCTGTTAATGCCTGTGCCTGAAGGTTGAACTGAGTATCACCTTTCTTAAAAATAACATCCTGAGGTGTATAAACCAGGCTGGTGCCTTTGGCCTGACAGATACTTTCTGTGATATTTACATATATATCGCGGGTCACTTCGCTACTGCCAAAACAGACCTGGCGATTTGCGCCCAGAGAAAACCTATCCTGATCAAAAAAGTGCGTTCGCATCTGCTCATTAATCATCACCGCTTCACCAAACTCATTAAACAGCGCGGCAGCAAACGGAAGCTGATTAACCGCTTGCTGTAATCGGTCGGAGTCTTTGGTGCAATCGGCAATCATTAAACGCAAATCCAGTGCTTTTTTGATTAATGGTGCTAAGGCGTCAAGGCGTTCAATTTCTTCTGTTGTGTAGTGCCCAACGCTATGTGATCGTGTGTGATTAATTGCAAGGATGCATTGATCTTCACGTATAAACGCACAAGCAGAGCCTGCCAGTATGTCCTGAGGGTCACACCAACCTTTAAAAAACTTAGAGTTTTCAATCTCATTGATTGGGCTGTGTAAGCTGGTGGAATAAAAGGTTTGCACTGGCCATTGATGAAGGGCGGCCTGCAATGGATCGAGGTGAATATATTCCTCGACATACAGTTGATAAAAATGCTCATTCGGTGGCGATCCGGCCCATTCCTGAAAGCGTATGTCCATCGTTGTTGGGTTGTAAGCGTATAAATGGCAAGAGCGTAATTGAAAGTGATCAGCAAATGTCGTCAGGAAAGTATCCCAGCCATTGATTTGATGATTGGCTTCAAAAAGTAACTGAACCAGATGTTGGTCTTGTGGTGCGATGTTCTTTATTGGCGCTTCTGCCTGCACTTCCTGGCTAACTGGACGACGTGACATCGTTTTCAGGGTTCCTGTTTATCGTTATCTGGCCTATTTTATTGCCATAATTTTTAGTCAGTGTATACCCCGGTTTTTTGGGGTAGCCGCATCGATGTGTGAAATTTAGCATGGCGTGATTCTATAATCTGTAGGGAAATAGCATGTTACGTAATACGTTTGCTCTGATGTTGGTGCTGATGTTAACTGCCTGTGGTGCGGAGTCAGACAGTGGTCCGGATTCTGGAGCTGATACTGGCTCAGGTGAGGGTGATAGTAACCAAGATGGTTTACAACAAGCTGATTTCACTAGCTCACCGAATTATTTTCAACTTTCGTTAACCAGAAACCAGACGGCCAGCAGTGGTTTTAAAGTGAACCGGCGAGGCTCTGCTTCACAATCAACTAATGCTTATGATCAAAGCGGCACTTCATTCAAAACAAATATCGAGATCATTACGGTTGACCCAGACAATAACCTGGTTTCAGGTTCTTCATACGTCAGCTTGAGCAAGTGTTGCAAAGATCCAGCTGATCGCAAAGAGAGTGATATTGGGGTGGTTACGCGCTTATCCGTCGAGGTGAAACTGGATAAAGACAATAGTCCGGAAGTTTTAGGCAATGGCACCGTACTTAATCAGGATAATGCCAGTTTTTATTTATCCTTTTCGCAAATAGAAGGTGAGTATCGACGCTTGCATTATATTGATGATAGGCATTATGAGTCGTTGCCCGAATCATTCAGTCAGCCGGTTTTAATTGATGAGAGATGGTATGACTCACCTGAAGAGCTCTTTAATTTTGTTATTTACAATAAAGAATATTCGACGTCATCCAGCTTTGATCAGGGTGGTTTAGAGTTGCTGGATATTGAGCTCAAAGTTAATGGTGCCATCCAGTCTGAAAGCAGCTCGAGAGAAGACGAGGCTGAAATTGCACTGGATGCCAGCTTTATGATCAACGGGGAACGTTATGAGCTTTCTTCTCTGACCCGATATACCGATGGTCACGAAAAGTATTATTCAAATATTTTAGGAAGTGGCTACACCGAAGTGGCTCAGGTGAAGGTTGATGCTAATGGTGCAACAGTTATTCAGAATAGCGATAACTATGATAGTGGCTCTGGCAGTGATGGCAATAGCGACTCCATTGATTGTGACAGTGCCTGGTCAGGTCCGAACGATATTCAGGCCAGTAGCTTTTGTTCAGCGGCTTGTTTATACGCCGGCCAGAATAACCAGCAAGGTGTTTCTCTGTCTTGCCAGCAGTTGGATAGCGCGTTTGGTTTAAGGTCGAGTTGCAGTGTTTGTAATTAGTCTCTCTGGAATATTATTTCTGATAACTATCCAGATCCAGGGTTGGAGAAAAGATAAAGGGTTGAGGTAGCTCATTGGGTGTTGGCGGAAAAGGATTTGCGGCCAACACCGCTTTTTTTACCCAGTCGTCAGTGACCGGATTGCCGGAGCTTCCAATAATCTCAACCTGTGTGGCAATTTGCCGATACTGAATCGTTAACCGTAGGCGGACTTTACCGCTCATCTCTGCCGGAGCAATTAACCGACGGTTTAAGTGTTCCAATAATCGCTGAACATAATCACGCTCGACCGGATCACTGATTTGCTGAGTCTGAGCTTTGTGTTTCTCTTCGGTTTTTTCAATCGCACTTTGGTTTTCACTTTCCTTCGATGTGGGTTGTGGCCGCTCAATCGGTGTCATCTGCTCAGGTGAGCGGATTTTTTTCTCACTATCAGTTGCCGTCACTACCTCTGTTGGAGGTTGGAGAGGGGGGACTTCCCGTTGTTCTGGTGTTTCAGGCTCGGCTGCTGCCTGTTCCGGTTGTGGCGCCGGTTGAGGAATGTCTTCGGGTGGTTGAGTCGAGTCTTCCGTACTGATGCTGGTCGCTTTTTGCTCTTGTTGCTCGGTTTGATTTTTTTTATCGGGAGACTGCAGTGGTTGCGTCATCAGCTGTGCCTGAAGGACTCTGGCCGTCTGTGCTGGCTCTTCCGCGCGTTGATAAAATACCACGGCACCATGAACCAGCAGTGAAAGCATCAATGCCAGAATAAATGTGTGATTAGCCTGAAGTGCCATGTATGATATCAGCTCCGATTTAGCAGATTGCGATCACAACGTATTGAACCAGAAAAATCAATAAAGGAGTTTTAAGATGAGCGTATTAGTAGGTAAGCAAGCCCCTGATTTCACTGTACCAGCGGTACTGGGCGATGGCAGCATTGTTGATGAGTTTTCTTTGTCTGAAACCATCAAAGGCAAATATGCCGTTGTATTCTTCTACCCACTGGATTTCACCTTTGTATGTCCGTCTGAGCTGATCGCTCTGGACCACCGTATGGACAAATTCAAAGAGCTGGGTGTTGAAGTGATCGCTGTATCGATTGACTCTCACTTCACTCACAACGCATGGCGTAACACTGACATCAATGCCGGTGGTATTGGTCAGGTTAAGTACACTATGGCTGCAGACATTGATCACGGTATCTGTAAAGCCTACGACGTTGAGACTGCTGGTGGTGTTGCTCTGCGTGGTGCTTTCCTGATCGACAAAGAAGGTCTGGTACGTGCTCAGAACATCAACGACCTGCCACTGGGCCGTAATATCGATGAGCTGGTACGTCTGGTTGAAGCACTGCAATTCCACGAAGAGCACGGTGAAGTTTGCCCAGCTGGCTGGAATAAAGGCGACAAAGGCATGAATGCTTCTCCGGAAGGCGTTGCTGAGTACCTGTCTGCTGAGTCTGACAAGCTGTAAGCGTTTTCAGATGCTAAAAAAACCCGCAAGTGCGGGTTTTTTTATGCCTGTTTTTCAGCGTTGAAGATCAATCGCTGAGGTGCTCATCAAAACGCAGCACTTTGGTTTGAAAGCCAGCCTCATTGAGAATATAGGCCGCCGCTTCGCCACGGGCTTCCCCAGTAGTCACATAAACAAACTCAGGAGAAAGCCCAGGTAGTTCACTGCGCAGTTTGGCCAAAGGGATGTTCCTGGCTTTGGGGAGCGGATGGGCGATGGACTCCTGGCGGGTGCGGACATCAATCACTATGGTGCCCGTGTCTCCATCTTCAATCAATTCGTGTAACTGCGCTTCGTTGAGGTATTCCAGTACCGGGTTTTTCAGCAGGCGATTAAAATCGTCCTGCGTTAATACCATCAGTTCACCATCGCTCGACATTGTTACGGTCGCATTGCGTGGTAAGGCACTGTTTAGCGCATCTTCACCAAATAAGGTGCCAGTGGTAATGGCGGCCAGGGTTTCAGGCTTGCCATTATTCATGCGGGTAACTACAGCTTTACCGGATTTGATGACGTAACACTCCTGCCCGCTATCGCCTTCTTTGATAATCACTTCACCCAACGCAACACGGCGCTCATTAAAGCGCATCAGCAGCTGCTGAATGTTGGCGGGTGGAATTCGGTTAAACAGCCGGGAGGTGAGTAAGGCTTCGAGCCAGTCGGCTTCTTCATCCTGCTCTTCATAAGATTGACGTAACTCAGACCAGGTGGTTATCAGTTCCAGATACTGGCGTTTGATCGAGAAGAAGCTGCAGGCGGACTGAGTGATGGCGGCACAGCGATGAACGGGGTGGCTGCTGTCGAGCGCCAGGAAATTTTCATCTTCTTCACCATGAATTTTGGTGATATTGAACTGATCGTCCGCCAGATCCAGTTCACCACTGAGCAAAAAATGGCACTCGTCATCTTCAACGCCCCGTTTGAACAGAATTTGTTTGCTGTTCAGTTGGTGGTAGCGAAAGTGCGGCATGAGTTCCTCGATGGTTGCTTCGGACAATTCATCGAAGGGAACAAAATGCTGGATTTGCTCAATGCGTAACGTGCTTTCCATACGTCTCTTCTGGTCTGCTTAAGTGGCCGATCTTTCGACCGACCTGGTGGCTGTGCACATTAAGCATAGCAAAGCTCACGCATTAAACTGTTGGCAACGTCAGGCAATCTGTAATGGTTTGTAGCTGCTCCGGTTGTGTTCGGTCGATGCCCGCAACATAAGGTGTATGGCCGAGTAACGGGATTTGACGATGTTCAAACCACTGGCGCAGAAAGGCCAGGTTTCCGGCTTGAGCCTCCATATCAGCGGATAGACTGTTCGCGACCCAGCCAACCAGTTTGGCGCCGCAGTTCTGAATCACCTGGGCACTGAGTAGCGCATGGTTGATACAGCCCAGGCGCAGACCCACTACCAGAATCACTTCGGCATCCAGCTCACCCGCAAAATCGGCCAGTGTTTCAGTGTTGTTGAGAGGGACTAACCAGCCGCCAGCGCCTTCAACCAGTTGAAAATCAGCCGCTACGCTTAAGCCGGGTTGGCAGGCGGTTAACAAATCATTGCAGGAGAGGGCGGTGTTTTCCTGCTCTGCGGCAATATGAGGGGCAATGGCCGCTTGAAGGGCAATAGGGTTATGACGTGAGTATTCCTGTTGTTCGGTGCTGTATTGGCGCAGCAGCTGTGCGTCTTCATTTTGCCATTGAAGACCATTATCCGTTTTGACAGATTCACAACCGGCGGCAACCGGTTTTAAACCGAATGTTGTGAGGCCTTGTTGCTGCGCTTTTTGCAGCAGCGCGGAAGAGACCAGGGTTTTTCCGGCATCGGTATCAGTACCGGTTATAAAGTAGCGTTTCATTCGTTATCCCATCATCTCCCCAATGGACAGATTTAAATCATCAAATATTTACGAGGCCGATGCTTTCAATAGCAGCAACAGGATGTTGCGGTAGCCCGGCAGGCACAGGGATGTGCCTTCGGGGCGGCGGCTGAAAGTATTGGCCTTGTGAATATGGTTAACTTTTGCGTAAAACCAGCCAAAGCACTTGATAACTCACCGGTAACTTTCCGTGCTCATCACGCGGGTAAAACTGATCAAGCAACCTCAAAGCGGCACGGCCACCAAGGCCAGATTTTCGGCCCGAGTTCACATTCGTTGCACCAATGGCTTTTAAGCTGCGTAATAACTCAGTGAGCGAATCATAATGCTCGGTTAAACATTCCTGATGTTGAGAAATCACTTCCAGGTTTAATTGCTCACAAATATTAAGCAACCGCTGTTTTTCAACAAATTGATTCACATGTGGGCGCTCATCAATCTGATGCCAGGCATCACTTAATTCCTGCTGAGTACCGGGTAATAAGGTTGCAATGGCGAGTGTTGAATCGGGCGCTAATACCCGTTGCCACTCATGTAAGGTGTGTAATGGGTTTTCACTCCACTGCAGCATCAGGCTGGAAAAAATTCCCTGCTTACTCGCATCGTGAAAGGGTAAAACATCGGCATCAGCCTGAACAAATTCCAACTGTTGAATCAGCGACGACTGGGAAAATTGTTGCTGAGCAAACTGCAGCATACCTTCAGCCAAGTCGACACCGGTAACATGACGAATCCCAGTATTCAATAACGGCTTAAATGCAGCGCCCGTGCCACAACCAATGTCCAGCCAGTGGCCTAAATCGTTATTGGGCTTCTGCGGTAAAAAGGTTAATAACCGCTCAATCGCTTGCTGCTGAATGGTAGCTGCCTGGTCATAGCTGTTGGCGGCGCGGCTGAACTGACGAGCAACTTGTTTTTTATCACGAGTCTGATGTGTGTCTTTTGCCCATTTATTTTGATTGGTCAGGGCATCCAGATTAATCACCGTCATACGCTACTCCTGATATTTGAGCTTCCAGCTGGTGGAGAGTCTGTAAAACCTTGTTTTTGCCGGGTTCAGTTAGAAAAAAAACATGACTTTTTTCGTCACAATAAAAAGCCGGGGAGAGTTGGCGTGGATTAAAACCATCCTGCTCTGAATAACCGTGCAACTGCTGAGCCTGTAAGGCTGGCAGTGTCTGGTAATTCAGCCAGCTCAACGAATGAATCAATGTGGCTTCATCGCTGACTTGACGATTGGCAAGCTCACGCATTAATTCCCGAGCATTGTCAGCGTATTGGGTACATAAACCTAAAAAGCGTTTGGCGGTTTTGGTCGGAAACTTTTCTAAGCTGGCAGAAAAAGTGGCAAATGTTTTCGGTTCCATGCCTTGTGCTGAAATAGTAGGTGTTGACGGTTTGAGTTCTGAAGTGCCGGCCTCTTGTAAAAACCGTTCGCCCGTTGCCAGTGTTATTAATGCAATTGGCATATCCGATAATTGCTGAAACGCCTGAGCACAATGTACCGCTAGGGCGCCACCTAATGACCAGCCAATAAAAATGACATTTTTAAACGAGGTTGTGCTTTGGTTTATTTGAATAAACTGTACTAACTCTTGGGCCGATTGCTGAGCGAACTCAATCAACTCCCCTTTTTCTGGGTAATTTATCCCTAAATGTGTCGCTGGAATATCACGGTACAATGGCTCAAAAACACTGGCCTGAAAACTCCAGCCGGGAAACCAGCAATACAAGGTTTGGGTATTGTCGTTATGTAACATAGCCCAGTTCATTGCATCACCTGCTCTAATGCAGTGAGCAAGGCGTCAATTTGTTCGCGGGTATGATTGGCGGTTAGAGTGATGCGCAAGCGAGCACTGCCTGCAGGCACCGTCGGTGGGCGAATAGCACTCACCCACAAGCCTCGCTGTTTTAAGGCTTCGCTTAATGTCAGTGCTTTATCCGCATCACCAATTAATAAAGGCTGAATGGCCGATTCGGATGGCATTAGCGGCAGATCAATTTCACCAGCCCGCTGGCGAAAATAACGAATATGCTGGGTTAATTGTTCGCGCCGTTGAGGCTGCCTCATTAATTCCAGATTAAATAACATGGCTTCTGCCAGTGCGGGTGGCAGTGCCGTGGTGTAAATATACGGTCGGGCAAACTGAATTAAATAATCGATCAATTCCTCACTACCAGCGACAAAGGCACCATAGCCGCCAAGTGCTTTACCCAGTGTGCCAACATAAACCGGTAACTGTTCCGGTGTTAAGGCAAAATGATCACGAACACCATTGCCCTGATTTTTTTCTTTTGACCCAAGAATGCCTAAACCGTGGGCATCATCAATCATCAATAGGGCATTGTGCTTTTCGGCAATATCACTGAGCTGGCGGACATCGGCCAAATCACCATCCATGCTGAAAATACTGTCGCTGACAATCAGCTTTTCACCGCTGTCTTCGGTTGCATTTTCAAGCATATTATTGAGCTGAGTGTAATCGGCATGGCGATAACGTAATAATTTAGCCCGGCTTAATTGAGCACCATCCAGTAGTGAAGCGTGGTTGAGTTTATCCTGAAAAATCAGGTCGCCACGTTGTGCCAGTGCGGCAATGGTACCAACATTGGCCATAAAACCGCTGGAGAATAACAAGGCACGTGGGTAGCCGGTGTAATCGGCTAGTGCCTGTTCTAATTCATGGTGTGCTTGAGTATGGCCACACACCAGATGGGAGGCACCGCTGCCGAGGTTCCATTTGTGGGCTGCTTGAGCCAGTGCTTCACCACCTTCACACGCCAGACCAAGGTAATCATTTGAGCAAAAGTTGATCAGCTGTTGGCCGTTAATTTCTACCATCGCTTGCTGCGGGCTGTCTAATGAGACGCGGCGGCGGCGCAGATGCTGTTCATCGCGCTGTTGCAGGGCGTGTTGAATGCGTTGGTTCCAGCTCATTGGGCAGGGGATTCCTCAATCATGGAAGGTAATCATGATAAATGCGCCAAACCAGTGGTCAACTAGACTGTCGTTTGTAGGTTTACTGGATGCGGGTTAGTCGTCATCATTATGACCGAGAGAATAAATCACCGATCATCTGGCCTCAGGAGTGTATATGTCTGACTTTCAACGCAGCGTCGATCTGGATTTTGATCGTGAGCACATCTGGCATCCGTACAGTTCAATGACCACGCCGGGCAATATCTGGCCGGTGAAAAGTGCCAGTGGTGTACGTTTAACGCTGGAAGATGGTCGTGAGCTGATTGATGGCATGTCATCCTGGTGGTGTGTGGTTCATGGCTACAATCATCCACGTTTAAATGCGGCAGCGGCCGAACAACTACAACACATGAGTCATGTGATGTTTGGTGGCTTAACTCATGCGCCAGCGGTTGAACTGGCCAAGCGCTTGGTTAGCATCACGCCGGATGGTCTGGATAAAGTGTTTATTGCCGATTCCGGTTCGGTGTCAGTTGAAGTGTCCATTAAAATGGCGATTCAATATCAACACGCGCGCGGCAAGCCCAATAAAAATCGCTTACTGGCATTAGAGCATGGCTACCATGGCGATACCTTAGGTGCTATGTCTGTGTGTGACCCGCAGCGGGGTATGCACCATTTATTCTCCGGCATTTTGCCGCAGCAGTTTTTTGTACCGGCACCACAAACGCCATTCGATGGTGACTGGAACCCGGATGATATTCTACCGCTGCGTCACAAGCTGGAGCAGCATCACAATGACATTGCCGCTCTGATTCTTGAGCCGATTGTGCAGGGCGCGGGTGGCATGCGTTTTTATCACCCGGAATATTTACGCCAGGCACGGGCATTATGTAACGAATTTGATGTGTTATTAATTGCCGATGAAATTGCCACCGGCTTTGGTCGCAGCGGTAAGTTATTCGCGTGCGAACACGGTGATATTACCCCGGATATTTTATGTGTTGGTAAAGCCATTACCGGCGGTTATATGAGTCTGGCGGCCACGCTGGCAACCACTCATGTGGCAGAAACCATCAGCAACGGCGAAGCCGGGTGTTTTATGCATGGGCCAACTTTTATGGGTAATCCGCTGGCGTGTCGGGTGGCGTGTGAAAACATCGATTTATTAATCGAAAACGATTGGCAGGCTCAGGTTTCTCGTATCGAAAAAGGCTTGGAGAAAGGTCTGGCGCCGGCACGTGAATTAACCAGCGTCGCAGATGTTCGTGTATTGGGTGCCATTGGTGTGATCGAAATGAAACAGCCGGTGGATATGGCAACTCTGCAACCGGCTTGTGTCGAACGTGGTATCTGGATCCGCCCGTTTGGTAAGCTGGTGTACGTGATGCCGCAGTTTGTGATGAGTGATGAGGACTTGGCGCAGCTGACGGCAGGCATGGTGGGGGCGTTAAGCGATTCCATGAGTTAAAAGGTAAAAGGCAGAGCATTACAGTATTTGTAATGCTCTGCGAGCCGGGTTAATTGATTTCTATAGGCTCAGGATTATCAGAGATAGATCCCTCATTGTCTTCATCATCATTGTCAGCTACTGCTATCGTGCAGTTTTCTGGTAATGTCGCCTGGCCCAGAGTTAGATAGCGGTAAGTAAATGACTCTTCGTCTATGTCAGCGAAAAACGCGTCACTGGCTTGTAGCTGGCCATTCTCAATACGCATTCCCGTTGGCAAATAACTGATTGACAACGGGTAACCGATGCAACGAGTAGTATCTTGGTAAGTTTCCAGGTAATAGGCGATGATCAAATCGTCACGAATGACCAGATAGCCTTCACTTGATGACTCTTCAGGCAATTTCCAAGTGCCAGTGTATTGATTTAGCGGCACTTTTGCTGACAATGTTGCGTTTAAAGTGCTGTCTACATTAATGGTCGTAATAGCATCAACACTGGCATCATCGGCATTCAGATCTTCATCTGCATTACCATTGCTTTGGTTTGCATCAAAGCTGCCGGTATAACGATCGACTTCATCACCTTGCGCAACAACCACTGAATAATCAGTATCGGCATCCCCATCAAAATAGTGAACAAAAACCTTATATTCACCTTCTGGCATTTGATACTGGAAAGTAATATTTTCAGGCCCATAAGCTTCGGTATTATCGTAATCCAGCCAGCCTAATGAACTTTTGGATAACCTATCCGCGTAATAAATTTTATTGCTGTTTGGCTCAACAACCCACAGGTCAAGGTCAGTTTGTGTATTCCAGGTTAATGAAATCTGGATTGGTGCTGTGGCAACGGCTTCAACATTTAGAGCCAGCTCCTGAATACCCACCCAATTACTTTCGTCTGTCAGATCAATATCATCGATGCTATCAACGGTTGTGATGCTTTCGTTAACCAACAGCGGGTAGATTCGTAACTTGAGGTCTTCAAGGCTTGACTCAAGGTTGAAGTCATCGATGCTCCAGCCCTGAATGGTGACTTCAGTCGTGCCAGTCATCGCGGTATTTTCATTGATTACCGGTGACTCGAGTGTTGTGATCGCCGGTCTTAAGTATTTTGTGGCTTTGGATTTCTTGGTATCAGCCAGGGCTGCAGAAGACGTTGTAAAAGCTGATGCTTGACTGCTTGACTGTTGTGCTGGAATGAACAGCTGGCTGCTATCCGGCAACTCAATGATGTATCCACCTACTTTTTTACCGCTGGGTACCTGATCCTCAGGCACACTCAAGGCGAGCTGATAGTTGGAGTTTGCGGTTACAACGACTGATTCCACATTCGATGAGTCAACAGAATCCAGCGAATCAGGTATGGAGTCACTTGATACCTCAACTTGCTGGGCGTTCGGAATACTGATTGCGTCAGAAATGTTGTTGCTGGTTACCTGCTCAGGTTCCGTTTTTTCTTCAGGCTCTTGCTGACCCCCTTGTTGCCCATCAGGGTTCGTTGTCGGGTCTTCCTGGAGTGGTTGTGGGTCAGAGCTGCCACCAGATCCGCCGCCACAGGCGGCCAGGATTGAAGAGGTTAATAAAAGAAGCGGAATTTTTTTCATGAAACAAATCCTTATTTCAGTTTCAGGGGGCCGTTATTGTTATACTCTGTTTATATGAGTGTCAATATTACTGGCCTGTTATGTTTGAACTTTCTCCTGACTAAGCTGTCCTCATCTTGATCCATCTCTGATAACACTATTCAGGTAATTGTTGTGCCCAGCATTGTAAAGACGTTATTTTTCCGATCTAAACCCTTAGTTGACCAGGCCACCGCCGAGTGGGTGTTCGAAACATTTTCCTGGGCATTACAAACCTTTGATGCAGAGGAATTCTTTCAGCGCACGCAACTTATTCAGCCAAACAATGAGTTCTTTCCCGGGCGTGTTGCCAGCGTAGAGGAAAAAGCCGCTAATATTTTTCAGCATACACAGCGTTATGCCGGGTTGAATCACTGGCCGCTGCAGTTGTTATCGACACAACAATTACAGGCAGATCCTCAGTGTCAGCTGCCTCCTGCGCCACAACCGATGTTGGAGCACATAACGCGTGATTCACAATTAAATACGACCAACGAATTAATTCCCACCGATCAGCCATTACAGGTATTTTATAATCCGCAACAAACGTTAAAGCCCGAAGATATGGCCGCCAGTTATGCTCATGTATTAGCGCAGCATATGGTGGTACAAGGGCGGGTATTGCCACCGGGTGGGCAGGAATTATTTGCCGAAGCCAGTGAATTATTAGCAGGCTTTATGGGCTTTGGTGTGTTGCTGGCTAACTCGTCGTATACCATTCGTGGAGGGTGTGGCAGCTGTTACAACGCTATGGCTAATCGTCAACCGGCATTAACCGAATTCGATAATGTATTTGTGTTGGCGCTATTTTGTCGGTTAAAAAATATTGATAACAAAAGCGCGACCCGCTACCTGAAAAAACACCTGCATAAACCTTATAAAATGGCGTTAAAACAAATTGACAGCTTTCCTGATCAAGTTTCCCGCTTGCAGGCTATAAAACTCAACGATTGTCTCTGACAGTTTTAATGACCTGAATATCCAGCCGTTTTGCCAGGCGCGATAAGTTTGCACGATCAATACCCAGCTGACGAGCGGCGGCGGCCCAGTTTCCTTGATTTAACTCCAGCGCTTGTAAAATAATCTGGCGCTGAAAATCTTCGGTTGCTTGTTTCAGACTGACGTTGATATCGATGTTGAAGCTTGTGTCGATGATGGCGTTTGTTTTAGGAAGGGGATTTTCAATCATAGTTGAATGCAGCTCTCCCATATCTACCAGATTAATCGTCACCATCGCGGAATGCGGCTGACGACTGCGCGCTTTTAATGCAGCACGATTAATACAATGCTCAAGTTCACGAATATTACCGGGCCAGTCGTACCGATTAAGATAGGGTATAACATCGTGATCAAATTTAACCTGGGTCAGTTTTAATTTGCGGCGCATCAGTTCTACAAAATAGCCGCTTAACAGTACAATATCTTGTTTACGCTGACGTAAAGGCGGTACGGTTAGCGGGTAGACACTTAAGCGATGATATAAGTCGGCTCGGAAGCGCTGGCCTTCGACTTCCTGTTGTAAATCTCGGTTGGTTGCTGCAAGAATCCGTACATTCACCTGATGGGTTTTATCCTGGCCAACGGGCTGAATTTCCTGGCTTTGTAACGCTCGTAATAATTTACTTTGAACGGCCAGCGGTAACTCGCCAATTTCATCAAGAAATAAAGTACCACCGTTGGCAATGGTGAATTTTCCCGCCCGGCTTTGGCTGGCTCCGGTAAAGGCGCCTTTTACGTGGCCAAATAATTCACTTTCGATTAAATTTTCCGGCAGAGCCGCGCAATTCACATATACCAGAGGGCCATTACGACGCCGTGATTGTTGGTGGATGGTTCGGGCAACTAGCTCTTTGCCAACCCCCGTTTCTCCATAAATCAGTGCGGTGAAATCTGACCCGGAAACAATATCAATTTCACGTTTTAAACGTTGCATGGCATCACTTTCGCCGATCAGTTCGCCCCCATCTTTGGTTAATGCCTCTTGGGTTAGTTCTTCGACAACCGCTTTGGCGTGGCTGGCATCACGTTTAAACCACTCTAACGTCAGCGCATTTTTTAATGCGGCAGCTGAAATGGCAGAAATAATATCCAGTGTACGTTCAGGAATATCATCAAACTCGTCAGGTGTCAGACTGTCGAGGGTTAATACCCCGATCAGATTGCCATCAAACAGCAAGGGAAGTCCCATGCAGGAATGCACGGGTAAATCACCTTCCATTGCCATTAATAAGCCGTCGTAAGGGTCGGGCAATTCCGACTTACTACTGAAGCGCACCGGTGACTTCGCCTGGCAGATTTCAACAAAACGTGGATGCTGCTGAATCTCAAAACGCCGCCCTAACACTTCTGCTGTTAACCCCTGTTGCGCCAGCGGTTTGAGATGCTCGCCTTGCAGCGTCAGGAGGACAACGGCATCACAGTTAATGGCTTTGCGGATATGGCTCAGTAAACGTTCAAACCGGTCGTCTGTGATCAGGCTATGGCTCAAGTCGATGGCAAGCTCAATCAGGGTGTTCAGAGAGATACGACTCATCGCGTGATACTCGGAAGAGGGCAGTATAGGGATATTGTGAGTGAGTGTTTATAACATCATGTAGTCATAATGACATTTTATTTTTGTAGTCAATATGACTATTTTGGGGTGGTGTTAATTGTAATGCATTGAAATATAAGAAAAAATAGTCTGGCATGGAATTCGCAGTTGGATTGATACGATTGAGTGTGAGACTGATCAAATGTTTCCTGACTTCCGCTTGAAGCCATTTCATCCTGATGCACCGCTTTGGCATCTGGCTTTTCGGCCGCTTTTTTTACTTGCTAGTATTGTCTCCGTTTTAGCCTTGGTGGCTTGGATGGGCATATTAAATTCCTGGTCTCCCTGGCAGCCGGTTTTCAGCCCGGTGTTATGGCACATTCACGAAATGATCTTTGGGTTTGCATTAACAATTGCCGCCGCCTTTTTATTAACCGCGGTGCAAACCTGGACCGGGTTGCGTAGTCTGCATGGTAAAAGCCTGATGTTACTGGTGGTTATCTGGTTACTGATCCGGCTATTGATCTGGCAGCCTTGGTGGGCTGTGAACAAGGTATTGATATTGGCAATTTTGTTGCTGCAAGCTAGTTGGTGGCTGATTGTTATTAGTTGCTTTAGCCGCTTGTTAATACGTTCTGTCAATCAGAGAAACTATTTTATTATTCCATTGTTGGCCATTATTACTGGATTAAATCTATTATTTATTCACCTGTCTTACGGTGGTTTTTTTAACGAAGCTCTACATATCAGCAAAAGTGTTATTTTATTTTTTTGTGTGATAATCACTGTTATATCCGGCCGGGTTATTCCTATGTTTACCCGTAACGGCTGTCGTATGGCAGGAGTGGAAACCGATATTAAACCAACTCCTCGTCTTGATCAGGTGTTAGTGTTGTTATCGTTTATTGCAGCCAGTAGTTATTTATTCAGTGGTTGGATCAGAGAAATTTCCGACCTTGGCGTTGAATGGTTAGTGTTTCTGGTTGGTATTCTGCACATTTATCGGCAATCACATTGGCAGCCTTTGAAGACCATTTATATTCCGTTGTTGTGGTCGTTACACCTTTCGTACTGTTTTCTGGCTATGGGGCTAATAGCCGTTTTTATCAGTGAGGCATCACCTATCATCCGCAGTGGCGATGCCTTTCACCTGATAACCGTAGGCACTTTAGGTGGTATGATTTTGGCGATGATTGCGCGGGTGTCATTAGGGCATACCGGCAGGCCACTGGTTGCCAGTCGATTAATCAGTATCGCGTTTGCTCTGATTTTTATCGCTGCGCTTATTCGTTTCCTTTTTCCCATGTTTCAACTCGCGTTATGGGGGTGGAATCTTTCAGTTGTGTGTTGGGGCATCGCCTTTTCATTATTTTGTTATGTTTACTTTCCCATCTTAACCAAAGACCGCGTTTAGAATGAGAAAAGCACCAGGCTCTGCGAGTCTGGTGCTTTGCTTTTTAGCTAAAAACTACAGGTTATGATTACTGAGCCAACGCTAAATCATCCGGTTGTTCAATCACCAAATGACCGGTACGAATACGTTGAGGGTGATCACCCACCGGGAAGCTGGCGACTTCTTTTGCTGTTTCAAATGAAATAACCGACACACGATCCTGCTGGCTCACCGATACATAACAATGTTTACCATCGGCACTTTCAGTTGACCAATATGGCTTGGCATCCAGTGGGTGCTCTTTCATCAGCGAAACAGTTTTGTATTCAAAACTATCGCGCTCAACAATGGCGGCATAACCCGACATAGTGCCCGCGACGCATAATTTATCGCCACTGCTGTTCATGGCTAAGCCGTGATGGGCAGAATTTAATTGATAATCGCGGGTGCTCATTTCAGCAATCACTTGTGGAACCGGCAACTCGATACGGCGAGTTACTTTTTGTTGTTCTATATCGTATTCAAAAAAGCCGTGGTAAAACGATACCTGCAGATAAACAAATTTTCCGTCAGGTGCGACGGCCATAGGGCGCACTGCACTGTCTACCCATGGGAAACCAAATTCTTCCAGCTTCTCTCCCATATCCACTTGTTGCAGGACTTCGTACGTTTCAGCATCCACCACCTGAAAATAGCGGTCGCCTTTAATCCAATCTAGCCAGGACGTGGTAAAAGGCACATAAACCTTGCCGATGCTGGCGTGGTAAATCAGTTTGCCATCGGCAGAATAGGTATTTTCATGGGGCTGATCACCGGATTCAAAGCCACCTTTAATGGCCCCGGTTTCAGTATCAATCGCGTGGACTTTACGTGCGGTGGATGCAGACACCAGAAAGGTTTTGCCATCGGGTGAAATCGCTGCATGATCGGAGCGGGAGCCTTCGATGGGCGTGCGCCATTTGATTTCACCGCTGTTCACATCCAGAGCAACCACATCGGCAAAGCTGGGGCGGGAAATAAACAGATAGCGGCCATCGTTGGAGGTAAACATATCGTCAACCATCTGATGATTGCCTTCACCAATCACTTCTTTAATAAAGGTTGAAGTGATCCAGCGCTTGATGCTGCCATTCAGTTCCTCCAGACGTTCGGCTTTATCCGGTACGGCATTGAGTTTTTTAATACGCTGAAAGGTGTGGGGGTCGTAAATATCAATGGTGCCATCCCAGTTGTTGCCCACCACAATCACATCACGGGCACCGTCGGGTTTTGGCTTGGCATGAGGATTATGTGCAGTATGTTGGTCAGCACCATCGGTGATTTGAGGATTGACAATGTCAGCCGCTTGAGAGAAAGAAAAACTGGCGGTTAATGCCACCGCCAGAGCGCATTTGATCAGCTTCATAGGAGTACCTTGTAGGTTTTATTATTAGAGTGATGGTACTCACTATACCCGATCAGTGCGCAGCGGTAGTGACTTTAGCGGCCAATATTTTTGACCGCTGAGGCCAGTAAAGAAGAAATCGCTATACGAGTACCTTGCTTACTTCTGCTGCTGAATAATCAGCTGCTTCAACTCCTGAATTTCAGCCTGTAAGTCTTCAATGGTCGCTTTGCCTTCGGCCTCCTCTTGTTCCGCACGCTCGCGGGCGTGTTCATCTTCCAGCACATTCACGACGATACCAATCACCATATTGAGGAAGGCGAATGCGGTCAGAAAGATAAAGGTGAGGTAATAAATCCACGATAGCGGGTAGGTGCCCATGGTTTCGTACATCACATCGGTCCAATCTTCAAAGGTCATCACCCGGAACAGCGTCAGTAATGAAATAGAGATATCGCCCCATAGCTCAGGATTGATCTGAGCAAAGAAGGTCGAGCCTACGGCGGCGTAGATATAGAAGATGATAAACATCAGCAGCAGGACATAACCCAGTTGCGGCAGCGCCCGCAGCAGTGAGTTCAGCAGGGTGCGCAGCTCCGGAATGATCGATACCATCCGCAATACCCGGAATATCCGTACCAATCGGCCAATCAGTGCCATATCGCTGTTTTCAATCGGAATCAGGCTGACCACCACTACCAGAGTGTCAAACACGTTCCAGCCATTATGGAAGAAGCGCTTTTTATTTGGCTCGGCAATAAACCGCACGATGATCTCAAACAGGAAGATCACGGTGATACTGGCATCCAGCCATAGCACGACTTGCAGTATCTTCTCTGGGATGACGTAGGTTTTGGCGCCAATCAGCAATGCTGAAATGATGATGACGGACACCACAAACAGTTCGAAGAGTTTGTTATCGCGCAGCTTTTGAGAGGCCGCCTGAATTGCCTGAATATTCATAGTCTGAGGGTAAGTTGTATAAAGTTGCTCGGAGGTCGAGAGTTAGCGTGAACGGCATCATAAACCAGCTTGGTGGATCGGCGGAAGTCGGAGGAGGGGATGCCCGTGCAGAGCCGTGTTATGGCTTGGTTGTTGGTAATTACTTACATAAATGCTCGATCGTAAAGTTAGTATTCACTTCATATAGCAAAATTTTATATATCATCGAGTTGGTGGTCACTAACTTAAGAAGTTACTTTAACTTTGCGTCTTAGATGGAACAGTCTGTTCAGATTTTACCCTCCACAAATTCCCACCATTCTCTCCCACTTAGCTAAGTCATTGTGAAATAAAGCAAAATTCTGCAATAACAGCATGGTAGCTGGCTTGCAAAAGGCATAGGTGCTTCCTATAGTGTAGTTATGTGGATGATAGTGGGTAATTGTGGAGTCTCTTTAAGCTGCAGTGGAGATTCATGGAATTACCGGGGTAAAACACCTGGTGTTAGTGCTTACTATCGCTGCAAAATAAGAATTACCCAATTTATAAACAGAAGGTCACAACGGAAGGCATATGTTTCGGGGGCTACATACGATCAATCTGGATGCTAAAGGGCGTCTGGCGATCCCGACCAAATATCGGGAACCGCTGGCCGAGCTCTGTGGTGCCCGTTTGGTAGCCACCATTGATACCGAAGAGCGCTGTTTGTTGGTGTATCCCATTAATGAGTGGGAAGAGATTCAGAAAAAAATTGAAGCGCTGCCCAGTTTTAACCCGGTTGCCCGTCGTATTCAGCGTTTGCTGATTGGTCATGCAACGGATCTGGAACTGGACGGCAGTGGACGAGTGCTGTTACCGCAACCTTTGCGGGAATACGCCGGTTTAGAAAAAGAAAGTGTGCTGGTTGGTCAGGGCAAAAAGCTGGAACTGTGGAGCAAAGCTCAATGGGAAAGCCGTCGAGATGACTACCTGGATATGGTGAGCCAGCCAGATCAGCTACCGGATGAATTACAGAGCTTGTCGTTATGAGTTTACAAGGCACAAATTTAGAAGATTTTTTACATACCACGGTATTGCTGGAAGAAACCGTCGACGGTTGCGTGACCAATCCAGATGGTGTGTATGTTGACGGAACCTTTGGCCGTGGTGGTCACAGCCGTTTGTTGTTAAGCAAGTTATCCGATAACGGTCGTTTGATTGGGTTTGATAAAGATCCATTGGCGATTGAGTCGGGCAAAGCGTTAGAGCAGGAAGACAGTCGCTTTCAGATTGTGCAGTCCAGTTTCGCCGAGATGAAAACCGAATTAGCGCGCTTAGGTATTTCTGAGGTAGACGGGATTTTGCTCGATCTGGGAGTGTCCTCTCCCCAGCTTGACGATGCTGAACGTGGTTTCAGCTTTTTACGTGACGGCCCTTTGGATATGCGTATGAATCCGGATGCCGGAATCAGCGCCGCTGAATGGCTAGAGCAAACCCCGGAAAAGGAAATCGCCCGGGTATTAAAAGAATACGGCGAGGAGCGTTACGGTAAACGCATTGCTAATTGGTTGAAAAAAGCACAAGCCGAAGAACCGATTACCACTACCTTACGATTGGCTGAAATTGTAAAAGCGGCGAACCCGAACTGGGAGCGTCATAAGCATCCGGCAACCCGTGCGTTTCAGGCGATTCGAATCGCGGTGAATAATGAGCTGGGTGATCTGGAAAATGTACTGGGTGAATCGGTCGAATTATTGGCTTCTGGCGGTCATCTGGCAGTGATCAGTTTCCATTCGCTGGAAGATCGTATGGTGAAGCGATTCATTCGTGCCCAGGAAAAAGGCAAGGATGTCCCGGTGGGTATTCCCCTAACGGATGATCAGTTGGGCAAAACCATGAAGCGAGTTGGTAAAGCGATTATGCCAACCAAAGAAGAAATTGAGCGCAATGCCCGCTCCCGTAGTGCGGTATTGCGGGTGGCTGAGCGTTTAAACAAACAATAGGCGCAAGCATGGATGCTGAACAAATGGCCGATCAGGATATCTGGCTAAAGCGAAGTTTGTCTGTGTTGCCCTGGATGTTGTGGTTGCTGGTTGTGGTTATTGCGGCTTTGCAGATTTCTCAGGTACATAAACACCGCGGTTTATTAGCGCAGTGGCAACAGCTGGATCAGCAGCGCCTGGAGTTGTTACAGGAACACACGCGTTTATTGCTGGAAATCAGCACGTTAACCGCACACGGACGAATTGATCAGCAAGCACGTAAGCAACTCAATATGACAGAAGCGCAAGACGTACAAGTCTGGCAACTTTAAAACAGAAACGTTCCATTTATTTAAGAGGTTTTTGCAAGCATGACAACCGAACCCCAACCCACAACAAGCGGAATTGCCCGCTGGCGCTTTGCGCTGGTGATGGCAGTGTTTGCCGCGTTGTTGTTGGCGGTGCTGGTTCGGTTGGTCATGCTGCATACGGTTGACCAGCCGTTCTTATTTGAGCAGGGCGAAAAGCGTACTGTACGTTCAGAATTACAACCTGCCAGCCGGGGAAAAATTGTTGATCGTCATGGTCGGCCACTGGCTGTTAGCACGCCGGTTGTTACCTTATGGATTAATCCACAGCAAATTAATTTACAGCAAGTACCGCAGCTTGCTAAATCGCTCGGGCTTAATAAAAAAAATCTGCTGAAAAAAGTAGAGAGAGCGGCCGGAAAAGGCCGCTCTTTTATTTATTTAAAACGTCAGGTTGAACCTGAACTGGCTCAGCGGGTGTTAAATTTAGGCGTTAGTGGTGTATACGGTGATCATGATTTTCGCCGTTATTACCCGGCCTCTGAAGTCACTGCGCACACTCTGGGCATTGTGAATATCGACGGTCAGGGACAAGAGGGGCTTGAGCTGGCTTTTAATGAGTATTTATCCGGACAAAATGGTTCGCGCCGGGTTGTTAAGGATTTATACGGTAACGTTATTAAACAGCTCGAAGCGAATGATGTGCCGCAGCCGGGCAAGGATTTACACCTAACGCTGGATCTTCGTTTGCAATATCTGGCGTACCGTGAATTAAAAGCCGCAGTGACGTCACACAATGCCAAATCCGGTTCAGCAGTGTTGCTGGATGCACGTAATGGTGAAGTGTTGGCGTTGGTGAACCAGCCATCCTATAACCCGAATAACCGCTCACAATTAAAAGCCAATCATATGCGAAACCGGGCGCTGGCGGATTTAATTGAGCCGGGTTCAACCATGAAGCCATTTACGGTAGCCGCAGCATTAGATTCTGGCCGTTATGCGCCGTCGACGGTACTGAATACAGCGCCGGGTTATATGCGGGTTAAACATAAAACCATTCGTGACCATCGTAATTATGGCGAGCTGGATATTACCGGTGTAATTACCAAATCTTCCAATGTGGGTGTGACAAAACTGGCGCATAACCTGGGTGCGGAAAAAATTTGGCGTTTTTTCCACGATGCCGGCATGGGTACCGCATCAGTACTGGGTTTTCCGGGCGAAGCGGTGGGTACGTTACCGTACCCGGAGCAAATGGATGATTTGCGTTTAGCCACCATGTCATACGGTTATGGTTTGTCATTAACACCGTTGCAATTGGCGCAGGCTTATACCAGCTTCAGTCAGCAAGGCTGTCGTCAGGCGGTGCGTTTATTAATGCTTGAAGCGGCTGAAAATACCCCGGGATGTCAGCGGGTGATGAAGGCAAAAACCGCACGCCAGGTATTGGATATGATGGAAACGGTGATTTCGGTAAAAGGTACCGGTCGTCGTGCCATGGTTAAAGGCTACCGGGTCGCGGGTAAAACCGGTACCGCGCATAAAGTTGGCCGTGACGGTTATGAAGATTCTGCTTACACCGCCATTTTTGCCGGTGTTGCGCCGGTTTCAGACCCAGAGCTGGTGCTGGTAGTGGTAGTCGATGAGCCACAAGGGCGTGAATATTATGGCGGTGAAGTCGCAGCGCCGGTTTTTTCCAGAATTATGGAGCAGGCATTGCGTTTGCGTCAGGTTGCTCCGGATGATCAGAAGACAAAAACAATCGTGGTAAATAAGAAAAAAGCAGCCCCTCAATTGATTGCTAAAGGGGGCGCCGCATGACCATCGTGGCAATGAAATTATCGCAGTTAACTCAGGGGAATCCTTACATTCCGCCGGAGTGGGATCGAGAAATAAAACACATTCGTATTGATAGCCGTGATGTGACTGCCGGGGATGTCTTTATTGCCCGTCATGGCAGCCAGCAAGACGGTCGGGTTCATATTCTGGATGCCGTTAAAAACGGTGCGGCTGCGGTACTGGCTGACGGTGAAATTGCGTTTGAATGTGTTGGTTATGAGTTAGTTGATGGTGGTGTTCCGGTTTTTTCGGCACCGGGATTATCACAGCAAATTGTTGCCTTATCGGAGCAACGCTACTCACAAAATAAACAGATGCCTTTAATTGCGGTTACCGGTACCAATGGCAAAAGTTCTGTCACTCAATATATTGCTCAGTTAACCACGACGTTAAATAAAAACGCGGGTGTAATAGGTACCTTGGGTAATGGTATTTGGCCGGATTTAGAAGCCACCCGTAATACCACCCCGGATATTACTGTGGTTAAGCGTTCTTTGTATGCCATGGCTGAACAGAATGCAGAGTTAGTCGCGTTAGAAGTATCGTCACATGGGTTAGAGCAAGGCCGGGTTACCGGGCTGGAATTTCATACCGCTATCATGACCAACCTGACTCAGGATCATCTGGATTATCATGGTGATATGGATGGTTACTTTGCCGCAAAAGCCAAATTATTCCGTGATTATCCACTGCAATATGCACTGATTAATAGCGATGATGAATATGGTCAGCGGTTATTAAATGAATCAGAAAATGCTGCTGAAAAAGTCTACTCCTACGGTCGTAAAGAAGGCTCGGATATTTTTTATTCTCAGCCTGTGTATCAATCCGGCTGGTTGACGTCTGAATTAACCACACCCTGGGGGCAGGGTATGGTGAAGTTGCCATTAATTGGTGATTTTAATATGGCAAATGCGGTTGCTGCGATTGCTGCCTTGTGTCTGCAGGGTTTTGATTTTTCTGAGCTATTAGCAGCTGCCGCCACATTGAATGCCGTTGATGGTCGCATGGCGTTATACCGTCGTGTAATCAATAACGGCACTCCGTCGGCAGTAACGCAGCTAGCCGTCGTGGATTTTGCCCATACACCGGATGCGTTAGCCAATGTAATGCAGGCACTTAAGAGTGTAGCCGCACAGCAGGCTTTGGTATTTGGTTGTGGCGGAGATCGTGATCGCAGTAAGCGTTCTTTAATGGCCGACGTGGCAGTGAATTCAGGAGCTGATGTTTGGCTGACTGATGATAACCCTCGCACAGAAGATCCACAGCAGATCTTTGCCGATGTATTAACAGCAAAGGGCAGTGAGCAATTTCACACGCAACATGATCGAGCTCAGGCCATTGCTGAGGCGGTTAATTCCGACGCTGAATTGGTTGTTATTGCTGGCAAAGGCCATGAAAACTATCAGGATGTGGCTGGTGTGAAACATCCATATTCTGATGAAGCTGTCTTGCTGAACCTCGGGTTTCAAAAAGCCGGAGGTCAAGATGCTTAAGCCGTTTTATTTATCCGACGTGATGGCTTTGCTGAATGGCAGCCTGATTCAGGGAGCCGATTGTGAAATATCTGGTGTTTCCACTGATACCCGTACCATTCAGCCCGGTGACTTATACATTCCATTAAAAGGTGAGCGTTTTAACGGCCATCACTTTATTGCTCAGGCTCAAGCGGCGGGTGCAGTCGCTGCATTGGTAGACGAAGACATCGATAGTGCCGATTTTCCGGATTTGCCATTGGTTAACGTGCCGGAATGTTTATTCGCGCTGGGTCAAATTGCACAATATCAGCGTCAGCAGTTTACCGGCCCGGTGGTGGCGGTGACTGGCAGTGCCGGTAAAACCAGCGTGAAACAATTAATGGCCAATGTGTTAAGCCAGCAATTTAATACCTGGATGACACAAGGCAACCTGAATAATCACATTGGTGCACCACTGACATTACTGGCGCTTCAGCCGCAACATCAGGCGGCCATGATTGAGCTGGGTGCCAGTGGCTTAAAAGAAATTGGCTATACCGCACAATTTGTTTTACCGCAGGTTGGTATTATCACCAATGCCAGTGCAGCGCACCTCGATGGTTTTGGCAGCCTGGAAGGCATTGTAAAAACCAAGGGTGAATTAATTGATTTTATTCAACCGGGTGGCTGCGCGATTCTGAATCGTGATGATGTGTATTTCTCTGACTGGCACCAACGAGCACAACAGCGTGGGTTGAATATTCTGACCTTTGGTTTTGCTACAGAGGCGGATGTGCGTGCCGATAACGTGCGCACTGGTTTGAATGGCAGCGAATTCAACCTGTGTTTGCAGGGTGAATCTTACACTGTGCGTTTGCCGTTATTAGGTGAACATAACGTGCGTAATGCATTGGCGGTTGTTGCTGCCGCGGTTGCGCTGGCTATGCCTATGGAAAAAATTATTGCCGGACTGGAAAGTGCGGAGGCTTTTTCGGGTCGTTTACGCTGGTGTGATGGTGCTCAGCAACAACGTATTCTGGATGACAGCTACAACGCCAGCCCAGCATCTGTTTTTGCTGCTGTTGATGTACTCGCTAATGCTGAACACAGCTGGCTGGTACTGGGGGATATGGCAGAGCTGGGTGATGATGCTGAAAACATTCATGCTGATGTTGGTGCTTACGCACAGCAAGCGGGTATTAAAAACCTGATCGCAACGGGTCATTACAATAAAAAAACCGTTGCCCGGTTTAACCGCAGTCAAGACGAAATCAATCAGGATGATACACAAGCCAACGGAATCTGGTTTAACAGCCGTGATGAGCTGATAACGTATTTACAACAACAGACCTCGGCAAGCGATGTATTGCTGATTAAAGGGTCGCGTAGCGCTGGTATGGATCAAGTCGTTAAAGCGCTGTGTATTGGGGAAGAGGAAGACTGATATGTTGCTATGGCTGGGAGACTGGTTAGCACAATTTCACACAGGTTTTGGTGTGATTAACTACCTGACATTACGGGCGATTTTGTCGGTAATTACCGCTTTAATTGTGTCCATGTTATTGGGACCTGTGGTGATTCGTAAGTTACGCGAATACCAGATTGGTCAGGCAATTCGTGAAGTTGGCCCAAAATCACACTTAAGTAAAGCTGGTACACCAACCATGGGTGGTGTGCTGATTTTATTGTCGATTGCTGTCAGTACTCTGTTGTGGGGTGACCTGGAAAATCGTTTTGTCTGGGTTGTGTTATTAGTCACATTGTTTTTTGGTGCTATTGGTTGGGTCGACGACTATCGCAAAGTGGTGGAGAAAAACTCACGAGGCCTGCCAGGTCGCTGGAAATATTTCTGGCAATCAATGTTTGCCCTGGTGGCCGCAGCGTATTTATTTTATTCCGCACAAAGCCCGCAAGAAACACAGCTGGTGGTGCCTTTCTTTAAGGATGTGATGCCGCAACTGGGTTTGATGTTTGTGGTATTAACCTATTTTGTGATTGTGGGTTCCAGTAATGCAGTGAACTTAACCGACGGCTTAGATGGCTTAGCCATTATGCCAACCGTGATGGTGGCGGCAGCGCTGGGCGTATGTGCTTATCTTGCCGGTAACGTAAATTTTGCTGATTACCTGCACATTCCATACATCGCCGGAGCGGGTGAGTTAGTGGTTTTTTGTGCAGCGATGGTTGGAGCGGGTATTGGCTTCTTGTGGTTTAACACTTACCCGGCTCAGGTGTTTATGGGCGATGTGGGTTCCCTTGCATTAGGTGCGGCGTTGGGTGTTGTTGCCGTGATTATTCGTCAGGAAATCATTCTGTTTATTATGGGCGGCATTTTTGTTGCTGAAACTGTGTCGGTTATTTTGCAGGTAGCCTCCTTTAAATTAACCGGTAAACGTATCTTCCGTATGGCACCGCTGCATCATCACTATGAATTAAAAGGTTGGCCGGAGCCGCGTGTGATTGTGCGCTTTTGGATTGTAACCATCATTCTGGTGCTGATTGGTCTGGCAACATTAAAAATTCGTTAATGGGTTATTGAGACATTTAAATGGCAACCACTGAAATGGCAACCGCTGCAAACACCAAACGCATGATTATCGGACTGGGCTTGTCCGGGTTGTCGTGTGCACGCTTTGCGCAGCGTCAGGGGTGGTCATTTGATTTATGTGATAGCCGTGAAACGCCGCCGGGTCTGGCAGATATTCAGCAGGAATTCCCTCAGAGCCGTATTTATTGCGGTGATTTAGAAGGTGACTTATTAGCCTCTTATGATGAATTGATTGTCAGCCCTGGCGTTGCCTTAGCTGAGCCTGCTATTCAGCAGGCAATTGAAGCGGGGGTCGCGATTTCTGGTGATATTCAGTTGTTCAAAGAACATGTGAATAAACCTGTTATTGCCATTACCGGTTCCAATGGCAAAAGCACGGTGACATCACTGGTTGGCGACATGTTGAATCATTGCGGTGTTAAGGCGCTGGTTGGCGGTAATATCGGTTTGCCAGCGTTGGATTTAACCAATGAACAGGAAGCCGATATTTATGTATTGGAGCTATCCAGTTTCCAGTTGGAAACCACCACGAATCTGAATGCTGAGGTAGCCACCATTCTGAACCTGAGTGAAGATCATATGGATCGTTATCAGGGAATGAAGGACTACCTGGCTGCGAAGCAACGTATCTTTCAGGGTGCAAAGAATGTTGTTGTTAATAGCGATGATCAGGCAACAATTCCAGATCATTCAGCTCGCAATATCACCTTTTCGCTAAGCAGTAATGGCGCATCGCGTTTTTACCTGAAAAATCACCAGGGTGTTGATTGTTTATATTGTGACCAGCAACGTTTGTTGTCGGCGGATGAAATTAAAATCAAAGGTCGACATAATTTAGCCAACGTATTGGCGGCACTGGCGCTGGTTGATGCTGTGTGTAAAACACTGGGTATTCAGCTGGAGCAAACATTACCTGCTATCCGTGAGTTTCCGGGTCTAGCTCATCGCTGTCAGTGGGTTGGAAACCTTAACGGTGTCGATTGTTACAACGATTCCAAAGGCACTAATGTGGGATCAACCTTAGCTGCTGTAAATGGTTTGGGTGTGGGTGCCAAAGGCAAAATCTGGTTGTTGGCCGGTGGTGTCGATAAAGGCCAGCGGTTTGATGAATTGGTTCAGCCCTGTCAGCAGTATGTGGCTGAAATATTGTTATACGGACGTGATGCCAACAATATTCAGCAAGACTTTATGCAGGACGGCAAAGCCTTGTGTGAAAGCCGCATTTTTGAGTCGATGGATCAGGCTTTTGCGGTTGCACTTGAGAAATCGAAAGCAGGAGATCTGATTTTATTGTCTCCGGCCTGTGCCAGTTTCGATCAGTTCACTAACTATGCTGTTCGCGGTGAATATTTCCGTCAATTGGTGACGGATGCAAGTGCGGATGTAAATGTTGCTAGTGAGGTGCAACATGACTGAGCTGATCGCATCCATAAAATCCACATCATTCAAACAATTTACCGACCGGTTAAGCTGGCAGCCACGAAGCCGACTTTTTTTCCCATGGTTGGCGCTGATGTGTCTGGGGTGGTTGATGGTGGCATCGGCCTCTACTGGTATTGCTGAATATTACACCGGTAACGAACATTATTTTGCCATTCGTCATGTGGTGTATCTGGTGCTGGGCATTAGCGCACTATTTGTTGTTAGTCAGATTCCATTACGTTGGTGGAGTCAGGTGGAACCATTGTTGTTATTGATTGCATTTATGGGACTCATTCTGGTGTTTGTGCCCGGTATTGGCCATGAGGTAAACGGTAGTCAGCGCTGGTTAAACTTAGGTTTTATTAAAATTCAGGCATCAGAAATTGCCAAACTGAGTGCAGTATTCTTTATTGCCGGATACCTGGTGCGCCGTAAAGATGAAGTCCAGCAAAGCTGGAGTGGTTTCCTTAAACCGTTTCTGATCCTGGGTGCCATGGTGTTTTTATTGCTGATGGAACCCGATTTTGGTGCTGTGGTTGTATTAATGGGAGCAGCATTGGTTCAGCTTTTTCTGGGTGGTGTAAAAGCCGGACAATTTTTCCTGTTGTTAACCATTACCCTGATTCTCAGTGCTGTTGCGCTGACGGCTGAAAGTTATCGGGTTGAACGGTTGATGGCGTACTTAAATCCCTGGTCGCCAGAACATGTTTATGGCACAGGTTATCAGTTGACGCAGTCACTCATCGCGTTTGGTCGTGGTGAATGGTTTGGCGTTGGTTTAGGTGAAAGTGTACAAAAATTGTTTTACCTGCCTGAGGCGCACACCGATTTTGTTTTTGCTATTTGGGCTGAAGAAACCGGTTTGGTTGGTGGTGTGCTAGCTCTGGCTTTATTGGCTTGCCTGATTGGTTTTATCTGGCATACAGCCTGGAAGGCGCAACAACAAGGTCAGTTGTATGGTGCGTATGTGGCACTTGGGATTGGCGCGTTATTAGCGCTGCAGATCATTATTAATCTGGGTGTGAATATTGGGTTGTTGCCAACAAAAGGGCTGACACTGCCGTTTTACAGTTATGGTGGCAGTAGTCTTTTGGTTTGCTGTGCCATGGTCGGTATTGTGATGCGTGTTGCTCATGAAATTGATAACCCATCGTTAGTTGTTGAAGAAGAAAAGCCCGTGGCTGGTAAAAAGCGTAGTAATAAAGAAAAGTCTTCTCAAAAAAGCAAAAAGGAGCGGAATCATGACTAAAACCGTTCTTTTTATGGCGGGTGGAACCGGTGGGCATGTCTTTCCTGCATTAGCGGTTGCGAAGGAAATGAAAGCACGTGGCTATGATGTTCAGTGGCTGGGAACTGCCAATGGTATTGAAAAAGATCTGGTGCCTGCTGCGGGTTACCCACTGCATTGCATTACGATTGCCGGCTTGCGCGGCAAAGGCAAGTTGGGATTAATCAAATCACCATGGTTAATCGCCAAAGCCATCTGGCAAGCACGGAAAATTATTAACAAAACTAAACCGGTTGCAGTATTGGGTATGGGTGGTTATGCCACTGGCCCTGGCGGAGTAGCGGCAAAATTAGCGGGTATTCCTCTGCTTATTCATGAGCAAAATGCCTATGCCGGTATGACCAATAAATTATTGCATAAGATTTCTGACCAGAGCCTGCAAGCTTTCCCCGGGGCGTTGGACAATGCCTTGGTTACCGGTAACCCGGTTCGTGGCGATGTTTTTGCGATCAGTAATCAGATTTCTTCAGATTCTGAACGGTTAAAAGTGCTGGTTGTTGGCGGTAGCCTGGGGGCAGTTGCGTTGAATACTACTGTGCTTGAAGCTATGCAGGGCCTACCGGAAAATCAACGCCCGGAATTATGGCATCAGGCAGGGAAACGCAATATAGATGCGTTGCAGCAGGATTATCAACAAGCCGGAATCCAAGCAAAGGTTACGGCTTTTATTGAGGATATGGCAGCGGCTTATCAATGGGCTGATTTAGTGGTGTGTCGTTCCGGTGCATTAACCGTGTCTGAAATTGCGGCAGCGGGTAAAGCCGCAATTTTTGTCCCTTTTCCATTTGCCGTAGACGATCATCAAACCGCAAATGCTGGATTTTTAACCGAGCGTGGTGCCGGTGTGTTATGCCAACAAAAAGAGTTAACACCTCAGTGGTTGGCGGCACAATGGTTAGCATATCAGGCGGATAAAACAGTGTTACAGAAAATGGCTGACACAGCACGCCAGTTGGCCAAGCCCGATGCGACTGCTCAGGTAGCGGGCTGTATTGAAAGTATATTGAGAGATTAAAACGTGAGTCTTAAAACAAATACACTGACCCATTTAATTCCGGAGATGCGCCGGATTCGCGGTATTCACTTTGTGGGTATTGGTGGTGTTGGCATGTGCGGTATCGCGGAAGTATTGTTAAATCAGGGCTATCAGGTTTCGGGCTCTGATTTGCGCGACAGTGTTGCCACTGAACGTCTGGCTGATATGGGGGCAAAAATATTTATCGGTCATGACAGTGAAAATGTTGAACAGGCCGATGTATTGGTTGTATCTACCGCTATCGATGAAAACAATCCGGAAATTAAAGCCGCGATAGAGCGCCGGGTGCCGATTGTTCGTCGTGCTGAAATGCTGGCTGAATTAATGCGCTTTCGTCATGGTATTGCCGTTGCCGGCACGCACGGCAAAACTACCACCACCAGTTTGGTGACTTCGATTCTGGCGGAAGGAAATTTTGATCCAACCTTTGTTATTGGTGGAAAATTAAACAGTGCCGGTACCAATGCTCGTTTGGGCGGTAGCCGTTATCTGGTTGCGGAAGCGGACGAAAGCGATGCCAGTTTTCTACACTTACAACCCATGGTATCGATCGTTACCAATATTGATGCTGATCATATGTCGACCTATGACGGTGACTTTGAAAAGTTAAAGAATACCTTTGTTGAATTTTTACACAATCTGCCATTTTATGGCCTCGCTGTATTGTGTATTGATGATGACAATGTACGTTCCATTTTGCCTAAAGTCAGTCGTCAGTTTGTTACTTATGGTTTTTCTGATGATGCTGATTATCGTGCTGTTGATTTAACTCAGGATGGCATGTTTACCCGTTTTACCGTGCAGCGTCCTGGTGATAAAGCGGATCTTGATATTCGTGTGCGGATGCCGGGCAAGCATAATGTATTGAATGCGTTGGCTGCGATTGCAGTAGCCGATGATGAAGGCGTTGCTGACAACGCGATTCAGACAGCACTGGAAAAATTTGAAGGTGTTGGGCGCCGTTTTCAGGTGTGTGGCGAATTCCCGCTGCACGAAGGCAATGTCATGTTAGTGGATGATTATGGCCATCATCCACGTGAATTAGAGGTGACGTTAGAAGCGATCCGCAATGGTTTTCCTGATCGCCGTCTGGTGATGTTATTTCAGCCTCATCGTTACAGCCGTACCCGTGATTTATACGAAGATTTTGTTCGGGTGTTATCACAAGCGGATGTGTTGTTATTAATGGATGTTTACCCGGCCGGAGAAAAACCGATTGCCGGTGCTGACGGGCGCTCGCTTTGTGGTTCTGTTCGCCAGCGTGGTGCGGTTGATCCGGTCTTTATTGAACGTGATGAGTCGGTGAAACAACCATTGTGTAATGTATTGCGCCCGGGTGATTTATTACTGACCCAGGGAGCCGGTAATATTGGTGCACTGGCAGTGCAATTAACCAATGAGTTGCCGCTGTGGTTAGCTGAGCAGGAGAAAGCCTGATGAGCGCAACCGAATTAGGAAAAATTGCAGTATTAATGGGTGGTAATTCCGCTGAGCGCCCGATATCACTGAACAGCGGTAATGCGGTTTTTCAGGCATTAAAACAAGCCGGACAGGACGTTACTGCGATTGATATTCAAGGGCATGCCATTGCTCAGCTAACGGATGCTGAATTTGATATTGCCTTTATTGCTCTGCATGGCCGTGGCGGTGAAGACGGTACCATTCAGGGCGTACTGGAATGGTTGGATAAACCTTATACCGGCAGTGGTGTGATGGCATCTGCGTTAGCGATGGATAAGTGGCGAACTAAATTAATCTGGCAGGCGGCCGATTTACCAACTCCGAAAGCTGTTCTGTTAAATGACCAGTGTGATTGGCAGGCGACTATTGAATTATTAAATCACAACGCAATTGTTAAACCGGCGCGTGAAGGTTCCAGTATTGGTATGCGTCGTGTTCATACGGCGGAAGAATTAAAACAAAGCTTTGAATTTGCCAGTCGATACGATGCGATGGTTTTGGCTGAACAATGGGTGTCGGGTGCTGAGTTTACGGTTGCTATTGTGGGTGATAACGCATTACCTGCAATTCAATTAAAGACCAGTCATGAGTTTTATGACTATGACGCAAAATATCAGGCTAACGATACCCAATATTTATTACCCTGTGGTTTAACCGAAGAAAAAGAAACGGAATTACAGCAACTGGCATTAAAGGCATTTGATCTTTTAGGGTGTGAAGGCTGGGGTCGCATCGATGTGATGCAAAATGGTGAAACCGGAGAATTCTGGTTATTGGAAGCCAATACCAGTCCGGGTATGACAGACCATAGCCTGGTACCAATGGCAGCTAAGGCAACCGGATTGTCTTTTGCAGATTTGGTTATTAAATTGTTACAACAAGCTAAGTCCCGGGCAACTGAGGCTTAATGATGAAAAAAGGTGCATTAACAGGGGCAACCCGGGTTGTGGAAAAACAACCACGACAGTGGCAGTTACCCAAAATTAATGTGTCTTGGGTCATGGTTCCACTTTTAATAACATTGTTGGGGCTGGGTGGCCGTTGGGTGTATCAGAGTTGGCCAATAAACAGTATTGAAGTGGAAGGGCAATTCAGCTTGTGGGAGCCAGATTTAATTGCCCAGCAATTAACCTGGTTAAAGCGTGAAAGTTTTTTTTCAGTCGATTTGCAGCAGGTTTATCAGCAGGTTGATGATTTGCCATTAATTGATGTGAAGCGGGTAAAAAAAGCCTGGCCAGGAACCATTGTGATTCATGTACATGAAGATATTCCAATGGCGATCTGGAATGGTGAAGAAATATTGACGGTGTCTGGCGATATTTTGCCGCGTCCGGCTTTTGTTCGTGGCGAAAAAATGGCACGTATGCGTGGTAGTTCTCAGTATGCTCATGAAGCCATGAGAAATTACCGTCGCTTGCATCAAATGTTAAAAAAAAGTCAGGTCAGTGTGGTTGAATTAGAAGTATCTGAGGTGGGTTCTATCTCAGTTTTATTATCCAACTCGTGGAAGGTCGAGTTTGGACGGCATTATTTTGAAGAAAGAATGAAGCGGCTGGATGGATTATTAAATACCTTGCCTGAAGAGCAGGTTGTCGCTGTTGATTTACGTTATGGCAAGGGGGCCGCAATAGAATGGCACCCGGTTAAGGAGATGGATTCATGAATCAGGTACAACAGAAAAATATGGTCGTTGGCCTGGATATCGGTACATCAAAAATTGTTGCTGTTGTTGGTGAAGTCAGTGAAGACGGTGCAATTGAAGTTGTGGGTTTAGGAACCAGTCCGAGCCATGGTTTGAAAAAAGGGGTCGTCGTTAATATTGACTCTACCGTGCAATCGATTAAACGCGCCGTTGAAGAAGCAGAGCTGATGGCAGGGTGCCGTATTCATTCGGTTCATGCCGGTATTGCAGGCAGTCATATTCAGTCGATGAATTCCCACGGTATTGTTGCGGTGCGCGATCGCGAAGTCACTCATATGGATATTGAGCGCGTAATTGATGCAGCTCAGGCCGTCGCTATTCCGCAAGACCAACGTATTTTGCACGTTTTGCCACAAGAATACGTAGTCGATTTTCAGGAAGGAATCCGTGAGCCGGTTGGCATGTCAGGGGTGCGCCTGGAGGCAAAAGTTCATCTGGTTACCGGTGCGGTAAATGCGGCGCAGAATATTGAGCGCTGTATAGAGCGTTGTGAGCTGGAAGTCGATGATCTGGTGTTGGAACAATTAGCCTCCAGTTATTCGGTATTAACCGATGATGAACGCGAATTAGGCGTGTGTATGGTGGATATTGGTGGTGGTACCACGGATATTGCTATTTTTACCGAAGGCGCCATTCGCCACACTGCGGTAATTCCAATTGCCGGTGATCAGGTAACCAATGACATTGCGATGGCGTTGCGAACTCCAACTCAACATGCCGAAAAAATTAAAATTAAATACGCGTGTGCTTTAACACAACTTGCCAAAGCGGACGAAACCATCAAGGTGCCGAGTGTTGGTGACAGGCCGCCGCGTGATTTATCACGACAAGCGCTGGCTGAAGTGGTTGAGCCGAGATATGACGAATTATTTACTTTAATTCAATCGGAATTGCGCCGCAGCGGATATGAAGATTTGGTTGCAGCGGGCATTGTTCTGACCGGCGGTACCGCCAAGATGGAAGGGGTGGTGGAATTGGCCGAAGAAATATTCCATATGCCGGTTCGTCTGGCACGTCCGCACAGTGTTTCCGGCTTATCGGATGTGATTAATAATCCGATTTATTCGACCTCTGTTGGGTTGTTATTACACGCGGTAAAACAGCAGGAAAACCGGGCTTTACGACATCAGGGAAAAAATGATGAAAAATCGGCATTTTCCCGCATAAAAGATTGGATTAAAGGCAATTTTTAAGATTAAATATTAATCGCGCGCGGAAGGAGATAAAGCGATGTCTCAACAAAGAGAAGGGGATATGTTCGAGCTAGCAGATGATTTACAACAAAATGCCGTGATTAAAGTGATCGGTGTTGGTGGTGGTGGCGGTAACGCTGTCCAGCATATGGTTGATGGCCACATTGATGGTGTCGATTTTATATGTGCCAATACAGATTCTCAGGCACTGCGTAATGTTGGCTCACGTTCCATTATTCAATTAGGTAATGGCCTGACCAAAGGTTTAGGTGCTGGTGCGAATCCGGAAGTTGGCCGACAGGCCGCTTTGGAAGATCGTGAACGAATTGCAGAAGCTCTGCAGGGCGCCGATATGGTGTTCATTACTGCAGGCATGGGTGGCGGCACCGGAACCGGTGGTGCACCTGTTGTTGCTGAAGTTGCCAAAGAAATGGGAATTCTTACTGTAGCGGTTGTTACTAAGCCGTTCCCGTTTGAAGGTCGCAAGCGCATGACAATTGCAGACCAGGGCCTGAAGCAACTGGCTGAAAACGTAGATTCACTGATTACTATCCCGAATGAAAAACTGCTTTCTGTGATGGGAAGTGGCACGACATTGCTGGATGCTTTTAAAGAAGCAAACAATGTACTGCAGGGTGCTGTACAGGGAATCGCTGATCTGATTACTCGCCCGGGTATGATCAATGTTGACTTCGCTGACGTTCGTACAGTGATGTCAGAGATGGGTCAGGCAATGATGGGTACTGGCATTGCAAGCGGTGAGAACCGTGCGCGTGAAGCAGCTGAAAAAGCAATTGGTAGCCCATTATTAGAAGATATCGATTTACAGGGTGCTCGTGGCATTCTTGTTAATGTTACCGCAGGCTTTGACTTGTCACTGGGTGAGTTCAGTGAAGTTGGCGGTGTCATTGAAGAATTTGCTTCTGATAATGCCACGGTTGTTGTTGGTACGGTAATGGATCCGGAAATGTCGGACGAGTTACGCGTCACTGTTGTTGCAACGGGTTTAGGTCAGGCTCAGGCCGAAGAAGCTCCAGTGCCTGCAGAAACCAAAGTTGTGGTTGATAACACGGTGAAAGCTGAAGTTCAGGAACGCCCGGTTGCCGGTGTTGCTGCTGAAGGCTCTGCTGTTCCAAAGGCAGACCCAAACAGTGACCTGAATTACGACAGCATCATGGATATCCCTACCTTCTTACGCCGTCAGGCCGATTGAGCCAATTATGTAGCGAATTGCAAACCACCTCTGGCAGGTTTGCAATTTGCTGTTATAATCCCGGCATCTAAAATTTGGTTAAAAAACGCCCAAGATTGGCAGGAATGTCTCTATGATTCAGCAACGTACACTTAAAAATACAATCCGCGCGACTGGCGTAGGCTTGCATTCAGGAGAGAAAGTCTACCTGAAGCTGAAGCCTGCACCGGTTAACAGCGGTATTGTATTTCGTCGTGTTGACCTGGATCCGGTTGTAGATATTCCGGCAAATGCTCTGAGTGTGGGTGAAACAACCTTATCTACCACGCTGGTAAAAGACCATGCGAAGGTTGATACCGTTGAACACCTGTTATCCGCAATGGCCGGATTGGGCATTGATAATGCCATTGTTGAATTGAGTGCTCAGGAAGTGCCGATCATGGACGGCAGTTCAGGTCCGTTTGTATTTCTGATTCAATCAGCAGGTCTTGCTGAACAAGACGCTCCAAAGCGTTTTATCCGTATCAAGCGCAAGGTTGAAGTTCGTGACGGTGATAAAGTGGCTAGCTTTATTCCTTACGAAGGCTTTAAAGTCAGCTTTGAAATCGACTTCGATCATCCTGTGTTAAAGCAGAGCGTTCAGAAAGCCAGCCTGGACTTTTCTTCAACATCTTACGTTAAAGAAGTCAGCCGTGCTCGTACCTTTGGTTTTACTAAAGATATCGAATATATGCGTTCTAAGAACCTGGCTCTGGGTGGCAGCGTTAAAAACGCCATTGTTGTAGATGACTACCGTGTTGTTAATGAAGATGGTCTGCGTTACGACGATGAATTCGTGAAACACAAGATTCTTGATGCTGTTGGCGATTTGTATTTACTGGGGCACAGCCTGATTGGTGAATACGTTGGCTATAAGTCAGGTCATGGTCTGAACAATTTATTGCTGCGCGAACTGCTTCAGCAAGAAGATGCTTGGGAATTTGTAGAGTTTGCTGAAGAAGGTGCTCCAATTTCTTATATGCGTCCTGCCGCAGCCGGCTAAAATATGATTTACTAACTGATACAGGATTTTCATGGAGAATCCGCACACAAGGGCCATACTTAGATGGCCTTTGTTGTGTTTGCAGCAGAGCTTTTTGTTTTAACGCTGCTACTTCTGTAGTTGGGAAGCCTAAGATTTATGAACATTATCATCGTTGGTCGTCGTCACGGAGAGTCCAAAACCTATACGCTTGGCAGTACTGCTAAGGCGGTTATGGTTGGTTTTCTGTTTGCGTTGCCGTTTGCGATGGGGGCTTCTGGCTATTGGTTAGCCGAGCGTTTAGCGGATGAAGGTATTTTTGATTTAAATGCCGCTAAAGCATGGGAACGAGACCTGGACATGCAGCGCCAGGAGTTACAGCAAATCCGTAAGCAAACCGATCAGGAGCTGGAA
The DNA here is from genome assembly GCF_024397975.1 of Bacterioplanoides sp. SCSIO 12839. Classification (NCBI taxonomy): domain Bacteria; kingdom Pseudomonadati; phylum Pseudomonadota; class Gammaproteobacteria; order Oceanospirillales; family Oceanospirillaceae; genus Bacterioplanoides; species Bacterioplanoides sp. SCSIO 12839. The sequence continues at coordinate 1,016,685 of NZ_CP073745.1, forward strand.
GCTCTGACGCTTAAACTGGCAGAATTACAAGGTAAGCTGTTGCGTCTGGACGCTCTGGGTGAGCGTTTGGTTGATGTCTCCGATTTGCACGCCGAAGAATTCGACTTCTCCGCATTACCTGCCGTTGGTGGCCCGGATATTACCAATACCAATCTCATGGCAGGCTTAGGTGAAGCTTATCATTCTCCTGAAATCAGTCAGGTTCTTGATGAGCTGGCTGAACGAATCGATAGCCGTGAGCAGCAGCTGGAAGTCTTAGATGATCTGATGTCAGCAAACAAGCTGAGTTCAGATACCTTTGTCGCTGGCCGTCCGATTACTAAAGGCTGGATGTCTTCTCGTTATGGCAAGCGTACCGATCCATTTACCGGTCGTTTGGCTTGGCATGCGGGTGTCGACTTTGCGGGTAAAATGGGCGCTGATATCGTTTCGGTCGCTTCGGGCGTTGTAACCTGGTCTGGCCCGCGTTATGGCTATGGCAAGCTGGTTGAAGTCAATCATGGCAATGGCTACAAGACGCGCTATGCCCACTGTAAAGAGTTAAAAGTGAACGTGGGTGACGTTGTTCGCAAAGGCGATACCATCGCATTAATGGGCAGCAGCGGTCGTTCCACTGGACCTCATGTTCACTTTGAAGTGTATAAAAACGGTCGCACTGTCGATCCTGCCGCTTATATTCATCGCAAGCCGCGATAATTTCTTCTGCTCAATACGCTTGTCATTATTCTGGGTTATAAGTAGCCTGTAGCACAATTGTGTTATAACGCCAGGCCCAGCGCCGCTTTATTTAGTTTCGGATAATCATAAAACCATGATCGGTAATCTTTTTCGTAAGATCTTCGGCAGTAAAAACAGCCGTGAACTTAAACGTATGGGCAAAATTGTTGCTCAGATCAATGCTCTGGAAGAAGGCCTGAAGGCACTTTCAGATGATGAATTAAAAGCCAAAACTGCAGAATTCAAGCAACGTATCGAAGCCGGTGAAGCGCTGGATAAGTTATTGCCGGAAGCCTTTGCGGTTTGTCGTGAAGCCAGTGTGCGTGTGATGGAGATGCGCCACTTTGATGTGCAAATGATCGGTGGTATCACCTTGCATGAAGGCCGCATTGCTGAAATGCGTACCGGTGAAGGTAAAACTCTGGTCGCAACATTACCCAGCTATTTGAATGCCCTGACAGGTGAAGGTGTTCATGTCGTTACTGTGAATGATTACCTGGCTCGCCGTGATGCCGAGTGGAATCGTCCTCTGTTTGAATTTTTGGGTATGTCTGTAGGCATCGTTGTGCCTGGCCAGAACCCGATTGAAAAACGTGAGCAGTATCAGGCCGATGTTGTATATGGTACGAATAATGAATTCGGTTTCGATTACCTGCGCGACAACATGGCGTTTTCTCTTGCCGACAAGGCTCAGCGCAAACTGAACTTTGCGATTGTCGACGAAGTTGACTCGATCCTGATTGATGAGGCACGTACACCGTTGATTATTTCAGGGCCTGCTGAAGACAGCTCTGAGATGTATCGCGCCATTAATGAATTGGTTCCGAAGCTGGAAAAAGGTGAAGAAGTTGAAGAGGGCAGTGAAGCTGTCGCTTCTGGCCACTTTATTGTTGATGAGAAGCAACGTTCGATTGAGCTGACCGAAGAAGGCCATGAATTTGTTGAAGAATTATTGACCGAAGCGGGCATTTTGAAAGAAGGTGAAAGCCTGTACGCGGCGACCAATCTGAATTTGTTGCACCATGTCCACGCGGCCTTAAAAGCACATGCGGTTTATCAGAAGAACGTCGACTATATTGTTCAGCAAGGTCAGATTGTAATCGTTGATGAACACACCGGCCGTACCATGCCGGGTCGTCGCTGGAGTGAAGGTCTGCACCAAGCGGTTGAAGCTAAAGAAGGTGTTCAGATCCAGGCCGAGAGCCAAACACTGGCTTCGACGACTTTCCAGAACTACTTCCGCTTATATAACAAACTGGGCGGCATGACGGGTACCGCTGATACCGAAGCCTTTGAATTTCATCAAATCTATGCGTTGGATGTTGTGGTTATTCCAACCAATAAGCCGATTCAGCGTATCGACTATAACGATGTTATTTATGCCACTCAGCGTGAAAAATACGATGCGGTTGTGGAAGAAATTCGTGAAGTGATTGCACAACAACGTCCTGTTTTGGTGGGTACCGCGTCGATTGAATCATCTGAATATATCTCTCAGGTACTGCAAAAAGCGAAAGTGCCTCACAATGTATTAAACGCGAAAGAAAATGCTCGTGAAGCTGAGATCATTGCTCAGGCCGGTCGTCCGGGAGCGGTGACCATTGCGACCAATATGGCAGGCCGTGGTACCGATATTATGTTGGGTGGTAACTGGGAAGCTGAAGTTGCTGAGCTGAACGAGCCATCACAACAACAGATCGATCAGATCCGTTCGGAGTGGCAGGTTCGTCATGATGGTATTTTAGAAGCCGGTGGTTTGCATATCATTGGTACCGAACGCCATGAATCGCGTCGTATTGATAACCAGCTACGTGGTCGTTCTGGTCGTCAGGGTGATGCCGGTTCAACGCGTTTCTTCCTGTCGCTGGAAGACAGCCTGATGCGTATCTTTATGTCTGAGCGCATGCGCGGCATGATGCAGGCACTGGGCATGAAGGACGGTGAGTCGATCGAACATAAGATGGTCACCAATGCCGTCGAAAAAGCTCAGCGCAAAGTGGAAGGCCGTAACTTCGATATTCGTAAGCAGCTGCTGGAGTACGATGATGTCGCAAACGATCAGCGCCGTGTTGTTTACGAGCAACGTAATGACCTGATGGCGATGGAAGATATTTCGGGTGTGATCGCTAATATCCGTCAGGATGTTGTGGCAGATGCTATCGATAGCTATATTCCGCCTCAAAGTCTCTCCGAGCAATGGGATATCGCTGGTCTTGAGGCACACCTGAAAGCGGAGTTTGATATTGAACTGCCGGTTCAGCAGTGGCTGGATACAGAAGAAAAACTGTATGAAGAGCCGCTACGAGAACGTATTCTGGAAAGCATCCAGAAAGCGTACGAAGATAAAGAAGCGGCGGTGGGTGCTGGCCCAATTCGTATGTTCGAGAAGCAGGTGATGCTGCAGATTCTTGATAACCTATGGAAAGAGCATCTGGCAACTATGGATCATCTGCGTCAGGGGATTCACCTGCGTGGCTATGGTCAGAAAAACCCTAAGCAGGAATATAAACGTGAATCTTTCACTCTGTTCCAGGAACTGCTGAAAAATATTAAACACGAAACCATCCGTATTTTATCTCATGTGAAAGTGCGTGAAGAAGAGGAGGTTCGTGAAATGGAAGAGCAACGTCGTGCTCAGGCTGAAGCGCAAGCGCAACAGGCGAATTATCAGCATGACGAAGCAGCTTCAGCCATTACCGGCGAAAAGCCTCAGGAAAAGGCTGAAGAGGAAACGGCACAACCGTTTACGCGTGATGGGCAAAAGGTTGGCCGTAATGACCCATGTCCATGTGGCTCTGGTAAAAAATACAAACATTGTTGCGGCAAGCTGAATTAAGGTTCCTGAGTCTGTTAATAGACTTTAATGCAAACAGTGTTTGAAAATATGCAGCCGATTGGCTGCATATTTGTTTTTAATATAGACAGAATATCGCTATTGATATTTTTCTCTCGCCGCTCAGAAGCGACATCCCTGTCGCTGCTGAGCTAACGCAACATCCATGTTGCTGCTGCGAAAAACATCAATACCGCTATTCTTTGCGTTAACGAAAAAACGCATCGAAAAGAAGAGATAAAAATGGCTGTTAATTTCGAAGTATTTAAAGATTTCTGTGCCGTTGATGGCATTAAAATGGGCATCACTCAGGCAGGTGTTCGTTACCCAAACCGTGACGATATGGTGTTGTTTGAATTAGCGGAAGGCAGTCGTACCGCAGGTGTTTTTACTCAGAATGCTTTTTGTGCAGCTCCCGTCACAATTTGTAAAAAGCATCTTGAATTAACCGAGCCGCGTTATTTATTAATTAATACCGGCAATGCCAATGCCGGTACCGGTCCGGAAGGTTATCAGAATGCAGTGAGCAGCTGTGAGCTGGTCTCCGAAACCACAGGTTGTGATGCAGCCGAAGTTTTACCGTTCTCAACGGGTGTGATTGGTGAGCCGCTGGATATGACGGCTCTCGAACGTGGTGTACCGGCTGCATTTGCAGATTTAAATCAGGATAACTGGGCGCGTGCTGCGTCCGGTATTATGACGACTGATACGCTGCCTAAAGGTTTCAGCACCCAGGCTGAGATTGAAGGTATTAATACAACCGTGACGGGTATCTCTAAAGGTGCGGGTATGATTATGCCGAATATGGCGACCATGCTGGGCTTTATTGCTACTGATGCTGCGGTTGAAAAGTCAGTTTTGCAGAGCTGGTGTAAACAGTTAGCAGACGCTTCGTTTAACCGCATTACGATTGACGGCGATACCTCCACGAACGACTCCTGTTTATTAATCGCGACGGGCCAATCCGAGCTTGAAATTACTGATGCTGGTAGCGAAGCCGGGAAGCAGTTATTTGTTGTATTAAAAGATGCGTTCCAAAAACTGGCGCAGGCGATTGTTCGAGATGGTGAAGGGGCAACGAAATTTGTCACCGTGGATGTGTCATCCGCGGCGAGCCAGAAAGAAGCATTGGATGTAGCCTATACCGTTGCACATTCTCCACTGGTAAAAACCGCGCTGTTTGCTTCAGATGCAAATTGGGGCCGTATTCTGGCGGCGGTTGGTCGTAGTGGCGTTGAAAACTTTGACCTCGAAAAAGTACAGATTTATCTGGATGATGTACAAATTGTTGAAAATGGTGGCCGTTGTGCTTCTTACACAGAAGAAGCGGGCGCGGCTGTTTTTGCACAAAGTGAATTTGCGATCCGTATTCAGTTAGGACGTGGCGATATTCAGGAAACTTTGTGGACAACGGATTTGTCACATGAATATGTCTCTATTAATGCGGATTATCGTTCTTAATTAATGATATTTCCGGGTAAATCGGGATAGCTTTTCTTCCACACCCATCACAATCGCCATCCATAGCTCTGGTGATGGGCACGCAACATCCTGTTGCTGTTTCAGAAAAGTATCCCAATTTACCCGCTGATTACCTTTATTTAGATACATGCCGATAGTAATAGTGTCGGATCGAAGTTAACTAAGTATTGAAACAGAGTTATTTTTAAAAGCAGAAACAGGATGTTTCGGTAGGATCGTCAGCACATGGATGTGCTGTCCGATCCGGCGGCTAAAAATAACTGTGTTTTAATGCTCTGTAATTGAATAATCGGATTATGAAAGAAGTCCATGTTGCAGTCGCGGTGGCTGTTGTTAATGAAGCCGAAGTATTAATTGCCAAACGCCCAGATGATAAACATCAGGGTGGCTTGTGGGAGTTTCCGGGTGGCAAAGTAGAATTTGGTGAAACGGTTACCGCAGCGTTGGTACGGGAACTCGATGAAGAAGTTGCGTTATCAACCGCAGAAAGTAATATGACGGAGCTGATGCAGATTCCGTTTGAATATCCGGATAAAAAAGTTTTTCTGGATGTGTACTGGGTTGAAGTGGGTGTGAACGATGCCTTGTTAGCCCACGGCGCAGAGGGGCAGGAAGTACGTTGGGTGAAAGCCCATCAGTTGGCTGATTTTCAGTTTCCGGCCGCCAATCAACCAATCCTCGATGCCATTATACAGCGTCTGAGTTGAGCCTTTTGGTTTATCGCGCTGATTATTCAAACATCGTCAGAAATGGCCATAGCATCAGGGCAATAATAAATCCGATACCTAAGGCAACCGCGATAAAGTCGGTAGGTCTTTGTAGTAATCGTTGTGGCCAGGGCTGAATATCACCGTTGCGCAGTTTTTCTTCAAATTCTGCGCGTAATGTAATCTGCCGCTGTTGCTGACTCTCCAGAATAAGCTTGCGAACCTCGTCAAATTCTTCGTTATTTCTTAACCAGATGGCCGCTAACGAAATACCCCAGCGGCCTGCGTGAGTTTCATAAAAATCCACATCATGCTGTTCCAGAAGTTCACGAATCTGGTCGGCTTCTTCCTCTGAAACACCGTTTAAACGAAATAATAATTTAGCCATATCGCATCGATTGAGAGTTATTGGTTTCGACAGTTATTAGTTGCAAGCAGTGAATAACCTAATTGTAACAGCTGCTTGCTTTAAGGGGGGAATTTGGCGAGACTTCCTGTACTCACCAAAAAGCATAAAAAAGAATAACGACAATGGCAAAAACCCTGCCGGATCAGATTGCTGATCTGTTTATTGCTCTGATTTTTACGGGCGAACTGAAACCTGGCGACAAGCTCCCACCTGAAAGGCAGCTGGCAGAACTCTTATCGGTCGATCGCACTTCATTGAGAATGGCTTTGAGAACGCTTGGCCGTATGAATGCTGTCCACAGTGTCCAGGGGTCTGGTATCCGCGTGTGTGATATGAATCGTGATATGGGGCTGGACTTTATGGATAATTTGTACCGGATTCCGGAGCTGGAATTAGGTGGGGATTTCTTATTATCCGGCCTTGAGTTATTTAATCGGGCTATTCCAACAGCGATTAAACTGGCGCTGGAGAAGCGTTTGGCTGCCGCCAGATCCGGTGAGACCACGATTGAGAATGACAACCGTCTGTTAACCATGATTCAGGATATGTACCAGGCTCTGGAGCAGGGAGAAGATCTGAAAACGCTGGCAAAAATGGATGTTGCTTATATTGATACTTTGATGGCTGCTACTGGCAATCAAGTTCTGCAGGCTTCGGCGAACAGTTCCCGACGTATCCGTTTACTGCTCACAGAAAAACTGTTTGAGTTGATCACAGTGAAAAAACATCTGTCATTTCAGGTGGGGATGTTGATGAAAGCGCGTAAGATGGAAGAGAACATTGATGTTCTGATCGCTGAATATCTGGCCTATATTGAGCAGCTGACACAACCGTTATACGAGCATCTGCGCAGCATTTCGGCGAACCCGAGATTATCCAGTTCGCCGTTAAAGAATGATCGCAATATCAGAAGTTGGCAGCAGGTTCTGGCTGGTCCTGACGCACCGCCAGAGCGCGTACCGCTAGTAAAACCAATCCGCTGAAAACAAACAGTGGCCACAGGCCAAAACGCATATAAGGGGTTTGGCCCTGACGCATCTCAGCCACACCGGTTAGTGTTGCTTTCTGGTTAACCGGCAGTTTATTGATAATTTCACCTTTGTGATTCACCAAGGCCGTGATGCCGGTATTGGTTGAACGCAACAAATATCGTTGGGTTTCCAACGAACGCATCTGCGCTAATGCCATATGTTGTTTAGGACCTAAAGAGTCGCCAAACCAGGCATCATTGCTGACCGTAACCAGCATATCAGCTTGTTTTGCCATTTCTCTGACCAACTGTGGGTAGGCAATTTCATAACAAATATAAGGCGCGATTAAAAAGAGTTGCTCTTCGTTGCCTGAATATTTACCCACTTTTAATAATGACTGGTCTGACTGGCCGTGCAGGAAACTCGACATTTCCAGATCAAAAAATGGAATCAGGCCACGAATCATTTCCTGTAGTGGTACAAACTCACCAAAGGGAACCAGTTGTTGTTTGTGGTAAATGCCATCACCATAACCACGCGCAATAAGACTGTTGTGAAATTCTCCGGCCAATGGTGTGCCTTGAGGGTGACGATAGGGAATACCGGTAATCAAGGTTGTCTTGTGCTGTTGTGCTTCTCGTGAGAATGAATCCAGATATGGCTGAAACTGGTCCAGGAAGATGGTGACAGCGGTTTCAGGCCACAGCACCAGGTCGGCATCCCAGTGCTGTCGGGTTTGATTGTAATAGCTATTGATTGTTGGGTTGACCATTTCTCGTAGCCATTTTTTGTCTTGTGCAACATTCCCCTGTACGGCGGCTACCTTTAATTCACCGGATTTTTCCGTCCATTCAACGTTCTGTAATAACAGCCCAACAGGCCACAACAGGAGCATGAAACAATAAACAGGCTGGCGTGTCTGCCAGCTTTGATATAGCGCTGTGATACTCAGCAGTAATAATACTGAGATGCCATAGCTGCCGATGACCGGTGCCCAACCCGACAGCCAGCTGAACAGATGCGCATCGCCTGCGAATAACCAGGGGAAACCGGTCATAAACCAGCTACGGAACCATTCATGTAAAAACCAGAATACCGGAATGCTGAGCCAGGCCAGATGGTGGGCAAAATATTTCTGTCGCAAGGCAAACCAGAAGGCCGGGAAGGTTGCCAGGAATCCGGCAAACAACCCGATCAATAATACGGCTAAGGGAGCCGGGGTGCCGCCATGGTCATGCATACTGACATAGATCCAGGAAACGCCGGTTGAAAACTTACCAAAGCTGAACCACCAGGTACGTGCGAATGCTTGTTTAACTGTTGTGCTATTCCAGATGACATAAACAAATACGATGAGGCTGATCAGGCCAACAGGCCACCATAACAAAGGAGCCAGTGCTGCAGGAAAAAGCGCCCCTGCACTGAACAAAATCAACGGCAGCAACCATCGGTGCTGACTGTGGCCTGAAGAAAGTTGTGTAGCGGAAAAGCTGGTGAGTAACTGCGACATAATCACCGCAACCCTGAGTTAGAAGATGAGAGTCTGAAGGCTATGTAGCACAGCCTTCGTTTATTATTTCGTCGAGTTGACGATTCAGTAGCCCGCTCAGGATTCCGGAACGGGTGTCACTTCCAGCAGGTTGATCTGGCGGCTGGTGCCATTCACAACTTTAAAGTTCCATTGATCGATCAAAATATTCTCATCACACTCTGGCACACGGCCAAAGTGGTGCACGACAATACCGCCGATGGTATCGAAATCCTGATCACCAAAACGTGTGTTGAAGTGTTCGTTAAAGTCGTCGATGGAAGTCAGGGCTTTGACCATGGTGATCCCTTCTTCGACTTCTTTAATCATGCTGTCGTCTTCATCGAAGTCGTGTTCGTCTTCGATTTCACCAACAATTTGTTCCAGCACGTCTTCAATGGTGACTAAACCGGCAACACCACCAAATTCATCAACAACAATTGCCATGTGATTCCGTGTGGCGCGAAATTCCTGCAGTAAAACGTTCAGACGTTTGCTTTCTGGCACAAACGTGGTCGGGCGTAAGACTTCTTTCAGACGGAATTCTTCACGGTTTTCGTTAAGGATTAATGGCAGCAGGTCTTTAGCAAGCAAAATTCCCAGAACTTCGTCCTGGTCGTCTCCCATGACCGGGAAGCGCGAGTGAGCGGAGTCAATAATCTGTGGCAGGTAGTCTTTCAGGGAGTCGTTCAGATTGATCGATATCATCTGCGAGCGTGGAATCATAATGTCACGTACCTGCATTTCAGAAACCTGCAGGGCGCCTTCCAGAATCGCTAATGTTTCATTGTCGACGATGCTGCGTTGGGCGGCTTCACGAACAATATCTTTAATGTCCTGACGGCTTTGAGGGTCGTCAGAGAATAAATCGGTGAGTTTTTCAAGCCAGCTTTTCTGCTGGCTACTCGGTCGGTCTTCGCTCATAGATGTATATGACTCGGTGTTAGAGACTCAGTGGTCCTCAGAATATGGGTCGTCGAATTCCAACTCAGCGAGAATCTGACGCTCCAGATTTTCCATAATTTCAGCTTCGTCATCCTTTATATGGTCGTAACCTAATAAATGCAAGCAGCCATGAACCACCATGTGTGCCCAATGGGCCTGGCTGGTTTTGCCTTGCTCGGACGCTTCTTGTTCAACCACCGGGACAGCAATGATCAGGTCGCCTAGCAGAGGAATCGGGACTTCTGGTGGCGCTTCAAACGGAAACGACAACACATTGGTCGGTTTGTTTTTACCGCGATATTCATGATTGAGCTGCTGGCTTTCCGGGTTGTCGACCAGGCGAATGGTCAGTTCCGGTTCGTCAAAGCGGCAGCGGCCCAACAGTGCTGCGTTAGCCCATTGAGTCAGGGATGCTTCATCCGGCAGGGCAGGATGATCGATCACTTCATCAGCAATCTGTACATCCAAAAACAGATCCATTTCGCTCTCAGGCGTGCTGGAATCAGTCATCGGCCTGCTCGTTTCTGCGTTGTTGACGACGTTCACGTTCTTCCTGCTTTTCCAGTTCGTCATGCTTGTCGTAAGCATCGACAATTTTCTGAACCAATGGGTGACGCACCACGTCCTGATTGTTAAATCGGGTCACGCCAATGCCATCGACGCCATCAAGCACGCTTAGGCCGTGCTTTAAGCCAGAATAAACGCCGCGCGGCAAATCCACCTGAGTCACGTCACCAGTGATCACCGCTTTGGAGCCAAAGCCCACCCGCGTCAGAAACATCTTCATCTGTTCTTTGGTGGTGTTTTGGCTTTCATCCAGAATCACAAACGAATGGCTCAGAGTACGGCCACGCATATAGGCCAGAGGAGCCACTTCAATCACGTTGCGTTCCATCAGTTTACTGACCTGCTCAAAGCCGAGCATTTCATACAGGGCGTCGTAAAGCGGGCGCAAATATGGGTCAATCTTCTGGGCCAGATCACCGGGTAAAAAGCCCAGTTTTTCACCGGCTTCTACCGCTGGGCGTACCAGCAGGATACGCTTCACTTCGTCACGCATTAATGACTCAACCGCGGCAGCAACCGCCAGGAAGGTTTTACCGGTACCGGCCGGGCCGATACCAAAGTTGATGTCGTACTGGCGAACTCGTTCCAGATATTCCAGCTGGTGAGGACCGCGTGGTTTGATCAAGGCTTGTGGCGTTTTAATCACACCAGATTGCTGTCCTTTTTTTACCTGAGCGTAGGCCGCTTCAGCGGCGTCTTCCTGCAGGAATAAATGGATCAAATCTGGTGTGATATCAGTGCCGTTGTGAGTCTCTTTATACAGACGCTGAATTAAGTGCGCCGCACGTTTGGAGGCTTTGGGGCTGCCTTCCAGTTTAAACTGAGCACCACGATTGTAGATAGTCAGCTGGAAGTGATCGGCAATTTGACGAATATGGCTGTCCAGATTGCCACACAAATTGGCTAATCGCTGTGCGTCATCTGGCTCCAGAGTAAACCGGGTGCTGTGCACATTTTTAGTTGCTTCGACGTTGTCATTGGCTGGGTCGTGAGTTTCGGTCGCCATTAATATGCCAGCTCCGGGTTAATCACAATGCCACGCAAGCTATTCGGGTAAGCATCTTCGATGCTGACTTTCACAAACTTACCAATCAAGTCGTGATCGTGATGACGGAAATTCACTACCCGGTTATTTTCAGTACGACCCTGCAGCTCGCCCGGGTCTTTTTTCGATACACCGGTAACCAGAATGGTTTCTTCTTTGCCGACCATACGACGGCTGATTTGTTGGGCATGCTGAACAATGCGCGCTTGCAGAATACGCAGGCGTTCTTTTTTCAGCGATTCTGGTGTGTCATCTTCCAGGTCTGAAGCTGGGGTTCCTGGGCGGGCGCTGTAGACAAAACTGAATGAGGTATCGAAACCAATCTGTTCAATCAGTTTCATGGTGTCTTCGAAGTCTTCCAGTGTTTCGCCTGGGAAGCCAACAATAAAGTCCGAAGAAATCGAAATATCCGGGCGCAGAGCACGTAAACGCTGGATTTTGTCGATGTAGATATCAATTTCATGGCCGCGTTTCATGGCAGCCAGAATGCGGTTTGAGCCACTTTGTACCGGTAGGTGGATATGGCTGACCAGCTCGGGGACTTCGGCGTACACATCAATCAGACTGTCGCTGAATTCCAGTGGGTGCGAGGTGGTGAAACGAATGCGGTCGATGCCGTCAATATCCGCTACCTGAGTGATCAGTTCAGCCAGGTCGGCAATATCACCGTCTGCGGTATCACCACGGTAGGCATTGACATTCTGACCCAACAGGTTCACTTCACGTACGCCTTGGTCGGCCAGAGATTGCACTTCAACCAGTACATCGGCCAGCGGGCGGCTGACTTCTTCGCCACGGGTATAAGGAACAACGCAGAAGGTGCAATATTTTGAGCAGCCTTCCATGATGGATACAAACGCAGAGCAGCCTTCCACTTTTGGTTGTGGCAGATGATCAAATTTCTCAATTTCCGGGAAGGTGACATCAACAATTTTGATTGCATTGCTGGCCTTATCGACCATCTCAGGCACACGGTGCAGGGTTTGTGGGCCAAACACCATATCGACAAAGGGTGCACGCTTCATGATGGCGTCACCTTCCTGAGAGGCAACGCAGCCACCCACGCCAATCTTCAGATCGGGTTTGGCGTTTTTCAGCGGGCGCCAGCGACCTAATTCATGGAATACTTTTTCCTGGGCCTTTTCACGAATTGAGCAGGTGTTTAACAGAATCACATCGGCTTCTTCCGGGTTATCCGTCAGTTCCATTTTGTGGCTTTCACCCAGCATATCGGCCATACGCGCAGAGTCGTATTCATTCATCTGGCAACCGTGGGTTTTGATAAACAGCTTTTTTGCTTTTTCTGTCATTCGTGTGCTCATGATTTGCTAATGTCGGTCGTGCTGCTTTCAGCTGTCTTACAATATTGAATGGTGCTGAAAAAAGCGCCGTATTATACGGCCTATGGTCGAGGGAATGCTACTTTTTGACCAGTCGTGAGTGGTGATGGTTGACTGCTTGGAGTGCGAAAGAAAAGGGAGCAGCTGGAGTGATGCTCCCCGCTCAATGTTATTGTTTGCGCATCACGGCTTCCACGGCGCCAGCGTATTCAGCCGCCTGATCGGCTAAAGGCTGATGACGAATGTCGTCATGCTTGAGTGCCACGCTGATGCGATAGAGCCAGCGTTCCATTCTTAACGCGATACCTTCAGCTTCATCTGAGCTGGCATTCAGAATTTCATTACTCAGGTCGGTAATAACCTCGGCGTGCTGAGCTGCGCGTGTGGCTGCTACTGTTGCTTTGGCGATGGCACCTTTAGCACGAGGTGTTTTATCGATCAGTGCTTGCGCTTGTTTCAGAGCTTTTTGAGCGGTTTCCCAGCTGATCGGAGCGACATCTGATCCACCTTTATTATCGACGCGTTGCAAGTGATCTTTGACTGGCTGAAGCTGAATATATTCAATGGTGTTGACTTCAACCTGGTGCATTCTTGCTAACAGCAGCTTTTGTTTTTTGGTGACTTCAACCGTCTGGTTGTCTTCCATCAGATCAATCAGTTCGCGCAGGGATTGTTCCAGACCGGCAAAATCGGTTGGGAAAAACTCATCGGCACGAATGTCTAGCAATACATTACGATGATCCAGTGTGGGCTTCAGTAGCTTCAGAATATTTTGTTTGGTTTCCAGGCCTGCCTCAAGCGTCTTAATGGAGGTCATCGCAACCGTTTTCACCTTACCATCCGGGTCGCCACTGGTATGCATTTCCTGAGCTTCGATCAGCTGTTCCGTGGCCAGTTCAAGATGCCTGGGGGCATAAAACTTCAGCTTTTCTGTGTGGCCAAGTTCCAGTTTCGATTGCGCATGTTGAATCGTGCGTGCAGCCGATTCATCCGCAATCGCAGCATCGCGCTTGGCATTAAGACTGATGTTTTCATAATTGGCGACTTTTCCTGAACAGCCAGCCAGCAAAGCGATCCCAAGTGTGGTTGTTATCTTAGCGAAAGGTGTCATAAGGCTTCCTGTTTTTATTCCTTTGCATTAGTAAACTTTGTCGGATCTTACCATTTGTGCTTTTCGCCACAAATGACTTTGAGGTATCAGCGGGCTTGTTTCCATCAGTTAGGGCTGATATACAGATCTTATGGGCTGGTAAAAACAGCCTGCTTCGATAAAAACGCCAGAGGAAAAGGAAAGGAGGTAATCGGTTCCACCCACTGATTGATGTTATCAGACAGAGCCTAAGCTCAGAGGAGTGATTCAGATGAATGCAGAGATGCAACCTTTATTTTGGCGAATCAGCCGAGCCGAACAACAAGGAATTCATGTTGTCAGTTTGTTGATGCCGACCTCCGATAACGGAGAGGAAACCGAGTTTCCAACCGATGTCAGCTTCCCATCCAATACTGTTGAACTTGCTTCGCGTGATCTTCGCTGGTCCGATGAAGACAGTGAGTTGTTTCTTGATCTGGTTGATCGCGTGATCGATCTGAGTTCTGAGTCTGACGTTGAACTGGATCTGACTGATGATGTCGTGCAGGGCATTGTGCAACTCGTGGCTTTGAGGCGCTTTCAGACACCGAAGCCGCTGGATGAGTGGTTGGCTGACGATGTGATTACTGAGCGTGAAGAGCTTGAGATTGGTGATCTGGTGTCGCTGAATACGTCAGCGGGGACCCCTATGGCGATCATTGTTGATTTGGATTCCATTGATGCGACCTGCATTTTGCTGGAAGAACTCCGCGACGAACAGCAGCTGATTGCACCCATGCACTCGGTGTTGATGGTTAATCGTTTGTCCGTGTTACCGGCGGCCTTTGCTGAGGGTGACCTAGGTGATGGCGCCACAATTCATTAGTAAAGCTGGCTCAGCGTCGATCAACGCTTTCATTTAGCCCTTTGCATAACCAACGCCACGTCAGGCTGGTTTCAGGCCTGACGTGAATTGCGGCGTTTATGTGTGAGTGCAATCTGTGCCAGCAGGTCATAGTAGCCTGTGTTTAATTGTGGTTTGCTGGCCGTTTGCATCACGGGTGTCTTTGTTTGTGCTTCGCTGCTTGTGGTCGCGTTATTCATCGATTCTCTCCTTTTACGGGTTGAGAGTGAATGTTCATTCAGTGTTTGTCGTACAATACCGTCGTTGCGTTGTAATGATTTAGTCGTTATGACGCAGTCATTGTGGGCATCGCTTTTACAGGCGTTGTTTTAAGGGTGCTGCTAGTGTGAATGCTATTATGGTTTGTTTTCCTGAATCAGGCCTTAACGGCATCCCAGCACAGGTTTAATAAATCTTCGGTGTTCAACTTATCACCTAATTTTTCCGGCATGGTGTTTTGAGTTTTGGCAATCGTCAGAACACTGCCGTAAGTGAACATGGTCAGTACTTCGTTGGGTAAATCTTTGAATAAGTGCTGCTGTTTACCATCGTTCATTAACCGATCCAGTTCATCATGCAGAGTTTGTGTCGCCCGGTCTTTAAAGTTTCCACAAATGGCCGGAGATGACGACAGTTGCTCCATGAGTGCACAGTCCCTGGGGTTCGCTTGCATATAACGGTAAAAATTACCCCAGAAAGTATAAAAACGAATCTTGATACAGGCACTATCGTCATAATTATTCAGGCATTCTGCCGTCATTTTTTGAACGATCTGTAAATAAAGCTCCTGAACCAACTCATCCTTTGTCTCAAAATAGCGGTAGATAGTACCGGCACCACAACAAGCGCTTTTTGCCACTTTAGACATTGGGCTTGCTTCAAGACCACACTCCGCAATCAGATTGGCTGTGGCATCGAGGATTTGTTCGCGCTTTTCGATCATGACTGCTGTATGAGTGATTGTGACTGAATGTTCATTCTGCGACAAAATCAGGGAGTGAACAATCATTCCGCCTGGATCAGATTGTTTTAAATCTGCAACAAAGCAATTTCAGCAAGAAAGGAGAGGAGGTGGATGGGCAATACCGCCGGGTTGGCGGTATTGCCATCAAAACAGAAAGGGCTGGCTTAAACGTTAAATAAGAAGTGCATCACATCGCCGTCTTTTACGATGTACTCTTTACCTTCTACGCGCAGTTTGCCTGCCGCTTTACAGCCTGATTCGCCGTTATGTTCGATGAAGTCGTCATACGACATGGTTTCTGCACGAATAAAGCCGCGCTCGAAGTCGGTATGAATGACACCAGCCGCCTGCGGTGCGGTGGCTCCTTGTTTTACGGTCCAGGCACGTACTTCTTTTTTGCCTGCCGTGAAGTAGGTTTGCAGACCCAGTAGTTCATAACCACCACGAATAACGCGGTTCAGACCCGGCTCACTTTGTCCCATTTCTTCGAGGAACATTTCAACGTCTTCAGCATCTTCCAGTTCGGAGATTTCCTGTTCAATCTTGTTGCACACGGGTACAACCACGGCATTTTCGTTTTCGGCAATGCCACGAACCACATCCAGGTGAGGATTATTTTCGAAACCATCTTCTGCGACGTTGGCAATGTACATGGTTGGTTTGATGGTGATCATGTGGAACATGCGAATACGGTTCTGTTCGTCGTCGTTCAGTTCCATCGTACGCACGGGTTGATCAGCTTCTAAATGCTCGACGATGCGTTCCAGTAAGGCTTTGTCGGCAACAGCGTCTTTGTTACCGCTTTTCGCGGTACGGGTAACACGTTGCAGCTGCTTTTGTGCACTGTCGAGGTCCGCCAGGATCAGCTCCAGGTTGATTACGTCAATGTCATCCGCCGGGTTGATGGTGTTTTCAACGTGGATCACATTCGGGTCTTCGAAGCAGCGTACGACGTGAGCAATGGCATCGGTTTCACGAATGTTGGCCAGAAACTGGTTGCCCAGGCCTTCACCTTTGGAAGCGCCTTTTACCAGGCCCGCGATATCAACAAATTCCATGGTCGTTGGAATGACTTTTTCCGGATCAACGATGGAAGCCAATGTATCCAGGCGAGGATCTGGCATAGGTACGATACCGCTGTTTGGCTCAATGGTGCAGAAAGGGAAGTTTTCTGCGCCAATGCCGGACTTGGTTAACGCGTTAAACAGAGTGGATTTACCGACGTTGGGAAGACCAACGATGCCGCATTTGAAGCCCATATCAGGTTCCTGCTAATAAAATGTTTAAATTCGGATGAAAATTGCTGGGTATTTTACCCTTTATACGAATGAAGTCGATTCATCGCTTTGGCGATATCGCCTGCCAGAGCATAAGGAATAACGCGAATCGCTTCATCGATTGCATTATCGATAGACTGCTGTTCACTTTTACTGGCTTTACCCAGCACGTGGCCGGTGACTTTGTTTTTATCACCCGGGTGGTCAATGCCAATACGCAAACGATGGAAGTTTTTGTTATTGCCTAGCTTAGCGATGATATCGCGCAATCCGTTTTGCCCACCATGGCCGCCGCCTTGCTTAAATTTGGCAACGCCGGTTGGCATATCCAGCTCATCGTGAGCTACTAAAATCTGCTCTGGTGATAATTTATAAAAATTAGCCAGTGCCTGAACGGATTTACCGCTGGCGTTCATAAAGGTGGTGGGCAGTAATAACCAAACGGTTTTGCCATCGATAGTGCCTTTGCCAGACTTGCCAAAAAACTTTTTATCGGCGGATAGAGGAATACGATACGTCTCGGCCAGGCGTTCAACCAGCCAGGCACCAGCATTATGGCGGGTGTTTTCGTATTCGCTGCCGGGATTGCCCAGGCCAACAATTAACTGAATATCACTCATCATGTTATTCCACTCAATTTGTTCAGCATTATTCCATTCGGTAGTTTTCAGGCAATAAAAAAGCGGAGACCAGCTCCGCTTTTTTCAGACAAGGTCTGCAGCTCTGAAATTATTCAGCTGCTTCTTCGCCTTCTTCTTCGTCAGCCGCACCGCCTTTTGGAGCTGCAACGGTAACAACAGAAGTGTCATGCTCTGGGCCGTGAGACAGAGCCAGAGACTCAACGCCTTTAGGCAGTTTCAGATCAGACAGGTGAATAACGGTGCCTGCTTCGGCATCAGCCAGATCGATTTCGATGAACTCTGGCAGGTCGCCTGCAGCACAGATGATGTCCAGGCTGGTCAGCTGGTGAGAAATTTTACCACCGCCCAGTTTAACACCAACACAGCTCTCTTCGTTCAGGAAGTGCAGTGGAACGTGTGCTTTGATCTTGGTGCTCTTGCTTACGCGCTGGAAGTCAGCGTGCCAGATCAGCTGCTTAGCTGGGTGACGTTGCAGATCTTTCAGGATTACCTGCTCAGCTTTGTCGCCGATAGTCAGGGTAATAATAGAGCTGTAGAAAGCTTCGCTTTCCAGTGCTTTGTTCAGCTCATTAGCCGCCAGAGTGATTGCGGTTGGCTTACGGTCGTTACCGCCAGCTTTACCGCCATATACGATGGCAGGTACGCCGTTTTCGCGACGCAGGCGGCGGCTCGCACCTTTCCCTGAATCTTCGCGAACTACTGCATTCAGATTAAATTCTGACATGATGTTTTCCTTTGATAAGGTTATAAAAATGTACTTTTCAGTACGGAAAACCGCCTGAACTTGCGACCAGTTCAAGCGGTATAAAAAATTTTCTTTAGTCCGTTGTTTTAACGGAACATAGCGCTAATGGATTCTTCGTTATTTACACGACGAATCGATTCAGCCAGCAGACCAGCAATGGTTAATTGACGAATACAACCTGTGCTTTTTGCTGCTTCTGTCAGCGGGATGGTGTCGGTAACAACCAGCTCATCCAGTTCAGCCGACGACAGGCGCTCAACAGCGGGGCCGGATAATACAGGATGGGTACAATAAGCGACAACCTTATTTGCACCGAACTCTTTTAAGGCTTTGGCCGCCTGGCACAACGTGCCTGCGGTATCGACCATGTCATCAACCAGAATACAGGTACGATCCTGAACTTCACCAATGATGTGCATGACTTCAGAAACGTTCGCTTTTGGTCGGCGCTTATCAATGATCGCCAGGTCTGCACCCAGTTGTTTAGCAACGGCACGTGCACGAACCACACCACCGATGTCCGGAGATACAACGACTAGGTTCTCATAGTTCTGACGTTCGATATCATCGATCAGAATTGGAGAGCCATAGACATTGTCTACCGGGATATCAAAGAAGCCCTGAATCTGGTCAGCGTGCAAATCAACCGTTAATACGCGGTCAATGCCAGCGCCTGACATCATATCAGCGACAGCGCGTGCAGAAATGGGTACACGGGCTGAGCGAGGACGACGATCCTGGCGAGCATAGCCAAAATAAGGCACAACCGCTGTGATACGGCTGGCGGAAGCGCGACGCAGGCCGTCAGCCAGCAATAACACTTCCATCAGGTTGTCATTGGTTGGAGAGCAGGTTGGCTGCAGAATAAAGACGTCTTTACCGCGAACATTTTCATGCAGTTCTACGGTGATCTCTCCGTCACTGAACTTGCCAACGGTGGCTTCACCGAGAGGGATGTCAAGACGCTCAACGACCAGCTTGGCCAGTTCAGGATTGGCATTGCCAGTAAACACCATCAACTTAGACACATTCGTCCCCTTTGATTTATGCAGTTAATCAGTAACAGATAAGAGTAGAATAAGATGGCTGGGGTGGCAGGACTCGAACCTGCGGATGACGGGATCAAAACCCGTTGCCTTACCACTTGGCGACACCCCAACTTTTAAGACGGTCTGAATAATATCTTGTGAGCAGGTGAGGTGTTAACCCCTTTTGCTACAAACGACACATATTCAGCCGGTAACTGGTCAGAAACTCTGATAGCTTCTGCCTCAGAACCGAAGCTTGAAAATATGCAAGCTCCAGTGCCCGTCAGCTTAGCAGGAGAGAAATTATTTAGCAAATTCAATGCTTTACCAACTTCAGGGTAAAGCGTTGAAACAACTGCTTGGCAGTCGTTGTTTCCCTCTCGCCTCAGCGCGGTGCGTATACTAATGGGGTCAGTATCACGTGTCAAACATTTATTTGAAAAAATTTTCCCTGTATTAACATGGACTTGCGGAGCTACTACCAGATACCAGGGTTCGTCCAGTTCCGGTGTTGGAGTGAGTATTTCACCAACACCCTCAGCAAAGGCCGCTTGACCACGGACAAACACCGGCACATCGGCACCGAGTGTTAAACCAATTTCGGCAAGTTCATCAAACGATAACTGCAATTGCCATAAATGATTGAGTGCCAGCAATGTGGTTGCGGCATCAGAACTGCCTCCGCCCAAGCCGCCACCCATCGGTAATGTTTTATTGAGGCGAATGTCGGCTCCTAAGGAGCGATTACTTCTGGCCTGCAGTGCTCGGGCGGCTTTGATAATCAGATTGTCTTCAAACGCCACACCGTCAATGGCAGGATCAAGCGTCAGCTGATTATCCTGACGTACTCTGAAATCCAGTTCATCGCAGATATCAATAAACTGAAACAGGGTTTGCAGGTTGTGATAACCGTCTTCGCGTTGGCTAGTGATATGTAACATCAGATTCAGTTTGGCGGGGGCAGGGACTGTCAGCCACTCTGACACAGAATCGTTAACCATTAATGGTCCACTCTTTAATAGAAAAAACAAAACGAAAGTTATGGCCAGAGACTTTGATCAGACCGGGCAACCAGAAGCCTTGTTGGCGGCTGTAACGGGAATATTTTACCTGCCAGCCATGTTGTTGCAGTTCGTTTAATAATCCGGCTTCATTAAACTGTACCCTTGCATCATTGCCGGGTGCCGGTTGTCCTTTAACCCAATGGCGAATATCACTTACCGGAAATTTCCAGCCCATATACAGCATCATCAACTGCTCTGGGCTGTCAGCGGTTTGTGGTTGATCCCAACCGGGTAATAACAGTTCCGCATGTTTAGCTGAGCCGCTTAGTTGTGATGACCCCTGGCCAAACGGACCGGTGATGAATAAACGGTAGTCGGTTTCTTGTTGGTCCCAAGTGAGATATCCGGTAACGCTGTCCTGCGGCGTAACGACGGATAGCTTGCCCCGCACTTTCCAGTGTTCAATGCCAGACAGTTGCTGCTGTAGCGTCTCTTGTCCACCTTGGGGAAATAAAGAAGCGCAGCCACTGAGACTGATCGCCAGCATCAAGCAGAGGAGTCGTAACATTATTGTTCTACCTGCTCTGCAGACGGTGGGTTATCCACATTCAGACGCTGCAGGGTTTCCTGAATCAAATTACTTTCCGGATGGCTGTTCAGGCCTTGCTGCCATACCTGACGTGCTTCTTCTTTATTACCGGATATCCACAATAGTTCGCCGTAATGCGCCGCAATTTCATGATCTGTCATCATCTCAAACGCTTTTTTTAGCAGCGGACGGGCTTTTTCCAGATCACCCGCGCGGAAATATATCCAACCAAGGCTATCAATGATGGCCGGATTATCCGGGGATAAGCTCAGGGCTTTTTCGACCAGAGGCAGTGCTTCCTGCCAGCGGCCGGTACGGTCGGCCAGGGTATAACCCAGGGCATTCAGAGCTTCGGCATTGTTTGGGTCCAGGCTGATCAGGTGGCGCAGATCCTGTTCCAATTGTTGCAGATCATCGAGCTGCTCAGCCAGCATTGCTCTGGTGTACAAAAGGTCATGATCATCTGGACTGATGCTGAGTGCTTGTGTCAGTAATAACATGGCTTCTTCTTTTTGATCCGCATTACTGAGTATCTCGACTTCAATTCGTGTCAGTGGGCTGGTTTGTTTGGGGTACGCACCACGCAGGTCGTTCAGGTAGTCACGGGCAACCTGCAGTCCCTGGGTGTCTGTGAGTAACTCTGCGGCATGTAAATGAGCCGGCAGGAATTCACGTCCGGACTCAACCCGGCGGTAATAGCTTATGGCTTCTTCTGACTGGTTATTTTCTTCGGCGATTTTGCCCAGATAATAATTGGCTTCATTGGTATGAGAGCCGCTGTTTAATAATGTTTGCAGATGTTGTTTTGCTCGTTGTGGGTCGCCAATCTCTTCTTCCAATAAGGAGAGCGATAATAAAATGGCCATATCACGCGGAAAGTTCTGATGCAGCTGATCAAAAGCAGTCAGCGCATCATTCATGCGACGTTGTTGAAGTAACAGGCGTGCACGTAAAACAGCAACACCTTTATGATCAGGGTAGTCCTGCTGGAGGTCTGTAAGCCAGTCGATGGCATCCTCAGTGCGGCCCATTTGTGTCAGTAAACGGGCGCGCTGAACCTTGGCGGCGAGAAATTCAGGCTCTAATGACAACGCTTGCTTATTATGTTCCAGTGCAGCATCGAACAGCCCAAGTTGCTGTTCAAGAATAGCCCTGGCTTGAAACAGGTTGGCATTGTCCGAGTAACGGCTATTTAGACTGGTTAACTCATCCAGCAATTGCTGCTTTTGAGGGTTAGGAACTCGTGTTGCGTTAGCCGCCAGGTAATCAAATTGACTGATTCCTGCCAGAATATAAAGTTGTTCGATATGGATCAGAGCACGCGAATAATCACCGGCGTCCATGGCCAGCTGAGCTGCGGCCTGATGAGCCGCGGGGTCATCCGGTTTCTGCTGCAACCAGATGGCCAGCGCTTCTCCGGCTAATTCGCCGCTGCCAACGTATTGAGCAATTCGGGCGGCGCGCTCCGAAATGTCCGCATCCTGAGTTTTTCTCGCTTGAGTCATGTAGTGATACAACGAGATATCATAGCGTTGACGTTGACCCGCTACTTCAGCAACCAACAGCGAATACAGCGTATCGGCCGGGATAGGACGGTACTGCTCTTCCAGCCCTGTCGCTTCCGATTGATTAGCCACAGCCAGGGTTTGTGGCTCAGAAGGCGGTGTTGATTCTGATTGAAGAGCAGCACAACCACTGATCAGTAATGGCAAGCTGAGTGTTGCGGTTAACAGGCGCAACCGGGTGAAAACAGGTAACAGGCGTAGTGTCACAAACGGCCTCAATGGAAAAATCCTTATGTATCACGGCATATTGCCGTCAGTAATGTCTGTCTTTGCCCATATTTAGGGTCAGATAACGAGTTAAGTCAAAGATTTCAGCAGCAAAGCGACAAATAGGTGTTTATAATCGGCGCTTTTTATCGCTTTCACTTCAGACAGAAGGTTCCTGCAGCAGTATGGGTATCTGGGCACTTGGTATTAATCACAAAACGGCACCGGTTTCGGTTCGCGAGCGCGTGGCGTTCGACCCGGCCAGTATGCCTGAGGTGCTTAATCAGGTGCAGTCATTAGACCCGGTTTCTGAAGTGGTGATCCTTTCGACCTGTAACCGCACTGAAATTTACTGTTCTTCTCCTCTTGATAATCAGGATATTGATATTCAGGCGGCACAACAAAAAGCCGTGTTAGCGGACTGGATGGCACAGCACCACAATATAGACCCACAAGAACTTAATGGTTCCCTCTATTGTTTAGGCGAAGATAAAGCCGTGCAACATACCATGCGAGTGGCGTCCGGCTTGGATTCATTAGTATTGGGCGAGCCTCAGATTCTGGGCCAGATGAAGTCGGCTTATGCGGTGGCTCAGGAAGCCGGTACTGTCAGCACTGAGCTGGGTCGCTTATTCCGCCAGACGTTTTCCATTGCCAAGCGGGTGCGTACCGATACCGCCATTGGTGAAAACCCGGTCTCCGTTGCGTTTGCCGCGGTGCGGATGGCGCAACATATCTTTGCCGACTTAAGCCACAGCCGTGCTTTGTTAATTGGTGCAGGTGAAACCATTGAGCTGGTGGCGCGCCATTTACATCAGGCTGGTGTGAAAAAGATGACGCTGGCGAACCGAACCCTGGCGCGTGCACAGAATCTGGCGCAGGAATTTCATGCTGACGCGGTGTTGTTAGAAGATATCCCAACCGTGCTGGCCGATGCCGATATTATTATTTCTTCTACCGCAAGCCCGTTGCCAATTCTGGGTAAAGGTGCGGTGGAAAAAGCGCTGAAAAAGCGTCGCCATAAGCCGATGTTTATGGTGGATATTGCTGTTCCGCGTGATATCGAAGAAGAGGTGGCCGAGTTATCAGACGTTTACCTTTATACCGTGGATGACCTGCGTGACATCATTGAAGAGAACGTACGCTCCCGTGAAGATGCCGCCCGTCAGGCTGAAGAGCTAATCTTGTCCGGTGTTGAGCATTACATGCGTGAGTTAAAAACGCTGGATGCGGTAAACACACTGACGGATCTGCGAACGCATGTGGATCTGGTGAAAGAAGACCAACTTGAGAAAGCGCTGAAACAATTACAAAACGGCGCCGATGCCGAGAAAGTGCTGCGTCAGTTTGCTCATACGTTTTCTAACAAGCTGCTGCATGCGCCTACTAAATCTTTGCGTAAAGCCGGTGCCGAAGGCCGCCTGGAAGCACTCGACTGGACCCGTGAATTGTTCCAGCTGAACTCCTCGTCAGAAAAGCCCGAGTCTGGTCATTAGCGTCTCTCTATCTAACGCTTTACCCGCAGTGCGGTGACCACTGCCATCCTCTGATTATTCAAAACCCATTATTTAACGCCAATTTAAAAACATCATGAAAGAATCGATACTGTTTAAACTCGAACAACTGCGCGACCGCTACGAAGAAGTGGGTCATCTGTTATCCGATCCTGACGTGATTGGTGATCAGGATAAGTTCCGTAAGTTATCCAAAGAGTACGCTGAGTTAGAAGAAGTGGCACAAACCTTCTCGGATTATCAGCAGGCTCAGGAAAACCTCGCAGAAGCGGAAATTCTGGCTCAGGACTCTGACCCGGATATGAAAGCCATGGGTGAAGAAGAGCTGGTTAACGCCAAGGCGGAAATCGAGGAACTGGCTGGCAAGATCGAAATCCTGCTGTTACCTAAAGACCCGGATGATGGCCGTAACGTCATTGTCGAAATCCGTGCCGGTACCGGTGGTGATGAAGCCGCCATTTTTGCCGGTGACTTATATCGTATGTATACCCGTTTTGCTGAGACTCAGGGCTGGCGTGCTGAGCTGATGAGCGCGAATGAAGGTGAGCACGGCGGCTTTAAAGAAGTGATTACCCGTATTTCTGGTGTCGATGTGTACTCGCGTCTGAAGTTTGAATCCGGTGCTCATCGGGTGCAACGTGTCCCTGAAACTGAAAGTCAGGGCCGTATTCATACCTCAGCTTGTACGGTGGCGATCATGCCGGAAGTGGAAAGCGAAGAAGAGGTCGACATCAACAAGAACGACCTGCGTATTGATACCTTTCGCGCTTCCGGTGCCGGTGGTCAGCACGTTAACAAAACCGATTCTGCGATTCGTCTGACTCACTTACCAACCGGTGTGGTGGTGGAGTGTCAGGACGAACGTTCCCAGCACAAGAACAAAGCCAAAGCGATGGCATTACTGGCAACTCGTTTGCGTGATGCCCAGATGCAGGCCGCTCATGCTGAGCAGGCAGCTACCCGTAAAAGTCTGGTGGGCTCGGGTGACCGCTCAGAGCGCATTCGTACCTACAACTATCCACAAGGCCGGGTTACCGACCACCGCATTAACCTGACCTTATACAAGCTGGATGAAATTGTTCAGGGCGATTTGTCACCGGTGATTGAACCGCTGATTCAGGAACATCAGGCGAACCTGCTGGCTGAGATGGCCGGTAACTAATGTTGATGTTGCTATGACCGTTAGCATTGAGCAGTGGCTGCAACAGGCTAAACAACAGCTGGAAAGCGCAGCTCACGACAATCATGGTCGTGAGTCGGCGTTGCTGGATGCGCAGTTATTGCTGATGGATGTGCTCGGGCAAAACCGTACCTATCTCTATACCTGGGGTGATAAAGCGCTGACGGATGAGCAGCGCTCTCAGGTAAATACCTTGTTAGAGAAACGCCTGAACGGTGAACCGCTGGCGTATATTCTCGGTGAGCGTGAGTTCTGGTCATTGCCGTTTAAAGTGGCACCATCGACCTTAATTCCCCGCGCCGATACCGAAACACTGGTGGAGTGGGCGTTGGATTTAGCCGCTAATCAACAACTGCCTGATACGGCCAAAGCCGTAGACTTAGGCACTGGAACGGGGGCGATTGCACTGGCAATTGCCTCTGAATTTCCGAACTGGAACATCACGGGTGTGGATTTTCAGGCGGAAGCCGTTGAGCTTGCCCAACACAATCAACAAGCGCTGAAAATGAAGAATGCAGTTATTCGTCAGAGTGACTGGTTCTCTGCTTTAGCGGATGAATACTTTGACTTAATCGTCTCTAACCCTCCTTATATCGACGAAGCAGATCCACACCTGGAACAAGGCGATGTGCGCTTTGAGCCTTCCTCTGCATTGGTTGCCGCTGACAAGGGCCTGGCCGATTTACAGCATATTATTGAACAGGCACCTGATTACCTGAATGAAGGCGGCTGGCTGTTGCTGGAACATGGCTTCCAGCAAGCCGACGCTGTTTGTGAGTTGCTGAAACAACGTGGTTTTGTTCAGATAGAAAACCGCAAAGACCTAGGCGGCAATCCACGGATATCGGGTGGCTGCTGGGTCGCTGAACCATTACCGTGAGTATTTCATAGATGAATGATCAACAACTCCTTCGTTATAGCCGCCATATTTTACTGCCTCAAATGGATATTGAAGGACAGCAAGCGCTGCTGGATGTTCATGTACTGGTGGTGGGTGCTGGTGGTTTGGGGTGTCCGGTGATTCAGTATCTTGCTGCGTCCGGCGTTGGCGCTGGAGCCGGTCAGCTGACACTGGTCGATGATGATGTGGTGGAGTTATCCAATCTACAGCGTCAGACCGCACATGGCACCGCGGATGTGGGCATGACAAAAGTGGAATCTGCCAAAGCCGATGTATTGCGTTTAAACCCGGATGTGAACGTTCAGGCGATTCAGCAACGAGCGGATGAGCAATGGCTACGATCTTTTTTCAGCCAAAACCCGGTCACGTTAGTGATTGACTGCACTGATAACGCAACCATTCGTTATCTCTTAAATAAGGTGTGCCTGGAAACAAAAACGCCTTGGGTATCGGGTGCGGCGGTCGGCTTAAACGGGCAGGTCACGGTGTTTGACCCACGCCAGGAAAACGCTCCTTGTTATCGCTGCCTCTATCCCAACCTCGACGATCAGCAGCTAACCTGTTCTGAAAACGGTGTGTTATCGCCGTTAGTGGGCGTGATTGGCAGTATGCAGGCGCTGGAAGCACTGAAACTCATTGCCGGAATTGGGGAGCCTGCTGTGGGTAAGCTGATGACGTTTGATGCGATAAGTGCCGAATGGCGCAGTTGGAAGTTGCCGCAGTCACCCGATTGTGGAGACTGCGGTAAGCTATAAAAGCTTGCTTATTTACTCTTCGCCAGCTCATTCCTCACCGAACAGGGAGCAATCAATAAAGTCACACAGGCAGTGAATCGCAACCAAATGGACTTCCTGAATGCGGGCGGTAACATCGCTTGGCACGCGGATTTCCACATCTTCTGCGGTTAACAGTGAAGCCATGCCGCCACCATCTTTACCGCTCAGAGCCACAACGGTCATTTCGCGTTCGTGAGCGGCTTGAATCGCCTGAATCACATTGGCGGAGTTACCACTTGTCGATACGGCCAATAATACATCGCCCGGATTGCCTAAAGCCCGAATCTGCTTCGAGAACACTTCGTTGTAGCTATAATCGTTAGCGATTGAGGTAACGGTGGATGAATCTGTGGTCAGAGCAATGGCTGGTAAGCTTGGGCGCTCACGCTCAAAGCGGTTCAGCAATTCAGAAGAAAAGTGTTGCGCGTCACCCGCAGAACCGCCATTACCACAGGTCAGGATTTTACCGCCAGTCAGCAAAGACTGAACCATCACATGGCCTGCCTGCTCAATATAAGGCGGCAGTTCTTCGGCCGATAACATTTTGGTTTCGATACTGGCGCCAAAGTGGCCGATGATACGTTCTAACACAGCGGAACTCCGAAAAAGCGAACGGCAATCATAATGAAAAAGCGCCCGTCTGGATAGCGTTTAAGAGTCATTCTTATCAGGAGCAGGCAGGGTTAACAGAGCAATTTAAAAAGCGTTCTGTATCCATTCAAACACCACTGGCTTTCCCGTGGCAGAAATCACATCAAAGCGGCAGTCGGGTGGGGTGTTGCCAAAGTTTTTCTGCAGGTAGTGCTCGGCGGTTTTGCGCAGTTTGCGTTGTTTTTGATAGGTGATGGTTTCGGCTCCCGAACCGTGCTGATTATCAGCGCGGTAACGCACTTCAATAAACACCAGCACCTGATCGTGCTGCATGATCAGGTCAATCTCTCCGGCTTTGATGCCGTAATTGCTTTCCAGTGGCTGTAATCCTTGTTGAATCAGCCACTGTTGAGCCAGTTGTTCAATATCTTCGCCGTAGTGACGTTTTTGTTGTGGGTTGCGAGCATCCAGGCTTGGGTTGGCCGATGAATCGGAAGAGGATTTAAACCACATAACACGTCCTTGTGTTGAGTTATTGGGCATTACAAATGAATCAGTCGCTGGCAGCCAGTTGTGCAGGCTTACCACTGCGGAAGCGCGTGCACTGTGTCTGGCGGTGTATACGACGTTGTTGATCTAACGATAAGGCTCCGGTACTGCCAAATACCTGGCTGTTCGGAAAGGCTTCTAGCTGTTTTAGCCGTGGCAATAACCGAAAGGCGTCAACGCCCATGGCATACAAGCGGGTATAACCACCCTGACCATTTTCTAATGTCGATTCAATGGTTTGGTGCAGGTCACTTTTCTCCAGCAGCCAAGGAGCATCACAAAAACGGATGCCGTTCAGGTCGCGGTCTTTGCGTTGATTCACTACCCCGGAATAAATATGCGAGGTGGCATAAATCGGCAGATCTCCGGCAAAGTTAAACTCCAGTGTTGGCTTGATCTGGCGCGCCTGTTTTGGCAAGGCGACCATAAACACCCAATCTACGTCCTGACGACGGCGAGGTTCAAATTCGGTACTTTCACGCAAAATTTTACGCATGGTGTTAAACCGTTGTTGGCTGTCATCAACATTCAGCAGGGCTTTGATTTCCGGGTTGTAATCTTTGCGATTGCTGTAATAGCGCTGCTCACCAACTTCGCCGCCGAGTTCAGTCCAGCGTTGTTCAAAAGCGGCGTAAACCCGCTGCCCCCAATTGCCTTTGGGCATCATCACCAGAGCACGACGATGGCCATCCTGCCAGGCCTGATTGGCGATTTGCACCGCCTCATCTTCGGCGGCCAAACCAAACTGATACAGGTTGTTGGCAGGTTGCATGTTGTCGCGTTCGCCATAATTTAACGCCAGCGTTGGCAGCGGTAATTGCTCACGCTGTTGTAAGGATTGCACGGTTTTTTTATTAAATGGGCCAATCACCCATTCATTGCCTTCAAACTGTGCGGCACGGTAGGCAGAATCAATCGAGTCAAAGGTTTGTGTGTCGTATACGGTCACTTGTGGTGTTTCAGAACCTTTATTCAGTGAAGCAAAATACGCGGCCATAAATCCATCACGCACGGCTTGCCCGGTTTTGGCTAGTGGTCCGGATAATGGCAATAACAGAGCCACTTGTTTGGGGCGGGATGCTGCAATATCCGCCAGAATGGCCAGACTGCCGGGCAAATGAATGGCTGCCGGGTGAGCTGGGTTTTGCTGGCGCCAGCGTTCGACTTCGGCCAGATGTTCATCCAGAGTCAGGCGGGCGTTTTTACCAATTGCGGCCAACTGTAACCAGTCACCAAACTGAGTGTCCGGGGATTTTTCAGCCCAAGCCAATAGCTCCAGCTCGGGCAGTTGCATCAGGTTATGCCAGATTTGCTCATGATTCTGTGGCCATTCGTCTTCAGTCAGGATACCCGCTAAGAAATCACGTTCCCGTGCGGCCGCCAGATATTGCTGTTGTGCTTCCAGCAATTGTGCCCGTAGCAGGCTGTAGTGGCGTTCTTGCTGTGGTGTGGCAAATTGCTGAATGTTTTGTACCTGTTGCAACGCCTGTCCGGCATTGTCGACGTTAGCAGTAGCCAGGTTCAGTTCAGCCTGAAGCAACCAGTATTCCACTTGATCATGGTTGCTGAGTGATCGTTCACCCAGTAGTTGCAATTGCAGCGCAGCATTGCGAAACTCGCCGTCTTTGATGCTGGTGGCTGCCTGCTTCAATTGTTCCTGATCCGTCAGGTTAACGGCTTGTTCGGTGGTTAACGAATCAGCTTGTTTCGGAGTGCTGGAACAACCTGCCAACCCCAAACACGCGCTCAACAGCAATAAGCCACCTGTTTTTAATAAACCGGCCTTAGAACCGTACTGTAAAGAGTTTCCCCGCATGACATCTGTTCCACTGTTGCAGCCCGGCACCTTATATGTGGTTGCTACCCCGATTGGTAATCTCGCAGATTTAAGCGAACGGGCGCGTCAGGTGCTGGCGGCGGTTGATCTGATTGCCTGCGAGGATACCAGACATACCCAAAAATTACTTCAGCACCTAGGGCTGAAAAAGCCGTTATTATCGGTACACGATCACAATGAAAGAGATCGCATCGAACAGGTGGCTGAGCACCTGACCAATGGCCGTACCATGGCACTGGTATCCGATGCCGGAACGCCTTTGATTTCCGACCCGGGTTATCCGCTGGTACAGGGGCTGCGTCAAAAGCAACTAACGGTTACACCAATTCCCGGCGTGAGTGCACTTATTACCGCGTTATCTGCTGCTGGGCTGCCAACCGATCGTTTTGCATTTGAGGGCTTTTTACCGCACAAAAGCGGCGCCAAAAAAGAGCGGCTTGAAAACGTGGCTCAAGAGTCGGCAACGTTGGTTTTTTATGAATCTAAACACCGCATTCTGGATACTCTGAGCGTGATGGCCGAGGTTTTCGGAGAAGAGCGTGAAGCGTGTGTGGCGCGTGAATTAACCAAAACCTTTGAGAGTTTTTATCACGGCACACTGCCTGACATCCTGGAGCAGCTGCAAGTCGATGCTGACCAGCAAAAAGGCGAATTTGTGGTAATGGTTGCGGGTAATAAAAACCCACAATCAAACTCGGCGATTAATATCGACAAACTCTTCCGCTTGTTGCTGGCAGAGTTGCCGCCGAAAAAAGCCGCTGCCATCGTTGCCGAGGTTAGTGGTGAAAATAAAAAGGAACTGTATCAGAAGGCGTTGGAGATTCAGGGCAAGGTTTAAAACGGTCCCCACCTCACTTTTTGGCTGCATCTGCCAGGGTGCTCTGTTAGAATCCGCCGCCGAGATGCCCAGGCAATCGTCGCTTACTTTGGCTTTTGTTGAAGTAGGGGGAGGAAAGTCCGGGCTCCAATGGGCAGGGTGCCAGCTAACGGCTGGGCGGCGTGAGCCGACGACAAGTGCAGCAGAGAGGAGACCGCCAGTTTCTTCGGGAGCTGGTAAGGGTGAAAGGGTGCGGTAAGAGCGCACCGGGCCACTGGTAACAGTTGGTTGCAAGGTAAACTCCACCCGGAGCAAGACCAAATAGGTTCCCTACAGGCGTGGCCCGCGCTGGGAACGGGTAGGTCGCTTGAGCCTGTGAGCGATTGCAGGCCTAGACGAATGATTGCCACCTTTACTTTGGTAAAGGAGACAGAACCCGGCTTATCGGGCATCTCGAATCATTCCAAAAAACCGCTGGTGCGAAAGCTTCAGCGGTTTTTTTATGCTTCATCGATTGTACTTTGCCAGGAACTGCAAACACTGGGTTATGTCTATAGTTAAAAGAGATGCATCACCCCCAAGGCCTGTTATGACATCATTCAGTATTTTCCAACAGTTACGCCAGAATGCTGTAGCCATCATCAGTTTGTTCGTCGCGGTGAGTAGTCTGAGCTACAACTCCTGGCGTTATGAACAAACAGAAGATAATCAGAACCAGCGCATGGCTGCTTTTGAGATTTTATTCAAGTTGGGCGACTTACAGAATGTGGTGTTCCACCATCGCTATGACATGGACCACACGAATCTGGGTAATCCACGCACGGGGTGGAGTCATGTACTGCTGATACGGGATTTGTCGTCATTAATGAAACCACCTCTGGCTGAAAATATGGCGGCAACGTCCGCCGAATTATTGCAAACCTGGCAAACTCATTGGGAAACGATGGGTAGCAGCCAGCAAAGCGCTGACGCGATTCTTCGTTCAACCGAAGCGGTTCGCCAGGCTACTTTGGAGCTACTGGCGTCTTTGGAATAGCGTTATTGCCATCGGACTGTTATTTCCATGATCTGTACCGTTAACACGGGATCAGAGTTGCTATAAACTTATGCAAAATTTATACGTTGATTAATTTTTCCGACAGTTAGCAAGGTTTTCGCGTGAGTTCTGAATCTCGTCCTCCATTTGGTGTGTTATTAGTAAATCTGGGTACCCCTGAAGCGCCGACGGCGAAGGCCGTGCGTGAATATCTGGCTGAGTTTTTATGGGATAAGCGAGTTGTCGATGTGCCACGCCCGATTTGGTGGCTGATTCTTAACGGCATTATTCTGCGCTTTCGACCGCGTATGGTGGCTAAAGGGTACGCCAGTATCTGGACGGATGAAGGTTCGCCCTTAATGGCAATTTCTAAACAGCAACAGCGAGCCTTAAAACAACAGCTCTCCGAGACATTTGGTCAGGACATCCCGGTTGCTCTGGCGATGACGTATGGTCAGCCTACGATGGAGCAGGCGGGTCGCGAGTTACGCCAGGCAGGCGTAGACAAAATGCTGGTCTTGCCACTGTACCCTCAGTTTTCCTCATCAACTACGGCGGCGGTTTATGATCGTCTGGCATCCGGTTTAAAGGGCTGCCCGCACTTGCCGGAAACACGCTGGGTTAATGAATACCACCAACACCCGCTGTATATTCAGGCGCTGGCCAATTCGGTGAAAGAATATTGGGCCGAGCATGGCCAGGGCGATAAATTGTTAATGTCGTTCCATGGTATTCCGCAGCGTTATGAAGATCGGGGTGATCCTTATCCATCACAGTGTCGTGCAACAGCCAAAGCGCTGGCGGATGCGTTGAACCTGCAGGATGATCAGTGGTTCTGTGCGTTTCAATCACGTTTCGGTCGTGAAGAATGGGTGAAACCTTATACCGACTTCACCTTGAAAGAATGGGGAGAGCAGGGCATTGGACGTGTTGATGTGATCAGCCCGGCTTTTGCCGCCGATTGCCTGGAAACCTTAGAAGAACTTGAAGAAGAAAACCGCGAGAACTTTATCGAAGCAGGTGGTAAAGAATACCACTATATTCCTTGCTTAAATGATCGTGATGATCATATTCAGATGATGGTTGATCTGGTGCAACAGCACACTCAAGGCTGGTGATCGCCTTTACCATGGCTCCTGCCTAAGCATGAGCCATAATCTAAAAAGCGCAGATCAGGCAGCGCTTAATCCGGTTTCCTGATCAAAGCCATCAAGCACAGGAACAGGCTTTTTGTGTTCATCAATGGCAACAAAGCTAAACACACCGGTAATGGCTTTTTTCACGCCGTCGCGGTACATGTCTTCAACAAAAATATTCACTTCAACTTTCAGTGACGTTCTGCCCACATGAATAATGTCGGCAACCAGCTCCACCATTGATCCTTCTGGAATCGGATGTGTGAAGTCCACTTTATCTGACGACACCGTGACCAATCGCTTGCGGCTGAAACGGGTTGCGGCAATAAAGGCCGTTTCATCCATCCAGCTTAATGCCTGGCCACCAAACAGCGTTTCGTGATGATTGGTGGTAAATGGGAAAACTGCTTTAACAACGCTGGTTTTAGCGGCAGCAATACGTTTGGCAATTAGTTCATCGCGCAGGCGCAATTGTTGCGGACTCATAGTGATCTCAATACCGTGTTACGACTTTAGTCTTGGTGTGGGATTCTACGAGATTATAAAAATATCATCAAAACTAATGCGCGTTATGGTGGAATCCGTAACTTTTACTCATATGTGATGATTGAAACTTCAGGATCAGACATTGAAATGTTCTGAATGATCATGGAAAGCCTTTCTTTGCTATGGAATTATGGTCCCAAAAGTAAATTGATTACTCATTTGAATGAGACGCTCATGACTGATAAACCCCGTGTATTGCTTGAAGTAAAAGACCGAATTGCTTACGTGACTCTGAATCGCGAAGAGAAACTGAACGGCCTGGATATGCCGATGTTTCGGCAGATGATCGCAACGGCGAAAAAAATCCGTAAAGATCGCAGTATTCGTTGTGTGATTCTGTCGGCGAATGGACCTTCATTTTGTGCCGGTCTGGACTTTGGTGCTTTGAATAAAGAACCCAGTATGGTGGCAAAAGTGTTCCTGAAGTTTCCGTGGACCAAGCAGAATGTCGCTCAGGAAATTGCACATTGCTGGCGGGATCTACCGATTCCGGTGATTTCAGTGGTACATGGCAACTGCTTTGGCGGTGGTATGCAGATTATTCTGGCCACGGATTATCGTATTGCTAAACCCGATGCCAACCTGTCGATCATGGAAATGAAATGGGGCCTGATTCCTGATATGAGTGGCATGGTGACCTTATCACAACTCACTCGCATCGATATTGCCCAGGAACTGACCATGACTGGCCGTGAATTCAGCGCTACAGAAGGGCATGAATACGGTTTAATTTCGAAGCTTTCTGAAGATCCGATGGCTGATGCCGAAGCGTTGGCAAAAACCATTGCCTCAAAATCACCGGATGCGATTGCTGCGACCAAATATCTGTTTAAGAAAACCTGGAAAGCGGATACCTGGAAGGCATTGCGCTGGGAGCGCTGGGTTCAGGCACGCCTGTTAGGTCGCAAAAATAATATGATTGCGATTAAAAATGGCCTGGCGAAAGGAAAAGAGCCAAAGCCGTTTGTGGATCGTAAGTCCTTCCGCTAAGCGTTATGAATAAGCCGGGGCTGGTTAGCAGGCCCTGGCACTTCTTCCTGATACAGCACTTTGTTAGCATGTCCGATCTGATAATAAGGAACGGATTGTTATGCGAACTTCTCTGCCTAAAAAGAAAATGAATCACTCCGAATTGACCAGCTCAGGTTTTTGGGTTGGCCATATTCTCATGATTATTGCCACGATTGCCGGTGTGTACCTTGCTGCTCAGGCCGGACTTCAGCAGGCGATATTATTTGATGATGTCATTGCCCGTCAGAATAACTACTTTTTGCGTCAGTCGTTATACGAAGAGCTGCAGGATAATGTTGCGATTCTTAAAGAATATGACCAGAGCTATCTCAGCCGCGGTATTTCAGCCAATCAAATCAAGGCAAACTCCCCAAAAATCAGTCGTTATGTTTGGGAAACCATGAAGTATTCACAAACCACATTAGAGACTCCAAGCTACTTTCTGGGAGAAACCCGCCGCTTTTATGCTCAGGTGAATGATATTATTGCCAAGCGTGAATCGTTTACTTATGGGCCGCAGCATGCCAGCAAGCTGATGCAGGCACAGCTGGAGAATATGGAAAATAATGTACTGCCAAAGTTAAAGGCGAACACTCAATACCTGGCGACTTATCTTGAGGCGTTTGACGTCTATGTTGATGACATCAAAGGTGTCGACGGTAAGGCAACGTTATGAATGTGAAATATTGCCCACACTGCCGCAAAGACGCATTGGATATTACGCATTATCACGGTGAAGAGTTAGATGTCTGCCGAAAGTGTGGTGGTGTCTGGTTTGAGCACGGTGAATTAAACAGCTTGTTATCGGCAATTGATAATGGAGAAGATAACTCTCAATACGAAACATTATTAGGCGATAGAAATAAGCGCACCGAAGGACAGTGTCCAAGCTGCCCATCACATTTGCATAACTTCCAGTTATTGAAAGATTATGATGTGCAGGTGGATATTTGTATGGAGTGTGATGGTGTTTGGGTCGAGCATGATCAACTTGAGAAAGTCGAACATTCACCACGTATCCGGCAATCTCTTGACGAGCTGAATAAAAAGATCACGGTAAAAAGTTGGTTATTTCAATTCTTGGCCAAAATGCCGGTTGAATACAACATTAAGCCGCATAAAAAGCCACTGATTACCTGGCTATTGGTTATTCTTAATACGGTTATTTTTTTCAGTTACAGCGGTAACCTGGAGCTGGAAAACTGGATGTATAGCCACTTCGCTTATACACCGGCGGAAATCACCCGAGGTGAAGAACTCTGGGCGTTGATCACTTCGGTATTTCTGCACGGTAGCCTAATGCACCTAGTGGGTAATATGTACTTCCTGTATATCATTGGCGACAACCTGGAAGATGTATTAGGAAAAACCCGGTATTTATTGATTTATTTAGTCAGCGGCGTGGGCGCCAGCTTGATCAGTGTCGTTTTTAATCTGGGGTCGGATATTCCTAACCTGGGTGCCAGTGGCGCTATTTCGGCACTGTTTGGTATGTATCTGATGTGGTTTCGTTATGCCAGTCTGAGCTATATGTTCTGGGTCTATCAGAAAAAAATATCACCTGTCTGGTATTTTGCCATCTGGTTGGTGTTCAGCAATATTGTTGGGATTATTCAGGGAGTCCAGGGAATTGGCTTTGCGGCCCATATCGGCGGCTTTGTCATCGGCTTAGGCATTGGTGCCATTCTGAAACAAAAAGTATACCGGGAAAACCCCATTGTCCGCTTATTATCCGAAGAAAGTGTTCGAATTCAACGCTGACTTTTCAGGGCCTGGCCGTATTCTCTGACAGGCCCTAAAACCAAACCCTGTAACCAGGCCCTAAAATTAGGCATTATTGATTCTCTATCAATTTATTCCGCACCATCTGCAGGCATTCGCCGCTATCGTCATTGCTGACAATTTTTCTAAGTAAATGAAAAATCTATAAAAAATAAAAATGGCACAGGTTCTGCTGTTATCCCTCCCGAGAGAAATAAGATTTCGTTCGTTGTTCTTAATTAATAATCCACCAATAGAGTGTGAGAACAATGATTTCATCGTTTATTAAGCCAACGTCGGCAGCGATGAAAAAAGACAAAATAACCGATGATCAGCAAAGAAGCTCAGTCTGCACCCATGGTTCTGCACCCGGGGTGTGGACCGGGCTTTTTTTATGGGAAAAATATGGATTGTGATGTTCCGCTAAAAGAATCTGAAACCCATACCGACAATACGGTTGCGGTTATGGATGGCAGCAAACGCATTGTGATTGTTGGCAATGGCCCGGTCGGCATGCATTTGTGTAACGAGTTAATGGCCTGTGTTGCAGACTCTGCTGTGGATTTCCAAATCGATATTTTTGGTGATGAACCCTGGCAGCCCTATAACCGCGTTGCACTGTCACAACTCTTGTACGGTGAAAAATCGCTGGAAGATCTCGACCTCAACATACCGAATAACAGCAATATACATACTCATTGGCATACCCGGATCATCGCTGTTGATCCTGCTCAGCAGTCTGTTATGACCGATAAAGGTGAAACCTTTTGTTATGACAAACTGGTCCTGGCAACGGGCTCCAGTGCTCATATCCCCAACTTGCCGGGTGTACATATGACGGGAGTTTATTGCTTCCGCAATATGACCGATGTCCAGGCATTAATTTCCCGCCGCGTCAGTAGTCGTCATACTGTGATTTTAGGCGGTGGTTTATTAGGTATCGAAGCCGCTCGGGCCATGCGTCGGTTATCAACTCAAGTGACGTTAATTCATCATTCCGCCTGGTTGATGAATCGACAGCTGACCGAAAATTCAGCGGCAAAATTACAGGCAACATTAGAACAGGAAGGGATTAATGTACTCACGGCTTCCGGTATTCAGGCCGTGGACGGCTCACGTAAAATGGACGGAATTATTTTACGCGATGGCAGCTACCTGGAATGCGACACCTTAATTCTGGCAACGGGTATCCGTCCGAATATTCAGTTAGCGCAAGAAGCAGGCCTGAAAACACATTACGGAATTATTGTTGATGATGCCTTAACGACTTCAGATTCGTCTATTTATGCTGTGGGAGAATGTGTTGAATTTAATGGCGAGGTGTATGGCCTGGTTGCTCCGGGGTTGGAGCAAGCGAGCTTATTAGCTCGCCGTTTTGCTGGCCAGGATAGCTCGCCTTATCAGCAGAAAAGCCTGGCGACGCGATTAAAAGTACTGGATCAACCGGTTACCAGCTTAGGAGAAATTGGCTTATTACACGAAGGCCCGGAAAGCCGTTATCTGGAGCATGATCGTGAGGGGACTCATCGGGTATTACACTTTGAAAGAGGCCAGCTAAAAGGCGCGGCTGCGGTTGGCTTCTGGCCGGATCAGGAGCGTTTGCAGGAATTATTATTAAATAATGAATCTTTGCCCTGGTGGCGCAGTTTGCGCTTCCGTCTGACCGGGCGTTTATGGTCAGACTCCGATGCCATTGCTGATCATCACATTATTTGTAATTGCCGCCAGGTCAGTGCAGGTCAGTTGCGCGCCTGTGCCCAGCAGAAGTTACCTTTGAGCAGTACCGGGGCCGGTACCGTATGTGGCAGTTGCCAGCCATTATTTACTCAGGTTATACCTAAAGAGTCATTTAATCTCAGCCTGGCCGAGCCGGCACTGCAACAAGCGGCGAATGAAGATACCCGATCTGACTCCTGGCTGGGGTTAGTAATTATGGGAATACTGGCACTTATTATTACGGCATTACATCTGTTTATGCCGGCATTACCCATTGCTCAGGAATACGCTTTTCAGTCGGTCAGCCAATGGTGGAGTGACTCGGATTACCGCCAGATCAGTGGCTTTACCATGCTTGGCTTAACGGCATTTGGATTGCTGTTATCAGCCCGAAAACGACTGAAGAAAATGACCTTAGGGTCTTTTTCTGATTGGCGCTGGCTACATTTGCTATTAACCAGTCTATGTCTGATTATTTTGCTGGCACATACCGGTAATTCCTCTATTCAGGGCATTAATGCCTGGTTGTTCTACAGCTTTTTCAGCGCTTCGATATTGGGTTGTTTATTAACCTGGCTAACGGCATTGGAACATGCCAGACCTTCTGTTGCTGTTAAGCGTTTTAAGCGCTGGTCGTTATTCACCCATATTCTGGCGATCTGGCCGCTGCCTATTTTGTTGTCATTTCATATTTTGTCTGTGTATTGGTTTTAATCGGCGGCGGTATTAATAATGAATAATTCAACAATCAAAAAAATAGTATGGCTAAGCTGGTTGATTTCATCGTTAGCGCTGGCTGGGTATTTAGGCAACCAGCTGGTACTGGAAGAACAGAAGCCAGACTTCTTAATTGGTGAAACCAGTCACGGTCATTATCAGATCGAGTTGCAATGTGATGCCTGCCATACCAGTGAACTGGGTGGTGAAGAAATTCTTCAGAATGCTTGTTTAACTTGCCATGAAGACGAATTAAAAACAGCGCTGGATTCACATCCTAAGAAAAAATTTACCGACCCGCGTAATGCCGATTTAGTTGCGATACTGGATGCTCGTAATTGTGTCAGCTGCCACAGTGAACATAACGAAGACATTATGCACCCGATGGGAGTGACGTTGCCGGATGATTTTTGTGTGCAATGCCATGAAAATATTGCCCAGGAGCGTCCCAGCCATGAAGGCATGGGGTTTGAAACCTGCGCCAGCGCTGGCTGCCATAATTATCATGATAATCGTGCGCTCTACGAAGACTTCTTATTAAAACATCAAACACCCGGTGAGATTGCTCATAAAACCTTACCAGCAACACTGAGCAATTATCTGCAAACGATCGGTGCTCAATGGCAACCGGAATCAGCTGCAAGTGTGTTTGAGAATGAAAT
Organism: Bacterioplanoides sp. SCSIO 12839; assembly: GCF_024397975.1. Taxonomy (NCBI): domain Bacteria; kingdom Pseudomonadati; phylum Pseudomonadota; class Gammaproteobacteria; order Oceanospirillales; family Oceanospirillaceae; genus Bacterioplanoides; species Bacterioplanoides sp. SCSIO 12839. The sequence goes on from NZ_CP073745.1 coordinate 1,055,972, forward strand.
AAGCGCTGCTCATATTAAAGCGGATATTTTACTCGACTGGCAGCACAGTGCTCATGGTAACGCTGCTGTTGGCTGTAACAGCTGTCATGTCGATGCACAACAGAACTGGATCGAAAAACCGGGCCATCAACAATGTTCAGCCTGTCATGAACCTCAGGTGGCTGGCTTCCTGAGTGGTAAACATGGCATGCGCTTAAAAGCTGGGCTGAGCCCGATGACACCGGGCCAGGCACGCTTGCCGATGAAGCCAGAAAACAGCCATGTCGAATTAGGCTGTAACAGCTGTCATGCCGCTCATACCGACAATACCCAATATGCTGCGGCGGAAGCTTGTTTAACCTGCCACGCCGATGATCACAGCCAGGCATTTGAGCAAAGCCCACACGGTCAGTTATGGCAACAGGTCCGTGACGGTGTGATTGCCAGCGAACAAGGGGTTAGCTGTGCTACCTGTCATATGCCAGTTATGGAACAAGAGATTTTTGGCAGTGAACAATGGCTGACTCAGCATAATCAAAACGCCACATTACGGCCGAATGAAAAAATGATTCGTCCAACCTGCATGCAATGTCATTCATTGGAATTCAGCATTGATGCCTTAGCCGACCCAGATCTCATTAATAATAATTTTAATGGCCTGCCAACACATCACGTGCCCGGCATTGAGATGGCCACCCAGCGCGATCATTAAATAAACCGATGGAGAGAAAGCATGATGAATTTTAAAAAACGTATTGCCGCCACCGCGTTAACTGCGCTGACTTCAGCTATGTTGCTGACAGGTTGTGGAGAAGAAGAAAAAGCGGTTGGTATTGACCCGAAAATTTTTACTGACTCTTTATTTGCCGTAATGAAATCGGATCGAACCAACTACACCAAACTGATTATTCAGCGTTTAGGGCCCAATAAAGGTGACTTTATTAAGCCAAATGAACATTGGGAAGATATGGACGATGGTGCTCCATTACCCGCGCAGATGTTCCGTTTAGGGGCTGAAGGTGTGGCCGATATGACCAATGATTTCACCTATTCGCTGCAATCGGTATGGCCGATCAACAAACAAAATGCGCCAAAAACACCGATGGAAAAAGAAGGTTTGGAATACGTTGCCGCAAATCCGGGACAAAACTTCTACGGTACGGAAGAATTAGGTGATAAAAAATATTTCACTGCGGTGTATGCCGATGTTGCCGTATCTCCGGCGTGTACTAAATGCCATAACGAACACAAAGATTCGCCGAAAACGGATTTCAAAATTGGTGAGGTGATGGGTGGCGTTGTGGTGCGTGTACCACTGTAAGCCAGATTAATCAGGAGAATCACAATGACAAAACATCGGTTTATGTTGCCTTTGATTCTCGCATGTAGTGCCTGTTCTCAGGCACCACATCCTGGTCAGGCTATTTGGGAAGATACCTGTAAAGTCTGCCACTCAACCGGGTTGGCCGGGGCACCTGTGATTGGTAATCAGGCGGCCTGGAATAAACGGTTGGTACGTGGCAAAGACAGCTTATATCAACACGCACTGGAAGGCTGGGGTGATATGCCGGCCCGTGGCGGAAACCCTGCATTAAGTGACGATGAAGTACGCCTGGCTGTCGACTATATGGTTTCTAAGGTCAAATAAACGACAGCGCAGTTAATAAAAGTGCAGTAACAAAAAACCACATCATACTGATGAGAGGATAAGACGATGGAAGCAAGCAAAATTACCGCGGTTCAGGATACCTTTGCCATGGTTGAACCCATTGCAGATAAAGCCGCAGAATTATTTTATGGCCGTTTGTTTGAACTGGATCCGGCATTAAAACCTTTATTTAAAGGGGATATGACTGAGCAGGGTGCCAAACTGATGAAAATGATTGGTATTGCGGTACGAGGTTTAACCGATCTCGACAGTATTGTTCCGGCGGTTAAAAACCTTGGTGCCCGCCATGTGGGTTACGGAGTTAAAGAAGCACATTATGCTACGGTTGGCTCGGCGCTGTTATGGACGTTAGAGCAAGGCTTAGGTGATGCGTTTACCGACGAAGTAAAAGGCGCATGGACAGAAGTTTATACTTTGCTGGCTGATGTCATGATTGCCGCACAAAAAGAAGCCGAAGCGGAAATGGCTTAAACCTGTTTTGGCTAAGGAGCCGGTCGGTTAGCTCTCAAACTTGCTACCGATGTCGTGCATCCATGCTACGAGCGGCGTATCATATTCTTCATACGTTATGTTGTATGGAGAATATGGCCGATGTGGATTCAGAAAGAAATAACGCTCAAACCACACTTGCGGGGATTTCATTTAATTACCGATGAACTGTTGTTTCAGTTGCCTGAATTGAAGGAAATCAGTATTGGTCTGATCAATATATTTATTCAGCATACGTCTGCGTCATTGACGATTAACGAAAATGCAGATCCTTCTGTTCGTGATGATTTTGAATCCTTCTTCAGTCATCATGTGCCGGAAAACGAGCCTTATTACACCCACATTTACGAAGGTGCGGATGACCTGCCTGCCCATTTAAAAGCGAGTATTTTAGGTAATACGTTGACCATTCCAATTACCAATGGTCGCCTGAATCTCGGAACCTGGCAGGGTATTTATTTGGGAGAGCACCGCAATCATGCGACCTCGCGTCATCTGGTCGTCACTATTCAGGGCGAATAAACAACAGCACCGTCAGCATCAACCGCAGAATTAACAACGACAGAAACATCAGGTGGATGGCGATTGATCCGGATACAGTTCATCCAGCGGAATGCTTTTGCCATTATCCTGCCTGACCCGAGCGTGGTAACGCTTCAGCTGGCGTGGTTCTTTAACGCCACAAGAGTGCGCAATGATGCCTACTTCGTATTTCATATTATTCACATAATTGGCAACCCGCACGGACTTATCCTGCGGGTTTAAGCCACGCTGTAATTTTTTATTGTGTGTGGTGATGCCTGTTGGGCAGGTATTTTTATTACACTGGAGTGCCTGAATGCAGCCCAATGAAAACATAAAACCGCGGGCACTGGTGACAAAATCCGCACCTACCGCTAAGGCCCAGGCGACACCCGAAGGAGTAATTAACTTGCCAGAGGCAACGACTTTAATGCGTTGTTTCAGACCATGACGGTTGAGCATATCAATCACCATCGGCAGGCTTTCCTGTAGCGGCATACCGAGATAGTCCATCAGGCTTTGTGGCGCTGCACCGGTGCCGCCATCAGCGCCGTCGATGGTGATAAAATCCGGCGCTGATTCAATACCACGCTCTTTGATGGCTTCAAATAAGGTATCGAGCCAGCCATAAGCGCCAATCACGGCTTTAAAACCAACCGGCTTGCCGGTTACTTCACGCACACGGGCAATCATATCGAGTAATTCGCCGCTGTTGTTAATATCCGGGTGGCGGTTTGGGCTGATGGCATCTTCGCCAACATTGATGGCCCGAATACGGGCAATTTCTTCGGTGACTTTGGCACCGGGTAAAATACCGCCTTTCCCGGGTTTGGCTCCCTGGCTGAGTTTAATCTCAAACATTCTGACCTGCTCATGCGCGGCAACTTCTTTCAGTTTGTCATCGCTGAGATGACCGTCATTGTCACGAACGCCAAATTTAGCCGTGCCAATCTGAAAGACGATATCGGCACCACCTTCCAGGTGATAGGGCGATAACCCACCTTCGCCGGTATTCATCCAACAGCCAGAGGCTTTTGCGCCTTTTGATAACGCTCTTACTGCCGGTATAGAAAGAGCGCCGTAGCTCATGCCAGAGATATTAATCAGTGAGTTGGTTTGATAGGGAGTGCGACAATATTCACCAATCGTCACGGTTGATGTGGCAACCGCATCCTGGCCCAGTGTTGGGTACGGGCAATTGACAAAATATACTGACCCGGCCGGGCGCAGGTCACGTGTTGAACCAAAGGCGATAGTACTGTCGACATTTTTGGCGGCACGATATACCCAGGAACGTTCCGCCCGATTAAAAGGCAGTTCTTCCCGATCCATGGCAAAAAAGTATTGGCGGAAAAACTCGCCCATATGTTCGAAAGCATACCGAAAACGACCAACCACCGGGTAGTTACGACGAATGGTTTGTTCCGTTTGAGTCACATCACGGATATACATCACAATCACTGCCAGCAATGAAAATCCGATCAGGGTGATCAGCACAACAGACATGATTTCCAGTAGCGTAAACAACCAGGTATCGGTAACGTGACTCATGATGATGCTTTTCTCTTGTTTGTTATGGTTTTTAGGATCTGTAATGCAACAAAAGGTTCCTGTTAGTTGGCTTTATCCTGTAACCCCGGGCATTTAAGATTCGCCGCAGAAGAAATGGGAGTGTTTTATGATTCACCGGGCCGATCTGGCTATTATTCAGTTAGGTATTGCTGCCACCTTGTTAGGTGTTGGTATTGCCCGTTTTGCTTACACTCCGTTGTTACCTGAGCTGGTGGTGCAGGGCTGGTTTAATGATAGTCAGGCGGTGTACCTGGGAGCGGCTAATTTATTAGGATATTTACTGGGTGCAGTCTCTGCACATCCATTGTCTCAGCGATTTGGTAGTCCGGTATTATTACGATTGAGCTTTGCTGGGGTCGTGCTGAGCTTTGCCTTATGTATTTTACCCGGCTGGTTCAGCTGGTTTTTTCTCTGGCGTTTTGTCGCCGGTGCTACCGGCGCCTGGCTGATGGTACTTGCCCCCTCGGCGGCATTGTCATTGGCTCCGGTTGAACGACGCGGCAATGTTGGGGCGTTAGTTTTTACTGGTATTGGTCTTGGTGCTGTTATTTCTTCGTTAGCAGTACCCTTGTTAATTAATCAGGATTTATCATTCACCTGGGCTGTGCTGGCGTTGGCGAGTTTGCTGGTTGCCTGGGTTGGACATGCAGGTTTACAAAAGATTATTCAGCAAGGTGGTTTTGTCGCTTCTGCTTCTGTAACCACTTCTTCTATAACGACTCCTTCTGTAACAAGCCAGTCTCAAACACCACCAAATGGAATTAAAGCCATTGGCGCCGCCGTTATTCTGGTGATTTTTGCGTATGGCCTGGATGCCATTGCTTATGTTCCTCACTCCTTATTCTGGGTCGATTACCTTGCCCGGGAGCAGGAGCTTGGCGTCAATATCGCATCAACTCAGTGGTTAATTTTTGGTGTGGGAGCCTGCTGTGGGCCTATCATGACTGCCTGGTTATCCCAGCGACTGGGGATAAAAAATGCACTTGCCATTGCCTATCTGGCCAAAGCGCTGGGTATTGCGGTGATGTTATTTTCAACAGAGGTCTTCAGTCGTTCTTTATCCTCCTTTTTAGTTGGTGCGATGGTTCCGGGTGTTGTTGGTCTGACATCGGCATTGTTAGCACACTGGCTGGGTGCCGCACGGCACAAAGCTCTCTGGGGAATGGCAACGGCTGTGTTTGCATTGTGCCAGGCAATTTCGGGTTACGTGATGTCGGCAATGTATGTTTCATTGGGCAGCTATTACCCGCTATTTTTTGCGGCGGCTATTATCATGGCCGTTGGTTTTATTCTGATATGGATTGCCGGGAATTTTCGTCGGAGTTTGCAGTCTATAGTGTGACAATTCATCGAAAGGGAATATACGTATGAAACTATTGTTCACCTCAACGTCACCTTATGCGCGTCTGGTTCGTATTGTTTGCCGGGAGAAAGGTTTGGCATCACGCGTTGAGGAGCAGCTGGTGGATGTCTGGAATGATGATCCAGAGCTGTTGTCTGCGAACCCTGTGGGGCGTGTTCCGGCATTAATCACCGACAGTGGTGTCGCCATTTCAGAATCCATTCTGATTGCACAATATCTGAATCAACTGACAGCAACCCCCGATTTATCTGTCGCTACAGATGTTGACTGGCAACTGTTTGGATTAGCGATTGGACTGATGGATCGTTCTTTTAATACCGTAATTCATGAAAAGTTTGATGGCACTGATGTGCGCGAAAGTGCCTTAGGGAAACGTCGTTGGGCGGCTATCAAGCAGACATTAGCGGTGTTTAATGAGAATCTGACACAACCAGTGGAAGTACTGAGCCTGGCAGACATTGCCATTGCAGTGGCGCTAGACTATCTGGATTTTCGCTTGCCTGAATTGGCGGTTAATGATCGTTTTGAACAATTAGCACAGTGGCGTCAATGGACTGAATCGCGGCAGAGTTTTATAGCGACGGCATTTGCCTGATTTAAAGAATAAAAAAGCCCTGCTCAGAGAGCAGGGCAAAGGGAGACTGATTCATCGGCAGTCTCCACAGGTCTAACGGTTTAAATTGGATTACACCAGCTGCATCAGTGATTGTTTGGAATAATCTTCCAGCTCGTCATAACGACCGTCTTTAATTTTTAATACCCATTCAGGGTCTTGTAATAACGCCCGGCCAACGGCAACCAACTCAAATTCGTTATCATCCACGCGTTGATTTAACTCCTCAAAGGAGGCAGTTTGCACACCCGATGCATCAATCATGTCGCGTTTTTCTTCGTCAATAAAGGATGCATTTAAGCCAACGCTGCCAACGGTAATCGCTGGTTTGCCGGTGAGTTTTTTGGTCCATCCAGCCAGGTTCATATCGGAGCCTTCGAATTCTTTTTCCCAGAAGCGGCGAGTCGAACAATGGAAAATATCCACACCAGCCTCAACCAAAGGTTTCAGGAAGGCTTCTAATTCTTCCGGCGTTTCTGCTAAGCGAGCATCATAGTCTTGCTGCTTCCATTGGGAGAAACGGAAAATAATCGGATAGTCCTCACCCACACGTTCACGAATGGCGGCAACAATTTCACAGGCAAAACGAGTACGTGCCACCAGATCACCACCGTATTGATCTTCACGCTGGTTGGTTCCTTCCCAGAAGAACTGATCGATTAAATAACCGTGGGCACCGTGTACTTCAACGGCATCGAAGCCGATGTTTTTGGAATCTTCCGCTGCCTGAGCGAAGGCCTCGATGACGTCATTAATGTCTTCCTGGCTCATGGCAATGCCATTTTCTTTGCCAGGTTTTACTAAGCCTGATGGACTGTAACCCGGAACGGATACATCCGGCTCAACCCCTTCTTTTCGAATAGCGCCAACGTGCCACAGTTGAGGAGCAATTTTGCCGCCTTTGGCATGCACGGCATCAACCACTTTTTTCCAGCCGGCCAGGGCTTCTTCACCATAAATAAACGGTACTCTAGGGTAACCGTTTGCTGCTTTATGGCCAACGCAAGTACCTTCGGTAATGATCAGGCCTACTTCATTCTCAGCACGGCGTTCATAATATTGAGCCACCATGTCATTCGGAACATTGCCCGGTGAGTAAGTACGGGTCATGGGCGCCATCACGATGCGGTTTTTCAGTGATAGAGTGCCAAGGTTAATCGGCTGAAATAAGGCTGGATTGTGTGTCATCGTTGTTTCCTTTCCTTAATACAATTTATTGGCTGCGCCACTGATTCAGCAACAGCTCCATATTGTGTTGAAAATAGTGTTGGCCAGCGGCAACGGAAGGTTGCAGTCGGCCGTAATACAAGGCGCCTTTGCAGCTGTGGATAAACAACTGTGCCATTTCTTTTGGCGACGCCAGGGTGTTCAATTCATTGTTTTTCTGAGCGTCACTGATGATTTTTTCAATCCAGTTCAACTCGTATTCGGCCAGCTCAGCCAGGCGTTGTTGCATGGCTTGGGGTAACCGTACTAATTCACTGCTCAGGGCGCTTACCGGACACAGCTTGTGTTCATTAAAGGTATGGCGAGCGGCAGTTGCGAGATAATGCTTCAGGCGTGCAAGTGCCGAATCATTATTCGCATCAAAATGATCGAAGCCTTGTTGCAACCATTGTTCGGTCCAGTCACAGAGTGCCAGGCCTAAGTCCACCTTTTGTGCAAAGTGGTGATGCACGCTGGCTTTGTTAATGCCTAAGGCTTTGGCCAGGTCCTGATAACTGAAACCACTGAACCCTTTCTCGCGTAACAAATCGGCAGACAGTTCAAGTATCTGCTGTTTGCGGCTCGTGCCGGGATTAGTGTTGATGTGAGTCGCGTGGTTTGCGGACATAGCCTTAGCTGTATTCCTGATCACTATCGAATAGTCATTAGCCTACCTACTGGTAGGTAGGCTTGAAACGTGTCAAAAGTGACAAATTCAAGGTGAAGTTCAGTTTTTCATGGGCTTTGAGTTGTTGCAGGTTGATGCCAGGTTGTTGTGAACAGGGAGGTTATTCAAGCAATTGTTGATGTAAAGCCGGTTGTTACCTGAATAGCGCTGTAAATGGCGTATCTGATCTGTACTCACAATAAAGAATTTAAATACAGTAGAAGTAGGTGTTGAGAATACAAAAGTTCCATGCTGATAACGGATAGAGGACTGGAAGATGATGATGAAAGCAGCGGCTTTTATAGAGCCCAACCGAATTGAAATTATCGATAAAGCGATTCCTGAAATCGGGCCAAACGATGCCCTGATAAAAATCAGCACTACAACTATTTGTGGTACTGATGTTCATATCCTCAAGGGCGAATACCCGGTGAAACAAGGGCTGACGGTTGGTCATGAGCCGGTGGGGGTCATCGAAAAGCTGGGTAGCAATGTGCAAGGTTATTGCGAAGGTCAACGTGTTATTGCCGGAGCCATTTGCCCCAGCTTCACTTCTTATGCTTGTCAGGATGGCCTGCCATCACAAGATGGTGCCTACTTACATGACGAAAGCTGCAATTGTCATCAGCATGGCTACAAAGCCACTGCAGGTTGGCGGTTTGGCAATATTATTGATGGTACTCAGGCCGAGTACGTGTTGGTTCCGGATGCCCAGGCCAATCTGGCCCCCATTCCTGATGGCCTGAGCGATGAACAGGTATTGATGTGCCCAGATATTATGTCGACGGGTTTTGCTGGCGCTGAAAATGCAAACATTAAAATTGGTGATACCGTTGCGGTGTTTGCACAAGGGCCTATTGGTTTGTGCGCAACGGCAGGTGCAAAGCTGCGCGGAGCGAGTGTCATTATTGCCATTGATGGCAATAACCAACGTCTCGAGATTGCTAAGCAGCTCGGCGCGGATGTCACGCTGAACTTTAATGATGTTGATGTTGTGGATGAAATCATGAAGCTGACGTGTGGCCGGGGGGTAGATGCCAGTATTGAAGCACTTGGGTTGCAGTCGACCTTTGAACAGGGGTTGCGGGTACTGAAGCCAGGGGGGACGCTTTCCAGCTTAGGGGTATATTCCGAAGATCTGACAATACCACTGTCTGCCTTTGCCGCTGGCTTAGGGGACCATAAAATTAATACTGCGCTATGTCCGGGTGGTAAGGAACGAATGCGTCGCCTGATGAGTATTATTAACTCTGGCCGGATTAACCTTGATCCTCTGGTAACGCATCAATATAAGCTGGAAAATATCGTAGAAGCGTACGACTTGTTTGCAAACCAGCGTGACGGGGTACTGAAAATTGCAGTTACGCCTTAATATTTAATCAGAGCTAAACATAAGCCTTAATGAAAAACGGCCTGGATAGGCCGTTTTTAATGCGCTGAAAAGCTAACCAACTCGCGGCGCTGCCGCCAGCAGCTCTTTGGTGTACTCATGCTGCGGAGCTCGCATCACCTGCTCGGTTTCCCCTTGCTCAACAATTTGCCCACCTTTCATTACCGCAACCTTATGAGCCAGGTGCGGAATAATCGATAAGTCGTGGGTAATAAACAGATAAGAAACCCCTAACTCCTGTTGTAATTCGCGCAACAGTTCTAACACCTGACCACGAATAGATACGTCCAATGCTGAGGTTGGTTCGTCACAAATAATCAGTTTCGGGTTAACCGCCAGTGCCCGGGCAATGGCAATACGCTGGCGCTGGCCGCCGGAAAATTCATGTGGATAACGATCCAGATGTTCTGGCAGCATGCCCACTTTTACCAGCAGCTCGCGCATGGTTTGTTCGCGAACCTGAGCGTTATTCTCAACCCCTAATGACACCATGCCTTCTTCAATAATTTCACGAATACTCATGCGTGGATTCATTGATGAGAAGGGGTCCTGAAAGATCACCTGAATGTCTTTCCGCAGTGGCATAAAGTGTTTATGAGACAGCTGATCAATGCGCTGGCCGCGGAAATATAACTCGCCGCCATAAATCGGATTTAAACGCAGAATGGCTTTGCCCGTGGTGGTTTTACCGCAACCAGACTCGCCTACTAAGGCCAGAGTTTCCCCAGCGTTAATCGACAAGCTGATATCATTTACCGCTTTGGTGTGGCCAACGGTTCGTTGCAGCAGACCTTTTTTCTGCGGAAACCAGACTTTTAAATTGTCGATCTTTAATAATTCTGCCGAGGTCTCTTCGTTTGTCAAAAAATCATTTTGTTTTGGCAAGGAATGAATTAACCGGCGGCTGTATTCATGTTGTGGATCAGAGAAAAACGACTGACTGTCAGTCTGTTCCAGAATCACACCGTGTTGCATCACTGCCACCCGGTCGGCCATTTCATATACCACACCCATATCATGAGTAATCAGCAGTACACTTAAATTGCGCTTTTTACGCAGACTGTTAAGGAGTTCCAGCACCTGCTTCTGAATCGTCACGTCCAGCGCAGTAGTGGGCTCATCAGCAATTAATAATTCGGGTTCACACGCCAGCGCCATAGCAATCATCACACGTTGCTTTTGGCCGCCGGATAACTGATGTGGATACCAGTTCAGCCGTTTCTCCGGCTCAGGAATCCCCACTTCGTGCAGTAGCTCAATTAAGTGGGCCTGAATATCCGTGCTTGCCACGGCCTGATGCAGTTCAACCACTTCACGTAATTGTTGAGCGATGGTTTGTACCGGATTTAACGAGCTTTGTGGCTCCTGAAAAATCATTGCAATCTTACGCCCGCGAATGCGGTTCATATGTAATTCGGTATGAGAAAATAGATTGTCATCCCGTAATAAAATACGACCACCACTGATGGTTAGCGCATCGTCTAACAAACGCATAATCGCCAGTGACGTCAGTGATTTGCCAGAGCCGGATTCGCCCACTAACGCAAAGATCTCTCCCTGCTGAATGGTAAAGCTGATGTTATCAACCAGCTTTCTTTCAGGTTGGCTTTCCAGAGAGATGGATAAATTTTCAACGGTTAATACAGCCATGATTATTTATCTCCCTGATCGGCATGAGCGGGCTCTGAAGTGCTGCTGGCTAAGCGTGGATCAAAGGCGTTACGCACTTGATCCGAGAATAAATTAGCTGCCAGAACCAGGCTGAACATAAACACAAACGCCGATGATACTGACCACCAAACCACCGGGTCACGGGATAATTCAGAACGGGCAGCATTAATCATATTGCCCCAGCTGCTCATGCTGGCATCAACGCCCACTCCAATATACGACAACACGGCTTCAGCCAATACGAAACCACTGAAGTCCAGCACCAGCGCAATTAAAATTATATGAGTCACATTCGGCAGAATATGTTTGCCAATCACACGAGAGTGGGACACACCAAAAGCGTGGGCTGCCTGTACATAATCCAGCTGCGAAATCTTTAAGGTTTCGGCACGTAATAAACGGCATAAGCCAGTCCAGCTGGTTAAACCTAAAATGGCGCACAAGGCGAGGAATTTAAAATCAGCACGGATAGCCGTCAGATTAAATTCATCGGCATGGGTTTCGATATACACATCAATTAACAGCACAGACGCAGCAATCAATAAAATACCGGGAATAGAACTCAGGGTGATATAGGTGTATTGCACCACGTCATCAACCCAGCCTTTAAAATAACCAGCGCTGATGCCGAGAATAATGGCGATTGGCAAGGTCAGCAGGGTTGCCAGTGTGCCAATTAACACACCAGTACGAACGGCTTTGACACTTTGTACCAACACATCCTGACCTACTTTGTCGGTGCCAAAAATATGATAGACACTGCCGAGTTCCAGCAGCCAGCTGGTAACAATACAAATAAGCGCAATGGTCCAGTAAGCGGCTTTCCAGGGAACCTGAGAGGGCTTATTACGGGTGACTAACCAGTGCAGGCCAATAATCACCACCGCAATCAGTAGACCCATGGCAATGGCATCAGCACTGCGGGCGATAATATCGGCTAATAATTCATCTTCATCCTGCAGGTGGCTGCCAGCTTGTTGTAAACGCGGATAATCACGAATTACGCTGCCATCGTTGAGGGTGATGTTCTCTTTGGAAAAGGAATAAATCGCAAAAGGAGCGGAGTAGGTTTTTTCGTGATTTTTCTCCACATCAGCCAGCACTAAATCCAGTACGGATTTAACCTGATTATCGTAAGCGACCACTTGTTCTGCTATTGCTGTTTCATTACCTGCTTCTGTATCGACCGCTGGCAGAGCTTCGCGGAAATGCAATGAATCGAGCAGGGCGATGGAGACATAAAACAGGATTACAATAAAACTGGATAGCCCCACCTTTGAGTGAAATACCGTCGCCCAGCGCTTTTTCGCCTGCGGGTTATTACGCAGTTGCAACACAAATAACGACAGTGCTGCCACCAATAAGAAAATAAGAACATCACTCCACAGGAGTACCGGCTTAATCATGACAGACGCACTCTTGGGTCAACAAAGGTGTAGGACATATCGGTTAATAACAGGCCAATGATGTACAGCACTGAACCTAAAAACACCATGGAGCGCACAATTGCAAAGTCCTGCGCCTGAATGGCATCCAGGGTGTAGCTGCCTAAACCGGGAATGCCAAAGAAGGACTCCATCAGCAGGCTGCCAATAAACAGCGATGGAATCACCACCACTACACTGGTCAGAATCGGAATCATACCGTTAGGCAACAAATGCTTAAGCAGCACATTAAATTCCGACACCCCTTTGGCACGTGCGGTGCGAATATAATCGCGGGTGGCTTCTTCTAAAAATACCGTGCGGTATAACCGCGTACCGGCACCAATACCGCCAATCACACCAATAATAATTGGCAGAATTAAAAACTTCAGGCCATCCGGGCCGGGTAAATACCCCGAGATCGGCACCAGGCTCCAGATTTTAGCGAACAAATATTGGCCGCCGATAATATAAAACACGCCCGAAATCGATAGCATCACGACGCAGAGCGTCACCGCAGCAATATCAAATGCGGTGGCACGGAACATGACAATAATCAGTGCCAGCAGAATATTCAGCGATACCCCAATAATAAAGGTTGGAAGCTGCACCGCCAGCGATGGCCACATACGCTCCTGAATATCGGCACCAATGGATCGGCCTTCGTCCGATTTGCCAAAATCAAACGCCAACAGCCGGATGGATTTATCAAAAAAGATGGTGTCGGTCAGTGGACTGTCGCTGTCGGAATTAATAAACAGAGGTTTGTGATAACCCCGTTGTTCTTTCCAGTTTTGGATGGCTTCTTCGGTGACGTGTTTATCACCCAAGTGAACCCGGGCCATCTGATCCGGGGTGTTCACCACAAAAAACAGCGCAAAAGTGATGATATTCACACCCAACAGAATGGGCAGTGCATACAACAGGCGGCGAATAATATAGTTCAGCATGAATTAGTTCTCCGCTCGGTTTTGAACTTGCTCAATGGTACGCGTCTGACGGCGTTTAAAACCGCGATACCCCGGAATCGCCAATGCAACAATAATGATCAGTAACGTCCACAGCGGCCATAACACGGGCTGGTTCCATTCCTGTTGTTTTTGCGCCCGCAGTTCAGTATCAATACGGCGATATTTAAAGGTGAGTTTAGAAATGCCGTGGGGCTTGGTGTTTTTAACCCAGGCATTACTCAGGGCATAGGAGTGAACATGGAAGCCGCTGGCCCACGGCGTATCCTGACGCAGGATGGCTTTCATTTTTTCAATCACGGCTAAACGCTGCGGGGAGTCTTCCATCAATTGCATTTCTTCAAATAAGGCATCGTATTCCGGGTTTTTATAGTTAGCGGAATTGACCCCGGATTTAGAATCAATCTGAGCATTGGGGCCATACAATAAAAACAGGAAATTTTCCGGATCCGGGTAATCCGCCAGCCAGCCCCAGAAATACATTTGAGCATTGCCATTTTCCATTTTGTCTTTAAACCGATTGTAATCGGTGGAGCGGATATTGAGTTGCAGATTCAGTTTTTTAAATTGTTTCTGAATCCAGGTCATACGTGCCTGGTCACTGGAACCTGTGGTGTCTAAATTCAGCACCAGAGGTTCGCCGGTTTGAGCATGGCGGCCATCCGGGTAGCCAGCTTCGGCCAATAACTGTTTCGCCACCTCAATGGGTTTGCGTACGGCAGAGCTATCAGCTCCCCAGTCATATACTTGCTTGTTAATTCCGTCCGGCCCGGATTGATAACCAAAAATACCGGGAGGAATCGGGCTCATGGCCGGTTCGCCACGGCCGTTAAGAAAAATACCAATGTATTCTTCTTCCTGATAGGCGATGGCAATGGCCTGACGCAGTTTTTGTTGGCTTTCACTGTAGCCACCGACAACCGGGTCAAGCATATTAAAACCAAGATAATAAGTGGCCGGTTGTACCGCTTTATTCAGGGTAATGCCTTTGGCTTTCATATCATCCGATAACGCAATGCCGGCACCGCCAACCTGTACAGCCTGATCAAAACTGTCGCTGCTGATGCCAGAGCGGTCGTAATAGCCTTGCAAAAACTTGGTCCACACCGGGATGGCTTCTTTTTCTAAACGAAAGATGGCTTTATCAATAAAAGGCATGGTTTTGCCAGCATCGTCGAGCAAGCCTTTTTCTGCATCACCGGGTTCGCCTTCGGAGGGATACAATTCACCCCGGTAGTTCGGGTTTTTCGCCAGAATAATTTCAGAGTTAGGGTTGTTCTCCGTCATCATAAAGGCGCCAGTGCCCACCGGGTGCCAGTCCAGTGTGATATTTTTTTGCGGTAATCCGGGCTGATGATAAAAACGATCAACCTGCCAGGGCACCGGTGCAAAAAAGTGGAACGCCAGCCAGTATTTAAACTGTGGGTATTTGCCTTTTAAGGTGATGCTGAAGCGATGATCGTTAATTTTCTTAACACCGGCCATTGTGAACTGGCGTAAATCCAGCCAGCTATTGTCTGGCTTATTTTGTTCTTTGAAGGTTTTGCGGGCTTGAGTAATGGCGGCGGTGGCATCGCTCATGCCAACAATATACTGGCTTAATAAACCACGCAGGGGAGCCAGTCGTTTTGGGTCCGCCAGGCGATTAATCTGATAAATATAATCGTCGGCAATCAATTCCTGAGTACCGGTCTGAGTGAAATCTTTCAGCGATGAGAAGGCAGCGGTGTCCTCTTCTGAGGTGAAGTTATAAACCGGTTGATTATTGTCATCACGGGCAAAGGCCGGGTGGGGCTGATATAAAATCCCTGGTTGAATATCAAAGGTATACACACTAAAAGCCGGGTTCTCAGAATCTACCGGCAACACCTGCTGATCCGCATCCAAATAAGTGATGCTTGGCATTTGTGTCAGTGTTAGTGGAATTAACTCATACGGGCGCTTCAGATAATGATATTGCAGTGGTGGCTCATAAATCTGATCGATAAACATGGATTCGTCTGAGCTGTAAGAACGTGCCGGATCGAGGTGTTTGGGACGTTCTGAAAAACTGGAGTACAGAATCACCTCGTTATCCGGGTTCTCAGGGTGGGGGTTATTCCAAATGGAAGAATCCGAGCATGCCGCTAATACCAGTAAGCTGGTGGCGTACAGCATCAATGCTGAAAGTCGTCTGGCCAATGTCATGAGTATGATTCCGGGTTTGCCGGTTATTTTTTAGGCACAATAAAACGTGTGCTTGTTATTTAAACGTTTACCTGAGACAGCAGATTACCATATCCACAACACTTGTCAGTGGTAAACTAGGGCCTGTTAACACTATTTAGATCTTTGCTGCTGGCAGTCAGTTTTTTCATGGGCAAGGCATGAGGAGCGTCGTTTAACGAGTTAAATAAGTAACGAATAACACAACTCAAGGAAAAACTGACGCCAGCCCTGTGGGTTATGGCTGAAAATTCTTCACTCTGTGTTGCTCATCATTCATTTAACTCGTTAAACATCACTCTTCGCGCCTTGATTGAAAAATTTTCAGAGCATAACAGCGTGATCGAAATAGTGTTAACAGGCCCTTAGATTAGAGTAGAACTGAACAGGAAATTCCCGTGGAACTGAAGCAGATTGACAAAACTTTGTATAAACAACGGCTTAACCGCTTTCAGGCGGTGCTGGTGGCTGGCCTGTTTGTAGTGGGAATTGGCTCCTCCAGCCTGT
Organism: Bacterioplanoides sp. SCSIO 12839; assembly: GCF_024397975.1. Classification (NCBI taxonomy): domain Bacteria; kingdom Pseudomonadati; phylum Pseudomonadota; class Gammaproteobacteria; order Oceanospirillales; family Oceanospirillaceae; genus Bacterioplanoides; species Bacterioplanoides sp. SCSIO 12839. The sequence goes on from NZ_CP073745.1 coordinate 1,072,217, forward strand.
ACATCAGTCTGTTTGGCGCAGGGGATGAATCCAACTTTATTTACAATCTGGCCGGAGTGATTACCGCCGTTATTGTGGCGGCGATTGGCTTTAATATTGTGAAAGAAAAAACCTACATGATGGAAATCCGTTATGTCTGGAAGCTGAAGCAAGAGCTGAATCGTATTTATCGCGCCAGTAAAAAGCTGGAAGCGGGGTTAACCGCCGATGACGATAGCGAGTTGCTGAGCCGGGCTCTGATTGTGCGTTACTTCAGTTTGCATGGTTCTAAGCATTTATATCAGCTGGAAGATAACACCCTGACGCTGGATGATCTGAATACTCAGATTGAGGAATTTGATCAGCGCCTCGAAACCCTGGGCAAAGCGATCTCAACAGATGATTATCGACCTGAGCTGGTGGATGCTTTATAGCCGCCGTCCATGTAGAATACGCCCCAATTTTCCAATGACTGACTAAATTACTGGCCTGATGACCATGATGAAGTACATATCCACCCGCGGTAATGCCCCGGAACTGACCTTTGAAGAAGTGCTGTTAACTGGCCTGGCGGCTGATGGCGGCCTGTACGTGCCAAAAGAAGTACCGACCTTCTCTCAAGAAGAAATCGCTTCTTGGCAGGATCTTTCCTACACCGAGCTGGCGCACAAAGTTGTGTACCCATTCGTTGAAGGCTGCGTGGATTCTGATGCACTCAAAACCATGCTGGAAGAGGTGTACTCAGGTTTTGGTCATAAGGCAGTAGCACCGCTGCAACAGATCGATCACAACGAATACGTGCTGGAACTGTTCCAGGGCCCAACACTGGCGTTTAAAGATTTCGCTCTGCAACTGCTGGGTCGTCTGCTGGACTATGTGCTGGAACGTCGTCACGAAAAAGTCGTGATCATGGGCGCTACCTCTGGTGATACGGGCTCCGCTGCGATTGAAGGCACCAAAGCCTGTCGTAACGTCGACATCTTTATCCTGCACCCGCACGGTAAAGTCTCTGAAGTACAGCGTCGTCAGATGACCACGGTTAAAGGCGATAACATCCATAACATCGCTATGGAAGGTAACTTCGACCAGGCACAGGATATGGTGAAAGCCAGCTTTGGTGATCAGCAGTTTCTGCGCGGTGAGCGTAAGTTAGTGGCGGTAAACAGCATTAACTGGGCGCGCATCATGGCCCAGATCGTTTATTACTTCTATTCTGCTCTGAATCTGGGTGGCCCGGTTCGCCCGATGGCGTACTCGGTACCAACCGGTAACTTCGGTGATATTTTTGCCGGTTACATGGCGAAGAAAATGGGCCTGCCAATCGAACAGCTGATTGTGGCCACCAACAGCAACGACGTACTGCATCGCTTTATGAGCAAAAACCAGTACGAAGTTCGCCCACTGAAGCACACCATTACGCCGTCTATGGATATTGCTGTCTCCAGTAACTTCGAGCGTCTGTTGTTCGATCTGTATGATCAGGATGGCGCTGCGCTGGCCGATCTGATGGCACGTATGAACGCTAAAGAAGATATTGTGTCACTGGATGAAAAGAAGCTGGCGAAAGCGCGTGAAGTGTTCGACAGCTACGCAGTCGACGAAGATACCACCATCGACACGATGAAAGACGTGTACGAAGAAACCGGCTATCTGTTGGATCCACACACGGCCATTGGTGTGAAAGCCGCTCGTGAGTGTCGTCGTAATGCCCGTATTCCGATGATTACCTTGGGTACTGCACATCCGGTGAAATTCGAAGAAGCGGTGAAGCGTGCAGGTTTTGATGTACCAGCACTGCCGCATCACCTGACCGATTTGATGGAGCGTGAAGAGCGTGTTGATGTGTTACCGGCTAACTTAAAAGAAGTACAGGCCTTTATCGCAAAGAATACATTTAAAGACTAAAACACAATCGCTATCTCATATTTGATAGCGTATTTGTCATGATCGAAAGCCACTATTGGTCTCAATAGTGGCTTTTTTTACGTTTGTTGATAAGTGATTGTCCGTAATATCGATAGACTTCTGTTAAAACAAGAGGTTAGCTTATCTTTGGTCTATGCTTATAACCATAAGTTAGCCTCAGTTTGGGTGGCCAGCGATGCCACTGACTGAGCACAATTTCAGGTTGTTTAAATGACAAATGAATTCGATCGGGTCGCCGCAACACATTTTCGTGCATATGATGATTTAGTCGATGCGGTGTATCTTGTTGATATCCATGACGCTTCTATTCTTCATGTTAATCGTAATGGTGCAGATCGCCTGCAAATGACACCTGAAGAAGTGTGTGAGTTAGGTGTGTTAGGGCTGCAGCGCGATGTTTTTAATATTGAGCATTGGCACAAAATTATCGAGGCAGTAAGGACTGAACCTCCTTTTATATTTTGGGGAAGGCACGTCCGCAAAGATGGCAGTGAGTTTCCCGTTGAAGTCATGAGTCAGTTGGTTTGTTGGGAAGGCAAGGAATATCTGTTATCAACAGCCCGGGATATGACCAGCCGTCAGGCGATGGAAGAAGACCTGAGAAATCGTGAGCCTTTGCTGGCCTTTGCGTTAAATGAAGCGATGGATGGCATGTGGGACTGGAATGCTGAAACCGGTGAAGTGTTTTTCAGCCCGGGAATGAAACGTATGCTGGGTTATGGCCCTTATGAGATGCCACCGGTATTTGAGACCTGGAAAGATAATGTGCATCCCGATGACTGTGAACAGGTACTGCAGTTATTGGATGACCATTTGCAAGGAAAGTCCGAGCGTTATGAAGCTACTTACCGTTTAGCCAATCGCAATGGTGATTATTTGTGGATGAGTGATAGCGGCCAGGTCTGCCAAAAAGATTCGCAAGGAAACCCACTGCGTGTTGTGGGGATGTTGCGTAATATTGATCAGCAAAAACGCCTTGAAGATCGATTAAGGGATCTGGCGACGGTTGATGAGCTCACCGGTTTGATGAACCGTCGTGCCGGTTATTCTGCGTTTGAACAACAAGTGCGATTGGCAAAACGTCATGTAACCGGATTATCCGTGGCGCTGTTAGATCTCGATTATTTTAAAGCTATTAATGATCAATACGGCCATCAGACGGGTGATAAAGTGCTGAAAATGGCTGCAAACTGCTTTTCACAGCGTTTGCGGGGTACGGATATTCTGATGCGCTGGGGTGGTGAAGAATTCTTATTGGTGATGCCACATACCCAGCGCCAGGATGCTTTGCTGTTGTGTGAAGAGTTACGTGATCAGCTATCTAAGCAGGTATTATATCAATCGGATCAAGCAATATCGGTCACCGTCAGTATTGGTCTGGCCGTTTTAACAGCCGATAGTCACAGCATTAAGCAACTGGTGCAGGAAGCCGATACGGCGCTTTATCGTGCTAAATCCCTGGGTAAGAATCGCTGCGTTGCCTTTTGACCGCTGGTTTTTGTAATCCACTCATAAAGCGTGATCTCAGGGTGTGAACAAGCCTGAGCAATGTTACTCTTTCACTTTAAAGAGGGTGATATGAATTACGTTCCATTAGATCAATACAAACAAGGCTGGATATTCCGCCATCGTGAAATGCCGGTTGCGAGTGATGACCTGGAAGCTATTTTACCGTTGAGTACACAGTCTGCTCAGCAGCTCTGGCGTCAGTATCTGAGTAAAGAGGCGACGCATGCCAGTCATTTTCTCGGTGACGACTGGCCGTCACATAATGGCGTCTGGCTCGATAAAGGGCAGTGGCAAATACTCTGGGAATCGGATGACAATCAGTTGCCGGAGTTGATTCAGGAGCATTGTGCCTGGGATAACAATACCGTGGTGTATTTTTGCTACGACATGCACAACGTGATTCAAACAACCTGGCTGATGTTTCAGAAATACTGGAAGAATTTTTTGTTTTATGATGATGCTGTATTCTTATTGGGTAAAAAGCGTCAGCAAGTTGTTCGGTTTGACTCCGATGGCTCATTTGAAGTTGGTATAAAGCCGTAGCTTAATAGCGATATTTTATACAACTTATAATAAAAATATTTCTCAATTATATTCGGGAGATATTTTTATTTGACGATTGTCATCATTAATATCATTCGTTCTCATTATTAGCCCGTTTTGTCTTTGTTTTGTAAATGAGAATGCCCCTTTTTTGTATTCAATTTATTGTCTTCTCAATAAGCTTGCGCATTGAAAAAAGCCTTTATAAACTAGGCTTGTAACTAATAAACGGGAGGACAATTGATGAAAGGTGATGCGAAAGTAAATGAGTATCTTAATCAGATACTGAGCATTGAATTGACGTCAATTAATCAGTATTTCCTGCATGCACGTATGTTCAAAAACTGGGGCCTGAATGCTCTGGATGAAAAAGCCTACAAAAAGTCGATTAAAGACATGAAACAGGCTGATAAGTTAATTGAACGTATCTTATTTCTGGAAGGTCTTCCTAATTTGCAACGTCTTAATCGGCTGCGTATTGGTGAAACCACTGAAGAAATGCTGCAGTGCGATTTGGATCAGATTGAAGAACAACTGGTCGTGCTCAAAGAGGCCGTGGTTTATTGTGAGTCTGTGAAAGATTATGTGACTCGCGATTTATTGCTGAGCATTGAAGAGTACGAAGAAGAATATCTGGACTGGTTAGAAACTCAGCAACAGCTGATCAGCCAGGTTGGTATTGAAAACTATTTACAATCCATGATGTAAGGGTAACAGGAGTAGATTTTATGCGTGGTAATCAACAGGTAATTGATAAGCTGAATGATCTGCTGGCTGGTGAGCTCAGTGCAATGGATCAGTATTTTATTCATTCCCGTATGTATGAAGATTGGGGTCTGAGTAAATTATTTGAACGTATTGATCATGAATTTGAAGATGAGAAAGGTCATGCTTCAAAACTGATTGAGCGTATTCTGTTTTTGGGTGGCACGCCAGATATGGTAACGCGTGCACCGCTGAACATTGGTAAAGATGTTCCGGCTATGCTGCAGAGTGACCTGAACCTGGAATACAAAGTGGTAGAAGATTTGCGCGAAGTGATGGCTCTGTGTGAGCAGGTTCGTGACTTCCAGACCCGTGATATGTTGCAGGTATTACTGGATGATACCGAAAACGATCACACACACTGGCTGGAACAGCAGTTAGGTCTGATTGATAAAATTGGCTTGCAGAACTACCTGCAATCTCAGATGTAATTTTTCTTTAAATGACATCAAATAAAAAAGGCGCTGATTTCAGCGCCTTTTTTATGCTTAATGCTGGAGCTGATTTTGCTTAATCCAGCAAGCTATCCAGTCCTGATGTCAGGTCGGATGTTTCTGAAACTTCGGCATAGGCTTTACCCGAATCCATACCAATCGTGTCAGCAACTGCTTTAGGGAATTGCTCGACAATTTGCTCTTCAGACCAGTCTTCATCGTGTGCTTTTTTCAGATATTTGGCGATATAAAGAACGCCTGCATACGGTGAATATTCAGCCCCCGCATCCGGTCCATTCTGCCCAGCGATTGCCAGTTGCATCTCTTCCGGGAATTTCCAGCGTTTGGCTAACTCGGCACCCACTTCAGCGTAGTTGAAGCCTAATTGCCCGTTTTCCAGTTCAAAACGTTTACCACCCATGGCGGCGGCTTCATCGATGCTGGCAACTTCCTGTGGAATAACCATACGCATCAGCAAGCTGCCAACCGAATGCAGCATGCCACAGGTGAAGGCGGTTTCTTTATCACATCCCGGAATGTATGTGGCAATCCATTTCGATAACGCTGCTGTTGCAAAGGCATGTTTCCAGAAGGCATTCTGATCAAACCCTTCCGGGGCTTTAAACGCACCTGTTACACCAGAGGCTAATACCATGGTACGCAAGGTACTGAACCCCAATAACATAACGGCATCATTGGTATTGGCAACGGTACGTGGAACACCATAATGAGCAGAGTTTGCCAGGCGTAAAACTTTGGCTGTGAGAGCCTGGTCCATTGCAACTTTTTCGCTGATTTTATCTGCATCAATATCTTCATCTTTGAAACTTTCGATCAGTTCCTGAACAACACGCGGAATATGAGGCAGCTGTTGAGATTCAGCAAAAATGGTAGCCATGTTCATAATAATTACTTCCTTTGGTTTGTCTGTTAATAAGCATAGGACAGGATTTTAAAAGCGGTAAAAAATCTCTTTGCTTTTATCTGGGACTATATTTTTTGCCAGTTACTAATGAGTATTTGTTATGATCCGCTTGAAAATAATCAAGCAGTGGACTACCGGTGATGGCAGACATAACAATTGGATTTATTGGCATGGGGCTGATGGGCGTTCCGATGAGCAGGCGCTTGTTAGAGGCCGGTTTTTCGGTTGCTGTGTGGAATCGTAATCCGGAAAAAACAGCACCACTGCAACAAGCCGGTGCCGATGTTTGTGCCACCATTGCAGACTTGATGAATCGTGTCGATGTGGTGATGGTGTGTGTTACCGACAGTGATGCGGTTGAAGCGGTTGTATTTGCTCAAGGTGGGGTTGCTGAGCATGGCAATCCACAACAGGTTCTGATCGATTTTTCCAGTATTGATCCGCAGCGCACTCGTGAGATGGCAGTCCGTTTGCAGCAGCAAAGCGGACTGCGCTGGATTGATGCGCCGGTGTCCGGCGGTGTCGCGGGGGCCGAACAAGGCACCTTAGCGATTATGGCCGGTGGATCAGAGCAAGATATTGATGCGATTCGTCCACTGTTAGAGCCACTAAGCCAGCGTGTTACCCGGATGGGGGATGTTGGCTCAGGCCAGGTGACTAAAATCTGTAATCAGATGCTGGTTAGCTGTAATGTCCTGGTGATGGCAGAAGTGATGGCCATGGCCAATAAAGCAGGGGTGGATGCCACACAAATACCACAGGCTTTAAAAGGCGGCTTTGCTGATTCTATTCCGCTGCAATTAACCGGGCCTCGCATGGCAGCAGGTGACTTTGACGAAGTAAAGTGGCATGTTAAAACGCTGTTAAAAGACCTCGATATGGCCAATGCATTGGCGAAAACCACTAGCAGCGCTGTACCAATGGCTGGCCTGGGTGCGGAACTGATGCGGCTACATGGCAGTCAGGGAAATCTGGAAAAAGACCCCTGCACACTGGTGCAGATGTATACGGAGACAAAGGATTGAAACTCACCGCTAACTTATCCCTGATGTACACCGAGCGTCCTTTCATCGAGCGTTTTAAGGCGGCTCGTGAAGATGGCTTTCTGGCGGTTGAAATCCAGTTTCCTTACGACACGCCAATCTCTGCTATTCAGCAAGCGCTGTTAGATAATGGCCAGCAGTGCGTGTTAATCAATGTTCCGGCCGGGGATCTGATGCAGGGAGGGCGCGGTTTAGCAGCTGTTCCTGGTAAGGAGGCGGAATATGCTGCTGCCCTGGTTGAATGTTTAGCGTATGCCCGTGGCCTTAACGTTTCTTGCGTGAACGTATTGCCTGGCCGCTGTCCTGATGAAAATCAGCGTGTATTTTATCTGGATACGTTCAAAAAGAACCTGATGACCACGGCCAAAGCCTTATCGCCATTTGGCATCACCACTACCTTTGAAGCCATTAATACCCGTGATATGCCGGGGTTTCTGATCAGCTCCAGCGCGATGATGTTCGATATTATTCATGAGCTGGAGATGGGAGAGAGCATCAAGGCGCAATACGATATTTATCATATGGCGTTGATGGGTGAGAACGTATGCCAGACAATTACCCGCCACTCTGATTTGATCGGGCATATTCAATTTGCTGATACACCAGATCGCCATGAACCCGGCAGCGGGTTACTGGATTTTGATGAAATATTCCGGACGATTGAAACGTCAGGTTATCAGGGCTGGATTGGTGCTGAATACAAGCCCAGCAAGGCGACTTCAGCAACGCTTAAGTGGAAAAATAAATTGGCCAGCGCCATTGCGCAGTGTAGTTGAACTCACAGCAGTTGAACTCACTGCCGCTGAAAAACTATTTGCGTTGCCATAACGGCATTTTCAGTAGCTTGTTAGAATAAATCGAACTGATCAGTCGGCTGAGGTTGGTGTTGAAGTTGAGGCTGATTTTGAGGTGTAGGAGTCTCTGACTGCGGTTTTACGTTCGGGGGCTCTATATTCTGCTGTTGCTGTGCTTCCTGCTTTTGCTGTACATCTTGCTCTGCCGACTGAATATCCTGTTGAGAATCGGCTTCAACAAACATATCAAGCTGCGGAATATCGATAGTCTGTTCTTCAATACCGTGCTCTGCCATACCATATTTGGCCTGCCATTCGGCCTGCTGTTTAGCGGCAATGGCTTTGGCACGACGACGCCCACACAGGTTAACAATCAATTGTTTCTGGAAGGGGGTGAATTCATTCCAGTGAAAGCGCTCTTCGCGTTTGCGCAAACAGCCTTTGCAGTATCCTTTATTGTTGACTTCACAGATCCCACGGCAAGGGTTTGCAATGTCAAACATCTCTTTCTGATCAATCATAACGGTACAAATCTGGGTTGGCCGAGCTGGCTGCACAAATAATCAACAGATAGCTACCAGAGTAACAGCTTTACCGGAAAATACGAGTGTACGAGATCGTTAACGAGAAGAGATTAAAAAAGATAAAGAATGAGGGATTAGTTTGGGAGGGGGTAGCCAGCAGCAGAGGCTGCTGGCTGGAAGTCTTATTCAGGCGTTACGTTTTCAGCCTGTGGACCTTTCTGGCCCTGAGTCACTTCCATAGTTACTTTCTGGCCTTCAGCCAGAGTACGACGGCCATTGCCGTTGATAGCACTGAAGTGAACAAATACGTCTTTACCAGCTTCCTGTTCGATAAAACCGAAGCCTTTTTCATCGTTGAACCACTTAACGGTGCCTTGAACTAATTCTGCCATGTTTCTTTCCTAACGGTTATGCCATATATCTGGCTTGCATGTTTCATTTGGCCGACCTTGCTGACAGAACGAAGCTGACGAACATTGAGTCTTGCCTACTATCGACCAGTATCTAGCATATCCTTCAAAATATGGAGCACTCGCCAATCATGCCCGGGATCATTCCCTAAGCAGTGCCATAGTAGCTCAGTTACTCAGACCTACCAAGTGTCAATTGGTATTTATCGCTACTATTTTTCACATATTTTTTGCAATCGGTCGTATTCGGCCTAACTAAAGCTTGTAGATGGGGGCTGAAAGGAGTGTTTGTTTCATTCCTATTACTTTTGAGTGCAAATTAGCGGAAAATCGCGCCAATCTGAATATTGGGAGATTTTGCCGTGCTCGAAGCGATTCGCTGGCCACAAAATAATGATGCACAACGACTGTTTCATGGCCGTGGTCATGCGCACCCCGGCTACGAACATGTGAATATTGATTGGTATGAGCCGTTGGTACTAATCACTTTGTACCGCTCCGTTGATATGACCTGGCTAGAGCAACTGGCCAATCATATCCAGCAGCAGTTACCACAGGCCCGCCAGGTGGTTGCGCAGCAACGGTATTTACGGGATGGCCCATTTATCTGGTTACGCGGTGAAGCGCTGGAAAAACAGACGTTACAGGAACAGGGTATTGATTATTGGCTGACGTTGGGCAAACAACAGAATACCGGGATTTTTCTCGATATGGCGAATGGCCGTCGTTGGTTGCGCGAATGCTGTGCTGGCAAATCCGTATTGAACCTGTTTGCTTATACCTGTGCGTTTTCGGTTGCGGCACACGCCGGTGGCGCAAAAAAAATCGTCAACGTTGATATGAGCAAAGCCTCGTTATCACAAGGGCGGGAAAATCATCGACTAAATAGTCAGGATTTAGATCGAGTGATTTTTGAAGGTGTGGATATTTTTAAATCGTTTGGCCGTTTGAAAAAACACGGGCCATACGATGTGATTGTTTGTGATCCGCCAACCTTTCAAAAGGGCAGCGTCAATATTGAGCGCGACTATCAGAAAATTATTCGTCGTATCCCACAGCTGGCTAATCCGGGAGCTGAATTATTAATGTGCCTTAATGCACCGGATCTGGATGACGAATTTCTTAAAGCTCAAATGGCAGAACATTGTCCGGATAGCCAGTTTGTAAAACGTCTCGATAACCCGGAGGTGTTTGTTGAAGCCCAACCGGGCAAAGGATTAAAGGCTCTGCTGTTTACCTACACACCTCGTACTTAAACCACTGTTACTCACACCCCTTAATCCGGGGTGTAAGTCGTTACGGCAGCACTTTTCTGTTTGTGTATTTGTTTGATGTTTTGTTGGATTTTCCATTTCCAGAATGCTGCCAGTACCGAGCCACTGATATTGTGCCAGATGCTGAACAGTGCACCGGGCAAGGCGGCAACCGGGCCATAAAATTTTAACGCCAGCGCCACCCCCAATCCTGAGTTCTGCATACCCACTTCAATGGCGATGGTGCGTGCTTCGACTTCAGTGTGGCCATTCCAGCGGGCAATCCAATAACCGCCTGCCAGCCCGATGAGGTTATGCAGCATCACCGCCAGTGCCGCAGTCATACCGAGTGTGGCAATTTCATCGGCGTTGAGGGCCACAATAATAGCCACCACAATCAGAATGACAGCACTGGCCAGGTCAGGCAGATATTGATTCAGACGTTTTCCTAATTCCGGAATATAATGATTGGCTAATAAACCCAGCAGGATCGGAGTGATCACAATTTTGGCAATGCTGAAAATCATCGCCTGAATATCAACATTAATTTCCGCACCGGAATAGAACCACACCAAATACGGCGTTAAGACCACGCTCCATAAAGTCGACATCAGTGTCATGCTCACCGATAACGCCACATCACCACCGGCCAGGTAAGTCATCACATTGGAGGCGGTTCCCCCGGCACAGGCGCCCACTAAAATCAGACCAATGGTTAATTCATCCGATAAACCCAGTACACGGGCCAGCGCCCAGGCGGTTAATGGCATTAATAAAAACTGCAACATCACACCGGTTGCAATCGGCTTGGGTTTATTCAGCACACGCTGGAAGTCGGCGGGACGTAAGGTGAGGCCCATACAAAACATAATCACCATCAACAGCGGCACAGTGGCAGATTTCCAGGCGATTAACGGCTGCGGTTCATACCAGGCCAACACACTGACGGCGATGGCCAGAATTGGAAAAAAGCGATTGATCGAAAGCATAAAGTCCCCGCTATAACACTAAAGCCTGTTAACAGGCCCTGAAACACTGTTGGCGTTATAGCGGGTTTGTTGGTTCAGATCCAGCCCAGTGATCCCAGGGTTAACAGGGCCGCCAGATCAAAGCCCAGAATTGAGCCAACCGTGATGATTTGTTTTTTGCGGGATTCCATATCGAATACCCAATAACACACCAGATAAAACGGCATGTAGCCAAACAGGAAAATCAGGTAAGGGAACTCAGCATTCCAGAATGGCCACTCCCAGATCAGTGCACCGGCTTTATTCAGCATGATTTCAACACACACGGAGAAAAACGACATCACAATGGCAAATAACAGGCGATTGTTGATACCCAAAATCTTCAGATTTTTATCGCGTGGCATCGCCAGTGTTGCCGCAATCCCGGTGATGGCAAACATAAAGCTGATTTCGATATTTAAACCAACCAGTATCAGATAAGCCGTATTGCCACCCGGTGCAGACCAGACCGGTGCAAACTGAGAAAAATGAAAAACCAGGCCATTCCAGATTTCGTTAAACCAATCCATCCCCCAGAAAGCCAGACCCGCCAGAACGCGGCTCCAGTTACCTTTGTCGGCTTCCATAAAATAGGTATACAGCACAATCAGCAGCAGTGGGATGATGTACCAGGAAAAGGTGGAGGGATCACGCAGGATGCTTTGGGCCTGCTGGGCGGATTCAGCAATCATAAAATGTACTCTTATTGTTATATTAAAAAATGTTATTGACGCGTTAGAATAATGGCAGAGTCGCCATCCCGATGAACGCCTACAGGCCAACCTTTTATGCAATCAGGTCATCTTGCTGATTTTCCCTCTTCAGCCGACACCGATACCGTGTCGGCTTCGCTGTTAGCGGGCATCGTCGCAGCGTTAACCGACAGTGATATTAATCCACACGTTTGTCTGGATGCCGCCGGGATTGAGCACAACCTGTGTGATAACCCGGCCGGGCGGCTGCCGCTGTCTGCTTTTCTTGAGTTTCTGAATCAGCTATTGCTGCAACCACAAGCCGATGAAAACCTGGGAGTGCAGTTAGGCTGCCAGTTGGCGGTTTCCAGTTTTAATGCCCTGGGGTATGCCGCGGCTAACAGCGGTTGTTTAAACGACGCATTGGCGTTGATTCCTAAATATGAAGCACTGGTGATGACCTGCGGACGAACCCGGATTCAGGCTGAACAGGACGAGGTTACGGTGAGCTGGACCATGTCAGCTCAGGCGGATCAGTGGCCACCGCCACAACTGATGAATCTGTTGGAAAATCTGTTTTTGGCCAGTTGGGTCACGTTGGCGAGAATGCTGACGGGCAATAACCACGTACTGAATACCGTGTGTTTTACCCATCGCCAGCCCGGTAATATCGCCCTTTGGCATACCGTCTTTGGTGCTGATGTGCGTTTTAATCAAACGCAGGCAATGGTGCGTTTTCCTCGCGCTTTATTGTCACTCACCATCAACCAATCCGATCCGTTTATTCATCAGGTGATGTTGCGGGAAGCACAATCACTCAGTGCAACGCTGCAACAAAAAACACTGGCGGCCAAAGTTATGGAGTGGCTGATGATTGCTTTACCGGATGGAGAGCCGGATCAACAGGCAGTAGCCGAGTTCTTTAATATCAGTGAACGTACGCTGAGGCGGCGTTTGCAACAGGAAGATACCAGTTACCAGAAGATCCTCGAAACCACTCGCCAGCAGCGGGCGAATTATTACCTCCAGCAAACGGATTTGCCGTTGGCAGAAGTGGCTGACCGCCTGGGTTATCAGCACCTCAGCGCGTTTAACGCCGCTTACAAACGCTGGACGGGCAATACGCCGGGCAGCGTTCGTAAATGCAAGGTTTAACGCCGCAATGTGCGGATTTTAAAAGTGGAGGCGAAGCCGGAGCTTTTAAAATTCCGAACCATTGCCTTGTTAGCAGCTTACTCACTGAACCATGCTCCGTCACGAAGCCAAGCTCCAAAGTGACTACCACTAGAAACATCAACTACCACGTTATCTTTGTGCTCAATTGAACACGATATTGTTCGGTCGACCAGCAAGCTCTCAATATGTGTAAGACCACCCTCTATCTCAAGCCGCTTTAGAATATCGCCTGTCCACTCAACCGGATCAACAAAATTGTATTCTGAGATCTTTACCATTGCTTCAGGATATGAATCTCCTATTTTGATAGAGAAACACATTTCCTTGATTCTTTTATACTCAAACTTATTTAGCGCGACCAAAGAAGTCAGCGCTAATATAGGTATAAAAACAATAAGTGCTATGATTTTTAGTGAAACTCTTAGATTCATATGACTGCTAACAGTTTATTCGTGTGCGCGCCTGATATCTTAACGAGTATTTTAGAGCTTACGGCTGCAATCAATCGATTTCACCCTGAAACCTTCCTTAGCAAGATAACCCCTTCCAGAAAAGCGTGCGCACACCATTTCGGCCACGGTATGCCTACTATTTGGTAAGCCATATCCATAAGCCAATAATTATGATGGTGTTGAAACTATCATCAACGGTGAAAGCGGGCAAGAGTAAATTCCTGGCCCTGGCATAAGGCTTGTAGAAAGCACCTTAAATCCGGCTAAGATGCCTTTTTGGCCTTCCAAACATCATAACCGTTTACAGCAAGATGCACGGCCAGTGCAATCGAAACGGCAACCCCTAACGGCACAAAACCGCGCCAATCCAACAGAAAAAAGCCGCTGGATAACATTAAAAATAACGGATAAAACAAGGTACGCTTGAGTACAACAGATATATTTTTCATACAAACTCCATCCAGCGACACGGATTCATTGAATGCCGCTTTCTAATAATAAATTGGTTGGGCTGGACGATAACGCAGAGGTGCCGTTATCCGATTCGTCTTTTAAACTCACCCCCGATAACTGACGTTTGTCAGCTTCCAGCATTAAATACAATAATTTGTGCGTCGCTTCTTCATAGCTCAAACCTTCGTGGCGAATATTGGATATACAATTACGGTGTGCATCATTTTTGCCACTCTGAGGTTGGTAAGTGAAATAACAGCCGAGTGAATCGGGTGAGCTTAACCCGGGACGTTCGCCAATTAACATCACCAACAAACGCGCTTTTAACGCTTCGCCAATCGGATCACCAATCGCCACCCGACCTTGCTCTGCCATTACAACTGGCCCGGTTGTTAATGCGGTGCCGGCCAGTGCTGAGGTGATACTTTGCAGCATCGGAGCAGCATGGTGTGCGACCGCAGCGGATGACAGACCATCAGCAATAACAAAGGCGACATCAAACTCTGCCGGATTATCGCGACGCCATTGTTGTAGGGTTAATTGGTCTTTGCTTTCCAGCAAACGACCCAAATCCGGACGTTGTAAATACATGGCCCGGTTTTGCGCCTGACTTTTGACCTGAAATAGCGGTACTTTTAATAATACTTCAGTGCCAAGCATCTCACGTAATGATTGGCTCAGTTGCGCAAAATCCAGTGGTAAATGAACCGCATCGCGTGCTTTGGCATGGGCCAGCTGAAATTGCAGATGTGTTTCTGTGGTTAAACTCACGCCAGCCCGGCCTAAACCAATACGGGCATCGGTGTAGCGCTTCAGTGCTTGCCAGGGGTTTTCGTGAATAAAATCGTTGTGCATTTTATTCTCCTTACCTTAATACATGCTGGAATGCGGCAGGGACTTTTTTGTTTTGATACGCCAGCTGATTGTACTGATCAAAAATACCAATTTTTTTCAGCCAGGCATCAAATTCCGGTGCCGGTTTTAATCCTAAAACCTCACGGGCGTATAACGCATCGTGGAATGAGGTGGTCTGATAATTCAGCATAATGTCGTCAGAGCCGGGGATGCCCATAATAAAGGTGCCTCCCGCCGCAGCGAATTGAGTCAGTAGCATATCCATATCATCCTGATCCGCTTCGGCGTGGTTGGTGTAACAAATATCACAGCCCATCGGCAGGCCTAATAATTTGCCACAAAAATGATCCTCTAATCCGGCGCGGATAATTTGTTTGCCGTTGTATAAATATTCTGGGCCAATAAATCCGACAACGGTATTCACCAGCAGAGGATTAAATTGTCGGGCCACGGCATAAGCTCTGGCTTCGCAGGTTTGTTGATCGACACCATGATGCGCATTGGCCGACAGGGCGCTTCCCTGGCCGGTTTCAAAATACATAAAATTATTACCCACGCTGCCACGCTGTAAGCTGTTTCCGGCATCATAGGCTTGTTGCAGAATATCCAGACTGACGCCAAAGGATTCATTAGCGCCCTGGGTACCGGCAATTGACTGAAAAATTAAATCCACCGGTGCGCCACGGTTAATGGCTTCAATATGGGTGGTTACGTGTGTTAATACGCAGCTTTGGGTGGGAATTTCATAATGCTGAATGACATCGTCCAGCATGGTCATCAGCGTACAAACGGTTTCAATATTGTCGCTGGCCGGATTAATACCAATCACGGCATCGCCATTGGCGTATAACAAACCATCCAGCACTGATGCGGCAACTCCGGCCGGGTCGTCGGTTGGATGGTTCGGTTGCAGGCGTGTGGATAAATGGCCTTTTAAACCAATCGTATTGCGAAACTGCGTGACCACTTCGCACTTTCTGGCAACCAGAATTAAATCCTGAATGCGCATAATTTTACTGACGGCAGCGACCATTTCTGGCGTTAAGCCGGGAGACAAATGTTGCAGTGTTTGAGTATCGGCTTGTTCGCTCAATAGCCAGTTACGAAAATCGCCCACGGTTAAATGGCTGATGATGGCAAACGCTTCTGCATCGTGCTCGTCAATAATTAACCGGGTTACTTCATCGTCTTCATAGGGAATCACGGTTTCCTGTAAAAACGTTTTTAAAGGGACTTGTGCCAGGGTTAATTGGGCGGCAATACGCTCCTGTTCATCCGTGGCAGCAACCCCTGCGAGACAATCGCCCGAACGTAAGGGTGTGGCTTTGGCCATCAGGGTTTTTAAATCGGCAAAGTGATACTGCTGTTGTCCCAGTGCAATCTGATAACTCATGGTGTTTTATTTTCGTGTGAAAGGTCAGGTAACAGAGCCTCAGGGATGCGGCCTTGAGGCTCCGATGGGTAACCGATTTAATCAGTCTTTATGCTGATCAAAACTGTCGTTTTCGTGCTTAATAATGGCCCCCATAAAGCCACAGAACACAGCAATGGCGCCAATGCACAGCGCGCCAATAACAACCGGGTTGTCAGCAAAGGTGAAATACGCGCTGACACCTTCCCAGCTGGTTAATGGTGATGAATTCATATTACTCTCCTGGCCCGCTGAATCAGCGGGCATCTTATTGTGATGGATAAACTCAGTTAGCGGCTGGGGTCAGGTTTTCAGTCGCTGGCGTGGTACCAGATATAATGTCTTGTGCTGGTACGGTTTCCGGGTAAGGCACGGCTGGAATTTCAACCAGATCCAGACCTTTCGCTTCAACCTCTGGTGGTACACGCAACATGTCCATTTTCTTCAGCGCGAAAGAAATCAGGTAACCCGGGATAAAGCCCAGTGCCACCATAATCGCAGCGCTCACCAGCTGGCCGGTGAAGTTAATCTCAGGTGCACCTTCGATCACGTTCGGGTAACCCGAGGCAAACAAACCAACAAATACCACGCCCAGCACACCACACCAGCCGTGTACGGCAACGGCGCCTACGGCATCATCAATGCCTTTGCTTTCCAGGAATTTGCCAAACAGAGGCATAGTCGCGCCACCAAATACCGCCAGCATAAAGGTCAGGCCCGGGTAATACAGATCCAGACCCGCTGCAATGGTGATAATGCCTGCCAGGCCACCCGACATGGTCATAAAGGGTTCACGCGAAGTGAGGTAAGCACCAATCACACCACCGGCAAAACCCATTAAGGTATTAAAGGCAAAGGCCGACAGGTTGGTTGGGTTGTTGTAAATCGTGGTCCAGCCGGTTTCACCGCCGTTAAAGATGATGCAACCACCCAGGAAGCCGAAGAAACCAACGATAATCAGCATCAGGCCAATCAATGCCATCGGCATGCTGTGCGGCACAATGGCCATGGCTTTGCCATCAACGTATTTACCAATACGTGGCCCCAGATTCATTAACACACCGAGAGAGAAGAAACCTGCAACTGCGTGAACCACACCGGATGCCCCCACATCGTGGTAACCCAATACACCGGTTAACCAACCGTCTGGGTGCCAGCCCCAGGCAGCGGCGAGAATCCACAGCACAGAACCAACGGCAATGGTCAGAATCAGGTAGGCACTTAAGCGAATACGTTCAATCACGGCACCCGACATAATGGAGCCTGTGGTTGCACCAAACAGCGCAAACGCCGCCCAGAAAATACCCGTGCCCATGTCTTTGGCATCTGGCCCCATACTGGTAGACCAGGGCAAGGCTGCACTGGCTTCTACCGGAATAAAGCCGTTCGGGAAGGCGTTATAAATCCACCAACCGAAGAAATAAAAGGTGGGAATAATGACCGATAACGTCAGAATATTTTTCATGCCGGATGCCAACGCGTTTTTTACCCGCGAAGCACCAATTTCATAGGCTAAAAAGCCAGCATGAATCAAAAACATGATGGCGGTACACCACCAGTAAAACACCTCGATATTCATCGCCTGGTGCATTTCAAAAGCGCTTTTCAGCGCTTCCATCTCTGTAGGCGTCATAGACAGTTCTCCTGGATTTTGCTTTTAAGTGTTCAAAAGTACTTTCTTCCAGAACCACTGTTGCAGAGGCAATGCCAAACATTGGATACAAAGTGTTACATTTATGTTTGTCTTGAATGGTTATTCAATATTGCTGGCAACCCGGTAAAAATGGGGGATTTAATTTATAGGAATGTCGATATTGTTATTGTTCTTTGGAACATGAGAGCGATATTAGGCATTCAAACTGTAACTTTGTGTAACTGGATTGTGGCAAATTTCAGTGCGCCATGAATTTTTTGTGCGCTAAAAGTGTTAAAAAGAGCAGCATTAAATAACCAAAAAAAGAACGCTGATATGAATCTCGACTTTTCTGATATGACCCCGACTCAGATTTATCACTGCCTGGTACAGACGGTGCTGCCGCGCCCGGTTGCGTGGATCATGACCGAGCAGGAAAACGGTAAAAAAAATCTAGCTCCCTTTTCGTTTTTTGCTCCGGTTTGTTCCAATCCGCCCACCATGGTGGTGTCGATTGGCAATAAATCCGCCGAACAAAGCAAAGATACCTTTGCCAACTTACAACGCAGTCAGCGCTGTGTGTTGCATATCGCTTCGATGGCACAGTTAGAGGCGCTAAACAGCAGTGCGGCTACCTTGGCAGACGATGAAAGCGAGGTGGAAAAACTGGGGCTTAAGGTAGAAACGTTTGGTGAACATAATATCGGCCGGATAGAGGGCGCACCGGTGGCGTTTGAGTGTCGCCTGCAGCAAGTGGTGGAACTGGGGCCGGCACCACAACATATTGTATTCCTGGAGATTGAGCGTGCCTGGTTAGATGATACCGTTGCTCAAGAGGTTAATGGCCGATTGACGGTGTCGGCTGAACAGCTCGACCCGGTTGCCCGTTTAGGCGGAACTGAATATGCAGCTCTGGGAGATTTGTTTTCTTTGCCGCGTCCGCAGTAGGGGATAGTAGTGGCAGGCGCTTGTTAAATGGCTCTCTTTACAGTGCGCATTCTGATGCGCATAGTGTGTTTTGTATTATCTTGAGGATGTAAAAATGCAATCTCTATACGACATAAATGCACCCAAAAAGGCAACAAACCTTAGCCTGAACAGTGACTTACTAATTAAAAGTAAGGCGTTAAACATTAACTTGTCAGCCACGCTGGAACAGTGTCTCAAAGAGAAGCTTGCTGATAACGAGTCGAAAAATTGGGCCAGCGAAAATAAAAATGCCATAAAAGCATATAATGATTTTGTTGAAGAAAATGGCTGTTTTAGTGATGAGTTCAGGTCTTTTTGATGACTCAATTTGACGTCAATAAAAAACCTAGCCGTCATATGCAAAAGCCTGCCCTTATATTGTTGATATCCAACATGAGCTTATTTCTGATCTAGCAACGCGAATGGTCATACCTCTTGGCAGGCTGAGTCATTTCAAAAATGAACAGATGCAGGGGTTAACACCAGATATCGAATATGAAGGTGAAAAACTTTTACTGCTAACACCACAAATTGCTTCTATGCCATCGTCTCAACTTAAAGACCCAATTGGTTCTTTGGGTCACTTTAGAGATGAGATTGTTGCATCGATTGATTTTGCTATTACTGGTATTTAACGCAAAGTTTTGGGGCACGCTTTAGCGCGTCCTAGCCGAAGGCGACAACAACGCCTTGTTAGAGGTCTTAAATCCAGTCATGTGCTATAGCCATTGAGCCAACGAACCAAACAAGGAAGGCTGACAACAATGTAAGCCCATGAACGAGATGCACCCATTTTTTGCCAATAAATGTCTTAAATGAAAAGGCCATTGAGACTAAACCTGCAATAAGCAAAACATACATTGGCGCATAATATTTAAAAGGCGGGCCAAACTCTGTAAGTTCACTTACCCATACCGCATAACCAAAAGCCAGCAGAATAAGGATGCCATGCGCTGACTTAATTAAAGATTGCGATGAATGCCAATAGGTGCCGCTCACAAAGAGCAAAAACGGCAGTACAATCCAAATTTGCCGAATAGTTGTTATTTGGTATTCACTCAAATCTCAGTTTCCCTCTAACGCCTGCCAGTATGGGCGTGCGTTAGCACGTCCATACTGGCAGGCTTTGTTAAGTTTGAAATGTGACGTACAGAACACGTTTGGTTATTTTGTGATACATAATTACAACAGCCCCTTCAACGTGCTTTCTAGTTGTATCAACTGACCATATCTTAGCGGCAACATCATTTGATTCAGGGTTTGATTCACCACTAAAACACTTATCAATTTTTCCTGATTGCGCGGCTAACTCTCTAGCCTGACTGAATATGTGGTTATCTTCTAGACCATATACCCACTCACCCTCCGTCGGGCGCTGAAATTCAAACTTCTCTATTTGAATGCAATAGTAATCTAAGTGATCACCATTAAAAACTGGGAGAGATTGCTGGCTATAGATCAGGCTGTAATCTTGCTCAGTTACTATATTCCCATGGTTTAATACAAATACAGAATCTCGACTGCTAGGTGCGCTAAGCGGACTAAAAGAATAGGTGAGTGCCAAAGTCAAACCGCACACAAGAAGGAAGGATAGCCCTGATGCAATAAGATATATGACCTTCAAGATCTTCATCGTAGCTCCAATGCTTCGTGAAACTTAACGCCGCCAGCACAGGCCGGAGCACGCAGTTCGGAGGTCCAGCCCCGAAGGGGCGATTGTGCCTGGCCTTGTTAAGTGTTTACGCGAAATTATGGGTAATATCATTTGCATAGTACTTACTAATTATTTCGCCATTGTTTTCTACAAAGTGCCTGATGATCAGGCGTGCGTCTTTCATTGTTAGAACTTGAGATGCGTCGGTTGTAATTGGTCCGCAATTGCACTCAACGACCTCATCATCACCTACAGACTGACCTTTGCCAAAGCGGTAATGTTTGTAGCCTCCACTGCTTTCAAATACTCGGGCCTCTACGACGAGGCGCTTTTTGCCCCCAGCACACTGGACATAACTTCCATTCTTGATGGTAAAAACTGTAAATGAAGGGCCTTCAGCCTTTTGATAGCTCAAAAGTTTATTGGCATCTTCCCATGACTTTATGGGCCAGCCAGTAGTACCTTCTCTTTCATAGTGCGCTTCGAAGTTCATTATCTGCCTTACACTTAACGCCTGCATTTGTGGCGGTTTTGTAGCGAGGAACGAGCGGAAAAACCGTCCAAGCCACGCAGTGGCTGAGGCAACATGCACTTGTTAAATTTTAAGGCAACCATTCTAGCCACACTCTTTCATCAGGGTGATGTAGCGCTATATCTTCTAAGGCTGCATCCACGACATCTTTATTGTTTAGATCTACCACATATAAGAAATTCGTGACGTAAACTCCTGCGTCTCGAACTGACTCTAACTCTTTATCAGAAAGCACATCTGCTCCAATCCACACAGCGTGTTCGCCTGTAAGGATAACTGATTCGAGTTCTTTAAAACCCTCTCGGGTTGCTACAAATATGACCATATCAATTTAACGCTCATGCTAAGCGGCGCAGTTTACTGCGTCCTAAGTTTGAGCGCATTGTTATATGGCGCTGCATTCCAAAGACTGCAATATGCCATTAATAATTTCCCCACGTACTTCTCCAGAGCCCACCTTGTATGCAGGCCAGAAATAAACATCATTCGCCATCTTATTTGGCTGGCCTAGCTTAAAATATACTTCTGAAATAGTCGCTCCAACTTCTACTTCTGAGCATTCGTGTGCAGGATTAGATCTCTTTCCACAAGTGCCTGATTCATAGCAATCTCTTTCAATACAATAAGAGCCATTTACTGCCCATAAACCTTCTCTTTTATCGCAAGCAGCTTCCGAGTGAAACCAATACGTATAGGCTGTAAGTAAGACCAGTACAAAGCCGGTAAAGATAGTAAACAGTCTTTTCATCGCTCACTTGCCATATAACGCCCCGCTAAACGGCGAGCGTTAGCGAGTCCGGTGGAGGCCACGCTTTTTGTGGTCGGAACGTATTTGAGCGGCTTGTTATGTGTTTTTTCATGGAAAAACCGTTCAATAATAAATTTAAATACCAAAGATGTTGGCAACAAAATAACCGACCAAATAGTTGATAGGAATAGGATTGCCATGAGAATGGATATGCCGCCGCCCTCAAGCTCAAAATTAATGGCGTATGCAGTAACTAAAGATAGAACCACGCATACAGACGTCATTTTGATAGGTGGAAGGTAATACTTTTCAGGAAGACACTTAGCTGACAATGACCAGACAAGCAAACACGGGCCTGCCGAAAGACACGCTAATAAAGCTACGATTCCTACGAAAATTATTACTTCCAACTACAGAATACTCTCATACACATAACGCCTGAATAAGCGGCGGCATTAGCCGTCCGGGCCGCGTTTTTCAGCGGGCGTACTTGATTGATTTGTTAGGCTATTAATAGATACCGTTATGTAACTATTAGATATTGCCCAAAGCCCAACAATAGAAACTATTAATATTACGGCAGAAGCATACTTCGTAATATAGAAAGAAGGCTCTCCTCTTTTTACTCTTTTCCATTCCTTTTTTAAAAGGTCCTGAGTATCAGAAATTGTTGCCTTTATTAATGAGTCAACTTTTTTGACATCTGAAAGATTTTTAATTGTATTGTCGAAAAGACTTTCAATGGAAGAGAGCTTTGACAGGAGTTCTTTATCATCAACTTTATTTAATCGTAGCTCTATTGAATGGTATAGCCGAGATGACTTAGAAAGATCATCAGATATCTCAGATGAGAAACTGCTAAGAATCTTGGCTGTAAGAGGCTTCCCGGCGTGAATTTGTTTATAAAGTTCGGCTTTTGTTGAAATCGACATTACGCGAGCTAGATATTCCGACACATCCGATCTGAGTTCATCAATCCATTGCTGCCTAAACTCTGATGTTTTTTGATCTTTGGCGCCTATCAAATTGATGAATGAGATTACCCCTGTAATTATCGCTGCAATAATGGCTCCTGCGCCTATGTAAATTGTTGATGGTATTTCCATGCTAATCTCTCTGATTATGCCTAACAGTTTATTCGTGCACGTGCCTGATATATTTGCGAGAACTTTTCGAGCTTATGGCTGTAACTAACGGACTTCATTTTGAAACCTTCCTTAGCAAGATAATTCCCTTCCAGAAAAGCGTGCGCGCACACTATTTCGATTGCAGTGGTGTTGAAATTATCACCAATAGGGAGAGCGGGCAAGAACGAACAGAGCCGGAGCCTCTATAGTGGCTCCGGCTCAAACACCAACCGTTCTTTATTTACAGCGGTTCAAACACAAGCCGGAAGGAGACAGGCACTTTGATGGTCAGGCTTTTTAGACCAGCCATTTCACGCAGCTGGTTAACGGCGGGTAATAAGCCAAAGTCTTCGCTGTCGACCAGAACTGGCTCAATGGTGCTGACCTCAACCGCGCCATCCGCCAGGTGATAGATCGCCAGGCGGGCGGTCTGAAGCTGAGTCGCACCCACCATAAATAATTGCGCATTAACGTTGGTGTATTGAACGCTGCCAGCAGGCTGAGGTTTGAGCAGCCCGGCGCGAACGGAAAGGTTCACCTTGGCTTGCGGGTATTCAGCGATACGAAACAAAATATTGCGCAAACGACGATCACGAATGGCGATGTTTGTCTCTACCGAGGCGGTATCAATCAGCAGTTCGGCTTCTCCGGAGCTGCTGACGGAGCCTGATAAGCGAGTGAAGTAGTGGTTGTCGGCGACGCGTGCATCCTTGGTTGCCACAAAGCTGAGCTCTGAGCGGGCATTATTCAGTTGCCAGTCGGCATGTGCGGTCGAATATACCGCCAGCAGCGGTAAAAACAGGAGTATCAGGCGCATCGTCATATCCTTGGTTGTTGGTGTTTTTTTGTTCAGACCACTTTGTGGCCACAAGTTCCCTTCCGGAATGAATAAAAAGGCAAAAAACGATTGTTTCCTATAAAGATGGTGAATTATTCCTTAATGGAAAGGATTATAGAAAGTCAGTTACTGCGTCGTCTGTTGCACTTCGTTCTGTCATCAAACTGGCCTAACCTGAAACAACTTGTGCAAAAACTGGCCAGAGGCGCCGGTTGATAATGACCTGGCTCATGCCGAACAGGACATAATCGGGTATGATGCGCACACGCTTTGTTACCGCTACTTGAGAACATCGATGAACAACGATAATAACGCCACACAAAAACGCGATATTGAATCTGAAAAGCCACCATTGAACTGGGTGCCTGTGATTATGTTCAGTGTGACCACGCTGGTCTCACTGACGCTGGTGCCCTGGTATGGTATCGCATACGGGTATGAAACTTCGGCCTGGGTGGCCTGTGTGGTCATTACCTGGATGACCGGCATGGCAATCACGGGGGGTTATCATCGCTTGTGGTCTCACAATGCTTATCAGGCGCACTGGAGCTTACGTATCTGGTACGCCTTGTGGGGAGCCATGGCATTCCAAAACAGTATTTTGTCGTGGAGTTCGGGCCACCGTGTTCATCACCGCTACTGTGATGATGTGGAGCTTGACCCTTATTCCGCCAAGCGTGGCTTATGGTTCTCTCACATGGGTTGGATGCTGCGCAAATACAAAAGTGGCGAAGTGAACTTTGATAACGTTAAAAACCTGATGAAAGACCCGATTGTGATGTGGCAGCACAAATATTACGCGCCAATTGCATTGGGCATGAACATTGGTGTACCGCTGTTGTTGGGCATCCTGTTTGACAACATCTGGGGCATGCTGCTGTTAGCGGGCTTCTTGCGTATTGTGGTGGCACACCACATTACTTTCTTTATTAACTCCATTGCACACAAGTGGGGTTCACAGCCTTATACGGATAAAAACACCGCCCGTGATAATGCGTTTTTTGCCTTCCTGACCCACGGTGAGGGTTATCACAACTACCACCATATTTTTCAGAACGATTACCGCAATGGCATTCGCTGGTTCCACTGGGACCCAACCAAGTGGTTTATCAAAGCCTGTTCATGGGTTGGCCTGACGTGGGATTTGAAAGTGGTTCCGGATATTAAAATCAAACGTGCACAGCTGAAGATGCAATTCCAGCGTGCTCAGGAAAAACTGGCGAACGCTCAAAGCAAAGATCCAGCAAAACTGGAGCAGTGGGCAGCGATGCTGGAGAAAGAATACGATGAGTTTAAGGTGATGCTGAATGAATGGACTGAATTACAGACCGTTAAGTATGCAGAAACCAAACGCTCATTGGCTGAGAAATGGGAAAAAGCGGCTCTGCGTACCCGTTATAAAGAGCTGGAATATTCGTTGAAAATGCAGCAGCAGCGCCTCAAACTGATGACCGCGCAATTTGCTTCTTAAAGCATTTTTAAGGCCTGGCCCCTGTAACGTCAGGGTTATCGCCTGCTACTGATGATTAAGCCGCACCCTGTGCGGCTTTTTTATTGTGACTTATTTGTATCTGAGCATGACTGATGCCTGAGATCCCGACGCGATTTGTTTACCAACAACAAAAGAACACCTGGCGTGCGACTAAAATTCGCTGGGGTTTTAAGCTGCTGTTTGGCCATACGCCCAACCCGGATGATGACTTGGTGCAACGGTTTGCGCAGTCGTATCTGCAGTGTGATGAAACGGGGGATGCCGTTGCTGATGAGCTGTTTGTAAAACACAAAGCTGCGCGTGGCATGCAATGGTTGTCACAGGGTTTAGAGCAAGGCCATGAGTCCTTGCCGGGGGATGAAGTCCCCGAATTTATTGCACTGCTACAGCGGGCTGAGCAACAACCCGACTGGTTAGACCGGCACAAACTCCAGCGTGGCTGCCGAGTGATTCATCGCCTGGGTCGTCATGCCATGTATGCGCTAGGAGATCTGGCATTATTAGGCGGTTATGCCAATTCGGATATCGCCAAGCCGTTAGCCTTTACCGGGGCGTTAAATGGTAACAGCTCGTTTGATCGGGTGTCGGAAACCACCTCATTCTGGTACGACGTCACCACGCCAGGTGGTCTTGAGGTACACGCAAAAGGGTACAACTCGGCGATTCGTGTGCGTGTTATGCATGCACTGGTTCGCCGTCGTTTATTGCAGCACCCGGATTGGAATTCGGCTGAATGGGGATTGCCGATTAATCAGGGAGACGCCTTAGCCACCAATGTGGCCTTTTCGATGTTGATGGTTCTGGGATGCAAGATGTTAGGCTGGCGTTTTCCGGATGACGACATTGAAGCCGTATTACATTTATGGCGTTATGCGGGTTACCTGATGGGGGATAATGATGAGATGTTGCCACAAACCAAAGCCGAAGCGGTTGATTGGCTTTATATGGTCGCGCTTTCCAGCCGTATTAACCCGGATGAAGACAGTCTGGAACTGGCGGCATCTTATCTGAAAGCTTTTCGTGAAGTGCCGGGCAGCGGCTGGTATCAGACATTTGTGTATTGGCTGCATCGTGTGTATTCCGGCTTTTTTATTCCGGGCGATATTCGTAAAGCCTTGCAGTTACCCAGCACCTACGGATTAAAAATATTGCCGGCATTACAGGCGCCGTTTGTGTTTGTTACTGATCTGGTCAGTCGTTTCTGCCCTGTGCTTGATAAAAAACTGCAGCGCTTTGGCCGGGCAGGGCAGCACTATATTGTCTCCAGTCGTTTGCAGGGCAGAGAAGTGGACTTTAAAGATAAACAAACGATGGCGAAATAAAACCCTATATACTATGAAGCCTGGGCACTGAATTATTCCGAAGCGCCTTTGATAAATGACCCTCTAAGCGGAGAAAAACATGGCAAATGTAGTGATTACCGGTGCTAACCGGGGTATTGGCCTGGAGCTGGCTAAGCTGTATGCCGCTCGTGGCGACCTGGTAACGGCCATCTGCCGTGAAGCGGGTGATGAAATTGAAGATATCGCCGATCAAACCATCAGTGGCATTGATGTAACCAATGAACAGGTACCAGAAGGCTTGCAGACCATTCTGGCCGAGCTGGTGGAAGGCAAAATCGATGTGCTGATTAACAATGCTGGCATCTTTCAGAATGAGACCCTCGATAACATGGATGCTGACAGTATTCGTCAGCAGTTTGAAGTGAATACCATCGCACCACTGATGATTGCTCATGCTTTATTACCGTTAATGGGTGAGGGCAGCAAAATTGCCAATATCACCAGTCGCATGGGGTCGTTAGAAGATAATACTTCTGGCGCCTATTACGGCTACCGAGCATCTAAGGCAGCTTTAAATGCGGTGGGTAAAAGCCTGGCGATGGATTTAAAACCACGAGGTATTGCTGTTGCTCAGTTACATCCGGGGTTTGTACAGACCCGTATGGTTGGCTTTAATGGCGATATCACCCCGGAGCAAGCAGCAGAAGGGCTGGCTCAGCGTATTGATGAGCTGTCGTTGGAAAATACAGGTGGATTCTGGCATTCCAATG
This sequence comes from Bacterioplanoides sp. SCSIO 12839, assembly GCF_024397975.1. Lineage (NCBI taxonomy): Bacteria > Pseudomonadati > Pseudomonadota > Gammaproteobacteria > Oceanospirillales > Oceanospirillaceae > Bacterioplanoides > Bacterioplanoides sp. SCSIO 12839. Next base: position 1,099,414 of record NZ_CP073745.1, read on the forward strand.
GCCAGCAATTGCCCTGGTAAAATCAATTTAATCGAAATAGTAACAGTGGAATGCGATGGTGTTTTTAAGCAGCAACAGGATGTTGCGGTAGTCCGGCAGGCACATGGACGTGCCTTCGGGACGGCGGCTAAAACACCATCGTATTGCGCTGAATAAGATAACATTTAATAAAAGTGCAGATTTAGATATGGCTAACCAACGAGTTATTAAAAAGCGTCACACCAATTATTTAGGTGATTTTCTGGTGGATGTCAGCCAGGACGAAAGCTGGAAGAAAAAACTTCAGGCGTTGCAAATTGAAGATAAATTAGACACAGCTCAGGAAGGTTTTCCTGAATATTTTGCGCAGAGTTTCCCTGAGACGGAAGCCATGCAGCTGCAATATTGTGTCGAGCGTGTGAATCTGGATGATGTTCCGCGTGCGGCTGCTTGCTGGTGGCCGATTGAAGAAAACACTCATTATTATATTGCTTACCCGGCCCAATTCCCGCGCGCTTCAATTTATATGGCGATCGATTTTGATGACCATTCAGGCTGCTGTGCTTAAGCTGGCCGAGGTTTGAAATAGGCTGGGGTTTGAAATAGGAGTGTGACTATGGATGAATCAGGCGAACTGTCGTTTGCCGCGCTGAAACAACGATTACGTCATCAGCGTGATCTGTTTAATGAGCTGCACTCCACTCGTTTACATCGGGCTTTAAGCTGGCTGCAAGCCGCCGAAAAGCAAACACTTGATGCTGACATGCAGTTTATTTCTGCCTGGATCAGTTTTGCGGCTTGCAGTGTGTCTGCTGCAGGCTCTGTAACCTCTGTGACTACTGCAACTGATGATCCGGCTTCTTTGGCTGATCAAGCTGTTTTCCGGCAGTTTATTCGACAGCTGGTGGCACACGATCAGGATCAGAAAATTTATCACTGCCTGTGGCATCAGTATTCTGGCCCGGTAAAAGCGCTGATTAAAAACCCTTATGTGTACGCTCCTTTCTGGCAATCATTACGAGAAGGTAATGATGACTGGAAAGCCATGTTTGATCGCTCATCGGTAGACGCACTGAATTATCTGAGCCGTCAAAAAGTGCCTGAGCTATTGGGCATCGTGCTCGATCGTCTGCAGGTGTTGCATCATCAGGTGGTTGGTGGTGGCGCGACTTATCAGAGTCAGGTTAACCGTGAGCAGGTCGAAGATGGCGCTGCGCTGTTAATGACGTTGATGCCGATCATCATTGATATCATGTTGTCAGCGGCAGATGAGAGTTGGGGAGAGCTGGCTTATCCGGTGGTGAAATAAACACTTCCCATTGACTGTTTTTTGCTCTAGTCTGACGATTCGTCAAAAATGACGGATCGTCACTTGTTTGCATTTTTCTTGTGCTGTTTTTGTGTCATTCGATCCGTTTGTAATGGAAGCCAGCATGACCGAGTTAAGCAAAGCAGAACAAAAACGATTCGCCAGAGAAGAGGAGCTGGTGGATCTGGCGATTGCTATTATCGCCGAGCAAGGACCCGGCTCACTCACGCTGGAGAAGCTCACCAGCCGCTCGGCTTATTCCAAAGGCACCATTTACAACCATTTTTGCAGTAAGGAAGATTGCCTCAGTGCGTTGTGCTGTCGTGCTGTGACCTCGATGTTAAAGCTGTTTGAGCAGGCTTATGCTTTTCAGGGCTCTGGTCGGGAAAAAGCCCTGGCCATTCACTATTGTTACCAGCTTTATTCCAGAATTCATCCAACCTTGTTTCAGGTGGTATTAACCGGTAAAGCGCCCGGCGTCCGTGAAAAAACATCCGAATCACGCATTTGTCAGCTGGATGAATTGGAACAGAAAATTAATGCGTTCAGTGACTCTATGTTTCATCAGGCGTTTAAGGCCGGAGAAATTCAGCGCGATGATCTCGGCGTTGAGACCCTGACATTTGCAAACTGGGCAATGTCTTTTGGCAGCCTGGCACTCGCCAGTTCGGCGTCTGATGCCACCGCGGTTTCACGTTTAGATCATGAGTTTTTATTGCTGAACAATATCAACCTGTTGCTGGATGGTATTGGCTGGCAGCCGTTGTCGTCCGATTGGGATTATGCTGCCAGCTGGCAACGTATTGCCGATCATTTTCAACATCATCATAAAAATAATATCTGATTGTTAAATCATTAAGGGAGGTACATGCATGAAGCACATCTGGTTGAACTCTGTTATACGTCACCCCTGGATCACCATTTTATTGGTGTTGGTATTAGGGATTGGCGCAGCGATTGGTGGGAAAAATTTATATTTCCGCGGGGACTATAAAGTCTTTTTTGAAAAAGAATTTCCCCAGCTGGTTGCCTTTGAAGAAATGCAGCGGTTATTTAATAAAAACGATAATGTCTCAATTATTGTGGTTCCTAAAGACGGATCGGTATTTACGCCAGCTATGATGGCGCAAATTAAAGAGCTGACGGACGAAGCCTGGCAAACCCCTTATTCCAGTCGTGTCGACTCGATCACCAACTATCAGCATACCTGGGCTGAAGAAGACGATTTGATCGTTGAAGATCTGATTCTTGAGCTGGATATGATTGATCAGCCATTAATTCAGCGCGCACAAGACGTTTCAACGTCAGAGCCACATTTAGTTAATCGCCTGGTATCGGCAGATGGCCGTGTTGCGGTTGTTAACATTACCGTGCAGCTACCGGATAAAGAAAATAATACCCAGGAAGTGGTCGAAATTACGGAGTTTGCCAAGCAGCTGACCAATCGTTTTGCTGAGCAATACCAAACCGCAGACTTCTATCATACCGGCGTTATCCTGATGAATTACAGTTTCGCCACGGAAGGTCAGAAGGATATGTCGACGCTGATTCCTTTGATGTTTCTGGCCATTATTCTGATGTTGGCCATTTTGTTACGCAGTGTTTTAGCGATGCTGGCCACACTGACGGTCATTATTCTAACCATTGTTGCGACCATGGGGCTGGGCGGTTGGTTAGGTTATTTTCTATCCACTGGTACCATTAATGTGCCCATTGTGGTGATGACACTGGCGGTGGCGGACTGTGTACATATTGTTGCGTCCACCCAGTTTGCAATGCGCCAGGGAAAGTCACAGCAAGAAGCCGTGGCATTTGCCATGGAGCTGAATTTGATGCCGGTTTTTATCACCAGTGCTACCACCGCAATCGGTTTTATTACCCTGATGTTTTCAGAATCTCCGGTATTGGCTGACTTTGGTGAGTTATGTGCGATTGGTGTGATGCTGGCATTTGTTTTTTCCGTGACGATTATGCCAGCGTTATTGCGGGTCTTGCCGATGCGTGTGACCGTAGCGCCAGAACACCAGGGAGGTATGGAGCGCTTTTCCGATTGGGTCGTCACACATCACAAAGTGTTGTTGCCGGTAACCGGAATTATCATGCTCGGTTTTGCCGCTCTGATACCACAAAACCAGATTAATGATGAAGCCACAAAATATTTTGATACCTCGACAGAATTCCGCCAGTCAGTGGATAAGCAGGAAGAACTGATCTCGGGTATGTCACTGATCAACTGGGCGCTTTACAGTGATGAAAGTAATGGTATCAGCAACCCCGAATTTTTACAGGTGGTCGAAGACTTCAGTCAATGGTTACGTCAGCAGCCGGAAGTGGACCATGTGGCAACCATCTCCGATACCATCAAACGCTTGAATAAAAGCATGAATGCGGATGATGAATCCTACTATCAACTGCCCGGAGAACGAGAGTTAACGGCGCAATATCTGCTGATGTACGAGATGTCGTTGCCTTATGGCCTGGATTTAAACAATCAGCTGAATATTGATAAATCATCGACTCAGGTGGTTAGCACACTAAAAAATCTGGGTAGTAAAGAATACGTTGCATTAGAACAACGGGCACTGGAATGGTTTGCACAACGTGCACCGCAATACCGCCTGGCGGGCTCCAGCCCAACGCTGATGTTTTCGCATATTGGCGAAACCAATATGGATAGCATGTTAATCAGCATGGTGGTGGCAATGTTTCTGATTTCAGGCTTATTGGTGGTTGCTCTTAAATCCCTGCGTTTGGGGGTGATCAGCCTGATTCCGAATATTATGCCTGCTGCGGTTGGGTTTGGTATCTGGGCGTTAATTTCAGGTGAGATCAACCTGGGTTTATCCATTGTGGTATCCATGACACTGGGCATCATCGTTGATGATACCGTGCACTTTTTATCGAAATACCAACGTGCCCGGGTCGAGGGGATGGATACTGAAGCCGCCGTTCGTTATGCCTTTTCCAGCGTTGGGCGTGCGCTTGTTATCACCACGTTGGTGCTGTGTGTAGGCTTCTCGTTGTTGACGTTGTCGGCTTTCCGTATGAATGCGGATATGGGGCTGGCCACCGCACTGATTATCTTTATTGCGCTGTTGGTAGACTTTTTATTCCTGCCAGCTTTTTTATTGGTGGCGGATAAGCGTGAACTGTCTGCCGGACAAAGCAGCGATAAAGCTGTTTCTCATTCATAAATTAATAATAAACAGGGTACTCACTATGAAACTGATTAAACCATTGGCCAGTGCCGTATTGCCACTGCTCAGCGTATCGTTACTGCTTAGCACATCCTGGCTGCAGGCTCTTGAACTGGAAGGTAAGTCACCACAAGAGCAGGGCTATGCGGTAGCCGCTGAGCGCAAACAGCGGGACTCTGGCTGGCAGGATTCTCAGTCCAGCGTCATCATGACGTTGCGCAATGCTCAGGGTGAAGAAAGTGTCCGTGAGATGCGGATGAAAAGCCTGGAAGTGCAGAACGATGGAGATAAAGGTCTCACCATTTTTGATCAGCCGCGCGACGTGAAAGGCACTGCGTTTCTGAGTTTTTCTCATGTGAATAAAGCGGATGACCAATGGTTGTACCTGCCAGCATTAAAGCGGGTAAAACGGATTGCCTCACGCAATAAATCCGGCCCGTTTATGGGCAGCGAATTTTCCTATGAAGATCTCAGTTCCTTTGAACTGGAAAAATATCAGTTTACGTTATTGGGTGAAGAATCCGTCAACGGACTGGATTGTTACAAGGTTGAGCAGATTCCAACGGATAAATATTCCGGTTACACCCGCCAGATTGTATGGCTGGATAAAACAGAGTTTCGTGCTCAGAAAGTGGAATTTTATGATCGCAAAAAATCGTTATTAAAAACCCTGACCTTTGCCGATTATCAGCAATACCTGGATCAATACTGGCGTCCGTTAACGATGCTGATGGTGAATCACCAGACCAAAAAGAGCACCGACTTAAAAACCCTGAGTCTGGAATTTAAAACAGGCCTGAAAGACTCCGACTTTAATAAAGCCACGCTGAAACGTGCGCGTTAATCAGTTTTTCAGCACCGGTTTTATAAAAAGTTATATCAAGGTTAGAGCAGCAAGTTTAGACGAATGAGGTCCCAGAATGACGTTAACTAATAAACTGGCGGTCTGGTTTATTCTGTCATCAACAGCCAGTACCGCGATGGCCGTGGATATCAGCGGTAATGTAGGCGCTGAGTGGCGCGAGTTTCCCAATGCCGGGCAATACAATACCAGCGACGTTGAACAGGCACGGCATCAGTTCAGCATCAGTGCGGAGCCGGAATTTGCCTGGGAGACCGAAGACGGTAAACACCAGCTGGTATTTAAAGCTTTTGGGCGACTGGATAACGAAGACGATGAACGCAGCCATGCCGATATCCGCGAAGCCTCCTGGCTGACGTATGGTGATGACTGGGAATTAAAAGCCGGTATCAGCAAAGTATTCTGGGGCGTGACCGAATCTCAGCACCTGGTGGATATCGTCAATCAGACCGATTTTGTCGAAGCGCCGGATGGTGAAGAAAAGCTGGGACAGCCGATGATAAAAATGTCGCTGATACGGGATTGGGGCCTGATTGATGCGTTTATCCTGCCCGGCTTTCGTGAGCGTACCTTTGCCGGAGAAGACGGACGTTTTCGTCTGCCTCTGGACATTGATGCTGACGATGCCTTGTATCAGTCGGATGACGAAGCTCAGCATATTGATGTTGCTCTTCGCTGGGCTCATACCTTAGGCGATTACGACTTAGGCTTGTCTTATTTTAAAGGCACCAGCCGTGATCCTTTGTTTGTGCCCCAGTTTGATGAAACATTCCAACCTGACAGTCTGGCGCCTTTATATGTGCTGATTGATCAGGTGGGGTTTGATTTACAGGCCACGCTGGATTCCTGGTTATGGAAACTGGAAACCATTTATCGCAGCTTTGATGAAGATAAAATTGAATCAGACTACGGCAATCTCGGGGTTGAAGCCGAAAGTTTTACCGCTTTAACCGGAGGTTTTGAATACACCTTTTATGATCTGGCAGAAAGTGGTTGGGACCTTGGGGCTTTGGCGGAATATCAGTACGACTCCCGTGATGATGCCACTCTGGTGTTGGGCCAGAATGATGTATTTATGGGAGGGCGGTTAACACTGAATGATGCTGAATCAACGGAAGTGTTGTTTGGTATGAGCCAGGATCTGGACGACCAGGCGACTCGCAGCTTATTGCTGGAAGCAGAAACCCGGTTGGGAGATAGCATCAAATTGAATATTGAAGGTCTGTTGTTTCATTCAGCAACACCAGAAAACCTGAGTTACCGTTTTATTCAGGACGATTATGTACAGGTTTCTCTCTATTACTACTACTGATCTTTAAATAAAATCCCCACGATATCGTGGGGATTTTATTTGCTCTGAAGTTACTGCTTTGGCTAAAAATACTACTCAGCCTGATGCTGCTTTAAGCGCTGAGCAATAGCCGCAACCAGTGAACTGTGAGCCTCACCAGACGCTTCCGTAAAACCACCGGTTGGATCAAAGATATCACCCAGTTGATCGGCAATATCCGCCAGCGCAACGCCCTGTTGTAATAATCGGCTGCTCAGTCGGGCAATGGCCGTTAATCCGCTATAACCCTGTGCCTGGCTGGTATTGATCAGGATTTCATAAGGACGTTGCTGATCGTCGGCCATCAACTGATCGTTAATGGTGATAAAAACAGTCTGTTGCTGGTTATGAATTTCATAGGTTTTTCCGCTTAATACGGCAGGACGTGCTGGCATTTCCTGGTGCGTGTTAACTTCCGGTGATGTTTCTTTTTTAAGTGTTGTTTCTTTGTCAGATGTTTTTCTTTCTTCAGGTCTTGCTTCTTTTTCCGGGTTCACCAGCTCAAACTTCACAATGCCATTATTAATTTTAATCGTCATCATTCTTCTCCTTAAGGTATCGGGTAAATTACAGCTTGCCGTAATAACCTTCTTTTAATGCATCAAATAAATTCGCTGCACTGTGGGTTTCGCCTTCGTACTCAACCATATCGTTGCCCTTAACTTCGATAACTTCCCCATTATCCAGTGTGAAGCGATACAGTGTGTTTTCCAGGTCTTCTTCTTTCACTAAAACGCCCTGAAATACTTCAGGGTTAAAGCGGAAGGTGGTGCAGCCTTTCAGGCCTTGTTCATAGGCATAACGATAAATGCCTTTAAATTCTTCAAAAGGAAAATCCGTAGGCACGTTGGCGGTTTTGGAAATGGCTGAATCCACCCACTTCTGAGCGGCGGCCTGAATATTGACGTGTTGTTTGGGGGTAACACTGTCGGAGGTAATAAAATATTCAGGTAATGGATGCTGCTCGTCATAAGGCATGGCTTGTGGATTCACCAGTGCACGATAGGCCAGTAGTTCATACGAAAAAACATCGACTTTTTCTTTGGTCTTACGGCCCGGTTTAATAATATTGCGGGCGTAATGATGAGCAAAGCTGGGTTCGATGCCATTGCTGACGTTATTGCCCAAAGACAGACTGATGGTTCCGGTTGGAGCAATGGACATATGGTGAGTAAAGCGTGCCCCGACTTTTGCCAGTTCGTCTACCAGTTCGGGTGCCTGTTCACGAATGCGCTGCATATAGCGGCTGTATTTGCTGTGCAACACTTTGCCAGACAAGGTATCACCTACCTGATAGCCGTCTTTTTTTAACTCGGCTCGTTGAGCAAAGTGCTCAGGGGTCAGTGTGAAGGTTTCGTTCATTAGCGGAGCAGCCCCTTTTTCTTTTGCCAGCTCCAGCGCTTGTTGCCAGCCAATCAAAGCCATCTGGCGGGTGACTTCTTCAGTAAAACCTTGCGACTCCGCATCGCCATATTTCATTCCCAACATGGTAATCGCTGAACCTAAACCCAGGTAACCCATGCCATGGCGGCGCTTGCGTAATAGTTCATGCTCCTGAGCGGATAAAGGTAAGCCGTTAATTTCAACCACATTATCCAGCATACGTGTGAATACACTGACGACTTCTTTAAAGGCCTGCCAGTTAAACGTTGCTTGTGAGGTAAAAGGCTGCTCAACAAACCGTGTTAAATTCACTGACCCTAATAAGCAGCCACCATAAGAAGGCAGAGGCTGTTCACCACAGGAATTGGTGGCACGGATATTTTCACAAAACCAGTTGTTATTCATGTCGTTGACGCGGTCAATCAGAATAAAACCGGGCTCGGCATAATCGTAAGTGGACGTCATAATCACATTCCACAATGTTTTTGCCGAAATAGTACGGTAAATACGACAGGCAACCTCGCCATATTCGTTATAAAAATAATCGTCTTCAACCGGCCAGTATTTCCACACAATCTGCTGTGGATCGTTAAGATCAAGCGGAGAGTTTTCCTGCTCTTGCTGACTGATCGGAAAAACCAGTGGCCATTCTGAATCACTGGCTACCGCGTTCATAAATTCGTCAGTAATTAGCAGTGATAAGTTAAAGTGACGTAAGCGGCCATCTTCGCGTTTTGCTTTGATAAACCCGAGTACATCCGGGTGGCTGACATCCAGCGTTGCCATCTGGGCACCCCGCTTACCGCCGGCGCAGGAAACATTGGCACAGACTTTATCGAAGATATCCATAATCGCCAGAGGGCCGGCCGATTCGGCACCACTGCCATGCACAAAGTTACCTTGTGGACGTAACGTCGAAAACTCGTAACCAATGCCAGCACCGGATTTTAGCGTCAGTCCGGCTTCCTGTACTTTAGACAACACCTGATCCATCGAGTCTTCTAACTGATCTGATACCGTGGTGTTGACGGTTGACGTGGCTGCTTTATGTTGGGTGACTCCCGCATTGGCAATAATTCGCCCGGCTGGCACTGCGCCATTTTCCAGCGCCCAACGAAATTTATTTAACCAGTGCTGTTGTAACTCCGGTGTTTTTTCGACAGCAGCAATGGCTTGGGCAACCCGCTCAAAGGTGTCCTGGATGGAAAACTCCACAGCAATGCCATGGCTGTCTTTAAGGCAATACTTTTGTTCCCAGATATCGATGGATGCATCCTGAAAGGGAACCTGATGATTTACTGCATTATTATTTTTTTGGATTACAGCAGGTGTTGGTGAATTAATTAACGTTTGGTCACTCATAACAAACTCCTGTTATAGATACCGGGGAATTCCGGATAACAGGCTTTGAGCATTATGAATGCCAATTAAATATTTATCAGAATTGATAACTTATTGATTGTTTAAATGTGTATTGCTGCTTTTGAATGGACTGAGGTATTCATCCTGCTATAAATCGTGTGATTGAAATAAGAATGGTTATAAAAACTGATGGATTTGTCAGAAGTCGGGTTATGAAATGTTAACAATGCACAGACTTTATCATTAGGTAAACGGCAAGGTTCCGGCAATAACCCGCCGCTCAGTCAATTTGTTGGCGCAATAATCATTATTTAATAATAAGCCATCGCGGAACCTGTTGCTTATAGCTCAGGTATGATTCACCAAATAATTGTTGTAAGTATTTTTCTTCGGGCTGAATCTGGAAGCGATTGATATAGGCAACAAAACCTAAGGGAGCTAATAATCCAAACAATGTATTCAGATACAGGCATATGGCCAGCAGCCATAATAATAGTCCAACGTACATTGGATTACGGGTAAATGCATAAATACCCGTTGATACAAGTTGCGATGCTTTTTCTGGTGAGAGTGGGTTGATGGTGGTTTTTGCTTTCAGAAAGTGTTTCAGGCTGATCAGATCAAATAAAGCACCAGTGCCAAAGACTAACACTGCAGGCCAAAACAATGAGTGATATCCCGGAATTAATGGAATTTGCGTCAGGTCGGCTTGCCACCAAATGACGGTAGCAAAAAACAGCATGACAACGGGAGGTGGTATGCGTGTTTCCAGAAATGACATAACAGGCCTTTTAATAGGTTGATAAACCAGTGTAACCAGATTGATCCGTTGGCACCAGAAGGCACTTGAGTAAACCAGGCGGGCTTGATAAAAGGTTATGTTTATTCATTCCGGATACCAATAATGGCACAAGCGCTTAAGGATCAGTACGGCCCAGAAGTTATTCATTGGCTGGCGCAACAAATTGCCGCCGTCAGCCCGCCGTTTGATGCTGATGGATTTATTGCACAGGCCTTGCCGGGCTATGACACATTAGAGCTGATGCCGCGCGGGAAACACATTGCCGTCACGCTGAAAGATTTTCTGCCGGATGATTATGCAGAAGCAATGGATATCCTGGTGCGCTCTATGGGAGAAAAGCTGACCGATACCCGCAGCTTTGGAATGTCTTCGTTTTATTATCTGCCACACAGCTTTTATATCGCCGAGTTCGGCCTCGATTATTTTGACGAGTCAATGGCTGCTATGTATGAGCTGACCCAGCGTTTTACGGCTGAATTTTGTATTCGTCCTTTTATCTTGCGGGATGCTGAAAGAACCCTCAAACAATTAACACAGTGGCTTAATGACCCAAGCGAGCATGTTCGTCGCCTGATCTCGGAGGGTACTCGCCCTCGTTTGCCCTGGGGGATAGCACTGAAACCGTTTAAACAAGACCCTTTGGCGATACTGCCGTTACTTGAGCAGCTGAAAGATGATGAGTCTTTATACGTGCGCCGTTCAGTGGCCAATAATCTGAATGATATCGGCAAAGATAACCTGGACGTGTTATGCCATACCTGTACCACCTGGTTACAGGGTGCTGACAGCAATCGCCGCTGGCTGGTGAACCATGCTCTCCGTTCTGCTATTAAACGTGGGGAGCCAAAGGCGTTAGCCGTGTTGGGTTATGGTTCTGATATCGATATAACGCTTTCAGACATGGATGTGACCCCTCAACATGCACAGCAAGGTGATTCACTGCAAATCAGCTTTTCGGTAACGAATAACAAACCAGAACAGCAGGCGTTATTGGTGGATTTTGCGATTCATTATGTGAAGGCTAACGGACAAACAAATCCGAAGGTGTTCAAATTAAAAACCGTTGAACTACAACCTCAGGAAACCATGAGCTTCAGTAAAAAAGTCTCTTTGAGAAATATGACAACACGAAAACATTATTCGGGGCGTCATCAGGTTCAGGCGTTATTAAATGGGGTAGCGTTTGATCTCAAATGGTTTGATTTGCAGCTTGATGGTTAGCCATTTTGATCAGGACTGAAGGATTGAGCTAGTCCGGGTTTTTGGCTTGGTGTGCGGTAATTTCCACATCTTTAATCAGTAATCTTTCCAGTGTTGCATATAAAAATACCGCGCCTAATGTTCCGATAATGGTCAGTAAAATTCGCAGGATAGTAAGGTAGACAGGAGATTGGTCATTTAATGAACCACAGATCAAAGTCATCATCACCGATAAAGTAAACTGGTATACCATGGGTGGATTTTTGCCGCTAATCATTTGGTTAGCTAAAAAGATGCCAGCGATTAACGTCATAAAGAACAATACCGACAAATGCCCAACAAAACCAAATGTGGTAAGAATCACCAACGCAAACCCACCACCAACTATTGTGGCATAACTGCGTTCCCGGGCTTCTTCAAACTGGTGTTCTTTACACGGAAACATCAGGGTAAATACCGCGGTAATCACCAGGGTAATATTGGACTGATCCAGCAGGGTATACATCCACCCCAGCAATGCCATTAATACCGCCGCTCGTAAAACGGCACGTTCCAGTAAATAACCATGGGAATCCGGCTGATACTCTTCAGGCAGGGGTTCTGTTGCCCGAGTGGGCAATATCCAATACAGCAATGGAATTAATATAAAGGTGGTGATGGCAGCTTCGATCATGGCAGTGTGTACAAAGGCCAGTGCCAGTGTCGATTTTGCTCCGGATACCGACATCATGACAATGGCAATCAGAATAATCATGCCCAGGGGGCTGCCATTTTTTAAAGTGATGTAATACGCCAGTGCGGCAATATAAAACACCACCAGTAAGGTCAGTATCGGCCTGACGTGTAAATAGGATAACAGCCAATAAAAAGCAGAAATCAGCACAATCACTAAAATCGGGCTTGAGACAGCTTTGTTGACGTCAAAGGCTTTTCTCATGCCGCCCATTAAACTGATGATCAGTACGGGCATCATCAGTAACATGTTGGAATCAATCAATAAACCAACCATCAGTGCCAAACTGCTGGCCAGTGCCAGCCGTAAGGCAAAATAAGGGTCGTCGTTGGCTTTCGGGCGTGGGGCAATATACATCGTGTGTTCTTAATATAAATAAGAGATATACGATTGAATGTAGAAAATAATGCCGGAGATCCAGGCAACGATATTGGAATCTCCCTTGGCATAAATTAATGCATTCACTTTGCCGCCGGCTTTGGCGGCTTCTGGCCATTGTTCCATGCCACCCGTTAATTCAATATGCACCGGAATTTTTCGCGCGGGTTCAAACCACTGGGTAAAGGATGGATTTTTCTGTAATCCATTAGCGCTGCTGCGACCAGGGTCAATGCCCCAGGCAATGGCTTTCACTTCACCTTTAAAAATTTCACCAGGCACCGCGTCATAAGCAACATCCACCTGGTCACCAACACTCACGTTGCCCAGCTGGTTTTCACGTAAATCAACGGATATCCAGGCACCGCGGGAATCAATAAAAGTTAATGCCGGGTTTTTAGGGGCAACGTACTGGCCAATTGCCAGGCTGAGGTTGGTGATCACTCCTTGTGTTGGTGCGGTAACCGTAGCGTATTCCAGATCCAGTTGAGCTTTTTCCAGGGCCAGGCGTGAGGCTTGTACTTCCAGGTTGCGATCGTCATCGGCTCCTAAGGCCAGAATGGCACTCTCCAAAGACGCTTTGGCTTTTTCATAAGAAGCCTGCGCGGCTTTTAGTTCTGCTTTGGCATCGTCAGCCCGGGAAGATGATAATAAGTTACGGCGAGCCAGTGCCAGGGTACGGCTGGTGGAGGTTTTAATGTTTTCAAGATTCACCAGCGCTTCGTTAACCGATGCCTGAGACGATAAAATGGCGGCTGAGTTGGCTTTGGTAGATTTAATCGCACTGGCCAGCTGATTCTCAGCCTGTTTAACCGCCAGCTGATAAACCCGATCATCCAGTGCAAACAACGGTTGGCCGGGAGAAACCATTTCGCCATCGTGTACAAACACCTGAGTCACCTGGCCGGCAACTTTAGGTGACAGCTGAGTGACGTAAGCTTTAACGGCTCCCCGCGAAGACGACGGTGCCAGACGATCGGTTACAACATGCCAGAACAGCACCAGTAAAAATAATGAAAAAATAGTCAGAGATAACTTCTTAGCGCTCAGATTTGAGTTGCCAGCGGATGATTCTTCATTCTGATGATCGAGGTGGCTTTGGCTGTTCATATAGTCTAATTCAACAATAATAATTATTAATCGTTATTGTAGCTTAAATTTCACAAAAACTGCCTGGCCGAAAGGGCCAAATGGCGCAACACTTTATTGTGTATTTGCAACGAAGGCTTGCCCAATGACGAGCAAAGTAGCGCAGCAGCTCTCATTGTTTTTTAATTAGAGATCAAACTAATACAGTACAAATGAATTTGATGGGTTTTTGGAAGAGTCGTTATCTTAGTGTACTAACTAAGTTAAATGGATTGAATGCCCATTCAACAATGGTTTTCTGGATGTTTGTCAGAATTGTTATTGATAAATGTTTAGGGTTGTAAATAAATATTGGCTTGTTATTATATTTAGAACACTAAACAAAACTGAGGACGTAACGGCCCGTGCCGGTAAGCGTTGCTCTGCTCTACATGGACTCTGTGAGCCCAGCTTCCGATTGTTTGTCAGAACTCTCTGATATTTCTCCTGCATATACCTTCCGCACCCCACAAGCCACTGATGGCAATGTTGTGTTTGAGTTGGTTAGCCGTTGTCAGCCTCTGGATGAAAACTCACTGTATTGCAATCTGTTGCAGTGCAGTCATTTCAGTGACACCAGTATCGTCGCTGAGGCAAAAGGGCAGATGGTGGGGTTTATTTCCGGCTATCGATTGCCGCAGCAGCCGAATACCTTGTTTGTCTGGCAGGTGGCTGTCGATGCCAGCCAGCGTGGCAAAGGGTTGGCCAGTCAGATGCTGGAAAACCTGGTTAAGCGTGTAGCGGATGTGACGTATCTGCACACCACCATCACGCCGGATAACAAAGCATCGTGGAATACCTTTAAGCGTTTCGCCCTGAACCTCAAGGCACCGCTCAGTCATAACGTCTTATTCGATAAACACCAACATTTTGCTGGCAAGCATGACAGCGAAGAGCTGGTGGTTATTGGTCCTTTTACTCGTTTATAAAACACTCTCACGAAGAGGTTTAATATGGAAATTTTTGATCAGCTTGAATCAAACGTTCGTGGTTATTGCCGTGCTTTTCCGGTGGTATTTACCAAGGCACAAAATGCCTTATTAACGGACAGCGAAGGGAAAGAGTACATCGACTTTCTCGGTGGGGCCGGAACATTAAATTATGGCCACAATAATCCAAAGTTTAAGCAAGCGCTGGTGGATTACATCAACTCAGACGGCATGACCCACGGCTTGGATATGCACACCAATGCTAAACAGGCGTTTCTGGAATCGTTCCAAAGCCGGATTTTAAAGCCACGCAAGATGGACTATCGCGTTCAGTTTACCGGCCCTACCGGCACCAATGCGGTGGAAGCGGCATTAAAAATTGCCCGCAAAAATACCGGCCGTCATACCATTGTTTCGTTTACGAATGGTTTTCACGGTGTCACTCAGGGGTCGGTAGCGGTGACCGCTAACCAGAAATATAAAGAGTCGGTGGGCATGCCACTACCGGGCGTGCAGTTTATGCCATACGACGGGTATCTGGGTGACTTTGATACGCTGGAATATTTCGAAAAAGCACTGGAAGATCAGTCTTCGGGCTTGGGCCATCCAGCGGGTGTTATTGTTGAGTGTATCCAGGGGGAAGGCGGTTTAAACGTTGCCAGTAAAGCCTGGATGGTGCGCTTGCAGGAAATTTGTCGGCGTTACGATATAGTGCTGATTGTTGATGATATTCAGGCCGGTTGTGGCCGCAGCGGTACCTTTTTCAGTTTTGAAGAATTCGGCATTGAGCCGGACGTAATTACTTTGTCGAAATCCTTGGGTGGTTATGGTTTGCCAATGGCGATTGTGTTGTTGAAAGAGCAGCTCGACAGCTGGAAACCGGGTGAACATAACGGCACTTTTCGTGGTAATAACCATGCCTTTATCACCGCCCGCCAGGCATTAGAACACTACTGGGCAGACGACCAGTTCTCTGCGTGTGTGCAGAAAAAAGCCGCACACCTGAAGGCCCGTTTAAAAGAAATTCAGGCGAAGCATGGTGGCCAGCTGAAGCACAAAGGCAAAGGCATTATGCAGGGACTGGAATTTAAATCGGGTGAATTAGCCGATGCGGTGACTGAACTGGCGTTTAAACGCAACCTGGTGATCGAAACCAGTGGTTCCCAGGGGCAGGTGGTGAAGGTACTTGCACCTCTGACGATTGAAAATACGGTACTGGATCAGGGATTGGATATCTTGTCAGACTGTATTGCCGATGCGTTATCCGAAAATATATCCAAAGCCAGCTAATTGGCGCTGTTATTGTAGTTTTTGAGGTTTATTGTGATTGTTCGCACTTTAGATGAGTGTAAAAACTCGAACCGTGCCATCAATGGTGGCACCTGGGAATCCGTTCGTATGTTGTTAAAAGACGACAATATGGGGTTCTCTTTTCATATCACGACAATATTTGCCGGGACTGAAACCCCGATCTGGTATCAGAATCATCTGGAATCGGTTTATTGCATCAGTGGTTTTGGCGAAGTTGAAACCTGTGACGATGGAAAAATATACAAAATTGAGCCGGGCACTCTGTATATTCTGGATAAACATGATAAGCACCTGCTGCGTGCAACGGAAGATATGCAGATGGCCTGTGTCTTCAACCCACCGCTGAATGGCAAAGAAGTGCACGATGAAAATGGCGTGTATGCTCTGGAAGCGGAAACGATTGATTAATCAGGTTATAGCGGAATAAAAAAGGGCCAGAGAGAATTCTGGCCTCAACTTACTAATCAGTTGTCAGACTGCATCCGGAAAATCGGATCAATAAACTCAGGAGTCCGGGCGTTAACGTTCAGCTCCTGTAATAACCCGTCTTTGATTGAATAAATCAGGCCATGAATGGCTAACTCCTGACCACGATCCCAGGCGTGTTGCACAATTTTGGTTTTCGCCAGATTGTTTACCTGTTCCATCACGTTTAACTCACACAAACGATCAATGCGGGCTTCTTCGGATTTAATGGCGTTGACTTCATCCTGATGCTGGTAATACACATCTTTAATATGGCGTAACCAGTTATCCACCAACCCAAATTCGGTATTGCCTAACGCGGCTTTTACACCGCCGCAGCCATAGTGGCCACAAACAATCACGTGGCGCACTTTTAATACATCGACCGCAAACTGCAATACCGATAAACAGTTAAAGTCGGTGTGTAATACCACATTGGCGATATTACGGTGGACAAATAATTCACCGGGATCTAAGCCCACCACCTGATTAGCGGGTACCCGTGAATCGGAGCAACCAATCCATAAATATTCCGGCGTTTGTTGCAGGCTCAGGCGTTGAAAGAAATCCGGATCGATATAGGTCTGGTTTTCTGACCAACGACGATTTTTCTCTAATAAATTTTCAATAGTCATCTTTTCCGACCTTCTTTACTGAACTTTCTGTTGAGTTCTTATTGAACTTTTATTGAGCTCTCACTGAACCAGGGGCGAATCACTGACCTGGAACTCAAAACCTTCGATCTCAGCATCTGAGATTAATAACTCGATATATTGTGCCAGGGCCTTACGGTGTACTTTTTCATTCAGGTAGGTTTTGATTTTTTCTTCCACCTGATCAAATTCCAATAGCTGGCCTTCGATGCGGCGGTTAATACGGGCGATATGGTAGCCATAACGGGTTTCTACCGGACGGTTTAATAAACCTTCTTCTGCCAGGAATAATACTTTCTCAAACTCAGGTACGGTCTGGCCTTTGCTGATCTGGCCTAAGGAACCACCTTGTTCTTTGGATGGGCACATAGAGTGGCGCATGGCAAAGTCGCTGAACAGTTGCGGTTGTTGCTGAATTTGCTCCAGCAGGCCATCCGCCAGTTCTTTCGCTTCAGCGCGCTGATCCAGATCTTCTTTGTCAGCGGCCAACAGAATATGGTCGACTTCAAGAATCGGCGAGGTAATAAACTTATCCGGGTTGGCAGTAAAATAACGCTGGCATTCTTCATCACTGATGGCCGGAACCTGAACTTCGCGTTGCATCAGCTCGGCTAACATCTGGTCGTCAGTTAACTCAGAGCCATCGTCGGTTTTTATACCCAGTTGTTCACAGCGCTGTTTTATCAGCTCAATAATAACTAGCGCTTCGGCGGCAGCAATGGTGGCATCACGTTGATTATCGGCTGGGTGGTATTGCATTTCTGCCAGTATCTGGGCTTCGCTAATGGCTGTGCCATTCACCAGAATGTCGGGGATGGTATTTGGCTCTTCTGGCTGATTGTTATCATCCAGATTAACGGTAGGAATTTCGATCATCTGCATGGTAAACCTCTCAGTACTGCTTTTTTTAATAGTGGGTGGTCGCTACCTTTGTAGCTGACCACCTTTTATGGATGCCGGGTAATCGGCAATAAGATTCAGTTTTTAAACTGATTAAGAGTTGGATTGTTTGGTACGAACAATCTGGTAATTACGACGGAAATATTTCAGTGGCACGCTCCATACATGAACCAGACGGCTGAATGGGAATACCAGGAATAACGTCATACCCAGGAATACGTGTAACTTGTAAATCCAGTGTACGTTGGCGATAGCCGCAGCAGCATCTGCAACCTGGAAAGTCACCATATTCTGTGCCCAGCTCATCAGCATTAACATTTCAGCACCGTCTAAGTGACCGGCAGAAACAAAGATACTGGCCAGACCCAGAATTAACTGAGCGTATAACAGCAGCAGGATGGCGTTATCCATACTCGAGCTGGAAGCCTTAACACGTTCGTTGGTGAAACGACGGATAATTAAAATGGTTAAACCGTAAAAACAGATTAAACCAAAGAAACCACCCATCGCCATCGCGAACACTTGTTTCATGCTGGCAGTAATACCTAACACGTCCCATACCTGGTGTGGGGTTAACAGGCCCACAAAGTGACCGGCTAATACCATAATAATACCGACGTGGAAGGGCATGCTGCCTTTGCGCAACATCTTGCTTTCCAGCATCTGTGAGGAACCGGTTTTCCAGGTGTACTGGTCACGGTCGTAACGAATCAAACTACCTAATACAAACACGGCCAGCGCGATGTAAGGGTAGATGCCAAACAATAGGTCATTTAAGTAGTTCATGATTGACTCCTTTATCGCGCTTGTGCAGTCGGTTGAATAATATTTACCGGCATTTCGTTAACACGGCTTTGTTGCTCACTCGGGCGGGATACACTGCTTGGGCAGTTAGTCTGATCCGGTCCACCGGAGAAGGTCACCATTTCTTCTTCCCAGACTTTATCAATCGCTTCGTTGGTATCGTCACGTTCTTCTTTGGCGATATTTTCACGAATTTCATTCAGGTCCAGTTCTGCCTGGCTGATTTCCAGCAGGGCAGCTAATAAAGAAGCGTAACCTTCATCGCGTTGTTCCAGGCGCGATTGAAGGGTGGCCAGAATATGACTGACATCCTGCAACCAGGCACGAGCATCTTCGCGATCCTGGGTGGATAAAAACTCTAAAAACAGCGGTAAGTAGTCGGGCAGTTCTTTCGCTCCGATTTCTAATCCGGCCTGTTTATATTGTTCCATTAAATCCACCATGGCCTGGCCACGGTCACGGCTTTCGCCGTGAACGTGTTCAAACAACAGCAGGGATAAATTACGACCACGTTCAAATAACGCATCGTAATCCGATTGCCAGTCGAGCAGATCCATTGATGCACGCTGCTCAACAAAATCGATCATCTCGATTTTGGTTTCTGCGCTGATATCGTCATCAGCCTGAATCAGTTCGAAAATTGCAGCACGATCATCACCAATTTCGGTTTCCGGATAGTCAAGCAACAGGGAAATTAATTTAAAAATTTTCATTTTTATTCTCCCTGTGGGTCAAAGACTGCAGGCTTAACCACTTTACTGGTTTGTTTTTTCGCACCAAACAGGTTCAGGTCGTCGTTACCGTCGGAGCAGCCGTTACCGAAGCTGAAGCCACAACCGTTACGGGTGTCGTAAGCCGAACCAAAGGTTTCTTCGGCATAAGCTTTATGGCTGCTTGGCACAACAAAACGATCTTCGTAGTTGGCCAGCGCCATATAACGGTACATTTCTTCAACCTGACGTTGAGTGATACCGGTTTGCTTCAGCACTTCCAGGTCTTCTACCTGATCAACGTTTTGTGAGCGTTTGTAGGCACGCATCGCAATCATACGTTCCAGTGCACGAATCACAGGTGCTTCATCACCGGCAGTCAGCAGGTTAGCCAGGTATTTCAGCGGAATACGCAGTGATTTCAGATCCGGAATTTCACCGTTCATGCCAACAGAACCTGCTTCTACCGCAGACTGAATCGGGCTCAGTGGTGGGATGTACCAAACCATTGGCAGGGTACGGTATTCCGGGTGCAGTGGCAGAGCGATCTGCCAGTCCATCGCCATTTTATAAACCGGCGATTGTTGTGCTGCATCCAGCCAGGTTTGTGGAATACCTTCTTTACGAGCCGCAGCGATCACATTTTCATCGTTTGGATCGAGGAACATGTTGCACTGAGCTTCGTACAGGTCTTTATCGTTAGCGGTTTTGGCCACTTCTTCAATTTTGTCTGCGTCGTACAGCAGTACACCTAAATAACGGATACGGCCCACACAGGTTTCAGAACAAATGGTTGGTTGACCGGCTTCGATACGTGGGTAACAGAAAATACATTTTTCTGATTTGCCGGTTTTCCAGTTGTAATAAATCTTTTTGTACGGACAAGCCGATACGCACATACGCCAGCCACGACATTTGTCCTGGTCGATCAGTACGATACCGTCTTCTTCACGTTTGTAGATGGCACCACTTGGGCAGGATGCAACACACGCTGGGTTTAAGCAGTGTTCACACAAACGTGGCAGATACATCATAAATGTATTTTCAAACTGACCTAACATGTCGGTTTGTACATTATCGAAGTTTTTATCCGCTTTACGTTTGCTGAACTCAGTACCCAGAATTTCTTCCCAGTTCGGACCCCAGTTAATTTTTTCCATGCGCTTACCGGTAATCAGTGAGCGTGGACGAGCAACCGGCTGGTGTTTGCTTTCGCCAGCGGAGTGCAGATGCTGGTAATCAAAATCGAATGGCTCGTAGTAGTCATCGATTTCCGGCAGATCCGGGTTAGCAAAAATATTCGCTAAGATAGAACGTTTACCACCAATTTTAGGGGTTAATTTACCGCCTTTAACTTCCCAGCCGCCTTTCCATTTTTGTTGGTTTTCCCATTCTTTCGGGAAACCAATACCGGGTTTGGTTTCAACGTTGTTGAACCAGGCGTATTCGACCCCCTCGCGGGAGGTCCATACGTTTTTACAAGTGATAGAACAGGTATGACAACCGATACATTTATCCAGGTTGAGGACCATGCCTATTTGAGCGCGAATTTTCATAATAATCTCCTCACCTAAACCTTATTCGCCATCCAGCCAGTCGACTTTGTTCATCTTACGAACGACGACGAACTCATCACGGTTACAACCCACAGTGCCGTAGTAGTTAAAGCCGTAGGATTGTTGTGCGTAACCACCAATCATATGGGTAGGCTTCATCACGGCCCGGGTTACAGAGTTATGAATACCGCCACGGGTCTGAGTGGTTTCCGCCCCCGGCACGTTTACGATACGTTCCTGGGCGTGGTACATCATGCTCATACCTTCCGGCAGACGTTGCGATACAACCGCACGGGCAGCAATAGCACCGTTAACGTTAAATACTTCGATCCAGTCGTTATCTTCGATGTCGGCTTTTTTCGCATCGATCTCACTGATCCATACAATCGGGCCACCACGCGACAGAGTCAGCATTAACAGGTTGTCGGAGTAGGTTGAGTGGATACCCCATTTCTGGTGCGGAGTAATCCAGTTCAGTGCAATTTCCTTATTACCGTTTGGCTTTTTATCCATAATTGGCTGCACGGTTTTTAAGTTAATGGGTGGCTTGTACGACACATGGTTTTCACCAAAGTCACGCATCCACTCATGGTCCATATAAAACTGCTGACGTCCTGTGAGCGTTCTCCATGGAATATCTTCATGCACGTTGGTGTAACCGGCGTTGTAAGACACGTGTTCGTCTTCCAGGCCTGACCAGGTTGGAGAAGAAATAATCTTACGTGGCTGTGCCTGAATATCGCGGAAGCGGATTTTTTCTTCCTGCTTCGGCTTCGCCAGGTGGGTGTGATCCAGACCGGTGAATTCGCCTAATGCTTCCCAGGCTTTCACCGCAACGTTACCGTTGGTTTCTGGCGCCAGGGTCAGAATCATTTCAGCGGCATCGATCGCCGTATCCAGATTCGGACGATCTTTCGCCGGACCTTCCAGTTTTTTGTAGTTCAGCTCACCTAACAGGGCGATTTCATCGTCGGTATTCCAGCTGATGCCTTTACCGCCGTTACCTTGTTGATCCAGCAATGGGCCAATCGAGGTGAAACGCTCGTAAGTGGCCGGGTAGTCGCGGGTCACTTCGATCATATTCGGAGCCGTTTTGCCCGGAATCAGATCACATTCGCCTTTCCACCAGGACTTCACTTCACCGTATGGCATGGCCAGTTCGGCGGGAGTGTCGTGCAGGGTAGGCAGAGTCACCAGATCTTTTTCCTGACCTAAATGGCCTTCGCAGGTTTCGGAGAACTTCTTGGCGATACCTTTAAAGATGTCCCAGTCAGAACGTGCTTCCCAGGCCGGGTCAGCCGCTTTTGATAGTGGGTGAATAAACGGATGCATATCCGAGGTATTCATATCGTCTTTTTCGTACCAGGTTGCCGTCGGCAGAACGATATCCGAGTACAGACAGGTAGTGGACATACGGAAGTCCAGCGTTACCAGCAGATCCAGCTTACCTTCAGCTGGCGCATCGTTAAATTTAACGTCTTCTGGTTTGACGCCACCTTCTTCACCGAGGTCTTTACCCATCAGGCCGTGTTTGGTGCCTAACAGGTGACGCAGCATGTATTCGTGGCCTTTACCGGAAGAACCCAGCAGGTTCGAACGCCAGATAAACATGTTACGTGGGAAGTTTTGTGGGTTATCAGGGTCCTGGTTCGCAAACTGCAGCTCACCGGATTTCAGCTGTTGCACACAGTAGTCTTTGGCAGACATACCAGCGGCTTCCGCATCTTTACACAGATTCAGTGGGTTCATGCCCAGCTGAGGTGCTGATGGTAACCAACCCATACGTTCGGCACGGGAGTTGTAATCAATGATAGAACCAGACCATTTTTCTTTATTGGCCTGTGGCTCAATCACTTCTTCCATGCGCAGTTTTTCGTAGCGCCACTGGTTGGCGTGGTTGTAGAAGAACGACGTACCGTTCATATGGCGTGGTGGCTTGTTCCAGTCCAGCGCAAACGCCAGAGGTTGCCAACCGGTTTGTGGGCGTAATTTTTCCTGGCCGACATAGTGCGCCCAGCCACCGCCGGACTGACCGATACAACCACACATCATCAGCATGTTAATCACGCCGCGGTAGTTCATATCCATGTGGTACCAGTGGTTCATGGCCGCACCGATAATAATCATCGAACGACCATGAGTTTTGTCCGCGGTGCGGGCAAATTCACGCGCTACACGAATAACGTCAGCGGGTTTACAGCCGGTAACTCGCTCTTGCCATGCCGGAGTGTACGGTACGTTGTCTTCATAAGATTTAGCAACGTTGTCACCACCGTGGCCAGCATCCACACCATAGTTAGCAACGGTTAAATCGAATACGGTAGCGACTAAGGCGGTTTCACCGTTGGCCAGCTGAACTTTTTTCACCGGAATATTGCGTGGCAATACTTCGTCGTGTTCAGTGTGGTCGTAGTATTTATGTTCGTGCTCGTTGGCTGCAGTCGCGAAGTAAGGGAAGTTAACGGCAACAATTTCGTCACTGCTTTCTTTCAGGCTTAAGGTCAGTTTAACTTCGTCGCCAGACTTACCGTCTTTTTGCAGCGTATTCCACTTACCTTTTTCACCCCAGCGATAACCGATAGAACCGTTTGGAGAAATCAGCTCACCGTTATTTTCGTTAATGGCGATGGTTTTCCATTCCGGGTTATTTTCTTCACCCAGGCCGTCAACCAGATCCGCTGCACGTAAGAAACGACCCTGGCGGTATTTGTTGCCTTGAGGATCGTCACTGTCTTTTTCCAGCATTACTAAATTCGGGAAGTCGGTTTTTTCACGAACATATTTAGTGAAATATTCGCTTTGGTTTTCGATGTGGAATTCTTTCAGAATGACGTGACCAAAGGCCATCGCTAACGCAGCGTCAGTACCTTGCTTCGGTGCTAACCAGGTATCACCAAACTTGGAACATTCAGAATAATCCGACGTAACAACACAGGTTTTAGTCCCTTTGTAACGCGCTTCGGTTAAGAAGTGAGCGTCCGGTGTACGGGTTTGCGGAACGTTAGAACCCCAAACGATCAGGTAGTTGGAGTTGTACCAGTCAGCGGATTCCGGAACGTCTGTTTGTTCGCCCCAGATTTGTGGTGAGGCGGGTGGTAAATCACAGTACCAGTCGTAGAAGCTTAAGCAGTTACCGCCAATCAGCGACAGGTAACGCGCGCCTGCAGCGTAAGACACCATCGACATTGCCGGAATAGGCGAGAAGCCAGTGATACGGTCAGGGCCGAATTCTTTGGCAGTGTAAACGTTAGCGGCAGCGATGATTTCATTCACTTCATTCCAGTCTGAGCGAACAAAACCACCCATGCCACGTTGTTGCTTGTAGGACTGAGCTTTAAACGGATCAGAAACAATCGACTTCCAGGCAGCTACCGGATCAGTGTGAGACTGTTTTGCTTCGCGCCACAGTTTGATTAAGGCTTTACGAACCTTTGGATATTTCAGGCGGTTAGCGCTGTAAACGTACCAGGAATAACTGGCACCACGAGGACAACCACGCGGTTCGTGGTTCGGCAGATCAGGGCGGGTACGTGGGTAATCGGTCTGCTGGGTTTCCCAGGTAATCAGACCGTCTTTAACGTACACCTTCCAGCTACAGGAGCCGGTGCAGTTTACGCCATGGGTGGAACGCACAACTTTATCGTGTTGCCAGCGACGACGATAACCGTCTTCCCATTGGCGGTCTTCATTGGTCAGGGTGCCATGACCGTTGGCAAAGTCCCCCTGCTTCCGTTTAAAAAACTGAAGCCGATCCAGAAATTGACTCATATTGGTTCTCCTACAAGCAGCTACCCGGTTGGAATAGCGAGCAAATAACACGGTGCTTTATTTGATTTGTGCAACCAAAATAGAGCCCCGAAAGAGGAGTGAATTTGATGTGCGTCAACATGGTGGATTTATCACTGCGTTAGAGGGATGCGATCTACCCACAAAGAGGTAGCTGACTTATTACCTATGTTCTGGAGGGGGTAGCTCTATTCGGATAGCATTGCAGATACAATGTTTTTCAGAGTTATCTGGCAGGTTTTTCTTATGCTTTCAAAAATCCGAAATTCCATTGTTTTTCGTATCGGATCACTGCTGATGGCAATGACGGTCATGGCCGTTCTCAGCATGTTCAGTTCATTTGTTATTTCTGAAATTGCCGACAAAGATGCTGCCGCCATTAATATTTCCGGGTCGCTGCGTAAACAAAGCTATTTGATGTTGTCGACATTATTAGTAACAGAAGATACTGCCGGAATCGCGGAGCAGCAGGCGGTTTTTGAGCAGTTTGAAGCCATCCTGAATGACCCGGTATTAATATCCAGTGATCTGGTATCGCCGGATTCGGTATTGGCACAATCGTATAAAACCGTGGTGGTGAGTTGGAAAGCAGAAGTAAAACCGGCCTTGGAACAATATAACTTTACCCCGCAAGCCAAAATTCAGCTGTTTGATACCGTTAACTCTTTTGTTGATAAAATTGATTTTCTGGTGCTGCAATATCAGCAAGCGGCAGAATCCAAAATTGAGTTATTACGTATTATTCAGATCATTGCATTATTCAGCACACTGATTCTTGTATATGTCGCCATGACCTCCATTCACAGTCATATTGAGAAACCGCTGACACAACTGACGGCCATGGCGCGACGGGTACGGGATGGCGATTTAACGTCGCGAGTTGAGTTAGATAATAAAGACGAATTAGGCTTGTTAGCTCAGGCATTTAATTCCATGAGCGACTCCTTATCTGAGATGTATGCCGACCTGGAAGGTCGTGTTAACCGCAAAACCATGCAGCTAAAACGTTCAAATGACTCGCTGCAATTGTTATTAAACACCTCACGTTTATCGAATAACACCACCGAAGAAGATCTTGATTTTCAGCCGATTCTTGACGAACTTTCTAATCTTACCGGTATTGGCGATATGGATTTGTGTATCACTAAACAAGATGCTGATTCACCTTATATTCATTTACTGGAAGTGGATGAAGTCAGTAACCGCCCTAATTGTTATACAGGCAATTGTGATGGCTGTTTATCTCATTCCGGCACCCTGGTATCGAATGATCTGGGCTGTTACACCGTTCGTTTTGCGCTTGAACGGGAAGAGCATAACTACGGTGTGCTGGTGGCGCGGATGAAATACAAAAACGGTTTAGAAGCCTGGCAAAACCAGTTAATTCAGGCGGTTGCTGATCAGATTGCCGTTGGTCTGAGTCTGAAAAACCAGGTACACCAGGACCGCCGGGTTGCGCTGTTAAATGAACGTACTGTTATTGCCCGGGAATTACACGATTCGTTAGCGCAGTCTTTGTCGTATCTGAAAATTCAGGTATCGCGTATGCAAAAAGCTCATGATAAACAAGCCGATAGTGCGATTTTTCAGGATCTGATTGATGAAGTGCGTGATGGCTTAGGTTCTGCGTATCGCCAGTTACGGGAGCTATTATCAACCTTTCGCTTGCAGGTTGGCGGTCGTGGCTTAAAAGGAGCACTTGAAGATGCGATTAGCCAGTTAAGTGATCGGACGAATATGAACATTACTCTGGATTATCAGGTTGAATCAATATTGTTCACGCCTAACGAAGAAATTCACTTGTTACAAATTGCCAAAGAAGCACTGCAAAATTCATTGCATCACTCCAAAGGAAAAAATGTTCGGGTGGCACTGACTCAGAATAATAATCAGGTCACTGTATCGGTTGAAGACGATGGTGTTGGTATTCCCGATGGCCCGGAAAAAATAAATCATTATGGTTTGGATATTATGAAAGAGCGGGCTAAATTATTAGTGGGCAGCATTAGCATGGAACGTGTTGGTGAGCGAGGAACAATTGTCACCTTTGTCTTTTCGCCAGAATCTATTCATTCAAATGTTGCGTTAAGCCGGTAAGAGTTTATGGATTATTTTGTATCATTTTTATATCGACATTAAATAATTTTATTGTCGATTTTAAAATATAAAAAACTCATTAAGGAGTAGGTTATGGTTGATAGTCTGAGTCATTTAACCGCAAAAGATATTATGACCACCGAGGTGTTAACCGCCTACGAAGGATGGTCTGTTAAACGCTTATCGGATTTTTTAGTCAAACACCGTATATCCGGTGTGCCGGTCATCTCCAGTGATCACTCCCTGGTGGGGGTCGTCAGTAGCTCGGATATCATTCACTTTGATAGTCAGAGCCAGCAGCAAAAGAAAGAAATGGTTCGGGATGTTTATATCGAATTTTCTGGTATGAAGTACAGCGAATCGGATGTTGAAGCATTGGCAAAAAAAGCCGATGAAAACTGCACCGTTAATCAGGTAATGACGCCACATGTGATTAAGGTTGAAGAAACAGCCGAGGTGAATGACGTTATTAAACTGATGCTGAAAAGTAAAATTCACCGTGTATTTGTTACCCGGGAAAATGTGATGGTGGGTGTGTTATCAACGTCGAATATTTTACAGGCCCTGGTGGATGCCTGACATCTGAAACGTCAGCCAGGTTGTGAGTAGCCCCGTTTAAACGGGGCTTTTTTATGTCCGCTTCTCTGGCTCCCACGCTCCGCTTTCTAGCTCCCACGCTCCGCTTTCTAGCTCCCACGCTCCGCGTGGTAGCTAAATCACCAGGCTTTAACCTTCGGATTTTCTCAATCAGACAAGACTCCACGCAGAGCGTGGGAGTCAGACAAGCTAAATTTCTTTCTAGCTCCCACGCTCCGCGTGGTAGCTAAACCACCAGGCTTTAACCTTCGGGTTTTCTCAATTCAGACATGACTACCACGCAGAGCGTGGGAGCCAGACGTACCGTTGAAATAAACCAAAAAACCCGCCGAAGCGGGTTTTTTAGTTCATAAGCGAGAGTGAAAGGTTATCTACGGATTGTAGAATTCGCCACTCTTACGCAGGTAGAACCACCAGTTAATAAAGATACACACCCCATAGAATACAGCGAAGCCAATCAGTGCCACTTCAGGCGTGGTTGCCTTAATCTGCTCACCCAGCACTTTTGGAATGTAGAAGGCACCGTAAGCAGCGATGGCAGACGTCCAACCCAGAACCGGCCCCGCCTGTTCTTTGTTAAATACCATCGCAATGGTACGGAAAGTCGAACCGTTACCAATACCAGTGGCTGCGAACAGCGTCAGGAACAGCAGGAAGAAAGGCACAAAGTATTGTTCCGGGTTGGCAGACTGGTAAGCCAGCTGCATGTAGTAAGCCACACCCAAAGCACTACCCACCATCACAACCGAACAGACTTGTGTTACCAGAGCACCACCCACTTTATCAGAGATCCAGCCGCCCAGAGGTCGAATCAGAGCACCAATAAACGGGCCCATCCAGGCATACATCAGCGCACTTGGGCCATTCGGGTTAGCGGTATCGTGAGTCATTACTCCGTCAACCATCAGATGCTGGTAACCGAAGATCACTTTAATCGACAGTGGGAAAGAAGCCGCAAAACCGATAAAAGAACCAAAGGTCATGGTGTAGATCACACTCATTACCCAGGTGTGTTTGTTATTAAAAATCTGATATTGGCGATCCAGCGTCTGGCCAATGGCACCCGGAATACGTTTCAGCAGGAATACGGTAGAAACCACCACAATCACCAGCACGATTTCTTTGGGTATGCCGAAACCAGAGCCATTCACTTTTTCAGGCAATAACAACCACAGACCAAAGGTGGCCGTCAGGAAGCCCACCAGTAACATGCCGCTGATACCAGCAAATGCACCAATCGGAGAAGGAATTTCAGGAGAAACGTGTGGCGCACGGATATTATTCATGCCAAACCAGCCAGCCACCGCCAGCGGAATTAACGCCAATAACCAGACAAAACCGGCGTTGTGAATATAGGTTTCAGAGCCTGCAGGAATTTTACCAATCAGCGTACCTGAGGTGTTTTGCAGAATCATCGGGTCGCCACCAAAGGCAGCAAAAGTCATAAATAACGGCACCAGAATCTGCATGGTAGTCACACCAAAGTTACCTAAACCGGCGTTTAAACCCAAGGCTAAACCCTGCTTCTCTTTGGGGAAGAAGAAGTTGATATTACTCATGGAAGAGGCAAAGTTACCGCCACCAAAACCCGACAGTAACGCCAGTAGCTGGAACACCCACAGCGGCGTATTCTGATCTTGCAGCGCAATACCGGTACCAACCGCCGGAATCATCAATAGCGCGGTGGTAAAGAAAATAACGTTGCGCCCGCCAAACGGACGAATAAAGAAACTGCTGGGAATACGTAAGGTCGCGCCGGTTAAGCCCGCGATAGCCATTAATGTAAACAGCTCAGATTTTTCAAACGGAAAACCAAGGTTCAGCATCTGAACCGTAATAATGCCCCAATATAGCCACACGGCGAAGCCACACAACAAGCTCGGAATCGAAATCCACAGGTTGCGGGTAGCAACACTTTTTCCGGTGGATTCCCAGAAGCTTTTGTCCTCCGGATCCCATTGGCTTATATCGCCGGACTTTGCTCCCTGGGTTGGGGCAACTCCTGCGTTGTTGAGAGAGTCAGACATGAATTTCTCCTCATTGCCTTTTATGAAACTGTGTTTGCCACTATGCGAAGCCGTGTCTGAGCCAGCAATAATTCACAAGAGGTAGAAGAATTGTGGAGATAAAGAGAAAAAAACCTTAAATAATCGTCTGCAATAACTCAGTGGATTAAAAAATACGAAAAAACCGGATTTTTTTCCCCTATGAGAAGTAGGTAATTAAAAGAAAATACCCCAAAAGGGATACCTAAGTTGCTACTTAGGGTAAATCCAGCATACTGGTGGTTTATGTAATACTTGATGCACATCAAGGGTGGATGAAACACGTCTTACCAGCAGCATAAGAGTCGCCATAGGATAGGCAAACACAAAACCAGTCGCGACAGATTTACAGGGGGCAGACTATGTCAGAACAAGCAACAGTGATGATTGTTGATGACCATCCATTGCTACGAAAAGGGTTACGCCAACTGCTTGAAATGGAAGACGAGTTATTACTCGTTGCCGAAGCCCGTAGTGGTATTGAAGCGATTCCATTAGCACTGGAACACGAACCAGACCTGATTATTCTTGATTTAAATATGCCGGATATGAATGGCATCGAAACCCTGGCGAAAATTCGGGAACAATCTCTGGCATCACGCATCGTAGTATATTCCGTTTCCGATCAGGATGAAGATGTGGTCGCAGCGATTACCGGTGGTGCTGATGGTTATCTGCTGAAAGATATGGAACCAGAAGATGTGGTCGAAAAAATTAAACAGGCAGTGCTTGGCAAAATGGTGATCAGCGATCGCCTGACTGAAGTGCTGGCCACGGCATTACGCCACCCACAGAAAAACGATTCCAACCTGTACGATACCCTGACCACCCGCGAGCAGGAAATCCTGCAATTAATCGCCAAAGGCATGAGCAATAAACTGATTGCCCGTGAGCTGAATATCAGCGACGGAACCGTTAAAGTACACGTAAAACATCTGCTGAAAAAAATGAACCTGCGCAGCCGTGTTGAAGCCGCCGTGTGGGTCGTTAATCAGAAGCAGGTAGGTAAATAACAACCGTCTTGAATGAGTGACCGTTTGTATGAATGACTGCTG
The DNA here is from genome assembly GCF_024397975.1 of Bacterioplanoides sp. SCSIO 12839. Taxonomy (NCBI): domain Bacteria; kingdom Pseudomonadati; phylum Pseudomonadota; class Gammaproteobacteria; order Oceanospirillales; family Oceanospirillaceae; genus Bacterioplanoides; species Bacterioplanoides sp. SCSIO 12839. The sequence goes on from NZ_CP073745.1 coordinate 1,129,985, forward strand.
TAGCGCTCCCGGCCTGACGCCTCTGGATCAGGCATTGGAGCAATTATTAGCCAACCTGAAGCCGGTTACCGAAACCGAAACAATCAGCCTTGAGCAGGCTCTTGGGCGGGTGATTGCCCAACCCGTCACCAGCCAGTTAAATGTTCCACCGGCCGATAACTCGGCAATGGACGGTTATGCCCTGCGCAGTGCTGATGGCCAGGAAGGCGCTCAGTTAACCCTGATTGGAAAATCCTTTGCGGGTCACCCATTTGATGGCGAAGTGGGCCCGGGCGAGTGTGTACGCATAATGACGGGCGCTGAGATCCCGGCGGGTGCTGACAGTGTGATTATGCAAGAGCAGGTCAGCCGGGATGATCAGAATAACGCCCTGATCACGTTACAGCGCGCAGTATCGACTGGCAGCCATGTTCGTACGGCGGGTGAAGATATTGCTACCGGGCAAACGGTATTTGAGCCAGGCCGAAAACTGCGTGCTGCTGATCTCGGCTTATTGGCCAGCCTGGGCATCAGCGACATTAACGTTAAACGGCGTTTGCGGGTAGCGGTATTGTCGACCGGTGACGAGCTGAAAAAGCCAGGCGAAGCGTTAGGGCCGGGCCAGTTCTACGAAAGTAACGGTTACACCATTTCCGCGGTGTTGGAAAAGCTGAACACAGAAATTACCAACTTCGGCATTTTGGCGGATGATCTGGAAACACTGCGCTCTGCGTTCCGTCAGGCGGATGAAGTGGCCGACGTGGTGATTACCTCCGGTGGCGTTTCAGTTGGTGAAGCCGATTTTGTCAAAGACGTATTGGATGAGTTGGGTGAAATTGCCTTTTGGAAATTGGCGATAAAACCGGGTAAACCGTTTGCCTTTGGCTTTTTACCCAACAGTGTCTTTATCGGCTTGCCGGGCAACCCGGTATCCGCGCTGGTGACCATGCATCAACTGGCGGTACCAATGCTGACCAAGATCAGTGGCCAGGATGCAGTTAAACCGCTGCGTATTGCAGCCAAGGCAGGCTGCAGTATTAAAAAAGCACCGGGCCGGACGGACTTTCAGCGTGGGGTTTATCAAACCGACGAGCAGGGCAATATGACGGTGGTGACTACTGGTAGCCAGGGCTCCGGTATGTTGACCTCTATGAATATGGCCAACTGCTACATCATTCTTGAGCAGCAGCGCGGCACGGTTGAGGTGGGCGAGACTGTGATTGTGGAGCCGTTTGATAGCATTGTGAGCTGATTCGTTAATCAGCCGTTAAATACTAACAACAGTAAAAAGCCATTGTGGTGTGCTACTCGGGACAAAGCACGGCGCAATGGCTTTTTTGTATCTGGCGACCTTGTTTGATGTGATTGTTGGTGATATTTTTCGTAACAGATAAAAATGTAGGTTATAGGGCGCGTCAGAGTTTGTGGCTGTGCCCGCCTGCGAAGGGAATATTCTGCCAGGAAGGTTTCAATCGAAATCAGTTTTATATCCGAGTGTGAGAAGAGTCTCTTCAACCTTGCAAGATGTTGTAGCTTGCAAGGTAGGTGATCAAGCAAGGGCGTACTATTAAAATGCTAGGGCTCAGCCACAATCGAATAATGGATTATGATTAATATAGGAACAACGGACTTTTACTTAAACGTTACAAGCCTTCCTGTGGAAGAGTTTGAGTCATATTCGACTGAGTTATTCGATGAGTGGGAAGATTATGTTAGTAATGTCTTAAAGCTTCCTGATTATTACTTAGCGCTTGATGTTCAAGAGGGCTCTATTAGCGCTAAGAGCAAAATTCTTGTTAGCGCCACCGCTCTATGTGGCTTTCTTGCCTCTTACGGCTCAATATCTTCCGGGGTTAAAAATTTATACTCTGATGTTAGTGCTATTGGAAATTACCTCGGAGATAGGGCAGCAGCTCCATTCCCTGATTCTATTGAAAAACCTAAAGTTCGCAAACGTGGGGAGGCTCTTGCCAAGCTTGAATCTCTTTTTGTTAGGGTTGGGAATGGCTCAATATCAGTTGATGAGGCAATGACGTTAGCTGAAAAGGTATTGGGTGAAGATGTTGAGGAAGTTCCCGGATTTATGGAAGAGTTGCGAGGCTCGCTAGAGGATACGCCTTCTCAAATGAAGCTCCCTATCGAAGAGATGGAATTTCAACCAGACCCTCAGGAAAAGGAAGGCGATAGAAAACCGAGCAGCCCAAAACCGAAAACCCCAATTATTCGGCCTGACCAGTATAGGGTTGAAATTTGGAAGGAATCTAAAAAAGGTAAAAGAAATGTTCGCGTCCGTAAAATCTAGCCCTAAAAAGCACATGTTGTCGCCGCTATCGCGTCTGGGACGTTAAATGTACAAGGAGATTCGAGTGCAATCTAAGATCCCATTACCAACAGACAATATATACAAGTTCTATGCTCTATTAGGTTTAGTGATATCGCTTACGACAGCAATTATGTTTTTCATACGCCATGAGCATTACAACACTATGGCATTTGAACGTTATATACCAATGGAAACTATTAATGCTAAAAAATATTTAAACTAAGATGAAAATCTCGAATTGTTCTTGTATGAGAAAAAATCAGAAATCGACAGGTCCAATAAAGATCTTGAGCTTAGTATTTATTTTTTTGCTTTTTCTTCTTTGGCGGTGGTTTCACGTTCTATGGTTTCTACCACTGGCACACTAAAATTCAGCCCAAGCAAGATAAGATATTAGATCTACAAATACAGAAATATGAGGATGATGTGAAAGCATTTAACAAGCAATTGCATCGGACTCGTTACACTCGTTGAACTGGGCGTTATGCCACCAGAAATTGATAAGAGTTATTCATGGATAAAACGTATTCTTTAAAGTTGCCGAACTCAGATGGCTCTCATCAAGAGATCGTAACTAACCGAAGTCTTCTATTTATTGGCGCCAATGGCTCAGGAAAAACCCGACTTGGTACATGGATAGAAATGGAGTCTCCGCAAAAGAACAATGTTCATCGTATCTCGGCACAAAAATCACTTACGATGCCTGATAATACGACCCCAACGTCAATAGAGAGAGCAGAAAAAGACCTTCTTTGTGGCTACGCAGAAGCCCCTGAAGAACAAATGTGGAATTATAAGCAAGGCCATAAATGGCATAGCAAGCCGGCAATATCGCTACTAAATGACTATCAGAAGCTGATGGTCTACCTTTTTTCGGATCACACCGAAGAGAGTGCAAAGTATCTAGCCGCGTCTAAAACCTCCAATGAAAAAGTTATCCCGCCGACCACTAAGTTAGATTTAGTTAAGCAAGTTTGGGAGAAAATTCTTCCTCATAGAGAATTGGTTCTAGGAGGTCTTAGAATTCAAACAAGGGTTAAGGATGGCTCATCTAAGATATATAACTCATCTGAAATGAGTGATGGTGAGAGGGTGATCTTCTATCTTGTTGGTCAGTGTTTAGCTGCGCCTAACGATGGAATCATTGTTGTAGATGAGCCAGAAATCCATCTACATAAATCTGTACAAGCTCCACTATGGCGAGAAATCGAAAGCTTAAGACCAGATTGCTTGTTTGTTTACATGACTCACGATGTTGATTTTGCGGTATCGCTTCATGAATCTAAAAAGATTTGGCTAAAAGCTTATGATGGTAAAAAGTGGGTTTGGGAGGCTGTTGAAGAGGTCTCTGGTCTACCAGAGACGTTGTTAGTGGAAGTTCTGGGGAGTAGGAAGCCAGTAGTTTTTGTTGAAGGGGAAAATGGTAGTTATGATACATCTCTCTATCGTGCTGTTTTGCCTAATCACCTTGTAATCCCAAGTGGATCTTGCACTCAGGTTATCCAAGCAGTGAAAGCTCTCCAGTCTAGTAATCAACTTCACCACTTATCTGTCACCGGAATAATAGATCGGGACCGTAGAGTGCAAGAAGAACTGCAATCGCTAGAGCAATCTGGAATCTATGCTCTCAAAGTGGCTGAAGTTGAGAATCTTTTTTGTGTGCCTGAAGTGTTAGAAGTTGTTAGCTCTCAGTTAGCTAGAGATCCCAGCGAAGATTTTAATAATGTCTCGAAATTTATTTTTTCTAAAATGCAGTCTGAACTAGAGACTCAAATATCTCTTCGAGCTGCAGCAGAAATTAAGTATAAACTTAATCTATTTGACGAAAAGGCAAAAGGTGAGGCTGGCCTAGATTCAGCTTTATCCGATCTAGTAGATAATATAGATGTCAGTTCTATCTATAATGAGTCAAGGACTCTTCTTGAAACGATTGTGGAAAATAAAGACTATTTAGAGTTGTTGAGAGTGTACAACCGAAAATCTATGTCTAGCCAAATCAGTAAGCACCTAGGTCTTACTGGCGGTAGCTTAGCAGAGCTAGTTGTTAGGTTGGCTTGTGGTCAAAGGGCTGAAGATATTTCTCAAGCGATCAGGCCTTATTTCGGTAATTTTCCAAGCAATCTGGCATAACAAGGCACTCAGAACCACCACCCAGCTCTGCAGCTCAAATTGCGCAGAGCTAGGGCACTAACCATCACCCCCGACTAGAGCAAGCCGGTGTCACCGAACGCTTCAGTTCATTCACAAAATTACACGGCCCCTGGCGTGCATCCAGCTGTGGCCGAATAATCGACTCCCAGGCAGTATGGCAAGCATTGGTCGAACCCGGCATACAGAAAATAATCACACCATTCGCTAAGCCTGCAATCGCACGGCTCTGAATGGTAGAGGTGCCAATCTGCTCATACGAGATCTGGCGGAATAACTCGCCAAAACCATCCACTTCTTTATCCAATAACGGGCGCACCGCTTCCGGCGTAGAATCACGCTGAGTAAAACCGGTGCCGCCGGTAATTAATACGCCTTGTACATCGCCGTCGGCAATCCAGTTCGATAATATCGCACGGATCTGATAAATATCGTCGATCACTATTTTGCGGTCAGCCAGTTGGTGGCCTTCTTCCAGTAAATTATCCACCAGTAACTGGCCACTGGTGTCATTATCCAGCGTGCGGGTATCAGACACGGTTAACACCGCCAGATGCAGCGGTTCAAATTCAGTTGTAATTTTATGACCCATAAAAACCTCGATAAAACGTCAGCTGGCTTTGTTCGCCAGCGTTAAATTTGGACGTAAGTGAAAACCAGCCTGTTGCCATTGCTGTGGTGTGTTGGCATTCGTCAATGATTGGCTGTGGGGTGCAATTAAGGCATCAGCATTGATCTGCTGGCACAGTGCTTTAATCGACAGCCCGCGTGGTTTACCGCTGTTGTGCGCCTGTTGTAACCGTTCGAGCATCAGCTGATGGTGTGACGGGTTAAGTGGCAAAAACAACGGTAGAAAATGATTGCGGAAATAACAGGCACGGTTTCCCACTTGCCCCTGAGACAATAAATATCGCAACGTGCGTTCCGTCAGCAGCGGTAAATCAATCGGCACAATTAATAATGCTTTACCCGGATCTGACTGTTGCAGGCTATAACGAACCGCCGCTTCAATACCTGCTAATGGCCCACAGTTGTTGAAGTTATCGGATATACGTGGCAATGCAGAATTATGCCATTGTTCATCCTGTTGATGAGGGTTGCGGCTTAACAGGACTTCTTTTAAACCCAGCTTGGATAATAACTCCAGCATATAACTCAGCTGGGTTTGGCATTGCTGTGGCTGTTGTTTAATGTGCTGCGGTTGAGCGTGCTGCTGACGCGCTAACAAGGCTTTGTCTGTACCCATACGGCTGGACTGGCCACCGGCCAGTAATAACGCACGTATGTCAGACGTATCAATCCAGTTAACCACTGTCAGCCTCCCAGCATGGCCAGGTGGCGGGTAGAGCCAGAATACCCCTGTTGCAGATAATGGCTGGCTTTTTTATCCAGCAGTTGTTGCTGAATTTCATGTGCGATGTCAGCCTGGTGGTTATTACGGATCAGGCTGCGTAAATCGTAGCCACCGTCACCAAACAAGCAGGTATGTAATTTACCGGAAGACGAAATGCGCAAACGGTTACAGCTGTCACAGAAGTCTTTGCTGTACGGCATAATCAGGCCCATGGAACCGAGGTAATCCGGATGCTCAAATTCCTGCGCAGGCCCGGCCAGTGGCCCTTTCTTTTTTAATTGCCAGCCCTGAGCTAACAACCGTTGTTTAATTGTTTCACCACTGACGTGGTTTTGTCGAAAATAGTCACCGTTATCACCGGTTTGCATCAATTCAATAAAGCGCAGGCTGATGGGCATATGTTGCAGCCAGTGCAGAAAGGTATCGAACTCTTGCAGGTTATAAGACTTTAATAACACCGCATTTACCTTGATGCGTTTAAATCCCAGGCAAATCGCTTTGTCTAAACCACGCAGAATGTCTTTTAAACGATTGTGGCCGGTGATGGTTTGAAATACCCGTGGATCAAGGCTGTCGATACTTAGGTTTAAGCCATCCAGCCCGGCATCAAACCAGGATTCAACCTTGTCTTCCAGTTTATAGCCGTTGGTGGTTAATGCGACGTCTTCAATACCAGGCGTGGATTTCACCACACGAATAATATCCGTCAGGTCTTTACGGATAACCGGTTCTCCACCGGTGATGCGAATTTTACGGGTGCCATGTTGAGCAAACACCTGAGCCAGTGTCTGGATTTCTTCCAGAGTAAGGTTGTCATATTGTTCGTCACACTGATAACCCTCTGGCAGGCAATAATTACAGCGGTAATTACACACATCGGTAATCGACAGGCGCAGATAACTGAACTGGCGCTGAAAGCCATCGTGGAACTTATTTCCCGACACTTGTGTGTTGGTGATGTGATTGCTGCTGGCTTCACCCAGTGCATAATCAGAACTTTTCATGGAACACCTTTCCAAACCCGGGAGGCCAGGCGGTTTCCCGGCTGACCCATCGGCTTAGTTTCCATTTTCCTGAGCACCTCAGGCGAGTAGGACGTTAGGAAAAAAAGCTCGGCGTTTACTGTGTTTTTTAACGTAGATTCGTCTTTCTATTGTAGGGAAGGCGGTTGCCAGTCCAATTGCTGAGAGGGGGTAAAACGGCTACCTCTAACGGGGTAGTTTTGATTTATGTCAGTCTTCTGGAAGCAATCCGGAAAATAAAAAAAGGACCGGAGACAATTCCGGCCCAAACCCTCAAAGGTGAGAGGTGCTGAGGAAGGTTTCAGCATACAATCAGATCCTGTAATCGGAGGCTCCCGCCTGAAATTACAGGGAGTTTCTGATGGGAGATCAGAACTTGGCGGTGGCTGTTAACCAGATTTTAGTGGTATCTGGTCTGCCGGAATCGTCGCTGGCATCGTATTGTGAGGCTTTTAAACTAAGGCCATAGTTATCCAGTTTTTTCGCAACTACAAAACCGTATTCTGAGCCCAGATCATCGCCGCTGTCGTCACCAGAAAAATCATGGTACTGGCCAACCAGTTTTAACCCGGCAACGTTGGCTACAACGTTCAGGTAGGTATCCTGAAGGCCGTCATTGCCGGCGCCACCAAGAAAGATATCGGTCCAGCCATTAAACTTGTGATTGGTACCCAGTGGTGTTGCAAATGCGGCGTCGCCATCGTCACTGGCTAATAATTCCTGCCCCAGTTTAACCGTGACACCGTTAATTTTTACCCCGGCAGCGAGGTTGTAATAGTAGGTGTCGTAATCATTGTCGCCGTTGTCACGGTTCTGGCTGGCGTATTCTACTTCGTACAATGCCATGTTCAACGCGCCGCTGGCACGTGCGCCGTAGGTTTCAAAATCATCGTTGCCAATATTATTCAGCAGGTAAGCGTAACCACTCAGGCTGAGGCTGTCGTCGAGTTTGTAGTTAATATTGGCAAGAATATTATCTTCCAGCGTATCCGCACCGGTGATGGTGTGACGATTGTTAATTGCAGCGAGGAATATTTTGGTATTCGCCAGCGAGGTATTAGTAACGGTGATGGCATCAAACGTTGCTTCGTTCTGGCGGAAGCCAACACTACCAATGTGACGCTGGTTATCCAGGTTAATACGCTGGTTACCAACTTTTACCGTGGTATCTGTGTATTTGTATTGCAGATAAAACTGGTTGGCATCGGTATATTCCGGATCGGCAATAACACGTTCATCGGTTTTGCCATTGGTCAGGTCGTTGTAATCAACGTCGGTCAGGGCGGCAACACTGTCTACTTCAGCAAGGATGCTGAAACCGGATAATTCGGCAGATTGATAGGTCAATCGCGTGCGTACGGTATTAGCCGTTGCGGTTTTATTGGTAGCAACGTCCTGATCAACATTTTCGTTACGGTAACGCAGGCTGATATTGGTTGTTCCCGATTTTATTGCATCGGTTAATGCGTCTGCCTGAACGGACGGAACAGCTGCGAATGAAGACGATAAAATCACGGATGCCAGAATGCTTTTTTTCATTACAATTGCCTTCTATGGGTTAACTGGTTGGCAACAAGACTAAGACGGAAGTTGAATAAAAATTTGACTGAAATCAAGGAACGATAACAGCTACTAATTCAGGGGTAGTAGACAAGCGACAGCAATAAACCTAAGTGATAAAGATTTTAATAATTAACGATTCTGGGAGGTAAATACGGGGAGATTTCAGCTGAATACCTCCCCATTTAAAAGCAGGGAGGTTACGTGTGTCGAATTTATAGGGTATTAGAACGGAGCGATCTCGATGGGTTGCTCATCACGATTAATGACCACGTAACGGCTTAAATCCTGACCATTGGCTAAATCGTTTGTCATTTTATTCAGATAAGGTTCTGCATCGTTGCTGCTTGGTGCTTTGCCATCAGCCCCACTTAACCCGGCAATAAACATAAACTCCCAATCTTTGCTCACACTATCGGCTTCTTTTTTCAGGCTGGCAAAATCACTTAACTCTTCAGGCAATTTATCAACACACATTACAGGACTGATGCTGCCGCGCTGGTGCTTTTTGATTTTGCCTTTGGTGTCATCTGTCTGGGCAAATAAAAACAGCAGGCGTTGTGGCTCTGGCTGCTTTTTGGTCATCTCTAATAAGTCGTTAAATACTGATTTCATAGGAATACCTCCATACGGAATTAAATTCCGGCTGTTACTACTTAATTAAATTACTTTTTCGTACCTGAAGCAGAAAGTCGTTGTTCAATGCGTCTGCCATCCGGTGTTTGTACTTTTCGGACTTCATTGCAAAATACATCACAATCATGCAGGCGGCACATAGCCCGTACAGCAACATAAAGCAGGCGGTATGTACGCCGCCAATGTCGATTGCCAGGCCAAAAAGAATGGGTAGAGTAAAACCCCCCATTGCGCCGATCATGGCAACAGCACCGCCAACGCTGCCCATTTGATAGGGGTAATAATCGTTAATGATTTTATAAACGGATGCCCGACCAAAGCCCTGAGCCAAACCAACGACCAGAATCAGCAGGTTGAAAAACCACAGATTGATCTGAAACGATACCGGTACATCTTTCTCAACACCGTGAATAACCATGGTGGTGGGTGGGTAGCTGAGGAAAAACAGGCAGACAATGCAAATCCAGAACACACTCCAGTTCACGCTGCGGCCGCCGTATTGATCAGCGTACCAGCCACCAATCGCACGGATTAAACTGGAGGTTGTTGCAAATACCAGTGTCCAGGCCATTGCCTCGGATAAAGAGAGTTGATAAACGTCGATATAATATTGTGGTAACCACAACAACAACGCCAGAAAAGAGCCGAACACAAAATAATAATACAGGCCCAATATCCAGACATTGGCGGATTTGAGTGGTTTCAGATGTTCTGAAATGGGAACCTGGCTGTGGTGCTGCTGTAGCGACGGTGCACTTTTTTCAGTGGATGGAGCTAACCAGATAAACAATAAGATCATAAAAATGGTGCCGAGAGAAAATACCGGGCCAACCATTTCCAGGCCCAGGTGCTCGATAACCAGTGGTGTTAATAACAGTGTGATTGCTGCACCGGAGTTGCCAGCACCGAAGATTCCCATGGCCGTACCCAGTTGTTTGCTTTCAAACCAGGTCGATACGTAACTGATACCTATCGTGAAGGATGCGCCAGATACGCCTAATAACAGGCCGGTAATGATGTAGTCCTGAAAGCTGTGGATATGATTCAGCATCATCAGCGGTGGAATCAAACAAGCCATTTGAATGACAAACAGTTTTTTAGGCGAAAAATACTGACATAAAATTCCCGCGGGCAGGCGCAGCAAAGCACCGGTAATAATCGGTGAGCTGACCAATAGCCCATACTGGGTGCTGTTGATATCCAGGGTGGGTGCCAGGTGAACTCCAAGCACTGCAAATAATGTCCAGACCGAGAAGTTTGCTGCAAAAGCCAGGGTTGCCATTATCAGTGCTTGTTTTGCGTTAGCCGTCATTACGCCCCCCGGTTGCTGTGAAAATAAAACTGGATCTGGTCGGGAATACCCACCATTAAAAAGTTATTTATATTAATTCAATAACCTGCCTGCAGTGGAATACCCCCTTGGGGGTAGCTGTTTTTGCTGAGACAAGGCACAAGGAGTAGATGATTTTTTTGCTTGATTCATGTCAAGCACACCATGGTCTCACGGGCGTTAACTAGGCTCTGAAAATTTCTCGAGATCATAGTGTGAGGACTAATTATGAGTGAGAACACCAGTCTGAATGTTTTAAGATTCAGCGACCCCAAAATCAAAACCTTGCATATCACCTGGTTTGCTTTCTTCTTAACCTTTGTACTCTGGTTCAGCCATGCGCCGTTAATGGCGTTTATCAAAGAAGCGTTTGACCTGAGCAGTCAGCAGGTTAAGGCTCTGTTAATTTTAAACGTCGCTCTGACGATTCCCGCACGTATCGTGATTGGTATTCTGGTGGATAAATACGGTCCTCGGATTGTGTATTCCTGTTTATTGATGATCTCTTCGGTGATCAGCTTTGGATTTGCGTTGGCAGATACTTATGAACAGCTGGCGTTATTCCGCTTCCTGTTAGGCTTTGTGGGTGCGGGTTTTGTCATTGGTATCCGCATGGTGGGCGAATGGTTCCCGGCGAAACAAGTCGGTGTTGCTGAAGGCATCTACGGTGGTTGGGGTAATTTTGGTTCTGCTGCCGGTGCGATGACGTTACCAACCATTGCGTTGTTATACGGTGGTGATGACGGCTGGCGTTATGCATTAATGAGCATTGGTGTGATTGCTGGTGTTTATGGTGCGATTTATTACAGACTCGCTCGTAATACTCCTAAAGGTTCGACTTACTTTAAGCCGAAAAAATCCGGTGGTTTAGAAGTAACCAGTATGAAAGACCTGTACTTCTACCTGCTGATGAACGTTCCTATGTATGTTGCTCTGGGTGTACTGGCGTGGAAACTGTCGCCATCGGGTGTCAGCCTGTTTGACACCAGCACTATGTATATTCTGTGGGGCGTACTGGTCGCGCTGTTTGCAGTACAAACCCGTTCGATCTGGCACGTTAATCATGAACACTTAAAAGCGGGTGTGCCTGAGTCGGATAAATACAACTTTAAGCAGGTTGCGATTCTGGATTTATCTTATTTCGTGACTTTTGGCTCTGAGCTGGCGGTGGTTTCGATGCTGCCATTGTTCTTCCTGGAAACCTTCGACGGTCTGGACCCGGTTAAAGCCGGTTTATTAGCGTCAGGTTTCGCCTTTATGAATCTGGTGGCGCGTCCAACCGGTGGTTGGTTCTCTGATAATTTTGGTCGTCGTAAATCGCTGATGTTCCTGATTGGTGGTTTGGCCATTGGTTATCTGGTGCTGTCACAAATTAACAGCGAATGGTGGATCCCGGCGGCAGTTATCGCCACCATGTGCTGTAGCTTCTTTGTGCAGGCCGGTGAAGGTGCGGTATTTGCCATCGTGCCTCTGGTGAAACGTCGTATGACGGGTCAGATTGCTGGTATGGCAGGTGCTTACGGTAATGTGGGTGCGGTAACGTTCCTGACGGTATTAAGCTTTGTTGATTACAGCACCTTCTTCCTGGTTATTGCTGGCGCTGCAGGCGTGATTTTCTTCGCAGCCATGTTCCTGGATGAACCAAAAGGGCAGATGACAGAGGTTGCCGAAGACGGCACTGTGCATGTAATTGATATTGGTTAATTAATCATTTTAGAAGTTGAAAAAATCAGTAAAGCGATTGTTTTTCAAAGCAGCAACAGGACGTTGCGATAGGATCGCCAGCACAGGGATGTGCTGTCCGATCCGGCGGCTGAAAAATAATGCTTTGCTGATTTTTCGGTTTCAGAAGATTAATCAATGTTTCAGGTCGAGGGGCTCAATATGGAAAAAACCATGGAAAACACCAGCCATAATCTTGAAGTTAATTGTGGTGCTGCAACCGATAAAGGGGTAAAGCCCCTGAATGAAGATGCCGTAGGTTTATGTGTTCCCGATAATGACCATCAACTGAAACACAAAGGTGTGTGTTTATTAGTGGCCGATGGTGTCAGTACCGCGGAAGCTGGCCAGGAAGCCAGTGAAAGTACGGTTAATAACTTTATTGAAGATTATTACAACACTCCGGATACCTGGAGTGTTGGCTACAGTGCAGAAAACATCGTTTCTGCCATTAATCTCCGCTTGTTTCGCAAAAGCCTGAAATACAAAGTCGAAGGCAAAGGCTTTTTATGTACCTTATGTGCGGTGGTGATTAAGTCGCGCACGGCTCATGTGTTTCATGTGGGTGATAGCCGGGTCTATCTGCTGCGCAACGGCGAACTTAAGCAGTTGACTGAAGACCACTCTGTTACCCTGAGAAAAGGCGAAGAATTTTTATCCCGGGCGGTGGGCATGGATAGCCAGCTGCATCTGGAATATAACCAGTTTCCGCTGGAAGAGAATGACATTCTGCTTTGTTCCAGCGATGGCCTGCACAGTTTTATGGATGACAACGAGCTGGTCAGCCTGCTGTCCCAGCCAGGAGGAGCCTCGACACGGGCGGCGAATCTGGTGAAAAAAGCGCTGGAAAACGGCAGTGATGACAATATCAGTGCAACGGTAGGGGTGATTAATACACTGGATGAAGAAAACATCGATGATTACAACGCCCGGCTGACCCGATTACCATTCCCACCGGCGTTAGAGCCGGGTATGAAGCTGGATGGCTTTGAAGTGCTGGGTGAAATTTATGCCAGTAGCCGCAGCCAGTTATATAAGGTACGCGACTCAGAATCCGGTGAGGTGATGGTGATGAAAACGCCATCGCTGAACTACGACGGTGATAATCATTATATCGACCGCTTTATTCAGGAAGAGTGGGTGGGGAAACGTATTTCCAGCCCGTATCTGGTGGAAGTAAAACAGATTCAACGGGAAAAAAAGTTTCTGTATTACCTGCTGGAGCTGGTAGAAGGAGTGACGCTGGAAAAGTGGATTGCCGATCATCCCCAGCCAGATCCGGCGATTGCCATTAATATTGTTGAACAAATCGCTCTTGGGCTATCTGCGTTACATCGCAACGATACCGTGCATCAGGATCTGCGCCCGGCCAATATTATGATTAATGGCGATAACCAGATAAAAATTGTCGATTTTGGTTCGGTGTATGTAGCGAGTCTGGCGGAGGTGTTTACTCCGATTCGTCACGAGGGTGTTTTAGGCACCGCCAGTTATGCCGATCCTAATTATTTGTTAGGAAAGAACAGTGCGACCCAGGGCGATTTATACGCGTTGGCGACCATTACTTATGAGCTATTTACCAGCCAACTGCCGTATGGTGAAGGCGTGGAAGAATGTCGCACCGCGGTGGATTATGACCGGCTGCGTTATCACAGTGCCACACAATATAACCACATTATCCCGGTGTGGTTTGATCGTGCTTTGGAAAAAGGTGTGAAACTTGACCTGGAAGCACGTTATTTATCCATTGCAGACTTTATTCGGGATCTGAAGAATCCTAATGCCGATTTTCTGCGCGATGACCCCAAAATTGAAATGACCAAAAGCCCGCTCTTATTCTGGCAGGCCATGTCAGCCTTCTGGATTCTGATGTTATTGCTGATGGTGGTGCTGTTCTCGGCCGATTAATAACAGCCGGGAACAGCTTCCCGGACTAAAGTACAGCCTGTTCAGCGGATTGCCGCTTATAAAAACGAATATCGTGCTCCTGTTGTCGTGCCTGGCTAAAGGCCGATACCCGCTTAAGATAACCAATCACCCGGGTGGCATGGTCGACATTGTCACTGCCGCAGTGGCTACAGCAATATCGTGTACGCTTGTCGATGTGATCACAGTCATTGCAAACCGTGATACGGACATTAATGCAGAAATACTGGCAACCGGTTTGTGCCGCGACTTTATATAACTGACGATATTGTTTGGCGGATAAGGCTTCGTCCAGATTGAGGTGCAGTGCTGAACCACCATCGAGATATTCGACCATATCACCACCGTGCAGCATAAATTTATCGAGTGGATTACAGCTGCTATCCTCTACCAGATAAAAATACGAGTTGTAGCAATCCCGGTTAACCTGATAGCCGTCTTTTTTGTCCCATTTCGCATTTTTAACCCCAAGGTTTTCGGCGGGTACAAATTCGGTATTAAATAATACTCCGGTTTCTTTTTTGGCTTTCTGGTTTGCCTGATAAATCACCTGTAAGCGTTGGCGTACAAAGGCTTTATATTCCGGGTTATTACCAACCACGACCCCCTGACTCTCCGCGGCTTCTGCCATGCCGTTGATACCAATGGTTAAAAACTGCTTACTCAGATCAATCAGGCCATTGTCATACACCGGCAGCATGCCGTGATCGCGGTAGTCTTCCATTAGCATGCGATAAGCCAGCTGGTATTGATGAATTTTTTCTACTTCGCTGTTTAAATCACGGCCATCCTGCTCTAAACGGTTCATATTCAGGGTGATCACATTAATAGAGCCAGTGCTGACGCCGCCGGCACCTAAGGTGTAAGAAAAGGTATTGTCAGTAATCTCATTGCGCAAACGACAGCAGGACGCCAGCGAATCAGGATTATCGGACAGGTAGCTGAAGAAGGAGTTTCCTTGTGCTAGCTGTTCAGAGCAGAACTGAGCAAACTCAGGATCTTTGCAGTCACCGTTATCCGTTAACATGGCTGCGGTAACAACCGGGAACGTGAGAATGGCTTTTTTACGCTCTTCATTAAACCAGTTCATAAAGAAACGCTGCAGTTTTTCAACCCGCGGCCAATCCGGCCTTTGCAGTTCTCCTTGTTCGTTTTCATGGGGAAACACAAAGTCGGCAAACATGGAGTCAAAATAATACTGATCATAAATTGAGATATTCCAGAATACACTTTGATAACCCCGGGCCGCTGCGGGCTGATTTAACGCGTACACCACATGTTGCAGATGATTGGCAATACATTCGGTGTTAGTTTCCAGATACTCATCACCATAATCACGCGCGGCAAAATGATCGAAATAAGTGAGGAATTCGACGGTGGCGATGGCTCCGGCAAATTGGGCACTGACGGCAAATACCAGATTAACAAATGAACCACAAAACGATTCCAGGTGTTGAGGTGCTTTGGATTCTCCACCCAGCTTGGTTAAGCCATGTAATAAAAACGGATACATGGTGATAGAAGCGCAGTAGGGTTTTAAACTGGTTTCGTCGTGGATATAAATTTCGTGGTCATTGATCTGGCGTTCATACTCTGTGGCCAGTTGTGCACCGTATAGCTGCGTGATTTTCTCTTTTACTTTCGCGCGGTTTACCTGAATCACCGCGTCTTTCATTAATTCTGCTTCGAGTGTGGCAATGTTTTTATGGGTAACGTTGGCATTGGCATCAAACTTCGATCCCTGGGCCGCATTACTGGCGTGCACATAGTCATCGATAAACTGCAGTTTTTCCTGAACCTGATGTGGGGTAAGGCGCAACATGGCGGATCTCCTTGGGGTTTTAATGGCTGTGATGTTGAAATTAATCGGTCTGCTGAAACAAATAGGTAAGGTCAGCGCTGATTTCACCGTTGTGTAACTGGTAATAACGCTGATTGGTTTGTGGATGATCTAACCCACCGCGAATGCTGACCCAGGGGCCCAGTTTGACGAAATCCAGATAAGGGCGCAGATGGTGGGAAATATGATTTAAGCCGGAATACAGGCAGGTTTTCATCCGATAACGTCGGGCAATTTTTAATTTCTGTTGCAGATTAAACACCGCCCATTCACCACCCATAAACACCACTGCGGTAATCAGCCCCTGATAGCTATTAAGCCAGGTTTCGAAGGTTTGGTCTGATAATGGTTTGCCATTGCTGGCGCACCAGAGTTCCGGGCTATGGCAACCGTCACAGGCAAGTGGGCAGCCATAACAAGTAAACGCCAGTGCAATCTCTCCGGGGCATTCCTGGAAAACCACATAAGGAGTCCCTGTTCTTAACTCTGATTTCATTTTTATTTCTATATGTTGTGTTGTTTTGCTCTTGTTGGTCTACATATAGTGTTTCCTGAATCGAAACTAAGTGAAAGGCAGGTGAGGAGGTATTGCGAAGGAGGAAAGGCGGTAGCTCTTCAGAGGTAAAGTCGTCAGGGAAGTGATGTGTTATTAATTTAAAAGAGACATTGTCAAATAATTAGCTGAGGCAGAAGTAACGATGGCCGACCCGCAAGCGACTGAAAAACCCCTGGTGTATTCTTGTTCCGGATGTTCCAACATTGCACAGTTAGCCAATCAGTTGGCGATCGATCTTGATCGTGAGCAGCTGGCTGAGATGTCCTGTATTGCAGGTATCGGTGGTGGTGTTGAACCGCTGGTTAAAAAAGCTCGCAGCGGCCGCCGTATTATTGCGCTGGACGGCTGCCAGTTACACTGTGTTAAAAACTGTCTGAAACAGCGTTGTCTGCAAGCAGATCTGCATTACACCCTGAGTGAGTTTGGCATTCGCAAACGCTACCATATGGATTTTGACAAGAAAGATCTGGCAATCGTTAAACAACACCTGATGGAGGATTTAACCCGGGCAGATTGACTGAAATCCGTATTAGTTTTTACCTTCTTCCGTTGGCGCAACGTCTTCTTCCGTCTCAACCGGAATAACTTTCACCACCACGCCCAACATTGGGTGATCCACATAATGCAGCTCGTTACTACGCATCCGGCGGCTTTGCTGGATATGCGCTGAGCGAATCGGTACAACCTGTTGTTCACTTAAAGACAGCTGTTCTTGTGCGTATAAATCTGCGCGATAATCAGCCGTTTCTGACTGCGACGACGGTAAACTTAAATTCGCCAGTTCTGGTGTTTCTTCCAGCTGATAATGTTGCATTTTCAGGTCGGTATTAATGTGTAGATAGCGGCTGACGTGTAGTTGTAATGTACCGCGCAATTCAATGGTGAATGGACCGGATAATTCAACCTCAATCGGGTGCTGAATGGCATTTTTCTCGTCCTGAATGGGTTCAATCCAGGCTTGATGCCAGATCACTTCCATATCATTGCGACGATTAATTTTTGCGGCTTTATCTGCAAATAATTTGTGCTCCAACGGAGTTAATGCCGTTGGCAAACTGGCAGAAGGTACCTGAGAAAAGTCGAACTCTGCTAATAACTTTTGCTCTTCAGTGCTATTGGCTTCCGCCCACCAGTTGTATTGGTTTTCTGTTTCTTCATATTGCTGATACACCTCAGCTGAAACAGGCTGAGCATCAATGGCATCGGGCCAGAGTTCGTTATCGATGGTTTCTTCATCCTGATAGGCAACCAGCATGACTTCGACACGATACCAGGGGTTTGCTTGTGCAGTAGCAGGAAGCAGGGCCGCAGATAACAGCAATAGAGAGAAGCCTGTAGCGGTACGGCGTAAAGAGGAAAACAAACTCACGCGTTCGGGTCCTTTTGTCTGTTTATTGTTGGAGTTGCGAAACGACTTGTTCGATCACGTTAAAACGTTGATCCATGCTGCGCATATTAAAGAAGAAGCGCAGTGTGTGGCCGCCTTCGAGTTTATAGCTGTTGGGTTTGGTTTGCACCAGCTTCACCAGAGTGAAAGGGTCAATCTGAGTTTCAGCGGCAAATTCGATACGACCGGCTTCGTCACTGGCATCCAGTTTGGCGATACCCAGTGGTGTTAATTTGAGCTTCAGCGCAGTCTGGCGGAACAGGTTTTTCACTGCATCCGGTAATAAACCAAAACGGTCGATCATTTCAATTTGTAAGTCTTTTAATCCCGCTTCATCACGGGCGCTGGCGATGCGTTTATACAGGGTTAAACGACCATTTACATCGGGCAGATAATCCGCCGGAATTAACGCCGGAACGTGCAGGTTCACTTCCGTGCCCTGATTCAGTACCAGATCGTCACCCGGTTGTTTGCCGGACTTAATCGCGTTAACCGCTTGCTCCAGCATTTCCATATACAGGGTGAAACCAATGGTTTCGATCTGGCCACTTTGTTCGTCGCCTAATAATTCACCGGCACCACGAATCTCCAAATCGTGGGTGGCCAGCATAAAGCCAGCGCCAAGATCTTGCGCAGAGGAAATCGCTTCCAAACGTTTCTCCGCATCTTTGGTCATGGTTTTTGGCGGCGGTGTTAATAAATAGGCATACGCCTGGTGATGCGAACGACCAACACGACCCCGCAGCTGGTGCAGCTGCGCTAAGCCGAATTTATCCGCGCGTTCGATAATCATGGTGTTGGCTGATGGAATATCGATACCGGTTTCCACAATGGTGGTACACACCAGCACGTTGGCACGTTTGTGATAGAAGTCGCCCATCACGCCTTCTAATTCACGCTCACTCATTTGGCCATGGGCAAAGGTGACCCGTGCTTCGGGAATGGCTTCGCTTAATTCACGTGCCACTTTTTCAATGCTTTTCACTTCGTTATGCAGGTAATACACCTGACCACCACGCAGGATTTCCCGCAAAATCGCTTCTTTAATGGTGGCGTCGTCGTGCTGGCGAACAAAGGTTTTCACACTTAAACGTTTAGCCGGCGGTGTGGCAATAATGGATAAATCACGAATGCTCGCCATTGCCATATTTAACGTTCGTGGAATTGGCGTGGCGGTTAACGTCAGGATATCAACGTTGGCACGCAGGGATTTTATGCGCTCTTTTTGAGTCACACCAAAGCGGTGTTCTTCATCGATAATTAATAACCCGAGCTGGTCGAACTTCACATCTTTTTGCAGCAGTTTGTGAGTACCCACAACAATATCCGTTTGGCCTTCGAGCATTTTATCCAACGAGGCCTGGGTTTCTTTGGCGGATTTAAACCGTGATAACACATCGACTTTGACCGGCCATTCGGCAAACCGGTCGGCGAAGTTCTGGTAGTGCTGTTGCGCCAGCAGGGTCGTCGGTACTAATACCGCCACCTGTTTACCGCTTTGCACGGCCATAAAGGCGGCACGCATGGCCACTTCGGTTTTACCAAAACCAACGTCACCACACACCAGGCGGTCCATTGGGCGTTTGCCGGTCATATCACCAATCACAGCTTCAATGGCTGCTTGCTGATCGGGTGTTTCTTCAAATGGGAAACCCGCGGCAAAACGGCGGTAATCATCGTCGGGCTTATCGAAAGCAAAACCTTTTTTCGCTTCACGGCGAGCGTAAATATCCAGTAGCTCAGCCGCAGTATCGCGGATTTTTTCGGCCGCTTTGCGTTTGGCTGCGGCCCATTTTTCACTGCCGAGTTTATTCAGCGGTGCGGTGCTTTCATCACCGCCGCCATAACGGGAAATTAAATGCAGCGATAAAACCGGCACGTATAATTTTGAACCGGTGGCGTATTCCAGCATTAAAAACTCGTTGGTCTGACCTCCGGCCTCTAACGTTTCCAATCCTAAATAACGGCCCACACCGTGATCCAAATGCACCACCGGCGAACCCGGTTGTAACTCGGATAAATCACGGATCATTAAATCCGCATCGGTGGTTTTTTTAGCGCGGCGACGGCGCTGCTGAATGCGTTGGCCGAATAATTCGTTTTCAGTGATGATCACCAGCTGATCTTCGGTCAGCTGAACACTGTGCTCAATCGGGCCGATAATAATACCGAGAGCATCGCTACCGGTTGCAAAGTCATCCCAACTCTCGATTTCCCGTGGACGAATTTCAATGCGGCGTAATAAATCTTTTAATGCTTCACGGCGACCGGCAGATTCTGCACAGAATAAAACCCGCTGATTACCACCCTGATCTGCCGCGTTTTCTTTCAACCACATTTCCAGGCGTTGAGAGGGTTGCTCCAAACGGGAGTCAACACTGATATCTACCATTTTTTCGGCGGCATATGCGGTGGCACCGGCACGACTGGGTAAGTCTTTATCGTGCCATTGGGCACGTGGGAACTCGTTTAAACGGCTGAATAACTGATCGGCTGCCAGGAATAAATGGCTGGGTGCCAGAATCGGGCGCTGAATATCGTAACGACGGCTTTCGTAACGTTCTTCAACGTCTTTGCGGAAATGTTCAACCGAGGCTTCTAATTCGCTGTCGTGAATCACCAGGGTATTTTTTGGCAGGTGATCAAAGAAGTTACCTAAATCGTCTTCAAAAAACAGCGGAAGATAATATTCGATACCGGCCGGCGCAATACCGTCAGCAATATCGGTATAAATCGGGCACTGTTTGCCATCTTGTTCAAAGAAGTCGTACCAGCGGCCTTTAAAGGTACGAATGGCCGTGGTGTTTAGTGGAAATTCGCGCGCGGGCAAAATACGGATGGAATCCACTTTATCGACGGTACGCTGGCTATCCGGCTCAAAGGTACGCAGGGTTTCAATTTCATCATCGAATAATTCGATACGGAACGGCATCTCCTGACCCATGGGGAAGATGTCCATAATCGAACCACGTACGGCAAACTCGCCGTGTTCATACACAGTATCCACACAATGGTAACCGGCTGCTTCCAGTTTCAGGCGGGTGGCGTCGACATCAAAATTGGCTCCGACATCTAGCGCAAAACTCTGACCCTGATAAAAGTTGGCTGGCGGTAAACGATGCAGCAGGGTGCTGATTGGCAGGATCAGAACCCCTTGTTTTAAATCGCTCAGCTGGCTCAGGGTCGCAATACGTTGGGAGACAATATCCTGGTGTGGAGAAAATACATCGTAGGGCAGGATTTCCCAATCCGGGAAGTGTAATACCGGCAGTTCGCTGGCAAAGAAGCGAATCTCTTCTTCCAGACGCAGAGCGGTGTTTGGATCACGGGTGACAACCAGAGTCAGACCTTGTTGCTGGCTCGCCGCGCTGGCAATCGCCAATGCCTGACTGGCACCGTGCAGGTCTCCCCAAAAGCGACGTTCCGCGGCTTTACTCGGGCAATCTGGGTGTAGCGGGCTGACCATGCACTGGCTCCATCAACTAAGGCGACTAAAATAGCGCGTCAGTTTAACGAATCAGGGCCGGAAAGTTGAGTGATGTGATTAACGATTCAACGTCTTACTCTGGTGGAAAGCCGCAGGATGTTGTGGGAAAGGTTGGAGAGGTCATCACTTCATCAAAACTGACCTCGATATGGCGTACTTGCGGAGAAGGCAATAGCCCCGAATAGGCGGCCAGTGATGCGCAGCACACCATCATAATAAGCCCGGCGGTGATGACCGGTGCAACCAGCTTGTGAAGTTTGTACGACATAACCAACTTCTTATGTATTTTTGTTCTGAAAACCATGAGAGTGTTAATAACCTAGCTCAACAGTCAGGAATTTAAAAGTACTCTATTTATAATTTCTGAATATGGCGCGAATGTGACGATAAATCGCCTATAACGTACTGATTTTGTTAAGTTTTGTTCGTGTGTTTCTATAAAAAGAACAAATTGATGACGAAATAATCCGTTGGTTTTCAGGCACTTTTATTTTTATGGCGCTGAGCAATTGTTCAGAAAATGATGCCTATCATCCAATTTCTGCTGTTCTTCGTTCATATTTGAGCTAATATTCAGCCTGAAATGTTTTTTGTCAGCAAAGTGCTGTTTTCAGGGAATCTGGATAATAATAATGAAATGGATAGCGATATTGTCGGCCATGCTATTGGTTGCGTGCTTTGATACCTCGGTGGGATCCCCCGCTGCCGATGTGAATTCTGAGTCTGATACTGGTTCTGCCAGCAATCCTCCCCCGGTTCTTCGTTCAGAAGTCGCTTCATTAGCGTCAGATCGTCATGAGGACAAACCGCTTGGTCAGTTTATTCCGGGTAATCGTTTCGAGCAGTGGAAAGCAGAGGCGGCCGTGAATTTTTACCGCGCCTTGTCTCGAGGTGATTTTCAACAGGCAGCGACTTACACTTCAACACCGGATTTGATCCTCACGATGGCAGATAGCACAGAAACAAACCCTGCTTTTGGCCAGTTTGAGGTGATCGATGTGGTTGATGATGGAGTTGAGTTGGAATTTTTGCTGCCTGATGAAACCACCAGAGAAATAACTGTGTTTGTCAAACAAAGTGCACAGGGTTTTCTGGTGGATTGGCCGCGAACCTTACAAGGCCAGCAATAATACTGGCCTGTATGGGAGGGAGGGGATTCCCTCAATGGAGTGTTATTTTTCGACCACTTCAAATTCTAATCCGGCGTGGTCACGTAAGCGCTGAATATAACGCTCGTCGAAGATTGAGGCGGGGGTCCAGAAACCACCTTTTTTCCCTTTTTTGCGCGTTCCGTTATGGAAGTCCAACGCCAGGCTGGCAGCTGCCTGACCTAAAATCTTAGCGGTAGAGCCGTAGCCCGGATCGCGATCGCCGGTTACCTTGGTCGTGATCGAACGACCATCGTCAGTAAAACCTTTGAAGCGAATATCGTAGAAACCGTCCAGCTGTTGTTGTGGTGTAGGCCCTTCACCTGGCTTGGGTAAGACATAATTTTCCAGTAACCAGCGAGTGGGTTTAGCAACCGCACCCAGCATAAAGGCACCTAATCCGGCAACCAGAGCCATGGCGCTCATACGGCCTTTGACACCTTTGCCCATGAGCATGGCTTCATCATAAATAAAGGATTCGCCGTAGGCTTTGTCGCGCAAGGCATTGGAGCGGTGCACCACCCGGGTATTGATGGCAGCCATAATAAATGGTGCACTCCAGGCGTTAAAATCAGCATCAAATACCGAGCTTTTGATATTGGGCTGGCGGGTTTTAAAGCCAGCATCTGCAGGGCAAATAGAAAATGGGTTGGCCAGTTCTTTACGTAACCCGGGATTAGCAATGGCTTCTTTGGTCAGGTTGATAATGCTGGCTACGGTGCCTCCAGACATGCCGCCTTTTGCCGCTTTAACCCGCATTTTGATACGTGATGCCATCTCGCCAAATTCTTGCTCAGCTTGTTGTTGCAGGAAATAAACCCCCATATCCGATGGTACAGAGTCGAATCCACAGCAATGGACAATGCGTGCGCCGGATTCCTGAGCGGTGTTTTCATACTTCGCCAGCATACGTTTAATCCACTGGGCTTCTCCGGTCAGGTCACAATAATCCACGCCATTTTCGGCACACACTTTAACCAGTGGCTCGCCATAGAGTGCATAAGGGCCAACGGTTGAAACAACTACTTTCGTTTTGGACGTCAGCTCTTGCAGCTGTGTTTCATCGGCCGCATCGGCCAGTAAAATCTGAACATCTTTGGCTTTGTCGCCCAAAATGGGCGCCAGGGTGCCGCGAACAGTTTGAAGTTTACGTTCGCTGCGCCCGGCAATAGCCCAATGCAGGTCACCATCCACACCAAAGGTTTCTGCCAGGTAACGAGTCAGAATTTCACCAACAAAGCTGCTGGCACCAAACACAATCAGATCAAACTTTTTTGCAGGCATAGCCATATCCATCAGGTTGTTTTTATTGCAATAGAGGCAAGTTAGCAGTGTTTTTGCTCATGATTAAGGGTCAATGATGCCGTTTGCCGTGATTATTGATGTTGAATATATGAAAAAGCATATATATTATTTTCCATATGTTATGGTTTGATCGTTGAGAAAAGCAGTGCAACCACAAGTTCTGTTTAAGTGTATGAGTGATGAGACGCGTCTGTCTCTGTTGTTATTGCTGCAACAGCATGGCGAATTGTGCGTGTGTGAGCTGACGGAAGCATTAGAGTTAAGCCAACCCAAGGTTTCTCGTCATTTGGCCCAGTTACGTGAATGTGAGCTGGTGGTAGGGGAAAAGCGCGGCCAGTGGGTGCATTACTCCTTACATCCCCAGTTGTGTGGTTGGGCGCAAGAGCTGATTGCACATACGCTGAAACACAATGCCAGCTTTCTTGCTGATATTAACCAACGTTTATGTAAGGTTAGTCCGCAGCGTGCGGAAGAAACTGATTGCTGTTAAAGATTAATTAATACGTTCCGCTTGGATTATTTTTCAGCCGCACACGTCGCAAGGCAGGTCACTTGACACATCCATGTGCCTCGCCCTACGGGCAGCTTAGCTGTGCAAAATTTGCATCCAGC
Source organism: Bacterioplanoides sp. SCSIO 12839 (assembly GCF_024397975.1). Classification (NCBI taxonomy): domain Bacteria; kingdom Pseudomonadati; phylum Pseudomonadota; class Gammaproteobacteria; order Oceanospirillales; family Oceanospirillaceae; genus Bacterioplanoides; species Bacterioplanoides sp. SCSIO 12839. The sequence continues at coordinate 1,154,320 of NZ_CP073745.1, forward strand.
AATTTTGTCCCTGTGCCTGCGACGCGCACGCGATATCCATATCGCTGCTTTTGAAAAACAAGCCAACCAGAACTCTTAACGTCTTCCAAATTTATCGTAAAGAGTAAAAATGAAATTATTATTTATCTGCACCCATAATCGCTGCCGTAGCATTTTGGCAGAAGCCATTACCCGACACGTGATAGAGAAAGAAAACTCCGGTTGGCAAGTCCGCAGTGCGGGCAGCCAGCCAGCAGAGGTGGTGTACCCCGGTACATTAAATTTTCTGCAGCAACAGGGAATCAGAACTGAGGGTTTGCAAAGCCAGAGCTGGGATGAATTTGAAGCCTATTTTTCTGATAGCGATGATGATCCAGTGATTGCGATTACGGTATGTGATAGCGCAGCGGGCGAAACCTGCCCGGTCTGGTTTGGCAAAGGCATCAAAGCACACTGGGGTTTGCCAGACCCTTCCAAGTTAGAAGATAAAGCAGAGCAAGCTGCACTGTTTGCAAAGGTATCTGCAACGCTGACAAAACGAATTCAGGCGTTATTAACCGCTGATATTAAAGATGATGCACAACTGCGTCAGTTATTAACCGATTTGAGCGAAGTGGGCTAATACTATGGGTATTTTTGAACGTTATTTATCTGTATGGATTGCTGCCGGTATCATCGGTGGTGTGATTGCTGGCCTGGTTGTTCCTGAATTATTTGCAGCCATTGCCGGTTATGAATTTGCACACGTTAACCTGGTTGTTGCGGTATTAATCTGGCTGATGATTTACCCAATGATGGTACAGGTGGATTTTTCAGCGATTAAAGATGTGGGTAAAAAGCCACAGGGGCTGGTACTGACACTGGTGGTTAATTGGCTGATTAAACCTTTCTCGATGGCAGCGATTGGCTGGCTATTTTTTCATGGTTTATTTGCCGATTGGGTTGACCCACAAACGGCCAGTGAATACATCGCTGGTATGATTTTATTAGGCGTTGCGCCTTGTACGGCTATGGTCTTTGTTTGGAGTCAGCTGACTAAGGGCGATGCTAACTACACCTTGGTTCAGGTGTCGGTTAACGACATTATTATGATCTTCGCTTTTGCACCCATTACCGCGTTTTTGTTGGGTGTTACCGATGTAGAAGTACCTTGGGAAACCTTGCTGTTATCCGTTGTATTGTACGTTGTGCTACCACTGGTTGCCGGTGCTATAACGCGCAAATTGTTAGAAAGCAAACATGAAGCACATGCGATTGAAAAATTTACCAGCAAGCTAAAACCCTGGTCGATCATCGGCTTAATCAGCACGGTGGTTATTCTGTTTGGTTTGCAGGCGCCGACCATTGTCGAAAAACCACAGGATATTGTGTTAATTGCCATTCCGTTGATGATTCAAACCTACGGCATTTTCTTTATTGCCTATTTTGCCGCGTTGAAAATGAAGCTGGCTCATAACATTGCAGCACCGGCTTGTATGATTGGCACCAGTAACTTTTTTGAACTGGCCGTTGCCGTCGCCATTTCTTTATTTGGTTTGCACTCTGGTGCCGCTTTGGCAACCGTGGTGGGTGTGCTGGTGGAAGTCCCGGTGATGTTATCGCTGGTATGGTTTGCTAACCGAACTCGTGGTTGGTTTGCCAGTTAAGGATTATTCAAAACTGACTAGATCAAGACGATAAGTAGCTTATTGATCTTTCAGCCGCACCCATCACAAGGCGCGTCCCTGCGCCTGTGATGGGCACGCAACATCCGTGTTGCTGCTATTGAAAGTTCAACCAAGCTGCTTATCTAATGCCGAATTTGATGAAGAAATAGTGATGACAGATTTAAATAACCAAGAACCAGCCAACTTAGTCGAAGACTGTTTTCAGGTTCCAACACCAGACAATGTATTCGCGGATTCCGTGAGCGAACATAAACCCCGTATATTATTGTTATACGGTTCCCTGCGAGAACGTTCTTTTTCACGTTTGGTGGTGGAGGAGAGCGCCCGTATCTTAGAAAAAATGGGTGCAGAAACCCGTATCTTTAATCCATCGGGTTTGCCACTGCCAGATGACGCGGATGCTGAGCATGAAAAAGTGCAGGAGCTACGCGACCTAGTGCAGTGGAGCGAGGGCATGGTGTGGTGTTCACCGGAGCGTCATGGTGCCATGACGGGCATTATGAAATCGCAGATTGACTGGATTCCGCTATCGCTGGGCGCTGTACGCCCGACTCAGGGAAAAACCTTAGCAGTGATGCAGGTGTGTGGCGGTTCGCAATCGTTTAATGTGGTGAATCAGTTGCGGGTATTAGGCCGCTGGATGCGGATGTTAACCATTCCAAACCAGTCTTCTGTGGCTAAAGCTTGGGCGGAATTTGATGATAACGATCGTATGAAACCTTCCGGTTATTACGATCGTATTGTGGATGTGCTGGAAGAGCTGATGAAGTTCACTTATTTGGTGCGCGACCGCAGTGATTATCTGGTGGATCGTTATTCTGAGCGCAAAGAAAGCGCCGAAGAACTGATGAAACGCGTTAATCAACGCTCGATTTAAGTGATAAAAAAGAACACGATAGGTTTAAAACAGCCGAATGTGACCTGTGGTTGATATTGGCCAGCGTTTAAAAACTTATCGTGTTTGAACTCCACAATAACAGCAAAGATTACTGAGGAAATACTTCCAGAGTGACAAACAAATAATGGTGATACATATCAATATGACTTTTATTGTCTCCTGGTACATCCAACGTCGCTTTTAATAAATACATTCCAGCTTTTGGAAAGCGGAAAGAAAATTCTCCCCGATTATTGGTAGCCGTCTGAATTTCGTTGCGCTGATTGCGATAGCGGGTACCTCCTTCAGTGATCATCACCTTAGTACCGGCAGGTACGGCTTTGCCATTCAGTGTCAGCGAGAAGTTAACGTCTTCGTCGGCAAATAAATCATTCGGATGAGTTTCGCCACTTAACTCCAGGTATTTCCCCCGTGGTGTGAAGGAGGCGTTATTGATGTTTTGTTTGCTGATAAAGGTTTCGGTTTGGGAGGTAATAACCCGGCGCACAATATCGCTGGCACCTTCAGGAATCGCGGGTTTTGGCCCGAAAATCCGCCCCGGTTTACCATCCGCCGTTTTAAAGGTAGTCATTGGTGTCTGGGGCTGCGATAAAATAAAACGATAGGTTCCCGGTTGATCAAGTTCATAGCTAGCAGATGATGAGCGGGCAAATGCCATCCACTCAGGGCCAGTTACTTCCTTGCCATCCGGACCAATCACAACGGATTGTAAAATGTTAAACAACGCTGTCATCTGCTTAGGTGCTTGGCCGTTGCCATTATCACCCAGTGGCATATCGGGGTGAAATGGATCATTGCTGATACTGGAAATCAAAGAAACAGATTCCGCCTCTGTACCCGATAACATGGTATGGCTAGGCAATAAATAACGGTCATGGCTGATGGCCATCTGGCTGAACAGCAGCAGCGATAAAGCCGCAATATGTTTTGCTAACATCATGGGTCAATTCCTTATTGAGATAATACTGTGATGGTGATGTCGCCCAGTTCGTGCTGGCCACTGAGCGTAAATGTTTGTTGCTCTTTGCCGAGATAAATGGCTTGTTTCAGGTGCTCACGGCCACCAGATTCACGCGACGCCTCAATATGTAAAACATAATCACCAGGTGTTAATGCTTGGGTGGTGTAATTAAGCGTGTAGCTTCCCGGGCGTCGGGTTGCACCACTGGCACCATCAAATTCTTTGGCGTTGCCCTGGAGTGAATCTCTACGACCCAGCTTGCGCCACCACTGGCGTAAATCTTTTAACCACTCTTCATCGTCGTACCAGACCGCCAGAGTTTGTTTACCTTTGCGTTTTGGCGTTTCTAACCAAATGGCAATAAACGGCTTGTGATAAGGGTCAACCTCCAGCTTGGGAATGGTCAGCTGAATTTGCAGCTGATAGCTGGTATCCGATGCCAGGCTGGGGATTGATATAAATAAAACGAGTAAAAAAATTAAATGTTTAAACATAAGCAATGGAATCGTCAGGGAGTCTGGGGAACCCAGAACAGGTAAATAAATAGTGGCAAAATCGTGCCGATAACGACGGCAGTTAAACCGGATTTTCGGTATTTTTTGTTTTGCAGCAGAATAATTAACCCACTAACGCCAAACAGAAGCATTAATACTGCACTGATATCAATCAGCCAGGACCAGGCAATACCGCTGTGACGACCTTTATGCAGGTCGTTTAACAGGCCAACCAAATTGCCTTTGCGGCTTTCAATAATGACCAGGCCATCCTCAGCAATAACACTGATATAGGCGTAACCGGCGGGCAGGGAATAATCGAAATATATCTCACCAGCGTCATAGTCAAGTTCAGTTTGGTTAGGTTGCTGTAACCCTGTTTGCTGCTTTAGCCATTGCTGCAATGGTGTCAGGCCTGCATTCAGATCTTCTGCCAGGATTATCTGCAGTGCTTGTGGAAGTTTAAGTTCCTGGGTTTTTTCCTCAGCGCCGCCGGAAAACCATTCGCTATGATTGAGCGTGATGCCAGTGACGCTGAAAAAAATCAGTAGTAATAATAATAAACTGGAAATATACACATGCAGCCAGCGCGCGGTTGAAAATACGCGCCTGGCTGCCGGTGTTTTACTCCAGGGTTTTGAGGTGGATGACATAAATTGAATATTAATTTATGACTCAGAAGTCATACGCCACCGTCAGTTTAATATTACGCCCTGGCTCGTAGTCCAGCAGATACAGATCTCCGAATAACGGGTGAACTGATGTGCCGGTACGGCTGGATTGGGAAGCGTAAAACTCATCAAATACATTATCCACACCGACGGTGATCGACAGGCCATCTACCTCGGATGGTGTCCAGCGAGCGGAGACATTGTGCACCTGATAGCCGTCTTTGGCATTATCGGCGGTTGCGCCATCCAGGTCGGTACCTGCGTCCAGGTCGTCTACATTCAGTACATCCCAATGCAATGCCAGATTCAGTGCCGGAATATCGTAATCCAGATTCAGGCTCAGAGTATTACCTTGCTGGCGGTCAATGCGTGCGCCGTCCAGTGCCTCGTATTCGTTGGTTGCGTCTAAATCACTGGCCGCACGAGAGAAGGTTAATAAGGCCGATAACTGTTGTGCGGTTAAGCCGACATAAACCTCAGAACCCTGGATGGTCATGTCACCGACGTTATCTTTAAAAGAGCGGGCTGCGTAATCGTAGATATAGTCTTTGATTTCGGTCTGGAATAAAGTCGCACCCGCATTAAAGGTGGTTCCGGCCAGGAGCTCATCGCTGTATTGCAGGTTCGCTTCTGTGTTGGTTCCGGTCTCTGCTTTAAGGTCTGGATTTTCAGTGTCGTTAATACCGGCGCCAATAAAGACTTCGGCGACTTCCGGAGCTTTAAATAACTGTGTCTGACTCAGACGTGTACTGATACTATCGCTGAGCTGATACTCCAGCCCTAAACCAAACGTACTGTCGCTGAAGTTATCGTCAACGGTGTTGGTATCTAGATCGACACTGTCGTAGCGAATGCCCGCCGTGATGGCTAATGGCTGCAGAACCTGCCAGCGATCTTGCAGATAAATTGCTTTGGCGGTGGATTTTTCATCGCTGCTTTGGCTAACACCACTCAGGTAATCTGCCTGATAATCGGTGTTGTATTGTGTGTATTCCAGTCCATACGCCAGGGTGTGAGCCGCAATGCTGGTTGCGGCTAATACATTGGCACCGCGGATATGTGCCTCGCCTTCGATGGTGCCAGCGTTATCTGCTGCCGGGCGACCACGAATCACCGCGGTGCTGTCTTTCCAGGCAGTTTCGTCACGTTCCAGATCACTGGTATTGTCGTAGATACTGGCACTTACTGTCGAGCTATCAAAACTGGCATCATAGTTTAACGTGATGGTGTCGCGGCCAAAGGTGGTGGGCCAGGTGAGTGGCGCATCCAGGCTTTCGGCAATGGCCAGGTCTGTCGCTAATCCCATGTCCGGGCGGTAGCTGTAATCACCGTCATCTTCATAACGTTCATAACCCAGTGTAAGGCGCTGATTGTCGGATACATTCCAGCCGAATTTCACCAGTGTATCGTCCTGAGTGCCTTCTAAGCCTTCGACTTTGCCATCGGTGCCCGGAACCTCATCACCATTAGCATCTTTAATTTTGCCGCCGCCCACTTTGTAATTATCGCGATCGACCCGGTTGTGATACAGCAAAACATCAACCTCATCGCCAAGTTTGCCATAACCGGATGCGGCAATATTACTGCCAGAGTTACTGTTGTAACCCGCCTGAACGCGCCCGCCAAACTGTTCACCTGGGTTTAACAATTGTTCGGCCGATTTGGTACGAAAACGTACGGTACCACCCAGACCACCATTAATGATGGAGTTTTTACCCACTTCAATATCCACCGACTCCAGAATATCAGCATGAATTTGCAGGTTACCCATATGGTGGTACATATAGGTATTCTGATTGGCACCGTCGATACGGATATCGAGGTCTTTATCGTCCATGCTTCGAATGGTAATGCGTTGATTCAGGGAGTGAGCACCGCCTACGTCGACCCCGGGTAGAGTACGCAATAAATCGGAGATATGATCTGCCTGGCGAATAGCCAGACTATCGCTGTCGAGTGACACAGAGGAAGCGGTTACTTCTGTGCCCCAAACCTGAACTTTTTCTAATTCAACGGTTTCATCCTGAGAAGATGTGGTTGCAGCGACCGTATGTTTATTAGCTGTAATGGCACTGGCCTTGCTGTCACTGGCATAGACGCTTGCGCTGGTTAATGCGGTTAATGACAAGCTGCAAAGCAGATAGCCTGTTCGGTTCAGGAATGGCATGGTTGTTCCTTCTCTTTTTCTAAGTGATAATGATTCCTATTTTAACCGTAAGTAAATATCCGTTCCGGTGTCATCGTTATGCGGGGGAATCGTTTTATTATGAAAAATCGTACTTTGTATCCAGATACCCTAAGTGGCTCTATTCAGGCAGCTGATATTCGGGAAATGACTCAGGCTTCGGATATGCAGCACTTACAGGCCAGTGATGATCAGGAACTGATGTTGGGACGTTTCTGGCATTGCCAGCTGAGTGATGGCCTGGCGGTTCACTTGGTTGATAGCGTGGAATCGCAACGTGCCAGCAGCAGTGTGGAAATAGCACCCTGTATCAGCATTAATTTGATTTATCTTGCCGATCTGAGTTTTTCATTAGGCTGTGATCAGCATCAGATTCGCTACGATACCAATGATAATCATCAGATGTTGCAATGTGCGGTGTTAACGGTTGGGCATAAGGAATTATTTACCCGGCATCTTAATCCAGGGCAGCGAGTCAAAAAAATTAATATCACCTTCGATCGCCAGTGGTTTAATCATCGTGCTATTAATAAAGCGCAGCAGCAGGCCGTAGAAACATTATTTTCGGGCCATGGTGTGTTAGAGCGTTGGCAGGCCAGTGATACCATCAAAGCTTTTGCTGATGAACTGATGACCATGGAACAGCCGGATTCCATGTCACAGCGACTAAGACTGGAAAGCCGATTAACTCTGTTGGCCGCTGAGCTCACTGAGCAGCTATTACAGCAAAGAACGGCGACCCCTGCTTCATCAGATAACGTATCTGTTCCGGTGACGATGAATGCTGACCAGCTGAAGAACCAGATCGATGAACACACAGATGAAGGCCTTACTCTGGAAGAGATCGCTGCGCAATGTCATATCAGTGTGAGTACGTTGCAGAAGCGTTTTAAATCTGCGTTTAACATGACAGTGAATCAATACATTCGTAAACGCTTACTGGATAAGGGTCGTAAAGCTCTGATCCACGATGGCGTCACGATTGGCGAGGCGGCTTACGCAGCCGGCTATAATCACAGCTCTAATTTTATCACCGCATTCAGCAAAGAATTTGGCCTGGCACCATCTGAATATGTGAAACGCCATCGGGGCTGATAACGTTGGGCCTGGCTGCTTATTCTTATTCATGTATGTAGCTGTCTAAAAGCTGATCGGTTGAATACCTTTTTCCTTTTATTATTTGATAATGATTATCAATTGCATTATTTTCTGCCGCTGCTATATTTCTCACATAACGGAGCGCAGATGAAACTGTCTTATTCTTACCTGCTACTGTTGGGCAGCGCGATATTACCAACCGCGTTAGTTCAGGCGGAAAACCAACCAGATAATGCTACAGAGTTAGATACAGTTCAGGTGGTTGGTGAACAGCAACCGTATTTTGAAAAATCGAATCGCACGGCGTTAAAAATGGAGTCGGATGACCTGAAAACGCCATTTTCGACCACCATTATTAACAGCGTTATTCTGGAAGATCTGAAAGCAAATACGCTGGAAGATGCTTATGCTTACGTTCCGGGTTTTTCACGTAGCGGCACTGGCGCTAATTCATTTACGATCCGTGGTCATTCGGCGGATTTACAGAATATTCAGGTAGACGGGCTGCCTGGCTTGGCGTCACGTTTTGGTTCTCCGGTGACAGCCAATATTGAGCGGGTAGAAATTTTAAAAGGCCCGGCCTCAGTATTGTATGGCTGGATGGATCCTGCGGGCTTGGTGAATATTGTTACTAAAAAACCGCAAGCAGAACAAAACACCAGTGTGGATGTTACCGTTCAGCGCTATACCGATCAGGGTCAAAATGGCATTGAAGGCTCAATTGATTCCACCGGCGCGCTGAATGCCGACGGCAGCGTGTTATATCGGTTAATTGCTGGGGCCGAAGCCAGTGACTCCTTCCGTGATGATGTCGATACAGATACTCAATATCTGTACCCAAGTGTTTCATGGTTGCCAGATGCTCAATCGCGCCTAGATATACAATTGGAATACACCAAACAGAATCGCAGTGCTGATAATGGTCTATTTACCATCAACAACGATATCGATAGCGTTGCTGATATAGAAACCTACTATCAGGAAAAAGGTGATTTTGATAATGATGAAGGTTATGGCGTAGCCATCGCTTATCGTAACGATATTTCTGACAGCCTGGCTACGAATATTAAATGGCGCAGTATCTGGCACGAAGATGAGCGTGATTTGTATGAAAACAACAAAGTAAATGACGCAGAACAAACACTGACGCGCCGTAATCGTCATCAATACAACGAACGCCAATATCATTTCCTTGACGCCAATCTGGAATATCAATTTGGTAGCGTTATTCAACATCAAGTATTGGTGGGCCTGAATGGGGGTTATGAATATCGCCAATATGATCGTCTTGCCTTTGATACCAAAGGTGCTGAAGTTTCTCTTCAAAATCCAAACTATACCGGTGCAGCGCTGGAGGATGACCCAGGCAGCTTCCGACAGTGGGATTTAAATACTGTGGGTGTGTACGCGCTGGACCGCATGGCGATTAATGAACAATGGACGGTATTGTTGGGCGCTCGTTATGACCAGCAGAGTGGTGATTACGAAGAGAGTTTCAAAGATAAAGACGATGAGCGTAGCGAAAACGAAACAGTGTCTGACTCTACTTATAATGCTGGTGTCGTCTACAGTATTACTCCAGAAGTATCGGTATATACCAGTTATGCCGAATCGTTTAATCCGCAAGCTATTCCGAGCTTTGACGTCAACGGCGACCAGCTTGATCCGGAAACCGGTGAGCAATGGGAAGCGGGTATTAAATTTGGTCGTCACGATGGCCGGTTGAATATGAACCTGGCGTACTTTGATGTGGTTAAGGGCAATATCGCGGAAGAAGGATCTTCTGGTGAAGATGAACTGATTGGTGAAATCAGCAGTGAAGGTGTTGAGTTAAACCTTCAGGCACAGCCAACAGATACGCTGCAGTTCCAACTGGGTTATACCTACACGGATGCAGAAATCAGCAAAGCTGAAGAAAAACGAGATGATACTTTGGGCAACCCACCGGGCTTTGCTCCGCAAAATACGGCTTCGCTCATTTCACGTTATAACCACCCACAACTGGTGTTAGGCGGGTTGGTAGGTGCCAGCATTGGTTGGAAATATGAAGATAAGCGCTTTACTGATGAAGAAAGTAAAAAGCGTGTTGAATTACCTTCGTACAATGTGCTCGACATGGCTTTTTATTATGAAGTTGAAAACGCAAAATATGCGTTAAACATTGATAACGTTGGTAACACAGAATTTTTCAATGGTGGCAGCAACGACACCCGAATCTATCCGGGCGATCCAAGAAAGGTATCTTTGTCCGCGCGTTTCTACTTTTGATAAAAATCATCTCAGGCCGTGTGAAGCGGCTTGAGATGGCATTGGCTATAAAAATAACAGGTCCTAGCTAAAACCCAGACCCCGGTTGTTTCAAAAACTCCAGTTCTTCATCACTGCTGTCCCGGCCAAGGATGTCATTGCGGTGGGGAAAATGCCCAAAACGATCAATAATCACTTTATGCTTTTGCGCAAACTGCACAAAATTTTCGGCAGTTTCCTGAAAAGAATCCGGTGAATCGGCTTTAAGCTGCTGAAATTTATTCAGGCATAACGCCTGCATTTGTGGGCTTTCTGCGTGCTCCAGTGGCATGTAGAAGAATACCCGCTCGATAGGACGCAGTTGTTTATCATGATCAAGGCGCAGTCCTTCAAGGCACCAATGCAGTGCCAGACTATCCTGAGTAAACGATAACGCGCTGTTGCGGTACATATTGCGACTGAACTGATCCAGAACAATGATCGCAGCTAAGCGCCCGTGGGCATCCTGCAACCAGTGATTGTGCTCTCCGCGTAGCAGTGCTTTGAGGGTTGGCTCAAAACGCTGACGAATGCTGGTATCGGTATGCGGGTCTTTTTTCCACCACAAAGCCGCTTGTTGCTGGTTAATTTCAAGATCGCTTAGCGGCTGCTCGCCTTGCGCTGCATCAAACCAGAAGTTGAGAATATTGTCTTTATCCATTTCTTCTCTGCCGTTGATCGGGTTGCTGGGATACTATACGTCCATCTGTCATTAAATACTGTGTTATCTGATCGTTATGGACTTTATCTGGATTCTTGTTGCCTTCCTGTGTGGATTTCTGGTGAAACAGTTAGGTATGCCGCCGTTAGTGGGTTATCTGGCGGCGGGTTTTGGTTTGCATGCCGCTGGCGTGAAACCAGCGGACAGCCTCGATACCTTGGCCGAAATGGGCATCACTCTGATGTTGTTTACCATTGGCCTGAAAATCAATTTTAAAGCCTTAATCAAACCGGAAGTCTGGGCCAGTTCGGCCATGCATACGGGCTTATGGGTTGGAGTTATCGTCGCGATCCTGGCGGTGTCGGGTTGGTTGGGAATCAGTCATTATTTTGATGTGCCGCTGCATACCCAGGCATTGATTGGCTTTTCACTGAGTTTTTCTTCTACCGTATGTGTCGTCAAAATGCTGGAAGAAGCGTCGGAGCTGAAGGTTCGTCATGGCAAACTGGCACTGGGTATTCTGATTATTCAGGATATTGTTGCGGTGGTTTTTCTGGTGGTGTCGACCGGCAAACTGCCTTCTGTCTGGGCCTTTGCGTTATTGTGTTTGTGGTTACTGAAGCCAGTTCTCAACCTGATGCTGAGTCGTGCCGGTCATGGTGAAATTCTGTCGTTATTGGGCTTTTTTCTGGCCCTTGGGGGGGCAGAGTTATTCTACCTGGTGGATATGAAAGGTGATTTGGGCGCGCTGGTTATCGGTATGTTGCTGGCGTCGCATCATAAGGCCGCAGAGCTGTACAAATCGCTGATGAGCTTCAAAGATTTATTCCTGATTGGCTTCTTTTTATCGATTGGCTTTACCGCATTACCTACGCTGGATATGGCGTTGACGGGCGCTATTCTGATGCTGCTGCTGGTGGTGAAGTTTTTATTGTTCTTCTTCCTGCTGTTGATGTTCCGGGTATCCGGGCGCTCTGCATTTTTGTCGGCATTGGCCTTAACGAACTTCTCAGAATTCGGCTTAATCGTGGCGAGTTTGAGTGTGGAAAATGGCTGGATGTCTCAGGATTGGCTGGTGATTATTGCCTTGGTGATGTCGATCTCTTTTATTCTTTCCAGCTTTATGTACCGCAAAGCGCACCATTATTACGCCATCTATCATCGCCTGATTAACCGCTTTGAACGTAAAGGTGCGCACCAAAGCTTTGATCGCCCTGAAGGGGCAGAAGTGCTGGTGTTGGGAATGGGGCGTGTGGGCAAAGGGGCTTATGCGGCACTGCAACCTGAGTTCGGCGACAAGGTTTGGGGCATTGAATCTGACCCTGAGCGGGTGCAAAAACTCAAAGATCAGGGATTCTCGATAGTGTTAGGTGATTCCGATGATATGGAATTCTGGCAACGGGTGTGTACTCAGAATATCCGTTTGGTGATGTTGGCACTGCCGTCGCAGCAGGAAATTCTCAGTACGCTGGAAATGCTGAAGCTGGCGAATTATCAGGGTAAAGTCGCCACCGTTGCGCGTTATGAAGACGAACGTGAGCAGTTATTGTCGTTGGGTGTGGATGTGGTGTTTAACTACTACGCCGAAGTGGGTTCCGGCTTTGCTGCTGAAAGCCGACATTTGTTGGTGGTTGATTGAAGGCTGGAACCACAGATCAGCTGCAATGATTATTTTTCTCTTGCCGGATCGGAGGCACATCCCTGTGCATTCGATCCTACCGGCACATCCTGTGCCTTCGATCCTACCGGCACATCCTGTGCCTGCTTCGAAAAACAATCACTGCAACCGATCACTACTTATTCTGAACTTTTTATTCTTTATATATTTATTTCAAAGCAAACAAGGCTGCCAACTCATCGGTATTTTTCACCCGCAACATCGGCTTCTGGTGATGTGAAAACCCCGTTTCCTGCACATGCTGTAATAGATCAAAAAACGGCTGCCAGAACTCATTGATATCAAAGCAGATCACCGGCTTATCGTGATCACCAATCCCCGACCAGCACCAGATTTCAATTAACTCATCCAGTGTGCCAATGCCGCCCGGCAGGGCAATAAAAGCATCGGCCAGATCTGCCATACGCGCTTTGCGGTCGTGCATGCTGTCGGCGTGCTCCAGACGAGTCAGGCCTTGATGTGCAGTCTCGCGGATGTACATATTATCGGGCATCACACCAATCACTTCGCCACCGGCTTCCAGCGCGGCATCGGCAATCACGCCCATCAGGCCATTACGACCGCCGCCATAAACTACCGCAATGCCTTGTTGCGCCAACCAGCTGGCCAGTGCTTTAGCGCCTTCCTCAAAAGCCGGGTTATTGCCGTGTTTAGCGCCACAATAAATAGCGACTCGCTTTGGGGTCTTTTGTGTCATTGCTGTCATCTCTCTCGCACTTTTTGGCTCAGCTTATATCAGCTGAGTATTTATGGCGAAGTTATTAGTTTGAGTCATGCTAAAACAACGATTTTAGCGGCAGTTATATACGTGCTGCTCTAGCATCGAAAAACGGGGCGTTAAATCCTGACTGAAAAACGGTATGCCGTTGAGGAGTTCGATCATGGCTAAAATGTCATTTCGTTTTATGACCGAAGTAGAAGTCGAGCTGAAAGGTGACAGCTACGAAGAAATTTATTTAATGCTGAAAGATATGATGCACGGCGATCGTGCGATCAGTAGCCAGAGTAATGTGAAAATATTCCCGCCGGAAGACAGCGCCATGTATTTCAGTATGGAAGGTGAGCGGGATTTACATGAAATTCCGCATTTTAAAGGGGATTTTAAGCGGGATATTCTGGAGCACTGAGATGCGATAACGACTCCCCGCTATTGTTTGCGGGGAGCCCTCATTTTATTCCACCAAGTGTGGCAATAATTCAGCCCGGATATTATCGGGAATAGGCTTCGAGCCTTTATTCTCATGATCGAAATGCACCAGGATGGCGTGCCCTTTGGCGCACATTTTTCCCTGCTGCCAGGCTTCATGCACAATGGTCATTGAAGAATTACCGATCTTGCTGAAATAGGTACGAATCTCAACCTCATGTTGCAGATACAACTCAGCCAGAAACTCGACATCAATTTTTGCAATAATCAGATGCCAGTTGGCTGGGTCCAGGTCTGGCGTAAAATAACGGAAAATTGGTGTACGTGCCTGCTCAAACCAGATCGGTAGTGTGGTGTTATTGATATGGCCCAGCGCGTCAGTTTCGTTGAAGCGTGGCTGTACAGTTAATGTCCACATAATCTTTGTCCTCAAAATCGAGGGCGCATCTTAGCAACGAATGGCTCTGGCTCAGAGGGGACTAATGGCCAATAGTGGATGTTGGTTCGTTATTACCTGGTTTATTATGATCGTATCGTAATAACCGGAAGATAATTCCTTGTCTGAAAAAAACGAACCGCTAAAGCCAACGACAAAATCTGAAGATCAGGCCTTTATGCAAGCCGCGCTGGAGCAAGCGCAGTTGGCGTTTGAAGCCGGGGAGGTACCGGTCGGTGCTGTTGTTGTACTTGATGGTAAAATTATTGGCTGTGGTTTTAATCAACCCATCACCTCTCTTGACCCCAGTGCCCATGCGGAAATGGTGGCGTTACGGGATGCGGCCCGAAATATCGGTAATTACCGTTTAACCGGCGCAACCTTATACGTTACGGTGGAGCCATGCACGATGTGCTCCGGGTTGTTGGTTCACAGCCGTATTCAGCGGTTGGTGTATGGCACGACAGAACCCAAAGCGGGTGCCGTTGAAAGCGCTATCGAGTTATTAGATCAGCCATTTTTTAACCATACGATTGAGAGATCTGGCGGTGTACTGGCGCAGGAATGTTCGGCTATTATGTCGGAGTTTTTTGCCCAGCGTCGTGCGGCCAAAAAACGCCTGAAACAAAAGACTGCGCCTGCCAGAGAGTAATACCTAATGCACCTGAGTGTGGCGCCAAATAATAACAATGATTCTTTTAAGGTTACTCACCATGCTCAAACTGCTCCGTTTGCCGTTGATCCTGGCTTTATTGTGTTTAACAGGTTGTGCCAGCACCCAGGATTCTTTATTTAATTTTGGCCTGAAAGCTGAACGATCCATGTCTGATCTGACACTGAAAACTCTGAGTGTTGCTGATCATGATTGGGTTTATCTGGATTCTGAAACCAAGCAAAAGCCGGTTGTGTTGTTATTACATGGCTTTGCTGTGGATAAAGATAACTGGTTACGATTTGCTCGCCTTTTTGATGATTACCGTGTGATTGCGCCAGACCTTCCCGGCCATGGTGAAACCAGTTTTAACCCGGGTTATACCTACGACTTTGCTCAACAAGCCGTTTGGCTGAACGAGTTTGTTGAAGCGTTGTCGCTGAACAATCTGCATATCGTGGGTAACTCCATGGGCGGTGGAATTGCACTGATGTATAGCTATGCTCGTCCTGACCGGGTTCGTTCCATTACGCTGGTTGATGCCGCCGGTGTTTTACCACCGAATAAATCGGAATTTCAGACCATTATTGATAATGGCGGTAAAAACCCACTGATTGTGAACAGCAAAGAAGATTTTATTCACCTGAGTGAATTTGCCATGGAACAACAGCCGTTTTTACCTTGGCCGGCAACCAACGTGTTATCCCGTCGTGCGCAATTGCGTAATGACATTAATCACAAAATTTTTGCCGATATCCAGGCTGTTGCAGAAGAAGCCAAGCACAGTGATGACAACCTGAAAATGCTGCAACAAATTAAAGAGCCTGTGCTGATTGTCTGGGGTGAAGAAGACCGGGTGTTGGATGTCAGCAGTGTGGAAGTTTTTGAACAATATCTGCCGGATAGTCGCAGTGTGATCTTCCCGGAAGTTGGTCATGCGCCAATGTTAGAAATTCCACAGGAAAGTGCTGAAGTGGTATTGGAATTTATCGGTGAAGTAGAAAGTCGATCCGTCCACCTGGCCGGTGCTGAGTAATACGAACAGGTTTGAATACCAGCAATAAAAAAGGGCTCTGAGTGCTTACTCAGAGCCCGAAACCCACTTCATCTTAATTAAAGGAGTGGAGGAATCACCGTTACGGCTGAAGAAGATACCATCAAAGATTCTTCTTCCTGCGGGAAAACAGGGTGCTGTTCATCTTGCCACACCAGAACATCGTAATAACGGCGGATGTTCTGCACATAGTCCACGGGCTCCTGCCCGCGCGCATAACCATGGGTGGTTTCACGGTAATAACGTTTCAGGCTCAATAACGGTAATGTTTCCATTACGTCATGCCATAAATTCGGGTCGCCGCCCATTTTCTGGGTCAGTTTACGGGCATCTCTCAGGTGACCATAGCCTACGTTGTAAGCAGCCATCGCCATCCAGGTACGATCTGGCTCCTGAACTTCGCTACCTAAACGCTTACGTAATTTGGCCAGGTAACGGCTACCGCCTTCAATGCTTTGTTTTGGGTCCAGACGATTCTCAATGCCTAATTCTTTAGCGGTGTTACGCGTCAGCATCATTAAACCGCGAACGCCAGTAAAGCTTTTAGCGCGTGGGTTCCAGTGGCTTTCCTGGTACCCCATGGCTGCCAACAAACGCCAGTCAAACTGGTGCTGTTCTCCAGCTTCGATAAATTCTTTTTTGTAACGATCCAGTTTCTTTTCCGTCTGGCGCAGGAAACGTTTAGCGCCAACGTAGTTCAGCTGATCCAGGTGACCATAAAAACGCTCAGAAAGGCGTAATAGTTTGGCCTGAGTTTGCGGCAGGTTAAAAAACTCTTCTGCAGCCAGGTGCAGGCTATTATCCCGGGAATGTTCAAAAGCCCAGGCCACGTTCTGTTTTTCGGTGATATCAAAAGCAATGGCCAGATTAGGGAAGTAGGCCTGCAACATGCGGAACTCATTTGAGTCCACCACAGTAAAATCAATATTACCGGTTGCCACCATTTGCAGCAGATCGCTGACTTCTAAATCCGTGCCTTCGCTCCAGGTCAGTTCTGGTAACTCATTGGCCTGTAATGCACGTAAGCGCTGAGAATGACTGGATTGAGCGGCAACAACCAGCTGGCCTTGGCTCAAATCAGCGATGGCTTTGGGTTTCAGGCCGCCACGGCGGTAAATGATCTGACCGCTGCTGGTGAGATAAGGAGGAGCAAAATGCGCACGGCGCTGGCGTTCAGAGGTTACGGTTAAACCTGCTGCGGCAAAGGCTGCCTGGCCTTTATCCAGCATTGGAAAAATGTCAGCCGTAGAATCGGCCAGTACAACCTTTAATTCCACACCCAGATAATCAGCAAAACTTTTCGCCAGCTCGTACTCATAACCAGTAACGCCACTTCTGTCTTCATAATAGGTGGTTGGGCTGTTGCGACTCACCATGGTGATATCGCCACGCATGAGAGTTTCCTGCAGGTTTGACGGACGCACGCTGCCCGTCAGTGCTAAAACACACATAACAGAGAGCAGGAGCTTTATGACAAGACCAAAAGAGCCAGGCATTCCGATTTAACCTTTAAAAATGCACTAAATTAGTGCGTTTTGCGAATTTATGGGTCATTCTATCTCGTTGGTTGCTTAAAAAACAACCGATGAACTGTGTAATATTGCAAAATGGTTGTACGTTCACGTAAGGAGTGTGACGCAAGTCATTGAAATTCATTGGTTTTTGTAAGAATGGGAAAATCATCCTGCTTTTGTTGACTTAAATGGAACAAAAGAACTTCTGATTGCCCCTTTAGTATTAAAAATATGTTTTTAAGGCCGATGTTGCCTATCGCACAAGCGGATATTCTCACCTGGGGGACTACCTGAAAGATTGTCGCCTTGGTCAGCTTTGGTTGTGCTTTGAACGATTCTGATCGGGCTTGTCGCAAAAGGGCGGAAAACCCTCGTTTTTACTGAGGTAAAGCGGGGTTCAGATCTGGTGCCACAAAGACCTCTCCGGTATTATTCGCGCTTCGTTTTTGCCTCACTCTTCGTGGAGTTACCTCGCAATGCTAGAGCTGCGTGGCGCGCCAGCGCTTTCTGAATTCCGTCAGAATAAAGTCCTGTCAAAACTGCAATCGGTTGTACCGGCTGTTACTTCTGTTTATGCCGAATTTGTGCATTTTGCTGATACCAGCGCTGAGCTGGATGGCAATGAATTACAGGTTCTGGCCCGCTTGCTGAAATACGGCCCTAAAGCTGACGTAAAGGAAGGCAGTGGCGAAGAGTTTCTGGTGGTACCACGTTTCGGCACCATTTCGCCGTGGTCTTCTAAAGCATCGGATATCGCCCACAACTGTGGCCTAAATAAAGTACTGCGCTTAGAGCGTGGCATCGTTTATTACGTAGAAGGCGCAAGTGCTGCAGATCGTGAAGCCATCGCAGCTGCTTTGCACGACCGTATGGTTGAAACCGTACTGGCTGATAGCGGCGATGCAGAAAATCTGTTCTCCCACGCAGAACCGGCACCACTGGATACCGTTGATATTCTTGCCGGTGGTCGCGATGCACTGGTCGCCGCGGATAAGAGTCTGGGCTTGGCTCTGGCCGAAGACGAAATCGATTACCTGGTTGATAACTACAAAATTCTCGACCGTAACCCGACCGATGTGGAACTGATGATGTTCGCCCAGGCGAACTCTGAGCACTGTCGTCACAAGATCTTTAACGCCAGCTGGACCATCGATGGCGAAGATCAGGACAAGTCGCTGTTCCAGATGATTAAGAACACTTATGAGTGTTACAACGAGAACATTCTGTCGGCTTATAAAGACAACGCCTCTGTGATCACTGGTCACAAGGCCGGTCGTTTCTTCCCGAACCCTGAAAACAAAGGCTACGCATATCACGAAGAAGATATGCATATCCTGATGAAGGTCGAAACCCACAACCACCCAACCGCGATTGCCCCTCATTCCGGTGCGGCGACCGGTTCTGGTGGTGAGATCCGTGACGAAGGGGCAACCGGTCGTGGTTCCAAGCCAAAAGCGGGCTTAACGGGCTTTACCGTATCCGACTTAAAAATCCCGGGCTTCGAACAGCCATGGGAAAGCCAGTATGGCAAGCCAGATCGCATCGTATCGGCGCTGGATATTATGCTGGAAGGGCCTATCGGAGGTGCGGCTTTTAACAACGAATTTGGTCGTCCGGCGTTGAACGGTTACTTCCGTACCTTCGAGTTGCAACACGACGGCGAAGTGCGTGGTTACCACAAGCCCATTATGATTGCTGGTGGTTATGGCAACATCCGTGACGAACACGTACAAAAAGGTGATATCCCGGTTGGCGCTCGCCTGATTGCTCTGGGTGGCCCGGCGATGCAAATCGGCCTGGGTGGCGGTGCGGCATCTTCTATGTCTTCCGGTCAATCGAATGCCGACTTAGATTTCGCGTCCGTTCAGCGTGAAAACCCGGAAATGGAACGTCGTTGTCAGGAAGTGATCGACCGCTGCTGGCAGTTGGGTGATGAAAACCCAATTGCCTTTATTCACGATGTGGGCGCGGGTGGTTTATCCAACGCCTTCCCTGAGCTGGTTGGCGACGGTGGTCGTGGTGGTAACTTCGAACTGCGTAACGTACCCAACGATGAGCCGGGCATGAGCCCGCTGGCGATCTGGTCGAATGAATCTCAGGAACGCTATGTCATGGCGGTTGCTGAAGAAGATATGGATACGTTCGATGCCATCTGTGAGCGTGAGCGCTGCCCATACGCAGTTGTAGGTTACGCCACCGAAGAAGAACACCTGACCGTTACCGATAGCCACTTCGATAACAAGCCAGTCGACCTGCCATTACAGGTTCTGCTGGGCAAACCACCGCGTATGCACCGTGATGTGAAGTCTCGCGAAGTGAAGGCAGAGAACTTCGAAAGCGCTGGCATCAAGCTGGCCGAAGCGGCAGAGCGTGTTCTGAAATTACCTACTGTTGCCTCCAAGAGCTTCCTGATCACCATTGGTGACCGTTCCATTACCGGTACCGTGGCACGTGATCAGTTTGTTGGCCCTTGGCAGGTGCCGGTGGCTGACGTTGCGGTAACCACGTCTTCTTACGATAACTACGCTGGCGAAGCGATGGCGATGGGTGAGCGTACTCCAGTGGCTCTGCTGGATAGCCCAGCGTCCGGTCGTTTAGCGGTAGCCGAAGCGATTACTAACTTAGCCGCTGCGCCAATTGCTAAGCTGGCTGATGTGAAAATGTCGGCTAACTGGATGTGTGCGGCAGGCCACGACGGTGAAGATCAGAAGTTATACGAAACAGTAAAAGCGGTAGGTATGGAGCTGTGCCCAGAACTGCAGGTAACCATCCCTGTGGGTAAAGACTCCATGTCGATGAAGACTCGTTGGCAAGACGGTGAAGAGGATAAAGCCGTTACCGCGCCAATGTCGCTGATTATCACCGGCTTTGCACCCGTGACCGACGCGCGCAAAGTACTGACGCCTCAACTGCGTGCTGACCAAGGCGAGACCGATTTATTACTGATTGACCTGGGTCGCGGCCAGAACCGTCTGGGTGCTTCCTGTCTGGCACAGGTTTACGGGGAAGTGGGTAGCGTACCGGCTGACCTGGATGATGCTGAAGATCTGAAAGCCTTCTTCGCAGTGATGCAGGGCTTAAACGCTGACAACAAACTGCTGGCTTACCACGACCGTTCCGACGGTGGTTTATTCGCCACTCTGACCGAAATGGCCTTTGCGGGTCACGTCGGTATGGACGTAAAAATGGACCTGCTGGCCGAATCTGAAGACGAATTGGCCGCTGCGCTGTTCGCTGAAGAACTGGGTGGTGTGATTCAGGTTCGTCGTGACGACCTGGAAGAAGTACTGGCTCAGTTTGAAGCCGCTGGTCTGGGTGATTGCACTCAGGTGATTGGTACGCTGAACGAAGACGATCAGATTACCTTCAGCTTCCAGGACGAAGAATTCCTGACGGAATCTCGTGTGAACTGGCAGCGCACTTGGTCGCAAACCAGCTACGAAATGCAGGCACTGCGTGATAACGCAGACTGCGCTCAGCAAGAATTTGACACCCTGCTGGATGCCGAAGATCCTGGCTTAAATGCTGAGCTGAGCTTCGACATTAATGAAGACATCACTTCAGACCTTCCTGCGGCTGGCTCTGAAAATGCACCAAAAGTCGCGATTCTGCGTGAGCAGGGTGTGAACGGCCAGATCGAAATGGCCGCCGCTTTTGATCGTGCTGGCTTCACCACCATCGACGTGCATATGAGCGACGTACTGTCGGGTGCGGTAACGCTGGATCAGTTCCGTGGTTTAGTGGCTTGTGGCGGCTTCTCTTACGGCGACGTATTAGGTGCGGGTGAAGGTTGGGCGAAATCCATCCTGTTTAACGAACAGGCGCGTAGCCAGTTTGCCGCATTCTTCGAGCGTGCTGATACCTTCGCACTGGGCGTGTGTAACGGCTGTCAGATGTTATCGAACCTGCACGAACTGATTCCGGGTGCGGAACACTGGCCACACTTTGTTCGCAACATGAGCGAACAGTTTGAAGCACGTGTTTCTATGGTAGAAATTCAGGAATCTGATTCGGTATTCCTGGCGGGTATGGCTGGTTCTCAAATGCCAATCGCAGTGGCACACGGTGAAGGCCGTGCGGAATTTGCTGACGAAGCGGATATCGACGAGCTGGCGGGCCAGATTGCCCTGCGTTATGTGAATAACTACGGCGAAACCACCGAGCAATACCCGGCGAACCCGAACGGCTCTCCACAAGGTATTACTGGCCTGACCGCGAACGATGGTCGCGTGACTATTATGATGCCACACCCAGAGCGTGTGTTCCGTGCTGTGCAGAACAGCTGGGCACCGGATCACTGGGATGAAGACGGCGCCTGGATGCGGATGTTCCGTAACGCGCGGGTTTGGTGTGAGGAGAACTAAGGCTTTTTATTAAAGTTTTGGTTTAGGCGAAAAAAGAAAACCCGCTGTTTGTCTTGTGTGATGCAAGGTGGGCAGCGGGTTTATTATTTATTGTGCGTCAGCATATTCTTTGAGATATCTCAGCATCTCTTCAAAAGTTAACTCTTTTTTTGTATGGCAGAGCTCAGGTTTACATTTTTGATAATGACCGACATTGTAGAGAATTCTATCTTTGTCATAGTATGCTCTATATATGTCGAAGTGGTTTACTCCTGGGTTGAATATGGGGGAGTTTGATAGGCTATAGTGACTTGTGAATGGTGATGCAAATAGTGTTAGCTTGCTCGATTTTGAAAAATCAAATAGTAACTCAATGAACTCTTTTTCTGACTTGTCTTTATCAAAATAGACTAAGTGTTCTGGTTTGGATTTTTCTATGTTTATTGCTTTTTCATGTCTTGGTGTATAGCAATCGATGACCATCTGTAGATTTTCTTTAATGGCTAATTCGAGAGGTGTATTTCCGTCTAAATCACACATATAGGGGTCTAAATGCATAGCATTGTCTATCAACCATACTGATTCTTTTTCATTGCCAGACTTTATCATTGCTGTTAATAGTGTATCCCCAGACGAATTTCTTTGAGATTTCAATTCTTTTATACCGATATACCAGCTTTTAAAATCGGATGTTTTCACGTAATCAGCAATAATATCGTCAAGTTCAAACTTGGCCTCCCTAAGTTTTCCCTGTGTTGCAAGAGTTTCTAGCACCTTTAGTAAATTGCCTTTATTTTTAGCTTTCTCCAACTTCTCATCAATTAGTGAATTGATCCCTTCTGAGTAGCTAACTTCAGACCCCTTTACATAGCATAGGTAATCATACTCCATTACTTGGTCGTTAAGTGAATATGAAATAAACTTCCTAGCTTTATTATCGATACAGTATTTATATATGCTCTCTAATATTTCGTAAGAAGCGGATATCTCTCCGCTGAGTGCTATTATTATGCTGTTTTTATCTAGTGATAAGTGTTCTATTTGGTAGTAGCTATGAGCTAGTAACTCTAAATTATCAATATGGTGTGTAAAGCTGTTGCTGGAAAATTTTGAGTTTTCTAAGTCGGATTTTAATTGATCGAGTGTTTTGAAAGCTTCCTCTGAGTACTTCTTCCCAGGAAAAGATACTTTTATTTCAGCATTTAGTTCTGACATTATGATCCCTCATGTATAGGGACTTAATTTATTTTTTAATGCCTTCTCTGTCAATTGGGGTCTTATCTGCTTAGTGAGTTGCTATCAGTGAAATTGTCTTGGTATATAGGTCGGTCTGCTAGCAGAAGGCGAGGTAGTGATTCTCTGTAAACCTGGGGTTCGTTCCACTCACCCCAGCCTACGAGTTTTTATAGCCTTTAGGCCGGACAAGCGAAGCGCCTTCTAGCATCGGTACTGCAGATAAGTAAGTGTCTGGCGACGCTGCGGTTATCTAACTTGCATAGTGACCTTTCCACAGCTCGTATTGTTTCTGATGCGCTTGTGATGCAATATCGCATCAATACTACATCACAAGGGCGATAGCCCGGATAACGGTGAAGCCATGGTAACACGAGCAAGTTTATCCCTCTCTGAACCCAACGAACGCTGGATTCAGGACAAAATCGACAGCAAAGAATTCTCCAGCCGCAGCGAAGTGGTTAATGACCTGATCCGCAAGGCACGCGAAGTAGAAGAGGTTCGACAGCGGCTTATTGCAGCAGAGTTATCGGTAGCCGAGCAAGGTTGGGTAGAGAAATCGCAGGACGCGATATTGGCAGACTTCAGGAAGAAGGCGCAGCAGGATGGCAAACAGAACATTTAGCCGGAACACTCTGATCACCCCTTCATACCTTGTATTTCACCTAAACAGCCGATAATTTACCCGCACTTTTTATTCGGAAGCCTCCCATGTTTAAGCCACTGATCTTTGCGTCGTTATTATTGCCTCTGGCCGCTCAGGCGGATATCAAAATTCTTCAACCGGGTGAAGAAGCCAACTGTCAGTTGATCAAGGAGGAGGTTTGTAAAACCACCAGTAAAGATCCGGTAAAAGCCTGCGATGAATGGCATCAGGAAGAGGCAGAAGAACAGGGTGCTGATGCTTTTTTAATGGGGACTATGGAGCAGAGCAGTCATCGCCAGCCATCGTTAACCGGTGCTAAAACCGTTAAAACCACCAGAATCACGGCGACGTATTACCACTGTGGCCTGGCTAAGCAAGCGGTTCAGAAGGTTGTTGATGAAGCGGTGCAGGAGTCTGCAGCACAAGTAGAGACAGATTCCATCGAATCACGCTTATTACGCTTAAACTCGTTAAAAAAGAAAGGTCTGATTACTCAGGAGGAGTATGGTCAGAAGCGCCAGCAGATTCTCGACGAATTGTAAGGTGTTGGACAACGTCACTGCTCTGGATGAAAACAGCTTTGCTGCTTTTATCCGTCAGGCTGAGCTACCAGTCATTGTTGATTTCTGGGCAGATTGGTGTGCTCCCTGTCAGCAGTTGCTGCCATTGTTGGATGAGGCTGCGCTGCAAATGCAGGGAAAAGTTTTGTTTGCCAAGGTAAACACTCAGCAAGCACCTGCTGTGGGTTTTCAGTATGCCATTCGCTCCATTCCTACGTTAATGCTGTTTTACCATGGCCAGGAAATCACCCGCCGGGCGGGTGTGATGACCCCGGCTCAAATCCGTCAGTGGCTGATGGAGTCTATGCCTTAAAACAACCGTTAGTGGCGGTTTCTTGGCGATCTTAGTCAGTACGCTCACTTAACATTACCGTTCTATTACATCTGTTGGTTTGTAAAAAACGGGGTTGTGACCAATACTTTTGCTTGGGCCTGTTAACACTATTTAGATCTTTGCTGCTGGCAGTCAGTTTTTGTCATGAGCAAGGCATGAGGAGTGTCGTTTAACGAGTTAAATAAGCAACGAATAACACAGCTCAGGGGAAAACTGATGCCAGCCCTTTGGGTTATGGCTGAAAATCCCTCACTCTGTGTTGCTCATCATTTATTTAACCCGTTAAACATCATTCTTCGCGCCTTGATTGAAAGATTTTCAGTCATAACAGCGTGATCGAAATAGTGTTAACAGGCCCTAATCCAAAAAAGTAAATAATGGCATTCTCCATGGACCTTTATTCAACACTGATGGAACCCGGTGTGATCGGCGGCGAGCGTATGTTTCGCAAGCTGATGCTGCAGGTCAGTGTTCTTGCATCCTTTATTCATATTGCCTTTGCGGCGTTGTTTTTTGCCAATGACATTCTGTTGCTGGGGATTGTGAATATCTTCAGCGTTGTGCTGTACCTGAGCGTGTTTGTGATGACGCTGCAGCGTCGTTTTATTGTGGTTGGTTGGGCGTTGGTGGTGTTCGAGATTGTTGGCCATGCTGCGCTGGCAGTTTATCTGCTGGGTTGGGACAGTGGTTTTCACTTTTATGCGATGATGATTCCGCCGGTCATGATGGTGAGTCCGTTAAAAGAAAGTATCGCCAAGATGCCGATGGTGATGGGCATGATGATGCTGTATGTCTTGATGGACTATGGTCTGCGTGGTGCTCAGCCGGTGTATCTGCTGAAAGAGTCGCTGTTAAACAGCTTATATTATTTCAACCTGGTGGTTGTGCTGGTTTCTATGGTGTTTCTGTCGGGGCTGTATTATCGCCTGGTGGTGCGTAACGCAGCTCAGTTGCAGCAATTGGCGACAACCGACAGTCTCACAGGTTTACACAATCGTCGATGTGCTCAGGAGCTGGCGGAGCGAGAGATTAAAAACCATCTGCGAAATGGTTTGCCGCTGTCGGTTTTGCTGTGTGATCTGGATCACTTCAAACGTGTGAACGATTTGTTTGGTCATCAAACTGGCGACAGAGTGTTGCGTAACTTTTCTCATGTACTGAGCCAGCAGGTTCGCTCCGGAGATCTGATTGCCCGCTGGGGTGGAGAGGAGTTTCTGGTGCTA
This sequence comes from Bacterioplanoides sp. SCSIO 12839, assembly GCF_024397975.1. Classification (NCBI taxonomy): domain Bacteria; kingdom Pseudomonadati; phylum Pseudomonadota; class Gammaproteobacteria; order Oceanospirillales; family Oceanospirillaceae; genus Bacterioplanoides; species Bacterioplanoides sp. SCSIO 12839. Next base: position 1,180,040 of record NZ_CP073745.1, read on the forward strand.
TTACCCTCTACGCCAGCCGCTGAGGCTCAGCTGGTGGCCGAACGAATTCGTAAGCAGTTGGAACAAGATTCGGTGACTATGGGTGGCAACGAGGTGTACACCACAACCACCATTGGGGTCGCTGAGTTGGTTGTTGACGATACGTTTGAGCAGTTGGTTGCCCGTGCTGATAAGGGGTTGTACCAGGGTAAAGAAACCGGACGTAATTGCATCGTGATGGAACAGCAGCCTGCGTGTGAGAGTTAGCGTCTATGTTGATGAGGCAGTGGCAGGTACATGGTAGAAAGTATGGTAGGAAGTAGAGAGACAAAGGCCTCTGATTAAAAGATTAGAGGCCTTTTTTGTGGCTAGCGATTCCCGGCAATCCGGGTCGCTTTCAGGCGGTTGCCAGCCGCAGATTCGTTAACGTTAAGGATATGGTCACCAATGCGTTCCAGGCGGGTTAAGACATCCATAAAGTTAACACCGGCACGTGGTGTGTAGGCCGCTTTTTCCAGGCGATCGAAGTGCTTATTGCGGAACTCATCACGCAGTTCATCGATGGCATTTTCCAGTGTCAGTGCGTTGTCCAGATTCACCTCAGCAGCGTCCCGGGCAACGTTATCCTGCATATTCACAATGGATTCCTGCACCGCATTCATCATACGCACCAGATCTTCCACCGCTTCTTGTGGCCACTGAGTTTTGGTTTCCTGCATACGCTCACTCAGTTTGGAAATCTGGAAATAGATATCCGCAATACGCTCCAGGTCATGAATCATGGATTGCAGGAAGCGGATGCGCTCGGTTAATTCCTGCTCCAGGTTGCCGTCTTCGGTGACACGTACCAGGTAGTCGGAGATCTCAATTTCCAGCTGGTCGGTGGTGTCTTCCAGTTGCGCAATTTTATTCCACAACTTCTGGTGTTTGGCTTTTGGGTCAAACAGCAGTTTGTTCACCTTTTTGTGCATCTTGGTGACAATTTCAGCGAATTGTTGCACTTCTTTTTGTGCCTGCTCGACCGACAGTGCCGGAGAGTTCATCACGCCGGTACTGATGTAACGCAGGTGGTATTCATCTTCGTCGCCTTCTTCAGCGGGCAGGATACGTTCGATAAACCGCACAATGGCCGGAATAAAGGCAAACAGCAGCACCACATTCAGGATGTTAAAGGAGGTGTGGAATAACGACAGGCCAAGCGTGGCATTTGGGCGAGCTTCCGGGTCAGCACTCATGATGGAAGCCGGGTTGTCAGAGAAGCTCAGAATCACGGCATCAATGGCATGCATCACTGGATAGATAGCAATCAGCATCCAGGCGACACCAATCAAATTGAAGATCAGATGGAAACGGGCGGCTCGTTTGGCATGGACGTTACCCACCATGGCGGCCAGGTTTGCGGTTACGGTTGTGCCGATGTTTTCGCCCAATACCATGGCGGCAGCCAGCGGGAAGGAAATCCAGCCTTCAAACAGCATCACCAGAGTTACCGCGGTGGCGGCCGAAGAGGACTGCATCACCAGGGTTAATGCCGTACCAATAAATACAAACAGCAGCAATGACAGGTAACCATGGCCGGCAAAGCCATCCAGAAACGCCAGCATTTCAGGGTTGCTGCGGATATCCGGTACACCGTTTTTAATAAACTCCAATCCGATAAACAGAATGCCGAAACCCACCATGGTTTCAGCGATATTGCGCCAGCGGCTGTTTTTGGAGAATAAGAAAGCGAAGAAAATACCAATCAACGCCATGGCGATAGGGGTGATTTTCATTTTGAAGCCGAACAGGGCAACAATCCATGCTGTTACTGTTGTGCCAATGTTGGCACCCATGATTACGCCGGTCGACTCGACAAAGGTTAACAAGCCAGCGTTAACAAAACTGACGGCCATCACGGTGGTGGTGGTAGAAGACTGGGTGATGGAAGTGGTGGCAAAACCGGTTAGTACCCCGGTGAAGCGGTTGCGGGTCATGCCGCTGAGAATGCTCTTTAGCCGGTTACCGGCGATCTTTTGCAGACCTTCACTGAAGATCTTCATGCCAAAGATAAAAACACCCAGTGCACCAATCAGCTGCAGCAGGTCAAATAAGGAATAGTTCATGTAACACCGTTAGGGTGAAGGATTGTTACTGTTTTCCGCAGCCAATGTTGGCCCGGAGCTTCTTGCTATTACGCTCTGAATCCGGGATGCTGGTTTCAGGCGAACGCATTATAACGGTTGAGTAATAGAGGGTCTGCCCCTGGTGCGATTTTTTATCAACAATAGCCAAAGATCTTGATCTGAGTTCAGGCTGCTATTCAGGTAACGATATGAGGTGGAATAAGGCTGTTGAATCGTTTGTGCGTGATTGCAATATTTGGTTCCAATATAACAAACGGGTTATTAAGTATTAATGTTAATGTGGTTATGTATATCAAATAGCTGACCATTTGAATGTGTTAATGCGAGCCAATATAAGTATCAATAACGATATTTGAATAAATTGGCCAAAAAAAATGCGTCTTTTTCACATTTTTTATCGATTTCCTATGGCTTCATCGATTCTTACTGAGCTAATATCCACACCATTAAAAATGGCCTCAAAAAATAAAAACAGCCAATAAAGTTGTCGTGATGGCAATAATTAAAAGGAACCGGATTAAGGATTACCGGGTGGTTGTTTTATGTTTATTTTATTCTCACTAAAAAAGCCCTGGGTTACTTTTGTAACGCTAACATTATTGTTAATTGCAGTTGCTTCAGGTGCCGGAAAATTACAATTGACGACGGATTTTCGTACGTATTTCAGTGCGGAAAATCCTCAGTTAAAAGCCTTCGAAGCATTGGAGCAGGACTTTAATAAACAAGACACTCTGGTCTTTTTATTAAATGCAAAAGAGCATGCTGAAATATTCAGTGCCGATGCTCTGTTACAAATCCGAAATCTGACTGAAAAAGCCTGGCAGCTACCTTATGCCAGGCGTGTCGACTCATTGACTAATTATCAACGCATGCAGGCCGAGGGCGATGATATTTATGTTGAAGATCTATTTGGTCCTGATTTTTCAGGTACTTTTGATGAGTTGTTTGATTTTTCTGACCATCACCCGGTAATAAACAAGCGCTTGCTTGGTGATGGTAAGCGACTTACTCAGGTTATTATCAATTTAACCTTGCCAGATAATGATCCGCTCGCAACGGCCGAGCTGGTGAGTGAAGCCCGACGTTTATTAAACGACCTCAACCTATCGTTATTCGATGTGCAGCTATTAGGGACAGCGGTTGTTAATGTTGCCTTGGCGGAAGCGATTGAGCGAGATATGGCAGCATTAATTCCAGGTAGTTATTTATTAATTTTTACGGCGCTGTTTTTATTAACTCGTTCATTGGCAGGTTCGTTATTGTCTTTGACACTGACGTTATTAACGGTGGCGGCAGTTTTTGGAATATTAGGTTGGAGTGGTGCAACACTGACCCCGGTTGTTGGCGCGGTACCGTCGATGATTATGATTATTGTCGTGGCCGATTGTTTGCACATTTTGGTGTCTTATCAGCATGCCTTAAAAGAAGGGCTGGATAAAACGGCGGCATTGGCCAAAGCCCAGGCGCTGAATATTAAGCCAGTGATGATTACTTCGGTGACAACCGCTTTAGGCTTGTTGTGCCTGAATTTCAGTGAGTCTCCACCTTATCGGGATTTAGGCAACCTGGTGGCGATGGCGGCTTTGTTGGCTGGGGTTCTGAGCCTTACCTGGTTTATCGCGTTATTAAGAATATTGCCTCAGCCTAAGGCGGCCGCTGTAGATCATGGCCTGGGCAATCTCCTGTTGAGCTTTTATCGTCGTGTCATTGCACCGGCGAAAAAAACAACTTTTTTGATTGCCGTACTGGTGACGATTGTATTGGGGTTTGGTTTAACAAAATTACAGTTTAACGAGCAGTGGTATCACTATTACGACGACAGTTTTGCGGTGCGCCAGGCACTGGAAACCCAGGAGCAGCAGCTCTATGGCGTCAACTTTATTCAGTATTCGATTGCCGCAGCGGATAGCGATTCCGTCTATAACAGCGATTATATGCAGCAGCTTAAACGTCTGGCGGAATGGTTAGAGCAACAACCCGGTGTGGGTTACGTTGATAGTGTTCATCATCAGTTGCTGGAGATCAGCCAGAAGCTGAATCAAGACCAGCCACAGTTTTACCGGATTCCGGATGACAGCGATGCAATTGCACAATCAATGCTGTTGTACGAAATGTCTCTGCCGTTTGGTATGGGGCTGGAAGAGCGCATCAATATTGATAAAACCGCAACACGTTTGACGGTTAACTTGTACAAACATACCTCGCGTGAGCTGGTGGCTTTTGATGATACAGTTCGTGCCTGGGCCGCGTTGAACACACCCGCATTATCTCTGACTCCGGGTACTGGCCTGGACATGGTGTTTGCCAAAATATCGGATCGCAACAGCATCAGTTTATTTGTTGGAACTCTGATCGCGCTGGTGCTGATTTCGGTTTCCATGATGTGGTTTTTACGCTCATTGCGCCTTGGTGCGCTGAGCCTGATTCCGAATATTCTGCCAGCCTTATTAGCTTATGGTGCCTGGGGGTATCTCTCTGGTCAGGTGGATCTGGGTTTGAGTATTGTGGCCTGTATGAGCCTGGGTCTGGTGGTGGATGACAGTGTGCATTTTCTCACCAAATACCGTTATGCCCGTGAGCAAGGGAAAACACCAGAGCAAGCCGTTGAGTTTGCCTTTGCAACTGTGGGTGTGGCGATGTTGATTACCACCGTGGTGCTGGCGGCAGGTTTTGCCCTGCTGGTGTTATCGCCGTTTTCACCAACCTGGGGCATGGGTGCTCTGATGAGCCTGACCGTGGTACTCGCCTTTATTGCCGACATTATTTTATTGCCGTTGTTGTTATTGCTGTTTGATCGGGAAAAAGTCCCGCTTCAAACACAACTATCATCACAACCACAATCCCAACCAGGCAGTAATCCGGCATTTACCGATTTTAAAAATTAAATATTCTTACCCTTTCTCATGGAGTAGTTATGACTGAAGTCTCTGTTAGCCACACGGATCCCCTGTGGCGTCGAATCGGTGCGTGGATGGACGAACGTTTTCCGGCCGCAAACGCGTTATTGTTTTTTATCCTTTACTTAGCGAGTGCCGTAGTTGCCAGAGAGGGAGCCAGCGATGGCGATGAATCTGGTCTGCAATGGCTGGATATTCTCGCTTGTTTGGTGACCTGGTCGTTATTTTTATTAATTCGGATTTTTGATGAGCATAAAGACTATGCCATTGATGTTATTAACCACCCGCAGCGTGTATTGCAAAGTGGTCGTATAACTTTAACGCATTTGAAAACCTTGGGTGCCGTTGCGATTGTGGTGCAGCTGGTATTTTCCTGGCTGACTGCCGGTGATGTTGGCGCCATGGTCTGGGCGATTATGTTTGCCTATTTATGCCTGATGGGTGTGGAGTTTTTCTGCGGCGAATGGTTAGAAAAACAACTGCTGTTATACGCCTTAACCCACATGGCAATTATGCCATTAATCGTTTGGTGGTTAGCGGTATTAGCTAATCCGGAAGTGCAATTTACTCCGGTACTGATTGCGATGATGAGCCTGGCGTTTGTCAGTGGTTTTTGCTTTGAAATTACCCGCAAAACCCGCGGGCCAGAAGAAGAGCGAGACACAGTCGATTCCTACACCAAAATCCTCGGCGTTAACGGTGCTACCTACCTTGTGTTTGCGCTGGTCAGCGCGATGGTGATTAACCAAATCACATTATTATGGCTGGCGGGTGTGAGCTGGCTGATCATTTATGCCGTATTAGCTGTTCTGGTTTGGGTGTTAGCGATTAAATCGTTAATGAAGTTTCTTAAAAACCCTACGCTGGAAGGTCGTGAAAACAACGAAAAAGCCGTCGCGATTACCATGTTGCTGGGTTACGTTCTGGTTATTGCGGGTTTATTAATCGGAGGTGGTGCATGAACTCTCTGACAAAACCTCAGATCTTTACCAGTGAAGCCCGTTACGCGTTTGGACAGGAACATAATGCAGAAGTTGAGTTGTTATGTAATGAAGACCGGAGCAGTGACGAAAAAAGCGGTGACCAAAAAGGCTGTGAACAATGGCGTGCTGCAGAAGCAGTCGATGTATCCAAAAGCCATCTGTGTGTGTTAACTCAGCCTTGTGAATCTCTGGTCGAAGATGCCGTATGCCGTGACATTGTACTTCGTTTGAACGAACAGACATTTTCGCTTAAAAATTTGCGTGTCAGTAAGGTTTCACTGACTCAGGATGGTCGTCAACAGCGCATTGTTTTCAGTAACGATGATCTGGAAGCTGAAGCAGGTCAGGAGAATGCACGACAACTATGGCAGATCAGTTATGCCTTGCGTTTATTGCCGGTTAAACGTGAAACACAACGCTACGACGAATTTAATTTACCCAAGGTTCCGGCGCGTGGTTTATACACAGAAGAAGCCCGCCAGGAACGTCTGGCTTTTGCTCGTGAAACCACTGGCGCACCACTGGCCGAAGTGGAACATACGCGTTTCGACCCGAAAGCATTGGTCAGTAATATCGAAGCCTTAATTGGTTCGGTGGAAATTCCGGTGGGCATTGCCGGGCCATTGCAGATTCTGGGTGATCACGCCAACGGTTTATTTTATGCACCCATGGCGACATCCGAAGGAGCGCTGGTGGCGTCTGCCACTCGTGGCGCAACCGCAATTTCCCGCTCCGGTGGTGTGCGGGTCAAAGTACTTGGGCAGCGTATGTTGCGAGTACCGGTATTTGTCTTGTCGGATTTATCGTCGGCGTTGTTTTTTGCCGAATGGGTTAAAGACCATCAGCAGGAAATTGCGGCACAAACCCGAAAATATTCGAACTACGCCAATCTAGTAGAAGTGCATGCCGAATTAATGGGGCGCAGTGTGCACGTGCAGTTTGTCTATGAAACCGGCGATGCGGCCGGTCAGAATATGACGACCACTTGTACCTGGCAGGCGTGTCAGTGGATTCTGGCACAGATGAAATCATTCGATGGCATTGAGTTTGAGAATTTTTTAATTGAAGCCAACTTATCCAACGATAAAAAAGTCACCTACAACTCATACCTGCGCGGGCGTGGTGTTCGTGTCTTAGCGGAAACTTTATTAACCGATGAGGTTTGTCAGCGGGTATTAAAAGTCAGCGCGCGTCAGTTATTTACCGCCTATAACCAGTTTGTTGGCGGCAGTATCGCTGCCGGTATGGTGGGTATTAACATCAATATTGCCAATACTATTGGTGCGATGTTTACCGCCACCGGCCAGGACATTGCCTGTGTGCATGAATCGGCTATTGGTCAGTTGCATATGGAACTGACGGAAGACGGCGATGTGTACGCCACTCTGCGTTTACCTTCTCTGGTTGTCGGTACCGTAGGTGGCGGCACCAGTTTGCCGCAACAAAAAGAATGTCTGGAATTAATTGGCTGTGCCGGACCGGGTTGTGCGCACAAATTAGCCGAAGTCATCGCCAGTTTTTGTCTGGCGCTGGATATCTCGACCTTGTCGGCAATTGCCAGCGACCAGTTTGCCCGTGCCCACGAAAAGCTGGGGCGTAACCGCCCGGTGGAGTGGTTAAAGCTGGGTGATTTAAACGAAGACTTTTTCGCTCAGGCATTGTCTGCATCTGGTGAATATCGTGCGCCGGTGAAAGAGTTACAGCCACTGAATTTATCGTCCAAAGGCAGTTCGATTATTACCGAACTGACGGCACATAAAATTAATAAGTTGGTAGGCCATTTCCCGTTCAGAGTGGTTACTGGCGAAGACGGAGAAGCGCAGGGCGAAAGCCATGACATGATGGTTAAAGTAAAGCCGCTGGATGACGAAGTTATTCTGATGCTGAACTCCATGGCCTCCATGTGTGATGCCCGTTTAGCCCACGCCTATAACGAATTTAAAGATCATCTGGGCTTTAAACAATGCCATCGCCGTGAACTGGCGGTGATGAGTCAGCAGGATGAGCGCTTTACTCGTTTTGCGCCAAAAACCTACCGTGCCTGGGAAGACAGCTCACGTGAAGCGTACGTGATTGTGCAGGAATATCTGGACGGTCTGGAATTAATGGACTCCGCTGATGACACCTCTGGCTGGACTATTGACCATTATAATGCCGCCGTCGATGGCATCGCTCAGGTACACAGTATCTGGTATGGCCGTGAGCAGGAATTGCAGGAATTTGATTGGCTGGTGGATGCACCTACGACACCATCAATGACCGAAAAAATGCGCCTGTGGGAAATGTTAGGTGCCCATGCGCAACAGGAGTTTCCTGAATGGTTCAGTGCCGACGATATGGAGCGTTATCGTGATCGTATTTACAGTCTGGAATCCTGGTATCCCAAGCTGGATAGCATGAAAAAAACCCTGACTCATAACGATTTTAATCCGCGTAATATTGCCTTCCGCCGCGATAATAATAACCAGCTGACCTTATGTGCGTATGACTGGGAGCTGGCAACAATGCAGTTGCCACAGCACGATTTAGCAGAATTATTAGCCTTTGCGCTGGCGCCGGATTTTGATCCGCAACAGGTTGAAACCCTGATTGAACGTCATCGCGAACAGCTGCAGGCCGCAACTCATGAATCGATTGATGCCGATGAATGGCGCATGGGTTTCACTCTGAGTTTATGGGATTTAGCCGTGTGTCGTTTGCCTATGTATGTCATGGCTCATACCTTCCGTCATTATCCGTTTATGGAACGGGTTGTGATGACATCACGTCGTTTGCTGGATAACGAACGAATTCGTTTTGAGGCGCTCGGCCTGACGAATAAAGACACAAACAATGTGGAGCAGGCGCATGACTGATTGGTGTATTGATCAGCAGCAGGCCAGCCTGACGGCTCCTGCTGAACTGGGCGGCAAAGCCCACAACCTGGCTTTTCTGAGTCGTTTTGGTTTTAACGTACCACAGTGGTGGGTAGTGCCGGTTGCCGCATTTGAATTACAGCTGCAACTGCGCACAGCCAATGGCGAGTCGTTAAGCGACTGGATTCAACAGCAGTTGCATCATTTTGTTGGAAAAACAGAAACGGAAGTTGATAGCCAGGCATTAACCCGGGCTGCTGAAGATATTCAGCAGCGTTTGGCTGAAGTGGGATTGCACCCGGATATTCTGGCTGCTGTTCGTGCGGCGTTGCCACAACAGGATTTGAACAGTGAATTCTGGGCGGTGCGCTCTTCTGTGGTGGGTGAAGATTCCGCTGGTGCTTCTTTTGCCGGACAAATGGACAGCTACCTGTATCAGAAAGGTGAAACCGCCATCGCGGATTCGGTATTAAAAGTGATGCAAAGTGCTTTTAATGCCCGTGCATTGGCGTACCGGTTACAAAAAGGCCTGAGTGTGGTGAATATTCAGGCAGCGGTGATTATTCAGCGTATGTTGGATGCCGATGTTTCTGGTGTGATGTTTACCGCCAATCCGGTTAACGGTAATCGTCGCCAGGCATTAATTTCTGCCACCTGGGGATGTGGCGAAGGTCTGGTGTCTGGCATTTGTAATGCCGATGAAATCACGGTGGGTTTATACGATAACCAGATCGATGCCCAGACTGCGGATAAAGACATCGCTTTACGCCAGGGCCCTGAGGGTGGCACCGTTGAATTAGCGGTTGAAGAAAACCTGCGTGAGCAGCTGTGTTTATCGGATGCGCATATCCTGGCGTTACGCGATGCCGGTAAAGCCATTGCAGAAAGTTACCAGTCGCCACAGGATATCGAATGGTGTGTGCAGGATAATCAGATTTATATTCTGCAGGCACGTCCGGTGACGTCATTACCGCAAAAAAATTCTGATGAAGATCGTTTGCAGGTTTGGGATAACTCCAATATTCAGGAATCCTATTGTGGTGTCACCACACCACTGACCTTCAGTTTTGCCAACCGTGCTTATAAAACCGTGTACGAACAGACCATGCGTTTGATCGGCGTAAAAGAAGATGTGGTTCAGGCGCATCAGGGCATGTTGGAAAATATGCTGGGCCTGGTACGCGGTCGGGTGTATTACAACATTAATAACTGGTATCGCGGATTATTGTTCCTGCCGTCTTTTAAAACCAATAAAGCGGATATGGAACGTATGATGGGTCTGCAGGACCCGGTTGATCTGATTCAGGATCGTGAATTAACCAGCAAAGAAAAATTAGCGCGTATTCCTCAAGTGATTCGTGCGTTATTTTCGATGTTGGGCCGTTTCCGAAAAATGGATCAGCTGGTGGAAAAGTTCCGCTCGATGTTTGCCGAGCAATACGCTTCGGTGCCACGTGAGCAATTACATACTTACAGTATGGATCAGTTAATTGAACTGAGTCGTTCTCTGGACGAAAACTTATTGCAGCGCTGGACCACGCCCATCGTTAATGACTTTTACGTCATGATGATGAACGGCAAGGTTCACCGTTGGCTGGAAAAAACGGGTATCGAAAATATCGACCTGGTGCAGAACAATTTATTATCTGGTGAAGAAGGTATAGAAAGTACCGAACCGACCAAATATCTGCTGCGCTTATGTGATCAGGCCAGAACCCAACCTTTATTGTTGCGTGCACTGCAGGAAACAGACAACGATCAGTTATTGACGTTATTACAGCAGCAGTTTCCGTCGTTTCACGCTCAGTGTTTGGATTACATCGAGCGTTATGGTGATCGCACCATGGGCGAGCTGAAGCTGGAGTCAAAAACGTTGCGTCAGGATGCATCGTTTATGTTCGCCATCCTGAAAAATTTCCTGACTCGTGATGATTTAACGCTGGAGACACTGGCACAAAACGAAGCCAAATTCCGCGCGGATGCAGAAGAGCAGGTATTCCCGCTGTTAAAACAGAAGTTAGGTGGCCGTGCGTTGGCTAAATTTAACAAAGATTTAGCCAAACTACGCGATGCTATTCGTAATCGTGAAAACATGCGTTTAGCCCGTACCCGTATGTTTGGTTTATATCGTGATATTTATCGCCAATTAGGTGAGCAGTTGGCCTTTTATGGTCAGCTGGATGAGGCGGAAGATATCTTCTATTTAACGGTGGAAGATATTTACGCTTATTCGGATGGTCGCAGTATCAGTGCGGTATTACGCCCTCTGGTGGCAGCACGCAAAGCCGAATTTGCTCAGTATGAAACTGAGGAAGAGCCGGCTCATCACTTCCACACCCGTGGAGTGGTGTATTGCAATAATGATTATGACTACCCGTTCCAGGAAGAAATTCCCGGTTGTGGTGGAGAGTCCGGTAATGAATTGCAGGGCACCGGTTGTTACCCAGGCATTGTCGAAAACAATATTCGCCTGATTTTTTCGCCAGAAGATGAATTAAATCTGGATGGTCAGATTTTATGCACAGTACGAACCGACCCGGGCTGGGCACCGTTATTTCCAACCGCTGGCGGCATCTTGGTGGAGCGTGGCTCAACTCTGAGTCACTCTGCTGTAGTCGCGCGTGAGCTGGGTATTCCGGCGGTTGTGGGCATTCCGGGGTTAACTTCGATTGTGAAAGATCGTGAGTTGGTTCGTATGGATGGCAGCAGCGGTCGGGTTGTTCGATTGGAGGTTGAGGCCGAGGCTGACGCTTAATTTCATCAGAAGTGCATGGCTATTACCCCGGATAATTTTTCAGTCGCACCCATCGTAAGGCGCGTCCCTGCGCCTGCGATGGGCCCGCAATGTCCTATTGCTGCTATTGAAAAACAATCCAGGTTAATAGCTGTAAAAGATATCGAAAAACAATGCAGTTCTGGGCTTAAAAGGTATGCGGCCATGGGAGGGAATGATGCAACTACCAGAATCTTTTTTTCAGACAGCAAAAAATATTTACCAGAACGATCCATACTGGTTAGGTGAAAACCCCGAAGTCATCCAAAAAGCTTTTTCTGATAGCAGTGACTATCAGAAAAACGGCGGGCAGGTTTGGGCAGATGTTATTACGAGTGTTAATGACAATGGCAGCGAAGAGTTGTCACGCCTGGCAGGTTTCTACGACCCGAATATGAAAATTGACGGCGAGTCCGTCGCTTATTTTGGTTTCTGGGAAACCGCAGATAGCACAGACAATAATACACAACTGTTTCAACGCTTTGAGTCTTGGGCAAAAGAACAGGGCGCACAAACCATCTACGGGCCAATCAACTTTAATACCTATGGGTTGAATCGTATTCAGGTGTTTTCAGAAGAAAGTCGGGCAGAAGGCAAAAAAGCTGAAACAGCCCCATTTATCGGTGAACCTTATAACCCTGAATACTATGCCAGCTTATTAGATGGATTAGGGTACAGTATTCGTTACCGATATTTTACCCGGATCAATAATAACCCAGCAGAGTTGGCCGCAATGGTTGCACCTATATTGGAGCGGGGGAAAACGGCATTGGCGGGTGAATTTGAATTTCACCGCTTTACGGGTGATATCTGGCGAGAAAAATTATCAGAGTTGTATCCAATTACCGATAAAATGTTTCGTAATAACTTTGCTTATTCTCCTATTTCGGAAGAGCAGTTTAAGGCGGCCTGTGGCGAACCTTTTGCGAAAAAGTTATGCCCGAATAGCTCTGTGTTGGTGACGGATCGTGATGGTTCTATTGCCGGTTATTTTCTGGTGTTTCCGGATTTTAGCCCGCTGATTCGCCAGGGTATTACCACCGCAGAAGAAGCGAACTTTGAGCAGCATTTTGATGTGTTACCCGAGCCATGTATGGCATTAGCCAAAACCGGTGCAGTACACCCGGATTACCGCAAAGCTGGCTTATTTACTCTGATGTCGATGCAGCTGACCACCTGGGGCGCGCCTTATTATCAACGTATGGCGGCCTCATTGGTACGCGAAGATAACCCATCGTTGAAATACGCCAGCAATGGTGAACAGGAAAGGGGTTACGCCCTGTACTTTAAAAAGCTGAACAAAACAGAAGGTGAGGTATGACAGATAATTTTTGTCGTCACTTTCTGGCTCAGGCAGAAAAACACCCACACCGTCCGGCACTGCGCATTCCACAAATGCAGGGGCTGGAATGTGTCGATGAAGATGTGATGACTTATGGTGAGTTGAATCAACTGGCCGGGGCATTACAGCGCCACTGGTCGGATCATCATTTGCAATCGGGTGATCGGGTAGTGGTGATTGCTAAACCATCTCCGGCGTTATATGCCGTGGTGTTGAGTTTATTAGCGTCGGGTTTGGTGGCGGTATTTATTGATACCGGCATGGGGAAAACCAAAATTCGTCAGGCGTTGCAGGATGCAGATGCCAAAGCCATTGTCAGTATGAAGTCTGTATTGAAATTTCGCTGGTTAATTCCGGAACTACGAAAAATCAGCTGCTGGAGCATTGATGGTGCCGGTTTATTGTTGCGTGCATTACCGATGACGACGCGAGCGGATGATCAACTGAAATTAATGACTCCGGCACAAGGTGACCATGGTTTAATTTCGTTTACCTCTGGCAGTACTGGTCGGCCCAAAGGCGCTGATCGCACTCACAATAGTCTCGATCAGCAGCACTTTGCTATTCGCCATCACTGGCCGGATAAAGACGGCGAGGTGGATAGTCCGTGTTTTCCGGTATTGGTATTACATAACCTCAGTTGTGGCATGAGCACTGTGATGCCAAAAGTGGACTTAGCTACACCGGCGCAGGTTAACGTGCAACCTCTGGTAGCTCATTGGCAAAAACATCAGGTTGAACGTATCAGTGGGGCTCCTGCGTATTTTGCTGCCATTTGTGATTATTTAATGAGTAATAATCAATCTTTGCCACAAATCACCAGCTTAAGTATTGGTGGTGCGCCGGTGTCTCTGGAGCTGGCAACCAAACTGCGTGACGTATTTCCCAATGCCTGGGCACGAATTGCTTATGGTTCAACGGAAGCAGAACCCATCGCGGCACTGGAGTTAGACGAATATTTAACCTTCCCGGATCCGTCCGCGGGTTTATTGGTCGGCTCGGTTGTGGATGAAGCTGAGGTGTTGGTTGCACATGTCGATACAGAAGGGCAGCCAATTGCTTGTGCTCAGGGAGAAGCTGGAGAAATTCTGGTGGCTGGCCCACACGTGCTGCAAGGTTATTACCAAAACCGCGCTGCGGATAACGCTAATAAAATTCCTCGACCCGAAGGGGATGTCTGGCATCGTACCGGTGATGTCGGGTATTTCGATTCGGAACAACGTTTGTGGTTAACCGGTCGTTTGGCGGATGTGATTCACTTAAAGAGTGGTTTAACGCAACCATTTCCGCTTGAGCAACAACTTGATCAATTAGACGGTATTCAGCGTACAGCTGCTGTGCAGTGTGGTGATCAGCTGTGTTTGTTTATTGTCAGCGACGATGTTCTTAATGAAATAGAAGGTTTCATTAAAGAGTTTTTGCCAGCGTCTTGTTGGGTATTAATTCGATTAAAAGAAATGCCGGTGGATGGTCGCCATAACAGCAAAATCGATCGACCAAGGTTGCGTCAGCAAATGGCGGTTGGGAAATTAAAAAATAAATTGGAAGAGAAATTTTTCGATAAACATTAACAGAGAAAATTAAACGGATATTTTTCAGTCGCACCCATCGTAAGGGGCATCCCTGCCCCTGCGATGGGCCCGCAACATCTTGTTGTTGCTTTGAAAAACATACCGTTCACTTTTCTCTTTAATTTAAATGATTTGAATAATGAAAAATATGAACTCACCTTGGTTAATTCGTTTAAATCGAGTGGACTGCATCACATTGTTAAGTGTGCCGTTGACGTTACTCGCTATCAGCGAAGTATTGCAGCAACACATCATGTCAGCGTTGGGGCTGTTATATCTGGCGATGACCGCGGATGCGCTGGATGGCATGTTAGCGCGGCGCTGGAATTTGACCCGCAACTTTGGCCGTTATCTCGATGGCTTTATGGATGTGCTGATTTATCTGCTGACACCGGCATTAATTCTGATGCAATGGGGCTTTACTGGTTGGTGGATGATTCCGCTGGTGCTCATGGTTGGCTGTGGCTGCATTCGCCTGTCGGTATTTAATGAAACCGGCAATCTCGGAGAAGGAGAAGCTAATAAAGCTAACTCTGAGGAAGCTAAGCCCGAGGAGGAAGCTAAACCTTCTGAAACCTCAGTCGATGGTCTGGCGTATCAGGGCATGCCGGTATTCTGGAGCCTGTTTATTATTGCACCGCTGTTGTGGCTAAACACTCTGGGTGTGTTGCCGACGATAGCAACGAAAGTTTTGCTCGCGGTTTCTTTAACGGTATTCAGTTACCTGATGGTACGCAAAGCCCGCTTTTTTAAATTCAGCTCTCTCAGGCAAATCCTGGCACTGACCTTGGGTGGATTCCTGTTATGGACTCTGGGTAGTGAGAACGATGGCTTAGCTAAAGCTTTATTAACCGCCTTCTATTTACAAATTCCGGTGGTGATAGGTGGTGTACTGCACATGGTGGTGGTAAGCCGTGACTATCTCCCGGGTCTGGCGAAGCCGATCTGGAAAACGGCATTTGGTGCCAATAAAACCTGGCGCGGCTTTGTGGTAGTGCCGGCTTTAACGGCTGCTGGGGCGTTAGTCTTGCTGCCATTCGAGTGGCTGTTAGGTGATCGCTCGCCTTTTGCAGGTTATTCGTTATTGCTTGCGGGTGCCATTGCCGGTTTAGGTTATATGTTGGGTGAGTTACCCAATTCGCTGGTTAAACGTCGTATGGGGATTGGTGCCGGGGAGCTGCCGGAGCAGGGCAAGGTGATTACCATTGCCGTGGATCAGCTGGACTCTGCCATAGGTGTGGCTGCCGCTTATTCCATCTATCTGGGCATCAGCTCCGACGTGGCGCTCTGGTACATCATCAGCTTCCCGCTGACGGCTTTGATTGTGAAAGACTGGCTGCATAAGAATGCACTGAAACAAAGCGCGGTCTGATGGTGGTGTGCAGTGGTGGACATGGTCATACGAATTCCTATACACTACGCGCCCTTTTACTGGGGTTGGTATGCCTTTTCGGGGGCATGTCAGCGCCAAATTCTCAGTAAAACCGGCATTTATGCGGGTTTTATTGAGGTATGTTAAACGGCAGGCGATTCCAAAACCTGTCATTGATAAACGATCGGAGTGATCAAATTTATGGTAGTTATCCGTTTGGCCCGTGGTGGCTCTAAAAAACGCCCTTTCTATAGCATTAACGTAGCTGACGTTCGCATGCCTCGCGACGGTCGCTTTATCGAGCGTGTTGGGTTCTTCAACCCTGTTGCTCGTGGCCAGGAAGAGCGTCTGCGTGTTGATTTAGAGCGCGTAGAGTACTGGATTGGTAAAGGCGCTCAGCCAACTGATCGCGTAGCTAAGTTACTGAAAGACGTTAAGAAAGCAGAAGCTTAATTGACGCACGGGGAAGTTATGGCAGGCCAGAACGCAGTGAGTAATGCCAATGATCAGGACATCACCATCCTGGGCAAAATTACTACCGCTTTTGGCATTAAAGGTTGGGTTAAGGTGTATTCGTATACCGATCCGATGACCAATATTCTGCAGTATCCCGTTTGGCTGTTGAACATCGGCGGCCAGTGGAAAGAATATAAACTGCGTGATAGTCGTCCCCAAGGCAAAGGGTTAGCGGCAGCGCTGGAAGGTATCAACGATCGTGATCAGGCATTGGCCTTATCTCAGGTTGAAATTGGTATCCCAACCAGTGACTTACCGGAACTCGAAGAAGACGAACATTATTGGTTCCAGCTGGAAGGTCTGAAAGTATTCCATGTTTCTGATGAGAATGCTGACGGTCAATTGCTGGGTCAGGTAACGGAACTGTTTGATTCCGGCGGCGGAAATCAGGTGATGAAGCTGAAACCCTGCGAAGGCAGTGTGGATAAGCAACAACGCATGATTCCTTTCGTGGATGCAATTGTTCTGGATGTCGATCTGGATACTGGTGAGATTCAGGTGGACTGGGATCCGGATTTTTAATCCGGTGCTAACAGGCTGGTATGAGATTTGATCTCGATGCGATTTGATGTCGTTACACTGTTTCCTGATATGTTTCAGGCTCTGACTGACCATGGTGTTACCGGTCGGGCAGTGAAGCAGGAAAAGGTATCAATTCAGTGCTGGAATCCTCGTGATTTTACGCATGATAATTACCAGACTGTGGATGATCGACCGTACGGTGGTGGCCCGGGTATGCTGATGAAAATTCAGCCACTCAAGGACGCTATCCACGCTGCTAAAGCAGCGGCTGGTGAAGGCGCTAAAGTGATTTATATGTCACCTCAGGGCCGTAAGCTGGATCAGCGCGGAGCCGAACAACTGGCTCAGCAACAAAAGCTGATACTGGTTGCCGGACGGTACGAAGGCATTGATGAACGTCTGATCGAAACTGAGATCGACGAAGAATGGTCGCTGGGGGATTTTGTTCTCAGTGGTGGCGAAATGGCCGCGATGACCATGATGGATGCCGTTATCCGATTAGTTCCTGGTGTTTTAGGCCATGAACTGTCGGCACAGCAGGACTCCTTTTCGGATGGCTTGCTGGATTGTCCACACTATACTCGCCCTGAGCTGTATGAAGGGCAGGCAGTACCGGAAGTGTTGCTGAGTGGCAACCATGAAAAAATTCGTCAATGGCGACTGAAACAGTCGTTAGGCCGTACCTGGCAGCGCAGACCCGATTTATTGGACGCGCTGGAACTGACAAACGAGCAACAAAGGTTATTGACAGAGTATCTGGCTGAGCTTGAAGAAAGCTCTCCGGACTGTTGAGGAGAAAACAATGAGCAACAAAAACTTAA
Organism: Bacterioplanoides sp. SCSIO 12839; assembly: GCF_024397975.1. NCBI lineage: Bacteria > Pseudomonadati > Pseudomonadota > Gammaproteobacteria > Oceanospirillales > Oceanospirillaceae > Bacterioplanoides > Bacterioplanoides sp. SCSIO 12839. The sequence goes on from NZ_CP073745.1 coordinate 1,197,797, forward strand.
TTATTCAGCAGATTGAAAATGCACAGCTGAAAGCTGACGTTCCAGCATTCGGCCCAGGCGACACTGTCGTTGTACAGGTTAAAGTAAAAGAAGGTAACCGTGAGCGTCTGCAGGCGTTCGAAGGTGTGGTAATCGGTAAGCGTAACCGTGGCCTGAACTCTGCTTTCACTGTACGTAAGATCTCTCACGGTGTTGGCGTTGAGCGTACTTTCCAGACTCACAGCCCACTGGTAGACAGCGTTGAAGTTAAGCGTCGCGGTGACGTTCGTCAGGCGAAACTGTACTACCTGCGTGAGCGTAGCGGTAAGTCTGCACGTATTAAAGAGAAGCTGGCTAAGCAAAGCTAATCGCTTTGGCTTGACTAAGCTTTACCAAAAAAACGGGTGCAAACAGAGTTTGTGCCCGTTTTTTTATGCCTGTTCCCTTTTGCTGTCATCAAATTACGTTATGCTTTGCCATCGCATTATTGATTCGATCAGTAATTGTCACCGAAACAGTCTCTGAATGTTTGTTGTCCAGATGAACTCTTTCGCGATATAAGAATCAGATGACAGTGGTTTTGCCTGATAGGGTTCTGCCGATTGTTTGTAATTAAGTACAAGGTTATCGAATGAAAAAGACGTTAATGGCCCTGGTTTGTGGTCTTGCTGTGGTCAGCCCGCTTCAGGCGGAAGAAGTTAAGAGTGCTACCGTTGATCTGACAAAGCAGGTTGAAGGTAAGTTGGTATCGGCATTCGGGCCTCGTTTAAAAGTACGTGAAGTATCCGCTGTGGCGAATGGCCAGATGCTGGAAGTGACCCTGGTTGATGGCACTGTGATGCACATGACCCCTGATACCAATAATTTTATTTACCGCGATGAGTTGTATCAGTTATCAGCAACCGGTCCGGTGAATATGACTCAGGCACGCCTGAATCCGAAGCGTGCGGATAAACTGGCGGCTGTGGCTGATAAAGACACGGTATTTTTCCCGGCTCAGGGTGATCAGAAAGCCCTGATCAATGTGTTTACCGATATTGATTGTGGCTACTGTCAGAAATTGCACCAGGAAATTCCGCGTTTGAATGAACTGGGTGTTTCTGTTCGTTATCTGGCGTATCCACGAGCAGGTATTAAAAGCCCGCAAACCGGTTTGCTGACTCAGTCTTATCAGAAGATTAATTATGTTTGGTGTCAGGATGATCGCAAAGATGCGATGACCAATATGAAGACAAGCCAGCGTGAGCTGAGTGTGTTGGGCCGCCGTATGAGTCCTAGCGCTCCGGAATCAACACAGGAGCAATTCCGTGCGATTCAGGCGCAGATGGCTTCTATGATTGATGCCAGTAAAGATTGTGGTGCACCAATTGCCGCTCAGTATGCGTTGGGTGGTGAGTTAGGTGTTACCGGTACACCGGCAATTATTACTCAGGATGGCCAGTTATTCCCGGGTTATATGCCTGCCGATGATCTGGCGGCTCGTTTGGGAATTAACTAAACAACTGTGCGTTTGGCTCCCACGCAGAGAGTGGAAGCAAGAGTAAAGAGAAACAAAAAGCCCGCGTTATTAAGTAATAACGCGGGCTTTTTGTTTACTGAGGGAATAATAATTAATCGAGGTTAATTTCCACCATCAGATCATTTGAGATGGCCTCCAGAGCGTCAGTCAGCTCATCCGATTCAAAGTCCTGAGGAACACGCAGGTGTGCCACAGTACGGAATAATGGGTCGGCAGACATGGCGGCACTTTCACAGTTGGTGGTCAGTTCTAATACGTTAACACCCAATTTAGCCAGTGTTTGAGATACTTCGCGTACAATTCCAGGGCGGTCATTGCCGACCAGATTCAGTGTCAGGTCTTTGCTGGAAACGGTGTCGCCTGCATCTTTGCTGTGCTCTGCATTCACCACAATCCCGCTGCTGCTCAGTGACGCCAGAGCGCTGACCAGTGTATTACTTTTCTCTTCATCAATGCTGACACGCAGAATACCGGCAAATTTACCAGCCATATGGGACATACGGCTTTCCAGCCAGTTACCACCTTGCTCTGCAATGACGGCAGACAGTTGTTCGACAATGCCAGGCTTGTCATCGGCAATGACAGTCAGAACCAGAAACGTTGACATGAAGTGTCCTTAACTTGTTTGTTTTTTGTTCATCGGGGTTTTCAATATATTCAATGACCTTAGCACAGGCTCAATACCTTTATAAGATTCGGGCTGAACCTTTATGGGTTTTGGTTATGGGCTTTGGTTATGGGCTTTGGTACAGGCCTTTGTGGTACTGGTGGCGGCCTTTATGGTACATTGCTGCACTTTCTGAACCGGGGACATCAAACAACAGAAGCCCCGGACAATAACGACTTGATAGAGATTATTCTCGAGAGGAGATGACCTTGAAACCGGTTAAAGTAGGTATCTGTGGTTTAGGTACAGTTGGTGGTGGTACGTTTAATGTTCTGACCAGCAATGCACAAGACATTGCTCGCCGTGCAGGTCGTGAAATTATTGTTGAGCAAATTGCGACCCGCAGTGATAACCCTGCTTGTGATACCAGCGCTGTGGCTGTGACTGATGATGCGTTTGCTGTTGCGAAAAACCCGGAAATTGATGTTGTTGTCGAACTGATTGGTGGTTACGACGTTGCGCGTGAACTGGTGTTGACGGCGATTGAACACGGCAAACACGTAGTAACGGCGAACAAAGCTTTGATTGCGGTATACGGTGAAGAAATTTTTGCTGCCGCTGAAGCCAAAGGCGTTTCTGTGATGTACGAAGCCGGCGTTGCTGGTGGTATTCCGATTATTAAAGCCGTTCGTGAAGGCCTTGCGGCTAACAGCATTAACTGGCTGGCTGGCATCATCAACGGTACTGGTAACTTTATCCTGACTGAAATGCGTGACAAAGGCCGTGATTTCGCCGACGTGTTAAAAGAAGCTCAGGAGCTGGGTTACGCCGAAGCTGATCCAACGTTTGATGTGGAAGGCATTGATGCGGCGCACAAGCTGACCATTCTGTCTTCTATTGCGTATGGCATCCCTCTGCAATTTGACCGTTGTTACACCGAAGGTATTGGCAATATTACCCCGGATGATGTTGAGTATGCTGAAGAGCTGGGTTACCGCATCAAACACCTGGGTGTTAGTCGTCGTGCCGAAAACGGTATCGATTTGCGCGTTCATCCAACCATGATTCCGGTAGGTCGCCCGATTGCGACTGTTGATGGTGTTCTGAATGCCGTTATGGTGAATGGCGATGCAGTTGGCGATACGTTATACGTCGGTGCTGGTGCTGGTGCTGGCCCAACGGCTTCAGCCGTGGTTGCGGATATTATTGATCTGGCGCGCAGCTTTGATGCACCGGCTTCAGCCCGTGTTAACCACCTGGCATTCAACAGCATTGATGATGTGACTGTGCTGCCAATGGACGAAGTCGAAACCGCTTATTACCTGCGTATCGAAGCACAGGATAAAGCCGGTGTTCTGGCTAATGTGGCCTCTATTCTGAGTGAGCGTGGCATCAATATCGAAGCCATCATTCAGAAAGAGCCAAAAGAAGGTGAGGCATTGGCACAAATTATTCTGCTGACGCATCGTATTGTTGAAAAAACCATGAACGATGCGATCACCGCGATTGAAGGCCTGGACAGCACTGTGGGTGAGGTCACACGTATTCGTGTGGAGCACCTTAACTGATCGAATAGCAGACAATCCTGTCAGATTTTTTTAATCAATATGAAAACCGCTACTCTTCCGGGGTAGCGGTTTTTTTATGTCTAATGGCGCATATAGACCATTCCTGTCATAAACCAAGCAAACGCTTGCTTAAATTTGTAATCGTTTGTAACAAGCTGTTGATCAAAAAAACGTCGCCCAGTAGCCTGCGCGGCGCTTCAATATCCAATCCGGAGATGCCCATGGGAACCATACGATCAGTTTTCTTATCATTCAGCCTTGTTGGCCTTGCCATGAATCAGGCGAATGCCGCGCTGTCCGATGTTGAGGTCGAGCGCCTTGGCCAGGATCTGACGCCTGTGGGAGCAGAAAAACTGGGTAATGGCGATGATATTCCTGCCTGGCGGGGTGGTCTGAAGAAAGACGAGTCGTTAAAACCCGGTGAGTTTCACCCGGATCCATTTCGGGCTGATCAGCCATTGTTCCGCATTACAGCCGCCAATATTGATCAGCACCAGGAGCGCTTGAGTCATGGCCAGCAGGTGCTGTTAAAAACTTTCCCGGATTTATTCTTTGAGGTATATCCCAGCCGCCGTTCCGCTTCTTATCCGGATTATGTGTATCAGGCTGTGAAAGACAACGCGTCATCGGCAGAGCTGTTGAAGTACGGCTCTGGTGTTACTGGTGCGACCATGTCTTCACCATTCCCTATGCCCCAGAATGGCCTGGAAGTTTTGTGGAATCATACGCTGCGCTTTCGTGGTCACTCCTTTTCATTTTCTGATTACACTGCGTCAGTTCTTAAGAGTGGCAGTCGCAGTGATACGCTGAGGGATCACCAGTACTTCTTTAATTACAGTGTGCCCGGCATTTCTCCGGAAGATCTCGATAACAAAATTTTCTTTCTGAAGCGTAAAACACTGGCGCCGTCAAACCTGGCTGGCCGCATTGCTCTGGTCCATGAAACGCTGGACCAGGTTCGTTCTCCAAGAAAATCCTGGTTGTATGTGCCGGGTCAGCGTCGACTGCGCCGTACTCCGGATTTGTCGTATGACTCTCCGGATGAAAGCACAAACTCAGTCCGCACGGTTGATCAGGTCGATATGTATAACGGCGCTCCGGACTATTACAACTGGAAGCTGATTGGTAAACAGGAATTGTATATCCCTTATAACGCCTACAAGCTGCATCAGGGTGATCTGACAAATGATGAAATTTTACTTGAGAAGCATATTAACTCCGGCCTGTTACGTTATGAGCCGCACCGTGTCTGGGTGATCGAAGCGACATTGCGTGTCGGCTTTGATCATAAATACGCTAAGCGTCGTTATTATGTTGACGAAGATTCCTGGTCGATTGTGGTGGCTGAAGAATACAGTGAAAGTGGCGAGCTGTTGCAGGTAACCGAAGCTCATACAATTAACTTTTATGATATTCAGCTGGTGTATCCAACCATGGAAGTCACTTACGACCTGGAAGACGGCGGTTATTTTGCCGAAGGTCTGGATAATGAGCGCGGATCAACGCTGAACTTCAGTGAATCCTATACCAAGCGTAATTTCTCAACCGGTACCGTACGCCGCGAAGCCCGACGCTAATATCGGTGATAGTCTGTTACACTGGCGATTCCTTGATGATGATGTGACTCGCCAGTGCGCTTCTCTGTTTTTACTGCTTTCTTCCTGCTCTGTTTTTATTGTGGCTCGCTGCAGTCGGTCGAGTTACCGGATAATTTTGCTGAACTGCCGGATGATGTTCAGGCCGTTATTCTTGAATACACTTTTTTTTCCGAACAGGCGGATAAAGTCTGGGGTGATGACTTTGAAGAAAGTTCTATCTACTCCATGGTCAAATATCTGGATGACTTTCACACCCGGGTTCGAATTGATTTTGCCCGAGGGAAAATCAGAGTCGAAAGTTTAGGTTCGAAAACCCCGATACAATCATTGCAAAAAGCCATCACTGCGACCTTGCTGACACCTGCCAATCCCAATGCCATTGATCTCTATACCGCTGCCGATTTTGGTTTAACCGGTAAGCCGTTTCTTGCCGGTCAGGTATTAGATCATGAAGGAAAAAGTATTCTGTACTCCTGGCGGGCAGAGCGTTTTGCTCAGCACCTGACTGCTTCTCGTCTGAAAAAGCGTGGTTCACGCTATTGGGTTGATATCCCGATGGTGGGCAATTACAAACAAATCAGTGCTGATCGTTATCGTTTACCTGTTTCCAGAGCGGCAGAAAGATATCGTTTGTCTGAGGCTCTTATTCTGGCGGTGATTGAAACCGAAAGTAGCTTTAATCCCATGGCGGTTTCTCATGCCAATGCTTATGGCCTGATGCAGGTGATGAGAAATACCGCTGGCAAAGATGTGTTCCAGCGTATTTATAAACGCCGGGATAAACCCACGCGCCAGTATTTATTAAATCCGGAAAAAAATATCGATGCCGGTTCGGCGTATTTATCCATTCTCAGGGATGTCTATTTAAAAGACATTCAGGGTTGGCTGAAAAAAGAATATTGTATTATTGCTGCATACAATGGCGGGGCGGGTAATTTATTTAAGGCTTTTCACACTAATCGTAAAAAAGCGATTGCCCGGATTAATGCCATGAGCACTGATCAGGTTTATCATCATATCATCAGTCAGCATCCCAAAGCGGAATCGCGCAATTACCTGAAAAAAGTCACCCGGTTTAAGAAAAAATATGTCAGTTGGTAGTATGTCTGTTAATAATAACTCGGTTAACAAGCTGTCAGAAGCGCTGATGTTACCTGGTGCGCGTTTACAGCAATCCCCGGTACTGCAAACACAAGGGCAGCAAACACAAGGGCAGCAGTTACAACTCTGGCTGCTGGATATTGATGCAGAGGCGGTTCAAATGGATGCCGCTGCCATTGGTTTGTTCTGGCAACAATTACCTTATTGGGCATTTGCCTGGGCCGGTGGCCGGGTTCTGGCACAGTATATTCTTGATCATCCGGAAACGGTTGAAGGAAAGCGTGTACTGGATTTTGGTTGTGGCTCCGGCCTGGTTGGTATTGCGGCGGCGAAGGCGGGAGCAGAGCGTGTTTATGTGACTGATCTGGATCACAATGCTTTATCAGCAGCAGAGCATAATGCGCAGCTAAACGAAGTGACCATCGAAACGATTGTACCGGGTAGCGTCTGGCCGGACGTAGATATGTTATTGGCCAGTGACGTCTTGTACGACATCAGCTCCAGCGCTGACTTACGACAATTAATGATGGCAATCCCGGATTGGTTATTGGCTGAGAATCAGCAAGTTGCGCCGGATTGGGTGGCGTTGCAGTTATTACGATGCCAGACAACGTCAACCTTACCGGCCATCGGTGATTTTGATGAAGCGGTGACCCTGACCGTCTATGGTCGACACTCGTGAGCTGTGGTAGCGTTCTGACATGCTTGAGTCAATTTTAAATAGTGAGAACTGTTAAATGAGCTATGTACGCAAATTCTTCATCGCGCTGGCGATGATCTGCATAACACCGGTATTGCTGGCAGAAGAGCTGTCAGAGAAAAGTATCCAGCAGTGGCTGAAGGCCATGCCTTCGTTAACGGGCTGGCTGCACCAGCATCAGGATGCACTGCATTCTGAACATATTATGGAAGAGTCCAGTGATATGGAGCAGGTGTTTGCTAAAAGCATCAAGCTGTTACGCGAGAAAGGCCTATACGCTGACTTTAACAGTTTGGTTCGCGAACAAGGCTATCAGGATGTTGAGCAGTGGTCCGAGGTATCGCGTGATATCAGTCTGGCTTTTATTGCCTTGCAGATGGATCAAGAGCAAATCACTGTGGCTCAGCTTGAAGAGCAGTTGGCAAAGCTGGAGAAAACTGAGGGAATTCCTGCTGAGCAAAAGGCGATGATGACCGAAATGATGCAAACATCGTTGATGATGCTGAAATCAACTCAAGGCGTTTCGCAAAATAATAAACAATTAGTGCGTCAGTATGCGGGACAGATCGAGCGACAATTTAATGCTCAGAATGGGGCCGGTGAAGCAGAAAACGCCGCACATGATCATCATCACTAGGGCCTGTTAACAGGCTCTGACGACCTTTGATCGCTGGTATGGTGCTATGTTGTCACTCTTACGTGTCATTTAAGTCTTCTTACCCTTGATACAGCGCAATGAGCTTTAAGCGAACTAAGCTTAAAACACTACTGAAGTAAACAGTGTTGAAGCAAACCGCATTGAAGCATGCGTTATTAAGGTAACAGAGGTGTTGTATGAGTTATTCCACCGTTAAAGACGTACTCGACTATAGCCAGCAACTGCATAAACACGCCAGCAGCCTCTATCAGCAGCTGCGTGATCAGACTCAGCGAGAGCGAGTTGATATGATGCTCCAGCTGCTGGCTGATCATGAAGCCTTGCTGGCAAAATCAATGCAAAATCTGCACGAACACACCAGCCAGCGTGTACTGGCGGAATGGCACCAGTTTGAACCTGGGTCTATTTCCAAAGCGCTGGATGGTTGTAAGCAATGCCACCCGGATATTTCCGTGGATGAGCTGGTTCAGATTGCCTTAAAAATTGATGACTATCTGATTGCGTTGTATCGTCAGATGGCCAGTGAAGCTACCAGTGTTGAAGCCCGGCAGCTTTTTGAAAACCTGATCCAGCTGGAAGAAACTGAAAAAGTACGTACCGTTCGTGCGGCCTTATCCGCTAACGATTGGTAACCTCAATAGGAATTGAACCACCACCATGATGCTATTACGATCCGCTTTTTTGTTATCACTGTCTGTTTTGGCATCCTGTACTACCAGTACCGTTCTGTTACAGCCTTCAGAGCCGCAGCAAAACTGCACGGCTCACGAAGGTGTGGCACTGATAAATCGGGATGGGGTACGTTTATCGTTGGGGCAGCGTCCATCCGCCGGTTATGGCATTGATCATAGCGTTCGTGAAGAAGAGGGTGTGGTTAGCATTCACTATCGTGAAACACGGCCGCCAGAAGGCAGTCTTTCGGCACAGGTGATTACCACTCCATGTGTGTATGTTCCGTTACCACAAAATTGGCAGAAAGCCCGGGTGGTGAACAAGGATAACGGACAAACCTGGGAGTTCCGCTCGCCGCCGGTTTATAAGACAATTCCGGCTCAATAACGTTTCCAGCTCAACAACATCCGACAGCGGCAGTCTTTCTTTATGGCCATTATTCTTGGCATCGACCCCGGATCCCGTATCACAGGTTTTGGGGTTATTAATTCAATCGGGCAGAAAAATGAATACATCACCAGCGGCTGTATTCGCGTAGGTGACGGTGAACTGCCGGAACGCCTGAAAAAAATCTTTGACTGTGTCACTGAGCTAATTGAAACCTACTCCCCACAGGAATTTGCCATCGAGCAGGTGTTTATGGGAAAAAATGCCGATTCAGCACTAAAACTGGGTCAGGCACGGGGTGTTGCCATTGTTGCCGCTTCTTTACATGGCTTACCTGTGGGTGAATACGCGGCCAGAAGTATCAAGCAGGCAGTGGTTGGTAAAGGTAGCGCCACCAAAGAGCAGGTGCAGATGATGGTGCAGCACTTGCTGAAACTACCGGGCAAACCCCAGGCGGATGCCGCTGATGCGCTTGCTATCGCCATTACTCATGCCAACACCCGAGCCAGCTTGGTTAATCAGGCAGGTATCAAAAGTTTTGCCCGTGGGCGAGTGAAAATATAAATCGTGTAAACAAGACTGTATCAGTATCGTTTTCGCTGGATATGTTTTCAAAAGCAGCCACAGGATGTGGCGGTAGCGCGGCAGGGCCATGGATGGCCCTTCGGCGCGGCGGCTGAAAATATATCCAGCTGAAAGGATGTCTGGAAATACTTTGTACTGAATTGAGCCTTCCCCCATTTTACTGATAGGCTAGCCGCTTTATTTAACGCAAGTATCTGAATTCCCATGATTGGTCGTCTGCAAGGCATCATCCTCGAAAAACAAGCTCCTGATTTATTAATTGATGTGAACGGTGTGGGCTATGAAGTCCAGGCGCCGTTATCGACGTTTGTCAGCTTAGGCAAACCCGGTGATGTGGCGGTGATTTATACCCATCTGGCGATCCGTGAAGATGCCCATCAGTTATATGGTTTCAGTGATAAAGGTCAGCGAACCTTGTTTCGCACGCTGATTAAAGTCAGTGGTGTTGGTCCTAAGCTGGCGCTGGCGATTTTATCCGGCATGGACGTCAATTCTTTTGCCAGTTGTGTGCATGCTGAAGACGTAACGGCGTTAACCAAACTGCCTGGTGTTGGCAAAAAAACTGCCGAACGCTTAATTGTAGAAATGCGTGATCGCCTGAAAGAATGGCAGGCACCGGCTCCGCTATGGGCCGCAGTCGATGAAGCTGAAAAAGCCTCGCGTGACCAGGTACTGGCTGAGGCAGAAAGCGCGCTGGTGGCCTTGGGTTATAAACCGACTGACGCCGCCAAGATGCTGAATAAAGTCGCTGCGGATGATTTATCGGCCGAAGAGCTGATTCGTTTGGCGTTAAAAAGCACGCTGGGTCGATAATAAGGTAATACATCGTGATTGAAGAAGATCGCTTTATCAGCCCGCAACCTGTCATGGGTGAGGAACGTCAGGATCGTGCCATTCGCCCGAAAAGTCTGGATGACTATATCGGTCAGCCGCATGTGCGCGAGCAGATGGAAATTTTTATTGGTGCTGCACGTGCTCGTGGTGAAGCGCTGGATCATACACTGGTGTTTGGTCCGCCAGGACTAGGCAAAACCACCTTGGCGAATATCATTGCCGAAGAAATGGGGTCGCAGATTAAATCTACCTCAGGGCCTGTATTGGAAAAAGCTGGCGATCTGGCCGCCATGCTTACCAATCTGGAAGAAGGCGATGTGTTGTTTATCGACGAAATTCATCGCCTGAACCCGGCGGTGGAAGAAGTGCTGTATCCGGCAATGGAAGATTATCAGTTGGATATTATGGTGGGCGAAGGCCCCGCGGCCCGTTCTATTAAAATTGATTTACCACCTTTTACATTGGTAGGCGCCACCACAAGGGCTGGTTTGTTAACCTCGCCGTTACGTGATCGCTTTGGCATTGTTCAGCGTCTGGAGTTTTACAATATCGACGATTTAACCGGCATTGTGTCGCGTTCTGGTCGTTTAATGGAGCTCGATGTTGATGGTCAGGGAGCGCGCGAAATTGCTCGTCGTGCTCGTGGTACCCCACGTATCGCCAATCGTTTATTACGCCGGGTGCGCGACTATGCTCAGGTGAAATCTGATGGTGTGGTGAATCAGGATGTGGCTGACGCAGCCTTGAATATGCTGAATGTTGATGCTCAGGGCTTCGACCACATGGACCGCCGTTTATTGCTGACTCTTTTAGAAAAATACGATGGCGGCCCGGCCGGTGTGGAAAGCCTGGCGGCATCCATCGGTGAAGAGCGCGACACCATTGAAGATGTATTGGAGCCGTATCTGATGCAGCAGGGTTATATTACCCGAACACCGCGAGGTCGTATGGCAACGCGCCAGGCCTACCAGCATTTTGGTCTGGAGTTACCCAAGCGTTTTCTGGCAGACGAAGACTAATGAGTGAATTTCGTTGGCCAGTACGTGTGTATTATGAAGATACCGACGCCGGTGGCATTGTTTATTACGCCAATTATTTAAAGTTTTTTGAGCGCGCCCGCACGGAATGGTTACGCCAGTTAGGGTTTAATCAGGAGTTGCTGCGCCAGCAGGGGATTTTATTTGTGGTGCGTGAAGTGAATGCTAAATACAAACAGCCTGCGCGCCTGGATGATGAACTACAGGTCAGTGTGGCCGTCGAAAAGATGGGTAAAGCCAGTTTTAACATTGTTCAGACGGTTTATCGTGTTTCCTCAGAAGAAGAGCAGACCTTGGTCAGTGGCAGCGTTTCAATTGCCTGTATTGATGACAAAGGTAAACCCAGAATAATACCCGCAGATATATTGTCTGCCGTTTAATTTTATTAATGACTACAAACCGACAGGAGTGTTTGTGAACGAATCCATGTCCATTATTTCGTTAATTGCCAATGCCAGCATTGTGGTACAGCTGGTCATGTTAATGTTGCTGGCTGCATCGGTATTGAGCTGGATTGTGATCGTACAGCGCAGTCGTTTATTGGCTGCCAGTCGCGATCAATTACTCGATTTTGAAGAGCGTTTTTGGTCAGGTGTGGATTTAAATGCCTTGTATCGTGAGTGTCAGCAGCAGCCAACCCACAGCGCGGTTGAAAACGTCTTTATGGCAGGCTTAAAAGAATTCAGCAAAATGCGTCAGCAAAACACGAATGATCCGGATGCCGTAATGGCTGGTGTTCAGCGTGCCATGCGTATCAGCATTACCCGCGAATCCGAAGCGCTGGATACGCATTTACCCTTTCTGGCAACGGTCGGCTCAACCAGCCCTTATATCGGCCTGTTTGGTACTGTATGGGGGATTATGCATTCATTTCAGGGGCTGGCTGCGGTTAAGCAGGCGACCATTGCCACAGTTGCACCAGGCATCTCTGAGGCGTTGGTGGCGACTGCGATGGGCTTATTAGCAGCTATTCCGGCGGTGATTTTTTATAACCGTTTTGCGACCCGTGTTGACCAGATGGTGACGGGAATGCACACATTTGCCGATGAATTTTCATCCCTGTTGTATCGACAGGCGCATAAAATTCATCAGGCATCGCAGTCTGAGAAAGCGGCTAAAGTGGATGCGCAATAATGGAACCGATGGCTCCTCCGGTACAAAAACGCCGCCCCATGGCTGAAATTAATGTGGTTCCTTACATTGATGTCATGCTGGTGCTGCTGATTATTTTTATGGTCACAGCCCCTATGCTGGTGCAAACCGTACCGGTTGATTTACCCAATGTTGATGCCACACCAACGGAAATTGAACCCGAAGATAACACCATTATTGTGTCGGTGAATGCCGCGGGTTTGTATTTTGTTGAACGCGGTGACGATGATCCTAAAGCGATGGCGTTGGCGGATGTGACTGACTATGCCGGAAAAATTACGCGTCAGGTGCCAACCACCAAGCTACTGATTCGGGGGGACGAAAATGTCGCCTACGGCAAAGTGGTTGAGTTGATGGGGGGCTTACAGGCGGCAGGCATCAGCAATGTCGGGTTAATCACTGAAGCTCCGGACCCTCAGGCTTCGCGCTGAGCTGGTTGACGACTATGAACTGGAAAAATCCGGATAGTTATGGTTTTGCCACCGTTATTGCGGTGATTATTCATCTGCTGGTGGCTGGCTTATTTTTAATTGAGTGGCCGGATAGCCATTCTCAGCGGCTGGAATCGACGCCTCAGCATATGATGGCGAATGTGGTTCAGGAAGAAAATAAAGCGGTAAAAGAGCGCCAGCGTAAAGCGGAGCAAGCGAAGAAGCGCAAACAACGTGACGCGAAACGCCGTGCTGAAAAAGAACGTCAACGCAAGCTGACTGCCAAGCGCAAACAAGAAAAAGCGCGCCAGGAAAAACTAAAGCAACAAAAACTGGCCAAACAAAAAGCGGAAGCCGAAAAAAAACGCAAAGCCGAAGCAAAACGAGCAGCCGAGCAAAAAATTGCTCAACAAAAGGCTGCGGCAGAACAAGCTGAGCAGGAACGGCTGAAACAGCAAGAGTTAGAACGGCAGCAAGCTGAACAACAATTATTGGAAGAATTGGCTCAGGAGCAGGCTGAGGCAGAATTACGTGAGCAACAAGCCGCAGCTGAACGAGCTGAGCGTGCTGCAGTGATGACTTCTGAATTTACCGGGCTTATTCGCCAGCAAGTGCAATCACAATGGCGCTATCCGCCAGCCGTGGATGCGAGCATGGAAGTTGAATTGAGATTGTCTCTGGTACCTACTGGAGAAGTGATTCAGGTTCAGATTATAAAAAGCAGTGGCAATCAGGCACTGGATCGCTCCGTAGAGCAGGCAGTTAAAAAAGCCTCACCTTTGCCAGTGCCTGATGATATTGCGGTGTTTGAACAAAACTTCCGTCATTTTACGATGAAATTCCGACCGGAGAATGCCTCGTGGTAAACCGACCTTTTATATCTTTTTTTCTGTTCTTATCCCTGATGCTGACGGCTGTGATCAGCCGTGCAGAACTGGTTATTGAAGTGACCCAGGGAAAGCAGAGTGCTATGCCGATTGCTGTGGTGCCTTTTGCCTGGGCCGGTAATGAGCAACTGCCAGAAGACGTCAGTGCGATTGTGGCTAACGACCTGGCATCCAGCGGTTATTTCTCGGTGATGCCTGCAGCCAATATGATCAGTCGGCCAAGTGAATTGTCTCAGGTGGTGTATCCGGATTGGTCGCGCTTGCAGCAGGACTTTGTGGTGATTGGCCGTATTAACGCGTCACCAACAGGGTATGCGGTGGAGTTTCATGTGCTCGATGTGCACCAGCAGGTTGAGGTGTTTCGCCATCGGGTGAAAGGCAAGGCCAGCCAGTTAAGAGATGTGGCGCATTACATCAGCGATTTTATTTTCAAAAAGCTGACCGGCGTTGATGGTGTATTTTCAACCAAGCTGATTTATGTCACGACCAACCAACAGCGAACCCGGTTTAATCTGAATTATGCCGATGCAGACGGCGCTCGTGAGCAACTGATTTTTAAATCCAAAGACCCGATAATTTCACCGGCCTGGTCGCCGGACGGTAAAACCGTTGCGTATGTTTCGTTTGAAAATGGCAAAAGTGAAATCTTTTTTCAGACGTTAGCGACGGGTAAACGCGAAAAAATTGCAGCGTTCCGTGGTTCAAACAGTGCGCCAGCGTTTTCTCCTGATGGCAAAAAACTGGCCTTTGTGCGCTCACAGCTGGGCAATCCGGACATTTGGATCCTGGATCTTCCGACGCGCAGTCTTGAGCGCATTACACGTCATTACGGTATCGACACTGAACCACAATGGATGCCGGATGGTGAAAGTCTGATTTTCACTTCCAGCCGTGCCGGTGGGCCACAAATTTATCAGGTGTCGCTGGCGGATAAAAAGGTTAAGCGACTGACATTCGAAGGTCGTTATAATGCTCGTGCACGGGTGACAGCCGACGGACGTAAGATGGTGTATGTGCATCAGGCGGCGGATCGTTTTCACATTGCTTCACAGGAAATTAAAACGGGCAGAGTGCACATTTTGACCAGCGAAACCGAATTGGATGAATCGCCTAGTGTTGCACCTAATGGAAGTATGGTAGTTTATGCCGCAAGTGAGGCAGATCGCAGCATTCTAGCGGCAGTATCGGTCGATGGAGAGGTGAAATTCCGGTTACCATCGCGTTACGGCGACGTCAGAGAGCCTGCTTGGTCACCAATTTTACAATGATTTTCAAACTAACTTCAGACTGGAAAATGGATATGCAAAAAACTGCACTGTATAAAGCTTTTGGTTTGGCGCTGAGCGCGGCACTGATTTCAGCGTGTTCTAGCACCGGTGGTGTTGACGAAGGCGCGGCTTCTTCAGAGCCAACGGCAATTGAAGCACAGGCTGCTGACGCACAAGCGAATGCGGTTGAAGCGGGCGCGGTTGCTGGTGAAGCACTGGAAGCACAAGCAAAAGAAGCTCAGCTGGCACTGTTAGAGCTGACCGTGTTCTACTTCGATTTCGATCAGAGCACTCTGAAAGAAGACGGCAAAGACGCATTAAAAGCACACGCGGCTTACCTGGCGGCTAACCCATCTGCTCGCGTTGTTCTGGAAGGTCACGCAGACGAGCGTGGTACCGTTGAATACAACCTGGCTCTGGGTGAGCGTCGTGCAATGACTGTTCGTCGTTTCCTGATGGCTAACGGTGCAAAAGCTGGTCAGCTGCAGGTTGTTAGCTTCGGTGAAGAGCGTCCTGCCGCTGTTGGCCATGATGCTGCTTCCTGGGACAAAAACCGTCGCGTTGAAGTGAAATACCAGAGCCGTTAATGAAAAACGTCATCCTGCCTTTAGCGCTGGCGATATCGCTCAGCGCTGTTGCAGAGGATGAATGGGTTTCGGTAGGTGCCAACCGTACGGTGGCACCTGCACAACCTGATACCCAATCGCCGTCCTCTTCGTTATCTACTCCGTTACCCTCTCCGACATATCATTCAGCCAATTCTGGTGCTGAAGTCGATTCTTCTGATTTATTATCTGAACTGTTGTTGCAAATTGAACAAATGCAGCAGGAAATTGCGGAATTACGCAGTCAGGTTGAGTCTCAAGGGCAGCAACTCTCGGGAATGGAACAGGATCAGCAAGCCCGATATCTGGATCTTGACCGTCGAGTAGCGGCTTTAAGTCAGACTAAAACCGCGGTAAAACCAGTCACATCTGTTTCCGATGGAGCACAAACTGCAGCGGCCGCCTCTTCGGCGGATGCTTATAAAGCGGCTATGACGCTGGTGCGAGAGAAAAAATACAGCGACGCCAATGACGCTTTCACAGCTTTTGTGAAGCAATACCCGGATGACAAGCTGGTGGCGAATGCCTGGTACTGGAATGGTGAAGTCTATTTGGTACAGAGTCAGTTTGAGCCGGCCAAAAACGCTTTTGAGCAGGTTGTGACTCAGTTTCCGGATCATGCCAAAGCAGCCGATGCGACGTATAAGCTGGGTGTGACGTTTCACAAGCTGGGCAATGATCAGGAAGCCCGACGCTGGTTGAATACCGTAATCGAGCGTTATGAAGGTCAATCGGATGCCACAGTGCGGTTGGCAAAGTCGTATCTGAAGAAACTATCAGCGGCAGAATAAGTGCCTGACCAAATGGTCTGGAAAGCCCATAAACACGGCTAAGTCGCTGAAAAAGAAACTTTTTTTAAAAAAGTACTTGCCACTCAGAAATATGTCTGTATTATACGCCGCACTTCCGGGGTCGTTAGCTCAGTTGGTAGAGCAGTTGGCTTTTAACCAATTGGTCGCTGGTTCGAATCCAGCACGACCCACCATCATTAAACGGAAGCTAAGTAGCTGAATTTACTACTGAATTTTTAAGTTAATCTTAAGATTCAGAAAAAACGCAAGTTTCATCGCGCAGCACTTAACGGGTCGTTAGCTCAGTTGGTAGAGCAGTTGGCTTTTAACCAATTGGTCGCTGGTTCGAATCCAGCACGACCCACCATTTATTCCTAAAAGGGGAGAAAGCCAATCGGTTTTCTCCCCTTTTTTTATGGATTTTTATCGTTTGATCGAATATCTACAATAACGAACGATGTGTTGTCGCTGCTTGCCATGCGATTGAAGATCGCTCGCTGTGATAAAATAATGGCACCTTACACGCAGGTGATGAGAGAAAGATGACTGACGCAGTACAAACGCCACAGCAGGTAATTCGTGAATACTGGTCCAAGCCGGTAGAAGTTAGCCTGGAAGAACGTGAATCTCTGAAGCAGGAAATTCGTGAACTGCTGGTTCAGGAAGATGCGGCGTTAGTGGCTCATTATTATTGTGACCCGGAAATTCAGGCGCTGGCTGAAGAGACGGGCGGTACCGTTGCTGATTCGCTGGAGATGGCACGCTTTGGTCGTGACCACCAAGCCAGCACACTGTTGGTAGCGGGTGTACGTTTTATGGGTGAAACCGCCAAAATTCTCAGCCCGGAAAAACGCATTCTGATGCCGACGTTGGAAGCGACCTGTTCGTTAGACCTGGGTTGTCCTGTGGAAGAATTTTCCCAGTTTTGTGATCAACACCCGGATCGTACTGTTGTGGTGTATGCCAATACGTCTGCAGCAGTCAAAGCACGTGCTGATTGGGTTGTAACGTCCAGTATTGCACTGGATGTAGTCACACACCTGAAAGAGCAGGGGCAGAAACTGATCTGGGCGCCGGACAAGCACCTTGGCACCTATATTGAGAAGCAAACTGGCGCAGACATGATTCTGTGGGACAGCGCTTGTATTGTGCATGATGAGTTTAAAGCAAAAGGGGTTGAAGACCTGAAGAAGGTTCACCCGGATGCTGCGGTTCTGGTTCATCCTGAATCGCCTGACGCCGTGGTGCAATTGGCGGATGTTGCCGGATCGACCAGTCAGCTGATTGCTGCGGCGAAAAACCTGCCGAATGAAACGTTGATCGTTGCGACGGATAAAGCCATCTTCTACAAAATGCAGCAAGAAGCGCCAGGTAAGCTATTAATCGAGGCGCCTACAGCGGGCAACGGAGCCACTTGCCGTAGCTGTGCACATTGTCCGTGGATGGGCATGAATGAACTGCGCAATATGCGTGACGTGCTGAAAAGCGGTAGTCAGGAGATTCTGATTGAAGAAGGTTTGCGTCAACGGGCGGTTGTCAGCCTGAATCGCATGTTAAGTTTCAACAAGTAATTGAACCTTATTAAAAATGCCGCATCAGCTGCCTGATGCGGCATTTTTTTATGTCTGATCACTTTGTGTTGCAATTTATCTGGTGCAAAAAATCAGTTACCAAATGAGGTTGGGCTGTTTGCCATAACCCGGACCCGGCGGCTGATCGCTGCTTCCTGGTGAAAGTCCTGCTGTTGCTTGGCCTGCTTTAATGCCAGTTCCATTTGTCTCAGTGCTTTGGATTGAGAGCCGGTGGCAAACAGGTATTCGCCATTGGCGCGGTGGGCCAGGATTGTCTGGCCATCTTTGCCAGCGGCTTCGGCCAGCTTACGCCATACCAATGGGTTGGTTGGCCGTTGCTCTGACAGATGCTTGAGTTGTTTTGTTGCTCTGGCGTAGTCGCCTGATGCCATTAAAACGCGTGCAAAAGTGCTTTGCAGCTGGAAGTCTTCGGGCTGGAATACCAGAGATTCTTCGAGCAGTGATAATGCTTCTTTAAATGTTTTTTTCTGGGACAATAATTCGGCTTTCAGGCTGATAAAAGCCGTATGGTCGTTGTACGGGGCAACAATTTGTTCCAGTACCTTCAGGCCCTGATCAGGCTGATCATTCTCTGCTGCGATCAGTGCCAGTGCAATTTGTGCTGCGGCATAACGCTGGCTGTTTTTACTTTCCAGCGTTAATTGGTGCTCAAAGTGTGCTTGCTGATCGGATTCTTTCAGCTGATAACGCATCTGCGCGATATTTTTCAGAATATCGAATTCAAAGCTGATTAATCGCGGCCTGCGTGGGAAGTTTTCAGCTCGTCCGGCGGCGTCGGCCACTCGGGTTTCTGTTACCGGGTGGGTCAACAAAAACTCGGGTGGTCGTTTGTAATAACGGTTGGCTTTGACCATGCCCTGAAACATGCTGGGCATGGCGTATGGGTCAAGTCCGGCGCCGACCAGGGCTTTCATGCCGATACGGTCGGCTTCACGTTCCCAGTCTCGGCTGTAGGCCAAGCGGTTCTGGATAGAAGCCGCCTGGCTGCCCACCAACCCGGCAAAACCTGCGTCTGCATTGTTGGTAGCAATTAACAAAATGCTGGCCAGTAACGTGGCGATGGCCAGAGGTTGTTGTTTTTCGGCTTGTTCGATCTGGCGGGCAAAGTGGCGCTGGCTCAGGTGCGCTAATTCGTGAGCCAGTACCGATGAAAGCTCATCTTCATCCTGAGCGTGCAGCATAATGCCAAAGTTGATACCAATAATGCCACCAGGTACAGCAAAAGCGTTCAGTTCAGCCTGGTCAACAATCACAAACTCAAAATCTGAGATTTTGACTTCGCTGTGAGGAATCAAACGATAAATCAGATTTTCTAAAAACTGGTTTGCCAGTGGTAGCTCAATGGTTGGAGCCTGGCGCCTTAGCTGTCGCAGCCACAAACGACCCAGGGTATGCTCTTGCTGGAGCGACACATACCCCGATGCGCTATCGCCCAAATTGGGCAATTCATTTTTGGAGCCGTGAGCACTGTGGAGGGTGATTGGTAGTGAGGCGAGCAGTGTAAAAAGGCAGGCTGCTGGTTTCAAAATAGGTTTCCCGATCCGTTTCTTTTATTCAGCGCTGAGGCTCTGGCATTCCGATTAAACTGATAACAATCGATGCTGATTATGTCGTATCCGCTGACGGTAGGCATGCGATTGGCCGAAAAGTTCTGCAAAACCGTGGCAAAGTTTTGCAAAACACTGGCAAAGCTCCGCAAAGAATACCCGCTTTATCAGTCTGTATCATAGACGTGTTAGCGATTATTGCTGTTCGGGCTACTCTTTATCCCATCGTCTGATATCCGATATAACGCTGTTATCAATGCTTGCTTCATCCGTATAATGCCCGCTCAGTTTGTCAAAAGGCGAAAGCAGTGTCTAATTCAAATTCGTATCAGCAGCGGCTGGATGCCTCCGGACTTGAGTGTCCAATGCCATTGTTGAAAACCAAGTTGGCACTTAAGCCCATGCAGCCGGGCGATGTCTTGTGGGTGACAGCCACCGATTCAGGATCATGGCGTGATATACACAAATTTATAGAATTGACACATCATACTTTGATAAACGCTGAAGATAATGAAGGTGTTTATCAGTATTGGATTAAAAAAGGAGCCTGAGGGCATGCTGAACGTCGTAAGACGCTGGATTGATCGTTACTTCTCGGACGAAGAAGCTCTGCTGTTGCTGGTGTTGATTGCCAGCATTTTGTTGGTGATTGTGACGCTAGGGCAAGTACTGGCCCCCTTTCTGACAGCCGTGGTGCTGGCGTATTTGCTTCAGGGCGGCATGAATTACTGTAAACGCAGAGGGCTCGGGCATCTGGGCTCTACGGTGGTTGTTTTTCTGTTGTTTATTGGTGTTTTCCTGGCGTTGTTATTTGTCATTTTGCCGGCCATCTGGCAGCAAACAACGCAGTTCTTTTATGAATTACCGAAGATGGCGAGTAAAGGCCAGGCGTTATTGATGTTATTACCAGAAAAGTATCCGGATCTTGTATCGGATGCTCAGGTTCAGCATTGGACGCAACAGATTGGTGATGAGCTGGCCAGAATGGGGCAATTGGCGGTTAGTTTTTCGATTTCGGGTATTACCGGTGTCATGGCGGTGCTGATTTATTGTGTGTTAGTGCCAATTCTGGTGTTTTTCCTGTTAAAAGATTCCGACGCCATTATTCGCTGGTGTACTTCCTTTTTGCCTCAGAAGCGTCAGCTGTTAAACAGTGTCTGGGCAGAAATGGATGAGCAAATTGCTAACTATATCCGTGGCAAGGTGGTTGAGATCGTGATTGTGGGTGGTGTGACTTACATTGCGTTTGTCATTATGGGCGTCAACTACGCGGCATTGCTGGCGATTGGTGTTGGGCTGTCGGTGTTGATTCCTTATATCGGCGCAGCGGTGATTACGATTCCGATTGCCCTGGTGGGGTATTTTCAGTGGGGCTGGGGTAATGACTTTATTTACCTGATGGTGGTTTACGGCATCATTCAGGCATTGGATGGTAATGTGCTGGTCCCCTTGCTGTTTTCAGAGGTGGTCAGCCTTCACCCGGTAGCCATTATCGTGGCTGTGTTGGTGTTTGGTGGCTTGTGGGGGTTTTGGGGCGTCTTTTTTGCTATTCCTCTGGCGACCTTGTTCAAAGCAGTGTTGTCAGCCTGGCCGAGCGGTGAAACTCTGGAGCCGGTTGAGGGAGAATAATTTACCGTTAATCACGCTCTTATAAACTCTCTTGCTTGTGTCTGAGGCGCTGCATCAGTAGTATTGCGCCTCTGTTTTACGCTCAGAATTTGGAGTATTGCTCAATGATTACCGGCAGTATGGTTGCTTTGGTAACCCCCATGCATGACGACGGTCAGATTGATTGGGATAACCTGGATCGCCTGGTTGAGTTTCACATTAAAGAAGGCACTGACGCGATTGTTGCCGTCGGTACAACCGGTGAATCTGCAACGCTGGATACCAAAGAACATTGTGCTGTTATTGAGCGTGTCGTTAAGGTTACCGCGGGTCGCCGTCCGATCATCGCTGGCACAGGTGCAAATTCCACTTCAGAAGCCATTGAGCTGACCCAGGAAGCGAAAGTTCTGGGTGCAGATGCCGCACTGTTAGTAACGCCTTACTACAACAAACCTCCGCAGCGTGGCCTGATTGCGCATCACGAAGCTATTGCCGCGGCTGCTGATATTCCACAGATTCTGTACAACGTTCCTGGGCGTACGGCCTGTGATATGTTGCCAGAAACCGTTGCCGCACTGGCCGATATTGAACAAATTGTTGCGATCAAAGAAGCGACGGGAGATATGGAGCGTGCGCGTCAGCTGATTGATTTGGTTGGCGACAAAATGGCTGTTTATTCAGGTGACGACGAAACGGCTACTGAACTGATTTTATTGGGCGGTAAAGGCAATATTTCTGTTACCGCGAATGTGGCGCCCAAGCTGATGCACGAACTGTGCATGCTGGCTTTAGATGGCAAAGCAGAAGAAGCTCGGGCACTGAACCAGCGCCTGATGCCATTACACAACAGCATGTTCTGTGAAGCCAATCCGATTCCGGTGAAATGGGCGATGCACAAAATGGGTTACATGGGCGAAGGTATTCGCTTGCCATTGGTAGCGTTAGAAAATCGCTACCGTGCCAAACTGGAATTGACGCTGTCTCAGTTTGATTTGATTTAAGCCTATGAACAGAACCAACTTTTGCACCGTCATTATGATGGTTAGCGGTATTCTGCTGACAGGTTGTTCCTGGTTAGGATTTGATGACATAGCTGATGATTATCTGACCCAGGAGACCTATCCTGTTATCAATAATCCGGAAGGTGAGCCACCATTGCCTTTCCGTGATGCCAATCCAATTCCGCCTCTGGCCGTGGTTCCTGAACGTCCGGATAAGTTTCAGACCCCACGTCCTCTGGCATTAGTGGAAGTGGAACAGGATGATGTGGGTGTTACCAGTCTGGCTCAATATCGTTCTGAAAGCCTGAATCCGCGTTTGGATGTGGATGGTGCTGGCACACAAATTTTACGCTTAGACCTTGGCTTTGCAGCCTCCTGGGCCGCTGTGACGGAAGCATTATCCGCGTCAGATCTGAAACTGATCGACCTGAACCGCAGCACCGGTACCTACTTTCTAGAGGTCGAAAAACGTGATGTGGAAGATGACCGTAGCTGGTGGGACAAGCTTTGGGGTGAAGAGTTGATTACAACAGCAACTTATTTGCTGAAAATGAACCGTTCGCGTCAGGGCGTTTATTTATCCCTGTTAACCGATGCCGATACACTGGCAGAGTCTGATGTGACTGAAGCGGTATTAAAGAGTATTGAACTGCAGCTGAAGTCGTGAGATACGCATCATTAGGCAGCGGCAGTCGCGGTAATTCGACCCTGATTGAATATCAGCAGCAGTGTATCCTGATCGATTGTGGTTTTAGTCGTAAAGTCACTCTGCAGCGTATGGCTCAGTTAGATATCGACCCGGCTCAACTGAAAGCGGTATGGGTTACCCATGAGCACAGTGACCATGCCAAAGGGGTTCAGGGGCTTTGTGAAGCACTGGAAATACCGTTTTACGCCTCGTTTGGTACAGCACGTAAGATGGAGTGGCTGGAGCATCCATTGTGGCGATGTGTCCGTGGCGAGCAGATCGTGAACCTGGCTGGTTTGGCGGTTACATCGGTGACGGTGCCCCATGATGCTCAGGAACCACTGCAGTATGTGATCAGTGATCAGGAAGGTCATAAGTTAGGTGTGTTATCGGATCTGGGTTCGCTGACCCCTCATATTATTGAACAATATGCTGGCTGCCATGCTTTGCAAATTGAAGCGAATCATGACCCGCAACTACTGCAGGTTGGTCCGTATC
This sequence comes from Bacterioplanoides sp. SCSIO 12839, assembly GCF_024397975.1. Taxonomy (NCBI): domain Bacteria; kingdom Pseudomonadati; phylum Pseudomonadota; class Gammaproteobacteria; order Oceanospirillales; family Oceanospirillaceae; genus Bacterioplanoides; species Bacterioplanoides sp. SCSIO 12839. The sequence continues at coordinate 1,221,110 of NZ_CP073745.1, forward strand.
CTCCCAGTTTGAGGGCACGTGTTGCGGGTAATTATGGGCACCTGAATAATCATCAGTGTGCTGAACTGGTTGCCAGGGTTAGCTGGCCAGGATTAAAGAAAGTAACGGCTGGCCATATCAGCGAAAAAAATAATGATCGCACCCGGGTGCAGGAGCTGTTGGCTCCGGTACTGAACTGTTTGCCCCCGGATGTTGAACTGCTAGAACAAGACGCCGTATCCGAGTGGTATCAGCTGGCGTTATAGCGGTGCAGATAAATTATTAACCCGGTTATTCGGGTATCATTTTTATTATTTCCGGAGAGATTCACATGGAAAAACGCGAGCTGCTTTATTCCGGTAAAGCAAAATCCGTTTACACAACCGATGATAATGACCTGATGGTGTTGGAGTTCCGCAACGATACTTCAGCGTTTGACGGTAAAAAAATGGAACAGCTGGATCGTAAAGGTCTGGTGAACAACAAATTCAACGCGTTTGTGATGACCAAGCTGGCAGAAGCGGGTATTCCTACGCACTTTGAAAAACTGTTGTCTGATACCGACGCACTGGTTAAGCGCCTGGATATGATTCCATTGGAATGTGTTGTCCGTAACGTTGCGGCAGGCAGCTTGGTCCGCCGTCTGGGTGTGGACGAAGGTATTGACCTGGTGCCACCGACGTTTGAACTTTTCCTGAAAAATGATGAGCTCGGCGACCCGATGGTCAACGAATACCACGCGCGTTCATTCGGTTGGGCACAGGAAGAACACATCGAAAAAATGAAAGAACTGACCTTCAAAGTGAACGCCGTTCTGAAGCAAATGTTCGCTGATGGTGGCATGTTGCTGGTCGACTACAAACTTGAGTTCGGCTTATTTAATGGTGAAGTGGTACTCGGTGACGAATTCTCTCCAGATGGTTGTCGCCTGTGGGATGCAGAGACCCGTGAAAAGCTGGATAAAGACCGCTTCCGTCAGGGCTTAGGCAACGTTGTAGAGTCTTACGAAGCCGTCGGCAAGCGTATTGGTGTTGAGTTCTGATCAGCCCACTCAGAATACGACAGGGCATTAAAGCCCCGCGCTGACTTTATACAAAACCCGTGAATTGTTTATCAGTTCACGGGTTTTTGTTTATTCAACTCCCGGCTGGTTGAAAGAATTTGCATTCTGATCATTTGCAGGCACACTAGCGGAACACTGAGTTACCAGACTGGTTTTAATCATCGTTCAGAATCAGCTGGTCGGTTTGATAATAAATTGATTACGGGAACACATCATGAAAAAAGTGGCGATTGCAGCAGTATTAGCAGCAATGACTCCAATGGCTGCTCAGGCAGACTTGTTATTCACGGTAGGTGCGAAAGCCAGCGTTTGGGATGCTGAACCAACAGGTCAGCTGGATGATGGCATTTCAGTTGAAGACGATGGCCTGAATCTGGACTCTGAGAATGGCCAGCAGCTGACGGTTTTCTTTGAGCATCCAGTGCCACTGATTCCGAATGTGAAGCTGATGCGCACGTCTCTGGAAGTTGAAGGTGAAGGTAATATTGATGGTGAGTTTGCCGGAACTCCTTTTGATGAAGATGTAGCCTCTACTTTTGACCTGAGCCACAATGATCTGACGTTGATCTGGGGCCTGCCACTGCCGATTCCTTTCGTTGATTTTAATTTTGGTTTAACCGCCCGTCAGTTTGATGGTGTTGCGGAAGTAACCGGTGCTGTTGCTGGTACTGAGTCTGTTGACTTGGATTTCACTATGCCATTGCTTTACGGTGAAGTGAAAGTCGATACGCCATTTGGTATTTATGGTCAGTTGGATGTGAACTATATCGCCTACGGTGATAACGAAGTTCAGGATCTGTCGTATGGCATTGGTTATACCTTACCAATCCCGCTGGTAGATCTGGGCTTAGAAGCGGGCTACCGCTCTTTATCTCTGAAGACGGACGAAGACCTGGCGGATATTGAAGCCGATGCCGATATTAAAGGTACTTATGTTGGTGCCAGCCTGTCAGTTGGTTTCTGATTTTCAGAAGAACCTGATTACATAAAAAACGCCGCTGGTTTGATAAAACCCGCGGCGTTTTTTTATTGGCAGAATAGAGCAGACTTTTCAAAAGCAGCAACAGGATGTTGCGTACTTATCGCCGGAGCAGGGACGCGATTGCGATAAGAGCGTCTGAAAAGTCTGTGCTGTTCTGTCGGTGTTTTGATATCGAGCGACTCAATCAACCAAAACAAAACGTACGCTGCGATTCTGCGGCTTAATATCCTGTATCTTCACCTGAACTGGCTGATTCAGTTTAAAGCAGATATCACCACTGCGGTGCGTCAGGGTTTTGGTTTCAAACGTCCAGTCGCCTTTGGCTTTGCGGCGATCAATCGTTCCTTCAATACCAGACTCTTCTAAGCGCACGGTAAAGTTTGCTGAGTTCATATGCACAATGATGGCATCGTAAGTGGCTTCTTTATCCTGCTGTTGCAGCCAGTCCAGTTTCAGCCAGCTCTCGGTTTGAGAAGCCGCAATACGGCTGTTGGTCTGACGCTGCTGAATCTGATCCAGTGTCGTTTGTTGTGGCAGCTCCGGCGTCTTTTCTTCCAATAATGCTTTTATCACTCGGTGTAATAACAGGTCATTATATTTACGCAGAGGGGAGGTAAACGTCGTGTAGTGATTAAAGCCAAGACCGAAGTGAGTACCGGCTTCCAGCGAGAGGTTACTGCGTTCAAGCTGGCGGCTGATAATGGTGCGCAGCGGGAATTCCGAATCGCACTGTTCGGCTTTCTGAACCCACTCTACAAACTCCGCTAAAGTCTGAATTTTAGGTTTACGCTCCAGTTCCAGCTGTTCACGAATTAACGCCACCACTTCACCGATGCGCTCAGTTCTTACACCGCTGTGGTTGATAAAGAAACCACTTTCTTTGTCTGCCAGCCAATCTGCAATCGAGCGGTTGCAAGCCAGCATACATTCTTCCACTAAGCGGTGTGCCTGGTTACGTTCGAGTTTGACAATTTCTTTCGCCTTGCCTTGCTCATCTGTGATGATTTTGTAATCCGGGCGCTCTTCCATCACTAAGCAGTGTTCAGTTCGGAACTGATTTAGTGCCTGAGAGCAGTTATGCAGATGAACGATATGACCATGCAGTTCTGCCGGAATCTCGTTATCTTCACCTTTAATCAATTGTGCAACCTGGGTGTAGCTTAATTTAGCCTGGCTACGGATTTTGGCATTATGAATGTTGGTGCTTTCGATCGTGCCATCTTCCGCGACTTTCAGCTCAACAACCATGGCCAGGCGTAACTCATTTTCCTGCAGTGAGCACAATTGTTCAGACAGCTCAGGCGGCAGCATTGGCAATACCTGATCCGGGAAATACGATGACGTTGCGCGTTGTTGAGCGGCCTGATCTAATTCACTGCCGGTGGCAATTAAGGCGGCCGGGTCCGCAATGCCAATCCACAAGGACCAGCCCTGACTATGAGCTTCCGCATAGAGCGCGTCATCAATGTCACGGGTCCCCGCCGAATCAATGGTCACAAAGGGTAGGTGTGTTAAGTCGGTACGTTTGTCCAGCTCAGCTTGCAGCCCTTGCTCTGCCAGCTCTGCGACCTGTTGTTGCTCAGCCGCAGAAAACTCCGCTGACAATCCGCTTTTGGCCATGATAAAGCGGTGTTCAATGTGATCTTCGCCTGGTTTGCCAATGACTTCGTCAATATGTGCCTGGGCACGGCCATTCGGATAGGGGTGTTGACTGATATGAGCACTGATTAAATCGCCTTCTTCCGCTTTCATACGCTTATTCGGCGGAATAAAAATCCAGCGATTCAGTGTGTCACTGTCCGGCTCGATAAAGTGACCTTTGCCACGAATAACATAACGGCCGTAGAGTTTGTCCAGCTCACTTTTAATGACTTTCTCAATGATGGCCTGCTGTTTACCCTCTCCGGCAGACTCAACCCGAAACGCAATCTGATCGCCCGGTAATACCTTTTCCATCTCATCGGGAGATAAAAAGAATTGTTGCTTATCTTCGGTGTTAACGAAGCCAAAACGACCGGTGGTGGCTCTTACCCGACCTTCATAACGTGGTGTGCTGTCATGAATCTCTTGTTTCAGGTTTTTGAGTTGGGAAAGGGCGTTTTTATCAAGCATCCGTTGGGTAACCACATTGCTGTTAGAAAGCGGCCAAGTGTACGGAAAAAGCAGATTTTAGGCCAGAGCAGGATGACGGCAGAGGCCGGAGAAAATCCGTGGTTTCATACTTTACAGACAATTCTTGAGTGGACTTTTTGACGAAGATCCTTGTGGTAATTCGGGCCGATAACAAAAAATTACAGAGTTTTTAAGCTTTTGTAATTCTTTTGTATGAAAAACTTGATGTCATCAGTAATAATGACAAGTCGATTCTCACGTGCTGTTAAAACTTTATCGTTAAGGCAGCTACTATCAAGAATGAATAAATACAAGATCAGCGAATAAAGGTTCTGATATGACCCATAATTCTAAAGTAAGCCGCCGTAGCTTTTTGAAATCAGTCGCCGCCGGTGCTGGCGCTGTTTCCACCCCTGCCGTATTAACCGCTTGTGGTGGTGATGACGATGATGATAACGGCCCTGTATTCTCCTTTGGGCATGGTGTCGCCTCGGGTGATCCTTTATCAGACCGTGTGATTATATGGACACGCATTACGTCTGACAGAAATGTCGAGGCGATAACGGTTGACTGGTCTGTCGCTACCGATGCTTCTATGGCTAATGTTGTCGCCAGTGGCCAGGTTGATACTGATGCAACGGTTGATTACACGGTTAAAGTGGATGCAGAAGGTTTGTCTGCTGATACAACTTACTATTATCAGTTCAGTGCAGCTGGCGTCTCTAGTGTTATTGGTGAAACCAAAACACTGCCCACGGGTGATGTCTCTAATGTGAAATTGGCTGTGTGCTCTTGCTCCAACTTTGCGTTTGGTAATTTCAATGTTTACAAAGAAATTTCCAAGGCTGGTGCCGATGTGGTTGTTCATTTAGGAGACTACATCTATGAATATCGCTCTGGTGTTTACCCTGATGCAGATAATATTGCTGAGAACCGCCAACCAGACCCTCAGGAAGAGATTATTACACTGGATCAATATCGTGCACGCTATAACCAGTATCGCCGTGACGCGGATCTTCAGGCTGCTCATCAAAACACACCGTTCATTTGTGTGTGGGATGACCATGAATTAGCCAACGATGCATATAAAGATGGCGCACAGAACCACAGTGATGACGAAGGCTCATTTGCCGATCGTCGTGCCGCTGCGTTCCAGGCTTATCACGAGTGGTTACCGATTCGTACCGGGTCCGATCGTGCAGTAATTGATCGCTCTTTTGACTTTGGTGATTTGTTGAGTCTGCACATGATGGATACCCGTCAGGTCGCACGCACCAAGTCATTGTCTTACAGCGATTTCAACTTCAGCGGCTCAGCACAAGAAGTAGCGGCTGAAAAAGCACGTTTAACTCAGGCCTTGAAAGATACAAACTCGACATTGTTGGGTGCAGAACAAGAGCAGCGCGTGTTTAACCGTTTATCTGGCTCTACAGCAACGTGGCAAGTATTAGGTCAGCAAGTATTAATGGGACGTATGATGATCCCTGCTGAAATCCAGGAAGGGCTGACAGCGTTGCAAGAAGAGCTTGAAAAAGAAACACCAGATACTGGCCTTGCAACGCAGTTGCAAAATCAGATTCGGACTTCTTTGACTGAGCTGTTTCTTCTGAAAGGCAGTGACCCATCGAATGCGCGCTTAACGGATTTATTACCCTACAACCTCGATGCTTGGGATGGTTACTCTGCAGCACGTGAAACAATTCTGAATCAAGCAAAAATGGCAGATGCTAACTTGGTTGTTTTGGCGGGTGATACTCACAATGCCTGGGCTAATGAACTGTATACCAGCGATGCTAACGGTGTTATCGAACGAGCTGATGGCCCTGTTGGTGTTGAATTTGCGACTTCGTCAGTCACTTCTCCTGGTTTCGATTCCTACATCAGTTTTGGAAGTGAACAGGAGCAGGGCTTGTTTGAATTGGCCGTGACGACGTTGGTCGATGATCTTAAGTATATGAACGCCGTTAATCGGGGTTATACGCTGGTTGAATTTACGAAAGAAAAAGCGACCTGCGAATGGCGTTTTGTTTCAACCATTCAATCGACGGATTATCAGGCAAGTGTTGCCAAGAAAATGGAAGTATTGCCAGGGGCGGGGAATCGTACCCTAGAGGACGTCGCTTTACCAGCGTCTTAATCCTGAAAAACCCGCTTCGGCGGGTTTTTTATTACTTCGATTTTATCCTCGGATTTTTATTGCTAGCGAATACTTGCCTGTCTCAGGCCTGGTATAAATTCACCCAGCGAAATTCATCCAGCTCGTCCAGATCCGGCACGGTAAACGATTCTTCGCGGCCAATTTTTTTATACGGCGGGAAGTCAAAGTTTTTCACACGCGAGTCGGCTACTAAGACCTCATTGGCTTTTTCCCGGAATACATTAAGCAGCGGTAAATTCGCTTTGTCGTACAGCACGTCGGCGGCGATTAATACATCCAGTTCTTCGTCAAACTCAAACAGGTCGCCATGGCAGCGATAAGTCACGTTATTTAAGCGGGCATTTGCCTCACAAGATATTAACGCTTCCGGGTCGATATCACAGGCAATTACGTCTTTGGCACCGGCCATCACGCAGGCAATGGCAACCACGCCCGAACCAGCACCAAAATCCATTACTTTTTTATCTTTTACCCAGTGGGGATTTTTGAGAATTTCGCGTGCTAATACCTGGCCACTGGCCCAGCAGAATGCCCAATAAGCCGGGTAGCTCTGAATCGACAGAATTTCTTCCTGAGTAAAGGGGCGGCGCATGGCCTGTGGCTCGACCAGCCAGAGTTTGATCGCATCACATTGAGGCAATGTTTGTGTAGTAACGGTGGCATCATCGAGCATATTTCGGATCAGCTGATTTAACGCGTCCTGATCCGCAGCTTGGTCGTTGCGAGTGTGTAAGAGGGAAGAGGTCATAAATCAGCGTAACGGAATCGGGTTGTTAAGGGTGGCAATATCATAACCCGCTTGTTGCAGCAGGGCTCCGGCTTGTTCATCGGCGTAATGGTAGAGCACCAGATTATCGCGAATTTCCGGCTGATATTCTTGTAAGTCGCTTAGCCCGGTATGAGAGGGATTGGGCTGAGTGCCACAGTCATGAAAAATCACTTCCTGACCGGTGAGTTTGTGATGCAATATCTCAGGAATCGGGCGGGTATCACCGCTGTAAAACATCCGTCCTGGCAGGTGTAAAGCAAAGCTGGTATTGGGAGCATGATGGCGGGTGGCATACACCTGAAAGTGTAACCCCGCATGAAAAAACTCATGGCTAACCGGCAATAACTGAAACGACTGCCAGAAATCATGGCGACCTTCGGCCATGGTGCCGAATTCCGGATACGTCGCCAGCCGCTGGTGCAAAGTAGTGATTAGATTCAGAGGCACAAATAAACGAATCGGTGCTTGTACTTGCCCTTCGGCGAGAGACTCTTGTTGCAGCCGGGCTCTGACCGTTAAAATTTCCAGATCGGCAATATGATCCAGATGGCAGTGGCTGATAAAAATAGCGTGGGGTAATTGGCCGTAACGTTGTTGGTAAGCGTGAACGGTACCCGGGCCACAATCTATCAGTAGTTGTGGCTGTCCGTTTTTTTCCAGTGTTGAGGCTGAGGTGCCCAGCGAAATCTGGCCACCGCTGCCGCAGCCATGAAAATTCAGTGAATATTGTGCGTTTTCTGTGGTCATAACCCGGTATATCGACAAACAAAAGCAAGAGGTCTGCATTATGTGGCGTCCAAAATTAATGTCCATCCCTGATGCAGCGGATGCATTGCCCGGTCGTGATGAACCCTTAGCCGTTGAGCCGGAGAGTTTTATCAATGGTGAGCGCTTTGATGGTGAATGTCCGGCGCACCTGAAGCAGCTGATTATTGGAATGGGTTGTTTCTGGGGAGCAGAGCGGCGCTTCTGGCAGCAGTCGGGTGTCGTCGTCACGTCGGTTGGTTATGGCGCGGGGCATACGCCGAATCCTACGTATCAGGAAGTGTGCAGTGGCAATACCGGCCATAATGAGCTGGTACGCATCTGGTACGATCCGCAACAAACCTCGCTGGATGCGCTGTTAAAAGTCTTTTGGGAAAGTCACGATCCGACTCAGGGCATGCGCCAGGGCAATGATGTTGGCACCCAATATCGCTCGGGTATTTATCTGTCCGATGAACAGGATCGTGAACTGGCTGAAGCATCACGTTCGCGCTATCAACGTCGTTTGCTGGCCGCCGGTTTTGACGAGATTACTACGGAAATTCTGCCTGCTGGCCCCTATTATCTGGCAGAAACCTATCATCAGCAGTATCTGGCGAAAAATCCGAACGGTTATTGTGGTTTGGGTGGTTGCCATGTCAGCTATGGCTGACGTTTAGCTACCGGTCGCCTGCTGCTCTTTTCCTGCTGCATCTGTGGGTGTTTGCTGGCATGGATGTTTTGATTGAGGAAATGCCAGATGAATTGCCCAGGCAATGGCGGTGGCATAAGCCAAATTGGTGGTAAGTTCAGTATGCGGGTTATTCAAAAACTCACGTTGTGATGCCAGGCCACGTATTTTGCTGGCCAGGTCGGGCTCAAACGCCAGGTATTTATTCCAGATACGCTGATGTAAGGCGGCATCGATCTGATAAATGCCATAGGCTTTATTTTGGCGACACAGTGAATGTTGATTTAACTGGGCCAGGGCAATCAGCAGGTTTTCAGCGGCGTCTGAATCTTTACCAAGGTATTGCAGCGTGGGGCGGATGATCTGCTCCCTGAGTTCCTGAGTGTCGAGTTCCATGACTGTGCCTGTACTGATAGCAATGGCATTATTTAATACCAAATTACTGAAGGATTACCACTGCCAGTATGAATTTATTGTCACACAACGATCACAATGTCCAACCGGAAAAGCTGGTGTGGGTCGATAGCCACTGCCACTTTGATTTTCCGCAGTGGCAGGCGCAGCGTGACGAACACTGGCAGCTGGCACAAACACTGGGTGTACAGTCACTGATTGTTCCCGGCACCACGATTGAGCAAAACCAGCAGGTCACTCAGTTCTGTACCGATACGCCCTGGCAGTTTGCACTGGGATTACATCCGTACTTTCTTGCACAACATCACACTGATGATCTTATCGCTCTTGAGGGGTTGTTATCTGCGTCTGAGGCTATTGCGTTGGGGGAGATTGGTCTGGATTGGGTGTTGGCTAAGCAAGCCGATGACCCGGATGCTGCCCGTGCACAGCAGTGGCAATGGTTCGAGGCTCAGGTAGCGCTGGCGGAGCGTTATCAACTGCCTGTGATTCTGCATATCCGTGGCTGCCATGATCAGGCCGCCAGTTGGCTGCGCCGCCGGAGGTTTTCATTCGGTGGTATTGTTCATGCGTTTTCTGGTAGCGAACAACAAGCCAAAGCCTGGCTCGATCTGGGCTTTAAACTGGGCATCGGTGGTGCCATGACATTTCCCCGGGCGAATAAATTGCGTAAAACCATTGCTTCCTTACCACTTTCGGCTTGGGTGCTGGAAACCGATGCCCCGGATATGCGCCCGGCGTTTTTTCGTCAGGGTGTGAGTTCGCCGGTTGCTATTCCTTTGTATGGCGCGATCCTGGCCGCCTTAAAAAATACATCGATCCAGGTGGTATCCACACAAACATTAAGTAATTTAAAATCGGTATTGGTGAACTTTAAAACCTGATTTTTTAATGGGTTTATTTTTAATACTTAATAATTATTTCAAAAAAAGTTCCATCATTTTTTAGATCATCCAGCGTTGTTGAACGGAATTTTTAGACCACCTTTTCCCAAAGGCTTGTACAACAACACGCGCCTGTATAGCTTAAATTTTAAGCCCACTGAGCAGAGGTAACTGCTTATGTTCCCTAATCATATGTTCGGCCTTTTATATCATCCTCGGGAAGAATGGGCAGCCATTCGCAAAGAGGGTGCTCCCAGCCTGCTTCAGGTCTTTATTCGTTACGCTTTATTATTAGCGGTTATCCCCCCGGCTTCTTTGTTGATTGGTACAACACAAATGGGCTGGAGTGTTGCCGGTGGTGATGTGGTGAAACTCAGTATGGAAAGTGCTGTGCCCATTGCCATTGCGTTTTATTTTGCACTATTAGTGGGTATTGCATTTGTTGCTTATTGCATGTTCTGGATGGAACGCACCTTTGGTGTCACCGCCAGTTTTGAACGTTGTGTGATCTTCACTATTTACACTTCAACGCCGATGTTTCTGGCTGGTTTTATTGGCTTGTTGCCGATTCTCTGGCTCGACTTTTTTGTGGTGTTAGCCGCGGTGTGTTACAGCGTTTATTTGCTGTATTCCGGCATTCCTATTTTTATGGATATTCCTGAAGAGCGTGGTTTTATTTTTGCCAGCTCGGTATTAACCGTTGGCTTGTGTGCACTGGTTGGCTGTATGGCAATCACGGTGGTGATGTGGGGGATGGGGTTTGGCCCTAGCTTCGTTTAGAAATTCTACAACGCAGCACCGATAAAACAACACCGATAAAAAACACAGCCCGCTTTCTAAGCGGGCTTTGTTTTTTATTACTGCTGTCTGTCTAACTCCCACGCTCTGCGTGGGAGTTAGACTATTAAACAATTTTTTGTTTGCCTGGTGGCTGTTTGAGTAAGTTGTGTTGTTTTATAACCAAATGGCTTTAAACAGATAAAAGAACAACACTGCTAATGCCGCACCGGCCGGTAAAGTCACAATCCAGGAAACAAAAATAGAACCGATTTTTTTCAGGTTAAGTGAGTCACTGCCCATGGCTAAACCTACACCCAGAATTGCGCCCACTAAAACATGTGTGGTTGAGATTGGCAGGCCTGTACCAGACGCCACCACAACGGTTGTTGCGGCGGCCAGAGTCGCGGCAAAACCACGGCTTGGTGTCAGTTCTGTGATACCACTGCCTACGGTTGCAATAACACGATGACCAAAGGTCATCAGGCCAACCACAATACCCACAGCACCGACCAGCAGAATCCATAATGGTAATGCCGATTTAGCGGCAATTTCGCCACCGTGCTCCACCACGCTGACAATTGCTGCAACCGGGCCAATGGCATTGGCGACATCGTTAGAGCCGTGGGCAAAGGCCATGGCACAAGCGGTGAAGATCATCAGGATTGAAAACACTTTTTCAACGTTGGCTAAATGCACATCTTCGGAGACTTCCGGGTCGGCATGAACGCGCTGCACAAAGAAACTACCAATCGCCATGATGATCAAACCGGCAATCGCCGCCATCCACAACGCGTCCTGATAAGAGATATTCAGGCCCAAATGCTTCAGGCCTTTGGTCAGCGTTACCATCGAAATCACAAAACCAACCAGCAGGATATACAACGGCACTAAGCGCTTCGATTGGGTGAACGGGTCCTGAGTATCGTGAATCCAGTGCTGAACCGTTTTATACAATACAAATGAAATACTGCCGGCAACAGCGGGAGAGACTAACCAACTGGCAGCAATACTGCCGACTTTGCCCCAGTTGACGGCATCCATCGAAATCCCCACAGCAGCAAAGCCCACAATGGCTCCGACGATTGAGTGCGTCGTGGATACCGGCCAGCCGCGGTAAGAGGCAATCAGCAGCCAGGTGCCAGCGGCTAATAGCGACGCCAGCATGCCAAACACCAGCAATTCCGGTGTCGAAGCAATATAAGACGGGTCAATAATGCCTTTGCGGATGGTGGCGGTAACTTCACCTCCGGCAAAAAAAGCACCGGCGAACTCAAAGATAATGGCGATCAGTACCGCTTGTTTGATGGTAATGGCTTTTGAACCAACCGAGGTTCCCATGGCATTGGCAACGTCGTTGGCGCCAATACCCCAGGCCATAAATGCACCGAAGATGCAGGCCAGGATAATAAATACAGACCCCTGGTCAGCAAGTAATTCCATGATGAATTCCTGAGTTCATAGTCAAAAAAGGCGCGCATTCTACCCCAGCATTCGGTCACTTCATAGGCGCAGAATCACGAAAGCGGGAGGAAAAAACACATACGTTCAGTGAATGCTGGCTGTGGTATGATCCGGGCAAATTTTCTGGGGTATACCACCGTGACGTCTTCCAAGCATTTTCCCGATAAAACACCGGACGAATCCGCTAACAATCAAGCGGGAGAACAGGAAGCCTCACGCCCGCTAGCCAACAAACGTCTGGGCCGTAGCGGTGAAGCACAACCACGTAAACCCAGAATTCAGGTACGCAGTTCATCGGCTAAAACGTCTGGAGCGACGAAGGGCAGAGCAGACAAGCGCAACACAGACAAGTACAACACGGACGCGCGCAAACCTTCGGTATCACAAGGTCTGCATCACCGTAACCAGCACCAGGGGCGCTATGATATGGCGGCGCTGGTGGAAGCACTGCCAGCGCTATCCGATTACCTGATACTCAATCCCAGAGGCGAACAAACCATCGACTTTGCTGACCAGGCAGCGGTGTTATGTCTGAACCAGGCATTATTGCTGCACCACTATGGCATTCAGGGGTGGCAGATTCCGGTGGGTTATTTATGCCCACCGATTCCCGGGCGAGCAGACTACATTCACTACGCAGCGGATTTAGTGGCGAAATATCAGTTATCGCCTCGTAACGGGCAAACCCGGGTGTTGGACATTGGTACCGGCGCGAATCTGATTTATTCCTTGTTGGGTGCCAGTGTGTATCAGTGGCAAATGTTGGCATGTGATATTGACCAGGCCGCGTTGGATAACGCTGCTGAGATTCTGCAGCATAACCCGGCTCTGGCGACACAGATTCAGCTACGCCTGCAAAGCGACAAGCAGTCGATTTTCCGCCAGATGATTCAACCAGGTGAGCATTACCAGTTATCGGTGTGTAATCCTCCTTTTTATGAATCGGCGGCCGATGCTCAAGCAGAAAACCGACGCAAAACACGCAATCTGGCACGCCATCAACAGACACGTACGACTCCAGGCACTGAACCGGTCGCGCCGCTTGATTCCGGTGTTAACACGGATACGGTGTCGAGTAACGATCCTTGGGCAAAAGCCAAAAGCGCACCAGATCATAGAGCCTTAGATAAACAGCGCAATTTCGGCGGTCAAAATAATGAGTTGTGGTGTGAAGGTGGTGAACTGGCATTCCTGAAGCGTATGGCGCGGGAAAGCAAAGAGTTTGCAACCCAGGTGGACTGGTTCACCAGCTTAGTCTCGAAGCAGGAGCATGTGCCAATGCTGCTGGAATACCTCAAACGCCAGGGCGCTAAAAAGACCGAAGTGGTGAAAATGGCCCAGGGTCAGAAAATCAGTCGTTTCATCGCCTGGACGTTTTAATCGTATCTGATGGCTTGTTATTGCAAAGCCAGGGTTCCTGCCAGAAAGGCAGGAGTTGCGAGGTTCATGACAACGTTCATCGCCAGGAGTTTAGGCTCCTGAGCGATATTCTCGCCTAATGAACAGGCACCCCGCCAGGCAAGCACGCCGGGAATCATTGGCACTAATGCAACCGCAGACCAGAGTGGAAAAGCCCCCTGAATAATGGCAATGATCAGAGTGATGGCCGCCGCCATCAGAAACATGCCATACCACTGCGCAGCCTTTTTAGGCCCCCAGGCAATCAAGGCGTGAAAACGCCCAGCGTTTTTATCGGCTTCAATATCCGGAAACTGATTCAACAGCAGCAGATTATTCACCAGAAAAAAGACAATCAGAGCGCTGTAAATGCCAGGCTCGGTAATTTGTTGTTGCAATACCAGTTGTGTGCCCGACACCATCAATAAGCCAAACCCGGCACCGGGAGCAATCAGGCATAAAACCGGAGAGCGGTTAATCACCCGGGTGTACAGCACAATAATCAATGAGCCTATTACGCCATACGCTAACACCAGCCAACCGGCCTGCTGAATAAAATACAGCCCGATTAACCCCATCAAACTGAGGCTGGCAACGCCACCCCAAAGCACGGCTGTTGCGGATTGCGGATGCTCAGGTAATGCGCCACTGCCACCACTGAAAGGCGTTCGTTGGGTGTTGAGGTCGATACCACTGTGATAATCCTGATATTCATTGAGCATGTTGACACTGATGTGGGCTAATAACGCGGCGATCACAATCAGTGATAAATCAAACACCCAGCCATCGGTATGTGTTGCGCTGCTGCTGGCGCCCAACAACACGACAATTGGTGTCAGAACCAAAAAGGGCGGGCGCATGGTCTGAAAGACAGCAGGGATATGAAAAGCCGGGTTACTCATAAAAATTCCTTGTGATGTTTTGCGAGCTACAGACTCAGCTGTTTTTCCACATTAAATGACATGTTTTCTGCCTGCCAGGCTTCCAGTGCTGGTAGTAATTCGGCATCTCCGCTGAGTGAGAAATCCATCGGTTTATCGCTATTAATCAGGCGTAACAGCGCACTGCCAAACTCCGATAAACTCAGCGACAGCGGTAACGATACCGACTGACTTTTACCACTTTCCAGTGATACCGATTTTAATTCACCACCGCCCAATGGTTGACCTTGTGCCGCCAGATTAAAGTTGAGTTGTTGCAAATCGATGGCAAAGTCATTGAGGTTTTTAATGGTCATATCCAGCTGTAATTTAATCTCGGTAAAACCGGCTTTCAGCAATTTCACATCATCAATACGAACATCCGGTAATTGCGGGATCGGTAATACATCCTGATATTCCAGCGGCATGCTGATGGTACCCAATACCGGTACCGCCACCAGAATCTCTCCTGATAAGCCATACGGCACCTGGTTTTTTCCTTTTACGCTGTTAGCGGCGGCAAACAATTCGCTGAATTTAATGGTGATGGGTAAATCAATGGTTTTATTACCAGAAGCAGGCAGAGTGAGTTGTGAGTCTGGCTGGCTGATGCGTGCCAGAGAATGCCCGGCAATGGCGGCATCTAACTCCAGGCCCGCGGTTTTTAATTCAAAAGGATTCGGGTTTTCGATGTTTACCTGAGCGTTAAGGGTGATGGTTTTCAGTGATAAATCCGCCACTGATACCTTAACCACACTGGCATTTGGCCGTTGTGCTTCCGACAGTTGTTGCAAGCTGGCACAGCCAGACAAAATCAGCAGCGAAAGTGCAGCCAGCAAGCGCAGGGCTGTGGCTAGCGGTGATAAACATTTCATAGGGAGCTCCTTCAGTGATGGCCTGAGTGTATCGCAATTGAGTTTGCGCTTGTCGTTTTCTTTCTGAGTAGGGTCTTAGGGCCTGTTAACAGGCCCTAGTTCATACCAGGTTTTACAATCCATCGGGAATTACTTGTGTCATTTGGCGAAACTGTTTTAATGATGAAATAAGAATAAAACGCGACCAGTTCTAAGAGGAAAATCGCATGAATCGTATGTATGTGATGGCCATAGCCGTTAGTATCGCTTTAACGGGCTGTGGAGGCGGCGGAGGCGGTGGCTCGTCAGATTCTGATACGACGACACCGGATACAACGACTCCCGATACAACGACTCCCGATACAACGACTCCCGATACAACGACTCCAGACTCGGTTGTATTGTGTGGACAACAATCGCAGTTAATTTTCCCCGCCGCTTACAGCGCTACCTTATCGGATGAGATTACCCTGCGTGGGCAGAGTAACTGTGATCAGGTTACCGCTTTAACGGTTAACGGTATTGCCGCAACCAGCAGCGATGATTTTGCAAATTGGCAGGTAAAAGTACCACTGACTCCGGGTTTAAATACTTTGCAGGCAACGGTCGCCGAAGGCGAGCAAACACAGCAACTGACGTTGGGGCAAATTGAGTCCAACGAACTATTGTATGACCCACAGCAGGTTGCAGTAAGTCGTGATGGCAGAACCTTATATGTTTTTGATTCGGATCGTCGTCAGCTGTTAAAGATTGATACGGCCAGCGGCGCGCGTTCAGTTGTATCCAGTACGGAATTTCCGAATCAGGATTTTTATTTTGGCAATGTCAGTGCCATTACCCTGAGTCAGGATGAAAGCCAGATCTATCTGGTATCCAGAAACGTGAATGGCATCAGTAACGGCAGTTTTGGCGCAGTATTGGCCGTTAATCTGACAACTGGCATGCGTACGGTGATCTCCAACCCGGATGTTGCAGGGCAGGATAATTTCCGTAATGCCGAAAGCATGGTGCACGATGTTGCGAACCAGCGTTTGATTCTGTCGAGTGGTACGAATATTTATACCGTCGACCTGAGCAGTAATAACCTGGGTGCGCAAACTCTGATCTCCTCGAATACTGTGCCTAATGCCGATAACCCGTTTTCTGTAACAGTCATTTCATTACCGGGCAATAACTCCTTCACTATTGAGCATGGCCTGGCGCTGGCATTGGACAGTGATAATCAACGTCTGATCGTCAGTGATAAAGGTAGTGGAATGGATAATGACGAACAAATCCTGGCAGTGAATCTGGATATCAATGGCACAGTGGGTGCACGTACGGTTATTTCAGCGGCAAAAGATGAATGGAATCAACTGGGCCATATTGTTTTGAAAGACAGCGATACCGCTTATCTGTACGAATTAGCGTTTGATGATGGCGACGCAATTTACAGTGTTGATCTTAATAGCGGTGATGCCACGGTATTGATCGAAAACGGCACTCAAACGGGTATTACTCAACTACGCAGCAATTTTGGTTATTTAGCGTATTCAGCCACTAGCGATACCTTGTTCACTGTGGCAGAGCAGCAGCGATCGGTGTTTGCGATTAATGTCGCCGAAAAACGTTACTCAGAACTGGCGGAAAACCTGGCGACCAGCGTTACAGGCCTGACCAGCACCTTTGACGATTTAAGCCGTAATGCGCTGGATCCGGTTAATCAGCATTTGTATCTGGAAGACGATGATGAAAATATTCTGCGCCTGAATCTGGCAACTGGAGAAAGAACCTCGTTAGCCAAAGATATTGGTGCCGGAGCGGGCGGTAATTATATCGAATCCATGGCATTCGATTCGGCATTGTCGGCTGTCGTTGTCACGGGCTACCGCACCCCAAGTAACAGTGATCGTATTGGTTATGCAACGGCATTTTCGGTTACTGATGGCAACCCAACCGTTATCACCGACAGTACATTAGATACCGGTAGTGAATTAGACCGCCCCTGGGGTTGGCTAAGACTGGATAACAACAGCAGTATCGTGGTCGACGATACCAGCTCTCCGTCACAGTTTTATCGCACTGATATCACCACTGGTATGCGTACTTTGATCTATGTCGACCTGACTGAACTGGTGAATCTCGGCAGCAGTTTTGAAGCGGAAAATGTAGCGATTTCAGCAGATAAAAAGACGATTTATATCACCGATGACAGTGGTAATGCCGGTGTCTATCAGCTGGATTTAACAACCAATAAAATAACGGTTATTACCGATGCTACAACCCCGGGCGATGGCAATGCTCTACGCTTCAGCGACCCGGAATCGATTGCTCTTTCTTCTGATGGCAAATACGCCTACGTTGGTGATAACTCGATATCGGCTTTGGTCAAAGTGAATCTGGCAACGGGTGCTCGTGAAGCATTAATTCAGGATGAAATTACCTCGACCAACTCCTGGGCCGAACGCATTCAGGGCATCGCTGTTGATACCCAAAAGCAGCTGATTTATACCAGCTGCGATAATGCAGATGTGGTGTTGATGATTGATGAGTTAACCAAAGAATGGGTGATGATTGCGGAGTAGTATTAAAAAATGCCGGTTAATAACAATATTGGCCGGCATTTATGATCACAAATACTTGCGGTAATACGCTTCATCCCGGGCTTTAATTTCCGGATCTTTCCAAGCGGTTTCAATCATCGATTGCCACCATTGCTGGCTGAGTTCCTGACTCGAAACCGATTCACCGGTTTCGTTATCATGCCGTACCACCTGGCCAAATTTCGGAGTCAGAATATTCACGTTATGTTTTTCAGCTAACAAACTGATTTCTTTTAACGGGTCATACCAGGCGTGTGTTGCCAGATCAAAAGTACCGTTATGAACCGGAATTAACGTGTTCCCTTTTACATCCAAAAACGCTTGTAACGTATCGGCAGGTGGCATGTGAATATCGGCCCATTTTTCGTTGTACGCACCACATTCCATAAAGGCATAATCGAACGGCCCGTATTTTTCACCAATGGCTTTAAAACCATCAAAATAACCCGTGTCGCCACTGAAAAAGACCGAGTTGTGTTCATTACGAATCACCCAAGAACTCCACAGCGTTTTGGCTGAATCGCTAATGCCACGGCCAGAAAAATGTTGGGCCGGGGTAGACACTAATTCCAATGAACCAATGGTTTTACTTTCCCACCAATCCAGTTCGGTAATATTTTCTTCCGCAACGCCCCAACCGCGTAAGGTATCGCCAATACCGAGTGGCACGACAAAATGTCGAGTTTTATCTTTTAATTGCTGAATGCTGTGATAATCCAGATGATCGTAATGATTGTGCGAAATAATCACGGCATCAATATGGGGTAAATCGTCCATATTAAATGGCAGTGGATGAAAACGCTCAGGGCCTGCCCACTGCACCGGCGAGGCGCGCTTAGAAAATACCGGGTCGGTTAAAACCAATTGACCGCTGATTTCAATCAGCAGCGATGAATGACCCAGCTTAGCAAAGCGAAACGTGTCATCAGCCTGATGCGCTAAATCCTCAGCTTGTAATGGTTCCAGAGGGATCTCTTGTTCAGGGACGGCCAGAGGATGCTTATTAAACATCGCTTCTTTTAACGCGCCCCAGATGTTGCTCAGCTTCATCACGTTCACTTCTTTTTCGTTATGAAACTGGCCATCACGAAACTGAGCCGATTGCTGAATACGATCCACCGCTTGCTCCGATGAATGTGGGTAGCTGGCACAGCCAGCGAAAAGAGCACCTAACATGATGATTCCGCCTGTTGCGATCAGAATGGTGTTTTTGAGCGTCATACTTCACCTTTCACTTTATTTATTAAACCGACTACTCAGTCAGTTTGGGTTGAATTAAAAAGCCTGTAGTAAAGCAGGCTAGTGTCGTTAAAGTGCTAGCAGCCCCCAGCATGAATTAAAGAGTTCATCCTGTGTGCCAGCCTGTTGCCAGAGTTCAGGTTGTTGCAGCAGCAGATTAACGCTGGACATCAGATGTGACCCCATCAGGCTGGTGAGCATCGCGCTGGGTAGCGCTCGAAACACACCTGCTTGAATAGCCGCATTAAATAAACTGTCGGCCGCCTGAAACAACTGGCTGACCGTTTCCCGGGTACTGCTGCTGATGTAAGCCGACTCACCAAACTGCGCCATAAACCGAAACTTCTCCGGGTGCTGCAGCATCCAGTTCATCAGGCTGAGCCAGGTTTGATGTAACGCTGCCCGGACGCTGGCGTGGCTGACGCCTGCCTTAGCCAGATTCATCGAGTCTGGCTGGGTCGCGTCACGAATCTCCAGTTTGATCTCAAGATACAGGGCATTAATCAGATCTTCTTTGGTTTTAAAGTGATGAAACAAGGTACCCGTTGCCACTCCCGCGTGTTTTGAAATCGCAGAGGTCGGGGTTTTATCAAACCCCTGATCGTTAAACAGTGCCAAGGCACTGGTTAAAATCTGATCGCGCTTACTGGTTTTGCTCATGGGTTCTACTTGTAAAATTGCTCTAAACCGACTGATCAGTCTATTTAAGTGCTAGTGGAGTTGGGTTGCAATAGGATGATTGTAAAGTTCGGTTGGATATCGTTGCTGGGGGGCGGGGCTGACCCCGTGAATCCATCAGGGAAATAACTATCAAAATAATCACTAATTCGTATAATCAACTTCCTCAAACTCGTAAGGAAGCGTGATGCCTGCTCAGCCAGTTCTGGTTCAGAGACCACTACCACAACCGAAACCCGGTAAATTTGTCTTAGATGGCGTAAAATCTGCGGCATTTGTCACTCCTTTCTGTACAGAAGTTAATCAATGACCAGCTCTGAAGAACAACAATTCCTCAATGACCTTGAGAAGAAGCTGTGGACCGCCGCCGATAAGCTGCGCTCCACGCTGGATGCAGCACAATACAAACACGCCGTATTGGGCATTATCTTCCTGAAATACGTATCGGATGCGTTCGATATTCGTCGTCAGGAGCTGGAAACCCAGTTTCGTAATCCGGATCATGAATATTTTATGGATCCAGAGGACGTTTTACCGGGTGAAGAGGGTGGCGCTGAATCTGAAGCTTACCAGCTGGATATTAACTACGAGCTGGAACAACGTGATTATTATTTAGAAACCAATACCTTCTGGGTGCCCGCCCAGGCCCGTTGGCAATTTCTGCAAGACAATAATAAAACCGTGATTGGTGGTGCCACCATTGCGGTTAGTGATAAAGACGGCAATGAGCAACAACTGAAAATCAGTTCGGTTGGTCACTTAATTGATCATGCGCTGGAAGCGATTGAAGCGGATAACAGCAAACTCAAAGGTGTATTAAATAAACGCTACACCCAATTGCAGATTGATCAGGCCAAGCTGGCGGAATTAATCGACTTAATTGCTACCATCCCGTTCAACCACGCCACCCTAAACAGCAAAGATATTCTCGGTCATGTGTACGAATACATGCTCGGTCAGTTTGCCCTTGCGGAAGGTAAAAAGGGCGGCCAGTTCTACACGCCTAAATCCATTGTGAGTTTGATTGTGCAAATGCTGGAGCCATTTAAAGGCCGGGTATACGACCCGGCGATGGGCTCCGGTGGTTTCTTTGTGCAGACAGAAGCCTTTATTGAACAAGTCGCCGATATGAAGCACTTCAATAAAGAAGAGCAGAGAAAAAATATCTCGATTTACGGTCAGGAGTATAACCACACCACCTGGCAGCTCGCGGCGATGAATATGGCGATTCGTGGTATCGATTTTAACTTCGGTAAAGAGCCCGCCAGTACCTACACCCATAACCAGCACCCGGATTTGCGTGCCGACTTTGTTATGGCGAATCCGCCATTCAATATGAAAGAGTGGGATGCTGGCGTAGCCGCCGATGACCCGCGCTGGGCTTACGGCACACCGCCATCGGGCAATGCCAACTTTGCCTGGTTACAGCATATGTTGTATCACACCGCGCCCAATGGTTCGTTGGGTTTGTTATTGGCCAATGGCTCGATGAGTTCTAATACCAATAACGAAGGCGCAATTCGCCAGCGTCTGATCGATGAAGATCTGGTGGAGTGTATGGTGGCCTTGCCGGGGCAATTATTTACCAATACCCAGATTCCGGCCTGTATTTGGTTTTTAACCAAAAACAAAGGTGCTCGTACGTCTGCGGCGGGGCGTAAACTGCGTGATCGTAAAGGTGAAGTGTTATTTATTGATGCGCGTAACCTTGGGTTTATGAAAGACCGTGTATTACGGGATTTTACTCAGGACGATTTAAATCAGGTCACCGAGACGTTCCATAACTGGCAGACCGGTTCAGCCTACGAAGACGTTGCTGGTTTTGTTAAATCGGCCAAATTGGAAGAACTCAAAAAACACGATTATGTGTTAACGCCGGGGCGTTACGTTGGTGCTGCTGCAGAAGAGGATGATGGAGAACCATTTGCGGAAAAAATGGCGCGATTAAGCGGGCAGTTAAAAGCACAGTTTGAAAGATCTGATGAACTAGAGGCGGAGATAAAAAAGAACTTGGTGGGGTTGGGTTTCGATGTCTAATTGGGTCACAAAACCGCTGGGTGAACTTATAACACTTCAAAGGGGGCATGACCTTCCTTCACAAGACAGAAAAGCAGGTTCTGTTCCAATAATGGGGTCATCCGGAATTACCGGATATCATGATGAAGTTAAAACCAGGGGCCCAGGAGTTGTTATTGGGCGGAGTGGTAATTCAATGGGGGAAGTTAGCTTTTCTCCTGTTGATTTTTGGCCATTGAATACTTGTTTATACGTAACCGACTTTAAAGGTAACGATGAGCGTTATATCTATTACCTTCTTCAAACAATTAATTTTGATCAGTTTAATTCAGGCAGTGCACAAAAGTCTTTAAATAGAAACGCTGTCTATCCGTATGAAGTTAAAACTACGGAATGTAAAGATGAGCAAGTTAGGATTGCTCGAAACTTGGCTGCTCTTGAAGATAAAATCGAACTCAACCGCCAAACTAACCAAACCCTAGAAAATATCGCTCAAGTCATCTTTAAAAGCTGGTTTGTCGATTTCGAACCCACCCGCGCAAAAATCGCCGCCAAAGAAGCAGGGCAAGATCCCGAGCGTGCAGCAATGGCCGCGATCAGTGGCAAGCCAATTGAAGAACTTGATCAGCTTAGTGCTGAGCAACAAGAACAATTAAAAGCAACGGCTGCGTTGTTTCCTGATGCGCTGGTGGATTCTGAGTTGGGTGAAATTCCGGAGGGGTGGGAAGCTAAGCCTTTATCTCAGATGGTCAACCTGATCGGTGGTGGAACCCCTAAGAAATCAGAAGCTACCTATTGGGGGGGCGAGATACCTTGGTTTTCAGTAAAAGATGCACCAGATGATGGAGATGTGTTTGTTATTGATACTGAGCTTAAAATTACAGAGTTGGGATTGAATAAAAGTTCTACAAAGCTTCTTCCCGAAGGAACAACGATTATATCAGCTCGCGGTACAGTCGGTCGTTTGGCTTTGGTTGGTGTGCCGACTGCAATGAACCAATCTTGTTATGGTGTTCAAGGTGTTGACGGAATTGGACCATATTTGAACTATTTTAATGTAAAGGAAGCTGTTTCTACTCTTAAACAGAATACTCATGGCGCTGTGTTTGACACGATTACTCGGGAAACATTTGACACCGTAATCCTTGTTCAAGCTAAAGGGGACGTTTTGGTGAAATTTGAAGAAGTTGTTAAGAGTAATTTAAATTCCATTAAAAATAATCTTTTTGAAAGCAAGGCTTTGGAAGAAGCTAGAGATTCTTTATTGCCTAAGCTTCTCTCTGGTGAAATCGCCTTGGAACCAATTAATGAAAGTTAAAAAGCAATATTTACTGGCAGACTATTTTGTCGACTTCTGCAAGCGTAGAAGGCACCTTTATAGCGATCATTGGACGAAGACCTGGATTCACAGAATTTTCAAAAGTGATAAGGCAGCTAAAAGGTTAGTTGTTGCAGAGCTTCAATTTCACGGCGTTGAGACTCGGAGCTTACAATGTTTTTGTAAACAAGAGAAAATCAACAAAGAAGATCTGGAAGTATATCGACATTCATTAGCAAGCTATATTGATGAGAATGCATCAAGAGTCAGTTTTCTTATTTCCTTTGGTGCATTTCTTTTGCTGTCATTTAATACCTTGTTTGCATATCCCGGGGTTAAAGAAATACCTTCTGCCGTATTTTATGTTTTATTAATATTTGATGTTTATTTACTGGCGTTTCTTCTGGAGAGAGCATTCAGTCTAGAGCGATCGGCTTGTGCTTCTCAGTTGCGTCATATTATTGATTCGATAAGAGAAATTTGATTTTGGAAAATCTTTAATATGGTTTCTATAGGCTGAAATGGAATAGTTGGGTTATATGAAAACGGATAATGAGAAACTAGATCTGCATGAAGATTTGGGGGAGTCTAAAAACGATACTCCTTTTAATGCTACAGATAATAATGGAAGTAAGCCCTTCTTATCTGGATGGCGATGGCTATGGGGGATCTTACTTGCATCTTTTCTAGCTTGGGTTCCATTCTTCGGTTACACACATTTATTGCAGGTGCTTGAGACGGCAGGCTTTCGTGGTGCTTATATAAACCCCAAAACCTATGATCTGGTTTACTACTTTCTGATGGGCTGGTCGGAAGTTGTCAACAACGGTCTGCCATTGATAGAGACTGGAAAAATACTAGACCTCTCCTTGAAACTACTGGTCTTTGCTCTGTTTTCAGGAACTGTATTGGCGGTAGTTTCCTGGTGGATTATATCTCTTGCTAAAAGGAATAAAGCTGGAATTGAACAGTCTGAGAAGAGAGATATTTACTACTATATGTCTAAAATTTTAGTCGAGTCTACGGAATCTCTAAAAGGTTTCTCGCGGCTTTGGCTTGCAATGATATTGCTGCTATTTTCTACTGCCATGCTTGAAGTTGTTGCTCTGATTTCATTGTTTATATTGAGTTCGTTCCTCTGGTTTCTATCATTAACCGGATACTTGTCAGGCGTTAGTGCGGGTAAGGATGTCGTTGTAGATAATGAGTGTAAGCCGCGGGAACCGTCTGAATCTGAGATCAATGACAAGTTTAGAGTAGGTTGTTCCCTTATGAATATAGACGGTAAAGAGGTACAGGGAATTCGAATATATTCAGATGAAAAACATATATTTTTCCTCGGAGATGATGGTGCTTATCAAACGGACTATCAGGGGAATCTCGTATTATTCTCACCAATAGAGCGCTTAAAATCAGAAGAAGATAAAGAGAATACAGAAGGAGCTGATAAATGATCACCGAAGACCAGCTCGAACAACTCTGCCTAGAATGGTTTCAGGGTAATGGTTATGACTACATCAGCGGCTACGATATTGCCCCTGATTCAGCGGCACCAGAACGTAGTGATTACCATCAGGTATTACTGCACGGCCGGCTGTTAAGCCAGTTAGAGGTAATTAACCCGCATATTCCAGTCGCAATGCTTGAGTTAGTTATTCAGCAAATCGCCAAACCAGAAACTCCGGTGTTGATCAAAAATAACAAGGCCTTCCATCAAATGCTGATGGAAGGGGTTAAGGTTAGCTATAAGAACGGGCAGGGCGATGAGGTTAACGACTATGTTCGTTTAATCGACTTTGATCAGCTCGAAAACAACCAGTTTCTGGTAGTGAACCAGTTCACCATCACTGGTTCAAAAGGTAACCGCCGCCCGGATATTGTGGTGTTTATTAATGGCTTGCCTATTGCGGTGCTGGAACTTAAAAACCCAGCAGATCAGAACGCCGATATTTTTAAGGCCTACGACCAGCTGCAAACCTACAAAGATGAAATTCCGGATCTGTTCACTTTTAACGAAGCCCTGGTTATCAGTGATGGCATTAATGCGTCTGTTGGTTCGTTAACCGCCAACAAAGAGCGTTTTCTACCGTGGAAGACAGTCGATAATGAAAACGACAAGCCGCTATTTGAATATCAGCTGGAAACCTTAGTTAAAGGTTTCTTTAAGCCGGAATTGCTGCTGGATTACATTCATCATTTTGTCTTATTTGAAGATGCAGATGGTTCATTAATTAAAAAGATTGCCGGGTACCATCAGTTTCATGCGGTGAGGGAAGCGGTGAAAGCCACAGTCATTGCAGCACAGCAACCCGAACAAAACATGGTTGCGGAGTCGTGCTGATTACGGCAAGCGGGTAGAGCCAGGTTCTGGCCGTGCCGGAGTGGTATGGCATACCCAGGGGTCGGGTAAATCCATCTCGATGGTGTGTTATGCCGGAAAGCTGCTAGCCCAAGCGGAAATGAATAACCCCACTTTGGTCGTCGTAACTGACCGTAATGATCTGGATGGACAGCTGTTTAATACCTTCAGCATGGCGGCAGATACGCTGAATCAGACGCCGGTTCAGGCAGCTGATCGTGATGAATTGCGTGAAATCCTTAATAGCCGTCAGGCTGGGGGTATTGTTTTTACCACGGTACAGAAATTCGCTTTGCTGAAAGACGAAGAGCGGCATCCAGAATTAAACCCTCGTCATAATATTGTGGTGATCAGTGATGAGGCACACCGTAGCCAATACGGTGACAAAGCCAAGCTGAACCAGAAAACGGGTAAGTACACCTTTGGTTATTCCAAGCATCTGCGTGATGCACTGCCCAATGCCTCTTTTATCGGTTTTACCGGTACGCCTATCGACAGTATTGATAAAGATACCCGTGCGGTGTTTGGTGAATATGTCTCGATTTATGATATTCAGGATGCCGTCGACGACGGTGCTACGGTTCCGATTTATTATGAGTCGCGCTTAGCCAAGCTGGATATTCCACAAGAAGAAATTGAAGCCTTAAACGACGAAGTTGATGAGGTTATCGAAGACGAAGAGGATATTAACGAGCGGGAAAAGACCAAGTCTCAATGGTCGGCGTTAGCAAAAATTGTGGGCAGTGGCCCGCGCATCCAACAAATCGCCAAAGACCTGATTGACCACTTCGAACAGCGCACCAGCACTTTGCCGGGTAAAGGCATGATTGTGTGTATGAGCCGTGAGATTTGCGTCGATTTATACGACGCTATCGTGGCTTTGCGTCCGGAATGGCATGGAGCTCCTATCGGTGAAGATGCCGACCCTGAAAAAGGCGCGATCAAAATTGTGATGACGGGTTCTGCTTCGGATAAGAAGAAGTTACAGCCCCATATCCATAATAAAGACACCAAAAAACGCTTTGAGAAGCGCTTTAAAGACGTTAACGACCCATTGCAGTTGGTGATTGTGCGAGATATGTGGTTAACCGGCTTTGATGCGCCGAATTGCCATACCATGTATATCGACAAGCCGATGAAAGGCCATAACCTGATGCAGGCGATTGCTCGGGTAAACCGCGTATTTAAAGATAAGCCAGGCGGGTTAGTGGTCGATTACATTGGTATTGCCAATGAATTGAAAAACGCACTGAACACCTATACCAACTCTCAGGGTAAGGGGGAGCCAACCCGCGACAGTGCCGAGGCCTTCGCTATACTGCTGGAAAATATCGATAAGCTGCATGCACTGATGCACGGCTGTGATTACAGCGGCTTTGAAGAAAAAGCGCTGCAATTAATGCCACGAGTCATTAACCATTTGTTGAGCTTACCAAATCCGGGCAGTGGTGAGTTAGACGGCAAAAAACGCTTTATGGAAATCATGGCCAATATTCGTGCGGCCTATAACCTCTGTTTAACTCTGGATGAAGCCAAAGCCTACAGTCAGGAAATCGCTTTCTTCGACGCCATTCATACCGCATTGCGTAAAAGTGAAGGCACAGGCAAAAAACTGGATAAAGAAAAGCAGGATTCTGCGCTAAAGCAGATTATCGATAACGCAATCGTTGCTGAAGGCGTAGATGATATTTTCGACCTTGTTGGTCTGGATAAACCCAATGTGGGTTTGTTATCGCCTGAGTTCCTGGATGACGTCGCCAATATGAAAGAAAAGAATCTGGCGGTTGAGCTACTGGAGCGATTGATCAAAGGCGAAATCAAAGCACGGATGAAAACCGATAAAGTTTCGGAGAAGAAATACTCTGACCGTATTTTAGAAACCTTACGCCTTTACCATAATCGTGGCATTGAAACCGCTCAGGTCATCGAAGAGATGATTAAGATGGCAAAAGACATGGCCGAAGATGCAGAGCTGGCGGCCAAATCGGGTCTTAACCCAGACGAAGTTGCGTTCTACCGTGCACTGATTCAAAACCAATCCGCCGTGCGAGAACTGGGAGATAACAACTTACGTGAGCTGGCTAAATACGTAACGCAGCAATTACGTAAGTCGACCACCGTGGATTGGCAAAAGCGGGAAAGTGTTCGGGCTAAGTTACGCAATTTGGTCCGCAGAGCACTACGCAAATGGAAATATCCACCGGATCAAGCCGATGAGGCGATTGAGCTGTGTTTGAAGCAGGCGGAAGTGTTAAGTGAGAGCTGGTCACAATAAATGATTTTCCTACACGTTACTCAATCACCTATACGGTATGACTGAGTTACAGCATTTCGTTAGTGGTATTGATTGAAAAGTCCCACAATGGGTCTTATAGTACCCAATATAAGACCTTTGATACCCATTGTGGGACTGATCTGTATATGACCACCAACATCGGCGACGCCTTGTTTACTAAGGCACAGCAGAAAGTGCTGACTCTGTTTTTCAGCCATCCAGACAAGAGTTATTACCTGAATGAAGTGGTGCGTCTGGCCGCTATGGGCAAGGGTGCCATTAGCCGTGAGCTGGGTAAGCTAACGGATGCTGGGTTATTGGTGGTGAGCAAGCAGGGTAATCAAAATCATTACCAGGCTAATGCTCATTGCCCTGTATATGCTGATATGATCAGTATCGTTAAAAAGACCTTTGGTGTTACTGGGCTGTTGAGGTCGGCGATCACCCCATTACTACCACAGTTGGAACAAGCGTTTATTTACGGCTCGGTTGCCAAAGGGGAAGAGCACTCAGCCAGCGATGTTGATGTGATGTTGGTCGGTAATGATTTGAGTTACAGTGAGGTAATGGAGTTGCTGGACGTGGTTGAAGAGCAGTTGCAACGGCCTGTTAATCCTACGCTGTATTCGCCACAAGAGTTCTCTGAACGTCTGAGCCAGGGGCAAAACTTCCTTTCTAAGGTAATGCAGCAGCCACAAATCAATTTATTATTGGACGAATAATAATGAATACGCAGGAAGCGATATGAATGATATATCCTTACGGCATTTCCGGATGAATCCAGATTGGAGTTATGAATAGCAGTAACCGGGGTGTGTTAACATCACCGTTCGCTGACCCACGAACGCCATTCCTATGAAAACCTCCAAAGCCCTTATTTACCTTATCGCTTTAGTTGCCATCACCTACGGCATCATGCAGCTAACCTTTTTTCTGGATGAATATCCGGGGGGGATTAATGCCGCGTTTGATGAGCTGGGCATGTTTAATGTGATTGTGCTGTTTTGTCTGCCATTAATGGCGGTGGTGTTTTCTGTGTATCCACCACTGATGTATCCGTTTGTGGTGATGGCTTATCCGCTGATGTGGTTGTGGCGCAAAATCCGGGGAAATAAATCAGCCAACAAGGAATAAAAAAATACCGCATCAGCTAAGCTTGATGCGGTATTTTTATCGTTTTAACGGCTGTCTGAATTCAGAATCAGAGGCTGGCTTTTAACGCTTCAATAAAGCGCGTATTGAATTCAGCGCTGGTGTTATTAATCACACCTAACCATTGCTCAACCAGCTGTTGGCGCTCTGCGTCTTTGCCCGGCCCCTGGCCTAAACCCTGAGCCAGTTTTTGCACCTGTAATTCCATCCGGCGTGCTTTATCGGCTGCTGGTGATTCGATATCGGCCAGAACCTCCAGTGAAATCACAATCGCCTGAGCGTCGGTGTTTGCTTCAGATTGAGTTAACTCACCTTTCAAGGCCTGTTCAAATAAGGCGGCGTTGTAGCCAGCCGGTAAATCGGCTGCTGCGGCAAAGGCGTCGTTATCCTTTGTGGCAATCGCCTGTAAACGATCAATCAAGCCGTTCCAACGCGCACGTTCTTTTGCATGTTTCATCGTTTGCTGTTGGTTTTGCAGTGCGTTGTCGATGCCTTGTAATTGTTTAACCAAACGCTGGTGAGCGCTGCGCGGTAATTCAATGGCAGAGAATTGCTGGCGCAGTTCCGACAGTTGATTTTGTGCGTCGTTAATCGCGGCCGCATCCGAATGTTCGCTATCAGGCTGCCCCTGAAATTGTGTGACAAGGGCTTGCGCCTGTGCAACCAGGCTTTCTGCCTGAGTTACGGCGTCGTTAATCTGAGCTTTGCGCTGCGCTTTTTCGCTATCCAAACGTGAGAACACCGCATCACAGGCACTGCGGAATTGTTTCCACAATTTCTGATCCGGATTACGTGGGGTAACGCCAACGGTTTTCCACTGTTGTTGCAGTGATTTCACCTGATCAATCGCGGCCGACAGGTCTTCTTGTTCAACCAGTGCTTCGGCTTGTGTCACCAGCTCAGCTTTGGCCGCCAGGTTGCGGTCGTATTCTTCTTTCAGGTGAGCGTAAATTGCGTCGCAGGCATCCTGGAAGGCTTTTTGGGTGTCTTTGTGTGCAGCACGGTCAACTGGTGAATAGCTGCGGAAAGCTTCGCGCGCGGCATCCAGAGTTTTTTGCACCACTTTCCAATCGGCGCCTTGCCAATCCAGTTGTTGTTCGTAGCTGATTAATTCGGCGGTTAATGCCTGGCGGGCTGCCACAAACTGTTGACGTTTTTCCGCCAGTTGGGCGAAATATTCGCGGCAAGGTTCAAAGGCTTTATCACCGGCAGCCTGGAAGCGCTGCCACAGTTCACGGTCTGGCTGAGCACTGCCCAACGCTTTCCACTCTTCCTGCAGTTCATGAATTTTATCGGCCAATACGTCTGCGCTGATGTCGGCATCAATTAATGCTTCCATGGCATCACATAAGGCTTCTTTTTTCGGGGTGATGGCATAGCCCTGCCAGTCGCGCATTTCGTTGAGCTGAGCGTTCAGGCTTTTGGCTTTGCGTTGTTGTTCCTGGCTGACTTTGTTATCAACCTGCCGCAGATTTTGTTGCACCTGATGATTCAGTTTGCTGGCTTCTTTGGCGTGACCTTCGACCAGTGCTTGTTCCAGCTTAGATAATTGCTCATCAATGGTTTGCAGGCGGCTTTTCTGCTGTTTCGCCATATCATCTAACGCGGCATTGGCCTGATCCAGCTTGTTCTGGATTTGTTTAACCCAGCCTGGCTGTTCGCTATTTTGCTCTTGGGAGGTGTTTGGAGCCTGTGGCCAGTGCAGCTGCTTTTGCCATTGTTGCGCTTGTTTACGGGTGTTGGTGAGGCCACGCAAATCGGTTGCCAGTGGCTTCGCCAGCCATTCGTTCAGTTCATTTTGTTTTTCTGCAAAGTGGCTCAGCGCGGTTTGCATAGCGAACAGCTGTTGCAGTTGGTTTTCAAACTGACGATTTTCTGCAGCGCTGGCTTTGTGCGCCTGATTAGCATCACGCCAGTTGGCCTCCAGCGTTACGATTTGTTGGTGCAATGCTTCTGAGTCTGAGGCGTGGTTTGAATCAGAGGTGTCGCCAGCGCCGTTTTGTGCGGTGTCGTGTAGCAGCGTTGCCAACGTATTCAGTAGTTCAGATTGTTGCGATTGTGCCTGTGCCGCCGCTTGTTTTTGCTCGGCCTGGCGTGCTTCTTCTTCGGCGTGTTGGGTTAGCGTGGCTTGAGCCTGTTGCAGTTGTTGTTGCAGGGCACTTTGCTGTTCTGGCGATGCCTGCTCACTCAACGTTTGCCATTCTTTGCTGATCACCTGATAGCGACCATTAAATTCCGGGTTGTAGCCAAGGCGGTTCAGTTGTTCGGCATTGGCCAGCAGGGTCGCGATACGAGCCTGTAGCGCTTGTTGAGCTTCACGCTCGGCTTTGCCCGCGTTGAGGCGGTCTTTGCAGAGGCGGTAAACCGCTTTGTCTTTGCCCTGGGCGTGTGTCATCAGCTGTTGCAGTTTGTCGGCATCGTC
Organism: Bacterioplanoides sp. SCSIO 12839; assembly: GCF_024397975.1. Taxonomy (NCBI): domain Bacteria; kingdom Pseudomonadati; phylum Pseudomonadota; class Gammaproteobacteria; order Oceanospirillales; family Oceanospirillaceae; genus Bacterioplanoides; species Bacterioplanoides sp. SCSIO 12839. The sequence goes on from NZ_CP073745.1 coordinate 1,252,360, forward strand.
GATGCCTTCAGCAGCGGCCAGACGCACTTTGGCAACCGGGTTGCTCATGGCCAGTTGTAAGCGTTCGTTTTGATCGGTAATGCGCGACACGGCATCCAGACGTTGTTGTTGGTCATCGGTTAATGACGCAATACGAATCAGAGTCTGGTTGTCCTGGATGTCGGATAATGCCTGTTGGCTGCTTAACAAACGAGCCAGCCAGGTTTTGCGGGCAGTTTCACGAACATTGTCCTGATTGTGAGACAGCAGCTTTTCCAGTTCCTGTTCGGATTGAACCTGAGCAACAGCCAGTTCACGCAGCTCCGCAACCGACTCAGCATTAATAAAGGTGATACGTTGCTCGTCGTTTTTCAGTTCGACGATGGCCTGACGGCGAACGTCTGGATTAGCGTGTTGCCACTTGGGCTTAAAAAACTTGCTCAGTAAAGCCATCAAACAGGTTCCGTTACAGATGTCAGAAAAATGCGCCACATTTTACAGAGGCGTGACGAAAGGGAAAGGGGGCAAATCAACATGTGGCCTTGCCAGCCAGTCGCGCTCAGGCACACAAATGTGAACAAATATGGTAGAGTCGCCCCCATCTGCTCACGGATAAAAAATAATAAGATTGAGGGTTGTATGAAAATCACCAGGCTTTTGATGGTACTGGGTACGATGGTACTGAGTATGGCGCAGTTAACCGGTTGCGCTTCTATGGGGATGGGTTCCCGTCCACTGTCCGAATTGACACAGAATTATGCCAATCAGGAATCGCAGTTTTTAGCGGTGGATGATCTGGTGATTCACTACCGTGATGAGGGCTTAAAAAATGGCCCTGTGCTGGTCTTGCTGCACGGTGTTGCCTCTTCACTGCATACTTGGGATGGCTGGGTTGAGCAGTTGAGTGATCGTTATCGTATTATCCGAATTGACCTGCCAGCACACGGCTTAACCGGCCCAGATCCTAAGCTTGAACGTTATGAAATCAATTACATGGTCGATAAGCTGGATAAGTTTCTGACCAAGTTAAACATTAACCAGATCTATCTGGCGGGTAATTCACTGGGCGGTTATATCTCGTGGAACTATGCCCTGCATCGTCCGGATCGGGTGCAGAAATTAGTGCTGATAGACTCGGCGGGTTACCCACAAGAGATGCCATTCATCATGAACTTTACTGCGCTGCCGGTGATTGGTGAAATGAGTACTCTGATGCTGCCGCGCTTTATGGTCGGTTTGAATGTTGATGCGGCTTATGGTGATGACTCTAAAGTGACCGATGAACTGGTGAAGCGTTATCACGATTTAACCTTACGTCCGGGTAACCGCAAAGGTCTGGTGAATGTGTTCCGCACCATGAAAGAACAAAGCCAGAATCCACACCTGGCGGATCGGGTAAAAGATATTCAGGCGCCAACCATGTTAATGTGGGGCGAAGAAGATGAGTGGGTTCCACTTGAAGTGATGGAGCAATTCCGCAACGATCTGCCAACGGCGCATGTCATTACCTATGAAGGGGTAGGTCATATGCCGATGGAAGAGTTACCGGTACAAAGTGCCCGTGATGCGGCTGATTTCCTGCAGCAATAAACGATCGAATGAATAGCGCACACCTGGCCCTCGGGTGTGCCAGAGGACAATATTAGTGAGCAGTATCGTCTGGTACGACTATGAAACTTTTGGTGCCAGCCCGGCCTGGGATCGTCCGGCACAGTTTGCCGCCATCCGTACGGATGAAAACCTGAACGAGATCGAAGCACCGATCGAGCTGTTCTGTAAACCAACAGACGATTATCTGCCCCATCCACAAGCGGTATTAATTACCGGTATCACTCCTCAGGATTGCCAGCAAAAAGGCATTCCTGAAACCGACTTTATTCGTCAGATCAACGAAGTGTTTAGTGTGCCGGGCACCTGCAGTGCCGGTTATAACAGTATTCGTTTTGACGATGAGGTCACCCGTTATGGCTTGTATCGTAATTTTTACGACCCTTATTCGCGCGAATGGCAGGGCGGCAACAGCCGTTGGGATTTACTCGATGTGGTGCGCTGCGCTTATGCCTTGCGTCCGGATGGCATTGAATGGCCAAAACACGAAGACGGCCGCACCAGTTTTAAACTGGAACATTTAACCGCCGCCAATGGCCTCGATCATGGCAGTGCTCACGATGCGGTATCGGATGTTCGCGCCACCATTGCTCTGGCGAAACTGGTCAAAGAAAAACAACCGAAATTATTTGATTATTTATTTCATCAGCGCACGAAACAACGCATTGCTGAACTCATTGATGTACAAAACCATAAACCGCTGATGCATGTCTCGGGCATGTTTCCGGTGGAGCAGGGTTGCATGGCGGTTGTGGTGCCTTTGTGTTGGCATCCCACCAATAAAAACAGTGTGATTGTGTATGACCTTCATCAGGACCCAACACCGCTGTTTGAATTAACACCAGAGCAGATTCAGCAACGGGTGTTTGTGAAAAATGACGAACTTCCTGAAGGTGTTACCCGGTTACCACTGAAAGAAATCCATATTAATAAATCCCCGGTGTTGGCCCCGGCTAAGACCTTAACGCCGGATCAAGCCGAGCGTTGGAATTTATCCGGTGAGACATTACGCCAGCATTTGGCGTTAATTAAAAATGGCGTGGATTTAACCGCTAAATTGCATCAGGTCTTTTCCGGTAAAGAATTTGCCGCGGCCAAGGATGTGGATGCGCGTTTGTACGATGGCTTTTTCTCGGCTCAGGATAAAAGCGCGATGAACGATCTGCATCGTTTATCCGATTGGGATCTGGCCGATTGGCCTGCACCATTTGCCGACGCTCGCGGTGAAGAAATGTTGTTCCGTTACCGCGCACGTAATTATCCCGACACATTGAATGAAGACGAACGTGAGCGTTGGGAGCAACACCGCCAGGCGCGTTTATTACAGGGAATTCCGGATTCGCCATTATTAAATTACGAGCAGTTCGCCCGTGAATTACAACTGGCGGCGCAGCAAGTGATGGATGATCCGGTAAAACTGCAATGGATTCAGGATTTGCAGTTGTATGCGGAATCGATTTATCCGTATACCGATTATTAAGCTGAATGTTTCTCAGCCAGTTTATTCGCCCGGTAATCGCCGGGTGTCATGCCATGCCACTTACGGAATGCCCGGTGAAAGGTGCTGGCCTCGGTAAAACCTAAACGTTCGGCAATATCGCGAATGCTGGCGTCGGGTTGCGCCAGCATCAGGCTGGCTTCTTCCATACGACATTCATCTTTTAATTTTTGATAAGACGTTTGTTCATCACTCAGACGACGGCGCAGTGTTGCACCGGAGACATTGAGATGATCGGCAGCATCATTGAGTGACGGCAGTTCTTCCATGGTGTATTGACGAAACAACTGACGTAACCGTCCGGTCATGCTTTCATGCGGATTGGGCCGGGCCAGAAAATCTGCCGGAGAGGTATGTAAAAAAGCATACAGTGATGCCGGCGTTTGGCTGATGGGTAATGCCAGTACCCGGGTCGGAATCTGCAGGTAGGTTTCGCTTTGTGAGAACTTGATGGGGGTGGCAAATAACACCTGATACAAACTGGCATGATCGGGTGGCGGGTAACTGCAACTCACCGATAACAAGGGAATTCCCTGGCCAACCAGCCAGCTGGATAAGCGGTGCCAGATGGCCAATAACGACTCACACAAAAAATGATCGGGGTCATACTCGGCGCGATGTTCAATAAAAATCTTACTGAGGCGTTTGCCTTTTTCCAGACGAATATTCGGAGCGCCATCAAACAACGCATAAAACGCTTGTGCACGGTGTAACGCATGTTCCAGTGATGAGCAATTGATGATGGCTTTGCACATCATGCTGAATGTACCGAAATGTGAACGTACCGGCGCCAACCCCATAAATTCATCGTCACAACGACGCCACAAACATGCCATCAGCCGGGCGTAATCATCGCTTGTGATGGCATATTGGCGGGTGTTGAGTATCTCTGGGTCAAGACCGGCACTGATCCAGATATCACGGCGACTGAATCCAAGTGATTCGACTCCTCGCAGGGGGGCTTCAATAAACGCAACGGGAATATTTGGGCGATTGCCTGTGAGTACCGGGGATACCGTGGCTGAAGTTGTCATTGCAGATGCAGACATATTGACCGGTTTGCTAATTTCTGGACGCGAATTGTCAGCGAAAAGGTCAATCAAATCAATGAAAAGAAAGTCAGGCGCTTCCGCAGAAGCACCTGAAACGGCCTCAGGACTTGCGCATGGCCGGGTGATACAGCGTGGTTTGGTTGCCACCCTGTTGCTTGGCATGAAGCAGAGCTTTATTGGCTGCCAGTAACCAGTCTGTTTCCTGCTCGAACTGGTCATTAAAAGCAGCCAGACCAATACTGGTGGTAATCTGAATCGCCTGATCTCCCTGGCGCACAATCAGGCCATGGATAATCGTGCGGATGCGTTCGGCAAATTCAACCGCACTTTGTTCATCGGTATCAACCAATAACACAGAAAACAAATCACCCCCGAAGCGGCAGGGCAGATCGGTCTGGCGCATGGTTTGACGTAATGAATCTGACACGGTTTTTAACACCAGATCGCCAACCCGGTGGCCGTGTTTACCATTGATGGCTTCAAGGTTATCAATATCGAAAATGGCGATGCTGGATGGGTTACCCGAGCGTTTGCAGCGTGCATGTTCGCGGCGAATATCCTGCTCCCAGATCACCCGGTTGGGCAGCTCGGTGAGCTGATCAACACTGTTCAGCTCCAATAACGACTGATTGGCTGAGCGGGCATCTTCGTGATTCACGGCAACATCGGTGACGTCGTAAACAATGATGCAGATGTGATCAACGGTTTTATCGACCGACTCCAGCGGGATGATACTGGTGTTCTGGTACATGGTCGCCGTACGACCTGTGATCGGCCGATAATTTTTGAATTTAAATAAATACGGGCGCTGTTCCCAGATGGTGAAGGTGCGGGTTTTTAACTGAAATACCGCTTCGGATTTTTGTTTAAACCAGTCTTCAGGGATTTCCGGGCATAGCGTAAACAAGTTCTGGTCTTTGGCGTTTTGTGGGCTGACCCCGCTGTGGCTTTCCATAAAGCCATTCCAGAGTTGAATATTGTAGTTACGGTCGAGCACCACCAGGCCGACGTCGATATTCTGCAGAATATCCATTAACCAGTGAATGTCACCTATTCCGATATTGGCGTCGCTCATAAATTAATCCAGCAAAAAGTCGATCACGTTGTTGAGTTTCTCAACGGAATCTTCGGTGAATAACAATAATAAATCGCAGTCGATATTGACGTGCTCAAGGGTGTAATGGATCTCGATGGCGAGGGTTTTGGTCCATTGATGATTGCCACTTTTGAGGATGTCGCTGGCCAGGCAATGTTGCCCTAATACCACCGGATGACCCTGGTTAAAGTGAATCTCAAGTTGTTCGCCAATACCCTGTATGCAGGCGCCAATCAGTAAAGAACTCACATCCATTAACAGCTCCAGTTCAGCCTCACGATCAAGAGCTTCTGGATTGTTCATGCCCGGATAATTCATCAAGGTGGCTAAGTCAGCGAAGCTGGTATCGTTGAATAGCAACATGGCTTCGCCAGCAATACCGGCCCCAATAAAGCCCTGGCAAACAGCCGATACCGCAGCATCTGCTTCGGCATCTTGAATGGCCATGTGCAGCTCACTGTTTTCGATCAGGTTCACCTTTGGAACTGGTAGCACGACGTAGGCATCAAGGAGCCGCGCAAGGCGATCTGCCGCCTGGCCCATAGCAACATTAGTCAGCTCCTGGTAACAATCGCGCTGGTCTTCGTTTAACGAAACAGAACTCATATCAGGCCCCCGTCAGAATGCCGTATTCGGCCAGTACGGTGCGTGCTTTGTCAGCGTCGATGGGTTTTTTAATAAAGGCCATCGCTCCGAGCTTACGGACACGTTCCTGAGCGTCGGGTTGAATATCGCCTGAGACAACGAGCACCATGGCGGGTAAATCTTCTTTGCGAATGACTTCTAACACGCCATAGCCATCGAGGTTAGGCATGGTCAGGTCAAGAAACACCACTTCACCATTGCCCTGGCGAATTTGCTCCAGACCTTCCACGCCATCCCCGGCAAAACTCACTTCAATATCCCATTCCGGGGGGAGAGCCCGTTTCATTTGTTTGCGCGCGAAACTGGAGTCGTCGCAAATCAATACCTTAATCGCCATAATATCTGCAGAACCAATGAATAAGTCTCTATAAGTAATAGTTGTCCAAAGGTGAATCATCAAATTCTGATGTGTTACTTTTGGTTGTTATCAGTGCGGCAGCCGGGCGGAATTATGAAAAGTACGATCAGACAGAAGGTATTAACCGTCATTGCGCTGATATTGCTGGCGGTATTGGCTGTATATGGCTGGCAGCGCAGCCAGAGTATTTATTACGAGGATCTGCAGGTGTTTTGCCATGGTTCCAGCTGTGATTATCAGATGCGGTTGTTTAATCCCGGTGAAACTCAAGGGGTGCAGCTGATTTGGGTGGCGCATAAGGTCACCCAGGATCAGGGAGAAATTTTTAGTTTTATTGAAAAAAACACCCAGGAAGTTGCCGGGCAAACCGAGTATATGCTGGCAGGTGTTCAACGGCAGGTGAGTGGTACCTTTACCCGGCCGCAACACACCAGCTATGTGGTGCTGAAACTGCGCCCGGTCGAATAAATGGCTTGGTCTGATAAATAGCTGAGAGGACGCTCAGCGTTTGTCGTAAATTGCGATCAGCTGACGGCTTAGGGCCAATAACACCCCATCCTGAGTGGCAATGCGTGCTTCGGTATGAGCATAACCGTCGTGAGCCTGGCGGATTTCCGCTTCATAGGTTAAATACTCGTCAGTCATTATCGGACGTGTTAACTGGCTGATGGGCGTCACCAGTTCCAGTTGCCAGGTCACCGTGGCACAAGGTGCCATGGACTTCATCTTCTGTAGTACCGTCGGCGGCCAGGCATCAATCAATGCCACCAGGTGTTCTTCCGTCAGTTCTTCTTTTCCTGATAGCTCTTTTTCCGGTAGCTCTTTTCCCGATACCCCTGAAAAACGCATTAACCCCTTCAGGTGATTCAGTTTGCTGTTGGTGAACGGGAGTTGTCCGCCATGGTAAATAAAGTCGATGTGCTGAGTGAATTCCGGCGTCATCCCCTTAATGTAGGGCAGCTTCTGGCCGCTCTCCGGAGGCTGGCAATCGACATTTTCATGAGCAACGTGAATGTCACTGTCGCGTTGGCGACCGTAGCAGGCCGTGACCATGGTCGCGACTTTATCGTCCTGAATCAGCTCTGCCTGCCAATGAGCAATGGACTTACCGGCGCGAATCTCCCGGGTGTTGATTGAACAAGGCTGATCACTGAAGAGTGGTCCACAAAACGCGATGTTCAATGAACGTAATAATCCTGAGTCCGGATTCTGCTGGTTCAGTTTTTTGAGCAACAATGCTGCCGACATGCCACCAAAAATGGTGCGCCCCTGTCCCCAGCTGGAGTCAATAGTAATGCTTTCTGCGCTTGTGGCGCTGGCCAGATAGTGATCAAGGTTGTTCATGTGATGTGCCGCTTCAGTATCTTGCATAAAAAAGAACGCAGTGTACGTGTTTGATTTGAACAACAGCAACGATTTGGCTTAATATTCCTTTTTTGGAATATAGTGCTGGCAGAAATGCTACTCTGGTCAGACAGTTTGATCATTGTCTAACGCCGCTATTCGGGTATAACTCAGTGATAACTGATTGAAAACAAAGAAGCGAGATATGACTGAGCTTTCCATTAAAACCCGGGCGGAACGTTTTCTGGCCACCTTGCAGCATGGCCAGGTACTCGATTTGTCTGTGGTGTCCGCAACGGATGATAGTGTGACCATGCGCTTGCCTTATCAGCCACAGGTGATTGGCGATCCGGATAGTGGAACACTGCATGGTGGCAGCCTGACAACGTTGGTAGACACCGCCAGCGGTACCGCCGTGTTTGCCATTTTACCGGGTTTTGAACTCTGCCCGACGCTGGATTTGCGGCTCGATTATATGCAGGGCGCTCGCTCGGGCTACGATTTATTGGCCGTCGCTCGGGTGATCCGTATTGCCAGCCAGGTCGTGTTTACCGAATGTCGGGTATACGAGTGTGAACACGCGGCGGAGTATTCATCCAGCAGTGAGCCTGATGGCAATTTGATTGCTAAATGTTCTGCCACATTTATGCGGATCGGGGCTGATATGACTCCGGCTGATTTTCGCGCTCGTATTGAATCCGGAGATAACGCATGAATGCATCCAATGATAAAACTTTCTCTGAAACCTTACTGCTGGCGCAGCAAACCGGCGAGTTTCAGCCCGTGGTGGATAAAATCCCTTATGCGGGGTTAATTGGTTTGCAGTTTCAGCGGTTGGGGAATGATGTGTTATTTCACCTGCCCAAAAACGATAACAACATTGGTAATCCGATTTTACCGGCCATCCATGGTGGTGTGATTGGTGGTTTTATGGAGTTGTCTGCTTCGCTGCACCTGATGATGAATATGGATTGTGCAACGACGCCAAAAATGATTGATTTTTCGCTCGACTATTTACGCGCCGGGCGCCATCAGGACACCTTTGCGGAATGTCAGGTGTGGCGTCAGGGTAATCGCGTCGCCAACGTCGCTATTAATGCCTGGCAAACAACGCGTGAGAACCCTATCGCAACGGCTCGGGCACACTTTTTATTGTCGCGGTCTTAATTCCTCAGACTGCGATTATTTTTCGCTAGCGTTTATCGCAGGAGAGTTTATGGCAACCCCGTTGGTCATTGATTATTACACTGATGTCTTATGTATCTGGGCCTGGATTGCCCAGCGTCGTATTGAAGAGCTGGAAAAACAATGGCCCGGAGAAATCGAGCTGAAATATCACTACGTTGATATTTTCGGTAACGTGCCGGAAAAAATGGCCAATCAATGGCAGGCTCGGGGTGGCTACGACGGCTTTGCTCAGCATGTTCAGCACTCTGCTGCGGATTATGAAAATGCGCCGGTACACAGTGAACTGTGGCAACAGGTGCGGCCGGCAACGTCAGCGAATGCACATCTGTTTCTGAAAGCGGTTGAATTACAGTGTGGCTGTCATATTGCAGCAGAAATGGCGTTGTGTGTACGCAAAGCTTTCTTTATCGAAAATCGTGATATTGGCCAGTTGGAAACTTTGTATGTATTGGCCGCAGAACACCAGCTGGATGTTGATGCGATTCAACAGTCAGTAGTGAATGGCACTGCGATGGCTGCTTTGATGAGTGATTACCAAAAGGCGCGCCAGCAGGGCATAAAAGGCAGCCCATCGTATGTGATGGATGGCGGGCGCCAGGTGTTATACGGCAATGTTGGCTACCGGGTGTTGTCTGCCAATGTTGAAGAATTATTAAAAAATCCACAGGATGAAGCGAGCTGGTGTTAACGCCTAACGCTGTTTAAAATCGACGTTTTATTCGGCGGAGATTTGTCTGTGCAATACCGTAAGTTAGGACGTACCAACCTTGATGTCAGCCTGATTGGTCTGGGCACCATGACCTGGGGCAAACAAAATACCCAGGCTGACGGTTTTGAGCAGATGGATTACGCTCTGGAGCGTGGTATTAACTTTTTTGATACCGCCGAAATGTACGCCATTCCGCCATCTCCCGAAACCTACGGTACAACCGAAACCATTATTGGTAACTGGTTTCAGGAGCGCGGCAACCGCGATAAAGTGATTCTGGCGACAAAAATCACAGGCCCGGGATTAGCCTGGATTCGGGATGGCGACATTATTAATCGTGATAATGTCATTCGTGCGGTGGAAGACAGCCTGACACGATTAAAAACCGATTATATCGATTTGTATCAGATGCATTGGCCAAATCGCGGTTCCTATCACTTTGGTAAAACCTGGGGATTTGCTCCGAAGTTTGATGCGCAGCAAGAGCAGGATAATTTTCTCGAAGTGTTGAAAACCTATCAGGAATTAATTCAGCAAGGCAAAATTCGTCATGTCGGATTGTCCAACGAAACCGCTTGGGGAACACAAAAGTGGCTGCAGCTGGCGGAACAATATGATCTGCCACGAATGGCCAGCATTCAAAACGAATATTCCTTGTTATGCCGTTATTTTGAGCCGGATTTAAGTGAAATTGCTCTGGCCGAAGATTGTGGTTTATTGGCCTGGTCGCCACTCACACGCGGTATCATCAGTGGTAAATACCTTAATGGCGCTAAGCCAGCTGGCGCTCGTTTAACCATTGAAACCCGGGCGGAACATCGTAACGGCCCTTTACTGGATGCGGCTGTTGAGCGCTATATTGCCCTGGCGAATGAACATGATCTTGATGTTTGCCAAATGGCGCTGGCATTTGTGAATCAGCAACCGTTTGTCTCGTCCAACCTGATTGGCGCAACGTCTATGGAGCAATTAAAAACCAATATTGATTCCATTGATGTCAGTTTATCTGATGAAGTCTTAGCCGGTATTGAAGCGATTCGTCGTGAATACCCAGCGGTGTTTTGATACACCGAATCATTCAAAGGCGTTTTAATTTATTTGTTACGCCAGTGTGTTATGTTCACAGTGAACAAAAGGAATCATTATGAGCACAATGAACTGGCGGCAATTGTTATCACCAATCCGTTTTGGTGAACCTCAGGGCACACTGGCGGTTGATTTGGGGCGTTCGCCTTTTCATAAGGATTATGACCGCATTATTTTTTCCTCGGCGTTCCGCCGCCTGGATCGCAAGACCCAGGTTCATCCTCTGTCTGAAAATGATCACGTTCACAGCCGTTTAACCCACAGCCTGGAAGTCGGATGTGTGGGACGCTCGTTAGGTACGCGGGTGGGAGAGGCACTGTTAAACCAACTACCAGAACACATCACCCCGGCCGACATCGGTGCCATGGTACAGGCTGCCTGTTTGGCCCATGACATTGGTAATCCACCTTATGGTCATACCGGCGAAGACGCGATTCGCCACTGGTTTCAGGAGCCACAGAATGCGCATTTTCTGGAAGGCTTAAGTGAAGCCGAACAACAGGATTTAAAAACTTTTGAAGGTAATGCCCAGGGCTTGAGAATTGTCACTCAAGTAGAATATCACCGCTTTCAGGGCGGCATGCGTCTGACTTATGGAACCTTGGGCGCCTTCCTGAAATACCCGTGGACCTCTGACTACGTGGCTCGTGGGGAGCGCAAAAAATTTGGTTGTTATCAAACTGAATTACCCATCTTACAGGAAGTGGCGACAACACTGGGGCTCATTAAAACCGGAAATAATGCCTGGTGCCGTCATCCGTTGGTGTATTTATTAGAAGCGGCAGACGACATTTGTTATGGCCTGATCGACCTGGAAGACGGCATCGAAATGGGGTTGTTACGTTACCAGGAAGTGGAAGATTTATTACAGCCTTTATTGGCAGAAGACTGGGCTACTTCGAGTATCGATTTGGATCTGGCTGATAATGATCGTCGTCGTTTACAGATGTTACGTGGACAGGTGATGGAAGCCATGGTCAATGCGGTGAGCCAGGCCTTTGTGAAACAGCAGGAAGCGTTGTTAGCCGGGACACTGAGTGGTGACTTAGTTGAGTATTGTACCGGGCCGGTTGCCGATGTCGTTCGTGCTGCAAAAGACTTGGCACGCCAGCGAATATTTAAAGACAGCCGTAAGTTATCGGTTGAAATTGGTTCATATTCGACGCTGGGTATTTTGTTGGAGGCCTTTTTAACGGCGGTTCGTGAGCACAAAGAACACGGCCAGGCTACGTTCCGTAATCAGCGTATTCTGGAATTAATGGGAAAATCGGCACCCAAGCCAGACTGGAGTTTGTACGAATCTTATATGCGTGCGATTGATTACATTTCTGGCATGACGGATAACTATGCTGCCGAGTTAGCGCGCCAGTTTTCAGGTTATCAGCCGCCACAAAGAGGCTGATAACCTGGCGGTCTTCTGATACGAATTATTTTCTTAAAGTAAACTTAGCCACAATTTCCTGCAAGCCGCTGGAGAAAGATGCCAATGCTTGAGCAACTTCCTGGCCCTGGCTGGCATTATCGGACGTCAGCTTGTTCATATCAGCAATTTTAATCAGATTTTCGTTCACTTCACTGACTGCACCAGATTGTTCAATCGATGCTCGAGAGATATCCCCCATAATGACTGAAACCTGTTCAACGGCTTCAACAATCTCGGACAAACTTTCTGCGGAAGTTTGAGTAATTTCTGATCCGATTTGTGTTTTTTCTACAACAATCTTCACAAGTTCAGCGGTCTCATTTGCTGCCTTGGTACTTTGTGACGCCAGTGTACGTACCTCATCGGCTACCACGGCAAAACCACGACCGGCTTCACCGGCTCGGGCTGCCTCAATCGCGGCATTTAAGGCCAATAAGTTGGTTTGCTCAGCGATACCTTCAATGGCGACCAGAATGGATGAAATATTATCGGTGGCCGTTTTGATGTCTTCCATCGCGGTGACCGCTTTGCCAACTTGTTGTTTCCCTTCAATAGCCGATTTAGCGGCCGCTACCCCAAGGTTATCAGCTTCAGTGGTTCGCTCTGCGGTATTGTCGGTGACTTTACCGACCTCTAATAAAGAAACAGAAATTGACTCCAGTGCTTGTTGTGATTCGTCAGAGTTGGCTGACATATGATCACTGGAAGTGAGAATTTTATTACTCTGATCTACCAGGTGGTTGGTATAACCACAGATATCATTAATGATTCCGGTCAAACCTTCATTGGTTTTTATCAGAGCATGACTGATCACATCGCCACTATCCTGTGGCGTAATATTTTGTGTTAAATCGCCCTCAGCAATATTTTTTAAACCGCGTACTAATACTTCATCCAGGTAGCTGGCCAGTTTGTCGAGGGACTTTGCCATTTGACCAATTTCATCACTACGATTCAGCTTAGGTCGTTGCGCCGTATGGCCTAGCGCTAACTCATTCAGGAACTCCGTCATCTTATTTACGGGTGAGGTGATCGAGGTACTGATATATATGGCAATTAAAACAACAATCACAGCGGATACGAGGGTAATACCAATAATAATTGTTGTGATGTTATTGATGGCTGAAAATGCTTCTTTTTGGCTGATTTCTGAAATCAGTGCCCAGGTATGCTGACCAAATTGGATCGGAGTATAAGCCGTCAGCACTTCTGAGTTCAGGTAACTCTCAGAAACGACCGTTCCTTTATTATTTTGTAGCGCATTATTGATCGCATCACTTTCTGCTTTATTGGATTGCGAAAATGCATTAATAACAGAAAACTTTCCCGGATTCAGATAGGAATCAGAACGCATCTGATGATCTGGCCCAACCAAGTAGTTTTCTCCGGTTTCTCCCATGCCGGAGCGCTGCGCCATAATACTGTTGAGGATATCTCTGGAAAGCTGCAGCACAATTACTGCAATCACGTCCTGTTTCAGATTCAAAACGGGCGCTGCAATGAATGCCACCGGCTCATTATTCTGATAAACGTAACGCTTATAGTCCTGGTATTGTTTTTGTTTTGTTTGTACGACCCGGTTCCAAATAGCGTATAGCGGGTTATCGGAAGCTTGTTGCAAGCTCAAACCAAAATCTTCATTTTTAAGTGTTGTGTAAATAACATGACCAGTATCAGCAGTGATCACCATGGCATCACTATAACCTTTAGCTTCCGCGAAACTTTTGATAGTTTCCCCCATTTCAGACCATAACTCTTGATACTCAAAGGTCGATGTATTAATGCGTTGCTGAGCACTGATTTCTTCACGCTTTTTATAAACTTTAGCGGCGCGGTAAAGTGATTTTACTTCATGACTATTGGCCAATAACTCGACATCCTGGTCGGCATTTCGGAAATAACTCTCGATCTGGTTATGCATCACATCACGTGTGCCTGTCAGTTGAGAAAAGACATACTCTTTCAGGGAGTCGCTTGAAATATAAAACGAAATAATACCAATAATGATCGCCGGGATAATGCCAATGGCAATCAGAATGCCCATCAAACGATATTTTAATGAAGAAAACATAATTTAACCTTGTCCGTATGAATCTGTCTTAAAAACTACTTCACTGACCAGTGTTGGTCTGTCACTTCTACTTCCCATAACGGAATGGTTGCCATCTTATATGGCGTAAAATTCACTTCCTGATTAACTGCCATGACTTTTTTGGGCGCAGGTACAAATAACATGTAAGCATTGTCATAAGCACGTTTCATGATTTTGCGGATGATTTGTGTTGAGGCATCCGTGTTCAGTGTTTCTGTCAGCATGGTATCGATATAAGCATTCATCGTTGGATCAGGACTGATAGTGCTCCAGACACTGTCTGTTTTGTAAACAAAAAACGCAGACCATGGATGGTTGAAGTACCAATCATCATCCCCCCAGACCAGTAAATCCCACTCCATGGTGTTCTTTCCGGCATTGGTTGATAATAATTGTTCAAAAATAACCGTTTCGTTCTGGGTGATTTTAAACTCCAGTTCTACCCCGACTTTGCGAAGGTCACGATCGATAGATTTCCACAAAAACATAAACCGTTCTTGCGTAAGAACTTTCAGTTTCAGGCCATTGAGTGTGTTGGTTAATTCCTGGCGTATGGATTTCGGGCTTTGTACATCTGAATATGCTTTTAATGATTTGGCGACCTGGTTGACACCGGGAAAGTTAGGGGAAGCCAGTGTCGGCTTACTTTCAGCAAAGCCAAAAAAGGAATTTTTGATAATAGCCTGCTGATTCAGTGCTTGATTCAGCGCTTTGCGTATCTTTTTGTCTTTTAGTTTTGGGTTGCCAGTAATCATATTGATGTGAATGGCAATATTGTCATTGGATGGGCCGCTGATCAGCTTGGAGTACGCTGAGGTCATGACCGATGCAACCTCTGTAACCGGGATTGGCATGATATCCAGCTGACCTTCGCTGTCGGTCACTTCTTCCAAAGCAATATCGGAGTCCAGTTGGGTATAGACGGTAATGGTTTCGACTTTTACCAGGTCTTTGTCGTAATAATTCGGGTTAGCGACCAAAACGGCTTTAGGGGTATTGCGGTCACCTTCAATGTAGCCTTCTTTCAGAATATACGGGCCGGTGGCATAGGGGCCTGGCTCCGCCAGATTGGGGCAGGTTGCTTTACCATTCCAACCAAATTTTTTCAGGTAATCGGTGGTATAAAAATGCAACCAGATGACGTCATTGATAAAAGATCCGTACTTAGCTTTCAGGTGAAAGCGAACCGTGTAGTCATCTACTTTTTCTGTGCGATCATAATATTCGTGAAACTTACTGAACAGAAAAGGTGCTTTTTTAAAGTAACGCATATTTTCAAGCACGGCATCTGCATCAAAACGGCTACCATCCTGAAAAACCACACCCTGCCTCAGAGAGAATTCATATTCAGTATCGCTGAGCTGACGGTATGATGTTGCCAGGTCATAATCCCAACTTCTGCTGTTATTGGCCGGTTTTAAAAGCGCGCCATTAATCGCATGGGATACATATAGATAAGGCAAGCTGGGTACGTAGACTTTGACGTGTGACCCCGGCGTTGGGGCAGCTTTGGCGGAGTTGATAATCAACAGGGTTATCAAGCAGCTCTGCATTAATAAGCGTAATGAATTCGCCATGAAACATCTCATTAACAGTGAATAATCCCATTAACTTTAGCAGAGCAATTTGGAATATCTTCTTATCGCTATAAATAATGATATGTATCATTAATCATCGTGTGTTGAGTTGTTGGAAGGGGAGCTCTGGTTGGTGTTCCGTCAACTTTTTTGCTAAGCGCTTCTGCCATTTATTCTCCGATTTCTGCAAATGTTTAATCAGCAATTTACTGAGTTTAGGCATCAGTGCCGGGGGCAAGTCGTGCCCCATCCCCTGAATGACTTTCAGTTTTGATTTACGGATGGCTGCAGCGGTATCTGCGCCCATGCGGGCAGGGATGATCGGGTCATCAGATCCATGAATGATTAATGCCGGTACTTTGATTTTTTGTAGCAAGTGATGACGATCACCGGCAGCTGTAATGGCAGCCAGCTGACGTTTAAAGCCACAAGGCGAGCCTGCCCGCTCATAACTAGTTTCGGCCAGTTGCCGCAATTCGATGTCATTCATGGGGTAGGCCGGCGAACCAATTAAACGATTCATGCGCATGGTGTAACGGATAGAAGCTTCGCGGTTTACTGGTGTTGGCCGTTTGGCCAGCTGGAGTAACACTTTCAGATTCGGGTCGGGTAAGCCTGGTGCCCGGCCTGCCGACATGATGGATGTCAGGCTGCGTACCCGCTTGCGTTTGGTTGCAGCCAGGATCTGAGCAATCATGCCACCCATGGAAGCACCAACCAGATGAGCGCTGTGCAGCTGCAGTTCGTCCATCAGAGATAACACGTCACGGCTCATATCTTTTAGCGTGTAGGGCACGTCAGCCGGGCGTTGCATCTTCTGTTGTAACCAGGTTTTCAGCAGGCTGGGCGAGCCTTGGTCTTTCATGTGTGATGAGTCACCGACATCGCGGTTATCAAAGCGGACAACATAGTAGCCAGCATCCGCAACGCGTTGGCATAGTTCGTCGGGCCAAACCCGCATCTGAGCTCCTAACCCCATAATCAAAATAACAGCCGGATGTTGTGCCAGGCCAAAGGTTTCGTAGACAAGTTGGATGCCGTCAGCGGTCTGAAATTGAGTCATGGTCTTTGATGGGTTAACGGTTATCAGAATCTCAGTAAGAAAGAGTCTAGCTGCTCGCGTAAATATGAACAGGGGGGTAGAATGCCGGACTTTATTGTGACTTGTTGTAAGAAAACTCCATGGATATCGATTTTCCCCTGATTCTGATGATTGCCACCGCGGTAACGGGCTTAATTGCACTGGCTGATAAGCTTTGGTTTGAGAAGCAACGTAAGGCTAAGGTTGCGGAACTTGAAGAGCGCATGGCGCATGTTGATGATATTGCCGCCGCTGAGAAAGAGCCTTTTATCATTGAACAAGGGAAGTCGTTTTTCCCGGTGCTGGCCATTGTGTTTGTGTTGCGATCTTTTATCGCTGAGCCGTTTCAGATTCCATCCGGGTCAATGGAGCCAGGCCTGATCAAGGGCGACTTTATTCTTGTAAGCAAATTTCATTATGGTTTGCGTATGCCCGTATTTGGCAACACTCTGGTGCCTATCGATATGCCGGAGCGAGGCGATGTGATGGTGTTCTTCCCGCCCAATGATCCGCGTTATTTTATTAAGCGGGTGATTGGTCTGCCCGGCGATACTATCGAATACCGTAACAAGCAGCTGACCATTAATGGTCAACGTGTTGAGACTCAGGAGCTGGGCGGTGAACCACCTTATAACCCGCGTAAGTATCTGGCTCAAGAGTCGTTAGATTCTGCAGATGCTGCGATTCAGTGGGTAGTGGGTGTTGATCGTCGCTCCAGCCAGAAAGTAATTTGGGCTGGCCCTGAAGGGGAATGGAAAGTACCGCAAGGCCATTATTTTATGATGGGGGATAACCGCGGTAACAGCCATGATAGCCGCGGCTGGGGTTTTGTTCCGGAAGAGAATATTGTCGGTAAAGCGGTGGCTGTATGGATGCACTGGGAAAACTGGACCGATATTCCTTCGTTTAGCCGTAACAAGTGGATTGATTGAACTATACTAAAAGGTAAACACGGAGCACTGTATGTTTACCTCTCATTCGAGAGCCGCTCAGCAGGCGCGGCTCGCTAAGCGTTCGCAACCCATTGGCAAGAAGCCCTGTAAGTTCTGTCAGCGCAGCCGCTGGTTAATGGTTATCACCATTCTGATTGTGTTGGCTTCGGTATCAGTCCTGAATACAGCTTAAGCATTTTTCAACATCTTGCTAAACCGAAAATATCTCGACTTTTTGACCAATTGCTACTGGATATTTGACGCCAACTCCTTAGAATGCCGCTCGTTCCTTCTTGAGCGTGATTGCATGACTCTTACCCAGCAAATGAAAGGCTTTGCCGCCGACTTTCTCGACCGTGTTATGCCGGTTAAGCCAGTCCAGCGTTCCCAGGATGAACAACATCGTCTGGATCGTGCCTCTCGCAAAATGCATCTTTATTTTTGCCGCACCTGCCCATCATCTATTGAAGTGAAGCGCCATTGTGAAAAGCTGGGGCTGAGGGTCGTTGAGAAAGACGTCATTCGTGTGAATGCCTACCGTAATGAACTGGTTCACGGTGGTGGTGCTCCCCGTGTACCTTGTCTGCGTATTGATGACAATCAGCAGGAACGCTGGTTATACAGCCGCAAAGCCATTCTCGAGTATCTGGATCAGCGTTTCTGATACTCACTTTCTTCTCTTTTTGTTTTTTACTTTGGTATAGCCGCCTTCTGCCCTGACACTCCTGACTCTGGCATCATCGTATAACGGGCCTACAATAGGCCATCTGTTATTCCGGTGCCCTGAGTTATGCCCCTGATTGCTTCAACGTATCAAGCGCCCCGTGGCTATGCCAACGGCTATGTGCAAAGCATTTATCCAACCTTGTTCCGTAAAATAGCCTTGCCCAATCTGGTTCGTGAGCGTATTGAATTGGCTGACGGTGACTTTCTGGATCTTGACTGGTCTCGATGTAAAGACACACCCGCAAAGTCGCTGGTTATCGTGTCTCATGGGCTGGAGGGACATTCCCGTCGCCCTTATGTATTGGGAGTGTTACGACAGGCGAATAAAGAAGGGATGGATGCACTTTCCTGGAATTTTCGCAGTTGCAGCGGCGAACCAAATCGTTTGCCACGGATGTACCACAGTGGCGCAACCGATGATTTACACCAGGTGGTGAATCATGCACTCAACTCAGGGTACCAACGTGTTCATTTAGTGGGATTTTCGATGGGCGGTAATCTGAGTTTGCTCTATGCCGGTCGAGATTCACGACTTCCGTCTCAGGTGCGATCGGTTTGTGGCTTCTCTGTGCCCTGTGATTTAAGAGGCAGTGCCGATCAGCTGGCGTATCGACGTAATCGAATTTTTATGTGGCGCTTTTTAAGGGACCTCAGAGTCAAGGTTGAGCAGAAAGCAAAACGCTTTCCTGAACTGGTGTCCGCTGACGGCTATTCACAGATTCGTAATTTCCGTCAGTTTGATGATCGCTACACGGCCCCATTGCATGGTTTTAACGATGCCCTGGATTACTGGCAACAGTCCAGTTGCCTGCAGTATCTGGATAAAATCCGGATTCCGGCTCTGTTAGTGAATGCCCGTAACGACCCTTTTTTATCCGCTGACTGTTATCCTCACACGATGGCCGAGAAACACCCGTATCTCCACTTGGAAGTGCCGCTCAGTGGCGGGCACGTGGGCTTTATCGAAAGAAATCCGGACCACACGTATTGGATGGAAAAAAGAGCACTGGCCTTTATCAAGCAGCAAAATGAGTAACGTAACCGCTTTGTAATTAAATGGTTAATTCTGGTGTTTTAAGCCGTTGATAATGGTGCGTCAAAATCTAAACATTCATTATTTTGACGCCTTGTTGAGAGTGAAAAGTCACTTTTTTGCTATGTTGTAGGTCTTTGTTAAAACGACCTTTCAGTGAACGATGGTTGGCTACGCTTCAGATAGTAAGATATCGGAAGTGTTGTCATGTTTGTTTTACTTTTTGTCCTGGTTTTATTGTTTCCTGTTGCCGCTGATGCCTCATTGCAGCCGCTGTCACAGCGAGTGCAGATCACATTAGCGGATGGCCAGCTGTTATGGGTCACCAGTCAGGGCACTATGGATAACCTTTGGGTAACAACCGATGATGGGCAGCTGCTGGTTGAAGAGCAGGGCTACTGGTTTTACGCCGAATATGACTCGCATGGGCACGTTGTATCCACAGGGCGCTCTGTTGTTGAAGGGCTGGCAGTTAAAGGTATTGCCAGTAAGCATATCTCTTCGCAGTCATTAATCAGCAGCCAATCTCAGCAGCTCAGTATTCAGTCTGCTTCTCAGCCCGAGCGCACACCGTATCGTTTTACATCCGGTGCATATCACAGGCAGCCTCTGCTGGTGGTTCGGGTGTCATTCTCCAATCAAGGGTTTCGTTATACCGATGCTGAAATTGCCCAGCGACTATTTGCGGGTGAGGACAGTGTTACCGGTTATTTCCTGGAAAATTCTTACAATAACTTTGAAGTTGAAGCGATTAATGAAAATCATGGCACCGTGAATGACGGTATTGTGTCGGTTCGTTTAAATCGTAACCATCCGGATTTTGGTAACGGCTTTGGCGTACAAAGCCAGGATCTGGCGCGTGATGCACTGGCCGCTTTACCACAGGATCTCAACCTTGCTGCTTACGATCGTAACGGTGATAGCTGGCTTGATCCGAACGAGTTAGCGATTGTGTTTATGGTAGCGGGTTATGAGCAGGCCTTTGCCGGTGCCGGTACCAGCCGACCACGGGTTTGGGCTCATAAAAGCAGCTTGTATCAGGGCAGCTATGGCGCGATGCAGATTGGCGAATACGCCATGTTTGGTGAGCGACATGAAGACCACCAGGCAACCATCGGTATTATTTGCCATGAGTTAGGCCATTTGCTGTTTGATCTGCCGGACTTATATGATCGCCGTGGCCAGAGCATGGGTATTGGGCGCTGGGGTCTGATGGGGCTTGGCGGCTGGAATTCGTCTGCCGGTCATGCGGGTAATAAACCGGCTCATATGCTGGGCTGGAGTAAAGAGCAGTTGGGGTTTGTGCAGCCCGGCCATGCTCAGGAAGGTCGTTCAACGGTGCGTTTGCGGGCGTTATCGGAAGCGGCTGATGTGTTGGAGATTCCATTGGATGCTTATCGCCATGGTCAGCGCTTGTTGTTGGAGCATCGTCGCCTGAATGACTTTGACTCAGGTCTGCCTGGTGAGGGTATCCTGATGACTCGCATTGATGATCGCGTTGGTTATGGCCCATTGGGTGGTCAAAACGATAATGTTGATCACCAGCTGGTTGATGTTGAAGAGGCGGATGGCGGCCAGGATCTGGATAACAACCGTAACCGTGGTGATGCCAATGATGTGTTCAGCTCATCGGATAACACTCTTGTCTTTTCCGCGGTAAGCCCTGGCCCTACTGCAGAAGAAAATGCTATCGAGCTGTTGCGTATGGAAACCGGCTTGGTGGCTGATATTGATTTACGCGTCAGCAAAGGTATTTATGGTGACAACATTGGGCTGGATGAAGTTGGGCCAAACTCATCCTACCGTTTCAGTGATCAGGAAGGGAAGGTGATTGTTCGTTTACCTGTATCAGAGGATGTTGTTTGGCTGGATGGCATCGATTGGTTTGCGCTGGGTGATGGCACCGTTGATATTGCGGTTTATGCTGAAAACCCTTTGTTAGGAGAAGAGCCTCTCTTTTCGCAATCTTCATACGCTGTGAGTGAAGGCTGGAACCGCCTGATGTTTGCTCAACGATTATCGAACAATGGGGCTTCTGAGGTTTTTTTGCAGTTATCGTTGAGAGTGGCAGAGGGAGATTTATCTTTGGCAATTGATGCTCAGGGGAATGCCAGTGGCGATACTTATATTCAGTCTTCAGCTTCGGGTTATAACGCCGCAAACTTTGATATCCCGGCACGGTTGTTGGTGATGATGAATAACACGCCGCCAGCACCGGCTTCGGAGCCGGCAGATTCTGGTTCAAATGATGCTGAGAACGCAGCGGATGCCAGTTCAGGTTCTTCGTCTTCTGGCGGTGGTGCGATGTTTGTATGGCTGCTGTTATTCGTCTTGGTTCCACGGGTGCGTTCGTTATAATCGGACACTGATGTTTCTTATCGGGATCCGTTAGTGAGCGCTACTCGGGATTTTATTCGGCATTATTCTCTTTATATTGCTGTTCTGTCTTTGTTGCTTCTGTTGGCAGTTGCTGAGCCTTGGTCATCACGCTGGCTAGAGTTTGATCGCTCTTTGATTGATGCGGGCCAGTGGTGGCGACTATTTACCGCAAGCTGGGTGCATCTTTCCACCAATCATCTATTAGGAAACATGGCCGGTGTTGCACTGTTTGCTTATGTTGCCGGCCCCTCATTAAATAATCGCCTGGGTTTTGCGTTATTAGTCTGGTCGGTATCGTTTGTTGGCGTTGGCTTATATGTCTACGCGGATTACCTGCAGCGCTACGTTGGTTTATCCGGAGCATTGCATGGCTTATTACTCGTTGCGCCTTTTGTTTCTCCTTTTTATGGCCGTCGTATGGCCTGGCTGTTTTTGATTGCCATTGTTGGGAAATGCCTTTGGGAGCAATCGCCTTTTTATGATGATATGGCGATGTTGGATTACATCGGAGGGCGGGTGGAAACCAATTCGCATTTGTTTGGGGCTATCTCCGGTATTGTGTTTCTCGCCTTTATTAAATGGAAACGGCCGGAGGCTTTTAATGAGTCAGAATAATCCATGGCAGGTACAGCAAAAACGCGTTGTTTATGACAACCCCTGGATCCATGTCGAAGAACATCAGGTCATTAATCCAGCAGGGAATCCTGGGATTTATGGCACGGTATCATTTAAAAACCGTGCGGTAGGTATCGTACCGCTGGCTGATAATGGTGACACCTGGTTGGTAGGGCAGTTTCGTTATCCTCTGGATCAATATCACTGGGAAATTCCTATGGGAGGTGCTCCTTACGAAGAGGAGGTTGAGCAGTGTGCTTTGCGGGAATTAAAGGAAGAGACGGGGTTGATCGCGAAAAATTTAAAACCCCTCTGTCATCTGCATTTGAGTAATTCTATTACCAATGAAGAAGCGTTCGCTTTTGTAGCAACCGGCTTGCAGCAAGGGGATACTGAGTTTGAAGAAACTGAAGTACTGACGATACGCCGATTGCCATTTTCAGAAGTGCTCGAAATGACGTTATCCGGGGCAATCACCGATGCCGTTAGTGTTGCCGCAATACAACGTGTCAGGCTGCTTGGCCTGGCTTAGCCATTAACGACCATCAGTGGCCCGGATTTATGCGACTGTCGATATTGGGCCGGACTTTGGTTGATTTCTTTAATAAAAATACGATCAAGGGTACGTCGTCCGGATAAACCAATGTGCAGTGCAATTTGCTCAATGCTGTCGCTTGAGCTGACCAACAGACGCTTAGCGGTGTCGACTCGGACATCGGTAATAATCTGCTTCAGTGATGTTTCTTCTTTGTGTAAGTGACGATTGAGCGTGCGTGCACTGATATGGAAGTAATCAGCCACTTCCTGTTGATTAGCGTTTAAACGGATTTTGTTTTGGCTCAGTGCTTTGCGGATACGCTCTGCTAATGAGCCTGAGCGAGCCAGTTTACGATAGCGTTCTTCAACTTCGCGCTTCATCATTTTCAGGATATGAGGGTTGGTATTGTGCAACCCTTCATCCAGCCACTGGCTATGAAACTGAATTGAGCATTCAGGATCATTAAATCCTACCTGTGTTCGCCAGGATTTTTCATATTGCGAACGGTATTGGGTTTCCGGAAAAGGCAGTGTGATGGCACTGATTTGCAGCTCGGTACCACACAGCTGTCGGAGCCAGTTCAGTAAGGTACTGATGATGATTTCCGTGCGATGACGCTCGCTGGTGAGGATGTAGTCGTCTGAGACCGGCAGCTTAACTTTGATGGTGTTGTCACGTGTGCGTGTGACCTGGACTTCCAGCTGATCACTCAACAGAGGTGAAAACTTTTCAAGATAATACAAGGCTTCTCGTAATGTATTGCAGCACAAAAACAGGTGCTGTAACTGGCAGCTGCTATGGGTGCTGAAACGGTGTGTTGGCTGAACACACAAAGCTTCGTCACCGGTGGTTTGAATCAACTGAGTAATCAGTGAGTCGGCATCGGATTTATTGATCAGGGTGTCGGGGTCACGAAGCTGTTTCAGTACTCTCTGTACAACATCGCTGTGTTCGTCCATCTCATTAAAAAAAGCCGATCCGGTTGCTTCCAGCAATGGCCTTATTAACGCAGTTGATAAGTAACCTTGTTCCATTTTAAACGCCTGATTTTTATTTTTAGCCGATGAACCACTTAACAGTTTTCATCGTTACTCAGAGACTTCGGAATTGTCATCCTGCTATGAAAAGCAATGGCCATGCCATGCAGCAGATGCCATTACTGTCTGATTCTTTCGTCTTGATGAGTGACAAAAATTGTCTCTTGTTACTTTTGGTAGCATTTTGGTGACACCCTTTTACACGAATCCCATGGTTGAGGGATTACGATAAAAGCATCGATTATTCTTTACACCATTTTGCTATCAAAATTCTGACAATTTCAGAATAAACATTTGTTAATCAAAGTTAAATGATGACTTATGTGATCTTTCTTTGAATGTGAGGGTGATCACAAAAAGCATCAGTCAATTTGTGGATCAGAATTCGTACTGAGCGCCAATCGTCAGGAGTTGGAAGCGAACACGCTCGAAATCCTGGCTGTCCAGTGCGGTTGTCTCAAGTTCGGCCCTGAGCGCAAAATCAGATATCGGTTGCCATAAAAAACCTGCCCCGGTGATTTGATCAACCGCCGACGTTTTTCTTTTTCTCAGTTCGCGTCGGGTAACGGTCTGATCCTGATTGGCCGTGATTTCAACGTCGGTGTACTCCGCCTCCCAGATGTTCGCTCCGGTTTTGACAAAAAAGCCGAGATCATTTGTCAGGTCAAAGCGATAACGAAAAGTAATAAGTATGCCTTGCGGGTGGACCGTTGAGTTGCCTGTAAAGGTTGCTGTTGATGGACTGTCAGCACTGCCTGGAAGACGTGAAATTTCGCCATGGGAGGCGTTGTCGAAGCTTGGTGGGGTGTCACTGCTCACGTCTTCAAACGTGGCCGTTGGATCATCATAAGAGGCCTCGCCCATGTCTAATAAACCAAACTCAAGGGCAAATTGATCGAGAATATTCGGGCCAAAATGAAGTTTAAATGCGTTACCAAAAGAATCCATATCCTGAGAATCGGTAATGCCCCCTTGCAGGCTGACAAAGCCCCCTTCGGCTTGTGCGAAACTGCTGAGCCCCAAGCAAACAAGGCACGTTATGAATGATTGGTTAAGTCTGGCCATGGTTGTTTTAGGCGAAGCGATCATAACTGGCGAGTCCATTATTGTTGTTTTGATTATTTTATGGCTCGCCATCATACCAATGCCTCTGCCGATGAGAAAGGCCAGAGCTTGTTAACAGGTCTCAGTCATTCCAGTGGCTGGATATAACCTTTTAAATGGCGTTTCTGGCCTTGTGAGTCGGCAATATAAAAGGCTCCTCCATACGGTGTCTCTGTGTGCAAAGAGACATTGCCAGGTAAGAATATGGGTTGTTTAAATTCAACTTCCAGAGAGCAGGGACCCGCAATTAACTGAGGGTTCAGCGCCGCCGCAGCTCTCGCTTTTGTCCACATGCCATGAGCAATGTGACGCTTAAATCCAAATAATTTAGCGGTGGGGGCGTATAAGTGAATGGGGTTGGAGTCTCCTGAAATACGTGCGTATTGACGGCCAAGATTCTCTTTCATCCTCCAGCTGGAGTGTACCGGATAATCTTGTTGCTCTGATGGCTGGTGACGAGAAGTATTTTTACCTGAGCCTTGCTTGGACAGGTTGGTACTGATTGATTTCCAGATTAATTCGCCGCCTGAGGTTACTTCACTGGTAATATCGAATTCCAGCCCTTTGTCCGTTTGTCTGTGTGCTGAGCAGTAACAACGAATTGCCAACTCTTCCGATGCATATATGCCTCGGTATTGGGTGATATGGTTGCGTATGTGCACCAGCCCCATCAGTGCCAATGGGAAATCTTTGTGCAGCATCAGCTCCATATGCAGTGGAAACGCCAGGATATGGAGATACGTAATCGGTAACACGGTAGATGGTGCGTGAAAGCCACAGAGCCTGGCGTATTCAGCCACTTTTTTGTGGTCGACCTTTACATGCGTCAGCAGTGCTTCGTGAGAGGGGAAGCTCAGGTCGTCAGTTGTTGAGCGCTTGGGCATCACAGCACGTGCATACTGACCGATAATGCCGGGGACATCCCGAAAAAGAAGTGTTTTGGCCTGATTCACAGTGGCTACTCCAGAGTTAGCTGCTTAGCAATAGCTATTGAGTGTAAAGCGCTTTGGCTAAAGCCCATTGGCAACGTCTTTTGTCACGTGCGTCATATTGGTCAATAACACTTGCAGACATGGTTTGATCTGGCAAAATCCGGCCATACTCATGAGGAAATTCAATCACTTATGTCCAGTGGAATAGCGGAATTACGTGACTCAGGCATTATGATTCAGCTGGCTTATCAGGCTATGTTGAAGATGGACCTTGATGTGGCGGCCATCGTAAAGCGGTTGGGGATCACGCCGGAATTAATTTCTGACCGGAACGCCCGGACTCCGCATGCCGCGCAGCCTGTTTTCTGGCAAGTGCTGGAAGATGAAAGTGGTGACGCGGATATTGGTTTGCATCTGGGGGAGCATTTACCGGCTTACCAGGGACAGGTGCTGCAGTACCTGTTTTTATCCAGCCCTACCTTTGGTGATGGTTTAAATCGTTCTCTTAATTACCAGCGTCTTTTAAGTGATGCATCGCAGTCCAGTCTTGGGCACGAGGGTGATGAAATTTATATCCGTGTTGGCACGGCAACGGATCTGACGTCTTCTCTGCGGCACTTGTCAGAATGTATGGTGTTGGGATTGATTCAATTTTTTCAGCATGTCACAGATAATGCTTTCCGGCCTTCCCGTATTCATTTCTCGCATCAGAAACCCAGCTCTGACGCTGAGCACCAGCGAATTTTTCAATGTCCGGTGATTTTTGAAGCGGCAGAAGTCCGCATCTATTTTGATCAATCATTAATGGCACAGCCTTCTTCGCATGCAGAACCTGAGCTGTTGCAATTACATGAAAAACTGGCCAGTGAGCATGTGGCTAAACTGGAACGCCAGGATATTGTTTCCAAAGTGTATAAAGTGTTTGGTGAAATGCTCGAGACGGGTCAGGTCAGTCTTGATGATGTGGCTGCCCGGTTGGAAATCAAACCGCGAACGTTGCGGACACGTCTGACAGAAGCAGGTACCAACTTTAATCAGCTATTAGCCAATTACCGCTGCAACCTGGCTAAACGTTTGCTGGCCGGAACGGATGAAAGCATTGATGAAATTGTCTATCTGACGGGTTTTTCTGAACCCAGTACCTTTTATCGGGCTTTTAAACGCTGGACGGAACAAACCCCTGTTGAATACCGCAACCAGCGTAAAAGCAGCCAGTAGTTCAGATTGGTGATAAAAATTCACTAAACTGTTTATTTTTTGAACTTTATCTTCGTCTGAGCCCAGTCCATCTTAGTAAGGTGTTTAAAACTGAATGATGAATCTGAGGTTCTTTATGTCTGGTGAAAAATTATCCTTGATCAAACCACTGGTCGATCATCTGGCGCAGGTGGGGAACACCAATATCTGGCGTAATGAGTTAGCTGATGCGGGTGTGATGACACTGGAAGAAACCATGGCACTGGATGAACATGCTTGCCGCGCCGCTTTTAAAGCGATGAAAATGACCCAGTTGTTATACTCAACAACCCGGGAAGTTCTCGACGAGCTTGAAAATCATCAGGTGAGTTGGTCGGTTGATTTTGCCGATGATTTTCAGCAAGGCGCGATTTGTTACTGAAGCGTCTATGTTGTTGTACCAAGCCGCAGTGATGCGGCTTTTTTCGTTAAAGAATGACTATGCATAGCCGATAACAGGGTAATAGCACTGTATTCGGACGTTACGTTATGGCCATTTCACTCAATCCCAGCCAATTTGGTTTTCTCAGCTCTGAAAAGCCGTCATTTGCTAATCGTGATTCCTCTTCGGCCAACCCAAATGCTACAAACACCGTATCACAGCCAACATCTGCAGAGGCCCGTGAAGTCAGCCGTGCTGACCGTCAGTCAGCACAACAAACAGCCGATAATATGTTGGGCTTTATTGGTCGTGATATTGAGCGCTTGCGCGCAGCTGGAGCTTCCGAGGAACGAATTGCTGAACGCGTTGCGGCCGCCCGTGAAGGGGTTGCCAAAGGCTATGCCGAAGGTGAGTCTATTTTACAGGGGCGTGGGTTATTAAATGAGGAGCTGCAACAAGAGTTGGATGCCGGGCGTAGCCTGATTGAAGATGGGTTGGATCGATTGGCAGCGGGTGAGTCATTAGCAGAGATCAACGCGCCGGCAGATCAGTCTGGGTTACCTCCCGCGATTGCGGGTCAGTCGCAATTAAACGTCGCTAACAGCCTGTCTCTGGAGGTTTTCACCCGAGATGGGGATCGTGTCACCGTATCTTTTGCTCAGTCTGAATCCCGTTCATCGTCATTTGCGTCAGGCCAGATCAGCGTCAGTAGCAGCAGTCAATCAGGTTATGAGTTATCCGTTGAGGGTAACCTGGATGAAGATGAAAAAGCGGCTTTAACCAGCTTATTTGATTCAGTACAGGATCTGAGTGAACGCTTCTTTTCCGGTGATTTGGGCGGTGCGCTTGAGCAGGCGATGGAGCTGGGGTTTGATGGTAATGAGTTGGCTTCACTCAGTCTGAATCTGACTCAGCAAACATTTGCGTCCTCAACACGTGCTTATTCCGATATTCAGCCACAACTGCCTACTGAGCAGCTGGAAAGCCTGAAATCCCCTCTGGCTTCTTATGTAGATGCTTATGTCGCGGCCATTGATAAAGCCTCAGCACTTGAAAAGCCTGAGGACACCTTACAGCAACTGGTGAATCAGCTGCTGCCTGAAGAAGATCGCTTGCCCATTTGGAATGAATTCCATCAGGGGTTACAAGCGGCGACCAACCTGGCTGGATTATTTCAGCAAAACTGATTTGATATCCGGGCGGCTAAATAACGACTTCTCCCGAAAAATTCTCGCTATAATGTGAACGTTTTGCGGAGAAATGTATGTCGTATGTATTGTTCAGCACGGAAGCGTGTCACTTGTGTGAATTAGCGCAGCAAGTCATCGTTGACGTTGCGGCTTCAATGCCGGTTGAAATTTATATTGAAGACATCAGTGAATCTGAATCTCTGGTACAGCAATATGGTACCCGCATTCCTGTACTGAAAAACGAAACCAATGGGCGGGAACTGGACTGGCCATTTACCCACTCCGAATTATTGAAATGGCTCTCGGGCCAGCAAACCTGAAAAAGGAGAATTCTATGCGTTTAATGTTGGCTGCCCTGGCTTTATCAAGCCTGGTTGGTTGCGCTTCTAACCAGTTATCACAAACGGGTGAAGCGGTGTATTACGCATTACAAACAGACACCAGTCTGCGTAGCTGGGTTGATGCATGCAAAACGGTGAGCACGACATCCAAGCAGCAAGCGTTAATGACCCAGAAAAACTGGTGGAAGCGAAATGGAGCCTTTGTTGAAAGTGCCGATTACGGTTTGACTCATGACATTATCACGGTGACCGATGATCGTGCTGAAACCGGCGCCCGTATGGCGATGGCGATTACCTGGCAGGTGGTTGAAACAGCTGAGCAGGAAGTTGATGAGTTAATGCAAAGCACCAGTAACAAAGAAAGTCTGTGTGATCGTATTCTCTCTCAATACAACGATGGTGAGCGCGATTTACGCGGCAATGAGTCCTTGTACAACAGTCTGGTTGGTTTGCAGCGACGTGCTCAGTCGGGTGGTGAAGACCTGAAAATGAAACAGGCTTCGGTACAGGCTCGCACCGGCAAGGTGTATGGTCGTTCATTTTATGTGGTCGAAAAAATGACCAAGCGCGAAGGTTGCCCGGGGGCTAAAGTACAATTACTGAAAAATGACTGGCCGCATGAAGTGTATGATGCTCGTTGCCCGGATGGCAGTTATCTGCTGGCGCGTTGTGAATGGGGCAATTGCTTAATCGCTGATTAATATTGTGATCTTCTCAGTTAATAAAAAAACAGCCTCAATTGAGGCTGTTTTTTTATGTGTGGGCTTAGTCAGTACTGGTGGCTAACAACGCCCGATTCTTTTCCAGTATGCCTTCACCAATACCCTTAACCAGTACCAGCTCTTCAACCGACGTGAAATTCCCCATATTTTCGCGGTAGGAGACAATAGCTTCTGCTTTGGATTTGCCAATACCGTCCAGCTCAGCTAATTCTTCAGCGCTGGCAGTATTGATATTAATTGAGGCCTGTTCGGGTTGTGTGGCATCGTCGCTGTGCGAGAGAGGTGCTAAAGCCAATGCGGTTGTAAAGGCGAGTGTTTTTATCCATTTCATAATCTTTTCCCTGTCGTTGTTAACGTCTAACGTTATTAAGGTCGTCGTATTAAGAAAATGCCTGACGGATCAGAGCATGACTTGACGCTAACAAGGCTTTGAAAAAGAAAAAATCCGGGAAAAGCACTAATTTAATCAGCGCTTTTCTCGGATTGCAGTATGAATAAAACGGACTTTAGCTACGAAAAAATCAGCTTTTTGCCTTTTTAGCGGCTGGCTTTTTCGCTGCCGTTTTCTTTTTTGGAGCGGCTTTTTTCTTCTCGGTGATAACCCAGGCGCTATCGACAAAATGCGCAGTCCAGCCAGTGGCTTTACCTTCGGCATTTTCCGTCATGACGTACTGTTCTTTGGTCTTGCGACTGTAACGAATCACACTCGGGTTACCGTCGCCATCAGCGCGGGGAGCATCCAGAAGGTAATGATACTTCTGCGGTAGCTCGGCCTGATGTGATAACAACTCTGCCACTTGTGGGGCACGGGTTTCGCGGTTTTTCGGGAATTGGCTGGCGGCTAAGAATAAGCCCGCAGCACCATCACGTAACACGTAGGTATCTTCCACTTTCTGGCAAGCCAACTCCGGCATCGGAATCGGATCCATTTTTGGTGGCGCAGCTTCACCACTTTTCAGTAGCTTACGGGTGTTTTTGCACTCTTCGTTGGTGCAGCCAAAATATTTACCAAAGCGGCCGGATTTCAACTGCATTTCACTGCCGCAGCGATCACATTCCAGTGTTGGGCCGTCGTAACCTTTGATCTTGAACTGACCTTGTTCTACTTCGAAGCCTGAACAGTCTGGGTTATTACCACAAATATGCACTTTGCGGGTTTCGTCTAATAAATAGCTGTCCATCGCTGCATCACAAATTTTGCAGCGGCGTTTGTCCATCAGGCGGCGGCTTTCCGCTTCTTCATCTTCATCGGCGGTGATGGCTTCATCACCTGGAATCAGATTTAGAGTCTGAGTACAGCGTTCTTTCGGTGGCAGACTGTAGCCGGAGCAGCCTAAAAATACCCCGGTTGAACCGGTTCGGATCTGCATGTTGCGAGAACATTTAGGGCATTCGATGTCGGTATCCACCGGCGCATTCGGGCGCATGCCTTCATCGCTACCTGCCACATCCAGCTGGTTTTGGAAGTCGTTGTAGAAGTTATCCAGCACTTGGGTCCAGTTGATTTCGCCATCGGCAATATCATCCAGCTTTTCTTCCATATTGGCGGTGAAGCTGTAATCCATCAGCTCATCAAAGCTTTCCGTCAGGCGACTGGTAACAATATCGCCCATTTTCTCGGCGTAGAAGCGACGGCCTTGCAGGCTGACGTAACCACGATCCTGAATGGTGGAAATAATGGAGGCGTAGGTTGAAGGACGGCCAATGCCACGTTTTTCCAACTCTTTTACCAATGCCGCTTCAGAGAAGCGCGGAGAAGGCTTAGTAAAGTGTTGTTTGGGCAGCAACTCTTGCAGGTTCAACTTCTCACCCTGCTGCACATCCGGCAGCACCTTGTCGTCATCGTTTTTGCTGACTGGCGGTAAGACCTTTAAGTGGCCATCAAAGCGAATCACACGGCCACGGGTTTTTAAATCGTAGTCAGCCGCAGAAACCGTAATGGTGGTGCTGGTGAACTTGGCATCGTTTGTCTGGCAGGCGACAAAACGACGCCAGATTAAGTCGTATAAGCGTTCAGCGTCCGGCTCCATGCTTTTTAAATCACCAGAGCGCAGTTTTACATCGGAAGGACGAATCGCTTCGTGCGCCTCCTGAGCGCCTTCTTTGCTGCTGTACAGGCGTGGTTGTTCCGGTAAATACGCTTCACCCAGTTTATCGGTGATATAACCACGCACGCTATCGATGGCATCCTGACTCAGATTGGTGGAGTCGGTACGCATGTAAGTGATGTAACCAGCTTCGTACAAACGTTGCGCCAGCGTCATGGTTTTCTTAACACTGAAGCCTAAACGGGTACTGGCCGCTTGTTGCAGTGTTGAGGTAATAAAGGGGGCAGCAGGTTTGGAGCTGGTCGGTTTGTCTTCACGGCTTTTAACAATAAAGTCACTGGCACGCAGGGTATCCAGCGCGGCCATGGTGTCAGCTTCGTTGGTAGGGCGGAATTCCTCACCTTTAAACTTCAGCACCTGGGTTTTTAATTCGGTGCCATCGGAGGTGTTCAGCTCAGCAAAGGCTTCCCAGTATTCTTCTGGAATAAAGGCACGAATTTCACGCTCGCGCTCAACAATCAGGCGTACCGCAACGGATTGAACTCGTCCGGCGGATAAACCACGAGCGACTTTTGCCCACAATAATGGCGACACCATAAAACCAACAACACGATCGAGGAAACGACGTGCTTGCTGGGCGTTTACGCGGTTCATGTTCAGCTCTGATGGCTGTTCAAACGCCGCCTGAATGGCTTTTTTGGTGATCTCGTTAAACACCACGCGACGGTAATTTTTGTCTTTTTCGCCGATAATCTCACGAAGGTGCCAGGCGATGGCTTCTCCCTCGCGGTCCAAATCGGTTGCGAGATAGATATGGTCAGCGTCTTTGGCCAGCCGTTTTAATTCATCAACGACCTTTTCTTTACCGGGCAGCACCTGATAGTTGGCTTTCCAGTTGTCTTCCGGGTTAACGCCCATACGACCAATCAATTGTTCTTTGGCCTTACGTTTTTTGTGGGCGGCTTTTTCTTCCGGTGACATCTTGCGGGTCAGTGCGGCTTGTTTGGCGCGCTCTTTCGGGTCGGTGGTTTTCCCTGAACCGGATGTAGGGAGATCGCGCACATGACCAACACTGGACTTAACAACATAGTCCTTGCCCAGATATTTGTTGATGGTTTTAGCCTTGGCAGGCGATTCCACGATAACCAGCGATTTACCCATGTCCTTTGTTTTACCCTCAGTAGTTGTCATTTTCAGTTGACATTGTCAGACACTAAGACGCGACACTTTAATCGTAAACCCCGGGGGGTGGTCAAGCTTTGTGTTTCACATTAGCGGCCAATCACTCAATATCTGCAGCCTTCAGGGTGTTTAACACATGCTCAGAACGGGCTCAGATTGAGTTTGATGCTGCGAATTGTTGATTCGTTGCTAAACTGATTGCAGCGTTGGCTTTTTCAGGAATAGCACAAAATTGAGGGTTGTTAATAGTTTATGTCGGCGATTGGTTTAGTTGTAGCGATTGCTCTGCCGATAATGTTGGTGTTATTTGGCCTTGTCATCGCAGGCAGAAGGCAGCAGGCGGAATACCAGAAACGAGCGCAGGCGAGGGCCATTAAAACGGCGGCAGAAGATCTGCTAGAGGCGCTTGAGTTCCTGATCATGGTGGATAACTTCAAAGAAGTTCAGCTGGTGGTACTGGAGCGGGTTGCTTACTTTTATCAGCGTTATCGTGAGTCGTTGCCGAAAAAAGATGCTGCAGCGGCGGATGAATTTCACTCAGAGCAATATCAGCAAAAAATTGAAGCGGGCAATTCGGTGCGCAAGGTGCTGAAAAGTGACCGTGAAATTCGCTATGCCAAACAGCAGTTTTCCCGGGTGTTAAAAGCGTTGGGGCCAATGGTTAAACAAAAGCAGATCTCTGAAACCGCGATGATGGAGTATCGCCGTTACCTGCGCATGACTTTGCTTGAACGAGAAGTGGATACTTACACTGCCCAGGGAGATGTTGCCGCCAAGCGCAGCGATGTGGTGACGGCGACCAACTATTATAAAGCGGCGAAAAAGCTGTTGATTGAATTTGATCTGCAGTATCCGGAAAAGAATGATCGTATTCGTGATTTGACCCAGAGAGCGGCGGCACTGTACAACGGTGAAACCAAGGTGGGGGATACGTTAAGCCAGGAGCTATCGAAAGAATCTGCAAAAGACGAATCCAACCAATTTGGTATCCCGTCAGACCCCAACGCTGGTGATAAAAAGAAATTCTGATATGTTGATCAGCCCCGTTCTGCTTTGTGAATCATCTTGCCAGTAAAACCTCCTTATTTGTTAACCAAACTGCTGTCCTTTAAGCCTTCTCTGATCGAGCCAGTTGTGAATCTGTCGGCTTGTGATGTGTTGCGGCTGGATCAAATTGATGCGCAGATTTCCGGTAATAAAGTTTTCAAGCTCTTAGGTCATTTGCAGCGTGCGGAGGAGCAGGGCTTTACTAAGTTGCTGAGCTTTGGTGGCCCTTACTCCAATCATTTACATGCGTTGGCGGCGGTGGGAGAACGTCTGGATATTCCGACGGTTGGAGTGGTACGGGGATACTCGCATGTGCCATTGACGCCGACCTTGGAAGACTGCCAAGCGATGGGTATGGCGTTGGTATTTGCCGATAAAAAAACGTATGTCCAGCGCTATCTGGCCGATTATCAACAACAGCTGGCGACTGAGTACAAAGCTTATGTCATTGGTGAGGGCGGGCAGGGAGCCTCTGGTGAAGAGGGTTGTGAGTTATTAGCTCGCTATTGCCAACGTTCAGATAGTTTACCCTATGACGAAGTCTGGCTCGCAGTGGGTACTGGAACGACTGCATTGGGTTTGGCTAAAGCCTTGCACCGGCAAGGATCTCAATGCCGTGTGGTAGGGGTTAATGCGGTGGCAGATCAGGGAGAGTGTTTACAGCGCTGGCAACAGAATATGCCCTCGGCAAACTGGCAACTCTTCGATCAATATCATCATGGCGGGTTTGGCAAATGTCCTGAGGTGTTACGAGCCTTGATTCAGCGCTACGACCAACAGGATTTGCCGCTTGACCCAGTGTATACCGCGAAGTTGTTCTGGGCTTATGAACAGCAGTTGTTGCTTGACCCAGAACTTGCGGAAAAACGGGTATTGCTGGTTCATTCGGGTGGCTTACAGGGGCGGCGTGGTTTTAGCTTATAACTTCAGAATGGATAGCCTTTTAGCCTAAAACTTCAGCATTAATTACGTTTCAGCCGCCGCTTAGAAGGCACATCCCTGTGCCTGCTAAGCTACCGCAACATCCTGTTGCTGCTTTTGAAACCTAATCAATACTGAATTCAGCGATGACAAAGTACAGAGTTATGGTTGATTCGGCCAATGATCTGGCATCAGCAACCAACGTTGCTGCTCACACCATTTTCCCTGTTGGTTCTCAACGACTTCGACAGCACACAATGCGGTATCCAGATGCCTAAAGTGAATCTCTGCATGTTCCAGCAATGTGTGTTTATCAACGCTGAAGTCAACACTGGCGGGGCTGATCCACTGTGGTTTGGATAACAAATACCAGCGTGACTCCGGCAGAGTTTGTTGTGCCTGAGACTGATGAATCCAATGTCCGCGCCAGTGGTTAGTATTCACTTCAGACGGAAGTTTTGCTGCAATGCCGGATTCTGCCGGATGAAATAAACAGCCACGTACTAACGCCATCGACTTCAACTTGCTCAGGTTTTCAGGAAGTTGTTGCTTGGCTTCTTCAGAGTGCGCTAGTGGCAGTTGTCGGGTGACGGTGTGATGGATTTTATCGGCCAGATAATCGCGCCGGTTCGGGCCAATCCAGTCTTCACCAAACCCCAAATAAAACTTTAACGCCAATTCCAAATGCCAGTGCTGAGAGGGTGTTTCTACCAGTAAGTCCAATTCCCCTAAGGTTTGTTTACCTTTCTGAACCTGAAGGTTAGCGGTAAATGAACAGCCGGTTTGGTGTAAATACTGATGCCAGATTTCTTCAAACATCAGTCCTAATCGGGTGCTGCGAAACTCAGGTTCTACCTGCGAGTGAATCCAGGTTGGGATTTGAACCTCCGGCCTTAAACCATCAGGTAATTGGGTGGGTGACCACTCACAATCCAATAAGGCCGGGCCACATACACTCCAAACCAGATCTCTCTGGTGCTGGTAAGGCAATGAAAAATAAGGGTGATCCGGATCAGGCAAGCGTGAAAACAAAAAAGGACTCCGAAGCGTTTTGGCGTCAGCTATGGTATAACCCGCAGTTATACCTTACCGACCTGATTTCGACGAGTTAAAAGCAGATGGAAGAGTTCCGCAATATTGGCATCATCGGCCGACTGAACAGCAAAAAAGTGATTGAAACCATCAAGCGCCTGAAAGCTTATCTGATGGAAGAGGGTTACCACGTGATTCTCGAAGATCGCATTGCTGAAGTGATGCCGGGTCATGGTATGCAAACCTCCAAGGTCAGCATACTGGGAGAAATCTGTGATCTGGTGATTGTGGTGGGTGGTGACGGTAGCCTGCTGGGTGCCGCCCGTGCGCTGGCAAAATTTAATACGCCAGTGTTGGGGATTAACCGCGGCCGTTTAGGTTTTCTGACCGATATCAGCCCGGATGACACCATGCTGGATGCGGTTCAGGACGTACTGGATGGCGAATACATTGAAGAGCGACGCTTTTTGTTGGACGCGGAAGTAAAACGTGATGGCAACCCGATTGGTTCAGCATCCGCGTTAAACGATGTGGTACTGCACCCGGGTAAATCGGCCCGTATGATTGCCTTCGATTTGTATATCGAAGGCCAGTTTGTTTATAGCCTGCGCTCCGATGGCCTGATTGTTTCAACACCTACCGGCTCAACGGCTTATTCACTCTCGGGCGGTGGGCCAATCATGCATCCAAGGCTGGATGCGCTGGTGCTGGTGCCGATGTTCCCACACACCTTGTCGAGCCGCCCGATTGTGGTGGATGGCAAAAGTGAAATTAAAATTGTGGTCAGTGCCGAACAGGATATCTACCCCACCATCAGTTGTGACGGTCAGAATCATGTCTCTTGTGCACCGGGTGATGCCATTACCATCCGCAAAAAAGCCCACAAGCTGAAACTGATTCACCCTAAAGGCCATAATTTTTACGAAATTTGCCGCACAAAACTGGGCTGGGCCAGCGACCTGGGGGACTGACTTTATGCACCAGGGTTACGACTTAATTGGTGATATTCACGGCTGTGGTAATACGCTGGTTAAACTGCTGGAACAAATGGGTTACAGCAAGAAGAACGGTGTTTATCAGCACCCGAAACGCAAAGTCGTGTTTTTGGGCGACATTGTTGATCGCGGACCAAATATTCGTATGGCCTGCCACATTGTGCGTGACATGGTCGAGAATGGACACGCTGAAATTGTGATGGGCAACCATGAATACAATGTGGTGACCTATTGCACGGAAGCGCCAGCTGGAATGCGTCAGCCATTTTTACGGCCACATACCAAGCGCAATACTTTTATTGTGGAACAAACCGTCGACCAGTTTGCCAATCATCCGCACGACTTTAATGATTTTCTGGATTGGTTTGTTGAACTGCCATTGTTCCAGGAGTTTGATCACTTTCGTGTAGTGCATGCCTGCTGGGATCAGGCGATGATTGATGAGTTTATTGCTCGTTACGGTGGCAATCAGATGCACAAAGGCATGCTGGCAGAGTCCGTGGATACCAGCTCGTTTATTTATAAATTCCTGGATCGCACCTTGCGTGGTACATCATTAAAATTGCCGGACGGCCGTTCGATGACCGCCAAAGATGGTATGAAACGACAGTTCTTCCGCACCAAGTTCTGGGCCGACACACCAAAACGTTACAGTGACGTGGTGTTCCAACCGGACCCGTTGCCGGAAGATATTCAGCACGCGCTGTTATCGGAAGAAGAAAAACAACAGCTGTTGTTTTATGGCCCGGATGAAAAACCGCTGTTTATTGGTCATTATTGGATGTGGGGTATACCAGCCCCAATTGTGCCCAATATCGCCTGCCTTGATTACAGTGCGGTGAAATATGGCCGTTTAGTGGCCTACCGCATGGACACCGAACATCACTTGCAACCGGGTAAGTTTACCTGGATGCGGGTTGAAAAAAGTGAACGTTAGCGTGTTGAGGTGAACCCAGTGACTTCTTCACATGATCCGTTATTGGCTTTGGTGGCTGACCCAGGCGTGAACTTATCACCGCTGACTGAACGTTTGTGGGCCAATAAAATCCCGCATCGAGTGGTGGTACAAGACGGTAAACAATGTTTGCTGTTGGCCCGGGAAGGTGATTTACCGCAGGTGAAAATCTGGCTGGAAGAATGGCAAAACAACCAGCTGGATCAGGCTGATCTGATTCCTGATTCTGCTGATGGCTCTGCCATGATGAAAGGCCTTTTGAATATTGCAGAAGCCCCATTGGCAACCTTGTGCATACCATTATTTGTCATGATGTTCGCCTGGATGCACATCAGTACAGATTGGAATCAATGGCTGCTGTTGGGGGAGTCATTATGGCCACAACAGCGGTTTGCGCTCAGCGCGTATACGGATATGGGATTCTGGGAGCTATGGCGGCCAACGCTGCTGCATTTTTCCGTACTGCATATCCTGATGAATATGTTCTGGTGGTGGTTACTGGCACGCCGAATCGAACGCATTGATGGAAAACTCGCTTTAATCAGCGTTATTCTGATCTGTGGTGTGCTGGGCAATGCCGCCCAATGGTGGTACGCCGGGCCGGGGTTTGGTGGCGCTTCTGGTGTGACCTTGGGCATGTTGGCGTGGGTTGCCAGCCGCCAGCGCCGATTACGGCTGCCCTATCAATTACCGTCTGCTTTGTTGCCAGTCATGGTGGGTTGGCTGTTACTGACCTTAATGGGGGATACTCTGGTTCCCGGGTTAAGTGGCACTGCCCATGGCGCCCATTTTGGTGGACTGCTGGCTGGGTTATTATGTGCCTTTATCTGGCCTGCAAACAGTGCCTTACAATCGAATACTTAAAAGAACGATGACTCTGCACAAGACATAGATGCAGACAATTGATGAGACGAGAGACTCCATGACATTAGATCAACTGATCCAATCCTTAACGCCCGAAGTCTATGAAAATCTGAAAAATGCCGTAGCGACTGGCCGCTGGCCTAATGGTATTCAATTGAAAGACGGGCAACGAGAACTGTGCATGGAAGCCATTCTGCATTATGAAAACACACACGATGTACCTGCAGATCAGCGAGTGGGTTACATTGACGGTGGCTGTAAATCATCGAAAGGTGATGACGATACCCAAACTCTGACGCTTCAGTAACTGAGTCAGAGGACTACCAATATGAGTGAATTCAGCGGCCATCTGCAAAAGATGGCAGCCCGTGCAGTGCCGTCTGAAGCTGGTGCAGATCGTTGTGCCAATAGTGGTGCCGATACCGTGCAATACGATCTGATTCTCGATCAGCAGGCCATTCCGTTAACTCCCTTGATTGGCAAAACCATCCGGCTGGAATACGTGGGTGATATTCATTGCTGCCACTGTGGTCGTAAAAGCAAAAAAAGCTTTGGGCAAGGGTATTGTTACCCCTGTTTCAGCAAGCTGGCACAGTGTGATTCCTGCATGATGAGCCCGGAAAAATGCCATTTTCACTTGGGTACCTGTCGTGAACCGGAGTGGGCGAAACAGGTATGTTTTAACGAACACATTGTTTATCTGGCAAATTCATCCGGCATTAAAGTGGGCATAACCCGTGCAACTCAGGTACCAACGCGTTGGCTGGATCAAGGTGCTACTCAGGCATTGCCAATTGCCCGGGTGGCAACCCGTAAACAGTCAGGATTGATTGAAGACTGTTTACGTCAGGATATTGCCGATAAAACCAACTGGCGCGCCATGTTAAAAGGCAATGCTGAAGCGGTGGACTTAGAAGCCGAGCGAGATCGGTTGTTCGATTTATTCAGCCCACAATTGAACTCGATTATTGCCAATGAAAACCCAGGTGATATTGAGTTGTTGTATGAGTCTGATGCTTATGCCTTTAATTTCCCAGTCGAACAATTCCCAACCAAAATTACCAGCTTTAATCTGGATAAAAACCCGCTGGTGGAAGGGTGCTTAAAAGGTATTAAAGGCCAGTATTTACTACTGGATACCGGGGTGATTAATATCCGTAAATTCACGTCGTACTCTGTGTCTGTCAGTTTCTTTTGAATTAACGGACTATTAAATGTTGTAAAAAGGCCGCTGAATCGCGGCCTTTTTTGTGGTTGCTGAACACTTTTGCGGGAATTGCATATAAAAAAACACAGTATGCGGCATCATTCATAAAAATTATCTCTATAAGGAATGCGTGGATGAATGTTATGAAGAGAAGCTTGTTGAAAACCTATAAGGCATCGTTACTTTCGGTTGCGGTGTCGGCTGCTTTTTTGAGTAGCAACAATGTGTATGCCGCCAATGCTGGGGATGTCGCTGATCAGGCTGGTAATGTCAAAGATTTCTTAACAGCCGGAGAAGTATTGGCTGATTTTCGTTTACGGTATGAAGAAAATTCGGATGAGTTTATCAGTCAGCGTAAAAATGCCACAGCTCTGACGCTACGCTCTCGAATTGGTTATGAAACGGCTTCATTGGCAGGCTTTAAACTATTGTTAGAAGGTGAAGATATTACAGCGGTTGTGGATGACTACAGCCCTGAAAATAATGATTTTGACCCGGTGTTGGACCCAGAAGCAACGGAATGGAACCGAGTACAACTCAGTTATGAGAATCAAGGATTCTCGGCTGTATTGGGTCGCCAGCGTATCGAATTGGATAATGAGCGTTTTATTGGTAATAACGACTGGCGTCAGAATGAACGCACTTTCGATGCTGCTCGTGTAGGTTACGAAATTGATGGTTGGAATCTGCAATATATCTATATCGATCAGGTCAATACACAGCTTTCCAGCGAATTAGATGCTGATGATCACTTATTCAACATCTCATATTCGGGATTAGCGTTGGGTAAAGTTGCCGCTTATGCGTATAGTCTAAATGGTGAAGAGGAAATCGATAACAGTAATTCAGTGTATAGCTCTGATACATACGGAGCCTATTTGGACGGTAAGAACGACTCTGACTCTATGTCTTTTACTTATCGCTTCGAATACGCTGTTCAAACATTTGAATATAATGATAGAGGAGATGTTGATACTGACTATGTGTTAGCCGAAGCTGGGTTGTTATTCTCGGGTGTAACAACAAAAGTTGGCTTTGAAGGCACTTATGGCCCAGATGGTTTTGATCAAAATAACTCAGTGGCATTTGCTACCCCATATGGCTCCAATCATGAATTTAATGGTTGGTCTGATAAATTAAACTATGTCGGTAATGATGGGCTGGAAGATGTTTATATCTCCGTGAGTGGTTATGCTGGCCCGGTTAAGCTGATCGCTGTTTATCATGATTACGACTATGCCGATGATAATACTAGCCTTGGCCGAGAACTGAATTTGATGGCGGAAGCTCAGGTAAACGACAATGTTACTGCCGGCCTGAAGTACGCCGGTTTCTCTACAGCTGAAGCTTATAAGATTGAGGGCGACCCCGATGTTGAAGACCTCAATTTTGAAGATGCCAGTCGTGATACGAACAAGTTCTGGTTATGGGTCGGTGTTCAGTTCTGAATCTGGGTATATTTAATTGAAAAAGCGACTTTCGAGTCGCTTTTTTTGATTTCAAATACTGATCGATCGTTCTTCTATTGTTGCGGAATCGGCATAGCGTCAAAGTTGGCATAGTTATTAACATGCGCACCAAACTTTATTCTCAGGAGAAGAATATGAACAGAGTAGCTCGATTGTTGATGACAACAGCCGTGTTGGTTGCTGCTGTTGGTTGCCAGAAAAAAGAAACAACCGATATGACTGGTGACCATGTCGGTGACCCGAATGATCGGCCAAATGTATTGATACTGATTGCCGATGACATGGGGTTTAGTGATATCGGTGCATTTGGCAGTGAAATTGAGACTCCAAATATCGACAGGTTGGCCGATGAAGGGGTGAGTTTTACCAACTTCCATGTGGGGGCAACCTGTTCTCCAACCCGTACCATGTTAATCAGCGGTGTTGATAATCACCTCGCCGGTTTGGGTAATATGCATGAAATCATGGCCGATAATCAATTTGGCAAGCCAGGCTATGAAGGTTACCTCAACAACAGTGTTGTGAGCGTGGCAACCGTTTTGCGCGACTCTGGTTATCACACCTACATGGCAGGTAAGTGGCATTTGGGGAGTACAAAAGACTCTATTCCATTTGCTCGTGGATTTGAAAAGTCTTTTGCTCTGGCTGAAAGTGGTGCAGACAACTGGGTAGAAATGCCATATGCCCCAATGTATGAACGAGTGCACTATTTTGAAGACGATAAAGAGGTGAATCTGCCAACCGAAAATTACTTTTCAAGCGATTATTACACCGATCGTATTATCGAAAATATCGAAAGTAATCGAAAAGACGGTAAGCCCTTTATGGCCTGGTTAGGTTATCAGGCGGTGCATTACCCACACCAGGCACCGAAGAAGTTTATTGATAAATACAATGGTGTTTATGACCAGGGCTGGGAAACATTAAGAAAAAAACGTTTGGAAAAACAAAAAGAGATAGCGCTTTTCCCGAATGCAATCAGTCTGGATGAGTCTTTTGAGAAAACCACCTTTGAGGATTGGCAGTTACCGGAATGGGATAAACTGACGGACGAAGAGAAAAAATTCAACGCGCGCCGTATGCAAACGTATGCTGGCATGATGGACAATATGGATTATAACATCGGTCGCTTGTTTGCTTACCTTGAGAAGATTGGTGAGTTGGATAATACTCTGATTATCTTCATGGCCGATAACGGCACTGATCCTAATCTGCTTGCTAAAAATGAAGCCTACCGCCCGTGGTACGAGAAAAATTATCAGAAAACCTATATTGAAGATTATCAGGGGGATTACTCTGATATGGGGCAAAAAGGATCTTATACCGATTATGGCCCCGGCTG
Organism: Bacterioplanoides sp. SCSIO 12839; assembly: GCF_024397975.1. Taxonomy (NCBI): domain Bacteria; kingdom Pseudomonadati; phylum Pseudomonadota; class Gammaproteobacteria; order Oceanospirillales; family Oceanospirillaceae; genus Bacterioplanoides; species Bacterioplanoides sp. SCSIO 12839. The sequence continues at coordinate 1,295,325 of NZ_CP073745.1, forward strand.
GGCAGCAGCAGCTAACACACCAAACAGCTATTATAAAACCTTCTCGACTGAGGGTGGTTTACGGGTGCCTTTCTTAGTTCGATACCCGAACCATATTGCAGCGGGGAAAAAAGTAAATACCTTTGCTTTTGTGAAAGATGTCTACCCGACTGTACTTGAGGTAGCAGGACTGAAACCGCATACCGGAACTTATAACGGTAAGGAATATCATAAACCTGATGGCAGCAGTATCTGGCCGGTATTAACGGGTAAAAAAGAGGCAGTTCATGCCGATGATAAAGCCATTGGTTATGAGCTTGCAGGCAGTTCAGCCGTCTTTAAAGGTCGCTATAAACTGTCGAATAACCCTCCGCCAAAAGGAACGGGTGAATGGGAGTTGTATGACACAACCGTTGATCCTTCTGAGTTAAACGACCTGGCTGCTGAAAAGCCAAAGCTGGTTGCGGAGATGATTAAAGATTATCAGCAATATTCTGAGGAGAACTCGTTGGTTCCTGTGCCTGAAGGTTATAACCCACTGGAACAGGTTATTAAAAACAGTAAGCTTGAACATTGATGCAGAATACTTTGTATTGTCATCACCTTTAAAAATGTGCCCTCGTGGGCACATTTTTTATTGTCCATACTGGAAAAACTTTCGTTTCAGTCGCCATTGCCTCTCTTTTTTTAATTTTATGCTGTTCTGGTAAAGTTTTCCTGAGCTACAGGGTTTTCAATTAATGTAAAAGGTCAACTATGCAATGTGGATAATTTGAATTGCTGGTTATACAGTTCTGTAGCTCGGAGTAATATCGAAACTTTGTTAATTTTGAGTTGAAAAATGGAAGTTACACACCGTCGTGCCGATTCTTTGAAGGCAGAAGGTTCACTGGTTACTAATGATATTGTCGAATTGACGAACTTTGTTTCAACACGTAATCGTTGTTACACCCAATTGACTCCGGGGGAGTTTAAAGCAAGTTACCGAGAGGTACACCTGGGTGGTGTTCAGTTAATTCGGGAGTCTTTTAATGTCGGCGTTCGTATCGAAGCGTCGCCGCCAGCCAGCTATGCGCCGTTTGCAGCAATTTCGACCATGAATACAGAAGGGTCGTATTTCGGCGATGTCGATGCCGGAAATACATTGATTCAGGCATGCGGGGGAGAGTGGGACTTTATTGCATTTAATGAAATGGATTATGTATGTGCCGTATTTGATAAAGACGTGTTAGCGAATGGCTTTTATCAGCTTTCAGGGTACGACATTCCAAATCAGTGGTTATTGAGCCGAGCAGCTACTATTAACCCAAAGATGTTAAGTCAGTATCGGGTGGCGCTGCAGCGGGTAATGATGCTTTGTGCTAAATATCCTCAAGTCAGAAATTCGGTATACCTACAAAATTATCTGACCGAGTATGTTTTGCAACACTTAGCTCAGTCGTTGTCTGATAGCAGTAAGGTGCCTGTTCGCATGACAACAGGCGATAAGTTACAAGCAGGGGTGCGGCGGGTCATTGATTATTTAAACAGTCACTCACACGAACTGCCGACTATGCAAAAATTATGTGAAATATCACAACTAAGCGAAAGAAGTTTGCAGTATGGCTTTCGCTCATGCCTGAACCTGACTCCGGTTCAATATTTACGCATTATACGTCTGAATTCGGTGCGTAAAGAGCTGCTGGTTTCTGATAAACACACTACAACGGTTTCTGATGTTGCTATACGCTGGGGCTTTTTTGAACTTGGACGCTTCGCTGGCAACTACAAACAACTATTTGAAGAGTCGCCTTCCGAGACCCTGCTGCGGTATCAATAAAAATAAGTGCCAGTCAGATGTCGAACAGGTAATATCAACGCATTATTGCAACAAGATATTCCGAGGCCATCATGCGTGATGCACAACCACAAGCGATTTTCCTGAAAGATTACCAGCAGCCTGCTTACTGGATTGAACGTACTGAACTGACGTTTGAGTTGCAGGCGGAATTTACGCTTGTGACGTCACAATTGCAGCTGACTCGTAATGATGACGTTGCTCAGGATGGCAGTCTGACACTGCATGGTCAGGAACTGGAATTATTATCGGTTGTGATTGATGGAGTGGAGCAAAGTGGCGATCAATATCAGCTGGATGATGAGTCGCTGACGCTGCAAGGGCTGGCTGAAAATCCTGTCGTTACCATTAAAACCCGCATTTACCCGCATAAAAACACCGCACTGGAAGGCCTGTATCAGTCGGGCTCTATGTATTGTACCCAGTGCGAGGCCGAAGGCTTCCGCCGTATCACCTATTATCTGGATCGCCCAGATGTGATGTCGGTGTTTACCACGCATATTATTGCCGATGCTGGTCAATATCCGGTGTTGTTATCGAACGGCAATCTGATTGCAGAGCAAACGCTGGCTAATGGCACGAAGCAGGTCAGCTGGAATGACCCACATAAAAAACCGGCGTATTTGTTTGCTTTGGTTGCTGGTGACTTGCAGGTTAAAGAAGATACTTTTACCACGATGTCGGGTCGTGAAGTGGCGCTGAAAATTTTTGTTGAACCACAAAATATCGACAAAACAGATTATGCACTTGATGCGCTAAAACGTTCCATGAAGTGGGATGAAGAGAGCTATGGTCGGGAATATGACCTGGATATCTTTATGATTGTCGCCGTTGATGATTTCAACATGGGCGCAATGGAAAACAAAGGCCTCAATATCTTTAACTCTTCTTGTGTGCTGGCCAATCCCGCGACGGCGACCGATGCCGCTTATCAGCGTATTGAAGCCATTGTCGCGCATGAATATTTCCACAACTGGTCGGGCAACCGGGTGACCTGCCGTGACTGGTTCCAGCTGAGTTTAAAAGAAGGTTTTACCGTTTTCCGTGATGCCTGTTTCTCCGCCGATATGAATTCGGCTACGGTGAAGCGTATCGAAGACGCCCGCATTATGCGTACGGTGCAGTTTGCAGAAGATGCCGGCCCTATGGCGCACCCGGTACAACCGGATTCCTTTATCGAAATCTCCAACTTCTACACCGTTACGATTTATGAAAAAGGTGCCGAAGTAGTGGGGATGCAGCGCAAAATTCTTGGCGATGACGGCTTCCGTAAAGGTTCGGATCTGTATTTTGATCGTCATGATGGTCAGGCGGTGACCATTTATGATTTTACTCAGGCGATGGAAGATGCCAACGGCGTTGATCTCACCTTATTTAAACGCTGGTACAAACAAGCGGGTACGCCGGTGGTATCAGTTTCAAGCGAATACGATGCCGATAAGCAGCAGTTGTCTTTAACACTCAAACAACGTTGTCCGGATACCCCGGGGCAAACGGATAAACAACCGATGTGGATTCCGGTTCAGTTTGGCTTGCTGAATAGCCGTGGCCAGGACTTACCTGTTGCCGTTGAACCGGCATCCGCCTGGACCCAAGCCAGTCAGGTCTTGCATCTGACCGAAGCTGAGCAAACTTTTGTGTTCTCCAATGTTGCTGAGCAGCCGGTGGTATCACTGTTCCGTGATTTTTCTGCGCCCGTCAAAGTGGAATTTGATCAAAGCCGCGATGAGTTGCTGTTCTTGTTACAGCACGATAGCGATGGCTTTAATCGTTGGGATGCCGGTCAACGGCTGATGCTGCAATGGATTAATGATGCTATGTCGGGCAACTTTGTACTGGATTCTGCGGCCGAGCAAGTATTGCGCTCGTTGTTGCGAGATGAGGAACTAGACCCTGCTATGGTAGCTTATCTGCTGACGTTACCATCGGAGTCTTATATTGCCGAATTCTCAGCGGTGATTGATCCACAAGCGATTTATCATGCGCGTAAACAGGTCCGGCAGACACTGGCCCAAGCCTTGTCTGCGGACTTTAAAGCTGTTTATCAACGTTTATCAAACAGCGCCACATATGCACCAGAACCGCGACAGATGTCAGCCCGGGCGCTGAAGAATCTGGCGCTGAGTTATTGGGTGCTGACAGATAACGAAGGTCTGCAGCAAGCTCAGCAACAATATCAGCAAGCCGATAATATGACGGATCAGATGGCAGCGTTTGTAACACTGATCAATAGCAGCGACGCGGACCTATCCGAAGAGTACCTGCAGCGTTTCTATCAACAATGGCAGGGTGATGTGCTGGTGGTGAACCAGTGGTTGGCCGCACAGGCGGGGTCATCCCAGTTGGCCAGTGCTAAGTTCATATCGACACTACTACAGCATGATGCTTTCGATTGGCGCAATCCGAACAAAGTGCGTTCGGTGATTGGCGCGTTTGCCAATCAGGCGTTGTGTCACTTTCATGCGGAGGATGGCTCGGGTTACCGTTTGCTGGCCGATGCGGTGATTCGTTTAAATGGATCAAACCCACAGATTGCAGCGCGTCTGTTGGCTCCATTAACTAAGTGGAAGCGTGTTATTCCACAGCAAGGAGCACAAATGAAAGCAGAATTAGAACGTATTATGGCAGAATCTGATCTGTCTAAAGATGTCTACGAAGTTGTCAGTAAGAGTTTGGTTTGAGCATAAAGACATAATTCTTTATGCTTGGACGAAAATAAACCGCATAAGCGGTGTCGTTGAGGTCGCAAAATGAAGAAAAATAATTGGATCGCGACAGGTGCTTTGGCACTGTCTCTGGCAACATCATCTGCGATGGCTGCCGTGTCAGTGAAAGAAGCTGAGCGCCTGAAAGGGGAATTAACACCGATAGGTGCTGAGCGGGCTGGTAACAAAGCTGGAGATATCCCAGCTTGGCGTGGTGGACTCAGCCTGCCACCGGTTTCGTATTCTGAAGCAGGGCAGCACCACCCAGACCCTTACGCTAATGACAAGCTTTTATTCACGATCACGGCTGCCAATATGGCGCAATATGAACAGTTTTTGACCGAAGGTCAGAAAGCACTGTTTAAAACTTATCCGGATACGTTCCGGATGCCGATTTATCAGACGCGTCGAACTGCAGCAGCGCCGGAGTGGGTTTATGACAACACCTACAAAAATGCGCTTCGAGCTGAACTGGCTGAGAACGGTAACGGTTTATTATATGCATATGGCGGTATTCCATTCCCGATAGCTAAAAATGGTCTGGAAGCGATCTGGAATCATGTGACCCGCTGGCGTGGTGTTTATTTATCTCGACGTGCATCCGAAGTCGCGGTGCAGGTTGATGGTGACTTTTCTCTGGTGACGGTGCAGCAAGAAGTTGAATTTAACTACTATCGCCCAGATCGCACGGTCGATGATCTGGATAACATTCTCTTTTATTACTTATCATTAACCAAAGCTCCGGCGCGTTTGGCGGGTGGTGCGGTATTGGTACATGAAACCCTGAACCAGGTTGATGAAGCTCGTCAGTCATGGGGCTACAACGCTGGTCAGCGCCGTGTTCGTCGGGCGCCTAACCTGGCTTACGATACCCCGATTGCTGCCGCGGATGGTCTGCGTTATGCCGACGATACGGATATGTATAACGGTGCTCCGGATCGTTATAACTGGAAGCTGGTGGGCAAAAAAGAGATCTATATTCCATACAACAACTTCAAGCTGAGCTCGAACCAGTCCAGCTATAAAGACGTAATTCAACCTGGACACATTAATCCGGATTATACGCGTTACGAGAAGCACCGGGTTTGGGTTGTAGAGGCAACGTTAAAAGACGGCGTGCGTCATGTTTATCACAAGCGTCGCTTCTATCTGGATGAAGATACCTGGGGAGCTGCTGCGGTTGATCAATATGACTCCGCCGGTGATCTATGGCGTGTGAGCCTGGCTTACCTGAAAACCTATTATGAGCTGCCGGTCACCTGGACCACGTTGGATGTGTTCCATGATTTAAAAGCTAAGCGTTATCATGTTCAGGGACTGGATAGTGAAGAGAAGGCGACTATCGACTTCAGTCAGAAGCCGCCTGGTGAGCGCTATTTCACACCATCAGAATTACGCCGACGCGGGCGTCGTTAATTCTAAAGTATGAAAGCGGATGGTCTTATAGCCATCCGTTTTTGTTTCTGACCTGTTTTGATAGAAAAATGTCAAAAAAGCCTGATTTGGTTTAACATTTTGTAACAAGCGGAAGTTAGTCAATAACAAAAGTGTCGGCTAGACTAGCCGCCTTCCGACATTAGTATAAAAAACGGAGCTATTTATGTTATTCAACTTGGGACGGTACTCCTCCGCCTCAACAGTAAATGGTGTGGCTGTGCTTCGCCATATATTCCTGGTTCTGATGGTATTGTTCCCGCAGCTCAGTAATGCCGGTTGGCAAGACCCTCTGGAAACTCCATCTGCCTCTACATCCAAAGCACATAAGACGCTGTTGTTAGATGTCACTCGTGCGGGTGAGCGACTTGTTGCCGTAGGTAGTCACGGCCATGTGATTTATTCTGATGACAACGGTGCAAGCTGGAATCAGGGCAAGGTCCCGGTCAGTGTGACGTTAACGTCGGTCTACTTTGCCTCCTCTGAGGCCGGATGGGCTGCTGGTCATGACGGTGTAATTCTGTCTACCCAGGATGGCGGTAAAAACTGGAGCCGTGTATTTGATGGCTACAGTGCAAATAAAGCGATCGTTGCTGCGGCAAAAGTAAAAGAAAATCAGTTGGCTGATGTGTTAGCTCAGGCAGAAGCATCTGGCAACGATGTTGCGGTTGAAGAAGCAGAAATGGCTCTGGAAAATGCAACCTACTCGCGTGAAGACGCTGAGTACGATGAAGAAACCGGCTCTACTAAACCATTCCTGGATATATGGTTCTACGACACTAAGCGTGGTTATGCGATAGGTGCTTACGGTATGTTCTTTTACACCGATAATGGCGGCAAAAGCTGGATCGATGTTTCTGCGCGCATGCCGAATTCAGAACGTTTGCATTTGAACGGTATTTCTCTGGTTGGTAATCGCTCTCTGGTTGTTGTGGGTGAAATGGGCCTGGTAATGCGTTCTGACGACCTGGGGCAGACATGGCGCCGTACGCCATCACCATATGAAGGTTCTCTATTTGGCTTAGTAAATGCCGGAGAACAGCAATTGTTGTTTGGCTTGCGCGGGCATGTATTCAGTTCAGCGGATGGTGGTATCAGCTGGATTGAATTGAAAACCGGCAGTGAGCAAACACTTTTGTCGGGCTATGTTGGTCGTAAAAGTACCTTGTTAGTCGGTAACGCCGGTTCTGTGATTTTGTTCGATCGGTCATTAAAAAACAGTCGTACCTTGATTCTTACCGGTCGCAAAGCCGCTGCTGCTGCAGTTGAAGCCAGTGATGGCAGTTTTGTGATTGTGGGTGAGGCCGGTGTTCAGCGATTGAATGCTGGCGGTGAATTAATGGATCAAAGTATTAGTATGGCTGCGGGAGATTTCTGATCATGGCTGAACAAAAGCATCATTTTTCTTCGGAGCCAGAGCATTTTATCCTGTCTCCAGAAACCGAACCAATGCTGGAGCGCTTGTTCTTTAACAATCGTTTTCTAGTGTTGCTTATCTTGGCGGTACTGACAGCCGTGTTTGCTTACGGCTTAACCAAAGTTCGTTTGGATTCGAGTATTGAAAAATACATCCCACTGAATCATGAATATATTCAGAATTTCCTGGTTCACAAAGACTCGATGAAGAGTGGCGTTGCCAATGTGAAAATTTCAGTGGAGGTCACGGAAGGTGAAATTTTTACTCAGGAATACATGGAGACGCTGAGCAAAATCAACGACGATGTGTTCTTTATTAAGGGTGTTGATCGTTCCGGAATGCAGTCCCTCTGGACGCCGAATGTTCGCTGGACTGAGGTTACAGAAGAAGGCTTCCAGGGTGGCCCGGTGATTCCGAGTACCTACAGTGGCGACGCTGATAGCCTTGAGAAAGTCCGTCAGAATGTCCTCAAATCTGGTCAGGTTGGACGCCTTGTTGCGAACGACTTCCGCTCTTCCATCATTGATGTTCCTTTGGTTGAAAAAGATCCTGAAACGGGTGAGAAGCTGAGTTACCAACAGTTCTCCCACGATTTGGAAGAAAAAATCCGCACTAAATACGGTAGTGATAAGTATCGTATCTACATTACGGGTACTCCTAAAAAGCTGGGTGACCTGCTGGATGGCGCCAGTAAAATTGCCATTTTCTTTATGTTGGCAATGGCTGCTACTGCCATTTTGTTATACCTGTATTCTCGTTGTATTCGCGGAACTATAGTCCCGATTTTGGCTTCTCTGATTGCGGTTATCTGGCAATTGGGTGCCCTGGCCCTGATGGGGTACACCATTGACCTGTATTCGGTATTAGTACCATTCCTGGTGTTTGCGATTGGTATTAGTCACGCTGTTCAGATTATTTCTGGTATTGCGATTGAAGCAGGCAAGGGCGAAAACAAGCTGATGGCCGCACGTAAAGCCTTCCGTGGCTTGTACGTACCTGGCATGCTGGCCTTATTAAGTGACGGTATGGGCTTCCTGACCTTGCTGTTCATTGATATTGGTGTGATTCAGGAGCTGGCGATTGCTGCATCGGTTGGTGTGGCGATGATCATTGTCACCAACCTGATTTTGCTGCCGATTGTTATGTCTTATATCGGTATTAGTCAGAGTGGTGTTCGTCATGCTGAGAAGACCGAAAAATCTGAGCCTAAGTTATGGAAGGTTCTGTCACACTCTGCAACAGGTAAGGTAGCACCGTTCCCGATTGTGATTGCAATTGCTATGGCTATTGGTGGTTATTTTGTTAGTCAGGATCTGAAAATCGGTGACCTGGATAAAGGTGCTCCAGAGCTGCGTGCTGACTCTCGTTATAACCTCGATAATGACTTCATGGTGAGTAACTACTCTACCAGCTCTGATTTATTGGTGGTGATGGTTGAAACAGCTAAAGAGCAATGTAATGCCTACAAAGTGATGGACGCTGTTGATCGCTTTATGTGGTATATGGAAAACGTGCCAGGTGTTCAGTCGACAACATCTCTGGTTACCGTTTCTAAGTTGGTCACCAAGGCGATGAATGAAGGTAACCTGAATTGGTCTTCTCTGTCTCGTAACCAAACCATTCTGAACACCTCTATCCAGCGTGCTCCAAGCTCTTTGCTGAATGCGGATTGCTCGATGGCACCGGTGATTGTGTATCTGAATGATCATAAAGCAGAAACATTGGAAACTGCAGTTCAGGCCGTTGAGGATTTTAAAGCGAATTACGACGATAGCGTAGATGAGAAGTACTTCTCTTATACTATTGAGCAAATTGATCAGGCGATCGCAGACGGTGAAATTGATTCTGTTCCGGTTCGTTTCCAGTTAGCGTCAGGTAATGCTGGTATTGAAGCGGCAACGAATCAGGTAATTGCTGAAGCTCAGAACACCATGCTGATCTTTGTTTATGTGGTCGTTTTTGTATTGTGTTTTGCTACTTTCCGCTCACTGACTGCAGTTGCGTGTATTATCATCCCACTGGCACTGACTTCGATTCTTAGTCAGGCGCTTATGACCTGGTTAGGTATTGGTGTCAAGGTGGCTACACTGCCAGTTATTGCACTGGGCGTGGGTATTGGTGTGGACTACGGTATTTACATCTACAGCCGTTTGGAAGTGATGATTATTGCGGGTAAATCGCTGCAGGAGTCTTTCCTGGAAACGCTTAAGTCAACGGGTAAGGCAGTAAGCTTTACGGGTATTACGTTGGCAATTGGTGTTGCTACCTGGATTTTCTCACCAATTAAATTCCAGGCCGACATGGGTATTCTGCTGACCTTTATGTTCCTGTGGAATATGCTGGGTGCGCTGATTCTGTTGCCAGCACTGGCGCACTTCCTGCTGAGCCCTGAGCGTATTCGTAAGCGCCATGCGGCAAAACATGGGGAAGTGCCCCCTGCGGGTTGAAAGAATCCTGCTGGTTATTAAGTAGTAGTATCTGAGAAGCGATGTTTTCCTGGGCTTTGGCCTTTGAAAACATCGCTTTTTTTATGGTTCGTTTACAGTAGAGACAGTTTATGAAACTGGGTGATATTTCAGTCTGCGTAGTTGAGCTTATGGGGCAAGCAGTCGAGTCTCTGGGGGGGAATCCGGCATTTGAGTTTGAGCAGTATCAGCTTGACGCTACCAAACTCAATTCACCGGATGCGCGCATCAGTATTCCGCGTTTTATGCGATTGGGTCATGCGTGTATCGAGGCATATGATATCCCCTGGTTAGGCCTTGAGATGGGGCGATTAACTACCCCGGGTCATCAAGGCCTTGCTGGTTTGGTCGCTCAGACTGCACCGGATATTAAAACAGCTTGTCGTTCCATTGCAGAATTTGAATTGTTGTCGAGTTTTAATGCCAGGGGGCGTACCCAGTTTCTGATCGAGCAAGGTGAGGGGATTGCTCACTTTTATTCAATCAGCCCTTATAACGCCTTTAACCTATTTGTGGTGGATTCGGTTTTGGGCGGTTGGGTGAAGATGTTGCAATGGATCAGTGGCCGCACGGACGTGATCAAGCGTTTGCAATTTGAATTTAAGGCGCCGGACTATCTTGATTATTACGCACAATATTTCAACTGTGATATTGAGTTTGGCGCGGAGCGAAATGCGGTTGTGATCCATGATTGGGCGTTGGGCTTACCATCGGTTCATCGTTGTGCATCGACTCATCATGGTCTTAAGCAGCTTGCAGAGCGTGAGCTGGAGAGAGTCCGTTTAGGGTTGAGTTTCCGGGAAGTGATTGAGCGTGCGATCGGCCCATTATTAAAAGGTAAAACGCCAACGCTTGAGGATGTAAGTCATCGTTTGAATATGGCCCCATGGACGATACGTCGTCGACTCAATGCGGAAAAAATCAGCTTTCAGCAGGTAATGAATGATACCCGTCGGGATCTTGCGGTCAGTTATGTGCGCGATACATCACTGACGTTGGGTGAGATTGCTTATTTGCTGGGATTCGGCTCTACGGCAGCATTTCAGCGGGCTTTTAAACGATGGACCGGGCAGGCGCCCGGTCGTTTCAGAGATATTTCCCGGAACCGTAGTCAGTAACAATCGGCTCCGGTTCGGCTGGGTTACAGCTCAACTGCGTCGTCGATATCGTCTTCGTAATCGTCGTAGTCGATATCCAGCAGATCTTCGATATAATCAGACATAATTGTCCTCCTTTGTTTTCCTGGTTTCTTACTACTCAGCTTCCTATCTGAGCTTCTGGCTATTTCGTGATGATGAAATATGGATTTAGCATCTAACGTGCCAGAGTTGGTGATCATAATGAATCTGACTTTTTGGTCAAGAAAATAAAGCTTTCAGAATCATTTGATGGCAAAAAACAATACAGTCGCTAGATGAACGGCAGATGACAAATACCGAATCGGTAGAAAAATTTTGATTCAAACGCAAGAAATGATAATGGGATATAAATAAGAAATGGCGGACTGGACTGGGCGGCATCCGAGGACTCGATGTGAGCCAATACGAATAAAGTTTTAAAAGGGGGTATTTTAGAAATGGCGGACTGGACGGGACTCGAACCCGCGACCCCCGGCGTGACAGGCCGGTATTCTAACCAACTGAACTACCAGTCCGCATCGTACTTTTGCAAGTAACAGTCACTGTTTAACCACTTTGAGGTAGTGGTGGGTGATGACGGGATCGAACCGCCGACCCTCTGCTTGTAAGGCAGATGCTCTCCCAGCTGAGCTAATCACCCAAGTTTTTACATCTCTGAGAAGATGGCGGACTGGACGGGACTCGAACCCGCGACCCCCGGCGTGACAGGCCGGTATTCTAACCAACTGAACTACCAGTCCACATAAGTCACATTATTTAACCACTTTGAGGTAGTGGTGGGTGATGACGGGATCGAACCGCCGACCCTCTGCTTGTAAGGCAGATGCTCTCCCAGCTGAGCTAATCACCCATTTTGTTTTAGCAAAAAATGCTAAATCAAAAAATCGATTTAAGTAAAATGGCGGACTGGACGGGACTCGAACCCGCGACCCCCGGCGTGACAGGCCGGTATTCTAACCAACTGAACTACCAGTCCATTTCCTAAATCGCTCGTTTTTACGGCAAAGCAATTACTTAAAGTAATTGGTGGGTGATGACGGGATCGAACCGCCGACCCTCTGCTTGTAAGGCAGATGCTCTCCCAGCTGAGCTAATCACCCTTGCCCGTAAAAGCGAGTGGGCATTCTACTCATATACGTTTGAGTGTCAAACCTTTATTTTGATTTTTATCCATTTTTTTTAATTTTTTCAGTAACTTGCAGCTGAAATCCATTTTTGAATATTTTCTGATCAATCATCAGGTCTGGGATGTCATTGATGCTGACAGGTGCTTGTTCTTATGCTTTTGTTTGAGCTTTTCGCCCAGCACTAATAAACAAGGCGTCAGGATCAGGGTCAGGATCGTTGCAAACGTTAAGCCACCGGCAATAGCTGTTGATAGTTGAGTCCACCATTGTGACGAGGGGGCACCAATGGAGAAATCGCGATTCAGCAGGTCAATATTCCACTGCAGCATCATGGGCATCAGACCCAGCACGGTTGTTACTGCTGTCAGCATCACCGGGCGCAATCGTTGTGCTCCGGTTCTTAATGCTGCATCAATTGGATCCAGGCTTTCACGGACCAAGCGGTTGTAGGTATCGATCAGAACAATATTGTTGTTCACCACGATACCGGCCAGAGCAATCACACCAAGGCCGCTCATCACGATGCCAAATGGCTCTCCACGAATCATTAAACCGAACAGCACACCCACAATAGATAGCACGATGGCACTCATAATCAGTGCGGCGTTGTAGAAACTATTAAACTGTGTCACCAGAATGGTGGCCATCAGGAAAATGGCGATACCAAAGGCTTTCCCCAGAAAGGCTCCGGTTTCTGCCATTTTTTCAAAGTCTCCGCGAAAACGGGGTTCAACACCCGACTCGCGCCACGGCAACGATTTAATCTTTTCGGTTAGTTCAAAAATTTTGTCGGTGGGGTTAACGTTATCGTGAACATTAGCCGTTAGGCGATAACGACGCTTACCATCAATGCGCACGACATCACCTGACTTAGGAACAGCGATACGTTGCATGAAGTTCGACACCGGGACCAGGCCATCAGCGGTTTGAACATTGAATTGCGCAAATTGGTCGATGTTGCGAGCCTGAGTTGGGTATCGTAATAAAATCTCGACCTCTTCATCGCTGTAGTCCGGTTGAAATTCTCCGACTTTTTGGCCACCGGTAATCATACGAATCATCGAGCCGGTACTGACAATGTTGGTGCCAAAACGGGTTGCCGCTTCACGGTCGATGTCCAGTTGCCACTCAATGCCTTCCAGAGGGCGATCATCGCGCACATCCTTCAAATCCGGATCGGCTGCAAAAATGGCTTTCACCTGATCCAGCATGGGGCCAATCGATTCGGCATCGGCAGACGTGAGCTGTAGCTGAATATCAGCGCCTTCGGATGGACCATTCGCTTTTTTCTGTGTTTCAACAATGATGCCGGCGATATCGGCGGTGCGGGCTTCAATATCTTTGAGGATATCGTTAGCGCTGCGACGATGTTTCCAGTTCACCAGCTCAATCTGAATCCGGCCGACGACATCTGCTGCTGCACCGTTCGGTGCTCGCACAAAGGTAGCCGTATAAATGGATTCAATCTCGGCCATATCAAAGATACGGCGTTCAACCTGTTGTACCAGCGCCTCACTTTCACTGATGGACAAATTACCACGCGCCCGAATATCCACCAGGCCAATGTCAACGTCTACGTCCGGGAAAAATTCGACCCCTTTACCAAACATGGAATAGGCCGCAAACGATAAGATCAGGGCAATCACGGAAGCGGATAAAATTTTTACCGGATGATGCAGGGCACTGTTGAGTATCCGGATATAACTACCCGTGAAGCCTTTTAACTCATCAAACCGGCCTTGTTCGGCGGCTTCAACCATATCTAGTGTTTTCAGGTTCTGAGCGGATTGTTTGCCAACCAGAGAACCGATGGTCGGCACCACAATTAATGCCATAATCAATGACGCACTCAGAGTAAACAGCAATGTCAGCGGTAGATAGCTCATAAACTCGCCCGTGACTCCAGGCCAAAACAATAATGGCAAGAACACAGCCAGCGTGGTGGCGGTTGAGGCGATGATTGGCCAGGCCATACGTTTTGCCGCTTCACCGTAAGCATGACGTGGGGCGGCGCCTTCGGCTAAGCGGCGGTCAGCGAACTCGGTGACCACAATGGCACCATCCACTAATAAACCCACCGATAAAATCAGAGAGAATAAAACCACCATATTCAGGGTGTAGCCGAGCACGCTGAGTACAATCAGCGCCATCAGGAAAGCGCCGGGAATGGCAATGCCCACCATAAATGAGCTGCGCAGGCCAAGGCTGGCTAAAATCAGGATCATCACCAGCAGGGTGGCCACCAGTACGTTGTTAAACAAATCGTTGAGCATCTCTTCGATTTGTTTGGATTCATCCTGAGATAATCCCACTTCGATGCCACTCGGCCAGTAGGGCTGAACCTGTTCAATAATGCCTTTAACATCATCTAATGTATGAATAATGTTGGAGCCAATACGTTTTTTGATCTCCAGCGTGACCGCTTGCTTGCCATTAACCCGAGCGCTGTTTTTGCGATCTTTATAGGCTAAACGACCGACAGCGATATCTTTAAACAGCACCACATTATCGCCGTCTGCTTTCACCGGCAGATTCAAAATATCGGGAATGCTTTCAATCAGACCGGGTACTTTTACGCCAAAACGACCGACGCCAGAGTCGAGGTCTTCACTGGCGACGAGCTGAGCGTTGTTGCTGACGAGTAAACCCAATTCATTCAGCGTCAGGCCGTAGTTATCCATGCGTGCGGGGTCGACAATAATTTCGGCAATCTCTTCGCGTTTGCCGCGCACTTCGGCTTCTAATACGCCGGGTAAGGCTTCGATACGATCCTGTAAATCATTGGCCACCGCGTATAACACGGATTCGTTCACTTCGCCCGACAGGGTAACCACCATCACCGGGAACAACGCTACGTTAATTTCTTTAACTTTGGGCTCTTTAGAGTCGGCCGGTAATTCCCCTTTGGCGTCGTCTACTTTTTGGCGAACGTCTAATAATGCCTGGTCGATATCCGTATCGGTATAAAACTCAAGCTGGATGGATAAATGCCCTGAGGTGGCGGTTGATATCATTTCCTTTAAGCCGTCCAGTGAGCGCAGCTCTTTTTCCAACGGTTTATAAATCAGGGTGTCGGCATCGGCGGGGGCAATGCCGTCGTGATTCACAGAGACATACACCAACGGCACGGTGATATCCGGGTTACTTTCTTTGGGAATGGTGATCAGGGTGGTGATGCCGACCAGGGTGATCAGGCAAAACAACATCAAAACAGTACGAGTGCGCTGTAACGACGCATCAATAAGGCTATTCATGTGTCTTTACCCTGCACTTAATGCGGCTTGTGTATCCAGGTTGGCATCGGAGGCAGCGGGTTCCGCCGTCTCCTGGTGTTGTTCGGTCACAAATACGGGTTCGACCAGTTCTCCATATTCGACAAACCCCTGGCCTATCGTAATGATGTCGGCCTTTTCTCCCAGGCCATAAACCCAGATGCCGGCTTTGTCGGCTTTTAATAAACTGATTGGCAGGAAGGTGACTCGGTGTTCTTCATCAATGCCTTTCAGGCCTAGTTTGCCTTCATCGTTGAGAATTAATAATGCTGGAGACACATGATAAGCATGAGTTTCTGGCTGAGGTACGTGAATTTTGGCCGTTAAGCCGCTAGTCATAACGCCACTTGGGTTTTTAACTTCCAGTTCAACCGGAAACGTACGGGTTTGTGCATCTGCTTCTGAAGCGACAAAACGGATGTGGCCATTCACACGCTGGCCATTGACCAAAATGGCATAAGCCTGATCACCAATATGAACGTTAGCCGCTTCCTGTTCGGCTAAATTGCCAGTCACCAGATAAGGCGAAAAGTCGAGTACGGTTGCGATTTCCTGGCCGTCTTTAACAAAATCACCAATTTCTACATTACGCTGGTCAACAATGCCATCGAAGGGGGCTTTAATCTGAGTCGCATTCACTTGCAAGGTGTACTGAATCATTTCGGCTTCCGCATTCGCTAGATCCGTTTGTACTTTGGCCAGCTGAGATTCGTTGGCCAGGCCTTTTGCAAACAACTTTTGGGCGCTTTGCTCCTCCAGCTGACGTTGTTTTAAATTTGCTTTGGCTTGTTTCAGGCGGGCAGGCCAGTCTCGTGCATCCAGTTCGATTAATACATCGCCTTTTTGAACCCGCTCACCTTTGTTTTTATGAATAGCCACCACTTTGGCACGGATTTCAGAACGTAATTCCACCCGGCGGTTGGCTGCGGTTCTGGCAGAAATCAGGACTTCACGCTGTGTCGCCTCGCCTTGCATCCTTTCTACCTGAACTCGCTTCAGGCCGGATTCCATTACCAGCGGCCTGGGATTAGAAAATTCCTGTTCCGGGCCGAGGCTGCCACTGGCGACCCAGATAATCATTAATAAAAACAGCACAATGGCTGCGATATGCCCCTGATTTAAATGTAGTGTCATGCTTGTGTTTCCGTCGCTGCTACGAACGTGATTACGCTGATTATTATTACTTTTCTTTATAACATATTGCTCAGTCCGATAGGCGTGTGTTTTTTGCCAGTTCTGCTGCAAACGTGCCAGCCCATCGTTTGCCGTATTGCAGTATACTGCGCGTTTTGCCCTGAACTTAAGGTGATATTCGGTAATGATGTTGGTGCAGTTAAAGCAGGTTGAGCTGGCGTTTGGTGATCATGTGCTGTTCGACAAAATTGATCTGGAGATTCACTCCGGCGAACGAGTATGTATCGTTGGTCGCAATGGCGCTGGTAAATCCACCTTGCTGAAAGTGCTCAACAGCTCTGTTATCCCGGATGATGGCAGTGTGGTGAAGCGCGATATGCTGCGGGTCGCAACGCTGCAACAGGAATTGCCACAAACGACGGATATGCCGGTTTACGATGTGGTGGCGGAAGGATTGGGGGATCTTGGCCATGTGATTGCGCAATACCATGATGAAACCGCCAAAGGTGCCGCAGCGAATTTAAAATTACTGGAGCAGTTGCAGAGCAAAATTGAAGCCGCTGATGGCTGGAGCTGGCAGCAAAAAGTGGACGCCATTATCCAGAAATTAAACTTACCGGGTGAAGCGAGTTTTTCCTCGCTCTCCGGTGGCTGGCAGCGTCGGGTGATGCTGGCACGTGCGTTAGTGGTTGAGCCGGAATTACTGATTCTTGACGAACCTACCAACCATATGGATGTGCCCACGATTGAATGGCTGGAAGAGCAACTTAAGCAGTTTAATGGCTCGCTGGTGTTTATTAGTCACGACCGGGCGTTTGTGCAGAATTTATCAACCCGTATTATCGATCTGGATCGTGGTCATGTGCATGAGTGGCGCGGTGATTATTTAAGTTTTATCAGCCACCGGGAAAAACGACTGGAAGACGAAGCGGCACAAAACGCTTTGTTTGATAAACGCCTGGCGGAAGAAGAAAAGTGGATTCGTCAGGGCATCAAAGCTCGCCGTACCCGTAATGAGGGTCGGGTTGAGCGCTTAAAAGAAATGCGGAAAGAACGTAAAGCGCGCCGTGAGGTGGCCGGCACCGCCAACCTGAATCTGGGTCAGGCTGAAAACTCCGGCAAAATGGTGTTCGAAATTCAGAATCTGTCTTATACCTGGCAGAAAGAGGATGGTAAGGCTATCCCACAGGTGGACGATTTCACCGCTAATGTCTTGCGTGGCGACCGTATTGGTTTGGTAGGCCCCAATGGGGTCGGCAAAAGTACCTTATTAAAGTTGCTGTTAGGCAAACTTGAACCGCAGCAAGGTAAAATCAAGGTGGGAACCAAGCTGGAGGTGGCCTACTTCGATCAGGCACGTCATCAGTTGGATGAAGAAAAATCCATCGCGGATAACGTCGCTGACGGAAAAGATCACGTCATCGTGAATGGTAATTCACGCCATATTATTGGTTATCTCGGCGACTTTATGTTTTCGGGAGAGCGAGCCCGAACGCCGGTTAAAGCCCTATCGGGTGGTGAGCGAAACCGGGTGCTGCTGGCCAAGCTGTTCCTCAAGCCTTGTAACTTGTTGGTGATGGATGAGCCTACCAACGACCTGGATGTGGAAACTCTGGAGCTGCTGGAAGAGCGCTTGTTGGAATACAACGCCACCTTGTTACTGGTGAGTCACGACCGGGCCTTTATCGACAATGTGGTGACCCAGCTTTGGGTGTTTGGTGAAAACGGCCATATTGATGAGCAGGTGGGTGGCTACAGCGATTGGCAGGAACGCAAAGTGGCACTGGAAAAGCAGAAACCTGCTGCCCAGAAAACAGCGGTGAAAAAAACAGAGCCTGCGAAAAATGAAGCCGTATCAACCCCAGCAGCTACCACTGCACCAGCACCCCAAAAGAAAAAACTCAGCTACAAGCTGCAGCGTGAGCTGGATAGCCTGCCGGATCAGATTGCTGAAACGGAAGCCGCACGGGATGCTTTATTAGAGCAAAGCAATGCGGCTGATTTTTATTCCGGAGATGCCGATAACGTCCAGAAAGTGCTGGCCCAGTTAGCCGAAATGGAAGAGAAACTGGAGCAGCTGGAAGAACGTTGGCTGGAGCTTGAGGAGATGACGGAATGACCTGGGTAATTATTGCCGCCGTTGTGATGGCGATTATGGGCTCGGTGTTCTGGTTAAAACCCAGCGCCCGGGACGCTCGCCTGGCTGATTTACGGTTTAACGCCATTCGCGCCGGTTTGCAGGTGCGACAGTTCACCTTTAAAGCCGATGCTGCCAAAACCGGGGTGCGTGACGATATTACCGCCACCAGTTATACCCTGATGAAAAAAGCCTCCTACGAAAATGGCGGTGGTCATGAAGACGCTTCTGGCGGTGAATTACAGTATTGTGTTGTTCGCCAACCAGCCTGGGATGATGAATGGCTGCCAGAAGGCCTGAGCTGGCACAATAAGGGCACACAAGGCGATGCCGAAAAGCTGGCAGCGTTATTGCCCGAATTATCCGATGAGCTGTTGATGCTGGAAGTGTATGAGCGCCGGGTATGTATGATGACAGCCGAAAAACAAGGCTCAAATGCCCAGCACTATCTGGCATTTCTTGAAGCCCTGTTGAAGTAATCGGGAAACGTTGGATCAAAGCGTGTAAACCCTATGAGCAATCCCAGTATCATTGTTGATTTAGCCATTCCTGCCGATGAATACCTACGGGTCTATCAGGGCTCCGCCAAGCTGGTGAGTGCCATCGCCAGTGATGGCCGCCGGGTACAGTTTCCGGCCAATATCCTGCATAAAATGATCACCCGAGACGGTATTTATGGCCGCTTTCTGATTGAATTTAATCGCGAAGGGAAGTTTCAGAAGATTCAGAGAATCGGTTGATGCTTGCATAAGATCATCTACATCCGTCGCCAGCTTGCGTATAATGCCGCGCAATTTATTCGTTGTGGCTGATGTGAGGTAGATGATGGCTGATTGGTATGGACTGACCCGACAACTGTTTTTCCGCTTAAGTGGCGAAACATCCCATGAACTGGGCCTGGATATGCTGGGTGCTGGTGAGCGTCTGGGCCTGTTACAGTATCTGGCACCTCAGGTTGCTTCTGCACCCACAACCGTTGCGGGCATTGAGTTTCCTAATCCGGTTGGTCTGGCTGCGGGTCTTGATAAAAACGGCGATTATATCGATGCCTTTGCCCGTTTAGGTTTCGGTTTTATTGAAATTGGTACCATTACACCACGCCCGCAACCGGGTAATCCGAAGCCCCGTTTGTTCCGTATTCCAGAGCGCCGCGCCATTATCAATCGCATGGGCTTTAACAACAAAGGTGTGGATCATCTGGTTGAGCAGGTTAAAAAAGCCAAATACAAAGGTGTGCTGGGCATTAATATCGGCAAAAACTTTGATACCCCAGTTGAGAATGCTACCTCCGATTACCTGATCTGCCTGGAGAAGGTGTATCAATACGCCACCTACATCACGGTGAATATTTCTTCTCCTAATACGCCTGGGTTACGCACTCTGCAATACGGTGACGCGTTAAAAGAACTGCTGGAGCCGTTAAAGCAGCGCCAGAAAGAGCTGGCTGAAGAATTTGGTTATAAGCCGATCTTTGTGAAAATTGCGCCGGATATGGAAGACAACGAAGTTGATATGGTGGCGCAAACTCTGATCGAAACCGATATCGACGGTGTGATTGCCACCAATACCACACTGTCGCGTGACGGCGTTCAGGGGATGAAACACGGTAATGAAGCGGGTGGTTTGAGTGGTGCTCCGGTAGAAGATCTGGCGACTGAAACTGTTGAACGTTTAGTGAAAGCGCTGGATGGCAAACTGCCGGTGATTGGTGTGGGAGGTATTCTTGATGGCAAAGGAGCGGTTGAGAAAATGGCCGCGGGCTCGCAACTGGTTCAGGTGTACTCCGGCTTTATTTACCGTGGCCCGGAGCTGATTGGTGAGTGTGTTGACGCCATCGCGGCCATGAAATAACGGATATAGATAGATATAAAAAGCCCGGCTCAAAGGCCGGGCTTACCTCCCGGGAGAGGAGGTATGGGTTTTAACGGTAGAACCGTGAGCCGCTATACTGCGATCTTATGAACTCCAGAAACGCCGGTGTAACCATCCCAGTGATCGGCACGGCCAGAACGCCATCCGGCCAGCCAGGCATCGCGTTGACCCCCCATGGGGGCAAGATCTTTTGAACGGCGCTCAACACCTGCGCGGTAACCTCGTGCAAAAGCTCTTTCCTGCATATCGCGTTTCTGTTTCTTCATACGTTGCGTCCTCGCATTATTTTGGAAACATCAGTCAATAAGCGTTCAGTAGTTGATGCCAAACGTTTATGACGTAACCATGACAGTTCTACTCTGTTGGAACTGGGATGTTAATTAACAATTTTTTATAAGCGGTAGCGTTTTTGCTGCCAGAAACTATTTGACGAAGTGGCTGTTATCACCATGCAAAATGAATCTTCCCCCTCCCAATTACGCTGGTTAGCGGCTTGCCCAAAAGGCATTGAGCCACTGCTGGCAGCTGAAATCAGAGACTTAGGTGGGGAAGTTGAACGAGAAACCCACCTTGGTGTTTTATGGCAGGGGGATATGCGCACGGCTTATCGCTTCTGTTTGTGGACCCGCTTGGCCAGCCGTTTGCTGTTTCCTTTGCAGGAAAGTCAGGTAGACAATGTTGACCAACTTTATCAGGTGGCGCGCGACGTAGACTGGCAAACGGTGTTCCCGGTGGGCGCTTCGTTCCGAATCGATTTCCACGGTAAAACGGACTTTGTGCGTAATACCCAGTTTGGTGCGCAAAAGGTGAAAGATGGCATTGTTGATAACTTCCGCGAAGAGCTGGGAGCTCGTCCGTCAGTTGCTAAAGATGGTGATGTTCGTATTGAAGCACAGCTGCGTAAAGGCAAGCTGGCGCTGTATCTGAACGTCAGCGGCGACAGCCTGCATCGTCGTGGCTATCGCTTACAACCGGGGAAGGCACCATTAAAAGAAAACCTGGCGGCGGCGATTCTGATTCGTTCCGGTTGGCAGGAAGCCTTAAAGCAGGGTAGCCATCTGGTTGATCCTATGTGTGGTTCCGGCACCTTATTAATTGAAGCGGGCATGATGGCCGCCGATATTGCACCGGGGTTAAATCGCCAGCAATGGGGTTTTGATCGCTGGCAGCGTCATAACCGCAAACTATGGCTGGAAGAAGTTGAAGCGGCTCGTCGGCGTCGTACTGACGGTTTAGCGAATATGAAAAATCGTTTGTACGGTTTTGATATTGATTCGGAGCAGTTAAATGCTGCGAATAAAAACCTGGAACGTTCCGGATTAAAAGACAAAATCCATTTAGAGCGCCGCTCCATCGAAAACCTGCGTATTCAGAAAGAAACTGCAGAACAAGGTGGTTTGGTGGTGTGTAACCCGCCTTATGGCGAGCGTCTGAGTGAACTGCCACAACTGGCACCTCTGTATCAGGATTTTAACGACGCCACGCTGCGTTTATTGCCTCACTGGAAATTAGCGGTATTTACCGGTAATACCGATTTATCAAAAAGTATTCGTCGCCCGCTGGAAAAACAATACCGCTTTATGAACGGTAAAATTCAGACGCGCTTATTGGTATTGGGGCCAGCAGATGAAAAATCCTCGGCACCAGCTCCCAGCCGAATTCGTGGCCCGGTAGAAGCCTTTGCCAATCGCCTTAAAAAGAATTTAAAACCTCTTAGGAAGTGGGCTAAGCGCGAAAACATTCACGCCTACCGGATTTACGATGCGGATATTCCGGAATACGCCGTAGCGGTGGATTGTTATCAGGATGCCAATAGCGATACCGAATGGCTGCATGTGCAGGAATATGTACCGCCTAAATCCATTGATGAAGAAAAATCTGAGCGTCGCTTATTGGATGTATTAGCGGCTTTGCCAGAAGTAACCGACATCCCGGCCGAGCGGATTATTTTAAAACGCCGTGAACGTCAGTCGGGCAAGAAGCAATATGAGAAGCAGCAGGATGTACGGTCTTTACAAGAATCACGCCGCTTTGAGGTGATTGAGGGGCAAGCCAAGGTTCTGGTGAATCTGAAAGATTACCTCGATACTGGTTTATTCCTTGATCATCGTCCAACCCGATTGGATATTGCCAAGCGCTGCGCTGCCTTACCTAAAGGTGCGCGGATGCTGAATTTATTCTGTTATACCGCGGTGGGTTCCTTGCATGCGGCACTGGCGGGCGCAAAAACCACCAGTGTTGATATGTCCCGGACGTACTTAAACTGGGGTAAAGATAATTTTACCGCCAATAATTTAAAAATCAGTGAGCATGAATTTGTGCAGGCTGATTGTATGCAGTGGCTGAAAGAAGCTGCGGAGCATTCAGCGGCGCAATACGATCTGATTTTTATGGACCCACCAACCTTTTCTAACTCGAAGCGGATGGAAGGGGTATTGGATGTACAGCGTGACCATGTGCAGTTGATTCAGGATGCGATGGCGTTACTGAAACCGGGCGGTTTGCTGATTTTCTCAAATAACTACCGCAAGTTTGAGATGGATAGTGAAGCCTTGTCTGACTTTACTATTCAGAATGTCAGCCATAAATCGGTACCGCAGGATTTTGCTCGTCGTAAAAACATTCATATGTGTTTTCATATTCAGGCGAAATAAAAGGTAATAAAAGACAAGAGGATAGGCGATGGCGAACAAACCGATATCTGACGTAAAAAGGCCGGTTAATCAACACAAAGCCTATCATGCCCATGTGTACTTTGATCAAAGTAGCCTTGAGTTTGCTACGCAACTTTGTCAACAAGCCGGAGAGCAATTTGGTTTAAAGGTTGGCCGTGTTCATCAGAGGCCTATTGGGCCTCATACTCGATGGAGCTGCCAGATTACTTTTGGTGAAAAGTCGTTTGATGCGTTTATTCCCTGGTTAGATCAACAACGCGCTGAACTCAGCGTGCTGGTGCACGCTTTGACGGGGAATGATCTGGCTGATCACACCGAATACGCCTATTGGCTGGGTGATCCGGTGCCGTTGGATTTAAGTATGTTTAATTACAGCGCTTAATAAACGGGTTGCGATTACCCTGAACTTCTTTAATCAGCTGATTACGGCGGCACTCCCAACGGCTTGGTGGGTGCTGTTTGTTCCAGGCCTGATACAGCCGGCGTTCTTGTTTCGATAATTTCAGAGAATACTGCTGGCTCATGTACAAATACGCCCGGGCAATAGCGCCGCGACTGATTTCCGGGGGCTGGACTTTTTTCCTTTTAAAGTCGACGACCATATCACACTGGCCATATTGTTTCGGGAATCCTTGCCAGTCACTGAAGCGGTAGTTAGAACGGTCGCCATTCACTTCACCAATGGCAGGCACCAGGTTGTGCATGTCGCCTTCCATCAGACGGAATTCGTTGTCTTTTTTACAGGCTTTGCGACCACCGTTTTGCCAGCACTGACGCTGATGGCCAAACGCCCAGGCCGGTACAATATGTTCCCATTCAATTCGGCTGGCGCGCTTTTGTTGTTTTCGCACCTGATAACCGCAGCTACTGAGCTCAGGGGTTAATTTTTTCCCCTGATAGCTAAAGTCACAGCCACAATAAAAACTGGTTTGATGCTCACCTTTATATAACGCTTTGAGCTGTTTTTTGGCTTGGCGAAAGTTCAGTGGTTCGGCAAGAGTGCTATTCACGAACAACAGAGAAACAGCCAGCAGCAGGCATTGTGCAAGAGACGGGGCAGAGCGTAAACGCATCAGATACTACTCAATTCTGATTAATACAAACCGCCATTTTAATGTGATTCTCACGGTTTAGCACGACTAATGAGGGTGTTATGATGGCCCCGTTTTATTATTCGACCATCAGGTAACGTTATGTCTAAAAGCTTTGAAGCTCAGGGAATCATTCACTCCATCGACCAGACCCGTGAATATGGCCAGAATGGATTCACTAAGCGTGAATTTGTAATCAAACTAAGCGGTGATGGTGAAAACCCGGATTACCCGAATTATGTTGCGCTGGAGCTGATCAAAGACAAGTGTGCACTGATGGATGGTTATCAGGTAGGTGAAGAAGTCGTGGTGACTTTTAACCTTTCCGGCCGTTTATGGAATGCACCGGGCAAGCCTGAAAAATGTTTCACCAGCTTACAGGCGTGGAAAGTGGATCGTGCGGGTGGTCAGCCAGCAGCTCAGAACTTTGATATGGGTGGTTTTGCACCGGCTTCTTCTGGTCCTGCGTTTGATGACGATGTACCGTTCTGATTTTCTTTGTCTATGAGGCAATAAAAAACCGAAGGTAAGCTTCCACTTACTTTCGGTTTTTAGTATTAAGCGAATAAATCAGATGTTACAGAATCTGATCAATCACCTTCTCTAAGCGACTCACCGCACCTTCAACATCATGCAACTTATCCAGGCCGAATAAACCGATACGGAACGATTGGTAGTCATCACCTTCGTCACACATCAGTGGCACACCAGCCGCTGCCTGCATACCTTGTGCGGCGAACTTTTTACCACTCTGCATTTCTGCATCCGTGGTGTAGTTAACCACAACGCCGGGTGCTTTAAAGCCTTCGGCAGCAACACTCTTAATGCCTTTGCTTTCCAGCATTTCACGTACTCGTTTGCCCAGTTCCAACTGCTCGTCGCGCACTTTGTCGAAACCGTATTCTTTGGTTTCCATCATGGTATCGCGGAACTTGGTTAAAGCATCGGTTGGCATGGTGGCATGGTAAGCATGGCCGCCGTTTTCGTAGGCCTGCATGATCATATGCCATTGCTTCAGGTTAGCGGCGAAGCTGGTGCTGGTGGTGTTTTCCATCACGTCCAGAGCCGCTTGGTTCATCATCACCAGAGCGGCACATGGAGAAGAACTCCAGCCTTTTTGCGGCGCACTGATCAATACGTCAACGCCGATGGCTTTCATATCAACCCACAGCGTACCAGATGCTACGCAGTCCAGAACGAATAAACCGCCAACTGAGTGTACTGCGTCAGCAACAGCCTTCAGGTAGTCGTCTGGCAGAATCATGCCGGATGCGGTTTCTACGTGTGGCGCGAATACCATTTCCGGCTTTTCTGCTTTGATGGTAGCAACCACTTCATCGATTGGAGCCGGGGCGAAAGGTGCTTGCGGGGCTTCCTCTGGGTTTGAGACAGGGAGGCGCTTGGCTTTTAATACGGTGCTGGAAGCTGGGATGTTGGCCATTTCGAAAATCTGAGTCCAGCGGTAGCTGAACCAGCCGTTACGAATCACCAGGGTCTTTTTATCCTGAGCGAACTGGCGTGCAACCGCTTCCATACCGTAGGTGCCGCCACCCGGTACCACAACAACAGCGTCAGCGTTATAAACCGATTTCAGGGTAGCTGAGATATCATTCATCACGCCCTGAAACTGTTGTGACATATGGTTCAGTGAGCGGTCAGTAAATACCACGGAATATTCTAATAAACCATTCGGGTCGAGGTCGGGAAGTAAGCCGGCCATTACAGTCTCCTGCGCAGTTGCGCGTGTTTGTTCAGTATGTCGATAAAGTTGGCTGATTAGATAGCAAAAGCCCACGCCAGTAAAGAGCATGGGCGGGAAGCACTGTTCTAATCACATGGTTTTATTGTAGCGGTTATTGTGTTGTTAGTGCTTGGGTTGCGCATCAATACTCTGGCCATGGGTGCCAATGGAAGCCGGAGACATCAGGTACATATACAGAGGCATAATTTCATCGGCTTCAGGTACTTGCAGAGGGTGCTCTGTTGGATAGGCTGCAGCGCGCATTTGAGTACGGGTTCCACCCGGGTTGATGCAGTTAACCCGAATATCGGAGGTATTTTCCAGCTCTTCAGCGAGTACCTGCATCAGGCCTTCGGTTGCAAATTTTGATACCGAATAAGCCCCCCAATAAGCACGACCTTTACGGCCTACGCTGGATGTGGTGAAAATAACAGAGGCATCTTTGGGTGCATTACGCAGCAGTGGCGTTAAGTGCTTCATTAAGATGAACTGGCCGTTAACGTTAATTTGCATGACCTTCTGAAAAGTATTCCAGTCATAGCTGTCCAGACCGGTGCGCTGGCCTAAAACACCAGCGTTTAATAACACACCATCCAGGTGACCAAAGTTCTCTTCAATTAACGTAGCTAATTGTCGGAATTTCTCTTCGTCACTTTCTTCCATGTCGAACGGCAGTACTGCAGGCTGAGGCAGGTTTTCTGCTTCAATTAAATCGTAGGTGTCGTTTAACGCTTCCTGAGTACGACCGAGCAGCAAAACGGTTGCACCGGCACGAGCGTAAGTTAACGCAGCAGTACGGCCAATGCCGTAACCCGCCCCCGTTACCAGAATGACGCGGCCTTTTAAAACCTGTTCTTGTTGTGCCTGTGCAACAGGCTTTAATTGGCTAATATCGATCATCGTGTTTGCTTCGTAATTTTTTAATCTGAATTCGGTTTTTCGTAAGTTGAAGTGTTTGATTGTTTTTCAAAGCAGAGACAGGATGTCTCGGTAGCATCTAGGGCCATGGATGGCCCACAGATGTGGCGGCTGAAAAATAATCAAATGCTTCCGCTTTTATTTTTTTATTGTCAGTTGTTCCAATAGCGCTTCAGGCGAATCGATAATGGCATCCGCCTGCCAGTTCTCAGCACTATCATCCGCTTCGATATAACCAAAGCTGGCTGCCAGGGTGAACATTTCAGCGGCTTTGCCAGCTTGTATGTCACGGATATGATCGCCAACGTACCAGCACTGCTCGGCTTTAAGCTCTAATATCTCAGTGGCTTTTAATAATGGTTCTGGATCAGGCTTCGCTTTGGAAACGTCATCCGGGCAGATCACCACATCACACTGAATATTCAGTTTCTTTAACAGCTCATCGGTGTACAGGCGGGGCTTATTGGTTACAATGCCCCAGCGAATTTCCTGTTTCTCTAGTTCAGCAATGACTGTCTCAAATCCTGGGAAATAACCACTTAACGTGCCGATATTATCGAAGTAGCGATCCAGTAACTGCTGACGATGTTCCAGAAAAACACTGGAAGCTGTAGCTAAATCACGGCCAGCCTGGTCGGGATAATCAAAGGCGATACGTGTTAGTGCAGAGCCACCGTTAGAAACCTGCTCGCGGATCTTTTCATCCACCAGTTCTGGTTTGCCCTGATCTTTGCGCAAGCCATTTACTACAGCAAAAAAATCGGGGGCGGTATCCACTAAGGTGCCGTCTAAATCGAATAAAATCGCTTCAGGTTTTATGCGTGAAGCCATCATTCCGCTTTTTCCGTGGCCATCAGATAGTTAACATCGACGTCGTTATCTTTCAGACTGTAGATCTTAGTGATTGGGTTATAAACCATGCCCGTCATATCGGTAACGGCTAAGCCTGCTTCACGACACCAGCGGGTCATTTCGCTCGGTTTAATAAACTTGTGATAATCGTGGGTACCTGTTGGAACCAAGCGCAGTAAATATTCCGCACCAATAATCGCGAAGGCATAAGATTTTGGATTGCGGTTAATGGTAGAGAAAATCACCTTACCGCCAGGCTTAACGAGCTTATGGCACGCTTTAATAATGGAGAGTGGATCGGGAACGTGTTCCAGCATTTCCAGGCAGGTCACCACGTCGAAAGATTCAGGCTGTTGTTCTGCCAGTTCTTCTACCGGGATGCATTGGTAGTCGACTTTTACACCGCTTTCCAAAGCGTGCAGTTTCGCGGTGTTCAGGTTGGCCTGACCCATGTCGATACCGGTAACGTCAGCACCACGTTGAGCCATAGCTTCTGACAGAATTCCACCACCGCAGCCGACATCCAGCACCTTTTTGCCGGCCAGGTGAGCGATGCGATCGACGTAATTAGTTCGCAGAGGGTTAATTTCGTGAAGCGGTTTAAATTCGCTTTCCAGATCCCACCAACGAGTAGCCAGAGCTTCAAATTTAGCGATTTCTGCGCTGTCGACGTTTTGTTTATTCTCAGTAGTCATTTTGTCACTTCATCTGACCAGGAAGCAGTATTAGTACAGATTGTTTTTCAAAGCAGCCACAGGATGTGGCGCTAGGATCGCCAGCACAGGGATGTGCTGTTCGATCCGGCGGCTGAAAATAATGTGTGCTGATTCTGCTTGCGGCTCCTAAAAATTAATTTTGCGAAATTTTCTTCTGCCACTGCACTGCATTGGCAATTAACTGTTCTTCATCCAGGCCGCTGGCTTCACTTAACTGGCCTTTTTCTAACAAGGCTTTACCTTCAACCCAAACGTACTCGGTAGCACGACTCGAATCGGTATAAACCAGCTGCGAAATTGGATCGTACAACGGGTTCTGGCCCAACTGAGATAAATTCACCGCCTGCATATCAGCCCACTTACCAACATCCAGCGAGCCAACTTGATCATCAATGCCCAGAGATTTAGCGCTGCCAATGGTGGCCATTTCCAAAGCCTGCCAGGCGGGCAGGGCTGCGGCATCTTCGGCGACAGCTTTGGCTAACATTGCGGCGGTTTTCATTTCGCCCTGAATATTTAAATCATTGTTACTGGCGGCACCATCGGTGCCCAAACCTAAATTAATGCCGTTGCTCAGCAGTTTGGCGGTTGGGCAAAAACCACTGGCCAGTTTTAAGTTGGATTCCGGGCAATGCACAACCGAAGCGCCGGTTTGTTTCAAAATCTGAATATCGTCGTCAGAGATCTGTGTCATATGCACACAGCTGACACGCTCGGTTAAAAAACCTAAGTCGGCTAAACGCTGAGTGGGACGTTTGCCTTTTTCTTCCAGGCTTTGGGCGACTTCAAAAGCGGTTTCGTGCAAATGAATCTGGACCGGAATATCCAGCTGATCCGCCAATGTGGTGACTTCTTTTAATGGCGTATCGGAAACCGTATACGGGGCGTGTGGCCCCAGGCCCAGCGTAATACGCGGTTGGTTGTGATAGTGCTTGTGTGCAGCGACGGCTTTTTCAATGTAGTCGTCGGCGCTCTGGGCAAAGTTCGTCGGGAAATCCAGAATCGGCGTAAAGCTGACATTACGGATGCCGGATTCAATCGCCGCTTGAGCGCCTTCCTGCGGATAAAAATACATATCGGAATAGGTGGTGGTGCCACACTTCAGCATTTCTGCGATGGCCAGTCGTGTACCATCGAATACGAATTCATCATTGACCCATTTTCCTTCGGCAGGCCAGATATGGTCGTTCAACCAGGTCATTAACGGTAGGTCGTCGGCCAGACCGCGGAATAATGACATTGCTGCATGGCCGTGGGCGTTCACATAACCTGGCAGTAAAATATGGTCATTTAACTCAACAACCTGATCGGCCTCATGGCTGGTGGCTTGTTGATTCTGAATGGCCAGGATCTTGCCGTCTTTCACAAATACCGCTTGATTGTGCAGTATGGTGCGGCTGTGGGAGGCGCTTAATGGTGCGACCCAGTGTGCGTTAATCTGAATATCGGCCTGCATGTATCAGGGTTCCGGATCTGCTAATCAAAGTGATGGCAGAGTATATCCGATTTTTACCAATCTCTCAGAGCTTGTTGTGGCTCTGAGCAAAGGAATTTTTTGTCTGTTTTTTGAGCGATTTAGGCAGGTGTCTGAAAGCAAAAATCGCTGAGAGCGCGATACAGGAGCTCTCAGCGGGTATTTCATTGTTTTTCTTCGGTTTTTGGCTGGCAACTGTGATATGCTCCGATGCTTTGTATTTAACGTTCAAGCAGAATGTTAACCCTTTAAAAAGGAACAGGTCGGATATCTATGGGTGAGTTAGCCAAAGAAGTACTGCCAATTAACATCGAGGACGAACTGCAGCAGTCGTACCTTGATTATGCCATGAGCGTAATTGTTGGCCGTGCATTACCAGACGTGCGTGACGGTTTAAAACCGGTACACCGTCGTGTGTTACATGCCATGAACGTACTGGGCAATGACTGGAATAAGCCGTACAAAAAATCCGCCCGCGTGGTGGGTGACGTAATCGGTAAATACCACCCTCACGGTGACTCTGCGGTATACGACACCATCGTGCGTATGGCTCAGGACTTCTCCATGCGTTATATGATGGTGGATGGTCAGGGTAACTTTGGTTCGATCGACGGCGACTCTGCGGCGGCGATGCGTTATACCGAAGTACGTATGGCGAAAATCAGCCATAGCATGCTGGGTGATATCGAAAAAGAAACCGTTGATTGGGTGCCAAACTACGATGGTACTGAGCAGATTCCGGAAGTGCTGCCGACCCGTATTCCGAACCTGCTGGTAAACGGTTCTTCTGGTATTGCCGTGGGTATGGCGACCAATATTCCTCCTCATAACATCACTGAAGTACTGAACGGTACTCTGGCGCTGATCGACAATCCGGATCTGGATGTTGACGGCCTGATGGAATATATCCCGGGCCCGGATTTCCCGACCGGTGCTTTCATTAATGGTCGTGACGGTATTGTTGAAGCGTACCGTACCGGTCGTGGCCGTATTTATATGCGTGCTAAGCACCATTTCGAAGAAAATGAGAGAAACGACAAAGTTTCGATTATCTTCACCGAAATTCCTTACCAGGTGAACAAAGCGCGTCTGATTGAAAAAATCGCCGAGCTGGTAAAAGACAAAAAAATCGAAGGCATCACCGAGCTGCGTGATGAATCCGATAAAGACGGTATGCGTATCGTTGTGGAATTACGTCGTGGCGAAATGCCGGAAGTGGTTCTGAACAACCTGTTTGCACAAACTCAACTGCAAACGGTATTTGGTATTAACACCGTAGCATTGGTGGATGGTCAGCCACGTACGCTGAATCTGAAACAACTGCTGGATGCCTTTGTTAAACACCGTCGTGAAGTGGTGACTCGTCGTACCATTTTCGAACTGCGTAAAGCTCGCGAACGTGGTCATATTCTCGAAGGTCTGGCGTTAGCGCTGGCGAATATCGATCCGGTAATCGAGCTGATTAAGCGCTCTCCAACGGCTGCTGAAGCAAAAGAAGCATTAATAAACACCGCCTGGGAGCCAGGTGATGTGTCTGACATGCTGGAACGAGCAGGTGAGGATGCGTGTCGTCCGGATGACCTGCCAGAGCAGTATGGTTTCCGTGATGGTCGTTACTACTTATCTCCGGTTCAGGCCCAGGCGATTCTGGATTTGCGTCTGCAAAAACTGACTGGCCTTGAGCACGAAAAACTGATCGAGGAATATCAGGTTAAATTGGCGGAAATTGCTGAGTACCTGGAAATCCTGGGCAGCGCTGAGCGTCTGATGCAGCTGATTCGTGAAGAATTAGAAGCAATTCGTGAAGAATACGGAGATGACCGTCGTACCGAAATTATCGCGCAAAAGCGTGATCTGACCATGGCGGATCTGATTCCGGAAGAAGATCTGGTTCTGACTCTGTCTCACGGTGGCTACGCCAAAACTCAACCGATGGATACTTACCAGGCGCAGCGTCGTGGTGGTAAAGGTAAGTCGGCGACCTCGGTGAAAGACGAAGATTTTGTTGAGCATTTATTGGTGGTGAACAGTCACGATACCGTGCTGTGTTTCACCGATGCCGGTAAAGTTTATTGGTTAACCGTTTACGATATTCCGCAAGCGGGCCGTAACGCCAAAGGTCGCCCGATTGTTAACGTGCTGAATTTATCTGAAGAAGGCGAGCGTATTACCGCAATTCTGCCAGTGGATGAATACAGCGCTGATCGTTATGTATTTATGGCAACTTCTAAAGGCACGGTTAAGAAAACCTCTCTGGATCAATTCTCGCGTCCACGTTCCACTGGCCTGATTGCTTGTGAGCTGGATGATGGTGATCACCTGGTTGGCGTTGCCATTACTGATGGCTCTAAAGATATTCTGATGATGTCAGATGCTGGTAAGGCAGTACGTTTCAACGAAGAAGCGGTTCGTCCAATGGGTCGTACCGCTCGTGGTGTGCGTGGTATTAAACTGGCCGATGACCAGAATGTGATCTCTCTGATCATTCCGGAAGAAGGCGGCACCATCCTGACGGCTTCTGAACGTGGTTTCGGTAAGCGTACTGCAGTAACTGAATTCCCAACCAAAGGTCGCGGAACACAGGGTGTTATCGCTATGGTAACCAGTGAACGTAACGGTTCTCTGGTGGGTGCTGTTCAGGTATTCGAAAACGACGAAGTGATGCTGGTTTCTGACCAGGGCACATTGGTTCGTACACGCGTTAACGAAGTTTCTCAATTGGGTCGTAATACTCAGGGTGTGACTCTGATTAAAGTGTCTGAAAAAGAGAAGCTGGTGGGTGTTGAACGTATTTGTGATGCCGACGAAGATGAAGAAACACTTGATGTTGAAAATATTGGTGAGGAATAAAGCGAATGGAGTCTGTAAATAATAACTTTGAACGCGATGATGAAATCGATTTTTTTGACCTTTTTGATGACCTGAAGGAAAAATGGTTTTGGGTTGTGGGTACCGCAACGCTCTTCTCTGCTGTAGCGATAGCTTATGCATTGCTTGTAACACCTATTTATAAGACTGAGCTGGTTATTAAGGAAGTCAATGAAGCTGCTTTGCTTGAGCTTAATAAACCAGTTCTTGAAGAGGTTCTTGGTGTGGAGCTCTCTGGTAATGGAACAACTTTGAACGCTTTTATGTCACCAGGCCAAGCTTTTAAAAATGTTCGTAACACTTTTATGTCTGCAGCGATTTTAAGTGACTTTTATTCATTTTTACTGGATCAGAATAACCCAGATCTAATGCGCCTGATTTATTCTGAGCGCTTTTCTAAATCTCAAAATTTAAAAAAGTTTATTGAACTTTTGGAATATAGGGATCCAGGAAAAGGTGATCAAGATATATCACTTGAAGTAACGTTTGAGCTATCGGATGCAGAGCTATCTGCCAGAGTTTTAAATCAGTTTGCTGAATATGTCTTGCAACGTTACAAACAACAAGCTCAAAATGATGTTGAAATGCGAGTTAATACTCAGTTAGCACAATGGCAAGTTGATGCTGATCAAATGAGATTCGCTTATCAGGCTGATAAAACACGGCGAATGTTAACTCTGGCGGAAGCTGCAGATATTGCAGCTTCGATTAACCAGCAGAAGCCACTTTATAATGGTGATCGTGTTTCTGTGGGTAGTCAGCCACCACTATTTATGATGGGTGAAAAGACCTTGCGTTCTGAGTTGTCATTGCTTAAGCAGCGTGAATCAGGAAGTGAGGATGCCTATATCAAAGGCTTGCCTGAATTGCTGCAGAAGATTGATGTTGTTAATGAAACTCAAATTGATTGGCAAAAAGTGAGCTTTGTGGAAATAGACCAGAGTGCAGTCGTGCCTTTGTCGCCGATTAAACCCCGTAAAAAGTTAATTGTTGTACTAGGTGCGGTGGTTGGCCTGATAGCTGGTTCTGTGTTTGCTTTGATTGCAGCAGCGAATGTCCGCCGTCGTGAGCGCAAAAAACTGATTGAAGAACGTAAATTATCTTAAGCCTGGATTATAACATGACCCGAGCATTTAATTTTTGTGCAGGCCCGGCGGCTTTGCCAACGGCCGTTTTAGAGCGCGCTCAGCAGGAAATGGCTGATTGGCATGGCAAGGGCTTGTCCATTATGGAAATGAGCCACCGTAGCAAAGAGTTTGTTTCTGTTGCTGAAAAAGCCGAGCAGGATCTGCGCGACTTAATGCAGATTCCAGATAACTACAAAGTTCTGTTTATGCAGGGCGGTGCCAGCAGTCAGTTCGCGATGATTCCGATGAACCTGCTACGCGGCAAGTCGAAAGCTGACTACATCAATACCGGTCAATGGTCTAAAAAAGCGATTGCTGAAGCCAAACGTTATTGCGACGTCAATATTGCAGCGACGACTGAAGGCAATAAATTTACTTCTGCACCAGAACAGGGTGAGCTAAATTTATCCGCTGATGCGGCTTACGTTCATTACTGTCCGAATGAAACCATTGGTGGCGTGAAGTTCGATTACATTCCTGAAACGGGTGATGTACCGCTGGTGGCAGATTTCTCTTCAGCGATTCTGTCGGAGGAAGTGGATGTTTCTAAATTCGGCATGATTTACGCCGGTGCTCAGAAAAATATCGGCCCTGCTGGTCTGTGTGTAGTCATTATTCGCGAAGATTTATTAGGTGAAACAATTGATGGCACGCCAACCATGTTTAATTACACGGTTGCTGCGGATAATGGCTCTATGTACAACACGCCACCAAGCTACAGCTGGTATCTGGCGGGTCTGGTGTTTGAATGGTTAAAAGAGCAGGGTGGCGTTGCTGCTATGGCTGAAGTTAACCAGCATAAAGCTCAGAAACTGTACGACTACATTGATGGCAGTGGCTTTTATGCTAACCCGGTTGCTAAAAACAATCGCTCTATCATGAATGTACCTTTCACGCTGAAAGATGATGCGCTGGATAAAACCTTCCTGGCAGAAAGTGAAGCGGCAGGTTTATTAAACCTGGCGGGGCATCGCAGTGTGGGCGGTATGCGCGCCAGTATTTATAACGCAGTACCGGAAGCGGGCGTGGATGCGTTAATTGAATTTATGGCTGAATTTGCTGAGAAGAACTCGTAGTTTTTTAGTAATAATTAAAATCGAGAGTTAGATACTTTTTCAAAAGCAGCGACAGGATGTCGCGGTAGCGTAGAAGGCTAGGGATGGCCTATCTATGCGGCGGCTGAAAAAGTATCTTGCTCTCGATTGTTTATCTGATAATTACCGGCGGAAAGTCGGCTATCTTTCGGCACACACATCGCAAGGAGCGTTCCTGCATCCTGCGATGAGCACGCAACATCCCTGTTGCTGTTCTGAAAAATAGCTCACTTTTCGCTTCAATGGGGGTTTGTAACCGCATGAGCGAAACGGCCATAGGTGAAGCGCAGGAACTTGAGGTTTTACGTAATAAAATCGATAGCCTGGATAAAGAAATCCATAAGCTGATTAATGAGCGCGCTCGCTGCGCTCAGGAAGTCGCTGAGGTGAAGCAAAAATACGCAGCTCCTGGTGAGCATGTGGTGTTTTACCGTCCTGAACGCGAAGCTCAGGTGTTACGCAAGGTGATGGATCGCAACGAAGGCCCATTGGCCGATGAATCCATGGCGCGTTTGTTCCGTGAGATCATGTCTCAGTGCTTAGCGTTAGAAGAACCATTAAATGTTGCTTACCTTGGCCCTGAAGGCACCTTTACTCAGCAAGCGGCGGTAAAGCACTTTGGCCACGCGGTGCAAACTGCAGGGCAGGTTTCTATTGCTGATGTGTTTCGTGAAGTTGAAAGCGGTAATGCCAATTACGGTGTGGTGCCGGTAGAAAATTCTACTGAAGGTGTTGTTACACACACCTTAGACACCTTTGTTCACTCGAACCTGAATATTTGTGGTGAAGTCGCTTTGCGTATACATCATCACCTCTTGGTCAAAGAGAGCGAAGTAGAACAGAATATTCAACGGATTTATTCCCATGCCCAGTCACTTGGTCAATGCCGTTTATGGTTGGATCAGAATTATCCAAACGTAGAGCGCATTCCGGTGAGCTCCAACGCCGAAGCGGCAAGGCGCGCTGCGCAGGAAGAAGGTGCGGCGGCAATTGCTTCAGAGGCTGCGGCTGAGCTGTACGATCTGGTGATGAAAAATGCCAAGATCGAAGATCGCCCGGATAACACCACGCGTTTCCTGATTATTGGTCCGCAAAAAACCATGGCTTCCGGTGAAGACAAAACCTCGATTCTGGTATCTAGTCGCAACCAGCCCGGGGCTCTGTATCAGGTGCTTGAGCCATTCCATCAGGCCGGCATCAGCATGACGCGTATTGAAAGTCGACCTTCTGAATCCGGTACCTGGAATTACGTGTTCTTTATTGATTTTGAGGGCCATGCAGACGACGCTCATATTGCGCCAGTGTTGGAAAACCTGCGCAATATCTCTGTCGATTTTAAATGTCTGGGCTCTTACCCAAAAGCGGTACTCTAAATAGAAGCGGTGCTTTAAATTATGACTACAGATTACAAAAGCCTGGCGGTTGAAGGTGTTCAGGGTTTGCGCCCATATCAGCCGGGTAAGCCAATTGATGAACTGGCGCGTGAATTAGGTTTAAACGAAAAAGACATCGTTAAATTAGCCAGTAACGAAAATCCGGTCGGTCCTAGTCCTAAGGCGCTGGCGGCAATTCAGGGTGAGCTGGAAGAATTAACTCGTTACCCAGATGGCGCTGGTTTTGAGCTAAAAAAAGTTTTATGTGAAAAGCTGAATATCCAGCCAGAGCAAATCACACTGGGTAATGGTTCGTCCGATATTTTGGATTTCATCACTCGTGTGTTTGTGAATGATGGCGATAATGTGGTTGTTTCGCAGCATGCGTTTGCCATCTATGGTTTGGTCGCCAAAATGGTAGGTGCAGAAACCGTTGCTGCTCCGGCAAAGAATTTTGCCCACGACCTGGACGCTATGCTGGCAGCTATTAACGATAAAACCCGTATCGTGTTTGTCACTAATCCCAATAATCCTACCGGCACCTGGATTAAAAAAGACGAGCTGATTACGTTTCTGGATAAAGTACCTGAGCGTGTTCTGGTATTGCTCGACGAAGCGTACTTTGAGTATGTTGATGAGAATGACTATCCGAATGGATTGGCACTGTTAAATCAGTATCCAAATCTGGTGGTGACCCGTACTTTCTCTAAAGCGTATGGCTTAGCGTCAATGCGTGTGGGTTATGGTGTATCCAGCCCGGAAATTGCTGACTTACTGAATCGCGTGCGTCCACCGTTTAACGTGAATTCCTTTGCACTGGCTGCTGCAAAAGCTGCCATGTTGGATGAAGAGTACGTTGCCAAAAGCATCGCCGTGAATAATAGCGGTATGGCTTA
This sequence comes from Bacterioplanoides sp. SCSIO 12839, assembly GCF_024397975.1. Classification (NCBI taxonomy): domain Bacteria; kingdom Pseudomonadati; phylum Pseudomonadota; class Gammaproteobacteria; order Oceanospirillales; family Oceanospirillaceae; genus Bacterioplanoides; species Bacterioplanoides sp. SCSIO 12839. The sequence goes on from NZ_CP073745.1 coordinate 1,332,668, forward strand.
CCTTGAGAATGAATTTAACCGGCTCGGTCTCGATTTTATTCCGTCAGTGGGTAACTTTATCAGTGTGAAAATGCCTGCAGGTATTAATGCCATGGCGGTGAATAGCGGCCTTCTGCAAGAGGGGGTGATTGTTCGCCCGGTAGCTAACTATGAAATGCCGGAATATCTACGCGTTTCGATCGGTATTGAAAAAGAAAATCAGGCCTTTATTGCTGCTTTAGAAAAAGTGTTGGCTCAATTAGGCGAATCAGGTGATTAATTGAATAAAGCCGCTACAGACTTTCATATTAACAAAATTGCAGTTATTGGCCTGGGCCTGATTGGTTGCTCCTGGGTTAAAGGCTTGCGATTACGTGGCTGTGTTCAACAAGTGTCTGGTTATGATCGTAATCTGGATTCCATGCAGCTGGCGCAACAGCACGGCATTATTGATTCGTACGATGAGGATATTCAACAGGTTGTGCGTGGTGCTGATCTGGTGATTGTCTCTGTACCTATTCTGGCAGTTGATTCGGTGCTGGCAGCCATTGCTCCGGTTATTGGAGAAAATACCGTGTTAACCGACGTAGGTTCGGTTAAAGGTTCGGTGGCTGCTTCTGCCGCGAAAATCTTTGGTGCTGACTTTAATCGTTTTGTCCTTGGTCATCCGATTGCAGGCTCCGAACGCAGTGGTGTTACCGCTGCGGATGAATATCTGTATCTCAACCATAAGGTCATTATTACCCCGGAAAACCATACGTCTCATCAGGCGTTGGCGTTAGTGCGTAATGCCTGGTGTGCGGTGGGTGCCGATGTGGAATATATGGCGGTGGAACACCATGATGAGGTGCTGGCTGCGACCAGTCACTTGCCTCATTTATTGGCTTATTCGCTGGTTGATACACTGGCGAACAGTCATGAAAATAAAGAAATCTTTAATTACGCGGCTGGCGGCTTTCGCGACTTTACCCGCATTGCAGCCAGCAGCCCGGTAATGTGGCGGGATATTTTTTCTGCCAATAAAGGCCAGATTTTAAAAACGCTGGATTTATTTCAGCACGATCTCAAATTTTTGCGCCAGGCTATCGAGGAAGATGATACCACTCAGGTAATGGGGGTTCTGACCCGGGCCAAAGTAGCGCGTGACCACTTCTCAAAAATACTCGCCCGCAGGGCCTATGTGGAACCTATGAAAGCGACATCTATTATTTACCGTGCCCTTCCGGGTAAGGCGTTATCCGGCAGCTTCCGAGTGCCCGGGGATAAATCCATTTCTCACCGCTCAATTATGCTGGGCTCGCTGGCGAACGGCACAACCGAAGTGACCGGCTTTCTCGAAGGGGAAGATGCTCTGGCAACGTTGCAGGCATTCCGTGATATGGGTGTGGTTATTGAGGGGCCACATCGTGGTCGCGTGACTATTCATGGTGTTGGTTTGCATGGTCTGCAGGCACCACCCAATGCGCTATATGTTGGCAACTCGGGTACCACCATTCGTTTGTTGTCCGGCCTGATGGCAGGTCAGAAGTTTGATGTTGAAATGAGTGGTGATGAGTCACTGTCCAAGCGTCCGATGGGTCGTGTTGCGAATCCATTAAAAGCAATGGGTGCCATTGTCGAAACCGCTGAAAATGGTCGACCGCCTCTTATTATTAGAGGCAGTGAGCTGAGCGAAAATGGTTCGTCTCTGAAAGGCATTCATTACGATCTGCCCATGGCCAGTGCTCAGGTCAAAAGCTGCGTGCTGCTGGCAGGTTTGTATGCCGAAGGCGAAACCTCTGTGACTGAACCGGCGCCAACTCGTGATCACACAGAGCGTATGTTAAAAGGCTTTGGTTACGATGTTCAGGTGAAAGGCTCTACGGTTTCTTTAAAGGCCGGTGGTGAACTAACCGCGACTAATATCGATGTGCCGTCTGATATCTCTTCTGCGGCTTTCTTTATGGTGGCTGCCAGCATTATGCAGGGCTCAGACATTACGTTGGAGCACGTGGGCATTAACCCAACCCGTATTGGTGTGATCAATATTCTGAAAGCCATGGGTGGCAACTTGGAAGTATTGAATGAGCGCGAAGTGGGCGGTGAGCCGGTGGCGGATATCCGTATTCAGAGTGCTCAGCTGAAAGGTATCCATATTCCGGAAGATCAGGTGCCGCTGGCGATTGATGAATTCCCGGCGTTGTTTATTGCTGCTGCCTGTGCCGAAGGTGAAACCGTTCTGACCGGGGCAGAAGAATTACGCGTTAAAGAAAGTGATCGTATTCAGGCCATGGTCGATGGCCTGGTCACGTTGGGCATTGATGCAAAAGGCACTGAAGATGGTGCCGTGATTGTTGGAAAAGGTGGTCAGGGTTTTTGCTCTGAAGCCATCTTTGGCGGCGGAGAGATCGTGACTCACCACGATCACCGTATTGCCATGAGCTTTGCAGTTGCTTCTCTGCGTGGTAGCGAAGCGCCAATCAATATTCTGGATTGTGCCAATGTGGCAACGTCCTTCCCGAATTTTGTTGAGCTGGCTAATGGCGCAGGTATGAATCTGACTGTGGAAGAGGTGTAATTGTGGCTGTTGTAAATCCAGATGCACCCGTAATTACCGTTGATGGTCCGTCGGGTGCCGGTAAAGGTACTGTTTGTGCTCGTTTAGCTCAGGAACTGAATTGGCAGCTGTTAGATAGTGGCGCTTTGTATCGAATTACGGGTCTGGCGTCTGACCGCAAAGGCCTTGCGCTTGATGATGAGTCAGCTGTTGCAGGCGTCGCGGCTAATCTGGATGTGCGTTTTGAGCCCACTCCAATAGGTGTCAAGGTGATTCTGGAAGGTGATGATGTGACTGACCAGATCCGCACCGAAGAGGTGGGTAGTCTGGCGTCTCAGGTGGCGGCCTTGTCTGAGGTTCGTGCGGCATTATTACAGCGCCAGCGTGACTTTCAGGCTTTGCCGGGTGTGATTGCTGATGGTCGTGATATGGGCACCGTGGTATTTCCTCAGGCGCAGGTAAAAGTCTTTCTGACCGCCAGTGCTGAAGAGCGTGGCCAGCGCCGTTATAAACAGTTGACTGAGAAGGGCTTTGATGCTAGTTTGCCCGCCCTTATCGAAGACATACGTGCCCGGGATGAGCGAGACAGCAACCGTGCTGTGGCTCCCCTGAAGCCTGCCGACGATGCCACTGTTATTGACAGTACTTCTATGAGCATTGAAGAAGTCTGCAATCAGGTACTGGATCTGGTGAATAAAGCCGGATTGACCTGAGTAAGTGTGTATTCAGAGCAGCGTACTCTGAGATTGAAATAGAACACTGGCCAGTGGGCCATGCAGTCACAAGCAGAAACATCGCTGAAGACTGGCTCAACAGTGTTTTGTTTTGAAAATAAACTAACCCCGGATAACTGGCTATCCGGCAAGCGTTAACTTCGGCTTCCTGACCGTTAATCAACAAAGGTCAAGTTCGAAGCACGCGTAACGAGATAGGTATATATCATGACCATGAGCGAAAGCTTTGCTGAACTATTTGAAGAATCCTTAAAAGAACTGGATATGCAGCCTGGTTCTATTGTTACTGGTACTGTTGTTGATATCGACAGCGACTGGGTAACAGTAAACTCTGGCCTGAAGTCTGAAGCGGTTATCCCACGCAGCCAGTTCCTGAACGAAAAAGGCGAGTTAGAAGTTGCTATCGGCGACGAAACTCAGGTTTCTCTGGAAGCGGTTGAAGATGGCTTCGGTGAGACCAAACTGTCTCGTGAAAAAGCTAAGCGTGCTGAAAGCTGGAAAGAGCTGGAAAAAGTATTCGAAGCGGATGAAGTTATTACCGGTATTATCAACGGTAAGGTTAAAGGTGGTTTCACTGTTGACCTGAAAAACATCCGTGCATTCCTGCCAGGTTCTTTGGTTGACGTACGTCCGGTACGTGACACTCTGCACCTGGAAGGCAAAGAGCTGGAATTCAAAGTAATCAAGCTGGACGCTAAGCGTAACAACGTTGTTGTTTCTCGTCGTGCTGTTCTGGAAGCTGCGAACTCTCAAGAGCGTGAAGAGCTGCTGGCTAACCTGCAAGAAGGTCAGTCTGTTAAGGGTATCGTTAAGAATCTGACCGACTACGGTGCATTCGTAGATCTGGGTGGTGTTGACGGCCTGCTGCACATCACTGACATGGCGTGGAAACGTATCAAGCACCCAAGCGAAATTGTTGCTGTTGGTGACGAAATCGACGTTAAAGTTCTGAAGTTCGACCGTGAGCGTAACCGTGTATCTCTGGGTCTGAAGCAACTGGGTGATGATCCATGGGTTAACATCAATGAGCGTTACCCAGAAAACGCACGTGTGAAAGCGCGCGTTACTAACCTGACTGACTACGGCTGTTTCGCAGAGCTGGAAGAAGGTGTTGAAGGTCTGGTTCACGTTTCTGAAATGGATTGGACTAACAAGAACATTCACCCAAGCAAAGTTGTTCAACTGGGCGACGAAGTAGAAGTGATGGTTCTGGATATCGACGAAGAGCGTCGTCGTATTTCTCTGGGTATCAAGCAGTGCACCATGAACCCATGGGAAGAGTTCGGTACTAAGTTCAACAAAGGCGACAAGATCAGCGGTAAGATCAAGTCAATCACTGACTTCGGTATCTTCATTGGTCTGGATGGTGGTATCGACGGTCTGGTTCACCTGTCTGACATCTCTTGGAACGACAGCGGCGAAGACGCCGTTCGTAACTACAAGAAAGGCGATGAGCTGGAAACTGTTATCCTGTCTATCGATCCTGAGCGCGAGCGTATCTCCCTGGGCGTTAAGCAACTGGAAAGCGATCCGTTCTCCGAGTTCGTTGCTGAGAACGACAAGGGTGCTCTGGTAACTGGTAAAGTTATTGCTGTAGATGCTAAAGCCGCTACCGTTGAGCTGGCTGAAGGTGTTGAGGCCGTACTGAAAGCATCTGACATCAGTCGTGACCGTGTTGAAGACGCGCGTAACGTTCTGAATGAAGGTGACAGCATTGAAGCTGTCATCTCTGTTGTTGATCGTAAAAACCGTACTTTGGCACTGTCTGTTAAAGCGAAAGACGATGCAGCTGACAAAGCGGCTCTGAAAGAGCAGCGTGCGAAGGCTGATGCTGAAGTATCTGGTCCTACCACTATCGGTGACCTGATCAAGGAACAGCTGAACAAGTAATTGTTCATCTTCCTTAAGAAAAACCCGCCTTTTGGCGGGTTTTTTTATGGCTGAATGAATAAACTGATTATTAATTGAACATATAGGGTTGCAAAAGAAATCACCTAACTGCATGATTTAGCTAGGTTTATTGTCATGATAACGCTACAAGCACGTTCTCAAGGAGGGAATGACTGTGACAAAATCTGAATTAATTGAAAAAATTGTATCGCGACAGCCTCAGTTATCGTCGAAAGACGTTGAGCTTGCGGTTAAGACCCTGCTTGATCATATGTCCCAGACGTTGTCTTCTGGCGAGCGTATTGAGATTCGTGGTTTTGGTAGTTTCTCATTGCACTATCGTGCGCCACGAGTGGGCCGAAATCCAAAAACAGGTGAGACCGTCGATCTCAAAGGCAAGTTTGTGCCGCACTTCAAGCCTGGTAAGGAATTGCGTGATCAGGTGAATGACAGCCTTGATGATGACTGATTCCCATTGAATGGTAGATGCTTTTAATGAAACAGCTGAAATTAATGTTCATTATTTTGATTTGTTTGATGCTATTGGGGTATGCCATTGCTTTTGCTGCCTACAATAATCAGCAGGTTACAATTAATTTTCTGGTGGGGGCTCAGGTAACGATTTCAATTGCTCTTTGGAGTGGGCTTGTTTTTTCTGTTGGGGTGCTATTTGTTTGGCTGTTAGGGAGCTTCTCGAATGCAGCTCAAAGACTCAAGATGCGCAAATTGCAGAAGGAGCTTGAAGAGGTGAAGCGGCGCCTTGAAAGAGTTAGCTGATTTATTATGGACTCTGCACTGATCTATGTGCTGTTGTTGTTAGGCGTAGCTATTGGTTGGACGCTAGGTTATCGCTTTGCAAAACAGGGAAAAAAACAAACGCCTGATAATTGGCTGCCTAGTGTTGAGGCATTGCTGGCTCAAGCAGGCGATGTTTCTCTTGAGCGTTTATTAAATTTATCTCAGCTGGATGACGATTCTGTCGACCTGTTTCTTAAGCTGGGTAAAACCCTTCGTGATAAAGGCGAGGTGGATCGTGCAATTCATTTGCATCAATCACTGTTTGCCCGAACGGATCTATCAAAACATATCTTGCAAACCCTTGAATTAGAGCTGGCGATTGACTTCTCACATGCTGGCTTGTTGGATCGTGCAGAGCGTTTGTATCTTGAATTATTAGACGCGAAAGGCAGGGTTAAAGAGCATGCTTCACGTCATCTGGTTGAGCTCTATGAGGATGAAGGTGAGTGGCAAGAAATTTACAATCTTCATGTCGAGAAAAAACTGCACCTAACATTTCATTTGAGTAAGCGAGTTTCTCATGCGGTATGTGAGTTGGCAGAGGAGGCTGTTAGTTCATCAGATTACCTCCAGGCGCAGAAACTCTGCCGTCAGGCGCTAAAAATTGATCCCGGTTGTGCTCGTTCATTTGTTGTCTCGGGTAATATGGCGTATGGCCATCAAGAGTATCATGAGGCGATTCGTTGTTACCTGAAAGCGGTTGAAATTGATCCGCAAGCATTGATCAGTTTGTTGGACAAAATGATCAGAGCTTTTAAGGAGCTGGATGATCCTGAGGGTCTGTTAAATCACTTAGGGAAGCATTGGCATGAGAGTCATTACGTCCCCGCGCTGGTTGCTAAAGTGCAATGCATGGCTGAGCGCGATGGTGGTGGTGCAGGCATTTCCGCATTACTGGCGGAGCTTAAAAACCAACCTTCTAACTCGGGATTTTTTGCACTGATTGAAATGGTAGTGCAGCACAAACAACAGCTCGATAAGTCGCAGTTATTTACCCTCTATGATATTCTCCGCCGAATTGTAGATAATGAGCCTAAGTTTATTTGTAAAAACTGTGGCTTTAAGGCGGAAGAATCGCATTGGCGCTGCCCCAGCTGTAAGGATTGGGCAACCATTGGTTCATTTCATTCGCTGCCAGCTAATACGAAGATGGATATATGAGTACAAAATCCCCGGTGGTGGTTGCACTGGACTTCCCTACCAAAGAGCAAGCTGTTGCTATGGCTCAACAGCTCGACCCTGCTCTATGCCGAGTGAAAGTCGGTAAAGAATTATTCACTGCCTCCGGGCCTGCTGTTGTCGAAGAATTGCATGCTCTAGGCTTTGATGTCTTTCTCGATCTTAAGTTCCATGATATTCCAAATACGTGCGCTAAAGCAGTTGGTGTTGCCGCTGACTTAGGTGTGTGGATGGTCAATGTGCATGCATCTGGTGGTCGCCGTATGATGGAGGCGGCTCGCAACGAAATCGATAAGAAGGCACATCAGCCGTTATTAATTGGCGTTACTGTTCTGACGTCAATGGAGCAAAATGATTTGGTTGAAATTGGTCTGAATTTAGATCCACAGGAGCAGGTGCGCCGCCTTGCTCTTCTAACAGAAAGTTCCGGCCTTGATGGGGTCGTTTGTTCTGCACAGGAAGTTGAATTAATTCGCAATAATTGTTCGCCGGGTTTCTTAACAGTCACTCCTGGAATTCGCCCGGCTGGTTCTGATCAGGGTGACCAACGTCGTGTATTAACGCCTGAGCAAGCAGTTAAAGCTGGGGTAGATTATATGGTGATAGGCAGGCCGATTACTCAGGCTGGAAATCCTGGTGTTGCTTGTAGAAATATCCTGGAGAGCTTAGCTGGAAATTGATTGTGTCTGGTGTTGCTGTGACGGAGAGTTGGTATGTGGTGCTAACAAAACCACGTCAGGAAAAGAGGGCGCTTCACCACCTGCATGAGCAGGGAGGGGAAGTGTTCCTTCCTTATCTGCAAGTCCAAAAAATCCGTTCTGGCGTTTTGAGTGAAGAACAGGAAGTTATGTTTCCTGGCTACCTGTTTTTAAAGTCTAGAAGCGACTCTCCTTTACTGAATAAAGTACGCTCTACACCAGGTGCACGTATGCTATTACGCTTTGGTGTGAATCCGGTGGTTGTATATCAGGCGCTAATTGATAGCTTGAGAAGTCATTGTTTCAAAGGGCTGTCAGAAGAAGTTTTTGACGTTGATCAGCAGGTGCGTATTAACACAGGCCCTTTTAAAGACTATTTAGCGTTATTCAAAGAATACGATGGTGAAAAACGAGCGATCGTATTGCTGAATTTATTAGATCAGCAGCGGGAGCTCGTAGTAGAGCTGACACAGCTCTCGGCATAGAGTTTCTGATAATCTGAATTGTGATGCGACAACAGGGATAGAGCGCGACGAACCTTAGGGCGGTAGCGTGCTTGTTGAATTGATGGTTACCTTTGACTTTTAATGAAATTTAAGAATGAAAATAGCTAATGCTGTTACTGGTTATGTTGGCCCATCTAATGCAATGTTGCTTGCACAGCATGATGACGTTGTAGCGCTCGACTTGCTTGAAGAAAAGGTTGAGTTGCTGAATAATAAGCAATTGCTCATAGTTGATAAAAAACAGCAATCTCTTAGAAAATAAAGAACTAAATTTCGTTGCTGCTTTGGATAAGCAACAAGCTTGTGAAAGTGCTGATTATGTAGTGGCTACTACTCTCTCTGATTACGACGTAGAAACAAATTACACTACTCGAAAAGACTTCATAGCAGATTCCATCCAAAAGAAGAGTCCGAAGATGGTCGGAGTTTACCGTTTGGTGATGAAAGCAGATTCTGACAAATTTCATGCATCTTCTATTCTGGAGCTTATGAAAAATATTACGGAAAAGGTATCGAAGTTGTGATATACGAATCTACATTTGAAGGTGAGAGCTTATTTAATTCGAAAGTTGTCAATGAACTATCTGAGTTTAAAAATATATCTGATGTGATTGCAACGAATCGATTGGTTGACGAATTGTTGGGTGTAGCAGGTTCTGTATATACCATAGATTTGTTTGGGAGTGAGTGACACCGTGGTTGATAAAGCAGTTAAGAGTGTGCTGGTAGTTGGAAAGAATTCTTCTGTTTGGAATCTTATTAGAGATAAAGTTTCCTTTATTTTTAATGAGGTGTCTCATGCAGATGTCAAATCATTCAATTTAGATAAAGTATATGATATAGCAATAGTTTTTTCTTATTCTGATAGTAAGCAGCAGAACGCTGAACTTCTCTCCGCCCTATCTGTTTACGTTAGAAAAATTGTATATATTAGCAGCATGTCATGTGAGTATGCGGAGAAAGGGTATAGGTACAATTACCCTAAGGTTAAGTTGTTTTGTGAAAGATATATCAAAGAAAAGAAAAATTTTGAATCATACGAAATATTAAGAATTGGTCTAGTTAAAGAAAGTTACGAAAATCTTAAGCTCTCAGGATGTTATTATCAGACATCCTTGCTATCCATTTCTGAAAGATTAGATTCAATATGTCTCGGGAAAAGATGTTCTGGGAATGATTTGGTTATAGAGGTAAGTTATCCATTTTCCTCAAGGTTTGAGTCACTTTTTCATGCAGTTTATAAATTTATTCAGCGCCCCAGCTTCCTGTCCTTCGTTATTACTAGAATGCTAGATGTGGGGTTAAAAGTAGTGTCTGTCGGATGGTATGGTTATAGTGAAAAATTCAAATGATAGATCTTATGAATACGTAATAGTAGGTTCAGGGCTAGCTGCATTAGGGGCAGCAATGGCTTTGGAGGAAAAGGGAGTTAACTATTGTATTGTAGGTCGAGATTTTAATTCTGTAGATGTTTATCCAAATCAACAATTGATTACTTCCAGTCTTTTTGGCGGGGCTTCTAACTATTGGCACGGCGTTATACCTCTAAGGCAGTTGAAAAGCGATTTGTCACGATCACTATTTGAACGGTTTTATGATGTTGAATTATCTGGTTGTATTGAAAATAAAATTTTTATACCGAGAAGACCTATTAGATCGAAAGAGTATTTTTGTTCAGATAGAGTTATTGTAGAAGATGTCTGCAGTATATCCGAGCAGGATGGTCAAGTTAAAATATTATTAAGTTCCGACCAGGAATTGTTTGCCAGAAAGGTTGTTATTGCTTGCGGAGTTAGAGCAACAGGAGATTTACTTCTTTCGTCTTCTCTGATTCAGGAGCAAGGGATTTCGATTGATGATCATGTTTGTGGTTACGTTGGATTGATGTCATTGAAAGACGTCGAGCGTATCTGTCGAAAAAAAATATCTACTTCAATCAATCGAGAAGGATATGAAATTGAGTCTATTCTTGATGAATCAGCTGGTATCCTATATACCTTCAGGCCGGCACACTTTGAAATGCTGAACAAAGAAGCACAATTGAGAGGGGGGCCTGTATATGGAAAAGGTGGGAAGTTAAAAGCGATCTTTGAAGTTGTTCGCTCCTTTAAGCTAGGTAGGCTTATGGAAGCTGTGAGCCTTAAAACGGGAATATGGTTTAGGCCTAAATATGTATCAGTTCATTTTCAAGCTCAATCTGAAAAAGTTCATATAAAAGATTCGAATGCTTGGAAAATATCACAGGAAAATTATTCTGTATTAGAGCGGGTGAAATGCTCCTCAGAGAAAATTGGCTTTTCAATAACCGATGGCTATTCTGAACAAAGTACGTATTTTGGTAATCATCTATTCAATTTAAGCTATAACAGAGTAAATTCTAATATCTGGGATAATATTTCTATCGTTGATGCGAGCTCAACTCAGAATATAGGAGGTTATCACCATTCCTTTTCTCAATTAGTGATAGCATATAAGAAATTAATTAAAGATGAATCTTCTTAAAATATCTCAATATGGGCTAGTTAGTACAGCAATAGCTGCACTATGTTCCTTTTTTATACTTTTTATTATAAATAATTCGTTGAGTGTCGATGAATCGTCACATGTGCGCTATGTATACAACTGGGCCGTTTCACTAAGCGTGTTGGCGTGCTTAGGTTGGGATTCGGCTATTGTGAGGGCTGCTAGGTCAGATGCGTATAAGCTATTTCAGTTTTCATCAACTGGTATTCCTACGCTATGTTTGCTTGCTTTATTTTGCTGGTATTTTGTAGGAGGTGATTATCTCTTGATCGCAATTATTTCTTTCAGCTTTATGTCTGTGCTAATTAGATTTAACTACGTTCGGTCTGTTGGCAGGTTTGAAGAGTACATTTTAGGAATCAATGTTTATGACAAGTTGTTGCGACTCTTTCTTGTAATAGTCGGAGTTTATTTTTTTGAAGAAAATGTTCTTTCTTTTTTTGTATGCTGTTACTTAATATTTTATTTATTCTCATCTGACTTTGATTTATCTTCGATTTTTCAGGGGGCGGCTTTATATTGTCGCGGATTGTACGGAAAGCTGAATGTCGGCTTCTTGTTTGCAGGTGCATATATGGTTTTTATGTCAAGAGGAATTTACTTGATAGGTGATGACCTGCCTCTTCTTGTATTAAGGGAAATTGATTTTTCCTTGTTGATGTCTGCCTTTCTATTTGTACCAATTCAGACGATTGTCAAATATCATGAAGTTGGAGGTGGTAATAATAAGGCCATGTATTTAACTGATAGCCCTTCGAGAGTACAGTATAAAGTTATTATGTTAGAATTTTTTGTTTTTATCGGGGTTATTGGTGCTGGAGTTGTTCTCAGTGATTATTTCATTGGAAATAAGATTGATACGAAAGTTCTTTGTGGAGTGTTGGCAATTACTGTTCTTATGAGTACTTTTCCTAATCCTGTTCAGGTGCTAACTGTAAATCAAAACTACTGGGGGGCGGGAGTCGTAGTATTGGTGCTTGCATCTGTTGTTTTATTTGAGGGTTATTTCAAAACTTTTGAAAAGAAATTGTTACTTTATACCTTCGGTGTGGCTTTTAGTTTTATATTTTTTTGTATCTTTAACTGGAGGAATTTGTCGTTAAACTTTTCAATTTTACGCTTACTTAGGACAGTTTTTTTTATGTCTTTATTGTTTCTTATTGGGTATTTTTATGAGTAATACTTCAGTAACTGTTGTTATTCCATTTTATAATGGTAATTGCTATTTGGATGAAACATTAGATAGCATAGAAACGCAGAGTTCACTCGTCGATGAGGTGGTGTTCGTTATTGATAATAATAGTGAGGTTCCCCGGTTTAATCGTAAGTATTCGTTCCAGATAAAAAAAATAGCTAATCCCGAACCTTACAATGGTGCAGGGATATGCCGTTATTATGGTTTTCAGGAGGCTTCTAGCCGGTTTGTAGCATTTCTAGACCCAGATGACTTATGGAAAGAGGATAAAGTTAAGAAGCATAGGGATTTTATGCTGAAAAACGAATTAGCCTTTTCATTTGGAGGGTATGATAATTTTGTGGATGATGGTGGCGAAAGAAATATAGTTAATACTATTGTACCTGAAGGACCATATGATTTAGACAGGTTCTTGAGCAAAAGTTTTACTATTGGTTGTTTAACTGTTTTGGTTGATAAATGGAAAGTAAGTTCCGTTGAGAAAAACTACCTGAAGAGGCGGAATGATTACATGATGTGGTTTCATCTACTTAAGTATGCAGGTGAAAATTCACTTAAGTGGGGAGGCTTTAAAGAGTCTTTAGCCATGCATCGAATTCACTCTGAATCTTTGACTGATTCAAAAGTAAAAGCCGCTTTTGCCTATTGGGGATATTTGAAGAAGTTACCAGTGACTGGGGTTAATAGGGTTAGGTTTTTTATGTGTTATGTTATTAACACGGTAAGAGAGAGGTTGCTATGAGGGTTCTTGTTTATGGTTATTATGATGATTTTGCTAATTTCTTCTTGAACGTTCGTAACTTCCACAAGGCTATAAATAAAGAAGCAGAATATTTTTTTATTACGCCTAATATTAGTGGTTATCTAACATGGGATGACAGTAATAAATATTTAATTGGAAGTAAGTTTAAATTTATAAAGAATAAAAAATCATCTTACGAAAGATCGATACTAGCTGATATTAATGCTCTAAGTATACTAGAGGGAAAAGATGCCAATGACACTATTGCACAGAAGAAACTAGATGAAATAGGTGATGTTTTTTGCAAATTTGTACCGGATGTTGTGGTAATATCTGGTGACTCTAGACCAAATTCAAGAGTAGTGAGGTTTTGGGCAGATCAAAGAAATATCAGAATGCTGTATTTTGAACAGGGACCGAAAGGTACTACTTTGATATCTCCTTATGGTGTGACCGCAAATCACATAGCTTATTCTATTGATAATGAATACAGCATGCCTTCTGTCACTCCAGATCTGGTAACTTATAACCCAAATCGATGGCAGCGATATTTAGATGTGCTACAGATGTTTTCTTCGGATTTAGAAAGTCGTTTTGACTTAGCAATGATGTTGCGCAAGAAAAATAATAAAAAACCTATGAAACTTACGCCAGCAAAGAATATAAAATCTAGGTTGTTGGTTGTTCTTCAGGTTCCTAAAGATATTAATTCTATATTTCATGGTAAGTTTTTCTCAATTAATCAACTCGTTATATATCTTGATAAAACTGTTCCAAAAGAAGTCGAGATTGTCTTCAGAGAGCACCCTATGTATCGAGGCTCATATGATAAAAGTTTATATGAGTATATTTCTAATGGTGATAGGTTGTTATTGGATAGTGCTGAGGCTGGAGTTCCAGTGAGATGGGGGGACTATTTTTCAATGATAACAGTTAATTCTTTAATGACTTTTGAAGCAATAGACCATGGGGTTCCGGTTGCGTTACTGGGAAGAGCGTGCTACGGAGGTTTAGCGAGTAATTGTGAATTTCACAATGATTTAAAAGAATTCCTGTTATCTACATATAAAAAAGATAAAAGTGTCCCCGACAGTGATGAGATAGAAAGATATCTTAAAAATACATTTTTGCCCGGCCACTATCGGTCTGCTACAAAAGAATTGTTAAGTAATGTGGCCTATCGAATAGAAGGAACTAAATAATGTGTGGTTTCTATGGTGAAACTTTTAACCTAAAACGTGATGAAACAAAAAAGCTTTCACATTTGCTTAATTATAGAGGGAATGATGAGCTTAATGTCAGTATAGAAGACGATGTTTTTTTAATGCACAGTCGCTTGTCAATCACTGGGACCAAGCATAATTCTTCTCAGCCAATAAAAAGCAGTTGCGATAGATATCATTTGGTTTTTAATGGAGAGATATATTCTATTTACGGTGAGGATAGTGAATATTTGCGGGAGTATGGTGATACCCTTGCTTTGCTAAAAGCTATAGAGAAATATGGTGTTGAAGACTGTTTTTTAAGATTAAATGGGATGTTTTCCATAGTTATTCATGACCTAAAAGAGAATAAAATAATTATGGCTAATGACTACTTTGGTCAGAAGCCTTTATATTATAAAGTAGTTGAAGGTCAGGGAGTAATTTTTGGATCAACAGGCGAGCTATTATCTGAAGGTAAAGCCCTTGATAAAGATGGGGTTCAAGATTATATAACTTTCGGCTTTGTATTGCCCGAGAATTCAATATATTCCGATGTGAATCGTGCACGACCTGGTTCGTTAGTTGTTTACGATCTTGTTGATAAGAGACTTTCGATTACAGAAAGTTATCAAAATAATAATTTTTATCTAGATTCGTCAAATAATTATGATATTAATTTGGTTTTGCAGGATGTGATGAGAGATCATTCTTATTCTGATTTCCCAATTGCTTTAGCATTGTCTGGGGGGGTTGATTCGACATTGCTTTACGGAGTATTGGATAATGAAACCCGTGAAAAAATTAATGCATTTACCGTTAAAAGCGATGATGTCGAAGAATCACAAAATGCTTTGTTGGCAGTGGACTATTATGGAGGCAAAACTGAGCTTCTTGATAATTTCAATGTCGATAGTATAGAGTTATTAAAGGAATTGATTTTGTGTTTGGATGAACCGAATTCAGACACTGCAATTTTATCCAGTAGTAGTATCTTTCGTTTGGCATCCAGAAATTCTAAGGTAATATTTTTAGGTGATGGAGGTGATGAATTATTTCAAGGTTATAATCGCCATAAAATATGGAATCTTTTGTCTCGTTTCCCTAAAGACGGGTTTGTAGCATCTACTCTTATATCTTCACTCATATTACCCCTGGTCAAAGTAGCGGCGAAGATTGGAAAATTAAGCAGTCAAAAGTTAGTTATTCTCAATAATATCTTAAGTAATTTAGATGACAAAAGAATGTTTATTCTGTCCTCATTGGCAATTGATGATTTTAATAAATATAAATATTTAGAGAATGATTCTGATTTTGAAGGATATCCAATTAATTTTATAGATAGAAAGCTCTATTTACCCGGTAATAATCTATATAGAGTAGATCGCTTGTCTCTACTTTATAATATAGAAGCTCGCGCCCCGCTTCTTGACCTTAGAGTTGCTAATGCATCTGACAAAACAAGCTTTAAAGAAAAGTCTACTTGGAATAAAAGTATCCTCAAGCGCCTGAGAAATAGTAAATATACTGGTGTAAATTTTGACGGGAAGAAGATGGGGTTTAATACATCTGTTAAGAGAATTCTTCAATCTACAGAAAGTCAGAATTATATTGATAATGCTATTTCTAAAGCGAAAGAGTTTGGATTTGACTTTAGGGGTCACACTTTGAGTGATAGAAGGCGCTTTAACCTTTTATGTTTTGGACTTTGGTTGGAAAGAATGTAATGAAAAATATACTTACAGCAATGATTTTTTTACTTTCTGGGGTAAGTCTTCATCAATTAATATATAACTTATTTCCTTTCATGCAGAAAAGGTATTCAAATAAATTGCTTGCACTCATTTCGGAAAACGATGGTAGTATCGATTGCGAAATTAAAGAAGACTTCATAGATTATAAATATATCTTTCGAGGAAATTCGTTTGATGGGGCAGTTTGGAAATTTAACAATGCCAGCTTTGATGTAACAGACGAGTTTCTCTATGGCTCGATAGATAAATGGGATTATACGCCAAGAGTTCATTTTCATCACTGTGAATGGGTTTTAAGTGAAAAGGATCCAGTTTCTGCGGTATTAAGGCATATTGAATTATATCAAAGCGCTACATTCTATTGGCACCCCTCTCCAGCAACTCAGCGATTTTTTGTGTTGTTCTACTTATATCTGAAAAATAACTGTCCTGAGTTGAAAGTTCAGATAGATCTTCATGTAGAATACATTGTATCTAATATTGAGATAAATCTTGATGGCAATCACTTCTTAGATAACTTGTTAGCAATTACTGCCTATGCTCTTTTGACCAATAATGGAGGTTTGCTTAAGAAAGTTGTGGAAGATATTGATAAGTATTTTTTGGTGGAGAAGGAATATTTTCCTGAAAAAACACCATGCTACTGCGCGCTTTTGTATTCGAGATTAGAAATAATATTAGCAATAAATAATACCCGAAAAGAAACTGAAGATATTCTGGTACGTTTAAAAAATCTCTTGTTGAACAATCCCCCAGTGCACTTGAATGATAGCTACTTAGAGTTAAGGAATTGGTATGATGTATATCCTAAAAATAGTAGAGTGAGTGCGGACTATTACCTACATAAAGTGCTAGAAGGCCAGAAAAAATCAATTACATTGATAGGCAATGGGTTCGCTAAGAGGGGTTATCAAGCACATTCTCATGACTGTTGTGCTGCAATGTTTGTTCAATGTTCGGATGGCAGCCAGCTTATAGGCGGGTTAGGCACTAAAAGTTATGCTTCAGATCACTATCGGAATGATATTAGATCAAGAACGTCTTATTTTAGGCCTGAAATTATATCTAAGAAGATAGACTATAAGCTTTTTATGGGGTCTTTTAGAAATTTTTCTATCGATAATAATAAGTATTCGTTATCGCTAAATAATAATATCGCTCACATGAAAGTTGTTGAAGGATATGGAGTGAAAATTATTGATGATAAGATTTTTTTTGAGAATATAAAATCTTTACCAATCGTTTTCTATTCCGATTATGATAAGTCTTGTATTAAAGATCATTTGATTTTTTCAGGATTTTCTATTATTTCGGTAGAGGATAGTGATCGGTGGGATGGTATATGTAATAAAGTTAAGTCGCATAAGTATACAGTTATGGCTGACTCGGATATATCATCGATACAGGTTTTATAATATGTTTAATTTGTTCGGTGCTAGTGTAAAATATGTAGATGTTATAGTAGGGGTTTTAATTTTTTCATTGGTATGCGTATTTGCGTTATTTGACGTTAGAGATTCTTTTTTTGTATCTTTCATGGCGCTTATGCTTGCAAGCTTTTATTTGGTTAAATATAGAAAGAATCTATATTTATCAATAACTTTGGTTTTTGTTATTGCTTATCCTTTTATATATATTGTTTCACAATATTTAGGTGTTCCATATCATTACCTTCATCAGTATCAAGAAAATGGATATGAGTATATCCTTTTTACGTCGATGCTAGTTTTTATTTTCATATTTTTCTTTTCTGTTAAGAAGAATGTTAGTTTTTATCTTCCAGAATATGAGCTTAAATTAATCTCAACTTTTTTTATTATTCTTGCTGTTTTAATAATGCTCGTTGGATTGGCTTCTGTATGGCCGCCTGTGACAACTGGTTATGGCGTAGAGTCGAGAAGTTCGCAGTTATTTGAATATGCTCTGATATTTTTGGCATTGGGCGTGGTTTTAAAGAGACCAGCATTTAATAAAAAAGATAGAATCCATTCTTTTTTATTTTTCTCAGCGATAGCTGTTTGCATAATTGTTCCTCTCCTATTCGGGAGACGAGGCCCCGCAATGATGTATTTTTGGTTGGCCTTGCTTGTAGTCTCGTTTAACTTCGAAGCGAAAACTATGAAAATAATCTTTGTTTTGGGAGTGATGGTTATTATGAGGCTGTATGCGTTAGATCGAGCAGATACACCATTTAGCATTGAGGCCCTCGTAATGGGAAGTGCTAACAATGGATCAATGTCTAATCATCAGGGGGGAGTCATTGTAAGTTCAGTTACATATATTGGTCTGGTAGAAGAAGGGATTTGGGACTGGGGGGTTCGATTAAAAATGGCCACTGGGGCCTTAGTAGCTTTTTTACCTTATAGTGTCCATCCATTTCCTGAAGTTTTCGTTCATAAATATGTCAATGATTTTGCGACAATTCCAGGATCGGGAGGCTTTCCTTTTGTATATGCTTTCTTATGGGGTGGGTGGAGTCTAGTGATTTTAATAGCATTAGGTGGACGATTTTTGATATGGAACAAGTCGAGTCTTATATCTCTAAATTTGTGTAAAGTACTTGTACTAGCAATGTTTCCCAGGTGGTATGCTTATACACTACCTGTACTACTAAAGTTTCTCTTTTTAGCGTTTATAATAGGTTGTCTTTTTGATCTTCTTTTATCGATAAAGAAGAGAGCTGCTTGATAGACAGAGAGGTGAATGTAGTGGTAAATAACATACATGCTTATTACTCTGATAAGATACATTGGAGTTTTAAAAAATTGAAGAATACAGTGAGGATGACTTCTGGAAGTTCTGATTAAAATCTTCTGTTTTTTAGATAAATGGAATTTTACTAAGGTTACTTCAAATTTTCTGGTAGCTAAGTTGAAAGTAGTAAAAGGTTTGAAATAACTATGCTATTGCTTAATTGTTCGATTACAGTGGAAATAACATGTTGTTGAAAGATATAAAAGCTTATTGTCATTACTTTGGATTAAATGGCTTTGGCTTGATTAGATTGCTATTTTTACGATATTTCTATGTTATTGTTTTAATTAGATTGCAATCTATAAGTAACCCTTTATTTATACCCGTGAAATTCTTATCCAAGGTATTGCTGTCTATGTTATTTAATATAGAAGTTGCAGGTGCTTGCAAGATTGGTGCTGGGCTGATTTTGCCGCATCCTCAAAATATAATTATTGGTGCTGGTTCTTTAGGAAAGAACTGCATAATTATGGCCAATGTTACTATTGGAGCAAGTCTACCAGACCCTGCATTCACTTTATCTTTACGACCTGCAATTGGCGCTAATGTTCTAGTTGGAACAGGCGCTTGCGTTATAGGTGGAATAACCTTAGGTGATAATGTAAAGGTTGGAGCTTTAACTTTGGTAACAAAATCAGTACCAGACAATGGTGTCGTTGTCGGGAAAAACGAAATAAAATGATAATATCGAGAAGCTAAATTGGTGCGAAATTTAGCTTCTCAAAAGGTTCAATTTTTTACATATAATTTTTTTTCAATATTTCTGAAATTGTAATGGCGATTGCTTTGTTGGCATCTCTATCAACGTGGCAGTAATCGTAAAAATGGCTCTTAACTCCGAGGTGATCTAGGGCGTTTGATATATCATGGAAGTTATAGTTTTTAAGTCTTTCATCTTTCTGAATGTCATTGAGTACTAATTTAGTCAGTTTTTTTATGCCAGCGTATTTATTAAAGTGTTTCCTTTCGTACTCACTAAGCTCTTTTCTTGTAGTATAAATCTCAGGTTGCCATAGAAATATAGGCGTTATACCATATTCTTCTGCTACGGCCGATATCATCTTTACGTTGTTTATGTATGTGTTAATAATCTCTTTTGAAAGCTCATGAAAAGTTTCATCATTTACATTAGCACTCAAGCTAGTAAGTCTTTTTCTAGAGGATGATTGAGTTTTTGCTGGAAAAACATATTTGTCGATGGCCTTGAGGATATTTGGCTTATAAGGGTTCGTTAGTATTTTATACCCATAAGAGTTCTCTATTCCGACTCTCGTCATATCTTCGTGAAAATGACCTATGTTTTTAAACTGACTGTTTTTAAACAACTTACCTCTTTCGTAGGCTTCTACATGACGGCCTACTTCATTTACACCATCGTAAAAAATAGCATATTTAAGGTTTTGAGAGCGAATAACTTCTATAAAAGTCATTAATTCTGAAGTTGAATTGTATGCCCCCACGCCATAGTTGTAAATTGAAAACCTTTTGTTAAGCTGCTGTTCAAGGAGTACAGGGATAGTATGGTCGTCGTTTGTGAAAATAGAAAAGGCCGTACTCCCGCCAAAGAAACCAATTAGACTATCAGCCTTTATTTTTTCTGATTGGCTATTCCGAAAACCATGTTGATCGAGTGTTATATAACTTCCTTTGAAATTTTCTTTTAATTTGTACCATCGATACGGGTGAAACTGCAAAGTGTCATTATATATAGCCTTATTGTCATCTTTTAATTTCTGAAAGTCTAAGTTATGTCGTTCAGCAATCTCATTAGTTATGAGAGGCTTTTGTGATTGTGTAAAGCTATCGATATTAACTATAAAATAAGAAATAAATTCAATGACCAATAGCGTAAATGTTGTAATAATCGCATAAGCAATAAGCGGATTTTTTTCAAATCTATTGTCAGTCAAGTTCAAACTCCTTCATCCAATCTTTATTTTCGACCAAATCTTCTTGGTCTTCTTTTCTTAAAATAAAACCATCTATGACTAGAAGATCCATTTCAGTTCTCATGAAGCATCTGTAGCTATCCTCAGGTGTACAGACTACTGGTTCTCCTCTAACATTGAAGGATGTATTAACAAGAACAGGGCAGTCGGTGATTTCGTAGAATTTTTCTAGTAAGCGGTGATACCTCGGGTTTCGATTTTTATTTACCGTTTGTACTCTAGCGCTATAGTCTACATGCGTGACAGCGGGTATTTCACTTCTTGCAATATTAATCTTCTCGACCCCAAAAAGAGCTTCTTGTTGTTCGCTCATTTTGATTCTTTTTGAGTCTTTAACTGGGGCGACAAGCAGCATATATGGACTATGTGTATCTAACTCAAACCAATCCGAAACGTGTTCTTCTAAGACTGATGGTGCAAATGGTCTGAAGCTTTCTCTAAATTTTATTTTAAGATTCATTTTGGATTGCATACTTGGCATTCTAGGATCGCCAATAATGCTTCGAGCCCCCAAAGATCGTGGCCCATATTCCATTCGACCAGAATGCCAGCCGATTACTTTCTGATTAGCAAGTTCCTTGCTTACAATATCCAGAAGAACTTCTTCTTCATAATAAGTATAATTTGCACCGGCTTTATCAAGGGCCTGCTTAATCTCATCTGGATTAAAAGATGGGCCCAAATAAGCTCCTTTCATACTGTCGTTTGCTTGTGCAACTCGATCATTAGAAAATTCTTGGTAATAGGCGCTCATCGCACCTCCAAGGGCTCCGCCTGCATCTCCAGCTGCTGGCTGAATCCATATATTGGCATCTAAGTTTTTTAGAAGTTTGCCATTGCTGACGCAGTTTAATGCTACTCCGCCAGCTAAACAAAGATTTTTACTTTGGGTAATATCTAATGCATGTTTTGCTAACTTCAACATAACTTCTTCAGTTACTGCCTGAATTGAAGCTGCCAAGTCCATTTCTCTTTGAGAGATTTCAGATTCACTAACTCTAGGTTCGCCGCCGAACAGCTTGTGAAACTTGTTCGATGTCATTGTTAGACCAGTTGTATAGTTGAAATAGCTCATATCCAGTTTAAATGAGCCGTCAGATTTTATATCGATTAAATGATCTTTGATTAAGTCAACGTATTTGGGCTGTCCATAAGGCGCTAGCCCCATAACTTTATATTCACCACTATTAACTTTGAACCCCGTGTAATAAGTGAAGGCAGAATATAAAAGCCCTAATGAATGCGGAAAGTTGATTTCTTTCACAAACTCAATTTTATTGTCCTTGCCGTAAGAAATAGATGTGGTGGCCCACTCTCCTACACCATCGACAGTAAGAATTGCGGATTCTTGGAATGGAGATGGATAGAAAGCACTGGCCGCATGGCTTTGATGGTGCTCGCCAAATAATAGCTTTTCTAATATATCCTTCTTGAATTTTTTAACTTTTTTATTAGATAAGGAAATATTTGATTGTCGGTATAAAGATTCAAATTCTCTAGCAAGTGTTTCCTTAAGGTATAGTTTGTCTTTTAACCAAATAGGGATTGACCTGATAAAGGAATTGAACCCTTTAGGGGCTTCAGATAAGTATGTTTCTAATAATCGTTCGAATTTTAAGAAAGGTTTGTCATAGAAAGCTATACTATCAACTTCTTCAAGATTAATTCCGGCTTCTGTCAGGCAATAATTTATTGCATTCGAAGGGAAGTTTGCATCCTGTTTTTTCCGGGTAAACCTTTCTTCTTGTGCCGCTGCTAGGATTTCTCCATTTTTAATCAGTGCGACACCCGAATCGTGATAATAAGCAGAAATTCCTAAAATATACATATAGCCACTAAAATAAAGTATAAATGAATGGTGCGATAGCGCTGCCTTTTGCTAATACGATTAACGCGCCGAGTAATAACATAATTAGCATGATCGGAGCTAACCAAAGTTTCTTTCTGGCTCTTAAAAAGGCCCATAATTCTTTTAATATTGTCATCTTAGATCTCTTAGAACTGATTTTTCATTGATTCAGGTTGTTTGCTTCTTTCTATCCAGTAGCTATTCTTAGATATGTCAATCTTTTTACTGAGAGGATCTTTTCCTATGACTTTAAAGAATAGAGAGATTGGGGTAAATAATCCAAAAAATAGAATGAACATTATAACCCGCCCCATGATAGAACCGATTAATTCACCAATATTTACCCACCATGTATATGGTCTTAATAATGTCTTAGGCAAAAATATTGACGTTACTGTTAACACAAGAATTAAAGCACCGAACGCAATGCTCCATTGTCTGTGTGAGTCGAACAAAAGACTTGCCAGGATAAGCAATATGATTGACCAAATAAATGAAAAGACTCTTATATCCTTACTGCTAATATTATCCGCCATTTTAAGTTCCTAGCACTTTAAGATGTTTCAAATCATGAATTATACCACTCAAGTATCGGTCAGTTAATCATAATCTTGCTTTCTATGATCTTGTAATTAGAATGGCCAATCGTTAAGTCAAGTAGGTCTGTTTGGTATGAAAGTACTTATCACTGGAGTGAGCGGTTTTATAGGAAGTAAGGTAGCCTCGAACCTAGATTGTGAGCTAGTCGGCCTTTCTAGGAGAGTTGATTATGCCCCTGGGTTTCCTATCTATTCCAGGTCTATTGGGCCTTTAGAAGATTTTACAGAGTGTTTGCAGGGGGTTTCCGTAATAGTCCATTGTGCAGCGCGTGTTCATATTATGAGTGATTCTGAGTCCGATCCCTTAGATAGCTATAGGGCGGTTAATACCGAAGGTACTTTGAATCTGGCTCGCCAAGCTGCTCAGGCAGGAGTTAAGCGATTCATTTTTATAAGTACAATTAAGGTAAATGGAGAATCTACGAAAGAAGGGCAGGCGTTTACTTCCAATGATACTCCCTGTCCAGAAGACCCGTACGGTGTTTCTAAATCTGAAGCTGAAGCAAGTTTGCTCGATTTAGCAAAGAAAACAGGTCTTGAGGTTGTCATTATCAGGCCACCTCTGGTATATGGTGAGGGGGTAAAAGGTAATTTTAAAAACTTGGTCAAACTTGCTAAGCTGCCCCTGCCTCTACCTTTCGGAGCTATTTATAATCGGCGAAGTATGGTCTACGTACAAAACTTAGTTGATCTGATCATTGTATGTATCGAACATGAAAATGCTCCCAATCGCATATGGCTGGTATCGGATGATGATGATTTATCACTATCTAGGCTGATATCGCTTGTCAGAAAATCCCTTGGCAAGTCTGAATGCTTGCTTCCGGTGCCTGTGGGGGTCTTTCGTTTAATTGGTAAGTTGACTCGGAAGGAGCAAGTTGTGGATCGACTGATCGGTAATTTGCGTGTCGACTGTAGTAAAACAAAAGAAGCTTTGGGGTGGACTCCATCGTATACAGTAGAACAAGGCATAAAAGCCGCTGTTGCTGGCTATTGCTGATAGGAGCTCTTAGTTATGTTGCGTGTATTTGATTTTACTTTTTCATTGTTTGGGTTGATCTTCGGTTCTCCTGTGTTGCTGATTATTTATTGTATTGGCCTGGCTGATACCGGCTCGCCCTTGTTTAAACAAGAGCGAGTAGGGCGTAATAAAAAACCTTTTACTCTGGTTAAATTCCGTACGATGAAAGTTGATACCGAATCGGTTGCTAGTCACTTAGCCTCTTCAAGCTCTATCACTAGGCTAGGTGGTTTTCTTCGAAAAACTAAGCTGGATGAGCTGCCTCAATTATGGAATGTTCTCAAAGGTGAAATGAGCTTGGTAGGACCGCGACCAAATTTATTTAACCAAGAAGAACTAATTTCTGAGCGTGAAAAGTTATCTGTTTACGGTGTTCGCCCCGGTATTACAGGTTTAGCTCAGATTAATGAAATTGACATGTCGACTCCTGAGCTTTTAGCACAGACAGATGCAAAAATGATTGAAGAAATATCAGTAGCAAGCTATTTCAAATTTATTTTGCAAACCGTTATGGGTAAAGGCTCAGGTGATAGGGTAGAAGGTGGTTTATAAGCTATCTTTTATTTGATGCATTCATAACCCAATCTGGACAATTTTCTTGTTTGTTGTAAGCTGCCGGTGCTTCCAGTAATAGTTTGATCACATCATCTACCCGGAATTCGTGGCAGGCCTGATCTAGTCGGTGGAGAAAGTTATGAGTCTCCGGCCAACTTAGAAATATTTCATGAGCAGTCATAATTCTGGGGTGTGTTGTTCCTTCTACATTGTCTCCGATTAATAATTCCTCATACAGCTTTTCTCCTGGTCGAAGTCCTGAGAATTCGATTTCGATATCTCCGTTTGGGTCTTCTTCCGTTTTCTCGGTCAAACCTGATAGCTGAATCATCTTCTTGGCAAGGCTTGTGATTTTAACTGGTTCTCCCATATCTAATACAAAGACATCGCCGCCTTTACCCATTGCGCCTGCTTGAATTACCAATTGAGAGGCTTCCGGAATAGTCATGAAGTAACGAATAATATCCGGGTGCGTTACTGTAATGGGGCCGCCTCCTTTAATTTGTTTGCGAAATAGGGGGACGACCGAACCAGAGGAGCCTAATACATTACCAAAGCGAACCATGCAGAATAAAGTGTCGCTTTGTCGTTCGTTGAGTGCTTGTAAGACCAGTTCTGCTAGGCGTTTTGAAGTTCCCATAACGTTAGTGGGGCGTACAGCTTTATCAGTTGAAACAAGCACAAAACGTTCAACTCCGGCTGCGATTGCTGCCTCTGCGCAATACCATGTACCAAAGACATTATTGCGAACACCTTCAACAACATTGTGTTCTACTAAGGGAACATGCTTGTAGGCTGCAGCATGATAGATGGTTTGAACCTTAAAGGTTTTAAAAATTGTTTCTAAGCGATTTTGGCGTTGGACGGAGCCAAGTATAGATATCAGTTTTACACCTAACCCTTTTTCTTCATTTGTTCGGGTGAGTTCTTGTTCAATTGAATATAGGCTGAACTCATTCAGTTCAAATAATATTAGCGTTGTAGGTTTTTGTTTGATGGCTTGTCTGCATAACTCGGACCCAATAGAGCCTCCTGCGCCAGTTACTAGTACAACTTTGCTGGTAATGTTTTGGCTGATTAATCCATTATCTGGGCTGACAGGGTCACGTCCCAATAAATCTTCAATTTCAACTTCTCGGATCTCTTCAAGTTTTGCTTTTCCACTGATAATATCTGCAACTGCAGGTGTAGTTAATACCTCAATTTTTTTATGTGAGAGTTTTTCAATCAGTTGTTTGCGCTTAGCAAAACTTGTATCTCCAAGTGCCAAAAGGATTTTTTGGCAAGGGCGATCCTCTAATATTTCATCAATAGAATCGTAGCTGTAAACTTTTAAGCCATTAATCTGTGTGCCTTGTTTCTTTTTGCAATCATCTATAAACGCAATTGGTTTACAGTCTTTGTTGGTTGCTAAAGAGTGACTTAGCTCTAGACCCTGCTGCCCAGCACCGTAGATGATGACGGGTTCAGCCCCAGCGCGCCCTTGTTGTTGAACGAGGCTGCGTATAAAAAGGCGGGGTAAGGCTAGTAGTGCAAATGCAGTGAATATGTAAATAATAACGCTGGATCGTGGCAGAGATGCTTGGGTTAAGAAGCTTGATGTTCCTAATGTCGTTGCTGAAATTAAGATCCCAATACCAATGGAGCTAAATGCTTGACTGGTCATGAATCGAATAACCGCCCGATAAAAGCCTAATTTTACAAAAATGCCTAAGGTTGTCAGAGTTGTAATAATGGCACTGATAACAACCCCATCATTAAAGGTCGGTGAGACATCACCGTGCCTCAAAGCCAGTGCTATATAAATGGCTAAAGGGATGGCAAGGGCATCGTAGCCAAGTGTGATTAGGCGTTTGGTTGAGCGTTTTGACTCAAGCAGCTTTTGTAACATAAGAATTCATCATCCGTGTAGCTTTACGGTGTTGTAATTATAGTCGTCATTTAATCTTTCGAAATGCGACTGCCTACCGCGCCTTGTTGGTCACGATATTTCGCATTTTCACGTTTGTTATATGGTTTGATAGCAGGGCTGGAGAGGGTTTCAAACGACATTGCGCAGATCACCATGCCCGGGCGCAGAGCCAGTGGCAGCTTACCGTTGTTGTAGAGCTCCAATACAATCTGGCCATCCCAGCCGGGGTCAATGCGTCCGGCGGTGACATGAACCATCAGGCCAAGGCGTGCAAGGGAGCTGCGTCCATCCAGCCAGCCGACCAGATCATCTGGAATGGAGACGGACTCTAGTGTTGCGCCAAGAATTAATTCACCAGGATGAATAAACAGAGCATCATTTTCAGCAATTTCGATTTCCTTGCTCATAATGCGATCAATATCGCGCTCAAGCTGATCGCGATCGCCAGATAGATCCAGGTGAGTTACGGAGTTATTGCTGAAAACACGGAACCGATGGTCCAAGCGAAGGTCTACAGAAATACCAGCGATCGCATCTTTATCGGGTTGTGGCGATATACGGATACTGCCTTCTTGAACACGTTGTTCGATATCACCATCACTTAGGCGCATTGCGGACTTTCCATTACATACAAATGCACTGATTTTACCTGATCGTGATGATTTGGGGTAGGGTGATTGCTGCTCGCTTTGGTCGCAGTGTTACATTTTGATGTCTTTAATATTAATCTCGTAACGGGTTTTGCCTTTTTTCTTATCCTGTAGTTTCACCAGTAAAAAGTTTTTGTCCTTGGCGAACCAGGCAAAAATTTCCCGGTCTTTCTTGCGTCTGATTTGTTGCACTTTGACAGTTTGTAAGGTGCCTTCTGGGGTATTAAGTTCTTCTTCTCCAACGACTTGAAAGCGGAAGGGCTTGTTCTTGTTTTTCTCAAAGACTGGGTAAGTAAATTCAGTGTGTCCAGCTGCCAGATCAAGACCGGCTTGCAACATATAGCTGAGGTTGTCGTGTATTTCTTCCTGCCAAATATTTTCGTATATGAGGTTGTTTTCCTGATCCTGGATTGTATGGCTTTGCGGTAAAAAGCTGAGGGTGCGATCCGGCTCATTGAATAAACCGCTGGCACGATATTGGTAGCTGAGTGGTTGTATTCGCTGCTCCTGAGTCAGTTTAAATACCGATTTCTCGACTAATTTGGCGGCGTTGGTTTCCGCCTCAAACGTCATTTGCCAGCGAAGATCATCGAGTTGTTTCAATTCGCGTTGAGCATCGATATCAATGGTGAACCAACCCATTTTCCATTGTGTCGTATAGTTGGCTGTAAAAGGCTTTAGCTCAGCCTGGCTGAGGTTGGTGAAAAAGATCATTGATAACAGTAGGGCTGTTCTGAGTGTATCTGCTTTGAGCGTAGCTACTTTGAGAATAGTTGTTTTGAGCAGGGCTATGTTGAACATAAAAGATACCAGCAATTCCATTTGCTGAGAGTATATCGATTAACTTGTGCAGACGCAGGTTAAAGGATGTAAAGAAGTCATTGCAGACTTATTGATTGGTAAGCGGCAGGCCGGAGGCGGGCAGCTCTGTATTATCAAATAACGCGCTATTGCCTTTCATGGATAAGCGACCACTGACAAACCATTTCACTGCAATTGGATAAATGATGTGTTCTTGAGTATGAACCCGCTGCTGTAAGCTGGTTGCATCATCGCCGTCATAAATTGGCACAATTGCCTGAATGACATTAGGGCCACCATCCAGTTCTTCCGTAACAAAATGTACGGTAACGCCATGTTGTTCATCGCCAGCGTCCAAAGCACGCTGATGCGTATCGAGCCCTTGATACTTCGGCAATAAAGATGGGTGGATGTTTAACATGCGCCCATGGTAGTTAATCACAAACGCAGGGGTCAGGATGCGCATAAAGCCTGCTAAGACAACCAGGTCAGGCTGGTATTCGTCTATTTGTTGCATCAGGGCCATATCGAAGTCTTCACGGTTGGCAAAGTCTTTATGGTTGACGATCTGAGTCTCTATGTCGCGGTCTTTCGCTTTCTGAATCCCGGCAGCTTCAGGCTTATTCGATATCACTGCAGCAACCTCCGCATCGATATCACCTTTTGCAACGGCATCCGCAATGGCCACCATATTGGAGCCACTGCCAGAGATCAGAATAACAATGCGAGGTTTTTCCTGTTGCTCGCTGGGTAAAGCGTTGTTGGTTTGAGCGGGGCTCATAACTGGTGCTTACCCGTGAACTGAACTTGTTCTTCGCCCTCTTGCTGTGGCTGAATATCGCCAATAATCCAGGCGTGCTCGCCTTCAGCATTTAACAGCGCAACAGCTGCGTCTGCTTTGTCTTCGGGCAGCGCGATGATCATGCCCACGCCACAGTTGAAGGTACGGTACATTTCAGATGTCTCAACATTGCCGTTTTCCTGCAACCAGTTAAACACAGCAGGCCACTGCCAGCTGTTGCTATCGATAACAGCCTTACAGTTTTCCGGCAATACGCGTGGAATGTTCTCCTGGAAGCCACCGCCAGTGATGTGAGATAGAGCATGCACTTCGGAAGTGCTGATCAGCTTTAACGTCGATTTAACGTAGATTTTAGTCGGCGCCATCAGTGCATCAGTCAATGGTTGACCATCCAGCTCTGCTGATAAATCAGCACCAGAGACTTCAATGATTTTACGGATCAGAGAGTAGCCGTTGGAATGAGGGCCGCTGGAAGCCAGCGCAATCAGCTTATCGCCAGCCTGGACCTTGCTGCCATCAATCAGCTCGTCTTTTTCTGCAATGCCGACACAAAAACCAGCCAGGTCGTAGTCTTCGCCTTCGTACATTCCTGGCATCTCTGCGGTTTCACCGCCAACCAGAGAGGCACCGGCCTGAGAGCAGCCTTCACCAATACCTTCAACAACCGCTGCGGCAACATCAACGTTCAGTTTGCCGGTGGCGTAATAATCCAGGAAAAACAGCGGCTCTGCGCCAGCAACTACCAGGTCATTAACACACATCGCTA
Source organism: Bacterioplanoides sp. SCSIO 12839 (assembly GCF_024397975.1). Lineage (NCBI taxonomy): Bacteria > Pseudomonadati > Pseudomonadota > Gammaproteobacteria > Oceanospirillales > Oceanospirillaceae > Bacterioplanoides > Bacterioplanoides sp. SCSIO 12839. Next base: position 1,362,062 of record NZ_CP073745.1, read on the forward strand.
CCAGGTCGATGCCAATGCTGTCATGTTTGTTCAGGTCCATTGCCAGGCGTAATTTCGTGCCAACACCATCCGTGCCTGAAACCAGTACCGGTTGTTTATAGCCCTGAGGCAGTTCAAATAACGCACCAAAGCCACCCAGACCAGCCATCACTTCCGGACGGCGAGTACGTTTAGCAACACCTTTGATGCGGTCAACCAGTGCGTTGCCTGCGTCGATATCAACGCCAGCATCTTTATAGCTCAGGGTTTGTTTGTTTTGATCAGGTGCTTGTTCGCTCATGAAAATGTCACAGTTTGGCTAATGGAAAGGCGCGTATTCTAACGATTTGTCCCGGGCTGCGCATCCCGCAAATGCCAATCTGATTGCAAAATTTATCCACAATACTGGTTATATTTACACGTCGTGGCACAATAGCACTTCTGAAAAGTGTCCGCTTAATAATGAAGAACGATACGTGAGATTATTTTTACTAATAATGTTGTTTTCCTGGTCAGGTTTTTCCCAGGCTGTGGTTGTGTCAGATTTATATCAGGTCAGTGTGCCTGTTGAGGATCAAACCCGGGAGAGCCAAAAGCAAGGAATCGAAGCCGCATTGCAGCAGGTTTTAATTAAAGTATCCGGTTTCTCTTCGGTGCTTGATAATGCCGAAATACGACAGCAAATGGGCTCACGCTCTGGTCGGTTTGTGAAAAGCTTTCGCTATGATCGCGATGAGATTGACGACTCGGTCAGGTTAACGGTGATGTTTGCATCGAATCTGATCGATGAGTTATTGCGTAATCATGGTGAGCCGATTTGGGGAAAAAGCCGTCCATTAATTTTAAACTGGCTAGCGATTGAGAGTGACTCAGGTCGTTCAATTGTTAATCAAAATGTGGATGTTTGGCCAAAAATGACCGAACAGGCCTTCTCTGAGCGGGGTCTGCCTCTGTTGTGGCCAGCACTGGATTTGGAAGATGACATCGCTCTGCCGGTTGAAAAGTTATCAGCAGGTTTTAAATCAGACATTCACCAGGCTTCTGAACGCTACCAGGCAGATGGTGTATTGGCTGGTCGCTTGGTTCGTATCTCGTCTGAAGATAATGACAAGGCCTGGTCATACCGGGGCGCTTTTTTTCATCAGCAACAATGGCTGCCGATAGAAATATCATCTTCAAGTCCTGAGTCATCCATGGTAGCAGTCATTGATCAAGTTGCCAGTTACCTGGCTGGTCGTTATGCCGTCAATACCAGTGGCGATACAGCGCAGGGAAATCACCAATTAATCATCTCCGGTATTGAGAGTTTTCAGCAATATCACGATGTTCTGCAGTATTTGAAATCCAAGGTGGCCATCACTGATGTTCAGGTGATACAGGTTCAGAAGCAAACGCTGACATTGTCGTTAACCCTGGCAACCGATTGGGATCAGGTATGGCAGTTATTGGAGCTGGACAAGCGTCTGCTTCAGGATCTGGAAGCGCAACAACTGATCTGGCAGTAAATCAGGTAGTACGGAATACGCATGACCTTAAAGCAATCAAAACAAGAACACGTCACTCATCAGCCTCAGCAGCAGTTGACATTGTCCGTTGCTATTCGTGATGACGCACGGTTTGCTAACTTTTACGCGGGTCCTAATGAGCAAGTCGTTTATGAATTGCAGAAGCAATGGACAATGCACGGCGAACCGTTTCTGTTTTTATGGGGTAGTGAGGGTGTTGGCTGCAGTCATCTACTGCAGGCTGCTTGCCATTATGCCGAAGGCTTAGGCCACCAGAGTGTGTATTTGCCATTGGATGAGTTGGTCGAGTACAGCCCGGCCGTGTTGGAATCGATGGAGCAGCTGCCATTGGTGGCGCTGGATAATATTCAGGCGGTCGCCGGTAATAAAGCCTGGGAAGAAGCGTTATTCCATCTGTTTAACCGTATCCGTGACCGCCAGGGGCATTTATTAATTGCTGCCAATAATGGCCCGAAAAAACTCAATATCGAGCTGCCGGATCTGGTGTCACGCCTGACCTGGGGTATGACCTATCAGGTTGAACCACTGGAAGACGAGGACAAAGTACAAGCCTTATTATTGCGTGCTAAGCGACGCGGTTTAAATATGGGTGATGATGTCGCCCGCTTTATTCTGACGCGTGGCCCGCGGGATATGCAGGGGTTGTTTGATTTGCTGGATCAGCTGGATCAGGCCTCGTTATCGGCGCAGCGTAAACTGACGATTCCATTTATTAAAGCGGAGCTGGAGTGGTAGCCTGCTTAATTCAGTACCCTAACTTCGAAATATAAAAAAGGCCGTTTTGTTTCTAACAAAACGGCCTTTTTTATGATGGTTCGATTAACTCAGTGCTTTTGCCAGTCGGCTGATCGCTTCTTTCAGAACATCCATGCTGGTGGCATAAGACAGACGCATATGACCTGGCGTACCAAAGGCAGAACCCGGAACTAGCGCGACTTCCGCTTCGTTCAGCATTTTCTCTGCAAAATCGACATCCGATTCAATACCTGCGTTTGCCATTGCACCTTTAAAGCTTGGGAAGGCATAGAAAGTACCGTCACTTTCAACGCACTCAACACCCGGCAACTCATTCAGAGCAGCAACAACATAGTCATGGCGCTCTTTAAAGGCTTTTAACATGTCCTGAACGCAGCTTTGATCACCTTCTAATGCGGCTTGAGCGGCAACTTGTGCGATGGACGTTGGATTAGAGGTACTTTGTGACTGAATTTTCTTCATCGCGGCAACCAGCTTTTGTGGGCCGCCAACGTAACCAATACGCCAGCCAGTCATGCTGTAGGCTTTGGAAACGCCATTCATCACCAGTGTACGGTCATACAGTTCCGGGCAAACCGTCACAATGTTATGGAAGCCACCTTCGGCCCATAAAATATGTTCGTACATATCATCGGTAGCGATTAATACATCCGGGTATTTCTTCAGAACTTCAGCCAGTGCTTTTAATTCGGTTTCGGTATACGCCACACCAGAAGGGTTGGATGGGCTGTTGATCACGACCAGTTTGGTTTTTTCAGTGATTGCCGCATCCAGTTGTTCCGCGGTCATTTTGAAACGAGCGCTTTGGTCGGTTTCAACCACAACCGGCACGCCTTCAGCAATTTTCACCATATCCGGGTAAGAAACCCAATATGGCGCAGGAATCACAACTTCGTCCCCCGGATTCAACAGAGCCAGAGCCAGATTAAAGAAGCTTTGTTTGCCGCCACACGAAACCAGAATCTGGTTTGGCTCATAGCTTAAGCCGTTGTCACGTTTGAACTTGTCAATAATTGCTTTCTTCAGAGCCGGGGTTCCGTCAACAGCGGTATATTTGGTGAAGCCATCAGCAATTGCTTTGCTGGCGGCATCCTTAATATGCTGTGGGGTATCAAAATCTGGTTCACCGGCGCCCAGGCCAATAATATCTTTGCCAGCCGCTCGTAATTCGGCAGCACGGTTTGTCACCGCCAGAGTAGGAGAAGGCTTGATCTGTTGAACGCGATCCGACAATTGCAGGTCCAAGTGTGTATCCTCAATAACGCGTGGGTGTCAGCAGTAAAATGGTTATTACCACCACTGCAACAAAAAAACCGTATAATTGTAATGTAAACTGCACTTTCTTTAAATAAGGACTTTCTGGAATCCTGATGAGCAAAGCGTTCGAACTCACCTCTAAATATTCCCCCGCTGGTGATCAGCCCAATGCAATCAAAGGCCTGGTACAGGGCATTGAGGCCGGATTGCTGAAGCAAACCCTACTGGGGGTAACGGGCTCCGGAAAAACCTACACCATGGCTAATGTGATTGCCGAGTGTCAGCGGCCAACCATTATTATGGCTCACAACAAGACACTTGCTGCCCAGTTGTATGGCGAGTTTAAAGAGTTTTTCCCGAATAATGCCGTCGAATATTTCGTTTCTTATTACGACTATTACCAGCCGGAAGCTTATGTACCGGCATCGGATACCTTTATTGATAAAGATGCGTCGGTGAATGAGCATATCGAACAGATGCGCTTGTCGGCAACAAAAGCCTTGATGGAGCGCCGTGATGCGGTGATTGTTGCCACGGTCTCAGCGATTTATGGCTTAGGTGATCCGGATTCTTATCTGAAAATGATGCTGCATATGGTGCGTGGAGATCAGATTGATCAGCGTACCGTGTTGCGCCGTTTAGCCGAGTTGCAGTACACCCGCAACGACATGGATTTCCATCGCGGCACCTATCGGGTACGTGGCGATGTGATTGATATTTTCCCGGCCGAAAGTGACGACGAAGCGGTTCGCATTGAATTGTTTGATGATGAAATTGAACAGATTTCGCTGTTTGATCCACTTACCGGCGAAGTTCGCTCGCGCCTGGCACGGGTGACCATTTATCCGAAAACGCATTATGTGACCCCGCGTGAAACCATTCTCGGTGCCATCGACGGCATCGAAGAGGAGTTAAAAGAGCGACTGGAGTACTACCGCGATAATAACTTGCTGGTGGAAGCGCAGCGTCTGGAACAGCGTACCCGCTACGATGTTGAGATGATGCGTGAGCTGGGTTATTGCTCCGGTATCGAAAACTACTCACGCTATTTATCTGGCCGTGAAGAAGGCGCGCCGCCGCCAACACTGTTTGATTACATCCCGAAAGATGCCCTGGTGTTTGTCGACGAATCCCACGTCACCATTCCACAAATTGGTGGCATGTATCGTGGTGACCGCTCTCGAAAAGAAACGCTGGTGCAATTTGGCTTTCGTCTGCCATCGGCACTGGATAATCGCCCGATGCGTTTTGAAGAATGGGAAGCCATTGTGCCCCAGTGTGTGTTTGTCTCTGCAACGCCGGGGCCGTATGAGCAAGACCATCAGGACCATGTGGTGGAGCAGGTGGTACGACCAACCGGGTTGATTGATCCGGAACTTGAAGTGCGCCCGGCGACGGGTCAGGTGGATGATGTGCTGCACGAGCTGCAGGAGCGTACCAGCAAAGGCGAACGGGTACTGATTACCGTGCTCACCAAGCGCATGGCGGAAGACCTGACCGAGTTTTTACTGGAGCAGAATATTCGTGTGCGCTACCTGCATTCGGATATCGATACGGTTGAGCGGGTGGAGATTATCCGCGACTTACGATTGGGTGAGTTTGATGTGTTAGTGGGCATTAACTTATTGCGGGAAGGTCTCGACATCCCCGAAGTCTCGCTGGTGGCCATCTTTGATGCCGATAAAGAAGGATTCTTGCGTTCTGAACGTTCACTGATTCAGACCATTGGCCGTGCTGCCCGTAACCTCAATGGTAAAGCGATTTTGTATGCCGACCGAATTACTGACTCGATGCAACGCGCCATGGACGAAACCGATCGCCGTCGTGAGAGGCAAATTGCCTTTAACAAAGAGCACGGCATTGTGCCGAAAGGCGTGACCAAATCGGTAGAGGATATTCTCGAAGCCGCACCGGCTCCGGGAGCGCGTGGCAAGGGTAAAGGTCGCAGCCGCAAAGTCGCAGAGCCCGCAGCTGGCTATGCGGTTGATGACTGGAAGGCATTGCCCGCTGCGAAGCTGGTGGAGCGTGTGGCTGAGGTCGAAGATCAGATGTTTAAAGCCGCCAAAGACCTCGACTTTGAAGAAGCCGCGCGACTACGTGACCTGTTGCATGAGATGAAGCAGAAAGTTATCGAGAACAGTTAACTCATGCTGACAGGCGCTAACTTATTCTAGTCGACTGATTTCAAAGCAGTTTCTGAGGTAAATTCGCGGATTGGGGTTGCACTGTGAATCACTCGCCGCTAGTATACGCAGCACTTCAGGACTATAGCTCAGTTGGTTAGAGCGCTACCTTGACATGGTAGAGGTCCCCAGTTCGAATCTGGGTAGTCCTACCAAGATTGTAAAAGCCGACTTTATTGTCGGCTTTTTTATGCCTGGCGTTTATGCTCTAACATTAGAGCAGCTCCCTTTCTTGCATGGAAAAATATATCAGGATTGGGCAATCAAAGAGCCAGTTGCAGGGTCTTCTGTTTATTAAATCCACGCACCACTTCGCCGTTAATCAGTAGTAAAGGAACACCTGATCCATTAAGTTGATCGTATTCTCGTTTTCCGATGTTTGATTTTTCAATATCGTACTCAAGGTAGTCAATGCCTTTGCTATTCAGTAAATCGCGGGTTTTCTGGCAATAGCCGCACCAAGTTGTTGCATATAGAACAACTTTTCCGAAGTGATCCTGAACAAATTGTGGTGGCGGATTGATATAAGCATCGATGTAATGCCATTTTTGATAAACCGCTAAGGCGATCACCAGGAATATCAGTCTCTTCATAAATCATCCTTGTCTTCAGAGGTTCGGTATCAACCAGTTTTACAATCTTTTTAAAGATAATTAAGCCGCGATTGCGCAGTATGCCTTCAGGTTAAATGACAGTTATATCTGTGTAAATACGCTTAATATCAATGGAGAGTACTATGAGTGATCTGATCGAAGGTAAACCACAATCTACAGGGCAAGAGTCCAAAAACCTGTCGCTGTTATTATGGATCGGTACCATATTTTTTGGTTTTATTCCTGGTCTGGTTTTATACCTGGTGAAAAAAGATGATGCATTTGTTTTAGCGCATTCCAAAGAAGCACTCAACTGGTGTATTACCGCAATTATCGCTTATGCCATTGCTTCTATTTTGACCGTTGTGGTTATTGGAGCATTTTTGTACCCAATCATTGGTCTGTGCCATCTTGTTTTTTGTATCCTGGCGGCTGTTAATGCTTCGAAAGGCAATAGCTATAAGGTACCTTTTGCCATTCGCCTGATTAAATAATTATTAGAGATTTAATCATTAAAGTTAAAGAAAAAGCCCTGTTACTCGTCAGAGTAACAGGGCTTTTTTATAGCTACTAAAACCAGGATGTTATTCAACACCCTGAGAGCGCAGGTATTCATCATACGTGCCGTGGAAGTCGACAATTTTATTGTCTTTAATTTCGATAATACGGTTTGCCAGTGAGGATACAAACTCACGGTCGTGGGATACAAATACCAATGTACCTTCAAACATTTCCAACGCCATGTTTAAGGATTCAATCGATTCCATATCCATGTGGTTGGTCGGTTCGTCCATCAGCAAAATGTTGTGATCGTGCATCATCAACTTGCCGAATAACAGGCGGCCTTTTTCACCACCAGAACACACCTTAACTGACTTTTTAATATCGTCTTGGTTAAACAGCAAACGACCTAACGTTCCTCGAACGGCCTGGTCATCGTGTTTTTCGGTTTTCCACTGCTCCATCCAGTCAAACAGATTTGTTGCTTGTGGGAACTCGTATTCGTGATCCTGAGCGTAATAACCGATGTTGGCATTTTCAGACCACTTGATGGTGCCAGAATTGGCTTCAACGCCGTCTTGGTCAAAACCATTCACCAGACATTTCAGGAACGTAGTTTTACCCGCACCGTTAGCACCAATAACCGCAATTTTTTCACCGGCTTCAATCATCAGATCAGTATTGGCGAACAGGGTCTCACCTTCATAACCATGAGACAGGCCTTCAATCTCCACCGCTTGACGGTGCAGCTTTTTCTCTTGGTTAAAGCGGATATATGGGTTCTGACGGGTCGACGGCTTGATATCGTCCAGCTTGATCTTATCGATCTGTTTAGCACGAGAAGTTGCTTGCTTGGCTTTGGAAGCGTTGGCCGAGAAGCGGCTAACAAACTGCTGCAGTTCGGCAATTTGTGCTTTCTTCTTAGCGTTTTCCGATTGCTGACGCTCGCGAGCGGCGGTCGAAGCAATCATAAAGTCATCGTAGTTACCCGGATAGATCTTGATATCGCCGTAGTCGATATCGGCCATGTGAGTACAGACAGAGTTCAGGAAGTGACGGTCGTGCGAGATGATGATCATCGTACACTTCATGTCGTTAATGATGCCTTCCAGCCAACGAATGGTGTTGATGTCCAGGTTGTTGGTCGGTTCGTCGAGCAGCAGGATGTCCGGGTTGGAGAACAGTGCCTGAGCCAGTAATACCCGTAGCTTCCAGCCTGGGGCGACTTCGGTCATTGGGCCCTGATGTAGCTCGGTTTCAATACCGGCACCTAACAGCAGTTCTCCGGCACGGGATTCGGCGGTGTAGCCGTCCATTTCGGCGAACTCACCTTCCAACTCAGCGGCACGCATGTAATCGTCTTCGGTTGCTTCCAGATTCGCGTAAATGGCATCACGCTCTTCTTTGATGGCCCACAGCTCTTTATTACCCATCATCACGGTGTCGAGTACGGTGAACTCTTCAAACGCGAACTGATCCTGGTGCAGTTTACCCAAACGTTCGTTTGGCGTGACCGATACGTTACCCGCACTTGGCTCCAGTGAGCCATCGAGGATCTTCATAAAGGTCGACTTACCACAGCCGTTGGCGCCAATCAGGCCATAACGGTTGCCGTCGCCGAATTTGACAGAAATGTTCTCGAACAGTGGCTTAGCGCCAAACTGCATGGTGATATTCGCGGTTGAGATCACAGCTTTATCCCGGATGAATCAGTGTTTTGAAAGGGCGCGATAATACCGGAAAAGAGTCGCCCTGACATCCGGAAAAGAGAATGCCACAAGGAAAGTAACGGGCCTTACTTAGGAGTCAAAGTAACTATGGATGTCCATTTCCTGATGAGGAATGCCAATGATGTCGATACCATGCTGAGAAATTAGATAAAACACCACGTGTTGACCTTGCAGAAAGCTGTAGTAATCGGGGTCAATATCGTTGCGTTTCTTGCCAAGGAGGGGATTGTTTGCCAACCACTGAAAACGTGTCTCAAGTGCTTGTAAGTAGCGATTCCGCTGCTTTCGTCCCCAATTCCGCTCACTGTAGCGACCGATGTTTAACAGATCCTGATAGGCACGAGGCGTGACACGATAGGGCGACTTATATTCAGGAGGCATCATCACTGAAGTACGGAGCATCCAGCTCATTGATCAGCATTTCAGTGGAGTAACCTTCCACAAACTCGTCTCGTTGTGCTTGTTGAGCACCTTCTGCCAGGTGTGATTTTAATGCATCGAGCTTGCTTTTACGTTCTTCCAGGTTACGCAATGCATCACGAACCACCTCGCTGGCAGAGCCGTAGCGGCCACTGGCAACTTCGTTCTTGATAAAGGTTTCCCAGTGCTCACCCAAGCTTAAACTGGTATTAGCCATGACTGCCTCGGTATTCAGATTGAATAAATATGAATATAAGGGGGATATTTGAATTGTTCAAGTGCGATAGTGACGACTTATTTTACCGGGGTGATGGCAGTATTAATTGAGTTTTTTCATTATTAGAAGCTTGTAAACCATAGAAGGCCGGTGATAACAATTGCTACAATTGCTAGGCTGCTACTTAATGGTAAGTGGCTTTCTCTTTTAGCTTTGAAACTGACATAAGATGGTAAATTTTTTGCACTTTCCTCTTTGATTTTGTCAAAATCTAAACGTGAGATGGGTATTTCAGCTCCTGTATAAACAGTTACTTCTTTGGCGCCTGCTGCCAATGCTATTTCAATAAAGGCTCTATGCTCTAATAGGGTAATTCCACCTTCATATTCTTCCATTGGATGAATAATGATTTTGGGGCGTGGTCCAATTCTGTGTTTGCCCAGCAGTACGTATACAATATGTTGCAGCATTTTTTCAGCAACTAAAAATTCATTGATAAGTACACGGGGGTGGGCGAAAGGGTTTATAACAATTGTGTTGGGTGAGTTCGTTATTTTTTGGACGTTATTTCCTATAGCGGAAACAATACTTTGTCCTTCAGGGTTTCTTTCTATGGTCAGTAGTGATGGCTCGTTATAAATTTTTCCTGTTTTTAGATTGGTAGCCTTAATGTGATTCTTCCAAATCTGAATATACAAAACGGACCCGAAGCTTTTAACGATTTCCTTAAGCATCAAAATTCCTTTTAGCAGCACCTTTGGGAAATGGCTGGTGTTGCCAGCAGCAAACAGCCGCTGGCTATGAGTTGGTGAAAAAGCTTACTTCTCACCACGCCCCATAAACTTCTTCTCTTCCACGTTGATTTTCACCACGTCGCCAGTCGAGATATGCTCTGGCACCTGAATTACCAGGCCGGTTGTCATAGTCGCTGGTTTGGTACGCGCTGTAGCGGAACCACCTTTGATGGATGGATCGGTTTCGGTGATTTCCAGCTCAACGTGTGCAGGCAGTTCCAGTGCAACGGGTGCGTCGTCCAGTAATACAACCTGCAAGCCTTGAGTAGACTCGTTGAAGAACAGAATTTCGTCTTCGATATTGTCTTTATTCAGGCTGAACTGAGAGTAGTCTTCGTTATCCATAAAGACGTATTCGTCGCCATCGCTGTAGGAGAACATCACCTGACGGCGCATCACGTCAGCCAGGTTCAGCATGTCGGAATCTTTAAAGGTTTCATCAACCTTCTGACCGGTTGCCACATTGTACATACGCATACGGTACAGGCTGCCACCGGCGCGTCCTTGTGGCACTGAACGTTCGATGTCTTTTACAAAATAAGCGCTGCCGTTAAATTCAATGGCGGCGTTCTTTTTAATATCACTTGCCTTAGGCATTATCAGGTCCTCTTGATTCTGTTAGCTGGCGTCAGCCATCTATTTTTTAATAGAAAGTGTTTTACCGGATTTTTTATTATTTACAAAGCGCTTACGCGGTTTTTCTGACTTTGGCTTTTCCGCAGGTTTGGCTGTGGCAGAAGCTTTGGTTGTTGTTTGCGGTTTATGATGTTTCTTCGCTGGCCGTGGCTTTTTCGCATCATTCTCATTGGTCAGGCGAATATGATCACTTTCAATGACAATTTTGCGCTCCTTGAACAGTTGGCCGATGGCCATTTTAAAGACGCGCTTGGATACACCAAAGTGCAGCTCAATCAGGTCCGCCGGGCTTTTATCGCTTAAGCCGAGGGTGCCATCACCTTCCTGTAGTTTTTTCAGGATGCGTGTTGCCAGTGGTGCAATTTTGGCGTGACCAATGGGTTCGAGTGAGATATCCAGGCGATGATCGTCGCGTATGCGTTTGACGTAACCTTCGAGCTTGTTGCCCGGGCGGATCGCTTTGCGGATATCATCATGATGGATAACGCCCCAGAACTCATCATCGACTACGGCTTTGTAGCCCAGTTCGGTGCGGTGGCTAACAATCATACGAACCTTGTCGCCCACACTGTAAGGGTCTGGTGAACCAGGCCAGTTGGATTTGGCTTCGTCGCTGATATAACGATTCAGGCGGGCACTACCAATTAAACGCCCTGTGTTGTCTTGTAACACATACACCAGATAGCTGTTGCCTTGCTCCATACGCTGCTTTTGTTCGGCAAAGGGTACGAATAAGTCTTTGGCTAATCCCCAATCCAGGAAGGCGCCGGTGCGGTTAACATCCACCACTTCCAGGCTGGCAACCTGATGCAGCTGTACACGCGGGCGTTGGCAGGTAGCGATCCAACGGTCTTCAGAATCAAGGTAAACAAATACCTTAATCTCGTCGCCAATTTCAGTACCTTCTGGCACCTGACGGGTCGGAAGCAGAATCTGGCCGCCGTCTTCATCGTCCAGGTAGGCACCATGTGGTGCCATTTCCTGAACTTTTAATGTGTTGTAACGGCCAAGTTCTGCCATGGTAAAAGTCTCTGGGGGGTCAATCGGTGAATCTTAAACAGCGCGCGATTCTATCAGGGTTGGAATTAAGGCACCTCTGAATTATTCAGATATGCCTTAATAATCAGGTACGGTAAATGGTTTCAATCAGATGGTAGCCGAATTTGGTTTTAACCGGCCCCTGGACTTTGAGTAATGGCCCCTTAAACACAACGTCGTCGAAGGCTTTGACCATCTCACCTTTATTAAACTCGCCCAGGCTGCCACCGTTCTTTTTTGACGGGCAGGTCGAGTGCTTCTGAGCCAATTTGGCAAAGTCAGCACCTTTGGCGAGCTGTTGTTTCAGCTTGTCGGCTTCTTCTTTAGTTTTAACCAGAATATGGCGGGCACAGGCGCGTGGCATGGTGGTTTCCTGAATCAATGGGTCATTATTGCGGCAGATTCAACGTTTCATCGCGAACATCTTGTTCGAATTGTTGCAGTTGTTCCGTCGAGCCAAAACGTTCTTTCAGCAAAGATTGTGTTGTTTCATCACTATTATCCATCAGGTTGCTGATTTTCTGAATCAATTCTGAGCGCTGTCCTTCATTTATTTCGGCTGAATACAACATGGATGACAGCGCATCAGTCGCCAGGTTTCTGACATAGCGGTTACTGTCATTAACAACCAGGTTAAGGAAGCGCTCCTGATTGGCGATGTTGTTGGTTCCCATAAAGCTTAAATACTCAAGGGCCTTAATTCGTGTGGATTCTTGACTGGCATGGTCGAAAAGCTGAGTCATTGCTTTATCCAGGTCAGGGTTTTGCTGGATTTGTGAAAATGTTCCAATCGACCCCGATACCATCATAAGTTGCTGTACTGCGCGTAAGCGCTCTTCTTCACCCAATGAATGATCAATTACTTTGGTCAAAAGTTCTGTTTGCATGTTTTCGGCATAGTCGGGATCCGTTTTGATGCGACTTTCAAAGTCAGGTGGTAAATCTCTCATTAAATCTGCGTATTCACGATCTGCATCTGTGGTTGGCGGCATGCTGGATTTCAGTTCCTTCAATTCCGATCGTAATGCTTGCAGCTCTGAGTTTTGCTGCTGTAGTTGCTGTTCTACTTTCAGCAGGGTCGTGTGGAGCTCTTCTGAAGAGAGAGGTTGTTCGGCGGTTGAAGGTTGCTCAGGGGAGGAGCGCAACGACTCCGGCACTATCCGTATGGCTCCTGTACCGATGTTCGCAGTTCCGAGGTTGTCGACAACCACTGAATCCGCTTGTCGGGTGTTAATCAGTGCGGTTGCAGCCATCAAAAAAGCCAGCCCGGCCAGTAAAGGCGTTATGTATTTCATTTCAAATCCTGATCAATCTTATTCAGAAGAGCCCAAACATTATGCTGGTGGTTGATTGTAGTGATCGTTGATTGTGGTAGCGGTTTGGTGAACGTCCGATGAATATAGGTATTAAATGTAGCAAATTGACCAGATAGTTACATTTTTGCGTCGCGCTGAGTGGGCGCTTGTGAGAAAATCGCGCGCCAATTGTACCCCGATGCCCGAAGCTGTGTATTCTGCTATCTGGCCCTGGCGGCACCCTATTTCCGATATGACAGTAATTGATATTGAGGTAACTCATGAGCGTTCATGAAATTCGTCACCCTCTGGTTCGACATAAACTTGGCCTGATGCGTCAACAAAAAATCAGCACCCGTAGCTTTCGCCAATTGGCGGGTGAGGTCGGCAATCTGCTGACGTATGAAGCAACCAAGGATCTGGAGCTGGAAGATTATAAAATTGAAGGCTGGTGTGGCGAAATCAGTGCTGAACGCATTAAAGGCAAGAAGATTACCGTTGTGCCGATTCTGCGTGCGGGTCTGGGGATGCTGGATGGCGTACTGGAAATGATCCCAAGTGCCAAAATCAGTGTGGTCGGTTTGTATCGTGATGAAGAAACCTTAGAACCAGTGAGTTACTTCGATAAATTAGCCGGTGATATTGATCAGCGTATGTCGCTGGTTGTTGACCCAATGCTGGCAACCGGTGGTTCCATGAATGCCACCATTGATTTGCTGAAAAAAGCCGGTTGCACCTCGATCCGCGCTTTGGTTCTGGTAGCAGCGCCAGAAGGCATTAAGGCAGTACAACAAGCGCATCCGGACGTTGAAATTTACACGGCATCCGTGGATGACCATTTGAATGAAAATGGTTACATCATTCCAGGCTTAGGTGATGCGGGTGATAAGATTTTTGGTACCGAATAAGTTTTGAGCTAACTGCATTGGCAGAACGGCGTTAAAATTTTTATCGAGCTGCTCATTTAGGCGACTAAACTCCGCTCTCTCAAAAATTTTGCCTTGTTCTGCCTGCTTCGTAAACGCTCAAATAAGACGCACTGTATTCAGATAAAATTTCAATAAATTAAATATAGAGGAAGTCGTATGTCTCAGGATGCTTACGCCGGTTGGCGTACCGTACTGGCCGGTTTGCAAATGTTATTTGTGGCCTTTGGTGCTTTGGTATTGATGCCGTTAATTACCGGCTTAAACCCCAGTGTGGCGTTATTCACCGCAGGTATCGGTACTTTATTATTTCAGTTGATTACCAAGCGCTCTGTGCCGGTATTTCTGGCATCGTCGTTTGTGTTTATTGCACCGATTATCGGCATTATCCAGCAGTACGGTGATGACGGTGTGGCCGTTGCGATGGGTGCATTATTCTGCTCTGGTTTTACCTATATGGTGCTGGCGATTCTGGTGGCAGTCCGTGGTCCGGGTTTTCTGCATCGTATTATGCCGCCGGTAGTAACTGGTCCGATCATTATGATTATTGGCTTGGGTCTGGCGCCGATTGCCGTGAATATGGCGATGGGCAAAACCGGTGATGCGTCGGCTCAGCTGTTCCCGTATGCCGATGCGATCTGGGTATCAATGCCGGCGTTATTGGTTACCTTGCTGGTGGCGACATTGGCGAAAGGCATTTTCCGTTTAGTGCCGATTCTGGCGGGTATTGTTGTTGGTTATAGCATTGCTGCCTTTATGGGTATGGTGGATTTCTCCGCCGTGAATAACAGTGCCTGGGTTGCAGTACCGGATTTTGTGACGCCAAAATTTGAAATGGCGGCCATTTTACTGATGATGCCGGTAGCACTGGTGGCTGCGATTGAACACGTCGGTGATGTGTTGGCGATCTCCAGTGTGACGGGTGATAACTACGTCGAAAAACCAGGCCTGCATCGCACGCTGTTAGGTGATGGTGTTGCGACCTCTGCCGCTGCGTTATTTGGTGGTCCACCCAACACCACGTACTCCGAAGTGACAGGGGCGGTGATGTTAACAAAGGCCTTTAATCCAGTAATCATGACCTTTGCTGCAGGCTTTGCGATCTCTCTGGCATTTATTGCCAAGTTTGGTGCATTCCTGCAAACCATTCCGGCACCGGTGATGGGCGGTATTCTGATTTTGTTGTTTGGTTCGATTGCTTCTGTTGGCCTGAATATTCTGGTTAAAGCACGGGTTGATATGGGTCAGCAGCGTAATCTGGTGATTGTGTCGACCACGCTGGTATTTGGCATTGGTGGTATGACGTTGGGTAGTCTTGAAGGTTTAAGCCTGTGTGGCTTGGTTGCCATCGTGCTGAATCTGGTATTACCGAAAGCCGATGAAACCGAAGACTTGCATGAGGAAGAAGAGATTGTGGAAGATATGGTGAAATAACTTCCCTAGCAGGCTGTTGAAAAACTACTTACGTTGCCATAACTTCGTTAAAAATCAGCTCAAAATGCTCATTTATGACTTATAAACTGCGCGTTTTCGCTGATTTTTGTCTTGTTCTGACTGCCTCAGAAACATTTTTCAACAGCCTGCCTGGGCCTGTTAATAGCCCTAAACCTTGCAATGCTCAATCAAACCCCGAAGTGGATTGCCGCTTCGGGGTTTTTTATGGTTTTGTTGCTTTGATCGGAGTGCGGTAAAGTCTGTTTGTTGTACAACGCAGAGAAACGCTATGGAATACGAAATACAACATCAGCCAGAGCAGTCGCGATTTTTGCTTATTAAAGGTGAGCATGAATGTGTACTGGATTATGTTGTCAATAATGATCAGCTTGATTTTACGCATACCTATGTTCCTTTTCGCTTGCGTGGGCAAGGCCTGGCTGAAGTGTTGGTGGAACACGGCTTAGCCTGGGCTAAAAAAGAAGGTTATGTTTTGCAGGCCAGCTGCTGGTATGTGCAGAAATTTTTATAAATACAACAAGTACATTATCCCGAACGCAAAATGAAAAAGTGGATCGCTTTAATTTGTTTGTATCTGGTGCAGGGTTTACCGCACGGTTTTTTTGGTCAGGCGATGCCGGTGTTGATGCGCGAGCAAGGACTGGATCTGACCATGATCGGTTTTTTATCGCTTCTGGCGTTGCCCTGGGCGCTTAAGTTTATCTGGGCGCCGTGGCTGGATAAATTCAGCCTGTACAAACATGAATATCGTCGTAGCTGGATCTTTGCCATGAACTACAGTGCGGCGGCCATTCTATTGGTGATTGCCTTGCAGCCAGTGGAATTCTGGGTGCAGCAAAATATGCTGCTGTTTGCCGCACTATTGTTTTGCCTGAATCTGGTGATTTCCACCCAGGATATTGCGACCGATGCGTTAGCGGTTGAGAATCTTGCGAGCCATGAACGGGGCATCGGTAACGGTGTACAGGTAGCGGGTTATCGCATTGGTATGGTGCTGGCCGGTGGCGTATTGGTGGCTTTATTTGGTTGGTTTGGCTGGCAGGGAGCTGTGTTATTACTGGCGCTGGCAATGGTTGCTGGAACACTGCCGTTATGGCGATTTCCGCCCAAGCCACATGTGGTGGATGATCAACCGTTATGGCCGTTATGGCTGGATTTTTTCCGCGCACCGGGAGCCGGCTTATGGCTGCTGATGATTTTCCTGTTTAAGTTTGGTGATGCATTTGGCACACAAATGATCCGGCCGATGCTGGTGGACCAAGGGATTACGTTAGAGCAAATGGGCGTTATTCTGGGCTCGGTTGGTTTTGCCGCCGGTTTATTGGGCGCTTTAGTGGGCGGTTGGATGGTGAGTCGTATTGGCCGGCAAACTGCGCTACTTGGTTTTCTATTGATTGAGGCGCTGGCGTTGTTGAGCTACCTCGGCCTGGATGGGCAGGGTATGTTTCGCATTTATGTTGCTGTAACGCTTGAGCATATTGCCGGTGGTATGGCGACAGCTGCGTTATTTACTGTGATGATGGATCGTTGTCGTGAGCACTGTGCCGCAGCTGACTATGCTTTGCAGAGTTGTGTGGTGGTGGTCTCAGGTATGATTGCCGGTATGTTGTCTGGATTCAGTGCCCAGGCGCTCGGGTATGACGGACATTTTATCGTTGCAGCCGGGTTATGTATGATTGCTCTGTTGGTGGTGTGGCAGGCCATTCGTCATGGCTTAATTACTGCGCGCCGAGCGATTTAAACTCTGGCTAATTTTATATTTATTTTCAGGTTGTTAAATAATGAGTGATATAACTGCAACTCATCACCTTAATGCAAAAGGGTTGTTTTGCCCGGAGCCAGTGATGATGCTGCATAATATAATTCGGGATATGGCATTAAACGATGTGGTTGAAATTCTGGCGACGGACCCTTCAACCCAGCGGGATTTTCTCAAATTCTGTAACTTTCTGAATCAGGAAATGATTTTGATGGAAGAGCAGGATGGTGTGTATCGGTTTTTAATTAAAAAGCAGTCTGACGACGAATAATTATTTTTCAGAAAACCTTAATCACAAAAAAACTAGCCCAAAAACAAGCATAAAAAAGAGCAGCTCAATGGCTGCTCTTTTTGTGTTTGATTACATCGATCTAGCGGTAATCAGAAGCTCTGACGTAAGCTGAACAGGAAGGCCTGAGTTTTGCCATCGCTACCATAGTCAGCTTCTTCAAACTCAAAACCGGCCAGGCGAGAGCCGCTCAGCTGGTAATAAGCGCTGCCGTAGATATTGCTGTCTAACTGGCGCTGAGTTTTGTCGTCGTCTTCACCTTGTGCATAGCCCAGGTTCAGAACCAGTTTTTTCACTGGCTTGTAGCTAACGGCAAGAGTGGTGGACTGACGCTTGTCATCATCACCAGTGTCGCGATCGGCGCCACGGTACGCAAAACCAAAGTCCAGCTGGTCGTTAACAACGTATTTACCACCAACGCTGTAGATCATTGGCTCTGCAATGTCTTCACCGGCATCTTTGGCTGCATCGCTTTCAACCACAATCGATTGAATAGCCGAGGCATTTAACGTTAAACCACCAAAAGTTGCAGCAGTACCCACAGTTACCGCGGTGATGCCGCTGTCGTTAACTAATTCCTGGTCGTCACCGACGGTAATTTCGCGATCATCTTCGGCGATATGCAGAGCAACCGTTGCTGTGAATGGACTATCGCTGAAGCCACCGCCACCGTAGGTGTAGTTAATGGTGCTGTCATTACGGTAACCGTAAGCTACAGAACCTGGCATGGTTTCTGTGATGTAGAAGTAAGAACCTACGCCCTGAACTTCGCTGCGGTGAGTGTTCCAGGCACTGTATTCAAAATAAGGAGACCATTGAGCACCCACTTTGAAGCTGTGTTCGCCTTTAGACAGGCCGAACCAACCCAGGCGAGTACGAGCAAAAGCGCCGCCATCATCTAATACGTTGATACGGGCCTCAACGCGGTAGCTACCCACCCAGCCATCTTCCAGCTCTTCTTCACCCATGACACCCAGGCGAGACTGAACGCTGTTGGTCAGTGCGAATTGGCGATCATCGGTGTTGCGGTTAGCGCGATTTCTTGGGTCGTCGGAACCGCTACCTGGGTAAACATCAGTCCCATTAGTAGCGCTGTTGGAATAGGTTTCCAGGCCAATATCGACGAAACCGTAAAAGTTAACACTCGGTGCAGCAGCAGCTGTTGACGTTAAGGCGGCAGCCGCTACAGCGATAGCCAGAGGGGTTTTATAAGACATACGTTCATACCTTCTTTTTATTTCTGGTCGCGATAAATCAGGGAGTCATTCTTCTGTCTTATCACGAAAACGCCGCCACATTACAGAAATTTGACTGAATGGCCAGTGCAATTAATAGGGCATGTTGACTGCGTGTTATGTTGTTGGCTTGGCGGTTAGGTATATCTTCGGTTGGCTATTGGTATTAATACGTACTTTTTCTGTTATGGTAATTTTATTTCACATAAGTATTTGAAATATAAGCAGTTAAATTTTCTTTATTGGTGTTTTAAATGGTGAAATTGAATGGTCATTCAATGATATTGTTTGACCTGTGAAACAATGTTGGTGATCAGGCGAGTTGCCCTAAAAAAATGTAATTTTTTGTTACGTTGATATTTTGGTCAGGATTTTAAGGGGGTTTTGCAGTCACTCGGGTTACCATGATTCCGTGGTTTACACTTTTGCGCTGACTCTGTAAAGTACGCGATCAATTTTCACGTGGCCTGTCGTGGGGGCCACCACTGGTAAAGGACTCAATAATGCCTGTTATTACCCTTCCTGATGGTTCGAAGCGCGAATTCGACCAGCCTGTTACCTTGATGCAAGTTGCCGAAGATATCGGCCCGGGTTTAGCCAAGGCGACCGTGTGTGGTCGTATTAATGGTGAGCTGGTCGATGCTTGTGAACTGATTACGCATGATGCTGATGTGACCCTGATCACGGGCCGTGATCAGGACGGTCTGGAAGTGATTCGTCACTCCTTTGCTCACCTGGTTGGCCATGCCGTTAAGCAGTTGTATCCACACGCCAAAATGGCGATTGGCCCGGTGATTGACGACGGCTTCTATTACGACATCGACTTTGAGCGTCCATTTACGCCGGAAGATGTGGCTGATATTGAAAAGCGTATTAAAGAGCTGATCAAAAAAGACTACACCGTAGAAAAGAAAATGACGCCGATTCGTGAGGCGCGCCGGGTATTTGTTGATCGTCAGGAAGATTACAAGGTTGAGCTGATTGATAACCTGATCGAGAAGGGTGAAACCGAAGTTGGCCTGTATCATCACGAAGAATACGTGGATATGTGTCGCGGCCCTCACGTACCGAACACTCGTGTGATGCGTGTCTTTAAACTGATGCGGGTCTCCGGTGCTTATTGGCGTGGCGATGCGAATAATCAGCAGTTACAGCGTATTTATGGTACCGCATGGAACGACAAAAAAGAGCAAAAGGCTTACCTGACTCGTTTGGAGGAAGCTGAGAAGCGTGACCACCGTAAACTGGCCAAACAATTAGACTTGTTCCATCTGCAAGAAGAAGCGCCGGGTATGGTGTTCTGGCATCCAAATGGCTGGACCATGTATCAGGTTCTTGAGCAGTACATGCGTAAAGTTCAGAACGACGCCGGTTATAAAGAAATTAAAACCCCTCAGGTGGTTGATCGCGCGTTGTGGGAAAAATCCGGTCACTGGGAACATTACTCTGATGCGATGTTTACCACCGAATCGGAAAAGCGCACCTATGCGGTGAAGCCGATGAACTGTCCGGGTCATATTCAGGTATTTAATCAGGGCCTGAAGAGCTACCGTGACCTGCCATTACGCTTAGCCGAATTTGGCTGCTGTCACCGTAATGAACCATCCGGTGCTCTGCACGGCATTATGCGGGTGCGTGGCTTTACTCAGGACGATGCGCATATTTTTGTTTCTGAAAATCAGATCCGTCAGGAAGCCTCTGACTTTATTAAGCTGACGCTGGATGTATACAAAGACTTCGGTTTTGACGCGGTTGAAATGAAGTTGTCGACTCGCCCAGAAGGCCGTATTGGTGCAGATGAACAGTGGGATCTGGCAGAAGCCGCACTGGAAGACGCATTGAATGATGCTGGTCTGGAGTGGGAATTGCAGCCGGGTGAAGGCGCTTTCTATGGCCCTAAGATTGAGTTCTCCCTGCGCGATTGTCTGAATCGTGTCTGGCAGTGCGGTACCTTGCAGCTCGACTTTATGTTGCCGGGCCGTTTAGGTGCACAATTTGTTGACGAAGATGGCGAGCGCAAAACGCCGGTGATGTTACACCGTGCTATTCTGGGTTCGTTCGAGCGATTTGTTGGGATTCTGATTGAGCATTACGCCGGAGCGATGCCACCTTGGTTGGCTCCGCAGCAGGTTTCGGTACTCAATATCACCGATAATCAGAGCGAATATTGTGAAAAACTGGCAGAAAGCCTGAAATCACGCGGATTCCGTGCCCAAGCGGACTTGAGAAACGAGAAGATCGGCTTTAAAATCCGCGAGCACACTTTGCACAAGGTACCTTACCTGTTGGTGGTAGGGGATAAAGAAGTAGAAGCAAACACCGTAGCTGTCCGTACGCGTAAAGGTGAAGACCTGGGCGTAATGAGTATCGATGCCTTTATCGAGCTGTTGGAAGGCGCTATTGCACAGCGCGGTCGGTTTGGAATGGAGAGCTGAGTTATCAGACGCGATAATAGAAGAGGCCGTCAAGAACCACGCGCGGCTATTAATGATAATATCCGTGCCACTGAGGTACGTTTAATCGGTGCTGACGGCGATCAGGTCGGCGTTGTAAGTATTAAAGAAGCTTTGGAAGCGGCTGCGGAAGCAGAGCTGGATCTGGTACAGATCTCTGACGGCGATCCGATTGTCTGTAAAATTATGGACTTTGGTAAGAAGCTGTATGAAGAGAAAAAGCAGAAGGCCGAAGCTAAAAAGCGCCAGCATCAGGTCCAGATTAAGGAAATCAAATTCCGTCCGGGCACTGAAGAAGGCGATTACCAGATTAAGCTGCGTAAGCTGCGTGAATTCTTAGAAGCGGGCAATAAAGCGAAAATTTCCATTCGTTTCCGTGGTCGTGAGATGGCGCACCAGCAAATCGGTATGGAATTAATGAATCGTGTTGAAGGTGACCTGGAAGATCTGGGTACGGTTGAACAGCGTCCTAAGCTGGAAGGCCGTCAGATGGTGATGGTCCTAGGCCCGGTTAAAAAGAAGTAGTCTGGTTTTCAAAGAACCTTAAGCCCAGCCAAATTATGTTGTATTGGCTGGGTTTTATTCGTTCTGCCAGACACTCAGTAAGCTTATAAAAGTTTGCTGTTCTCATGGCAGGTGCTTATACGCCCTGCTTGTATGGCAGGTGTTGTACAGGGTCTTAGTTTCTGTACGCACCATAACGTTGGAGTTGAAAAAATGCCTAAGATCAAAACTAAGAGTGGCGCAGCTAAGCGCTTCAAAAAGACTGCGAACGGTTTCAAGCACCGTCAGGCTCACCGTAGCCACATCCTGACCAAGAAGAGCACTAAGCGTAAGCGTCACTTACGTCCAATGCTGCAATTGCACGCTGCCGACAAAAAGTTGGTTATGCGTATGTTACCTAACCTTTAATCGGTACTGTTCAGGAGATAAATTATGGCTCGTGTAAAACGTGGTGTTGTCGCTCGTCGTCGTCACAAAAAAATTCTGAAGCAGGCTAAAGGTTACTACGGTGCTCGTAGCCGTGTATTCCGCGTCGCTAAACAAGCGGTTATTAAAGCGGGTCAGTACGCTTACCGTGACCGTCGTCAGCGTAAGCGTCAGTTCCGTCAACTGTGGATTGCTCGTATTAATGCGGGTGCTCGTCAGAACGGTCTGTCTTACAGCAAGTTCATCAATGGCCTGAAAAAGGCAACTGTTGAAATTGACCGTAAGGTGCTGGCTGATTTAGCAGTTAACGAAAAAGCAGCGTTCGCGGCTCTGGTAGAAAAAGCCAAGTCCAGCCTGTAATTTCGGCGGTAAGCCGTGAATCGGTTTGCCAGGCAGGCTTCAGACTTCTGAGGCCTGTGAAATAGGGGAGTGGATTCGTTCATTCCCCTATTTTTTTGTCATTTTGAAGCTATTACCAATAAGCAACGTGGAAACCAACATGGAAAACCTCGAAGCCCTGACAAAACAAGCCCTGAGTGCCGTTGAAGAAGCGCAAGATGTTGCTGCGCTGGATCAGGTCCGGGTTCAGTTTCTGGGTAAAAAAGGGGAAATCACCTCCCTGATGAAAAACCTGGGTAATGTCGCACCGGAAGATCGTCCGAAAATTGGTGCGGTTATCAACGAAGCCAAAACCCAGGTACAGAATGCCATTAATGCACGCAAAGAAGCGCTGGAAACCGAAGCGCTGAATGCCAAGCTGGCGAGTGAAACCATTGATATCACTCTGCCTGGCCGTGCTGCTCAAACCGGTGGTTTACACCCGGTTACCCGCACTCTGGAACGTATTGAAAGCTTTTTTGCCGGTGCTGGTTACCAGGTGGCAGAAGGGCCGGAAGTGGAAGATGACTTCCACAACTTCGAGGCATTAAACATTCCATCGCATCACCCGGCGCGTGCCATGCACGATACCTTTTATTTTGATGCTCACACGCTGCTGCGTACCCATACCTCTCCGGTTCAGGTGCGCACCATGGAAGCGCAACAGCCACCGATTCGTATCATTTGCCCGGGTCGTGTGTATCGTTGCGATTACGACCAGACTCACTCACCGATGTTCCATCAGGTGGAAGGTCTGCTGGTTGATAAAGACATCAGCTTTGCCGATTTAAAAGGCACGCTGGAACAGTTTATGGCGGCCTTCTTTGAGCGTGACGTCAAAGTGCGTTTACGTCCGTCGTATTTCCCGTTTACTGAGCCATCTGCTGAGATTGATATCGAGTGGATTGTTGAAACTCCAGAAGGCACCAAACGTGGCTGGCTGGAAATCGGCGGTTGCGGCATGGTTCATCCCAAAGTCTTTGAAGCCGTGGGTATCGACCCTGAGCAATACAGTGGTTTTGCCTTTGGTATGGGGGTTGAGCGTATGGCGATGTTGCGTTACGGCGTAAACGACCTGCGTTTATTCTTCGAAAATGACCTGCGTTTCCTGCAGCAGTTTAACTAACACCCGCAACCAGAGGACACTCTTATGAAATTCAGTGAACAGTGGTTGCGCGAGTGGGTGCAGCCGAATGATGAAAAAGGCGCCTGGGATACTCAGCAGCTGTGTGATCAGGTCACGCTGGCGGGCTTAGAAGTTGATGGCGTCGAAGACGTTGCCAGTGACTTTAGCGGCGTTGTGGTTGGCCAGGTGGTTAGCCGTGAACAACACCCAGATGCCGACAAATTAAGCCTGTGTCAGGTAAGTGATGGCACTGAAACCTTCCAGATTGTATGTGGCGCTGCCAATGTGCGCGAAGGTTTAAAAATTCCTTTTGCTAAGATCGGTGCTGTGCTGCCGACCGAAGATGGCAAAGGCTTTAAGATCAAAAAAGCCAAGCTGCGTGGCGTTGAATCTTTCGGTATGTTGTGTGCCGAACAAGAGTTGGGTATGGCTGAAAGCTCTGACGGCTTGATGGAATTGCCAGAGTCTGCTCCGGTGGGTCAGGATTTCCGTGAATACATGGATCTGGATGACAAAATCATCGAAGTTGATTTAACCCCTAACCGCGCCGATTGCCTGAGCATTGCAGGTCTGGCGCGTGAAGTGGGCGTGTTAAGCAAGTCGGATGTTCAGGGCCCGGTGATTGAAGCGGTTGCTCCGGCGATTGACGATAAAGCCTTAATTGAAGTAACGGCTACCGAAGGCTGTCCCCGTTATTTAGGCCGTATTGTTAAAGGTGTGAATGTTAAAGCAGAAACACCATTATGGATGGTGGAGAAGCTGCGCCGTAGTGGTATTCGCTCGATTGATCCGGTCGTAGATATCACCAACTACATTCTGCTGGAACAAGGCCAACCGATGCACGCATTCGATCTGGCTAAGGTTGATGGCGGCATTCGTGTACGTATGGCTGAGCAGGGCGAAAAACTGACCTTGTTAGACGGTCAGGAAGTCGAATTAAAAGACAATACCCTGGTGATTGCTGACCATAACAAGGCTCTGGCGATTGCGGGCATCATGGGTGGTGAACACTCAGGTGTGAACGGCGAAACTCAGGATCTGTTGTTAGAAGCGGCGTTCTTTAACCCAATTACCATTGCTGGCCGTGCACGTTCTTATGGTTTGCACACCGATTCTTCCCACCGCTTCGAGCGTGGTGTTGATTATGAACTGGCACGTAACGCCATGGAGCGTGCGACTGCGCTGGTGATTGAGATTTGTGGTGGTCAACCAGGCCCAATCGTTGAGGCGTTAAGCGAAAAAGATCTGCCGGTTGCAGCCGATATCACCCTGCGTAACCGTCGTGTGAAGCAGGTTCTGGGTCTGGAAATGGCGCAGGACGACATTACTGAAATTCTGACCCGTTTGGGTATGGATGTCAGTGTTAACGGTTCTGACGATGATGTTAGCTGGAGTGCAAAAGCACCAAGCTATCGTTTCGATATGGCGATTGAGGCTGATCTGATTGAAGAGCTGGCGCGCATTTACGGTTACAACCGTTTGCCGGTGCGTACGCCGAAAGCACACACGCCATTGGCTACCATGCCAGAAGCAAAAATGACGATCAAAGATCTGCGTCGTCAGCTCGTTGCTCGTGGTTATCAGGAAGCGATCACTTATAGCTTTGTTGATCCTAAGATGCAGAAAGCCATGGACCCTGAAGTTGAAGGCTTGGCGCTGCTGAATCCGATTTCTACCGAAATGTCGGTGATGCGCACTAACTTGTGGGCTGGCCTTGTTGGTGCCGTTTCCCATAATCTGAAACGCCAGCAGCCGCGTGTTCGTTTATTCGAAACCGGTCTTCGCTTTGTACCAACAGATGTAGATGGTAAGAACGAACTGATCCAAACACCTACTTTGGCGTTAGCGGTCTGTGGTTCGCGTTTGCCGCAGTCCTGGAGTGCTCAGGATGAAGCAGTCGATTTCTTCGATGTGAAAGGTGACGTTGAAACCTTATTGGCTCGTACCGGTGAAGCAGAGGCGTATAAGTTTGTTGCGGCGCAACATCCGGCACTGCATCCGGGCCAGACTGCTCGTATCGAGAAAAACGGCAAGCCAGTTGGTTGGATTGGCGCCATTCACCCAAGTCTGCAAAAGCAGGTAGGTGTGAAGCAAACCGTTTATCTGGTGGAGCTGGATCAGGAAGCGATTCAACAGAAAGCGGTTCCTGCGTTTGGTGAACTGTCTAAATTCCCGGAAATGCGTCGTGACCTGGCACTGGTTGTGAAGCAGGAGCAGCAAGTGGAAGCCGTGTTTGCCGCCATTCGCGAACAGGCTGGAGAATATCTGACAAACCTCAACCTGTTTGACGTTTATGTCGGCAAAGGTATTGATCCAGATAGAAAAAGTCTGGCTTTGGGCTTGACCTGGCAGCATCCTTCACGCACTCTGACTGATGACGAGGTGAACGATTCGGTGAACGCCGTACTTGCTCATCTTGAACAAAGTTTGGGAGCAACGCTAAGGGGTTAGCATGACCGCTCTGACCAAAGCAGAATTAGCAGAAAAACTGTTTGACGATCTTGGTCTGAACAAACGTGAAGCAAAGGATATGGTGGATCTCTTCTTTGATGAGATTCGCGGTAGCCTGAGCCGAAACGAACAAGTGAAGTTGTCAGGATTTGGCAACTTCGACTTGCGTGACAAAAGCCAACGACCAGGCCGTAATCCAAAAACCGGTGAAGAGATTCCGATCTCTGCACGTCGCGTTGTGACGTTTAAGCCAGGACAAAAGCTCAAAATCCGGGTAGAAGCCTATGCTGGAACCGAGCCACAATAACGAACTTCCCCCAATTCCTGCAAAACGCTACTTCACCATTGGTGAGGTGAGTGAGCTGTGCGATGTGAAGCCACACGTACTGCGTTACTGGGAGCAGGAGTTTCCTCAGTTAAGCCCGGTGAAACGCCGCGGCAATCGCCGCTATTATCAGCGTCAGGACGTTATCCTCGTCCGTGAAATCCGCACCTTGCTTTATGAAAATGGCTATACCATTGGTGGTGCTCGTCAGCGTCTGAGTGATGAAGGTGATGATGGTGCAGTCGCGATGGATAAAGCGTTGATTAAAAGCATGATCAGCGAGCTGAAAGAGCTTGAAGAGCTACTGAGAGCAGACTAGGTATTTATTACCAATCGATAAAAACCTTCACATTTCAGACACTTAAGTTATACTCCAAACCGCTGAGATATTCCTCAGCATGCGTTCGGGATGTAGCGCAGCCTGGTAGCGCACCTGTATGGGGTGCAGGTGGTCGGAGGTTCAAATCCTCTCATCCCGACCAATTCCGCCCGTAGCTCAGCTGGATAGAGCGTCGCCCTCCGGAGGCGAAGGCCAGAGGTTCGAATCCTCTCGGGCGGGCCATTTCATCAATATCCTCAAAATACTCTGATTATTTTCTGCACTGAATTGTCTTTTCGACATTCATCTCAAGCCCGATGTGGATGAGAATCTCTGATAGGTTCGACTCGCAGTGAGCTTGCGAACGAAGAGAACATCGGAGGTACGACGATGGGCCGTAGGCCGTAAGTAATCCTCTCGGGCGGGCCATTTCATCAATATCCTCAAAATACTCTGATTATTTTCTGCACTGAATTGTCTTTTCGACATTCATCTCAAGCCCGATGTGGATGAGAATCTCTGATAGGTTCGACTCGCAGTGAGCTTGCGAACGAAGAGAACATCGGAGGTACGACGATGGGCCGTAGGCCGTAAGTAATCCTCTCGGGCGGGCCATTTCATAAATATCCTCAAAATACTCTGCTTATTTTCTGCACTGGATTGTCTTTTCGACATTCATCTCAAGCCCGATGTGGATGAGAATCTCTGATAGGTTCGACTCGCAGTGAGCTTGCGAACGGAGAGAACACCGGAGGCACGACGATTGGCCGCAGGCCGTAAGTAATCCTCTCGGGCGGGCCATTCTCTCTTTACTCTTCCAGGCATTGCTTAATCTGTTTGATGGCTTCTTCCATAGTACTTGCCAGTGCCATCTTCGGGTATTGATGCTTGTTCTTCTCGATGATATCCCGGTTAAGGGTTTTGGATCCGACGATAACCAGTAGCTGACAATTATGCTCAAGGCTCCACTTCTGAATATCAATCAGTATTTGCATGATTTCAATGGGGCCTGCATCAAAATGAGTGGTATCAACAATACGACCCCAAGGGGATTGTATTAAGGTTTGAGCGTGTTGCTTTACAGACTCGAAGTACTCAACAGTTCCTTCAACATTCCAAGCGCCCTGCATGGTGCAGAGCATCATGTTGCCATCAACTTTAATACTGTAATCACAATGTGCTTCAAACATAACAAGCACCCAGCCACCAATAAGCTATTCAAGTTAACCTGAATCAGCGATTTTCTAAACGATTAAAGTCAAGAATGCCGTAATAGAGCGGATCTTGTTCAGCGAATTGACGATGGACTTCATCGCTATGCAGCCAGAATCGTGGATTGGTGCGACGCACGCCAAACTGATCAACAAACCGTTGGTAGTCGTCTTCATCGGCAAGTGATGTGATGGCTTCAACCAGTTTTGGTAAACGGAAAGCAGAAACCCGGTACATGGCACCCGGATAGGTTCCTAAAACCCCCGGAACCAGCGTCAGGTAATCTTCTTCTGGTAAGCGATTGCTGTCTTCAGTTAGCAGGCCGTTAATATTACTGTGTCCGCTGTTGCGGATCAGGGTAAATAACGTCGGTTTTCCCAAATAATTATCAACCATTAATACCGACATTTCCGGCATCAGGTTGGCAGCTCTTCCTGTGATTCGGTTGATCGGTAATAACTCAGCTAATAATTCCGGCGTTGTGTGCTGCTGCAGTGTGTATTTATGGCTGAGTGTTGTGTCCAGATGTGACTTTAACAAGCCAAACAATTCCGCTTTTGGATTGGTCGTATTGTAGTGAATATCCGGATTCCGAATTAAGTGTTCGCCCTGAGTCAGCAGAAACTCTTTGACTTCATCGCTGGTATCACGATACCAATATTGAGCCAGTTCCTGTCGACTTTTTTGAGGTAAGAAAGCCAGAAAATTAAACTCGCCTTCCATTCTTAAGAAGTCCATATAAAGCCGTGTTAACAGCTGATGGCCAATATTGCCGTACACATCAAATTCAGCCACTAATAAATAATGAATTCGCTCCAACAGAGGGTAAGTAATTACCCAGGCGGTTTTAGGGTTTTGTCCTACCAGCCCTTTAACCACACTGGAACTGTCAAAGTGACGAAAAACGGTTAATGCCGCGTTCGGGTTTTTCCCTTCACCGTTCCAGATCAGGCTGGTGTCAAAACGTTTGATATTATCAGACAATTGTTTATTCGCCTGACGTTTAGCCTTTAAAAACTCCCCTTGTAAATGGCTGTATTTAAACCAGTTGGTGACGATGCCCGAATTGCTTTCATCTTCTCCGGGCAAGCGTAAGTTTTCACTTTGCTGATTCAGAAAATCCGCCATCTCCTGATCTTTAACCTTATCCGGAGAGGTGAAAAATACCCAAAAATGATCATTGATAACATTCAATGCGACCTGACCACGGCATACTGGCCCCTTAATAAAGCCCATGATGGTAAATTCAGCTTCTTGCAGCATTAATTGGTAACGAGCACTAACTGGCAGATCTTTAAAGGCAATAAAGGGATTGGCTGCTACTTCATTGTCATACCCCGGCAGCGTGTTTACGGCATACTCCGGCGTTATAAATAAGTCGGTGAGCCAATCCATGCGTTGTTGATTTAAGCGATAGGGCATGTGTGTTTTGGCGACAATACTGGCATGGTTTAACTGTAAGCGGTAATACACTCGCTTAACGCCTGGATCATCATACGGACGGCGTGTAGCGATCGGCCGAATAGGTAGCCCTGGTGGTGTTGCGGAACGTACCAGTTTAAAGAAGTAGCCCGGACGCTGTTCTGGCTCTTGCTGAGTAAATATGGGGAGCTCGGAAAAATACAAATTAGCCAGATACCAGTGTTCATAAATATAACGACTGGTTAGTTGCTGTTTCAGAGAGTCTCCATTTAAAAAGTGTTCCCACTGTTGTCGTTGCTTCTCGATGTTCTCCGGAAGTTGCGGGGGCAAAGACATGGCAGCACCGGCCCGAATCCAGTCTGACAGTCTTTCATGTTCCTCCTCTGCCAGGGCTGGCAATGCATAAGGCATTCCCCAGAGCGGGTGGTCGACTGCAAACTGATTAAAATCTTCACGAGTGGTGCACTGCTGTTCGCGATCCAGGCCAAGGGTCACATCGTCATGAATTAACGGCGAGTCTTCAGCCTGGAAGTTTGGGTGTTGCTGTTTTAATTCCAGCATTTTATACAGCACCGAATTCTGGGTGTTAATGGCGGCGGTCTGGCTGCGTTCGTTGAGGATGCTGTGAAAGCCACGTTCGCGCCATTGTTCGGTGGTGTGTGCATCAATGCCCAGGCGCTGTGGTGTGGAGGCCAAAATGCGTGTGCCGTTATAAACCAGCTCCGGATTCGCGCCACGCATAATGCCTTCCGGCGAGTTGAGTTTTAGTTGGCAGGGAGCATCGTAACAGCCATGACAAACGATGCAGCGCTGTTCAAAAATGGGCTTGATCTGCTGGTCATAATGATCTGCACTGGCAGTTCCCGGGGCTGAGCGCCTGTCGGTGATCACTCTCTCACCAAATAAGGCATCCAGATCTTCAGACAGCAAGGCAACGCTGCTGCAACCGGCTAACAAAACCAAAACAACCAATAAACGAAACACGTTGCTCCTCCTCCAGCAAAACAGTCGCCCGAATTTTACCATTGATCGTAATCAATCGATCAGGCAAAACGTAAAATCGTATTTATTTTACGCTCTGTTTTTTATTTTTGGGTCTTGATTGATCGGGAGTGGCTGACACAAATCCAGCAGTTTACCAATGGAGTGATCTGGATGGTGGCGGTAATAATCTTCCATATATAACCGGGTCTGTTGGTGCACCTTTTGAAAATGGAAGGCGAGATAGGCCTCCAGCGGTAGTGGTAATACCTTGGGAGAGAGGTTGAGTAACAGGCGATAGAGCCACGGTCGCAGCATCAGCGAGCTGCCGATGTGTAGCAAGGTCCGGCCGAAGCCGACGGGTTTCTGCATGGGAATCAAAAAGCGTTGAGCCCTGGAGAGCGTTTTGAGATGTTGGGTGTTGTCACGCAATTGCTGAAAGCGCCAGTCGGATGCTTGCAAGACGCATAAAAAAGTCATCAGGAAGGCGGAGGGTATGGCTGAATCCTCAATCGCAGATGCTGACACTTTGGCGCGGATGCCTCCCTGGTTAAATAACGCAGAAATCTGTTTGGCTAGCGGCTGTGATATTGATGAAATCGACATTTTTAGCGGCGGTAAATAATACGCGATGCCGCTGTTTTCTTGTTCTGTATCAGCTGGCAAGTGTTGGATTTGCAAGGGGTGGTCTGGAAGAGGCGCCTGATAGGCAATCAGGCTGATTAACCCTTCTGCAATAGGAGTGTGGGGTAATTCCTGTTGTAATCGCTGACGATCTTCCCGGCTGGGCTGTAGCATCAATACCGGAGTATTTATACAGGCTTGTCGAACGTCGTCATAAGGCAATGAACGCAGTGCATCAGAAGGAATGGTCAGGATAATCAGGTCAAATCCGGATTTCTCTGTAGGCCACTGAGTAATAATATCGTCCGCAAAAAAATGTACTTCTGGCGATGATGCGCTGCGGTTATTTAACGACTTATGGCTATTTAACGGCAATAGCGTCATACCTTGCGCGATTTGTGTGCGGTATTTTTCCTTAATCAGGTAGCTGACATGATTGCCGGCTTGCTGAAAATGATAGCCATACACCTGGCCTACTGCGCCAGCACCGACGATCAGAATATTCATACTCACTTTGTCCCCCGGATCGGTCTTTTACGATGCGTAATCGTAAGGGCCGCCTTTTTGTAGCGCCGTTTGATACGTTTTTAAAGCGTGTATTTGTTTTACATAGCGACGAATATTCGGGTAGTCATTCATCGTTGTACGGGCTAAGGCCGCTTCTAACGGGAAGATCATCTGAAAATCGGCCGAGCGGATTGCATCGCCACAAAACCAGGTATGACTGGCCAGGTGTTTTTCAATGTAGTTCAGGTGTTTAATCAGATTGGGGCCAGAATAGGCAGCTTCTACTTTGTTGGCTAAAGTGCGGGCAATAGGCTTGATGAAAAAAGGCATGGGTGCGGTACGCATTTTTTCAAACAATAAAGCCATTACCATCAGTGGCATTAATGAGCCTTCACTGTAATGCAGCCAGTATTTATTTTGCCAATAATCGGCGTCCGTTTTATCCGGCTCGAAGTGATTGTCGGTCAGGCTGGCCAGGTACTCGATAATCAGCCCGGATTCGGCGATGACTTCATCATTGTGGGTGATCACCGGTGATTTGCCCAGCGGGTGTATTTGCTCAAGTTCTTTGGGAGCCAATGAAGTCTTGGCGTCGCGTTGGTAGGTCTTGATCTGATAATCCAGTCCCAGTTCTTCTAATAGCCAGATAATGCGTTGTGAGCGTGAGTTATTAAGGTGGTGCAGAGTAATCATTGTATGCCCTCGAATTAGTTAATAGCGAGTTTAAAGATCTGCGCAAGAATTCAGAGGGTGTAATGTGCCATCCCGCGTTGTCAGAAGCACTGTTACTTATTGATAATGTTTCTCATAATCATTATTATCGCGAGCGAGAGAATATGATGGAGTCCTCGATGTTATCCCGCCTGTTTGTATTATGTATTTTGTTCAGCTCATTCACGATTAATGCTCTGGAAATCAACGATGATGTTCCGCCTGAAGTCGCCAGTGTTCTGGAACTGGATGAAAATAAAATTACCATTATCGATTTTTTTGCGTCCTGGTGTGTTTCCTGTCGTGTTGAATTACCCGAAGTTTCTGCGCTGACGCCACAGTTAGATTCCGCACAGGTTGATGTAATTGGTATTAATGTCGACGAAGAAGTACAGGAAGGGCTTGAATATATTCAGTCATTTGATGCCACCGGTGGGTTGAATTTCCGGGTTGTGATGGATACCGAGCAAAGCCTGATCGAAGCTTTTGGGCCTTTAGGGATGCCTGCTTTGTATTATTTGCATCAAGGCAAGGTAAAAGCGATGCATCTGGGTGCTGTTGCCAACATCTCTGCTGTTATTCGTGACGATCTGAATAAGCTGGGTTATCGCTAATGAAAGAAGCACTTAGCTTACAGCCCATCTCTGGCCTTATGGGTATAGGCCTTTTGTGTACAGGGCTTTTTATGTCAGGGTGTTCATCTACAACGTATGAAAAACCGAATGATGCCTTTCAGTCTTCAATGGCAGTGAAGGTGTCAATTGACGAGCCACTGTCGGCTGGTTCTGAAGAAAAACCAGTAAATTCACCCGCAAGTGTCCGCTCGGGTAAGCCAGTTGATATCGTGGCTGTGAAAGCGCCATCAAGTGCTAAAAAAGACGCGGATCACAGTGATGTATGGAGTCAGATTAAAGACTTCTTCACGATTGAAAAGGTTCGTCCGTGGCAAAAATCAATCCTGGCTCGGGATACGATGAAAGCGGCAGGCCCGATTCCGGGATCTGAAAAATTCAGTCTGAAAGTTTATACCTCAAAAGAAGGCAGTCGTGGCGGTACCGGTGTGGCCGGTGGCGGTTGTGGTTGTAACTGAGGCCTTGGTAATGAAAAAAATAACTTCTTTATCCTTGCTGGCAGCGGCGGCGTCTATGGCGGTTGCTGAAGATAAGGTATCGCTGCAAAATCTTCAGTACGAAGAAAGTGATCAACGAATAAAAGTTGATGATTGGGTGTTGTCTGCCGAGCTGAATCCGGATGTTGATAATCAGATAACGGTTAATGCCGGATTGGATACCATTTCCGGCGCTTCCCCTGCCTGGCAGCCAAAAGTAACGTTAGAGCGCCCGGATAATTTTGAAGATATTAATCAGATTTCCGGCTCTCCGATATATGGTTACGACCCCGCGGGTTATGAAGTTCGTAATGTGGCGGTGCCAGATGAACGCCGTGTGTCTGCAGGGGCGGGTTGGTTAACGCGAGATAAACAACGAAATGAACTTTATGTGGGTGCTGATTATTCTTCAGAGCCTGATTATTTGAGTCGTGCGTTATCCGCTTCTTATTTATGGTTTACTGATTCCAGTAAAAATACCAGTGTGACGATTGGTGCTTCCTTGCAGGCAAACCAGTCGAAGGTGTTTGATGCCTATTTCGATACGCACTGGGAAGATTTAAAGGCATTTAACCTTGAAGTGGGGTTGGGGCAGGTTGTTTCGACCCGAAGTGTATTAAGTGGTAACGTCTTCTTATTGCGGGATAGTGGCTATTTAACCAATCATTATCAGACGATTCTGCGCCAGGGCGATATTGATGGTGATGGCGTTTTTGAAACGTTATTGTCGGCTGAGCACCGTCCTGATTTACGACGTGCAGCAGGCGCTTCATTAAAATGGATGATGCAATGGCGCAGCTATTATGCGACGCACAGCGGCTACCGCTTATTTCAGGACGATTGGGGCATACAATCTCATACGCTTGATTTTAAGCAGTATTTAACTCCGATAGATGATCTGACGTTAAGTCTGGTCTGGCGTTATTACAACCAGAGCGAAGCCGATTTTTATAAAGACCCTGAAAGTGCAAGACCTGAGTTTTCGATTCAGGGCTATGGTAGTTCGGATCATCGTATGGGTGAATTCAGTGCTCAGACATTTGAATTGGGTGCAGCCTATGAGGTGGTTAAAGGAATTACCTTAAATGCACAAGTAGGCGAGTATGACCACTCCACTGACTTCTCAGCCAGCTGGGTTGCCGCCGGAATTACCTTTAAGCGCTGAATTGATATTCTAAAATAATGCATAAAAAAACCTTTCCGGTTAAAGCCGGAAAGGTTTTTTTATGTCGGTTTTCTAAGCTGATATTTAAAGGGTCTTAATAATTAACAACCTGATATTGGCTACCGTTATACATAATTAAGGCATCTTTAGTGGTTGCCATGCCATTAAATGTGGTTGAGGTTGTAAAGTTGTCAGCCACCTTACTGGTATCCGTATTGTGCAGGATGGTCAGTTCGTTGCCATGCAGAATGCTCAATAAGCCTCGCTGCGGATGGCTTTCAATATGAGTGACGGTATCGCTGTACTGAATGCTGGAAGTTGGGTTGGATATTGCCTGACTCCAATCGCTGTTAGCGAATACTGAAACCTGATTTCCGTGTGCGACGGCTAATTTTTTGTCCTGATCAAAGAAGGTCAGGCTGCTTGCTCCATCCTGTTTGTAGCTTGATAGTAGCGTCAGGTTTGAGCTATCGAAAAGATGAATCTGGCCACTGTTCATCACCATGGCGATATGCATGCCGTTATTGGTGAAAGTCCAATCCAGTAATGCATCGGTAGCACTCAGGGTGGTATCAACCAGGGCTGAAATGGTGGCGGTATTACCGTCAATACGGGTCAGGGAAACCGTGTTTTGATAAATCTGAAACCCTACCAGTTGTTGGCCGTCCTGGCTCTGGATGACTGATTGAATATATCCGGTGCTGTTGTCCGGAGCGTTTGTCAGGCTGGTGTAGATGTTGGTATTACTTTGGATAAGGCTGTGGTTTGCCATTAAAACACCGTGTTTGGTGCTGGTGGAATCGGTGTAATACGGTGACACAAACCAGACGGTGTTGTTGTTGGTGTCTAAGAAGCCCTGGGTCAGAGGGGCTGGAGTATCGCCGCTGCCGTAGTCGTCGTCATCATCGTCTTCTTCGTCTTCTTCGTCTTCTTCGTCTTCTTCGTCTTCTTCGTCTTCTTCGTCTTCTTCGTCTTCTTCGTCTTCTTCGTCTTCTTCGTCTTCTTCGTCTTCTTCGTCTTCTTCGTCTTCTTCGTCTTCGTCGTCTTCTTCGTCTTCTTCGTCTTCGTCGTCTTCGTCGTCTTCGTCGTCATCAAGCGCCACGACGTTATGAGGGGAGACCGAATTGCCAGCCATGGTAGCAGTGCCGACTTGTGCTGAATCATCCAGGCCATTGATTAACACAGCGGCATTGGCGCATGAACCTAACAACGCTTGATTGCATGAAAACGTGGCCAGGATGGTTTGCCCAAGCATATCAACGTCAACCAATGAAGCTGTTGCTCCGGCCGGTAGCGAAATTTGGGGCCAGTTTTTAACGTCCATTGCATTGATGGTGGCGTTGTCGGCTGTGGGTTGAGGTGGCAGCGTAGGTTGCTGAGGCTGCCCCGGTGTAGCTGGTGAACCTGGCTGAGAAGTGTCTATCTGTCCGCTTGTTGGGCGTTCGTTGTCATTTGAATTAGTGGAGCTGCCACTACCACCTCCGCCGCAGGCAGCTAGGAGGATGGCCAAAGATATGGGGTTGATAATACTTCTCATTTGTTATTTACACTTCTATTCATTACTGTTTAAATGTTAATGATAAAGAATGTTATTTGCAATTGATAGGTTGACTCGTAGTGTTGAAGTACAATTTTTCTGCTCTGGCATTATTGCCATTGTTACTGACCGCTTGTGGTGGCGACAATAAATCTGAAAGCCTGGGGGAGCACCTGGTTGAGCGTGAATGCATCGATTGGAATGATAATCTCAGCTGCGATCGCGGAGAAAATAGCAGTGTTGTGACTAAAGCTGCTGGCCAGCTAACGCAAACAGTGAACACCTCCGCCAGTGCAGCAAAAATTCTTGAGCAGGTTGATGCGGCATCGGGAAAACAATTATCTGTTCTGCTGGCTCCGCAGGATAGCGCTTATGTCGATGCCATGACCTCTCTGGCATGGGGTGAGGTGTCGGGTAACCCATTTGTTGAGGACAGTGAGCAGGCAAAAAATTATCTGTCTGATAAATTAGCCATTAACTGGGATAGTAGCTCACAGAGTTATGTTGATCAGGAAGCTGCGGTGAGAAAGCAGCTGATGGCTGCAATGCAAAAAGTTGAAGATCCTAAACTTGCGATTGCTGCGCAGCTTGAAAGTATTCTGGCCAAGCGTGATCTTAATGCTGAGCTGGACTCCGATCGGGTTGTTGAAAGTCCTGCTGCACTGGAATTATTGGCCCAGGTTAACATCACAGAGCCTGTTAGTAGTTGGAAATATTCTGCTCGCCGTCAGCAATTATTAGTTGCAACTGAAGACAATTATTTACGTATTTACAACAGCCGTAATGGTTTTAATTTAACTGAGAATAAAAAACTGGTAGCGGGTAAAGAATCTGTGTCAGGTTCGGCGCAAAAGCAACCGGCTATGGTTTCTCAATTGCAAGTTGACGGCCGTGTTGATGTCTTTGCCTCGGCAACCAATGTCACTCCGCCTACGCCACCCAAGCCAACTCCGCCTGTCACGCCTCCAACAACTCCACCTCCAACAACCCCGCCAGTTACTCCGGCTCCGGTTGATCGCGAACTCGACCCAAAAGGCCGCATATCTGACGTAGGATTTAGCGATAACTTTGCCAATGTGTATGTTGTTACGCAAAAAGAAAATAGTGATGGGGCTAATTTGCGAGCCTGTAACCTGTCTGAAACAGATTACGGTATTTTTAAAATCAATATCTACAGCGATGCGGGTGCTCAGGCTGTCAGTGGTTGTAATCATCCGGCTTTATCAGCCGTTAATGTGGCTGTTGATGGAGGCAATATTCTCGCAGTGGATGAACAGGCTAAACGTCTTTATTGGGTGTCTTCCGATACCTTGCGTGAGGCCAATAATCATTATCTGACGCTCTCTTCGAAGCTGCTTTTCTCTTTGCCGGATCCTGATGACGAGTTGGCGATTGTGGCTGAGCAATCGGGTTCCGATATTTATCTGGTTCGTTTGCAGGATATGCTGGTGTTGTCTGGTTTTGGTTTTTCCGGAGCTGAATTAAAGGACGCCTTATGGCTAAACGAAGGTAAGGAAGTTCTGCTGGTGTCAGATCATCAGTGGCAGCGCTGGGATGTTCGGGTGTCATCTTCTCCAACCTTGCTTGAATCCGGCGATTTAAGCTCCACTGTCGCCAATGGCTCGTTGGTCTCCGTCAGCGATAATCAGCAATATTATGCTCGCCAAAATGGCACGCTGTTAACCATTCATCAATGGTCTGATCATAAAGTAGTTGGTCAAATAAAAGACGTCGAAAAAGTAGTTTGGGAAGCCAGTGACCTGGTTGTAAAAAACAGTGCAGGCTTCTCTCGCTATCAGCTCCATCGTTCTGTCATTAGTCCATTACAGCGCGCTGAAATTTATCTGACCGCTGCCCGAATTGCTGCAGGTAATGGCAATTTATCTCAGGTGTCTGAAAACCTGAATCTTCCCGTCAATGTTCCTGGCACCAGTCTGACAGTCAGTTGGTCGGGCACATTACAGCAAATTAAATACAGTACCAGCCCAGGTTCCGTTGATCCGAATCCTGTAGCTGAGACCGGAACCATTACCGCAACGATTAATACCACGTATCGCGGTGACGCAGTTCGCTGGAAAAAGGCATTTGATGTCCAGATTAAAGCGAGCCAATAACGATTTCATAATAATTAAAAAAGCTTGGGAAATGCCCGGAGAATACCGGACAAACACAATATAAATTCGGAGAAGTAATATGAACATTTGGAAGAATGGAGCGCTGATTTTTTTAATCGGTGCTCTGGTCGCCTGTGGCGGTTCGGGAGGTAGTTCCGGTTCCAAAACAGCGGATGATGGCAATAAGCCAACCAACCCGGAAAATCCAGGATCTGAGCCGACAAACCCTTCGCCGGCTGACCCGGATGAGCCGAAGCCAACAGTGCCGGAAGCAACGGCAAAAGTCATTGACGGTTATCTGGAAAATGCACTCGTTTGTCTGGATGAGAACAACAACTACCGTTGTGATTCAAATGAACCGACTGAGCGAACTAATGCTCAGGGTGATTTTAAGCTGGAAAAATTTACTGGCAAAGTTGTTCTGGCAGAAATTCGCGCCAATGAAACAAAAGATAATGGTGAGTTGGTTTCTGTTGGTTATGTTCTTCGTGGTGTCGCAGAGCAAGGTAAGCATATTACCCCGTTTTCTACCTTGATGTTGGCTTTACAGGAAGCTGGCGCGAAGCCTGAAGCGGTGGATGCGGATTTGCGTGACAAGCTGAAGTTGCCTGCCGATACCGATCTGACGATGGACTATATTGCCGCAGATAATAAAACCATGCAGCGCTTAGCGGTGATGACGGTTGCGATGATTCAAAAAATCAATCAACAAGCATTGGCGTTGGATGAAGTCAGTCCGCAAGATGATCAGGGCGTTATTGAGTTTATCTCCTGGCACCAGCTCTCGTTAGAAGCACTGGCCAGTGGTGCAAATATTCTTGTTGGCAATCCTGATATGACCACGACGGAGTTGATTGCTGCCTGGCAAAAAGACAGCAATGTTGCTCTGTCTGCCGCCCGTATTGAGCAGGTCAAAAAAGATGGAGAATTTAATAACCTTGATGCTGACGGCGACGGTATTGCCAATGTGATTGATAACTGCCCAGCTGTTGCCAGTCAGGATCAAACGGATACCGATTCGGATGGTCAGGGCGATGTTTGTGATGCCGATGATGATAACGACTCAAAATCTGATGATCTTGATAATTGTCCTTTAATCGCCAATAGCGATCAGCTGGATACCGATGGTGACGGCAGTGGTGACGCTTGTGACAGTGATAAAGACAATGACAGCAAATTAAATGATGTTGATAACTGCCCGATTATGGCTAACCCAGGTCAGGAAGATCTTGATAATGATGGTATGGGGGATGTTTGTGATACCGATAAAGATAATGACGGTGTCTTAAATGATCTTGATAACTGTCCGGTTAATGCCAATGCAGATCAAAAAGATTTTGATAGTGACGGTATGGGAGATGTATGCGATGCCGATGCTGATGGCGATAATGTTGATGACTCCATTGATAATTGCTTGTTGAAACCAAACCCGGGTCAGGAAGACCTGGATGGCGACGGCTACGGCAGTGCTTGTGATGATCAGGAAGTCACTGAATTTACTAAGCTGAGTGTTACTGGCGCTGTGTTGGCGGGGGATGCCACAGAATACGCTTGTGTTACGCAGAATATGATTGATGGCAAAGCGGTTGATATCAATGATCGTAATACCTGGATGTTATTAATTCCTGCCAATGCAACATGGAAAGATTTAGGCAGCTATGTGCCCGCAGGGAAAAATGATACCGACTTATTCTGGGACTACAGCTGGAGCTTCCCGGGGTACAGCTACAGTCAGGAGTTTAAAGAAGCCAATGGCTTAAGCACTCGTAATATCAGTAGTAATCAGGTTGAGGCTTATGTTGAGCTTCTTAATACCATGAATTATTGCGGCCATAACGATTGGACTGTACCAAGCGTTGCACAAATGCAGCTATTAAATAGTAAAAAAGTTGCAGCTGATTCTGATGTGAAGTCCCTGGATCGCACAGTGTTTAAAAACTTTGCGGCATTGGAAACTCAGGTGACTAATCGTACTGACCAGTGGGGTGATCCGATTAATGCCAATTATTACCCTTATTTGGTTAACCCTTATTTCTGGACCAGTGATCGAACGTTAGATCGTTACGGCGATCCATCCACCAATTTGGGTGACTACAAAAAATACCTGCATGCAACCGCAGCGGCAGATGAACATATTTTTACTGACACACCGGGAGGCGGGCCTTATTTCGCTCTGCGTGCTGTGCGCCAGAATCGCTTCACTAAGTTAGCTGCGGATGCTACTGAGCTGGCGGTTGATGCCAGTGATTGGGTGTGTGTTCGTGATGATGACGCGGGTGGTCGTCGCCACTGGTTGAATACTCAGGGCAATGCGTTTGATGTGTCTTCTGCCGACGTTGATACCCGTTTGAACGCTATTAATACTGCAAATACTTGTGGCTTCAGTGACTGGCGACTGCCTACCGCTAAAGAGGTTATTACTTTAAAACCTGTTCACAGCGATGCTCATTTTAAAATCGGTCAGCTGGGCGAATATACAAACTTTAATCGTTATTACTTTGACTATGTATGGTTGAAGGATAAGCGTTCGATGGCATTGCGTCGTCAGAGTGACTATGTTGGCAGTGGATATAGCTCGCCGAATAAAACCCATCTGATGTTGGTTCGTGATGATATTGCCAGTGGTTTGGCGCTGGATGCCAAGGTTACTGAGGCGGAGACAAAAAGTGCCGATATTGCTCAGTTGAAATCTGACTTTGATAGCAATGAAGTCGATGACACATTGGCGACCGATGTAGCTACATTGGCTAATGAGTTTGCAAAATTCGATAACCTGGCGAAGTTAATTACTAATCGTCAAAAAGCAGTTACTGAATTTGAGCCTCTGGTTATTGCTGCTCGCACTCAGTTTAATGCACTGTATGTTGGCCAGCAAACAGCTGATCGCCTGGCTGATGTTTTAGCACTGGAAGCTGATGTGCCTGTATTGAAGGCCGCTCTAAAAGCCGATGCCGAGGCATTAAAAACCTGGTTGGATGAGCTGTACGTTGTTTTAGACGGGTTGTCACCAATCAGCGATGAAGACAAGGCTCAATTGTTGTTTAAAGGCATTCAGAGTGGTTCGGTATTAACCCAGCTGTATGCAGCGCTAGGCTCAGATTACGACGTGATTGCTGCACAGGTTGCAACAATTAACACGACTCGTACGACTGAGTTTACCGACTTAGGTGTGGTGGTTAAGCTGAATCATGGCTATCAAAAAATTGCCAAAGACGGTTCGGTTGCAGGCACATTAGCCGTTGTAGGTGATGACTGGCGTTGTGTGCAGCAGCAGACTACTGTTGATGATTTTACTCAGACTTATACTTGGACGTTGCCCGTTACTGAAGATCGTAATTTAAACTACAGTGACGCACATGCTCGCCGTGCTGATCTGAATGCTGCAGTCTTGTGTGGTATTGATGCCGCAGCTGACAGCGCTGTTAATATTTCGGTGGATGCCAGCGATAAGGATGGTTGGGCAATACCAAATTACAGTCAGCTGGATTTAATTAAAACGGAAGACTTTAACGACGGCAGTACCGATTACAAAACTCTGGATCGCAGTGTATTTGCGACACACGAAGCGTCTTTAGCTGCGCATACTTATTATTGGGCTGAGGATAAATCAACCAGTAGTTATTATGTCGACGTATTACGTTTTGCTAATTCTGGCGATAATCCAGCGGACTCAGATGCTCGTGAAATAAAAAATGATGTTCGAGCTAATGCGGATAACAAAGCGAACCTGATGTTATTGCACAGCCAATTGACGTATAGCCGCACGGACGAAACTTGTGGCAGTGAGCGTGTGCATTATCAGGGTAAGTGTTATCGCCGTGTCGATGATAATAAAAGCTGGAATGATGCATTGGCTTACTGTGTAGCAAACGGTGGCAGTTTAATCGGTGCTAACGGCGATAACCATAACCTACGATTGGGTATTGCTTTGGGCTTAATCAGTGGCAATCGCTATTGGACTCGTGAGGAGGGCAGCAGCAGCTGGGCTTACGCTCTTGAGTATGAGAATGGCAAATGGCAGCGTGACAGCTCTTCTCGTAATCGGACTGATAACTTCCCATTTGTATGTCTTGAGCCAACGCCGGGTAATGAACTAACAGTTCCGGCGGCACCGACGAATCCGGTAGTCGATGATGATGCGGATACCTTTGGCTGGGATGAAGTCAGTGGGTTTGCCGGCAATGATCAATACGAATACAGCCTGGATGCAGGTTTAACCTGGCTGGCTGTGACTGCTAATCCGCAGCCAGTGGGCTACGCGGCGCGCAGTGCTGGTGATGTTCAGGTACGTGTTAAAGCCACGGAAAATAGCAACGCTCCTGGCGCGGCTTTGCTGGCAGGAAGCTTTACAGAAACCGATGTTGTAGCGCCAACCAACCCTCAGGTTGATGATGCCACGGATACCTTTGGTTGGGATGATGTAGCCGGATTTAGCGGAGCGGATAAATATGAGTACAGTATGGATGGCGGTAGCACCTGGCAGGCAGCTACGGCTAACCCGCAACGTATTTCAATTAAAGATATCAGTACTGGTGATGTTCAGGTGCGCGTTAAAGCCAATGGCAGTGTCAATAAGGCTGGGGCGATATTATCTTCTGATGCTGATTTTACTGCGCAGGTAGGGCCGGTTTGCAGTGGTGGAAATTATGCCGCTGAGGTTAAAGGCCGATGTTATCTTCGTTTTGACAGCGGTAAAAAACGCAACGATGCGCTAGCGCATTGTGAATCCTTAGGTGCTGATATGGTAAGCAGGAATAACCCAGACTTATCTGATATCGGGACCGCTCTGTTCCTCGATACTTCTCAGGATTATGGCCTTAAGGAATTTTGGGGAAGCAGCACTAACTATGTGTATCGCCTTCAGTATCGCAGTGGAAGCTGGCGTGCCGACAACGGTGATGGCCGCCCATTTTATAATTACCCATTTATCTGTGTGAAATAACCAACTAAAAACACGCTTCGGATACTCATCCGAAGCGTGTTCTGTATCAATCTTTCATTGATTTTTTATTACAAGATAATGCGAATCTATATCATTCGTGTATAATCGCGGCGCTTCTCAGCCATTGAGTGAGCATCGATTTGGGCGCGAGTGTGTATCGAGACAATCCTATGAAAAACCTGATTAAAAAATCCGAAACTCTGTTGGTTAATTACTGGCAGGATGAACGAGCAGTAACCGCCATTGAATATGGTGTTCTCGCGGCCAGTATTGCTATTGGTATTGGTGCGTTATTTTCTGGTGATGGTGGTTTTATGCCAGCACTGGAAGAAACGTTTAATAAAATTACCGAGCAGTTGAAGTCATCTTCTCAGTAATTCTTTTGCAATTTTTTCTGTTGGTATTCGCTGGCACCTTATTGCTGGCTACCATGCAGGATCTTCTTTTTCGTCGCGTTAAAAATAACGTATGGATCATTGCCCTGATGTCGACTTTATTGTCGATGGTTATGGCAGTTCATGGGATTGAACACCTGACTGCTGTGCTGTTAGCGGCAGTCATGGGTTTTTTATTCTGGCGTGTCGGTATATGGGGAGGCTCTGATGGACGTTGGCTTCCTTTATGTCTTGCCTGGCTGCCTCTGAAAAGCTGGCCGGTATGGCTTTTTATTTTTTGCATTGGCTGGGGTGTTTATTCATTGCTGGCCGTGGTTTTTATTGTGTTGCGTCATAGAAAATGGACGCAATCGGATAGAGGCCTTGCTTTGCTACCCATCATGTTGGTTGCACAGTTGTGTGTATCTGCATTGATTAAACTGAAGGTAATAATATGACAATGCAGCGTGTTCTTGGTTTGTTATTGGTCGCTGTTCTGGTGGTGCTGGCTGCTTTATTTATGCGCCTGGCAACAACACCCGCGGTGGTCAAACCGGTACCTTCCGTAGCATCAGAAACAACGCCAGAAACATCACCACCAATACCAGTTGTTGAAAAAAGAAAGGTGTTGGTTGCCCGTAAAGTTATTCACGCAGGCCAGTTTATTGATAAAAGTGATCTGGCCTGGGGTGAGATGGACGTTAGCGGTTATAACTGGATCTCGTCGAGTGATTATTCGCTGTCGCAATTTGCCGGAAGTGTCGCTATCGACAGCATAATGGCAAATACAGTGGTTCCTTATGATGCGCTGGTTCGGCCTGAACAACATGGTTTTTTAGCCGCAGTGTTAGCACCGGGAATGCGTGCTGCCAGTATTCCGGTTAATGACGTGACGGTGGGTGCCGGATTAATTGGCCCTGGGGATTATGTCGATGTATTGCTGACGTTTTATGCCAACAGCGACCGGGGCGCCTGGAGCATGGCTCAGGGGGGCGATATCAACATGCTGACCAATAAAACTCTGGTAACCGGTGTTCGGGTGATTGCGATCAACCGTCGTTCATTAGCGGATCCGGAACAGGAGTTGGGACGTAAATTAACAACGGCCACGGTTGAAGTGTCGGCTGAGGGTGCGCAGCAATTAGCGTTGGCGGCTCACATGGGCAGTTTGTCGATGACGCTTCGTTCACAACGTCAGCCCGGCTCAGATAATGAGCAGATGGAATTGTGGGTGGGCGATATTCATACAGCTTCTGACCAACTGAAGCCCAAGCCCGGTCTGGTACTCATGCGTGGCCAGCAAACTCAGGTGGTGGGGTTTTCTCAGGAAGATGACAACACCAACGATAACGATAGCAATGATGATGACAAAGGCTGAGCAGTTTAAGGTCGAACATGATTAAAACAGTATGGTTTAAAAAGCGTTGCCTAACGCTATTGCTGAGTGTATTCGTCGCCGGCTTTTTACGGGTAGCTGATGCGGCTCCATCAGAAACAACGCTGCTGATTAATCAGGGTGAGCTGATAACTCTGA
The DNA here is from genome assembly GCF_024397975.1 of Bacterioplanoides sp. SCSIO 12839. NCBI lineage: Bacteria > Pseudomonadati > Pseudomonadota > Gammaproteobacteria > Oceanospirillales > Oceanospirillaceae > Bacterioplanoides > Bacterioplanoides sp. SCSIO 12839. Next base: position 1,406,864 of record NZ_CP073745.1, read on the forward strand.
AGGAAGATGCCCGGGCGATCTTTATTGCCGACCCGAACATTGCCAGCTATCAGGCACCGAGCTCGCGCTCGTTATTTATTTTTGGTCGTCGTCCTGGTGTTACCAGTATGTATGTGCTGGGAAAAAATGAGCGGGTTATTTTTCATAAAAATATTCGTGTACAGCATGACGTTGCCAGTATTAATCGATTGTTAGAGCAGCAGTTTCCGAAAGCCAATGTTGATGTGGTATCAACAACCAGCCGGTTAATTGTGTCTGGTCAGGTGGATACGCCAGAAAAAGCCGACCAGATTATTCAGTTGGTTCAGGGGTTTCTGGCGGCCAGCGATGAAACGGAAGCGGATAAAGAGCTGGTGAATCAACTGGTGATTGATATGCCGAACCAGGTCAATATCAGGGTGCGTGTTGCTGAAATGGAGCGCAATACCGCACGTCGTTTTGGCTTTGATGGATTAGTAAGCAGCGCCCAAACCGGACTGAGTTTTGACTTAGACCTGGGACAGTTGGGCTTGCCATTAAAAGCGCTGGATATTACTGCCGGTCAGATTACCGGCACTCTGGAAGCACTGGAAGAAGAGGGTTTAATCAGCATTCTTGCTGAACCCAATCTGACTTCGTTATCCGGTGAGAATGCCAGCTTCCTGGCGGGAGGCCAGTTTCCGATTGTATCCATTCTTGAGAACGGTCAGGCCAATGTTGAATACAAAAATTTTGGTGTTGAACTCAACGTGACGCCAACGGTGTTATCGCCACAACGCATCAGTTTAAAAGTGAACCCGATTGTCAGCGAAATCAATGAATCGCCGAATATTCAGCCCGGTATTGTTAACCCGGTGGTGTTATCTGAACGTTCGGCTAATACCACGGTCGAGTTAGCCAGTGGTCAGAGTTTTATTCTGGGTGGTTTGTTGTATGAAAAAGACAACACCAAAACCAGCAAAATTCCATTACTGGGTGATATACCGGTCTTGGGTGCGTTATTCCGTTCCGAGCGATATCAACGACAGGAAACGGAATTAGTGATTATTGCCACTGCTTACATTGTTGAACCAACCCGCGAATCGAATCTTTCGATCCCGCAGGACGGTGCGGTGATGAACCCACACTGGCGTCGTTTCTTAACCGGTAAAATTCTTCAGTCCAGACCGGCTGCCCCAGACACCATTCTGGAAAATGGTAAACCACAGGTTTATGGCGACTATGGCCTGGTTTTTTAAGGGCTGGTTTTTTAGAGCGATGGTAAAAAGATTATGAATAGATTCTCTCAATGGATGGCCGTTAGCATGCGCCTGGCCAGTGTTGTTTTATTATTGCTATTGGCCGCTTGCCAGCAGCAGGTCAGCAAGCCGCAGATGGAAGTGCGTCTCAAGCCTTTATCCTGGCAGAGTGATAATAACGTGCTGACCAGCAAAGACCTGGCTGAGTTAGTGACCTGGCTCAATCAATTCCCAACCCGGGATGTGTTTTTACAAACTTCAGGGCAGCAGAAAGCGCAACTGAAACAGTTTTTACTGGATTATGGCTTCCGTACCTGGCAGCTCGATGGTATTAATTTTTCCACCGAGCAGCCAGTTTCTGAAGGCGGTGCTGGTTCTGAAGATCGTATTAATTCTGAAAATAGTATTAACCGTATTGCTGGCGTTTATGTGCAGCGCTCACCCGGACAATGCCCGGATTATTCAGTCGCCAATGCATCAGATGGGTTGGGTAATCAATCATCCAGCTTTGGCTGTGCCAATCAACGTAACCTGATGGTGTCCGTCGCAGATAGCCGGGATTTTATTCGCGGCAAAGCTCTGGCCCCGGCGAGTGCCGAAAAGCTGGTGTTAGCGCTGGAAAATTATTATGGTCGCGCCGCCGACGACACGGTTAATGAGACTGGCGACCAACAAAATCCACCAAGTACGGGTGTCACCAGCAACCTTGGTAGCCAGGGTAATTAGTCAGGGTAATTAACATGAAATCATCCATTTTAGCGTTTGTTACCAGCGCGGAAATTCGTCAACAGCTGGCGTTATTGTTAACGGATTTAAAGTTGCCCGCCGACGTATTAATTCAGAGTGACGAGCATCGGGCCGTCGACTACCTTGCGGCTCAACCATCGCCGGATTTGTTAATTCTGGAAATAACCGATATTGCCGGGCGAGCCGAGTCGTTATCGCATCTGGCGGATGTGGTTGAGCCGGATTGTCAGGTGGTGTTATTGGGGGCTGAGTTATCCGTCAGTGAATATCGTGATCTGATGGCGCTGGGTATTCTTGAGTATTTTGATACACCACTGGATATGCAGGCCTTGCGTCATACCTGCGCACATACGCTGGGCATGGTGGAGCGTCCGGTTGCCAGCGGCAGCCATCATGGGCGGATCATTACGGTATCGGGCATTCAGGGCGGTGTGGGTACAACGTCCGTGACCGCAGCATTGGCTCAGCAATTAGCGCAGCAGGGTAGCCATACATTATTAGCGCAGCTGGATGATGAGTTTGGCGACTTAGGTGGGTTTTGGCCGAATCGCTCGGTTGATTCGCCTTTGGCGTTGCATCAGTTATTTCAGTCGCAGTTAATTCCCCGCGCAACCGAGCAGCTAAACACACGACTGGATTGGTTGTGCAGCAGTGAAGCCCGTTACACTTCGGAAGAACAACTAACCATGGTTAATCAGTTGTTAGCGGAACAGTACACCCGGGTTGTCTGGGATTGTGAAAAACACCATGTGTTGGCTCCGTCTTTATGGGCTCAGGCTGATATTTGTGTTTGGGTGCTGGAATCCAGCGTGTCTCTGGTTGATCAGTGGCAGCGCATTCGTAGCCGTTTTTCCGGGCACTCACACCAGCGTCATATCTGGGTGGTGAATCAAACCCGCCCGGAAAGGGCACGCCAGATTCCTGCAGAACAGCTGGCTCAGTTATTTGATCAGGCACCGCTGGTGATTCCGTATTGCAAAGAGCAGCCGGTATTTGCTGCGAACCTGGGCGAGGCCAGTCAGTTAAACACGGGTAAGTTTGGTTCGGCGGTTGCTCAGTTAGTGGATACCATTCAGTTGCGTAAACACTCAACTGAAAAAACAACGCCGGGCTTCTGGCAGCGTCTACGCACCGCTGTGGCTGGAGAGGTCTGATGTTTGGTCGTAAGGTCAGCACGTCAGAGTCGGTAAAACCGGCTGATTCGCCTAGCTCTGATATACCTGGCTCTGATATGGCCGTGAATTCATCTGCGGCGATGGCACCTGCGATGACCGTTGATAAAGCCAGAGTTTCTGGAGTGACTGCCGCTGCAATCAATGCGAAAGAATTTTCGTCAGCCGTGGATGACCATAATCGTCATGAAATGCGCTCCATGGTGTTGTCACGGTTGGATCCGATGCAAGTCACGCAAATGGATCGGTCGGAGTTAACCGAGCATATTGAACAGTGGATTCAGCGTCTGGCGGATCAGCATCGTTGGTTGTTAACCGCTGATCAGCAAGCTTCATTGTTGCAGGAATTACTCGACGATATGGTCGGTGTCGGGCCGATTCAGAGCTTGCTGGATGACCCGCACGTGACCGATATTATGGTAAATGGTCATGCACAGGTTTACGTTGAACGTGCCGGTCATTTGCAGGCTGTTGATCATTGTTTTCGTGATGAAAACCACGTTCGTCATGTAGCGCAGCGAATTGCCAGTTCGATTGGTCGTCGCGTGGATGAATCGTCGCCGATGGTCGATGCCCGCCTGATGGACGGCAGCCGGGTGAATATTATTATTCCGCCGCTGGCATTGGATGGCACCTGTATTTCGATTCGTAAATTCAGCGAACACACGTTTTCATTACATCAGCTGGCGGCTAAGGGCAGCTTGTCGGATGCCATGGCCGATTTTCTGAATATCGCCGCCCGGGCACGATTGAATATTCTGGTATCCGGTGGCACCGGTGCCGGTAAAACCACGTTATTAAATGCCCTGTCTCATCCGATTGATAGTGACGAACGGATTGTCACCATTGAAGATGCCGCTGAATTAAAGTTACGCCAGCGTCAGGTGATTCGTCTTGAAACCCGGCCAGCCAGCCTTGAAGGTGACGGAGCCATTACTCAGACCGAGCTGGTGAAAAATGCGCTACGGATGAACCCACGGCGGATTATTCTCGGCGAGGTTCGTGGTGGTGAAGCCTTTGATATGTTGCAGGCAATGAACACCGGCCATGAAGGCTCGATGTCGACGTTACACGCAAACAGTCCGCGTGATGCTATTTATCGTTTAGAAAATATGATGTTGATGGCCCATGGCAATTTACCGATTGCGGTATTGCGCCGTCAGATTATGTCATCGGTGGATATTATTGTTCAGATCGAACGCATGAGGGATGGCACGCGCCGGGTCACGTCGATTACGGAATTGGTGGGTCTGGAAGACGATACACCGATCACTCATGAATTGTTTGCCTTTAAATTACACCGTGTTGGCCAGCAGGGTATTGAAGGAGAATATTGTTGTACGGCGGCATCGTCAGAAAGTTTTATCGATAAAATTCGTTATGCCGGTTTAGAAGACGCATTGCAGCAGTGTCAGAGACAACCTTTATGAACGGCATGCAAGCATTAATTATTGCTCTGATGTTGCTGGTGATGGCATTGCTGGCTTTGTTGTGGGTGTTTTCCGGTGATAAACGACTGCACAAAGTTCAGCAGCGCTGGCAACAAAAGCTGTTGCTTGTTAATGATCAGCCAGCACAGCCACTGTTATCGATACCAGAGCGTTTGATGGCGGTGTTTTCCCGGCAACAATGGCTGCATGTTGCCGTGGTATGGATGAAAAGCACTCGCGAAAAATTACGTGGGCTGGCGGTTGAGGATGAAGACAGATTTGAACGGGTGTTTGTGGTTCAGGTGCTGTTCGTCTGGTTACTGGTACTCGTGTTGCTCATTCAATTTCAGGCAGGGTTTTCAGGGTTTTCTATCTTTTTATTAGCAACGGCGGGTGCGGCTTTTTTTGCCTGGTTGCGTTGGCAATCATTAAAAAAGAAATTGTTGAGTCTGTACGAAGAGCAGTTGCCTGGTGTGGTGGATCACATTCGCCGGGCAGTGAGTTCAGGGTTATCGGTGCCACAAGCGTTGGCGAGTTCGGCTCTTCAGGCAGACGCGCCGGTGGCCATTGAGTTGCAGCGAATTTCGCAACAACTGCAACTGGGTATCGCATTAAACCAGGTGATTGCGGAATCACGCCTGCGGATCCCGGTCAGAGAGTTTCATTTCCTCGGTATGATTCTGGTGCTAAATCAGAAAACCGGTGGTCGTTTAGCCGAAGCACTGGAAAATTTATCCACGGGGTTGCGTGAACGAAAAGCAATGAAAATGAAGCTGGCTTCTATGACCTCTGAGCCAAAAGCAACGGCATTAATTGTCAGTGCTTTCCCCCCTTTGACCTTATTAGGGCTGATATTTTTCCAGCCGCATCAGGTTGAATTTTTATTGCAAGACCCAACCGGACAGATGATCTCTCTTTATGTGATTGGTAGTGTCACGTTTGGCCTGACGGCTGTTCATCGTATGGCGCGTGGAGGTCTGGCCTGATGAATGAAATCATTACCCGATTCCAATGGCTTGAAGGCGTTGCTGGTTTTTCTCTATCGCAATGGGGTTTGTTGTTAGCTCTGCTGGCATTGTGTTTGGTGGTTATTGTGTTGTTGTTTATTTCACTGCAAACGGCAGGGGCACAACAAAAAGAATTGGTGTTAAAACGTTTTCGTCGCCGTTGTGAATATTATCAACCTTCCTCTCCATTATCCGATGCGGTCATCTCGTTAACCGATTATCTGCACTGGTTGCCGGTGACCGAAAAAGATCGGTTTGAATTAGGTGCCTTATTAAATCAGGCCGGTTTTCGTCATCCACAAGCTGTTTTGGTATTGGTTGCCATTAAACTGATGGCATTGCTGTTATTACCGCTGTTGGTTTGGGTATTTGCCAGTGGACCGTTTACTTTGGGTTTATTAGCCAAGCTGACTCTGGCGGCTTTGTTTGGCTCTTTAATGCCTGAATGGTGGTTAAAACGACGCGCACGGTTTAATAAAGAACAGGTTCGTACATCGGTGCCTGATGCCGTGGATCTGATGGTGATTTGTGCGGAGAGTGGCTTACACATAGATGCCATTTTGCAGCAAGTTGCCCTTGATATTCATGAATGGTCGCCGATTCTGGCGGACGAAATGTTATACACCCATGCGGATATTCAAATGGGTAAAGAACGTTATCAGGCATTGCGGGGGTTATCTGAGCGAACTCAGGTAACCGAGCTGGATCATTTGGTTTCAGCATTAATTCAGGCCGATCAATACGGAACGCCGTTAGTCAAAGCACTGCGAGACCTGGCACATGAATCCAGACGTTTGCATTTATTACATGTGGAAGAACGGATTGGAAAAATACCGGCCACCATCAGTTTGCCCCTGATGTTATTTGTACTTATTCCACTGGTGGTGATGCTTGCTGGACCTTCTGTGGTGATGTTGGTTCGTTCACTGAGGAATTTGTGATGTTGAGGTCTTTTAGATCGACCAGTGTCTGGTTGCTATTCAGTCTTGTGATGACGGGTTGTTCGGTATTTCAGCCATCCGTTGAGCAGCGTTTGCAGCGTATACAAACGACGACAGGACAAGACGGCACAGAGCTTTCTCCACAATCGATTCAGCAGCAATTGAATGAGCTACAGCAGTTGCGCCAAGAGTATCCACAAGACGCACGCATCTGGCTGCAAAGTGGACGTTTATCTCTAAAAGCCGGTGATTGTTATGGTGCGACGGTTGCGTTTAAACAGGCTTTGGGTTTAGAGGCTGAGGATGCGGATATTTTTTTGGGGCTTGGGATTTGTGCGGACTACGCCGATAATCATGACGATGCCCAAAATTATTACCGCCAGGGCATCAGTCGTTATCCGGATTCCTGGCCATTGCAAAATAATCTGGCTTATTCGCGTTTGTTGCAGGGCAATGTTCAGCAGGCGTTTAAAGATCTGAAATACCTGGCGAATGTATATCCCTTCCCGGCGGTGAAGCATAATCTCGCCATTGCGTTTGCAATGCAGGGAGAGTTCGATCAGGCGTATAAGATTGATCTTGAACTGTATGGCGAGCATCAAGCGATCAAGAATCAGTCGGCATATCGCCATCTGCATCAGTCCGGGCCTAAGCTATGAACAGACAAAAAGCGCGCGGCATTATTGTGATTGAAATGGCGTTTGCGTTACCCGTGTTTTTATTATTTTTACTGTTTTCCATTGAAATAGCCCGCTTTTTCTGGACTCAGCACTGGTTGAATTACAATTTACATCACGCGGCTCGGGTCGAAGCATTAAACCCTGAAAACGGCGTGCAAGACCGGCTAGCTGATCAGTTAACGCAAGCCGGTGTGTTGGTGTCTGCTAATAAAGTGAATGTCTATGAAAAGCAGCTGAGCTGGTTCAATAACGCGAACGGACAGATTACCCGTTACCGTGCTGAAGCTGAGTTAAACTTTATGTTGTTTCAGCGTTTTTTACCGGATGGCACTCTGACGATCTCGTCAATCACCTGGTTGGCGGAGACCGAAAATGAAATCAATTAGTACCGGTCTTTTTCAACAAAAATCCGCGGGTAATATCACCATTGAACTGGCGATTATATTACCGCTGATGGCGGTCGTGTTGGCGCTGGTATTTCATTTTGGTATGTATCTTTATTGGCAGAATCAGCTGGATAATGCTGCCCATCGTTTGTTAAAACTAGTGGTATTAGAGCAATCAAAAGGGCAGGGGTTTAACGGCGATGAAGCTGCTGTGGTATTACGGGAACTCACTGATGCCGATGTTTATGGCGGTTCTGTTTCGGATGTGGGCGTTCGGTTTTCAATATTGAGTGATATCAATTCACGCAATATGACGGCTCAGGCTGGGGCGAATTGTTATGACAAGCCTGCTATCCAGAATATCAGTCAGTTTGGTGTCGGTACCAGTAATCGTATGGAGCCCCGTAATATTGCCATGCTGAGTGTATGCATCAACCTGACTCAGGCATTACCACTGGCTGCTTTTACCGCTGGCAATTTTGCCTCTGGTCTCGGCAATATTCAGCGTAATTCCTATTATCCCGTTTCTCCTTCGGCATTTGCACCATGACGATCAATATTTCACTTAACCGGAAAAAACAGCAGGGTCATATTCTGGCGATCAGTTTTTTTGTTGCCTTATTTGCCATGCTGTCGATCACGGCATTTTCAATGAATACCGCTCTGGTTGCTCAGGAAAAGCTTAAATTGGATCAGGCGATTGAAGCCACGGCGTTAGCGGTTGGTTTGGCCGGAGATAATTTGCAAAGTAATGATTATCAGGCCATCGCGGATACCTATCGTAATGCCTTTTTTACACCTGAGCAGCGCCAGCGTGTCACTATCAGTGTTAACCCACCGGCTACCCGGGGAGGGAATTATACCGTGGGAGGTGAGCTTGAAACGCGCTTTTTCTTCTCGCAATCGTTACAGGGAAATGCGACTCGTATTGCGGTAGAGTCTGATGTTCAGGTATTAAAAGAGAGAGAGCGATTAGAAGTTTCTCTGGTTCTGGATGTGTCGGGCTCGATGGCATCCCGTATGGGAGTATTAAAAAACAGTGCCAAAAGCTTTGTCAGTACCTTGTTTGATTCGCAAATTGATAGTGAGCAGGTGTATATCAGTCTGGTTCCATTCAATCATAAGGTAAATATCGGTAACCCCCGGACGGGCTGGACCAGTGGAGGCCACTGTGTACATGCCTACCGCTTTGAAAATAATCAGGCAGCACAACATATTCTTGATTTACCGACCGGTGGTAATACCTTATTCAAGGGTAGCAGTGACTGTAATTCATCACGCTTATTACCTTTATCTAATGATGAAACAACAATTAATAACAGTTTAAATGCGCTGGTAGACTCGGGTTACACCGAAATTGATAACGGTCTGGCCTGGGCCTGGAGAACCTTAGCACCTCAGTGGCAGGGACAGTGGCAGGAAGTGCCGGGCAGACCTTTGCTGGAAAAAGTGAAAAAAGTCATTGTACTTTTTACGGACGGTGAAGGTTATGCAGATTCGGGTGTTTTTAATCAGGTGTGTCAGCAGTTACGGACTCAAACGCCAATTATTGAAGTATTTGCTATTCAGTTTGGCAGTGAAAACACAGCGCTGAAAAACTGTGCAACTGATTCACAGCATTATTATCTCGCGGGGGATACTCAGACATTACAGCAGGCGTTTCAGGATATTGCTGAGAAAGTCGGATTTACCTTAAAACTGAAGAGGCTCTGAAACAGCTTCGCTATATTCAGAGCCCACACCGTGATTTAAGGCAGTGAAGTCTCTAATGTGTGTTAAATAACGCCTTAAAAGTTCATACCAATAGCCAGGTAGGCTCCATGGTTACTTTTTAAATCAACCTGTGGCAGAGCGATAGATTCATCCACATCTTCCGTTGCCGCATTATCCAACGCATTGACTTGAAGGTTGGTTTTTTCAAAACGAAAACCGAGTTCGGCAAACCAGTTATCTCTGGGATTTAACATAAATCCGACACGTGCGGATAATGCCAGGCTTTGATCGTCAAACTCATTACGATTCTGATCTTCCCAATAAACCCCAGCAATACCAATACCAACGCCAACAAAGCCGCTGACTAATTTGTTACGGTTGGTGGTAACGTCGATATTGCCACTGAAGCTCCACAGGTCGTGTAAATTACCTTCTAAATTACCATCAGCATCGTATTCAGTATCGCCTGAAGGTCGGAGATGGTATTGAACATAGGCGCGGTAATGGTCGAAATAATGTCCAGCACGAATCAGGTAACTGGTCTCACTCCCTTCCTCTGGGGTGTGTCTTTTCAGGTTGGCATTTTGAGCCAGTTCGTTATTGCCACCAAAGCCATTACTTTCCGAACCGAAGTCTGTTTTGGTATCGGCAATGGCCACAGACCAGAAGTGGTCGTATGTTTCAGCAACGCTCGCTGAAGAGAATGCCAATGCGGTGACAATGAATCCGGTGCTGGCAAGATTCTGAAAAGAAGGGAAGGAAGAAAATGGTTTCATACGTAATCCGACAACTGAGAGGAAAAGCTGCCGGATTATAACTTAAATAAGAATCATTTCTAAATGATTCTTGTGTTAAAATCTGAACTGGGAAATCTTCTGATTAATCGCAACTGTAACGTCATCCAATTCACCACTGGCTTGTTGAATATGCGAAGCGGCCTCAAGAATACCATCGGATAAATCTTTAACGTGTGTCACGTTTTTATCAATTTCGCTGGTTACTGCACTTTGTTCTTCAGCGGCGGTGGCTATTTGTGCACTCATTTCTTCAGCCTGATCAATCATCATTGAAACCTCGTCCATTTGTTGAGCGGTTTGCTCGACTGTGTCCATGCTGTTTTCTGTTTCCTGATGAGAGGTTTGCATCGAGCTCTGAACGGCACCCACCTGTGTTTGTAACGATTGAATTTTGTCGCGAATTTCTTCGGTGCTTTGTGCTGTGCGGCTGGCTAAGGTGCGCACTTCATCGGCAACAACGGCAAACCCTCGTCCTTGCTCTCCGGCTCGTGCTGCTTCAATCGCTGCATTTAAAGCCAGCAGGTTGGTCTGTTCTGCAATTTGTTGAATAACATCGAGCACTGCACCAATGCTTTCGCTTTCGTGCTCCAGCTGTTGCATATCCTCGATAGTGCGGTTCATTGTTTTGCTAAGCTGGTGAATCGTTTCTTTTGCATCAGTCGATTTCAGTTGGCTATCTTTCACTTTCTGACGAGTGTTTCGCATGCTTTCTGAGGCTAACTCCGCATGACCAGCGACCTCTGATACCGAAGCGCTGACCTCTGTGGTAGCGGTTGCTGCCGAATTCACTTCTTCATTCTGGCGGTGCACTTTATCGGCGGTTTGTGTCGTTGTTTCCTTGAGCAGTGTTGAATTCCGACTCAGGGTTGTTGCGGTATCTTTCATACTCTGAAAGAAGCTACTCAGCTGATCAAATAACTGATTGAGCGCTTTCCCTAGTTCGGCAAATTCATCATTGCCACTGTCACGGAACCGGGCATTCAAGTCGTTATTGTTGGCGATATTACGGATTTTTTTAATAAACAGATCAATCGGAGCGGTTAATCGTGTGCTCACCCAAAAACTAACAACCATAACAATGCTCAGTAATATCACCGCTGTCAGCAGAGAACTGTTGATTAGTTTGCTCTGCATTTCATGGACGCCAGCATAGGCTTCTTCGCTATCAATTTCAGTGAGCAGTGCCCAGCGACTTCCCAAAAAGTTGATGCTGGTAAACGCTGATAACACTTCAATATTGCGGTAGTCGCGAATGGTTTTAACGGCGCTTGCACCTGATAATGCTTGTTGGCTGGCATCGCTGTTAATCGGCTGGATACCAATGGCGCTGTCGCGAAGCTCAATTTCTTTGATGATATTTTCGTTTAAGCCTGATTTTCTTAAGGCATCCAGGTAGCCGGTTTTATCTTCAACCAGAAAACGACTTTGGCTGCGTAAGGTTTTATCACTGCCAACCAGATAACTCTCTCCTGATTTGCCAAAGCCCATTTCCTGCCATTTTTGGTTATTGGTCATGATGTTGTTTATTTCATCAATGGGCATTTGATAGATCAGTACACCCGACAGGTTGCCATTATTGTAGACCGGGGCTGATATAAACGAAGCGGGTGCGTTGTACGACGGGATATAGTGCTTAAAATCAACAAAAGCGGCTTGTCCGGGCGATAGCGAAAGCGCCTTATTAAAGGCCTCTGCGATACCGCTGCTTGCATAAGGACCATGCTTTAATGAAGTAGCGAAGTCTAATTCTTTAAACACAGAATAAATAATATGACCGCTTTCCGGCTCCACCAGAAAAATATCGTAGTAGCCAAATTGTTGTAAAAAATCATTCAGATATGGATGTAAATTGCTGTGCCATTGATCATATCGGGTGTTGTTATTCTTCTGGTTCAGTGCGTTTTTTTCTCCCAGAGGGTGTGGATTCTGGCTGATATAATGTGTTTGTAAGAGCCGTCCGTGATGATCCAGCTGGCGATAAAGGTTTTGTGGCTGTGACGATTGATTTTGATTGAGTTGCTGGTAACGGCGGTCAAAGGTCTGATAAAACTGTTGTAATTCAGAGTCGTTCACTGAATTTACCTGATCAGGGTAATCATGAAACGCTTCTGTCATTTGTGTACTGGCTTCCTGTATCAACGGGCTGGAAGCCATGGTTATTAACTGAGCCTCAATGGTGTGAAGGTAGCGTTCAATACTTTTCCGGGTCAGATCTCGCTTGCTGATCAGACTTTGCTCAATTTGCGTGTAGGCATTGTCTCTGGCGGAGCTTTCTGCAATCTGATAGCTGATAAAAATAGAGGCTAATACGGCGATAACCGCGGTTAAGGTGACGGTTGTGATAATCTGATGCTTAACTTTCATGGTTTTTCCCGGTTATTGCTCACGCTGGTGTCCATACATCGGGATTAAGATTAGAATACCCTTTACATTTTGCACGGTTTAAAAATAACCAGCAGTAAACTTTTTAAGTGATAATACTGATAACAGGAGAGGGGTTTTACTATGTCCCGGGTTGAGCGTGATTTCTTTGCACGTACAGAAGATGATCAAAACGACTTTTTAACACAGACCTGGTGTAACGCCTGTATGAAAGCGGACCTGGGGATGACCGAACCTCAGGAATATGAGCTGGATGAGGTGATTTATATTGAGGGAAAATGTAAGGAATGTGGTGAGCTGATCGTGACAGAAATAGCCGATGACAGCACCGATGGCGATTGGGACGACGAATAACCGCTGTTTGTCGAATCAGGCCGTTGTCGTAACGGCCTGTCTTATTTCACGATTGACGCATTTCTTTCGGGATATAAATAACCCGGGTCACTGATGCAATGTCATGCCAGTTGCGTTGACGTTTATCGAATAACATCCAGAAAAAGCCCAACCCAAAGACAGCCAATGAGAAAAAGCCGATGCCAACCCGAAGCATGCACTGGCTGAGTTGTACGGGCCCTTCATTTTCATTGATCAAACGAATGCCCCAGGCTTTCATTCCCACCGTTTGTCCATTACGGCGCCGCCATGAATCACTGTAATAAAAAAAGGCGATGATAAACATCAAAGACAGGTTGATCGCTGCTGGCAAAGTCCCCGGGAATTCTCCATCATTAACAGCTTTAATCACGCCAACTACTGCAAAGCCCGCCATAATGTACAGCGCAATCAGGATCAAGCCATCGTACACCAGCGCAGCCAGGCGACGCGACAGCGGTGCGGTTGGGAAGTGTTTTTCAGACATAACAAAACCAGAGTGAACAGTATGTGGCGGCATGATAACAAAAGAGAGTGTACAGTTCAGGAGCAGGCGCGCAGATGACAACAAATGTTGCGCCTTGGGTGGCCTGGTGGTTGGCCATTCGCCCAAAAACACTGCCTGCTGTCATTGCTCCTGTTCTGACAGGCCAGTTTCTGGCTTATTGCCATTCTTCTGGGTCCTTCGATAAGGCCATCTTTGCCTGCATCCTGATCTGTGCTGTGTGTCTGCAAATAGCCGTTAATCTGGCCAATGATGTTTTCGATTTTAAACGAGGCGTTGATTCTTCAGATCGTTTAGGACCGCGCCGTGCAGCGCATCAAGGTTGGTTAACTCCACAGCAGCTGATGCGGGCTGTGTTATGGGTTTTGTTGGTTGCTGTGATATCCGGTGCGGTTTTGGTGTTGCACGGTGGCTGGTTGTTCCTGCTCTTTGGCATCGCCAGTGTGATCGCTGCGTTAGCGTACAGTGCTGGCCCGTGGCCTTTATCATCCAATGCTCTTGGCGAAATAACCGTTTTTTTATTTTTTGGTTTATTGGCGGTTTGTGGTGGTTATTATTTACACACATTTGATGTTTCACCACAGGCCTGGCGGATAGGCGTTATGATGGGCTTTTTAACGGCGGCCATTATGTTAGTCAATAACCTGAGGGATCGGGTATCTGATGAAAAAGCGGATAAAACCACGTTGGTCATATTAGTAGGTCCTACCTACGCCCGAGGGATCTACAGCCTGATGCTGCTGGCTCCGTCATCCTGGCTGATTACTGAAACAGTATTGGGGTGGCTGGCATTGATATTAGCATTGGGGCTTTGCTGGCGTGTTTTCCATAATGATGGCGCGAAGCTCAACCAGCTACTGGCGCAAACCGCCGCCTTTTGTCTGGTGTATGCGTTATTATTTGTTGCAGGTCATCTTTTATAAGCTGCAAAGAAGAGACAATCGTTTTAAGAATGTAATTAGGTATCCGATATGCTGAATCTTGCCGATATCCGTAAAGAATATACTCAGGGCCGACTGGACGAACAAACCTGTGCTGAGCATCCGTTACTACAGTTTCACGCCTGGTTTGAACAATACCGTGAGACCACTCCTCCAGAGCCTACGATTATGACGGTAGCAACGGTCGATCAAACCGGTTGTCCATGGCAACGTATTTTATTGCTGAAAGGTTATGACGATAACGGCTTCGTCTTTTTCACCAACTTTGACAGTAATAAAGGGCAGCAGCTAAGCGACAATGCGCAGGCCAGCCTTCATTTTTTCTGGATTGAAATGGAACGCCAGATTCAGATTCAGGGATCTGTGGAAAAAATTTCGCGAGAAGACGCGCAGCGTTATTTTCATTCCCGTCCGCGCGAGAGTCAGTTAGGTGCATGGGCTTCCGCACAGAGTCGGCCACTGGATAATCGTCAACAGCTGGAAGATAAGTTTGCTGAAGTTTCTCAGCAGTTTGAAGGTCAGGATGTTCCATTGCCAGATTATTGGGGCGGCTACCGTGTGAAGCCTGAGAGAATGGAATTCTGGCAGGGTGGCGCGCACCGTTTACATGACCGCGTTGAATATCAGCTGCAAGGCGGAAGCTGGTCTAAGCGGCGTCTCAACCCATGATCTGCCTTAGCCCTTGAGCGCCTGAAACCTTAGGTTTCGCGGATCAGGGCAAAGCTGAATTCAATCGTGAGCTGATTATCCGTCAGCTTGCGTTTGAACTCTCCCTGCATTTGATTACCAATGATGTATTCGTACAGATGTGTTGCAGCAGGTGGAGCAGATGGTTGAGAGTCAAGAGGTTGGTGGTTCGCCATTGAAATATGGATGCTGGCATAATTGCCCAGCAGCGATAGCTTCAGCCCAATACGCTCGCATGTTGGGAATACCGGATCTTTGAGAATGATATTGTCGAGTAAAAAATAAATCAGGCGCTCATTTTCTTCCAGGATCAGTGACAGAGGCAGATCCTGATCGACCTCGATAGAATCCAATGGTAGTTTGTTAGTCATCCAGTGCTTGATACTTTGGCTCAGGTCTAAGGTGTCTTGTTGGCCATTTAATGCAATATCCAGGTAAGCCTGAGTCAGCGTTAACAGCTCAGCATTTCCCTGGTTCATGTATTGCAACAGTAGCTGATTGAACGGATTCTGAAGGCAGTTACTTTGATTCTTTTGCTGTCTTTCTAATTGTTGCGATAACTTCTGAATATTGACCTTGGTACGCTGTTGCTCTTCGTAAAGTTCTTCTGTGCGTTTGGCGACTTTATTTTCCAACGACAGAGTCAACTCCTGTGCCTGGCGACTGGCTTGTTGTTCTTTGGTTTTATCAACGACACAAATCAGAATTTCGGCGGGTAGATTCTCTTCAAACCGAGTGACCTGAATGGTGGTATCAACCCATTTATCCTGGCCGGAAAAATCCGTGAGATTAAGGCACGCCTGAAGTCGGTTAATACGGCCATAGAGTAGCTGGTTAAAGCGTTCTCTTTGTTCGGCAGCCATCTCGCCACTGACCAGATCCCGCAAATGTTCCATTGGGTGCGACAGTTGTTCCAGTTCGGACTGTGTGGAACCCATTAGCTTGGCAAAGTGATGGTTGCAAACCACTCGATCATTATGGCTATGGTATTGGCAAAACCCTAAAGCGGCGTTATCAATAGCCAGTGCCAGACGCTCTTTGGTGTCTTCCAGCAGAGTCTGAGCTTGTTGTCGTTCAACTACATCCTGCTTCAGCTTCTCCCGCATTTCATTGATGGCATCAGCAACCAGGTCAAGTTCATCATGTTCATTCTGGTGAAGCCTCAGGTTGAGCGGCTGGTCGAGTTTGTTTAAAGAAAAAGAATCTGCCCAGTCAGACATCACCTTGAGACGTCGGGTGATTAATAAGCGGACGATAAACAGTACAAAGACAGAAACAGAAAAGGTTTTAAGAAACTGAGTAATTAAAATTTCAAAGGTCTTATCCATCAACTCCTGATATAAGCCAGTGTAATCAATATCAATATACAGCTCTCCCAGCTCATAGATGTTGCCGGTACTTTGATAGGATAGCGGAAATGAATGGCGCTCATCGCTGCTGGCCAGAACATTTCCGGCACTGTGCGCAAGGCTTCCTTCTGATTCAATATAGACGTAGACGACTCCGGGGAAATTCAGAATGCCCTCAAGCTGCGAGTTAATCTGGCGGGTATCAAAGTTCCACAGGCTGTAACTGATACTCTGCTGATAGCCTGAGCGAATTTGCGAGATACTGTTGCCATATTCATTGATGCCACGGTAATAATCACTCAGCAAAATGGCACCAAAGGTAATCAGTGTGACAATAAAGCTAAACCCTAGCAGGTAAGACAGCAGCTTCAGGCCAACATGGCGGCGCTTAACAGGGGGGTCTTGGTGTTGACCTGACGTCAAATTCACATCCTCATGATGTACGATTTTCTTACTATAGCTTTCAGTGTACTTAAATTACGCAGAATTCGTGTTTTTTTTAAGCAAAATATGGGTTATCTGTAAAAAAATGTGCCAGAAAGTCATTTGAAAGAAAAAAGCCCGTTTTTGTTGATCTGACACCATAAAACCCTTGGTTATGAAACAATGCACTGTTTTTTCTTGATTTGTATCAAAATGGTGCAGCAACAAGTCGTTAATCTGAGCACATCTTTTATGACGCACATAATTAAGGAGTGCTTAATGAAACTGTTGAAAACCCTGTTAGCTAGCGCTGTTGCTATTTCTGCTATGCCTGCTCTGGCTTATGAAGCTGGTGATATTGTTGTTAAAGCGGGCGTTATTAACGTAAACCCGAAAGAAGATAACATCGATCAGAAAGACCTTGCGGGCCTTGGTATTACTACTGATGGTCAAGTGAGTGACGATACTCAACTGGGTCTGACACTGACTTACATGGTAACTCCAAAAGTAGGTGTTGAAGTACTGGCTGCGACACCATTTCGCCATGATGTAACCGTAAGCGGTAACAAAATTGCTGAAACCAAGCATCTGCCACCAACCGTTTCAGCTCAGTACTACTTGCTGGATCCTGCGTCTAAAATCCAGCCATACGTTGGTTTAGGTGTAAACCACACGTTCTTCTTTGAAGAAGATGGTGCTGCTCCACATCTGGAAAAGAGCTGGGGTCTGTCTTACTCAGCGGGTGTGAACTACGATATCGACGAACGTTTCCTGGCGAATGTTGCTGTATGGAAGCTGGATATTGATACCGAGATTAACGGTGGCCCTGCTGACGGCGTTGACGTAGAAATCGACCCGCTGGTATTCATGGTTGGAGCTGGTATGAAGTTCTGATCTGAACCGATTAACCGCTCAAAGAAAACCCCGGTTTATTTTATAAGCCGGGGTTTTCTTTTGCTTTTTATTCAGGAATCAAAGCAGCGGTGCGGTAAGGCGTAATAATTTATTTAACAGTCGCTGACTAATACTTTTTTCTGGTTTTGCTTCGATGGTTTGCTTGAAATCTTCTTTAAGCATGTTTTCCACTTGTTTGGCAAAACGAATATCTCTGATCAACGCATTGGCTTCAAAATTAATGCGCAAGGAACGGTTATCAAAGTTAGCACTGCCAATACAGCTCCATTGCTGATCGATCAATAGTACCTTTTGATGCATAAATCCCGTTTGATACTGATAAAAACGAATGCCACTTTTTAGCAGTTCATCAACATAATTCTGCATCGCATGTTTAACAAACCAGCGGTCCGTTTTTTGCGGCACAATTATGCGGATATCCAATCCTCTTGCAGCTGCCAGGCGTAAGGCGGTGACTGTCGGCACATCCGGGATAAAATACGGAGTTGCAATCCAGACGCGTTTTTGTGCCTGATGGATCATATGAGTAAAGGATAAACTCGCACTTTCCTGAATGTCCGCCGGGCCACTGTTAATACACATGACTTCACAAGCATCGCTGGTTTGCGGTTGTACTTGTCCTGATGCTGATGTCGGTATTTGGGCAGAGGCAATCCGGGCCTGCCACTGCAGTTGTGGAAGATATTGTGTTGCCCAATACCAGTCTTCGCAAAATGAAAGCTGGAACGGCAGAGCGGCCGGGCCGGATATTCTGACATGGGTATCACGCCAACCATGACTCTGATATTCGTTGGCCAGGTTAAGCCCTCCTACAAAGGCGTGCTCGCCATCAATCAGTAATAACTTTCGGTGGTTACGAAAGTTAATTTGTAAGCGGTGGCGCACTTGCCAGGAATTAAAACGACTGACCCGGATGCCGCCTTGCTTCAGTTGTTGAATAAACCGCCGGCTGAGCTGGTGGCTGCCTATTTCATCGTATAAAAAATACACCCTGACCCCGGCTTGAGCGCGTTCGATTAATAGCTCAGCCATTGCTTGTGCCGTGGCATCATCACGAACAATATAAAATTGCACGCAGATGGAGTGTGTTGCCGCAGCAATGGCTTGGTGCATGCTTTGGAAGGTGTTTGTTCCATCAATCAGCAGCTGACACTGATTGTTAGCCGTCATTGGAAGGCGAAAGAAGTGGTAAAACGGACGAGTGAAAGAATCCGCAGGCGATGAAAAGGGTTGTAGATTGTTGCGGATTTGTTGCCCGAGGGCGTTCAGCTTTTTATCCCCATGACGACGCGCCTGGCGATAACCATGAAATTTTCGGGTACCAAATAATGCGTACAGCGGGATGCCGATAAACGGCATAAAGAGCAGAGTCAGGGTCCAGGCAATGGTGCCTTGTACGGTTCTGCCTTGCCAGATGGCATCAGCAGCAAACACAATGCCTGATAAGTAGAAAAGAAGAAGAGCGACTGATAGCCAGTCTGGAGTCATCATCACGGCTTCCTGAAAATGCTTTAGGTTACCGTGATGATATCAGAGTCCATTTACGGGCCAATCAGTTACAGACCAACCAGGCGCATAAACTCGTTGCGGGTTGCCTGATTATCACGAAATGCACCTTGCATGACCGATGTACGCATCATGGAATTCTGCTTCTGCACGCCACGCATCATCATACACATGTGTTTGGCTTCAATGATTACTCCCACACCACGGCACCCGGTGACTTCGGTCACGGCATCAGCAATCTGTTTGGTCATGTTTTCCTGAATCTGGAAGCGACGACCAAATACATCAACAATACGGGCAAATTTCGACAGGCCTAACACCTTGCCGTTGGGCAGATAGCCAATGTGGCATTTACCCAGAAATGGCAGCATGTGGTGCTCACACATGGAATAGAACTCGATGCCTTCCACAACCACCATTTCGTCATTGTCACTACTGAATACGGCACCATTCACCACTTCATCGATACTGGTGGTGTAGCCACTGGTCAGAAATTGCATGGCTTTGGCTGCACGTTTCGGGGTGTCGAGCAGACCTTCACGGTCGACATCTTCACCCAGCTCGGCCAGGATTTGCTTGTAGTGTTGGTCAAGGTTTGACATGACAATTCCGTAATTTGTAAATCGTAGTTGGTTAAATGTGGTCGGTTAAATTAAAGCCTGAGTATTTTACTCAATTAATTAAAACTTATACAAGTTTTGGTTTGTGTATAAGATTTTATTCGCTACCTGGCTCGGGGTTGTTATCAGCTCCACGGCTGGCATCAGGACTAAGTCTGTCGATTTCTGCCAGGTGGAGCTGAGAGGCCTCAGTCAGATCGCCCAGTTGTTGTAAAAATTGCTGGGCGGCTATTTGTTGTTTCTGCTCTGAGGTCCAATGCAAGCTTATTGAACCCGGCGGCCCGGAGTTGCACTGCGTCGTGCTGAGTTGCCCTTGCTCTTGTTCTAAAACCACCGCGACTCTGCGGGCGATGGCTTCCCCTGAATCAATCCAGTGAATGTGCGGCCAGTGCTGATGTAATTGTGGCTTTAATAATGGAAAGTGAGTGCAGCCTAAAACCACGTGAGACATTTGTGGAAACTGGTCAAACCAGGGTTGCAGGTGGTCTTTTAAACCAGTAACTGGGTCGCCATTCAGTAAAAAATCTTCCGCCCAATAAACCAATTCACTGCTGCCAAAACGGTCTACTTTACAGTGCTCGGCAAAGTCCTGAATTAAGTCATTAATATAAAGGCGTTCGACGGTTGCCGGTGTCGCCAATAAACCAATGTGGCCTTGCTGTGCCAGTTTTGCTGCGGGTTTGATCGCCGGTACAACACCCACTACCGGGATGTCTAATATTTGACGTAATGCTGGCAGCGTCAGTGTGCTGGCGGTGTTACAGGCAATAACCAGTACATCGGGGGCTAGTTGATTTACGGCGTTGAGGCACACCTGAAGTACGCGGTGAGCCAGTTCATCATCCGATTTGGTGCCATAAGGAAACGCGGCATCATCCATGACATAACGCAAATTAAGCGGTTGCGAATGCAGGCGCACTTGTTGCAGTACACTCAGGCCGCCAACGCCTGAGTCAAAAAACAGTACAGATTGCGTCATTGAATTACAGGATGCAGTGAATTAGGGATGTTGGAAAAGCGCGGCAGTCTAGCAAAGAAACGCAAAATTATCCGCTAATTTCATGGATTGGCAGGTGAAATTGAAACAACCAACTATACTGATGACAACGATCAATGGAGCTGTACCTGAGTGGAACTTACGGAGCTGCTTGAAAATGCCAGGCGCAATGAAGCGCTGCTACGACGCCTTCAGGCTTTTGAACTACAACTATTATCTTGCCAGACCTGGCTGGATTTCCTGACTCTGTTATTAGATGGTCTGCCCAGTCAGTTTGATCTGGATGCTGCGACGTTGAAGGTCTGTGATCCTGACGGTGATCTGAAGGCCGCGATGTTGCAGTCACTGGATATCGAGCAAGGGGTGCTGCTCAATCAACTCGAGTTTCAGGGTCGTATTCCCCGGATTGAAGCCCAGGCGGTGACACCGCCACCGCCATGGAAAAGCGGCCTGGCGTTACCTCTGGTTCGCAATGAGGTGTATTTGGGCCAGTTGCGCTTGTATTCCAGTAATCCTGAACGCTTTCAGCAAGGCATGGCAACGGACTTTATGCAGCACCTGGCTGCGGTTACCGCCGCTTGTCTGGTGATGGTGAAACAATCGGAGGAACAGGCTCGGCTGGCATTAACGGATCCATTGACCGGCGCTGAAAACCGTCGCGGTTTTGAACGTGCTTATGACCGTGAATGGTCGCGTGGCCAACGTCAGTATCATGTGTTTGCCATGATTCTGCTGGATATTGATCACTTTAAAAAAGTGAATGATGTACATGGTCATGGTACTGGTGATCGGGTTTTAAAGCAGTTGTGTAAAACCATGAAGGGTGTGATGCGTCCGACGGATCATATTGGTCGGTTAGGCGGCGAGGAATTTGCACTGATTCTGCCAGGCTGTCAGCCTGATCAGTTGTCTAAAGTCGTCGAGCGTGTGCAACAAGCAATTCGTGGTATGCGGGTTGAAAATGATCTGGGTAAAATTGTACCGCTAACCGCCTCCGGCAGTTATATTTCCATTACCCCAAGGCCGCACCAGGAGCTTAAACTAGCGCAGGTGCTGGACTTCCTCGATACCTACCTTTATCAGGCTAAAAAACAAGGACGAAACCGCTTTTTAAGTGTTGAACAATAATGCTCTGAGCATCGAATACTGACGTGCATCAAGGCCATTTTTGAGCAATATATTAATGTATGCTCATCAACGAAAAAAAGGAGGGAATATGTCTGAAATCATCGAACATCCGCCGTTAATTGTTCCGGATACGGAAATCGAAAAAACGCCACACCTGCCTTACGGTGAGCGCATCTCTCGTTCTCAATATGAAAAGGAAAAGAAGCAGTTACAGATTGAGCTGCTGAAAATGCAAGGTTGGGTGAAAGAAACCGGTCAGAAGGTGGTGATTCTTTTTGAAGGTCGTGATGCGGCCGGTAAGGGTGGTGCCATCAAACGCTTTATGGAACACCTGAATCCTCGGGGTGCGCGTGTTGTGGCACTGGAAAAACCGAGTGACATCGAAAAAACCCAATGGTATTTCCAACGCTACATTCAGCATTTACCAGCAGAAGGTGAAATTGTTCTGTTGGACCGTTCCTGGTACAACCGTGCTGGTGTAGAGCGTGTGATGGGCTTTTGTAAAAACTCAGAATATCTGGAGTTTATGCGTGAGGTTCCTGAACTGGAGCGCATGTTTGTTCGCTCAGGTGTTCACCTGTTCAAATTCTGGTTCTCAGTCAGCCGCCATGAGCAGCTGCGTCGTTTCCAGAAGCGTCAGGTTGATCCACTGAAACAGTGGAAACTGAGCCCGATTGACCTTGCGTCTCTGGATAAGTGGGATGATTACACCGAAGCCAAAGAAGCGATGTTCTATTACTCCAATCACATGGATGCACCATGGACTGTGGTTCGTTCCGACGATAAAAAACGTGCTCGTTTGAACACCATGCGTGAAGTATTGAACCGCCTTGACTACACCAATAAGTCAACTGAGCATGATCTGACTCCGGATCCGCTGATCATTCAGCCAGCGACTCAGGCGATGGATTGTTAAGAACACACTAAGTTGTTAATGACTAGTAAGATGTTAAAGGCTAAGAGGTAAACACTATGCATGATCGTCCACATAAACCTCACGCTGACCGAATTGTGAAGCAATTTCGTGAAGAAGTTGGTGCCAGAATTTCAGCTGAAGTGAGTGATAAGGATTTTGATGGCTTATCGGTAATGATTGAGTCAGCACTTAATACTGCAGTAATGGATGCACTCAACACGACGGTTGAAGAAATTCAGCAACTGGCTGATCACACACGTAAGCGTGCCTCGGGAGAGGTTTAACCACTCAAGCGTCCATTGTGATGCTTTAAACGATCAGAGGCACTTCGGTGCCTCTTTTTGTTATTGCTGGTTTCGTTACTGCTGGTTTTGTTGCTGCCGGTTTGCAGTGATAAACTGCCGCCTTTGACTCCGACTGAATCACAGGAAAGATCACGTCTTATGCGCTTAAAAGCGATCAAGCTGGCTGGCTTTAAATCCTTTGTTGACCCAACAACCGTGCCGTTTAATACCAATATGACGGGCATTGTTGGGCCGAACGGTTGTGGTAAATCCAATACCATTGACGCGGTGCGTTGGGTGATGGGCGAAAGCTCAGCCAAGTACCTGCGTGGCGATGCCATGACCGATGTGATCTTTAACGGCTCGGCTGAACGTAAGCCCGTCGGTAAAGCCAGTGTTGATCTGATCTTTGATAACTCCGATGGCACCTTGCGTGGTGAATACGCTGCCTACAGCGAAATCAGCCTGCGCCGTCAGGTGACCCGTGATGGACAATCCAGTTATTACCTCAATGGCACTAAGTGCCGTAAAAAAGACATTACCGATATTTTCCTCGGCACCGGTTTAGGCCCGCGTTCTTACGCCATTATCGAGCAGGGCATGATCTCGCGTTTGATTGAAGCCAAGCCCGAAGAGCTGCGGGTGTATGTGGAAGAAGCGGCCGGTATTTCCAAGTACAAAGAGCGCCGTCGTGAAACCGAAAACCGCATGCGCCGTACCAATGAAAATCTGGAGCGCTTGCAGGATATTCGTGAAGAGCTGGAGCGTCAGTTATCGCACCTGAAACGCCAGGCCGATGCGGCTGAAAAGTACAAGGAATATAAGGCTCAGGAGCGCGAGAAAAAAGCTCAGCTACAGGCGCTTAAATGGCAGATTCTGGATAACGATTACCGCCAGCGTGAGCAGCAAATTGCCCAGCATCAGGTGCAGTTTGAAGCCCATACGGCAGAGCAACGCTCAGCCGATGCCGATATCGAAGCCTTGCGCTTAGAGCACACCGACAAAAGTGACGAATTTGCCACGGCACAGGCAAAGTTCTACGAAATTGGCTCTCAGATTGCCCGTCAGGAGCAGAAGGTTGAACATCAGGCGCAAATGGCATTACAACTCGACCAGGAAATGGCTGAGGTTGAAAAGTCCATTCTCGATACCCAGCGCTCGTTGGAAGACGATCAGCTGCAATTGGAAGGCATTGTTGAAGAAAAGCTGATGCTCGAACCTGAGCTGGAAATGTTGTTGGCCGGTGAAGAAGAGTCGACAGAAGCATTAGCCGTGGCGGAAGAAAAACAACAGGGCTGGCAAGAACAATGGGAGCAGTTTACCCAACGAGCGTCTGAACCAACCCGCCAGGCCGAAGTTGCGCAAACACGCATGCAAAATATTGAGCAGCAGCTGTCGCGTTTGCAACAACAGATTAGCCGCCTGCAGGATGAGAAGCGTGAACTGGCGGAAAACCCGGAATTAGAAGAAATTCAGCTGCTGCAAGAAGAAGTTTCAGAACAGGAAATGGCCTCTGAAGGTTTGCAGGAGCGGGTTGATGAATTACAGCAACAGGTGCAGCAAAACCGTGAACAGCTCGATGCCCGCCGCCGCCAGCTAGAAGATGGCAAAAATCAGCTGCAGCATTTTATTAATCGTAAAGCCACGTTGGATGCCTTACAAAAAGCCGCTCTGGGCGAAGGTTCCGAGGCGGTCAGTCATTGGCTGGAAAGCCATCAGCTGTCTCGTAAACCACGGCTGGCGGAACAACTGCATGTGGATGAAGGTTGGGAACGCGCGGTCGAAACCGTGCTGGGCGATTATTTACAAGCAGTGGTGATTGATGACCTTGATCCAACGCAGCACTGGTTAGGTAATTTAAAAGAAGGTCAGTTAGCGCTTTGGCAACACGCTGTTGAGCAGGGGCAGCATGCGATTGAACAGGGGCAGCACGCCATTGGGCAAGGACAAGAGGCCGTTGAAGCAAATTCCCTGTTAAGCAAAGTGCGTAGTGAACAGGATGTCTCTGGTTTTCTGGCTCGGGTAAAAATCGCCAACGATTTACCCCAGGCGCTGGCCATGCGTTCACAACTGAGTGGCGATGAGTCGGTCATTACCCCTGAAGGTATCTGGCTGGGCAAGCAATGGTTGCGGGTTGCGAAGACCGCCGATGGTGAAGGCGGTGTGCTGGCGCGCCAGCAAGAGCTGGAGACCTTAGAAGAACAAATTGAAGAGCTGGATATTCAGGTCGAAGAATGGGAAGTGGATCTGGAGGCTGATCAACTGAAACTGCGCAGTACCGAGCAGCAGCGCGAAGTGGCACAACGGGAATTGCAGCAGGCCAGCCAGCAGTTAATTCACCTGAAGTCGCAGTTATCCGGTAAGCAGGCCCGTGCCGAACAGTTTGCGTTACGCAGTGACAAGCTGGATCAGGATATTGCTGAAACCCGTGAATCTCAGGAGCTGGAGCGCGAAAGCCTGGAAGAAGTACGCCTGCAATGGCAGGAAGCGATGTCGGCCATTGATGAAGACAGTGGTCAGCGTGAGCGGTTACTGGCAGAAAAAACTCAGGTGCAACTGGCGCTGGATCAGGCGCGTATGGCCGCCGGACAAAACAAAGATCGCAGCCATCAATTGCAACTGCAGGTTCAGGGCTTATCCAGCAAAGAGCAGGGGCTGAATCAGGCGATTGAGCGCTTGGCGGCACAAATGCAGCGTTTACGTGAACGCCGTGACCAGATTGCCGCGAATCAGCAGCGTGACCACTCCCTCGATTTAGAAGAGTTAAAAGCTCAGCTGGAAGAGTTACTGGAACAGAAGCTCAGTGCCGAACAAGTGATGCAGGCTGCACGTCATGCGCTCGAAAGTGTCGACACTCAGTTACGTCAGTTGGAGCAGAAACGCGCTGACGCCGAGAAGAAAGCGCTGGAAGTCCGTAATGAGCTGGAAAAAGTACGGATGGAATGTCAGGCGCTGGATATTCGCCGTCAGGCGTTGGTGGAACAGCTTCAGGAAGCCAAACTCAGCCTGGAACAGGTATTGGAGACCATGCCGGAAGAGGCTGACCCCGATATCTGGCAACAAGAGCTGCAAAAACTGGCGGAGCGCATTCAGCGTTTGGGTGCGATTAACCTGGCTGCGATCGAGGAATACAAAACTCAGTCAGAACGCAAAGTATATCTGGATGCACAACATGCCGACCTGGAGAAGGCGCTATCGACCTTAGAAGGCGCCATTCACAAAATTGACCGTGAAACCCGCACCCGCTTCAAAGAAACCTTCGACAAGATGAATGCTGGTCTGGCCGAACTGTTCCCGAAAGTCTTTGGTGGTGGTCATGCTTCACTGGAGCTGACCGGCGATGACTTGCTCGATACCGGTGTAGCGATTATGGCGCGGCCACCGGGCAAGAAAAACAGCACCATTCATTTGCTCTCTGGTGGCGAAAAGGCGTTAACGGCGATTGCATTGGTCTTCTCGATCTTCCAGCTGAACCCGGCCCCGTTCTGTATGTTGGATGAAGTGGATGCACCTCTGGATGACGCCAACGTTGGCCGTTATGCGCGTTTGGTTAAAGCCATGTCAGAAAAGGTGCAGTTCATCTATATCACCCACAATAAGATTGCTATGGAAAAAGCATCGCAGCTGATGGGGGTAACCATGCATGAGCCCGGTGTATCGCGATTAGTGTCTGTTGATGTCGAAGAAGCGGCGGAAATGATTGACCAATAATTGACGTGTCAGTCATTTGACTCAAAAACTGTAAAATTCGCTAAGAAAAGTAGCAGAATATCCGGGTGGGGTCTGTCATCAGTCTCAGGCTTATGACACACTTATCCGTTAATCTGCCCTGCAAGTAAATCGGAGTTCGCAGGGGGATTGAGTTATTAATTTTTGTGTCATTGAAAAAGTTAGAGGCAATTATGGAATGGAGCTGGCGCACCGTAATGATCCTGATTGGATTAGTGGTGATGATCGCAATCCTGATTGATGGTTTTCGTCGTATGCGTCGTGCACGCGCTGAAGCCTTGAGATTGGATGTCTCGCATGATTTTAAGTTCCCTGAAGAGGGCTATAACCCGGAGCTTCCTGGCGAGGTTCGTGTTGTTGGCGAAACGCCTGCGACCAACGAAGCTCCGATTGCAGACGAGCTTGTTTCGATTGCAGACGAGTCTGTCTCAAAAGCTTCGCAAGTAACTGAAGAGCAGGCAGCCGTTACCGAGCCTGCTTTTGCTGACTCTGATTCCTTTGAAAATATCACCACGACGCTGGAAAACGACACCGCAGACGATATTGAACTGCCGGTATTTTCTGCTCTGGAAGGTGATGAACTGGCTTCCACGCCTGAACCTGAAGGTATCTTGAGTGTTGATGAGTCGGTTACTAACGATCTGAGTGATGTTGTTTCTGAATCAGGTGATCATTCGGGCCAGCTGAAAGAAACTGTCATTGCAGCCGATGAGCCTATTGAGGCCGTCGAAGAGCCTGCTCCCGTGAATCTGGATGAACAGGTACCGGTATTACTGGACGTTGAAGAGCTGGGTGAAGAAACCAGTGTTGTGGTTGAAACGGCATCAACAAGTGCTGAAACGCTTCAGGCTGAAGAGGAAGTTGAAGAAGTTCTGACTGCGAATGAGTCAACTGAATCAGTGCCAGAGCAAACTGAGCTGTCAATGTCTGCTGAGCATGAAGAGCTGCTGGATGATGTGGAAACACAAAACACAGTTGAAGAAGCCGCAGCCGAAGCATTAGTTCAGGATGAAATGCCAGAGCCACTGGCAGAGACGGTACAAATCATCACTCAGCCAGTGAATTTTGCTGGCAGCAATGCAGAAATTCTGGCTCATCGCCCACCGGCAGAGGTGGTTTTGGTGATTCATGCAATTTCACGTACCACTGAAGGGTTTAAGGGCAGTGACTTAATTTATCTGTTTAACTCCTGCGACCTGCGCTACGGCGAAAAAAATATCTTTCATCGTTTTGAAGAAAAAGACGGTGAAGGTTGTATTCAGTTCTCCGTTTCACAGAGCCATGAGCCCGGCACTTTTGAACCCGCTAAAATGGCCGACCAGACGTTCCGTGGCTTAAGCTTCTTTATGAGCTTACCGGGTGCCAGCCGTCCGCTGGAAGCCTATGAGGCCATGTATGAAATGGCGATGGTGGTTTCCCGTAATTTACAGGCGGATGTACTGGATGAAAGCCAGAGTGCATTAACGCCGCAAACGGTTGAAGCCAACCGTGAAGAAATCATGACCTTTGAACGTCATCAGCATTTACTGATGAAGAAGCAAGGTACTCGATAATACTAACTGTATGTTTTCTGATGATAGAAAACGTAAGCAATGCTAATGCCGGGGTTTTTAAAAAGCAGCAACAGGATGTTGCGGTAGCATCGAAGGCACAGGGATGTGCCTCCGATGCGGCGGCTTAAAAACTCCGGCATTGGTATTTGCTGGATTAGACTAAAAGCCGTTATGAGCCAACAAGATGATCTTTTTTCCGCCGCAGACCCTGCGGCGGTTTCCGTTTCAGAGCAAAGCAAAACCGCACAGCGTGCTGAGATTTTGCGTAATCAGCTGAACGACTATAACCATCAATATTATGTTCTCGATAATCCTACTGTACCGGACGCGGAGTATGATCGTCTGTTACGTGAACTGCAGGATATTGAGCGTGAGCACCCCGAGTTAAAAACTCCGGATTCACCCACTCAGAAAGTGGGTGCCATGCCGTTATCGGCGTTTGAGCAGGTTGCGCATGAAATGGCGATGTTATCGCTGGATAACGCCATGAATGCCGAAGAGTTTGCTGATTTTTACGCGCGGGTACAAAAACAACTGAATACCTCTGATGATATTGAATTTGCCTGCGAGCCTAAGCTGGATGGCGCCGCAGTGAGTATTCTTTATGAAAATGGCGTTCTTGTGCGTGCGGCAACCCGGGGTGATGGTCAGACCGGTGAAAATATTACCCAGAATGTGCGTACCATTAAAAACGTACCGTTAAAGCTGGTGGGCGACTATCCGCAGCGAGTGGAAGTTCGTGGTGAAGTGTATATGCCACTGGACGGTTTTGAAGCCTACAATGCCAAAGCGTTAGCCGCCGAGGAAAAAGTGTTTGCTAATCCGCGCAATGCCGCAGCGGGTTCTTTACGTCAGCTGGATTCAAAAATCACCGCCAAACGTCCGTTGGAATTCTGTTCTTACGGTATTGGTGTGGTCAGCGATGATTTTGACATGCCGGAAAGCCTGAGTGGCATTTTCCAACGGGTGAAAAGCTGGGGCATTAAAATTAATGACGAGTTAACCGTCGCTAAAAATCTGATCGAAGCTCAGGCGTTTTATGATGGCTTGGGTGAAAAACGTCATTCATTGCCCTATGAAATCGATGGTACCGTTTTTAAGGTGAATAACCTGGCACTGCAGCAGCAATTAGGTTTTGTCGCTCGCGCGCCACGCTGGGCGATTGCCTATAAATTCCCAGCGGTTGAAGAAATGACGGTGCTGGAGAATGTCGATTTTCAGGTAGGGCGTACCGGAGCCATTACTCCGGTTGCACGTTTAAACCCGGTAAAAGTTGCTGGTGTTGTCGTCAGTAATGCCACTTTGCACAATGCTGATGAAATCGCTCGGCTGGATGTAAAAATTGGCGATACCGTCATTATTCGTCGTGCTGGTGATGTAATCCCACAGGTGGTTTCAGTGGTGACTGATCGTCGCCCGGATAATGCCTCAGACATTATTTTTCCGAATACTTGCCCAGTGTGTGACTCGGATGTTGAGCGGGTCGAAGGTGAAGCCGTTGCCCGTTGCACTGGCGGTCTGGTTTGTTCTGCACAGCGTAAAGAAGCGATTAAACATTTTGTCTCGCGTAAAGCGCTGGATGTTGAAGGATTAGGTGATAAGTTAATTGATCAGCTGGTGGAGCAGGATTTAATTCACTCAGTGGATGATTTATTTCACCTGACGCTGGAGCAACTGGCAGGTCTTGAGCGTATGGCTGAAAAATCAGCGCAGAATGTTTTGGACGCGCTGGAACAGTCTAAACAAACCACCTTAGGTCGCTTTTTATACGCTTTAGGTATTCGTGAAGTGGGCACGGTGACAGCGAATAATCTGGCGTCTTATTTTGGTTTTTTACAGTGGATTATGGTTGCGGATAAAGAAACGTTATTAGCCGTTAATGATGTCGGTGACATTGTGGCTTCTCATATCGTGAACTTTTTTGCTGAAGCGCATAACCGCAACATTATTGAACAGCTGAAATTGGCGGGTATTCAATGGCCGGAACAGGAACCCGTGACGGCAGCCGATGATGCACCACTCAGTGGTAAAGTCGCTGTAATCACTGGAACACTGGCCTCCATGGGGCGTGATCAGGCAAAAGAATACCTGGAGCAACTGGGTGTGAAAGTCACGGGCAGTGTGTCGAAGAAAACCGACTTTTTGGTGGCTGGAGAAAAAGCCGGCAGCAAACTGACCAAAGCCCAAAGCCTCGATGTGGAAGTACTGGATAACGATGCCTTTATGGCATTATTGGCAGAACATGGAATTGAGCACGTTTAGCAGCTTTCTTAACAAGGGTTTATTCATGATTCGTCGAATATCATTAATGTTGACAGTGGTTTTACTGGCCGCCTGTTCTACACCACAGCCTAAAAATATTGGTGATGTGTGTGAGATATTCGACGAATATTACGACTGGTATAACGCGTCAAAAGAAGTCGAAAAAAAGTACGGCATACCAATTTCAGTCACGATGGCGTTTATTCATCAGGAATCCAAATTTATTGGTGATAATCGCCCGCCGCGGGAATGGTTTTTATGGATTATTCCCGGTCCTCGCCCTTCGTCGGCTTATGGTTACGCGCAGGCATTAGATTCTACCTGGGCCGAATATCAGAAGAACACGGGCCATTGGGGTGCAGACCGTGACGACTTTGAAGATGCCGTGGACTTTATCGGTTGGTATAACACCCGGACGATCAAACGTACCGGTATTCAGCCTCATGATGCCAATCGTTTATATTTGGCTTACCACGATGGTGCTGGCGGTTATCTTCGTGGTACCTACAAAAACAAACCCTGGCTGATCAATGTTGCGAAAAAGGTCGATCGCCGAGCGCAGCAATACCAACGTCAATTAGTGCAGTGCCAGGAAGACCTTGAACGTGGTTGGTTCTGGCGAACATTATTCGGTGAAGAGAAAAATCGTTTAACCGTGCCCCTCGCTTAAACACACCTCATTTGAATAGGGCAGGCTGTGTACCGTTTAGCTGGAGTTATGCTGAGCGGCTGGCCTTATGTCGATACATCTTTTCGTCTGCATGGTTAATCCAATGGGCCAGTGGTAAATGCATATCGTCTATCTGCAGTACACCAAAACTCACACCGGTCGTGATGGTCGGATGCTCAGAAAAATACTGTTTTAAAGCCTGGTCAACTTTATCGCAACTGTCATTTAAAGCGTTCAGGTTGTCAGTTTCAGCCAATAACAAAAACTCGTCACCACCAATCCTGGCCAACACATCGCTGCTTCTGAAATGTTGGCGCAAAGATTCAGCAACATAAGTCAGGGCTTTATCGCCCAGATGATGTCCTAACTGATCATTGATACCTTTTAAACCGTTCATATCCATATAGATCAGAGCTAAACGGGCATCATTGCGCTTCGCCAGCTGAATGCGCTGTTGCGCAACGGTTTCAAAACCACGGCGATTGTAGAGTCTGGTTAATTCATCAGTCATGGCCAATTCACGGAATTGATCGAAGTGATCCAGTAATAGCAGGTCAGCCTGAACAATATCGCGGAACTGACGAATCAGTTCCATGTAACTGTCGTCATAGTTCGTGACTTTAAAGTCCATCACACAAATGGTGCCGAACGGTTGGCCATTGGGCCAATGAATGGGAACGCCGAGATACGAGTTAAAGCCATCATTGGCGACTTCTGGGTTCGTTTGCCACTCATGCTCTTCCGTTGCTTTTTGTACGTACAGTTCTTGCCCTGTTTGTACAATTTTACGGCAAAAAATATTCTCATCCGGCTCAATGACTGCACCTGGGCCGTAAGGGTTTTCATCTTGCTGACTGGCGATCGTGGTTTGGTAACCTTGATGGGTATGCTGCACAATAAAACCTGCCGGAGCCTGGAATAAGGTTGTCATCAGGTCGACGGTTTTTTGCCATTTACTGAAAGGAACCAGCTCTAAAGGTTGATCAAGCAACCATGCTTTTTTATCTGGCATCACAATCTCCAGCCACACTTATACAAAGAATAATAGCATTGTAAAAGTACTGAATATTGACCCGTAGCTGAGGTTTGGCGTGGTCCCAAGATTAAGAAGTTATATATTATATTTTTTTAATATCTAAAGTACCTAAAAGCACTCTTTGTTGGTGATTGTCTCGGCTTGTTAAGTGCCATAAAGCGGCTTTAACTCAGAAGAGCCACGATTGTTTTTCTGCTGACTTTCCATATTTTTTACCAACGCAAGTAAGTTTCCACCATTAAACGCGCTGCTGGTATCTGCTGCGTACAAATGTGCGTTCAGTTCATCGAGTGCGGCATGCAATTTGGGTTCGTTGCTTAATTGCTTAAGTTGAGTCAGTTGGTTGATGTGATTATCCGGGTAACGCAGTTTGGCCCAGGCTATCAGGCTGGTTCTGATGGTGTTGGCATTGTTTGCCCGGCAAGCCTGCTGGAAAGCCTTCCAGCTGTCTTTTTCACGGAGGTGCGAATCAGGCTTCTGGGTCGGCTTTGCCGGATTGCGGTGATAAACACGCCACAGCCAGAAAACACTGAGCAGGTTGGTGATGAGTAATAAGGCCGAAACAATGACCCAGATACCTTGCCCGTTGTGAGAAAGGGTAAGTGAGGAGGATGATTGCTGCTGTGTGTGGCCAGGGTTGCTTGCTGCTGTATCCGTTGCGGTTGAGCCAATGGCAGCTGAATCAGCCGTTTGTGTGGCGGCCTGAACCTCGATAGTTCGAGATGGCAGTACGGCATATTCTGTTTTTTGCAGCCGGGTATTCCACCAGGGAACCCGAATTTCAGGCAGAACCAGTCGGCCTGCAGCGGTTGGCACTACTGCCATCGATTGTTCCAGTTCACCATTAATACCAGCTTCATTGACCGTTTCTGAATGATTGGACTGGTCTGGGTAATAACGCAACTTATCAACCACAGGCAGGGCAATTGCCGGTAACTGACTTCCGCTTAAGCCCTGTGCTTTGAGAATAATGCTGCGGGTAATGGGTTCACCCACCGTCCAGTTCTGGTTGTTATCTGAAAAGGACTCACGGATGCTCACCTTAGTGCTCGGCAACCAGGGAGATTGTGGATATTCCGCGGGGATAGGGAGCACATTAATTTCAATCGGTTTGCTGACCACACTGAGCGGTTGGCCGCGGCTCCAGCGGTCATAAGGGTTGCTGATACGCCCACTGAAGCGTTGCCCGGGAATCACCAATGTGCCACTTTCCTCTGGGAAGACAGCAAACTGGCGTTCAAATACACCAAAACGCTGGCCTTCAATAATGGTCTGATAAGAGCGAACTTCGCCAAGTTGCTGTACCCGGGCGTCAGTGACTTTAAAATCAGACAGAGAAGCACCTTCTGGCGATGTGGTGTAATAAAACTTTTCGGTATAGAGGATTTGCCCCTGCACATAAACAGGGCCTTCGCTGATGCTGATATCAAAGAAAAATTCCTTGGCGAGTTTTTCTTTTACGGAAGCCGATACAGGCTGAACATCGATCACAATGGGTTGTGTGCTGGCACCGTTAAAACGGATGGCGGGTATGGTGATTTTTCCGGTTTTTTGAGGAGACAGCACAATGGCCCAGTCGGTGAAATATTCTGAGTTGCCGTTGATGGAACGAAACTGGGTCGATTGTTTTTTATTTAATACCCGAAAATCTTTTTCCAGTGGTGACAGATCCGGGCTACGGAAACTGACCTGTTCGTTATAACGCAGCAGTAAGGTGAAGGTGTCGTTTTCACCAACCACTTTACGATCAACACTGGCCGTCAGATCGGCTGCCATACTGATATTGGCAATTAACAAACCGAAGAGTAAAGTCAGCCACCATTGAATGGGCAGGTTATGTATTCGTTTGACAGGCGTTACCATAAAACATCCTCCTGTTGTTCATTGTCTCCGGCTTGTTGGCGATACTGATAAAGAAATTTTCGCTGTAATAAATTGCCGGGTTCATCGGGAATTCGATTGAGCCATTGCTGCATCGCGGCTTGTTCTTCACGGCTCAGGTCTGTTTGGGTTTCGGTTTGGGGTTGAGGTTGTTGAGCCTGATTTTCCTGCACAGCATTTTCTTTGGCTTCTTGTTCTATGTTCGCTTTTGACTCTTGCTCGGAGTTTTCCTTTGCTTTCTGCTCGGCGCTTTCTTTCGCTTTTTGCTCGGCGTTCTCCCTTGCTTTTTGTTCTGCAAAAGAATCATCTTCCTGACTAGATTGGTTTTGTTCGGAAGCGTTTTTCTGTTTAGCCGGTTTCTGTTGACCCGGCTTCTGTTGTTCTGAGTTTTGTTGGTTAGAGTTTTGTTGTTCAGAACTCTGTTGCTGATCTGAACCTTGCTGCTGTTGATCCTGTTTTTGTTGTTGTTCTGAATCTTGTTGCTGGTTTGAACTTTGTTGGTTCTGTTGCTGCTCTTGTTGCTGCTGCTTCAGTGCTTGCTCAACAATCGCACGATTCTCGCGAGCATCGGCAAAATCAGGGTTTTGTTGCAATGCTTCATCGTAGGCCGCCAGTGCTTCCTGATACTGACCGTTCTGCGCCAGTGCATTGCCATAGTTGTAACGACCTGTCGCGGTTTGATTATTGGCGAAAGCGTCGAGTGATTGCTGGTAATCACCGGCACGATAAGCAGCAACCCCTTGCCAATCCGGATGTTCAAATCGAGAGGCAGCTTCAGCTGGGTTGGATTCCAATAATTTTGCACCTTGCTGATTTGGTGTTTGCCATAAGTTATCCCACAGCGATGGACTGCTTTGGTCGTCAGCCAACGCGGATTGTGGCTGTAACAGCGGCATAATAATGAATAAGGTCAGTAGTAATGTCGCCGGCGGCATAAATAATACGCCGCGCCGGAATAACATTAAGGTGATGGGTAACAGCAGAAAAATTAACCAATAACCCTGGTCATGCCATTGATCAAATTGCGTTTGTTGCGACGATAATTGTTGTTCAAGCTGCACGTCGTTAGTGAGCAGGCTTTGCCAATCGCTATCGTCGAAGCGCAGCGCTTGCCAGGGTGTCGACAACTGCTGTGATAATTCGCGTATGGGTTTTAAATCTAACTGTGGCAAAACAATATTGCCGCTGCCATCGCGTAAAAATCCACTGTTAGGGACCGCAACCGGGGCTCCTTCGGCGGTACCTACCGCTAATACCGATAGTCGGAAGCGTTGTGGGTCCAATACCGTTTTAATGCGGCGGATATCTTTATGCTGTATGCCATCGGTAATTAACAATAATTGGGCGTGATTAATGCCCGTATCACTGACCAGCTGCTGTGCCAGAGCAATGGCTTTGTCCGGGCGACTGCCTGGCTTAGGCATAATAAACGGTGACAGTGACGGCAGCAGGTTCTGAATGGTATCGCGGTCATCGGTGAGTGGTGTAACGGTATGAGCTTCACCGGAATAACTGATTAATGCCGTCAGACCATCCTGACGCGCACGAATAATATCGGTAATTTTCTGAATAGCCCGGGTGGCGCGATCGGGTGTTACGTCTTGCGCCGCCATAGACAGTGACATATCCAATAAAATAACCAGTGCATCCTGATTTTTTTGTACTGGTGCCGGAAGTTTTTGCCAGCTTGGGCCAGCCAGTGCCAGTGTGGTGATTAACCAGGCGAATAATATCAACCAGGTACCGCTGTGATTATTGCGTTGCAGGCTATTATCCAGCAGGTGCGGCAGCAGGTGAGCGTCCACCGCTTTGTGCCATTGTCCGGCACCGAGCTGGCGTTTCAGTAACAGGATAAAAAACAGCAAAGCCGGGAGCAGGGCTAATAACCATAACGGGCGGAGAAAATGAAACTGCTGAATCCACTCCATCATTGCGATCCTCCGGCATTGTTGCTCTCATTATTTGAGTTATTGGAAGGAGGCATCAGACGCTGAAAAACAGACAGCTGTTTTAGTGTCAGCAACAAGCTCAGAATAAATGCCGTTAATAATGGCCAGTGATACAAATTTTGTTGGGGACGATATATTTGTGGGTCTTTTTCGGTTGGTTCTAATTCATCGATAAACTGATAAATTTGCTGCAACTCTTCACTGTTTCGGGCACGGAAAAACGCACCGTCGGTTTGCTGAGCAATTTGGCGTAAGGCTGTTTCATCGAGGTCACGGGACGGATTAATGCGACGGGTGCCAAAGAAACTCGGCACTTCCATAACATCCGCGCCCAGGCCAATGGTGTAAATTTTCACGCTGTTCTGAGCGGCTAATTCAGCGGCTTTTAACGGCTCAACTTCGCCGGCGGTGTTAGCACCGTCGGTTAATAAAATCATCACCCGGCTGTTTTCGGGATTATTCTGTAAACGTTTGATGGTCAGGCCAATGGCGTCACCAATGGCTGTCTTTTTACCGGCAAGACCAATTTGTGCTTCCGTCATAAATTGGTTCACCGTCGCCGTATCAAACGTCAGTGGTGCCTGCAAATAGGCATTAGAACCAAATAACAACAGCCCCAGCCGGTCACCCTGGCGTTGTTGAATAAAATCATTCAGCACCTGTTTCACCACAAATAAGCGATTAACCGGCCGGTTATTCCAGCTCATGTCTTCCGCTTCCATGCTTTGTGAAATATCCACGGCCAGCATCAGGTCACGACCGCTGATGGGCATTTGCACAACGTCTCCGGATTGATAAGGTCGGGCCAATGCGGTGAGTACACAGAGCCAGATGGCCAGAGGCAATAGCCATTGGCCACGCTGGCTGTCGAGGGATTGGGTTTGCTGATGTTGATCGCGGCTCCAACCTGATAACGATGGCACGCGTAGCGCGGCTTGCTGGGTTTTGGCTGCCGGGATAAACGCACGAATAATCCAGGGCAGCGGAATGAATAAAAACGCCCAGGGCCAGTGCCAGGTTAATTCCATTACACAGTTTCCTTGTGGCGGTTGAGGTGTTTCAGCCAGTTGTTACAAGCCGCTAGAAAGGCATCGGGTTGCAGTTCAGCGAGCTGTTCCGCCGGGCAATATAAGCCCTGGCTTAATGCTTGGGCATTATTGCCGGTAAACGGTGTGGTGGTGGCTGACTGATTAAGAAAATCCACCCAGGCATCTCCACTGAGCGACAAACCTTGCGGCAGGCGTGAACGGCACAGGCGCTTCAGAATCTGATTGGCTTGTTGCAAAAATAACTGATTATTTTGGTGCTGTTGCCATGCCTGATAGCTCTGTTGCAAAGCGCGCTTGGCGGCTCGTTTATCACGGTTGGATTGATAACGCCGATACAACAGCCAACCGAATAAGACGGATAGTCCAATAACCAGGACAATCAACAGCCACCATCCGGGTGCCAGAGGCCACCAGTGAATGGCTTCTGGTAAGTGCAGCTCTTTTAATGGCAGTGACTGGGCTTGGGCCTGGTGTTGAGGCGCAGCTGAAGGTAATGCTGTTGGATTCATCCTGCTCGTCCTATGCCTAATCCCTGCCGCAATTTATTCAGGGGCTCATCATTGGTAGAGAGTGAAATCAAAGGAACCTTCAGGCGTGACATATGTTGCGCCAGCTGTTGTTGTTGCTGGGCAAAGAGTTGTCGATGTTGTTGGCGCGCCTGTTGAGAGTGCGTATCCAGCATCAGTTTGTTCGTGCCGTCAGTGAGGTTATATAAACCCGCTGGTGGCAGTTCGGCTTCCATCGGATCGGATAAATGAATGGCGGTCAGTTCACTGTGGCGACTGACATTAAATAATTGCTGCTCACAATGATCATCAAAGCCATGCCAATCACTGATAAAAAAGATAGCGCTGCCGGGGCGAACCACGCGTCGTAAATGACGACAAATCTGCTGCATCCGTTGTGCAGGCGATGAGGCAGTTTCAGGCGATGCTGTAGCTTCAGGTTTTGTATGAGAATTGGACGTCAACGACGAAGGTAGGTCGGCCAGATTATGCAGCAGCTGTAATACCTGCTTGCGGCCAGTTTTCGGACGTAAATCAATTTCCTGCTGATCATCAAACACCAGACCACCGATGCGATCACCATTGTTCAGTGCTGCCCAGCTGAGCAGGGCGCTCAGGTCGGCAGCCAGCACACTTTTTAAGGTACGACGGGTGCCAAACTGCATATTTGCTCTGAGGTCACAGACAATCATCACCGGGCGCTCTCGCTCTTCCCGGAACAGTTTTATATGCGCTTCTCCGGTGCGTGCGGTGACCCGCCAATCCATCGCGCGGATATCATCTCCTGCCTGGTACTGGCGCACTTCGGCAAAGTCGAGACCGCGGCCCCGAATTCCTGAGGTATGGGTGCCGGCCAGATCATTTAAAATACGTTTCTGCTTGCGCAGTGGAATCTGGCTGGCTAACTCTCTCAGGCCAACCAGATTG
Organism: Bacterioplanoides sp. SCSIO 12839; assembly: GCF_024397975.1. Lineage (NCBI taxonomy): Bacteria > Pseudomonadati > Pseudomonadota > Gammaproteobacteria > Oceanospirillales > Oceanospirillaceae > Bacterioplanoides > Bacterioplanoides sp. SCSIO 12839. The sequence continues at coordinate 1,445,541 of NZ_CP073745.1, forward strand.
GAGGGCAAAATATCAACGCCGCTGGAAAAACGTTCGGTGAGCATGATCAGCCTACAGCCACTCGCTGGATTAATTCGTTGATCACTTTATTGGCCGTCATGCCACTGGCTTCCGCTTCAAAGCTTAATAACAAACGATGACGTAACACATCATGTAATACCGCCTGAACATCATCCGGGCTGACAAAGTCACGGCCTTGTAACCAAGCGTGTGCGCGGGCACAACGATCAAGTGCAATGGTGCCTCGCGGGCTGGCGCCAAATTCAATCCAGCTGGCCAGGTCGTCACCGTAATCCTGAGGTTTGCGCGTCGCCATAATTAACTGAACGATATATTGTTCAACTGGCTCGCTCATGTGTAATGCCAATGCCTGCTGGCGTGCGGCAAAAATATCCTGCTGGCTGAGTGTCACATCGATGTGGTTGTCCTGATGTAAGGCTTCGCCTCGTGCCAGGCGTAGAATCTGTTGTTCTGCCTCGGCATCCGGATAATCAATGCTGACGTGCATCAGGAAACGATCCAGCTGAGCTTCCGGCAGTGGATAGGTGCCTTCCTGTTCAATCGGGTTTTGTGTGGCCATTACCAGAAACAGCTCGGGCAGAGCGCGGGTAACGCCCCCGACGGTGACCTGACGTTCTGCCATGGCTTCCAGTAAGGCGCTCTGGACTTTAGCCGGAGCCCGGTTAATTTCGTCGGCCAGAATCAGGTTATGGAAAATAGGACCAGCCTGAAAATCAAACGATTGTTGCTCCGGGCGGTACACCTCGGTACCGGTGATATCGCCGGGCAATAAGTCCGGAGTGAACTGCACCCGTTTGAAATCGCCTTCCAGACGTTCAGCCAGTGCATTAATGGCTTTGGTTTTTGCCAAGCCCGGTGCGCCTTCCACTAACAGATGGCCATCGGCCAGCAAACTGATTAATAAGCGCTCGACTAAATGGGGTTGTCCGATGATTTGCTGTTGCAGCGATTGCTTGAGTTGTGCAAATCCTTGTTGTTCTGGAAACTCTTGTTGTGTCATGTCCAGCAATTCCTAGAGCCTTGTTTTAGTTACGATTTTATTGGATCTCAACGAAGGGTCAATGTCTCTGTCGGGCCGATCAGCACAAGTTTCGTCGAATGCTGTCAGGGAGTGTAAAGAGTGTTTCGCTTGGTGGATATTATTTAGCTTAAGGATAATAAGGATCTTTTGTAACTAACTGCTACGCTTAGGTTAACTGTGTTTGTTACAAGGAATGCTCCATGTTAACCGCTTTGCACCAACTGATTGACGAACGTAATGACGAACAGCAGGCCGAACTGCTGAAAGACTTCTCCAGTCTTTATTATTCTGCAGCCCCCATGGAAGAGCTGTTGGCTCGTTCAGTTGAAGACTTATACGGTTCGACATTATCGTGCTGGCATCTGATTCAATCGCGTAAGCCTGGTGAAGCCAAGGTCAGGGTCTTTAATCCGGATTACGAAAATCATGGCTGGCAGTCGTTACATACCGTGATTGAAATTGTCTGTGAAGATATGCCGTTTTTGGTGGACTCAGTACGAATGGAGCTGAACCAGCGCCAGATGTCGCTGCACGCCATTCATTATTGCGCTATGCATTTGCAACGCAATAAATCTCATAAGCTGCAGACCAAAGCCAGTGCTGATGGCAGTCGCTGGCAACATGCGAGTGACAAAACCACCGCCGAAGCGATTATCTACATCGAAATCGATCATCACTCTGATCCACAAACGTTGGACAGTCTGACACAGGAATTATTGTCGGTATTGGCCGAAGTACAGCATTGTGTTGAAGATTATGACGCCATTCTCAGTAAGGCCGATGATGCACTGAAGCTGGTGGAAAACAGTAAACAATTCCCGGCCGCAGAGCGTAAACAGGCTAAGGCATTCCTGGAGTGGCTCAAAGACAATCACTACACCTTTTTGGCGTATGACGAATTTGCGGTGAAACACTCGGCACAAGGTGCCGAAGTGCAGCGTGAATTATCAGCCGATTTAGGTACTTTTCGCTTCCGCAATAATGACCAGGCTAAGTCAGCGGTACGGGAGCTGGATGCCAACACCCAACACTTTATTGAACAAAAAAGCCTGATTTCGTTTCTGAAGTCCGGAACCCGCAGCCGGGTGCACCGCCCGGCATACCCGGATTATGTGGTGATCAAGCAATATAACGACAACGGTGAATTGATTGGTGCGATGCGCTTTGTTGGTTTATACACCTCCATCGTCTACATCGAAACACCGAACAATATTCCGATTATTAACGACAAGCTGCAAGCGGTGCGAGAGCTGGCGGGTTTTGCCGGAAATAGCCACAGCGCAAAAGAATTAAACCGTATTCTTGAAGTGTATCCGCGGGATGAACTGTTTCAGTCCAGTGCCAAAGAGCTGAGTGAAACGGCAGTTGCCATTCTGAATATTCAGGAGCGTCGCCAAAGCCGGGTGTTCCTGCGAAAAGATAAATACAGCAAGTTTTTATCTTGCATGACGTATGTTCCCCGGGATATTTACAACACCGAGCTACGGGAAAAAATTCAACAGGTACTGGAATCTGAATTTAACCCACTGGATGTGGAATTTAATACGTATTTTTCCGAATCCATTCTGGCTCGCACTCACTTTATGTTGCGCCTGAATCCGGAAGAAAATGTTGACTTTAATGCTGACCTGATTGCCCGGAAAATTACTCAGGTCGTGCGTTCCTGGCAGGATGACCTGCATCTGGCATTAACCGAACAGGTTGGTGAAGAAAAAGGCAATATCCAGTTCCATCGTTATCGTGATGCGTTCCCGGCCGGTTATCGTGAGAGCTTTTCAGCGCGTACCGCGGTAACCGATGTTCAGCACATGGAAACCTTGCTGGATCGTGAGCCAGGTGAGCTGGCGATGAGTTTTTATCGTGAGCTGGAAGAAGCACCGGATCAACTGCGTTTTAAGTTATTTAACCGCGATACCATTTTGCCGTTATCCGATGTGATTCCGATTCTGGAAAACCTGGGATTACGGGTGTTGGGTGAACACCCTTATGAGATTCACCTGGCCGATGGTAAAAAAATCTGGATTCACAATTTCCTGCTGAAATACGACTTAGCCGATAGTATCAATATTTCGCAAGTGAAATGCCTGTTCCAGGAATCGTTCCGGGCTATCTGGCAGGGGCGTGCAGAAAATGACAGCTTTAACCGCCTGGTGCTCGGCGCTCAATTGGGCTGGCGTGATATTGCTTTATTACGCGGCTATGCCCGCTATATGAAACAAATTCGTTTTGGTATTTCCGAAGCTTATATTGCCGAAACCTTAGGACGTTATATCCCAATCAGCGCCGGGCTGGTGGACTTATTCCATCAGCGCTTTGGCCTGGAAGAGGTTAAAGAAGAAGTCCGTCAGGCTCAGGTGGAGCAGTGTGAGCAAAAATTAATCGAAGCACTGGACGGTGTTGATCAGCTGAACGAAGACCGCACCATTCGTCGTTATATTGAACTTATTAATGCGACCCTGCGTACTAACTTCTTCCAGCCGGATGAAGACGGTAATAACAAAGATTATATTTCGTTCAAGATTAATCCGGCGGCAATCAGTGACATGCCACTGCCGCGCCCGGTGTTTGAAATCTTTGTTTATTCACCTCGTATTGAAGGTGTGCATTTACGCGGCGGTAAGGTTGCCCGGGGTGGTTTGCGTTGGTCTGACCGTACTGAAGATTTCCGTACCGAAGTGCTGGGGCTGGTCAAAGCACAGCAGGTGAAAAATGCGGTCATTGTGCCGGTTGGGGCAAAGGGTGGTTTTGTTGCCAAACAACTGCCAAAAGAGGGCGGGCGTGATGCCTTTATGGCGGAAGGTATTGCCTGTTATCAAACCTTTATCAGCGCCTTACTCGACGTGACTGATAACCTGGTGGAAGGTGCGATTGTGCCGCCTAAAGCCGTGGTTCGTCATGATGAGGACGATCCATATCTAGTGGTCGCGGCTGATAAAGGCACGGCAACTTTCTCTGATATTGCCAATGAAATTGCGGTGAATCGTGGCTTCTGGATGGGCGATGGTTTTGCCTCCGGTGGTTCGATTGGTTATGACCATAAAAAAATGGGCATTACCGCACGGGGGGCCTGGGTATCGGTGCAGCGCCACTTCCGCGAGCAAGGACACAATGTTCAGGAACAGGATTTCAGTGTGGTCGGCATTGGTGATATGGCCGGTGACGTATTCGGCAACGGTATGTTGTTATCAGAACATATTTGCCTGGTTGCGGCCTTTAACCACATGCATATTTTTATTGACCCATCACCGGATTCCGCTTCCAGCTTTGTTGAGCGTCAACGTTTGTTTGAGCTGCCACGTTCCACCTGGGATGACTACGATAAAAAACTGATTTCCAAAGGCGGCGGTATTTTTTCGCGTGCTGCTAAGAGCATTCCAATCTCATTAGAAATGAAACAAACCTTTGGTATCACCGAAGACCGTATGGCGCCAAATGATTTAATCAGTGCGTTATTAAAAGCACCGGTGGATCTGATCTGGAATGGCGGCATTGGTACTTACATCAAAGCCAGCAGCGAAACCCATGCGGATGTGGGTGATAAAGCCAACGACGCGCTGCGTATCGATGCTCGTGAAGTCCGTGCCAAGGTGATTGGTGAAGGTGGTAACTTAGGTGTTACTCAATTAGCCCGGATTGAATATGGCTTAAATGGTGGCGCATCTTACACCGACTTTATTGATAACGCGGCCGGTGTTGATTGCTCTGACCACGAAGTGAATATCAAGATTATGCTGAACGAGATTCTCGATGCTGGAGATCTCACCCGTAAGCAGCGTAATCAGACCTTTATGGAAATGACCGATCAGGTGGCTGACCTGGTATTGATGAATAATTATCGTCAAACCCAGGCGATTGCACTGGCGTATCGTGATTGCCAGCTGCGTCTGGATGAGTACGTGCGCCTGATGCGTGACTATGAAAATAAAGGTAAGCTGAATCGTGCGCTGGAATTCTTACCTGACGAGGAAATCCTGGCAGAACGCCGAGCCTCATCATATGGTTTAACCCGTCCGGAATTATCCGTTTTAATTTCTTACACGAAAGCGGATTTAAAAGAATTACTGAATCACCCGGATATCAGCTCAGACAGTTATATCTCGGATATTCTGAAGACAGCTTTCCCACAGCAGTTGTCTGAACAATTTGGCGAGCCGATGTCGAATCACCGCTTAAGCAGTGAAATCATTGCCACTCAACTGGCAAACGATATGGTGAATTACATGGGTATCACCTTTGTTAATCGCCTGCACGATTCGACCGGTGCCAGCATCAGTGATATTGCCAGAGCGTATCTGACAGCCCGTGATATTTTTGCGTTACCGGATTACTGGCAGCAGATTTCAGCACTGGATTATCAGATTGATACCCAGGTTCAGGAAGACATGATGTCAGACCTGATGCGTCTGGTACGTCGTGCTACTCGCTGGTTCCTGCGTAATCGTCGCGTCAGTGTTGATATTGCCGAAGAGGTCGAACGTTTCCGTGAACCGGTGCAATCCATGATGGCTTCGCTGGGAGATACGTTAAAAGGCTCAGAATTGTCACGCTGGCAGGAGTTGTATCAACAGCGAGTTGATGCTGGTGTGCCGGAAGCGCTGGCAGCTGTGACCGCAGGAACTGCAAACCTGTATTCCAGCCTCGGGATTATCGAAGTGGCCGAACAAAGTTGTTCGCCGTTACCAGAAGTCGCAGAAACCTATTTTGTGATTGGCGAACACTTATCACTGAACTGGTTTATGCAGCAAATTAATGCCTTACCGTCACCGTCACACTGGGAAGGGTTAGCGCGTGAAAGTCTGCGTGACGACCTCGACTGGCAACAACGTGCTCTGACCGAAGGGGTGCTTGGTTTATTACAACAGCACGAGGGTGATTTGATTAAGGCACTGGATGTTTGGGAAGAAGAACAATCGGTGCTGGTGGATCGCTGGCAGCGTATGTTGAACGAATTAAAAAATGTCGATGTGGTGGAGTTCCCGATGGTGTCGGTGGCACTGCGGGAACTATTAGATCTGGCGCAAGCCAGTCGCCATTTCCGCGTGTGTGAATAATGTTGCTGTGGTAAGCGATTAGCTCGTTTATCACGGCAGAAATAAACGACAAATAGTGAATGACCAAAGCCTTCTCTGAAAATATTTGAGAAGGCTTTTTTGTTTTTAATAAATAGCCATAAATAGCTTTCATCATAGTGCGGCCATATTAATACGAGTCAGTTTTGATAGGCTATATCTATGGATGTTGGTTGTTAGGCTCATGGTTTAAGTGCTTTAACTGATATTGTTGTCATGTTAGGGTTGCTTAAAATTTTTAACCCTACCCCTTTGGGTGGTCAGCAATACGCTGCTGATACTATTGCTGAGGCAGTGAATGCTTTTGCGTCAATGCCTGTGAAGTTAACGAGTGACGCAATTAATCATTCCGTGGATAAAATACTGACTAGAAGTGTTCGGGGAGTTAGTATGTTTTATCAATTGTTGAGCTTTATCTTTTTGCGTATGTTCCCCTGATTCTTTCAGAGAAGAAACTTCGTAAAAAGTATCCATGATTGAGGTATGCTTGCCATCTGTTGTTTGTGAATTAGGTGGGGATATAATGGTAGCTCAAGGTTTTCAGGAAGGAAGGTTTTATGAAGAGAGCTTTAATTGAGTTGAATAAAGGATACATGTTTTTGTACGTGTGTTTTTTGTTGTTGACTGTAATTTTTTCTTTTGATCCTTCTTGGGATTTTTATTCGCTTTTATTGTTGTTTCTATCTCCATTTGCGATGTATATTCTGATGGCGAATTGCTATGAGTTGAAGAAGCCGGTATTCGTTAGCTTTTTTGGATTTTGCTACCTTTTTTTAATCGTATATATGCTCTTTGGGTATTATGGAAGTGAGGCAGCTTATGTTTTTTATTGTGGGTTTGCCTTTAATTCATTACTGGCGTTTAATCTTGTATTTTATTTGAGGAGGTAGTTTTTATATGAGTTTTGTTAAATATGTGAAAGATTAATATTTATTTGATTGTTGTATAATTGCTTTAGATTGATTTTTGCAGTGGAAATTATTTGAAGTTGGTTGGTTAGCTGGGTGCTATCGCCAATGTCAGAAGATCTAAGGTTTTATGTGGTATTTTTTATCTGATGCTATCGAGTCTTGCCGCTTGCTATAAAATCAGTATTGGTTTTTTGTCAATAATTATATTGGTATGAATCATGGGAGGGTGTGTTGGTGCGGTATGTGTTATTTTTATTAATTCTTCTTTGTAATGTTGCAAATGCAAGGGATTGTTCTCTTGAGGTGGAATTCAAAAAATTAGTTGAGCTGAGTTATGATATTCCAGGAGGTGGAGTTGATAATATATTTGCCATTAAATATATTGGTCATGGTGGTAATGATAGCGAGATATTAAGTAAAAAGTATGTTGCAGGTGTTGTATGGAGATCTCTTGCAACTATGGCAGCAATTAAACGGTTTGGTAATGTCGAAGGATCAAGATGTTACGGTGATAAGGGAATATTGGAAATATATGTTGATCATCATTATGTTGATGTTAATTTTATTCTTGCTCAGTTCTATTTTGATAATGGTCGCTGGAAGTTGGTTGCCGTAACGACAGAGTATTTGGATTGATAATAATAAAGAAGTGTAGGGCTATATGGTAGTGAGCAAGCCAATATGGCCAGGCACGAAGGGTTGGTTGTTGATGGAATTGTCTCTGACTGCTTTTCATCTTCTTCGTGTAAAGAAAATGTGTTGATTGCAGTTGAGGATTATATTAAGGCTAATGATAGCGCTTATTTTCGTGCCAGAGTAGCTACTAGAACTGTTGTTGGTGTTCTAACTGGTGCAGGTCTTATTAGCACTCATTGCGCAATTGAAAATGCTGTGCTTGACGGAGCAATGAGCGCTGAAGCACTTATTCCTGTAGTGATTTATGGTCATGATTAAGCAAAATATCTCAATCTTTGTTTCTTTTATTATTATTTTTACAGTATCAATGGTGGTTTTGAAATTAACAAATAGTTTTACATTTTTTATTATATTTCCACTTTTTATGTCTGTAATAGTATGTTTTTCTTACAAAAAAAACTGGAGAGCTATCGTTGGTGGTGTGCTGGGGTATCTTTCTTCATATTTTTTTATGTGAGCGGTAGTCTTGAGAGCAATATTCAATGAATTGGCTAAAGAAGAAACCAATACTCTTAAGCATCACCTTACTGTTAACTGCGTGCTCCACCCCTTATAAACCTTACGGTTTTTCAGGTGGCTACCAGGATGAAAAAACAGCTGAAGGTGAATATAACCTGAGCTATGTTGGCAACGGTGTTACATCAAAAGAGAAAGTAAGAAAAATGTGGCATCGAAGAGCAGCCGAGTTGTGTGATGGTTTGTATGACTTTGAATACCTGAATGAAGACGATATTAATCATACCCTTTTTACAGGTGGGGCGGTTGTTCCATTGTACTTTCCCCAGATTGTTGGGACGGTGACTTGTCAAAACCCGCAGTAAAATTATCTGATATTTGAGTGAGTTAATTAGCTGGAATATATGAAAAGCCTTCTCAGAAAGTATCTGAGAAGGCTTTTTGTTTAGCTACTTACCTATTTTTACCAACCATAGTAGGATCTCTGGTTATAACAGGTCGCACTCTGCAGCTGCGTTGGGCTGTTATCCGAGATGCTTTGTGTCCAGCGATCACGGCTGTCCGCCCGTACTTCAGGCATACGGGTGATACCCAGATCGTATTGCTGATTAAAGTACGCCGCATAGGCATCGTAATACATTACCCGTTGTACCGGACCGCCATGCCAGGCGGCGGCTTTATTACATTCCAGTCCGCCGTTGACGATATTGATGACGGTACCCAAACGATAGGCAAATACATCCGCATCCGACGTATCGCCCGCAGCGGTTGGAATAACAAAACCAGCCTGGTTGCTTTGTGGTAAGCCCTGATCCTGAGTGGACGCTGAAATATTAAAGGCATCACCAAACATCACATCATGGGAGGATGGTTTGGCCCCTTGCGGGGTCATCCAGAACCAGATGCCCGACAAAATGGAGAGTTCACCATTGCTGGCCACCAGATTTGGGAACTTTAATAATTCATCACGGTTAACCACCACATCTTTCATCAGGCCGTTATCGTACAACCAGTACGAGAAGGCACCGTAGTTGTAGTTCCACGACAGCTGAATCACACCGCGGCCATAATACGAGCGGCCAGGTGCCGGTGGGTAGGATGCCGAACCCGCGTCAACATAATTAATAGCACTGCTGGCTCCGGTTGTTGGGTCTGTGCTGTAGCCCACTTCTTCAACCCAATACAGGCCGCCTTTCCAGATGGTCAGGGTTTCCTGGCCAATTTGTTGGGTGACGATCCAGGGCTCGTTAGCACTTGACCAGCTGCCCGACGTTTCACGGGAAGACTTCGCCCAGAATGCGACAAATTCTTCTGCCTGCTGTTTTGCTGTGCCTTCGTTTAAGAATTGTTTGTAACCATTGCTGGCAGCCCAGTGGTTGTATTCCAACACGGCTTTCACAAAGGCATTTAACGTAAAGGCATCGTTAGAGCCATCATTACGCACGCCGCCACCACAATCGAGGAATTGACCAGCGCTACAAGGCTCAGGAGAAACCCGTTTGCCGGAGCGTAGCGGGAATAACCAATCCCAATCCTGGCTGGTGACCTGACGTAAAAACTCATAACCCGTCGCGGGTAAGTCGACTGGTGCAGGCGTCGCGACGGCATCCGAATCATCACCGGAATCTTCCGGAATTACGGGTGGGATTTCTGGCGTTGGATTCTGGTCGGTATTGTCGCCTGCTTGATCGGTTGCTCCCTGATCGTCACCGTCGTTGGGTACCGGGGTATTGCCTGAATCCGTTTCCGAACCCGTGCCATCGGGTGTATCGCTACCGTCGGTCACGCCGCAGGAGCCAATATTGCCCTGACAGTTATCAGCAATCGTCAGCTCGGGTTTATCGCCTAACCACTTCCACGGCGTCGACCACGCGATGGTGGGCTCTGTTGTTGGTGGCAGGTCACCTCGTGTCCACCATTGTGCCTGATAATAAAGGTTGTTCAGGCGGACATAGTTGCCTTCGGTATAGATGGCAGCACTGTCCCAGACGGGTACGTCCGGGTGTGCAATGCCATTGTCATTGGGTGGTACTGTATTCTCTGAATCGTTGCCAGAGTTTGAGTCTGAATCGTTAGGTTGCCCGGCATTATCATCGGTGGAACTACCATCGCCGGAGTCGTTGCTGTTATCGGAGCTGTTGCCGGAGTCATTACCTGCTTCCCCTTCAGCAGCCGATGGCGTTCCCAGGGCGGCTAACGTGGCCGCAGATTCCGGGCAACTGTTTTGTAAAACCCACACTGAGCTGCTGGCCGAGGGTTTTTCCTGAGTCCACCACTTATTGGTGTAGCACTGTGATTCCAGTTTAACAGTGTGGCCACCGGGGTAGGCAGCGTTGGCATTCCAGGGTAAGGCTACCGATTGCCCTGATAGAGATGCACTTAATAATTCAGCTGTCGACAGGTCAGTCTGTACCTGTAGCGCAATACTGACTAATTCCCAGGGGGAGTTTCCCGGATAAAACTGAGGGACATTACCAGCATCGGCAAACCACTTATTGCGAAAGTCACCGACCAAATAGCTGCCATCGGCTTGCTGTTGCGCATGACGAACCAAAGTGCCTGTTTGGCTGTAGCTGGTGTTAGGGTTAAATATTTCACTAGCAACCAATGCAGGCGTAACAGACACGCTGGCAGCAGCCTGAATGGAGACGGCTAGTAAGGTCGGTAAATAATAAAAATTGCTCATCAATTTCACCTGTTTATTCTTTTTTATTAGCGGCTCTGGTTGCCGTTAACCACATAAGCTTGCTGAGTGTTCCGGTATTTTTCCTGATTAAACGAGCCGTCCTGATTTTGATAATTCGGTTGTGGCACAACCTGCATCGCCGGTGCGGTTTGTGGTTGGCTCAGGCTTTCCTGGGTGTCTGAGCCTGGCCCTGAATCAGAGTCAGAACCCGAGCCACACGCGGATAAAATAAATGCAGCAAACATAATTGCTGGTAAGTGTTTTTGATGGTGTTTCTTTTTCATGGCGTCTTCACTGTTGAGTGGTATCTCTATTATTTAGACGCGAGGAATTCAGACGATACAAGCGGCGATTTTTAAAATTAAAAAAGTTGAAGGTTAAGTCTCATTTTTAAAATCAATGGCTTTTTTGTGATTCAGGAATGTTGAATGATTATCGGATAAAAAAACCGTAGTTCAGTGATGGTACGGTAATCTGTTTTGTTGTTAGAAGGAGTAGGGAAATGTATTGATTAGACCTCAAATAAATTGAGATCTAACTTTAAGTGCAGGCCTGAACCCAGGTTTTTTCTGCTTTGCCTTAGTGAATACAAGTTTGTTATGCTCAGTTGTATTTAGAGTTCTAATAAAAAAGAGGCAGGAATGAGTCACTCGGAAGACAAATACAGTATTGAAAATACGGATTACACCATTGGGCAGGACAATGTGCAGAAATGGGGGTTTGATGTTCATAACCCCGTGTTTGGTATCAGTGCTGCGCTGATTGTTATTTTTCTACTCGCGGTACTGATCAGTGATACCGCAACCGCTAAAGCCACACTGGATGGCCTGAAATGGAACATTATTGGCACTTTTGATTCTTTCTTTATCTGGTCTGCCAATATTCTGCTGCTGTTTTTTATTGCTCTGTTTATTTCCCCTTTTGGAAAAATTCGCCTGGGCGGTGAAAATGCTGAAACTGAGCACTCGTTATTATCCTGGGTGGCGATGTTATTTGCTGCGGGTATTGGTATTGGCTTGATGTTCTGGGGAACTGCGGAGCCGGTAGCTTATTACACGGGTTGGTATGAAACGCCGTTAGGTGTTGAAGCCAAAACTCCGGAAGCGGCTGAACTGGCAATGGCGGCAACCATGTACCACTGGGGTTTCCACGCCTGGGCGATTTACGGGATTGTGGCTTTGTCTCTGGCCTTTTTTGCGTATAACAAAGGGCTGCCGTTATCGATTCGTTCAGTTTTTTACCCATTATTGGGCGACCGTACCTGGGGCTGGGCAGGCCATTTAGTGGATATTTTAGCGGTATTGGCCACGCTGTTTGGTTTGGCAACGTCATTGGGCTTAGGCGCACAGCAAGCTGCTGGTGGTATTAACCATGTGTTTGGTGTTGAAGGTGGCATTGGTCTGCAGGTTCTGGTGATTGTTTTTGTCACGGCGCTGGCCATTGTATCCGTTGTGCGTGGCCTTGAAGGTGGTGTGAAGGTGCTCAGTAACGTCAATATGTTAATGGCACTGGCGTTTTTACTCTTTGTAGCGGCGGTTGGTTTTGGTCCTGCTATGGCGAATATCCCGGTGACATTTGGCGCCTACTTGGAAAATATCATTCCGTTGAGCAATCCGCATGGTCGTGAAGACGAAGCCTGGCTGCAAGGTTGGTCGGTATTTTACTGGGCGTGGTGGGTTTCCTGGTCACCATTCGTCGGTATGTTTATCGCCCGTGTTTCCAAAGGACGTACGCTGAGAGAATTTATTGCTGGCGTATTAATCGTTCCAACCGTGATCACCGCGATCTGGATGGCTGTTTTTGGTGGCATTGCGATTGATCAGGTTGCTAATAATATTGGTTCGCTGGGTGCGAACGGTATTACCGAAGCGTCTATGACGACCTTCCAGATGATTGAGCAGTTACCGCTGGCAAATATTATGTCGGTGATTGGTATTGCTCTGGTTCTGATTTTCTTTATTACTTCTTCTGACTCTGGCTCGCTGGTAATCGACAGCATTACGGCGGGCGGTAAAATTGATGCGCCTGTGCCACAGCGTATTTTCTGGGCCACCATTGAAGGCGCGATTGCCGCTGCCTTGTTATGGATTGGCGGTACCGAAGCGATGCAGGCATTGCAGGCAGGTACTATTTCAACCGGATTACCGTTCACCTTTGTCTTGCTGCTGATGTGTGTCAGTCTGATTTTAGGCTTGCGAACGGAAAAGCGCTGAGAAAGCCTGATTATTGTCAGCATCTCCGCTCTACTCTTCAGTCGCTCAGAACTCTCTGAGCGACATTGCCAATCGTGGCAGCCTTTTTGATTATCTTCTTAACAATTTGTTATCCTGCGCTTGTTTAGAGTTCAAACTAACGAGGTAACAATGAGTCACCCGGAAGATAAGTACAGCATCGAAAACACCGATTACACCATTGGGCAAGATAATGTTCAGAAGTGGGGTTTCGATGTTCACAACCCGGTTTTTGGGACCAGTGCAGCGTTAATTCTGCTGTTTCTGGCGGCGGTTTTGTTGGTAGAACCCGCGACAGCAAAGGCCTCTTTGGATGGTATCAAGTGGGATATTATCGGTAGCTTCGATGCTTTTTTTATGTGGTCGGGCAATATTTTTGTGTTGTTCTGTCTGGTTCTGTTTTTTTCCCCCTTCGGCAAAATTCGCTTAGGTGGCGATACCGCCCGTGCTGAGCATTCGATGATTTCCTGGCTGGCGATGTTATTTGCCGCAGGCATGGGGATTGGCCTGATGTTTTGGGCGGTGGCAGAACCCGTTGCCTACCTGACTGGCTGGTATAAAACCCCGTTAGGTGTTGAAGCCAATACCCCGGAAGCCGCCCGTATGGCGATGGGAGCAACCATGTATCACTGGGGACTGCACCCATGGGCTATTTATGCCGTCGTGGCGTTATCGTTGGCATTTTTTGCTTATAACAAAGGCCTGCCATTATCCATTCGTTCCATTTTTTATCCGCTGTTGGGTGATCGTGCCTGGGGTTGGGCCGGGCATATCGTTGATATTCTGGCAGTGTTGGCGACCCTATTTGGCTTGGCTACTTCGTTGGGCTTAGGCGCTCAGCAAGCAGCCAGTGGCCTGCAGCACGTCTTTGGCATCGAAAGTACGGTAACGGTTCAGATCCTTGTTATTGTTGCGGTAACCTTGCTGGCAATCGTGTCGGTAGTCCGTGGCCTGGAAGGCGGGGTGAAAGTTCTCAGTAATATTAATATGCTGGTGGCTGTTGGCTTATTGCTTTTTGTTGCTGTTGTGGCATTTGGCCCGGCAATCGCCAATATTCCCGTAACCATTGGCGCGTATCTGGAAAATATTATCCCTTTAAGTAATCCGCATGGCCGTGAAGACGAAGCCTGGTTCCAGGGTTGGACGGTATTTTATTGGGCCTGGTGGATTTCCTGGTCGCCATTTGTCGGAATGTTTATTGCGCGTGTTTCCAAAGGTCGTACCATCCGTGAATTTATAGCCGGTGTGTTATTGGTGCCAACCGCGGTGACCATTATCTGGATGTCGGTATTTGGTGGCATTGCGATTGAGCAGGTGATGGCAAAGGTCGGAGCGCTGGGGACAGAAGGGTTGACCGATGTGCCTCTGGCGATGTTCCAGATGTTCGATCAGTTGCCGCTGGGCCACGTGTTGTCCGTGATTGCCATTGTGTTAGTGCTGGTATTCTTTATTACGTCTTCCGACTCCGGCTCTCTGGTGATTGATAGCATTACAGCGGGTGGAAAAATTGATGCGCCAGTGCCTCAACGTATTTTCTGGGCGGCCATTGAAGGTGCTATTGCTGCGGCATTATTGTGGATTGGTGGCACAGAAGCCATTCAGGCATTACAAGCCGGCGCTATTTCAACCGGGTTGCCGTTTACCTTTGTTCTGCTGTTAATGTGTGTGAGCCTGGTCATGGGGCTACGAACGGAAAAGCGCTGATTAATAGTTAGTCGTATTCTTTATAACGGCCCGTGTTCTGAAAAGAACGCGGGCTTTTTTATGCTTGTGTTATAACCAGACATCACCAATCCGTGCATCATCACGATAATGATACGCGGCCTGAGCCTGAAATAATTCAGCGGTGGCAATCGCATCGGTTAACGCATGGTGTGCTTTGTAATAAGGCAATGAATACCGCCGACGACAATCGTGTAAACGTACAGAGCCTGTTGGTCGTCTCATTAAGCGTCCAATCAACCCCTGGCGGCGTAACAGTGCCTGCTGCTCAATTTCCATGGTATCGATCACCGGAAAATCCAGTGTTTCTTCGATGCGCTGCATCAACGCATGATGAATAAACTGACGCTCGATCGCCCGGTGATGCACTACCACTACACGACCAGCCAGTGCCGTTAATAATGGCTGCAGGATGGTATCGAGATCCGGTGCCCGGCGAACTTCATCATGTGTGATGCCATGAATCACTACCGACTCTTCTTCCAGAGGCTGATTGGGTTTGACTAACCATTCTGCGGACTGGCTGAGCTGAATACGTTTCAGAGTAAAAGGTACCAGGCCAATACTGATGATGTCGTCTTCCTGAGGATTCAAACCAGTGGTCTCAAAATCCAGTGCCACAAAGGGAGTATGGCTGAGCAGGCAGTCATTATTGACCATGCCTTCGGCATAATAGTCGCGCAGACGACGATCGCTGGCGTTGGCATGTGCCTGTACAAAATATTCCGCCCAGTTTTTCGCTTGATTATTCATCGTTTATTTAACATCCAGCGGGCGGCCTGATTGATAGCGGAATTTTAAAAATGCCTGAGCTTTATCCAATACCTGAAACGCCTCTTTTAAATTACGACGTTCAAAGGTGGATAAATTATCCGGTTCAATATTGTTATCCGGCTCATCACCGCGCTCGATATCCAACGCCTGATGACGAATACGAACCATGGCGATGTATTCCAATGCATCACTTAAATCGCGACCTTTACCAGGTGGTAACAGGTTTGCACGAATAATATCGTCCAACCGCTCGAAGGAGTTTTGTGCCCGTGAGCCAACCGCCAGTGAGTGAACCCGAATCACATCCGACAGCGGGGCGGTGCCACGACGTTTTAAATTAATGGAATTGTTATGGCGGCCATCCTGCTCCATCACAAATCCTTTAAAGAAGCCCAGCGGTGGTGTTCGATTGAGAGAATTACGCGCCAGATAGGCTAGAAATTTAGGCGATTGTCTGGCTTTGCGGGCAATAAACCCGGTGAGCTGGTCTGCCCATTTTTCTTTACCGTGTACGCCATCTAAATCAAAAAAGATCGACGAGTGCAGCAATGCTTTAGGGGAAGGGTTTTCCATCCAGTCTGAAAACTGTTGCTGCCATTGCTTCAGAGTTAATCGCCATTCCGGGTTTTTGGCCATGATGTCACCGTCACAATATTTGTAGCCACAGGCGGCCAGACCATCACAAACAAATTCAGAAAGCTGGTGGAAATATTCGCCATGTTCGGCTTCGTTATAACGGTTATCAAGGATAATGGCATTGTCCTGATCAGTTACAATCAGCTGCTCATCCCGTGCCATAGAGCCCAGCGCCAGAAAGCAATAAGGAATCGGAGGAGGGCCAAAAATTTCTTCCGCCAATTCTAACAAGCGTTGTTTAAAACTTCGGCCAATTACTGCCATAGCAGAACCAATCATGTGTGAATTGGCATCTTCATTCACCATACGCACATAAATATTGGGCAACTGTTCCGCGAGTTTCGCTAAATCGTCAACGCTGTTTTGTGAAAAGATACTACGCACGAATAACAGGCTGTTTTGTGACTCGTGTTGAACAATATCCGACAAGGCCACCACGCCAATAGGCTTGTAGCGATGCACGATGGGCAGGTGGTGCACGTTCTGGCGCAGCATCAGCAACATGGCTTCAAACACGTAAGCGTTGTCATCAATCATCACCATATCCGGTGACATAATTTCGCCCGCCTGGGTGGATAAGGGTAAACCTTCGGCCAGCACCCGAACCCGCAAGTCACGGTCGGTGATAATGCCAACGACCTGGCCATCGTCATCGTCAGGGTCGGTGGCAATGGGTTTATCCGGGTCGGTAACCAGAATGGACGACACCCGCTCTTCGCTCATTATTTTGGCAATAGCGGGTACATCGATATCCTTGGTAATGGTCACAGCTTCACGGGTGATGAGCGATTTAATTTTGACCGTGGTTAAATCATTATCATCGGCTTGTTTTGAAATAGTACGGCGTAATAAATCACCACCTTCTGCTTCAAAATAATCGGCGAAAAAATCAAAGTCATCACAAAACTGGTCGAATAAATCCGCCGGTAGGCAGTAGAGCAGAGTGTCTTCGATGGCTTTCACCGGATAACGTACCCGCCGGTTCATCAATAGCGCCATTTGCCCAAACACATCACCACTGTCGAGGCGATTATAGAGTTCGCCATTACGGCGGTACGTTTCGACGGCACCACTGCGCACCACATACAGATCCTGAATCGGATCACCATAATTCAGAATCTCTTGTCCGGCCCGGACATAACTGATTTCGGCTTGTTGTGCTAATAACAGCAGTGCTTCTTCGGGGAGTTCTTCAAACGGTGGGTGTTGTTGAAGAAAGCGGGCGATTTCCTGTAATTCTGCTTGCATGATGCTATCCGAACATAATTCAGATACAGGCTAACACGAGGCCTGGGATTTTCTGAACACTGTGGGACTCTTTCTGAACACCGTGACACTCTTTCCTAATACTGTGGCGCTCTGGATTGCAGGAGGTGTGCAACTCGGCATGTAGGTTATCATTGAATACCAGGTTACTCTATTTCATAATAAACAATCGATTGATAGTCAGGCACTGGTTAATAGTTCAGGAAATTGCGATGAGTACAGCTGAAAAACGAATTTTTGTGCAGGATGAAAACTGCCCGATCCGCAATGTGGTGGTTCATATTGGTGATAAATGGTCGGTTTTGATTGTGTTTGCGCTGGTTGATGGAGCCGATCGCTTTAATTCGTTAAAGAAACGCATCGAAGGGATTTCACAGCGAATGCTGACACAAACGCTGCGTGACCTGGAGCGCGATGGATATGTACTGCGTACTGTTTATCCAGAGGTGCCGGTAAAAGTGGAATATGAATTAACGGAGCTGGGTCGAGGATTGGCTAAAGCTGCTTGGGGGCTGGTTTCCTGGGCCGATCAGCATCTGGATGATGTGAAACAAGCCCGCTCAGATTATGATTTGCGGAAGGAGTGAGTTAATCACTATTATCCGATGAATTATTATGCTGGTGCCCCGCATGAAACCCTGTCGCATCAGTATTCGAATCATGGTTTTTACTTCTAACGTAAACTTGATTACTGGAATTGCTATTAGAGTTATTGATAGTGAAAAAGAAAATTATGATCGGGCCAAGATAAGGAACTACTAGACTGAATAGCGCTTGGGCTTTTTTCTGTTTTTCATTGACCACATCGACGATTGCAACAGTGGCAATTGTAAAAAGTACCATCCCTAAATGCACCCAAATTGCTGTAACATAAAAATTGTCAGTTAGCATATTGATGTCTCTCGTATTTCTAAGTGTCGATAGTTAGAAACTTTAAGTTTATCGATATTTTTGTTTGAAGACTAATTCAATACTATCAGTGATCTTTGATTAAGAAAGAGGCCTGTGCGGCCTCTGGTCAGCGGCGAGTTAAGCGATCTGAGTTTTGGCCAGTGGGTTGCCACTGGTTGATTGCTGAAACGCTTTGATGCCGCTTTTTGCGTTGGCTTCCTTAACCAGCTCCAGCTCTTCAGTGGTTGCGTATTTGGAATCCCACTCTAACACTTTGGGTGTCATTAATTTGTGCCACAGCGGAGGAATCAGGGCGATGACGATGGTGGTGAGGTAGCCGCTGATCATCATTGGCGCATCCGGGTAAGGTTTCAGGTCCTGATAAGGGACTTCACCCTGAGCATGATGGTGTGAGTGGCGGGTCAGGTTAAACATCGACCATGAACTGATACGTTTGTTGGTATTCCATGAATGGCGTGGCTGAACCGATGTTTCCGGGTTGCGCACCATGCCGTAATGTTCCATGTAATTAACAATTTCAAGCAGCGATTTGCCCCATAACATACAGGCAATAAAAAACATCATTGCCACAAAACCGCCCATGGCATACGCCGCAGCAACCAATAACATGCTCATCAGATGACCACGAATCACAGCATTGTGCCAGCCAAATAAAGACAGGCGTTTGCGTTTCAGGCGCTTTTTCTCAATGTTCCAGGCACTGATATTACCTTTGAGGGTAGAGACCAGAATATGAAAATAAACATTACGACCACGGGGCGCGGTTGCCGGATCTTCTTTGGTGGAAACATAACGATGATGGCCGTATACGTGCTCGATCGAAAAAATGGTGTCGAAGCTGAAAGCCAATAACCAACGCCCAACCAACATAGAGATTGGGTCCCAGGTGCGATGCGTTAATTCGTGTGCGGTAATGGTACCGATCAAGCCAATCATCAAACCACTTGTGACAAAAGCCGAGATGTGATGAATCCAGGCAGTATTTTCGCGTGCGGCAAGTACGTCATAACCGGTGATCTGAGTTAGCCATGCCCCTATGCCAAAAACATCGGTATCGCTGACACTCCAGATGGAAGCAAACATAATCAGGCTCAACAATGGCAAAGCCATCCACAGTTGTACGGTGAGAATGGTTGGATGAGCAAAATCCGGGGTGCTGGTGTCATCGCCGGAGATTGCATCTCCCACAATATAAAATAACAGTAACGTGATTAAGCCATAACTGATCCATGCGCCACCGGCGAACAGCGATGCCAGAGCCGCAAGGCCAATAAGATGAAACAGAAAAAATTTTAAGTAATGGAAAATTTTCATGTTGTTCTCCTTTTATTTTTGTTTTAGGGCCTGTTGTCAGGCGCTTTTTTTCACATCGACAGCCTTTTGCATATCAACCGTGATAAAACGATCGGCATAAATATGGTTAGCGCTGATGCCCAGTTTTTTTAATACGGTTTCAGCGGCGTCAATCATGGCCGGAGGGCCACATAAATAAGCATGACTCTCTGGCAATAAAGCGGGTTGAATAAAATCACTGACCAAACCGCGTTTTCCATTCCAGTTGGAGGTGTCTGCTTCGTCGGATAACACAGGAGTAAATTCAAAGCTGGCATGCCAGTGTCGTCGGATGTTGTCGATGCGCTCCAGAGCGTATAAATCTTGCTGGCTGCGTGCTCCGAACAGTAATAACAATGGGCGATGGCGTGACTGTTGGACTTCCGCTTCTAACATGGCAATAACGGGTGCCAGACCACTACCACCGGCGACCATTACAATGGGGTTTTGCGCCGGTCTGAGCCAGAAATCACCGAGCGGCCCTTTGATGTCAATTCGTTCTCCGGTCAGATCTTTTTGATTAACGGCTCCTGAAAAACGCCCACTAGGCACTTCTCGAACAAAAAAGCTCAGTGTATTTTCTTTGTTTTGAGAACGATTTGACGGAGAGGCGGGAACAGAAGCAAAAGAATAGCTGCGCGCCAGGTCAGGTAAGCTTGCTAAGGTGAGGTCGGCAAACTGGCCGGGTTGGTAAGAAACCGGCGTGTCAGTACGAACGACCAATTCGGTAATATCATGAGTCAGGCGCTTCTGGGCAATCACTTTCCCTGCGGTATGCTCGATGGACTGCTGTGGCAGATCAAGCCTGATGCTGATATCCGTTTCAGGTACGCTCTGGCAAGCCAGGATATAGCCATTATCCAGATCCTCATCCGACAAAATGTAGCCGACATCGGTCAGCTCTTTTACTTTGCCAGCTCTCAGCTGGCACTTACAGGCGGCACAACCGCCTACCCGACAGGAGTGTGGAAATTCAATGTCATGTCGTAATGCCGCATTCAGCAATGTTTCCTGAGGGTTAACCTCAATTGTCTGGCCGTTGATATTGGCAGTGTGCGGCTTTTTATTTTCCGGCTTTTTATTTTTCTGGAAAAATGAAAACATAGTTAGGTCCTGAGTATCTGATGAGTGCCTTCAAGATAATGATCAGGTTAGGGCATGAATCGGTTTTGCCAGAGAGCAGAGATTGACAGTAGGGGGTCATTTTTTGACAACCGCAAAACAATAATAAAAAACGACCTGGGCTAGAGCGGAGCTAACAACATGGTGAAGAGCGGCTTGAAAGAAAAAACAACGGACGACATCACGTTGCCGGGTTTTTACGTCTTGCAGATTTTTGAGGTGGTGGCCGGCTTTGGTATTGATACGGCGGAATGGCAGGCACAGCTTGGATTAAGTCATGTCTCAGAAGACTCGGATTCCGTCACCATGCCCTGGGACACTTTTATGCGCCTGGTACAACAGGCTGAGCATTATGCGGGTGATCAGGCGGTTGGTTTATTGGTGGGGCAGCGGTTGGCCGTGAATACTCATGGCATCCTCGGATTTGCCGCCATGAACAGCGGTTCAATTCGCCAGGTTGTGGAGCTGGTCGCCCGGTTTATTCCATTACGTACTGACCTGATTCATATCAACGGCGGGCAGCAGGGTGATCAATATCAGATTGTATTTCAGCAGCAACGGGAACTCGGTGTTATCCGCGCCAGTGTCTTAGAAGCTATTGTATTGGCCATTAAAAATATTCTTGATTTTATCAGCATGGGAACAGCGTTACAGGCGCGTATTGCACTGCCTTATTCCCCACATACGTATGCCGACTTATTGCCCGGTTTATTTCAGTCGCCGGTGGATTTTAATCAGGATTGGGTGGGCATTTCAGTTCCTCTATCGGTTGTCGATCAGCCGTTAAAAATGGCCAATAATGCCAGTTTTCGTGAAGCCATTGATATTTGTCAGAAAGAGTTGGAAGCGTTAGAAAATCAGGGAACATTAGCGGCGCAGATACAGCAATTGTTGTTATCGGGCCATCATCCGTTTCCGACGTTGGAAGCGGCCGCAAAAAGTGTTTATATGACCCCCAGAACCTTACATCGACGCCTACAGGAAGAAGGCACCAGTTATAAAAAACTGATTGAGGATATACGTCATCGTCTGGCGCTGCAGCATCTTAAAAAAGGTGATTTAACCATTCAGCAGGTGGCTTATGCACTGGGGTATTCGGATGTGGCGAATTTCAGGCGAGCCTTTAAGCGTTGGCAGGGCGTGCCCCCGGCGGAATACCTGAACAGTCTTCACTGATGCCCGTATTTATCCATAATTTGCTGATAAATGCCGAGCTTTTTAATATCTTTTAATCCCTGATTGTAATCATCACGAATGGCTGGGTTATTGAAAACCGGCATGGCTGGGACATCATTAAATATATGATGATATTCACTAATGGCTTTCTTGAAGCCCGCCTGCTGATAAAAATAATGAAAAATCCGGCGATCTAACAACACCAGGTCAGTGCGTTGGTTGATTAATAAATCAATAAGTCGCGACATATCGCGGTGTTCATAATATTCCGGTGCCTGTTCGCAGGCCTGAATAAATGCTGAGCCAAAATACCCGCCAGCTCCCTGAAAGGTTGCCAGACGATAATGTTTCAGGTCATCAATCGATGTCAGGGTAACAGGGTTGCTTTTCAGCGAAAACAAGGTGGGGTGATACAGAATATGTGGGTCGCCGGTGTACAGATCTGCCTGGTCCGGGGCGAAGCTGGGCACAATCACATCCACACGTTTCATCTGCAATTCTGCCATGGCTCTGTGTAAGCTCATAAATTGCACCTGAACCTGATAACCTTGCTGCTCCAGAGAGGACACAACCGTTTCAATATCGAGGCCTCCCAGCGGATCCCGGATCATATAAGGCGGGCCTTCAGACGTGGCCAATATCAGGGACTTATTGGGTTTGGGGATTGTTAGGTCGGCGTTTGCCTGAGCGCTGCTGGAAATGGCAACAAATGACAGCAATAACGCTAATAAAAAAGACTTCACACTAACATTCTCAACACGCGGGTAATAATGGACTCTGTCCGCATACTCTGACACTACCGTCGCGAGAATCATAGCGAATAATAATTTGCCCGGTATTTTGATTGCCGGTGTCACCCTGAGCACGATACACGTAGCTGCAAACCCGATTCTGGGTATGCCGGAAGGAACGGTATTGCTGGTTATTATTGTTGTGAGCCACACTTGGCGCTTCACTCAGCAACCCTTGCCACAACTCTGCACAGCCTTTGCTTTGGCGACCGATATTTTCATTGCCATTGCCCTTATCAATACCAATTGGATATCCCTGGTTATTGGTATCAACATTGTCGTTACCAAAGCCTTGCAGATTCTGCACCCGGGTAGCGTGCCCTTGGCTCTGAAACAGGGCTTTTACGGTGTTAACGGAGCTGCGCAGACTACCGGCAACTCCTTCTGCCTGTGCAATTACGGCTTCATCTGATAAATCGGAAAATCGCGGAAGAATGACGGCAGAAAGAATACCTATTAAAACAATAGCTACGATTAGCTCTATTAATGTAAAAGCGCGGGAGGCGTTCATTTGGGCTGCCCAAAGCGAATATTGCCTTAATTATAGGAAAGTCACCGGGAAATGCCCTGCTCAAAAGGGCTAATACTGTATGCGATGTTCTGGAGGGCTCAGTCCTGGCAGTTACAAGCCAAAGTGCGACAAATTGATGCGATATTGCTCACTGACTTCAACGCCTTCTTCACGCAGCCGGTTGGCCTGGCGGTCGGCGGCATTACTGCCCGCCGGAAAGCTGATCTTGCCCTGAGCATTGATCACCCGGTACCACGGTAAGGTACTGTCGGCAGGAAGCTTTTTTAAGGTTTGTCCGACCCAGCGAGCACGTCGCGGCATCCCGGCCAGTTCTGCTAGCTGGCCATAAGTAACGACCTTACCGCTGGGTATATTGGCGAGAACGGTGTACAACCGTTCGCTGGCGGATAACGTTTCTGTCATCGGATTCGTTCTGGTATTTACCGTTCAGTCGTTGACAATAATGGCGCGGATAATGCCCATGTCAAACCAGGCCTGTAAAGCCTGTAATACCTGAATGGCGGCATTTTCTTCATCAAACCAGGTCAACATCAGTTCGCACTGTTGCGCAAAATTATGGCCAGCTAAAAAACCGCTGATTAATGCGTGTTGATAAGGTTGTAGTGAAATAAACTCGGTCAGTCGTTCAGAGCCTCGCCAGATCAACCAATGTCGTAGTTCACCGGTTTCTGGCTGTGATGGTATTTGTTCTGCTTTTAAAGCCTGCCAGCTCTCTACGGCATTAGTGTGGCAGCTGAATAACTGGACGCTGGCATGAAAACGAAACTGAATCGCAGGCCATAAATCGGGCGAGATGGCCTGTAATTCGGCAAAGCTGGCATGCTCACTGTCGGCGGCATCAAAGGCTGTTATCAAGCGGCGTTCAAAAGCAGCCAGCTCTGACAATAACGGGTATTGGCAAAAGAATTCATCGTTGGCCAGATATTCCGGCAATGCATCCGCAAACTGACGCAACGAGCGGAAGGTCGATGGGTACTGGCGGACATAACCTTCAACCATTTGTTCAAACAAGTCATCACCCAGATACAAGCCAAGAATTTCATGGTCGGTATCGATGGTTTCGCGCAGACGCAATACATAGCCATTGGCGTAAATTTGCATACGGCTGGCAGCGGGCAAGCCCGTTTGTTCACTGACCCAACTGTGAAACTGTTCGCCAGTTTGTTGGTTCGGCGTTAGCAGGTATTGCATAAAATCCTGCTGCAGTTTTTTTAATTCCGGTACGTTACAGTCCTGATCAGCCATATTTCACTTCCTGTGTTGCTTTGGAATGAATAGTAAGTTGTTCAGGCGTTAGCTGCTGCTGAGCTATATCTTTGGCTATTTGTAATTCAGCGTACAACTCGGGAAAATCCGGGATATTGTCGTCGCGTTCAATCATCGTACTGACTGCACCAAAACGATTGAGCGCTTCTTTGTACAGTTGCCATACGGCATCCGGAACGTCATGGTCGTGGGTATCAATCACATGATCACCAAAGTCACTGTGGCCAGCTAAATGAAATTGTTGCACACGTTTGGGGTCAATTTTGTTTAAAAAATCCAGCGGCTCAAAATGGTGGTTACGCGCACTGACATAAATATTGTTAATGTCGAGCAGAATTAAACAATCGGCTTCTTCAGCCACCTGAGATAAAAACGTCCATTCATCCATTTCGCTGTTGTTGTATGACAAATAGCTGGAGACATTCTCTAATAAAATGCGGCGGCCTAAAAAGTCCTGAACCTGTTTTACCCGCTCTGCCACATGGCGGACGGTTTCCTGAGTGTAGGGTAGGGGTAATAAATCGTGGCTGTTCTGACCGTGGATTGAGGTCCAGCAAATGTGATCAGAAATCCATTTAGGTTGTACATCGTTGGCCAGTTTTTTTAACGCTTTTAAATAATCCATATCCAATGGATCGGTGCTGCCAATCGACATGGATACACCATGCATGACTAACGGATAACGTTCTGCGATGGCCTCGAGGTAATAGCGGGGTTTGCCACCGGCAACCATGTAGTTTTCTGACAAAATTTCAAACCAATCTATATCCGGCTGATGTTGCAATACATGCTCAAAATGTTGGGTTCTCAACCCCAGGCCAAAGCCCAGAAACGGATGTGTGATGGAATGATCGGTGTCTTTTGTCATGGTATGGATTGCCACAAAATGGTTGTTATCGGATAAAAAGACAGAGTGGTAACCGTTAGTTAAACGACTGGCCACTCTGTCGGGTAGTACAGATGTTATATCACCTGCCAAACGACTTATGCGCCTTCTTTACCACCAATATCGGCACAAGACTTAGCGGTTGTTGCAACAAAACCAGTCCCTTTACAGGAAGCATGGCCGCCACACGCGTTGTTTGCTGTTTTACAGTCATTGTGACCTTTACAGATATTCACGCCATAGCAATGAACCAGGTCGGCTTTGGCAACAGTGCCACGCCAGTCATCTTTGATTTCACCACCAACGTCTTTACAGGCTTTAGACGGCATACCAACAAAGCCAGTACCTTTACAGGAAGCCTGACCAGAACATGAGTTGTTGGCACCACCACAGTCGTTGTGGCCTTTACAGACGTTCACGCCGTAACAATGTACCAGATCCGTTGAACCAGCAGGCGCTGCTGCGGTATCGGTGTTATAGCTTGCGCAGCCAGCCAGGCCAGCAACGGCGACTGCTAACGCAGCACCAGACAGCAGATTTTGAGCTTTTTTATTCATGGTCGTTTCCTGTTTGAAGTCAATATACGTACTTGCCAGCTGCGGTGCCCCATCGTTCGGCTGGGGTAATTTTCCGTTCCAGCGTTTTTATAGAGTAGACCCCGTTGCAGAAAGTTCAGCTGAAACGGCACTTTTTAGTATGAGCTTGTATCACCAGGGTAGTTCTGGGGTATGGGTATTTATCAAATTATGAAAAATATGAGCGTCGTTATGCCTGCCGCTATAGGAAACAAGAGTGCCTCTCTTTATGCTGTGACTAACAACTGATTGGAATATCAAGGAGATAAAATGGATAACATTAATGAGACGATTAATAACATGTATCAGCAAGCTGCTGGTATTGGTGTTGAGTACGGCGGCAAGTTGTTGTCAGCAATTCTGGTGTTGGTTATTGGTATTTGGATTATCAATAAATTAACCCGACTGGTGAGTAATCAGTCGCAAAAAGCCCTGCCGGATGAAACGCTGGCGAAATTTCTGAGCAATATATTTGAAGTTGTTCTGAAAGTATTATTAGTGATTTCGGCTGCGTCGATGGTTGGTATTGAAACAACCAGTTTTGTTGCTGTATTGGGTGCTGCAGGTTTGGCGGTTGGCCTGGCATTACAGGGGAGTTTGTCAAACTTTGCCGGTGGCGTGATGGTATTGATTTTCCGGCCATTTAAAGTCGGAGACTATGTTGAAGCTCAGGGCGTCGAAGGTGTTATTCAGGATATTGGTATTTTTGTTACAACCTTTGAAACGTTTGATAAGCGTATTCTGATTATTCCGAATGGCCCATTGGCCAATGGCAATATTATTAATCATACCAAGAGTGACGTTCGTGCCGTTGAAATCCCGATTGGAATTGCCTATTCCGATAATATCCCGGACGCTAAATTAGCATTGGAAGCTGTTCTGAAAAATGATGCGCGAGTTCTGCAGGATCAGGATAACGTTGTTGCGGTTGTGGATCTGGGCAGCAGTTCGGTTGATTTTCTGGTGCGTGCGTTTGTGAAAACAGAGGATTATTGGTCGTTATTCTTTGATATTCGTCCGTTATTAAAAGACGCTGTTGAGCAGGCGGGTTGTTCTATTCCTTTCCCTCAACGCGATGTTCACTTATTCCAGGAAAGTGCGTAACCTTTTTGGGTTTAGCCCCTTTAGCACGCGGTGCTAAAGGGGACTGCGGCCTGTTCATTAACAGGCCCCGGGAGTTTACAAACGTAAACCACCGTCTACTTCAACAACCCGACCTGATACATAGTCGTTTTCCATCAGATACGCGACTGTGTGCGCGATTTCTTCAGGCTGGCCCATACGCTTAGCCGGAATACCTGCGGTCATTTTATCCAGTGCTTCTGGTTTCATACCAGCCGTCATTTCAGTAGCAATAAAACCCGGAGCAATGGCGTTTGCGCGAATGTTGTAACGTGCCAGCTCTTTTGCCCAAACGGTTGCCATGGAAGCAACGCCGGCTTTTGCAGCAGAGTAGTTGCTCTGGCCCATGTTACCAGCGCGCGAAATGCTGGAGATATTAATAATACAACCGCCTTCACCGGACTCGATCATTTTCACGGCTGCTTCACGGCCACACAGGAAAACACCCGTCAGGTTAACGTCGATCACAGCTTGCCAGTTCGCCAGGCTCATCTTGCTGATTTCACCATCTTTGGCTTTAACCATCAGGCCATCACGCAAAATGCCTGCGTTGTTAACCAGGCCATGCAAGCCACCCATTTGTGACACGATAGCGCTGAAAGTCTCTTCCACTTGTTGCTCATTAGCAACGTTGCAAAGGAAGGTTGACGCACTTGAGCCAGCGGCTTCAATTTGTGCTTTGGTTTCATCCATGTGTTCCTGACTCAGGTCGATAACGGCGATCCTTGCCCCTTTCTGTGCCATATAAACGGCCATCGAACGGCCTAAACCCTGGCCGGCACCGGTAATGGCAATTACTTTGTCTTGTAAGTTCATCGCGAACTCCGCTTTGCTTTTATAAAAAGGGGTTAAAAATAGTATTTGGCCGGTTTTCTACTGCAAAACAAAACGTCACTGAAACCGGTCGCAGCCAACCAATCTACGAGTTGCTGGCGCAGCAGGAGTATAGACAAAAGCCGTCAGTAATGGTGCTCTTGACATTGTGGATACTACGTATTTTGCGTGATTATCAGGAAAAGGTGCTATGAATTCAGATAAGTCATTAATAATAACGTGATCCGGCGCCGACTTTTTATCGATGCCAGAATCACGAACAGCACAGAGGTTACTTAAAGTCTTCCGCAGAGTGACGTTCTGGTACTTGTTCTTCTGGTGTGCCCCATACTCGATTCACTTTCCGGCCTCGTATTACCGCTGGGCGTTGTTTGATCAGGTCACTCCAGCGATTGACATGTTGATAGCTGCTGACATCCAGGAATTCTGCCGCGTCATACAACAACCCCTGAACCAGTACGCCATACCAGGGATAAACGGCCATATCGGCAATGGTGTAGTCATCACCACAAAGATAGGTATTGTTTGCCAGGTGTTTATCCAGTACATCCAACTGGCGTTTGACTTCCATGGTGAAACGATCAATGGGGTATTCAAATTTCTCTGGTGCATAGGCGTAAAAATGGCCAAAGCCTCCACCCAGATAAGGTGCACTGCCCATCTGCCAGAATAACCAGGACAGGCATTCAGCTTTTTGTGCTGGGTCAGACGGTACAAAGGCTGAAAACTTTTCTGCCAGATATAGCAGGATGGCACCGGATTCAAAAATGCGTACCGGCTTGTCGCCTGAACGATCGACCAGAGCCGGAATTTTTGAATTTGGGTTAATGTCGGTAAAACCACTACCAAACTGATCGCCATCAAAAATATTGATCAACCAGGCATCGTACTCAGCGTCTTTGACTCCTAACTCCAGCAGTTCTTCAAACAGAATGGTGACCTTAACGCCGTTGGGGGTAGCAACCGAATAAAGATTAAACGGGTTGTCACCCACGGGAAGCTCTTTTTCAAAGGTTGCACCGGATATCGGGCGGTTAATTTTAGCGAATTTACCGCCGTTCTCCTGATCCCATTTCCAAACTTTTGGAGGTGTATATGTCGTCATAGTGGTGTTCCGTATTCAAAGCTGCATGAGTATGAGTGTTAAAACTATAAGACAGTTATTCAGAAACAAAAGTGCTTTTAAAGACTTCATTACACATTCAGTTGGAACAGTTAGTTCGGGGAACACCTGGTATCAACACCTGTCTGTAACACGGTTATGACAAACCGTATTGCAATCAGCTGCTAGTGTTAAACAAGCAGCAACGGCATTGGCTCGCTACATCACTCATTAGAATGGAAACCGCTATGAAAGCATCCGATTTATTTGTTAAAGCACTCGAGCAAGAAGGTGTGGAATACATTTTTGGTATTCCCGGTGAAGAGAATCTGGATTTACTGGAGTCGTTACGGACCTCATCGATCAAACTGATTCTGACTCGTCACGAACAGGCGGCTGGTTTTATGGCAGCAACTTACGGTCGCTTAACCGGTAAAGTCGGAGTTTGCATGTCAACACTGGGCCCAGGAGCGACCAACTTTGTAACGGCTGCCGCGTATGCTCAGTTAGGTGCGATGCCAATGTTAATGATCACCGGACAAAAGCCGATTAAAGCCAGTAAACAAGGCCGTTTCCAGGTGTTGGATGTGGTCGATATGATGCGGCCAATTACCAAATACACGGCACAGATTGTCAGTGGTGAACGTATCGCTTCCCAGGTACGTGAAGCGTTTCGCATTGCCAGTGCAGAGCGCCCGGGAGCGGTGCATCTTGAATTGCCGGAAGATATCGCGGATGAAGAAACGTCGCCGAATTTAATCACCGAAAGTTATGTGCGCCGGCCAACTGCGGAACCAAAAGCCATTAAGCACGCAGTAGACATGATTGAGCTAGCTAAGTCGCCCTTGTTGTTAATTGGTGCGGGCGCGAATCGCAAAATGTCGAGTAACATGCTGACTGAGCTGGTGGATGATTTTGGTATTCCGTTTGTCACGACTCAGATGGGTAAAGGTGTGGTGGATGAAACCAAGGAATTATTCCTCGGTAACACAACTTTATCCGACGGTGATTTTGTTCACCGTGCGATTGAACATGCCGATTTGATCATCAATGTGGGTCATGATGTGGTTGAGAAACCACCGTTTTTTATGCGCAATAACGATAAAAAAGTGATTCATATTAATTATAACGCGGCTGAAGTTGATCCGGTGTATTTCCCACAGGTTGAAGTGGTTGGTGATATTGCGAATAGCATCTGGGCCATTAAAGAGCAACTGCAAACACAGAAGCACTGGGATTTCAGCTACTTCGATAAAGTGAAAAAAGCCGAAGAAAAAGAGTTGCCACACGGTTGTGATGATGACCGTTTTCCGATTTACCCTCAGCGTTTGGTTTCAGACGTACGCAAAGCCATGCCCGACGATGGCATTATTGCGTTAGATAACGGCGTTTATAAAATCTGGTTTGCGCGTAATTACAAAGCCAGAAAGCCCAATACGGTATTGCTGGATAACGCTTTAGCCACCATGGGTGCAGGTTTGCCGTCAGCAATGGCCTCCAAGCTGGTGTATCCGGATCGCCCGGTTGTCGCTATTTGTGGCGATGGTGGTTTTATGATGAATAGTCAGGAGCTGGAAACGGCTGTGCGTTTAAACCAGCATTTGATTATTCTGATTTTACGCGATGATGCCTATGGCATGATCAAATGGAAGCAGGCCAATATGAATTTTGATAATTTTGGTCTGGATTATGGCAACCCGGATTACGTTAAATACGTTGAGGCTTATGGCGGTAAAGGGCATCGCATTGAAGCGGCGGACCAGTTATTACCATTGCTGAAGAAATGTATGCAGGAACACGCCGTGCATCTGATTGATATTCCAATCGACTACAGTGAAAACGATGAAATTCTGAATAACCAATTACGCCTGCTCAGTGCAAAGGTTTAATACGAGGGAAACATGATGTTAGCCAAAAATTACCCTTATTATCTGGCGAATAAAGCGGTATTTGCCAACGAAGATTTGGAAGTCACCGATAAATATTCTGGTGAGGTGGCCACTCATGTGGCGCTGGCGGATGCCAAAGTCATTGACGAAGCGATAGCCGCAGCAGATGCCAGCCAGGAAGCGCTACGTAAAATGGCGCCGTACGAACGCCAGGCAATTTTGAATCACTGCGTCAAACGTTTCGAAGAACGTTTTGAAGAAATGGCCCAGGCTTTATGCATTGAAGCAGGCAAACCGATTAAAGACGCGCGTGGTGAAGTGGGGCGTTTGATTGACACCTTCCGTGTTGCAGCAGAAGAAGCCGTGCGTATGAACGGTGAAGTCATGAACCTTGAAGTGGCGCCGCGTGCCCGCGGTTACTCCGGCATGTATAAGCGTGTGCCGATTGGCCCTTGCTCTTTTATTTCGCCGTTTAACTTCCCGTTGAACTTAGCTGCCCACAAAATTGCACCGGCATTAGCGGTGGGTTGCCCGTTTGTTTTAAAACCTGCCAGCCGTACCCCGATTGGTGCGTTGATTATTGGTGAAATTCTGGCAGAAACTGATCTGCCGGAAGGTGCATTTTCGATTCTGCCATGCTCGCGTGACGGGGCTGATTTATTCACCACGGATGATCGTTTAAAACTGCTGAGCTTTACTGGTTCTCCGGATGTTGGCTGGGACTTAAAAGCCCGTGCTGGTAAAAAGCCGGTAGTGTTGGAGCTGGGTGGTAACGCGGCGTGTATCGTTGATGAAGATACCTCTCCAGATAACGGTGACTTAGATGATGCTATTGAACGCATTATTTTTGGTGCGTATTACCAGTCAGGCCAGAGCTGTATTGGTGTGCAGCGTATTATGGTGCATGAGTCTTTATACGATCGCTTTAAAGCCGACTTCGTGAAAAAAGTGGCCGAGTTAAAAATGGGCGATCCAAAAGATGAAGATACTTTTATTGGCCCAATGATTTCGTTGTCGGAAGCCAATCGCTTAAAGGGCTGGATTGACGAAGCTCAAGAGTTGGGTGGTCAGCTGTTGGCGGGTGGTGAGCAGGATGGTGCGATGTTGCAAGCCACCGTACTGGAAAATGTGCCACCACATGCTCAGTTAAATACTGAAGAAGCCTTTGGCCCGGCGGCTATTCTGAGTCCATTCTCCGACTTTGATGAGGCACTGGCGCAGGTTAACGACAGTAAGTTTGGCCTGCAGGCCGGTATTTTCACCAAAGACATCTACAAAATTCAGAAAGCCTGGGATGAACTGGAAGTGGGTGGCGTGGTGATTGGCGATGTACCAAGCTGGCGTGTTGATAATATGCCATACGGTGGTGTAAAAGACTCGGGCGTTGGCCGGGAGGGCATTAAGTTCGCGATGGAAGATATGACCGAGCTGCGTCTGTTAGTGATTCGCGATAAAAATCGTTAAGCGCTGCTGTTAAGCGGCTTTGCCTGTTGAGAAGAGTCGATAAAAAGCCGGCAAAGTCGGTGAAAAGGCGGATCAGATAGAGTTTGATCCGCCTTTTTTACGCCTTCCTTATATTAGCCTGATGCACTTTGCGACATTTTGTCGCATACTGAGGCCTGTTAACACCATTCATTGGAGGTGGCTTATGGCTACTAGCGTCCGTTTGGATGATACCTTTGTCACCCAGGCCAAGGTGTATGCCGAAGCAGAGAATCGTTCTGTGCCGAAGCAAATTGAATACTGGGCTAAAATCGGGCAAATCATGATTGATAACCCGGACTTATCTTACGAGTTTGTCAGAGAATCGCTGTTGGCTGTTCAGGAAGCGAATCAAGGATTGGTTACGCCTTATGTCAGACGAACCAAAAAAGATTGATGTTTATGAATCCAGGCGTTTTGCTAGGGCGTTAACAAAACTGCCTGATTCACAGCTGCGGCAGGTTGAAGATCAAATTGAGTTGATTATTTCAGAACCCACGATTGGCGTGCAGAAAAAAGGCGACTTGTCTTATTTACGGGTTCATAAATTTAAAGTCGATGCCCAGGAAATGCTGCTGGGGTACTCCTGGGTTGAAAACCGATTAGAGCTGTATCTTTTGAGCTTAGGCGCTCATGAAAACTTTTATCAGGATATGAAAAAACAGCGAAAAAATGATTTAAAATTTTTTGATTCCTGATGGCTCGTAGCGGGTTACCCCAACGACAATCGATACGCTTTATACCCCGGATAAATACTCACTAACTGGCTGGCAATCACAATAATGCCCAGCGTTTTGATCACGTCAGGAGTCAGAAAATTCGGATCAATACTGATGCCAAAACGGCTGCTGATCAGATCTTGTGCCCCGGCCAGTATCAGGCTGAAACAGACTAGCGCGGTTGCGATTGCGGTTAAGGACACCAACCAGGTTTCGGCCTGAATCAACGCAAAAATAAACCAAGACCTTGCCCCTAACGTGCGTAGTACGGCCAGTTCTTTCTGCCGTTCTCGCATGGAAGCCAGCAAGGTAGCGCTTAAGCCCATCAGTGCGGCACTGAGAATCAGCCAGGAAATTACCCTCAAGGTGTTCTCCATCATATTCATGCTTTCCCATAATTGGCTCAACGACACTCCCGGTAAAATGGCCATTAATGGCTCGGATTCAGACTGATTAATCTGGCGCTGTAAATGAAACGTTTTTAAACGGGATTTAAGGCTGACAAGGGTCGCCGTGATGCTGTCTGGTTGGAGTGATTCCGTCTGATCATGAGTGACGCCGGGTTTGTGTACCGCCTCCAATCCAGCCAGGCTAACGTATAACGCCTGGTCTACGGGTGTTCCGGTGGTTTTTAATACACCCACAATTTCAAATGGATATTGATCGTGTTGCTGGAAACTCTGTCGTCCCAGCCCATGAGCAATGGTGATTTTATCGCCGACCTGATAGTTGAGCTTTTCCGCGACGGAGGCGCCGATCACCACGCTGTGTGCATTGCTGAAACCATGCCCGTGTTCGAACTCTAAAAGCTGCTTTTGACCATAACGAAAATGTTTAAACAAGTCCGGGTGAGTCCCCACAACCCGAAAACCACGATGCGAATCGCCCATGGATAATGGAATCGCCCACTTCACGTCACGTGAATCACGGATCTTTTCAAAGCTCTGGTAAGAAATATTACGGCTGGCATTGCCGATATAAAATACTGAATACAGCAATAAGTTAATCTCTCCACCACGGGCCCCAACAATTAAGTCAACGCCAGACACCGTTTGCGAAAATCCGGTTTTGGCTTGATGGCGTAAATGTTCAACGGCGGTTACTGAAAACACACTGATAGCAACAGCCAGCAGTGTTAACAATGCAGAACCCTTGCGATGCAATAAACTGAAATAGGCGACGCGCCAGAACATTATTGCACCTCCAGAGCGTTTGTTTTTTCACGATTGAGCTGGTTGATGTCTGACAGGGCAATTGTTTGATCAAAACCGGTGCTCAGCGACAGGTCATGGCTAACCATTACCAGCGTTGTATTGTGTTGCTGACATAAGTTGTGCAGCAACTGGATAAAACCATCCCTATTGGTTTTATCCAGAGCCGAAGTGGGTTCATCAGCGAGAATTAACGCGGGTTGATGGATCATGGCACGAACGATGGCAACCCGCTGCTGTTGGCCGATGCTGAGGTTTTCTGCTTTCTGTTGGTGTAACTCAGTTCCGAGATTGACTTGCTGCAATAATTCGCTGGCTTGTTTGACCAGCGCTTTGCGAGTGGTTTTATTACCACTGAGCCTTGCTGCCAGAAGTACGTTATCCAGCACCGAAAGATAAGGGATCAGGTTTAACCGTTGTGAAATAAAACCTATATGCTTGGCGCGAAACTGATCTGTTTGGCGTGATGACATTGAGGTCAGCATTTGCCCAGCAATCTCTATCTGACCACAATCCGGCTTATTTAAACCCGCTAACAAATGCAGCAGGGTTGATTTACCACTGCCCGAATCACCGCAGAGCAACAGCCGTGTACCCGGTTCAACATGCCAGCGTGGTATGTTCAGCACCTGTGTTTGGTGGTAGGGAATTTGCTGGTAGGAAAACTGCAGGTTGGTCAGATCAATCATCGAACAGTGAACTCTTATTTAACTGAAGTTATGATATAACATTGTGTCGTGACTTGTATTGATCGTGGTTTGTATTGGTCGTGATTTGTATTGATGTGAGGTTACTAACATGGGGCAACTAACATGGAGCAACTAAGGTGAGGCAAGCAGTCGTCATGGTTCGGTTATTATTTATAAGCATGTTGCTGGTTGGTGCGGGTATTGTTTCTGCTGCAGGTGGTGTTGCTGCTGGAGGTGGTGTTGCTGGAGAGTATCAGCCGATTGAATGGCCAGATTTGATTCCTGATGAAGATCTGAAGGCGCTGCAGAACCCTCCAGAGCGTATTGTTACCAGTGATGAAGGTGGGTTAGCAGACGCCATCAGCAGCAAATTGACATTGGAGCTTGATCCTGAGCGAGAACTGTCGGCTTACGAAAAAGCGCTGACTTCCAGTAAGGTGAAGCCGGAGTACCATCAGAAAAAAATTCGCATGCCGGGGTTTATTGTGCCTCTCGAATTTAACCAGGAACAACGTGTCACCGAGTTTTTCCTAGTGCCATTTTTTGGCGCCTGCATGCATTTGCCACCGCCACCACCGAATCAGATTGTTTATGGGAAAATGGAGCAGGGTGTGGAGTTATACTCCCTGATGGATGCTTTCTGGATTGAGGGAACCCTGTCCACTCAATCCGTGACCAATGAAACAGCAACAGCGGCTTATTCCATGACGGTCGATAACGTTACGCCATACTACGAAGATTAAGAGTACAAAGACTAAAACCCAGAACTCGGATGAAAACCGCCCGGAATATCCGCCTTAGTGATAGGCAATGTGTGGCACTTAAATGCTGGCCACATCCGATAATTCGTTGGCTGGTTTTACTGCTTCAGAATTCATAAATATATTTTTTAATATCGGTTTTAGCGCGTTATTTAAGACGATGATGGATTTTCTGCGATAACAAACGTTTGGTTTTCAGGCTCAGACGAGTCTAATGAAAAATAAAAACAATGTTTTCGACCAGTATGACAGGCGGCTCCTACCTGATTGACTTTGAACAATAACGTATCGCCATCACAATCAACCTGCATAGAAACGATATGCTGAAAATGACCACTGGTTTCGCCTTTTTTCCAGAGGGTATTTCTGGAGCGTGACCAATACGTCATTAAGCCGCTATCGAGTGAATATTGCAGCGATTCGGGATTCATCCAGGCCATCATCAATACCTGGCCGGTTTCTGCTTCCTGAGTGATCACCGGAATCAGATTTTTTTCGTTAAAGCTTAATTGGCTGATGATATCGCGGGCAGGGTAGCGACTGCCTTTTTCTGATAGCTCGATGTGTTTAAAAAACGCTTTGCTCATAATTCGATGAGGTTCTTTTGCTGAAGTTCTTCCGGCAATGATTTGTTCAGGTATTTGTTTATTTTGGCAGAACGACTTGATCATTCGTCGCTGTTAACGTGGCAGAACCTTGTTGATTGCTTTTGATCCACATTAGCTGCAATTTTTCCATGCCAGGAAAATGATCAAAAACAGGAATAGTCAGCTGACTAATGGCTTTGCCAGGTTGGCATCGCAGGGTGTACTCAGCATGAATGTCGCCATGAACTTCGTCATTGTGTTCATGGTCTTTGTGATGATGATCTTTATGATCCGAAAATGGCAACACGACATCGGCATTGACCAGTTGGCACGGATTGTTGGTGATGGATAACAGGGTGGATGGGTCTGATAACAACGATTGAGTGGTTTTCAGTTGCTGTTTTTCAGCGTTTGTCTGTGGAGCATGTTCGAAACCCAGCAGGTTTGCAGCCGGAGTTTGCAACTCCAGCAGCACCTCATGACCTTCAACCACCAGGTTGATCCGGGCTTCACCATGCACGTGGGCTTCATGCTGATGTGTATCGGCCAATACTACAGAGGTAGCCAGCATTGTTAACATGCTACAAAGAACACTATTTTTCATATCAGTCGGAAAAATCCAGAGTCAGTAATAAACGGCTTTCGCCTGCCGTGGGCATCGGTGAACGATGTACCGCACCGTTACCTTCATTACCCTCCCAGGCTTCTCCTTTCAGTAATACCACATCTTGTGTGTCTACTTTTTGAATAAAACGCTGGTGAATAAAAACACCGGCTTGTTTATCAGATTTACCCTGGGTGTTATGCCCCATTTTATGACGGCGAACCTGATGGTTTTCTAACCATTCGGTGCCTGCGCCACAAAAGCTGGTGACCAAACGGCAGGGCACTTTATCGGTATGAAATTTCGGACACATGGCTGAGTCCAGAACTGACAGCCGTACTAAAGCCGCTGGCAGTTCAAACAGAGTGCAGAACATATCAATCAGCAGTGTGATGTCATCGATAAAAGGCTGTTTATCGGGGTGATCCGGAAATTCGTTTGCCAGTTCTTGCTGAATATTTTGTGCTTCTACCCGGTGTTTAAATACCGAAAAGCGGCAATCGTCCGAAGTCAGGAATTCGGCATAGTTGTGAATGGATGGGTTATTACTCCGTTGCCATTGAATCAGGTTAATGCCTTCCTGGTAGATCAAAGGCAATACATCCGGGCTGTTTCCTTTTAGTGCGTTGGCGACATTACATGCGATAGCCGATTCAGCCATAGATAGACCTCTACTTTAATAAGCTGCGCTTTAACAGATTACGGTTGATCAGGTGTGCGCTAATCAGCGTGATTGCGCCAATGACCGTCAGAGTCGTTTCAAACGCCTCACCCATAACTAGTGCCAGCAGTAACAGAGTGAGTCCGGCTACACCTGTTATAACCGGGGTGTGACTGCCATGGTTTTTATAACCCGATGGAAAGCTGAGAACCGCCAGCAGAATGACGGGGATGAGTAACATCAGGTGTACTTTTTCGCTTGCCAATAACGCACCAACAGACCCCAGTACTCCTGTCGCCAATAACATCGGCAGCAATAAACAGTGAGCCAGGCAAAGACTTGAGCAAACAATGCCCATCATGTCTTTCTTGTTGGCTGACGAGCCTGGTTGGGCCTGTATGTCGCTGGTTATGGCATCAGTTGATATGCCTGACGTTGCCATATCTGGGGCAGTAGCATTGTTCATTGATAAACTTCCAGAACTCTTGAAATGTTATAATGTAACAATTATGAGGTCGAAACATCGACATCGTCAAGCACCTTGAAATTGTGTGGGGTAGCTCCATATAGGTTTTATGCCATTTATGAAACTTAAGCGGAGAGCGTTGTGCCTCTTTTATTGATTTTTATTGTTGTTCCTATGATCGAGCTGGCCGTGTTAATTCAGGTGGGCTCTTATATCGGTGTATTGTGGACTCTGGCACTGATTTTTATCACTGCCATTATTGGTGTGCGTCTGCTGAAGCTGCAGGGTTTATCGACCCTGATGCGAGCCCAGCAACGTCTGGCAGAAGGGGGCATTCCGGCTCAGGAATTGGCTGAAGGTTTTTTGCTGGCGTTAGCAGGTGCCTTATTGCTGACTCCGGGATTTCTGACTGACGCCTTTGGCTTTTCTTTATTAATGCCGGGCGTGCGTGGTGCCATGGCAGGTTCGGTGATGAAGATGCTGAAGCCTAAGATGGTGATGGGTGGCTTTCAGCAGCATGGCAACAGCTATCAGTCGCATCAGCCTCCGGGCCATGAACAGCCACATAATCCATTTCATCCTGATCAGAAAGATATCCATCGCAACGATGGCCCGAAAAATGTGATTGAAGGCGACTTTAAGCGCGAAGATTGATCAAAACTTCAACAGCTGCAGCAGGAATTGGCAATCTCGCCGGGAAAATCAAAAAAATTTCATAATCAGCTGTTGAAATCGCTTTATCTAACCCTATTTACGAAATTGAACTATACATATTGCCTTGCGGAGAACGTACTCCGCCGGGCTAATTAATTGAATGTTGGAGAAAACTTCAAATGAAAATCCGTCCTTTACACGATCGCGTCGTTGTACGTCGCAAGGAAGAAGAGCAAGCAACGGCTGGTGGCATCATTCTGCCAGGTGCTGCTGCTGAAAAGCCAAATCAAGGCGAGGTTGTCGCTGTTGGCAATGGTCGAGTTCTGGATAACGGCGAAACCAGCCCATTAGCCGTGAAAGAAGGCGACATTGTGGTATTCGGCAAATACTCAGGTTCTAACACCATCGACATCGACGGTGAAGAGTTACTGATTCTGAACGAAAGCGAAATTTACGGTGTACTGGAAGCGTAAGCCTTCCGGTTTTTGTTAATACACCTACTGAATACATACAAGTTAAAAGGAAAGTCTGATGGCTGCTAAAGAAGTTAAATTTGGAAATGATGGCCGCATTGCAATGCTGAATGGCGTAAACGTTCTGGCTGACGCGGTAAAAGTAACTCTGGGTCCTAAGGGCCGTAACGTGGTTCTGGAGAAGTCTTTCGGCGCTCCAACCATCACCAAAGACGGTGTATCCGTAGCACGTGAAATCGAACTGGAAGACAAGTTCGAAAATATGGGCGCACAAATGGTTAAAGAAGTAGCGTCTCAAGCCAACGACCAGGCGGGCGACGGTACTACCACTGCCACCGTACTGGCTCAGTCCATCGTTAACGAAGGTCTGAAGTCTGTTGCTGCTGGCATGAACCCAATGGATCTGAAGCGCGGCATCGACAAAGCGACTGCTGCGGTTGTTGAGTCTCTGAAAGAACAAGCTCAGCCATGTACTGATTCTAAAGCGATTGCTCAGGTAGGTACTATCTCTGCAAACTCTGACGAAACCGTTGGCCGTATCATCGCAGAAGCGATGGAAAAAGTGGGCAAAGAAGGTGTAATCACCGTTGAAGAAGGTAAAGGTCTGGAAGACGAGCTGGACGTGGTTGAAGGTATGCAATTCGACCGTGGTTACCTGTCTCCATACTTCGTAAACAACCAGGAAAAAATGACCACAGAGCTGGAAAACCCGCTGCTGTTACTGGTTGATAAGAAAGTAGACAACCTGCAAGAACTGATTCCAGTACTGGAAGGCGTTGCAAAAGCGGGCCGTCCTCTGCTGATCGTTGCTGAAGACGTTGAAGGTCAGGCACTGGCAACTCTGGTTGTTAACAACCTGCGTGGTACTTTCAAAGTGGCTGCGGTTAAAGCTCCTGGTTTCGGCGACCGTCGTAAAGCTATGCTGCAAGACATCGCAATCTTGACTGGTGGTCAGGTAATTTCTGAAGAAGTCGGTATGTCTCTGGAAACCACTTCTCTGGAAATGCTGGGTACCGCTAAGAAAGTTGTAATCAGCAAAGAAAACACCGTCATCGTAGACGGCGCTGGTGCAGAAACTGAAGTGGCAAACCGCGTAGAGCAGATCCGCGCTGAAATCGCATCTTCTACTTCTGATTACGATAAAGAAAAACTGCAAGAGCGTGTTGCCAAACTGGCTGGCGGCGTTGCCGTGATCAAGGTTGGTGCTGGCTCTGAAGTTGAAATGAAAGAGAAAAAAGACCGCGTAGACGACGCTCTGCACGCAACTCGCGCAGCCGTAGAAGAAGGCGTTGTTGCGGGTGGTGGCGTTGCTCTGGTTCGCGCTCTGGCTTCTGTTGAAGTGAACGGCGACAATGAAGACCAGAACGTTGGTATTACTCTGGCACTGCGTGCGATGGAAGCTCCAATCCGTCAGATCGCTGAAAACGCTGGTGCAGAAGGTTCTGTTGTAGTCGATAAAGTGAAAGCAGGCGAAGGTTCCTTCGGTTTCAACGCGGGTACTGGTGAGTACGGCGATATGATCGACATGGGTATTCTGGATCCGGCTAAAGTAACTCGCTCCTCTCTGCAAGCGGCTGCTTCTATTGCTGGTCTGATGATCACTACCGAAGCAATGGTTGCTGAACTGCCAGCGGGCGACGCTCCTGCAATGCCTGATATGGGTGGCATGGGCGGTATGGGTGGCATGGGCGGCATGATGTGATCATCGCCTATTAATACCTAAGCTAGCCTTTAGCGCTGAAGAAACCCGGCTTTTTTAAGCCGGGTTTTTTTGTGGGTGTTTAGCTCTGGTATAGTCGTAGAAGTTGTAAAATAATTCGCTTGTTTTACAAAATACCCATTATGTCTGTGACTGCGGTAGATGTTGCAAGTAGTGGAGGGAGTCATCAAATTATGTATTATAAATTAAGAGTTCACGCCGCTGGAGCTTATCCAGAATTGGATATCGACGAAACTACATATCGCGAAATTTGTGAGGCAAAAGAAGTTCTATATGCAGCAATGGCAGTCGAAGAAAAATACGAATTGCTCCTAAGTAATTACCTAGAGCTAGAAAAAGAGTCTCTTAGTGTGGCTGCTGATGATATGTTGTACGGGTTTAAAGACTATTCTGGATTTTTTGATGTAAGGTTAACCTTTAATCAAAGAGTGGTTAACTTGCTCACTTCTACAAGACTTTATGTGGATCAAATTAAACAGCACGTTAAAGCTTGCTTGCCTGATGATCTTGAAGCAGAAAGAACAGTTAAACAATATTTTTCAAATGAATATGATCAACAGTTTGAATATCGCTTTATGGAAGCGTTGAGAAACTATGTTCAACACAGGGGGTTAGCGGTCCATTCTACCTCGCATAGCAGTAGGCGAACTTCTTCAGGAAGTGACGGGCTTATGGAGTTTGGTATAAAGCTATTTTCACATCGAAGCGAATTTGAAAATGACAGCACGTTTAAAAGACCTGTGTTGCGCGAAATGCCTGATAAAGTTGATTTGATCGGAGCTGCACGAAAATACGTAGAGTCTATTAGTGATTGTCACATACAAATTCGAGATCTTATAAGCGACTCTGTAGCAGGTGCTAGAGCAATAATATCCGGCGCCATTTCTAAATATTCAGCTGTAAATAATGGGGATTGTATTGGGCTTGCTGCACAGAAATACCAAGAATCAAAACCAATAGAAAGATTGGTCGAAACGGTTCCTATCCTTCTGGATTGGGATGATGTTCGTTTAAAGTTGGTAAGCAAAAATAAAAGGTTAACGAATCTAAGTAAGCGCTGTGTAACAAGTAACTGCTTATAATAAATCGTTCAAGCAGGGTAGTGCTTTTGCCATGTCAAAATAGGTGCCAAAATCTAATCTAGGCTGAGTTTACTAATGGCAAAGTACAGTGTGACCAATAAAGACTTAGATGAAATTGATGGTTAAGAAACTTTTCACCATCGCCACGCTGATTCTGGCGATCTGCAGCATCGCCGTATTCTTCAGCAGCGCTGGCCATATCCCAGAGCTACTGCCTCACCTCCGCTTGCAGTACATTGCAGTAACTGCTGGTTTGTTGTGATTAATGTTTACACTTTGTATTCTGCATAGTCACTGCCCACCAACATAAGAAGGATCTGAAATGAAAAAGTTACTGTTCATCGCAATGCTGTTCGTTCCAGCACTTGGATTGGCGAAGGAAAAACAAAGAATTCTCTCGACCGAGATATCTGGAATTTGGATTAATGATTTTAAAAACAAGGTTGTAATTCTGAATCCGGCGAAAGAGATCGAGACGGACTGCTCCGGTGAAAATCCTGTGAAAGCAGTGGTTATACCTAAGTCACTGGAAAATGCAGCTGAAGCCGCACAAGTAGCGGCATTAGCGGTGGCGAATCAATTAACGGTTGAGCTGGGTTACACCTACGTATGCGGTAATGAAAACGCTTACCTTGAATATATCCTGTTGGGTCAGCGTAAGTAGATCAGCGTTTAACCGGAGCATTGGCCGCCTCGGCTGCGCTGATTGTCTCTTCAGCCCTGGGTATGCTGGCGGGCAGCGTGTTGTCAGAGTATCTGAATGAAAAGATACTGGCTGACATAGCTGGCACGGGTTTTGTCGTGATAGGTGCTTACATGTTATATCGCGCTTAAGCTGTATCGCTTTGATAAGGAAAGTATTTTCACAATTTAGCACGGTTAAAGTTGTGCTTTACCAGTACTGCAAGGCAGAGTGTGTACTATACTAAGCGATGTCATGTTCCGATAACCTGGGATGCTCTGCATTGGTCGGTTTTATTAAGTCTCTGAATATAAGAAGCAAGACCATCATCGTTTTTGTTATGGCGATGCTGGTTTTCACTGCTGCTATCTTAACGTCGTTACCCAGGGTTAAAAATACTATTGTTAATAGTGCCAGAAAAGAGTTGGTTACCACCACCAATTTGGCAGCTGCTTCTGCCGAGTCCTTATATGAGAATACATTGCGTAACTATATGCGCGGGATTACCGAAACCAACCTAAGTACTCTTAACTATCTGTATTCACAGCATCAGGCGGGTAAGCTTTCTAAAGCTGATGTGATTGATCAATTTGAAGAAATCATTTTGTCTCAGGTTGTCGGAGAAACCGGATACATGGTTGTTTCTGATATATCGAAAGGAAAAAATAATATTACTGCTGCTATTCACCCGTATATCAAAGGTCAAAGGGTTGAAGGTTATGATTTTATTCAGCAAATGTATCAGCAGAAGAATGGTTATTTTGAAACTACATGGAAAAACCCGGGTGACCTAGCCGCTCGACAAAAAGTTGGGTATATGAGTTATTTTGAGCCCTGGCAGTGGATTATCAGTGTTAACCCATATAAAGATGAAC
Organism: Bacterioplanoides sp. SCSIO 12839; assembly: GCF_024397975.1. NCBI lineage: Bacteria > Pseudomonadati > Pseudomonadota > Gammaproteobacteria > Oceanospirillales > Oceanospirillaceae > Bacterioplanoides > Bacterioplanoides sp. SCSIO 12839. Next base: position 1,489,235 of record NZ_CP073745.1, read on the forward strand.
TCAAATCGTTGGTCGATATTGAAGATTTTGAGAATAGCTTATCAAAGGTTCAGCCTACAACGCTTGAAGGTAGTTATATCACTATATTGGATGATAAAGGTAATCTGTTGTATCACCCATCTTTTAAAGAAAAGTCTGCCATTTATTTTCAGGATACAAAAACCGGGAGTTATTTTATTCAGGATATGCTGGATACCATAAAGCAGCAATATAAGGGAGATGTAGTCGACGGCTGGCAGGAGTTTTCTTACCGTCAGCGTGGCAATGAAAGCGTCGCAGTTGATAAACTTATGTACTACCATTATATGCCTGATCAAAAGTGGGTTGTCATAACCGTCATTAATAAAAATGAGATTCTAAAGCCCTACAATCATTTACTATATCGACTTGCCACTGTGGGTGTGGCTCTTTTTTTGGGTTTGACCCTGTTGGCTTTTTTATCCGGAAGTTTCTTGAGTAGGCGTATTAATGGCCTGGTTAGCGCTGCGAAGATGTTAGCGGGTAATAACTATAATATTAAATTAAAACGTAAGGCTTTTGATGAAATAGGGGATTTGGAGGAAGCATTTGACGCTACGGCAAGTACCATCAATCAATTAATCTCTGAACAAAAGCAGCTAAATATCAGCCTGGAAGAAAAGGTTGAGCGGCGTACTCGTGAACTTGAATTTAAAAATAAAGAGTTAGAGAGTCTTTATGTGACAGACTCTCTGACCGGTTTATCCAGCCGGAATAAGCTGGATGAGGTTTTAGATTGTGAAGTCAACAGAAGCCAGAGATATGGGACTGTATTTGGAATCATTTTATTAGACGTCGACTATTTTAAGCCGGTTAATGATGTTTACGGGCATCAGGTCGGAGATGTCGTTTTAAAGGAATTCTCAACCGTTCTGAAATCCCACTCAAGGAAAACGGATGTTGTTGGCCGTTGGGGGGGAGAAGAATTTATGATCATTTGTAGCAACACTGATCTGGATGGGTTGCTGTTCCTGGCAAATGAACTCAAATCGAAGGTTTCAGCATTTCAGTTTAGTGTGTCAGAGCAAAAAACAGCCAGTTTTGGTGTGGCTGTTTACGAAAATGATGAAACGTCTGACTCAATCATTAAAAGGGCAGACGACGCACTTTACCGAGCTAAGAAAAATGGCCGTAATCGGGTAGAGCATCAGTAAGGTACAACGGCTGCTCCTCAGGATCACCGTTTTAGCTGATAACTCCTATGGCAGGCATTACACTGATTCAGAATCAGATGTAATTCCTGCTGGATCTTTTTGTCATCTGTTGTTGGTTTCAGCAATACCTCCCAGTGTTGATTCATTTGTTGGCTCATCGCGCGAAACCCTTTCGGGAATGATTTTCCCAAACCCCTGGGCTTATTTTGATGTTCGTTGGTTTTTAATGCCTTTACACGTTGAGCCACGAGTTCAGCTTGCCCCTGTGCCAGGTCTGATTGAATCGTGCTGATGGTTTCCAGCATGGACTTCATATGGTCGAGCACAAAAGCTTGTTGCTCTTTGTTGAGTTCAACCACTTGCCTTGAATCGATCGGCGCTGTGTCTGCCTGGCCAGTGTGAGTGAATAAAAGCAGGGCGGCGGTTGTGACGGTCAGTAATCTCATCTGAATCTTTCTCATATAACTGAGTTGTTATGTTAATCACCCTGAATCTATATATCTATTGGGGAATGTGAATTTCTCTGCGTCATATTGTCACGCTGGTTAATTTTATTTCGCACTATTTTGGTGCTGGCTTTTATTTTGAGCACAAATAATGTGCTCGCATTGGATTTTTTGCTGATAGAAATCAGAACTCCACCCTATAAATGTTTTGGTTGTGATCGTTTCTGAAGCGCTGTGATCCGCAATGGTGCTGGACTGACGAGATTTATCGCCGTGCTTGGTGCCAAAGGTGACAAAGTTGGTATGTATTCTGCTAAACCGCTGTTTATATGCTGCCAAAGAAAGCAATTGAGGCTGGCGTGCTCTCCCGTTGAGCATCCTGACTGCTTGCTTGATGCACCAATGAACCATAAGAGTTCAGTGTGCAGGCTCGGAACAACATAACAATTTAAGAGGAACTCAAGTGGAAAATCTTGACGTAACCAGTATTAACAGCGCAGTCGAAACTCTGATGCAAAGTGCCAACACCATGTTCATCCTGCTGGGTGCCATTATGGTACTGGCGATGCACGCCGGTTTTGCTTTTTTAGAAGTGGGTACGGTTCGCCATAAGAACCAGGTAAACGCTCTGGTGAAAATCATCACCGATTTTGGTGTTTCAACCCTGGCCTATTTCTTTATCGGTTATCAGATTGCTTACGGCATGGACTTCTTTGCCAGTGCCACGCAACTGACCGAAAACAATGGTTATGAGCTGGTTAAGTTCTTCTTCCTGTTAACCTTTGCTGCGGCGATTCCGGCCATTGTTTCTGGTGGTATTGCTGAGCGTGCTAAGTTCTATCCGATTTTAATCGCATCTGCGTTAACCGTTGCGTTTGTTTATCCTTTCTTCGAAGGCATTATCTGGAACGGCAACTATGGGTTCCAAAGCTGGTTAGAAGAAACTTTTGGTGCTCAGTTCCATGACTTTGCCGGTTCTGTTGTGGTTCACGGTGTAGGCGGTTGGATCGCGTTTGCTGCTGTTGCGCTGCTGGGTTCTCGTAAAGGTCGTTACCGTGAAGGCCGTGTGGTTGCGTTTGCACCGTCGAATATTCCTTTCCTGGCTCTGGGTGCCTGGATTCTGACCGTCGGTTGGTTTGGCTTCAATGTGATGTCGGCACAAACACTGGATGGTATCTCTGGTCTGGTCGCTGTAAACAGCCTGATGGCGATGGTTGGCGGTATTATTGTTGCCATGGTGGTGGGTAAGAATGACCCGGGCTTCATTCATAATGGCCCGTTGGCGGGTCTGGTGGCAGTGTGTGCTGGTTCTGACTTGCTACACCCAATTGGCGCACTGGTGATTGGTGGTGTTGCTGGTGGTTTGTTCGTTTATATCTTCACTCTGGCGCAAAACAAATTCCCGAAATTTGACGATGTATTGGGCGTATGGCCGCTGCATGGCCTGTGTGGTGCATGGGGTGGTATCGCTGCGGGTATCTTCGGTACAGAAGCGATGGGCGGCTTAGGTGGCGTAACCTTTATGTCTCAGCTGGTTGGTACGTTGGCTGGTATCGTTGTGGCAGTTGTTGGTGGCTTCCTGGTGTACGGTCTGGTGAAAGCGGTATCAGGTATTCGCTTGGACGAAGAAGAAGAGTTTAACGGTGCTGACTTGTCCATTCATAAGATTGGTTCAACCAGCGATGCCGAATAAATCGCGGTACCTGCTCTAGGGCACTGAATTATTCAGAGATGCTCTAGGCCTCATATTAAAAAATGAGTGCTTATCAATGTCCCGTCAGCCATGCTGGCGGGGCATTTTTTATGTTCCCTATTTCTGCTGTTATGGATGTCGCCAAACAGGCTCTGGCCGGTTAGTAGTGGGTTACGGCAATATGATGGAGCAGTTGCTTTTATAGGTGAGTGGTTGTTTTATTAAGAAGCACGGTTTTATTAAGAAGCACGGTTTTATTAAGGAACTCGGTTTTATTAAGGAATAAGTATGGCTGATTGGATCAAGCGCTTTGTGTTGATGGTTGTGTGTTTGTTAGCGGCCATTGGCTGTTACACCTTTGGGATTCCTAAGGGAGGCATTGCCTTTTTATTATTAGGATTGGTCTTTGAGGGGCTGTTCTGGTTTGGCTTGTTGGGTAACCGTAAGCACAAAAAAACCGGATAAAGTTCCTCTTTATCCGGTTTCCGATCTTGCTAGGGTGCTGATGAATTGTTTATTGAAAGCGCTCTTCCAGCTCTTTCAGGTGCATCAGAATACGATCGTTGTAACTGACGACCAGGAATAAAACAGTATTCTGATTGTAATTTTTCACGGAGTTCGACATGAACTTCCACTTACTGTCGATGCTTTTCAGGATGTTGTCGGCTTGTTTGCCTTGAAGCATGGCCCGTAATTCTTCCAGTCCTACCTGAAACTCATCCGCCATTTGCTCCAGTGTACGTTCCGAATTGCCCATAAATACCTGACCCAGATTGGTGGTTGCACGGGCAGCATACTGAGCTGTGATCTCTTCCATCAGCAGGGCTAAAGAACGTGATTTCTTAACAATTTCCGGCGGGGTAATGCCCGTTTCCTGCTGTATTTGCTGGTAAGTACCGGTGATTTTTTTCACCAGGCTCTGGCTGGCACGATCCATTTCATCCACCAGAAGTACCTCGGGAAAACCCTGAGTCATCATATCTTCACGATTAGACATTAATAACTCATTCAGCTTCTTCCAATCGGCGGTGATGTTGGCCATGTTGTCGCTGGCATTGTTAGCGATTGCCAGCTCATTGGCATTTTCCAGTGAGGTTTTAAAACGTTCAGCGGATTGCTGCATACGGCGATCGTATTTGGCGTCTGCGTCCAGGCCGGTAAACATGTAAAAGTTAGTCACCACCTCAATTGATGCGAGGCGCATTTGCTGCAATTCAGTGAGGAGTTGTTGTGGGGTCGCATGAGACATGCTGGTCAGTAAGAACAGTGCCAAAAGCTGCACGAATCGAATCATCATAATATTCATCACCGTTGTTTTTTTTGTTTTTGGAACGACTGAATTTCTTGGAGTTTATGTGAAAGGCGCTTTTAGCCCTATAGGTGGTTACAAAAGGTTACAAATTTCAAGGGTATTCATCAACTCTTTTGGCTGTGTATTTCGGTCGCTGATTCATATTAAAGGCCAAATCTGCCGCATTTCGTTTTCATGTATTGACTTTCGATTGGCTTTGTCAGAAGGTGTGCGGCACGGATTCAAACGCTCGTATGAATCGGTCGTTTAATACTCAGCAAACGGCCAGGGCGTTGGTTCACTCACAAGCAAAATGCTGATTCAGTACTATTCTGATCAGCCCAAGCTAACCCAAGTGGAGATCAGTTGATGATTTACGAAGGTAAAGCCATCACGGTAAATATGATCGAAGGCGGCATCGCCGAGTTAAAATTCGATCTGCAAGGTGACTCAGTTAACAAATTTAACCGCGTTACTTTGGAAGACCTGAAGGCCGCAATTGAAGCGATTCAAGGCAACGGCGACGTTAAAGGTGTACTGGTAAGTTCTGGTAAAGACGTCTTTATCGTTGGTGCAGACATCACCGAATTCGGCGATGCATTCAAAAACAGCGAAGAAGAAATCGCTGAATGGGCTCTCAAAGCAAACGACATTTTCAATGCGTTTGAAGACCTGCCTGTTCCTACTCTGGTTGCTATCAATGGCATCGCACTGGGTGGTGGTTTTGAAATGTGTCTGTCAGCTGACATGCGTGTTATGTCTGACAAGGCAAAAGTTGGTCTGCCAGAAGTTAAGCTGGGCCTGATGCCTGGTTTTGGCGGTACTGTTCGTCTGCCTCGTGTAATTGGTGCTGACAATGCGATCGAATGGATCTGCATGGGTGCTGAAAACAAAGCAGAAAAAGCTCTGAAAGACGGCGCTGTAGACGCTGTTGTTGCGGCTGACAAGCTGCAAGAGCAAGCCGTTGCTATGCTGCAACTGGCGATTGCTGGTGACATCAACTGGGAAGCGCGCCGCGAAGAGAAGAAATCTAAGCTGCACCTGAACAGCATGGAACAAATGATGGTATTCGAAACGGCTAAAGGTTTCGTAGCGGGTCAGACCAAAGGTCAATATCCAGCACCAATCATGGCAATCAAAACCATGCAAAAAGCGGCGAATGCTGGCCGTGAAAAAGCACTGGATGCTGAGTCTAAAGGCTTCGCTAAACTGGCGAAAACCACTGAGTCTCAAGCTCTGATCGGTCTGTTCCTGAACGACCAGCTGCTGAAGAAAAAAGCAAAAGACTACGACAAAACTGCTAAGCCAACCAACAAGGCTGCAGTATTGGGCGCAGGCATCATGGGCGGTGGTATTGCTTACCAGTCTGCTGTTAAAGGCACGCCAATCATGATGAAAGATATCGCGGAAGCTGGTATCGAGCTGGGTCTGAGCGAAGCGAACAAGCTGTTGTCTAAGCGTGTTGAGCGCAAGAAGATGAAGCCTCTGGCGATGGGTGAAACCCTGAACCGCATCCGTCCAACTCTGTCTTACGCTGAGTTCGGTGACGTTGATACTGTGGTTGAAGCGGTTGTTGAAAATCCAAAAGTTAAGAAAATGGTTCTGGCTGAGCTGGAAGACAACGTGCGTGAAGACACCATCGTTACTTCTAACACGTCTACCATTTCTATCGATCTGCTGGCTGAAGACCTGAAGCGCCCGGAAAACTTCCTGGGTATGCACTTCTTCAACCCAGTACACATGATGCCTCTGGTAGAAGTTATTCGTGGTAAGAAAACTTCTGAAGAAGCCGTTGCGACGACCGTTGCTTACGCGAAGAAAATGGGCAAAACCCCAATCGTTGTAAACGACTGCCCGGGCTTCCTGGTTAACCGTGTACTGTTCCCTTACTTTGCAGGCTTTGCTGGTCTGGTTCGCGATGGCGCTGACTTCCAGGCAGTCGACAAAGTGATGGAGAAGTTCGGCTTCCCAATGGGTCCTGCTTACCTGTTAGACGTTGTTGGCATCGATACTGGTGTTCACGCTAACGAAGTAATGGCGGAAGGCTTCCCAGACCGTATGAAGGCTGACTTCAAAACTTCTATGGAAGTCATGTTCGAAAACGAGCGTTATGGCCAGAAGAACGGTAAAGGTTTCTACATTTACGAAACCGATAAGAAAGGCAAGCCGAAGAAAGTTGTTGATGAAACAACTTACGAGCTGATCAAGCCAGTTGTTTCTGAAGCGAAAGAATACGACGCTGAAGAAATCATCGCTCGCTGCATGATTCCAATGTGTATCGAAGTGGCTCGTTGTATCGAAGAAGGCATCGTTGATACACCAAACGAAGCTGACATGGGTCTGATCTTCGGTATTGGTTTCCCTCCATTCCGTGGCGGTGCTTGCCGTTACATGGACACTGTGGGTATGGCTGAGTTTGTTGCTCTGTGTGACAAGTACGCTGACCTGGGCAACCTGTACAAACCAACCGATCGTATGCGTGAAATGGCTGCGAACGGCGAAAGCTACTTTGGTTAATTGACCTCATTGGTTAATAGAGCACATTAGGAGAATTTAACTATGTCTAACACGCCAAATCCAATTGGGCCAAGAGACGTTGTTGTTGTTGACGCAGTGCGCTCACCGATGGGTCGTTCCAAAGGTGGTGTATTCCGCAACGTACGTGCAGAGACTATTTCTGCAAACTTGATTAACGCTATGTTCGAGCGCACTGGTGTAAACCCAGCGCTGGTAGAAGACGTAATCTGGGGCTGTGTAAACCAGACTCTGGAGCAAGGCTTCAACGTAGCACGTCAGATCTCTCTGACATCAGTTGTGCCTAAAGAAGCAGGCGCACAAACTGTTAACCGTCTGTGTGGTTCTGCAATGTCTGCAATCCACACAGCTGCTCAGGCGATTCAGACTGGCAACGGCGATGTATTCGTTGTTGGTGGTGTTGAGCACATGGGCCACGTTAACATGCAGCACGGTTTCGACCACAACCCTGAAGCATCTAAGTTCTCTGCGAAAGCATCGAACATGATGGGTCTGACTGCTGAAATGCTGGGCAAAATGCACGGTATTTCTCGTCAGCAGCAGGATGAGTTTGCTGCTCGTTCTCACCGTCGTGCTCACGCTGCGACTCTGAACGGCGACTTCAAAAACGAAATCGTTCCAATGTACGGTCACGATGCTGACGGCAAAGAAATCCTGGTTACTGAAGACGAAACCATTCGTCCGGAAACAACTGCGGAAAGCCTGGGCAAACTGCGTCCTGCATTTGATCCTAAAGCTGGTACTGTTACTGCAGGTACTTCTTCTCAGATCACCGACGGTGCGTCTGCGATGCTGCTGATGAGCTACGAAAAAGCTCAGGAACTGGGTCTGAAGCCACGTGCTCGTATCCTGGGTATGGCGGTTGCTGGTGTTGATGCTGCGATCATGGGCTACGGTCCTGTTCCTGCGACCAAAAAAGCACTGAAGCGTGCTGGCCTGGACGTAACTGATATCGACTACTGGGAACTGAACGAAGCATTTGCTGCTCAGTCCCTGCCATGTGTTAAAGATCTGAAGCTGAAAGACATCGCTGAAGATCGCGTTAACATTCACGGTGGTGCAATCGCTCTGGGTCACCCACTGGGTTGTTCCGGTGCTCGTATCTCGACTACTCTGATCAACGTATTAGAGCAGAAAGATGCGAAGTTCGGTGTTTCTACCATGTGTATTGGTCTGGGTCAGGGCATCGCGACCGTTTGGGAGCGCATGTAATCTGATTTAGATTAATGCAGAAAAAACCCGGCTTATGCCGGGTTTTTTTGTTTCTGTGCAACAGAAAATTGAATGATGTAAGGGGCTGGGATTATTTTTACCAAAGGCGAGGATTTGGCTGATTTAAAAAAGAACAGCCAGTTGTTGTATCAGTCAGACGATAACAGTTTCATCCTGTACCAGAAGGGTAGTCTGCGCTGGCTCAGTTTTGGCGATCGCGCGGTGCAGGCCGTGATCAATATGGATTGTCCGGATGTACCGTATTTGCCGACCGTGCGTTTGATGTTGATGACCCGTTATTTTGCGAACTATCAGGCCAAAGAAGAGCATTTTCGTATTTTGAATTTGGGGATGGGTGGGGCATCCGTTGAGCGATTTTTTACTCGTATTCTTCCTGATGCGACCCTCCATTCTGTTGAAATTAACCGCGAATTGATCGCTGCGATACAAAAAAATTTTGTACTGCCGCCGGAGCACATCCGCGGTGGTATGGAAATTTTTCCGATGGATGCAGAGCGTTTTCTGAAACAGCGTGCTTCTGATGCTGCAAGTTCACTCTATAACATTATTTTGATGGATCACCTGACCAGCCGTGACCCTGTTGATGTATTGAGCCAGTGTGAATACGCCGCTGCGATGTTGGACTCTGATGGCTGCCTGGCGATCAATCTGATACCTGAAGATGACCTACAGTTGCGCGACTTTTTGTTGGTGATTCGCGAACATTTCCCTTGCACCCGTATCATCGACTTGCCCGGTTATCGCAATGTGGTGGTGTTTGCCCGTTTACAGCCTTTCTCGCAGATGACTCTGGATCTTGCATCATCCGATCAGCTGCATAACCCGGCTGAAGAACAAGCCTGGTTGGAGAGAATGGTTAGCCTGCCGGATAAAGAGCGCTAAGTTGTTATGTTACTGGTGTGTCGGGAATGGAATAAGAGTCTTGCTGGTCCTGTGGTGCAATTAGATTAAAGTCTTAGATAGTATCGGCTGTAGTCAGACCTGATACCTCATTAGGTCAGTCTAAAAATAATGATAAAAACCCAGACATACTTCAGGACACACTCATGCCAGACAAGCAACAAACCTTGCTCTCTACGACAGAGCCTGAGCGCAATCATGATCGGCCTTATGACAATAAGCTGTATCGCAATTACGTTTTATTATTGTTAACCATTACTTACGCCTTTAATTTTATTGATCGACAAATCATGGTGATTCTGCAGGAGTCGATTAAACAGGATCTGGGTCTGAGTGATTCTCAGCTGGGGTTGTTAACCGGCATCGCCTTCGCCGCTTTTTACGTGATTATGGGGATTCCCGTTGCCCGTTTGGCGGATCGTTGGGTACGCCGCAGCATCATGAGTATTGCCACGGGCACCTGGAGCCTGATGACCGTGTTGTGTGGCATGGCGCAAAACTTTCCGCAGTTATTATTAGCCCGTATTGGCGTGGGTGTAGGTGAGTCCGGTTGCAGTCCCCCGGCGCACTCGATTATTTCGGATATCTACCCTGCGGAAAAACGCGCTACGGCGTTATCGATTTATTCGGTTGGTCTGAATATTGGTATTTTATTCGGCTTCTTATTAGGTGGCTGGATTAACGAATATTACGGCTGGCGCATGGCCTTTATTATTGTGGGTGTGCCGGGCATTCTGATTGCTCTGTTGCTGCAGTTTACCATTCGTGAACCGGTACGTGGCGCTACGGATGCCATCAAAAGCAGTGGTGAAATGCCATCCTTTATGGCGTCGATGAAAATGATGATGGGCAAAAAAGCCTTCCGTCATGTGGCGATTGGTGCTTCCTGCTTTACCCTGATTGGTTATGGCGGTGCGATCTGGTTTGCGCCTTATATGCTGCGTAATTTTGAAATTCAGACCGGTGAACTGGGTACCTGGCTGGCGTTAGGCAGCGGTATTCTGGGTGGTTTGGGAACACTGGTGGGTGGTTATCTGGCGGATAAAAAAGGTCGTCATGATCGTCGCTGGTACACTTGGATTCCAACGGCAGCTGTGATCATTACGTTGCCTTTTTTGTACTTAACCTACACGCTGGATTCCATGTATCTGGTACTGAGCCTGTTTATGGTGCCAGCAATGATGGCGACGGTATTTATGGGGCCAAGTATTGCGATGGTGCAGGGTATGGTTGAAGCCAGAATGCGCGCCTTAGCATCGGCTGTGTTGTTCTTTACCACCAATATTATTGGTTTAGGTTTAGGGCCATTCCTGATTGGTATTGGCAGTGACATGCTGAGTGATGACTTTGGTACCCGCTCGGTTGGCTATTCGGTATTGATCGTATCCTTTGTCGCTGCGGCGGTGGGTATCTGGCAGTTTACCCGTGCCAGTCGCCATATTAATGAAGATATGCAGGCGGCACACACGAGCTGATTCGTCTGTTTTCCCTGCGTGGCTGACGCGATTTTATCGTGTCAGCCACGTTTGTTTTATGGCTGACTTACTTCAGGCTCACTTCAAAGTCTGGTTTAAATCTGTCTGCTGCCAATGTTCAAAGCTGTTATTGATACTCTCACCCTGATTCAGACGCTGCCGCTGTTGCCGGTAAGTGTCACTGGCTTGTGGTGTACAAGCGCTGTCCATAAATCCTACTTCATCCATTTTGATCGCCTGAGCAAAGTCCAGGCTGCGACCCCGGTTAATATTTCGTTTGATATAACTTAACGATAACGGGCTGCGTAAACAGAGCTGTTGCGCCAATTGATAACATTCCTGCTCCAGCGCATCTTCGTCACAGGCTTTATAAATGAGTCCGAGTTGTTCGGCTTCGTCGGCTTTCAACCGGGTTCCCAGCATGGATAACTCCATGGCTTTTGCGGTACCGGTTAAACGTGCCAGGTGATGCATGCCACCGGAGCCGGGAATCAGACCAATCAGCGATTCGATTTGGCCTAAATGGTATTCTCCACGGGCCATTAAGCGGAAGTCACAAGCTAATGCCAGCTCCATTCCATAACCCTGAGTGTTACCAGCCAACATAGCAATCACCGGTTTACGGCTCTGTCTTAAGCGTAATAAAAACCGATTCACCCGGGCGTAGGTGATGGTGCCCTGCAGTAAGGTATTGTGCGTGGCTTTATCCAATATGCGCTGAGTACTGGCCCTGTGATCAAGCCGAATTAGCTGACGCGACAGCGCCATCGACAGCCGAAGTGTTGCCGGAAACAACCGTTTCAGCCAAGGCTTGAGTTTCATCGGCAGTTCCAGCACCTGATTGATTTCATCCAGTGAGTAGTGGGTAATAAAATAACCCGGCTGCTGATTTTTAAGAACGATGGCACGTACTTGAGGATCATCTTCTGCCTTGAGAAAAGCGTGTTGAATCTGCTCCAGCAATTCAACCGTCATGTAATGCTGGTCGGGATTGCTAAAGCAAATAGTGGCAATTTGTTGCTCAACTGTCAGGGTTGCCTGGCAACTCATAAACAGGCCTCAGTGGGAATGAATGATTATTATCGGGCTGCATAAAGTACATAAAAAAAGCGCCAGGATACAATCCGGGCGCTTTTGATAAGCTGTTATTCTGGTGAGGCAATAATAAAACGGCTTATTCTTCTTCTGTGGCATGGCCACATTCTTCTTCGGACAATAATCCGGCCATTTCTTTTAACAGATCCAGATCTTGCAGAATAATTTCTTTGCCCTGAGTTTCGATCAGTCCGTTTTTCTGGAAACGAGTAAATACACGGCTGATGGTTTCTACTGCCAGGCCAAGATGGTTACTGATATCAACACGAGACATTGGTAGGCGGAAGTGAGTCGCCGAGAAGCCACGACGGGCATAACGAGTGGAAATATCCATCAAGAAGGAGGCTACACGCTCTTCAGCATTCTTTTTGCTCAGCAGCAGCATCATGTTCTGGTCGTGACGGATTTCAGTACCCATGGTGCGCATCAGCTGCTTACGCAGGTCGGGCAATTCATCGGCCAGTTCATCCAGCTGAGTCAGCGGAATTTCACAGACGGTTGTGGTTTCCAGTGCTTTGGCGGATAACGGATAGTATTCGTTGTTATAGCCAGCCAGGCCAACCAGCTCACTGGCCAGATGGAAACCGGTAATTTGTTCTTCGCCGTTAGAAGCCAAGGTATAGGTCTTTAATGCGCCGGTACGAACGGCAAATACGGATTGAAACGCTTCGCCCTGTTGAAATAACAGCTGGCCTTTCTGAATCGGGCGACCACGACGAATGATATCGTCAAGGCGTTCCATGTCAGTGTCATTCAGTGACAATGGCAGACACAGCGCATTCAGCGAGCAGGTCTGGCAATGAGGTTGAGTGCCACGCAATGGGGTTGATACAGAGGATGGTTTCATAAATAAAGCCTGCAACGATAATCCCATGATGGGACTGCTGTGAAAAACTGGGTCTATGTTCCTAGTGATAGGCTTATCTGTCAAGAACAGGAAGCCAAATAGAAACCAGTGTCCAGAGTCCAAAAATGATGAGCGATAGTCCGGCTAGTTGCCGCGTCAGTTGATGATTTAACCAACGGCTGAGCGTGGCTGTAGCCAGCCCGCCGGCAAATAATGCGGGTAGAGTGCCCAGGCCAAAGGTGGCCATGGTTAAAGCGCCCAGCAATGGATCACCATTAGCGGCTACCCAGCTCAGCGTGCTGTAGATCAGGCCACAAGGCAACCAGCCCCATAACATGCCCAGAGCGATCCGGGAGCGCAGCGATGATTGGGTCATCAGCTTTCCGGCCGAGGGTTGTAAACGCTTCCATAACCCTTGTCCAAGTTGCTCAATGCGGGTTAGCCAGCTGGCCCACCGGGCAACGTAAAGCCCCATCAGTATCAGCATGACGCCGGCGAGTGAGCGCAGCGACAGCATCAGTCCATCGTGTAACTGTTGCAGCCACAGGCCTAAGAATCCGACGATGAGTCCTGCAAAGGTGTAAGACGAAATGCGTCCGATGTTAAACGCCAGCAGGGTGGCAACTTTACTGTGTGTTTCGTTAGCGGCGGCTCCGGTTGCAGCAGCAATGCCACCGCACATGACCAGGCAATGGCTTGCGCCAAATAAGCCCAGCAATAGCGCGGTGATGAGCGAAAGAGGTTCATTCATACTAACGCTCAGTGGTTGTCTGAAGAGTCTTTCGAGGAATCTTTCTGGCGGGGCAAATCGTCGTCGTCATCAAACAGGATTTTATGAGCGGGAGAGTCCATATCATCAAACTGCCCGCTTTTAACGGCCCAAAAGAAAATACCAATCGCAATCGCCAGCAGAAGCAAAGATAAAGGTACCAGAACGTAAATGATATCCATGGCTTATTTCTCCCGGATAAGACGACCAATGCGCGTCAGGCGCAGGGCATTGGTAACAACAATCAATGAACTTAATGACATGCCAATGGCCGCCGCCCAAGGGGGAACCAGTCCGGCGGCAGCAATGGGTAATGCCACCAGATTATACCCCAGTGCCCAGCCAATGTTCTGGCGAATATTGCGGCGGGTAGCCACCGCGCCATCGAGAGCCGCAAGAATCACTTCCAGGCGGCCATTGGTGAGCACCGTATCGGCATTGGTTTTTGCCAAATCAGTGGCTTCGTTCACTGCGAGTGAAATATCGGCACCGGCCAGAACCGGAACATCGTTTATACCGTCACCAGCCATTAAAATGCGCTCACCTTGTTGTTGCCATTGGCTGACTTGCTGCAACTTTTCTTCTGGTGAAACGCCCGTGCGTAATTCATCAATACCCAGTTCGGTGGCAATCCGTTCGCCGGAACCGCTGGGGTCGCCGGTTAATAACGCCGTTTTAATACCACGCTGACGTAACCCAGCTAACAACCGATAGGCGGATTTGCGCAATGAGTCGTTCACCTGAATCCAGCCCAGCGGCTGTTGCTCATCTGCCAGCAATAACCACTGGCCTTCGCTGTCTTCTGGTTGCTGCAGCGGTTGGTTTGAGGTGAAAGCCGGCTGATTTGAGACAAAGGCAAGATGCCCCAGTTTATAACGCTGGCCTGCAATGGTGCCCTGGATGCCCTGAGCCGGAATCTGTTCGATATCGGTGGCACTATTTGCCGGTTCAATCTGCTGAAACGCTCGTGCAATCGGATGAGTCGAATGTTGTTCCAGTGCGGCAGCCAGTTCCAGCACCCCTTGTTCTGTTTGCTGGTTAAGAGGGATGACCTGCTCAATCGACAGTTTCCCCTGAGTCAGGGTGCCGGTTTTATCAAACACAACACGATCAACCTGAGTCAGGGTTTCTAATACATGGCCTTTGCTGATAAGCAATCCGGCTTCGCGTAATGCTGCAGTGGCTGCGGTCAGGGCAGTGGGTGTCGCCAAGGAGAGGGCGCATGGGCAAGTCACCACCAAAACGGATAGCGCAATAAAAAACGCATGATCATCGCCTTGCCAGGCCCAGAAGCCAAACACACTGCCGGAGATCAGTAACACGGCTGCAACAAAATGGCTGGCAACCTTGTCGGCCAGTAAAGCAACCCGTGGTTTTTCCTGTTGGGCACGATCCATCAGACGCATAATCGTTGATAGCTGTGCTTCAGCACCGGTGGCCGTCACTTTCATCTGCATCGGGTTTTCAACGTTGAAGGTGCCGCCGATCAGAGAATCACCAGCAGACTTGGTGATTGGCATGTACTCACCGGTCAGTGCGGCTTCATCCACCGAGCTCTGACCATCCACAACAAGGCCGTCAGCAGGGATGGCGTGGCCGGGTTTCAGGCGCAGAATATCGCCCACCTGAATCTCTTCGCTACTGATGACTTCGTCGTCTTGGCCCGGCACTACCTTTAACGCCACATTTGGCAATAAGGTCATCAGGTTGTTACCGGCTTTGCCCATGCGGTGACGGGCGCGCATTTCCAGAAAACGGCCGAGCAGCAGGAAGAAGGTAAACATACAAACAGAGTCAAAATACACTTCCGGTCCTTGATTGAAGGTACTCCAGATACTCGAGGTAAAGGCCAGAATGATCGCCAGCGAGACCGGCACGTCCATGGTTAAATGGCGGGTTTTCAGATCCCTGATAGTTGCCATAAAGAATGGCTTAGCACTGAATAGCACTACTGGCAAGGTTAACACCATGGCGGCAAAGCGCATAAAAATTTCGTACTGGGTCGCCATACCAACGTACAGCGGCACCGAAATCATCATCACCTGCATCATGCCGATTCCGGCAACGGCCAGACGGCGGATCGCTTGTTTGCTTTCTTTGCTGCGCTGCGCTTCCTGCTCAGTAGCCGAAAACGGCGAAGCACGATAGCCGAGGCGATAGATTGCTTCGACGAT
Source organism: Bacterioplanoides sp. SCSIO 12839 (assembly GCF_024397975.1). Lineage (NCBI taxonomy): Bacteria > Pseudomonadati > Pseudomonadota > Gammaproteobacteria > Oceanospirillales > Oceanospirillaceae > Bacterioplanoides > Bacterioplanoides sp. SCSIO 12839. The sequence continues at coordinate 1,504,865 of NZ_CP073745.1, forward strand.
GCTGGAAAGTGGAATTTCATCAAAACGCCAGCGAATCACCAGGCGGTGATTCGACATATTTAACACCGCGTTTTCAATGCCACTGAGTTGATTCACCCGATGTTCAATCAACCAGGCACAGGCGGCGCAGCTGATGCCATCAATAATCAGAGTGGCTTCGGCGTAATGGCCGCTCTGACCTTGATCATTCTTGCTCAGGTGAGCAACAAAGCCTTTTTGTAGAGCGGCTGAGTCGTAGAGTTTCAGGGTATCGCGGGCGGTGAGGTCGGTGTCATCGCTGTTAGCAGGGCTGAGTTCCGGCAGTTCAGTGCGATGTTTGTAATAATCTTTCAGGCCGCTGGCGATAATGGTCTCTGCTACGGCTTTACAGCCCGGACAACACATGGGTTGTTGCTGGCCGTCGATTTCGGTAGACCAACGGTCACCTTCGTCGGTTAACTCACCGCAATGAAAGCATGCGGTATTAGGGCCAAAACAAAGCTCTTTGTTTGGCCCGGGATGTGTTTCAGCGCTCGTCATCGATTACTCACTGAGATAAGAAATGATTATTGAGCGTTCAGCTGAATCTCTTTACCCGATTCAATGAATGGGTAAGCGCGTATACGCCAGCCTTGTTCGAGGCTATCAACCCAAATGCGACGACGGCCGGGTAATTCGATATCGTTAACACCTGCATAACTGCCATCCGACATTTGTTGCAGCAGCAGTGTGACATCACGATCTTCCAGTGTTGGATGAATCAAATGCACTTGCAGGGTATTAGGAAATTCATCCAGTAAACCATTCAGTGTCAGGCGCATTTCATCGGCGGTGAATACCGCAGTGGCATTAATCTGATGAGAGCGTGCTTTTTCATCGGCAGCCTGATTTTCGGTGTAGCTGACCCCATCTTTGTAGTAGCTATCACTCACCAGAGAGTCTTTGGTTTTTAATGCAGTTGAGAGCATGATAAAACCCCAGATCACGGCCAGAATCGGAATACCGATGACAATCAGCATCAGGGGTTCCTGATAAAACCGGGTTACTTTCTCTTGATTCTCGGGTTTCATAATTCTCTCAGTCTGAACCTGCATAAAAAAACCGCCCAAGTTTAACGACTTGGGCGGTTTTGCTCTAGGGCTTTGCCCCGACGATTTGCGTTTATTTACTGACGCGGAGCAATGAAGCGGCTTTCTTCACGGGCCACTTCTTCACCGCTCGATTTGCGGGTGACCACAAACTCAATGGTGGTTTTGCTGGTCGCCAGTGGATGCTCAGCCGGATCCAACTCCAGAGTCAGAGCGACTTCTTCCAGATCGTTTACTTCGAGCTCATATTCTGACGGTGCATTGGTGGTCGCTCCGTCGAGGCCCTCCACTTTAAGAACATACGTCTCAGCGGTTTGAGACATGTTCATCAGTTTCAGGTAGTACGAGTTTTTCACGGTATCGTTGGCGGTGACGGTGTAAAGAGCGCCACGGCTACGTTCAATATCCAGCTCAAACGGTGTGCGGGTGACAATGGAGTAGATGAGGCCACCAATCATCAGTACCAGAATACCGGCGTAACCGACCAGACGAGGGCGGAAGAAATGGGTTTTCTGACCTTCCAGCTCGTTTTCAGTGGTGTAGCGAATCAGGCCTTTTGGCAGGTCCAGTTTTTCCATCACCGAGTCGCAGGCATCAATACAAAGGGCACAGCCAATACATTGATATTGCAGACCATCACGAATATCGATGCCGGTTGGACATACCTGGACACACAAAGAGCAATCGACGCAGTCGCCCGGTTTTTCGTTTTTCGCTTCCATTTCCGCCAGCTTTTTCTTGCTGCGATGCATGCGCGGCTCGCCGCGGTTTTCGTCATACGATACCGCTAGTGTGTCACGGTCATACATAACCGACTGGAAGCGGGCGTAAGGGCACATATAGATGCAGACTTGTTCACGCATCCAGCCGGCATTGATGTAGGTGGCGGCGGTAAAGAATAACATCCAGAATACGCCCCAGCTGTTCATGCCAAATGACAGCATGTCCGGTATTAGTTCACGAATTGGGGTGAAATAGCCGACAAAAGTAACACCTGTCCAGAACGCGACAGCTAGCCAGGCAATATGTTTGATAGCTTTTTTGCGGAATTTGGTTGCTGACATCTTTTCTTTGTCGAGCTTAATACGTTGGTTACGAGTGCCTTCTGCACGCTCCTCGATCCACATAAAAATAAATGACCAGGCCGACTGTGGGCAGGTATAACCACACCAGATACGCCCAGCCATGTTGGTAATAGTAAACAGGCCATAAGCACAGATAATCAGGATACCTGCCAGCAACGGGAAGTCCTGTGGCCAGAAGGTCATGCCAAAAATATGAAACTGTCGTGCAGGCAGGTCAAAAAATACTGCCTGACGGTCACCCCAATTGAGCCAGGCGGTACCAAAGTACGCCAGCATCAGGCCCCACAGGGAATAGGTACGAATTTTCTGGAACAACCCTTCAACTTCACGAACGTAAATTTTCTTACGTTTTTCATACATGGATTGAGGTTGTTTAGCGGGAGGTGGGGTAACGTCCTTAACCGGAATATTACTCATAACAGCAAATCACCTTGGTTGGGTCTCTTGGTTGCATTTGCTCGGCCAGAAAAGGTCTGGTAACTCTTTTTCAGGTCAGCTGCAGCGCTTCTCATCATTTTTTCAGATCGGTAGTCAAGGTTTAGACTATCTTTGCCTGAATTATCAAATTTCCCTATCGGGTTGGTTAACCCCGGCGTTCCTTATATAACGCTCCAATTATATAGCTTTTGGAATAAGCTTATAACGAAAAAAGCGGCTCAAGGCCGCTTTTTTCAGTTTTTATTGTCTTAGCTCAACCTCCGCCATGGCAGAGGCTGGCTTTGACAAATTACTTCTGAGACAGAGAGTAGATGTAGGCCGATACAATATGGATCTTCTGATCCGTATTGGTATCCCAAATCTCTCCGAATGCTGGCATCTTACCGTTACGACCATTCTTCAGAGTGAAGGTGATGTCTTTGGTAGAACCGCCATACAGCCATACGTCATCAGTCAGGTTAGGTGCACCAACCAGTTGGTTGCCAGTGCCGTCGACAGCGTGACAAGCCATACACAGTTGCTGGTACTTAGGTGCCGCACGTTCAGCAGATGCTGCATCATGCTTCAGGCCTGCCAGAGAACGCACATAAGCGGTCATATCGGCAACACCTTCTTCACCCAGAACACCGCCCCATGCTGGCATTGCACCCATACGGCCATGCTTAATGGTTTGTACGATGTTTTCAGGCTTACCACCATACAGCCAGTCGCTGTCGGTCAGATTCGGGAAGCCTTTGGTGCCTGCTGCGTCAGTCTGGTGACAGATAGAGCAGTTGCTCATGAACAAGCGCTTACCGGTTTCCATCGCTTCTTTGTTTTTGGTCAGCTCTGGAATCGGCGTTGCAGCATATTCGTTGAACAAAGGTTCGATATCTTTTTCGAACGACTGAACTTCCGCTTTCCATTGGTTTGAAGAAGACCAGGAAACTTGTTCGCCGTCGACTTCAACCGTCAGGAAACCATTCCAGTTGCCCAGGCCGTATACGAACATATAGCCAATTGCAAAAATAATGGTGGACCAAAACATCATTACCCACCAACGTGGTAATGGGTTGTCCAGCTCCTGAATACCATCGTACTCATGGCCGGTAGTTTGATCAGTTTCTTCTTTTCTCATGCCGCGGCTGGTGTACTGAATCAGTACGCCGCAACCAATGATGGATCCAACGACAATTACCGCGACCCATACTTGCCAGAATGTCTCTAACATAATTTATTTACTCCGATCGTTATCGTCGTGCGGCGGCATTCCATCATCATTGTTATGAAATGGAATCTGAGCATCATCGTCGAACCGTTGTTTGCGGCTGGAGCCATAGGCCCACCACAAGATTCCGCTAAAAGCTATCAGGGCGAAAATAGAGCCCAAACCGCGCACGTCGTTAATATCCATGGGTTTCCCGTCGTTTATCGCTTAGTTACCACAGTGCCCAGTTGTTGCAGGTAAGCAACCAGAGCTTCGATTTCAGTGACGCCATCAACTGCCGCTTTTGCACCTTCGATGTCTTCATCTGTGTAAGGAACACCTACACGACGCAGAGCAATCATTTTGTTTGGTGTTTCACGACCATCAACAGTGTCTTCGAATAACCATGGGTAAGAAGGCATGATGGACTCAGGTACAACATCACGTGGGTTGTACATGTGAGCACGGTGCCATTCGTCAGAGTAACGACCACCTAAACGTGCCAGATCCGGACCAGTACGCTTAGAACCCCACAGGAATGGGTGCTCATACACGTGCTCGCCAGATACAGAGTACGGGCCATAACGCTCGGTTTCTGCACGGAAAGGACGAACCATTTGAGTGTGACATACGTGACAACCTTCACGGATGTAGATGTCACGGCCTTCCAGTTCCACTGCATTCAGTGGCTTCAGGCCTTCAACCGGTTGGTTAGTGTCTTCATGGAAGATCAGAGGAACAATTTCAGCCATACCACCCCAGCTCAAAGCGATCACAATCATGACCACCATTAAGGGTAAGCTGCGTTCAATATCATCATGCTTAATCATTGTCTTGTTACTCCTTAAGCCTGAGCCGGTGCTGCATTCGCAGCTTCTTTCTTGGCGTCACGCACAGTCATGTAGACGTTGTAAGCCATCACCACCATGCCCAGCAGGAAGATACCACCACCGATGGTACGAACCACATAACCAGCATGAGATGCTTCAACAGACTCTACGAAGCTGTAAGTCAGGGTGCCGTCAGCATTTACTGCACGCCACATCAGACCTTGCATAATGCCGTTAACCCACAGTGCCGCGATGTACAGAACGGTACCAATGGTCGACATCCAGAAGTGAACGTTGATCAGTGAAGTTGAGTACATTTCACCGGCTTTACGGCCAAACATGATTGGGATCAGGTGGTACAGAGCACCAATAGAAACCATAGCAACCCAGCCCAGAGCACCGGAGTGTACGTGACCAATGGTCCAGTCAGTGTTGTGTGACAGTGCGTTTACGGTCTTGATCGACATCATCGGGCCTTCGAAGGTAGACATACCGTAGAAAGACAGAGAGACAACCAGGAAGCGCAGGATAGGATCGTTACGCAGTTTGTGCCATGCACCAGACAGCGTCATCATACCGTTGATCATACCACCCCAGGATGGAGCCAGCAGGATCAGAGACATAATCATACCCGCAGTTTGTGCCCAGTCAGGCAGTGCAGAGTAGTGCAGGTGGTGACCACCAGCCCAAACGTAGATAGAAATCAGTGCCCAGAAGTGAACGATCGACAGACGGTAAGAATAAACCGGACGACCTGCTTGCTTAGGAACGAAGTAGTACATGATGCCCAGGAAGCCCGCCGTCAGGAAGAAACCTACCGCATTGTGGCCCCACCACCATTGAATCATCGCATCAACGGTACCAGCCCAAACAGAGTAAGACTTGGTCAGTGATACTGGTGTTTGCAGGTTGTTGCCGATGTACAGGATAGCAACCATGATCATGAACGCCGCGAAGAACCAGTTAGCAACATAAATGTGGCTTTCTTTACGGATCGCAACAGTACCCAGGAAGTTGATGGTATAAGCAACCCATACCAGCACAACCATAATATCGATTGGCCATTCCAGTTCGGCGTACTCTTTAGCGGATGTCATGCCCAGTGGCAGAGTGATCGCCGCCGCAACAATAATCGCGTTCCAGCCCCAGAAGGTGAACGACGCTAATGTGTCTGAGAACAGACGCGTGCGACAGGTACGTTGAACAATGTAGTAGGAGGTTGCAAATAATGCAGAACCACCAAAGGCGAAAATAACCGCATTGGTGTGTAACGGACGTAAACGACCGAACGATAACCAAGGGGTATCAAAGTTTAATGCAGGCCATGCCAGCTGGGCAGCGATTAAAACACCGACTGCCATGCCAACAATGCCCCAAACTACAGTCATAATGGCAAATTGTCTTACCACCTTGTAGTTGTACTCGGGATGGTCAAATGCTGTGCTCATGATCATATTCCATTTAACAGCGAGGGTTGAGGGTTAAAAAATCGGTGCGACATTATCCGCGCAGAAACTGCTATTTGCAATTTAAAGTCAGAAAAAACGCATGATTTTCAGCAGCTTAAGCCACATTTTTTGTGATTATTTGCTCGCTATTGAGAATGGCTCTCAACACCACCGCTCCTCAGCCAAGCTTATCACTTCGTTACTCCAGAGTAGCCCGAAAAGAACTACCTGAAACCACAGACTGAATATTAAATTGGTGCCCAGTCAAAATATTGATATAACGCAATAGATGTAAAGAAGTGACAGAGAAATGTCCTTGTTTTGTAAGTGGTTAAAGAATCCGCAGTAGATAAAATGAATGGAGTGATGTGTGAGTAATCAGTATTTACAGGACGGTAATCCGGATCACCCTCTGGTCTTTCTGGCACATGGCGCCGGCGCCGGTATGAATAGTACTTTTATGCAGCAAATGGCTCAGTGGTTGGCTGAGTTGGATCTATATGTGGTGCGCTTTGATTTTCCTTATATGCAGAAGCGTGAGCAGGATGGCAAAAAGCGCCCGCCAGATCGTGCATCCAAACTGTTGCAGGCCTACCAGGAGGTGATTCAGGAATTTGATCGTCCTTGTGTCGTGGCCGGCAAATCCATGGGAGGCCGGATGGCGACTTTATTAGCGGCTGAACAGGATCAGCCCCTGATTAAAGGATGCGCTGCATTGGGCTATCCCTTTCACCCATTAGGCAAGCCCGACAACCTTCGTACCGAACATTTGCAGGCGTTATCTTGCCCGACGCTGATTCTACAGGGCACGCGTGACAAAATGGGAAATCAGAAAGAAGTGGGTAGTTATTCACTCGCCGATGAACTGATGATTCAGTGGTTGCCGGATGGTGACCATGATTTAAAGCCGAGAAAAGCCAGTGGCTTTACTCATGAGAGAAATATACAAGCTGCGGCACAAAGCCTGGCTGAGTTCTCCCGGGCTATTCTCACTCGCTGAAAAATGCCCGGGTTAAGCGCTGTGAATAACGCCGAAAGAAATAAGCAGGAGAAGAGTTACGCTGTCAGAATGGTAATTTTTTCCTGCTGTTCCAAAATTGGCTGAATGGCACCAATAACATCCTGGCGTGCTTTGGAGTGAGACCATTGATTCCACGCTTCAGCGCTTTGCCAGTTAGTAATGATAAAGCGATGGTTGGGTTTGTTGGCATCTTTATAGGTCGCGCCAGAAATATAGCCATCCGCTTCTAAAATTGCGCGCAGTGTACTTTTAATAGCCTGCTCATAGGTTGACTCCATACCATCAGCAATAACACGCTCAATAATTACTTTGATCATTTTTTATACTTCCTTAACCAACGTCGTATTTATTTTATTAGCATAGTGGATAGATGCGCCGAGGTGAATCAACGTAGGGGAATTTCCGCCGATGTCTGAAAAGAAAAATGTCTGGATTTCCGGAGGTAGCTCAGAAATTGCACAAAGCCTGATTCAATTACTGAATATTCAACCGGATGTCTCTAATATCATCGTGTTGTCACGCAATGCGGTTTCTATTAATAAAGAAGAGACTGGCGGTGCAAGGATTATTCCGATTCAGTTGGATTGGCTAACAGAAGACGCAGGCAAACAATTAACGGGCGTAGTGGAGCAATATCCGCCACACCGGGTGTTTTGTTGCAATGGCATTTTGCATGATGAATCACAGATGCCAGAGAAAAACCTCAAAGCCATGAACCTCCAATGGTTACACCACAGTCTTGATGCCAACGTCTGGCCGCATATTGCTTTGGCACAAATCGTAGAACGCTCGCTTACACGGCAGCATGACCTGCGTTGGATTTCATTATCGGCCATGGTCGGCAGCATCAGCGATAATCAGCTAGGTGGCTGGTACAGCTATCGGATGACCAAAGCCGCACTGAATATGCTGATAAAAAACCTCTCCATCGAATGGCAACGCAAAAGCCCAAAAACAATTGCCGTTGCAGTGCACCCGGGAACCACCGATACCCGATTATCAGAACCATTCCAGAAGAATATTCAACCGGGTAAATTGTACAGTGCCGACTTAACCGCACAGCGAATGCTGAACGTGATGGAGCACTTAACAGAGGAAGATAATGGCAAGCTGTTGCATTGGGATGGCAGTGTGCTGCCTTGGTAAATAAACTACGGTAATTTTAATCTCACTCATTTTTATACAGGAAAACCCATGTCAGACGCCGTTTTGTTTGAAGAGCGTGAAGCCGTCGCCAGTAAAAAAATTGGTATTGCGCAATTAAACGCTGAGAAGTCGTTGAACGCGCTCAGTCAATCCATGGTTGATCTGTTATTACCTCAAATGCAGCAGTGGCAAGCCGATAACGATATTGTGTGTGTGTTCTTGCATGGTGCGGGTGAAAAGGCATTTTGTGCTGGTGGCGATGTGGTTTCCTTACACGCACATTCGGCGGCTTACGGCGAAACATTACCCAATACACAATGCGCCGATTTTTTTGAGAAAGAGTACCGTCTCGATTATCTGATCCATACCTTTACCAAGCCCATTATTGTGTGGGGCAATGGTTTTGTAATGGGAGGCGGAATGGGGTTATTGAATGGTGCTTCCCATCGGGTGGTGACTGAAAGCACTCGTATCGCCATGCCAGAAATTACCATTGGATTATATCCGGATGTGGGTGGCTCCTGGTTTCTGAATCGTACTCCTGGAAAAACAGGGTTATTTCTGGGCCTTACCGGAGCTCAAATCAATGGCAGTGATGCTTTGTATCTGAACTTTGCTGATCATTTTATTGCTGATGCCGCAAAAGAACAGGTGATGGCTGCTCTGGCTGACGTTGCCAATCATCGCGATGTTGATCAGGTGTTGCAGCCTTTTATTCAGCAGGCAAACGCATTGCGGCCAGAGGGGAATATCGAGGCGCATATCGATTGGATTAATGAGGTGTGTGCAGATGACGATTTAGCCGCCGTTGTCGCCAATATCACGGCCTATCATGGCGATGATAAGTGGTGTGCTAAAGCGGCAAAAACATTAGCGAACGGCTGTCCGGTTACTCCTTATCTGGTGTGGCAGCAGTTGATTCGTGGCCAGGATTTATCGTTGCCGCAAGTGTTTCAGATGGAGCTGACATTGTCGGTTAACTGTGCCCGATATGGTCATTTTAAAGAGGGCGTCAGGGCGTTATTGATCGATAAAGATCGACAGCCTAAATGGATGCCCGCCCAATTTGATGAGGTTCAGGAGGCGCATATTAACGCCTTTTTTGCAGAACCCTGGGATCAGAACCCTTTATTGGATCTGATATAACGTCAGTCGTGTTGGTATAACGACAGGGTTGCGGCGAGTGGTTTATACCATCGCCACAATCATCACCGTCAGCCATATTACAAAACCGATAATGATGATGCCCCAGTCGGCTCCGTTCAGGTCGGTGTTTTGGGCAAAAAAGTGCAGGCGTTTGTCGTGTATCAGGTTGATGGTCTGGTTAGCCAATAAATTTGGCAACAGTGTCAGCATAAACACTAAGGCTCCCCAGGGGTGGTCGGTCAGCAGTAACCAAACCGGAATCAGGTTAAACAATACATACAATAAATAAACTCGGGCAGGGCTCCAGCGCGGTTTTTCATCATCCTGCTGGCCTTGCTGATGCACGCGCCGATACAGGTCGTATTGATAGATGATGCTGAACAGAGTTCTGAGGAAGGGGTTCACATTGCCATTCTGGCGTTCAATTTGTAGCCAGTTCTGGTAATTCCAAACCAAGCCGAACAGGCCAAATGAGGCTAGCGATAGCTCAATCAGTTTTTCGGTGCCTATCTGGAAAAATAAACTCTTTTCCTGAGTTTCTTTGTGCTGCTGCATAACGGTTTCCACAACAAAATGCCTACGCAGTATACCCATGCTTTTCACCGACGCGAACCCCTGTCTGGGCGCTTCTTATTAAGCTTTGTAAATGGTTGTGAATGTGGGCTGGTGTTCATCCGCTGCTTTCAGTAATCTAGGTCGGTTTTAGTCAGCGCCGAAATAGAAGTGTATGTTTTTTGAACAGGAACGAGGGCAGTTTTTCCGCCCTCTTACCGGTAAATACCGGGCTCAGGTAATGGAGTGCCTGCGCGAGTTGTATCAGCGCCTTTACAGCTCCAGCAGCGCCGACTACGGCCAGGCATTGGCTCGCGATACCTTAATTGAAATTTTCCAGGAAGCGCTGGTGCGCTCGCCCCAGCTGGCCGATGGCGACGATGCTGAAACTAGTCAGCCTGAAAGCAGTCAGGCTGATGTTGAGTCGGGTGGTGAAGCCGAGCACGAAGGCCGCTTTAAAAACAGTCGTGAGCACTCGGTTTGGGTGTTGAATCAGCTAATGGATCACGGCTGGATTGAAAAGCAGGTAGATGAAGCAACGCTGCAAAGTACCTTTGCCTTCAGTCGTTATGGTCGTTTGTTTACCGAGCCGTTTGTATCGGAAAGCCGCACCACTGCACGTACCCGTCATCGCAATACCCGTAACACCCGCAACTCGCTGGAATCTTTCCTCGAGCGTGGCGATGTATACGATCTGCTGGATGCCTACGAATATTCCGAACGTATTATCAGCGACTTCACCGATGTGATTGCTGAGCTGGAAGAGCGTAAACGCGATCTGGTGCGTGAAATGGAAGATCAGTTGCTGGTACAACGTGCCAGTGAAGCCTTTTTTGATTTTATGGAAAATCGTTTCCAGCCGGATCTTTCAGTCCGTTTATCAGCAGATAACGTGGAAAAACACCGGGACCAGATCAGCAAGCTGATTAAAGGCATCCGCAAGCAAGATAAAGTGTTTAAAGCGTCAGCGGAAAAGCGCCTGCGTGAGTTATTGCCGGAACTGGCTCAAGAAGGCACCTCGGTGTTGTGGACCTTATTAGATGGTATCGATCAGCGTTTGCGTAACGCCAGCGATATTATGTTGCCAGCGTTGCGTAAAGCGCTACAAAGCTTTACCAAACGTGCCGATATTATTATTCGCCAGATGAGTTATCTGGCATCACAGCAGCACAACGATGTGCTGTCTGTGTGCAAACATTTGGCGTCTCAGCCGGAAGAAAAACAAAACGAATTGTTATTACGCGCAGGCGATATGATGGCGGTGCCGGAGATTGGTTTTGTCGATCCGGCCAGCGTGAAAATGCACGCGACTCGTCAACGTCGTACCGTTGAAGCCGGACTGGATGATGGCGGCGGTGATTTTGATATTGATGCACGTAAAGATATTTATGTGCAGCAGGTGTTGGATCAGGCGTTTTTGGTGAACCAGCAGGCACTGCGGTCTTATATGCGCCAGCATTTAACCTCGGGTAACAAAATTTCCACCCGCGATTTACCGATTGAATCGGCTCAGGATTTCCTCGCCGTTTCCCACGCGATTGGCCTGGGTGCTTCCGATGGTTTATCCAGCGAATTTGAATTCCGTATTGATTACGCCGACGGCTATGGCCCGGACCTGCCGAACGCCACCGCCGAAAATGACGGTGCCGCTGGCGAATATTTTGAACGAAAAGACCACTTCAGTTTTGAGCTGGTGATGAAAGAAAGCGCTTCCGCTGAAACCAGTCCTGAGACTGGTGAACAAAAGAGCAATACCGAGGCCCAGGCGGATTAGAGAGAACCGATATGTTACAAGCCATTGATAAAGACTTAGAAAAAGAAGGCCTCAGCCAGCGCGACTTTTCCGAATTATTAGTTCGCCTGTTGGATTACGGTGTGATCTGCCGTGATGAAAGCCAGGTAGAGCAACAACTATACGACCGTTATTTACGTCTGGAAGAATTGGTCGCGGATTATTTAACCGTGTTGGGTATTCGTATTCAGCATGATCGTCGTTTTCAGTTTGTGCGGTTGTATCCACCAGGTGCTCAGGTACCGGGTATGGAAGAAGATCCTCAGCCGGGCAACCAGGCGTTCCGCACTCGTTTAACTCAAAACGAAGTGGCGTTAACGCTGGTATTACGAGCGCAATACGATAAAGCGCTGCGTGAAGGCTTAGTCGACGAGCAGGGCTGTGTCATGGTATCGCTGGAAAGCCTCAGCATTGCCATGAAAAACCTGCTGAAGCGTACTTTGCCTGACAATCTGACCGAACGTAAACAACTGTTCCGCCGCTTAAAGCAATTACGTTTGGTGCAAATCAGTAACGAAGATCAATTGACCGATGGCGATATGTGGTTACGTGTTCGTCCGATGATTATGAGTTACGTCAGTGATCAGGTGTTATCCGAATTATTAGAAAATGAGTCGGACGAAGAATCTGAAAATCAAACGGATGATGCTGAAAATGCAGAAACTTCAGGTTCAGAAGAGCAGCAAGAAAATTCAGAGTCTGAAGAAAATGCTGAAAATTCTGATGAAGAACCTGAATCCGCAAACACTGTTAAAGCAGACGTTGTAGAAGAGAACACTGTAGAAGAGGACGTTGCAGAAGCAGAAGCGAAACCATCAGGCGAAGCTGAAAGCGAAGAACAGACAGCAGAAAGTGAAGCATCTTCAGAACCGGCACAGTCTGAAAAAGAAGCGCCTGCCAGCTTATTTGGCGATTCATCGGAGGCATAAGAGACAGCACCATGTTTTTAAAGAAATTTGTATACGTAAACTGGGGCAATATTCCAGCCACCGAATTTGAATTTGGCCCAATTAATTTATTATCTGGCGGTAACGGCTCGGGTAAAACCACCGCAGCGGATGCGGTGCAAACCATTATGACCGCCGCCCACGATACTTTATTCCATTACAACCCTGGCCAGGATGAAGCCACACAGCGTGGTCGTGGTAAAAACGTACGGACGTTAGCGTCTTATGTTTTAGGTTGTGATGACGGCTCCTACGCTCGCCCGAACGGTGCGGTGGGTTATTTAGCGGCGGTGTTTCATCCAACTCAGGGGGAAAGTGGTGAACCCTTTACCGCTGTCATTGGGGTTAGTGCGTCGATTGATCGTGCTGGTAGCCAGCCAGTGGCGCGTCAGAATGATCTGCAATTTTTTATTGTTTCCGGTGAGCAGTTAACGCTGTCGGACTTTATTTCAGAAGATTTAGAAGGCGCTAAAAACGTATTACCGCTTAATAAATTCAGCGCTAATTTAAAGCGCCGCATCAAAAGCGACAACGTTGAAAAATACGACACAAAAAAACAATATCTGCGTCGTTTATACGGTGCTTTGCGTGGTCGTCATGATGCAGTGAATGAGCGTGAGGCGATGAATGCCGCCCGTACCTTCTCACGTTTTATGGCGTATAAGCCGGTGAAAAGCATCAATGGTTTTGTGCAGAATGAAATTCTTGAAGCCAAAGATCTCGGGGATGCCATTCGCAGCGTGTCCGATCTGATGAAAACCATTTATGCGATGGAGTCAGATGCCAATACGTTGGCCGAAACCATTCAGATTCTGACCAATACCAAAGGTGCGTCGGATCGTTATATTGACCAATGGATCGATTACAACGTACTGGAATACACTGCCGCCAAAAGTCGCTATTTAAACGACCAGCGCTTGTACCTGTCGGCAAAAGAAGGTCAGCAGGCGTTACGTGAACGTTTAAGCAATGCTGAAAAAGAGCGTGAAGTCTCTCAGGAACGTCGTAAGCAATTACGTGAGCAATTAATCTCCATGGAAGCTCAGCGCCGTGGTATTGATGCGCTGCAGGATAAAGATGCAGCGGAGCAAGCGATTGAAGAGGGCAAGCGCCAACTGCAACAACAAGCGGTGCCGCTGTTAGAACAAGAACAGATGTTACAAGCCAGCTTACGTGCTACTGAGCTGGTGTATGGCGCGTTGCAGAAAACCTCGATTGGCTTGGACATTCCATCGCTGGGTTCGAAAAAAATCATCGATCAGGCGAAACAGGTATTAGCCATTAAAGATCAGGGCGCGGTGGATTTCCGCAAACTGATGGGCAAAGACTGGATTGATTTATCGCCGCTGGAAGCGCATCTGGATGATTCCCGCGAGCAACAGAGTTTATTAAATCAATGGCGTGATCGTTTCCATAATGTTGAGCTGGAAAGCAGTGGTATTTCGCTACGCGATCAGATTTCCAAGCAGGTGGATAAGCGCGAACAAAAGCTGCAACAGATTCAGGGCCGAATGGCGCAGAAGCAGGCGGATATCGATAGCCTGGAAGCGCGTCAGTTAAATTACCCGGGTTTTGTGCGTCAGGCGCTGGAAGTGATTCGTCGTGAATGCCCGCAGGCCGATCCGCGTGTATTAGCCGACTACGTCGAAATCACCGACCCGGCCTGGCAAAGCGCGATTGAAGGGTATATCGGTGGTGCACGTTTCAGCATTATTGTGGAATCTCAATTCGAAGCGGAAGCAGCGCATATATTACGCTCGATCCCTGGTGGCAGCCGTGCCCGGGTAATTCAGGGTGAAAAAGCGAAAAAAGACTGTGATCGTATTCGTGTGCCGTCGAATTCCATAACCCACTTAATGGAATTTGAACACGCGACTGCTCGTTATTATTTAGAAGCCAGTTACGGCACCGTCGAGCAAGTCGAAGACCTGCACGTGCTGCGTATGACCCGCCGTGGTGTCACCAAAGAAGGTCTGGGTTCCGGTTCCTATTCGATTTACCGTTGTGACCTTGACGACACCGAGCTGGTGTTTGGTATGGGTGCTCGTGAACGGGCTTTGGCGGCGAAAAAATCCGAGCTGGATGCCATGGCGGAACAAGCCAACGAAGCGCAGTTCCAATTGCGTCAGGTGGAGCAATTCCACGATGCGGTGAATTTATTACGCCATGTCACCTTTGCTGACCAGATTCAGAACATGCTGGACACTCAGTATCAGATGCAGCAGGCCGAAAACGCGCTAAATAATGTCGATGTATCCGACTTCTCCCATCTGGAAGATGAATTCAGTGCATTAAAAGAAAAAGGCGACGATCTGGATGCCCAGATCAAAGATCTGGACGGGGAATTAGGTCGTTTACAGCAGCAATTAAATGACAGTGAACGTCAGTGTAAAAAGCTGTCGGATGAGCAGGAACGTACTTCTGAAATTGCCGATCAAAAAGAAGAAAACTTGCGTCATATTGTTTCTGTATGGCCAGAGTTTGATACCGAAGCTCGCTTAAAAGCCGCCGATGACGAAGCGGCTGAAAGCCCAGCCGAAGCAGTTGAAAACCAGCGTAAATCCATCGCACAGGAATTAAACAGCACCGCCTACGAAATTGAACGCAATATTGGCGAACATAACCTGCGTTGTCAGACGGTGGATGCCATTGTGTATACCCCCAATTACCGTGATGAACACGGCATTGGTTTCTTTAAAACCGTGTGTGGTTTAGAGCGAGAAGTGGAGCGGGTTCATAACCGCCTGAAAAATAATATTCTGGTGGAAAAACAGGAGCAGTTAGTACAGCTACGTGAAAGCTTTAACAACGCCTTTGTTACCAACCTGTGCCACTCAATTTACCAAGCCATTAATGACGGCAAACGTATTCTTGAAGACCTCAATAAAGAACTGGCGCACCATCAGTTTGGTGCCGACCGGGAAACCTATTGGTTCGATTGGGAATGGGTGCCGGAATACAAAGAATATTGGCAGTTCTTTGAAGAAATTATCAAAAACCCATCGTTGGGTGATGGCGCTACCTTGTTTGATGCGGATCTGCCAAAATCCGCCCAGCGCGTGCGTGATCAGTTAATGGCGATGTTGCTGGACGAAGACGAACAAAAAGCCATGCGTGAACTGGAGCGTATTTCCGACTACCGTAACTACCGCTCTTACGAAATTTATAAGCAGCCAGCCAATAAAGACCCAATTGCGTTAAGCCAATACGGTACCGGCTCTGGCGGTCAGCTGGAAACACCGGCGTATATTATCCGCTCTGCCGCGATTACCTCAGCATTCCGTTTTAACGAAGGGGATACCCACCTTCGCGTGGTGCTGGTGGATGAAGCCTTCTCGAAGATGGACGAAACCCGTTCTAAAGAAGTGATCAACTACCTGACCGAAAGCCTCGGTTTGCAGTTGTTGTTTATTATGCCAACCAGTAAATCAGGCCCGTTTATGGATCTGGTGTCTAATCAGTTTGTGTTCTCCAAAGTGCCTCTTGTGGGAGGGCAAAGCAAAGGGGAATTACAGACTAAGGTGCTGGTGGATCGACAGCAGTGTAATCAGGATAAGGTGAAAGAGTTGTGGGCGAATCATCGCCGCACGATTCGACATCAGGCGGGTCTCGATTTTATGGAAGAGTTCGCTTAAAAACTACCTACGTTGCCAGCACTACGTTAAAAATCAGCTCAAAATGCTCATTTATGACTTATAAACTGCGCTTTTTCGCTGATTTTATGCCTTGTGCTGACTGCCTCGGAAACGTTTTTAGTAGTGAACTCAGGAATATTGTATGAATAAAGCTATTTATGAAACCGGCCTCACTTATGGCGAAGATGATGGCTCGTTTCGCACGGCTGGCGGCGTTGTTGGTGTTCGTAAGCTGGTGGATGCCTTTTACGATGCCATGTGTGAATTGCCGGAGGCGAAAAAAGTACGTGATATGCATCCGGATAATCTGGATGAATCGCGCGATAAGCTGGCACGCTTTTTAAGTGGCTGGCTCGGCGGGCCAAAACTGTTCAGCGAAAAATACGGGCCAATACGGATTCCGGTGGCGCATCGCCATCTGGAAATTGGCCCAGCCGAACGCGATGCCTGGTTATTGTGTATGAAAGTGGCTGCGGATCAGCAGCCATACCCGGATGATTTTAAGGAATATCTGCTGAAACAATTGTTTGTTCCGGCAGAAAGGTCACGCAACAAAGATAGCTAGCGGCGAGTGATACCTTTATCCAGCGCGTAACGAATCAACCCGGCGGAGGTTGAAATATTCAGCTTTTGTTTGATTTTCAGGCGATGGGCTTCGACGGTGCGTACAGAAATGTCCAGCTCTCGGGCAATTTCTTTATTGCCCATGCCATCTGCAAGCAGCACCAGCACATCTTCTTCACGAGGGCTGAGTATGTCGTCGCTATGCTTCTGGCGGGTATCGCTGAAATCGGTAAACAGAGTTTTTGCAACGCTGGAGCTGAAGTAGGTGCCCCCTTGATGTACCGTCTGAACCGCAAGAATTAACTCTTCTGCAGCGACATCTTTTAATACATATCCGGCAGCACCGGCTTGTACAACTTTCAGAATATACTCGCGGTCATCATGCATGGTGATTATCAGGATTTTAATATCCGGATAACGTTTTTTAAATTCAATGCAGGCTTCCATACCATTCATTACTGGCATTGAGATATCCAGCATAACGACATCCGGTTTTAACTCTTCTGCGGCTTGTAACGCCTCAAGGCCATTATTAACGTCGGCAATAACGCTCAGACCTTCTTCACTCTCGAGACTGACTTTCAAACCTTCGCGAACCATCGGATGATCATCGGCAATAATAATACGGATCGATTTAGACATTATTTGCTCTCTCTGCGTTGAGTGGAGGTTGTACTGTAATCAGTGACTGAAGGATCGACTTCATCACCGGATATTATATTTCTCAGACCTTTTGGGTCGTGTTCAGTGAGTTCTGTAGTCGAACTCAGATCCTGAACCGGGGTAGGGTTCAGGGCAAGCTCAGCACGAATACTGGTGCCTTGCTTGTGGTGACTGCGTACATTGAACTTACCGCCAAGCAGCTCAACACGTTCACGCATATTCATCATACCAATCCCGGAGTCGAGGTGCTCTTTAGGGACAAAGCCATTGCCATTGTCTTCAACAATCACAGTCACAAAGCGGTCGTTACAGCGAATGTCGACTCTTACTTCGGTGGCGTGTGCATGTTTCTGAATATTGGTAATCGCTTCCTGAATCAGGCGATATACGGTCATTTCAATGGCATCCGGCAAACGTGCTTCCGGTAAACGGATTTTACGTTTCACATCAATTTGTCCCTGATTTTCAAGGGAGTCCAGAATGCCATGGATTGCCGATTTTAATCCCAGATCATCCAGTAGTATAGGGCGCAGGTTGTGTGAAACACGGCGAACTTCCTGAATCGACAGATTTAATAACTCTTCGGTTTTGCCCAGGTGTTGTTTGTCCAGGTCTTCGGGCCACTTACGTTTAATCAGACCCAGGTGCAGTTTTGCGGACACCAGCAGTTGGTTGATGCCATCGTGTAGTTCTCTGGCAAATGCCCGGCATTGCATAATCTGAAAGGTGACTGAGCGATGCGCCAGCTCTTTCAGGCGGTCATCCGCCAGTTGTGTGGCATGGATATTAATAATAATGACGATAACAACCACCAGAGCCAGCGTTACGGCCAATAATAAAGAGGCTGCCACAAAGGTGCGGCGAATATTGGCATCCACTTTATTTTCCAGTTGCTGAACTTCTGCTTCGATATCGTCAAGGTACAAACCAGTGCCCATCATCCAGTTCAACTTAGGAATATGAACGACATAACTGAGTTTATTGGTTTTTTTATTAATGGATGGCTGATGCCACACATACTGATAAAAGCCACCACCAGATTCGGCTATTTTCAGCATATCGCGAATGATGTACTGGCCATTCACATCTTGTGTGTCAATCAAATCGCGGCCAATTAAATCGGGCTGTACCGGAAGCACGATATTGACGCCATCGTCACCGTAGGCAAAAAAGTAACCATCAGGGCCATAGGTCAGGCTGGATAAAATGCGTTTGATTTCGTATTCGGTACGGGTTCTGGAGAGGTTAAAACCTTCATCCATTTCCTCAAGAATGGGTGTAATGGAGGTCATTGCCAGATTGACGTAATCACGTAAGGCACGGCGTTTATCTTCCATGAGTGATTCTTTGACAATCGATTGTTGTTGCTCAGATAAACTTTTTGCCTGGCGTTGTGTGACCCAGGTAATGGTCAGTGTCAGTGCGACCAGAGGTAAGACGGTCAGCAATAAAATTTTTGCTTTTAAGGTGATGTTCATGTTTTTCGCCGGTTTTTTATTATCGTTTTCATCTCAGGATAACGAAAAAGGGCGGCCATAGGCCGCCAAAGTGTCGCTGTATCATAAAACCTGTGAAAAAGTATCGTACTCTTTCATAGTGTGTTGTTAATAATCGGTCAGGCCGTAAAACTCCGGGAACAGCAGAATGGAGATTACAACAGCCACCTGGATCATGATAAATGGCATCACACCGCGATAAATATCGGTTGTTCTGACGCCGTCCGGTGCTACCCCTTTGAGGTAGAACAGGCTGAAGCCAAACGGTGGCGTCAGGAACGATGTCTGTAAGTTCATCGCGATCAGAATGGCAAACCAAACCGGGGCAATATCCAGCGCAATCGCTGCAGGTGCCAAAATCGGAACAATAATAAAGCTGATTTCCACAAAATCGATAAAGAAGCCCAGAATCAGAATGGCAACCATCGACAGAATCAGGAAACCCATCTGGCCACCCGGCAAGCCGGATAAAATTTCTTCAACGATGTAATCACCACCAGTGTAGCTGAAGGCCATAGAAAATGCCGTTGCGCCCAACAGAATAGCGAAAACCATGGAAGAAATTTTGACGGTTTCCTGAGCGGATTCATACAGCATTTTGAAACTGAACTGGCCGTAAACAACCGACAGGATAATGGCTCCGATACCGCCCAGTGCAGAGGATTCTGTTGGTGTGGCAATGCCCGCAAAAATAGAACCTAATACAATCAGAATCAGCGCCAGTGGTGGGATAATCGCTTTGATTGCACGCATGTATTCTTCACGTTTATTGCCTGCATCTTCATCCATTGGCATTGCCGGAGCAACCTCAGGTTTGATCCAGGAATAAATCAGGATGTAGGCGATATAAATACCAACCAGCATCATGCCCGGGCCGACGGCCGCCTGGAATAAATCGCCCACAGGGATACCCAGTACGTCACCCAGAATGATCAGTACGATAGAAGGTGGGATAATTTGTCCTAAGGTGCCTGACGCGCAAATTGTGCCGCAAGCTAACGATTTGTCGTAATTGTATTTCATCATTACCGGCAGTGAAATCAGGCCCATTGCCACAACAGAAGCGCCAACAACGCCGGTTGATGCGGCTAACAGAGCACCCACAAGAACGGTAGAAATTGCCAGACCGCCACGAACGCCACCAAACAGCTTACCCATGGATTCCAGTAACTGTTCTGCTAATCGGGTTTTCTGTAATACGATGCCCATGAAAATAAACAGAGGCACTGCCATCAGCACCACATTTTCCATAATGCTCTGAATGCGGAAGGGCATAAATGCAAACATATCAGGACCTTCGGCGATCAAACCGAAAATCAAGGCGACGCCGCCAAAGGTAAATGCCACTGGGAAGCCGAATAACAGCATCAGCAGGGCAACAAAAAACATGACAATACCGATCATAATTCTGGCTCGTGTGGGTTGATGTGTTTAGCCTGCTCCGGGTGCAGCGCCACTCGAATGCTTTGCAAAATTAAGCCAACACCGGCAATGGCCGTGGCGAAAAATGCAAAAGGAATAACCGCTTTAATGATCCAGCGGTGAGGTAAACCACCAGGGTCTCCCGAGGTCTCACCCAGCGCGTAAGCTTCTTTGGCGAAATCGACGCCGTAATACGCGACCAGTAAGCAGAAGGGCAGTAATAAAATAAAGCCACCCAGAATATCGATCAGGGATTTGGTGCGATCGCTACGACCTTCATAAATTAAATCGACACGAACATGGCCACCAACTTTTAAGGTGTATGGGACGCCTAACATGAACATGGCGGCAAACAGATGCCATTCCATTTCCTGCATGCCGATGGAAACATCATTCAGGGCGTAACGCATGACAACATCAATAAAGACATTCACCAGCATCAACAGGAACAAGATGGCAGAAATTGTTCCGAGTAATTCAGAAAAGCGGTTTATAAAACGCTCGGCCTGATAAAGCATGGGATTCTCCGGTGTTACTTGCACTAGCCAATGCTTCACAGCAGCGGCTAGTGCCTGGAGTTATTTTTATTGACTGTAACGGCTATGTATTCAGCCGTCGCAGTCAGAGGTTGGGGTTATTGCGCGATACTGTTCAGGTACGCTTTGTCAGAAATTTCGGTCCAGCGGCGCGCTTTTTTCAGGTAGCTTGCCTGTGAATCCAGAATTTCTTTTGCCAGAGGGTCAGCAGCCGCTTTTTCAGCCAGCAGTTCTTCGTTGGCTTTGCGCATGGCGCTCATGACTGATTCCGGGAAGGTTTTGATTTGTACGTTTTTGTACTCGTTTTCAATTTTTTGCAGGTTCTCTGCAGACTCATGGTACGACTGGATGTACATGTCATAAGCGGCGGTACGCATGGCAACACGCAGGATTTCCTGCAGATCTGCCGGTAAACGGTCCCAGCTACGCTTGTTGATCATAAATTGCAGCTCAGTGGCTGGTTCATGCCAACCGGTGTAGTAGAACGGTGCAATTTTGTGGAAACCCATGCGCAGGTCCAGAGACGGGCCTACCCATTCCAAAGCATCGATGGTACGGCGTTCCAGTGCGGTGTACAGTTCGCCCGCCGGGATATTGGTTGGTTTGGCACCCAGTTTCGCCAGTACTTCGCCAGCAAAGCCCGGGATACGCATTTTCAGGCCTTTTAAGTCATCCAGAGAGTTGATTTCTTTCTGGAACCAACCACCCATTTGGTTACCGGTGTTACCACCCGGGAAACTTAACACGTTGTATTTGCTGTAGACTTTTTCCATCAGCTCCATACCACCGCCGTAGTAGAACCAGGAATATTGTTCCGGTGCTGTCATACCAAATGGCATGGTTGTGAAGTACAGCGTTGCTGGTACTTTGCCCTTCCAGTAATAAGACGCTGAGTGACCCATGTCATACTGGCCAGCACGAACCATATCAAAGACACCTAAGGGTGCTTTGTGTTTGTTTTTGGAATCGATGGTGATTTTCAGTCGACCTTTAGACATTTTTTCGGCCATGGCTGCCATATTGCGTGGCGCATCACCAAAAACCGGGAAGTTCGTTGGCCAGGTTTCGGCCAGCTTCAGGCGGTAAACTTTTTCTGCTGCCTGAGTGGGGGCAACAATGGCTAGGGTACAGACACCGGCAGCAAGCCAGCGTTTCATACGGTTAAGGCTGATCATTTGTTGTTATCCTTTGGGTTGTTGGGTAACCGGATTGAGACCTGCTCCGGGCAAAGTGCTCAATGCTGTAATTGATAGTGCAATGCGGATGATTCAGAGCCTATTCGCATGACTGCGGGGTTATTTCGTTATTGCGAAGTTGCTGGGCGATAAGTGCTTATTGGTTGTGCGTAATAATACTTATCGGCTTGGTTGTAGACCCTCCCGGAAACGAGAGAATATGGGGTCTCTTTGGTATGACCAATGATCCATATTAAAGGATGCGACTTTGGTAGAAATTCGGTAATCTCAACCTGAAAAACAGCTGATGTCGCTGGTCAGGATGCCACATCTCCCTAGCCAGCAGACTCTAACCCTCAACAATAAGGATAATGAAATGAAATTGTTAGCTGCCTTCATCACCGCTTGTTTCTTAATCGGTTGCTCTGCCAATGCGCCGCTGGATTACCGCCAATCACCGGATCGTCATGCTGCGGATTACCAGACCTTCACGCTGAAATCGATTGATAATGTCAAAGGCACCACGCCACAGGCAATGGGAAAGGTCGGTCAGGCGATTAAGTTTGCCCTGGAACAAAAGGGCCTTAAATATGTAGACCAGGGGGCTGATCTGTTAGTGGAATATGCCGTTGGCGTTAAGAACACTCAAAAACTGAATATGCAGTACTACCCAACAGGCCAGGGCATGTACACCCGTCATGATGTAGCTTCAGCGAAAATTGCTAAGCTGGTGATCAATATTAATGATGTTGCGGATAAGCGTTCTATCTGGTTGACCAGCGGCTCTTCTGAAATTGCTCAGGAAGAAAAAACGCAGGATGAAATTAACCAGGCGTTTGTTGCAATTTTTGCACACTTTGAGTAATCGATTTGGAATCAAAAAAAGGGGCATTTCGGTAACGAAATGCCCCTTTTTTATTGGGTTGGATGTTCTGAATTATTCAGGGTTGCGAATACCATGCATCATGGCATACAGCACCGGAACAACACCTAGCGTCAGTACGGTTGCGAAGGCCAGACCAAAACAAATAACCACTGCCATGGCACTGAAAAACGGGTCAATCAGCAGCGGTAATAACCCCAGAATCGTGGTTAAAGCTGCCATGGTTACCGGCCGCAAACGACTGATTGATGCATCAAAAACCGCATCGTATTCGGCTTTGCCCTGAGCGATTTCGAGGCGGATTTGATCGACCAGAACAATCCCGTTTTTCACAATCATGCCGGACAAACTGAGTAACCCCAGCAAGGCCATAAAGCCAAATTCCGCATTAAGCACCAGCATACCGGCAGCAACACCAATGATTGCCAACGGCACACATGCCCAGATCACCAGAGCGCTGCGCAGTTCATTAAACAGCAAGACCGTAATAATAAACATGAACAGGTAGCCCAGTGGCAGTGACGCATAGACGCTTTCTTCCGCGTCGGTTGATGCTTCAAATTCACCACCCCATTCCAGTTCATAACCCGGAGGTAACTCTATGGCCTCAATTTCAGGGCGTATACGATTGAGCAGGTCATTGGCAGTTAATCCGCTGTTCAGAGTCGGGTCAGCATAAATCTGAATGGTGCGTTTACGGTCGCGCCGGGCAATAATCGGATCTTCAAATACCAGATCGAATCGCTCAACCACTTGTTGTATCGGGATGTAGCGGTTGAATACTGGGCTCCAGATCTGCAGATCCATCAAGCTATCAATATCCAGTCGTTCGATGGCCGGCGGACGCATGATAATCGGTTTCAGAGTGGTGCCTTCGCGATAAATACCAATCGGTTTACCGGATACGCTCAACAGGAGCAGATCGTCCAGATCCTGTCGGGAGATTCCGGCCCGTCTGGCATTATCTTCATCAAAAACCGGACGGATAACTTTTTCTCTTTCACGCCAGTCGTGGCGAATATTATCGGCATAGGGGTCGGCTTTCAGTATTGTTTTCGCCTGCTCGGCTAACTGACGTAACTTCACCTGATCAGGGCCAAAAAAGCGAACCTCGATTTTGGCACTGGTTGCCGGGCCAATTTCCAGTCGTTTGAATTTAATTTCAGAACTCGGCATCTGGCGCTGGGTCCAGACTCTGGCTTCATCAATCATGGGGGTGATCATGTCACGGTCTTCTGTACGAACCATGACTTGCGCAAAAGCTCGATACTGACGCTCGGGAGCATAAGTCAGCATAAAACGTAATTCACCCTGACCGACCGTAGAGGATGTGAACTCGACGCCAGGCTGCTTAAGAAAATACTGTTCCAGAGCTTGTGCCTGTTTTTGTGTCGCATGAATATCGCTGCCTTCTGGTAGCCAGATATCGACCAGGAACATCGGCGTATTAGACGGCGGGAAAAAGCTTTGCTTAACAAAACCGAAACCATAAATAGCCGCTAACAATGCAACCAACATAACGACTCCGGTCGTGGCACGGTTGTGCAGCATCAGCGCGAGTGCTGTGCGGTAAAAGTCATAAAGCGCCCCTTTATAAGGCTCGGTATCGGTTTTGTCTGACGCGCCTTGTTCTTCCTGTTTGGCAAATAACAGATTGCATAAAAACGGTGTCAGGCTGAGTGCCGTAAACCAACTTAACAGTAGCGATATCAGTAATACATAGAAAAGCGGCCCAACAAATTCACCAGTGGAATCTGGCGATAATCCGATAGGAGCAAATGCAGTAATGGCAATAATGGTTGCCCCGAGCAGTGGCCATTGAGTTTGTTTGACAATTTCAAAGGCGGCGCGAACCCGGCTTTGGCCTTTTTGTAAGCCAACCATGATGCCTTCAGTGATAACCAGTGCATTATCTACCAACATCCCGAGAGCAATAATAAGAGCGCCCAGAGAGATACGATGAAGCTCGATATTCATCGACTTCATCACAATAAATGTTCCCAGAATTGTCAGAAATAAGACAAGACCAATAATCAGACCAGCTCTCGGCCCCATAAATACAAATAACACGGCAATAACGATGATGACCGAAATTAACAAATTCAGAACAAAGCCCTTGGACGACGCTTCTACTTCGGCAGGTTGGTCATACAGTGTGTTTAGTTCTACTCCTAACGGTTGGTTGTATTTCAACTCGGCCAGCTTATGGCGAATTGCATGGCCAATCTCGACCACGTTGACGCCCTGATTAAACGATATACCGATGTGCAGTGACGGCTGAGAGCGATAATTAACCAAGTGAGTTGGTGTATCTGAAATACCCTCTGAAATATTGGCGATGTCTTTCAGGTAGATGAGTTTTTCTGAACCAGGGTCGCTGACTAACAGGTCACCCATTTGTTGCACCGAAGTAAACTCCCCGGTTGGGTGGATACGTATATACTCTCCAGCATAACGAACGTGGCCTGCATCACTAACCGCGTTCTGAGTATTTAATAAGCTGTACAGGCGTGACATGGGAATCCCCAGGTTCGCCATTTTTTCACGCGAAATATCGATGAAAACCTGCTCTTCCTGAGCACCGGCAAACTCAACTTTGGCAACGCCCTCTACGGTTGATAACTCCCGCTTCAGAAAATCAGCAAAATCATCCAGTTCCTGGTAGGAATAATGATCGCCGCTGAGTGACAGTAAAACGCCATACACATCGGCAAAGTCGTCCAAAACAATCGGGGTGATAGCACCGGGTGGCAGGGCTGATTGCTCATCACGAACTTTTCGACGTAATTCATCCCAGATTTGTGGTAACTGATTTGATTTGTATGTGGGCTTGATAATCAGGTGTATCTGGGAAAAACCACTTTTGGATATGGAGGTGACGTGGTCAATGTAGGGCAACGATTGAATTGCACTTTCCAATGGCGCGCTGACTTCTTCTTCTACCTGTAATGCATTCGCACCAGGGTAATAGGTCACGACCATGGCTTCTTTAATCGTAAACTGAGGGTCTTCCAGTCGGCCCAACCCCATATAGCTGACGATACCCCCAATAAGCAGAATCAATAACAACATCCAGCTGGTGGTGGAGTGTTGGATAAAATAAGTCGCAGCGTTATTGCTCACACTCGTATTGTGTTGTCCGTTCATGATTACAGGCCTCTTTCCTGTATCCAGGGACGAACACGCATACCTTCGCTTGCCTGATGGACACCGGCGGCCAGGATTTGCTCCCCAGGCTGAAGTCCGGACAACACTTCAATTCCTTGTTGTGTTAACTGTCCGACTTCAATATTACGTTTGGCCAATGTCATATCCGGTTTGATTGTCCAGACAGATGCCTGATTACTGCCCAGTTCAAGTTCCTGACCTTGGTAGAGAGCACTGGCAGGAATCAGAATCTGGTTTTTGATATTGCTGAGTACCTGATTAAGGTCCACATGAACGCTGGCAGACATGCCGGGCAGCAGGTTCAGAGAAGGAGGGCGTGGTAAGGTCAGGGTAACGGTGTAGCTGCCGGTTGCCCGATCAGCTTGCGCTGTGTGTTCTTTGTAGGTCGCTAAAAAACGCTTGCCCGGCAATGCTTCAAATTCAACTTCAGGCTGATATAAGTTGCTGCTGTCCTGATCGGTATTATCGCTGATATTCGCCATTAAATTTTCGGGCAATTGTAAGCGTACTTCGAGTTGATTTTGAATTTGCAGCATTGCAACCGGTGAGCCAGCAGCAATCGGTTGATGGTTATCAACGTAGACTTCGCCGATGACACCTGAGAATGGCGCTGTCAGGGCAGTGTATTGCAGGTCGGTTTTTGCGGCATTCAGTGCTGCTTGGGCGATATCAAGCTCCGCCTTGGCGCGGTCATACTGGGATTCTGAAACCTGTTGTTGACGATACAGATCTTCGATTCGGCGGAAGTGCAGGGTGGCTAAATCGAAGCGTGCTTTGCGGTCATCGACGGCAATCTGATAATTCACCGGATCGAGTCGTGCCAGCAGTTCTCCGCGTTTCACTTGTTGACCTGCATGAACCGGAAGTTGTAACAATTCACCCGGCAGGCGAAAGGCGAGCGCGGCCTGTTCTGCCGCCTGCACTTGAGCGGGAAATTTCCGCATCAGTACTTCATTGGCCTGAGGCACCTGATAGATTTTGACCGGGCGTACCTGTGGCTCTTGCTGATTATCTTCAACCTGACCACAGGCGGTGATAAACAAGGTGAGCAACAACATAAGGGGATAGCGCATATAGCTTTCCTGATGATTAAAGTTAAATAGCGTGCTGAATAAAGGTTAGCGCGTATTGTAGGTGATGAAAGGGCTGTTTGATCAGCGGCTGATTCTGCAACCTGTTGTTCTGAATATTGAACTAATAGAGGTCAGATTGTCTGCCAGGTTTTCAGAATCTTCGGAACTTCTGTGCCTGCAGGTCCTTGGATATGTTGATGAAACAAGCGATTAACCTGGGAGGGTTCCAGATTTATTTCCAATGTGTAGGCGCCGGCTGCGCGAGCGATCTCAACAAATCCTGCAGCTGGGTAAACATGCCCGGAAGTGCCAATGGATATAAATAAATCACACTGTTCCAGCGCCTGATAAATGGTATCCATATGCAGCGGCATTTCACCAAACCAGACAATATGAGGACGCAGCGTATTGTGATTGATGTGGCAGCAGGTACAGCGGCTTTCGGGGGTTATGGGTTGTTTCTGCTGATGTATTTGTCCTGAGTTAATACAGCGTGACAAGGCGAGTTCGCCATGCATATGCAGCAAATTTTTGCTGCCCGCCCGGTCATGCAGGTTGTCAACATTTTGTGTTACCAGCAAAAACTCATTATCCGTTTTTTGCAGAAAATGCTGTTCAAACGCTGCCAGAGCATGGTGGGCGCTGTTTGGGGCAACATCGTTCAGTTGAGCCCGTCGTAAATTGTAGAAGTGCTGAACCAGTTCCGGGTCTCGCGCAAATGCCTCGGGTGTGGCGACATCTTCAATTCTGTGATGCTCCCACAGCCCATCATTATCCCGGAATGTTTTGACACCTGACTCAGCCGATATGCCTGCACCGGTTAATACAACAATTTTTTGGGGTGAGAGTAATTTCAGGGAATCTTCAGCAGGCATCGTTAACTGGCGCGATTAACCGCACGTCCTTCAAAATGATCAGAGAAAAACTCTTTTATTTCATCTTCGCGTGTCATGGCATCGTTATATCCCAGGTCAATCAGGTTCTGGCAGAACCCTTTGGAAAATAACAAGTAACTGAGAATACCAGAGCCATTACGGCTTGTATTGCCACTGCCACCAATGGCCATTTTTAAGGCTTTAGGAATTTCATCGGCGTGTTCCCCGGCAATATCGTCGAGTGACTGGCTGGGGTTAATTTCCAGTAAATCGATTTTGCGTAATTCCATACCTTCTTGCTGACGTATTTTTTCCGGAATTTTTTCAACCGTACGGTTGATCCGTCGTAAGCGCTCAACATCGGTTTCCATGGAATCAAGGAAGGCGGCGTTCAGCATATGCCCCATCATTTTCGCTGGAGTCGGATATTCCAGTTGTTGGCGGCGTTCTTTGCGTTTGTGTGCGACACCACTGACACCAATCACCATAATTTTTTCAGCGCCCAGGTGTAATGCCGGGCTGATGGGTGCCAGCTGCCGAACGGCACCATCGGCAAAATATTCACGATTGATTTTCATCGCCGGGAAAATCATAGGAATCGCAGACGAAGCCATTAAATGATCAACATTCAATCGTGCACGTGAACCAATGCGACGTTCTCGTTGCCAGTTGGTAATGCTGTAATGGCCCTGGAAAAAACTCACGGATTCACCGGATTCCAGCCCCGAGCAGTTGATCGCAATAGCATGCAATGCACCGTTGTCGATGGCCGTTTGAATATTGTCAAAACGAATGACTTCTGAAAGCAGTTTTCGTAATGGCGTATTATCTAACAGCGAAACCGGGTCGTGTTTATAGCCACGGCCAATCACCAGGCTGCGAATAAGTTTCGCCAGAGTGGAAGACACACCTTTGAAATCGGTGCGGTAGATCTGATCACATTCAAAGTGTGACCAGATACGTTCCAGGTGGCGTATACCAATGCGGTAATTATCGGCATAGCTGGCAAGCGCAATACCGTTGATGGCGCCGGCTGATGTTCCTGAAATCACATCGAATGGGTTGTAGTCGCCACGGGGAAGAATCTTGTGAATGGCTTTTAATACACCAACCTGATACGCCGCACGCGCGCCACCACCGGATAATATTAATCCGGTTTTCTGATAGCCATTGGCTTTTTGATAACCAGAGGCTGTTTGGAAACTATCTGTGGTACCCATGCTGCTAGCCCCAATATTGTCTGTGTCGAGATCGTTTTGTGCGCTGGGGCTGTTTTGTGTATTGGGGTTGTTATCTGTTAGCTGCTGCAAATCTCCATCCACCGTCGGTAACCCTGTTTCTCTATTTTAGTGCATAATGCCGCCCTTGGTACCGATGGGAGTGATTTATGTTTACCGGCATTGTGCAAACTAAGCTTGCTGTTACAGAAGTAAAGCGAGCGGAAGCGTTTGCTACCTTTATTTTCGACTTTCCTGAGCGCTTGTTACAGGGGCTGGAAATAGGTGCATCCGTTTCGATTAACGGTACCTGCCTGACCGTTCGCACCATCGACAATAACCGGGTCAGTTTTGATGCTATTGGACAGACTCTGAAGGTGACAAACCTGGGGCAACTTGAGTCCGGCACGGTGGTGAATATAGAGCGTGCGGCCCGCTACGGGGATGAAATTGGTGGCCATGTGGTTTCAGGTCATGTGATGGATCAAGTTGCGGTAACCGATGTGATTGATAGCACCAATAATCGGGTGGTATGGATGCAGCGTCCGGCCAAATTGGCGCCGTATTTATTAGATAAGGGCTTTGTTTCATTGAACGGTTGCAGTCTGACGATTGCTGAAGTTGAAGACGAGCGTTTTGCGGTGCATCTGATACCAGAAACGCTGGATGTCACGGTATTTGGCGACATTCAGGCTGGCGATTGGGTGAATCTGGAAGTGGATGCTCAAACTCAGGCTGTAGTAGATACGGTTCGTCGTTTGATTGGTGACCAGGATGATTTAAAAAAACTGCTACAGGCAGGATCGTAACGCTGCCTGTAACCGAATGAAGTGATCAGAGAGACTTCAGGTAGTTGATGATATCGGCCGATTCAAACATCCAGTTTTCTTCGCCGTTATCATCTTTAATCAGCAGGCAGGGCACGGTCGTGCGGCCGGTTTCTTTTTGCTGGTATTTACGATGTTGCTGATCTTTTAAAACATTGCGTTTTTCTACTTCGACATTCACGTTTGGCAGGGCACGCAACACCCGCTGGCAAAATGGACACATGTCGTAGTAGTACAAAGCGTATTGCATAAAAGCTCCCGAATTTGAGTGTGTATGGATTATAGCGAACAAATCCTGTTATTTCTGATTGCTGTGGTGGCGAACTGGTTTTCAGCGTTAGCCGGCGGTGGCGCTGGTTTGATTCAGCTCCCCATTCTGATTTTTATGGGGTTACCTTTTCCGTTGGCGTTGGCAACACATAAAATTGCTACCGTTGCGTTAGGAGTGGGTGCAACCCTCCGTCACTTACGTGAAAACCATCTGGACAAGGTTATTCTGGCCCTGATCCTGTTTGCAGGTGTACCGGGAGTGATTGGAGGCGTCTTTTTTATTCTCGACGTTCCCGAACGACTCGCAGAAATAGCGCTGGGCCTGTTAACACTGGCACTGGCTGTTTATTCCTGGTTCAAACCACAGCTTGGTCTGCAATCAGACCACAAACATCGTGATTGGTTCGGATTTTTTATGGGTGGTGTTGTTTTATTACTGATTGGTTTTGTAAATGGATCATTATCAGCGGGCAGTGGTTTGTTTGTGACTTTATGGCTGGTGTATTGGTTTGGTCTGGAATACAAGATCGCCGTTGCTCAGACTCTGGTGGCTGTTGGCTTAGGCTGGAATGGAACCGGTGCTATTACGATGGGCACCGTGGCTGATGTTCAATGGAGCTGGATTCCGGTTTTGATTGCGGGTTCGTTAGTGGGCGGCTACCTTGGTGCACACACGTCCATTCTTGCCGGAAATCTGGCGATTAAGCGGGTTTATGAAGTCGTGACATTGTTGGTGGGCATCAAGTTATTGGCCGGGGCCTGATCAAAATAAATGTAAAGAACAGAGGCTTAACAGGCAGGACAGTGAGCGTTTCAATGAGTAGAAGGCACCCACTTGTATACTGCTGCTCGAACCTGATCCAGGTTGATAGGTTTACTCAGGTAGTCGTTCATACCCGCTTCGAGACACAATTTCTCATCGCCGGACATGGCATTAGCGGTCACCGCTATAATGGGCGTATGGCTCTCTTTCAGCTGGCTCTTGCGTATTTGCCGGGTTGCTTCAAAGCCATCCATTACCGGCATCTGGCAATCCATAAAGATCAGGTCGTAGTGGTAGTTTCTACGGCGGTTTAATAACTCAATGGCTTGTTCACCATTGTCAGCAATGTCCACCTTAAGCTGTAAACGCCCCAGCATACTTTTTAAGACTTTCTGATTGATGGTGTTGTCTTCTACAACAAGCACATGCCCCAGCGCATTTTCGTCGGTGGTCTCGAGATTGAACGTTGAGAGTGACGCCAGTCTTGGGTTGGATTCACTGCTGGCTTTGCGGGTAGGGAACTTTAATAATACCGTTGTACCTTCATTTTTATGGGAAGAAACATGGATGTTACCTTGCAGGCAATGGCAGACTGCGCGCACCAGTGACAAGCCGATTCCCAAGCCCTGATAGCGGCGCTGATAGGAGGAATCCACTTGAGACATAAAACCCGAAACACGTTCAAGCTCAACGTCTGTCATACCGATACCTGTATCCTGAATCTGAATTTCCAGGCAATCGATATGATCCATTTCTGCCAGGGAGAAGGTGACTCGAATATGCCCGGCTTCAGTGAATTTAATGGCATTATCCAGCAACGCTTTTAAAGCATGGCGTACACATTTGATATCGATGTAAAGGCGTTCAGGCAGGCTGCTATCCTGAATGCACTCAAACGCCAGGTTTTTATGTTCGCAGCGAAGACGAATAGACTCTGAAAAGGCGGCAAGGACGGGTTTCAGTTCAATATTTTCCGGGCTGACCGTTCGTGTTCCGGACTGTAACTCAGTATAGGTGAGAACATTGTCCACTAATTCCAACATTTCATGGGCGCTGGTTTGAGCGTCTTTTAAAGCCAGATTGGCATCTTGAAGGTGACTGTCTGCGGCCAACTCCAGTGATCCCAGAATCCCATTGAGTGGTGTACGGAATTCGTGACTGATGGTCGCCAGGAAATCATTTTTCAGGCGGTTCGATTCCATCAGGCTTTCGGCTTTTTGCTCCAGCTCATCCTTGATGCGTTGCTCAGCTTGTTCTTTGTCATGCTGCAGAATATTGATCCGATCGGCTAATGCAAACGACAGCAAGACAATTTCAAAGACACTGCCAATTTTACTGGCATGAATGGTCCAGACATTACTGGGAAGAGCGCCATAAATGGTAATGATGGTAATCAGGCCACCAATAATAAAGGCCACCCAGGCTGCCAGAAAAAAGCGCGCTTCTCGTTTGCCTTTTAACAGAGTTGTTAGCGAGGCAAATAAAATGACCAATAAAAATGCCAGAACAACCGGAGCCGCAAGTGCCATGACCGTTGCGGTTGAGGAAACAAAAGCCAACAGCCCGGTAAAACCACTCATTGCCATGCAGGCTAATAAAGCACGGTCTGCATTTTTTGAATTGATATCGGTGTGCAGGAAGCTGCGAGTGAATGCGGTACCGAATACGCCAACCAATGCAATGGTCAGTGGTACCGCGAGTTGTGCAATAGCCGGGGACAGACTCCAGATAAATTGATAACCAATACCACTGGTTGATAGCTGGAGCGCTGCAAAAGAAGCAATGTAACCAATGTACAGCAGGTAACTTTTATCGCGAATACTGATCCATAAAAACAGATTGTACAGAAACATCGCGGCCATCATGCCGTAATACACCCCCAGGGCATATTGCTCGGTTGAGTGCTCTTCAATAAAAAATTCACTTTTCCATAAGGTGATCGGGGCCTGAACCGAACTACTGCTGTGAATATTTAAGTATACGACTTGTTCTTTATGAACCGAAAAATCCAGTGGCACAACAAAATTTCGGTGTTCAATAGGGCGTTCTGCGAAAGATTTGAGATCCCCGAGTTGCCATAACGCAAGACGGTTGCCGTCGTTATCTTCAATAAAAATATCGAGCCGGTCGAGTAATGGGTAACCAACCTCTAATAGCCATTTAGTATGCGCCTGGGCGTTATTGCGGACATGAAACTTCAGCCAATAGCCGGATTTGGTAAAGCCTTCGTTGAATACTTTTTTGGGGTAGGGGGAGAACAGAATCTTATTGTTCTTCAGATAGGATAACGATAGTTGTGAGAGTGGGTCCTGAAGAATATAGAGGGCTTTCTCAGTAGAAATTTTGGACTGCTCATCAGTCAGAATCAGCCAGTTCTCTTTATCTGTGTTCACCAAATGAGCGATTGCTGACGGACTTGTGAGCAATAGCAACATAACGATGAAGGTCAATTGAGATCTTAACTTGAACATGTACAGTAGAAATTCCCGGCCTTAGCAAAACCGCAGCACATATGCTGCGGCCTGTGTACGAGAAGTATAGAAGGTAAATGCTCAGGCTGTGAATGTCTTTCTTCTGATTAGAGATAGAATTGTAACTAAAAGTAGTAACAAAGTGCCGTTGCCGCCACCTGAGCCGGTATCGATGGCTTCATCGTCGTTGTTAACAGGCAGTGCCAGTAACAAAAGCTCGAGTACCAGCTCATCAATACCCTGTGGGATCGGCTGTGTCAGCGTTGAGGCCTGACTGTGCTGGATGGTAATGGATTCAGGTGAAATGATGCTGAGGTCGAGTTGCGCTTCAAAACGGGTGACTGTATTGGACTCGTCCAGGGAAATCGTAAGATTATCCGAAGTACCGTCGCTCAGGTTTAAACGAACCTGTGGTCTTTCGCTGCTGAAGTTAAAGCCTTGTGCTGTGATTCGGCCCGTTAAGGTGAAAGGCGCGGTCGTTTTTTCCATTGTAACCGTCAAGTCTGTTTCGTTGGCACTGAGGATCACAGACTGATCAATAAAATCATCAGCAGTGATGGTTAACCGTATCTCTTCCTGTGGCAAAATCATCCGGGCATTACCGTTATCGTTGCTGCGAACCGATGCCGTTAGCTTCCAGTCTGCCAGACGATTATCTTCAGCATTAACACTGGCATTGCTGAGCGCATTAGCGGATGTATCTGTCACCTGAATGGACACATTTTTGCCCGCCAGCGTCTCAACCTGCTGTTCGCTGTCTGGAATATTGGGGCTGGCTGCCATAAATGTGATGTTTTCAGGTAGTTGCCCAGCCACTAATTCGAGATTTGCCGTCGCACGATTAAACAGTTCGTCCTGATCTGTTGCAGTAACTTCCGTAATTTCCTGGCCCGTGGTGTTCTGGAAGGAAAGTTTGTCTGTATCACTGCTGAGCGTAATATTGCTGCCGGCTGGAGCGCCCTCGATCCATAACTGTTGTTCAGCAAGATCAAGTAATGGTGTTGCACTGGTTACTAAGCGCAGAGGGCGTTCAATAAAAAAGTGGCTGCTGAGGTTATTGCTATCGGTTACATCGACACGATAAATACCGGCAAAGGCACCGGAGGTTGGGGGTGCCAGTTGATATCCAGAATCACTGTTCGTTAATAACCCATCCCGTTGCTCGCCATTAAAGAAAACCGCCAATGTCAGTTGGTTGTTGCCTCCTGAGAGCTGCAGGTCAGTCGTAGCCAGCCCGGCGCTAAGGGTTTCTCCGTTGCGAATTTGGTTATTTCCATCTGATAGCGTGAAAGCCGGATACGCGGTCACATTGAACATTTCAGAATCGTTATCCTGACCGTCATTGACAGATACGGTCAGATCGGTGATGCCGTTGAACCCATCGGCTGCTGTAATGATCAATGCAGCACCACTGATGCTGGCCTGAATACGAGCTGTTGACCCCGATACAGAGTAGGTGAGAGGGTCATTTTCGGCATCGGTTGCGCTCAGGTTAACCGTCAGAGTATCTCCGGCTAGTAATACCTGATTGCCAACGGGGGTTAGAACCGGAGCCTGATTAGATAAATTTGGATTACGCAGGTTAACCGCAAAGGTTTGCTGGTCGGTTTTATCCCCATCACTGACCTGAACGGAAACATTACTGCTACCAGTTATCCCTGCTTTCGGTGTGATGGTGAGCTGGTCTGCACTGATGGAAGCTGTCAGAGAGGCGCTATCAAAACTGGTGACTGAATACACCAGCGTGTTGCTGGCCGAATCAATATCGGTGGCCGACAGCGTAATGACAGAGGTATTGGTGTTAACCAGATCAATATCACTCTGAACATTAAATACCGGGGCATCGTTCACAGCATTGACTGTGACGTTAAAGCTGGTGGAATCGGTTAATGATCTGTCACTGACCTGAACAGTCACTGAGCCGTTACCATTAAAGTCAGCAATGGGGTCCAGCGTCAGAGTGGTGCCTGTAATACTGGCATTTAATTGGCTGGGGGCATTGGTAATGGAAAACGTCAGGCTATCGTTGTTGGCATCGGTTGCCGAAAGTGAGAGGGTTTTATCACTGTCTTCATCCAGGCTCTGATTGCTGATAGAAGAAATCACTGGGGCTGAGTTAGGTGAAGGAGGGGAAGCCAAGGTCCAGCCAATATCGACCAGTAATTGTGTTGCCAGACCCGGGTCGTCCAGAAACTGCGTGTAGCTGGGCTCCATAATTTCGTTAGGAGAAAGTGCCGAATCAAAGTGGCCGACGGATGAGCCGCCTTGATACGTTGAGGGGGCGTACATTCTCACGCTGCCACTGTTGATGCCGGAGGTAAATTCATTGGCCCGTGCATTGACGTTTGCACCAGACCAAACCAGATCGCCGTTGCTGATGAGTGCAGAGGCTCTTTGGCTCTGATTCATGTCTTTCAGCAAAATACCATTGCTCTGACGTTTGAGCTGGCGAGTATAGATATCAAAAACCTGTTGTGGACCAACGGAAGCGCCGGATGCGCCATCGGAACCTAATAGGCTTAAGAAGCCCATGCCATGCATAATTTCATGCAGCACAACCGGCAACAACGCACTGCCAGCGGAAGGATTATCATTGAAGCCGTAATACCAGCTGGTTCCGCCTAAACAGCTGGTGCCGGCATCCAGAGTTGAGTTGAACGTTGCATTAATTTCCAGATTCGCTGGGTCAATATCAGAGCCTGAAATCTGGTTATAAAGTGCATCTGGGTAGACAATAAAATCACCGCCACCTTGGTCAATAAAGGTGAAGTCAGCAGGCCCAGCCTGACCTAATACAGCGGAGCCGGGAGAACAGGTTAAAGGGTTAAACTGTGCATTAACCTGCACGGGCTGTTGAATATCAAAAACGGTATTGAGTATTTCAGCCGCTTTGTTAAATACATTGAGTCGTTGCTGTCCAAGCGTTGTTCCCGAATTTCCTCCGACGGCTGAAACTGCGGTAACGTCATTAAAACCTTCACCGGCCGAATCATTATTTACGATGGTGACGGCAGCTTGGGATGATATCGGGGCCAATAATGAAGCGGCAATCAAACTGCGGGATACGATAGTGGGGAGAGACATCTAGCCAGACCTCTTTGTTATTGTTGGGTGGAGTCAGCGGTTGGCTGAATTTGTCTCTCCGTGATATGAACTTTGCCGTCTTCTCCGATGACTGCAATCGAAACGGTTTCAAACTGACCCTGAGGGTCGAGTGAATAACTTCCATTCGGATTTTTGACCGCTTTTAGTTGATGCCGTGGAATTCTCTGAGCCTCAATATACGCATTAATTTCAACGGGAATGTCTATGTCCTGATCGTTGTGACTGTGCTCATGTTGACGTGAGTCAGTATGGTACGTTGCGTTTTCTGCCGGGTGAGTGTTCAGATCAGGCGTATGAATATGATTAGATTCCGCCTGGGAAGTCGTTTGAATGTTTGAGGGTGCTGGTGTTGTCGTTATTGCCGATGTCACTGCTTTCGATATCGCTGTAGACGGCTGTGCTTCAATCACAACCCTGTCTTTTGCTGAGTTGACACCCGTGATCAAGGCAATCAGTGCCACGGATGAGGTCAGGCCAAGTAATAGCAGTTTTGACTTTGTCACAGTACAACCCTTTCAGTCCACAAAGCAGAAGGCTTAAACCAGCCTAGTCTGGATGTCGATTTATAACAGCAGAATCTGGTAAATAATTGTGAGGCTTGGTTAATTTGCGAACCATTACCCAGTCAGAGTGTTTTTTTCTGCACAAGTTCACGTTTTTCGTTTGGTGAAGCGGGTTGCTTCGGCACTAAGCGGGTCCTCTGGCCATGGGTGTTTCGGGTAGCGGCCGCGCATTTCTTTGCGGACTTCCGGGTATGCGTTCTGCCAGAAACTGGCCAGATCCTGTGTCACGGCCAAAGGTCTTTGGGCCGGAGACAATAGATGAATCATCAGTGGAAGTTTTCCCTGCAAGACCATAGGTTGCTGTGGCACACCAAACATTTCCTGCAGTTTAACGGCCAGCACTGGTGGCGATTGCTGATAATCGATGGCGATTCTGGAGCCGCTGCTCACTTGCCAATGTGTCGGCAATAGTTGCTCCAGCTGTTGTTGCTGGGGCCACTCAAGACGGGACAATAATGCTGATTTCAGATCCAGTTTTTTCAAGTCACGCAAATGGCGGCAGCCATTCAGGTAAGGGAGTAGCCAGGTGCTCAGCTCATCGATCAGGACTGACTCTGTCATGGCTGGAATCTCAGGAAATTCAGAGCGGAGGTATTCGCAACGCTGGCATATATTTTTGCTGGCCGTATCCCATGGTAAATCCTTTAAGTCATGGCTTTGAAAATAGTTCAGCCAGGCAATTTGCCAATCACTTTCTGTTAGTTCAGAGATGGCCTGTGAGCGCCAGATAATGCTTCCTAATTTTTGCTGTTGGCGAGCAAGTAGATGGCCATTTTCCTGCCATTCAATAGCGATGTGATCTGCTAATAATTCCGGACAGAGCTGAATTAATTGCTCGATGTCGGCATCGGATAACTCAGCGGCTTGCCGGATAACGGGCTTTTGGCCAGAAATATGAGCAATGGCCAACCATGGACTTCCGTTCAGGTGAGAATGGTGGGAAAGACTGACACCGGTTCCTGAAGTTAACAGGTACTGATCACTGCTGTTATGGCGCTGCCGGGCGATACGATCCGGGTAGGCAAGGGCAATGACTAATGCCAGATTTTCTGCGCAGTTATCGGGTTGCAGGGATAACGTCTTAATCCAGCCATTGGCCAGTTGTTGAGCCTGTTGATGTTGTGAGGGAGACAGTCGTCGAAAAGCCGACTCAAGGTCATCGGGCGATTGGCTCAGGCGTTCACATAATTGCAGGCGGGCAATACACAAAGCTGCCGCTTGACCAAATCCCAGTTGCTCGGCTGTTAGCAGGGCATGCCCCCAACGGGGCGACAGACCAGATGCTGCAATGCGCTCACCGTGCTGATTCAGGCCATTTTCATCGGCATTTAACATGCCCAATTGTTGTAACAGTTGTTGCGCCCGGGATAATGCCGCGGTTGATGGGGAAGTCAGCCAGGTGGCATCACTGGCGGAGATTCCCCAGGCGTATAACGACATCAGCAGAAACGATAAGTCACTGCGTTCGATCTCAGCACTCAAGTGTGCCGGGCGTGTTACATGGCTGCTTTCAGACCAAAGCCGATAACAATGGCCATGGGCCTGACGTCCGGCGCGGCCACGACGTTGATCCGCTGAAGCCTGCGAAATCATACTGCTGTCCAGCCGTTCCAGACCGGAACGAACATCAAATTGTTGTGTTCTTTCCAGACCGCTGTCGATCACAATACGAACACCATCAATGGTGACCGAACTTTCGGCAATATTGGTCGCCAGAATGATTTTTCGCCGTCCGTCGCTGTCAGGTCTGAGTGCTTGTTTTTGTGCCTGATCGGATAAGCGGCCATGTAATGGAAAAATCTGGCAGTCCGGGAAATCGCACTGTGCTAATAACGCATCAATCTCGGCAACACCGGGCAGAAACACCAGAATATCGCCGGGCTGTTGCTGTTTTAATATTTCGTAAATAACGCTGACGCAATGTTTGGCCAGTTCATTTTTATGCTGGCTTAAGGGCGTTGAAGGAGGGCGATAGTGTGTTTCTACAGCAAAACTACGGCCATCGCTGATCACCACCGGTGCTGCCAACTTTTGTGCTAACGCCTGTTCGTCCAGTGTGGCTGACATCACCAGAATTTTCAGGTCATCACGGAACACCTGCTGACAATTATGTGCCAGTGCTAATCCTAAGTCAGAATGCAGATTTCGTTCATGAAACTCATCAAATATAATCAGTCCAACGTCAGATAGTTCCGGATCCTCCAACAACATGCGTGTCAGTAATCCTTCGGTAATGACTTCAACCTGAGTGGTCTGACGGACTACACTTTCGGAACGCATCCGGTAACCCACTGTCTCACCACAAGGCTGGCCAAGTTGCTGTGCCATAAACCGTGCGGCATTACGGGTAGCGATACGGCGCGGCTCCAGCATCAGAATTTTTTTGTCTGACAGCCAGGCTTCATCCATCAGTGCGATGGGCACGCGTGTTGTTTTACCTGCCCCTGGAGCAGCGACTAAAACAACATTGTTGTGTTGTTGCAGTTTGCCTTGAAGTAGAGGCATAACCTCATCGATGGGTAAGGACGCGTGGTTCATATGTAAGTTTATGATGGATATTTCGCAAGACGTTAAAAAGTCGTCATGTTAGCCTATTCGGGCATTCAGGTGTGGGAAAGAGGTAATCGTATGGTCGCTAAAAATTCGTCTTCAAGTGTGGTGGATTTTGCCAAGGCCAGTCAACGCCGGCGTGAAGACAAAGAGCATCAGCGTAAAGAAACTCAGGTCAATGATATACGAGAGCGTTTCGAAAAAGCGCTACCGGAAAAGAAAACACCGGTAAAAGATTTTTTACGTAAAAAGAAGGCCAGCAAAAAACGCTAAGGTGTTGTTGGGGGATTACCCGAAACCGCGTCTTTTGATTGCTGCTCATTAAAGAGAAACATCTCAATGGAGATCGCATCCAGCGGTCGCGATAAAAAGTAGCCCTGAATACTATCGCATTGCTTTTGTTCCAGCTCAGATAGTTGTTCCTGTTGCTCGATCCCTTCGGCAATTACCTGCATATCTAGGCTGTGGCCCAGAGAAATAATGCTATCTACCAGAGCTTGTTTGCGTTTGTCTCCAATCATGTCGTCGATAAAACTTTTATCGATTTTTAATTTGTCGACCGGGAATGCGGACAGGTAGGACAAGGATGAAAAGCCGGTGCCAAAGTCATCCAGGGCAATCTGCACCTGATTGTTTTTCAGTTTCTCAAGAAAGTTCTGTGTGTCTGCCTGGTTTTGAATAAACAAACTTTCGGTAATTTCAATGGTGAGTTTGCTCGGGCAAACCTCAGCTTTCTTAATTTGGCCAAGAATATGATCGGCCAGTTCATTGTCGAAAAACTCAGCGGTTGACAAGTTAACCGATACTGAAAGATCAAAACCTAACTGGGAAAAGTGTTTAATTTGTTTTAGCGCTGCTTCCCGTACCCAATAACCAATTTCGCGGATAATGCCGGTTTTTTCAGCCAGAGGGATAAAAATATCCGGTCGTACCAAGCCTCTGTCCGGATGATTCCAGCGCACCAGCGCTTCCAGCTGTGTGATCGAGTTACTTTTCAGATCAAGGATCGGCTGATAATGCAGTTCCAGTTCATTGCGCTCTACGGCGTGGCGTAAATCCTGATGCATTAATGCCTGATCGACGGCTTCTTGTTGCATCTCCTGAGTAAAGTGCTTGCAGGTGTTACGGCCGGCGGCCTTAGCGGCATACAATGCCTGGTCTGCGGCTTTCATCAGTTGTGAGATGGTGCCGCCGTCTTCAGGGAAACGTGCAATCCCCAGACTGCTGGAAATACGACATTCTTTGACCTGCCGTAATTTAAATGGTTTGCTCAGATTAGACAGGCAATGTTGAGTCGTTTGCTCTGTGCGTTGGCGATCATCGCCGGAGATGATAATGCCGAACTCATCTCCCCCTAGACGGGCAAGGGTATCACCTGGATTCAGGCAATTCTTTAGCCGGTTAGCGGCCTGAATCAATAATTCATCACCCGCATCATGGCCGTGGTTGTCATTCACTTCTTTGAAGTAGTCCAGGTCGAGAATGGCGACACTGAACGACACGTTCTTGTGATTTCCCTGTTCAATCGCCCAGGTCATGTGTTCGTAAAACAGGTTGCGGTTAGGGAAGTTGGTCAATACATCGTAATTGGCCAGATATTGAATGGTTTCTTCGGAACGTTTTCGCTCAGAAATATCACTGATCAAAGCCACACTTTTAATGATGTTGCCGTTTTTGTCATGAATTGCTGAAAAACAAATCTCGGCGGTGTAGGTTTCCTGGTTTTTGCGCTTGCCCTGAATTTCTGATGTCCAGCTACGTGATGGCGGCAGCTTGGCAATAATTTCCCGAAAGTGATCCAGTTGGTCTGGGGTGCTGACCAGAGTATCCGGAGTTTTGCCCATAACGTCTTGTTCAGAAAACCCGGTGATATGAGTGAAGGCCGGATTAACCCCAGAAATCAGGAAGTTTTCATCGGTTGTGATCATGCCCATTGGCAGGTGCTGAGCAACCAGAGTGCTGAGCTTGCCCTGGGTTTGTGCGCGACTGTGTTCGATACCAAAACGTGCCAGCCTGGAGGCTTCAAGAATCAGTACGATATCTTCAACAGAAGGAGCTTTCGGCTCGTTGTAATACATCGCAAAGGTGCCGAGCACCTGGTTATTGGCACCAAAAATGGGCTGTGACCAGCAGGCTTGCAGATTACCAATTGCAGCCAGCTCTTTGTAGGGTTGCCAGAACGGGTGGGTATTGATGTCTTCGACAACCACCAGTTCTTTGTTGTATGCAGCGGTACCACAACTACCGACACCCTGG
Source organism: Bacterioplanoides sp. SCSIO 12839 (assembly GCF_024397975.1). Classification (NCBI taxonomy): domain Bacteria; kingdom Pseudomonadati; phylum Pseudomonadota; class Gammaproteobacteria; order Oceanospirillales; family Oceanospirillaceae; genus Bacterioplanoides; species Bacterioplanoides sp. SCSIO 12839. Next base: position 1,547,035 of record NZ_CP073745.1, read on the forward strand.
CCAATTTCAACACCATTGATGCCATCAATATATGCTTGTGGTAACGAAGGTGCAGCACCGTGCGTCAGGCGCAATCCATCTTCACTGAGTAACAGCACAGACGCTAGACAGCCAGGTTGACGTTCCTGGATCAGGTAGCACAGTTCATCCAGCAGCGTATAAAGTGAGTGTCCGGACACCATGAGCTCCAGCAGATGGCTGTAGCGACTTAACGAAACAACAGGGTTCGGGCTTTCCGGATTGGTATGATTTGCGGACATACACAGCGTCAACTTAAAGTATTAAGTACAGTTTAGCTGCGAATTATAAAACTTCAGTAGTTTTTTGAAATTCCCTGTGAATCTATTGCGGATTCATCAGGAAATTTCATTCGGCTAATCACATATCAGGCGCCAACCAGAGATTGGCCACAAACACGTACAACGTTGCCAGAGACCCCTGAAGCCGCAGGGTTGGCGAAAAATGCAATGGTTTCAGCGACATCAACCGGTTTTCCACCCTGAGACAAGGAGTTCAGACGGCGTCCGACTTCCCGGGTCATCATTGGGATTGCGTCCGTCATTGCAGTTTCAATAAAGCCAGGCGCAACGGCATTGATGGTGATTTTTTTCTTTGCCAGCTCATCTGCCATAAACTGTACGTAGCCAATCACACCGGCTTTCGAAGCGGAATAGTTGGTTTGTCCAACCTGGCCAGCAATACCATTCATGGAAGAGACGCAAATGATACGGCCGCCGGCTTTGATGGTTTTTTGCTCAAACAACGCCTGATTGATACGTTCTTCTGCAGCCAGATTGATATCAATAGTCATTTGCCACCAATGCTCAGGCATGTTGACCAGTGTTTTATCACGGGTTATGCCAGCGTTATGAACGATGATGTCAGCACCACCCAGTTCTTTCAGTTTGTCTGAAATTGCCTGTGGTGCGTCTGCCGATGAAATATCTGCCAGTAGAAGGCTACCGCCGATTTCGGCCATCACACGCGCCAGGTCGGTTTCTGCGGCCGGAATATCGAGGCCTAACACCTGGGCACCATCCCGTGCCAGGGTTCGGGCAATGGATTCACCAATACCACGTGAAGCGCCGGTGACCAGTGCTACTTTGCCAGACAGTGGTTTGTGCCAGTCTGGGTATTCGACGGTTTCTGCCTGACGAATGGTAATCACCTGACCGTCGACGTAAGCCGATTTTGCCGACATTACAAAGCGGAAGGTGGCATCCAGGTTGCTCTCTGCGCCTTGCTCAACGTAAATAGCTTGTGAAGTTGAGCTTTTTTTGCCGATTTCTTTGGCAACGGAACGGCTGAAACCTTCGAGGGCACGCATGGCTGCGGCTTGTTCGCCGGATGTTGCCTTCAGGTGTGGGCGGCCTAAAGCCAGTACACGGCCATTGCTGTTCAGTTGGCGCATCACCGGGTTAAAAAACGTGTAGAGTTGGTCAAGATCTGGTGCATGTTGGAAGCCAGAAGCATCAAAAACCAGCGCATCAAACTTACCCGTCATATTTTTGCTGATTTCAATTGCCGTTATCTGAACCTGATTGGCTTCCGCAGCGGCGGTAATGGCAGCGGCTGTTTTTGCATTAGCTGGAAAATACACATTGGCTTTGGCATCTTTCAGGTTGCGCATAATGTCATTCAACAAGGCTGCGTCGTCACTGGCACCAATCAGCACATTACCTTCGAAATAACTGGCTTGATCTGCACGATAACGTTTTAACTCAATTGGGGTTGGTAACCCGACTGTTTTCAGTAAATTACGACCTATATTGTTGTTCAGCAGTGATTCGTAAAAGTTGCCCATGATGATTTCCGTCTGTCTTTTTTATAACGTTACGCTTTGTGTGCTCAGGTCAGTTGGTATGTAGGTATCACGCTGGCCCACCCATTAACGGCATAGTATATCAATATACGTTGGTTAAATTGTCTGGGAATGGGCCTGCTTGCGTCAGATCAGCCAATGCTCTGTTGACGGCCTGCTGTCTACACTGCTGCCAGGATAACAGCTTTATTTTTTGCTGTTGATTGTGTGTTGTTAATCTTACATTGATATCAGGATTCCGAAATGACTCAGACCGTTCGCCGTGTCGCTATTATTGGCGGCAACCGTATTCCTTTTGCCCGCTCTAATACCATTTATTCTCATGCTTCTAACCAGGATATGCTGACGGCGGCACTGAATGGTTTGGTCAATCGTTATAACCTTCAGGGAGAAAAAATAGGCGAGTTTGTTGCCGGTTCTGTGATTAAGCACAGTCGTGATTTTAACTTGGCCCGTGAAACCTTGTTGAGTACAGCACTCGATCCAATGTCTCCGGCAACAGATATTCAGCAGGCGTGTGCAACGGGCTTACAAGCTTGTATGCAGGTTGCTAACAAAATTGCCTTAGGTCAGATTGAGGTGGGAATTGCTGGTGGTTCGGATACCACCTCAGATGCACCGATTGGTGTATCAGAAGGGTTGCGTAAAATTTTGCTGGATGTGAATCGCGCCAAAACAACCGCTGAGCGTCTTAAATTATTGGCTAAAATTCGCCCGAAACATCTGGCACCGTTAGTTCCTCGAAATGGTGAACCTCGTACCAATATGTCGATGGGCGAACATACTGAAATTACCGTTAAAGAGTGGGGCATTGCTCAGGATGAGCAGGATCAGATTGCTTTTAACTCTCACACCAACCTTCTGAAAGCCTATGAAGATGGCTTTTTTGATGATCTGATCTCCCCATACCTGGGGCTGGAAAAAGACAACTCTGCTCGTGAGCCTAACCTGGAGAAAATGGCGACACTGAAACCGGCGTTTGATAAAAAAAGTGGTAAAGGAACGTTAACCGCCGCTAATTCTTCGGCACTGACGGATGGTGCTTCTGTGGTGTTAATGGCGTCTGAAGAGTGGGCCAAAGAACATGGTTTGCCTGTTCGTGCTTACCTGAGTTTCTATGAAACAGCGGCGGTTAATTTTGTAGGTAAAGAAGCGGAAGGTTTGTTAATGGCGCCGGCCTACGCAGTGTCAACGATGCTTGATCGTGCTGGGCTGACTTTACAGGACTTCGATTTCTATGAAATTCATGAAGCTTTTGCCGGGGTGGTCGCGGCGACTTTAAAAGCCTGGGAAGATGAAACTTTCTGCAAAGAAAAGCTGGGTCGTGATAAACCCCTGGGTGCCATTGATCGCAGTAAGTTAAATATCCGTGGCTCTTCTATTGCTACCGGCCACCCATTTGCAGCGACCGGCGGCCGTATTGTTTCGTCCTTGGCTAAAATGCTGGAAGAGAAAGGGTCCGGTCGTGGCTTGATTTCCATCTGTGCCGCTGGTGGTCAGGGCGCGGTGGCCATTCTGGAACGCCCGGAAGCTTAATAAGTTCGCACTCATAGAATGTATTGAGCGTTATATATTGAGCGTTATATATTGAGCGTTATATATTGAGAGTGTGCGTCTGAATAAGTGTTGCTGAGAATGCGATTAGCCGTTTTCAGCAGCACTTTTTTGTTTTTACAGGCTTGTTTTTTCTTCATTTCGGTAGCATATCAAGTCACAGATATTGATTCGGAAATGACTATGTTGGGCTGGATTTTCTTTTTCTCGCTGGTTGCTGTGCTGTATTTGTTCTGGAATAAACAGCAACAAGCCCGGGTACTGGCGTTGAAGGTGGTGCGTAAACACTGCGAACAACAAGGTTTACAGTTGCTGGACGATACCTTGTTGTTGGATGGTTTACAGTTGCGTAAGCGTGGTGTTGGCTGGCGACTGATTCGTTGTTATCGGTTTGATTTTTCATCGACGGGGGATGAGCGCTACTCCGGGCAGATTTACCTGGCGGGTCGTCGTGTCGAACAATTAGAGCTGGATATTCACCGTATGCACTGAATATCCGGCTTTAAGATTTATGAATTACAGCTGCATAAACTCCAATAGCCAACGACCAACACGGTCGGCATCCATGGGCTGATTTAACGTATTCATCCCTTGCTGATAACGTGATTCGCCAATGTTTTCTTTGCGCCGTGGTAATAAGCGCGCTAAATATTCTGCCGTGAATTCAGGGTGGCCCTGAAAGGCCAGGATGCGTTGATCAATAAAAAACGCGGCATTGTCACAAAACTCACTCTGAAACAGCTTTTTGGCATTGGTGGGCAAGCGTTCTACCTGATCCTGATGGCTGTATATCAGGCGAATATGAGACGCGTCATCATTCAGCCAGGCCGGATGATGAATAACCTCTGTGGTATGGACACCTATGCCCCAGCCTTTTTCACTTTTGCCCGCAAATCCTCCCAGGCTGTGCGCCAGTATCTGATGGCCAAAACAGATGCCGGCAATCTTTTCTTTGCGCTCAAACGCCTGTTGTATCCAGCTGGATAATTCACTGATCCACGGAAGAGAGTCATAAACGCCGGCTTTGGAGCCGGTAATCAGGTAGGCATCACAATCATGGGCCTTTGGCAGTTCACCGTTTTGTGCATCATAGAAACGTATATCGGGTGTTGTACCCAGGCGTTGAAAAAAGGCGGCGAACATCTGGCCGTAAGATTGATAATCCGACAGCAAATCTTCATATAAGGTATCTGTTTCCAGGATGCCAAGCCGTATCATGTCAGCTATTCCTACTGTGTCAGTGAAATTGATCAGAAGTTGGGGTGTTTGAAGCCTGAACCATTTTTTGAACGGCCGGGTCTTTTCTGAGTGGCTCCAGAATTTGCTCCAGGCCATTGATCCGTATTTCCAGTGCCAGGCTAAGCAGGAATCCTAAACGGCCCGATGGCATACCTTGTTTGTTCATCCAGAGTAAATATTCTTCCGGAATATCAATCAGCACACGCCCCTGAAACTTGCCGTAAGGCATGGTGGTGGTAATCAGTGCAATCAGGTCCTGCTTATTAAACATGCGATGTTGGCCTTGGTATAACGCTGAAATCAATATTCTATAGTTTTCAATCACTTATCAATAGCTCTGAGGATTTAACCGGATTGTCTGATTTTTCGTATCAACGCGAGGATTGGCAGGAAAAAAATAGTCTCTGGTCTACACTCTAGGCGTAGCAAATGAGTTATTAGGTGATCACTTGGCCGCTGACGCAGGCAAGCCAAAGCGCTTTGAAGAGTTAAAGCTGTTGCCAGGACAGGCAATTCAGCTGGAGTTTGATGGTTATTCTGATGAACGTGACCGCAGTAGCCTGGTGGGTTATATGGCAGGTCGTTCGATCATTGTGTCCACACCGATGAAAAATGGTTCTCCTTTGCCGTTAAAAAACGGTATGCCATTGGCAGTACGGTTTTTCGCGGCGCAATGGAACAGCGCCTGTGCTTTTAAAACTGAGGTGATTCATGTTTCAAGAATCCCTTTTGCGCACATCCATCTGGCCATGCCAAAAGAGCTGGTTCTGGGTGAGGTTCGCAGCTCAGTGAGGGCAAAGGTCAGTTTGATTTGTTCGGTGTTGTATGGGACAGAACAACAGCACAAGGTATCCGCACGTATTACTGACTTGAGTTTGGGTGGAGCCAGAATCGTTGCACGACAGCTGCCCGTCGTTGAAGGGGATAATTTGACGATCACCGCTCAGGTATCGGTAAGCGGTGTGGATCGCATCATTAAAGTCAGTGCTATCGTCCGGTCAGTGAATACGGAAGAAACTCAGGTTGCAGTGGGTGTTCAGTTTCAGGAAATGAGCGATTCAGATCGCATCACTTTGCACGCCTATGTGCTGACGAATCTGAATACCTGACAGAAAAAAGCCTGTAATAGAAATAGCCGTTGGTATTAACAACAGTCGCCTGTACGGAGTATGTATTTGAAGTATCCGGGCAAAACGTCAATACGGCGTTCGATACAATCCGTTGGTAAGCACGATGAGCGCTTGTTGCCACTGGACTTGTTAATCGAGCGTTGTATCAAGGTCTTTTTAACCACCCGATCTGAGGTATTGGATACCGATTTGAAAGTGGCGCTGACACAGCTCTGTGTACAGTTGAAAGCTGATTATTCCTTATTTTTTATCAGTCCTGATGAAAATCATGCCGATTCTTATATGGTGGAATCCGGCGTACCTGCACAAGTGGATTATGACGTACGTATCTTGGCCAGGAATCTGTCTGACTGGCGTGAGTTGATCGCGGATCATCGTGTGCGTGTATTAAATCCAGCGGACTCAATGACGCGTTCTGAACAACATATCTGGCAAACGATGCAACCAACAAGCTTGCTGATTGTGCCGGTGATTGGTCGACAATCAGAAGGGGGTTGCCTGTTTTTTGCCTTGTCTGAGGCAAAAGACTTATCGGAAGCCGAATCGTCACTGTTATCAACCTTTGCACAGCTTTGTTATCTGGTGGTGGATCGGACTCGTGTGGTTGATCATTTGCAACGGCGAGAGCAATTATTATTTCGTACAGAGCGGTTAGCAAAAATTGGCAGCTGGCGCGATGACATTATTAATGATCGCATTAATCTGACACCTCAGGCTGCTGAGATTCTTGAGTTACCGGCAGGTACCCAATCGATTCGTCTTGCCCGTTATATTGATTATGTTCACCCGGAAGACAGAGAGCGTTTTTCAACAACGCTGAAAAACAGTTATAGCACGGGTGAAGCCACTGAAATGATTTATCGGATTTTATTGCCTTCGGGTAATGAAAAATACATTCATGGCTTGGGTGAAACGATTCAGAATAACCATGGGATAACCATTGCACGTAGTGGTTCTATTCAGGACATAACCGACCAACAAGCGAAAGATCGTCGCTTACATCAGGCATCAGTTGTGTTTGAGTCAACCATGGAAGGTATCGTGATCACCGATGCCAGTGCTTGTATTGAGGCGGTGAATCCGGCTTTTACCAATATTACCGGTTATGCTGAGCATGAAATTCTTGGCAGGCCAATCTCTGTTTTAAAATCCGGACAATATGGTCGCGATTTTTATCACAATATGTATGCCGCCATTGATAATCATGGTTATTGGCGTGGGGAAATCTGGAATCGTAAAAAAAGTGGCGAATTATTTCCGGAATGGCTGACGATTACAGCAGTGCGAGATGGCAATCAGCGAGTCAGTCATTATGTGGGTGTTTTTTCGGACATGTCCAAAATAAAAGAGTCTGAGCAACAGCTGGAGCATTTGTCTTTTTATGACTCGCTCACCAATTTGCCAAACCGGGCGCTGTTGTTGAACCGGTTGGAAAGTGCGCTTGAAAAATCCCATAACAGTCAGAATAAACTGGCGTTAATTGCCATCGATCTGGATCATTTTAAACATATCAACGACAGCCTGGGTCATCCGGCCGGAGATCGATTGTTACAGGCTTTTTCTCATCGTTTACGAAAACGCTTGCGAGACAGCGATACCGTTGCACGGCTGGGCGGCGATGACTTTATGGTGGTGCTGGAAGGGATCAGCAATATTGATCAGGCAAAATCGGTTGTTGATATTATCCAGGGATTATTAAAAACACCGTTTGATGCGGGGGTTGGTCAGGAGCTGTTTATCAGCGTGTCGATGGGGATTACGTTGTATCCGGATCATGGCAACTCTGTGACACAGCTGCTTAGTAATGCCGATGTCGCTATGTTTCGAGCCAAAAAGCATGGCCGCAATGGTTATCAGTTCTACAGCAATGATATGACTCAGGCGGCTTCCGATCGCCTTGAATTGGGTAATCAATTGCGCAAAGCTTTGCAACGGGATGATGAATTGCAGCTGTATTATCAGCCTCAGGTGTGCATCAACAGTGGTAAGGTGATTGGGGCAGAGGCGTTAATGCGTTGGTACCACCCGACAGAAGGTATTATCTCTCCCGGACGTTTTTTACCGGTCGCGGAGGATAATGGCCTAATGCCGGAGTTGGATGGTTGGGCATTAAAATCCGCGTGTAAAACCATCAGTCGCTGGCAATCAGAGCAGCGAGAACTAATACAGGTTGCGGTTAACATTACGCAGCCAACGTTTGTTGCCGGTGGGCTGGTTGAATTGCTGGAAAAATTGCTTCAGGAATATCAGATTTTGCCAGGCTGGCTCGAGCTGGAAATTACTGAAGGTGCTCTTCTTGAGCCAACCCCACAAGTGCTGGAAACCATTGCAGGGTTAAAAAAGCTGGGCGTGGCGCTCGCTGTTGATGACTTTGGCACCGGTTATTCATCGTTAGCGTATCTGCATCGTTATCAGGTCGATAAGTTAAAAATTGATCGCAGTTTTGTTAATTCGATTGAGCACCAGGATGAAGGTAAGGTTATCACCACGACGATTATCAATATGGCAAAAGGCCTGGGGTTGGATGTATTGGCTGAAGGTGTAGAAACACAGCAGCAGCTGGATTTTTTACGGCAAAATCATTGTGAAATCTATCAGGGGTTTTTATTCAGTAAACCATTGCCGGTTGATGATATGGAAACTCTGATGTCGGAAAAGCTAGACTTGTAAAAGAGAAGGGCTACAGAAAAAGAGAAGGGCTACAGAAAAAGAGAAGGGCTACATCGCAAACACAATTCTGAAAAGGTAATACGATGTAGCCTGAGCATTATTCGTAAGTGCAGAAATATGCGGTATCTGCAGTTACTTTAACCTGAAATTTAACATTGGCGTCAACGTTAAAAGATTCGCCCTGAGCAATCGTTTGAAAGGCATCTGCGCCCGGTAATTTAACGTCCATGCTGCCGGATACCACTGTCATCACTTCTTTTTGGCTTGTGCCAAACTCATAATCACCTGCAACCATCACACCGACTGTTGCTGGCAGTGTTGCCGTTTGCAGACCAATCGACTTAACTTTGCCATCAAAATATTCGTTAACTTCCAGCACGTTACGTACTCCACAATAGATTAAAAGGGCGCGCAGTATAATGCTTCAGACTGAATCTGTCTTCCCGTCGGCCGATAACGGATCTGGCAGAGTGATGACATAGCGTGTTCCCAATTCCGGTGTGCTGGTAACCGTCACATTCCCGCCCAGTGTTTGTGTCACCAATTGATGGATAACATGGGTGCCCATGCCACTGCCGCCCTGATCCCGGCGAGTTGTGAAAAAGGGCTCAAATACGTGATTAACGACGGACTCACTCATGCCTTTACCATCGTCACGGTATATCAGAGTAATACGATCTTTATCTCGCTGTGCACTGATCTGGATATGGCCGCTTTGACCTTCTTCAAAGGCATGGATTAGCGAATTCATAATCAGGTTAGTCATGATTTGTGACAGGGCGCCCGGATGCCCTGACAGGTAAATTTTTTCCGGGCAGGATAAATCAATGGTGATGGGGCGGTATTTATAGTTCGGCCGCAAAGAACTGATAATACTGGTGAGGTAGTCGCCGAGTTCAAACTCCCGCAACTGATCACTGGCCTGATCAACCGCAACCTGTTTAAAGCGACTGATCATATCGCTGGCCAGGTTCAGATTTTTCATTGAAGCATCAACCTGTTCCCGCAGACTGTGCAATAACGGATGAATGTTTCCCTGTGATAATGAGCTGTCTTGTGATGGAGAGGGTGTTTGTGACGACGGGGTTGTTTGTGAGTATGCGTCCAGTTGTTCTTCTAATGTTTCTATGGCGGTAATGGCAACGCTGAGCGGAGTGTTCACTTCATGGGCCAGGCCTGCAACCAGCTCTCCCAGTGCCGCATATTTCTCCATATTGACCAGTTGTTTCTGGGTTATTTTTAGCTCTTGTAATGCGTTGATGGCTTCTTCTTTACGTGCCTGAAGTTGCTCAGTTCTCTCAGCCACTTTTTCTTCAAGGCGAAAGTTAAGGTCGGCTATCTGAGCTTGGCTTTGTTGCAGCTCATGGTTGCTGTCTGATAAGCGTTGGGTAAAACGTTCAATCTGTTCAGCCAGGATGTTGAATGTCGAAATAATCGGACTGAACTCATTGTTGCCATCATAGGTCATCGGATGAATACGGGTTTTAGGGTTATCACGATTGGCTTCGACGGTTGAGGTTAATAAGGCCTGAATTTGTTCGAAGGGCTTAAATAAGATTTCCAGGATCAGTGCCATGATGGCGATAAACAACAACGCCATGGCTATGCCGATGGTATATGTATCGGAGCGTTGTTGTTCAACCAGCTGAGCAAAATCTGCATCCGGTACCACAACACCAAAAATCAAGCCCGAACGTGTTTTTCCACTGTAAATGTGATGGCCTGGCTGATGTGTTAACTCAATAATGGCGTTGTTTTTTGTCTGGTTGTTATCCAGGTGTTGAGTGTTATCTGGGTGTTGATTCTGAAATAACTCAACTAATTGCTGTTGTGTGGTTGCTGCCAGTTGATGACTGAGCAGTGGTTGTGGGTTGTCAGGATGAAATAAGAAAATCTGACTATTTGGCGTGAACACAGACTGATTCAGATATGACAAGGCGGTTTCCATCGACCAGTCAACCGTAGCCATGCCAAGAATGGTTTGCTGTTGATCAAACATCAGTGCATCAACCGTCATCATTAACGACTCAGTACCCGCTTCGTCGCGATAGGGGGGAGTCCAATAAATCTGTACCTCAGGCATAACATTGCGCGGCCAATCTGGCGGGATGGCCAGCTGATACCAGGATTGCTCCGGATAATTGTAGGTGTCACTGTTTAATTCCCAGCTAAACACTACGCCCTGGCTGGTACGATAGGCATAAGGTCCCATCAAACGTTGCGCCGGCGAGTAGCGATAGGGTTCAAACCAGATGCCACCACCTAAGGCCTGTGGGAAAGACCGAAAAGTCTTCAGTAATAAATCTGAAAACGCTTTTTCTGTGGCATTAAGATCCAGCTTGCGGGCGTGTACCAGCTCACCGGAAAGCGCCAGTGCTCGAGCGCTTCGCTCCATCTCACTGGCGAGGGCATCAAAATGCTGCAAACGTGATAACACGGTGGTGCGAATCTGAACCTGTCCTTGTTGTTGAAGGGAATCGCTGATGTCATGACTGAAGCGGAAGATAACAACAGCAAAACCAACCAGTTGCAGGGTGATAACGGCAAATAACAGGCGTGTTTTGATACTCATGGGCAACTGGCTCGTGCACGGATCTGAATTCAGATTAGCAGTTTTTTGATTACGCTGTCTTGCCAGTGAGAGGCTGAACAGGAATATCGAGAGCTGTCTCAGATACAATTAGCTACAGAATCGACAAAGAAAGTATGAGCACTATGCCAGGCTTTTATGTATAATCGCCGCCCTTTTAAACCCCTAGTCGGGCATCGCCGTCCTGTTGGCAAGTCTTTATCCCTTTCAGAAGGTTGCTTTATATAAGCAACATCCGGGTACTTGTGTGAGAGTGAATACGGCCTACGCCCAGCTTTCTGATACACAGGTACACTAATGAGTGAATCAACGCCTACAGGCTTCGCCAGCCTGGGTCTGCCCTTTTCTATTCTTCGCACGCTGGAAGAGTTGGGCTACGAAGAACCATCGCCAATTCAGGCATCCAGTATTCCGTCTTTATTGGAAGGACGTGATGTGCTGGGTATGGCACAAACCGGTACCGGTAAAACAGCAGCATTCTCGCTGCCGATTCTGGCGCGCACACAAGCTGAGCTGAGTGCTCCCCAGGTATTGGTGCTGGCACCTACCCGTGAATTGGCGCAACAAGTTGCTGAAGCAGTTAAGACGTACTCCAAATACCTGCCGGGCATTAATGTGTCGGCTATTTATGGTGGTACTGATTATGGTACGCAGTTACGTGAATTAAAACGTGGACCGCAGTGGGTTGTTGGTACGCCGGGTCGTGTGATGGATCACCTGCGTCGTGGCACGTTAAATCTGTCAGACATCAAAGCCGTGGTGCTGGATGAAGCCGATGAAATGTTACGCATGGGTTTTATCGACGATGTTAACTGGATTCTGGAGCAGGCACCCAAACAGCGTCAGGTGGCATTATTCTCAGCCACCATGCCAAAAGAAATTCAGGCGGTTGCAGAAAAACACCTGAATGACCCGGTACAGGTAAAAATCAAAGCCAAAACCACCACCAACGATAAAATTCGCCAACGTTATTGGTTTGTTGGCGGCGCGCATAAAAATGACGCCTTGCTGCGTATTTGTGAAGTGGAAGACTTTGACGCCATGATGGTGTTTGTACGCACCAAGCAGGCCACCGAAGAAGTTGCTGATTTTATGCAGGCTAACGGCTTTAAATGTGCGCCATTAAATGGTGATATTCCGCAGCAATTGCGTGAAAAAGCGGTTGAAAAGTTAAAAGCCGGCAAGCTGGATATCCTGGTAGCTACCGATGTTGCTGCGCGTGGCTTAGACGTTGAGCGTATCAGTCACGTCATTAACTACGACATTCCTCAGGATACTGAATCTTACGTTCACCGTATTGGCCGTACCGGTCGTGCTGGTCGTGAAGGTGAAGCGATTGTATTTGTTCGTGGCCGTGAAAAACGTATGTTGCGTGATATCGAAAAAGCGACTCGTCAGACTATCGAAGAAATGCCGTTACCAACGGCAAAAGATGTGAATGCTAAGCGCAAAGAACGTTTCCAGGCTCAGATTCTGGACGCGGTACACAGTGAAAAGAACCAGGTGTTCCGTGAAATTATCGAGCAGCTGCTGGTTGAAAACCCAATTGATACGCTGGATTTGGCAGCAGCACTGGCGAAATTAGTGCAAGGTAACAAACCGTTATTCCTGGATGAAAAAGCCGACGCCCGGATGATGGAGCGTAATTCACGCGATCGTCGTGATGACCGTGATAACCGTCGTGAACGGGATGATCGTCGTGGTGATCGTCAGGATCGTGGCCCCCGCAGCAAAGCGATGCCGGAAGAGCAGGCCAAAGCATTAAAAGGTCAGCCTGAGGTTGATATGCAGCGTTATATGGTCGCTGTGGGTTACAACGATGGTTTACGCCCAGGTAACCTGGTGGGCGCTGTTGCCAATGAAGCGGAATTAGAAAGTAAGTTTATTGGTCATATCGAAATTCTGGAAAACTTCTCCGTTATCGATTTACCTAACGGTATGCCACCGGCCACTTTGTCTGTACTGAAAAAGGCCAAAGTATGTGGCCGTTCGCTGGATATGAAAGAGTATAAAACCTCTGATATTCCTAAGAGTGATGGCCGTAAGCGTACTGATCGTCCGGATCGTGGCCCTAAAAAGCCTCACCGTGGCAAACCTGGTCAAGGCGGTAAGCCAAGTGGTGGTAATAAAGCCGGGCAGGGCGGTAAAGGTTATGAGCGTGGTGAGCGCCGCAATGATAAGCCAGGCTTTAAGAAGCGTAAGCCAAAAGAATAAGTGCAATCATTGATGCAAAAAAAGGAGCTGATGCTCCTTTTTTTGTGTCTGTTTCTCGGGCTGTCATAAATAGCCTTCGAATCAGATAGCCAGTTTGACTATGACTGCTCTGTTTGCTCTGAAGTTAGTTCTGGCGATTAATCAACTGACTCGCTTTTTGTGAAGCGCCACGCGCCACAGACGTTTGCGGAAATTCAGCCGTAATTTTACGGAAATAGGCCAGTGCTTTACGGTTGTCGCCATGGCGATTGTACGGACTCATATAAATAAGGCCCAGTTGGTACAGTGCTTTGGCACGCATTTCATCCGATGAAGCTTTGTTATCATAGAGAATCAAATACACCCCTTCGGCTTCTTTAACGCGTTCATCGGTGATGGCGCGCTCACTCATCGGCGTTAGCTCGGCATCGAATGGAGTGTCGTTTTTAGACAGTAGCTTGGCGCGGTTAACCTGTTTCAGGAGCTGCTTGGCGTTGAGCTGGACAGATTTGCTTTGACGTTTATCCAGGATGGCCAATCGTTTGTTGACACGCTCTTTAACCCGGGAGTCTGGAAATTCAATATTGTGCTGGTTGAAATAAGCACGGGCTTTCACATCGTCACGATCATCGTTGTAACGGTTCATATAAATTAAGCCAATCTGATACAGGGCCAGTGACTTAATGTTCTGGCTGTAATCCGGGTCAGAATAGCCTTTCAGGTAGGTGGCGACGGCCATCTCGGTTTTACCGCGCGAGATGGATTGGACTGAAAAAGTCAGCAGGTCGGGTTCTTCCTGAAGCGCTGCCGCGGCGCGGACTTTAATATCTTCATCGTGACGAACAATACTGTGGCCAGCTCCTTCGGCGATAAGAATCGGTGTGGCCGCAGCACATCCCCCGAGTAAGGTGATCACTGCCAATAGCGAAATAATTCTGATCATTTATTGTTTCCCTGATCGGATTCCAAAATATAAATAATCGTAAATTGTAACTATGTGTAAACCAAATAAAAAGGTGCTGATGGGCCAGTTACACCTTTATTACAGGAGTTGATCAGGGGGCGCTAATTGATATTGATCTAAATAAGAAATAGAAACGCTGCGCTTGTTGCCAGTGCGCTGATAATACCGGTTAAGACACCGATAAACACCGCCTGTTTTTTACTGGTTTGTGCCAATTGTTGTATTTCAGCGATGTCTTTAGCCAGAGATTCTTTGGTTTCCGTATTTTGAACATTAATGATGTCGTTGAGATCAGCCGCCGCTTTTTTAGTGGTTTTTTCTGCAACTAACGTCGCCAGGCGTTGATTCAGAGGGCGGGTATTTTTAAATAAAACCTTTGGCTCCAATGCATCGTTCAGGTTTTTCTCAAGGCTTTCATAGCGCTGTAGCCAATGGCGTTGTGCCAGTTTAATTTCGTGCGTCTGAGCATTTTGTAACTGTTGTGTTGAGCTGTCTAACCCTGCAGTGATTTCTGCCTTGGCTTCTGCAATAGCAATTTTGAGATGCTTTTGAACCAGTTTGTCGATTTCAATCAGCGGAATATTAGCCTGATCCGTCACGGGAAGGTCGTCATCGTTGGCAGCGAGTTCGCTCAGAGACTCAATCACCGACATAACGGCTTCCTGATTTGCAGGTTTTGCCAGAACACCCTCAGCCCCATGCGATTTTGCCATGTTGAAATAGTCTTCACCTTCTTTCGAGGTGTACATGATGGTAGGGATGGTGGCCGTCTTAGGGTTGGCTTTGATCATCTGTGTGGCTTCCAGGCCGTTCATGCCTGGCATCATATGATCCATAAAAATCACGTCTGGCTGGGACTTGTCGAGAAACAGCAATGCAGCTTCGGCACTTTCTACCGCTTCTGATTCAACATTCATTTTATTCAGCATACGTTGCAGCATCATCCGTGCTGATTTTGAATCATCAACGACCAGCGCATGTTTCACAGGCATATTGTTCCCCAATCCCCAAAGTGAACGGCTATAGAATCAATTTGTTTAATGTGGGTCAAGATGAAACTGCGCGATACGAACGGCAGTTCAGAAAAAGGTGATCGGGTTATCCTAAATAGTGCTGCTTTCCGCTATAGTGATGGCTTTGATACTAATAATGAATCCTCAGGAAATAGCATGGGTAATTCTGAGTCGTCACGCTTAGTTTTGGTTGCAGCTTATGCGTCCGTATTCGTGGCTGCTGTTTTGTTGTTGGCAAAAGCGATCGTCTGGTCTTTTAGTGATTCAACCAGTGTGCTTTCTTCAATGCTGGATTCCATTGCCGATATTTTTGCCTCAATCGTTAACTTTTTTGCCATTCGTTATGCGTTGATGCCACCTGATAAGGGACACCCGTTTGGCCATGCAAAGGCAGAGGGCATCGCTGCGCTGGTGCAAGCTGCCTTTATCAGTGGTTCTATGATGATGGTACTGCTTCAGGTGGTTGACCGGATCTTTTACCCAAAAGAACTGGCGGCGCTGCCTGAAAGTATTGGAGTGATGGTTTTTTCAACCATTTTGACAGCATGCCTGGTTATTTTTCAGCGCTGGGTTTATCAAAAAACACAGTCGCTGGCTGTAAAAGCCGACTCTGCCCATTATTTCAGTGACATCCTGACCAATATCGCCGTTGTGGCAGCATTGGTTGGTGTATCGTTGGGTTGGCTGTGGATGGACCCGTTAGTTGCTCTGGTGGTGGTTATTGTCCTGGCAAAAAGTGTCTGGGATATTATTGTGATGGCGTTGAATGTCCTTATGGATAAAGCGTTGCCGGCTGAAACGGAATCCCGGGTTGCTGAAATAATCAATCAGCATCCAGATGTTGTCGGTTTTCATGACCTGAAAACCCGACAAGCAGGCCAGGTTCAGTTTATTCAGTTTCATCTGGATCTTCCTGCGCAATTATCACTTCGCGAAGCACATGCTATCGGTAATCACGTCGAGCAGGATATTTGCAACCAGTTTCCGCAGGCGCAAGTGCTGATTCATCATGATCCGGTTTAAAGAGAGGTGAGCACTTTCTAATGCTTTTGCGAACTTTGCTGACCTGTTTTGTAGCCGTTTTTAGTCTGGCAGTATCCGGTTTTACCACGCCCACGTATCAGCCTGAATTCCTCGAGTTCGACTTGCCACAGGGTGACGCGGTGTCAGAGGTTTATCAGGAAGAAACCCGGGTTACGAAAGATATTATGGACCGATCAAAAGACTGGTTGGTCGCTTATCTTGATGGCATCTCGGGCAATATTGACGCATTTTTTGTTGATACCTTTTTCAGTGAAGAGATTGTTTCGGATGATGTTGCCGGCAGTCGTGCAAAGTTCTCATTTTATACTCGTCGCGAGCTGGGAGAGCCCGTTGATTATAAATTTGGGGTAAGTGTCAAAATGGCATTGCCTAACAGTAATGAGCGACTGAAGTTATTGGTTGAATCAGAAGATGAAGACGCTTTACGTGAAGCGGATCCGATTGAGAGTGTCGAAAACGTCGAATATACCGCTGCATTACGATTTATCATTAATGAAACCGACCAGTGGAAAACGAATATTGATGGCGGTGTTCGCTGGGGGTTACCACCGGATCCGTTTGTTCGTCTGCGGGCCCGGAGATACGCTTATTTTTCTGAGTGGGAGCTGAAAGCTACTCAACGTTTTTCGTATTTCACCACAGATGGTTGGGAATCCGAGTCGGACGTGCAGCTTAACTACCCCCTTAATATTAATAAACAATTCCGCTTCAGTACCCGTGCGGACTATTTATTAAATGATGGTTTTTTTGAATTGGGCTATGGAGCGGGCCTGTATCATCGATTCAGCAAAAAAGCAGCATTGGGTTTTGTCGCCAGTGCAAATGGTGATACGCAGTTTGGCGCAACGTTTGATTCTTATGCTGCCGGTATTCGATACCGACAGCAAATCTGGAAGCAGTATGTGTTTGCCGAATTATCCCCTGAGTTTATCTGGACTCGGGAAACTCAATACGAAAGCACACCGGTGATTATGTTTCGTTTAGAAACCGTCTTTTCTCAATAAACCACCGTTTGCCATCCTTTAACTTACAATCTGGCGAAAGGTCAGGTTGATTCTTGGACTATGGATGTTTCGGCGCTTTGGCAACGCATGTTGCCAGCGGTTTTGCATACCGGCCTTCATGATGAGTAAGCTGCCAGAAGATAGAGCAATGCTGAGATGTTGTCGGGTTTCTCCGACGCGTCGTAATGAAAAATCACGCGTCGCGCCCAGGCTTAATGACGCAATCACTGGTTCTGCTCCAAGTTCCGGTTCGTTATCACTATGCCAGCCCATCGAATCTTGGCCATCGCGGTAGAGGTTGGCCAACAATGAATTAAACGGATGCTGCAGGCATTTACTGATCAGAGCGTTAAGTGCCGATGTGGTTGGTGTCCACGGATCGGGACGAAAGGTTTTACCGCTATAACGATAAATGGCTTCTGGGCTGCCAATCCAGCTTTGCAGGCGTGGACAAGAGTGTTGTTTGCCATAAATTGTCAGTGTTTCTTGTTGCCAGAGAATCTCTTGCTGTAGCTGCTGAAATAACTGAAGCGCGACCGAAGGGGCGAAGGCCTGGGGATAGAGCAACAGGTCGCCATCAAGCAATATCTGTGGCTGCGTCAGGTCCAGCGAAGAATCTTGATCCAGCAGCGCCACAAGAGAATCTTCCTGTGGCACCGGTTGTTCAAATAATGAACTAGTTTTCAAAACGGCCTGCAAACAGTGGTGAAGTCAGATAGCGCTCGCCTGAATCCGGCAGAATGACCACGATGGTTTTGTCCTGGAAAGCATCTTCTTCGGCCAGGCGCAGTGCTGCCTGCATGGCTGCACCGCAGGAAATGCCGGCGAGAATGCCTTCTTCTGCCATCAAACGGTGTGCCATTTCCATCGCTTCATCATTGCCGACGGTTTCAACCCGATCAAGAACATCTAAGTCCAGATTTTTGGGAATGAAGTTCGCACCAATGCCCTGAATTTTATGCGGGGCTGGGGTAATGTCTTCGCCGTTACGTACCTGAGTAATAATGGCTGAGTCTGCCGGTTCAACGGCAACAGAGGTAATGGCTTTATGCTGTTTGATGTAGCGTGAAATGCCTGAAATAGTCCCCCCGGTACCCACACCGGCAACTACAACATCAACACTTCCATCGGTATCCTGCCAGATTTCAGGGCCTGTTGTTTTTTCGTGAATTTCCGGGTTGGCAGGGTTTTCAAACTGTTGCAGCATGATGCGTTGTTCGGGAGATTCCGCCAGTAACTCTTCCGCCTTTTCAACGGCGCCACGCATGCCTTTAGCGCCTTCGGTGAGCACCAGGTTAGCCCCCAGCGCCTGCATTACCTTACGGCGTTCCAGGCTCATGGTTTCTGGCATGGTCAGGGTTACTTTATAGCCGCGTGCTGCGCCAACAAAGGCTAAGGCGATACCGGTATTACCACTGGTCGGCTCAATGATCTCCATACCGGCTTTGAGTTTGCCATCTTGCTCCGCCTGCCAGATCATGTTGGCTCCAATACGACACTTTACAGAGTGAGCCGGGTTACGGTTTTCAAGTTTGGCGTAAACATTAGGGTGCTGAGTCAGTTTGCTGATGCGTACTAAGGGAGTATTGCCAATTGATTGTGTAATGTCCTCGTAAACCTTCATAATTTCCTCAAAATGTGAATGCCATCATCAGTGGCGGTGTTTTTACAATAGGCTGCTAGACTTAGATTAAATCATCCGCTGTTATCATAAAACCACTAAAGCGGAGAGTGATTAAGGGAGAGTGTGTGCTGAAAGCCAGTGACCAGTCAGAAAGTGATAGGCAAGCCAGCCTGAAGTTGGTTGAAGTTCAAATCAATCGATTAGAACAAATGCTGGATACCAGCGCCGGAACCCTTCGTTTTGATAACGATATCGAGTCAAAGTATCTTGTTCATCGCAATCTGCATTTTCTACGCATCGATTTGAAAATTATTTTTGCCGGGCTACTGACGTATTTAATGTTTGGCTTGGCGGATATTTTTGTTGGATTTGAGCAAACTGAAAATCTGTTTCTCGTCCGCGCTATGCTCACTGGATTGATGTTAGGGGCGCTGTTTGCTTTGTATAACACGCGTTACCGGGTTTATCTGATTCCTGTGACGGCCGCTGGCATTGCTGTGATCGGCATGTCGGTGATCTATTACATCTCACTATTAGAAGGCTTGCCTCGTTATACTTATCACCTGGGGCTGGTACCGGTTCAGGTGTTTGCCATGGTGACGCTGCGCTTAAGTTACCGCAGTTTTCTGATGACTTCGCTGGCGATGTTGCTGATTTACCTGTCGGTATACAGCCAGTTGGGCTCTTTGGTCGATGACTCAGAAATGAGCCGGACTATATTGGCACTGCAGCCGTTTTTTGTGGTGTTCTGGGTTGTCATGATTGTGATGGGGGGGTACTTGTCCTACATGATGGAAGCCTCTTTCCGCCGGGATTATCTGAAAAACTGCTTGTTAGCACATGAAGCCGAACGACTTCAGTTATTGACTCAGCGTCTGCAGTATTTATCAACCACGGATGGCTTAACCCAGGTTGCTAATCGTCGTCACTTTGAACAGGAGTTTGAGCGTGAGTGGCGGCGTTGTCAGCGCTCATCAGAGCCGCTGTCTTTGATCATGTTAGATGTTGATGAGTTTAAGCAATATAACGATAGCAATGGCCACTTGATGGGGGATGAGTGTCTGAAGCAGATTGCCAGTGTCATGTTGCAGCAATGTCGACGATCGTCTGACCTGTGTGCTCGTTATGGTGGCGAAGAGTTTATCGTGTTATTGCCGAATATGACTCCGGATGATGCCGCAAGTCTGGCAGAGGTCATTCGTGTAACAATTCAGCATTTAAATATTACTCACAACCACAGCGATTTAGGGATAGTAACGGTCAGTGCCGGAGTTGCTGGTGGTGTGCCAAGGTTGGGGCAATCACCTGAAGATTTCATTCGGCGAGCGGATGAGTTGTTATATCAGGCCAAAGGTAGCGGTCGTAACCGGGTAAGGTTATAAGCCTTCCCGGCCATGTCTTACGTTTAACTGTGATAGGTCACTTCAGGGATTGCAGTGTCTGATCTTTTTCCTGCCAAAGGTCCTGAACCCAATCCTGGAAGGTTGCACGGAACTCTGGGTCATTTTCATAATCGCCGCCACGAACCGCTTCAGGAATGGCTTTTTCTTCCACCACGACAGTACACCGCTTCATTTTACCCTGTAAGAAATCCCAGAACGTAGGGATGCCATCGGGGTAATCAATTGTGACATCAATAATCGATTTAAATTGATCTCCCATTGCACTCATGGCAAAAGCCATTCCGCCACTCTTTGGCTTCAACAGATGTTGATATGGAGACTGTTGCTTATCGTGTTTGCTTTGAGTGAAACGTGTGCCTTCCAGATAATTCACTACGGACGTTGGAATCTCTTTGAATTTTTCACAGGCTTGGCGTGTGGTTTCCAGATCTTTACCGCGCATTTCCGGATGCTTTTCCAGATACGCTTTGCTGTAGCGTTTCATAAACGGGAAATCCAGTGCCCACCAGGCGGCGCCCATAATAGGTACCTTGATTAATTCCTGTTTCAGAAAAAACTTCAGAAAGGGTGCACGGCCTTTCAGTGTGTGTTGTAACAACAGGATATCGACCCAGGACTGGTGATTGCTGACAACAAAGTACCAGCCATTGCGGTCCAGGTTATCTGGCAGACGGATATCCCAGTCCATTTTTTGTGTCAGCCAGATCCAACCGCTGTTGCAGTAGACCCAGCTTTCAGCAATCACAATCATCAGCTTGCCGATCACCTTTCGGGCGCTATTCCAGGGTAAAATTTTCCTTAGCAAAGTAAATAGCATCAGGAAAGTAACCCAGAACAGAATATTGGTCAGCAATAATAAGCTGGCAATGATACCGGTGATAATTGCAGGCATAGCGTGCGTCGTCCTTTTGGTGCCGTTATTGTTGTTGTGTTTGTTTTCTTTGTTGAGCCTGAATCGCGGTGAGTGCGATGGTATAAACAATATCTTCAACCAAAGCACCGCGGGATAAATCGTTTACAGGTTTTGCCAGACCCTGCAGCATCGGGCCAATGCTAATCACGTTGGCACTGCGCTGAACTGCTTTATAGGTGGTATTACCCGTATTCAGGTCGGGGAAGATTAACACAGTCGCCTGACCAGCTACAGCACTGTCCGGGGCCTTGGAGCGCGCAACACTCATGGTGGTCGCAGCGTCATATTGCAGTGGGCCGTCAACGACCAGATCCGGGCGTAACCCCTGCACCTGACTGGTGGCTGTCCGGACTTTTTCCACATCCGCACCACTGCCGGATTTACCGGTGCTGTAACTCACCATGGCTACTCTGGCTGGGATCCCCATCGCGGCGGCTGAACCGGCGCTCTGAATGGCAATATCCGCCAGCTCTTCGGCATTCGGGTCTGGGTTCACCGCGCAATCACCGTACACCAATACCTGGTCGGGTAATCCCATGAAAAATACCGAGGAGACTAGCTTGGCTCCCGGCGCCGTTTTAATCAGCTGTAGGGCTGGACGAATGGTGTTGGCCGTCGTGTGTACAGCACCAGAAACAAGGCCGTCGACATCATCTTCTGCCAGCATCATGGTACCGAGAACAACATTGTCTTCCAGTTGCGCCATCGCCATTGGGTCGGTCAGTTGTTTGTGTTTACGTAGCTCGACCATCGGTGGCACGTAATGCTCACGAATATCCACCGGATCAATGATTTGCAGATCAGCAGGTAGCTCAATTTCATTGGCATGCGCAACCTGCAGGATTTTACTTTTATCGCCCAGTAATACGCAGTCGGCGATACCTCTTTGCTGGCAAATGGCCGCGGCCTGAACGGTTCTGGGCTCATCGCCTTCAGGCAATACAATACGTTGTTTGTCGCTGCAGGCTTTGGCAACAATCTGATAACGGAAAGCAGCTGGAGATAAACGAGTCGGGTGGGGTGCCCCAAGACGCTCCATTAACAACTCGGAGTTCAGATGTTCGGTCACCGACTCCATGATGCGCTGTACCCGATCAACATCGTCCATTGGCACATGATGATCCATGTGAGAGAGCTTCTCTGCGGTGGCGAAGGTATCCAGTTCGGTTCTCATGACCGGAATACCGGTTGCCAGAGCGCTCTGACATAAGTCAATGACGCCCGGGTTGGGTCTCAGCCCACCGGTCAATAATACCCCGGCAAGTGGTGTTCCGTTGTTGGCAGCCATGGCCGCTGCTAATACGATATCGTCGCGATCACCCGGAGTCACAATCAGGGTTCCCGGACGCAGAGTATCAACCATATTGGGTAATGTGCGTGCGCATAAGGTAATCCGGAGTACGCGTCGGCTATCCATTTCACCTTCATTAATGATTTCGGCATTAAATAAACGCCGGATATCCAGAGCTCTTGGGCTGATCAGTTCCGGTTGCCATGGAATCACGCCCACCACCGGGCATTGCTTGATGCCTAATTGCCAGCAATCTTCTTCGCTGGCATAAGGGGATGGTTGATCCTGATCATCCGATGTTTTTTGATCTGCCTGCAGAAATGGCTGTTGCGCTGAGGTGCTTCCCACTTTGTTGATGATGGCACCCAGCAGGTTGGCCTTACTGCCGCCATAAATGCCACGCTGTAATTTCAGGTCAGAACGAATCTGGCTGCTGCTACGGTCTCGGCCATTGGCAACCAGCAGAACATCAGCATTCAGGGCTTTGGCAATTTCAGCATTCAATTTCGCGGTATAGGGCTCCGAACGATCCGGTGCCAGACCTTCAATCAACACAACGTCACATTCTTTGGCCACTTCGTCATGTAACGCCACAGCATCTTCCAGAACACGATCCAACATGCCATCGCTGATACGTTGTTGAACCTGATGGAGCTGCATTGGGTTTGGAGTTTGCAGTTGCAGTACGGTTCGTACCAAGTGGGTTGAACGTTCCTGTTGGCCATAATTGGGCGCAACCGGTTTCACAAAACCGACTTTTAAGCCTTGGGCATCCAGAGCACGAATCAGTCCTAAGCTGATGGTTGTCAGGCCACTTTCCAGGCCGGTTGGAGCAATAACTATATTAATCATGAGCCACCTGCTGGTAGGTATCCTGTGCAATCATTCGTTCTTCATCGGTGGCAACCACCATAATCAAAGGCGAGTCGGGTGTGCTGATTCGACCGTTGCTATCGCCGTGTACTTCGTTGAGGCTCGGGTCGATCTGGCCTTTCAGACTTTGCCAGCTGCTGATAATGCGTTGGCGAACGTCACTGGCGTGCTCGCCAATACCGCCGGTGAAAACAATGGCATCAACATGTGAAAGTGAGGTGGTCAGTGCAGCCATCTGACGCGCTACCCGGAAGCAGAACACATCAATGGCACGTTTTGCCCCGCAGTGACCTTCGGCTTCGGCCTGCAGTAGTGAGCGCATATCATTGCTCAGTTGCGACAAACCTTTCAGGCCACTGTTGCGAATTAAATCGTTGCTAACCTGTTCCAGAGTTTTGCCTTTGTGATTCACCATGTAGTCAATTAGTGATGGGTCAATATCACCGCTGCGGGACCCCATGACCATGCCTTCCAGTGGTGTTAATCCCATGGTGGTATCAACCGATTTACCTTGCTCAATCGCGCAGGCACTACAGCCGTTACCTAAATGCGCAATTAACAGATTCAGGCCGTCGGCTGGTTTGTTTAAGCGTCTCGCCGTTTCCTGTGCAACATAGCGGTAACTGGTGCCATGGAAACCATATCGTCGAACTCCGGCATCTTCATACCAGTCATAGGGGACGGCATACAAATACGTTGATTCGGGAATCGTCTGGTGGAATGCCGTATCAAAAACAGCAACGTTGGCAATGCCTGGCTGTAGTTGTTGGCAAAGCTCAATCCCTAATAAATTGACCGGGTTGTGCAGCGGTGCCAGATCTGAAATGTGTTTCAATTCAGCAATATTTTTGTCATCCAGCAGAATGCTCTGGCTGAATGCTTCACCGCCATGAACGACACGATGGCCAATACCGGCCAGATTGGTCAGTGATGTCTGGCAATGATTCATAAAAGCCGAGAGTGCTTGCTGGTGAGCGGAGCCAGCAGGCAGGTTAATGGTTTCCTGGTACTGGCCTTTCAATGTTAATGAGGGAGTGGATTCACCGAGGCGTTCTGCTAACCCTTTGATGGTTGGGGTAGAAGCCTGTTCCGAGGGATAAAGTGCAAATTTAATCGAAGAGCTGCCGCAATTAATTACTAATACAGATTGGCTCACATCCGTTCCTTATTGTGGATTATCCGGGGATGCGTTGCTCCCCTTGAGTCTGTTGCTGAAGCGTAGAGGCCAGACGTTGCAGAACCGTGTCAGCACCACGGCAAGCAGCTTCTGGCATTTGCTCCATTGTAAAACGTAATGCATAAATATAGTGGTCGTGATTCTTTTCTGTGCGGAGAATCTCAGCAGGGACCGCTTGTAAGCTGTGATCGTCACTGGTCAATGACACGATCAGCCGTTTCCCAGGCTTCATTTTCAATGGGGTGATAATCGACACCCCACCGGTAGAAAAGTCGCGGGCAATAGCTTCGTGGCGTTTACCTGCACGTCCGAATACATTAATGACACGTAAATCAATTTTCAATGGTGCGGCATCATAACGCTGCCGGAAACGACGTTCACTGTCTGACATGGATTTAATCCTGCTTTCCCTGATGTTCTTGCGCCGCATCAAGCTTTTGGTTGTTATCAAAGCGCGCCAAGTCATTATGGCGAATCATAGCGCGTATTTCTTTGACGTATTCTTCACCACGCTCTGAATATTTCAGCAAGCCTGCGGCCAGCTTGTCACCGGTACTATAACTTTGTTGTTGTAGTTGCTCTGTACGCAAGTGGCGTAAAGGTTCATAGCTCGGGTGGCTGTTGAGGTTGCGGATATAGCTGGCAACCGATTGTGCGGGTGAACTGAATTTGGCGACTTCATGGCTGGCACCGGCATTACGGGAAGAAGGGACAATGCCACACCCCTGACTGAAGCACCATTGGCCAAATAAGTTATTACCCAGTCGGGCAAAGCGGGAAGTTCCCCAGGCGGATTCATTGGCGGCCTGGGCCATCACCAGTGACGGTGGAATGGTCTGAACTTTGTCTGATAATTCTGCGAGCTGCTGATTTTTATCACTGCTGCTGACGCGGTATTTCTTTAATAAACGGTTCAGCTCTTCAGGATTAACCTCGGCACCATTTTGCCAGTTCTGGATTTGTTGCCTCTCCAGTAATACACGATTATTGGCCTGGGCAATCAGGGGTTGAAGGAAAGAAAAGAACGCATGCTTCTTGGCTTTTACATCGGTGTAACTAGCAAAGTCCGGTAGGTCCGGGTTCACCCAGGGTGTTTCGCTGACTTCAGTCGTGCTGGTTTGTGTGGTCAGATTGGAGCTGGCCAGATACCAGCCCGTTGAAAAAGCAATTACCCCGGAAAGAGTCAGGGCGCTGATTAAAGTTGAGTTGCGCATAGTGTCCATTCAGCTGTTTTGTGAAGCAGGTCATAGATTTTAAGGTTGAGGAGTATACCGGAAACACGGCATCACCCAAGAGAGGCTCTGCTTCAGAAAGCAAAAAATCGCAAAATCACGCCGGATAAATAACGCTGAAATGGCGGTTGATCGTCATTGAAATGGCTTTTTCAGAAAAACCAGTATTTAAGTGTGTATTTTTATTAATAAAGCGGAAGTTTCGTGTATTCTGGCCGATAGTTTCAGGACACTGTTAATAAGAATCCAGAACATGACTCAACCTCTAATCATTATTGCGGATCAGACGTTAGCCATTCAGGCCGAATTGGCCGATTTGCTGGCAGCTGACGCCACTGTTGTCAGTGCTGTTCAGGAAGAACAACTGCAGTACTGGTTAGGCAGTCCAACGTTAAAACCCGATTTGTTATTGTTGGATCGCAATTTTATTCGCGAAGACTTATCTGAATTTTGTTTACGTTGGCGCTCGAACCCATTGCTGCGTGATTGTGATGTGCTGGTGATGGGGCCGGATAGCGCGAATGATGAAGCTCAGGCCTTATTGGCAGGGGCGGTGGATTATCTGCGAAAACCTTTGCACCCGGTGCTGGCTCTGGCTCGTCTTAAATCCCAACTGCAGCGGCGTCAGGAAGTGGCTCGCCTGGAGGCGTTAAGCGCTACCGACGGTTTGACCGGCGTGGCGAATCGCCGTTACCTGGATCAGTTCTTGTTGGCCGAATGGCGTCGTGCGCAACGTGAAAGTAATAGTATTGGCCTGATTATGGTCGATATCGATCATTTTAAAATGTACAACGATTTTTATGGTCATGTGGCGGGTGATGTGTGTTTGCAGGAGGTTGCTCAGGCGTTGCAATCTTGTGTTCAGCGGCCCTGTGATCTGGTGGCTCGTTATGGAGGAGAAGAGTTTGCTGTCATCCTGCCTTCGATTCAGATTGAAGGGGTTGAAGTGGTTGCAAGACGGATGCAGCAAGCCGTCTCAGATTTAAAACTGCCTCATGATGCATCCGCTACCAGCGATATCGTAACCCTCAGTATGGGTATGGCCTGGTGTGAACCCACGGCTGGAGAAGATTGTCGCCTGTTGATGACAGCAGCCGATGAAGCGTTATATACCGCTAAGTCAGAAGGTCGTAATCGCATGAGTGAGGCCGTTGATCTGGCATCAATCCGGATGCTGCTGACCAATTAAGTAGGTTATCTGTTATTGCGACTGGATAAACAAAAACCTCTGCGATGTCATGTCTCAGAGGTTTTTTTATGGGCGAATGAA
Source organism: Bacterioplanoides sp. SCSIO 12839 (assembly GCF_024397975.1). Classification (NCBI taxonomy): domain Bacteria; kingdom Pseudomonadati; phylum Pseudomonadota; class Gammaproteobacteria; order Oceanospirillales; family Oceanospirillaceae; genus Bacterioplanoides; species Bacterioplanoides sp. SCSIO 12839. Next base: position 1,574,041 of record NZ_CP073745.1, read on the forward strand.
CCCAGCTTTTGAGCGTGCTTTTTTATTGCGAACTCAGATTAGAATTCAGCTGGTTGATCAATTTGTGCAATCGTGTGGCTGTCGACAGGCGACGCACATTGTCACTGATGGCTTGTTGAAACTTGCTCAACGCCTGATGCAGCAACTCTTTGCTGGTGGTGATCACCTCATATTCGTAATGATGATCCTGAATGCTGACCTTAGCCAGTTCCATATATTCACCATTAAGGATTTGCAGCAAATTAAAGATAACGTCTTTATCGTGACAGCTATTGGCTTCCCAGTAGCCGTCTTCCAGAGCTTTCAATAAATCCCAGATCAGTTCGCTGGCCTGACTGATGGTAATGTGACTCATAACCTCTCCGTAATACAATCGGTCTACATAAAGGTTAGCAGAGAGTCACACGTTTTGTGGTTGGGCGATTGCTTAACCTTCGGTTTTCACAAAGTGGCGCAGGTAACGCTGATTCATATCATCTTTACCGAGCAGGATCAGGGCATCACACACGTTGAAATCTTTATCCAGGAATGGCTCACCGCAGACTTTTACACCAATACGCAGATAGGCTTTGAGTAGCGGTGGCACCAGGCTTTTCCCATCTAATTCAACTTCGGTACGTGGCATATGAACCCGTGGTTCGGCTCGCATATCTTCTGAAGTGAAGTGTTTCTCGCGTAAGTAATCAATGATGGCAATAGCGCGGGAGTAGCCCTCCGACAACGAGATGCTGGCGCAGCCCATTAAATAATCAATCTGATTGGCCGACATAAACTGGGCGATGCCACCCCATAACAAACCAATCACTGCACCACTGCGGTAATCCGGGTCGACACAGGTGCGGCCAATTTCCATATAGCGTTTGCCGGGCTTGATGATGTTGCTGAGGTCAAATTCAGTGGAGGAATAAAAGCCGCCAGTCTGTTCTGCCAGTTCGTTAGTTAAAATACGGCTGTAGCCAACAATACGATCACCATGAACGTCTTTTACGATCAGGTGTAAACACAGGTCATCAAATTCATCTTTATCGATGCCCTGGTCGGCAGTGGGCAGGCTGGCTCCCATGCCTTCGGCAAACACCCGGTAGCGTAACTCAAGCGCCTGTTGGATTTCTGCCGGGTCGGTGGTGAGTCGTGCGACCAGCGGGGATTCATTCGTTTGAGCCGGTTGTGTCTGGCTTGCTGTGGCTTGTTGCATAATGAAGCTCATTTATTCGTTTTGCGTGACAGTAAAACAGACGTATGACAGCGGGGTTACAGAGGAGCGGCTGATCTGCTCATTAAAATATCTGACTCAGAACCCTGCCAGTATGTCCGTTGCGCGCTATCCTAAAAGAGAGGAGGGCAAGATGAAACTACTGTGTATTACATTTTTATTACTGTCTGGGGGATTCGCCTCGGCTCAGCCTTTTCTGGGAGAAAACCAGGCGATCAAACTGATTGATGAAGCGTTGAAACGTAAAGACCTGAAATGGCTGCCATTTCCAATGCCCTATGATGTTGAACGTTCTTCTCAGGGCAAAGATGCACGTTTCTTATCGGCGCTGGTCGATCATGGTTTGCTGGTACGAAAAAAAGAAACCAAAATGGTCACGGTTGAAGAGAACGGCGCAACCCGTCGTAAGGTTCAGGTAGGTTGGATTTATGATTACCCGGGAGCAGAGGGGGAGGTCAATACGGATGAAGGGTTTTATTACGGTTATGGTCGCCTGAAAACCGTGATGGAAATTTCCACGCCGTATCAAATTGGTCAGTTCTTTTATGTTGAGGCGTATATTCAATGGTATGTCGACGACCAGCAAGAGTGGATCCATGACGCCGCATTTGATGGTGCCCGTACCCTGCGTCGCAGTCGCGAATCTTACGAAAAGCCGTTTGAAAAGCGGGTTTATCTGCAATACGACGGCGATAGCTGGGCCTATTGGGATGGTAAGCCGGGTATTCTTTAATGCTTAACAGGTTTAAATTTGAGTGCGTAACCACAGCCCGGGTGGCGTGCTCATTCCTCGGTCCTGATGAATCACTTTTCCTTCGCGATCAAGCACGTAATAGCTGGGGTAGCCGGTAATGTTAAATTGGTTGCGAATATCGCTATTGCCCATGAGCACTTCTTGTTTAAAACCCACTTCGTTAACAAAACGACTCACTTCTTCACGTGTTTCATAATCCAGTGCAATGGCGATAACGCGAACACTCTGATTGTCGGGTAGGGTATTCAGTCCGGGCATACTGATACGGCATACACTGCACCAGGGGGCAAAAAAATAAACCAGGGTTTTGTCATGAGCGGCTGGCCACTGCAGTGACGATGAGGTGCCACTGAGTGTTGGCAGTGTCAGGTTTGGGATGTTGGTGCCGTCTTGCAGCAGGTGACGGTTCAGCCATTGGCTAAGGCCAATAAATACCAGCGCAACCACCAGAAGCTCAATCAGGCGGTTGTGCCAGGTTTTTACTTTGGGGTCTGTACGACCATCATTATTAAATGGCTTTTGAGAAGCGCCGTCTTTCCTGATTTTGTGGTTGTTCATGTTGTTTCAGATAGCTGTCGAAGGCCATACAGGCATTCCGGACCAGCAAACGCCCTTTTTCTGTGATGCGGATTTCGACATCATCAACCACCACAAGTTCATCGGCAATCATGGGTTGTAGTTCTGCCAGGCTATCGGCCAGATAATCGCGGCTGTTAATGTGAAAGCTGCGATCCAGCTCGGCAAATTGCACGTTCAGGTGACACAACAACTCAGCGATGATGTAACGGCGGATGCGATCATCGTGGGTCACATGGCGATACTTTAACGTCGGTAACGTGTTGTCGGTTAAGCAGTGTTCGTAGGCGTCTACCGTGACCTGATTCTGCAAATAATAATCACCAATCTGGCTGATGGAAGAAACACCAAAGCCAACCAGATCACAATCGCCATGGGTGGTATAGCCCTGGAAGTTGCGATGTAACTTACCGTTTGCCTGAGCTTTTGCCAGTTCATCATCCGGCTTGGCAAAGTGATCCATACCAACATAATGATAATCAGCGTTGGATAGCTTCTCGATGCAATGTCCAAGAATGGCCAGTTTTTCCTGGGCCGAAGGCAGGTCATCACCGTTAATACGACGTTGTGGCTTAAAGCGCTCTGGCAGGTGGGCATAATTAAATACCGATAAACGATCCGGGCTTAATTCAATAATGGTATCCAGAGTGCGGTCGAAGCTTTCCAACGTCTGATGTGGCAGGCCATAAATCAGATCCATATTGATCGATCCGAAGCCCAACTCACGAGCTTCTGCCATGACGGCGCGAATCATGCTCTCCGGTTGTACCCGGTTGACCGCAATCTGAACCTGTTCTTCCAGGTCCTGCACACCAAAACTGATGCGATTGAAGCCGTGTTGGCGCAACATTTTTAACGTGCCCGGGCGCAATTCGCGCGGATCAATTTCAATCGAATAGTCCGCACTGGCTGCATCACTGAAATCAAAATGTTGCTGTAAAAATTCAATCAGATCCTGCAGCTGTTCATCGGATAAAAACGTCGGTGTACCACCGCCAAAGTGGAGTTGTTCGACCCGACGGCCGTCACCTAATAGCTGCTTTTTGGTCAGAATTTCATTTTTTAACAGCTCCAGATAAGGCTCTGCCTGCTCCCGGCGTTTGGTCACAATTTTGTTGCAGCCGCAGTAGTAGCAAACATGAGCACAAAACGGGATATGGATATACAGGGAAAGTGGCTTTTGTGGATCACGATTAGCAAAAGCTTCACGCTCAAAGCTGTCACCGGTCACTGGCAAAAACTCGACGGCGGTCGGGTAGGAGGTGTAACGCGGGCCGGGGCGGTTGTAACGCTGAATCAACAGCGGATCCCATTGAAGATGTTCACTCATAACGAATTCTGATTCTGCTGCAACTGAGAAGGTAGAGCTCTGACGGCTCATTGTTAACGTTGATGCTAGTTTAGGTAAGTTCACTCAGAGCATCTTGTTTCATATCAAGTTGCCGGCATTGCACTGGATCGAAGTGTTACTTTTGTAAGTTTGTATTGCTGTAAGGTGTCTTTTTGCAATGTTTTACGTTTGTGTTGCTTTCGGTTTATTGGCTCGAAATGCTGTTTTTAAAGGGGGTTTTACATTGGCTCACTGAAAAACCGTTAATTTTTTGATTTCTTGGCCGATAACAGGCTTGATTTTGTCGGAAAACGGTCGTTTGATGGCAAAACGTAAAGAACGTTACAATGCTGAATGATTCAGTATCTGTCTGTGCCTGCATGTGGCCTGTGATCAAGATAAGGATAAAGGTAGGGAAGATGCCAAAAAAACCGTTTACACCAGAAGAGATCATCGCTCAGCGCCAGCGCATTATGGACAGTGCTTCCAGTGTGATGGCAGAGGTCGGTTTTCATCATTTGTCGATGCGTAAGCTGGCTTCTCAGTTAGGTATGACCGCCAGTAATATTTACAACTATTTTCCCAATAAAGAATCCTTGTTTCTCAACACACGTCGACGTGGATTTGAATTAGCATTTCTCGATATTAACGAGCAACTTCGCCGTGGCATTTCGCCGGATAAAGGCGTCTATCAGTTTGCCTCCGATCTGATCCAGTTTGCTCAACGTTTTCCGGGTTATTATCAGTTAATGTTTCAGCCACCCCGGCTGACACTGGAAGAATCCGATGCCGCGGATCAGGAGGTTAAATACCACCTGGAACGTTTAGTGGATGAGTGGCAACAACACGCGTCTACGTTATTGGTGGATGCGTTGCCTGGTTTGGTCGATTGCCCTGAGCCACAACAAAAACAAATGACGCTGTATTTTGTTTCCTCAATTCACGGTCTGATTGATTCCTATCGCTATAAGTCTCTTGCCAATCTGATTGCCGGAGTCGAGCTTATTCCGCAGGATATGATTCGCAGCCATATTAGCTGGTTGCTGATATCACTGGAGAAAGCGTTGGAAGAGTTCCAGCAAGCGACTTCTCAGGCAAATTAATAAAGATTTTATACCCCACTTTGAGAGTGGGGTTTTTCCCTTTATTGTGGTGTTTTCCCTTCCAATTGGTAAACAAACGCCAGAATTTCTGCAATTACCTGATACATACTTTCCGGAATTTCATCACCCAGCTCCAGTTGGCTGAGCCAGCGCATTAACGACGCATTTTCATAGACCGGTACTTCATGCTGCAGTGCAAGGTTGATAATGGCCTGGGCCAGTTCATCTTCGCCTTTGGCGCTGACTTTAGGGGCTGATACTCCGTCATAGCTGAGTGCCAGTGCTTCGCTGGCCTGAAACAGCGATTCCGGAATGCCCGCCGCTTGATCCTTGTTTCTCATATGAGTTTTCTTATTCATCGATAGCAGACCGTGCATGAGCTGGGTAGTTAACTGTGAATGTCCACCAGATTGCCATGAATCTGATTACGCTGACGTTCGGGTAGCTGGCCGTGACGGGCATTTAAAGTTTCCACTTCGACACCAAACTGGCTAAGCTTGCTGCGTAGCGGGGCCAGGTGCTGTTGCAATAGTGCCAGAGTGGACGCTTGTGTTGACCAGAAAGTCGCCGACAACGATGGCAGTCGCATATCCACTTCAACATCCAATGGCCCCAGTTGTGCCAGGTCAAAATGCAGATGAACCCGCCACTGGATTTTTTTCTGCTTACCAGTGGCATCTGCCGTGTCGTCTGTGTCTTTAAATAATTGCGCTCTGACATCGTTCAATTGTTGATCCTGACGCACTAACAACGGAAAAGACAATTGCCATTGGTCGTTACTTTGTTGCAGGCGTTGCAGTTGTTCTGACTCAATATTCGCCAGTGCTCCCTGTAGCAAACGAAAGCCTTCCGGCAGCCGTTCCTGCAACGTGCTGCTCAGCTGAGATGAGAGCTGTGACGACAGTTGTTGTGCCGCTTGTGTTTCACCGCTGCCTGCGCGTTGAGCGTTAATCTGATTGAGCCAGAGTTGCAGGCTCTTACTTAGTACCGCTTTAAGATCACTGGATTGCAGTTGATTCAGCTGCTCCGATAACGCTGATAAAGCGTTGCTGGTGGGGATGTTCAATTGAGTGGCTTCGTTGTTGCCATTCAGGCTGGCAAAGGCTTTTCCTAATGAGTTTTCGAGTTGAGATTTGGTGTTAGCCAGAATCTGACTGATGCTGCGATCGCCATTACTACGGCTTTCATTGCTACCTTTGGCCGTGTCACTTTGGTTGCTGCCGGTTGTAGCGCTTGAACTGGCTGATTGCCACAGATTTTTAAAGAGGTTGGAAGTGGTGGCAGAAGGCGCTTCCGTGTTCACCTGATTGGCACTAGAGTTCACTTGATTAGCGATGCTCGTTAGCAGGCTAACCAGTTTGGCCTCAAGCGTCAGGCCGCTGTTGTGAATTTGCTGTTTCGCTCCGGCCGATTGGGTGGCGGAAGTCAATTGTGTCAGATACTGATTCAGCGTGTGTTTAACCACAGCTGGTGTTCCCGGATTGTTCAGTGCTTTCTGGGCCAGTGCCGCCAGTTGCAGGTTGATAGTCGGATTATTCGTGAGTTGGCTGCCAGTGCCAGAAGCTTGAGGCGCCGCACTGTGAGTTTTTACGCTGTCGTTATAGGTAGTGAGTGCCGAAGTCTGAGTCTGAGGCCTCAGTGTCGCCAGTGGTAATGTTTGCGCCAGCCATTGTCGGATTTCACCGGCAGAGGGTTTGCTGGCTGCAAGCGGGTTTGTGCTGGAGCTTGAAGTATTTGTTTGACTTTGAGCACTTGCTTGCAGCTGCTGGGCCAACAGTTTTAATGCCGCTTCAATATTTGTGGGCTTACCGCCGGGCAGTACAGTGCCGATTTTGGAAGTGTTTTGCAAAGTCGTCTCTGGCGCATTGATCGCCACTACCTGAATCTTCTGAATACTTTCCGGGGCATTATCATCCGCTGCCTGAATCAATAATTGCAGTGTCAGCTGGCTGCCTTTGCTCAGAGACTGCTCACTGCTGAGCTGCAGCTGACGTCCTTCAACGGAGACGGTGACCAGGCTTTGTCCGCTTTTGTCGGGATGTTTCTGTGAAGAGATGACTTCCGCCTGAACAATGTGTGATCGTTGCCCAGCCGTTGATGAACCGGAGCTCAGCTGGGCCGATTTTAGCGTCTTGGCAGAGATTAATGGCAGGCTGCTATTTGCAGATCCGGTAACTGTTTCAGGCATATTTTTGACATCGGCCAAGGTTTACTCATCTTTACCCATGTTAGTTTGTGCGGCTTCGTCCTTAAAGGGTGAATTTGTATATAATGCGCCGGTTTTATCAGCAATAGTCTTGGTATTTCAGGCTGATGAAATCTTGTTTTCAGAGGTAAGGGGTCATTATGACCGCCGTAACGGGCACTCTCAGTATTGATTTGCAGGCACGCCAGCTGTATTGCGAGCGCGATGATCGGGTGTTGTTTGAACACCTGGATTTGCAATTAAAGGCTGGCGAGTTGTTGCAGCTGGTTGGCCCGAATGGTGCCGGTAAAACCACCTTGTTGCGTTTGTTGGCCGGTCTGAATCGTGATTATGACGGTGAGTTGTTGTGGCAGGGCCAGAACCTGCTGGATGTCTACAGCGATTACGCCCAGCAACGCCTGTATATGGGCCACTTATCCGCGGTTAAAAAAGCCCTCACTCCGATCGAAAATTTACGTTGGTTAACCTCGGCCTGGAACGTCAGTGAAGATGATCTGTGGCGTGCACTCGATGAAGTGCAGTTGTTTGGCTACGAAGAAACTCCTTGTATGCAATTGTCGGCAGGTCAGCAACGTCGTGTTGGTCTGGCGCGCCTGGCGTTGGCTGAGCAAGGCACCGGCCCGGCACCGTTATGGATTCTGGATGAACCCTTTACTGCACTGGATAAAGCCGGTGTCAGCTGGCTTGAAAACCGCTTGCAGCAGCATGTGGAAAGCAAGGGCAGTGTGGTAATTACCTCGCACCATGCGCTAGAAAGCATTGCTTCATTACGTCAGCTGGAATTGGGGAGACTTTAGTTCATGAGAAGCAGGTGGCCGCAATGAGTCTGGTGCTGGCAACGGTAAAACGCGACTTCTTACTGGCGGCGCGGAACCCCGGTGAATGGCTTAATCCGCTGATGTTTTTTCTGATGGTGGCGGCGTTATTTCCACTGGCCGTTGATCCGGACCCTAAATTTCTCGGTAAAATTGCCGGCGGCGTGATTTGGGTGGCAGCACTGCTGGCCACGTTATTATCGTTGGATGCGTTATTTAAAGCCGATGTCGAAGATGGCTCACTGGAGCAATGGCTGGCATCGGGTGAATCGTTATACGCCATGGCGTTGGGCAAAGCCTTAGTACACTGGTGTATCAGCGGTTTACCGCTCACGATTATGTCACCGGTGCTGGCGCTGATGCTGAATATGCCGAATGAAGCCTACGGCGCATTGATACTCAGTCTGGCGGTTGGCACCCCGGTGTTAAGTTTGTTGGGGGCTGTGGGGGCAGCGTTAACTGCGGGTGTGCGCAGTGGTGGCTTGTTGCTGAGTTTGTTGATTTTGCCTCTGTATATCCCGGTGTTAATTTTTGCTGCCAGTGCCGTTTACAGTGCAGGTATCGGCATGGACTTTAACGGTCAGTTGGGCTTTTTGGGAGCAATACTGGCGCTGGCTATGTGCCTGACGCCGTTTGCGGTTGCCGCTGCACTCAAACTGAATTTGTCGCGCTAGGGCTGTTAACAGATCCTGGCGCCATAACATTATAAGTATCGGATTAGTCGATTATGTGGGATTGGATAGTACGTTTGTATCACCGCTTGGGGTCGCCCAAATGGTTTTATGAAATTACCGAAAAGTGGATTCCCTGGTTAGTAGGTCTGTCGGCCATTGCCGGTGTGGTCGGACTGGTCTGGGGGCTGGCTTATGCCCCGGCGGATTACCAGCAGGGTAATAGCTTCCGTATTATTTACATCCATGTGCCTGCGGCGATTCTGGCGCAAAGCGCTTATATGATGATGGCCGTTGCCGGTGCGGTATTTTTAATCTGGCGTATGAAAATGGCGGCTTGGGTAGCGAAAACCATCGCCCCGATTGGTGCCAGCTTTTGTTTAATTGCGCTGTTAACCGGTGCCATCTGGGGTAAGCCTACGTGGGGCACCTGGTGGGTCTGGGATGCACGTTTAACCTCCATGTTATTACTGCTGTTTTTGTATTTTGGCGTGATGGCGATTCAGCAGGCGATGGAATCCGAAGAGAGTGGCCATAAAGCGGCCGCTATTTTATCCCTGGTCGGGCTGGTGAATATCCCGATCATCAAATATTCGGTTGAGTGGTGGAACACCTTACATCAGCCTGCCACGCTGAAGCTGACGGAAAAGCCGAGTATGGCAACCGAAATGCTGATCCCGCTATTGATTATGATTGTGGCCACCTATGCGTTTTTTGCGCTGTTGGTGATCCTGCGTACCCGTAATGAAATCCTGCTGCACGAACGTAAGCGCAAGTGGGTAAAACAGATTCTGGAGTCCTGATGCAGTTCGACAGTATGACCGAATTTTTTGCTATGGGCGGCCACGGCTTTTATGTCTGGCTCGCTTATGGTCTGAGCAGCGCAATAATTCTACTAAATATCCTGCTGCCTGTTATCCGCCGCCGTCGCTTGATTAAAGAACAGGCTCAGCGTTTACGCCGTGAACGCAAAAGCCAGGAGAGAGAAAATGCACCCTCAGCGTAAAAAACGATTAACCCTGATTATCTTTATGGTGCTGGGCCTGGGCACGGCCGTAGGCTTACTGATGTATTCCCTGAGTCAGAACATTAATTTGTTTATGACCCCCACTCAGATTGCCAATGGTGAAGCGCCGGTTGGCCGTACCATGCGCGCTGGTGGTTTAGTGGTCGACGGTTCGGTTGAACGCGACACCGAAGGTTTAGGTGTGTTGTTTAAAGTGACCGACGGCGCTGCTGAAGTGCCGATTTATTACGAAGGCATCCTGCCGGACTTATTCCGTGAAGGGCAGGGTATTGTAGCTCTGGGTCAGTTGGATAGCAGCGGTGTTTTCCAGGCGTCAGAAGTGTTAGCAAAACACGATGAAAATTATATGCCGCCGGAAGTAAAAGAAGCTCTTGAAAAAGCACATGTTGACGGTGTGCAAGCCATTGATGCAGCTCGGGAGTAACGCATGACTGAGTTTCAAGCAATGGTGCCGGAATTAGGCCAGTTGGCACTGATCCTGGCCTTGGTCGTTGCCGCATTTCAGGTGGTGGTGCCGTTGGTCGGCGTTGCTGCCCGCCGTGATTGGCTGATGGCCTATGCTCGCCCATTGGCAACCGCACAGGCATTATTTTTGGTGATCAGCCTGATTGCCCTGACTTACAGTTTTGTTGTTGATGACTTCTCGGTTGCCTATGTGGCCTCCAACTCCAATACCGCGTTGCCAACACCGTACAAAATCAGTGCGGTGTGGGGCGCTCACGAAGGCTCGTTACTGCTGTGGGTTGCTATGTTGGGTTGTTGGGGCGTGGCAGTAGCCTGGTTCAGCCAGTCGCTACCACTGATTATGGTTGCCCGGGTACTGTCCATCATGGGTATGGTATCTGTGGGCTTTATCTTGTTTACCGTAGAAACCTCTAATCCCTTTGAGCGAGTGTTGCCGTCTCCACCACGAGAAGGTGGTGACTTGAACCCGTTATTACAGGATTTTGGCCTGATCGTGCATCCACCTACCTTGTACATGGGTTATGTCGGGCTATCGGTCGTGTTTGCTTTTGCACTGGCGGCACTGATGGGCGGTCGCTTGGATGCCGCCTGGGCACGCTGGTCGCGTCCGTGGACTGTAGCAGCCTGGATCTTCCTGACGTTAGGTATCGCACTGGGTAGCTGGTGGGCGTACTACGAGTTGGGCTGGGGCGGCTGGTGGTTCTGGGACCCGGTTGAAAACGCATCATTAATGCCCTGGTTGGTGGCAACCGCATTAATTCACTCGCTGGCGGTTACCGAAAAGCGTGGCTTATTTAAAAGCTGGACGGTATTACTGGCGATTTTTGCTTTTTCATTAAGTTTGTTGGGTACCTTCCTGGTGCGCTCAGGCGTATTAACCTCGGTGCATGCGTTTGCGTCTGACCCGGAGCGGGGTGTGTTTATTCTGGCCTTGTTGGGTATCTGTGTGGGCGGCTCTTTGCTGCTGTATGCGTTGAAGGCACCAACGGTCGCTTCCGTTGGCCGTTATGAATGGATCTCCCGTGAAAGTGGTTTGCTAGCCAACAATCTGGTGTTGTTGGTATCAGCGTTTGCGATCTTGCTGGGCACCTTATATCCATTGATTATCGATTTTATGGGCATGGGCAAAATCTCGGTGGGTGCGGCCTGGTTTAACACCATGTTTGTTCCGCTGTCTGTCTTGTTAAGTTTCCTGATTGGTCTGGGAGCTATGTCCCGCTGGAAAGCTGACTCCATTGAGCGTCTCAGTAAAGAGTTGATGGCTGCGTTTGTGATTGCCTTATTGCTGGCTTTTGCCACACCACTACTGATGGGCAATGACATGAACTGGCAGGTGGTCATGGGCATGTTTGTGGCGATCTGGGTGATTGCCGCTACCAAGTGGGATGTTTGGAAAAAATCCCGTGGTCAGATCTCCCGTATTCCAAAACTGGGCCTGAGTTATTTAGGTATGGTGATTGCCCATATTGGCGTGGGTGTCAGTGTGATTGGTGTCACTTTGGTGGCGAATTACAGCATTGAAAAATCAGTGCGTCTGGCGCCGGGCGAAAGTGCCGAATTTGGCGGTTATCGTTTTGAATTTGTTGAAAGCGGGAATATTCAGGGGCCTAACTACACCTCTCAGGCAACACGGTTTCATGTTTACGACGGTGATAAACTGATTGAAGTGATGACACCGGAAAAACGCCGTTATACCGCGCGCGGTACGGTGATGACCGAAGCAGAAATCGACGTAAATTTATGGCGTGATGTGTATGTCTCCATGGGTGAACCATTACAAAACGGCGCCTGGGGTATGCGTTTGCAGGTGAAGCCGTTTATGCGCTGGGTATGGCTAGGTTCCATCTTTATGTCGCTGGGTGGTTTGTTAGCCATGCTGGATAAGCGCTATCGCAGTAAAAACAGCCGCAGCAAAAATAGCCGTCGCACAGAAAGCCCACGTCAGGGTTCTGCTCAACCACAGGAGCAAACCGTATGAATCGCGCGTTATTATTTATTCCCCTGGCGATATTTTTCGCCATGGGCATTTTGTTCTGGATTGGCTTGGGCAAAGAAAATAAAGACGTATTACCGTCGCCATTAATTGGTAAGCCGTTCCCGGAATTTGCTACCAAGGCACTGGAAAGTGGTGCTGAAATTTCGGCCACCAGTCTCGATGGTCAACCGATGCTGGTGAATGTCTGGGCGACCTGGTGCCCAACCTGTAAAGCCGAGCACGAGTTTTTAAATACCCTTGCCAGTGAAGGCATTCGTATTATTGGCATCAACTATAAAGACGATGACTTTAAAGCGAAGCAATGGCTCAGCGCCTATGGCAACCCGTATGAATTTAATGTGTCTGATCCGGACGGCAAGCTGGGATTAGACCTGGGTGTTTATGGCGCACCGGAGACATTTTTAGTCGATAGTCAGGGCATTATTCGCGCCAAACATGTGGGTGATTTAAACCCACGCGTCTGGGAAAAATTAAAACCCCAGTTTGATGCGATGCAATAATCGGAGAAACGCTGATGAATTTTGTTTTTTTACGTTGGTCGTTTTTCCTGCTGCTATCCGGCTTTTCTGCAATAAGCTTGGCGGTTATTGAAGGTCATAAATACCCGTTTGATAACCAGCGCGATACCGAGCGCTTTAATCAACTGGCTGAAGATTTACGCTGCCCAAAATGCCAGAACCAAAACCTGGCCGATTCCAATGCTCCGGTTGCCCGGGATATGCGCGATAAAGTGTACGAGCTGATGCAGCAAGGCAAAAGTGATGATGAGGTGGTGGGTTATATGGTCGATCGTTATGGCGATTTTGTGCGTTACAACCCGCCAATGCGTACCAATACCTTTTTATTATGGTTTGGCCCGCTGATTATTTTTGCTTTGGGCCTGGTGTTGCTGGTGATGGTGCGCCGTGGTGGGAATAAAAAACAAATGACGCCGTTAACCGATGCTGAAAAACAACGACTGGCACAGTTAAAAAAAGAAGGTGCTGATTCATGATCTGGGCAATTATTCTGCTGTTATTGCCATTGCTGGCATTATTAATTAAGCCGGTGTTTTATAAAACAGATACGCATGTGGTGAGCCAGAGTGAAGAGAATCTGCGCTTGTATCAGGAGCGTTGTCAGGAATTAACGCAGGCAGATTTAGACGACGAAACCCGCGCTGGCTTACAGCTGGAGTTGGATCGTGAATTTCTTGCCAGTGATGCTCAGGAACAGGATTCGGCGGTAAAAGAAAATACGGCCAACCGCTGGGTGTTATCGCTGTCATTATTTGTGGCTGCAGTGGCTGCGACGTTTTTGTTTTATCAGAACTGGGGTGCGGGCAATGAATTACGGGCAACCGAATTATTAAGTAAAAGTGCCCAGGCACAGCTCAGCGTGCCTGAGCAGCAGGAGTTACTGGAACGCTTAGCCATGGCGTCGGATAAATTTCCGAATGAAGTTGAATGGCGTTTTCTACGCGCTCGGTTACTGAACGCAGAGGGCGATTTTAAGCAAGCCGCTGATGTGTTTGCCGATATTCTGGTGACGCTGCCCCAGGAAGCCAAGGTGGATCGTGCCACCACCATGACGATGCTGGCCCAGGCGCGCTTCTTTGCCGCTGACCAGCAAGCGGATGAAAACAACTATCAGCTGATTAAAGACGCGTTGGCACTGATGCCAGATAACCGTCAGGCGATGGGGCTGGCCGGTATTTTTGCTTTTGAGCTGAACAAGTATCAGGCAGCCATTGATCACTGGCGTGTGTTATGGGCCGGTTTGCCGGATGGGCAGGAAGCAGCATATCTGGAGCAGGGTATTCGTCGCGCGGCTAATAAACTGGAAGAGCAGGGCGAAAGCGTTAACCTGAGTTTCCTGAAACGTGCAGAAATCAAAGTCCTGGTAGAGCTGTCGGCTGAAGCAAAAGCAGAGACCCAGCCTCAGGATGCTGTGTTTGTGTTGGCTAAAGCCGTGGCTGGTCCGCCAATGCCATTGGCGGCGCAGAAGCTGACAGTAGCGGATTTGCCTCAAGTAGTGACCTTATCCGATGCACAGGCCATGATGGCGGGCATGAACTTATCGTCTCATGCTCAGGTTGCTGTGGTGGCACGGGTGTCGAAATCCGGGCAGCCGGTGGCTCAAGCTGGTGATTGGCAGGTAGAACAAACCCCGGTGAGCAATCAGGAACCGGAAGTGATTAAGTTGGTGATCAGTCAGCGCGTTGAATAACGCGCTGCTGATTGCCATTTGTAACGAATGAATGATCATCTTTGTTGTCAAGGGTGACAACGGCATTAAAATCCGTACACTTCGCGCCAATTATTAGTTACTGGCACGATAGTGTGCAATTTAAGTCATGATTCTCGAAATTCTTCGCTCGATCTATCTGAACCGCAAGAACAAAACCAACCCGGCCTTTCGCCCGTTAAGCTTTTTTGCGGCAACAAAACGCTCTTTTCGCGTTGGTCTGCGCGACATCGACTTCAATATGCACATCAATAACGCTCGTTACATGGTCTTTATGGAGCGTGGCCGCTGGGATCATCCGGTGCAAACCAATACTTGGGATGGCATGCTCAAGAATAAACTGAATTTTATTGTTGCCGGTATCGAGATGGGCTACATCCGTGAAATTCGTTTGTTTAAAAAGTTTGATGTCGAAACCCGTTATTTAGGTTGGGACGAAAAATATTTTTATCTGGAACAACGCTTTGTGGCGGACGGTAAAATCCACGCGTATGGATTGGTCAAAGCGGTATTGTTGCAGCAGGGGAAGTTGGCCTCCCCGGCTTCGGTGGCTAGCTTGCTGAACATTAAAGACATTCCTTCTGAGTTACCGGAACATATCGATTACTGGAAAAAAATGTCGATTGCCAAGCGTGCTTATTCAGACAACCCTGATTTAAATAACGCAAAAAAAGATAACGTTGTTTTAAAGCAGAGCGTCTGATTCTTTTTGAATTAACGGCGCGCTACTTTGATACTGGCATAAACGTTCAGTACCACCAGGCAACAAAATACGAGCTGTAACCCGCTGATGTCTTGTGGCAATAACAAGGCGATAAAAAACAGCGTAAAAAATGGCTGCAGCAACTGCAGCTGACTGACTTTAGCAACACTACTGGATGCCAGCGCCTGATACCAGAATTTAAATCCCCATAGCTGGCTGATTAACGCCAGATACACTAATGCCAGCAATGAGGGCAAAGCGACCGGGCGGGTTAACTGTTGTGCCTGTTCTCCCCAGCTCATTCCCCATAGTAGCGCCGACAGCGGCAGGTAAAGCACCAGTGTCCAGCAGATGGTTTGCCACCCGGCATCCGGCTGATTAATCAGTTTGGTTGCTTTGGCGCCGGCACTGTAACCAATACCTCCCATCAACAAGGTAGCTAACAGCAGCCATGAGTCCTGAGCACTGAAGCTGGGTAGCTCACCGAGGCCAAGCACTACATACAAGGCCAGCAATAAAAACCCGGTCGCCGCTAATAACCAGAAAGGCGCGCTATGACGTTCGTGATGAATCCAGGCAGCCAATAATGAGGTGGTGAGTGGTAACCCGGCCAATACCACACCCATATCCGCAGCGGCAACCTGCGTCAGACTTAGGCTTAATAAATACGGAAAGCCAAGCACCACACCCGCACCAGCCACTAACAGCCAGGGTAGGGCGTTATTGGTTGGCCACTTCCATCCTTGTTTCAAAATCACCAGCCAGGCCAGCACACCCGCTAATAAACCACGAGTGGCGGTGATAAACTCGGCTGAAAAATCAGCCAGTGCCAGTTGGGTCATGGGCACGGTTAACGAAAATAACACGACTGCGGCCAGACCTTGAATAAGAGGACCCTGAACAAAAGGGCCTTTAACAACAGAGCTTTGAATAAAAGATGCTGGTGCCGTGTTATGGCTGGTTTGGGGCGATAGCTCAGTCCCGTTCATGTCGAGTACCTCGTTGGAAAAATATTGTCTGAGGTTATGAATTCTGAGGTTTTTCACTGTATGGCAATAGCAGCACAATTTAGATTTACAGGGAGTACAGTTGGCGGGCAGGAGGTCACTGTACTGCTGCTGGCAGCCAAAATTGTACTGGCGTTTATTGAGATTATTTTGCAAAATTATTAACAAAATAATTACTAGTAGTCGGAGAGAAGTAAAATGAATGTTCAGGTCGAGCTGAATGACACAGTGCAAGATGACGAGGTGGTGGCTTTGTATCGTGCTAATGGCTGGTCTTCAGCCGAAAAACCCGAAAAATTATTACCGGCTTTGCGTAATTCAGCGTCTTTAGTGACAGCTCGACTGGATGGCAAGTTGGTCGGTATTGGTAATGCCATTTCAGACGGTTATCTGGTGGTGTATTACCCTCATATGCTGGTTCATCCGGATGTTCATGGTCAGGGAATTGGACGACAAATGATGCAGGCCCTGCAAACCGTTTATAAGGATTTTCATCAGCAAATGCTGACCGCCGATGGTGAAGCTGTGGCGTTTTATCAGGCGATGGGGTTTGAACGTGCAGGTAAGACAGAACCCATGTGGGTCTATGCCGGCAATGAGCATTAATATTTCTGGCTCAAAACGCTACAATCGCGCTTCCTGTAATGTGGTTATTTAATGTTTACCAAAAGAGCACCCGATGAGCTATTCCCTGAGTCATAAAGATCACCAAGCCACTCTCAAGTTATCCAATAACAAACGTTATGATTTGTTCCTGAAAAAAGCCGCTCAGTTCGGTGAGATCTGGAGCCTGGCTAATGACGAAGGCTGGGTCACCATCAGCTCAGAAGAGGGTGAAAACTGCTTACCGGTATGGCCGCACCCGGATTACGCAAAGGAGTGGTGTAACGGCGAATGGAGCGACTGCGAGCCAAAAGCGGTTGCTCTGGATGTTTGGCTGGAGCGCTGGACGCCTGGCTTGGAACAAGATGAAACCCTGTTGGTGGTTTTCCCGAATCTGAAAGAAGAAGCACTGCTGGTTGATCCGTATGAGCTGGATGAAGGGCTAAGGGCTGAGTTGCAGGACGTGTGAGTTTTTCGCTATGCCCAAGGTTTAATGCTTGGGCGTAGTGGTGGTTTGGTTGGGAGTGTTGATTAGTTTTTAATGCTTATCCTTTACTGAACTACTTTTGCGGTTGATACTCCGATAACACGACTTGGATCGTAGTCAGGAAAGTAATTCTTGGAGTAGTGAATCCATACTGCATCAAAAACGCATACCGATTTTTGAAAGCTTTCTGCATTTTCTAACGAATAGTTTGCCATGAAGTCATTTTCTGGGCGCTTTGGAATAATATATTTTTCATCGATGTTTTCTAGGCCGATAAGTTCTCGTTCTTCTTGAAAATTGATTGGTTTAGAGTGAACTAGAGAATTTCGAAATTCTATCATTTGAATAATGTTATTTCGTAATTCATTGATTTCGTCAGTGATATCCACTTTTATACGACTAAAAAGCCAGTCTAATTTCCCTATTAGGCTAGAATTAGTATATTTTTTCCACTCTTTAGCTTGGAATACATGACTACCATAAGTGTTTAATTTTGATTCAAATGCAAAGCAAAAAAATGCCATAGAAGGAATTATTTTTTTAAAAGCATGGCCAGGATCAGCCGCCGCAGCCTCACTTATTAAGTTTATTCCAATTGCTTCAAGATACCTGTCATTGATAATTGTTGTTTCTATCGTTTTGCTCATTAACAAACTTCCCAAATAAACCTGAAATTTTAATTGCACGACCTTACAGGACTAAAAGGATTTCTCGATAACTGAAAGGGCAATAACCGTCATCAATTTGAAACCTTCCTTGGCAAGATCATTCCTTTACAGAAAACCGTGGGTACGCACGATTCTAATTGTGGTGTGCCTACTCTCTTACAAACCCACATATACTTTAGTGTTTAAGTTATCACTATGGTGTAGTGCGGACAAGCACGAATAAACTGTACTGCTCCTGAATACAAAAACTGTACTTAGTGCCAGTACAGTTTTACGGCTAAGATAACACCGTGTTTTTCTGCTGATGCCAACGAGCCCATCATGTTACAACGACAGGCCGAACAGCCGCTGTACTTACAATTAGCCGATCATATTGCCGATGATATTCGTGAGGGTATTTATGCCAGCGGTTCTAAAGTGCCGAGTGTGCGTAAGCTGGCGCAGCAGCACGGTGTCAGCATTTCGACCGTAACGCAGGCCTACGCCTGGTTGGAAGATCAGGGCTGGATCAGTGCCCGGCCACAGTCAGGCTATTACGTGCGCTCGGATATCGCGCCAGATAGCGACGAGCGCCCGCCGCTGTCACTAGGTGATGAACCCAGAGACGTGACCAAGGGTGAGTTTATCAACCAGATGCTGACGCGTATTAATCGTTCGGCAACGGTGAATCTGGGTGCAGCCATTCCGCATATCAGCTGGTTGCCGCAGCGGGCATTACAGACCCATATTCAGAAAGTCAGTCGTTTTCAAACGGCAGATGTACTCAACTATACCTTCTCTCCCGGGGTCGAGGAGCTGCGTTCACATATCGCGGTGCGGATGCGTGATGTAGGCGTGCGTTGTTTAAGCGATGATATTGTTGTTACCCATGGTTGCGCCGAAGCATTAACGTTATGCCTGCGTTCCGTGACCCAGCCCGGTGATCTGGTGGCGGTTGAGTCGCCTTGTTATTACGGTTTTCTGCAAATTGCCAAAATGCTGAATCTGAAGGTGATTGAAATCCCCACCGATCCACAAACCGGCATCAGTATTGATGCGTTAAAACTGGCGTTGCAGCAGTGGCCGATTAAAGCGATTGAAGTGAGTAGCCGTTATTCCAACCCGACCGGCTGCAGTATTCCCGCAGAAAACCAGCAGCAGTTAGTGGCATTGGCGCAGCAATATGAAGTGCCGGTGATTGAAGATGATATTTATGGCGATATCAGCTTTCCGACCTTGCGGGGCCAGAAGCAGGCGGTGAATTCGGTATTAAAAACCTACGATAAAGACGGTTGGGTGCTGTATTGCTCATCGTTTTCTAAAACCGTGGCCGCCGGTTTGCGAGTGGGCTGGTGTATTCCCGGACGCTGGAAAAACAAGGTGATGGAGAACCAGACGTTTACTACGTTTTCGGCGTCCAGCTTGTCGCAATATGCGTTGTTATCCTATTTGCAGAACGGCCATTACGATCGTCATTTGCGTCAGTTTCGCACTCAGGCGGCAACCAATATGCAACGCTTTATTCAGGCAGTGCGCGACTATTTTCCGCCAGGCACCAAAATTAATGAACCGGCCGGTGGGTTTATTTTGTGGGTGGCGTTACCGCAGGGAGTGGATGCCATGGCGTTGCATTACGACGCCTTACAAGCGTCGATTGTGGTAACGCCGGGGGGGTTATTTTCCAATACTGAGCACTTTTCAAACTTTATTCGTTTAAGTGCTGCGGTGCCCTGGAATGAGCAAACGGAGCAGGCATTAAAAACTTTAGGCGCTCTGGCTGAAAAGCAGATGTAGAGTGTTTACTCGTTCCCACGCTCCGCGTGGGAACGCTTGCCAGTTTTAACTCTCTTTTTAACTCGGTTATAACAAAAAACGCCCGACTGGATGCTAGTCCAGTCGGGCGTTTTGCATTGTGCGGCAGTAGAGCGGCGAATTAGTTATTCGCGTGCAGCTCGTTGTTCAACTCAATCGCCGTTTTGTTGGTTACACACTGCAGTGCGCCAGTGATGGAATCGCGACGGAACAGCAGGTCAGATTTACCGGCCAGATCACGTGCTTTAACCGTTTCAACCACGGCTTTGTTGTCGTCCAGTACCTGAATTTTGCTGCCAGCAGTGATGTACAGGCCAGCTTCTACGGTGCAACGGTCGCCCAGAGGAATACCGATACCAGCGTTAGCGCCTAGCAGACACTTCTCACCCACAGAGATGATGATGTTGCCGCCGCCAGACAGAGTGCCCATGGTCGAGCAGCCACCGCCTAAGTCAGAACCGTCGCCTACTACAACACCGGCAGAGATACGGCCTTCAATCATGGAAACACCCATGGTACCGGCATTAAAGTTCACAAAACCTTCGTGCATGATGGTGGTGCCTTCACCGATGTAAGCACCTAAGCGAACACGTGCGGTGTGTGCGATACGAACGCCGCTTGGTACCACGTAGTCGGTCATACGTGGGAACTTATCAACGCTGTTTACGCTTAACAGTTCGCCGTTCAGACGCGCTTGCAGTTGCGCTTGTGGCAGTTCCGCCAGATCAATTGCACCCAGGTTAGTCCAAGCTACGTTTGGCAGCAGGCCGAACATACCCGACAGATCAACGCCGTGTGGCTTAACCAGGCGGTGCGATAACAGGTGTAGCTTCAGATACACTTCTGGCGTCGTGGAAGATTGCTCGTCGGTTTCCAGAATGGTCACAACCACAGGCTTCTGGCTTTCAGTGCAGGCACGTGCCAGTGCTGCTTGTGCCGCATCGGCGGCTTCAATCGCGTCTGCGAATGCGCTCAGTTCACCACCGTCGGCTTCGATGGCCTGATTGCCACCTTCGTAGCCCAGTGTTTCTTTAGCGGCAGCAACCAGCTCTGCGGCCGGGTTTAACAGAGGCTGCTGGTAGAAAACTTCTAACCACTCGCCTTTGCTGTTTTTTGTACCAACGCCGATGGCCAGGGCAAATGTGCTCATTGGATATCCTCAAATATAAATAGATGTGTCGTGTTAATTCGTTTCTTCGCAGGTCAGTTGCTTAACTGAACAGCTGCTGATATTCGTCGGCTTTAAAGCCCAGTATTTTGGCAGAGCCGGTATCCAGTAACGGACGCTTAATGATGGACTGGTTTTCCAGCATCACTGCACGCGCACTGTCGCGGTCAATATTGTCTTTGATGTCGTCTGGCAGCTTACGCCAAGTGGTACCACGCTTATTGATCAAAGCCTCGAAGCCTAACTCATCAAGCCAGCTGTCCAGCTGGGCTTCGCTTAAACCGTCTTTTTTGTAGTCATGGAACTGATAATCAACCCCGTTTTCTTCCAGCCATTTGCGGGCTTTCTTGATGGTGTCGCAACCGGGGATTCCGAACATAGTGATCAAAGCTCTGTCCTCTGCGGGCTCTGTAAAAATCGGCAGCTATGGTAGCAGAAGACGGAGAGGGTGTTTAGGCCTATGAGGCTATGTTGTCAGGTGGGTTAGCTGACGCTGCAGGCCCTGAATTAAACGTATATATCTACGGTAGTAAGTTTGTTATAAACAACTTCTGCACGTGCATCTAACTGGTCATGCAGGGCGTATCCATGGCCTATAGGAGAGCTTGAAGCCCCGTCGACGTACTCACGGAAGTTTATGATTTCTGAAAAGTTTTCGTTTGTTAGGTCAAACTTACCAATACTGGTGGAGTACATTGCTTTCGTTCGATCTTCCTCAATGAACTCAACCATCAGGTCACGGGCTTCGGTTAGATCTTCAGTGATACCAGATTTACTAATAATTGAAGCGAGTTTCTCTTTATCTGCATCATTCAGGTGGTCAGCCTTAACGATAATCCCTCCGTTTTCATCGATTGAGAAATCCCAGTCAGTCCGGGCAATATCCGGCATTTGCGTGGCAACCTCGTCTTCTAACACATCGATTTTAGATTCGAGACTATCTGTGACTCTCGGGAGGTCTCCCACGTAAATATCTATTACTCTCAGCTTACTTGCTGCACGTTCGTCAGCAGTGATATTGCCTCCGGGGTATGTAGTAATTAAGGCTCTAAGTCCAGTAGCATCCTGCTGAGCTTGCTGTTCAGACTTCTTAATCTTGGCATTTTTGGCTGAGACCCTATCTTCAAACGACTGACTACTTTGATCTTGAAGAACAGGCTTATTCGATACTGCACCCTTAGATAGGGCGGCACCCGCTTGTATGTTTACACCGTTGATAATCATATCGAGTCCTTTTCATTATTGAGCTGGGGAACCTGATATTGCGTAGATTCAAAACGAGCTGCTATTGATTTAAGGCTACTATCGGCACAGTAGTTGTGTACTTTATAAATTATTGGTGTGTTTCAGTAAGTTTTCGTAGCGGCAGCGGTAAAAGGGCGGGGTATAAAGCGGTGTTTTTTATATGGTTTAACTCACAAAAATAGCTCGCAGTTCTTAATGCCATACATGGTGATCAAGGCGTATATCCTCTAAAACAATGCGGATTTTTGTGTGCAAAACGGGCGCTATGGTAGCAGAAGTGGAGGAGCGGCTGAAGCTGAGGTCTGATTATTCAAGCAGCAGGATTAAAACAGCCTGATTAAGGGCTGCTGACCCTCATAATCCGGCAACAGCCAGATTTGTTCAAAAGGATGGTTCGGCAATAATAGCTGATTAACCTGACCGAGAAAGTCGGTACTTTGCCAAAGCGGGCTGACATTTCGAATGATTAACCACACTCGATCCGATAAATAATGTTTCTTGGATTTTTGTCTCAGTATATTGCCTAAGGCAACTTGAAGTCGTTGTCGTACATCCAGCTCGGTTAATTCCTGCAGATAGCGCCGTAGTTCCTGAGATTCTGAAGAGGGTTCTGCATCCGGTTCAACTTGTTGCGTAATATGATGCGTCAGAATTTTTGCTTCGCTGCTGCTGGCGTATAAATGAGCAATTTCCAGATCCAGCGGCTGACCATCCAGGTGGCATGATACGTCGGGCTTGGCTGGTTCGTTGTGCCATATATCCCGTATCGGGATGCCATGTTGCTTTTCATAAGCTCGCATAAATAAGCGTGCTGCATCTCGTTCCAGTTGACGCTTTACGGTTTCAGATCGGTTTAATGGCTTACCATCGTCATAATGATGAATATCTGACGTCATTAATAACTCATTACCCTTGTTCTACCTGAGTCTTTCTTAAATATCTGTCTAAAGAATGGCATATCAGCATTTGATAAATAAGACCTTAGAATGGTTTTTAAGCACTTATTTAGTGCAT
Source organism: Bacterioplanoides sp. SCSIO 12839 (assembly GCF_024397975.1). Taxonomy (NCBI): domain Bacteria; kingdom Pseudomonadati; phylum Pseudomonadota; class Gammaproteobacteria; order Oceanospirillales; family Oceanospirillaceae; genus Bacterioplanoides; species Bacterioplanoides sp. SCSIO 12839. The sequence goes on from NZ_CP073745.1 coordinate 1,597,109, forward strand.
TTTGATTAATATCAAAATGCCTGTTGATATTAATCAATGCGAGCTGGAATTGCGGCAAAAACCAACTAACGTAATGTGTAAGAAATACGGGAGTTATTATGAAGTTTCTGCGTAATGCCAGTGTTAAGCACAAGCTTTTATTGTTGTTGATCTTGCCGCTGCTCGCTTTGTTGTTTTCTCAAAGCATGGTTCTTAAAGGTCATATGCACGATGTTGAATCGATGCAGCACATTGCTGATTTGGCAGAATTGTCCGTGGTAAACAGTGCTCTTGCCCATGAGATGCAAAAAGAGCGGGGTATGTCGGCTGGTTATCTGGGCAGCGGTGGTACCAAGTTTGTTGATGCTTTGCCAAAACAACGTCAGCTGACTGACCAGCGCTTGTCTGAGTGGCATGACTGGATCAATAACAATGATTACAGCCTTTACCCCAGCGTCCATAAAGAAGTGATGGATGTGGCTTCGGGTGTGAAGCAATTAGCGGGAATACGCCAGCGTGTCAGTGCTCAACAAATAGAGCTATCCAGTGTGCTTAAGTTTTATACCAACAATATTCGCCACTTATTAAGTGTGCCTGCGTATGCTACCGATTATACCGAAGATGGCGAAATCTCACGTGAACTGCAGGCCTATTTCAACTTTTTACAAGGCAAAGAACGCTCTGGTATTGAGCGTGCTGTGTTGAGTAATGCGTTTGCTAAAGACCAGTTTGCACCGGGTTTATATGCACGGTTTATTGACCTGGTTTCCGGGCAAAATACTTATTTCTCTAACTACCAGTTGTTTGCCAATGAAGAGGAACTTCAGCATTTTGCAGCATTCAAGCAAACTGCAGAGGAAAAGCAGGTTCAGGAATACCGACGTATCGCTAACGACAAGGCGATGAGTGGTGGCTTTGGAGTTGATCCCAGTAAGTGGTTTGCAGCTTCAACAGCCCGGATTAATAAACTCAAAGCGCTGGAAGATGATTTTAAGAAAACAATGATTGAGCATGCTAAAGCGGCAACATCGGCCGCTAAAGCACGCATGTGGTCGTCACTGGTGACAGCGCTGGTGGTGGTTGGATTGACTCTGGTAATTGCTTTTTGGTTATCTTCATTAATGTATCGCCAGATACGTTCACTGTCCCATACCATGCATCAGGCTGGCAGAGAGTTTCGTCTGGATAGTCGCAGTGAAATTTTCATGGACGACGAGTTGGGTGACTCCGCCACTGCACTGAATGAGATGCTGGAGAATATTTCCGACCTGGTTCGTCAGATGGAGAACACATCAAAAGAAGTGGAGCTGATCTCCATTCAGAACCATTGCACCGTTTCCCTGAGTGCCAAAGGCATGCAGGCACAACAAACGGAAACGGAAAAAGTGGTGGTTGGGGTTGGTCAGCTGGAACAGGCCACCCGTGAAATTGCCGCGAATATTCAGACGGTTGCTAATCAATCTGAGAATGCCAACCGAATCACTGACGAAGGCACCCAGGTGGTTGAACGCAGCGTATCGCGGATTGCCAATCTGAATGAGCATATGGCCGAAGTCTCTTCCACCATTCGTGAGCTGCATAACAGCAGTAGTACCATTGGTGGCGTGTTGAATGTGATCAAATCTATTGCCGAACAAACCAATTTATTGGCGTTAAATGCGGCCATTGAAGCGGCTCGTGCCGGTGAGCAGGGAAGAGGTTTTGCGGTCGTAGCAGACGAAGTTCGTACTTTGGCACAGCGTACTCAAGAATCCACGTCTGAAATTGAAAGCATCATTGGTAAATTCCAGCAGGAATCTGAAGCGGCGTTTGCTGCTGTCGAGCAATCTCAGTCAGCGGTTGATGAAAGTGTGTCGACGGCGGGTGAACTCGACCGGGCACTGGTCTCAATTCGAGACGCTATCAGTGATATTCAAAACCTGTCGGACCAAGTGGCTTCTGCAGCGGAAGAGCAGGTTGCTACCAATAAAGAGTTGGGTGACTCCATGCGCCAGATCCACAACATTGCTGAACACACGGTTGAAACTTCTGACTTTATGCGTAAAACCTCTAAACAGCAGCGTGAGCTGTCGCAGAAAATGAATCAGCAGGCCGATCGTTTTATCATTGCTGATTTAAAATAAGCCGGAACAGGCTTAATGAGCTGATAGCGTTTGGCTGATAAAATCGGCCACGTCTTTCAGCTCACCTTCACTCACTTCGTGCTGCAGTGGGTATTTCTTCCATACCGGCTCAAACCGGTTGGCTCTGAACCACTCCAGTGCTTCCAGTCCAAGCATTTCTGGCACCACCATATCCTGCGACCCGTGGCCAATAAATACGGGTAGTTGTTGGTTTTCGGGAGCGATTTTCAGTGTGTCAGCAATATAGGTTGAAAGGCTGATGACCCCGGCCAATGATTCGGTGAATCCACAGGCCGCCTGATACGCGACCGCTCCTCCTTGTGAAAACCCTGCAATAAAAACGCGTTTGCTTTCCAGTCCGTTGTTAATTTGTTGTTTGACCAAATCTTGTATCGCATGAATCGCTTGCTGATATTGATGGGTATTAATCGTGCGCCTCGGCGATGCAGAGAGAATGTCATACCAGGCGGGCATCATCATGCCACCATTAATACTGACGGAGAGTGAAGGCGCTTGTGGGTAGATCATGCGTAAGCCCGGTTGGCCACTATATTGGCGTATAAATGGCGTGATGGGAGCAAAGTCATAAGCCGTCGCTCCAAGGCCATGTAGCCAGATAATGCAGCTGTCTGCTTCCACATCTGGCTCATGAACTAGAACCTTCAGCGATTCAAACGTTGACGCTGTTTCACTTATCGTCTCACTCATTGGTACACCTGGCTGGTAAAAAATCCGAGTATATCAAATCGGTGTTGCCAGAGTATTTTCTGAGGCTCAGCCTCCGAGCATGGAACGTGTGGCATAGGCAACAGCAATACCCAGGTAATTACCAATCACATAACCCAGAATGGCTGCCGCAAAGCCGGGAATAATAATTTCACGGTTTTTTAATGCCCCGGCAATCACGGGAATAAAAGGAACCGACATAATGGCGGCCGATGAGGTAATCAAAAAAGTATCAGTATCGATGTTCATCAGCTTGCAGATCATCGCCTGCAGCACTAATGAGCCTAACAAGATGAAGCCAATATAAGCAAACAGATCGAGGTTCAGGTTGGTGATAATGCTGGTATCTGTCATGGTGCCCATGGTGAAACAAAACACCAGAATTAAATACATACCCAGTTGGAAACTGTTGGCTAACTGGCGGACATAAGGAATAAACGACGCACCAAGGCCAAGACTGGTAATGGCAATGATGATGACGGCGGATGACATCGAAGCCGGGAATAAACCCGCGATCAATTTGGCCCCCCCAACACAGCAGGCTGAGATCAATAGTACCTTTAAGGTTTGAGGCATGGTTTTAACGTCGGCCAACACCTTATAACTGTTGGCGGTTTCATCGGCTAAGTGTGAGAATTTATCGTGATGATCGGAGGATTCGTGTACGCCACCATCTTGAGTGTCATGAGTTTCCTGAAAAGGGCGAAGCAATAAACCAAATAATGGTTTGGCGATGGTCATCACAAAAATCAGGTACAGCGCTGACAACAAAATATCGTAAGTTGTCATGGTCACAAAGATCGCCTGATCGGCATCAATGGCGGTTTTAATCGCTGCCATATTGGGGCCGCCGCCGGTATAGGCGCCAACCGACATGCCGGCAATTTGCCAAATGTTATTGAGTTGCCCGCTGAATAATAACGCGCCAAGAAAGCTGATCAGCATGACCGAAACTAATGCAACGGCCATGCTTTTCATGGTGTCGCCTGCCATTTTTAACGAATGCTTTACATCAATCGAAAATACCAGCATGGGTAATGCTAGTGCGATGGCAATTTCGGAGAGATTAGTTTGCAGCTCAGTGAGTGATTGAGGATCAATCCAGGAAGAGAAGTCCAGCGAAGCGCTGAGTAATATGCCTAAGCCAAACGATAAAACCACCACTCCGATTTTATCCAGTATCTGAAATTTCTGACACAGGAATACCAGCAGGGCCGGAATAAACAGATACATAATTGCGGCAACAATAACAGACAAGGTGATGTTCCTTTTTTATAGTATTTTTTGAGACGGTTTAATATTTGTTCTCGATTGAGAGCCTGTTTCTGACTGAGACAGAGGTACAGCTTCTGGCAAAGAATCAATTGGGTATTGGAACACCGGCCAATGCTGTTTGATTTTTCCTTCGTCTAATAACAGTAACTCGCCGAACTGCAGGAAAACGGCCTCACTTTGAGACGGCCGGAAAAACAAAAAGTCATCACGCTTTACCGGGCTGTTAAGTGGCACCTGGTACAATTCCTGATTGCTGGAATGACCCAATAATTCAGAGTGTTTGGCTTCATCGGGATAACATGGGCTGGCTAACCAGTTGCCGCCATAAATAAAGACACCTCGTTTGGGGGCTTTACCGAATAATCGCAGCAGCTTGGTTAAGCCGGAGGCCATTGGGATTTCCGGTGCGTCGATGTCTTTTAATATGGGTGCGGCAATAAAGCAGGCCGGGGCATGATGCTGCAGGGTAAATACATCAAAGTCAGTTGGTTTAACCAGTGCTGAAGCAGTGGCAATTTCATTAATAACGGGTGTTTTTTGTCGGGCAGCCTGCTCATACAGTGGATAGGTTGAACTGCCGGCGCCATTCAGACAGAGCTGGCTGGTTGTTTCTTCACCAAACACGGCTTCGATTTGTTGGATGCGTTGTTGATAGGTCGTCATCGCTTGTTTAAATGCTTTGCGATGACCGCCTAAAAAGCCTGGAATTTTGGTGATGTGGGCTTCATAACCCATGAGGCCACTGAGCTTGAGGTGGCGGCTTTTTTTCAATAAAGCCAACGCCTGATCAAATTCACTTTCATCACTGAAACCACCTCGGTTAAGGCCAATATTAATCTCAAGGTTGATTTGCATGGTGATCTGCTGGCGTTGGGCAAAATTCTGATATTCCTGCAGGCGTTCTAATGAATCGACCAGCCATTGCAGTTGCTGGCTGTCATTGAAACTGCTGAGGGACGTTTGCTTCCAGTTATAAAAAGCCTGAACCGCGCTGATCGGCATTGGTTTACCTAACAATACATCGGCTTCCGGAATTTCCTGAATCAGATGGATCAGAAAGGGCAGATGAAAGCTCATTAAACGGTTGGTGCCGGTACGGCGCATGATATAACGCAGCATAGGTACGGATGGCAGCGATTTAGCCACAATGCGTAACTGATAGCCCTGATTGGTCACCTGCAGCAGATGGTCGATATTCTGATCCAGTCGCTGTTTATCAATAATCAGTGACGGGTAATGAATGCCAGCTTGTTTGAGGCTGTTGTCCAGAGATTGAAAATAGAGGTCATTCATGAAGTCATCCGAAACGTTTGCTTTAACACAGGCCTTCCGCAGGTCTTTTTATGTGCCGTGTGCAGCCGTTTTCATCATCTTATTGGAGTTATAGTTGCACGTTTGTACCATAATGGTGGGCGATTGTCATATTAGCGGTTGTCATATTAACAGTCATAGTGCTTATCTTTAGATACTGTGCTCGTCTTTGAAATACTATGCCCATCTTTGAAATACTATGCTCGTCTTGTCTGGCGAGGTAAACTAGCGCCATGTTTATAACGATGAGGAACAGGCATTGAGTTCTGTTGACCCGCAGAGGCGGGTGTTATCCGGAATGCGACCAACCGGTCGTCTCCACTTAGGCCATTATCATGGTGTTCTGAAAAACTGGGTGAAGTTGCAACACGAGTACGATTGTTTCTTCTTTGCCGCAGACTGGCACGCACTCAGCAGTCGTTACGAAAACAGCAATGATATTGCCGGCCACTCACTGGATATGATTATTGATTGGTTGGCAGCGGGTGTTAACCCAGGCACAACGACATTATTTGTACAAAGCCGCATTCCTGAGCTGGCTGAACTGCACTTGTTGTTATCGATGATCACACCACAAGCCTGGCTGGAGCGGGTGCCGAGTTACAAAGATCTGAAAGAAAAACTGCGCGACAGTGAAAACAGTACGCTGGGTTTTCTTGCTTATCCGTTATTACAAAGCGCGGATATGCTGGCGTTTCGTGCCGGGCAGGTACCCGTGGGCGCCGATCAGGTGGCTCATATTGAACTGGCGCGGGAAGTGTCTCGTCGGTTTAATCATTTGTACGGGCGGGAAGCCGGATTTGAAGCCAATGCTGAACTGGCGATTAAAAAGCTGGGCAAAAAAGTATCAGGTTTATATTCCCAGTTGCGCAGCACTTACCTGAGTCACGGCGATGTTGAAGCGTTAGCGACCGCTCAGGCACTGGTCAAAGAACAAAATAATTTAACCCTGGCAGACCGTGAACGACTGCTGGGCTATCTCGAAGGTACGGGCAAAACGATACTGCCAGAACCGATGGAAATGTTATCCGATGTTTCCCGCTTACCTGGCTTAGATGGCCAGAAAATGTCGAAGTCTCACGACAACCTGATTCCATTGCGGGCTGAGCCAGACGAGATTGAGAAAAAAGTTCGTACCATGCCTACCGATCCGGCGCGTATTCGCCTGACCGATGCCGGTAATCCGGATAAATGCCCGGTATGGCAGTTTCATCTGACGTATTCCGATGAAACAACACAGGAACGGGTGCAGCAGCAATGTCGCAGTGCTGGCTGGGGTTGTCTGGAATGCAAACAGCCTATCATTGATGCGGTGATAGCTGAGCAGCAACCGATTCGAGAGCGCGCTCAGCAATACGAAAGTAATCGAGATCTGGTGCGCAGCATTATTGCTGAAGGCACCGATAAAGCCCGGGAAGAAGTGCGTGACACGCTGGAAATTGTGCGTGAAGCCATGGGCCTGGATTATTTGTAGAGGACGTAATATCAGATTATGAATGACCAGAGCGTAACAGAGGCAGATTCGTCGGTGGCAGACGAAGCCGTTGCTGACAGCCAAGCAGGCACTGAAAAAAGAGGCCAACAGGAAATGCCGTTTGCTCTGGTGCAGGGTGAGCCCATGACTCAGCTGCCGCTCGATCTGTATATTCCACCGGATGCGTTAGAAGTCATTCTGGAGCAGTTTGAAGGGCCGCTGGATTTATTGCTGTATCTGATTCGCAAACAAAACCTCGATATTCTTGAAATCAACGTCGCGGATATTGTTGAGCAATATCTGGAATACATCGACATGATGAAAGCCATGCAGCTGGAGGTTGCCGGAGAATACCTGGTGATGGCCGCGATGCTGGCCGAAATCAAAAGTCGCATGTTATTACCGCGCAATAACGAAAACGGTGACGAGGAAGAAGAAGACCCACGAGCGGAGCTGATTCGTCGTTTGCAGGAATACGAACGCTTTAAAACGGCTGCGGAAAATCTGGATGAGTTACCGCGTCTTGAGCGTGATACCTGGCTGCCTGAGGTGGATGCACCGGAGCGGATTCAGGAGCGCATTCACCCGGAAGTGGAAATGAAAGAAATCATGCTGGCGTTTGCCGCGGTATTACGCCGTGCTGAGCGTTTTGAGCATCATGAAATTCAGCGCGAGCAATTATCGACCCGGGAGCGGATGACGGATGTGCTGGAGCGCTTAAAAGGCGGCAGCTTTACCACTTTTCGCTCTCTGTTTGAGCCAAAAGAAGGTAAACTGGGCGTTGTTGTCACGTTTCTGGCGATTCTGGAGCTGGTGAAAGAATCCCTGATTGATATCGTGCAGCAGGATACGTTTGGCACCATTCATGTAAAAACCCGGGAAGCCATCAGTCCACACCGCCAGATCCGGGATGAAGCAGACGACGCTGCTGGTTGATTGATTCTTTAATTGCTTAGTTGATTGTTTGCTTGGTAGACCATCGTTTGCCAACCGTTAAATAAGACCGTCGTGAGACACTCTTTATGGACGCTTTGTTATGAGCAGGCCCGCATTAAAAAATATTCTTGAAGCTGCGTTGATGGCTGCCGGTGGGCCGCTGTCGCTGGAACGTATGCAGACCTTGTTTGATCATCACGAACAACCCAAAAGCACCGAGCTGAAACAAGCCCTGACCGAGATCAAACACGACCTGTTAGGCCGTGGTATTGAATTGATCGAAGTCGCCAGTGGCTATCGTTTGCAAGTGCGTAGCGAAGTAGCCCCCTGGGTTGGCCGCTTGTGGGATGAACGCCCCCAACGCTATTCCCGCGCCTTACTGGAAACACTGGCACTGATTGCTTATCGCCAACCCATTACCCGGGGCGATATTGAAGATGTGCGTGGTGTTGTCGTGAGTTCACAAATGATGAAAACCCTGATCGAACGCGACTGGGTACGTATTGTTGGCTATCGCGATGTACCGGGCCGCCCGGCAATGTACGCCACCACCAAAGAATTCCTCGATTATTTTGGTTTAAAAAGTCTGGAAGACTTGCCAAGCCTGATGGAAATCCGCGAGCTGGAAGACACCAATCGTAAGCTGGAATTTGGTGACGATGCTGAAGCCCGCAAAGAAACACCAAAAGAATACGACTTCGTTTCGGATGAAGATGTTGAAGAGCGTGGTGCCAGTGTGCTGGATGCTACCGAAGAAGATCTGGCAAAAGCGGCAGCGCTTGTTGAACGTGTTGAAGCCAATGTTTTTGCCCGCCCGGACGATGAGGATGAAGCAGCCTCCGAAAAACCACGTGATATTGGTGAGTTACTGGAGCGTTTAGAAAACGTCGAAAAAGATCGGGATTTATCCGATTTAGTTGCGCAGCAAGAAGACTTAATGGCGCAGCAAGATGCCGCGATATCAGAGTTACCTGTCCCCGAAACGACTTTACCTGAAGCTGTGGTGTTAGAAGCTACTGAGCCAGAAGCGGTAGCTGACACGCCTAAGACGCTGGAAGATGCTCAGCGTGCACGTTTATTAGCTGAGCAGCAGGCCATTAAAGATCGCATTATGCAGGAAATTGCCGCAGAGCAGGCGGCCGCCAGTGCGGATGCAGAGCCGGAGGTACTTGAGCCTGAGGTGGTCGAGTCTGAGATAGTTGAACCTGAAGTAGTCGAGTCTGATGATCATGCTGATATGGATGCAGCAGAAGAACAGGCCGAGCGCGAATTGCTTGAAGAGCTGCAACTGGAACAAGAGCGGCTTGAACAGGAAAAAGCCGAACAGGAGCGCTTAGAAGCCGAAGCTGAAGAGTTATTGATTCAGCAGGAAATTGAAGCTGAAAAAGCGCTTTTAGCTGAAGAACAGGCAGAAAAGCAAGCTCAGGAAAACGAATTAAGCGATGACGACTCAGACTCGTCATCGCCGTCTGGCCCTAGCCTATTTGGATAAAAGCTGACAACCGAATTCAGAAGAAGAGATATTATGAGAGAACGAGTACAAAAATTATTAGCCCTGGCAGGTGTTGCCTCACGTCGTGAAGCCGAGCGTTTAATTGCCGAAGGCCGGGTTACCGTAAACGGCGATAAAGTGAAATTGGGCGACCGTGCACATCGTTTGGATGATGTGCGTGTGAATGGCCGTCCGGTTAAGCTCGAAGAAGCGGGTCGTACCCGTCGTGTGCTGGCTTATAACAAACCCGTGGGGGAAGTGTGCTCACGCAATGATCCGGATGGTCGTCCAACCGTATTTGATCATTTGCCGAAAACCAAAAACGAGCGCTGGATTAATGTTGGTCGTCTGGATATTAATACCAGCGGTTTATTGTTGTTTACCACCGATGGCGATTTGGCCAACAAATTAATGCATCCGTCTTCGGAAGTGGACCGTGAATACGCCGTGCGTGTGCGTGGTGACGTAGATGAAGCCATGATTGCTCGGCTTAAAGAAGGTGTGATGCTGGAAGATGGCCCGGCCCGTTTTACCGATGTTCAGTTCTTCGATGGTGAAGGCGCTAACAAATGGTATCACGTGGTGGTGATGGAAGGCCGTAACCGCGAAGTGCGTCGTTTATGGGAAAGCCAGGGGGTGGAAGTCAGCCGCTTAAAACGCGTGCGTTATGGCTGTATTTTTATGCCTGCGAATATTCCGGTTGGCACCTGGGTAGAATTAAAGCAGCGCGAAGTAAATGACCTTGCTGATCTGGTTGGTCTGGAGCGTAAGCGCACCAAGCGCTTAATTGGTAAAGAAAAAGAACAGTTTGTGCGTCAGCAAAAACGTCAGAAGGTGCGTCAATCGGCCGAGAAGCGAAAACCTAAGCAGTAAGAAACACTGCGGTGAACAAGCAGCTCAATTGGGCTGCTTTTTTATTTTTTCATGACCTATCCTTAAACTCAGGTACTGTATGCGTTTATTTCTAATGACCTTTCTGATGGCATTTCCATTTGCCTCGCTGGCTGAAAATACACCCGATTATACGGTGGTTGGTGGTCAGTTTTTCAGTGACGGAGAGCGGATTCCTGCTGGTTGTTTTGCTCAGCTAATGACCGAATTGAATGGTGATAACTCAGTCGCTGCGGTTTATCTGGGGCGTAATTCTTATCGTGGTTGTATGGCGGCTAATTTTCCTTACCCCGGTGGTGATGAGGTGTTAGCCAGCTATAACATTATCAAGCAGTTAGCAGACCATCATTATCAGATAGAGGTTTGTGTGTCGCTGGAGTCGGGCAGTCTAGGGAAAAATTGCGACAATCTGCAGATTGAGTTTGTGATGCGCCAATATGCTCTGCCGGACAGATCACTCTCCGTGCTTTCGGTTGAAAAAACCGGGGAATGGTGAAGGTAGACGATAAAATTTAGACTATTTATCAATGGGTATATTAGAATTTTCTGATATCATGCGCCTGATATGCCTTGAGTCAATAACAGGGTGTTGAATACTTGTTAATCTCGACTCATTTATGACCCCTGACTAAAGAAGTTGAAGTATGCCCTTAGTTTCCTGCCCGGAATGCAGTAATCAGGTTTCTGACGCTGCTGTTTCTTGTCCTTCTTGTGGACACCCGCTGCAACAAATACCTCAAACGCAGCAAGCGCCCCAAATACAATCAGCTCCTCAGCCTGAAAAAAGAGAGTTGTTTAAAACCAAGAAAGATAATTTTGTACTGGATGAGATTGCTGCCGTATCTTCAGTGAAAACACGCAACTGGGTCTATCTGGTTATTGGCTTGCCTGCCATCATTGCAACGATTCTCGCGTGGATGAATCAGGGTGGGGCGATTGCCGTTGCGGTAACGGTGGTGGCGCTGATTATTCTGGCCTTTATTCATGTTGATGAAGGGCGGATTGCAAGCACGGGCGCAGTGACTGAAGTTGAAGAAGACATGGATGAAATCAGTCAGCGTTATCATCAGGCCCTAAAAACGATAGAACTGGTTACCTATCAAGGGCGTAACACTTTTGTTGATATGCAGTTTTCAGTAAATCCGGAGCGAATTGCTGAGTTCAGCAAGACGTCGTCTTACGGTTATCTGGTGATGGTTGGTTTGGGGATTTTAACAGCAGTTGCCGGACAGCAAATGCAGATTCCTTTTTTATATGGTGCTGCCGTCGCAATTATCTTGTTAGGGGTTTTATCCCGTAAAGCCTCATTAGAAATTCGCGGGGTAGGTGGTGCAAAAATGGAACTGTACACCAAGGCTGGCGATATTAAACAGGTGATTGCTGAGTTAACAAAAGCGATTGAAAAATAGTTCTCCTTCAGAGAAGCAAGCTGCCGCAACTTATGTTTAGGTTTACTTCTCTGATTACATCTCTACTGTCACATTTTTAATCGGTATTTGCTGCAATATCATGGCGCAGGCAATGCCGCTTAACACACCGAAAATGTTACTCTCCCATGAAATGTAGGCATTAATCGGTAACAAACCAAATACCAGTCCGCCCCAGCCTAATAAGGTAATCAGTGAGATTGCCAGGTGTTTGATCTGGCGAGTACGAATGCCGCTGACCAATAAAAAGCCAAACAACGCATAAACTAAACCGTTAAGACCCATATGTGGGATGCCCCGGGCAAACAGCCAAACACCAAAGCCGGTTGCAAGGGTGCTGCTCAGCAGTACAGTCAGATAGGTTTTTTTACCGTATTGCATTGCCAGAAAAGACAGAATCGTAAACGGAATAATATTCGAGGCAAAATGCCAAGTGTCTTTATGAAGTAGGGGGGCTGTTATAATCAACGGCAGTCGTGTTATTTCCCGAGGAATCAGTGCCAGCACATTCAAGCTGCGTAACGTCAGCAGGTTTAATAATTCAATACTTAGTAAAACGGCTGCAATGATTAAGACAAAACGAAACTGTTTGCTAAGTGTTTGTTTGAAGTTAAATATCTTACGAGGAGTCATACAGCCAGGTGTTTCCTTTTTCCCTTGTTTTTGTTGGCGTGAAAAAAATAAGCAGCACAATGGCTGCTTATTCTGCTCTTGCGCTGAAAACGCTTAATCCGCCTTATGCTCGCGCGCTAAATAATCGTGTGACTGCATTTCCAGCATACGAGAGGTTGTACGTTGGAACTCAAATTCTAATTTTCCGGTGCCGTAAATTTCATGAATCGGTGCATCGGCCGACATAATCACTTTAACGCCACGGTCGTAGAATTCGTCAATCAGGTTGATATAACGACGAGCCAGGTCGTCATTTTTGGTTCCCATCACTGGCACATTAGAAATCAGAATGGCGTGGAACAGTTTGCCCAGTTCGATGTAATCGTTCTGCGATCGGGGTCCATCACACAAGCCTTCAAATTCAAACCAGGCTACGTCGTCGCAAACAGCTTTGGCTGGGATATTTCGACCTAGGATTTCAACGTTAACGTTTTTCTCAACGTGTTTAGGGTCAGGTATCAGGCTGTCGAAACTTTTTTGCAGCGATGCTTCTGCACTATCGTCCAGCGGGAAGTGATACAGTTCGGCTTGCTCCAGTGTCCGTAAACGGTAATCCACGCCACTATCGACGTTAACCACTTCGGTGTATTTATTCAGCAGTTTGATTGCCGGAATAAAACGATCACGCTGTAAGCCATCTTTATACAAACCATCCGGTACGATATTGGAGGTGGAGACCAGCGTGACGCCACGAGCGAATAATTCCTGCATCAGGCCACCAAGAATCATGGCGTCACCGATATCAGAAACAAAGAATTCGTCAAAACAGATCACAACCGCTTCTTCAGCAATCTGATCGGCAACGGTTTCCAGTGGGTTTTTAGCGCCGGTAAGTTTGGTTAAATCACCATGAACACGCTGCATAAAGCGGTGGAAGTGAGTGCGCATTTTACGTTCAAACGGCAGTGCGTCGTAAAAAGTATCCACCAGATAGGTTTTACCGCGGCCAACGCCACCCCAGAAGTACAGGCCTTTGATGGGCTCTTTCTGCTTCTTTTTGGTAAACAGCTTCGACATAAAGCCTTTGTTTCTGTTGGCTTCATAGTCGGCGACTAAATCATCGTACAGGCGTTGCAGATGTTTAACGGCCATTTCCTGTGCCGCATCGTAAGAGAAGTCATCACGTTTTAAGTCTTCTTGATAGAGTTCCCAAGGGGTAGACACAGCACACTCCGGATTTCAGCGGTTTGGTTTGAATAAGTTCAACAAAATGGGGGCGCAATTTACCTTAAAATGGCGTCTATTTGTAGTGGGGCGATGTTTACAGCAGGGCTTCAATATCGTGTTTCAGTGACTTTTGGAAGTCGGTCAAACGTCCGTGAAAGAAATGTCCACCATCCGAAAATACTTCCCAGTGAGGCTGAGGTACAACTCGGGCAACCCAATCATCCACTTCCTCAAAAGGTACCACTTCATCGGCATCACCCATGTATACGTGGGTTTCGAACTCATAAGGCAGGGTGTTTGGTGCGTCAAAGTGGTGTACGGCGGGTGCTACGAGAAACAGACCTGACAACCACTCGGGCTTTTCACATGCCGCCAGGCAAGCCATACCTGCGCCAAATGAGAAGCCACCGAGAAAAATGGTTTGCCAGCCTAATTCTTCTCTGGCGTAAGATAAGGCGGCTAATACGTCCTGTACTTCCCCTTTGCCGTGGTCATGCTCACCATTACTGTCACCGACGCCACGAAAGTTGAAGCGTAGTGTCGACATTCCAAGGCGCGCCGCTGTTCGGGTTGCCGTCGTTACAACCTTGTTGTGCATGGTGCCATCGAATAGAGGATGAGGATGGCACATCAGCAGACCTGCATTGTGTTGTTGCTGTGTGCTGTTTTGATGCAAGAGAGCTTCTAGTTGAATGTCTGCATGATGAATCGCCACGGTTTTTTCTGTCATCGGTATGTTCTCAGTGTCCGGTTAAGCTTCGTTAAGCTCTCAGTATTAAGTATTGTGATCAAGCTTTAATGTGCATGAGCGCGCCAGAAGTACCATATCTATATATCTAAATGTTATTTATATGACCTTCTTATATGCCAATCATCTTGGTATAGTCGCCGCAGTTAAAAATCCCCCTTTATGGAAATTTTGGGAGCAAAAAGAGCAACCATGACTGATTATAACCTGACGCATTTAAAGCAGCTGGAAGCGGAGAGTATTCATATTATCCGTGAAGTCGCTGCTGAGTTTGATAATCCAGTAATGCTGTATTCTGTCGGTAAAGATTCCGCAGTGATGCTGCACCTGGCCCGCAAGGCTTTTTATCCGGGTAAACCACCATTTCCTCTGATGCACGTTGATACCACGTGGAAGTTTAAGGAAATGATTGAATTCCGCGACAAAATGGCCAAAGAAATTGGTATGGAGCTGCTGGTTCATACCAACCCTGAAGGTTTGGCGGCTGGCGTTGGCCCGTTTACTCATGGCTCTTCCAAGCACACCGATATCATGAAAACCCAGGCGCTGAAACAAGCGTTAGATAAGTGGGGTTTTGATGCCGCGTTTGGTGGTGCACGTCGTGATGAAGAAAAATCCCGTGCCAAGGAGCGTGTGTATTCTTTCCGTGACGAAAATCACCGTTGGGACCCAAAAAACCAGCGTCCTGAGCTGTGGAATATCTACAACGGCAAAGTAAACAAAGGCGAATCCATTCGAGTATTCCCTCTATCTAACTGGACAGAACTGGATATCTGGCAGTACATCTATCTGGAAAACATTGATATTCCGGGTCTGTATCTGGCAGAAGAACGTCCTGTGGTTGAGCGTGATGGCATGCTGATCATGGTTGATGACGAGCGTATGCCGTTAGAAGAAGGCGAAGTGCCTGAGAATAAGATGGTGCGTTTCCGTACCCTGGGTTGTTATCCATTAACTGGCGCGGTGGAATCCACAGCAAACACCTTACCTGAAATTATTCAGGAAATGTTGCTGACCACTACGTCGGAGCGTCAGGGCCGTGCGATTGACCACGACTCGTCGGCATCTATGGAGAAGAAAAAACAAGAGGGGTACTTCTGATGTCACACCAATCTAACCTGATTGCAGAAGATATCCTGGGTTATCTGAAGCAACACGAAAACAAAGAACTGCTGCGTTTCCTGACTTGCGGTAACGTTGATGACGGTAAATCCACACTGATTGGACGCCTGTTATACGATTCCAAGATGATCTTTGAAGATCAGCTGGCGGCGATTGAAAATGATTCTGCCAAGTCCGGTACTCAGGGTGATCAGATTGACCTGGCATTGCTGGTAGATGGCCTGGCTGCTGAACGTGAGCAGGGTATTACCATTGACGTGGCTTACCGTTATTTCTCTACCGAGAAGCGTAAGTTCATCATTGCTGACACCCCAGGGCACGAACAGTACACACGCAACATGGCGACGGGTGCCTCAACCTGTGACCTGGCGATCATCCTGATTGATGCCCGTTACGGCGTTCAGACTCAAACCAAACGTCACTCGTACATCGCTTCTCTGCTGGGTATTAAGCACGTTGTGGTTGCGGTGAACAAAATGGATCTGCTGGACTTCTCCGAAGAGCGCTTCGAAGAAATCAAAGCCGATTACCTTAAGTTTGCTGAAAACCTGAATCTGAGCGACATCAAGTGTGTGCCGATTTCTGCCCTCGACGGTGACAACATTGTTAACCGTACCGAGCGTTCTAACTGGTACACCGATAAAACGCTGATGGAAATCCTGGAAACCGCTGAAATTTCGGCCGATAAAAACGTCGATAACTTCCGCTTCCCGGTTCAGTACGTGAATCGTCCAAACCTGGACTTCCGTGGTTTCTGTGGCACCGTAGCGTCGGGTGTTGTTCGTAAGGGCGATAGCGTGATGGCGCTGCCTTCGCGTAAAACCAGCACGGTTGCCTCGATCGTGACCTATGAAGGCGAGCACGAAGAAGCTTTTATCGACCAGGCCGTTACGATCACGCTGGAAGACGAAATTGACGTTTCTCGTGGTGATATGCTGGTTAATATCGACGACGTGCCGGTTGTAACCAGTAAGATCAATGCAGACATCGTATGGATGGCAGAAGACGCATTGGTACCGGGTAAGGCGTACGATATTAAGTTTGCGTCACAAATGTCTCAGGGTGCGGTTTCTAAAGTTCACCACCGTGTGGATGTGAACACCATGGAACAGCACGATGCTGACCAGATTAACCTGAATGAAATTGGCCTGTGTGAAGTGACTTTAACCAAGCCGGTTGCGTTTGATGCCTACCAGAAGAACCGTGCAACCGGTGCTTTTATTGTCATTGATCGCTTAACCAACGTGACCGTTGGTGCGGGTATGATTGTTGGCGAAGCTCAGGATGGCAACGGTGATGCCAGCCCATTAACGGCAGAAGAAAAAGCCGCACGCTTTGGCCAAAAGCCAGCCGTGGTTGCTATTAATTCTGTTGATGCTGAAAACGTTGCACTGCAACTGGATCGTCGCCTGTTTGAAATGGGTCGTGTATCCGCTATCGCAAACGCTGAAAATGCTGAGCTGCTGAAAGCGGCTGGTTTGGTAGCTCTGGTTGCCGGTGGTGCTGATGGTGCTGATATCAGCCTGGCGGCGGATCAAGAATCACTGGATAGTTTGATTGCTGATCTGCAGGAGAAAGGAATTATTTAATTTCTGACCTCTTAACGCATTAAATAAACCTCAACTTGGTAACAAGTTGGGGTTTTTTATTGCTCGTTAATAACGCCGATCTGATATAAAAGTAATTGTTTGCTGGAGTGACTGGTTTTTGAAAAAAGTGGTCTTTGAAGAGAGTAGGTTGTGTTAATTGAGTTATTGCTTGGCATTATAGCCTTAATCACTTCTGCCATTGCCGGTGTGATTGGTTTTGGTGGAGGCATGCTGTTAATCGCCATTATGCCGATGTTCTTGCCTGCCAGTATCATTATTCCGGTGCATGGATTAACTCAGCTTGCCAGTAATGCATCACGTATGGTGTTTTCACTAGGTTATGTTCGCTGGGAGTTTTTACCCCGCTTTTTAGTGGGCTCAGTGATCGGTATGGTGCTGGTTGGCTATGTGTTAATTAACGTGCCGATGGATTATGTGCCCGCCGCAATTGGCCTGTATTTATTACTGAATTTATGGAGTAAATCGTTTTCACGATTTATCAGTCGCTTTGAAAACTATTACCTGATTGGTTTTTTACAAACGGGGCTTGGCTTGGTGGTGGGTGCTACCGGGCCCTTGTCATTATCTGTGTTAACCAAGCAGCTGAGTTCAAAAGACGAAATTATCGCCACCAGTTCATTGTTTATGAGTATCAGCCATCTGGCAAAAATTCCGGTTTATGGTGTGCTGGCGTTTAATATTCTGGATGAAATCGGGCTGTTAACCTTTATGGTTGTAGGCTCAGTGCTGGGTTCTTTTATTGGCACCAAGCTGCGCTTGAAAGCCAATAACGATAAGTTAATTCAGAGTATTAAAATATTGTTGACGCTATTAGCGTTGAAGATGATTGTTGCTGTTGTGTTTAGCACCTATTAACAGAATATGGTTAATAGACACTAGCCACTATGATCAATAAACCAGTATTTTTCCCAGAAGGTCATCACTTTTTCCGGGTATTTCGTGCGTCCCAGGCTACCGTTGTAGCGAGCCAGTGCTCGGGTCCAATCCCCTTTTTCGCGCTTTAAATAGTGCTTGAGAATGGTGCATCCATAACGCAGGTTTGTGCGGGTATCCATAAGATTGTCATCGGCACGGCCAATTTCTTTTTTCCAGAATGGCATGATCTGCATGTAACCTCGGGCACCAACTACTGAAATAGCAAATCGTTGAAAAGCACTTTCTACATGAATTAATGCCATCACCAGCTCAGGTGATAAGTCCGCACGCGTGGCTTCTTGATGCACCATGCGTAAAAAATCCAGACGCGTTTTATCGTCTTTCATATAACGCTTTAAACGGCCCGACATATCAACTAGCCAAACCTGAGCGGCAAACTGATCTTCAAACGAGGTGGCATCGTTAACGGCATTTAGCAGGGCGCTGCGCAGCTCGTTATCAATGACAGGTTTCTCGCCTGATTGAGCGAGCGATGGTGAACTTATAGAGAAGAGAGTAAAAAAAAGCACCGATAAAACCGATTTAAAAAGAACAGGATCGTTAATCTTCGGTTTCATCAGTGCTTCTCTTTGTTTGCGTTGATAACAACGTGTTATAGCAACGCCGGTAGCGTTATTAAAGTTTGATATTCTCTTTCAGGAACTCAACCACTGAACCCGCTTCAATATCCTGCTTATAGTCTGAGCGGCGCGCTTTGTATTCCAGCGTACCGGCTTCTAAACCACGATCAGAAATAACGATTCGATGTGGAATGCCCATCAGTTCCATATCAGCAAACTTAACGCCCGGGCTGGTTTTCTTATCGCGGTCGTCCAGATATACCTCAAAGCCAGCTTCGGTCAGCTCGTTGTACAGCTTCTCTGTTGCTTGTTGAACCGCTTCAGAGCGATGCAGGTTCATCGGTACAATACCAACGTGGAAGGGAGCAATAGCATCCGGCCAGATAATGCCGTTGTCATCGTTGTTTTGTTCGATGGCGGCAGCGACAACACGGCTGACGCCAATGCCGTAACAACCCATGATCATCGTCTGATCTTTGCCGTTTTCGTTCAATACTGTGGCTTTCAGGGCTTCAGAATATTTTGTGCCTAACTGGAAGATATGGCCCACTTCGATGCCACGTTTGATTTCCAGTGTGCCGTTACCGCATGGGCTTGGATCGCCCGCAACAACATTACGCAGATCAGCCACTTCCGGCAGGGGTAAATCACGTTCCCAGTTGATGCCAAACAGGTGTTTGCCATCGCTATTAGCGCCAGCACCAAAGTCAGAGCAGTGGGCAACGGCACGATCAGCCACAATACGCAGCGTCAGGCCGACCGGGCCTAAAGAGCCTGGGCCTGCGCCAATGGCTGCACGAATGTCTTCTTCGGTGGCAAATTGCAGCGGGCTGGCAACGCCATCCAGCTTTTCGGCTTTAATTTCGTTTAATTCGTGGTCGCCACGCACCAGCAGGGCGATCAGAGCCTGGTTGCCATCTTCATCGGCTTCACCACGGACAATCAGCGTTTTGATGGTTTTTTCGATGGCCAAACCAAACTGCTCAACCAGTTCATCGATGGTTTTGGCATCAGGCGTATCCACTTCGCGCATGTCTTCAGTCGCAGCTGCACGATCCCCGGCAGGTGCCAGTGCTTCGGCCAGCTCAACGTTTGCAGCGTAATCACTGGCATTCGAGAACGCGATATCGTCTTCGCCAGATTCGGCCAGTACGTGGAATTCATGCGATTTAGCGCCACCAATTGAGCCTGTATCTGCCCATACCGGGCGGAAGTCCAGGCCTAGACGAGTAAAGATGCGCGAGTAGGTGTCGTGCATAATCTGGTAGGTGTTTTCCAGGCACTCAGCGCTGCTATGAAAGGAGTAGGCATCTTTCATGATGAATTCACGCGAGCGCATGACACCAAAACGTGGACGGGTTTCGTCACGGAATTTGGTCTGAATCTGGTACATGTTCAGCGGTAGCTGTTTGTAGCTGCTGATGTTGTTACGGGCTAAGTCGGTAATGACTTCTTCGTGAGTTGGGCCCACACAGAAATCACGGTTGTGGCGATCTTTTAAGCGCAATAACTCACCACCGTACTGATACCAGCGGCCGGTTTCTTCCCACAATTCTGCAGGCTGAACGGCGGGCATTAATACTTCCATCGCGCCGGAGCGATTCATTTCTTCACGCACAATGGCTTCAACTTTGCGCAGCGTTCGCAGGCCCAGTGGCATCCAGTTATACAGGCCAGCCGCCAGTTTGCGGATCATGCCGGAGCGCAGCATCAGTTTATGACTGATGACCACGGCATCAGCCGGAGTTTCTTTTTCGGTTGCAATCAGGAATTGAGTAGCGCGCATGCGTCGTCTGTGCCCATAGTATCTGTTTAGAAAGCGCCAGATTTTAATGGTTATGGCCGATGGCGGCAATTTTTCTTATTGTCCTCTTGTGCTGTCACATTGCTATGCGATACTCGCGTTTGTGTGAACGGTCAATTAAAGAGAGTCGCTGTATGGTGACAACCCACAACCTGCAACAGAATCCTCCGTACGACACTGGTGAAAGCTCTGATTTGCCGGTTGCGCCTTCTTGTTTGCGTAACCAAAAGCCCATTGCGGATGTGTTGCTGCAAGAGTTGCCAGAGCACGCGGTGGTGCTGGAAATCGGCAGTGGTACCGGCCAACACGCACATTATATGACCAGTCAGATCCCGCATATTAAATGGCAACCTTCGGAAATCAGTGAATGTTTGCCGGATATTAATGCCTGGCGAGAACACTCGGGTCATGAGAACTTTTTGCCACCCTTGGTGTTGGATGTGACGGAAGACTTGTGGCCGGTCAAACAAGTGGATGCGGTATTCAGTGCCAATGTGGTTCATTATGTGGGCTGGTCGCACGTCAGAGCCATGCTTGCCGGGATTGGCCGGGTGCTGGTTCAGGATGGTTTGGCTTTGTTTTATGGGCCGTTTAATTACGAAGGGCAGTTCACCAGTGATGGCAACGAGCTGCTGGATGCCTGGTTACGCGAGCGTGATCCGGATTCTGGTATTAAGGACTTTGAGCAGATTATTCTGACTGCCCGCAAAGAAAAACTGCGGTTAATCAAAGACATTGCGATGCCTGCTAATAACCGCATGTTAATTTTTCAGAAATTTTGATCAGGCAACACGCTGCTGGCGTTGACTGTTCTGCCTATCTTGATGGTTTGAGTCTTGATGGTGTGCGTGGCTTGATTGAGCGCTTGCCAGTGCAAACGAAGTAACCTCACCCACAATCATCATCATTGGCCCGTCACCCTGATATTTTTTTGCCAGATCCGGCAATTCAATTAAAGTGCCGCTGAAGACCTGCTGGTTTTTTAACGTGCCATTCACAATTAACGCGACCGGCGTGTGTTCGTCCAGCCCTTGATTAAGCAGATTCGCACTGATGGCTCCGGCGTGTTTGCGCCCCATATAAAACACCCGGGTTGGGTTGTCGGCCAGCTCAAAATCACCGTATTGACTATGACCACTCTGCATTAACAACGCGTTGCCTAAGTGGCGATGTGTCAGGGGAATTTGCGCGGCTGCGGCACAGCCGACCGCTGCCGAAATACCGGGTACAACCTCGGTATTGATGCCACGTTGTTGCAGGTATTGCAGCTCTTCACCACCACGGCCAAAAATAAACGGATCGCCGCCTTTCAGACGTACGACGCGTTGATATTTTTTAGCGCAGGAAACCAGCAGGGTCTGAATATCCGCTTGCCCCATTTTGTGTTCGCCACAACGCTTACCGACATGAATGCGGGTGCATTGCTGGGGAATTAACTCCAGAATCTCTTCTGAGATCAGAGCATCGTACAACACACAGTCGGCCTGGCTAATGGCTTTCATGGCTTTCAGAGTTAATAACTCTGGGTCGCCCGGGCCTGCACCCACTAAAAAGACGGTACCGTATGACTGATTATTTGGTTGATTTTTCATATCAGGATTCACTTAACTCGGTCGCCAGCTCATGTGCTTGTGCTTGTGCTGGCGTATAGGATTTAATCATGGCGGTCAGCTCTGGAATGCAGGAGCCACAGTTGGTACCACACAGCAGTTTTTCGCCTAATTCGGCAGCACTGCTTGCACCTTCGGCAATGGCTTTTTGAATCGCGCGTTCACCCACCTGGAAACAGGAGCAAACAATGGCGCCCGGGTCTTCTTTTTGGCCTGGTGGTTTGCCTGTTAACAGCGCCAGGCGTGTGTTTCGGTCGAGTTCTGGCTGGTTAAATTGTTCGATCAGCCAGGTCTGGTTCAGTGTCAGTGGCTGTTGAATATCATGTAAAAACATCACCGCTTGCAGTTGGTTGTTGGCAATACAGGCCCAACGATGATGGCCTTTGTTTGCATCATCCAGACACACCCATTGGCATTCTGTATCCGATGTCAGCCGTTGTTTAATCTCGGTCAGGATGTCCATTCCGGCACCACTGCCTGCGATATTATAAAAGTAACCAGTGTCGGTTTTGCCGACGGTCCAGTATTCACAGTCCAGAGGACGGCGTTGTGTGACTTTGTCGGATGCAAATAGGTCCTGCTTACTCAGAATAAAACCCTGCCAATCCAGCTCGGCGGGGGACAACATCACATCGGTCACTTTTAATTCAGGCTGGCCTGAAACCGGGTCATGATCGGAATTAATCAGGCTGCCCATACGTGCTTGTTTGCTGTAACGCTCAGTCCAATGCATTGGGACGAACACTTCGCCGCGTTTCTGAGCATCGGTCAGTTGTGCCTTAACCAGAATTTCGTTCAGTTCGCTGCGAACCACAACCAGTTGTTTGTCCTTAATTCCCAGGTTTTCAGCATCCTGAGGATGAATGTCGACAAAGGGCTCAGCAATGTGTTGTGCCAGCTTGCCAGCCTTACCAGTACGGGTCATGGTGTGCCAGTGGTCACGAATCCGGCCGGTATTCATATTCAGTAAACCGGGCTGATCTACCCGCACCGGCATGATGGCTGCGTTGCTGACAAAACGTGCTTTTCCCGAAAGCGTGTAGAAATAACCATCGTCATAAAAGCGGGCACGACCTTGTGGGAAGGTGTTGTTGACCGGCCATTGAATCGGAGCTAGCGCTTCAAACTGAGCTTCATTCATATCGGCCAGGCCAGATAAATCAAAATCCCGGCTGCCGCCATTTTCAAAGGCCGACAAGCGAGCATGCTCAATAAAGACGTCATAGGGCTTCTGGTAGTCAAACTGTTCACTGAACCCTAAGCGTTGTGCCACTTGAGCGAGCATCCACCAGTCCGGTTTGGCTTCGCCCGGGCTGGGTAAAAAGCCACGTTGGCGGGAAATCCGGCGTTCGGAGTTGGTGACGGTGCCGTTTTTTTCGCCCCAGCTGGCGGCCGGTAACAAGACGTGGGCAAAGGCGGCGGTATCGGTATCGGCCATGCAGTCTGAAACAACGACCAGCTCGACTTTTTTCAGCGCGCGTTTAATCAGGTCGGCATCCGGCATCGAAACCACCGGGTTGGTGGACATGATCCAAAGGAATTTAATGTCGCCTTTTTCGGCGGCTTTAAACAGGTCGATGGCTTTTAATCCGGGTTTTTCCGCGACACCCGGAGCATTCCAGAAACGTTTCACTCGTTCGCGATCAGCCGCGGCAAAATCCATATGAGCGGCTAACTGATTGGCCAGTCCACCCACTTCGCGGCCCCCCATGGCATTGGGTTGACCTGTAATCGAAAACGGGCAGCTGCCCGGCTTACCAATCTTACCGGTTGCCAGGTGTACATTGATGATGGCATTGGCTTTATCCGTTCCGGTAGCACTTTGGTTAATGCCCATCGAATAAGCGGTCACCGCGGTTGGGCTATTGGCGAACCACTCAAAACAGGTTTCCAGATCGGCCCGTGGCAGGTCACATTGTTGTGCAACGGCTTCCAGATCAGAACACTGCTGCTGGGCCTGAGTTAATGCCTCTTCAAAACCTTCGGTATGTTGCTCGATAAAGGTGTGATCCAACGCGTTGTGATTTGCCAGGTAGGCTAAAAGCGCATTGAACAAGAAGCCATCTGAGCCGGGTTTTAGCGCCAGATGTAAATCGGCAATATCACAAGTGGCGGTGCGACGTGGATCAATGACCACCACTTTCATATCCGGGTTGTTCTTTTTTGCCTGACTGATGCGTTGGAAAATAATCGGGTGTGCCCAGGCCGTATTGCTGCCGACCAGCAACAATAAGTCGGTTTTTTCCAGATCTTCGTAACAGCCAGGGACGGTATCACTGCCAAAGGCGCGTTTGTAACCGGCAACGGCCGAGGCCATACACAAGCGTGAATTGGTGTCTATGTTGGCACTGCCGATAAAGCCCTTCATCAGCTTGTTGGCAACATAATAGTCTTCGGTGAGGAGTTGACCTGAACCATAAAAACCAATGGCATCAGGGCCATGACTATTAAGCACCTGCTGAATTTTATCCGCGATCAGGTTGAGCGCTTTATCCCATGATGTTGGGTTGCCCGACATCAGAGGTGTCAGCAAGCGACCATTATGATCCAGTGTGTCATGCAGGTTTGAACCTTTAACGCACAAACGCCCGAAATTGGCCGGATGTGTTTGTGTTCCGGCGACGGGTAACAGTTCACCATTCAGTTGACGGGCATCCACTCCACAACCGACACCACAGTACGGGCAGGTGGTTTGAGTTTGCTGAATCATTTGGCTCATTGTTCTATCCAAAGCTACCGAAAAATTTCCAAAAAAAAGCGCTCACAGGATGAACCTGTGAGCGCCAACGCTCGGAGTCTGAACCGGAGGGGTAACAGACTATTTACACAACATAAAAGATAACACCTGCGGTGGTGCTGTCAGAGCTAACCCCTGATGGCTCTGATCGCTGCCCGAGGAGTTACGTTTAATTGCTTTCAAATTCAATGCCAAAACTGACAGTGTGCGTTTTTCATAGCATTTCCAGAGGTTTTAGACCCATTTATGCGAAAAATGCACTATTTTGGTTGGTTGAAATGCTGGGTTTGACCCTTGATGGTGCGGTTGTTGTGATAATGCGTTGCTGGTGCAAATTAAAATAAAGATAGACGCTCAGACTTTTTATTGGGTGCTAGACTGAATTTATTGATTTGATTAAGACGAGTGCATTGATGACCAAGCCAGCCTCCACAGCCGTATCGTTGGGTGCTTCTGATGGTGTCTCTTTATTACACCGTAAGATTCATGAGTATGTGAAGGGGGAGCCTCTGCATGTATTGCTGCTGGGGCGTAATGATTATACCGAGGCACTGGCTGAAAATATTGCTCAGACAGGCTATCGGGCCAAAATAGTTGACTCGATCTCTCATCTACTGGCTCGAGAAGAAGCCAATACGTTTGCTGTTATCATTAATATGGATGTTATTTCAGAGAAGCAGCACCAATGGTTGATTGACCTTGCTGACAGTAATAAGCAATGGCCTGTGATTGCACTAAGCTCAGAAGATAACCTTGAAATCCGTGCGACTGCGGTACGCATGGGAGGGCAATCGTTTTTTACGGCCCCGTTTGATACACATGCCATTATTACTGAATTAAATGCGTTAAGTGAGCGTTTTGAGCGCGACCCTTATCAGGTATTGGTGGTTGATGACCAGCGATCGGTAGCTGACTATTATTCTTCGGTATTGCGTGAAGCCGGTTTTGTGACTGAAACCATCACTTCGCCGATGAAAGACCTGATGCCATACCTGCAGCATCATATTCCGGATCTGATTCTGTTGGATTTGTATATGCCGGATATCAGTGGACAGGAGCTGGCTGGGATTATTCGTCAAATGAGTAATCTGATTTCTGTGCCGATTGTGTTTCTCTCTTGTGAAATGAGCTCTGAACATCAGTTGCGTGCTTTGTGTACCGGGGCGGATACCTTTTTGACCAAGCCGGTTAAATCTGCGGACTTGCTGGCGGCGGTAGAGTCACGTATCCGTCGTGGGCGAACGGTTCGTAATCTGGTGACTCGTGACCCATTAACCGGCTTGCTGAATCGTCGCGAAACACTGCGTCGCCTGGATGACGGGGTTGCTCGCTTCCAGCGTTACGGTCATACACTCAGCCTGGTGATGCTCGATCTCGATCATTTCAAATCCATCAATGACAATTATGGACATGCCATGGGAGATAAAGTGATCAAACATTTCTCGATGGCTTTGCAGTCCGTATTACGTGATGACGACATTATTTGTCGTTGGGGTGGTGAAGAATTTGTTTTGGTATTGACTGAAACCGGCCCGGATATCACGACAAAAATTGTACAGCGGGTGGCTGCATTTTTACTCGATAGTAGCCCGTTTGATGATTTTAAATATACTTTTTCAGCGGGCATTGTTAGTGCGGAAGCCGGTATGAACAGCGAAAATATGCTTGATATTGCCGATCGACGTTTGTATCAGGCGAAAGCTCAGGGGCGAAATTGTATTGTGAGTCGTGGTGATTAATTGGCTCTGAAACCTATACCTTGAAACGTGCTTAAAAAAAGCCACTCCTGAGAGTGGCGAATGCGCGAACTTGTCTGTACGCAATGTACTGACGAAACACATCCTGTCAGTTTCTTTCTTTTCTCTCATCCTTTTATTGCTGGTTTATCCGGGATCATTGGTCAATCCCGGCATTCGCTGCAACTCTGTCAGAATTGTTGATGATGGCTTTTATTTTTGCACGCTAAGTGTGCGGTTTTTTACTGTTGTGCACCTGAAAAGAGCTTAAGTGTTTTTATTTTTTATAGTGCCTGCAATAAAAGCGGCGAAAACCCTATGGAAAACATTGGCATTTAATTTGCTGAAGGTTAATGGATTTCTTTCTCTACAACGGCGTGGGGCGGGACAGCGCAATGATGCATCACAGGAGAATTATTACCGATGAGCAGATAGAGAGAGTTCATTATGAGCACATTACCGCACGTAAGCCCTTCCACCCCAAAACGTATTATCGTTGTGGGCAACGGCATGGTTGGTCACCAATTTCTGGCAAATCTGGCCGCTTCTGAAAACGCATCCGATTATGAACTGATTACCTTCTCTGAAGAACCGCGCCTCGCTTATGACCGGGTTCAACTCAGTAAGTATTTTTCCGGTGCGACAGCTGACGATTTATCCCTGACATCTGAGAGTGAATATCAGCAAAACAACATTCGTTATCTGCTAAATGACAAGGTGGTGGCGATTGATAGCAGCGCTAAAACCATTACCACGGCCAATGGCAATGTTGAAGCTTATGACAAACTGGTGTTAGCCACCGGTTCTTATCCTTTTGTTCCGCCGATTCCGGGTAAAGATCAGGAGCATTGTCTGGTCTACCGTACTATTGAAGATTTAGAAGCCATTTCAGCCTCCGCCGCACAAAGCAAAGTGGGTGTTGTTGTTGGTGGTGGTCTGTTAGGGCTTGAAGCGGCTAACGCTTTAAAACAAGCCGGTCTGGACACTCATGTGGTGGAATTTGCCCCACGTTTGATGGCGGTGCAGCTGGATAACGGTGGCGGTGAGGTATTACGCAAAAAAATTGAAGAATTAGACGTTACGGTTCATACCGAAAAAAATACGCAGGAAATTGTCGCCGGTGAAACCTGTCGCTATCGCATGAATTTTGCTGATGGCAGCTTCCTTGAAACCGATATGATTCTGTTCTCTGCCGGGATTCGTCCGCAAGACGAACTGGCTCGCCAGTTTGACCTTCAAATAGGCGAGCGCGGCGGTATCGTGATTAATAATGCCTGTCAGACATCCGACCCGGATATCTACGCCATTGGTGAATGCGCCCTGTGGGAAAATATGATTTTTGGTTTGGTAGCCCCGGGCTATCAGATGGCCAAAGTGGCAATGAATCATATTCAGGCTTGCTACAGCGATAGCGAATCCAGTCTGGAATTCCAGGGTGCGGATATGTCGACCAAGCTCAAGCTGCTGGGTGTTGATGTGGCTTCTATTGGTGATGCCCATGGCAATAGTGAAGGCTGCCAGTCGTATGTGTTTAAAGATGAAGTCAGCGACGTCTACAAGCGTTTGATTGTTTCTGCCGATGGTAAAAAACTGCTGGGCGCTGTGTTGGTGGGCGATGTGGAAGCGTATGGCTCCCTGTTGCAGCTGAAACTGAATGATATGGATATTCCGGGCGATCCGGCTGCTCTGTTATTACCGGCAGGCAGTAGCGATGAAGAGGGTGGTGCAGGTTTAGGTGTTGCAGCGTTACCGGAAACCGCTCAAATCTGTTCTTGCTTTGATGTTACCAAGGGCGATATTGCCGCCGCCGTGCAGGGTGGTTGCTGCACCATGGGTGACATTAAAGATGCTACCAAAGCGTCAACCGGCTGTGGCGGTTGTGCAGCATTGACCAAACAGGTGATGGATGCTGAACTGGCGTCGCTGGGTGTGGAAGTAAATAACGACCTGTGTGAGCACTTCGCCTATTCACGTCAGGAGCTGGCCGACATTATCCGGGTAAAAGGCTTTACCACGTTTAAAGACGTGTTAGCTGAGCATGGTAAAGGGCACGGTTGTGAAATCTGTAAGCCAACCATCGGCTCCATTCTGGCTTCATTCGAAAATGAATACGTATTAAAAGACGAGCATATTGGCCTGCAGGACACCAATGATATTTTCCTGGGCAATATGCAGAAAGACGGCACTTATTCGATTGTGCCACGGGTTGCCGGTGGTGAAATTACCCCTGACAAACTGATTGTTCTGGGTGAAGTGGCTAAAGAATACGACCTGTACACCAAAATTACTGGCGGTCAGCGTATCGACTTGTTTGGTGCGCAGTTGCATGAGCTGCCGGACATCTGGAAAACGCTGGTGGACGCCGGGTTTGAAACCGGCCATGCCTACGGTAAGTCACTACGTACTGTGAAATCGTGTGTGGGCAGTACCTGGTGCCGTTACGGTGTACTGGATTCTGTGTCGATGGCGATTGCGCTGGAAAATCGCTACAAAGGCCTGCGTTCGCCACACAAAATTAAATTTGCGGTATCCGGTTGTACCCGTGAATGTGCCGAAGCACAAAGTAAAGATATTGGTGTGATTGCTACGGAAAATGGCTGGAACCTGTATGTGTGTGGTAACGGTGGTATGCGCCCACGCCATACCGATTTATTCGCCACCGACCTGGATGACGAAACCCTGATCAAATATATCGACCGCGTACTGATGTTTTATGTACGTACCGCCGATCGTCTGCAACGCACCTCGGTATGGATGGAGAATATGGAAGGCGGCGTTGACTACCTCAAGCAGGTGGTGATCGAAGACAGCCTGGGAATTAACGCCGAGCTGGAAGATGCCATGACCAAAGTGGTTGGCACTTATCAGTGTGAGTGGAAAACCACCATCGAAAACCCTGAAAAACTGAAACGCTTTAAGCACTTTATTAATTCAGATGCAGAAGATGCGGGCTTGTATTACGTACGCGAGCGTGGACAGCGCCGTCCGGCAACCGAAGCCGAAAAAATCGAATTAATTGAGCTAAACCCTGTGGAATAAGCCGGGTTTATTCCTGATAAAGAATAACTGAACATAAAAAATAATGGAGACCCGTTATGTCTGATTGGGTAACTGTGTGTGAATTAACTGACATTGCGCCGGATACCGGCGTGTGTGCAGCATTAAATAATGAGCAGGTTGCACTGTTTCGTTTTGGTGACGGCGAGCAGGTGTTTGCTGTGTCGAACTTTGATCCATTTGGTAAAGCGAATGTCCTGTCTCGCGGGATTATTGGTTCAATTGGTGAGCAGCTGGTGGTGGCATCGCCGCTGTATAAGCAGCATTTTGACCTGCAAACCGGGGCTTGCCTGGAAGATGATTCAGTCAGTCTGAAAACATTTTCAGTGAAAGTTGAGAATAATCAGGTGCTATTAGCCGCCTGATAAAAGCATAAGCGCGACATGGACAAAGCGCTGATTCTGTCAGCGCTTTGTTTTATAAAAAATTATTAAAAGTTTGTAGTAAGGTTTGGCATGACAAGCGAGAAATTTAATTTATTTGTCTTCAGCGGCAAAATGAAAATCCTGCATCTGAGCTGGATGGCATTTTTTATTACCTTTTTAGTGTGGTTTAACCATGCTCCTATGTTACAGGCCATTGCCTCAAGCCTTGGCCTGGCCCCATCAGAAGTAAAAACTCTGCTGATTCTGAACGTTGCCCTGACAATTCCGGCGCGGGTAATTATTGGTATGCTGACTGACCGCTTCGGCCCACGGATTGTCTATTCATTGCTACTGGCGATCTGTTCGATTCCGTGTTTTATGTTTGCTTTAGCCGATGACTTTGCCCAAGCCGCTATCGCGCGCTTTATGCTGGGCTTTATTGGTGCTGGTTTTGTGATTGGTATCCGGATGGTGTCAGAATGGTTCCCGGCTAATGAATTAGGTACTGCTGAAGGAATTTATGGCGGCTGGGGTAATTTTGGTTCTGCTGCGGCTGCCTTTACTTTACCGGTTGTCGCACTGGCATTTGGTGGCGATGATGGCTGGCGTTATGCGATTGGTCTGACGGGTGTATTAAGCCTGTTATTCAGTTTTATTTATTACGCTAACGTCTCAGATACCCCAAAAGGCTCTACCTATTTCCGCCCGAAAAACCTCGGCGCGTTAGAAGTGACCAGTAAAGGCGATTTCTTCTTTTTGGTGATTATGAAGATCCCGATGTACGCGGCTCTGGCTTTATTAACCTGGAAATTGTCGCCACAAGGAGTGAGCCTGCTGTCAGAAACCACCGCGCTGTTGTGTTACGTCGGTTTGGTGCTGTTGTTCCTGTATGAATTAACGCATGTCTGGAAAGTGAATAAGCACGTTTTTGAAGCGCCGGTGGATGAAATTCATCAGTACAAATTTAAGCAGGTTGCGGTACTGAATGTGTTGTATTTTGCTACCTTTGGTTCTGAACTGGCGGTGGTGTCTATGCTGCCGTTGTTTTTTGCTGAAACCTTTGAGCTGACACCGGTTGTGGCTGGTATGGTGGCTTCGGCGTACGCCTTTATGAATTTGATGTCGCGCCCGGGCGGCGGCTGGTTATCGGATAAATTTGGCCGTAAATCCACCTTGCTGATTCTGACTGCGGGTCTGGCGGTGGGCTATTACGTTATGTCGCTGGTCGACAGCAGCTGGCCGGTGTGGCTGGCAGTGGTTGCGGCGATGGCCTGTTCTTTCTTTGTACAATCCGGAGAGGGGGCGGTGTTTGCCGCGGTACCTCTGATTAAGCGTCGTTTAACCGGACAAATTGCGGGTATGACGGGTGCATACGGTAACGTTGGTGCGGTTACTTACCTGACGGTATTGTCTTTGGTTGATTATTCCACCTTCTTCCTGGTGATTGCGGCAACGGCTGTGGTGGGTTTTGTTGCGCTGTTGGCGATGGAAGAACCTAAAGGTCATATGGCGGAAGTCAATGAAGATGGTTCGGTTGAGTTAATTAAGGTTTCTTAATTTATTCCCGCAAATAAAAGCAGTACTGGTATTTATTGTTCGGCACGCCGTGAATACGTCCCTGTAGGCTCGGCTGCTGCGTCCTGCAGCAGACGGCCGACCAACAAACACCAGAACTGCTTTTCGTATATCATCGTATTTATAAAAGTGTGGATGACGCGTAACTTATTCTGCATGTTTCCATTTATCTTCGAACAGCAAACAAGCCTATCAGAATACTTTTTAGCCGCACCCATCACACAGCCCGTCCCTGGGCTGATGATGGGCACGCAACATCCTTGTTGCTGCTTTAAAAAAGTATTCTGATAGGCTTGTTGTATTTCTCTAACAGGTTCTTCTGGTAATAGTCATGGGCGATCAGTTAACCGTCAGTTTTGGCGGGTTCTCCACCGCAGGCATTAAAGACGAAAATCAGGATGCTTTCGCAGCGCACCAGCCCGGCCTGTCTCAGGCTAAATACAAAGGCATTGGGGCTTGTATTGCTGACGGTGTAAGTTGCAGTGATCAGGCGCAGCTGGCTTCATCCACCGCGGTCACGCATTTTTTGCAGGATTATTACTGCACCCCTGACAGCTGGGATGTCAAAACATCCGCAGGCAAGGTGCTGTCATCATTAAATGCCTGGTTATTTCATCACGGACAACAAGCCAGTGCGCGTCATAACAGCCTGGTCACAACCTTCAGTGCTTTAATTGCCAAATCAACCAGTGCTCATATTTTTCATGCCGGTGATAGCCGGATTTATCGTTATCGGCCGCAAAAGGCTGAAACGGCGGCAGAATTTGAACAACTCACCCGTGACCATTGTATTGCTCAGGGGAACCCACAAAAGGGGGGTAAAACCTTTCTGAGTCGGGCGCTGGGGATGGATAATTATCTGGAGGTGGATTATCACTGCGTGGATATTCAGGCTGGTGACTATTTTGTTTTTTCGACAGACGGCGCCCATGAATATTTGTCTGCGGCTGATATTCAGCAGTGCCTGAGCGAATTAACGCCAGATGACAAACAACACCAGTTTGAAAAAGCCTGTCAGCAGTTGGTTGGCACGGCGCTGGATCGTGGTAGTGATGATAACTGCAGCCTGTTTCTGGTTCGTATTGAACAAGTGCCGGCACCGGATATGGAAGAAGCACAGCGCCAGCTGACACAACGGGTTATTCCACCGGCGCTGGATGTTGGTCATAAAATTGATCAGCTCAGCGTGGAAAAAGTGCTGTATTCAGGCAGTCGCAGTCATGTGTACCGTGTGAAAAACAACGACGGCAAGCACTATGTATTAAAAGCACCGTCTGAGAATTTTAGTGATGATCTGGTTTATCTGGATGGTTTTTCCCGGGAGCAGTGGGTCGGAAACCGGGTTGATCATCCGAATGTGATGAAAATATATCCGGTTCGGGATGGCAGTCGTTTTTTATACCACTTATGTGAATATATTGAAGGGCAGTCATTACGCCAGTGGCTGCATGACACCGACAAACCATCGCTCGATCAGGTGCGTGACATAACCGAGCAGATAATCCGTGGATTACGGGCGTTTCAGCGTCTGGGTATGGTACATCGTGATCTTAAGCCGGAGAATATTCTGATTACTCCACAAGGCCAGGTGAAGTTAATTGATTTTGGCACAGTTTCGGTCAGAGGAATCTCCGAATCAGCTGGCAGTATCAAGGAAGACTGTCCGGTGGGTTCGGTACAATACATTGCCCCTGAATATGTGATGACAGGGCAGGCAGGGGTGCAGAGTGATTTATTCTCACTGGCCGTAATTGTGTACGAAATGCTCGCAGGTCATAGCCCTTATCGAATGGATGATGTGCATCGTCGTACGCCTAAATCAACGTCAGAATGGCGTTATATTTCTTTACGCCAGCATCGCCCGGATTTACCACGATGGCTGGATCTGACGCTGGAAAAAGGTACGCACCCGAATTGGCAGAAGCGTTATCCGGCCTATTCTGAGTTTATTCAGGACCTGAAACAACCGAATCCTCAGCTGTTACGTCATGCACATAAGCGTCCTTTAATCGAAAGAAACCCGGTTAGATTCTGGAAAAGTACCAGTATTGTTTTATTGATATTAGTGTTGTTGTTAACCTGGAAACTTCTGCAGCGATAAAAACAATCAGGCCACCTGAGGCTCGCAGAAATCTTTTCCAAATAATAAAACGTCTCGTATTGAGCGGATATCTGTCTGATTCCGCATCAGCTCAAAATACCACTGGCTGTCGGCTACTTCGCCAATACAAAGCGCGCCGGCCAGGGTGTTGTTGCGCAGAATCACTTTTTTATAGATACCCTGGTGATCGTCTCGTAGTGTCAGGACATCATCGCCATCCAGAGCGTTAAACTCGCCGACACTGTGTACGTCGAGACCTGAAACCTTTAATTTAGTCAGGTGTTGTTGTTCACGGTAAACCAGAGTTTCTTGAGTGTTTGTACGTGAAGCGTTCGCTTGTAACAGCTCCGCTGCCAGTACCTTAGCCTGATCCCAGATGGGCGCAACCAAACCATAGGTAAACTGTTCAAACTGACAACACTCACCCAGTGCATAAATTGAATCGGCACTGGTACGCATGCGTTCATCCACCAGGATTCCTTTATCACAGAGGATGGCATTATTCTCAGCAATACCGATTGTCGGCTGAATGCCAGTAGCAAAAATCACCGCCTGTGTGTCTATATTGATGCGAGTGTTGTTGTGCTGATAACTGACCGAAGATACCTGTTGTTGATCCGAGATTAACTCTATATCGGTTGCTCCGGTGTGAACATCGACACCTCGCTGTTGTAAGGCCTGGGTTAATAATATTGACCCTTCTGCATCCAGCTGGCGATTCATCAATACCGGGTTACGGTGTAGCAGGGTGACGTCTACACCTTGTGTTTTCAGGCCTACGGCGGCTTCAACCCCTAATAAACCACCACCAATCACCGTGGCCTGTTTTAATTCAGGCAGGCGAGTGAGTAATTGATCGACATCGCGAATATCCCGAAAACCGCTGACGTTAGTGCTGTCAGCACCGCTGAGGTTCGGTATAAAGGATTGCGAGCCAGTGGCAATCACCAGCTGTGAAAAGTGATAGTGTTCACCACCACTGCTTTGCAGTTTTTTGGTCTGAATATCAATGTTTTCAACGGCGGTATTCAGCAAAATACGAGCACGTCGTTGTTGATACCAATCCTCATCATGAGGAGTAATTTGTGTCAGTGTAGTTTCTCCGGCTAACAGCGGAGAAAGCATAATACGATTATAGTGAGCAACTGCTTCGTTGCTGAAAATCAGAATCTGATCAAATGGGTGTTGAGTGCCCAGCTCTTCCAGTAATCGATTACTGGCCATGCCGTTACCAATAATAATTAATTGATTGCCAGACTTTTCAGACACAACAGGCATAGTGAAGCTCCAGACGGGAATTCCGAAAAATACCGGAAGCCGGGTGTTAACCCGGATCCGGCGAGGGAAGGAAATAATTAAATGATCAGAATTTTGCGCCAATCCAGGCCCAGAATTTTTCTGTATCATTCAGAGCTGGAGCAACGTCGCCCTCTGAGAAGCTGGCATACTTGATACCAGCGCTGAAGGTTTTATTAATTTTACCAGCCGCTAATAAGTTGATTTCACTACCCAGGTCGTCACTTTCATCAACACCTTCATAGTCGTGATAAACCGCTACTAACTTAACCGGACCAGCCTTGGTGGCAACTGAAATATATTTGTCGTCCAGACCAATTCCCGGCGTGCCTAAATAACGATCTGCCCAACCACCAAATTTATGGTTAGTACCATAAGGTGTGATAAAACCGGCATCGCCATCATCGGAACCTTTAATTTCATTACCCAGTTTTGCTGTGATTCCTGCGACCTTTACGCCACCTTCTAACAAGATATAGCTGGTATCAAACTCTGCACCGGAAGGTACTTCACGAGTTTGTGTTGCAAACTCAGCACGATAAATCAGCGTCAATGATTCCAGTTTTTGTTTGCCATCCAGGTAAGCACCGTAGGTATCAAGTTTGTCATAACCAATGGTGTCGTCTTTGCTTTCCAGCAGGTAGGCATAACCCGCAAC
Organism: Bacterioplanoides sp. SCSIO 12839; assembly: GCF_024397975.1. NCBI lineage: Bacteria > Pseudomonadati > Pseudomonadota > Gammaproteobacteria > Oceanospirillales > Oceanospirillaceae > Bacterioplanoides > Bacterioplanoides sp. SCSIO 12839. Next base: position 1,632,497 of record NZ_CP073745.1, read on the forward strand.
TTTGCCAACTGGCAGTGCGCTGTAGCTTGCATTCAGCAGGTGGTCGCTGACATCGTTGTCGGTAAAGTTCAGGAAGTTACGCTGATCAATATAAGCGTAATCAACCGTGAATTCGTCAGTTTTGTAACCCAGGCGTGCAGCATCATAAGTTACTTCGTTTTGACGCCAGCCAACATTACCAATAAAGCGTGCGTTATCCAGAATAATACGCTGGCGACCCAGGGTGGCATTAATACCATCTTTCTCATAGCTGATTTGTGCGCGGTTCCATTCGGTATTTTCCGGATCGGCAACAACATCATAATCAGGATCTTCAGGGGCATATTCATCAACGATTGCACGAATATCCTCCAGTTCTGCTAATACTTTGAAACCTGCAATTGAACCGGTTTCATAACCGACGCGCGAACGTAACGTTAATGCCGTTGCTGCATCAGCGCCGCCATCTGTGTCGTTAGTTTCATAACGTAAGCGGAAGTCGTTCAAAATTTTACCGCCGGTTAACGCATCTGCTGCTTCGTTGGCCTGAGCCTGGGCTGCCGTTGCCAGAGTGGCGGTGAAAACAGCCGCTGACAACAGTGATGGCGCCAGGGTGCGTGCAGATTTTTTAATAGAGTTCATAACTTCTCCTGAATTTATGTTTTTTTAACGATCTGGTTAAGCAACTTTATTTCGCGCGGTTTTAGTTTTTTCTGTTTTTGCTGATTGAATATCTTCAACCTTTTTTTGTTTTTCATATAAGAAACTGAGTACCTGCTGACGGTAGCTGTTATACGTCGGGTCATCTGCCAGCTGGATGCGGTTGCGTGGGCGTTCCAGCTCAATGTTTAGAATCTCGCCAACTGTCGCCGCCGGGCCGTTAGTCATCATGACAATGCGATCGGATAACAATACGGCTTCATCAACATCGTGAGTAATCATGATGACGGTATTATTTAAGTCTTTCTGGATTTCCATTAAGGAATCCTGCAGGTGAGCACGAGTCAGGGCATCAAGTGCACCAAAAGGCTCATCCATTAATAACACCTGAGGTTCCATCGCCAGTGCCCGGGCAATCCCGACACGCTGCTTCATACCGCCGGAGATTTCATCCGGACGCTTGTGCATGGCGTGTGTCATATGCACCAGCTCAAGGTTGTGCTCAATCCAGGCTTTCTTTTCAGCCTTAGATTTACTGTTTTTAAATACTTCGTTGACCGCCAGTTCGACATTTTCGTAAGCGGTCAGCCATGGCAGAAGAGAGTGGTTCTGGAACACCACGGCTCGCTCCGGCCCTGGCTCTGTGACTTCTTTTCCTTCCAGAATCACACCACCTTCGGTCGCTTGATATAAGCCCGCAACAATATTTAATACAGTGGACTTACCGCAACCGGAGTGACCAATCAGTGAGACAAACTCACCTTGATCAATCTTCAGGTCAACACCATCCAGTGCCTTAAACGGGCCTTTGGGGGTAGGGAACTCAATGCTGGTTTTGGAAATTTCTAAAAAGCTCATAATTTATCTCCGAAATTCTGTATGTAACTGGCCGTTGTGCACGATTAATTAACGAACAACTGCAATTAACGAACGACCGCTGACTTATCCCAATTTACCCATTTTTGAATGGTCAGCATGGCACGGTCCAGTAAGAATCCAATAAAGCCAATCACTAAAATCGCAACCATGATTCGACCCAGTGAGTTGGAGCTACCATTCTGGAATTCGTCCCATACGAACTTACCTAAGCCCGGGTTTTGCGCCAGCATTTCTGCCGCGATTAATACCATCCAGGCAATACCAATAGATAAACGTAAGCCAGTGAAAATCATCGGAATCGCTGCTGGAATAACAATTTTACGTACGTGAGTGAACCAGCTCAGGCGTAGTACCTGGCTTACGTTGTTTAAATCTTTTGGTACACCGGCAACACCGACCGCCGTGTTGATCATGGTTGGCCATAAGCAGCACAGAGATACGGTAAACATAGATACTAAGAATGATTTAGAAACGGTAGGGTCATCGGATACATACAGAGCACTAACAACCATGGTTACCAGTGGCAACCAGGCCAATGGTGAAACCGGTTTTAAGGTCTGAATAATCGGGTTGATGGCTGCATAGGCATTTGCGCTCAGGCCAATCACAATACCAATTGGAATGGCAATTAAACTGGCCACAATAAAACCGGCCATTACCGTACCTAAGCTGGTAGCGATTTGATCAAAAAAGGTAATGCGACTTTTATATTCGCGCCACTTTACATTGGCGTCCGGGTTTTTTGCCAATTTCTTTTCATTGCGAATGCGTTGGCGTTCGTATTTTTGTTCTACTTTGGCACGTTCTTCCTTGTGTTCATCTACCAGGTTGCTGAACTGTTGAACCACTTCACTCGGGCCAGGGAAGTTACCCAGCGATGTGACAATGTTATTGGCTGCGACTTGCCAGAGCATCAGGAAAATACAAAGCCCAACAATGGGTAAGCTAATGGCTTTGACCAGCTTGGTAATGGCAGGTGGGGTTAAACCGTCAGACAGCGTCTGCATCGGATTTTTTAGTAGTGATGACATGCTCATGGCAATAACAACCTCTGATTTTTCAATTACTCAGAGCGCTTTGGCTCTGTTTAAAATATTTTGTTTAATGTTTTGTTTGATGTGGAATTCCAAAAAACTAAACAAAATATTCTGATGGTTTTTAAATGTGAGGCTGAGCGGGGCTCAGCCTCATTTTCTGTAACTACAAAGCTGTAGTTAGAGGGCTTCAGTTACAGAACTTCGTCAGCGTCTAAACCAATTTTGAATTTATTGATGTATTCCGTTGGTTTGCTGCCATCGAATACCACACCGTCAATAAAGTCGGGTTGTGGTGGCTTGAAGCCGGTTTCGGTGGCGAAATCAGGGAAGTCTTTAGCTTCTACTTCACCATCTTCAATCAGCGCTTTTGCAGCTTTGGCATAGATATCAGGACGGTATACGTCTGCAGCTACCTTTTTGTACCAAGCGTCATCTTTAGCTTCAGAAATCTGACCCCAACGACGCATTTGTGTCAGGTACCAGATAGCATCTGAGTAGTATGGGTAGGTCGCGTTGTAACGGAAGAATACGTTGAAATCAGGGATTTCACGCTTGTCGCCTTTTTCGTACTCAAAAGTACCGGTCATTGAGTTAGCAATAACGTCGTAGTCGGCACCCACGTAGTAAGGCTTAGACAGATATTTCACGGCTTCAGGACGGTTGGCATTGTTGTCAGCGTCCAGCCATTGAGCAGCACGGATCATGGCTTTTACAACAGCAACCGTCGTGTTTGGATATTTCTCGGTGAATTCTTTAGTCATACCGAATACTTTTTCTGGGTTGTTTTTCCAGATTTCGTAGTCAGTAATAACGGGTACACCAATACCTTTAAATACAGCTTGCTGGTTCCAAGGCTCGCCTACGCAGTAGCCGTAAATGGTGCCCGCTTCTAATGTGGCAGGCATTTGTGGTGGTGGTGTTACCGACAGGAAAGCATCCGCATCAATTTGGCCTTTGGTATCGCCTTTGTGTGGCGCGTAGTAGCCTGGGTGAATACCACCGGCTGCTAACCAGTAACGCAGTTCATAGTTGTGGGTTGATACCGGGAATACCATGCCCATGTTAAATGGCTTGCCCGCGTCGTTGTATTTATCAACGATTGGCTTCAGGTAATCGGCTTTAATCGGGTGAACTGGTTTACCATTTTCATGCGGTACCAGTTTTTTCATTTCATCCCAAACACCGTTGGATACCGTGATGCCGTTACCGTTTAAATCCATGCTGAATGGCGTCACGATGTGAGCTTTGGTACCAAAACCAATGGTGGCGGCTAACGGCTGGCCCGCCAGCATGTGTGCGCCATCTAACTGACCGTCAATCACACCGTTGAGAAGTACTTTCCAGTTGGCTTGTGCTTCCAGCTCAACTTCCAGACCTTCGTCTTCGAAATAACCCAGCTCTTTTGCGATGGCTAAAGGAGCCATATCGGTTAGCTTAATAAAACCAAATTTAAGCTCGGTTTTTTCCGGCTCACCTGCGCTAACAACAAAAGATGTTGTTAGTGACGCTAACCCGGTTGAAATCACCAGTGCTGTTTTCAGCAGGTTACGTCGCAGTGAATTAATTCCTCGCATCGTGTTTCCCCTTTTTAAGCCAAAAAAAAAGCGCCACAACCCCAATAGGTCGTGAGCGCCTTTGCAATATTGAATGTTCGTCTGCGAACACCCGAAATAAAAAAAGTAGTGAACCCAACGTTGGGCTACATAATCTGGATTTAGCGAAGAGTGTGCCAATTTCAAAAAAGGCAGATTTCTCAGGCATTTTTAGCAGGAAAATCAGATTTATTAACGGTTGAGTGCTTTTTGAGCACCAAATCAGGCTAGCCCAAATTAATGATGAACTTCTTTGGTGCGGATTTTCGATTTATTGTGAGGCGTTTTTGCAGAGGGGTGGTAACTGACAGGGCATTTAATAAAAGCGCGCACTTTTATTTTTGCGACAGAAAAACAAAACCCGGCAATTGCCGGGTTCTATTTGCTGTTCAGGCGATAAGCGTTAACGGCTGGAAAAACATTCCTGCGCAACGTGTTTGATATCAGTATCAGCCTGAATCCAGCCCCAACGCTGCATCTGTTGCAGGAACCACTCTCCGTGCTCCACTTTGGCGTCGCCAGCCTGCAGCGGGTCCAGTACCAGCATATTGTGAATGCTGACGGGGGAGTCGCCGAGTTTGTAGCGGAACTCACCAGTCAGAGCCGGCAATAACGCTTCAGCGGGCTGCTCCAGCGCTTCAGCAAGCAGCTCTGCCGCTTTCTCCGGATGCTCATGGCACCACTGAGCTCCCTGGCTGATGGCGTGTATCAGCGCCTGGAGTGTATTCGGGTGCTGCTGCGCCCATTTCTGAGTGACACCCAGTACTTTATCCGGCGCCTGTTGCCAGAGTTTGGTGGCCGGCATCAGGCATTGGCCAACGCCTTGCTGAATAGCAACGCTGTTCCAGGGAGCGCCAGCGAAGAAACCATCAATATGTTGCAGTTTCAGGTGATCGACCATTTGTGACGGTGGTAATACCAGCAATTCAATGTCTTTGTCGGGGTCAATTCCCGCATCAGCCAGCCAGTCACGCATTAGCAAATTGTGAATGGAGAAAGGAAAGACCACGGCAAAGACCAGCTTTTCCTGCTCGTTTTGCTGGCGTTGCTGAATCAATGTTGCTAACTGCTGGCCCAGCTGTTGTGCCGAGGAAGAGGCAATATCATCCACCGCCAGCGTTTCAGCCAGGGTGTTTGAGACGGTCAGAGCGTTACCATTTAATGCCAGTGACATCGGTGCCTGCATGGGTTTTCTCAGGCAGCCAATACCCAGGTGCGTGGCTAATAACATGGGGGCCAGCATTTGTGCCGCATCAAAATGACCAACAATCACTTTATCGCGGATGTTGGCCCAGGAAACTTCCTGCTGCAGCGTGACGTTGAGCCCGGCGTGGCGAAAGTAACCCATTTCCTGTGCCGCAATTAATGGCAGGGCATCGGTCAGAGGCATATAGCCCAGCGTCAGCTTGTCTTTTTCCAATGCAGATGCTTGTTGTGTTGTTTGCTGTGGTGTTGTCATAAGGAAATACTCAGTTACTCAGCAGATTCATCACGGAAATAATGTTCTTCGCGACATCTACCATGCGTTGGCTACGATCCATCGCCATCTTACGGATAGCGTGGTAAGCCTCTTCTTCGGTCATGTTCTTTTGCTTCATCAGCAGGGATTTGGCCTCATCGAGGATACGGCGGTCAGCCAGCTGGTTGCGGGTTTTTTCCAGTTCACTTTTTAATGCCTGGAATTCACGGAAGCGGGCAACGGCAACATCCATAATGGATTTGATGCGTCCGGCCTGCAGGCCATCAACCACATAGGCGCTGACTCCGGCGCGCATGGCTTTTTCGATTGTGTCGGAATCGTCTTCATCGCTGAACATGATCACTGGCTTGGGGTTATGCTGATTAAGAATGCTCATATGTTCCAGCATGTCCCGGTCAGGGCTTTCAATATCAATAAAGATCACATCCGGCTGATTCTCTTCGACCTGTTTAATCAGCCCCTGAGCACTTTCCAGTCGGGCAATCACTTCGCAGCCGGCATCGGTCAGTGCCTGTTCTAACATGGCGGCACGCCCGGGCTGGTCATCAACCAGCATAATTTTAGTAACGCTGCCTTTAATTGCAGCGCCTGAAGCAGTATTGGTTGGTTTCATAGATTTATGGGTACGGCATCACGGTTATTGGTGGGCATCATCTATGGCTGGTAGTCAGCCTGCAATCATTAAACCAAGGTCAATAGGTAATGTTAACTTTGTAATGTTGTGCTTCGTCGTCGAAGTCAGTCGGATTTGGATGATTTAAATGAGAATGACTTCGACTGACAGCCAGTTAAAACCCGGTTAAGACCTTTCTAAGGCTAGGGTTAATGCGGGTTTTACCCGACTTTTTGCACTTTTTCTTAAGACGCTGCTTTTGCCAAAGAGGGAATTTTGGGAGAATGCAGAACCTTTCTGATGATTATTAGTTTTTCTCATGACCGAAGCGCAGAAGCATCTGTTTTCTAACTATCCCTATTGGGCCGAATGTTTTGGCACGGCGCCTTTTTTACCCATGTCGCGTGCTGAAATGGACGAACTTGGCTGGGACAGCTGTGATGTGATTCTGGTGACGGGAGATGCTTATGTCGATCACCCCAGCTTTGGTATGGCGGTGATGGGGCGGATGCTTGAATCTCAGGGCTTCCGGGTGGGTATTATTGCTCAACCCGATTGGAACGACCCGAATGCCTTTACGACACTGGGTAAGCCGAATTTCTATTTTGGTGTGACCGCGGGCAATATGGACTCGCTGATCAACCGTTATACCGCCGATTTAAAAGTGCGCTCTGATGATGCCTATACACCTCACGGTGAGCCGGGTAAGCGTCCGGATCGTGCGGTGATTGTGTATTCGCAAAAATGTCGCGAAGCCTATAAAGATGTGCCGATTGTTATTGGTGGTATCGAAGCCAGTTTGCGCCGTATTGCCCAATACGATTATTGGTCGAATCAGGTGCGCCGTTCGGTATTGATCGATTCCGGTGCCGATATTCTGTTGTACGGCAATGCAGAGCGGGCGATTGTTGAATTAACTCACCGTTTATCCGCAGGCGAGCCGGTCGATACCATTACCGATCTGCGTGGTACCACCATTGTGCGTGACGCGACGCCGGATGGCTGGACTGAAATTGACTCGTCCCGTATTGATTGGCCAGGGCAAATTGATCAGCTGCCGAACCCGTATGAAATGAAAGAAGCCAACAGCGACAGCTGTGCTTCTGACCAGCAAGGGCAGGCCGATAGCGATTCAGACCCGGATGTGATGCCGGTGAAGATTATTCCGATGCCGCTGCAGCGCAAAATTGAGCACGATCTGGATACTACAGCAGTTCGCTTACCTTCCTTTGAGAAGGTGAAAAACGACAGCGCCTTGTATGCACACGCGTCCCGGGTGCTGCATCAGGAATCTAACCCGTATAACGCCCGGCCGCTGATTCAGAAGCACGGCAGTAAAGAAATCTGGGTAAACCCGCCGCCGATCCCATTGGAAACCGATGAAATGGATTCGGTGTTTGGCTTCGCGTATCAGCGTGTGCCACACCCGAGTTATGGTGATGCCCGTATTCCTGCGTATGAGATGATCCGTTTTTCGGTGAATATTATGCGCGGCTGCTTTGGTGGCTGTACCTTCTGTTCCATTACCGAACACGAAGGCCGCATTATTCAGAGCCGTTCACAAGAATCCATCATTAACGAAATTGAAGAGATTCGCGATAAAGTTCCGGGCTTTACCGGCACCATTTCGGATCTGGGTGGGCCAACCGCCAATATGTATTTCCTGAAATGTAAGAGTCAGGAAATTCTGAAAAATTGTCGTCGTTTATCTTGCGTGTATCCGGGGATTTGTAAAAACCTCGAAACCAGCCATAAACCCACCACCGAATTGTACCGTGCCGCCCGTGCGTTACCGGGCATTAAACGGATTGCCATTGCTTCCGGTTTGCGTTACGACCTGGCGGTAGAAGATCCGGAATACGTCCGTGAGCTTGTGACCCATCATGTGGGTGGCTATTTAAAAATTGCACCGGAACATACCGAGCAGAATGTGCTCACTAAAATGATGAAGCCGGGTATGGGTACTTACGATAACTTCAAGCGGATGTTTGATAAGTTCTCGAAAGAAGCCGGTAAAGAGCAATATTTAATTCCGTATTTTATTGCCGCACACCCGGGCACTGAAAATAAAGACATGATGAATCTGGCGTTGTGGTTAAAGCGCAATAAATTCCGGGTTGATCAGGTGCAAACCTTCTATCCGTCACCGATGGCATTAGCAACGGCCATGTACCACTCGGAGCGTAACCCGCTGAAGCGTATGAGCTATAAGCAGCCGAAGATGAATATCCCGCGTGATATTCATCAGCGCCGTATGCATAAAGCGTTTTTACGTTATCACGACGCCAAAAACTGGCCGATGCTGCGTGAAGAACTAAAAGCCATGGGGCGTCAGGATTTAATTGGCTCTGGCGCAAATGCGTTAATTCCGGCTGAAGATGATGTGGGCAATAAGCGTGTTCAACGGCCCGGATTTAAAAAAGCAGGATTTAAGAAGGGTGGTGCTCAAAAAACGGCTACCAAAGACAGCTTTAAAAAGCCGTTAAAAGGCAAATCATCGTGTAAGAAGCCCGGGCAAAAATCGGTAGCGGCTAAGTTTGCTTCGAACTCACCTGCTAAGCAAAAGCCTGCTAAATCGACGTCAGCTAAACCGGCAGCGAATAAGTCGGGTAAACCGAAAAAAGTTCGCAAGCTGAAATAACCATGCACTGGCTGCTTGAACACGAAGCATTATTCCGGCTTGGCTGTTTCAGCAGTGTATTTGTGTTAATGGTGATAGGGGAGTTAGCTCTCCCTTATCGCCAGCAGGCTCATAAACCCCAACGCTGGTTGAGTAACCTCTGCTTTTAGCGCCAGCTAAAAAAGGGAGGATTACCGTTTTTCGGCGTTATTGATGATGCCGTTTCGGTAATGGCTTGTTTTGCTACTAATGATTTTGATTGGCGGGAAGTGTGCTGGTTAATCTAAGCCGGATACTTAGAAGGCGTAATTCCGTGGACACCTCAATCTTAATTAGGTTTCAGTGTCCGTTTTATCGGGAAAAGATCATGGCGGGCATTGCTGGCCTTGTTAGGTTTGTTTTCTGAGTTCATATTCAGCCCCATTTTCGGCAACGATTAGATAATAAGTTTTTAGCTTATTTTCGTGGCCATTTAGAGCGATAATTCCGCTCAATTGGGCCGGACTTAAACTATTGTTTGGATCTGATTCGAAGCCGATATCGACAATAGCGGATATGCTGAATCGTTTCTTTTGTAGCCGCTTTAAATCCAGTATTTTCGTACTGCCACACCACATGGGTTCTTGAGTATTTGCTTTTTTGATTGCCCAAGTAACCAACCACTCCAGGTCGTTTTCTAGAGACTTTTTATGCCAACGACTCTTGGCCAACCCTAGAGCGATTCTGCCTTCCGACCGCCTAATGCAATTGTTTAATCTTCTTCGGCTTTGCTGGTATTCCATTTCAGAAACCTAACATTTTAATTGTGCGCATGCGCGTTTGCACGGAACGTTCGATCTTCAAATATTTTTATAACTAATTGAATTTTAGTGGAAATTTCCATAAGTCTGATTTTCTCATCCATGTAAACGAGCATTGGTGACATTCTTTGTGTCCCCCTTTCAGCTTGAACTGAAAGGGGGATTAGTCTGTTGTTGTAGGGCGCTCGCGCCTTAATCTGATTTCTTCTCGCCCATTTTAGAAATTTCTTCCAGGCGCTTAATAATATCGCCATTAACGCTGCCTTCCGGGAAGTCGCCATCCGGATTGGCCTGGCCTGCTTCGCGGTTCAGTAATAATTCAATCGCCTGATCAACATGTGACACGGCATGAATGGCAAATTCACCGTCGTTCACTGCGTCGATCACCTCTTGCTTCAGCAATAAATTATTGGCGTTGGAGGCCGGAATAATCACACCTTGTTTGCCGGTTAAACCACGGGCTTTGCATAAGCGGAAGAAACCTTCGATCTTTTCATTTACGCCGCCAATTGCCTGAACTTCGCCATACTGGTTCACCGAACCAGTAATCGCAAAGCTCTGATCAACCGGCTCATGAATTAAGGCCGAAATTAAACACACCAGTTCACCTAATGACGCACTGTCGCCATCGATATAGCCATAAGATTGCTCCATGGCGATGTGCGCAGAAATAGCCAGCGGGAATTTCTGGGCGTAACGGTTACCTAAAAAGCCGCTTAAAATCATCACACCTTTAGAGTGGATGGCCTGACCCAGTGACACTTCGCGTTCAATATCGACGACGCCTTTGGAACCCGGATACACCGTGGTGGTAATACGTGCGGGTGAGCCAAAGCTGGTGTCACCCAGCGCCATCACGGTTAAGCCGTTAATTTTGCCGATGGCTTTACCGCTGGTTTCCAGCAGTACGGTGCCGTCCATCATTTGTTCAAATAATTTATCGTACACTCGTCCGGTGCGTTCTTGCTTGGCGGCGATAGCACGATCCAGATGCAGGCGTTCAATAAAAGTATCGCCCGCTAACTGGCGAATAAAATCAGCCTCGGCCAGTAAATCAAACTGCTCACCGATGCGAGCACTTAATACGTCCTGTTGTTCGGCCAGGCGAGCGCTGAACTGAATCATGCGAATCACGGCGTCACGGGTTAAATCCGCATGACCCTGTTCATCAAGACGGCTTTTAATTAAGCGTGAAAAGCCTAATAAATTATCGTCGTTTAACGGCAGGTCGGAGTCGAAGTCGACCACGGCACGGAATAAGCGCTTAAAGTCTTCGTCGTATTCCTGCAATAAATAATAAATCTGGCGTGAGCCAATTAACACCAGTTTAACCTGTAGCGGAATACGCTCCGGCAGCAGGCTGGTGGTATTAATCAGGCCCATTTCAGAGTAGGGCGAATCGAGTTTTAATTGCCCGGACTGTAATGAGCGTTTTAACGCATCCCATACCCAGGGCTCGGATAACACTTTTTCGGCATCGAGAATTAAATAACCGCCATTGGCTTTGTGTAACGCTCCCGGGCAAATGCGCTGGAAGTTGGTGACTAATGCGCCCTGGTCGCTGGCGTATTCGATGCGGCCAAATAAATTGCCATAGCTGGGGTGAGGCTCGTAAACCACCGGTGCACCGCTATCGGCAGCGTGACGGGTGGCAAAGTTCGGCATCAGCGATTCTTCCATGCTGGAGCGCTTAACGTATTCTTCGCGCAGTTCCAGCAGTTTGTCGTCTACCAATTCTTCCAGCACCAATCGTGGCAGGTGCTCTTCCATTTCATCCAGGTAATGGATCAGATCCGGTTGCTCAGCAAAACTCTCACGAATGGGCGTTAATAACGGTGCAATCGCTTCTTTAATGGTTTCCTGATTTAACAGGCGAAGGGCATCGCTGCTTTCACGCTTCCATTGGGGTAATTCCGACAGCTGCTCACTGAGCATTTGTTCCAGATCACCAATATCGTCATGAAAGGTATCGCGCTCTTCTTCCGTGAGCTGAGCAAATTCAGTTTCATCCAGTGCTTTACCATCACGCATTGGGGTAAAACTGATGGTGGAGGCGTCACGGTAAAGCGCAACGCCACGTTTGTGTGCTTCACGCTCAACGGTTTCGATGGATTTGTCGTACTTACGATTAAAAATGTAATCAATGGCAGATTTCTTCTGCTGATACGCCGGGTGCTCCAGCGCCGCGGGGAAGGTGGCCAGTAATTGATCAATTAACGTGCTGATATGATCTTTAAATTCAGACGCCTGTTGCGGTGCCAATGCTAACGATTTTGGCTCGCGTGGGTTTTTAAAATTGTTCACATAACACCAAACGTCGGGCGTGCTCTGGCGTTTGGCTTCACTTTTTAAATAGCCCTGAACATACGAAGAGCGGCCGGTGCCTGCCTCGCCCATCACAAAGATATTGTAGCCCGGGCGCTCCATCGCCACGCCGAACTGAATGGCGTTAACGGCGCGATCCTGACCCAGCACCCCCTGAAAAGCCTCAATCTCAGAGGTATTGGCAAATGGCAGTTGGTCGTTGCTGATATGGCGATACAGTTTATTGGCTGGCAGTTGTGTTGCTGCAGAAGCTGAAGTGCCCGGTGCTGAGGTATCCGGTGTGTCTGTGGGAATGTTTGTGCTCATAAATCGTCGCTGATGCTGAAACCATAAAAATACAAAGGGTTACAGTAGGGGCAACGTCAGCTGTTATCAAGGAGTAGAGGGTGGTATCGGGGGGTAGAGGGCAGCCAAGCGTATTGATTTTGTGCGGCCGATACGCATAATTGCCGCTCCTTCAACCGAGGTCCTTATGTCAGTTCAGCCCGAAGATCGTACTACCATTGATATGTTTGCCAGTCGTGGACCAGGGCGGCCACGCAGCAACCCCTATGATCGTGCGCTGCAGTGCCGTCAAAACAAGCGCAGCCAGCGTTTGCGTGATAAAGCCAAAGGCATGCATCGTCTTGAGGTGCGCATTGAAGGTGAGGTGGTCCAGGCGCTTGACGATGCCTGTGATGATCTGAACATGACACGGGCGGAAATCATCGAAAGAGCGCTAAAGCAGTGGCTGCACATGGGGTAGCGCCTTTTATCCGATAACTGCTTGATTTAAAAATAAGTTTTGGTACAGTACGCGCCACTGATTACTTCAGCTCTGAAGTGCTTTCAGTCGTTATGGTGGCCTCTGCTGGTCCCCTCGCAATGATAGGCTGCGAACCCCGCCAGGCCCGGAAGGGAGCAACGGTAGTAGCTGACTCGTGTGCCGGGGTGTGGCTGGTGGAGGTCATCTCCAATCTGAAATATCTTTCTTGTATCGCTTATCCTTCATCTTCCATGCCTGACAGGGTATTATGCGCACCATTGTGTCACCTTCCTGATTTGGAAAATTAATGAGTTATCAAGTACTTGCCCGTAAATGGAGGCCCCGTTTCTTTGATGAAATGGTCGGGCAGGAACACGTATTACGTGCTTTGATCAACGCCTTAAACGAAGAGCGACTGCATCATGCTTACCTCTTTACCGGAACCCGTGGGGTCGGCAAAACCACCATTGCCCGGATTCTGGCCAAGTGTCTGAACTGTGAGGAAGGTGTCAGTGCCCGCCCGTGCGGCACTTGTAGCTCCTGTCAGGAAATTGCCGATGGCCGCTTTGTTGATCTGATTGAGGTCGATGCGGCATCGCGCACCAAGGTAGAAGACACCCGCGAATTATTAGACAACGTGCAATACGCGCCGACCCGGGGCCGGTTTAAGGTCTACCTGATCGACGAAGTGCACATGTTGTCGACCCATAGTTTTAACGCGCTGTTAAAAACCTTAGAAGAACCGCCAGCACACGTTAAATTCCTGCTGGCGACCACCGATCCGCAAAAACTGCCAGTGACTATCCTGTCGCGCTGTTTGCAGTTCAGCCTGAAAAATATGACACCGGAGAAAATTGTGTCGTATCTGGCTCAGGTACTGGATGCCGAAAAGCTGAGCTATGAAGAGCCCGCTTTATGGCAGCTGGGGCGTGCCGCTCAGGGCAGTATGCGTGATGCCCTGTCTCTGACTGATCAGGCGATTGCCTATGGCGAAGGCCAGGTTGGCGAAGAGCAGGTTAATGCCATGCTGGGCACCATGGATCGTGGGCGATTATTTAAGCTGGCTGAAGTGATGGCGCGGGCGAATGCGGCTGAGGTGTTAACCGAAGTCGCGGCGATGGCGGAACACGGCCCGGATTATGACGAAGTATTGCAGGGTTTGCTGGCGATCTGGCATCGCGCCTCATTAGCGCAGGTGGTGCCGGATGCGATTGATAATACTCAGGGTGACCGCGACGCAATTTTGAAACTGTCGGTTAATATGCAGCCCGAAGATCTGCAACTGTATTATCAGATTGCGTTGCAGGGGCGGGGCGATCTGAATCTGGCGCCCGATCCGCGTCAGGGTTTTGAAATGATTCTGCTGCGTATGCTGGCATTCCGCCCCGCACCTCAGGCACCGGTAGACCTGGATTTAGAAAGTGCACTCAGCGCTGCGCCTGCCATCAATGCCGAGTCTGTCAGCAGTGTCGAGCCTGCTATCAATGCCGAGCTAGAGGCCGAAAAAAAAAAGCCACTGACGGCTGAGTCTACGTTTGAGGCTACGCTTGACTCTAGGCCTGATACTGAACCCGAGCCTTTACCGGCTCCTGAGCCAGATATCACGCCTGTTTCTGAAGTTGCTGTTTCTGAAACTGCTGTTTCTGAGTCTGAACCAAAACCAATATCCAGGCCAGAGCCAGCTATTGAGCAATCAGCTGCTGAACTTTCAACCTCTGAACAGTCAGCGGTAGCAGCGCAGAACCCAGTGGTTGAGGCTCCTAAGCCAGCAGCGTTGTCGATAGAAGAGCGCTTACAGCAGGCTCAGTATGACGCACCGGCTGCGGTGGAATCCCTACCTGCGCCTAGCGTCAAAGACGTCGCTCCGATAGAACCTGATCAACCGCTTGAACCTTTACAGCCACATAACTGGTGGCAATGGGCCGATCGTTTGGCGTTAGCCGGTTTACCCCAGGCGATTGCCCGCAACAGTGCTTTGATTGATGTGACAGGTGAGCATTACACCTTTGACGTCGACCCCGCTCAGGGAGCACTGTTTAATGATACGCAGGCAAAACGAATTGAAGCGGCGTTGCAACAACTGATTCCCGGCAGCAGCCTGACTATGGTGCTGCAACCGCCGCGTGGTGAAACCCCGGAACAGCGACGCCAGCGTGAAAAGGCCGAAGCCTTTTATGCGGCGAAACAATCGATTGACTCCGACCCGGTGGTCAATCATATCCTTACTGAAATGGGCGGTTATGTGGTGGAAGAAACCATCCGGCCGCTGAGTTAATTCACTCAACACATACAGGACTGTCTTATGATGAAAGGTGGTATGGGCAACTTGATGAAGCAAGCCCAGAAAATGCAGGAACAATTGCAACAGGCGCAGGAAAAACTGGCTGAAGCGGAAGTCACCGGCGAGTCCGGCGCTGGCCTGGTTAAAGTCACCATGAATGGTCGCCACGACGTTAAGCGCGTTGAGCTGGACGATTCCGTGATGGAAGAAGACAAAGAAATGCTGGAAGACCTGCTGGCAGCTGCGGTTAATGATGCGGTTCGTAAAATTGAGTCCAACAGCCAGGAGCAGATGTCAAAAATGACGGCTGGCATGGGTATGCCGCCGGGTATGAAATTCCCATTCTGATTGCTGTTTGAATGTCTGCACCTGACTTTGCTGAACAATTCCGCCAGCTGGTGGATGCCTTTGATGCGATTCCCGGTGTTGGCCCACAAGCGGCCCGGCGTATGGGGCGTTATGTGCTCAGCCATTCGGGCTCACGAGCGTTGGGCGAGAGTATTGTTCAGGCCAGAAGCAGCCTGAATCATTGCGCCCAGTGCCGTATGTTTACCACGGAAACTCTGTGTGCTGATTGCAGTGCGGCTGAAACTTCGGATGCTTTGTTTCCTGGTGTGTTACTCGTGGTTGAACAAGCCGATGAGGCATTGCACTGGCGCGAGCAGGGCTATACAGGCCCGGTGTTTGTATTACACGGAGTGTTATCGCCGGTTGCGGGTGTTGGCCCAACTCAGCTTGGGTTGGCGCAACTCAAGCAGCGTATTGCCGCGTTGCAAAGTCAGACTCTGTGGTTAGCGTTGCAATCAGATACGGCTAAGGGCGCTGGAGCTGAGCCCTCTGTCGAAGCCCGGGCAACCGAATTGTTTATCCGTCAGATGCTGCCGGATAAGGACGTGAGTTTAATGAACGATAACGCCATCACTCAGGCGATTAATGATGCAATTGGGGAAACCGGATGCCGATAGCTTCCTTTAAGCCAGAGGCTTTTGAATCACAATGGATTGATAGCAATTCCGCCCTGGCTGATGTCTGCCAGCAGTGGCTGAGTGAGCCGTATCTGGCGGTGGATACTGAGTTTGTGCGTACCACCACCTTTTATCCGAAAGCGGGTTTGATTCAGGTAACCAGTAGTCAGGGTGATTTCCTGATTGATCCGCTGGCGATCAGCGATTGGCAGCCGCTTAAGGATGTTTTTCTGCATCCGCTGGTGGTGAAGGTCTTTCATGCCTGTGCAGAAGATCTGGAAGTCTGCCAGCGCCTGGTAGGCTGTGTGCCTGAGCCTTTGGCGGATTCACAGCACGCGGCGGCGTTAGTGGGAAAAGGGGCATCGATGGGCTTTCAGCGCCTGGTGGCCGATGTGCTGAATATTGATCTGCCGAAGGGCGAGACACGTTCCAACTGGCTGGAGCGACCATTGCGTCCTGAGCAGATACAATATGCCGTGGCGGATGTGCATTACCTGTATCGCATTTACCCGAAGTTGGTGCAGCAGTTAAAAACACTTGGGCGTGAGTCCTGGCTGGCGGAAGATTGTCAGCGGATGGTAGATCAGGCGAACACACCAGAGAGCTTGTCTGGCTATTTTCGTCGGGTAAAACTGGCCTGGAAGCTGCGTTCTCAGGAGTTGTTTGTATTGCAGCAACTGGCAGCCTGGCGTGAGCAGCAAGCGCGTGAGCGCGATGTGCCACGTAATAAAGTGATTGATGATGCGTCGATGTGGAACATCGCTCGCTTTAAAGTAAAAAATCGCGATCAGCTGATTCGTTCGGGCATGAAGCCCGCCAGTGTGAAAGCCGATGGTGGCGATATTCTTAAGCTGGTATCTCAGGCGCTGGAACTGGATAAAAGCCACTGGCCCAAGCAGCTTGATCGACCGTTAGGCCCTGAGGCCGGACAATGGCTAAAAGAGCTGAAAGTCGTGATTAATGGGCAGGCGGAAACCCTGGAGCTTCCGGCTGAAATTCTGGTGCGCAAAAAACCACTGGAAGCGTTATTGCGCTCCGCTTTCCCACACGGCAATGGCGAGCTGCCAGAGTTATTGTGTGGCTGGCGACAAGAAATAATAGGCGAGCGCCTGTTACAAAAACTACAGCAGCTGGCTGCGGCTGACTGATTTACTCGTGTGAAAACCGTTAATAGTGCGAAAACCTGATGAATAAAATCCTGTGTGATGTGTATCGCTCACTCAAAAAAGACGAAGCGTACTTGTACGTTGAGCAGAAGAAAGGCCTGAAAGAATTGCCAGAAGAATTACTGGAAATTTTTGGCCCTGCTGAAAAAACACTGACGCTGATTCTCACGGAAGAAAAAAAGCTGGCGCGTGCCGAAGCGACCAAAGTGATGGCGGAAATCGAAGAAAAAGGTTTCTACCTGCAAATGCCGCCGCCGCGCGAAACCTATATGTTGGATCTGTTCTGCAAGAAAGATAAAAGCGACCATGAGTGCTGAACCGTTTTGGCAAACCAAGACGTTAGCTGAAATGACACGCCCCGAGTGGGAGTCATTGTGCGACGGTTGTGCGTTGTGTTGTTTGCATAAGCTGGAAGACGAAGATACCGGAGAGGTGTATTACACCGATGTTCATTGCCGTTATATGGATACCAGTAACTGCAGCTGTACGGTCTATCTGGAGCGTAATAAAAAAGTCCCTCATTGTGTGTGGCTGACACCGGAGCAGGCAGAAAGCTTTTTCTGGTTGCCGGAAACCTGCGCTTATCGGCTGTTGGCAGAGAAAAAACCCTTGCCTGAGTGGCACCCATTAATCAGTGGTGATCCTGAGTCGGTTCATAACGCCGGGATCTCGATTAAGAATAAAGGCATTGCCGATGACCGTATTCCTGAAGAGCAATGGCAGGATCGGATTATCTGGAAAGCCTGATGAATAAGGTAACAAGTTAATGGAAGGAATTGTTGAATTTTCTGGCTTCTGGCTGCTATATCTGGTGTTTGCCTGTATTGGCTTCTGGTGTTGGCGGTGTCTGTTTTTCTGGTTGAAGCCGGATAGTGACCTGAGGCGTTTTTTTCATATGCTGGGCGCCGTTCTGGTCTTTACGCCGGCGCCAATCAGCGCCGGATCTGTGTATTTTGCGCCAGCCATGGTCGTCTTTCCATTCACCTTACTGACGTCGTCCCTGGATAATGCCATGTATGCCGCTAACTGGTTTTTAGGTGGTTTGATCGTTGGTGCTGTGGTTCTGGCTATCGTGCAGTCCGTCCGTTTTGTGCAAAAGCGCAGTGCTACCGCTGCGGAGCAATAATCACTTTAATAAAGTGACCAGCCGTTAAATAAAAAGGCCATAAATTGATCAATTTATGGCCTTTTTTGTTTTGTCTCATTGTTTTTCAGTTAAAAGCCTGTCTGCTTTTTGATCATTTTTTAAATTTCTTGTCGAGGGGGGGGTTGCTGCAAATAACGGGTCAATCATTTTTTTCCGTACTTTTCTGGCTAACCCTGAATTCTTTGCTAATTTTAATGCAGGAACGTACTGCACTTCGTCGATTCTGGCGAAACTGCGGCACGAAATTTAACTTGGGGAGGATGATTCCTGTTTGAATGTTGTTTCTGATTTCAGGCAACAAAAACGGGATAGTCGGGCATCAAAACTGTTCCGCAGTTTCTGATGGATGAGGATTGGAAATATGGCAAATCATATCTTTATTCTGGCAACGGTTATGCTGCTTGCAGGTATTTTTGGGGGACTGGTGAACTATTACCTGTACGGTGATAAAGATCCGGATGCAGCAAGTCTGCCGCGATTTTTAGTGGTAGGTGTGGGCGCATCCTTCCTGGTACCGGTTGTTTTGGACATGGTGAACAGTGAGCTGGTGCTTGAAAGCCAGGGTGATCCATCCCGGTTGTTAATTTTCACCGGTTTTTGTTTGATCTCAGCACTATTAAGCCGCTTCTTTATCGATAATCTGTCGGATCGTATTCTGACGGAAGCGCAGGTCGCTAAGTCACGCTCAGAAGAAGTGCAGCAGAATCTGCGGGTCATTCAGAACGAATTATTACCTCTGATTGATACCGAAACCGAGCAGGATATGTCTTCTGCAGATCCACAGGTTGAAGAAGCCAGTAATGACCTGGATGTGACCTCCGCTCAAGTGTTAAAAATTCTGTCCAGTGGTCGTTTTATTTTCCGCTCCCTGGCTGGTGTCTGTCGTGAAGCGAATGAAGAAGAATCTACCATTCTTAAAACACTGCATGTTCTGACCACCCGTAGTCTGGCTGGCAAAGTCAGTGGTAAAAATGGTGTGCGCTGGCATATTACCGAAAAAGGTCGTCGTGTGCTGGAAGCTAACCTGTAATTAATCGGTTAGTGCTGTTATTCAAGATAGTTGATACCCCCGGGAGCATTTATGGTTAACTGTCGTTGGCTGTCGGGGGTGAAATTTTTTTCACTCCTGCTGTTTTTTTCTGTTTTCCTTCCTTTTCAGGCTCTGGCTGAAGAGTCTAAACCTTCCGATGTCCGGATTATCATTGATATCTCCGGCAGTATGAAACAAACCGATCCGCAAAACCTGCGGGTTCCGGCACTCAATTTGTTGGTCGAATTATTACCGGATGGCTCACAAGCCGGTGTCTGGACCTTTGGTCGTTATGTCAATATGTTGGTGCCCTTGTCTGCGGTGGATCAGGGCTGGCGTGATCAGGCAAAAAATAAAGCACAAACCATTAATTCTGTGGGTTTGCAAACCAACCTCACGGAAGCGCTGGAAAAAGCACAATGGCAAATGGGTGCCGACAGTGGCTTTGATCATAGTGTGATCCTGTTGACCGATGGCAAGCTCGACATGACTGAGCAAGGTGCGCCAGCGGATATTAATCGACGTGAAAAACAACGTTTATTAACTCAGGTGTTACCGGGATATATCGCTGCCGGCGCTAAAGTTCATACCCTGGCACTGTCAGATGCAGCGGATGAAAAAATGCTGCAGCAGATTTCTCTGGAAACGGGTGGTTTATTCTTAAAGGCCAATTCGGCTGATGATTTATTAAAACTGTTTTTGAAAGCCTTTGATCGTGCGGTTCCTGTTGAGCAGGTTCCGATGACCAATAACCAGTTTGATATTGATGACAGTGTGCAGGAGTTTACCGCACTGATTTTCCGAAAATCAGATTCCCAGCCAACCACGCTGATTAGCCCGGATGGCGCGCGCATTGATGAAAACAGCAGCCGCAAAAATGATTTGGTTCGTTGGCATAAAGATCTGAATTTCGATCTGATTACGGTCAAACAGCCACAAGCAGGGCAGTGGGCCGCCGAGGCTGATATTGATCCGGATAACCGGGTGCAGATCCTGACGGATCTGAAACTCAGAGTAACCGGGTTACCGAACAATATTTTTGCTGGTTATCCAATCAATCTTGAAATGGCGCTGACCGAAAAGGATTCGGTGTTAAATGAAAAAACCATTCTGGCGTTAACCGATCTGAGTATTAAGGTAACGGCACCGGATGGTCGTACCGGCAGCAAGTTGTTATCAGATCCTGAGGTGTTGCCGGATGACGGTATTTTTAGAGAATCCCTGACGCGTTTGTCGCAACGAGGTGAGTATCAGATTGAGGTGTTGGCTGAGGGGCGTACTTTTAAGCGCAAACAAACGCTGACGGCGATGTTGTCAGAGCCGCTGTCCGTCAGTGTGACGCCAGATTACGATCAGCAGGTACTTAGTATTGCTGTTACGCCAGAGGTTGAGAATATTGATACAACCTTGTCGCGGATTATTGCCCGTATTACCAGTCCGGATGAAAGTTCAGTGATTCAGTCGATGGAATACAGTACCGAGAATAATCAATGGTTGTTATCGCTGTCGGCTGACAAAGGGCCAGGTGATTATGGTGTATTGCTGAATATTCGTGGGGTAACCGATAACGGCAGTACGTTTAAAAGCAAACCTGAAAATATTGCAGCAACTTTTCCGTTGGTGAAACCGGGCATGGCAATTGAGCCGGAGCCAGCTCTGAAAGCGGGAGAGTCTTCCGCGTCGGGTGAAATGGAACCATCCGCTGATGCGAAGCCAGCAACTGAGTCAGAAACGAATCCTGAGGCGGTTGCGGAACCGTCGGTTGAGCCAGCAGCTGAGCCTGAGCCAGTTGCTGAACCCGCAGTGCAACCAGAACCAGAATCCGAGCCTCAGTCAGAGCCTGAGCCTGCAGTAGCCCCTGACCTGGCCGCGAAGTTTGAGGAGCAGCAGGAAAGTACCGACGATGAAGCCCCGGTCGAAGAGGAAGGTATTGCCTGGTGGGTTTATCTGCTGTTAGCACTGGGCAATCTGGCTGTGTTTGGTGGTGTGGGGTATTGGTGGTTTATCAAGCGTAAGGCCAATAGTGCTGATAATGACGTAGCCAAAGGTGCGGATGAAGCGCGTTTGCCGCCGGACCTGGAAACGCCGGAGTTTGATGAGTCTGAACTGGATGGGGACTTTGATGCCTTCAGTGATGATTCTGAAGAAGAAATTGCTTCACCATCACCAGGTGCGACCGCAGGGCCGGGTGGTGATGAAGGTTTAGGTCTGGATGATGATTTTGCCATTGATCCGGATGACGGTGACGGCGCGGCGGATGAAAGCTGGGGCGAATTTGACGATCCATTTGAGGATGATGAAAAAAAACAAAGTGATAGCTAAAGACTCTTGGCTGACCTTGCTGGTCAGTCTTTCAGGGAGAGTAAATGCGGGGCTCTGTTAAAGAGCCTTGCTGATCCATACCAGCCTCCTTATACTTCTGGCGTATTTCGTTGAATAAATTGTCACTAAGCCAGAGGTCTTTTATGAAGTTTCAGGGAACTGAAGAATACGTAGCAACGCCCGAACTGCGCATGGCAGTCAATGCGGCCATCACGCTACAACGTCCACTGTTACTGAAAGGTGAGCCGGGTACCGGTAAAACCATGCTGGCGGAACAGCTGGCCAAATCTCTGGACACTGAATTGATTCAGTGGCACATCAAAAGTACCACCAAAGCGCATCAGGGCCTGTATGAGTACGACGCCGTTTCTCGTCTGCGCGATTCCCAGCTGGGCAATGATAAAGTCCACGACATCAAAAACTACATCGTTAAAGGTAAGTTGTGGGAAGCGTTCACCGCTGACAAACCGGTGGTTTTGCTGATTGATGAAATCGACAAGGCGGATATTGAATTCCCGAACGATCTGCTGTTGGAACTCGATAAAATGGAGTTCTACTGCTACGAAACTCAGGAACGAATTGTTGCTAAACACCGCCCGATTATCCTGATTACCAGTAACAACGAAAAAGAATTGCCGGATGCTTTCCTGCGCCGTTGTTTCTTCCACTACATCGATTTCCCGGATGCCAGCACCATGAAAGACATCGTGGAGGTGCATTACCCAGGTATCCAGAACGAGCTGGTGGCTGAAGCCATGGATGTTTTCTTCGACGTGCGTAAAGTGCCGGGTCTGAAGAAAAAACCATCCACCTCCGAACTGATTGACTGGCTGAAACTGTTGATGGCCGATGAGATTGGTGTCGAAGTGTTGCGTAATCGTGATACCACCAAAGCCATTCCGCCAATGTATGGTGCGCTGGTGAAAAACGAACAAGACGTTCAGCTGCTTGAACGACTGGCCTTTATGAGTCGTCGCAAAGGCTAATTCTGGTGGTGCAACACGAACAGCAGGGGTCGGCTTATGCTGATTGATTTTTTTCAGACCGTACGCAAAGCCAAGGTGCCATGCTCTATTCGTGAGTATCTGGATCTGGTGGCGGCGGTTCAGGCGCATGTTGCGTTTGCCAATCTCGATGACTTTTATGCACTGGCTAAGCTGGTGCTGGTCAAAGATGAAAAGCATTACGATAAATTCGACAAAGCCTTTGGTCATTATTTTGAAGGGCTGGACATCGTTGAGTTGTTCAGTGATGAAGCCAGCATTCCGAAAGACTGGATGCGCAAAGAATTCGAACGCATGCTCAGTGAAGAGCAAATGGCTCAAATCGAAGCCATGGGTGGTATCGACAAACTGATGGACGAATTTCAGAAGCGTCTGGAAGAGCAGGAAAAGCGTCATCAGGGTGGCAATAAAATGATTGGTACCGGTGGCACGTCGCCGTTTGGTTCCAACGGTTATAACCCGGAAGGCATTCGCATCGAACAAGGTCGTTCGCGCCACAAAAAAGCCGTTAAGGTTTGGGAACAGCGCAACTACAAAGACCTGGATGACAGCATTGATCTGGGTATTCGTAATGTCAAAGTAGCGCTGCGTCGTTTGCGTAAATTTGCCCGTCAGGGTGCCGCTGAAGAGTTGGATATGGGCGATACCATCGCTTCAACGGCTCGCAATGCAGGCTTTCTCGATATCAAAATGGTGCCGGAGCGGCACAATGCGGTAAAAGTGCTGCTGTTTTTTGATATTGGCGGCACCATGGACCCGTATGTACGGGTGTGTGAAGAGTTATTCTCGGCCGCTCGTACCGAGTTTAAACATATGGAAACCTTTTATTTCCATAACTGTTTGTACGAGTCTGTCTGGAAAAACAATATCCGCCGTCTGAATGAGCGCACTGAAACCTGGGATGTATTGCGTAAATACGGCCCGGATTACAAGGTGATTTTTGTTGGTGATGCCATGATGGCACCGTACGAAGTGACCCATGTGGGTGGCAGCGTTGAACACTGGAACGAAGAGCCGGGGGCGGTTTGGTTGCAGCGTATGGCGGATCAGTACGACAAGATGGTGTGGTTAAATCCGGCACCAGAAGCGCATTGGGGGCAGGGTGGATCGCTGGGGGCGATCAAGCAGATTGTTAAGGATAAAATGTATCCATTAACCTTATCTGGCCTTGAAGATGCCATGCGTTTCTTAAGCAAATAAAAGCAGGTAAGTAAAAAGTACGGTTGTTCTAATTGTGGAATGACCGGCTTTATAGGACAATGCGCCTTAGCACGGAAGCTCGATACCGGCACTGAAAAGTGCCCCTATAACTAGAAAAACAAGGGCTATCCGACCTATGACGGTCCCGGGGAAATTGTACCAGCCTTGGCACCAGCGAGTGCTGTGGGTTCTCATCATCATGTTTGCCACTGCATCCGCGCTGGCTCAAAACTCTGCCATTTTGTTACGCAAAGGTCCGGGCAGTGCGTTTCCTGTTGTTTCTGAGTTATCTCCTGATCATTCTCTTAAAGCCGTTTTGCGCCAGGGGGAGTGGATCCAACTGTCTGATGGACAACGCCAGGGTTGGGTGCATCAGGCTGATCTGAATCCAGCCCCAGAGATTGACGATGCGCAGCTGTGGCTGATCCGTGAATCGACTCCGTTATCACAATGGCAGCTGCAATTAGGTGCAAATACTGAAAAAGCCTATCAGCTGGGTTTTCTCTATCCCTTACACAGCTATGATGTCGCGTTTCGTGCAGAGCGGGGCTTTGATCACAGTGAAAACTGGTATTCGTTGCAATTGGCACTGGAAAAAGATCTCTGGCGCGTAGGTCGTTCCTGGTTAGCGGCTGGTTTTGCCTTCGGTAGTGGTTCTTCAGAGGCCGGTGCGGAACGTTGGAATGACGATGGTGAAACGCAAACAACCGCGCTTGCGGCACTGAATTTCGACTGGAAAATGCCATTCAGCCGCCCATTAACTCTGCTGTTTCGTATTAAAAATGAACAGGCGCTAGCGGGTAATCGTGCTAATGACACCAGCCTGGCCCTGATTTGGAATCTGAAGTTATGAAGCCTGGACGATTGTTGTTATTAAAATCACTGTTTTTACTAAAGCTGTTTTTATCAAGGCTGTCGTTACCTGGGCTGTTGTCACGAACTTTGCTGTTAATAGTCGCGAGTTCGTTTGCGGGTGGGTTGGTCAATGCAGAGCAGTTGACCGATATATACCAGCCCAGAGTTCTGGAAGCGGGTGTTGCGTCAGATGCCGATATCGAGCAGCGTCATGGCAGCTGGGGTGTGGGAATTGCCCAAATTGCACAGGAAAATTTACCGTCCACTCTGGGGTTAAATGCTTCGGCCCGCTATTTTGCCGGAGAGCGCTGGTATGTTTTGGCAAATATTCAGCTGGCCAACCTCAGCGATCGGGTTATTCGTGATGATCAGGGTGAAACACTGGTCAAGAAAGATGTGACCTCTGTGTTGGTTAATACAGGGCTGGGTTATCAGTTAATGCAGGGCAATGCGAGCTTCAGTGGCAACCGGAGTTATCCATGGCAATTTGCTCTGGAAGGTTATCTGGGGGAACAATTTAACGGTGAAAGCAGCGGCTTATATTATGGTGTGGGATCTTCCTGGCAGCTGCAAATCAATGACTTCTGGGTTTCGCTGGACCTGAAAAATTTCACGATTGCTGATGACAACCTGAAACAAGCCGAAATCGATAATGGAATTCAGTGGGGGATAACCTTTGGTTCCTATTATTAATCAGCCGTTATCCTCGATGATGTTGCCACTGTTGTATGTGTTGATGCTGCTGTATCCACTTGCTGTTCAGGCGGCTCCAGAAAAAATGACCGCAGACACGTTAGCACCGGGTATGTCAGTGCCTGACTTTTCGTTACCGGCCAGTAACGGCTGGGGGCAACGCCTGGCGGAAAGAAAAGGCGAAGCAGTGATGCTGATTTGGCTGGATGACTGCGATCGCTGTGAAGAATTATTAGCACCTTACCAATTGTTGGCCGAGGGTTTGTTGCAAGATGGTTTGCACACCTGGTTTATATGGACGCCCGATGGCGATGATCAGCCGCCACAGATGCGCTTGCCTGTATTGGTTGCTGACCAGAAATGGCGCAGCGGCTGGCAGTTTGCTACACGCCCGGCAATTATGCTGATTGATGCCGATGGTGTGTTGGATCAATTGATATTGGGCGATCTGGAGGATAATTTCTCCAGGCTGGAAAAACAGTTGCCACAATGGTTAAAAACAACAAAACGGCTGCGTTAAACAAAGTCTTTAAGAAAGCCTTTAATAATGACAAAAAGTGGGCGGTTTTTTGTGTTGCCCCGGAGAAAAAATGAACTTCATCACCCGCGTTTCAGTTTGTATTGTTTCCGTTTTCTGTCTGCTTCTTACCAGTGTTAGTGGACACGCTGCAGAAAATGATAACCAGCCTGTGTTACAGCAGGATATTCAGTCGGTTAAAAAAGCGGTACTGGAATTAAATAAAGACCTGTATGAACTGGAACAAAACCTGTTAAGTCCGGCAACGACTCGGGCTGCGTTTTATGTGTCGCTGTCCTACGGGGAGTTTTTTGAACCCTTGTCGATTGAAATTAAGGCCCAGGATATTGACCCGATTCAGCATATTTATACTGAGCGTCAGGTAACTGCCTTACGCCGCGGTGCAGTACAGCCACTGACTGAATTTAACCTTGGCCCGGGTAAACACGAATTTCATGTGTTGGTTCGTGGTGTTGATCAGTTAGGTCAGGCGCGTGAATTAATGATTCATCAGGAAGTTGAAAAAACCAGTCAGCCGTTATTGATGGAAATCCTGATCCGGGATCAGGAAGAAAAAAGTAATGCGACAGCTCAACTTCGTCAGTGGTAACGCAAGGGCAAATGGCCGGTGAATAATATGCGTTACCGTTTTATAAAAGCCTTTTTGATAACGCTGTCGCTGTTAGTGCTCAGCGGGCTATCGACTGCTTCCCCAACGCTTTATGATGATAACGACCCACAGCGTTTATTACGCGGCGCTTTTTATTTTCGTTATTTGGAGGGTGATTACAGCGGCGCGTTGCATCGCCTGAAAATCTGGCGCGAGTATCGTTCTGATGCTTCTGTTTCTGCGCCTCCGGATGCTGAAAGCCTGATTATGGAAGCCGCTATTTATCTTGCACTCGGTATGGAAGGCGAGGCGCACGCTATTTATCAGCAGGTCGAACAATCTGGGCTGAGTGCCAGTGGTGATGCCTGGTTCCATTTAGCGCGGCGCTGGATGGAATTGTCGCGTTGGTCTGAGGCTGAAAAAAGTATTGGTCGTGCTCTGGAGCTGAGCCCAACATTAAATCCACAATATCAGCAGCAAGCGTTATTTATTCAAAGCAGCAGTCGCTCTCATCAGGATAAGGTTGCGCAGTCTGTGTTGTCTCCGCAGATGATTAACGAAAGCATTTGGGCGGGGCTGGCACGTTACAATCGTATTTTGGCGGCGATGCGATTAAACGCAAACAGCCGTGATCTGGAAAAGTGGGTTGAAGAAGCGGTTTTTTATTTACCGGAAGACGACTACGAATCTCAGGCGTTGCGCGATCGTATTTTATTAATTGCAGGAATCTATGCGCTTGATTCGGGCAAACAACGTCGTGCCGAGGCGTATTTCCGGGAAGTCAGTCAGAATACTGTTTTTACGGCACCGGCCTTGTTGCATTATGGCTGGGCACTGGTAGAACAATGGAAATATCAGCAAGCCATGCAGCCATGGCGGGTTTTACAGCAACAGTTTAATGACTTTCATCCGGCGGTAATCGAATCCGTTCTGGGGGTTCCTCATGCACTGGAATTATTAAATGCCACCACGCAATCGCTCAAAACGTATGAAGTGGTTGAAGGGCGCTTGCAAAAAATGTTGGCACAGGTTCGTGCCGTCAATAATTCAGAAGTTATTAATGGCTGGATGGACAGCTGGCTTGAGCAACCAAGCTTTCACTCGGGTTCTGATGCTAATGCGGCCTGGGGATGGTTGAATAATTCGTTGGCTGATATGCCGGATCATGACCTTACCCGGACATTACAGTCGGTATTGGATGATAATGAATTTAACCAGCTGGTCATTCAGTTACGTGATTTACAGCAATTGCAGCGCCAGTTGAAGCAACAGGAAACGGACTTACTGCTATGGCAGGAAGTGGTTCGGGAGCGTCAGCAACGTTTGCAACAGTTGGGTGGTGCTCAGCGTTTAAACGCGTTAGAGCAGCGTCATCAGCAATTATTGTCACAGGTGATGACAATGCAGCGGGCTGTTGATGAAGAAGATGCCAAAGTATTTGCCTATGCTTCCGCAGCGGACAAAAACAATATTAATAACCTGGCTGCGGTTGTTCCGGCGGTTGAATATCTGCAGGTTATTAATGACCCGACTCGTGACCTGAGTGCTTATAAAGAACGCTGGCGTCGTGTGCGTGGTGTGCAGTTATGGAATATTTATCAGGATAAACCCGAGCGTCGTTGGCAGGCACAACAGAGCTTCTGGCAATTGCGTAAAAACAGTGAACAGTTAGCCGAACAACTCAGTAACAGTCGTATTGCGTTATCCTGGGCGAACAGCAGCTGGCAGGGTTTCCCTCAGCGGGTCAGCCAAGCGTTGCAACGTGCTGCGGCTCAACAACAACGTGTGGACGTGATTTATTTGCAACAGCGTGAGCAATTGGTTGCGCGGGTACAACAACACTTAAATGATCTGGATATTCGTCTCAGTGACTATTTAGCGCAAAGTCGTTTATCCATCGCACGACTGTACGACGATGCATTACAAAACCATGTGATACACAGTTCCGAAGCGGGCAGTGCTAAGCAAGGGGGTTCAGATGAGTAATATTCTGAATCACCATTGGCACGTACTGTTGCTGATTGCATTCAGCGGGTTGTTATCATCGTGTGCTGTTTTTCAGGACCCGGCTGAACAACAAACCCGTTTAGAAAATATTCCTCAGCTTAAAGTTCGTCTGATGAGTAACGAAACGCCGGAAGTGACGCATCAGGAAGTGATTGAGCGTTATCAGCAATATCTGGCGGTTGCCACTGAGCCTGAAATGCGCATCCGTGTTGCACACCGTATCGCCAGCCTTAAATTACAATCCGAAGAAGTGTCTCAGGAGCGTTTAGAGGCCGCAGAAGATGCATTGGCTGCGGCGCAGCAAACGAATGATGACATTGAGATTCGCAACCAGGCGGAAAAGCTGGCCCAGGAATTAGCGCGAGAGCAGCAAGTCTCCGGCGCTGAGCGTGGTATGGCGCTGGCATCCATCAAAGATTACGAAGCGCTGTTAGAACAATACCCGGATCGTTTGGATAACGATGCCGTGTTGTATCAATTAGCCAAGGCGTATCACATCACTGGCCAGCCGTATCAGACCATCTCAGTCCTTGAGGAGCTGGTGCTTAAATACCCTCGCTCTGTTTATTACCTTGAGTCTGAATTTCGTCTTGGTCAATTATTATACGCCGCCGGGGATTATGAAGCAGCGGCTGAAGCCTATCAGCGCTTGATTGATCGGGGGCGGGAAGACAACAAATATTATGTCAGCGCCGGCTATCTTAAAGCTTGGTCATTGTTCAAGCTTGAGCAGAATGAAGCGTCGTTATTAGCCTTTACTCGTGTGATGGATGAGGAGTATCCGGACGTTGCCGCCTTGTCATCGGCAACTGGCAGTGAGCTGGATATGCTGAACGATATCCTGCGGATTATGGCCATTATTTTTGATTACATGGGCGACTGGCAACAAATTGCAGTTTTTTATGATCAACACGGTCAGCGTCATTACGAATACCTGATTTACGATCGACTGGCTGAACAGTATTACGATAAAAAATATTATAAGTCCGGGGCATCCACCTTACGTGCGTTCGTTTTGCGTTACCCGGATGATGTTCTGGCACCACAATATTACGCCCGATTAATCGAAGGGTATAAAGAAGCCCGTTATTCCACTCTGCTGCGTAAACATCAGGGTATTTATATTCAGCGCTTTGGTGTGGGCAGTGATTACTGGAATAGCCACAATGAGGCAGTGCGTGATGTGATTCGTGAGCCGTTGGCGATGTATTTATGGGATTTAGCCAGTTTTCATCATGCCTGGGGGCAATCGGCTAAAAAGCGCAGCGATAAACAGCAACGCCTTGAAATTGCATCGCGCTGGTATCAGGAATATGTCCGCAGTTTCCCGCTGGCCGATGATGTTGTTGAAGCACATTTTTTACTCGCTGAAGTATCCACCGAGTTGAAGGATTACGTCAAAGCCAAAGATCATTATGAGATTGTTGCTTATCAATATCCGGATTATGAAAAAGCACCGGAAGCGGGTTATGCAGCGATTCTGGCCTTTAATAAACACAAACCCGTGGCGGCTGAAAAAGCCGTGTGGCGCCAGTTAACGGTTGCTAGTGCGATGCGGTTTGTGCAGGAATTTCCGCAAGATGAACGCCGCGGTACCGTGCTGGTTAACACCAGCGAAATGTTGTTAAAAGATAAATATTTTGAGCAGGCGCTGACGACTTCGCGTTTGGCATGGGAAGCGAAAGGGAATTTACCCGAGCGCTATCAGTACGGTGCGGCATTGGTGCGTGGCCATTCGGCCTTTGAACTCGAGCAATACCCGGAAGCAGAACTGGCACTGATGCAAGCCAGCCAATATTCCAAACTGAGTCGTAAAAAACGTCGTGATTTACGTGAAAAAGTGGCGGCTTCTATTTATAAACAAGGTGAGCAGGCAAAACAAAACGCCGATTATCCCGCAGCCGTAGGCCATTGGCGTCGTCTGGCGGTCGTGATTCCTGAAAGTAATACACGTATTAATGCTGAATACGATGCGGCTACGTTGTTGATGGAAACCAAGGACTATGATCAGGCAATTGAAGTTCTGTTGAAATTCCGCAGCGATTATCCGCAACATAAGCTGACGGCGGATATTCCCAGTAAGCTGATTGTGGCTTATGAAGAAAAAGGCGACTGGCGTAAAGCAGCATTTGAATTACAAACCATCTGGAAAACCAGTAAAAAGCCAGATGAACAACGCATTGCCTGTTTCCAGTCCGCTGAATATTTTGAGAAAGCTGACGATCAGGAAAATGCCATCGTGATGTATAAGCGTTATGCGCATTCTTACAAGCGTCCTTTTGATGCGGCGATTGAAGCACACTTTAAGCTTGATCAGATTTACGCCAGCCGCGGTGATGAAGAAAAGCGACGCTTCTGGCTCGGAAAAATTATCAGCCTGAATGAAAAAGCCAAAGACCAGCAAACCGACCGTTCTAAATACCTGGCGGCTAAAGCGGCTTATGAATTGGGTGAGTTTGAGCGTCAGGCTTTTGAAAAAGTGGCATTAACGTTGCCGCTGGATAAAAGTGTCACGCAAAAAAATCACTATATGCAACGTGCGTTAAAACGTTACACCCAGGCCGTTCAGCTTCAGGTGTTGGAATACACAACATCATCGACATACCGTATTGGTGAGCTGTACAAGCAGCTGGCGCAGGGGCTGATGAGTTCAGAACGTCCGGCGGGCATGGATGAACTGGAACTGGAAGAGTATCAGTTCCTGCTGGAAGATCAGGCCTTTCCGTTGGAAGAGGCAGCCATTGAAATTCATCAAACCAATATTGGCCGAACCTACGACGGGTTATACGATAATTGGGTGAAGCAGAGCTTTGGCTCGATGGCTGAACTGATGCCAGGGCAATACAACAAACAAGAGAGGGCGATTGGTTATGTTGAACAGGTTCGCTAATTGTCTTTCTACAATAAGTCGTCTTGCTCAAACAACGGCTTTATTACTGGCTGCACTGATGTTGAGCGCCTGTAGTGTGTTTCAGTCAGCGCCTGAGGTTGTGGATACCGGGCCGGTTGAGCAACCTTTGCCGCCGCCATTGCTGGAGTCGTATTCGGAAGGCCTGGCCATGTTGCAACAACTGGAAGAAGTTGGCGACGAACAGGAGCGCCTGCAACAGCAGCAGAAAGTATTACAGTATTGGCAGGATCTGAGCAGCGAGTACCCGCAATATCCGGGTATCTGGACCAATCTGGCATTAAATCAATATCAGCTGAAGTCTTATGAAGAGAGTCTGGCCAGCCTGAATAAAGCGCAGCAGATTAATGCCGAATTTTGTCCGGCCTTTAAATTAAAAGGCATGGTGCAGCGTGAATTAGGGCAATTTAATGACGCGGAGTCGAGTTATCTGGCGGCGGCAAATTGTGCGCCTCAGGATGCCAACATTCCTTACAACCTGGGTATTTTATATGACCTCTATCTGGGTGATCTGGATAAGGCATTAGTGCAGTACCAGAAAGCTCAGGCCATGCTGAGTGAACCGGATGAAACGCTGGCCGTCTGGATTCCTGACCTGCAGCGTCGTACCGGTGCAGACAAGGCTGATGAGGGCGCTGAATCCGCTGAGCCTCAGGTGGCAGGAGAATAATGATGTTGCGATCGGCGTTGGTGATGTTGAGTTGGGTGTTTTTGAGCTTCAGTTTGATGGCGACACTCTCTTTTGCCGCAGATGACAACGTGGTTCGTCTTCAAGGCATTTCCATTCAGGGAAAGAGTGAAGAGCCTAACGTGGTGTACATTACACCCTGGCGGCCACCACCAGGAACAGGGCGTTTATACCAACCCATCTACAGTTATCGTGATCATTGGTTTCAACCGCTTGATCGCCAGAGCTTAGGGCGGGAGCTGCGCTATGGGGAGCGATATTTACCGAAGCAAGTGAATGTTGAACGCCTGCAACAGCTAAACGCGAACAACGAAGCGAAAGTAACGAAACAAAAGTAACGAAACCCAAATAACAACGGAATAATCACAGCCCCGGATGTTTTTTCATTGGGCGTTTAATGGTTAAATCAGGGCTGCGACACTCGGCTATCCGAAATATCGTAACCAATAATTTTAATAAAGAAGAAAAGCTGGAACAAAGCTAAGGGGAAGTATCAATGGAAACGGTTGTACGTTTTTTTCAGGAAGGTGGCACATTTATGTATCCGATTGCCATCATTATGGCGGTTGGTTTGGCCATTGCATTTGAGCGTTTATTCTTCTTGCTGAAAGAAAAATCCAGCAATCGTCAGGCATTTGATGACATGTTGCCAATGCTGCAGAAAAAAGATCTGCGTGCGGCGCTGAATTATGCCAATGCCTCCGACAGTAAAATTGGTAATATTTTTTCCGGTGCTATCGCCCGTATTCCAAACAGCCAGCGTCGAGAAGAAATTGAATACGCGCTGGAAGAAGGTCTGATGGAAGCGATTCCACAACTGGAAAAGCGCACTCAATATGTTTCGACACTGGCGAACATCGCTACCTTAATGGGCCTGCTGGGTACCATTATGGGTTTGATTGCTGCGTTTACCGCGGTGGCTAACGCGGCGCCGGCGGAGAAAGCAACGTTATTATCCCAGTCTATTTCGGTGGCGATGAACACAACGGCATTTGGGTTGATGGCCGCTATTCCTCTGTTATTACTGCACAGCTTTCTGCAAACCAAAACCAATGAGATTGTTGATAGTATTGAAATGGCCGGTGTGAAATTCCTCAATATCATCACCGAACGTAAGCCGGGTCAGAACGACAAAAATAACGCAGCCTGATAGTTGAGCAGTTACATGAGACGCCATAAAAGACCACAAGAAGAGGCGGAGCTCAACGTAACATCCTTCATGAATTTGATGATCGTACTGGTACCGGTATTGTTGATGAACATGGTGTTCTCACAAGTGGCGGTGCTGGATCTCAAATTACCCAACGGAAACCAGCCTGGGCCGGTTAACGTGAATCCTGAGGATGTAACGCTTGACGTGACTATTCGGGCCGATGAGTTTGTGATTTCACGCACTTATCAGGAACAAACCGAAGCGCTGGCAACGCTGCCTAAAAAAGCTGACGAATATGACTACGAGGGGCTGTCGCGCACCTTGCAGGACATTAAAAAGAATCCGGTTTTCAAAGATAAAAAAGACATTAATCTGTTATCTGAAGCCAATGTTGATTACCAGACCCTGGTAACGGTGATGGATACGGTGCGCCGTTATCCGGCTGTTGTTGCGGCTTCTCTGGTGGATGCGGAATTGTTTCCTGAAATTTCATTAGGGGATGCTGAAGACGCATCGGCTGCTACTGCTGCGGAGGTGACACCATGAAAATGTCCCGCCGTGCAAAACGCATGCAACGCAATCACAAGCGTAATAAAAATGGCGGCACGCTGAACCTGACCGCTCTGATGGATATTTTTACCATTCTGGTTTTCTTCCTGATGGTGAATCAGTCAGAAGTGGATGTGCAAAATAACGACGATATTACATTGCCGGTATCGATTTCTGAAAACAAGCCGAATGAGCAGGTGACCATTATGGTCAGTCATGCCGACATTCTGGTTCAGGGTCGTGCTGTAGTATCAACGGCTGATGCAAAACTGGTAAAAGCTGAGGAGCTGCCACAACTCAAAAAAGAGCTGGAATATTTAGCGGGTCGTTTCCCGTTATCACCGGAACAACAGCAGCAGGGAAGACCCATCACCATTATGGGTGATAAGGGGATTCCTTACGCATTGCTGAAAAAAGTGATGAACACCAGCGCCAAATCCGGTTTTAATAATATCTCTCTGGCAGTAGAGCAGAAACAACCTGCAGGAGGCGCCTGATATGACGGTATATTATCGTGCGCCTGAGTTGCCGTGGAATGATGGCGGTCAGCAGCAGCGTTTTTTCGGGATTTTAGCCGGCCTGCTATTGTTGGTTGCCGTGGTTGGTATTGCCATTCCTATGATTGAGCTTCCCGCCAAAGACCGTAAAGAACTGGAACAGTTGCCGCCGCAGCTGGCGAAAGTCCTGGAGCGGAAGAAAAAGGAAAAACCAAAACCTAAGCCGGTACCGGTAAAGAAAAAGGAAGAAAAAAAGCCGGAGCCTAAGCCAGAACCTAAGCCTGAGCCAAAGCCGGAAGAAAAAAAGCCGAAGCCTAAGCCCAAGCCGAAGCCAAAGAAAAAGCCGAAG
This sequence comes from Bacterioplanoides sp. SCSIO 12839, assembly GCF_024397975.1. Taxonomy (NCBI): domain Bacteria; kingdom Pseudomonadati; phylum Pseudomonadota; class Gammaproteobacteria; order Oceanospirillales; family Oceanospirillaceae; genus Bacterioplanoides; species Bacterioplanoides sp. SCSIO 12839. The sequence goes on from NZ_CP073745.1 coordinate 1,667,168, forward strand.
GTAGAAGCACCAAAAGAAAAACGTGACGCGGCAAAACAAAAGGCCCGTGACTCTGTTGGTGAAAATACTTTGGCAACGTTGAGCAATATCAGCAGTCAGGTGCCTATTGCGGCATTAAGTACGAGCAGTCGCGGGTTAAATAATGCCGGTTCTCAGGCTACCAGTGTTGGTAATATTGTTGATCGTGATGCAGCTACCCGGGGGTCGGGCGGTGTTGATGTAGCGGCCTTAACAACGACAACGGTTGGTGAGCAACTGGGTGATCGTGAAACGACCGCTGTTGAGCTGACTGAAGAGCAGGTTGCTGAGGTTGAACAGGCGAAAACGCGGACGCCGGAAGAATTACGACTGGTGCTGGAGGCGAACAAAGTAAAATACGATCGCATCTATCAGGCTGCCTTGCGTAAGAATCCGAATCTGAAAGGCTCTGTCACATTCCGCCTTGAGATTGAGCCGGATGGTACGGTTTCCAGTTGTAAGATCACCAAAAGTGAACTCAATGACACCAAGATCCATCGTCGTATGGAATCGGCTTGTCGTCGTATGAAATACAGTAATAAGCCGGGCATTGATCGTACCGTGGCTGAGTATCCAATTGCCTTTAACTGAATACGACTGACCTCTGTCGTATAAGACCAAAGCCCTGCTTCGATAGAAGTGGGGCTTTTTCTTTGCTTTAATCTGCAGAACTCCTGTTTCTCACCCGTCATTGCCAAGGCCTCTGAATGTTGTATGAAATTTTTGCTGTGATGGCACCGGTTCTGGCGTGTGCTGCGATTGGCTTTTATTGGGCAAAATCCGGCTATGATTTTGATCCTGAATTTATTTCACGATTGGTTCTGAATGTCGGTGCACCGTGTTTAATGTTATCGGTACTCAGCTCCGTTGAGGTTGATTTAGCGGCGTTTAAACGAACGGCATTCGCCTGTGTCTTGATTGCTGCCTTGATGGCGGTGTTAGGTGTCGTGATACCACGTGTGCGTGGTGATGATGTGCGCGCATTTTTGCCCTCCTTTTTGTTTCCTAATGTTGGCAATATGGGGTTGCCAGTCTGTATGTTGGCTTTTGGTGAGCAAGGTCTGGCGTTGGCACTGGTCTTTTTTATGGTGTTATCGATTGCACACTTTCCGGCAGGTATTTTATTGGCAGGAGGGCGCGATGCCGGTGGCTTTAAAGGCCTGCTAAAAATGCCGATTTTATATGCCATTGTGATTGGCGCTTGTCTGGTGATGTTTAATATCAATCTGCCGCAACCCATTAAAAACTCGGTGGAGTTAATTGGTGGTATGACGATTCCGTTAATGTTGATTACGTTGGGAGTATCCTTGCAGCGTTTACATGTTGGCCAGTGGCAACAGGCTTTGTTTTACAGTGTGATGCGAATTGGTGGCGGCTTGTTGGTTGGATTACTGGTTGTTTGGTTGCTAGGCCTGGAAGGGGTGGAGCGTGGTGTGGTCATCGTTCAGGCGGCTATGCCGGTTGCTGTATTTAACTATTTGTTTGCCGAGCGCTTTCAGCGTGAGCCCCAGGCCGTTGCGGGCATGGTAGTGATGTCGACTCTGATCTCGTTTGCTACCGTGCCGCTGATTCTGGGTTTGTTATAGCGAAACCGGTTCATCTGTATAACTCAGCTTAACCCGCTCGCCCTGGCGGCAGTTGGGAGTCTGGTCTGTTTCAACCTGCCAGTTGTTGATGGCTTTGCCGGTAAAGCTGAGATCAATTAAATAACCTCGACCATTAAATTGAATGTCAGAAACCATTGCCGGGCCGTCAGTAGAGGGTTCAATAACGAGTTGATGGCGTTTGAACAAGGCGTATTTGTCGCCTTGGTCTTGTGTTGACGGCTGGTCAAACAACCATTCGAGATCATGATGTTGGCATAGGTTGCCCGCTTCCATAAAACGTGCAACATCGCAATTGGAAGGGGTGTTAAAGACGTCGGCAGGGGTGCCATACTGCTGAATCTGACCGTTCATCATCACCGCGGTTTTATCGGCAAATACAAAGGCTTCATCCTTTGCATGGGTAACAAAAATGGCAGTAACGCCGCTGCGTTTAATTAAGTGGCGCAGTTCGCTCATCATGCGCCGTTTTACCTGGCTATCGATATTCGAAAAGGGTTCGTCCATCAATAATAATTCAGGTTGCGGTGCCAGTGCCCGGGCTAACGCAATACGCTGTTGTTGGCCACCGGATAATTCATGCGGATAACGTTTGGCATACTCATCCAGCTCAACCAGCGATAACATATCCTGAATACGTTGTTGTTGCTCAGCCTTGCCCAGAGTTCTCAGTCCATAACCAATATTGTCGGCTACTGACAGGTGTGGAAATAACGCATAGTCCTGAAAAATAAAACCAATGTTGCGTTGTTGTGTTGGTAAATTAAAACGACCATCGGCAACGGTTTTCCCAAGAATATCAATGCTACCGCTTTGTGTGACTTGTAATCCGGCAATGGCTTTCAGGGCCGTGGTTTTGCCGCAACCACTTGGGCCTAATAAGCAAACAATATCACCCTGATCAACCTGCAGTGAAAATTCATGCAGAACCGCGTGTTGCTGAAAAGCGACGCTGAGATGACTAACGCTGAGCGCGCAAGGTGCGTGTTGGGCAATTGACATGATTAATCCATTTTCTGGGTGCGCGATAAAATACTGATGGGGAATAAGCTGACAACAATAATCAGCAGAGCACCTGAGGCCGCATGTTCCAGGTGTTCATCCGACGCAAATTGAAACACATAAGTGGCCAGGGTCTCGAAGTCAAACGGGCGCAATAATAACGAGGCCGGTAATTCTTTTACGCACTCAATAAACACCAATAATAACGATGAGGCCAGGGCAGGCTTCAACAGTGGCCAATGAATGCGCCTGAATGTTGTCGCCTGGCTTTCTCCCAATGTGAGAGAAGCATCATCCAGGTTATCCGGAATTTTCTGGTAGCCTGCCTGTAAGCTGCCATTAGAAATTGCTGAAAAGCGAATAACAAAGGCCACAACCAGTGCAAAGCCGGTGCCGGTAAAAAACAAGCCCACACGTGTCATGTCGAGTTCTGTGAGGAGTTTGTTTAATAAAATGTCCGCCTGTGTTAACGGAATTAAAATACCGATAGCCAATACTGTTCCGGGCAGGGCATAACCCAGCGACGAAAACGCCAGTTTCGAGCGATTCATTAGCGATGGTACAAAGCGTTGTTGGGCATTCAGTATCAACGCCAATAAGGTTGCAATGAATGCCGCGGTTGCGGCGAGTGAAAAGGTTGTCTGGGCGTGCTGCCATAACTCAGGGCTGGTGTTTTCGTTAAGGTAAGTCAGGGTGTAATGCAGCAGCGTGATGACCGGATAAGCAAATCCGGCAATAAATATCACTGAGCAAACCAGCCAGATAATGCATATCCGGCTTACTGTTGCCGTCTGTTTTTGCGCCGGTTTGCCGGAATTACGGTTATCAAAATGTTTTTGTTGTTTGCGCTGGTACTTTTCTGCGCTGACCAATACCACCACAAATAACAACATCAAACAGGAAATTTTGGCTGCGGTACTGATGCTGCCATACACCAGCCAGCTATCGTAAATCGCAGTGGTAAGTGTGCTGACGGCAAACAGGTGTACTGTGCCATAGTCGGCCAACGATTCCATTGCCACCAAAGTACAGCCTATCACCAGAGCAGGGCGAACCAACGGCAGCTCAATGCTGGTGAAAATACGTCGCGGACTGGCGCCCAGCGTTTTGGCTGCCTGAGAAAAGTGCTCAGAGCGTTGCGCAAAGGCGTGGCGTAATAATAAATAAATGTACGGATACAGTGCCAGGGCCAGCATCAGGCTTGCTCCCCAGCGGCTGCGGATATCCGGAAACCAATAATCCGCAGGGGATTGCCAGCCGAACCAGCTGCGCAAGGCAATCTGCACCGGGCCAGCGTAATCCAGTAATTCGGTATAAATATAGGCGGAAATGTAGGCCGGAATTGCCAGTGGGAAAACCATGGCCCACTGCAGATAACGCCGACCCGGAAACTCATAATGAGAACACCACCAGGCGGGCAATATCGCCAGAGCACAGGCAAACAACACTGCGCCGCCAACCACCACTAAACTATTCAGGGTATAACTGAGAAGAACGGTGTCGGCCAGATCCTGAAACGTTGTATCGCTTGTGTCTGTGATAAAAAAACTACTGAGGGACTCCAGCAGCAGTGCAACCACAGGAGCAATCATCAGGCAGGCTACTAACAGAGCTATCGCGGTAAACGCTTTATTGGCAAACTGTTTGGCTACAGGCACGAAATAGCCCGCATGTTGCGGGCTATCGAATGTATTGCTTTGCCTGTTTTTGGCGACGGTGCCTGGATTCATAAACGCTCAGTAGCTGGTTGATATTCAACAAGCCGCGATTATAAATCGAAACCGACCTTATCCACCAACTTCAATGCGGCTTTGCGGTTGTTTGCAATTTCCGTCAGAGGAAGTGCGTCTGCTTTAAACTCCCCCCAGCTTTGCACCAGCTCGGATGCCTGAGCACCAGGCTTCACTGGATATTCGAAGTTCACTTCGGCATACATTTGTTGTGCTTTGTCACTGGTCAGGAAGGCCAGGAGTTTTTCCGCAGCATCTTTATTGGGAGCGTGGCGGGTTAATACTGCGCCGGAGACATTCACGTGGGAGCCGCGATCTTGTTGGTTCGGGAAATTCAGGTTTACGGCATTGGCCCAGGCGATCTGGTTTTCATCTTTCAGCATTTTGCCCAGGTAATAACTGTTACCCAGAGAGACGTCACACAAGCCTTCTTTGATGGCTTTTACCTGAGCGCGGTCGTTGCCTTGTGGTTTACGCGCCAGGTTAGCTTTCACCCCACGCAACCATTGTTCGGTTTCCGCTTCACCATGATGAGCAATCATGGAGGCAATCAGGCCCAGGTTGTAAGGGTGTTTGCCACTGCGGGTACACACTTTGCCTTTGAATTTTTCGTCGGCCAGATCTTCATAGCGAATATTGCTTTGATCACCAGCACGTTCTTTCGATGAATAAACATTACGCACGCGCTGGGTCAACGCAATCCACTGGTTTTCATTATCACGGAATTTAGCCGGAACATTGGCTTCTAGGGTATCGGTCAGGGCGTATGGTTGAGTTAATTGCTTGTCTTTTAATTCCAGCAGTTTGGAGAAGTTGGAGGTCAGTACTAAATCAGCCGGCGAGAGTTCACCTTCCCGTTGTAAACGCTGAATCAGGCCCTTTTTAGAAAACACCACTTTGGTTTTAATGCCGGTTTCTTTGGTGAACTCTGCCAAAATTGGTTCAATCAAAAACGGTTGGCGGAATGAATAAATATTCACCTGGTCAGCCATGGCGGGTGCTGCAGTGATGGTGCTTAAAAGGGCTGCCATTCGGATAAAACGCATGAATACTCCGGGGATTAACAATAAATAAGTTAAATGAGAAGAATTCCCATTATTGCACACAATCAATCGAGAACCAGCTTTTTAACGTAAAAAAGCGTTTTAGCGGTAATGAATAAGCTGTGATGTGTATGGTTGTTCAGAGAAACAGGAAGTGGTCGCGCAATAAATGACCAAGCAATATTGAGTCACCCTGAAGGCGGGCGTATTCAATGACTTCCAGAATGCTGCCACTGTCGTCTTTGGGGTTGGGCTTTAATAAGCGAGAAAACGCTTTGCTGGTGAGCACAAAGTCATCGACGGATTTTTGCCCATCCATTTCACTGAAGCGGATAAAGCCCTCGTCTTTGAGCCAGACCACAGCACCAAAGGCGGCCTGATGGCGGGGGGAGTGTAAACCGTATTCGTCGATGTCGTCCGGGCCGGAAATATCTTCGATAAACAATGTCTGAGCGCGTGGGAATTGCCGGAATCCCAGCAATAACACCACGGCGCAGTCTTTATAAAAATCGTCGATATGGACATCAAGCACAAGGTTGTCTCTGTTTACAGCTGACGATAGCTGTTAAAGAAGGTTTCCATACGTTCCATGGCAGCCGTCAGATCTTCCGGACGAGGCAGGAACACCACGCGGAAATGATCCGGGTACGCCCAGTTAAAGGCGGTGCCATGAACGATCAGGATTTTCTGCTGCTCTAATAAATCCAGCACCATGCGTTCGTCGTTATGGATATTAAATTTTTTAACGTCCATTTTCGGGAAGCAATACAGTGCACCTTTGGGTTTTACGCAGCTGATACCATCAATATTATTTAACGCTTCCCAGGCAATGTCACGCTGCTGGCAAATACGGCCATCGGGAGCAACTAAGTCGTTGATGCTTTGGTAGCCACCCAGCGCCGTTTGGATAGCATGCATGGCCGGAACATTGGAACACAGGCGCATTGAGGCCAGCATCTCCAGCCCTTCGATGTAGTCTTTTGCCAGATGCTTGGCACCACTGATAATCATCCAGCCAGCCCGGAAACCCGCCAGGCGGTAATTCTTCGATAAGCCATTAAAGGTGATGATCAGTAAGTCATCCGCCAGTGATGCAGTGGAAGTATGGGTGGTGCCGTCAAATAAAATTTTGTCGTAAATCTCATCGGAGAAAACGATCAAATTATTCTGGCGGGCAATTTCTAACATTTGCTTGAGCATCTCGTCAGAATAAACCGCACCAGTTGGGTTGTTTGGATTGATCAGCACCAGTGCCTTGGTTTTATCCGTGATCTTGGCGCGCATATCGTCCAGATCCGGGTACCAGCCAGAACCTTCATCACAGGTGTAATGCACCGCTTTACCACCGCCGAGGCTGACTGCCCCAGTCCAGAGCGGGTAATCCGGAGAAGGTACCAGTACCTCATCACCGTTATTCAGCAGGCCTTGCATACACATCACAATCAGTTCGCTGACGCCATTACCAATAATGATGTCTTCGATGTTCACGTTGGCAATGTTCTTCTGCTGGGTGTATTGCATGATGGCTTTACGGGCCGAGAACAGGCCTTTGGAGTCACTGTAGCCTTCGGAATCCGGCAGGTTATAAATCACGTCCTGAATGATTTCTTCCGGCGCATCCAGGCCAAATGGCTTTGGATTACCAATGTTCAGTTTCAGAATGCGATGGCCATCTTCTTCGAGTTTTTTGGCGGCATGCAGGACGGGTCCACGAATGTCGTAAAACACGTTAGCCAGTTTGTTCGACTTCTTAATTTCCTGCATGGGAACTGTTTCGCCTCGTTTATGCTCTGAAAGATGAAACCACGCATGATACTCTGTCCGTTGCTATGGCGAAACCAGTCAGTAACGAATTTTGTCGAAGCGGCCCGCGGCAACTGACGGCGCTGGCATACAACAATAAGCAGGTAAGGTAACTCATGAAAAAAGTCATTAAAACCGAAGCTCAGTGGCGCGAACAGCTGGATCCGGAGACCTACCATATCACCCGTGAAGCCGGTACCGAACGGGCTTTTACCGGGAAGTATTTTGATTGTAAGGAAAAGGGCACCTATAGCTGTGTGTGTTGTGGTGAAGTGCTGTTTTTCTCCGATGCCAAATACGATTCGGGCTGTGGCTGGCCCAGCTTTTTCCAGCCTGCCAGTGATGACGTTATTGAAGAGTTAACCGATACCTCACACTTTATGGTGCGAACGGAAGTGCGTTGCCATAAGTGTGATTCACATTTAGGCCATGTTTTTACCGATGGCCCGGCACCAACTGGCCTGCGTTACTGTATTAACTCAGCTTCATTAACGCTTAAGTCGGATTCTGAATAACAGCCGCCCCCAACTAATTTGAAGGGTGGGGGTTGTATCTGTTTTAAAATAAAGTATTGTGCACAATATAGTTTTGCAAAATATTGATGAGCGAGGATGTTATGTCTGTTCTGAATCATGAAATGCCGTTGTTAAGCGGTGAAATGCAAAACCTGGCTGATTACGAAGGTCAGGTGGTGTTGATTGTGAATACTGCCAGTAAATGTGGCTTTACCCCTCAATATGAAGGTTTGGAAAGCATTTATCAGGAATACAAAGAAAAAGGGCTGATGATTCTGGGCTTTCCTTGTAATCAGTTCGGCAAGCAGGAGCAGGGTGATGCTTCTGAGATTGGTGCCTTTTGCCAGAAAAACTACGGTGTGTCGTTCCCGATGTTTTCCAAAATTGAAGTGAACGGTGACAATGCGGCACCTTTGTATCAACAGCTGAAACAAGCCGCGCCAGGGGTGATGGGCACCAAAGGCATTAAATGGAACTTCACCAAATTCCTGGTCAATAAGCAGGGCCAGGTGGTTAAACGTTATGCGCCGACTACTAAACCTGAAGATATCAAAGCTGATATCGAAGCGGCACTGGCGTAAATAGCTTTGACCTGAATAACCCTAACCTGAATCAATCTGACTTGAATGCTGAATTGTTTTGAAAAAGTACCCGCAACTCCACCTGGATAATCAGGTTTGTTTCGCTGTTTATAGTTTGCAGCGACGTATTACTCAGGCTTATCAGCCATTGCTGAAACCTCTGGGGCTGACTTACCCCCAGTATTTAGTGATGCTGGTACTTTGGCAGACACTGGAAGAGGAGGCCGAGTCGTCTGCTTGGTCGCCTGTTTCAGTCACGCAGTTGTGTCAGAAGCTGATGTTGGATACCGGAACGGTTACGCCTCTGTTGAAACGTATGGAGCACAATGGCTTGCTGACTCGCTCCAGAAGCCAGGAAGATGAGCGCGTTGTGTTGGTATCGCTGACAGAATCAGGCAAACAGTTGCGTGAAAAAGCAGCTGATATTCCGGTACAGATGGCTTGCCGTTCTGGTTTTGATGTTCATGAGGCGCTGGGTTTGCGAGATAAGATCAGGAGCTGGTTGAATAGCTGGCGCTAGTGTTCTTGTTGCTCGCTTGTGAATACTAGGCTCAAAAGTGTTTTTTCTTCCAGGCCTGATCTTCTTCGGCCATTAAGTCTGCGGCCTCCGATAGACGGTTCGGTTCATCGCTGGTGGGCTTGGGCTGTTCAAGCTCAGCCAACATCAGTGTTGCTTTTTGCTGAAAGGCGCTCAGCTCGTTGGTCGGCGATTGAATCGATGAAATGGTTTTAACAATTTTGTTTAACTGGCTTTCCGCCAGTGAAATATTGTTCATGGTGATGGCTGCGCTGGCCTTTGACATTAAAACGGTGACAACCAGCCGAACATTTAATAGCCGCAGCTCATGTAATGCCAGCTCCGCTTTTTTGGTGTCAATCTGATGCTGCTGGTAGCCGCGTTTGATTTGTTCAATGCCTTGTTGCAGGGCTTTGCGAATATTTTTAGCTTGTCGCTCATCCTGTGGCAGGGAGGATGAATGTTGAGTTGGTGGATTCTCAATCCATTCGCTGGCTTGCATGCCTGCTTTTCTGACTTTACTGCTGCCAGCCAATTTCAGGGTATGCATGCGACGCTGGTTGTTAATGATCAGTTCTGAGAAATACTGCACACAATTAACGGATAACCAAGGGAGTAGGGTCGTCACCGCATCCAGCTGTTGGATAATCTGATCGGATAACTCAATCGTCAATCGGGCACGCGCCAGTCGTTTTTGTTCTCGCCAGCGCAAAAAGGCCAGTGCAGCAACTGCACTGACAGCGGTGAATATGGCTAGAAAAATCAATAAGCTGGTGGACATAAGAAACGTTGTTGGCCAAGCCTGTTTATTCGCTATGTCCTTAGTGTAGTTGGATTTTTTTTATTCGCAGGGGTTGACTCAAATAAAAACCCTCAATAGAATTCGCGCTCCTTGATTGAGACGTCCCCATCGTCTAGAGGCCTAGGACACCGCCCTTTCACGGCGGTAACAGGGGTTCGAATCCCCTTGGGGATGCCATCTTCTTTCTCTTAAGAAAGTAAGATGCATTAAGTGCGGGAATAGCTCAGTTGGTAGAGCACGACCTTGCCAAGGTCGGGGTCGCGAGTTCGAATCTCGTTTCCCGCTCCAATTATTTATTGGAATCGACGTCAATATCAGGAATCGCAGCACTAGGCGCTGCAATACGGTGCGTCCCCATCGTCTAGAGGCCTAGGACACCGCCCTTTCACGGCGGTAACAGGGGTTCGAATCCCCTTGGGGATGCCAACTTTTATCTGAAGTGATAGAAGTTGCTACATGTGCGGGAATAGCTCAGTTGGTAGAGCACGACCTTGCCAAGGTCGGGGTCGCGAGTTCGAATCTCGTTTCCCGCTCCAAAATACATGCAATGCAGAATGCACCAAAAACTGATTTTTAAGAAAAGTCTTGAAAATCAATAATTTAGCTGTATTATACGCAGCAGCTAAACGATGCGTCCCCATCGTCTAGAGGCCTAGGACACCGCCCTTTCACGGCGGTAACAGGGGTTCGAATCCCCTTGGGGATGCCACTTTCTTTTTAAGAAAGTCAGCATTATGCGGGAATAGCTCAGTTGGTAGAGCACGACCTTGCCAAGGTCGGGGTCGCGAGTTCGAATCTCGTTTCCCGCTCCAATATTTATTGGAAAAGCATGGTTCAAACTAAAACGTTTGAATTAAAATAAAGAAAAGCTGCACTTGATGCGGCTTTTTTTATGCCTGTTATTTATGCGCGTTGTTGATGCTTAAGGAGCCGGGTGGTTAACCCGGACCTTTGTTTTACTCTGATTTTAGTATCAGGCAGCGGTTTTAGTATCAGGCATCGAATTGTTTAGCATTCTGTTGCAGCAGAGTTTTCACGGCCACACGATCAAACGGCTCTTTTGTAGCGCTGTTGCTCTCATGCTCGGCTTCTTGTTCATCCAGTTGCTGGAACAGCTCGATTTCATCATCCGCCATAAAGTGCAGGCATTCGCCGCCAAAGAACCATAATAAGTCACGGTTAATGGCAGGCGTTAATTGAGGGTGATGCGTCAGGATATTGATCAGCCAGTCCTGACCATCCTGATAGGCTGAATCAGTGCGTTGCGTCAGCTGCTCAATCAGGGTTTGAATCTGTTGTAAAATCTCTTCCGGGATTATCTGGCTATCATTACCGTTGGTTTCGGTATTGGCAGCGGCACGCTTAAGGCGCTTCTCAACGCCTTTCAGCAGTTCAATGTGATAACTCAGTCGTTCAGTTAAAGGTTGATTCATAAATAGGTACTTAGATGATTCCGGCGTTACAGGTAAAAGGGCTTACAAAAGTGTATGCCAATGGCTTTCAGGCCCTCAAAAGCATTGATTTACAGGTTGAGCAAGGCGATTTTTTTGCGTTGCTCGGGCCTAATGGTGCGGGTAAGTCTACCACGTTGGGGATCTTATCGGGACTGGTGCAAAAAAGCTCAGGTAGCGCTGAGATTATGGGCTTTGATGTTAATCGTGAAGCCTTTTCTGCTAAGCAGTATCTGGGTGTGGTGCCGCAGGAGTTTAATTTTAACCAGTTCGAAAAAGTCCGCGATATTGTGATTACGCAGGCGGGATTTTTTGGTTTAACTAAAAAACAAGCGGCTGAAAATACCGACTATTTATTACAGCAGCTCGATTTATGGGATAAGCGTGATACTCAAGCACGTATGTTATCCGGTGGTATGAAGCGCCGCTTGATGATTGCTCGTGCTCTGGTGCACAAGCCCAAAGTTCTGATTCTGGACGAACCAACCGCAGGGGTGGACATCGAGTTACGCCGCTCCATGTGGGAGTTTATGCAGCGCCTGAATGAGCAGGGGACAACCATCATTCTGACGACTCACTATCTGGAAGAAGCCGAGCAGCTCTGTCGCAATATCGCCATTATTAATCATGGTGAAATTGTTCAGGCAACCAGTGTACGTGAGCTGTTGGCGCAACTGCATACCGAGACCTTTGTATTGGATCTGGCGGAGTCATTTTCGGCGGATGTGGCGATTGATGGCTTTGATGTGTCCCGGGCATCACCGGATTGTTTAGAAATTACCGTTGAGAAGGGCCAGAGCCTGAATCGTATTTTCCAGCAATTAAGTGAGCAGGGCATTGAGGTACGTAGTATGCGTACCAAGTCTAATCGTTTAGAAGAATTATTTGTCGATCTGGTGCGGAATCAGAATGCGGCTGGAGGGCAAAACTGATGTCAGTGTTACAGATTCAGTGGGTAGCATTTAAAACCATTCTGACCAAAGAAGTTCGCCGTTTTATGCGCATTTGGCAACAAACCTTATTGCCGCCAGCGATCACTATGACGTTATATTTTATTATTTTTGGCAACCTGATCGGCTCGCGCATTGGTGAAATGGGCGGTGTGGACTATATGGCGTTTATTGTGCCGGGTCTGATTATGATGAGCGTGATTACCAACGCTTATGGCAATGTTGCGTCTTCCTTTTTCAGTAATAAATTTCAGCGCAGTGTCGAAGAAATGATGGTGGCTCCTGTGCATCCTGGCACAATTTTGTTGGGGTTTGTCATGGGTGGCGTGGTGCGCGGTGTGTTGGTCGGCATGATCGTGACCTTGTTGTCGTTGTATTTCACGCAACTGCAGATTCATAATCTGGCTGTGGTGATCAGTGTTATTTTATTGTCTGCGATTTTGTTTTCGTTGGGGGGCTTTATTAATGCAATTTTTGCTTCGAAATTTGACGACATTTCGATCATCCCGACGTTTGTCATCACGCCACTGACTTACCTGGGCGGAGTATTCTATTCCATTACTTTATTGCCTGAGTTTTGGCAGGGAGTGTCCTTGCTGAATCCAATACTGTATATGGTGAACACCTTTCGTTACGGTATTTTAGGGGTTTCAGACGTAGATCTGTTAACGGCATACAGCATGTTGATTGCATTTATTGTGGTGTTGTCGGCGTACAGTATCTGGTTGATGCGACGTGGCACCGGAATGCGGCAATAAAATGCAAACCCGGTTTTTAGACAAACAACAGTTATTTATCAGAAAAGGTTAATGCATGGGTTCTGTAAACAGCGAACATAATCCACTTGGTCAAACATCCGAATACAAAGATGTGTATGACCCGTCTTTGTTATTTCCGATTTCTCGTGAAGAGAGCTGGAAAAAACAAGGTCTGGATCGACATCAAGTGCCTTTTTATGGTGTTGATATCTGGAATGGTTATGAAATTTCCTGGCTGAATGCCAAAGGTAAGCCGCAGGTGTGTATCGCGGAATTCCGTATTCCGGCAACGTCTGAATTTTTAATTGAGTCTAAATCATTCAAACTGTATCTGAACTCGTTTAATCAAACCAAAATGGCTTCTGCTGAAGAAGTACGCTTGCGTATGCAGCGTGATTTGTCTGCTGCGGCGGGAGCTGAGGTTCAGGTGATTTTCCATCCGGTTGATGCGGCTTTTCCTCAACCTCCGGAAGCACACTGTATTGATGATGCGGATATTGATGTCACCTCCTATGAGCTGGATGCGTCCTTGTTAAAAACCGGCGAAGGAGTGTTTGATGGTTGGATTTGTAGTCATCTGTTGAAATCGAATTGTCCGGTAACCGGGCAGCCGGACTGGGGCACGTTATACATTCGTTATCGTGGCCAAAGAATTGATGAGGCCGGGCTGTTGGGGTACATCGTTTCGTTGCGTCAACATCAGGACTTTCATGAGCAGTGTGTTGAGCGAACTTTCCGTGATTTAACGCTGGCCTGTCAGCCGGAAGAATTAACTGTGTATGCCCGATATGTACGCCGTGGTGGATTGGATATTAATCCGTTCCGCAGCTCGGTGGAATCGGCCCAGGCAGAAAACTTCCGCTTAGCGCGTCAGTGATTTTATGCCGACTAAATACAAAAAAGCCCCGCTGTAGCGGGGCTTTTGCGTAATAAATAAGGCAGCAAATAACGAGCTGTCTAAGCCGACGCTTTGGTGACTTTACGACGTACTTTGTTCGCGGCTTTCTCCAGTGCCTGAGCAATGGCTTCACGTTCGCCTTCGCGAATTTTTTCTGCTTCCATGTGAAGCGAAAACCCTTCTGTGTCGTGGTTCATAAAGCTCGGATTGGCGCCCAGATCCCGACGGTAATCAACAACCTGATACATAGGCAGTGGATCTCGAAACCCTTTTACACGGGCTTCGCCACGTTCACGGCAGATGATTTTGTCTTTAATTAAAGCCCAGGTTTCATGAGAAACCAGGATCTCACCAGGCTCCGCCTTAGACTCAAAGCGACTGGCCAGATTCACTTCTTTACCAATAATGGTGTAATCCATGCGTTCCTCGGTACCGAAGTTACCCACGGTGCAGTAGCCGGTATTGATTCCCATGCGAATCTGCAGTGGGGCTGTCATGCCCATTTCAGCCCATTGCTTGCGTAATTTGAGCATGTGGCGACGCATTTCAATGGCCATGGAGACGCAGGCAATGGCGTCGCCTTTGGTACCTTTACTGGTTGGGTCGCCAAAAAAGATCATCATGCCGTCACCAATAAACTTGTCGATGGTGCCGCCGTAGCGCATGGCGATGCTCGACATATCAGTCAGGTATTGGTTCAGTAAGTCCGTGAAGGCTTCCGCTTCCATTTGCTCTGAAAGGGCTGAGAAGCCAACAATATCCGAAAAGAAAATCACCAGTTTTTTGCGCTGAGTCTCAAGCTTGGCCTGGCGTTTTCCTGAAAAAATGGACTCCCATATTTGTGGTGCAACATAGCGCGCGACCTGTTGGGATAGTGTTTGAAAACGCTCAACCTGGCCCTGAAACTTCAGTTTCAGGCGCATCAAGTCTCGTGACTGGCGATTACTGTTAAATGCGGATATGCCCAGATGCATACCTACACCTAGGGCTGCACTGATAAAAACCGGGTCTGGAACCGGAGCAGCTTTGTGGTAGCCAAAAATCATGACGCCAGCAGCCCCACCGGAAATCAGCGAGATGACGCAAAACGCCCAGGCTGTGATACTGCCGACAATAATAAAGCTGGTATTGATCATGATCAGAAACAAGACAACCAGCTCGATTGGGAGATGGAGGTAGGCAAGCATCAGGCCACAAAGAATGGCATCTACATGAATCAGGAACTGCCGCGTTGTATAGGCGTGTCTTTTTCGGAATGACTTACTGGTCGCATGAATGACGTGGGGGTATGCCAATGCAATGATCACGACCACCAGGGCTTCATTGGGATAATAATCAATGATAATGCCAATCAGCACGGTGATAACGGCTACGCTGTAACCGAGGATTCTGGCCAGATAATCTTGTTCAGGCAGGCTGGTCTCTGAGAAGGAGGCCGTGTCTTGTGTCTCAAACATTATCAGAACCTGATTTGTTGTTGTTATTGGTCGGCGCTGTTGTTGTGTTGGCGGCGAAACTGTACATCTATATACCCAGAAATGTCCGAAGCAGCAAGTCGATGCCCGATAAGTCAGGCTGAATAACAAGGCCCATAAGGATACAATAATTACGTTGCAATTATATTGATCTGGTACTTTTTATGGATTTTTTGACCGCTTTGCTCGAAAGAGTCTCGGCACCTCAGCTCACCGGGCCTGATATTACCAATGAACAATTGGAAGTAATGATACAAGCGGCGTTGCGTGCGCCAGATCATGCCTGGCTTCGGCCTTCGCGTTATATTGCCGTGCGTGGTGATGAGCGCCAACAGCTGGGTGAGCTCTTTCTGCAGGCCACAGATAATTATCAGGAACTGACGCCGGAGCGACAGGCTAAAATCCGCAACATGCCGATGAGGGCGCCTCTGCTGTTGGTGGCAGTATGCCGCATTCAGGAACATCCCAAGGTACCACGCGAAGAACTGCTGCTCTCGACTGGGGCAGGGGTGCAAAATATCCTGAATGCTGCTTGGGCAATGGAGCTGGGAGCGATTTGGCGAACCGGTGACCTGGCTTACAATCATCAGGTTAAAGAAGGGCTGGGTTTGTCTGAAGAGGAAGAAATTGTTGGTTTTGTTTATGTGGGCCATGTTAATTGCCGTCTAAAACAGCCGCCGGAATTAAAAACAGAAGATTTTTTAACCAGCTGGCAGGCAAAAAACCAGTAAAAACAAAGAATTAGCTTTCAGCTATTGACCCGTCAGAAGAGCCTGAGTATAGTACGCGACCTCTGACGCAGGTCAGATGTGGTGAGGTGTCCGAGTGGCCGAAGGAGCACGCCTGGAAAGTGTGTATACCGAAAGGTATCGAGGGTTCGAATCCCTCCCTCACCGCCACTAATTCAAAAGCCCTGAGATTGAAAAATCTCGGGGCTTTTTCGTTTTGGGCCCGGTCTTTATTTAGGCTCTGTTGTTTGTAAGACAAAATGCGCCAAAGATATTATTGATGCCCCTTGTTTGTGCGCAAAATAACAGTTCTTTTCTATAGTTATATCCAGTCGAGCGTATATGCCAAGCTGGAGGCACCGTGTTTTTCTCGAATAAAAAAACAAACGATTCATCTGCTCAGGTTGCTGTTCTTGAGCGTCGTATTGAAGCTCTGGAAAAAGAAAACGAGCTGTATAAGAAAATCAAAGATGTCGCGGATCTGCGCAGTCAGTACAGTCTTGATCAATTTACTCATATGGAAAACCTGAGAAACCTCTGGTTTTCGTCTAACGAAACCATCGACAAAATTCGTAATACCTTGGCCAGTTCGGCTACTAATCTGATGCAGGAAAACCGCGAAATTGAGGCGTCGATTTCAGATGTTGGGGATATCAGCTCAACATTACTGAGCCTGAAAGAGCAGCTGGCAGGCATTCAGGACAAATCGTCGGAAGCCTCGGAAGCCGTGAGTGGTTTGAAAAGTGTCGCCAATGGCATTGAGAGTTTTGTGGGGTTGATTCAGGGGATTTCCGAACAAACCAATTTG
Organism: Bacterioplanoides sp. SCSIO 12839; assembly: GCF_024397975.1. Taxonomy (NCBI): domain Bacteria; kingdom Pseudomonadati; phylum Pseudomonadota; class Gammaproteobacteria; order Oceanospirillales; family Oceanospirillaceae; genus Bacterioplanoides; species Bacterioplanoides sp. SCSIO 12839. The sequence continues at coordinate 1,683,851 of NZ_CP073745.1, forward strand.
TTGGCTCTGAATGCAGCCATTGAGGCGGCGCGCGCTGGTGAACAAGGGCGTGGTTTTGCGGTGGTTGCTGATGAAGTTCGGACTCTGGCGCAACGGACTGCTGAAGCAACCGCTGAGATTGGCGCACTGATCGCAACGGTGGGTGGCGAAGTGGACCGGGTCAGTAGTGGCATTACCTCAGTGGGAGATCAGGGGTCTTTCCTTGCGGATGAGGTACAGAAAGTAACGGCGAATATTGAGGCCGTTGGCGGAGTCTCGCGCCGAGTGTCCGATAGCTTTGCTTATACTGCGGCAGAGAGTTTTCTGGAAACCGTGAAGTTGGATCATGTCGTTTGGAAGGCGCAGGTTTATCGGCACATCTGGAATCAGGATTTTGATGTGGAAGGGGGGCTGGCCGATCATACGCAATGCCGTTTAGGGAAGTGGTACGCTGAGGGAGAAGGGTATGAAAAGTACCGGGACCTGGCTTCTTATTCCAGATTGGCCGTGCCTCATAAAGACGTGCACGATAGCGGCTTCCAGGCACTGGAGGCATTCCGTCAGGGCAAACAACAGGCTGCCATTCAGTATCTGCAGCGTATGGAATCAGCCAGTTCCAGTGTGATTGAAATCCTCAGTGGCATGGAAGCTGAGATTCGCGTGTAGAGCGCCATTCTTTGAGACTAAGAGCAGCCTGGGTGCTGCTCTTTTTTTGTCCGTATTTTTAACCCGCCTTTGTTTTAATCATCCTTGTGTGATGCACAGATATTCGTATTTCTTTATAATCCGCCGCTGTTTTCCTTGATTGACTGAGATTTCTATTATGACGGTTCGCACCCGTGTTGCTCCTTCTCCAACTGGTGATCCTCACGTAGGTACTGCCTACATCGCTTTGTTTAATCTGGCGTTTGCCCGCCAGCACGGTGGTCAGTTTATTCTGCGTATTGAAGATACCGACCAGACACGCAGTACGCCGGAGTCGGAACAGGCAATCATGGACAGCATGAGCTGGCTGGGTCTGGATTGGGATGAAGGCCCGGACTGTGGTGGTGAATTTGGCCCATATCGTCAGAGCGAGCGTAAAGACATTTATCTACAGCACGTGAATCAGCTGCTGGAGTCAGGCCATGCGTTTAAGTGTTACCGCACCACCGAAGAGTTAGACACATTGCGCGCTCAGCGTCAGGAGTCTGGTAACAGCATGGCGCTGAAGCCGTCGGATCTGAAATTATCCGACGACGAAGTGGCTAAGCGTGAAGCCGATGGTGCCCCTTACGTGATTCGTATGATGGTGCCGGAAGAAGGCGTGTGTGAAGTTGAAGACATGCTGCGTGGTGTGATCGAGTTGGATTGGTCTCAGGTGGATGCTCAGATTCTGCTGAAATCAGATGGCATGCCGACTTATCACCTGGCCAACGTGGTTGATGATCATCTGATGCAGATCACCCATGTGATTCGTGGTGAGGAATGGATCAGCTCTGCACCAAAACACAAGCTGCTGTACCAATACTTTGGCTGGGATATGCCGAAGTTGTGTCACATGCCATTGCTGCGCAACCCGGACAAATCCAAGCTGAGTAAGCGTAAAAACCCAACCTCGATTATGTTCTACGAGCGCATGGGCTTTATGCCAGAGGCGCTGCTGAACTATCTGGGTCGTATGGGTTGGTCGATGCCGGATGAGCGTGAACAATTCAGCCGCGACGATATGTTCAGTAACTTTGATATTCAGCGGGTATCACTGGGTGGCCCGGTGTTTGACGTCGAAAAACTGCGCTGGTTAAACAGCTTGTGGCTGCGTGACTTGGATGTTGATGCCTTTGCTGAGAAGTTTGCTGCCTGGGGCTTACAGGCTGACAAAGTAAAGCCGATTGTTCCGCATATTCAGCCGAGGGTTGAAGTGTTCTCCGATGTGGTGCCGCTTGCCGGTCACTTCCTGGGCGGGTTAACAACCCTGACCGCTGAGCAGTTTGAGCACAAAGCCTACGATGAAGATAAAATGCTGGCGACCATTCAATATGGTTTGTGGCAGTTAGAAGCGATTCGTCATTGGGAAAAAGAAGAAATCGAAACTCGCTTATTTACTCTGGCGCAACAGCTGGAATTGAAGGTTCGTGACTTCTTATATCCGTTCTTTATTGCCATTGCTGGTACCTCAGCGACCATTTCTGTGCTCGACAGCATGGTGCTGTTGGGCCCGGATATGAGCCGTGCTCGTGTACGCCATGCGCTGAATACGCTGGGTGGTGTGGGCAAGAAAAAAATGAAGAAGATGGAAAAAGAGTATCGCCAGATTGCTGCGGCCATTGAGGCTAAGCTGGCAGAATAAAACTCTGCATGACACCTCAGGCCCGGCTACCTTGTCGGGCCTTTTTGTTTCTGTTTGATATGACTTTCGACTTTAGTTGTGGCCCCCGCCTTGGTCTTATAGTCGCTGTTAATCTCCTCGCCTATTGTTGGGTTATTCTTTGTTGAGGGGTGTCCCATGAGCTATCAAAAACAATATCAAGCTTCCGTTGAACAACCGGATGTGTTCTGGCAGGAGCAAGCTCAGAAAATTCATTGGTTTAAGCAACCAAGTAATATCTTATCGAAAGATGAAAATGGCGTGGATCGCTGGTATGCCAATGGCGAGCTGAATACCGCTTATCTGGCCCTGGACCATCATGTCTTGAATGGACGGGGTGATCAAACGGCCCTGATTTATGATTCTCCAGTCACTGGTAACAAAGCACAATACACATACAGCGAATTGACCGAAGCTGTCGCACACTTTGCTGGAGTGCTGGCTGCGCAAGGAGTAGAGAAGGGTGATCGTGTCATTGTGTATATGCCGATGATACCGGAAGCCGCTATTGCGATGTTGGCTTGTGCGCGTATTGGTGCGATTCATTCGGTTGTTTTTGGTGGATTTGCCCCCCATGAGTTAGCGGTACGTATCGATGATGCTGAGCCTAAGGTGGTGGTTTCAGCCTCGTGTGGCATTGAGGTCGACCGCATTATTGAATACAAGCCAATTCTTGATGAAGCCATTGAGCTGGCGGAATCAAAACCTTCCCGTTGCGTTATTCTGCAGCGTCCTGAAAAAACGTGTGAGTTAACCGCAGGTCGTGATTTGGATTGGCAGCAGGCGGTTGCCGATGCCAAGCCTGCAGACTGTGTTTCCGTGAGATCCACCGATCCACTGTACGTGTTATACACCTCAGGTACGACGGGTAAACCAAAAGGGGTGGTTCGGGATAACGGTGGTCATGCGGTTGCGATGAATTATTCCATGGAGGTTGTTTACGACATGCACCCGGGAGATGTTTTCTGGGCAGCGTCGGATGTTGGTTGGGTTGTTGGCCACTCTTACATTGTTTACGGCCCGCTGATTCGTGGCTGTACGACGGTCTTTTATGAAGGCAAGCCGGTGCGTACCCCGGATGCTGGAGCATTCTGGCGAGTGTGCGAAGAGTATAAGGTGAAAGGCATTTTTGCCGCGCCAACGGCTTTCCGTGCCATTCGTAAAGAAGACCCTGAGTGTGAATTGGCCAAACAATACGATTTGTCGGCCTTAAAAACCGTCTTTATGGCAGGGGAGCGCCTTGATCCGCCAACGTACGATTGGGTTGATCAGCATATTCAGCGCCCGATTGTGGATCACTGGTGGCAAACGGAAACCGGTTGGGCGATTGCCGGTAACCACATGGGTCTGGAGCCTACGGCACCCAAAGCGGGTTCGGTTACCCGTCCTTCGCCAGGCTATAATGTTCAGATTCTCGACTCTCGAGGTAACCCGGTTGAAGCGGGTGAGCAAGGCAGTATTGCCATTAAATTGCCTTTGCCTCCGGGTTGTTTACCGACAATCTGGCATAACCATGAGCGCTTTGAAGCGGGTTATCTGAATACTTACCCAGGATATTATGTCTCCGGTGATGGTGGCATGCTGGATGAAGACGGTTATTTGTTTGTTCTGGGTCGTACCGACGACATCATTAATGTCGCTGGGCATCGTTTGTCTACCGGTGAAATGGAAGAGGTTGTGGCTGGTCACGAAGCGGTGGCGGAGTGTGCTGTCATTGGTCAGAGCAGTGACCTTAAAGGTGAGGAGCCTCTGGGGTTGGTTCTGCTAAAAGACGGTATTGATATTGACGAGGAGCAGCTGAAGAAAGAACTGGTTCAGCGTGTTCGTGATAATATTGGTGCGGTTGCCAGCTTTAAAAATGCAGTAGTGGTACAGCGTTTACCAAAAACCCGCTCGGGTAAAATTCTGCGTAAAGTGCTGCGCAATATTGCCAATAATGAAGAATACGTAGCGCCTTCTACGATTGACGATCCGGCTTGTCTGACTGAGATTGAAGGAACCTTATCAGATAAAGGTCTGCGTTAATTATTGAGTAGATTCCCTGTGATTCATGAACTTTCTGTGATTCACAGGTTCCAACAAGATGTCGTAATAAATTCATGAATATGGATGGTTGCGATGTCTCTCTCCAGAAAGCCGGACTGATTGTTGTGCAAACTCAGTTCGGCTTTTCTTGTTAAATAATTCCCTGGTCTAACGCCATGCTGAGCGCGCAGCTTAACTCCTCTGTTTGTGGTAAAAAACTCTCTTGCCATGCTCCGCGCAACACTAACGGCTCTTGAACCCAACGCCAGCGTAAACCGGTGGTTATGGTCTGCAGTGCCCGAACGCTGCCGGTGCCATCGTGGCCAGCGCGAATAATCGCCGCGCAGGGTGTTCCCTGAGTTTCTTCGAGGCATGGATAATAACAGCGATCAAAAAAGTCTTTCAGGGCGCCGGAGATATAGCCCAGATTTTCTGGCGTCAGCAATACAATTGCACCTGCTTCGATAACATCTTCAGGTTGAGTGTCAAAAGGTGACTGAATCGTGAGTGACACCTGGCTCGATTCCGCTGACTGAACCCCTGCATGAATGGCTTTGGTTATTTTCTGCAGATTTTCAGAGGGTGTATGGGCTACTACCAATAATTTTTTCATAGTTTGCCAAGTGTCATTATCAGGAGCTGTTATCAGATATTGTCAGAACTAATCCGCATCTGGTTTAACGCCATCCAGTGGTTTAACCACTAATACATCGCAGGCAACTTTATCAACCAGTGATTCTGCAGTATTGCCAATTAAAACACCGGCTAACCCTTCGCGGCCAACAGTGCCAACAACAACAAGGTCCGATTCAATCTGCTTGGCAAAATCAGCAATGACATCATCGGTGTCGCCTTCACCAATATGGAGGTGATCATTATTTACGTTAAATTTTTTCGCCCATTGCTGGCAGGCGTCTTCATGTTGTTCGGTGACATAATGCTGAATATCATCCGGTGCCGTGACTTCTGGCACCATTGCAAAGGCCACACTGACCAGAGGGTAGGCATTACCCAGATGCAGGTCGGTTTCAAAATGATCAGCCAGATGTTCGGCGAACGATAAAATATTGTCGTTAATTAAATCGTGGCTTTGATCCGGCGCCGTGGCATCAATCGCTGCCAGAATCCGGTTATGTTTCCAGGGCGTGGCATTTTTCACTAATAATACCGGCGCCGGGCAATGACGTAACATATTCCAATCGGTGTGAGTGAAAATCCGGTCGACCAGAGAGTGTGGTTGAGTGCCTTTAATCACAAGATCAAAGTTTTTGTTGCGCATGGACTCAATCACGGCATCGTGTAAATGTTTTTGCCAGTGCACCTCAGTATCTACCTCGATACCATTGGCTTCGGCTTCTGCGATAAAGCTGTTGATCCAGTTTCCGGCTTTATCGAGCAATGCCTGTTTAATACGTTGTTGAGTATCGCTGTCGATGGCGGTCAGAGGTGAACCTTCTTCGCAGTAGGCCTCAAATGTATTGGTCATCAGAGTGAGGTCTGCCTGCAATGATTTGGCCAGCCATAACGCCCGATCCAGTGCCGGTTGCTCCGGGTGCTCGCTATCAAGCACAACAAGAATATGATTAATATCTAACATGGCTGTTTCCTTTTCACAGTTTTTTGACAGGTTTACGCCTGACAGGCAGGTATTTGGGTTGTCGCTCACCTTCTGATTAAGCCTAGCGCCAGATACCAGTGTGCTCCTTGTTTTGGGTCAATTTCAACGGTCTAACTCAGTAATTTGATCAGGGCTTGGGCGGCATTGCTCAAAGTACGTTCTTTCAGGTGGATCAGGCCAAGCTGGCGTTCGATGGTTGGGCCAGACCAGGGCAGTTGGGTTAATTGGCCATCATTATGCTGCAGCATCGAAGCCGGTAACATGCTCCAGCCGAGCCCAATCGATACCATCATTTTGATGGTTTCAAGATAGTTGGTGGGCATGGGCGCTTGTAGCTTGAGCCCTTGCTTGGCAAAAGCTGCTTCTACCAGCTGAAAGGTGATGGTGTCAGGTTCCGGCAAAATAGCCGGGGTTTGTGCAAGTTGCTTTAATGTAAGCTTATTCTGTTGAGCGAGTGCATGATCGCTGGCGCAGACGCAGATCATTTCATCTTTCCACAGAAGAGTTGACTGGATGCTAGCGGGAGGCTGCTGCTCCAATGTGGTGAGCGCCAGTTCTACCTGGCGCGAGGCAATTGCCTGGTACGCTCTCTCAGATCCCATAAACTCCAGATTCAGCTGTGCTGCCGGATAACGGCGAACAAACTCTTTTAAGATTGGCGGCAGCCGGTGTAAGCCGATGTGGTGGCTGGTGGCCATGGATAACATGCCGCTGACTTCTCCAGACAGGTTGTTCAGCTGTAATTCGGTGTCGGCCACCAGGTCGAGAATTTGCTGTGCTTTAGGTAATAAAGAACGTCCGGCTTCGGTCAGGCTGATGGTGCGGTTATGTCTCTCGAACAGGGGTGTATCCAGCTGGCTTTCCAACTGCTGAATACGCTTGCTGACCGCAGATTGGGTCAGGTAAAGCTGTTCTGCTGCCAGCGAGAAAGACCCCTGATCGGCAACGGATAAAAACGCTTTTAATGATTGAGTATCCATAAGCTTGCCTGAAAATTTTATGTATTCCTAATAGGAATGCATTGTTGGAAAAATATGAATTTATGTTGTTTAGCATTTGACGTATATTGTTGCAATAGCTAAAGCGATGATCAGTCGCTGATGATGAGAGAAAATATCTGAGAAGGAGTCCCTGATGGCTGGACAAACCCTTTACGACAAGCTGTGGCAACAGCATTTGGTGAAAGAACGTGATGATGGTACGGCGTTAATTTATATCGATCGTCAGTTATTGCATGAAGTCACGTCACCACAGGCATTTGAAGGTCTGCGTATTGCGGGTCGTAAGCCATGGCGTCTGGACGCCAACCTGGCAACTCCGGATCACAACGTGCCTACCACCACGACCGAGCGCGAGTCAGGCATTGATGGTATTCAGGACCCGGTTTCTAAAATTCAGGTGAAAACCCTGGATGAAAACTGTGACGATTTCGGCATCGTTGAATTTAAGATGCAGGACAAGCGTCAGGGTATTGTTCACGTCGTTGGCCCGGAGCAGGGTGCCACTCTGCCGGGTATGACCGTTGTTTGTGGTGATTCCCACACGGCCACTCACGGTGCGTTTGCTGCATTAGCGCACGGTATTGGTACTTCTGAAGTTGAACACGTACTGGCGACTCAGTGCCTGATCCAGCGCAAAATGAAAAACCTGCTGATCCGTGTCGATGGTGAGCTGGCAACCGGTATCACCGGTAAAGACGTGGTATTACACGTGATTGGTGTGATCGGTACCGCTGGTGGTAATGGTTGTGCGATGGAATTCGGCGGCAGCGCTATCCGTAGCATGAGCATGGAAGGCCGTATGACCATGTGTAACATGGCCATCGAAGCGGGTGCCCGTGTAGGCATGGTGGCATTCGACGATATCACCGCGGAATACGTGAAAGGTCGCCCATATGCACCAAAAGGTGAACATTGGGATCTGGCGGTTGATGCCTGGAAAAACCTGGTTTCCGATGACGACGCGGAATTCGATCAGATCGTTGAAATTAAAGCCGAAGACATTAAGCCGCAGGTAACCTGGGGTACCTCTCCGGAAATGGTAACCACCGTTGATGGTACTGTGCCGCGAATTGAAGATGGTAAAGACGACGTTCAACAATCAGCGATCAAGCGCGCTCACGAATACATGGGTTTGACGGGTGGTCAGAAGATTACTGATATCAAACTGGACCGTGTCTTTATTGGTTCTTGCACCAACAGCCGTATTGAAGATTTACGTCAGGCGGCGGAAATCGCGAAAGGCCGTAAAGTGGCTGATAGCGTGATTCAGGCGTTAGTTGTTCCGGGTTCTGGCCTGGTAAAAGAGCAGGCGGAAGCGGAAGGTCTGGATAAGATCTTTGTTGAAGCCGGTTTTGAATGGCGCGAGCCGGGTTGCTCTATGTGTTTGGCGATGAATGCCGACAAACTGGGCAACGGTGAGCACTGTGCCTCGACGTCCAACCGTAACTTCGAAGGTCGTCAGGGTTACGGCGGTCGTACTCACTTAGTGAGCCCGGCGATGGCAGCTGCCGCCGCGGTTGCTGGTCATTTTATTGATATGCGTGATCTTTAAGGAGCAAATGCGATGAAACCTTTTGTTGTACACAGTGGTGTCGTGGCTCCGATGGATCGCCCGAATATCGATACCGATATGATCATTCCCAAGCAGTTTCTGAAATCCATTAAGCGTAGTGGTTTTGGTCCGAACCTGTTTGACGAATTACGTTACCTGGATGAAGGTCAGCCGGATGCCGATAACTCGGGTCGTCCGTTAAATCCGGACTTTGTTTTAAACCAGTCTCGTTATCAGGGTGCTTCGGTTTTATTGGCCCGTGAAAACTTTGGTTGTGGCTCCAGTCGTGAACACGCACCATGGGCATTAGAAGATTTTGGTTTCCGCGCGATTATTGCGCCGAGCTATGCTGACATCTTCTTTAATAACAGCTTTAAAAATGGTTTGTTGCCGATCATCCTTGATGAACAAATCGTTGATGATTTATTTAAAGCGGTTGAAGCCAATGAAGGTTATGAATTAACCGTTGATTTAGAACAGCAGAAAATTATCACGCCGGATGGTGGTGAGATTGCGTTTGATGTTGATCCATTCCGTAAGCACTGCTTATTAAATGGTTTGGATGATATTGGTCTGACGCTGCAGGATGCGGATGATATTAAGGCGTATGAAGAGAAGCGTCGTGCCGCAAATCCGTGGTTGTTTGATCAAGTTAAGTGATCTCAACAGCATGAAACTGACTGAATAATTTGCTTTCGGGGCGCAACAAGTTCGTCCCTGAAGGCTAAACGATCACATCCATGTGATCGACCCCTACAGCAAACAACATCAGTCCGTTTGATGCCTTAGTATTGTTCGGAATTGAATGAAGCATTTTGCGATAGGGTGTTTTTTCGTAGTAGGCAACAGGACGTTGCCACTGGAGCGCTTTTACAGGGATGTTGCCTCGCTCCAGCGAAAGAAAAAACACCGTATTGCAAAATGCGTTTGAAAATTTTTAGAAAGATTAAGCGAAAAGAAAATGACTCAGAATGTTTTAATTTTGCCAGGTGATGGCATTGGTCCGGAAATCGTAACCGAAGCGGTTAAAGTGCTGGAAACAGCGAAGCAAAAATTCAATCTGGACATTGAGCTGGATAACGCTCTGGTTGGCGGCTCTGCTTACGATGAGTTTGGCACGCCACTGCCAGAAGTGACCATGCAGAAAGCCGAAAAAGCCGATGCGATTCTGTTAGGTGCAGTAGGCGGCCCTAAGTGGGATGAGCTGGAAGATCGCGAACTGCGCCCGGAAAAAGGTCTGTTAGGTCTGCGTTCTGGCTTGGAGTTGTTCGGTAATCTGCGTCCGGCAATTCTGTACCCTCAACTGGCTGATGCATCTTCGCTGAAACCAGAAGTGGTTTCCGGCTTAGATATTCTGATTGTTCGTGAATTAACCGGTGGTATTTATTTCGGTAAGCCTCGCGGTATTCGTGAACTGGAAAATGGTGAGCGTGAAGGTTACAACACCTACGTTTACTCTGAGTCTGAGATTCGCCGTATTGCTAAAGTAGCCTTTGAATCGGCTCAGAAGCGCGGTAAAAAACTGTGCTCCGTCGATAAGGCTAACGTTCTAGAAGTAACCGTGCTGTGGCGCGAAATCATGAACGACGTAGCAAAAGACTACCCGGATGTTGAGCTGTCTCATATGTACGTGGATAACGCTGCGATGCAATTAGTGCGTGCACCGAAACAGTTTGATGTCATGGTAACCGGAAACATGTTCGGTGATATCTTGTCTGATGCAGCAGCCATGCTGACAGGTTCTATTGGTATGCTGCCTTCGGCGTCTCTGGATAAGAACAACAAGGGTATGTACGAGCCGTGCCATGGTTCTGCTCCGGATATCGCAGGCCAAGGCATTGCTAACCCATTAGCAACCATTTTGTCGGCTGCGATGATGTTGCGTTATTCTCTGAATGAAAGTGCGGCTGCGGATGCGATCGAAAAAGCCGTAAGTGATGTGCTGGATCAAGGTCTGCGTACCGCCGATATTTATTCTGACGGTATGAGCAAAGTGTCCACGGCAGAAATGGGTGCGGCTGTTGTTGCTGCGCTGGAAAACCTATCTGCATAAGCGGTTTTCACATTAGAATTTAAGGTTTAAAAATGTCTGAACAAAACAATGGTTTAGAAAAAGTAGGTCTGGTTGGCTGGCGCGGAATGGTCGGTTCTGTGCTGATGCAGCGTATGCAGGAAGAAAAAGATTTCGATCTGATTCAGCCAACCTTCTTCACGACTTCGCAAAAAGGTCTGCCAGCACCATCTTATGCCGGTAAGGACTGTGGTGTGCTGGAAGATGCGTTCGATGTTGATGCACTGAAACAACAAGACGTGATTATCACCTGCCAAGGTGGTGACTACACCAAAGAAGTTTATCCAAAGCTGCGTGAAGCGGGTTGGGATGGTTATTGGATTGACGCCGCGTCTGCGCTGCGTATGGACGATGATGCCATCATTGTTCTGGACCCGGTTAACCGTGACGTGATTGATGCCGGTATCAAAGACGGCGTTAAAACCTATGTGGGTGGCAACTGTACCGTGTCTCTGATGCTGTTGGCACTGGGTGGTCTGTTCGAGAAAGATCTGGTTGAGTGGGCAACTCCGATGACCTATCAGGCGGCTTCTGGCTCTGGTGCTAAGCACATGCGTGAGCTGATCAGCCAAATGGGTGCGATCCACGCCAATGTAAAAGACAAAGTTGAAGATCCGGCGACTGCGATTCTGGATATTGACCGTCAGGTGGCGGATTTTATTCGTGGTGAAGATTACCCGAAAGATCAGTTTGGTGTGCCGCTGGCGGGCAGCTTGATTCCATACATTGATTCACAGCTGCCGTCGGGTCAGAGCCGTGAAGAATGGAAAGCCGAAGCCGAAGCCAACAAGATCCTCGGCACTACTGATGCTGCAACGCCGATTGATGGCTTATGTGTTCGTGTGGGGGCTATGCGTTGTCACAGTCAGGCGATTACGCTGAAGCTGAAGGAGGATCTGCCGGTTGAAGAAATCGAAAAGATTCTGGCTGAGCACAATGATTGGGTGAAAGTAATTCCAAATGATCGCGACGTGACCATGGAAGAGCTGACTCCAGCCAAAATAACCGGCACGCTGACTATTCCGGTTGGCCGTATCCGCAAACTGACCATGGGCCCAGAGTATATTTCTGCGTTCACTGTGGGTGATCAGTTGTTGTGGGGTGCTGCAGAGCCACTTAGACGAATGTTGCGCATTATTTTGAACGCTGGCTGATTTTGTCCATAAAAAGAGCGGGAGAATTCTCCCGCTTTTTTGTTTATTGCGTCACATTTCTCATCTTGTTTCTTCTGAAGTTGCTCTAACTCATTCTTAAATCAAGCTTTTATGTCCTTCTGGGTAGTCAAAATATTGCGAATTGCATATTTATCACTGATACTTAGGCTGCTTATGAATGGAATCGATAACTAAGCTGGGTTTGGAATATCTCAATAAAACGGTTTCGGCAGTAGATTCGATACACACGATGAGGCGAGACGTCGCCTTAACAACAAGGAAGCAATAATGAAGCGCCTAATTGCGAAATCCTTAATGCTGGCTGGTGGACTGAGTTTGTCCTCCAATCTTATGGCATTAGGGCTTGGTGAAATGACACTCAAATCAGCCCTGAATCAGCCATTGCAGGCAGAGATTGAGCTGGTGGATGTGAAGGACTTGTCCAAGTGGGAAATAAAACCTTCATTAGCATCAGTCGCTGATTTTGAGCGTGCCGGTGTTGACCGTGTTTTCTTCCTGACCAAAATTAAATTTGACGTGAAAGATGGCAAGATAACTCTGTCTTCACGTGAGGCTGTTACCGAGCCTTTCCTGAACTTTCTTGTTGAATTGAACTGGCCATCCGGTCGTGTGCTACGAGAGTACACCGTTTTATTGGATCCTCCTGTCTTTGAAGAGGAAACCATTAACCCGTTAGTTGTGGCCCCTGCAGCTACCGCTGTTACTTCTTCTGCACAAGTTTCGGTGGACTCGAATGCTGCAGCTGCGGGTTCACGTTCAGGTAATGACTGGTTGGATACCCCAGCTGCTCCTGGTACATACAAAGTTCAGCAAAATGACACTTTGTGGGAAATTGCATTACAAACCCGACCAAGTCGAAATGTCAGCGCTCAGCAAATGATGCTGGCGATTCAGCAACAAAACCCCAACGCCTTCATTGGCGGCAATATCAATCGCCTGAAAACCCATCAGGTATTAAGAATTCCAACGGCTGCTGACATTGAGCAAATTCGCACTGGCCAGGCAATTGCCGAAGTGGAGCGCCAGAATCAAGCGCTTACCAGTGGTGGGGCTCAGCTTGATGCAACAGGTCGTAACGCTACGGCTGCAACTCAGCCTGCTTCTCAAGAAGGTGGTGAGATTCGTCTGTTATCTGCGACTCAAGATAATGCTGAATCTGCTGGTGCCAGTGGTGACGTTGATGGTGGGCAGGGTAGTGGCCGCCAGCAAGCGGTTGAAAATGATCTGGCGATTGCATTGGAAACGTTGGATAAAAGCCGCCTTGAAAATCAAGAGCTGCGCCAACGATTGGAATCTCTTGAAGAGCAGATTGCTACATTACAGCGTCTGATTACTCTGAAAGATGATCAACTTGCCAGTGTTCAAGTCAATGAGGCTCTGGAGCAAGCTCAAAATGCCTCTGAAGCAGCAGAGAGTGAAGAGGTAGCGGCTGAAGGCGTTACTAGTGGCGAGGGCGTTACTGAAATTGCTGCTGATGGCATTGCGGCTGAAAATGCCGATGCTACTGATTTGGCATCGACGGATGTTGTGTCAACAGACGCTACTGAAAGTGCCGACGAAACACTTTCTGCTTCGACTGAAAGTGATGACGTCGATTTTAATTATCAGGAACCAGCGGCAGAGAATGAAGCACAGGCTGCCGCCGATGCTGAAAAAGAAAAAGCAGAAGCGGAAGCTCGTCGCCAACGCATTGCAGCAATGATTGCTGAGCAAAATAAGCCTAAGCCAACTCTGGTTGATACCATTTTACAGACACCTGAGTATTTATTGGGTGGTCTGGCTTTCTTGCTGGCTTTGATCCTGGGTGTATTTAAAGTCGTTCAGAAGCGCAAAGCTTCCAAAGAGGAAGAGCAGGCAGCCGATGATGCACCTGTTGCTTTTGCTGATGGTGATGTGGATGGCGGTTCTCTCGATGACCTGGACTTCGATGCTGATCTGGCAGCTACCGAGCTGGATGTTAATGCTGATCAATCTGAAGCATTAGACGATTTGGATGTTGGTGAATTTGAAGACGAACAGAGTGATGATTTTGGCTCTGTGGCTCAAACCGAAGATGTGATCAGTGAATCTGATATTTACATCGCCTATGGAAAATTCGAACAGGCTGTTGATCTGCTGACGGCTGCTATTGAACAAGAGCCAAGCCGCTCTGATCTTCAGCTGAAGTTGTTAGAAGTTTATGTTGAGATGGATGACGCTTCATCATTTGCAAAACAAGAGTCTCAATTAATGACACTTGGTGATGATGAAGCCACTCAGCAAGCAGAGCAAATGCGCTCTCGCCTGTCTATGCCGGTATCCCCGGTAGCTGCACAAGAAGATGATTTGTTATCGCTGGATAGTGATCTTCCTTCTTTGGATGACTCCTTAGGTGAAGAATTCAGTGAAGGCCTGGATTTTGGCGACGCGCTTGATTTGGGTGATGAGCCTGATGCTGCTCCTGAAGTGTCGCTTGATGCTTCTCTGGAGCAAGCAGTGCAAGATGAGGAAGATGAGTCTGATGCGCTGGAATTTGATTTGTCTGGTGCTGATTCCCAGGACGAACTGGCAAGTCTGGATGATGAGGCCTCTTTGGAAGACGTGCCAACACTGGATTTAGGTGAAACACTTGAATTTGATATCAGCTCAGAAAGTGATGAATTGAATCTGGATGACCTTTCTGAAGACGCTGCTTCACTGGAAGATCTTGAAGCAGTAGATGATTCGTCTATTGAAGCAGACTCTGCTGATGATGCTCTGGAGTTTGATCTGAGCTCGTTAGATGCATCTGGCGATTTAGATGATAGTGATGATGAATTTACCTCTCTTGAATCGCTCAATGATGAAGAAGCTGATGACTCACTAGAGTTTGATCTTGGTTCATTGGAGTCAGAAGAAGCTGATTCTGGTCTTGATCTGACTGAGTCGCCGGAAGAAATCTCTGAAGCTTCATCTGACGACGATGTTGTGAGCTTAGAGGCTTTTGCATCTGACTCTGCCGGCGATGATGCCGATTTAACAGCTCTTGAAGATCTGATGGATTCGGCTGATGTTGATGCCGGTTCGGAGCTTCCTGATTTGTCATTTGAAATGGATGAATCAACCGGTTTTGCCGAGTCTGATGACGATGACCTGAAAACCCTTGAAGATGAGTTAGACGCAGCGGTTGGAGAATCCACAGAGAGTGCGGCGGACGAACTTTTATCGGATTCTGAAGAGAGTCTTCCTGAGTTGACTGCCGATGAAACTCCTTCTGACTTTGATGTCTCTGATCTGGAATCTTTAAGTGATTCGGATGATGCGGGTGTGGATTTTGCCGCTGAACTTGCTGAACTGGATGCTGAGCTTGAAAATTTTGAAGCTCCGACTTTGGATGCAGAAACTGATGCATCAGAGGACGACGGTTCTGAGCCTCCGGTTGTGCTGGATGATATCTCAGCGGCGGATGACATTCCGGTTATTGATGATGTTGAAAGTACAGGTGATGTTGAAAGTGCAGATGAGTCCGAAGACTCACCTTCATCTGATGAGCAGGATATCGATCTTGAGCAGTTAGCGGCTGCTGAAGATGAGTTTGATTTCCTGGCAGGTACCGACGAGTGTGCGACTAAACTGGATCTGGCTCGCGCTTACATCGACATGGAAGACGCAGATGGTGCTCGTGAGTTGCTGCAGGAAGTGATGCAGGAAGGCAGTGATCAACAGAAGCAGGATGCGCGTGATTTAATGGACAACCTGTCCTGATCAAATAAAAGCAAGTTGATGACAGAAGTACGACGTTATGCCGCCGTGGTCGAGTACAATGGTACTCACTTCCACGGTTGGCAAAAACAATCCCACCATAATAAGCCCACCGTTCAGGCTGCACTTGAAGCGGCTTTTTCTAAAGTCGCTAATCACGAAGTTACCGTTTCATGCGCCGGGCGTACTGATACCGGTGTTCATGCAACGCGTCAGGTGATCCATTTTGATAGTCCTGCCAAACGCAGCAACTATGGCTGGCTGATGGGTGTGAACACCAATCTGCCGGATGGTGTTTCTATTCAATGGATTGATGAAGTTTCCCCAGAGTTTCATGCGCGATATAAAGCCAGGGCTCGGCGTTATCGTTATCTGATTAATAATTCGCCTGCTAAGTCGGCTCTGCAATACGATCAGCTCACCTGGTGGCGTTATCCACTTAATGCCGAAAAAATGAATGAAGCCGCTCAGTATTTACTGGGCGAGCATGATTTCAGTGCCTTTCGGGCAAAAGATTGTCAGGCGAAATCCCCCGTAAAAATTATGCATCGCATTGAGGTGAAGCGCTGGGGAGACCTGATCATGTTGGAGCTCGAAGCCAGCGCCTTCCTGTATCATATGGTACGCAATATCGTTGGGGTGTTATTGCCCATTGGCGAAGAGCATCAACCCGTTGGGTGGATGAAAGAAGTCCTGGAAACTCGTGACCGTAAGCAAGCGGGTATTACTGCGCCGGGAGAAGGACTGTATTTTGTTGGTGTAGACTTTCCGCCACAGTTTGAGATTCCTTGTGAGCCTTATGGCCCTGCGTTACTGCAACCTCTGTTGGATGTAACAGGCTTTCAGCAACCCTTTGCCAATAAACAACGAGAAGAGGCGGGGCTAAAGTCTCTTTGATGCTTTTTCTGACGGACGCTCGTTGAAAGTCGCTATCTGTTATTATGAGCATCGGTTTTTATTTCTGATGTTCGTATTTTCTTATGTCTTTTCGTACCCGAACTAAAATTTGTGGCCTGACCCGGGCTGAAGATGCGCTGGCAGCGGTTGATGCGGGTGCTGATGCCTTGGGTTTGGTGTTTTATCCGCCCAGTCCGCGCGCCGTCACCATTGAGCAGGCCGCCGATGTTGTCGCTGATGTACCGGCTTTTGTTTCTGTTACGGCGTTATTTGTAAATCCAACAGTAGAACAGGTGCAATCTGTTTTGGATGCCGTTAGAATTGATTTACTTCAATTTCATGGTGATGAAGACGAGGCCTTCTGTGCTCAATTCAACCGTCCCTACATTAAAGCCATCCGGGTCCGGCAAGCGTCGGATGTGGTGGCGTCTTGCGTGCGCTTCCCAGGCGCCCTGGCTGTTCTGCTAGACAGCTACAAGCCTGGCGTTCCAGGCGGAACTGGAGAAACCTTTGATTGGTCACTGGTTCCACAATCTGACGATTTAAAACCCATTATTCTTGCTGGCGGTTTAAACCCCAATAACGTTGCCTTTGCCATTGATCAGGTCAAACCCTTCGCCGTTGATGTTAGCGGTGGTGTGGAAGCGACACTGGATGGTGTTGAACAAAAAGGCATTAAAGACCCCGGCAAAATAAACGCATTTTTAGATGAGGTGTATCGTGTCGATGCAAACACCAGAAAAAACAAACATTGATTTAACACTGCCGGATGAGCGTGGTCACTTCGGTATTCATGGTGGTCGTTTCGTTTCTGAAACCCTGACCAGTGCATTGGATGACTTAAACAGCACGTATGAAAAGCTGCGTAACGACCCGGAATTTCAGGCCGCGTTTGACTCTGATTTAGCGCACTATGTTGGCCGTCCATCGCCGCTGTATTTTGCTGAGCGTCTGACTCAGGAGTGTGGTGGTGCCAAAATTTACCTGAAGCGTGAAGACCTGAACCACACCGGTGCGCACAAGGTTAACAACACCATTGGTCAGGCGTTGCTGGCTAAATTTATGGGCAAGAAAAAGATCATTGCCGAAACGGGTGCGGGTCAACATGGCGTGGCATCAGCAACGGTTGCCGCGCGTTTTGGTCTGGAATGTCGCGTATTTATGGGTTCCACCGACGTTGAGCGCCAGAAGCTGAATGTGTACCGCATGAAGCTGTTAGGTGCCGAAGTAGAAGCGGTGGAATCCGGCACGAAAACCCTGAAAGACGCCATGAACGAAGCCATGCGCCATTGGGTAACCCATGTTGACGATACCTTCTACGTGATCGGTACCGCAGCAGGCCCACACCCGTACCCAATGCTGGTACGTGATTTCCAGAGCGTGATTGGTCGTGAATGTATCCGCCAATGTGACGAGCAATTAGGTCGTCAGCCGGATGCGCTGGTGGCGTGTGTCGGCGGTGGCTCCAATGCGATTGGTTTATTCCACCCGTATTTAGGTTACGAAGACGTTGCTATGTACGGCGTCGAAGCCGGTGGTTTAGGTCTGGATGGTGATGATCATGCGGCACCATTGTGTAAAGGTCGCCCGGGTGTATTGCACGGCAACCGTACTTACCTGATGGAAGATGATAACGGTCAGATCATGGGTACACACTCAATTTCGGCTGGTCTGGATTACCCCGGTGTTGGCCCTGAGCACTCCTGGTTGAAAGATGTGAAGCGCGCTAATTACGTTGCTGCAACCGATGCCGAAGCATTGGATGGTTTTTATAAGCTGACTCAACTGGAAGGTATTATGCCTGCGCTGGAATCTTCTCATGCCGTTGCCTACGCCATGAAACTGGCCGCGACTATGGATAAAGATCAGGTGATTGTTGTGAACCTGTCGGGTCGCGGTGACAAAGATATTCATACTATTGCATCGCTTGATGGCATTACCGCTTAAGGAAATAAAAATGAGCCGTATTACAACTGTTCTGAACGCTTTAAAAGAACAAAACCGCCAGGCGCTGATTCCGTACATCACCGCCGGTGATCCAACTAAAGAAGCGACCGTGCCAATGATGCATGCTCTGGTTGAAGCAGGTTGCGACATTATCGAATTGGGCGTGCCTTTCTCTGATCCGATGGCTGATGGCCCAACCATTCAGTTAGCGTGTGAGCGTGCCCTGGAGCATGGCACCTCATTAACGGATGTATTAGCAATGGTGGCCGAGTTCCGCCAAAAAGACGCTGATACTGCCGTCGTATTGATGGGTTATCTGAATCCGGTTGAAGCCATGGGCTACGACACGTTCGTAAACCGTGCCACCGAAGCGGGCGTCGATGGTGTGTTGTTGGTGGATCTGCCACCTGAAGAAGCCAGCGAAGTAGAGCATATCTTCAAAGCCAAAGACCTGGATATGGTGTATCTGATTGCACCAACCACGACTGATGCGCGCATTGAGAAAATCGGTCAGTCCGGCAGTGGTTATGTGTACTACGTTTCTCTGAAGGGGGTGACGGGTTCCAAAGCTCTGGATGTCGACGATGTGGCGCGTAATCTGGAGCGTATTCGTAAGCACGTTTCTGTGCCGGTAGGTGTTGGCTTTGGTATCACCAATGGCGAAACGGCCGCTCAGGTAGCGAAGGTTGCTGATGGTGTGATTGTCGGCAGTGCGATTGTGAATCGTATTGCTGCTAATGCCGATAATCCAGCGCAAGCGCAAGTTGAAGTAACTGAGTTGATGCGTGAAATGCGCGCAGCGATGGATCGATAGCTAGCTGCGTTATAGATAATTAATACGATGACACAAACTGTAAATCAGTGGCTTGAGTATCTTGAGTCACTGCACCCCAGCGAAATTGAACTGGGGCTGGATCGTATCAAGGGTGTGGGTGAGCAATTAAATTGCCTGAAACCTGCACCTCTGGTCATTCTGGTTGCCGGAACCAATGGTAAAGGCACAACCTCAGCGTTATTGGCGAATTTGCTAATGGCCCAGGGGATGACCGTTGGGGTGTACAGTTCGCCGCATATTCAGCGTTACAACGAACGGGTTCAGATTAATGGTGAGCAAATCTCCGATAACGATCTGATTCATTCGTTTGAGTTGGTCGAACAACAGCGTGGCGACACCGGATTAACCTATTTTGAATTCGGTACGCTGGCGGCGCTGGCGTATTTTCAGTCTCAGTCAAGGTCACAACCGCTTGATGCTTGTGTGCTGGAGATTGGTTTGGGCGGCCGTTTGGATGCGGTGAATATCGTTGATGCCGATATCTCACTGGTGACGTCTATTGGTCTGGATCATCAGGACTGGCTGGGCGATACCGTTGAGCAAATTGCCTTTGAGAAGTGTGGCGTAGCTCGCTCCGGTAAATATCTGGTGTGCGGTCAGCCGAATCCCCCTGATACGGCACAGCAACAAACCGAATCGTTAGGCGGGCAGTGGTGCGCACGCGGTCGACATTTCGATATTGTCGAAGAACACGACGAACTACTGCTGAGTTTTATGACGCATGAAGGTCAGGCTGAATGGAATCTGCCAAAAGCCAATATTCCTTATCATAATGTCGCCACCGCCATTCAGGCTTTGTCATTGCTGGGGCGTTTGCCTAATCGAGCCGTTGTAGCCGATGTGGTGGCGAATACATCGGTTCCCGGCCGGTTGCAGCCGGTCACGGTGCCAGTAGCTGGGGGCGAACTCAAGCTGACACTGGATGTGGCCCATAATCAGCAAGCGGCGGGTTATATTGCCGAGCGTTTAGGCCCGGTGGATGGTGCCATTATTGGTATGCTTGAAGGCAAGCCGGTTGCTGAATTGCTTAATACCTTGCCGGATATGCCGCAGTACTGGCTGGCGGGGTTAGATTGCTGGCGTGGATTGTCGGCCGCTCAACTGGCTAAACAGGCGGGCGAATTACCATCCTTGGTCACTCAGTTTGACCAGGTTGCCGATGCACTGGAACAGCTGCTGCAGCAAAATCATCTGGCGGGTCAGCACTGGCTGATTGCCGGATCTTTCTATACCGTAGAAGCCGCCTTAAATTATTTGCAACAGCAGGATTAACACCATGGAACAGCACCTGAAAAAACGGATTCTCGGCGCCTTTGTCACGGTTGTGGCATTGGCGGTGGCGATGCCAGTGGTGCTGGATGGCTCACGCAGTCAGATTCAATTGCGTTCTGATATCCCCGCTCAGCCTGAAATGGAGCCTTGGCAGCCACTGGAGAATGAGCGCCGGGTGCGTATTGAATTGGAAGACCTGGCAGCAGGTAAAACCGAAGAAGAGGTCACTTTGCCAGAGGTGCGTGTGGTTAAGCAGGACGATTCAGCAGCTCCTCGCACCAAAGGTGATCGTGCTGCGTTGGATGATCAAAAGCAGGCGTATGCCTGGTCGGTTCAGCTGGGCGCTTTTGAAAAACGTGCCAATGCTCATGCTCTGCGGGATCAACTGCGTGCTAAAGGTTATAAAGCCTATGTTCAGGAGTTTGCCGCAGAAGGGTTGACCCGGGTGTACGTTGGTCCGGAATTGCAGCGCAGTAAAATTGAAGCGATCCAGAAACAGCTGTCGGCTGAATTAAAACAAGACGACTTCCACATCAAGCGTTTTAAAGCTGAATCCTGACCATTCGGTTGGCGTGTGCATCTCAGAAAGCAAGTAAATTCTTGCCTGAAATGCGATATTTTCTCTGGGCTACATACCGATTTCTGGTTTCTTCGTCGATCACGACTTTGTTATACTGCGCGCCTTTGCAACGTGTCTGAGGCACAGCTTAAATGGCAGTTATCGATTGGGTGATCCTGGCAGTTCTGGTCATCTCCAGCTTAATCAGCTTAAAACGTGGTTTTGTTAAGGAAGCGTTATCCTTAGCCAGCTGGGTAATCGCCTTTATTGTTGCACGTCTATTCAGTGGCAATCTTGCGACCTTATTAGAAGGGAGTATCGATACCAACTCTCTGCGCTGGATTGTCTCTTTCGCTATTCTGTTTGCTGGTACCCTGGTGATTGGTGCCATGATCAACCATTTGCTGGGAGAGATTGTTCGTCTGACCGGCCTTGGGGGAACAGATCGCATTTTCGGTATGGTGTTTGGTTTTATTCGTGGGTTGGTGATTCTGGTGGCGGCTGTTTATGGCTTGCAATACACCCTGGTTCCCGATGATACCTGGTGGCAGGAATCAACACTCATACCTCATCTTGAATCGGTTGCTGATTGGGCCAGAAAAACGTTGCCCGGAGCCACTGATCGACTGATGTCATTTTCTTCATAAATTTATAACAGCTTGTTTGAGGTTAGACGCGCATGTGCGGAATAGTGGGTATCGTTGCTAAAACCCATGTAAACCAGGTGATCTATGATGCCCTGACGGTTTTACAGCACCGTGGACAAGATGCCGCCGGTATCGTGACCAGTCATGAAGGTAAGCTTTACCTGAGAAAAGATAACGGACTGGCCAGTGACGTGTTTCGTACTCGTCACATGCAGCGTCTGATTGGCCTGATGGGTATTGGCCATGTGCGTTACCCAACGGCGGGCTCATCTAGCTCGGCCGAGGCGCAACCGTTTTATGTGAACTCACCTTACGGTATTACGCTGGCGCACAACGGTAACCTGACTAACACGGCGGAGTTGGCAGAAGATATTTACCGTGCCGATTTGCGCCACGTAAACACCACTTCTGATTCAGAAGTATTGTTAAACGTTTTTGCTCACGAGTTGCAGCGCCAGAATCAGCTGAAGCCAACCCCGGACATGATTTTTGAAGCGGTAAAACGTGTACACAAACGTGTGCGTGGTGGTTATGCCGTTGTTGCCATGATTTGTGGTTACGGCATTATCGCATTCCGTGATCCTAACGGGATTCGCCCGGCTATTTATGGCAGCCGTGAAACTGAAAATGGCACCGAATATATGGTGGCTTCAGAGTCTGTCGCGTTGGATGCTGCTGGCTTCAAAATTGAGCGTGATATTGCCCCGGGTGAAGCGGTGGTAATTACTGAACAAGGTGAATTGTTTACCCAGCAATGCGCTGAAAACACTCAGTTGGTACCGTGTGTTTTTGAGCATGTGTATTTTGCCCGTCCGGATTCCATTATTGATGGTATGTCCGTGTATAAAGCGCGCTTACACATGGGTGAAAAACTGGCTGAGCGTATTATGCGTGAGCGCCCGGATCATGATATTGATGTGGTGATTCCGATTCCGGATACCAGCCGTTCGTCAGCGTTGGAGCTGGCCAACCGTTTGGGTGTGAAATTCCGTGAAGGCTTCATGAAAAACCGTTATATCGGTCGCACCTTTATCATGCCTGGCCAGCAGCAGCGTAAAAAATCGGTTAAGCAAAAACTGAATGCGCTGGAGTTGGAATTCCGCGGTAAAAATGTACTGCTGGTGGATGACTCGATTGTTCGTGGTACAACCTGCGAACAAATTATTGAAATGGCCCGTGAAGCGGGTGCAAAAAATGTGTATTTTGCGTCGGCGGCCCCGGCAGTACGCTACCCCAATGTGTATGGCATTGATATGCCAGCCAAAGAAGAATTTATTGCACACGATCGCAGCACAGAAGAAATTGCTGAAGCGATTGGCGCTGACTGGCTGATTTATCAGGATCTGGATGATCTGGTTGAAGCTTGTCTTGAAGGCAGTGATACAGAGGCCAAACACTTCGACTGTTCAGTATTTAATGGTGAATATATTACCGGTGATATTGACGAAAATTATTTCGCACGTTTGCATGCATTGCGCAATGATGCGTCCAAAGTTAAGCGTGAAGCGGTTGAAAATGTCGCTATTGATCTGCATAACGAATCACAGTCCTGAAGACTGAAACACAAGTGTTAACAAAAAAGATATGACCGATTTTTCTGAATTTAATGCACGTTACCAATCGGATTTAACCGATGCGGAATTTGAAACACTAGCGGTGAGAGCCGGGCAGGTTCGCACGCCTGAATGTGAACACAGTGAAGCGATTTTTCCGACCAGTAGCTATGTATTTAATTCGGCTGCCGAGGCGGCTGCGCGTTTTTCTGGTGATGTTGAAGGTAACGTTTATTCTCGTTATACCAATCCAACAGTCCGCACATTTGAAGAGCGTTTAGCCGCTTTAGAAGCGGGTGAGGCCTGTGCTGCAACTGCTTCTGGTATGGCAGCTATTTATGCCGTGTGTATGGCGCATTTAAAAACCGGTGATCACTTAATTTCTTCACGCAGCGTATTTGGTAGTACCAATGTGCTGTTTGAGAAATTCCTGAAAAAATTCGGTATTGAAGTCAGCTACGTTGATTTGCTCGATATTAATGACTGGAAAAGTGCCTTGCAGGAAAACACCAAGTTGTTTTTCCTGGAATCACCTTCCAACCCGGTAATTGAAATTGCCGATATTCCGGCCATTGCTGATCTGGCACATCAGAATGATGTGTTGCTGGTGGTCGACAATTGTTTTTGCACGCCCGCGATTCAGCAGCCATTAAAACTGGGTGCTGATTTAGTCGTTCATTCTGCTACTAAATACATTGATGGCCAGGGCCGTTGTGTGGGTGGTGCAGTAGTTGGTTCGTTTGAATTGATTGAGCCTGTCATTGGTGTGTTGCGTTCCGCCGGACCAACCATGAGCCCGTTTAATGCCTGGGTTTTCACCAAAGGCCTTGAAACGTTATCACTGCGAATGAAAGCGCATACTGAAAATGCGTTGGCATTGGCCCAATGGTTAGAGCAGCAACCGAATGTCACTAAAGTGAATTATTGTGGCCTGCCATCGCATCCCCAATATCAACTGGCACAACAGCAACAGTCCATGTTTGGTGGAGTGTTGTCGTTTGAGGTGAAAGGTGGACGGGAAGGTGCCTGGAAGGTTGTTGATGCCACTCGTATGATTTCGATCACCGCTAATCTGGGCGATGCCAAAACCACCATTACTCATCCGGCTACCACAACTCATGGTCGTTTGACTGATGAAGAGCGTGAGCGCGCCGGTATTTCTCAGGGGCTATTGCGCATTGCTGTGGGCCTGGAAGGTGTTGCCGATATCCAGAAAGATATTGCTGCCGGTTTAAACGCTTTGTAATTGCTACGAACTTTTTCAGGTTAGTTTATCAAACCCGCCGATGTTGCATCATTTATTGCATCGGCGGGTTTTGTTTTTTAGGGCAACTATTTTCATGGGCATAATTATGATGGCCTGCTCAGATTGACAGTCCCTGACTTTTCAATGGAACCTGGCTCACCTATTCTTGTCTATCTCTGCAATTGACACGATACACCAAGAACGTAAACCAATAACGATAAGGTAACCCATGTCTCAAGCCATTGACCAAGCGACTATTCAACAGGCGCTGTCACAACTGGAACAAGTTGTATTAGGTAAAGAAAATCAGTTGAAGCTGGCTCTGGCATGTTTGTTAGCAAAAGGACATTTGCTGATTGAAGATTTACCCGGCATGGGGAAAACCACCTTATCCCACGCATTAGCCAGTGTACTGGGGCTGCAATACAACCGTATTCAGTTCACCAGCGATTTATTACCGGCGGACGTATTGGGTGTCAGTATTTTTGAAAAAGAACCAGGCAGTGACTTAGGGCGATTTCGCTTTCATCCTGGCCCGGTATTTTCGCAACTGCTACTGGCGGATGAAATTAACCGTGCGACTCCTAAGGCGCAAAGTGCATTATTAGAAGCGATGGAAGAAGGACAGGTGACGGTTGAAGGCGAAACCCGCCCACTGCCCGAGCCCTTCTTTGTGATTGCCACGCAAAACCCGGTGTCACAATCCGGTACCTTCCCGTTACCTGAGTCTCAGCTGGACCGTTTTCTGATGCGTATTCAGCTGGGTTATCCGCACGAAAAAGCCGAGCGTGAACTGTTAGAAGGCAAAGATCGTCGTGCCATGGCAAACAACCTGCGAGCAGCCATTACCCCTCAACAATTACAGCAGCTGCAACAACAGGTGAATGAAGTAAAAGCCTCGTCCTCATTGTTGGATTATGTTCAGCGCATCATTGCTTTTACCCGCTACGAAGGCGGTTATCAGTATGGTTTATCACCCCGGGGTTCGTTGGCATTGTTGCGCAGCGCCAAAGCCTGGGCACTGATTCACGGGCGTTCTCACCTGGTGCCGGAAGACGTTCAGGCTGTATTACCTTCTGTGGTGGATCATCGCCTGGCGGAAGCGGCTGATGGTGGTGCGCACAGTGTTTCTCAACAGGTATTAAATTCAGTGCCGGTGCTGGTCTAGCTGCTGATGAAGTTACCGATCCCCGAACGCTGGCGGCAGCGTTGGCGTGAATGGCTGGATCGTCGTATCCCGCCAGCCAGGCAAATTGAGCTGTCGCATCGTTCTATCTTTATCATTCCGAATCGTACCGGGCTGCTCTTTACGGTGGCATTGGTGATTATGCTGATGACGGCCATTAACTATCAGAACAGCCTGATTTATGCCCTGACGTTCTGGCTATTCAGTGTCGCTCTGGCAGCGATGCATTTTACTTATCGCAATTTATCCGGCCTTACCATTGCCGCGGGTCACGCTTATCCGGTGTTTGCTGGCGATGTCATCGAACTGCCGGTGCGCTTGTTGGCCAGCGAAAAAAAATCCCATGAATCGTTGGATATCGGATTTCCGGAACAGCCGGAAATCAGTGTGGATGTGGAAAAAGGCGATAGCGAAGATGCTGGCCTGAGTTATCGTACTCAGCAGCGCGGCTGGTTGAATCCGGGGCGATTTCGGATGGAAACCCGCTTTCCGGTAGGGATGTATACCGCCTGGACCTGGGTCAGCCTGGATTTTTCCGTGCTGGTTTACCCTAAGCCCGAGTGGGTGCCTTTTGTTTTTGCCGCCGGCGATGGCGGCGAAGAACTCGAAGGCGCGCCATCGCGTGAGTCGGGCAATCAGGATTTTCATGGTTTACGACCTTATCAACCGGGGGATTCTTTAAAGCAGATTGCCTGGAAACAGCTGGCGCGTGGCAAAGGATTGGTAACCAAAGAGTTCGACAGTGATCAGGGTGCAACCTGCTGGTTGGATTGGGAGGTGCTGGCACCGGCCAACACCGAAACACGACTATCCCGCTTAACCGGCTGGGTGTTGCAGGCGCAGCAAAACGGCTGGAAATACGGCTTACGCCTGCCAGGCACAGAAATCCAACCCGCCAATAGTGAAATCCACAAAGATCAATGTTTACAGGCGTTGGCAACTTACGGTTTGCCGCACGGCCCGCTCTCAGGTTTACCGCACGACAAAGTAGCAGGTGCATCATGAGTGCGGTACAAATTCCACGGGTAGCACTGATCTGGATGTTGCTGGCGGTGGCGGGCAGTTTAGTGCTGCACAGTCATCACTTGCCAGTCTGGATGTGGGTCGTGGTGGCCGTGATCTTTGGCTGGCGCTGGTTGGTGTATCAGGGGCGTTTTTCTTATCCCGGCAAAATAGCGAAAGCCGTATTGGTGGCCGGAGCCACGGTGGCGGTGGTGTTATCGTTTGATAAACAGTTTTCGTTAGAAAGTGCCTCCGCCTTTTTGGTAGCGGCCTGCATTCTGAAATTGCTGGAGATGAAGACGTTACGCGATGGCCATATCGTGGTGTTTCTCAGTTATTTCTTGTTAGCCGTTGGTTTTTTGTTTGATCAAAGCATTGTGGCGGGCTTGGCGGGTATTTCCGGGGTTTGGTTAATCACCACGGCGTTAATTGCTTTGCATCAGAATCGTCGGCGCCAGTTTGGCTGGCAGTCAGCGCGCTTGTCAGGCGGCATTTTGCTGACTTCATTACCCTTTATGTTGGTGATTTACCTGATCTTCCCACGCCTTGGGCCGCTCTGGAGTGTTGGCCTGCAATCCAGTTCGGCAAAAACCGGGTTATCTGAACGTATGTCTCCGGGTGATATTGCCAATTTGAGTCAGTCAGATGAGTTGGCATTCCGGGTATCCTTTGCCAATGATCAGGTGCCCCCGCGCAGAGAACTGTACTGGCGAGCATTGATTCTGGATAACTACGACGGTCGTAGCTGGCAACCGGGTGCAGAGGTTGGTGTGCAATGGGCGCCACGCAGCTGGCAGCCCCCTGAGAGTGCAGAAGGTGTGTTAGAATACGAAATTATTCAGGAAGCCACTGATCAGAAATGGTTGTTTGCCCTACGGGGTGTGGCGGCGGTGGAATCTGGCACCGGCATGACCTTTGACGATCGCCTGATTCATCGCCGGGATGTGCATCAGCGTATTCGTTATCGGGCTAAGTCCTGGCCAACCGTTACATTGGATGAGAACGGTTTATCGAAACTGGAACGCTGGCGTTATACCCAATTGCCCAAAAACGGCAATGAACGAACGCGGCAGTGGGCACAGCAATTGCGTGCGGTGCTGCCTGATGACGAGCAGTTTGTGCAGAATATCTGGCAGCAATTTCGCCAGCAGGAATATTATTACACTCTGAAACCACCGGTATTGGCCGATAACGATATTGATGCTTTTTTGTTTGATAGTCGCCGTGGTTTTTGTGCCCATTATTCCGGTGCTCTGACGTTTGCGGCCCGGGCAGCCGGTATTCCGGCACGGGTTGTTGCGGGTTATCAGGGAGGCGAGTGGAATGCCGAAGAAAAGTATCTGTCGGTGCGACAATACGATGCGCATGCCTGGGTGGAAGTCTGGTTGCAAGGCAAAGGCTGGGTGCGGGTTGACCCGACGGCGGCTGTGTCTCCCGAGCGGATTGAACTGGGTCTGGAGCAAGCCGTTCAGGAAGAGGGCACCTTTCTCGATGATCAGTTTTTTTCTGCTCATAAACTGAAGTCGATCGATTGGTTGAATCAGCTGCGGTTACAAATGGACAGTATTAATTATTACTGGCAAAGCTGGGTGTTGTCTTATGATAACCAGCGTCAGAAACAGTTATTTCAGAATTGGCTAGGCGTGCAGTCTTACGAAAAAATTCTGTATGGCTTTGGTTTGGCTTTTTCCGCGTTTTTCCTGTTAGGCGCCATGTTGGTTTGGTGGAATCAGCGGCCTAAATACCGCTCTGTTGAACTCAAAGCCTGGCACCAACTGCAACAAAAAGCCGCAGCCTTGGGCATTGAAACGCAAATCGGAGAAACACCATCGCATTATTTGCAACGATTAGCCAAAGCCTTTCCTAAATCAGCGGATTCGCTGCGTTCGCTGGACGTGATGATGATGCAAGCTTTATATGCCGAACCTGAGCGTTACAACACTCAGCAACAGAAAGTGATTGCCCGGGCGATGAACCGTTTACGCAGACAACTGCGCTGATTCAGTGCTGGTTGAAAGCTTGCTGGATTAAGCACAGGTTGTCTGTCAGCAGCCCGATAATTCCATGATAATTTCGGGTGCCAGTGCCACGGTAACGTGGCTTTTGTAGGTGACATAACAATTGGTTGCCAGCACATCCGCTGCTGTGGGAGATGTGTTGGTAAGCTTATTGGTTAGGTATAAGCCTCGTGCAATTTGGTTGGCGGCGGTACGATCGTTAAAAACAGTCGCAAAAACATAGTTGTCACTGATGTCGGTGATTTCTAATATTTCCGGGATGCCATCGCTGTCACTGAATGAAATACCCAAGGGGTAACCCTGATCAAAAAACACACCCTGATAGGTGAAACCGTTATTAACACCACCGGTTTCAATCAGGGCCTTAGAATGATACAGGTTCGCGGAGGATTGCAATCCTCCTTTTAATGCCTCGGTGGATGCACGATCGGCATCCGATGAAAATTCAATAAATTCGGGAATCACGAAGGCGGCCAGCGTGCTGATAATAACAATCACAATAATCAGCTCAATTAAGGTAAAACCGCTGTTTTTGCATTGTGGCTGATGCTTCATTGATACCTCTGACCGATTTAATAATATCCTTATAAACTAGGTCAGAATGGCCGAAACGCAAGTCGGTTATTCAGACTTTGGGCTCCATGGACAAAAGCAGCCGTCACCAGCAACATTCATAAAGGGGCCATAAGGTCCTTGTTGCAGGTTACGGATAATATTCGGAAAGAAATCGTCGTTGGCAACGGTGCATAAAGCGCCAAAACCATAAGCACCGAAATAGCCCATCTCATATTGGCCTTCCACCTTATTAAAGAGTGCCAGGCCCGGGCTGGCAGAGAGTGGAAGTTCAGCCGGGGAAACTCGGATGAGTGACAGACGCTCGCCATTCAGGCGACGAAAATCCTGAATCTGTTCCTGGCTGGTGTTGGTGGAGGTAACGGCGATAACGCTCAGCTCGCTGGCATCAAAATCACGCAAAATGCCATTAAAATGCCTCTGACTGACCTGATTGCACAAACAATCCGGATTCCAGAAATGCAGTAACACCACGTCGGCTGCGTTTTCAGGCAACTGGGTTAATGCGCTTTGGAATAATGCTTCAACCTGTTGCGCCTGCCACAATCGAGGATCATCATCCGCACTGATAAAAGGGCGAATGGTTTGTTGTTGAAACCACCACAAACCTAATAACGTGGCGACCAGCCAAACACTGATCAACGTGCCAATCAGCAGGTTCTTTTTAACCCCTAAAGGCGGGGTGTGATGGTGATGAGCGTTGGATGTTTTTTTCATGGCCGCAGTATACTCTGCCTCCACTTTTATCGGCCATATCAATTAACCGGAATTTTGTCTTGAATCACCCGCAAGCAAATAGAAACTTACCCTGGTTGAACCAGCCAATGGTACTGGTGGATTTCTGGGCGCCGTCTTGTGCTCCTTGCCTCGCCATGATGCCTCTACTGGAAAAAATAGCCGAGCAAACGCCCGAGTTGATGCTGTGTAAAGTGAATGCGGATGAACAGCTGGAGCTGGCGGAACACTATCGTATTCAGACCTTACCGACCTTGCTGTTGTTTCGACAGGGCGAAGAAGTTGGGCGATTAACTGGCGTGGTGGGGGAATCACAAATCAAGCAGCTGCTGGCACACTGTCGCGACCAGCAGATCACAGCACTGATGGAGCAATTACAGCAGTGGCGTATGCAGCAGCCAAATAACAGGTTGTCGTCATCAGCTTCTCCGCAACACCTTAAACAGCTGGAGAAACATCTTGAATCGCTGGAGCGATACCTCAATCAATTTCCGGATGATGAAGACGTCCGTGCATTGCTGATTCATGTGTATCTGGACGCCAGAAAGTCAGAAACCTTGGCCGAACAGAAAGCCCATTGGCAGAAAAAAATTGAACAGCTCCAACAGGTCAGTAACTTTGATTGGTTGCGTGGCCCGGGTATTCAGCAGGCTTGCGCCAGAGCCGCTGTGGTGCTTTCCGGATTGTTTGATCAATCACCGGTGAATCATTGGGTTCAGGCTGAGCAGTACGAACGGGCTGCTACCGAGTTATTGCGCTTGTTAGAACAGCAGCCTGATGATTCTGGGCTGCGTCAGCAATTTATTCAATTGCTTGATCTGATACCCGATCGGCCGAAGGCCAATCAATTACGTCGCCAGTTGCATGCCCGGTAAAGCTACAGTCATTAAAACCACAGCCATTTTAGACGCCAGTGTTGCACTGGCCGAACATTGTTATGCTTCGACAGTGGTTCCGTCATACCCTGAAATCGTCATAATCAGGCGCGTTAAATCATGACAACTCTATCTCTGAAAAACATTATTTGAGGTAAGCGAATGGAAACCCGTTCACTTGGCAATACCCAGTTACAGGTCAGTAAACTGTGTTTGGGCACCATGACCTGGGGCGAGCAAAATACCGAAGCTCAGGCACACGAGCAAATGGATTATGCGCTGGCAAACGGCATTAATTTCTTTGATGTGGCCGAAATGTATCCGGTGCCGCCGCGCCCAGACACTCAGGGAGCCACAGAGCGCTACATTGGTAGCTGGTTTCAGAAAAGTGGTAACCGCGACAAAGTCATTCTGGCGACGAAAGTTGCCGGGCCGGCTGATTGGTTATTGCATGTGCGGGGCGGGCCACAATTGACGCGTGAGCATATTGTTCAGGCTGTGGAATCCAGTCTGGATCGTTTAAAAACCGATTATATCGACCTGTATCAGGTGCATTGGCCAGCGCGTAAAACCAACTTCTTCGGCCAGTTGGGCTATCAGCATCAGGACGATGCCGATGCGACGCCATTAGAAGAAACGCTGGCGGCGCTGAATGAGCTGATTCAGCAAGGTAAGATTCGCCATTATGGCCTGTCGAATGAAACCGCCTGGGGCGCGATGAAAGTGGTGCAGATTGCCGATGCCAATGGTTGGCCGCACCCGGTGTCTATTCAAAACCCTTACAACCTGCTGAACCGCAGCTACGAAGTGGGACTGGCGGAAGTATCTCACCGTGAAAATATGGGGTTACTGGCGTATTCACCGCTGGCGTTTGGTGTGTTGAGTGGTAAATATCTGAATGATCAGAAGCCCGACAATGCCCGTTTAACCCTGTTTGATCGGTTTACTCGTTATCTGGGGGAGCAGGCCGAGAGCGCTACGCAGGATTATTGTGATTTGGCCGCTGAACTGGGAATGTCTCCGGCGGTTATGGCGCAGGCATTTGTGACAGAACGCAGTTTTGTTACATCGAATATTATTGGTGCTACCACCATGGCGCAGCTGCAAGAAAATATCGACAGTGCTCAGGTAATTCTCGATAGCGAAGCACTGGCAAAAATTGATGCCATTCACGCGCGTATTTCGAATCCGTGCCCGTAATCATACCCGCATGAGGTTGTTGTAATTAAGTTGTGAGAGCCGCACTGGTGGCTCTCCGACCTCTGTTATCCAGTTCAGTCTATGCGCTGACTGCTCACCCGATACAGCCGGTATCCCAACGCAATCGCTGCTGCGGTTAAACCAATCACCAGCCCCGTCCAGAACCCTTCTGCGCCTAATGGTTGGTTGTCATTAAAGCCTTGCGGATAAAACGCCAGGTAATAACCCAGCGCCAGGCCAATGGCCCAATACGAAATAAAGGTAATCACCATCACCGGCAGGGTATCCTGATAACCACGAAGAGCACCAGCTGCACCAACCTGAACTGCATCCGATAACTGAAAAACCGCTGCGAACAGCAATAAGCCTGAGGCAATTTTCACCACTTCCGGGTCGGGGGAATACAGGCCGGAAATAAACCCAGACAAAGTCACCATCAAAGTCGCATTAAAGGCCGCAACACCAAGGTTTGTTTTCACGCCAAGCCAGGCAGCACGTTGAGCCAGTTCGGGCTGATTGCTGCCAAGGTGATGGCCAACACGCACAGTAAGTGCCATCGCCAGGCTGAGTGGAATCATAAAGGTCAGCGATGACACATTCAGTGCCACCTGATGTCCGGCAACAATCACAGGGCCAAGTTCGGTCAGGAATAATGCAATCACCGAAAATAAACTCACCTCAAAAAAAATCGCGGTGCCAATCGGTAGCCCCAAGGCAATCACGGCTCTGACCTGGCTCCAATCTGGCTGGCGAACTTCCTGCCACAATGGTGTTTCAGTAGTTAACCGATGTTTGCGGGTGTTAAGCGCCATGGCGATGGCCATGCCGGTAAAAATCAGAGTTGAGCCGATACCACAGGCCACACCGCCTAATTCCGGCAGGCCAAACCAGCCGTACAAAAACAAACCATTTGCCGGAACATTCAGTGCCAAGCCAACCAGCATGATGCGGGTAACATGGGCCGGTTGATTGAGCGCTTCAGCGTAAAAACGATAAGCCAGAAAAATACCGGCCGAAGGCATACCCAACGAGATTGCAAACAGATACTGGCGGGAGATATCAGCAGTGATTGGGTCGTCGACGATAATGGGCAATAATTGCGATAACCCCATGAGCGTCGCCGCTGATATCAAGCCAAATAAAATGCCGGTAACCAGGGCCGCAGACAATAACTTGGGTAACTGTGTGGTTTTGCCAGCGCCATTAAACTGTGCCGCCAATGGCGAAAGGGCCACCAAAACCCCAGCCAGAAATAACCAGACGGGCAGCCAGATTGACGTGCCAATCGCCACTGCTGCCAGATCACGGGTGCTGATATAACCCGACATTAACGTGTCTACCGTCCCCATGCCGATCTGTGCCAACTGCGTGGCAAGAATTGGCAGTGTCAGCTTGCGCAGGGCGCGTAATTCCTCTGTTTTAAAGGATTTTTCGGGGTTTGAGGCCGGGTGCGTCTTTGTGTTTTGTTGTGTCATTTTTGCGTGTTTTAGGGCGTTTTTGAGCGTATAGTGCGTAAAAAGTGCGTCATTTTTCTTTTGAATTGAAATGACGCACTGGCTGTCAATGTATCAGGGGTTTCTATGGCAACAATCCGAAAGCGCGCCAAAAAAGACGGGAGTTTCTCATATTATGCCGAAATCCGCATTAAGCGGGATGGCGAGGTAGTTCACCGAGAATCTAAAACCTGGCCAAAGAAAAAACTCGCTGAGCATTGGGGAACTAAACGAGAAGCCGAGCTTAATGAGCCAGGCGTTCTTGACGATATTCTTAGTGGTCAATCCACTACCAGTCGCATGTTAGTTTCTCAGTTAATAGATGAGTACATAGCTGCTGTTTACCCCTTACGTCCTTGGCAGAAAACTAAAAGCGCAGTACTTGAGCAACTTAAGCATTCTGAGTTTGGCGCTCTTGTGGCTTCTGAGGTACTTGCTGCAGACATCATTGATCATTGCCGTGGCTGGGGTGCAGGACCGTCAACGACTATGCAACACGTTCAATATATCAAAAGTGTTTTTTCTGTTGCGGAAGAGCTGTTTCGTGTTCCGGTGAAGATGGATGAGGTCGATAAGGCACATCAAGTCATGTCCAGATTAAAGATTATTGGCAGCTCTGAAGATCGTGAGCGAAGACCGACGATCGAGGAGATAAATCGCCTGGTTGGCTTGGCCTGGAAAAAACGAATGGCATTGAAAGGAGGAAATCGTAAATATCGGGGCGTATTGATGCCAATGGATAAAATTATCGCATTTGCCATGTTTTCCAGTCGGCGTCAGGGTGAGATTGTACGACTGACCCGGTCAGGGACTGACTTTCAGAACAAGCGGGTTTTGGTTCCTGATATGAAGCATCCTACCAAAAAGATTGGTAATGATGTTTGGGTCTCTGTACCTGAAGAGGCCTGGCGGGTTTTGATGAGTGTTCCTGAGATTGAAGGCGAAGATCGCTACTTCCCGAACAGCTCTCGCTCAGTCGGCACCCGCTTCAATACACTGTTAAAGGAGGCAGGGTTATTTGGTGAAGATAACTTATGGTTCCATGACTTGCGCCACGAATGTACAAGTTGGTTATTTGAACGTGATGGCTGGCAAGGTGAGCGGTGGGGTGTTTCTCGTGTTGCCGCAGTAACTGGCCACCGAGACTGGAACTCCTTGAGGCGGTACACCCAGGTTGATCGCATTGAACCTTATAATAAATGGGAAAATTGGGAGTGGCTTGACCGGGTCTGTGAAAACTAAGTTCTATTGACTGTGTATGGCCTGCACTTGGTTATCCCCAGGTGGCTCATTGACTAACTTTATATTGGTAGTTGATAATAGTGTCAAAATATTGGGCTTTTCTTGAAAGGCTTATTTGCCGCTCTTTACTATCTGTATAAGACTCATCATGCAAAATGTAGATTTACCTTACCTTATTCCTGAAATTGAGGCTTTTTTTGGTGCTCCTGGGTCGATAGATAAATTTGAATACCGTTTATTGGCCAATTCGCCCTCATTCCTTAAAGTCACCTGCGTATTAGGTGCAGAGAAGTCATGAAGCATGGCATAGGTACAGTCAAGTGGTTCGGGGGGTATAACAACAAAACCGGAAAAGATAATGACTACGGCTTTGTCGAGGATGTCTCGGGGCAAGACTTTTTCTTACATAAGAGTGAGTGGCAAGAAGAAGCAGCTCCTTCAGAAGGTTTGCTAGTCACTTATTCTATTCTGGAATCCAAAGGGAGGTGGTCAGCTTCTTCTGCGAGTCCTGTTGAATATTCCACTTTTACCGAATTAGCTACTATTGCAGATGAATACTGGGGAATTCTCAATCGCGTAGAGAGGAAGCTGGTTTCGCAAGGCCTAACTCGATCCTTACGTGCGATGGGGATGCAAGAGGCTAGTGATTATTTGGAGCAGCTTGATGACCAGCAACTGAAAAAAGTAATCAATATATTGATTGGTTCTGGCTCTTCTTGGGATGTGGTTTGCAAGATAGAAGAGCAGACTGGTCTTAACATTCTCGATGTCTGCGATTGGTCTTGCTTTAGTCGGAAACTGGTTTTACATAAGTCCGCAGATATCGTTGCTCGCATTAATTGCGAAAGTGATGAAAGAGCGAAAGAGTTGATTGGATCTGTTAAGAGCAAGGCTACACTTGATATGCTGGCCTACTGGGTGCTAACCGGCTCGATGAACCTGCCACTTGAGTCCGCTTCAACTCAATCGCGTTTTGATAATTTCCTGCATGGTTTAGGTGATTCAACATTACATTATCCTGATTATTTAACAGGCTTATTTGCTAAGGAAGTAAACTTGGCGAAGGCATGTATTGCAAAACTACTTAAAATTATTGGAATTAATCGCATTTTAAAACCTTTTGGGAATGAATTTTCCGAGATCATGCCGCTTGTTAAAGGGGTTATGAAAGAAGAAGGTCAAGTGTTTTTGCTGGAGGTCGACTGGGAGTTATTCGATAGTGATTATATTGCGCAGAATGCGGAAGAATTTGCTCAGGCTGTCAGAGCTGAAGGAGGGGAGTTATCAGAAAATGTGGAGGCTATATCATCTCGTGCTCCCAATGATCTATTGATGTTTCTGGGTTTAGCTGGCTATACCAGTATAGCTGATCGTAACAGGGTAGCCCTGACTCAGTACATTCAAGGGGTCTATTTAAAGAAATATGAGTTTCCCGAATATTTAAAGAGCTATGTGGATGAAGAGATAAAACCTAAGGGGGGGCTGATGTCGGCTCCTGTCATAGGGGATATTTTTGTTTATAGTCAATTTCTGGCTTACCTTTTTCAGAAAGACATTAAATTTATTAGCCTGTTCGAACAATCCTCCTACTTGCAAACTAGGTTGGATGCTTTTGTACTAAAAGAATTGTTTGCGTTACTTATGTCGGACAATGCTTATGATGATGTATATCGCATATTTTTAGGGAAGCTTTGGCAGGCGATTTCGGCTTGCCATCTTGACCTGAGCAATCAGATTGATCAAATACTTAGCTTATTTCCTTCTTGTGGAACTCTGTCTATTCAGTCTACTTTCTTGGATGGAGGGCTGCGAAGGGAAAACTTTTCACTCTCGTGTGAGGCAGTGTATTGGCGCAAGCAGGATGCATACCTTTGCCGAGGACGTTCTTGTTTAAATCCTAAGATAAATGGCGGGCAAGCCACAGAGTACTTTGGCTATTCAATCTATGACTGGTTTGCCCATTATGACATTTCATATATGGAAGCTGGTAAGCCTTCTGCCAGAGACTTTCCTATCAAGCTAGCAGGATTCTTTAACCGGTTGCGAGAGATCTGGAGTGTTTTGCACTGCCGAGATTGTCAGTCGTTGATGCTGCCTGAACTGAAGTATGCTCGTGTTGAGCATACAGTCTTTGAGCAAGGGCAGTTTGTTAAGAAGGATATGGCACCGGCTTACCGCTTAACTGTTTTTAAGTGTCCAAATATTTCATGTATTGATCATGGTGTAGGCCATTACATTAATCATTGTATGGGATTTGATTGCTACTCATTGATTGATGACAGAGATTGCCAGGCACGGTGTGATACCGGGCGTTACATTTGTAAAGGCTGTGGTAGTTGTTGTTCGGATCATGCAAAAACTAACCCGGTTGGTTTGTGTCCGCAATGCGGCGACGGGTTGGTGCTCTATGAAACTGATGAAAGAGAGCCATACTCCAATAGGGTAAAAAGGGTGGTTAGATGTCAAGCTGGCTGCGGGTTCGAGATTGGCAGCGATAAATTATCCAAAAAATTCTATCAGGAATCTTGTGGGCCTGTATTTAGCTTGGATTCAGGTAGAGATCTTCCTTGATTGATATTTTCACCGGGCAGGCTATTGCAAGGTAAATTGATGCTTAAAGATGCGGTAGTGACTACGGACGGTGTTGAAAGCGAAATGGCCAATGCCCTTGGCCTATAGGAAAGAGACTATAGATGCTTTTGGGCGAATGCTTTGGTTGCATATAGTCTCTAAGTTTGTATAGAACTTACCGAAAGCCTCATGAAGCGATGCCGTTCATCTTAGCCCATTGCTGCCGAGCATCGTGCGCTCTGCTGTCAATGTATTCAGCCCAGTCCATAGCGCGACAATAGTAATCCGATTTTCCGGTTTTTTTGTAAAACGGGACCGGTAAATCATGAAGGGAGGCTTTCCGCCGAGCTTGTGCGATTTTCATTCCAAAGTGGCTTTCACATACCTGATCGAGCTTTATTTCTGCAGACTCAAACTCTGCCATGACCAAAAAGAGCGTATTCATTTTTTTCACCAAAAATAGTTGTTTCTCCTGTATAGCGGGGGTGTGTCCACTTTCTGGGAATCGCTTAAATGTGCCAATTTTGGTGTATGACCTCCGCCTTATAGAGGCGGCGGTCATAAAGCTGAGCATTTCTGTTCAATTTTTTGCCATGACAAAATAGGATGTTCAAAGATCCCGCTAATCGCTCAGTGATGTTCTATGCGTTAACCGGTGCTGGTGGTGAGTTTGTTCCAGATATCTAATACTTGGTCATTTTGAATAGGAATGTCGATTCTGCCGATAAATTCAGGATCGACCACGACATCCTCATGTTCACCTGCCGTCATCACGTCGCATATGGAAATCTCTATTTGAGAGCAGAGGGGGCGATGACCGGTTTTTTCGTAGCACTCTGCTTCGAGTTGTTTGGCAGCTTCTATGCTGGCTGCTACTTGTGAAAACTTCGGGTAATCCGCTTTAACCTGTTCAAGCTTTTCCGTAATGCGGCTTGCGGCATATTCACGAACTTTGAGGGATTCTTCGTAAAACTGGCTTCGGTGTTTGCGTGCTACCTCGGAAACAGCATTGAGTAGCATGTTGGCAGAATACACCTTAATTAGTGATTCCGTGCGGTGATCTCGGGTGTGTATGGCGAGTTGAGTCATTTTTTACCCCTTCGTTGCTGGTGATCAAATTATGTTCCAGGCATTGGCGAGAGGCTAGTTTGAGCGTCGCTCGCATGTTGAATCACATAGTTGCTATGGAAGAGGAGGAGGCTTGCCCGTGTTGTGTGTCTTTATTTGAACATCAGAATGTCGAGACCTTCATGCGGGTCAAGACCCAGGGCATCGCAGTATGTCACAAATTCATAGACATCCAGGCGACGTTCAAGATTTTCAATGCGCTGTACAAAGGAGTGAGCAACGTCCAGCCGTTCGGCCAGTTCGCGAATGCTGATCTTTTGCTGTTGGCGGCGGTCAATTAAGCCCTTTATAAGCCTTTGATACCGTGCTGAGGTGATTGTTTTCTGCATCGGATTATTGTCGATGCGATTGCTTTTATATCCAAAATGAGTACCAATCTCCTGGCCGTTTTCTGACTTCTCACATAATTACCCTTGTTTGCGCCATTGAGTGTGGGTATCTAAGATTGTATATTTCATTGCGTACTCATAATGAGTACTCTCTTAGGTGTGGGGTTGCACACAATTGAAGTGGTGCTGCGCTTTCTCACCGAGATCAGCGTTCAAATTGAAAATGGAGTTAAGTATGAATCGTAGCGTTAAGCTGTCTGTCATGGCGGTATTAACCGGCCTGTTTCTGACTGGGTGTAAAACAACCCCGGTTAAACCTGCAGTTCCCTTATCTGACGATATTGAGACCGTCAGATATGTTGTGCCTAAGACATCGGATATCGTTTCTGGGTACAAATTTATTGGAGATATTAATTTCAAAGGCTTCAAGCGTGGACCAAAAGAGGCGCAAGAGGTACTGACTTTTAATAAGCTGTCAGATAGCCAGCTACAGATTCACCGCCGTACTCAGAATGTTTCTGTCAGTGGCGTATCGCCAGGCTCGGGTATTAAATACACCATTGATTATGCCGTTTCTGATGCGCCGGACAGCTACTCCGTGATGATGAAGCCTGTCGCATCGGATGCTTATCAGGAAGGGCTGATTGGCAAGTTTGATGTTCCAACCTATACGCCTCAGCAAGTCGTAGAAACACTGAAAACCGGCACGGTCTTTTATTCACTGGAAATCGACTCGCCTTACGATGTTAAAAGCATGACTGCTAACTTTGATCGCCTCGCCAAAAGAGAGAGCAAGGGGCGGTACATTATGAATCGCGGGAAGAAGGTGTATTTTGAATTAAAAGCGGTACCTTATCGCAATGGTTCAAAGGTCAATCTCACGATTGTTGCACCAGCTGCTGAAACCAGCGCTTCAACTATTGATTTTGGCATCATCAGAAAAGAAATTCTGACTAAGCTTGAGGAAATTGCCTCAGCTTAGGCGCTTGTAACGCAACCATTGGTACTCTGCCTGAGTGCTAATGGTGGCGATTCAGCCTGGACCAACGTGTGTGGGTGACGTTCATATCATCCATTTGATTTTTTTGCTGTTAGAATCAGAGAACGACCAGATTGGAGTTCATCATGCCATACAGCATTCTTTACTCGCCTGCCGGTATTCTTCTTGGCTTTTTAGCCGTATCACTCGTCATTGTTGTCTTTAAGTATCGCCGACAGACAGGGCGATGGATCTTTGGTTTGCAGGATACGGACGAACAGGACTCCTCTAATTCTCAGAAGCAAAAACGCCGAAGCTAACGCTGAACGGCAGAGCTGGGGCACCTCTGAATAATTCAGAGGTGCCCCAGTTTCTTTTGGCGGTCTTACTTGCAAGAGCAATTGAACTCAATATACTGTATATAAAAACAGTATTATTGAGGATTGCTCATGGTTTTGTCTGTACTTGGGCGGGCAGATTCGCCATCTGTTCTGAGCCTGCCATTCTATGCATCGCGTGTGTCCGCTGGTTTTCCGTCACCAGCGACCGACTATATTGAATCAACGCTTGATTTGAACGAGCTATGTATCAAGCACCCTGCAGCCACTTACTTCGTAAGGGTCCAGGGGGACTCTATGGTGGATGCCGGTATAGAGGACGGTGACATTCTGGTTGTCGACCGCTCTCTGAAAGCGAATCACGAAGACATCGTCATTGCGGGCTGGAGTGGTGAGTTAACCTGTAAGCGCCTTGAGTTGCGGCCTGTCCCTCGTTTGGTTGCGTGCAACCCCGCCTATCCGCCGATCACTATCCCTGAAGGCGAAAACCTGGATGTGTTTGGGGTTGTTGTCAGTGTTGTTCGGAATTTTAAGCGCCACTGATGTTTGCCCTGGTTGATTGCAATAATTTCTATGCCAGTTGTGAGCGATTGTTTCGCCCTGACCTGATTGGCGTTCCGATCGTTGTCTTATCCAATAACGACGGCTGCATCATCGCTCGCTCGGCAGAAGCAAAAGCCTTAGGAATCAAAATGGGCGCACCTTTTCATCAATGTCGGGCTGATTTGGAGTTGGCTGGTGTCCGCTGGTTTTCATCGAACTATGCCTTGTATGGCGATCTATCAAGCCGGGTAATGACCGTTCTGGAGGGCAAGTCACCGAGGCTTGAAGTTTATTCCATTGATGAAGCTTTTCTCGATTTCACAGGGTTCGAGCGTCATTTTGATTTGATGGCGTATGGGCAGGATGTACGAGAGTCTGTTTATCGTTGGACCGGTATTCGGGTTGGTGTTGGCATCGCGCCCACCAAAACGCTGGCGAAGTTAGCAAATCACCTGGCTAAACGCTCAGAGAGTGGCGTTGCTGTATTGGATTCCCCGGAGCGAATTCAGGAAGCCTTAGACAAGTTAGAAGTATCGGGTGTATGGGGAGTCGGACGAAAATTATCCGAGAAACTCAGAGTCGAGGGGATCTATACGGCTTTGCAATTAAGCCAGGCAGATACCGCTTGGCTTAAAAAGCGCTTTAGTGTTGTGCTCGAAAAGACCGCTCGTGAATTACGGGGGCTTTCATGCCTTAGCCTTGAAGAAGACATCCCCGCGCGGCAGCAAATTATCAGTAGCCGGTCTTTTGGACAGCGTGTTACCGATTTAAGAGAGCTTCAGGCTGCTATCTCTCACCACGTTGTCAGAGCTGGAGAGAAGCTCCGCCAAGATGGGTTGAAGGCGGGTGGTTTGCAGGTATTTATCCGAACCGGACGGTTCAATCCGAATGAAGCTCAGTATTCGGGCAGTGTTAATCATCGGTTTGTAGAGCCGACTTCTGACAGCCTTGAAATAGCCCGAACAGCCAACCGCCTGTTAATACACATCTGGAAACCCGGCTATCGGTACGCTAAAGCGGGTGTCATGCTCGTGGATCTGGATCATCACAAGATTCATCAAGGAGATCTTTTTAACGATCCTTCCAAAGCTGGAAATCCTCAGCTGATGACAACGTTAGATCAGCTGAATCAGCGCTTTCCTGGCGGTGTTTGCTTGGGGAGGTCTGCTGTTCGCAAAGCGGATAAAAGCATGGAGGCGTGGCGAATGAGTCGAAATTATCTCTCTCCTGCTTATACGACCAATTGGAATGAGTTGCCGGTGGTGAGGTGATGTTTAAACAGGGATTGATTTGGATGTTGGGGTGGAAAAGCTCTTTTGAGCTTTAATGCCATTCCAGCAGGGCTTAATGCCCTGCGTTAAATGATCTTAGTGGCTGGCAGGGTTCAGCAGATGATCTGGGAAGCAGCTTAAGAAAGCTTTATTTAGCTCAGGAATTGACAGGTACTCTGGCGGCCATTTCTGGATTTTGTTGTGGACCCATAGCTGGACCGCGCTGTGGTTATCATAGCCTCCAGGAAGGCTCAAATAGCTGGCCATGCCATAGCCTTGGAGAATAGAGTGCTCAGCAACGAGTTTGCTGGCAATTTCACGGGCCTCTTTTGAAACCCAAACCAGATTAAAGTTATCAGGATGCATCGTCATCTTCTCCATTATTAATCCCGGATACCTGATTAAGGCGCTTATTTGATGGGCCAATATGCTCATTAAGTAGGCGCTCAATGGCAGAGCCATCCCGGCGGGTCAGGTTTGGGACATAACGAGAGTAGACTCGAAAGAGCATTTCGGTGGTGGTATGCCCCATTTGAGCGGCAATCCACTCCGGGCTTTCACCTGAAGCCAGCCACAGCGTCGCTGCAGTATGCCGAGTCTGGTAGGGACGACGCTTTTTTAACTTCAGATAGCGAAGCAGTGGGTACCAGACTCTCTTAGTAACGTTATTGTGCGACAACGGTGTACATGCCTGAGTGCAGAACACGAATTTTTGGTTGCCGCTTACTTTGAACTGAGCCTGTAATGCTTCATAAACCAAATCGCTCATTTGGATGTCGCGCTGAGAGCCATCGGTTTTGGTGTATTCGATGCGGCCATCAACCACCGTTTCACGCACTAGAATCAATCGACGCTCGAAATCGACGTAACGCCATTGCAGGCCATCTATTTCACCTGTTCGCATGCCTGTGAAGAAGCGCAACGTGTAATAGGCGTGAAAATCTGGGCGGACGTTATCCAAAATAAGCCTTACTTCCTCCAGGCTAAATGGCTCAACATCGACTCGTTGGATTTTTAGCGATTTAATCCCTTTAAATGGTGAGTTAAAATCATAGCGGTCAGCGGCTTCATTCAAAATCATTCTTAAAGGCGTCATGATCTTATTGATGGTGGCTGGTTTTAAGGCTTCTTTCTTCTGCTTTGGTTCTTTGGCGAGAGTGGAGCGGAAGCTAAGAATCTGGGCTTTGGTGATGGCGCTGACATCTATTTTGCCAAGCACCGGCAGGACATAAGTGTTGAGATTGCTCATCACGGATATAGCATGGCTATCGCGCCACTCAACCTTCATCTCATTCAGCCAAATCTCAGTGAACTCTTCTAGCGTTGGTGTCTCTGAGCGAGCTGCTCTGATTCGCTCATCATGCTCTGTGAATTCAGCTACGCGTTTACTGTTCGGAAAGGTTAAATAATCATCAGTCATTTCGTATACCTTTATCATCATATGTTGCTTTTACTCATCATTTGAAGAGTATGAGCGATTCTAAAGGTATTGTTGATGAATGTACGCTACATTTGCACTTCTTTATCTACAAATGAAGCTTTTGTTATTCTAGATGAGCTTCATGTGGTGTAGTAAACTCCGCGAATTATTAACTGGAGATGTTTTGAGATGATCCGCTTTCGCCTGAAAGAATTGATTGCCAATAAAGAGTTTGAAGAAGGGCGTAAAGTAACTTTGGAGGAGGTTGCTCAGGGGACAGGAATCCATCGTACGACACTGTCTAAAATTGC
Organism: Bacterioplanoides sp. SCSIO 12839; assembly: GCF_024397975.1. Lineage (NCBI taxonomy): Bacteria > Pseudomonadati > Pseudomonadota > Gammaproteobacteria > Oceanospirillales > Oceanospirillaceae > Bacterioplanoides > Bacterioplanoides sp. SCSIO 12839. The sequence goes on from NZ_CP073745.1 coordinate 1,727,509, forward strand.
AAACCAAAGAGGGTATACGACTAATACAGATGTTCTGGATAGGTTGTGCACATACTTTGGGGTGAGCCTTGATAAAGTTGCAGAGCATTTACAGCCCTAGTGATATTGAATGGGTAGTGATATTGAATTGTGAAAGCCCGTAGTGGTGAAATAAGCCCTCTAGCGTAATAGCACAAGAGGGCGCGCGTTTCCTAGCGTTTCCCAGCGTTTCCCAGCGTTTCCCAGCGTTTCCCAGCGTTTCCCAGCGTTTCCCAGCGTTTCCCCGTCAGAGTTCCCTTGAAAACACTCCCCGAGATGGCTCTATTTGATGACTTTCTCAATGTCCCTGGCGACTCTGATCAGATTTTTCTGTGTTCTGGTGGTTTGTCCAGAGAGTGAGGGCGAGAGTAGGAGGGGCAGGTTTGGTTTGTTATTCATCGGGGTGTGTTAACCGGTTGTAGTTCAAGTTATTGTTCTAAATTTGTTAATAATAATCCGTGGGTAATTCAATTTAAGGGTGCTGATGGCCTATTTTTTCGTTTACTGACAATTTAGCTGGCCTTTTGGTCAGCTTTCTATCTCCTGACCCCTTCTCCAGATGTCCGTTCACAGCGGAAAAAATTCGTGAACGGCGTGTTCACGGGCCGTTCACAGGTTGTGAACGGAAATTTTCCCAAATTTTCGTTCTATCTTCCGACCCCTTCTCCCGTGAACGGAATGGGAAACGCTCGTGTGAACGGGAAACGTGGAAACGTTTCCGGTGAATTTTTTACTGTGAACGGGAGGGGTTTTGGTAACGCATTGAAAAATAAGACAAAATTCATAAATTCATCAGAGAGTCACAATTTGTATGGGCTCAAATGAATTGTTTTTTGGGGGGTGTACACGGCAGAGGGGGTGCAAAGATGATATTACTTACTCTAACGGAAGAAGGGGTCGGAAGATGCAACGCGTTTCCCGTTCACAGAATCTGTGAACGGTGAAAAATACGCTGTTTTTGGTTGTTTTGTGAGCGATTTTTGAGGGTTATGGGTGAGTGTGCATTTGCGGCGATTGTTGCGTGAGTGATTATATTTAATCGTTAATTTTATCAGTTTGATGCGTTAGTATGGCCGCCATCCTGGTAGATAGCAGGTTAGCTGCAAAATTAATAAGCCCTGAAAACGCTCAGGGTATGGAGCCTTAAAAAGGATTTATCGTGTCGTTTCTCGAAAGTTTCAAAGTCAATGTGCAGTCGTCAGCTGCGTTGTTGCAAATTATTAGCCATGAAACGTTGCGTATTCGTGCTTGCTGTATACAAACAGTCAATGAGCTAGAACGCGATCTATACGTCTGGAGCGCGTCAGATGGCCTTCGTAAGTACATTGCCCAGGGTGGAGCATTTGAGACCGCTGATGGGGATCAGGGGCAGCCTCATGAGGTTTTAGAGTGGTTGTTGGAATACAGTCGTGGCGACAACCAAGAATTCCTCTTGTTGCTTGAAGATTTCCACCCTTTTCTGACAGTGGCAGATCATCAGCTGATCAGTCGGTTACGCAGTTTTGCTATCGCAGTTGCCAGTCGCGAGATTACTGGCTGTACCTTGGTATTGTCTCAACCTATGCATTGCCTACCACCTGAGTTGGAGAAAGAAACTCAGGTGATGGAAATGCCATTGCCAGATGCCGAAGATCTAAGAAAGATCATGAAGCAAGCTCAACAGCGCTATGACATTGCTGATAGTGATTACGATGAGTCTGATTCCTTAATTGAGGCAGCATTAGGGCTCTCAACGACTGAAGCACAAATGGCGTTCTCAAAGGCTGCCTGTCAGTTCAAACGCTTGAAAAGAACAGAAATCCCATTTGTCGTGAAAGAAAAAGAGCAGGTGATTCGCAAAAGTGGCCATCTGGAGTATTTTCATCCGCAAGCAACACTGGATGATATTGGCGGTTTGGATAATTTGAAGGCTTGGCTGAACCGGCGTCGTAAAGCATTTACTCCAGAAGCAAAAGAGTATGGGCTGGAGACACCGCGAGGCGTTTTGTTACTGGGGCTGCCCGGTTCGGGCAAGAGTCTTGCGGCTAAAGCCGTAGCCAATGCTTGGCAACTACCCTTACTTCGCTTGGATATGGGGAAGATTTACGGCGGAATTGTTGGCCAGTCTGAGGCTAATATTCGTGCAGCTCTGCAGACTGCCGAAGCATTAGCACCGAGTATCTTATGGATTGATGAAATTGAAAAAGGTCTGTCTGGGATGCAGAGCTCTGGTTCAACGGACGGTGGAACCACGTCTCGTGTGCTGGGAACTTTTCTGACCTGGATGCAAGAAAAGGACAAGCCGGTGTTTGTGGTTGCTACAGCCAACCATATTGACCAACTACCTCCAGAGTTACTGCGTAAAGGCCGAGTTGATGAAATCTTCTTTGTTGATTTACCAGTACTGCCGGACCGCAAGGAAATATTGTCCATTCACCTAAAGCGACGTGACCGTTTTGACGATTTCACCGCAGACGAGATAGAGGAGTTGGCAGTAGCCAGTAAAGGCTATACCGGAGCAGAGCTCGAAGAAGCCGTAAAAGAGGCGATGTTTCTCGCTTTTGATGAGCAAGAGCAGCTCGCTAAGGAACATATTCTTAAAGCATTAGCTGCCACTGCGCCATTATCCCAGACCATGGAAGAAGTCATATCCGCCACGCGAGCCTGGGCGAAAGGGCGTGCGGTATTGGCAAGTTCTTCGTCGCCAGAACCTATCGAACCATCTAAGGATAAAAAGCCCCGTCTAAAACAAGAAGGCGAAAACCCATTTATACCAAGTAAGTAGTTGTATATGGACAATCCGTTTTTTACCGCACTGGAAGGCAGTGCTTTTGATGCATCCGAACTGGCCAATCAAACTATCAAGGTTTTGACTCCTTTTCGGCACTATTTAGAAAACAGCATCAAAGCACTTGAAAGCAAAGAGGTTAGTTGTCTTTGGAAGCCACTTGCTAATAAGTCTTATCGGTTAATACCAACCACAAGTGTCTGGAAAGTCACACCGATTAGTGAAATTGTCCTTTCTTGTGAGAAGCAAGGTTGGTTTGAAATTATATCGGTTGATGGTGAAGTTCCGGATCAAACTGAGTTTATGCCCGAGCTGGAAGACCCAGTAATTGCTGGTAAAGGCAGTGAACGGCTGAAGTTCGAAATCGGAGGAGAAGGTTTCCGGAAAGAAGATGGGAGGTTTGAAATATATCTTCCAGATTTGGCCGATCATAGAGTGATCCAATGGAGTGGTTATCAGCTAGAAGTCCGCCCCTTGGTTACCAATCTGAGCGATATAACAAGCGTTGAGGTTGATGGTCATTCCTGCAAAGTGACTGGAGTGCGTGATCAACAACTGACCGTTGAGGGTTATATCTCAGCGAATAGCCGCGTGACAATTGATGGCCAGGCAGCGGTTCATACTGTTTCTATTTCTATAAGAGAATCAGATGTTGAGCGGCTCTCTCATCGCAAAGACGGCAATGGTTGGCTTGTATTTAGTAAAAACAAGCCGAAGCTCACTCATTGCGAAATCTCTGATGTAACGGCAAGGCAGCTGGGTACCATCACTGTGGATTACCTGAAATCTGATAATGGCAAATTACAAAAGGAAGACTGGTCGCTCATAGCTGACCAGGATCGGTTTAGGCTCGAAGCTTTGGGTACAGCGTCTCTAAACGAGGATCAGCTGCTAACGAGTTCACGATTGCCGGGATTATGCTTCAAGGTCGAGCCTCGCGGAATAGAAGAAAAATGGATACAGCTGATAGAGAAGGAAACTGCTGGAGATGAGAGTGGCAGATCTGACCTGGATTACTTTTTTGGCGATAATCAAAACATCAAAATCTTAGACTCAAGTCAGAGAAAGCATGATGACGGCTATAGGGTGGTGAAGGCCAAGCCAGAAGAACGACAATTGTTGCTTGCCAGAAATGTGAAAGGGAAAAAAAATTGGAAAAGTGAATATCCTTCTGCGAATAAGAAAAATGAACTGCGTGTGAGCGTCGATACCAGTCAACTAAAACGCCAGAAAGAGGCGATTAATCAACTGATGAGTCGGCCTAAACTGGGTTATGCGCCATTGATCCAGTTACTGCAAGATAGAAAATCAACGGCATGGGAGTCTTTTGAACCTAGGCCTGAAGGTGAAATTAAATGGCGTGTGCTGACGGATCCAAATTTTGATGGTTGTAACCGACAGCGAGAATTTGTGGCAAAGGCTTTGGTTACACCAGACTTTGCGATACTCGATGGTCCGCCGGGTACCGGTAAGACCACAACCATTCTTGAACTGATTATGCAGTTGGTCTTAGATGGAAAACGAGTGTTGTTATCGGCCTCAACGCATGCTGCCATTAATAACGTATTAGAACGTATCAAAGAAAATAATGAGCTTTCGAGCCGTATCTTTCCTCTTAGAGTAGGGAATGAGAATAACGCAATTGGTGTTGAGGAATATCAATTCGATAATGTGCTCGAGACGCTACAAAAGGCTGCGGGTTGTCAGCAGATCAGTAAGCAATTAATGGTTGATTCATCCAATCTAGTGTGTGGCACAACCATTGGCATTCTGCGGCTCTTTAATGACCGTGACATTACGTTGGATCGGGGAGAGCCACCCTTTGACGTGATGATTATTGATGAGTGCAGCAAAACGACGTTTCAGGAATTCCTGGTTCCAGCACGCTTTGCAAAGCGCTGGGTTTTGGTCGGTGATGTTAAACAGCTTTCTCCTTTTACCGATAGAGAGCAGATTATTGCCAATCTTGATGATTTAATGCTGAAACCTCCGCGTGGGAAAGCCCCCGCCGAGACACTGCCTAAAGAGGTTCAACAAGCTTGTTTTTTACTTGAAGAGCTAAGAGGACATAGAAACAAGCCTTATCAGCAGCCTATGCTTGTGCCGGTTACATCTTCTACGTTGTCAGCGTTAAATCATGAAGTTAGAGCGCGTTTAAAGGATTCTGAGCTTAATGCGGGGCTAGAGAATATTTTATTGATTGGTCAGCGCCAAAGAAGAAAATCAGGAGAAGAGCTTTATATCGATGTGAATGAGGTAGAGCAATCCCCGAAAGCTCTTTACCAATCAAATTTATGCTTTGTAGACGAAAATGTGTTGTCGATTATCCAGTCCCTGATTCCCGATGATATGTTAGTTGTGCATCCGAACTGGTCGGGCACCTGCCAAGCATTTCAGCATCGATTAAGGGGAGCTGATACCCAAAAGCCATTCAGTGTAAAAACGAGTGACTACTCGAATACCGTTGACATACACAATCAGCTACTTGACCGTTTAAATACTACGAAATGGTCTGAAGAGGTATGTTGGCGCTTGGAGCGCGAATATTGGCTCCGGCTCTCCAAAAACTATGATAAAAAAACGCGGACTATCTCCAATACGCTAAAAAGACTGTTCCCTAAATCAATTGACGCCGACGGTCGCATTCATATTCTCAAGGATATCGCTTTTCCTTCCATTCTTGAGGCGTTATCGGGTGATGGTTTAGCCAAGAGAAGAAAGGACGAACCAACAACGCTGAATCAGGGGTTATCTGATGTTGAAAAACAACAGCGTCACTCGACTTTAAACTATCAGCATCGTATGCATCCCGATATCTCGGGGTTCCCAAGGCAACAATTCTACAAGAAGGGAGAGCTGTCGGATGGCAGTAGAACGGAGGCTGATCGTGCCTGGGGCTACTCTCGATTTCGTAAACGAAATATCTGGCTGGATGTATCCGGAAGTACTTACCGCAATGCCAATGATAAGGAAGTAAAGTCTGTTATTAGAGAGCTAAAGGCCTTTTGTGATTGGGCCGAAGGCAAAAAGAAAAACGATAAACAGGAGCCCTATGATGTTGCGATACTCACTTTCTACAAGGGGCAGGAAAAAGCGCTGAGAGAAGCACTTCAGCAGCTACCGGGAAACAAATCACGCTACGCAAGGTTTGTGTACAAGGGTATCGCTATCAAACTGGCGACGGTTGATTACTTCCAGGGCCAGGAAGCCGATGTTGTATTTTTATCCATGGTAAACACTAAGCGAGACGGCTTTATGGATTCACCGAACCGATTAAATGTATCCATAACCCGGGCTCGTTACCAAATGGTCGTCGTTGGCCATCATAAATATTTCAGAGAAAAATCGTGGACCGAAGAGCTGCGTGAATTAGCCAAGTCTGCTCAAGTGGAATGCAGTAAATGAGTAAAAAGAAATCAAATCAGCTGAAATTAAGCTTAAAACGCAATATTGAGCTGCGCCGCTATCCTGTTATCGCAAAAATAACGTTTCAGCATGAGCGTCTAGATTTAGTCTCTTTGTTGAAAGTCGTAGAGAACAAACACGAAACTCTACCCGAAAGGCTTAAATCTTATTTGTCGCGTGAATCATTGTGGGATAGTGATTCTGGACTCCTAACCGAAACAGGGCTGCAAGTTAAAGCTACTGGCATGTATGAAATCACTGAGCGGGGTCTCTACCATATTTGGTACACCAATGATGATCCTCTGCTGAAAAAAAGGCCAGTTTGTATACAACGAGATACCGCCTTCTTTGAGCCTGAAAAAACAGAAGTTTGGTTAAAAGGTAACGATGCCATTAGGAATGGATTTCATGTTGATGGCAACCTTAATGTTGAGGTCATTGACGAGGAGTTTAATGGCCGAAAAACCGAACAGCGCAAAACCAATTTAGAGCTAGTAAAGTTGGAGCCTGAGGTTATTTGCTCTCCCAAAGGAGACGCCGATGCCGAGCTAAACTGGTCTCTCTCTCGATCAAACTCTCAAATTAAGCTTGCAGGTCAGTTGGATGTGTTGCTATTCGGCAATAGCAACAAAGACAGAGAGCGACCTGAGGCGTTTGAATTAAGCATTGATGGATTCCAGGATGAATTCGATCCGATAATGGATTTTATTGCTGAAGAGTTTGATGGTAGCTGGCGAAGTGATCTTCAACGGTTAATGCTGGGATTAGAAGAGGCTCAGGCACGCCAGGCTTCAACGAATAACTTCCAAATTTCCAATTTTTATATTGACGATATAACGACTTCAATAGGCGATTTTAAGCGGGTGTCCGGTGAGCGTCTTCCAGTCATGCCGCTAGACCAGACAGATGCCGAGCAGTGGCAGAAATGTTGGTTGGATAGATTCTATGAGACCTCTTACCAGCCAACTGAAAAGGCAATTCAGCGGCAGGCACAATGGTTGGATCATCCAGCGTTACATGACTATGAGTTAAATCTTAAAACGGGTACGAGCTTAGTGAATTGTTTTAGTCGAGAGCAGGAGCCTGCTGCGTTTTGGCATGTGGCTGCCATGGCGGATTTAACCCCAGCCAAAAGTAAGAAGTTACGTCTGCCCATTAGCTTAGTTAATGAGGATGAGCTGGATCTTTATCAATTGATACGGAAATTGACGGATGACGATGACATACGACAACTCATTTATTCAGACCGTTATGTCCACACCGGTAGACAAGGGAGAAATCTGGCATCGGTAGCTGATTGTCTTGATGGCGCTGAAGGTTTGTTGTTAACCCTGGAGTCAAAGCACGGAAAAGACGTGACCCTACCTGATAATTGGCAACGAAAAACACTGCGAAAAGATCATGACAATCATGGCCGCTACTGGATATTTATTGGCTCCGAGCATAATTACTACTGGGAATGCAGTAGTGGCCTAGATTTTATGCTGGAGAGGGATGGTGGTTTTGTTATTGCTGGTACACCGGGTTTCACTCCTAAAGAAGAGAATGAGCTTCCTCAATACTTAAAAAAAGCCATTGAAGAAGCCCAGTCCATGGAGGTTGCGTGATGGAGCAGATAAAAATAAGGCAAGATGAATTCTCGATTGATTATCGGGACGAACAGTTACCTGCGCTTTTTTGCCATCAAGACTCTGATTGTGATTTTTCGACCTCTGGTGTTATTGACCTAGAAGGCTTTGAAGCACTCCGTACAGCAATCAATAGTGCTCGCCTGACTCTATTGATAGCCAGTGATCTGATCAAAAGCGAAGAAATAATCGAGCTGTTGCAGCAGACTGCTGATCGTGGCGTTCGAGTTTACCTGCTGGTGGGTGAGCCAAAGCGAAACAAAACTGCAATAGATGCTCTATCTGGGCGTTGTCTGATTCGAACTGGGGTAGAACAGAAAGGAGCTTTAATGTTGGTTGACCACTCGACGACTGCGCCGACGGGTATGTTGATCATGAACAGCGCTGTTTTTGAGGCATCTGATTCAAAAGCTTGGGCTGTCGAACTCGAAGAAAAACAGATAGAAGACTGTTTTCGTAGTTTTTGTAAATTGTTTTGGGAAAGCTCAAGCTCTGAGTGCTTGAATGAGGCGTCCGGCGCGTTTCAAAACACTCACCCTGATGGAGTCATTGTAACGAATCATTCACATCACTTGGTTGGAAGCCTTGGGAGTTGTATTCAGGCGTCTTTACAGAGCCTGACTGCAATCAGTTATCGAGACCATTATCGAGACGACGCGGAAGAACCTGGTGCTGGGCTTAGTGATTATCGTATGTTGCTTTCAAGCCAAAGCAAGAATATTGCTATCGCAGCACGTGACGGTGTTGCTCTAACCGATTCTTCTATCCCATCTCTCATATTGTCTGAAGAAGGTAATTGGCTGTTACCGGATGAAGCCGATTTCAGTAAAGCAAATTGGTGTTTAAGGCTGTCAAAAAGAGAGAGTCAGTCTATTCATGATGCCTACGACCTGGCTATAGATGACGCTGCTTGGCACTATAAATCTGATTTTGCCATGCAAGATATTGCTAGCAACCAGCAGGTCCGGTTTGCAGATAACCCTGGTGATATTCAAAATCTTAAAGAAAAAAGAGCCCGCACATTAGAGGCAATTAGTACGGGTGATATTGACCAGTTCCTAAATGAAAGTGCTCAAGCCTTAGCGGGCGATTCTGTGAACTGGCAACAAGATTTTATGGCGTACCAGGTTGACTATGAAGTCGATATTCATCCTCCTTATGCTCCTTCTCAAGCGGTAAAAGATGATCTGTACTCGCATTGGGATGACGCAGAGACAGATTGGAAGAAGCGCTTGCAAGCTCTTGAAGGTAAGTTGATCTCTATTAATGAAAAGCAGCAAAGCATACCGGATCGGCTAACTGGTTTCATAAAGTCATTTTTGCTGGGGCAGAATCAATCCGTCAAGTCGATAAATCGTGAGCTCGATGCGTTAAAAGATTGGTCTGTCACTGCAGCAACTCCTGCAGGTCGGCTGGAGTACACGGGTCGAATTGATAAATTGATGGCAGAAATCGACAAGAGGGGAAGTGAAACCGCTGCGAAAATTGATGAGGCTGAACAACATAGTCAATGGTTAGAAAAGAAGAAAGATTTAGAATGTAAACAGAGCAAAAAATCAGAGGTAGTTGATAGTAAAGAATCTGCCCGGGAAAAGCTGAAATCAGAAAAGGAAATGCAGCTTGAGGATATCGATAAGCAATTCCTCTCTCAATGGGCTGGAGCTTTTGGTAATCTAAATGACAAACAACTTGCTGGTGTGAAATTACCCAGTTTTCTCCATGGAAAAGTTCCGGTAGATACTGAGGAGGGCAGTAACTCTGAAGCTTTAGATAAAGTTATAGTCATGTCTCGTATGACGATTGAGCAAGCCAAGCAATGGAAGGGTGAAATAAAAAACAGCACCTGGAAAAAACATTATAAAGCCTTTGAGGGAGCAATGGAGTCCAGGGAGCGCTCAATAAATCAGCTTGATCGAAAGATTAAAGAAGCGGAGCAAATGCTGGAAAAAGCTCAATTGGATTTAGAAGCCGCAAACGTGGAAATTGCTGATCACGGGTCTGAATTTAGCTACAAACCCAAGAAAGATAGTCTGGCGTTAGAGAAGCTACTTGGGATAGAAAACCAGAGCAAAGCGTCTTCCATATTTACCTGGCCAGACGAAGAGTTACCGGCAGAAGATACCGAGTTGCGGACACATGCGGGTAAGCGATATTTGGTGATTTCAACGACTGAGCAGTTAGCCGAAGCTAGAAAAGATGCTAAAAGGCTGGCGGCGAAAATCGTCTGTGATAGGGAGCAGATTAATGCCTGAACAAAAAGTGGTCATCACCATTGATGAAGAGGGCTCTGTACATGCCAAAACCAGTGGTTTTAAAGGGGAGAGTTGCCTTGAAGCACTGGATGAGTTGCTCAATCTTGAGGGTGGGGTGAGTCAGCTAAAAAAAACGGATGAATACCACCAGCAGCAAACGATACAGAAGACTCGCTTGCAGAAAGTAGGGAGGTAGCCTGCATGAGTGCAGTAATTAAAACAGCAACGCCTTTTTTGATTGAGTCAGTATTGATACAGGCGTTAGAAGCATTGGGTGTAGAGCCTCAGAAAGTCAGCAGTGAAATGCAAATGTCTTTGGCTCAACGAAACCAAATTCAAACAGGTGATATTTTAACTAACCGTAGTGACTATAACGGCCGTCAATTATTTCGTCGTCAAGGTGAGCGCTGGATTCTCCTGCATGATGGTGACGAAATGAACGGGCGTGTTGTTAGCCAGCTGACGAATCGCAGATACACAGCCGTTAGTAAATTTCTGGTTGAGCTCGGAGACAAATATGAAACTGCGTATAAAGCGCATTTAGAAGATCTGGCAGAGAAGGAACGAATCCGACTGGAAGAGGAAAGAAAAGCGCGAGTCGAAGCGACCAGGCAGCAAGCAATCGAGAAGGCTAGAGCGCAGGGTTATTCCGTGAAAGAAAGCCGCAATGCAAAAGGCCAAATACAACTTGTACTAACCAGGACAGTGAGTTGACGTTTGGAAACTGCTTCAATGTGGCTAACATCAAGGAATCAAGTCAGATATATGGCCCAGGGAAGCGCTTTGTGATTTGGCTTCAGGGCTGCACTTTAGCCTGTAAAGGTTGCTGGAATGTAGATATGTGGTCTAGTCGTCCGGAGCACTTAATCGACCGGCAGGCGCTGTTAGAGCAAATCCTGAACTCCAACGATATCGAAGGCGTAACGTTTCTCGGAGGGGAACCTCTGCAGCAGACTGACAACCTGATCTGGTTGTTGCAGCAACTCAGGAGTAGCGGCCTGAGCTCCATGTTGTTTAGTGGCTATGAGATTGAAGAGATAAAGGCTGATCCTGTTAAGTCTATAAGTCTTGAGTACACAGATATCTTAGTTTCGGGTCGTTACAAGCAAGAGGTACGCAATATCAATTTACTCTGGCGCGGTTCTGAAAATCAGCAAGTTCTTTTTTTAAGTGAACGCTATCAAGATTACGAGATTCTGGAATGTAATCAGGTTGAAGTAATGATAGATGAGTTTGCTGCGACTACGGTATTGGGGTTTCCGGAAGGTGACAATGATCTATTTGTCAAAATATGGTAATGTTCGAAGTTTTATAGGGGCGAGTCGGATAATCAAATGGTAGGGCAAAAAATCCTTAGCATTCGACGCCTCAGAACCCAATTTAGTGTATATGTTTGGCATACAAAGCGCCGACGTGTTTGTAGTAGTGCAGTTCAGTGTCGGTAAGGGCCTGTTTGTCAGGGCTTGGTTACAAGTATTGGCGTTGATATTTTTATATTTTGTCACATGGATGATGCATGAACTTCCTTCAGTTATTAGAAACACTAGCCCGGTCATCGGCTGAGGCTGTTTCAACACTCAGCAAGTCGTCAGACGAAGTTGAAGACCTACGATCTTATCTATACGTAGAAACCGAAATAGAAAGCCGCTTCTTAGATGCTCTAAAAGCGACAGGTACTGCTCAATCAATTATTTTCATTTGCGGGTCTAGTGGTGACGGAAAATCTGAAATCCTCCGGCGTCATCATTCCGTGTACAAAGATGATTTCCTTTATCATCTTGATGCTACCCATAGTTTCAAGCCAGATCAAAGTGCGGTTGAAGCGCTAAACGAGCTGTTTGACCGACATCAGTCGAGTGATAAACCACTGATTGTTGGAATTAACATTGGGATGTTATTCAACTTCCAGAACAGCGGGGATGAACGCCATGAAGAAATTAAACAAGCGATTGGTCGTTTTATCAGTGGCGAGCGCTCATTTGATAACTATCAATTTCTGAGTTTTGAAGACTACCCTAAGTTCAGCCTGGATGAAGGCAAGGTTGGTTCTGATTTTGTTTCCGAACTTCTGGCCAAGGTCACTGCTGCCGATGAAAAGAATCCTCTGTATCGTGCCTACTTGAAAGACGCGGATAAATATCATCAGCTTGTCTATCAGAATTACCGTATTCTTCAGGAGCCTGAAGTTCAGGCATTAATTGTACAGACCCTGCTACACGCTCGATTGAAATATGATCAATTCTTGTCTGCACGAGCGCTATTGGACTTTATCTATAACCTGATTGCAGGTGATTCAGTATTGTTCGATAACCTCTTCCTGTCACCGGGGGATGGCTTATCAAATAGCTTGAGGAGTCTTGATCCTTGCTTACTGAGATCACAACGAATCGACGAGTTTGTTGTTCAACGCTCTCTCAGTGTCTTAGATTCAGAATTCGATGAGTTCAAAAGTGCATTCATGGAAAAATATGGAAACCATGAAATGCCCCCGAACTCTTGGGTTCGAGCTTTTTATGTGTTGATAGGCGTTGATGTTGGTAACAACTACCACAAAGCCTTCTCAGGCGATTTTCGCTGTAAGCTCTTCGAAGATTATATTCATGTTTGGCAGCTACATCAGACATTAAATGATAAAAAGCAGCTTCGTGAATTCTACGATAAGACTCTGATAGCGAGTCTGATTAAGTTTGCAAATCGTCTTCTTACCGGGCTTGGCAACGATGGTATTTACCTTGCTGAGCGAAATGGCGTGACCATAACTACCAAACTGCGGATAGCCATGGATACGAAGGCTCTGGAAAGCCCTGTTTCCAGCCAGATTCACAGCTTTAATGCTGCAATCAAGGTCGGAGATGAGTCGATTAAGACTTTTCCTGTGACTATTTCATTTCTTGAGTTGGCAGAACGCATAATGTCGGGTTACAGGCCAAACAGGCACGATAAAAACACCATCGTGATTCTTGAAGAGGTGATCGACGAAGTCGCACAGGTTGCGTCAAGGAACGGCTCGCTGACTTTTATCAAAGATACCTACGAATGGTCGCTTCTGTTAGAAGACGATGAATTCATTGTGGAGGCTTGCTGATGAGTATTAAGGAAAATCTACAAGCCGCAGCAGTGGTAGCGATAAAAGATCGAAATTTTGTGAACCATTTTCTGACGTTTCGCCAGCAGCGAGGTGAGAAGATTAGTGACCCTGATGTTATGGCAGTTGCCGGTGAGATACTCTCTATCGCCTGGCGGAAAGCATTAAAAAAAGGAGCTTCGCTCGAGAAGTACACAGAAGCTTGCATAAAGAGATTATCAAGCAAAGTTGCGGATGATGAGTTTGAAACTCTGTTACGGCATATGTACTTCAGCGATGATGCAAAAGGGCTTTTTCAGGTATCGCCAGAATTCATGCTGTTTAAGGCTGGGAACGCTTCCTCAGGTAATACTCGACATGTTGGAACTGTTCTGGGAAATATGCTTCTATCCAGGCCTGAGGTGAAGCCGGGAAAGCCTGAGAATCTGAACTTCTTGGAGGCTGAGTTATTGGCTGAGTTTCAGTCATTTTCTTCTGGTTTTTCGACAGCATGCGCTACCGAAGATTACTTACCTTTTATGGGGGATGTCTTTGCTAAAGATTTAGCTCTGTTGTGCTGTTATCCAAGTTATATGATGCAGAACCTGAAAGCTTTTGTAGGGTTGTACAATTTTCTGTACAGTGCTCAGTTGGCTATGAATCTACGCAGTTGGCGTACAGAGCCTGCCAGCAAACCGCTGTACTTCATAATGGATACCGAGCGTGCAAGTAACGAGCGCACTTATGTGCGTGAGGCTTTAAGTTCTTTACTTGATTACGTGGAAGATCTTTTCCCAGTATTGTCCGCGCTGGAATACTTCAACCAACCTGATAACAAGGAAGCCAAACGGTATCCGTTGTGGAAGCACTATCAGTACATCAAGGCGCTGTCTGGCGAGGAGTTAGATGAACTCAATTCCGGCCTCAAGATATTTCTCGAAAGTTACCGTAGTACACGAGGGCGTGGGTCATGGAAGGGTGATCTAAATACCAGTGAAGACATCTTTAAGGCTATTACGAAGACGGCTACCGAAATATTCAGCCAGCCACGTTCAAGTCAATTGACGGTTAACAGAAAGGTCGTAGCCTCATTTGAAACTGAGATCGCACGTCATTTTATTCAGAATCGAAAACGAGGTGGTCGTGTTCTTATTATGAATCAGGATTACCTGCTTCTACTGACGAATTTGGCCGTCGGTGCCAGGGATAAGCTTCAGTATCAACAATTGATTAAAGAATTTAAGCACCGGGGCGTCTGGTTTGATCAGCAATCACAACAAGCATTAATAGAATTTTACGAGCGAGTAGGAAATCTTGAACGGATGAGTGACAGCGGGGATGCGGTATATGTCCGAAAAACAATTTGAAGGTTTTCTCGTACGCCATTTGAAGGACTGGCTGACAAGCAGGCTTAAGCCTGGTGATCGCTTTCAGTTCCGATCAACCGATCCGGATAACACGGTACGATTACTGTCTGCCTTGCATGATTCAGCTGATGGAACTGTTGATGATGAAGGTACCAGTCTCAGCTATTTGGATGTAAATGATATTCAGTTGCTTATTGCCGGGCATGCGGAGGAAAAGTCAGTAGAACAGGGCTGTTATACCGATAACTATTTAGCAAAACTCAGAGACCGCGTTGTTGATGATAGACGTGCTCTGATAATGGTTCATAACAGTTCACTCGATACGATTACTAACAGTACGTTCGACCTTGCGCATACAGGTGCTATTTGGTCCGTCGCTAAGATTCGGGACCTTCTGGAAGGGTTGATCGATGAGAGTATGACGAATCGTGATACTTCCAAGTGTTTACTTGATCTGCAGACAAAGATTGTTGCGTCTGATGGTGCAAGCATTTTTGGCTATCGCAGCCTTTACGAGTCGATGATCGACGGAGATCTCAGATTTGATGAGTTAGGGCTGTTTAATGACCCGCATTTGACCGACTCATGGGGCGGTGCGACAACGTCCCCAAATCAACGCCAGATCGAACGCCGATTGGAAGAAAACCGGAAGCTCAGGTCTGATATTGAATTTGAAATAGAGCATCATCCAGCCGAAATTGAAGATCGTTTAACTCAGTTCGGTGGAAAGTTTGTAAAGGATAACTTTGTAAACAGTGATGAATGGAAAAATCGCACTTATGACGAATTCGTTTCTGAAATCCAAAAGCAGAAGAAACAGGCACTAGAGTTGGTCGATGTTGTGGCCGCAACTGGGAATCTTCAACGACGTAGTAAGAAAGAAACGGCAGCGGGGCAAAGAGAGCAAAATGTTCTCTTACAGGTTCCTGAAGATCAAAGTACATTCCAGATTGATCTTAAGTTTACTGGCGCTCGAACCGAAAAGAGTGAATTTGAGATTCAGCCAAAAAAAGCAGTGAAACTACTGGAATTGAGTCATAAACCTCGAGGGAATAACACGACGTTCACGATCTCAGGAGCGATGACTCAGGAGCCCTTGTTCTTTTCAGTAAGAACAAGGCGAGAATTATCCAGTGAGCAATTCAAGTTCCAATGTCTGGTGCTGCCCGAGGGGAGGTTCTGCTTTGACGATATTGTTAATAAATATCTGATCAAAGCGACGGGTCGTGGCCAAACACTTGTTATTCAGTCCGACGTTCAGTTACTGGTGACTAACCCTGAGCTTGAATCATCCGTCACGTTGAACGATAATGATGAAGTTATCGACGTAGATGAGGTCGGAACACTAGATTATCGGCAGATCTATGATGAATCAGATGAAGTCCGATTTATTCTGAAAAGCGGTGCCACTGAGTTGCCTGTTCATGTAGAAGGAGAGTCCGCTAAAGAGTCGCTGACCCTTCCACTTCTAATGGATACATCACGCGCCCGTCATATGTTTAATGACGACTACTATGGTGTATACAAAGAATCAAAAGGCACTGTTGTAGTAGAAAACCAAGAAGTCATGCAGTTATTTCTGCGCAAACAGCTGCTTGATGCTGAGTGGGAATTTATTGCATCAGAACTGGTGTGCTGGGATGCATCAAAAGAGAAAGGCTTACCTGCAGTTGGTTTGACAGCCTTTCCGGAACTGCAGAGCCTGCATCAAAGCTATCTCGCATTTCTCGCTCACTTCAAATCTGGAAATCGCCGCACTTTGCCCTCGCTCGAGGGGTGGGGGCCAGAGCTGGTTCAACGGGCTAAAACGTATGTGAGCGAATATCTCAGTTACCTCGAAACTGTCGAGCGTGGCAAGACGTTGTCCCCTGCTACTAAGTTAGTGATGAAACTCGGTACAGCTAATATTCGTGATGCTGAAGAGAATCGCGTTAAAAGCTACCTTACGCCGTTTCATCCGTTGATACTTGCTTACTATCTATACCTCATCGAGAACATATTGGCGGATGGTGATGACCTGAGCTTCCGTACGCTGCCAGAAGTGACTCTCAAGCGCTTGACCGCTCGAGGGCTGATTCCGCATCTGTTTGATGATAAACAGCAATATAGTTACACCCAGACCGTCGATGAAAACGCCTTTTGGTTAGAGATCGTTCCTCGTGAGGACAGTAGCTTTGATTACATCGGCAAATTGGTAAAGCGTAAGATTGAGGAGTTTACTGAAACCTTCTCACGTTTGTTCGATACTGTTTCATCGGCTCCTGTGCTGATAAATTCGGTCAATAACGCAGAAAACCGTGAACTCTTCCGTGGCCTGCTAGCGTATTACATTGAGCATCTGGAAGAAGGTCGTTATATCCATGTAAATCTATATGACGATGACGAAATTGAAACCGAGTTCGACCTGTTTGCCGAAATGGCGACCTACGATGATATTAAAGACAGATATGATCTCGACAAAGGTAAGGCTAAGCGTAATACCGACACGATTGTTGATGTTCTGCGCACCCGCCTGACCTTCAGTAAGTTCCTCAATCGTAAGATAGAACAGCAAGCTTATGCTCATCTGACATTCTTTAAGAACAATCAGGTAGTGGATGCTCGTGATAACAATATCGATGAGCACCTTTCTGGTGTAGCGTGTGGCGGCTTGTTGAATGGTGAATCATCGCGTAGCGAGAACGACGCCTACTTTACTGCCTTTGGTTTGAAGGGCGTTGATTATTCGGATAAGGCGCATCTAAAAATCGCCCGCTTGTTTGGAGCGATGTGGCGTCCTTCAAAATTGAACAACGACTCTTACCACGAGCACTCGGCTATTAGTCTTGCCGTCAGTGATTCGGTGAAGAAGCTACTGGATAAGTCTTACGACAGCTCTGTTTGGGTAACTATTGTTGACCCGAAAGTAACGCTGGATTTCTTTTCCAAATCAGATGACGTCATTCTGATCCACTACTCAGACCAGTACACCAGCTCAGCTGGCTATGATGCCATTACCGTTACGAAGCAGTCACAGCTGTACCGCAGTGTGTTGGGCGCATCGGGAGAAAGCCTGATTCGTGAGTTCAATGCCTTCAATGGCGAGTGGCTATTGCAGATGGTAAATGACCCACAGAAAGAAAAATTGGGCAAAGAAGGTGTAATCGCTTCATACAAAGCTGTTTCTGCCATGCTATCTAAATCTGATATCTGCTGGGTGCCGTTATCAGTCGCCGAGATGATTCGGGTTGCAGGTAATATTGGCCTGGCAATGAGTGACTCAGACTTCTCTCGGCATAACCTTGGTATCAAACAAGGTGCGATTTCAGATGATGTACTGTTTGCGGGCTTTAAAGACGGAAAACTTTACCTGTTGCCTGTAGAGTCCAAAGCGGGAGCTCGCCCTAATTTTGACAAGGCTCGTAATCAGGCCAGAGAACTTAAAGAGTATATGGAAAACTTGCTCGGCCAGGAGAATCTTGCGGGCAGGCTATATCGTGGGTTGTTTGTTCGTCAGGTTTTGATGCAGGTCGAGAAATACCAGCTCTATAAAGTATTCAGCGATGATTACTTTGAAGCGCTATTGTCAGCGCGGGAGGAGTGGTTGGAAGGTAATTACGGACTCGCACATCTGAAAAACTACCCAGCAGGCATGGTTGTAGCTCACCTGAATACAGAGTCATGTATTGCCGAGCGCTACGAAGAAGTCGAGGATATTCTTGAAATAGATATCCCGATGACCAAGCTTGCTGGTCTGGTTCATCAGCCGTATGAAGCGTTGAAAAATGAACTTCAGGTAGGTCGTCTGCTAGCAGTGCCAGATCAGTATATCCTTGGAGAAGCGTTCGCGAGTGAGTGCGGAAGTCAGTTACATGCAGGGGATGATGATGCTCAGTCATCTGAAGTGGACTTGAGTACTCCTTGTCCGGAATCAGTCATCGAATGCTCCGAAGCCGCAGAGTCAGAATTGAAACGCGATGCTTCAGAATCGTTCGCGTCACCAGCACCAACCGGACCGTTGGTTATTAAGTTTGGAACTGATGTTTCTAACAATCAGGACGTACTTTGGGAACCTACAAATACCGAAAAACTATTCAATACCAATACCGGTATTATTGGCACGATGGGCACGGGGAAAACCCAGTTTACTAAATCTGTCATTACCCAGCTGGTGCGCAATCAGCATAATAATGTTGGCGGGACACCAATTGGTATCCTCATCTTTGACTACAAAGCAGACTACGTAAAGGATGACTTTGTTGAGGCGACAGGAGCAAAAGTTTACGACCTGTTCCATCTGCCGTTCAATCCATTGGCTATCTTCGGTGACAGGCCAATGCAACCGATGCACACGGCCAACCTGTTTAAAACAACGGCGGCCAAAGCATTTAATCTAGGTACAAAGCAACAAAACAAGATTCGGACGCTTGTGATGGCCGCTTATGAGGCTGCAGGTATTTATCCGCAGGATAAGAGCACCTGGGGCCGTTTGCCACCGACCCTCGCTGACGTTTGGGCAGAATTTCAGGCTCAGGATAAGATTGAACAGGACTCGCTTTATGCAGCACTGGATGACCTGATCAGCTTCGAAATATTCGAGCCTGATAGTAGTAAGACCAAATCTCTCTATGACCTCGTCGATGGTGTCACTGTTATTAACCTATCTGGATATGATCCAAGCATTCAGAATCTGGTGGTAGCCCTGATGCTTGATCTGTTCTATACCCAGATGCACCAACAGGGTAGCTCTAAGTTGGATGGTGATTTCCGCCAGATATCTAAGATGATCCTTGTTGATGAAGCCGATAATTTTATGTCTCAAGACTTTGAGAGTTTAAAGAAAATTCTCAAAGAAGGGCGTGAATTTGGCGTCGGTACTATCTTGTCGACACAAGAATTAACGCACTTCAAAACGGGTGATAACGATTATTCGACTTTGATTCTTTCGTGGGTAATTCATCAAGTGGCGAACATCAAGCCACAGGAGATCAAAGCGATCTTCAATACCCAGAAGAAGGATGACGAGGAGTACTTTATGGGGCAGATTCGCAAGTTGGAAAAGCATCATAGTTTATGTGTGGATGGTAAAAAGAAAGTGGCTAAGATTAAAGATTTAGCGTTTTGGGAGTTGAAATGACAATCACGAGGATTGGTTTAGGTCTATTTACTATTGCCGCATTGGCACTTGCACTTGTGTTGGGTATCTACTTTTTTAAGTTTGGTGGCTACCTTAGTAGTGACCAGGGAGTTTGGGGAACTTTCGGTGATTTTGTTGGTGGTACTTTAAACCCTCTTCTAGCGTTTGCATCTTTGTGTGCAATTCTATTGACAATGAAGATGCAGTCGGATGAGTTGAAGACATCTACCAACGCATTACGTCAACAAGGTGAGTACCTTGAACTTCAGGCAATTGAGAATACATTTTTTTCTATGTTAGAAGTATATAATAAAAAAGTAAATTCATTAGAGTTGAATGAAGATGTCGGTAGGAAGGTGTTTGGCTCTGCTTATGATATGTTAAATCGAGCATATGATGGTGACCGTATTAAATTCGAAGGTGGCGATGAATTAAAGATAGTTCAGCATGCATACAAAAGGTTCTATTCAAAAAATAAGCCTGTGATTCAGCCTGTAATGACACTTTTGAATCAAATTATTGAGTATATAGAAAAATCTGAGTCACCTGTTTCTGTAGTTTCATACAGTGATATATTGAAATCGGTTATGAATGAAAATGAAGTTCTTCTTTTATTTTATCATTCGATATCGTTTGATGGACTTGATTCTTTACGAAGGTTGAATGGGGTGGGGATGTTTAGTGATATAAATAAAAGCAAGCTTTTCAATCCCAATTCTCATAAAAAGTTTCTGGAGTTATAAATGTTCTACCCGGCTAAACAATTAACCACTATTCCATTGTCTGTTTCTCAATTCTTTGAGAAATCCTTTTTTTCAGTTCCTGCTAATCAAAGACTATATAGATGGGGGGAGAATCAATGGAAGAAGTTGTGGGATGATTTACTTACAACTCTGGAGGAGGATTTTGAGGAGACGGGTAGTGAGTTGATATCCTCTCAAAAAGCTGTAGGGCATTTTTTAGGTGCAGTTGTTTTGATTGGCAAAGACTCATGTCACCCGGGGGATCGTTGGGCCATTATTGATGGGCAACAGCGCTTAACGACTCTTACAATTCTAGCATCATGCCTAAGTCAATTTTTAGATGTCATAAGTGAAACACGAACTAGAAAAAGGCTGGATGTAGTTCTGTCAGAAATATTTTTGTCGAGTAGTGCTAATTATGAGCCTAGAGTCAAGTTGAATAGGGATGATGAGTTTTACTATAAGAGTATCAATGAAAACTTAGAGTGGGAAGGTAAGTTGAAGTATTGGGAATCTGAATTTAATGGTAATAGTGAGGTTCAGAGTAACGTTAAAGACTGCTTTTTCTATTTTTACAATCAAATTAAGTCTTTTGTCGATGGGGAAGAAGATAAATCAACATATGTCTCAAGCTTAATTGATGCGTTGTCTCAAAATATGTATCTTCTGCAGGTTAAAGCTGAAAATACGGAGTTGGCATATCGTTTGTTTGAGACTTTAAACGAACGGGGGTTGGGATTGACCCAGGCTGATTTGATAAGGAACAAACTTATTGAATATGCTGCAGAGGATGGTCCTCAAAAAGAGGAAAAGGTTGTTATGAAGTGGGGTGAGTTACTCGATAGCTATGAAGATCAATCTCAAGCGATGTTGGAACTACCTCAGTTGATACAATTTTCATATTCGTCAAGATATGAGATGGTTAAGAAAGATAAAATATTCGAGAAGGTCTCTCGAGGCTTGGATGAGGGAAGGTTTAATTCTATAGAGTTAATAAGCCAATTTTCCAAGGATGCTTTCCTTTGGAGCTCTTTTCTGCAAGGAAATCTATCTCGCTGGACATCAAAAATGTCTTTCTCACAATCTGCTATTTTAGGCCCCGTTTGGAAAGAGCACTGTACTCCATTTTTAATATCGGTAATGGACAAGTATGAAGAGGATACCGCTCTTGTAGAGAGGTCATTTATGCTTCTTGAAAACTACCTATTTAGAGAGGGAGTTGTGAATAAAAAAACTGTGTCTGCATTGCAAGGAGATCTAACTAAACTTTCAAAACTTGTACGGGCAGATGTTGATTTTTCCGATGTCGAAGAGTTTTTCAAGAAGCAATCTCCCGATAATGTATTTGTAGAGAACTTCAAAACATATTCGCCTAGAAATACAAAGCAAGCTTTTTATGTGATTTATAAAATAGAGCAATACAACCTTGAGGATGTTGGATTTTCTCCTGATCCTCAGAGTATTGCTCAGCATCTTGAGCATATAATGCCCAAGAAGCCGGGTGCAGATTGGGATGGAATTGATCAGTATGAAGAGTTTAGTAGTTACTTAAATAGACTGGGTAATCTCATGATTCTTGAAGGTGATATAAATAGATCTGTTAAGAATAAAGCACTATCTGATAAAATTACATCGAACGGTACAAAAGGGTACGCAGATAGCGGCCTAACACTTCCTAAAGAATTGATTTCTAAGCGTAATGATTGGTATCACAGTGGAATCTGGGGTTTTGAATCCATTAATGAGAGGCAGAAATATTTAGCTGAGAAGTATGCTTTGTCAGTTTGGGCTCTATAGAGCCCTTGTAATAGAAGATATTGACTCAACTGTTACGGACCCATCATCCACATGACTTGCCCATGCCTTGTAATACTCTTGTGCTTCAAGGTTTGGGTACTTTTGTTTTAACAGCATCTCTACCAAATCACCGTGGTCCCCAAGCCAACTATACTTATCCAACTCACGCTGAGTGAGTTGGATATCTTCGCCATTCCAGCTGAAACCACGTTCAATGGAAGCAAAAAACGCCAAGCGAGCGCCTATGTTTACAGTCAGGCCTGTATTGTTCTGCAGGCGACGCAGTGAAGTGAAGGCTTTTTCTGAGATTTTCATTTTCTGTGGCAGCATGGTGTTTCTCGTTGTTTCTACTTTCTCAGTTCTTAAGTGACTCTGGAGCTATTTCAACTAATCGCTAGCTTAGTGGCGCCAGAAGTAGCCTTCATGGTATTCGGAGCTACCTTCATCGGGATCGTAGGCAACCTCAAACGCGTGCGATATCTCAGGAGACAGCTCTTTGTAGAACTCTTCATCGACTTCGGTATCTGTCGACAAAATCAGTACCTGATGGCTTGCCGTTGGGAAGTAATTTTTCACTAGATTTTCGCGGTGGCGTGAATCCAGTCGACCAAGTGGCGTATCGATAATGATCGGCAGATTGCGACCAGATGTTCTACCTAGTGCCTCAAGCATGGCAATCGCATAGATCTGCTTTTCACCTGCTGATAGCTTCTTTTTGTCGATGATGTTGCCTTTGCCGTCAACTAACGACACATTAAATGTATCTGGATCAATTTTGGCAGTAATCATAAGGTCATCTTTGCGTGC
Source organism: Bacterioplanoides sp. SCSIO 12839 (assembly GCF_024397975.1). Taxonomy (NCBI): domain Bacteria; kingdom Pseudomonadati; phylum Pseudomonadota; class Gammaproteobacteria; order Oceanospirillales; family Oceanospirillaceae; genus Bacterioplanoides; species Bacterioplanoides sp. SCSIO 12839. The sequence continues at coordinate 1,750,473 of NZ_CP073745.1, forward strand.
AAGCTTGACGAATGACTTGATGAACTCCTGCTCGAGTTGCTGAATACGCTGCTCCCGCGTTTTCGTTGCAAAGCTTTCAAGCAAGCCGCGACTGCGGTCAGCCAGTGTAACAGCTTGATTCAGATTGCTTGTACTGGTGAATTCTTTTTCTTTGTCACGCAGCTTGCGTAATTTATCCATCGCTTCGCGCAATGTGTTACGTGCGACCTCGGTCTCTTGCTTTATCTGTACTTGCCGCTGGCCCAGGGTGTTTCCAATATCAGTCAGCTCATTGACAAAGTTCGCGATCCGACGTTCATCGGGGGCGCGTGAAATATTTAGACCTATGCTTTCGAGTTCTTCTTCGACGATTTCAAGCTCAGACGACAAATCCTTAACTTTTGCCTGTTGCATGGGTACAACATCATTTATCAAGTGTTGAAGTCGGTTGAACTCGGTGTCTGAAATGTCATGGACAATAGCGGCTTCATTGCTTGGCGCTGTAGGCATGCTTGCTTCGATAGAGGCATCGATTGTTTCCTTGTTTGCTTTTCCAAGAGCGTCAATTAGCGACTGTTTTACTTTATTTAACTGTTTGCGAAGATCAACTTGTAGAACCAGCTGACGCTTTGTTTGTTGTTCTTTCGTCAGTTGGTCGAGCAGCATGTTCAGTTGTGTTTTCGCCAGTGCTAGGGGAGCGGCATCCGCAATTAACGTACGAATTTGACTTTGCAACTCATTGCGACGTGCTCGTAACTCGCTTTCTTTTTGTTCGGACTCTTGTCGATTGCTAGCCCAGGCACCGCCAAGTTCGTTAACATTCTCTGCCAGGCGCTCTTTCTTTGCTTCAAGTTCGGTTGCTTCGATTTTGAGAATGTCTATATCAGAAAGCTTCTCTTGATAAGCTGCGTAGAGAGCTTGGTACTCTGCTTCAAGAGTCTCAATTTCTTTTTTAATATCAGATGGCAGTTGATTACGCTTTTGGTCTCGTAGATAGACGCCTAGGTCAGCTTTTAAGCGATCAATAATATCCAAGCCTAAAAGCCGATTAATTGCGTCAGCCAGTGTCACGTTATTATTGTCGTCAGCTAGCTCTGCAATTTTCTCCCCATCAAAAAAGAAGAGATCTGCAACGCCGATAGGGATCAGCTCATTGAGAAAAGCTTGTTTTTGTTGATCTGTCAGATTTTGTAGGTATTCGCCGTTCTGATAGATTTCGACATTTTCCGATACGCTGTTGCCCCGGATGCTCCATATGCGTTTTACGGTGTAATCAATGGTTTCGCCTTGTCGCCCAAAGGTGAAATCGATTTTTACCCCTGCCATATTCGGTGACATTATTTCGCCTTTAGGCTTATGAACCGAATCGATCAGAAATTGATGGTAGGTCTGTATGGAAACTGCACGACCAAGGCTTTGTTTACCATAGAGGGCAAGGCGAACGGCTGTAAGGGTAGTGGTTTTACCTGCACCATTCAGTCCGCCAAACAGAATAATCGGTCGTTTCTTGTTGTACCTGGTGCGAGGTTCAAGGTCGACCTGGTTGTTTTCGAAGCTGCCTTGGAATACACCGAAGTCTTGTAGATAGAGGCTTTTAAGTATCATTATTTCAGCGCCTCATACTCTTTGGTCAGAGCTTTCAGTTGTTCGTCGTAGATTGATTTCAGGTGAAGGTCTTCACTTTCGCCTTTAAGCTCTTGCCTCAGCTTTGCTTTCAGGTTTGAAGAGTGTGTTGCTTCCGCTTTAGCCGCTTGAATATCTTCTAGGGTACCCCAGTCGTTCTTGAGCAGACTTTCAATTTTACCGAATAGGCCTTTGCGGCGGCTCAGGCCATCCATTGAGAGTTCCAATTCAAGTAATTTCATCACAAGTTCAGTAGGTACTGAATGTTCCTGTGAAAGCTGTGCAATTAGGTCGGCATCCGCTTGAGAGAAAGCGCCAGCGTCGTGCTCAACCCAATCAAGATCTACTTTGTATACATCACGATAGATCTTAGGAAGTTCGTCAGACCAGTCTGGTTCGTTCGGGTCGAACATCCATTCTTTGCGTATTGCATGGAGTTCTTCTGGGCGAATAAGTTGGATATTACGGCCTTCTTCTACCAGCTTTTTTTCGATTGTCAGAAGTTCTTTTAGCCACTTCTTCCTATATTCGAGCAGGTAGGGGCCAGGAATTGTTTTAATTTCTGTAATGTTATCGTTATCTACCGCGCCACGTGCATAGGAGACACGACCTGTTCGGCGCTTGAAATTACGAACCTCATTCTTATTCTCAGGCAGTGTCGTTTTATAGAGCTTGTTGCGGAAGCTTTTCAATTTCTTAAGCCAGACTTCACCAGAGTCAATTAAGCCTTCAATCGCTCGGTCTTTAGTAACCACGGTGCAGGTCCAGCAGCCAAAGCGTGAGTTACCACACGATGGAGTGTTGGTGTCGATGACTAATGGACATTCACCGGCGCTTGAATCTTTGTATAGCTCGAACAGTTCGAAATGATCACCGCCCCATGGTGCTGGTGCTCCAAGTAAATACATCCAGACTTCATCGAAGGTCCAGTCTTCGATTGGCATATAGGTAAATGCGCCCGGTAGGGATGAGTGGCGTGAGAGTGAAGAGCCTTCAATTTTATGCTTTGCAATAACCTGAGCACGTGATGCGCTCTCTTGGCTACGCGCTCCAAGTACAACAATCACTTCACCGAAACGAGCAATTTTATCTTTGATAAACTCACTTACAGGGTCGATCTTCATTCGCTCAGTACACCAGCGAAAGTTCTGCGTTGGTGCTGGGTACCCTTTTCCTAATAAGTTGACCCAGAAGGTTTCCCCCCAGGCTGGGTAAACCACATGAGCTGACATAGGTAGGCTCAGCTTTTGTGCACTCTGATTAATTGCCTCAATCGCGTGATTAACCATATCGACGACCATGGGCGTTTCTACTAGGGTGTCTGATGAGATGACGTAGATATGCTTGTGGCGTTGCTTTTCAGGGAGGCGGGTCAGGGCAACATAAATCAGTGAGAGGACAGTCGTACTGTCCTTGCCGCCACTGAATCCAATAACCCATGGTTTATCGTTCTCAAGGTACAGGTTTTGAATTTCCTGTATCAGGTCAAGTGCAGGGCGTCCGGCAAAATCGTACGCCTCAAGCATTTCATCCATACTTGAGAACAGTGTTTCTTTTTGACTCATGAGTTTAGTTGGTCTTCTATTCGTTGTTCTTCTGCACCAAGAGTTACTCCTAGTGCTTTCCGTATGACATTGGCAGTCAATACAGTGTTATTTCGTGTCTTGCTTAGTTTTCCATGATTGTCCATAGCGCGGCCACGCCATAGCTTCATGTTGGAGCGGCTCCAGTCAACCTCTCTTAGGCCAGAGAGCTTGCTTTTCCAAGTATGGGGATACTGGCGAATAAGATCTGAACCTGCGGCTCCTAAAGAAGCTAACCCTATGCCGTGAGCATGGACACATTGCGCGCGTAATTCGGATGTCGAAATCGTGCGTTCCATGGCTGCTTGCCAATCGCGCATGTTACTACAAACTGCGTCCCAATACTCTGCAGCGACCTCCATTTCTTCTTTGGATATTTTGTCTTTTGCTGCCTTACCCAGCAATGTGCGAGACGCTTGTTTAATGCTGCTAAGTGTAAAAAGTTTGCTGCTGCGTTTTGATAGGCTATTGCTTTCAAGGTCAGTGAGTGTAGTGAAGCAAGGTACTGAGTCATATACATATCTAGCGAGAGCAGAGCCGCCATCTCGTTGGTCATATAGGGTGCTGAGAGAATCTGATGGGCGAACGGCATGCTTATTTAGGTCGGCGAACATTTGCTGACTTCTTGATAGTCCGTCGTCGACAAAAAAGAGTACTGGGATGTTATCGTGGCCAAGCTCGTGTGCTTCTTTTACGGCCTGCTCTATGGCAGCGCGTCGGTGCTGGCCATCATTCACAAGAATCTGTGTCTCCATTGCTATCGACAGCATCCCAAGGTTGATAGCGGGACCTGTATCTGCCAATGGTTCAAACGTAACATGGCCATCAATAGATGCTGTAATGGCTGATAGAGTGTAAGAACTAGGATTTTCAATAAGGTATTGAGCTATGTCTGGTACACGACTCTCATTTAGTCTGCGCTGTGCTCGAAGTTCAGGTGGAACGACATCTTCATCAAAGACAAAAAGCTTTGGAATCAAGCGCATTGGGCACATTGCTATATAGCATGGCCGACCGGCTTGCATGCCTCTGACTGCCGGAAACTTATGGCTATATTCGTGCTGCATTGAGACTTCCATGTTAGTGTACGGTTGTATGTGGTTAGTTTAGAACGCGCGCAATTCTGCACGTAAAAAATTACGAACACAATGGTGCAATGCGATTTTAACAATCATTGAGGTCTACAGTTCTTACTTTTTAGGATTGGTTGGATGCATTTACATGTACTTGAAGCGCAGTGTTGTTGTGCTTATCGTTAAATGGTTTAAAAGAAGGGTCTTGCATGAAATATGGCGCTGTCATTGGCTTGTTGCTACTCAATGCAGATTTGGGGTGGGCGCAGACTCAGGATGAGCTAATCGAGCAAAGCTCAACATCAAGCGCCTATGCGAATGTTGATGCTCAATACCTTTACTCCAGTTGGCAGCCCAGCAAAATTGTCAACGCGACGACCGAAACTACGGGCAGAAACCTGATTAAATTCAGCCTGGACCCATCACCCAGCATCCCATATGTCAAACGCCTGGAGTATTGGTGGACTCCAGGAGATTCTGCGGACCAAAAAGAGATAATCGAGCGCGAAGCAGAAGGGGAGTCAGCTTTTGAACGTTACATTGGCACCCTGCAATACGTATTTCTGGGCGACAATAGCGTCTATTACAACTTTGAAAGCACTGCGTTTATCGGAAACGCTGAAATCAATCAGCTGGCTGAATACATCGATGAAGATAACCAAGTCAGTGTGTTACGCCCGGGTGATGAGATCAGCTTTCTAACGGTGATTCGTGAACATGAGGTCGGTATTGATCTGTCGGGTCTGGATGTTCAGCTGTCCCAGCTGTTTGATAGCTGGGGAATGTTCTACCAGTACAGCGATTATCAGCGCCCTTATAGCCTGACCTTTGATCGCCGATTTGCCGATGATCGAATCTTTGAATCCACCATTATTTCCCATGGCCTGGGCATTCGGTTTGATGGGGTGGCGGCTTTGTCTCCCGGTCTGTTCTTCAGTTATGGCTTTGATGCTGTATCTGGGCGGGGGAACATTGAGTTCAGCAATGCTGATCTTGAAGATTTTATCGATGATGACAAAAAACTGTACTCTGACAAATACAGTTATCATTTCGGCCTGTTGTGGCAAATATTTGATCGACTAGACCTTGATATAGGTTTCCGCCATGAAGTGCTGGAGATCGACTCAAGGTTAGAAAATGATGATGTGGAAAATGGCATCAATCACCTTGAAGAGAATATGCGCTTTATCAACTTCGGGTTGGCTTTTCGGTTGTGATAAACACAGTGCCCTTATGATTATTGACAGCAATTCATTGAGCTTTATACCGTTATCTACAATTTCTATTTCTAATCAAGAAAGTCACCAATTGATTGGTGGCTGGTTGTTAGTCAGAGGTGAGTTGCTGAAGTAGAAGGGCTCTAAGCTCGGGAAAATGACTTGTTGAGAGCGTAAAAAGAGCGTCATTTTTTGACGGGATCTACTATCTAATTGTTTTATAAGGATTTATCTTTTGAATAGTACCCATGCCGATCTGTGCCAACTGCGTGGCAAGGATTGGCAGTGTCAGCTTGCGCAGGGCGCGTAATTCCTGGCGGGTAAACTCTGGGTTATGGCTGGTGGTCATGTTCTGGCTATACATCTGAGGGGTAAACTATTGGGGCGGGGGCATTGTGCCTTGAGAGGCACGTAGAAGGAATTGTTTTTTGTTATCGTCTTACAGGCGAGTCTATGAAGGTTTTTTATTTTCTATCGAAGATCTGATTGAGCACCAAAAACCTAAAGATTCCGGTGCCCGATACAGTTATTACTTCAACGCCGCCAGCATGGTTTCAGCATTGCTGACTTCAAACGCTTGCGGTGCTTCAACGTTTAATTCGGTCACAACGCCGTTGTCGATAATCATGGCGTAGCGTTGTGAGCGAACACCACCAAACCCAGCGGTGTCCATCTCAAGCCCCAGTGCTTTGGTGAAGCTGGCATCGCCATCGGCCAGCATCATAATATCGCCTGCATCTTGTGCTTTGCCCCAGGCATTCATCACAAACGCGTCGTTTACAGAAACGCAGGCAATGATATCGGCACCGGCGGCTTTCAGGTCTGCGTTTAATGCAATGTAACCCGGTAAGTGTGCTTCTGAGCAGGTCGGGGTGAACGCACCGGGCACAGCAAACAGAACAACGCGCTTATTGGCGAACAACTCGCTGGTGTTATGCGCTTGCATGCCTTCGTTGTTGAATTCATTAAGAGTTGCGTCGGGTAAGGGTTGGCCTTGCTGGATCATGGGTATTTCCTGAAGTTATTTGTCTTGAATAAGCTTTGGATAAGTTTTGTACCGTATGGCAGCCAAAACATCAACTGGCTAAACGTTGTGCAGAATGCTTATGAGTTGAGGTGAGTGCCTATAAGTTGCAATCAGTGTCATTTAAAATGGCGGCCAAAGGGAGTCAGCTTGACTCAATGTTGTAAGAGTGAACGGTTTGTTGTTAAAGATAGAAGACCTGATCCGCCTGTTTAACCGGCTGTTTCAGGAGAGTGAAAATACCATTTTGGTGGCGGGTGACGATGAACCCATCTATTTGCCCGCCGATGATCAGCATCCACATCACCGGGTGATCTTTGCCCACGGATTTTACGAATCGGCGCTTCATGAAATCAGCCACTGGTGTATTGCCGGCAAAGAGCGCCGCCAGCTGGTGGACTTTGGCTATTGGTATGAGCCGGATGGCCGCAGTGCTGAGCGCCAGCGTGAGTTTGAGCAGGTTGAGGTAAAACCTCAGGCGGTGGAGTGGTTGTTATCAGAAGCGTGCGGCCGTAAGTTTCATGTCAGCACCGATAATCTCGATGGTGACCCGGCAGAAGTGCAGGCTGGGTTACAGCGTTTCAGCGAGAATGTAGTGCAACAGGCGCAAACCTACCTGTCGCAAGGCCTGCCTCCCCGGGCGGAAGTGTTAAAACAGGCGTTATTAGATTATTATCAGCGTCATCATCAATTCAGCGCCGAGTTATTTGAGCTAGAGCGTCTGTAAGCGGAGTTCGTTTTGTTAAAAAAATTATTCGGTGGGGCTGATAAAAAGCCAGCCGCACAGAAACAAGCTGGCAAGAAAAACCAGAATCCTCAGGCCAAAAGCCACAAAAAGAGCAATCAGCCCGCTCGCGACACGCACAAAGCGGAACATCTGGCTCATAAAGGGGCCGCAAAGAAAAAAGGCGCTGGCAATAAAAGCCGTCAGCGTAAGCCTCGCATCGAAGACACCCCATGGAATCCGGCTGACTTTAAAGTTGAGCCGATGGAAGGCAAGGTTCGCTTTCACGATCTGGACTTGCCCGAATCCGTGATGCGCGGTGTGCATGAGCTGGGCTTTCAATACTGTTCTCCGATCCAGGCGCAAAGTCTGCCTGCTGCGTTGCGTGGCCGCGACACCATTGGTCAGGCACAAACCGGTACTGGTAAAACCGCCGCTTTCCTGCTGACCATTCTGAATCAGTTGCTGACCGACAAAATTGAAGAGCGTTATGCCAGCGAACCGCGGGCGTTAATTGTTGCGCCAACCCGCGAACTGGCGATGCAGATTGGTAAAGACGCCGAAGGCCTGGCGAAATACACCGGTCTTAACGTATGTACCGTTGTTGGTGGTATGAACTACGAAGAGCAGCGCGCTCAACTACGCAATGAAGTGGTTGATATTCTGGTGGCGACGCCAGGCCGCCTGATCGACTTTATGCGCAGCCAGGACGTTTTCCTGGATCAGATCGAAGTGCTGGTGCTGGATGAAGCCGACCGTATGCTGGACATGGGCTTTATCCCGGATGTACGCCGTATCGTGCGCGCCACGCCGCCAAAAGATGAACGTCAGACGTTGCTGTATTCTGCAACCTTTAACTACGACGTGCGTATCCTGATTGATCAGTGGATGTTCGACCCGTTGACAGTCGTGATTGAGCCGGAACAGGTCACCACTGACCGGGTTACCCAAACCCTCTATCTGGTTGCCGAATCGGATAAATACGATCTGCTGGCGAAAATCCTTGAACGCGACAAGCCTGAACGTTGCATTATCTTCGCTAACCGCCGCGATTTAACCCGTAATTTGTGCGACAAGCTGAATAAAAATGGCCACGTTTCCGTGCTCTTGTCTGGTGAAGTGAACCAGCAAAAACGTATTCGCACACTGGAGCGTTTCCGCGACGGTCACGTTAATATTATGGTGGCGACCGATGTGGCGGGGCGTGGCATTCACGTTGATAACGTCAGTCATGTGATCAACTTTACCCTGCCAGAAGACCCGGAAGATTACGTTCACCGTATTGGCCGTACCGGGCGTGCGGGTGCTAAAGGCACCTCGATCAGTTTTGTCTCTGAAGACGATGCGTTTAACCTGCCACCATTGGAAAAATACCTGGGCACCAAGCTGGAATTAACTCAGCCTGACTGATGGCTCAGAAAAAGAAAGCCAGAGCAAATCAGCTCTGGCTTTCTGCTGCTAAAGGAATGCTCTGTGAAATTGTTGTTTATTTTTCTGGTTTTCTTGCTGCTTCTTCCCGCCCATGCGGTGGATTCTTCTTACAATACCCAAGAACCGCTACACGGGGCTGAAGTCCCTTTGCACAGCGCTCAGCCAACCTGGGTTAGCCCACAAGCCGCTGAAATATACCTGCATAAACATCGTTCACCCCTGATGCAGGGCAGCCATGATGATCATGTTGTTTCCTTGTACTTTTTTGGTGAATATCAGGATCGTACCCTAATTGGATTAGAGCGGGTAAAAGGCGCAGACTACGAACAATTTTTTTCGTTATTGGTTTTTGAAAAAAAAGAATTGCTGGGTTATTACCAGTACGTCCCCAGTTTTCCTTCCGAAGTAAAAAATTCCGGTCTGGTTGTTTTTCCTAAGCGCTTCAGACCAGAATCCGCCAATCAGAACGAAATTTTTTCATTGGCAAATAATCAATTCCCCCCGCTGTGTTTTGCTAACAACAATGCCTGTATTGAATGGCAACTTCCGTTGTTAGATACGCACTGACGTTAAGGAAACGTTAACGTAACGTCGGTTAATCTGCTCAATCAATTCTCAAGTCGATTGGAAATATCATCCATGAACGAAGTTGCGCAACGCACATTAGGCTTTGATGTGGCACGTGCTCTGGCCATTTTTGGCATGGTGATTGTGAATTTTAAAATCGCTATGAATGCTGGTACAGGCTCAGATGCCGGACTTATGTTTGCCAGCTTATTTGAAGGGCGGGCCTCAGCGTTATTTGTCATTCTTGCTGGCGTTGGCATTGCGCTGCTCACGCGTAAGGTACGAGCAAACCCTGATACTGGTTTGATTCGCACAAAACGCCGTGAATTGCTGAAAAGAGGGCTGCTACTGATTGGTCTGGGTTTGGCTTATACGCCAATTTGGGAAGCTGATATTCTGCACTTTTATGGCGTTTATTTTTTGCTGGCTGCATATGTTTTTATGGCCTCCAAACGTGTTTTGTTGTGGCTTTCTCTGGCGTTGGTAATGGCTTTTCCAGTGTTGATGTTGGTGTTCGATTACGATCAAAACTGGCACTGGCCAGCTCTCAGTTATCAGAATTTCTGGACACTCGATGGCATGATTCGCCACCTTTTCTTTAATGGGTTTCATCCATTTTTTCCCTGGGCAGGATTTTTAATCTTCGGTATCTGGCTTGGTCATCAGGAATTAAATAACAGCCAGGTACGAAAGAAACTTTTCCTGAGTGCACTGTTGGTATTTATTGTTGTTGAAAGTGTTTTTTACGGATTAAGGCTGGTGTCACCGTTGGAATTACAGCCATTGCTGAGTGTCAGCATTATTCCGCCATTGCCACAATATATGCTGTCTGCAGCCAGCACTGCAGTGATGATGCTGCTTGCTTGTTGCTTGGTTGCCGAGCGTTTTTCCCATTCTTTACTGATCTTATGGCTGGCTCAAACCGGTCAGTTAGCCTTAACGCTATATGCCGCTCATGTTTTGTTAGGAATGGGACTGTTAGAAGCCATCGGGCGACTGAATGATCAGACAATTGACTTCAGTCTGTTTAGTGCTGCTATTTTCTTTGTGTGCGGAATTATTTTCAGTGTTGCCTGGCTAAAGTATTTTCAACGAGGTCCGTTAGAGTGGCTGTTTCGTAAGTTATCGTCCTGAACAAAAAAGCCCCGCACTCATCAGAGGGCGGGGCCAAAACTGCGGAGGGAGCAGTTAATCAGGCATCATCTTTCTGAGCAGAGAAAATGACCTCATCTTCCGGATCATGCTTGCCGAGCAGTTTCGGGCGCTCAATCAGGAAATACAACAGCAGACCAATGACGATTGCGTATACGGTTGATTTTGGATCTGGCATAGCCAGAGTCACAGCAACAATACCGGCCACACCACGCTCGGTTGGGTTATCCAGCTGCTCCATACCCACCATAATACAAATGTAGGCGGTCAAAATCAGGGTCAGTGACAGGGCGATTGGCAGTACCGGTTTAAACATGGTCACCAGCGGTAAACACAGCAGAGCCATTAAACCAGCGATCCAGAAAGTCCCGGCACCTGAGTAGATGGAATCCATCGCTTTTTTGCCCATGGCGTAACGCTCGGCAACGGTAGCGTGTACTGCCGTAAACAGCGGGCCAGACAGGCCAGGCCATGGCGCCAGGAACGCGTGCAGAGCATTACGGATTGAGGTAACCACGTGAACACGGTCAACGTTGATTTCGATTTTTTCATCGTCACGTTCACGGTCAACACGTTCCAGCAGAGTACGGCCAACCAGAATGTCGCCGAAGGCAATAACGTAAGCAATCAAAGCGGTTGGAATCGCCAGCAGGAACATTTCAGTTTCCGGGAAGCCAGTCGCAAAGATCAGGTAATCTGCCATCAGGCCAAAGTCAGGGTTGGTGATGCCCCACTCAATCTCTGGCAGCGGGTATTCGCCCACAACCCAGCCGATAATCATGGCGATGATCATGCCCGGAACCATACCGAAGTTGGCAATTTTACGAGCAAAAGCATTCTGTTCCATCACGTTTTTAAACGACAGAGAGAACAGGATGTACGCAGCTACTACCGAACCCGCAATCAGTGAGATAGGGGTGGAATCAACACGGCCACCGGTTTTCAGTTCACCCATCAGTGCCGCGATACCCGCACCAATAATGATGCCGGACTTCAGTGAGTTCGGAATCACGTTAACCAGCTTCGAGCCCCAGCCCGTCAAGCCCAGTACCAGGAAAATAATGGTGACTTCGATCTGCAGTGCGAACATGGCTTTAATGGCTTCTGGCCCAGGCTCGTACCCGCCCAGGAACAGCAGCACCACCGGAATCGCCGGAGTAATCCAACCAGGCACCATAGGTACACCCAAAAGTGCCGGCAGGATATAACCCAGGCCGGCAATAAAGGTAAATGCCAGTGCGGCTTCATAAGGCATACCGAGGTATTTCTGCAGCAGTGGAATCATAGCCAGACCCACAACAAACATAATGAATCCCTGGATCATCTCCGGGAATTCCCAACGGTAATGGATAAACGGTAAACGGATTTTGAATGGGCCCGCAGGCCAATATGGGTGTTCCGTTCCGTGCTGACGTTCTAATGCCATAGGCAGTACCTCGTGTCTTGTTTGTTTTTTCGAGAGCCGCAAATGTACTGATTGCCTATTCAATATTCGACAAAACGGGCTTCAACCTTAGTTGTAATTTACAACTAAGGTATTAAGGGTTTCTGCGTAAAAATTACGTAGTTGTACGAATAATAATCGGATTCATATTAAGGAATATATTGGTATTATTCCTTGGTCGATGATATCTATATCAGCGTTTTATCATGGTGATTAATGACTACTTCAGAGGGTGTCGTGTGATGTGCCTGAACCAATCGTTTGGTATTCCATTACTTATGGGTTTATTGGTTGTTTTGGCGGGTTGTTCCAGTGCGCCGCCACGAATTGCTGTTCCGGAGAGTCAGCAGGATCAGGTTGTGGTTGAGGGTATTCAGCAGACCATCCGCTATTGGGGCGATGCGAAACCAGAGAACCTGAGTGAAATGATCGATGCCAATGCCCGGGTTAAAAAAGCACAGCCTGATTTTAAAGACAAAACCAGTATCAACTATCTGGCTTTATCTGGCGGTGGTGAAAACGGTGCTTTTGGCGCGGGATTACTGGCTGGCTGGAGTGAGCGGGGTACCCGGCCAGAATTTGATATTGTGACGGGGGTGAGTATTGGTGCGTTGATTGCTCCCTTTGCGTTTCTTGGCCCTGAATACGATAAAGAGCTGGAATATTTATTTACCAGTATGTCGATGGATGAATTAATCGTCTCTGGCTTCTGGGAAACCATTGCCGGATTTTTTGGCGGCCCAGCCATTACTGATACAACACCACTGAGAACCATTGTTGAACAGTTTTTTGATGAGGAAGTGCTGGAGCTGATCGCTGCCGAGCATCAAAAAGGGCGACGTTTATTGATAGGCACCACCAACTTGGATTCCGAACGTCCGGTTATCTGGGATATGGGAGCACTGGCCAGCAGTGGCCATCCTAATTCATTGATGGTTTTCCGCGAGGTTATGTTAGCGTCGTCGGCAATCCCGGGAATGATGCCGCCGGTATTATTTAACGTTGAATCTGAAAAAGGGCGGTTTCAGGAATTACACGTTGACGGTGGTGTGACCTCTCAGGTTTTCATTTATCCGGTTGATATCGACCTGAGCGAATACACCGAAGAAAACCCGTTTGTTCGTAATCTTTATATCATCCGTAACTCTGAGGTGAAACCGCAATACCAGGCCACTGATGCCGATGTGTACGCACTCTCAGTGCGCAGTATCAATACCCTGATTAAAAATCAGGGAGTGGGGGATTTGTATAAAATGAAGCTGATTTCAGAGCGTGATAATTACCTCTATCAGTTGGCTTATATTGGCCCTGATTTTAAATTTAATGGCGAAGAGCAATCTGGCCAGGCTTATATGAACCATCTGTATCAATACGCATTTGAACAGGCGAAAAAAGGTTACCCGTGGCGCAGCTCTCCTGGTATTAAATAGGATGCCTCTGATGGAGGTGGTAGGTGTTTTTTCCCATTTTTTTTGCGTGGTACATTGCCTGATCGGCTGCGTGCATAATATCGGTAACTGTGATGCCATGTTGCGGGTAAAACGCCACTCCCAGGCTACCTGATAAGGAAAAGTTGTCATAAGGGTAAGGCAATGGCTCATTTAACAAACTGATGAGCTGCTGACACATTAGCTCAATGTCACTATCGGTATTTGAGTCGTGCAGCGTTGGTATTAATAATACAAATTCGTCGCCCCCTAAGCGTGATAGTGTAATGCCTGTCCGTGTGGACGAAAGACAATATCCCTCCAGACGTTTTGCAATTTGGCACAAAACAATGTCGCCATGATGGTGTCCCATTTGGTCGTTAACGGCTTTAAAGCCATCCAGGTCAATAAATATCAGCGCGCCACTCGCTGTCGGTTGCTGCAGTGAGCTTTTTAATTGAGACATAAAGTAGCGGCGATTGTGCAGGCCAGTCAGCTGGTCTTTTTCACTGATGATGGTTTTTTCACTCAGACTTTGTCGCAGTTGGTAACGATTGACAATAAATGCGACCACCATTAATGCCAGAATGCCTGAATATAAAATCATAAATGATTTAAGGTTTTCAGAGTCCAGTAGTTTTCGGGTATGCGATTTTTGAAGTTGCCACGCCAGGGACTCCAGTTCTTCAGACAGCGGCGAACTCAAAATCTGAGATAAATAGCCGGACTCCTGTTGCTGAAATTCAAGCAGCTTGTGTGCATGCGTAATAAAATGATTAACCGCATTATTATCATCCGGAAAGCGACTGCTCAATTGAGATAACAGATGTTTCCCCTGATGGATGCTGCTTTGATCTGACAGGGACCGATAGTTCGTCAGATTCAAACTGATCTGCGCGGTTAAATATTGATGCTCGGCGGCGATACTGCTCGAATCCGATAATAATTGTTGCTGCAAAACCGGTAAAAAGCGCAGAGAGTTTGCTAACCTGGCCTGGGTCGATTTAAAACCTTCAATGGCATTGAGTCGCTGCTGGTGTAGCTCCTGAACTCGTTGAAGATGCTGTTGTGCTGCATCTTCATGCATAAAGAGCTGTTCCAATACGGTAAAATATTGATCAGTCTGATACTGGATCTGTGACAGGTGATCGTAATTCTGATCCATCCCCGTTCGGACGCGTAAAACGGCTTCCGACAGTGACGCGTGGTGTTGGCGAAATTTTGCCAGCGCGGTAAAGCGTTTGTTTCCTTCCACAATACTGATGTTGGAACTGTCCTGCAGCAGCCATAATAATGGAAACGATAAAAACACCGTCACGGCAACGAAAATAATCAGCTTATTATTGCTCATATTCAATACTGCTTAAGCTGTGTAAAAATTGGGCGATGTCTGCAACATCTTCTTCGGTGGGATCAATGCCCAGCTGGTAGCGGAACATTACCTCTATAGCCTCTTCCATTGTCGCCGCTGAACCATCATGAAAATAGGGGGCTGTTAAGGCTACGTTGCGAAGTGTCGGAACACGAAAAAAGTGTTTGTCGGCTGCATTACGGGTAATGCTGTAAAATCCATCGTGTAGGGTTAACCCTAATTCATGTTGCGGAATATAGTCTCGCATCACCCCCATCTTCTGGCGTAAATTACCACCAATCGCAATGCCCTGATGGCAACTGACACAGCCGAATTGCTTAAATTTTGATAAGCCTTGTTTTTCTGTTTCTGAAAGCCGGTCCAGGTCTCCCAATAAATACGCATCAAAGCGGGAAGGCTGTGTCAGTGATGTTTCGTAAGCAACCATGGCATCGGTAATGGTTTGCTGATTAATTTGTTTGTAACCGGCCGACTTAAACAGTGCCGGGTAATGTGGTGCTGCTTTTAAGCGCTTAATCAGCTCGGGCCAGTTCATGGCCATGGCCTTCGGGTTGGTAATGACAGCATTCAACTGGTCTTCCAGAGTTGGAAATTTGCCAGACCAGTTCTGATAGAGCATCAGGCTGCTGTAGGCCAGGCCCGGAGAGTTCAGCAGTGAATGATCGCCAAACCGATCTTTTGTCAGCTTACTGTTAAGACCATAGCCGTATTGTTGGTAATGGCAGCTCTCACAGCTCAATGACTGATCAATGGATAATAGCGGATCTCTGAACAGCTTCTGGCCTAATTGTTTCTTACCCTCAGGAACGGTAACCGGCACAACGGGAGTAAAAATCTCCCGATAAGAGAGCCAATCGGTATGCGTGTCTGTAGGGTCGCTTGGTAGCGATGAGGCAAGTACAGACGTGGCTGTCATAAAACTGGCGACAATAAACAATAAGAGTTTGGCGGACATAACAGCTCCGGTGGTTCACTTTCAGACTACCAACTGAACGCACAGGTTCAAGCCAAATTTATTACAAATTGTAACTCTTGATAGTAAACACACGTATTTGGGCCATCTAATTGGCTGTTTCAGAGGCTTGTGGTAATGTCCGCGGCCGTTTGATTTTCCCTGATCACAGGTTGCTGCCCTTCATGATTTCTGGTTTCGACTTTGGTACTTCTAACTGCGCAATTGGCATCACCCCTTCTGGCAGCAATAGCGTTTCGTTATTGCCGTTAGAAGGCGACAAAGCGTTCCTGCCGTCCGCCTTGTACGCCTTGTCGAGAGAGCTGATCTGTGAATCGGTCGGCCTTAATATCCGCGATAAAAACCAACAGCAGCAGTTTGTTAATCTGAGAAGCGCCAGCTTGTCACAGGCACGTCGGGTGCGGCAGGAAGAAGGCTTCGATAAGGATGAGCAAAGCCTGTTTTTTGGTCGCGAAGCCTTCCAGCAGTATTTTGACTGGCCCGAAGACGGCTATTTTGTGAAGTCACCTAAGTCATTTCTGGGTGCCAGCGGCCTGCAACCACCACAGCTGGCATTTTTTGAAGACATCGTGACGGCGATGATGCAAAACGTGAAACTGCGAGCAGACCAACAAGCGAATACGGCGCTGACGCATACCGTGATTGGTCGTCCGGTTAACTTTCAGGGGCTGAATGCCAGTGAAAGTAACAAACAGGCGCTGGATATTCTCACAGTGGCGGCCCAGCGTGCAGGCTTTCAGCAGGTTGAATTCCTGTATGAACCCATCGCTGCAGGCCTGCACTACGAGCAACGGCTACAGCACAATCAGACGGTTTTGGTCGTGGATGTCGGCGGTGGTACAACCGACTGTGCGTTAGTGCGAATGGGGCCTGACTATCGCCAGAAAAGTGACCGCAGTGCCGACTTTCTTGGCCACAGCGGTGAGCGGGTAGGGGGCAACGATCTGGACATCCAACTGGCCAGTCATCAGTTGTTGCCTTTGTTCGGCTCTGAGTCATTGATGAAAACGGGTAAGCCGGTCCCGAAGCAAACCTTTTTTAATGCGGTTGCCACCAATAATGTCAGTGCCCAGACAACGTTTAACAGCCTGGAAACCGGCTTGTATCTTGATCAGCTGGTGCGTGATAACGCCGAACCTGAACTGATACGTCGTTTTATTCGTTTACGCCAGGAGCGCCAGAATCATCATCTGGTCCGCAGTGCCGAGCAGGCGAAGATCAGCTTGTCCGAAAACAGCGAAGTAGAGGTCGACCTGACTTACGCTGAAGCGGGCTTGATGCACATGGTTCAACGGCAGCAGTATGCAGATGCCGTAGAGCGGCCGGTTGCTAAGATGGTGGCGCTGATGGATGAGGCATTGGCTCAGGGCGGTTGCCAGCCTGATTGTATCTACGTGACCGGTGGTACGGCGCAATCTCCGGTTGTACGCGCAGCCGTTGAGCAAAAACTGGGGGATATCCCGGTGGTGGATGGTGACCACTTTGGCAGTGTGGCGGCGGGACTCACGGTTTGGGCTGAGCAAATTTATCGCTAAGCTTATACCGTTATCTATTTAATTGCTTTTGAATAAACCCCAGTTTATTAGGGCTGGCTATTTGTTAACTTTGACTTAAACTTAAACTTAAACTTAGATTCATTGTGGGTATAAGGTTTATAGCAATGTTTAACATCCGTTGGCACATTTTGTTGTTGATGCTGATTAGCTGCGGTTGGGTGATGGCAGAGGATGTTGCCGATGAGCCTGTGATCACCCATTACACCCTGTACTTTCCACCTTATTGGGACAACAGCAATCAACAAATCACCGGATTTCACGCCCGCTTATCACAAAAGCTGTATCAACAGGCCGGGTTAAAGATCAATATTGAAACCGTTCCTTACGCGCGTATCAGCCAGTTTTCATTTCCGGACGATGTTGCAATTCTGGCCTATGGCAATAATCCAACAACCGATAGCCAGCTTTTATTTCCGGTGCCACAAACCAAGGTAGAACTCAGAGTTTACGGGCGGCCATCTTCCCCCGTAGTAGGTTTTGATCAGCTGGAAGGAAAATCCATTGCCATTAAACGTGGCTATCCGTTAGGCAGTTATGCGGAAAAACTGGAAGCGGGCAATTACAATGTGGTTGCTGTAAACAGCGTTGAGCAGGCGATACGGCTTTTATTACTGGAGCGGGTTGATTACCTGATTACGCTGGAAGATCCTTTCCGACAAGTAATTAAAAAGAAACACCTCGAGCATGAAAACATCTGGAGTCAGACGCTGGAAGCATTACAGGGCTGGCCGATTGTGGTGCTCAAATCACACCCGAACGGACAAGAGCTGCATAATAAAATTAAACAGGCTTACAACGATTTGCTGGAATCGGGCGAGGTCATTTATCAGGATGAGCGATTGTTGTTAAAAGAAGATTTCTAGGGCGCCTCTGGTTTATTAAACGGTACCGTAACTTCATCAGAAAGTCCTCTTTCACCACACGTCATAATACATTTCGCGTTCTTTTATTATTTAAATAATCCGGCAATTCGCTTGGTTAAAGCCAACGGCAGGGCCGGTAAATAAGGGGAGGGGCGAATGTTGGCATAAATACTCAAACGCGCCTGATTTTCCAGTGCCTGACCACGGCAGTGAAAGCCACGAATATCGGCAATGACCAGAGTGTTAGCTTTAACGGGATAAGCCTTGAGTGGTTCTTCAGAAAGTGCATCCAGCTCCTCTTTTTCAATCCGGAACGCGCCGCCTTTATTTTCTGAGCTGGCTTTAATGCTGCGTTGCTTTTCCCATTGTAATCGCTCTCGCGTCATTTTATGTGTGCCCGGTGCATAATGAAATGGCCCATGTTTTGGCTCAACATCTTCTAAAAAATACCAAAGCTTAATCGCACTGTGAAATGTGTCGCGGTGAATCACTTTTTGTATATCTGCGTTTTGCTCTTCTTTACCATGAAATAACTTATACAAAAAATATTTTGAGCCATCGTGATAGCTGCCAGCCAGAGCTTTGGTGATTTTTTTCAGGCGCTTATTATGAATAAATGCTTGTGTAGAAGGTTGCTCGGCTGTGATGTTATAAAACCGATTCAGCGTGCCGCCATCGTAACGATCAAATCCCCAGGCATGTTTGTGTTTGTCGCCAAAACCTTCTTCACCGTAACTTTGAATCGGAGTGTGTTGGTCGGTAGTTGTGATGGTATATTGAACTTCGTTCAGTAGTTTCTGGAATTCATCGTCTGGCAAAAAGTTCTCCAGTGCCAGGATGCCATCTTGTTTGAATTGCTTGTATTCCTGTGGCCGAAACGGCCCCATGACCTGAAAGCGACGTAAGGTTAAAAATACATCGGCCAGGCGTATACGGAACAGGTGTAAGCCAAGCTGATTCAGGCGCACACTGCCAATAACCGGCAGAGCAAAGCTTTTGTCTTTTGAGAATACGGAGAATATGCCCAAGGGATGTCCTTATCGATGGGGTAAGAGAGCGCAATTATCCGAAAAATACAGTGTGCACTCAATCAAAATTACTACTTTTTCTAGGGGCTTTAAGCGTTCACAAAGATATGTCAGGTCGGTGTCTTTCACGTGATCAGCTGAGTAAACTAATCGACATCGTTTATTACCGGGCCTGCCCCTTATGTCGTCTTCATCCTCTGTATCGGATACCAAGCTGATTACCAACTTTAGCGAGTTCAGTGCACAAGCGGATTATTCTCTGTTGGAAAATCTGAACATCAACCCGGACGCCCGTGAAGATGGTATGGAACATCAACCTCGGCAGGTGTTCTCGGGGCACTATGTACCGGTGGTACCAACCCCGATTGCAGAACCGGAATACATCGCCCATAGCAACACCTTATTTGCTGAGCTGGGTCTGGATGATTCGTTGGTGAAAGATGAAGCCTTTGCCAAGATTTTTGCGGCGGATATTTCTCCTGTGCTGGAGGCTGTATCGCAAGCCGGATTTTCACCCATGCACCCTTATGGCTGGGCAACCGGTTATGCATTGTCGATTTATGGCCGGGAATACATTCAGCAGTGTCCGTTTCGTACCGGGAATGGCTATGGCGATGGTCGGGCGATGTCGATATTTGAAGGCGTGTTTAACGGCAAACGCTGGGAGATGCAGTTAAAAGGCGGTGGTCGTACACCGTATTGTCGTGGTGCCGATGGTCGTGCGGTATTACGTTCCAGTGTGCGCGAATTTTTAGTTCAGGAGCATATGCACGCGTTAGGTATTCCAACCTCACGCTCGCTAACCTTATTTACCTCGAAAGCCGAAACCGTGACTCGTCCTTGGTATTCCGAACAATCACAAACCTACGAGCCGGATATTCTTGTCGATAATCCAGTGGCGATTTCCACCCGGGTGGCACCGTCGTTTTTACGGGTTGGCCAGGTGGAATTATTTGCCCGCCGTACCCGTAATAAAGAATATGATCATGCGGCGGGCGAGCTGAAATTAATTGTTCAGCACCTGATTGAACGAGAATATAAAGACGACATTGATACGACGTTATCCTTCCCGGATCAGGTGATTAAACTGGCGGAATGTTTCCGTGGCCGCTTAACGGCGTTGGTAGCGAACTGGATTCGTGTGGGTTTCTGTCAGGGCAACTTTAATAGCGATAACTGCCCGGCGGGTGGTTACACTCTTGATTATGGGCCGTTTGGTTTTTGTGAGCAATTTGATCCGCAATTCCAGCCCTGGACCGGCGGCGGTGAACATTTCTCCTTCTTTAATCAACCCGCAGCGGCTGAAGCTAACTTCCATATGTTCTGGAAGTCCGTACGAACTTTGCTGGAAAGTGAGGGCGATGATGCCTATGTACAGCAACTGGATGAGGTTCGCCGGGGTTTTGAAAAAGAACAGCGCATCGCTATTCAAACTATGTGGGCGGCGAAACTCGGGCTTGATAGCTACGACGAGGCACTGACGACTCAGTTATTGTCCCTGATGCATCAATCGGAGGCTGATTACACACGCTTCTTCCGCGAATTATCATCGGTGCCGACCAGCATTGAGCCTTTGAAACAAACCTTCTATCTCGAAGATTCTGAACACTTAAATGAGCAATGGCAAAGTTGGTTAGAGCAGTGGCGTGATACGGTGCTGGAAAATCAGAAAGAAGCGTTTGTTGCTGCGAAAATGAAACAAACCAATCCCAAATACACCTGGCGCGAATGGCTGGTGGTTCCTGCGTATCAGCAGGCCGCGCAGGGCGATTACAGCTTAGTGAAAGAACTGCAGCAGGTATTAACGCATCCTTATGATGAGCAAACGCCGGAAATAGAAGCGAAGTTTTATCGTCAGAAACCGGCTGAGTATTTTCATGCGGGTGGGGTGTCGCACTACAGTTGTTCGTCTTGAGCCACAAATTTTGTATTTGCGGCTCATAATAGGCCGATTCTTGAGCCGTAAAATTCGAATTAGCGGCTCATTGTCTGTTTTAACTGGCGTAGAATGGATCCTCATTAAAAACGCTCAGTGACGCCAGCTAGTCTGCTGATGTGATTGGAGAATATAAGGGAAGGCCTTTGGTTAGCATCGTTGGTTTTATCATTCTGATTTTTGCCGTTTTCCTATCTATGCCCTGGTGGATAGCCGAGCTCGTATGTTGGGGTGCAAGGCGTGCGCAATTGAGCCAATAAAACGGCTATTCTGCGCAATATTTTTATGGTGCAGAGGTATGTGAGAACGTTATTGTCGTACTGCAGTTTATCTGTAATGCGCTTATATCTGCCAGGCGATAATACGTTTGCTGGTTTCTTTAGCCTTGTAAGTGCTACTGCTAGAAGGGGAAATTTGAGCTGTTACACTGAGGAGAGAACTTAGTGTTTTCTTGATTGCTATAATTTATTTTATTAAGGATTTTTATGAAGTATCTACCAACTACATACTTCTTCGATGAAAGGAAATGGGTGAATGCAACAGTGGGCTGTGAAGATGGGTATAAGCGGTGTGGTGTTGTTATTGGTAACTTACTTCGAGATGTTGATGAAGAATTTAAGAGTATTATTGAAAAGCATGGCAGGCTCTCTGAAATTGAGTTGCTAATGTATCAAACTATTATCTCGGTAAAGGTTTTTAGCGATATTGGAGATGGTAGAGGTCCTGATGAAAGCAGTCTAAATGCAACTTTTGAGACTATCAGTGATGGTATATGGCTGATGCTTAAAACATCAGCACATTCTGATTATTCAGGTCTTAAAGAATATTCCGTGTATGAGCGTATGTTAAAGTCAGCGAGCAAGAGGCTTTATTTGGAAGAGAAGTGGAAGAAGATTGAAAATGGCCGACTAGAAATGCACGAGTTGCCAAGCTCTTTTGAGTTTCTAACATGTAATAGTGAATTGGATTTTGGTGAGAGTATTGCACTGCAAAGGTTTCAAGACCAAATGGAACAATTACGATCCGATTATGGGAAAGACGGCTCTTCTTTGAATCATGGTATTAGATGCGT
Source organism: Bacterioplanoides sp. SCSIO 12839 (assembly GCF_024397975.1). NCBI lineage: Bacteria > Pseudomonadati > Pseudomonadota > Gammaproteobacteria > Oceanospirillales > Oceanospirillaceae > Bacterioplanoides > Bacterioplanoides sp. SCSIO 12839. The sequence continues at coordinate 1,772,517 of NZ_CP073745.1, forward strand.
TCCATCAAGAATTGATATGTCTATGGGTTGTCTGAAGGTAGATTTTTTAAAGGTAAATGATTCTGTTTATAAACAAGTTTATATGTTGGGATGCCAGATCAAGTTTTACTATAAAGATTTTATGGATGTTAAATTTAGTAATTATGATGAGGTTTCAATTTTTGACTTGATAGTTTTTTGGATTGTTGCTTCAAATCTGGCTCTTTCTTTTCTTAATTCTCTGAAAGGTCAGAGTGAGAAGGGATTTTATTATGCCTTTTCAAAAGATGAGATTGTGGAGATTTTAATTCGTTGTACGAGTTTTGGTCAAATAAAGGCGGAGCAGGTGGTATCTTTGTTCACGAATAATAAAAGTACAATTAGGAAATCAGATTTATATGTAAAGCCATTGTATGAAAAGGATGGCCTGATTCATTTGTGCCTTCCTGCTCTGTTAACTGGTCAATTTACTCGAGTTGTTGATTTTTATGTTGATTCAGAGGTGAAGTTAGCTGTTAATAATCAGAAAATGCAAAATAAAGGTCGTTTTTTTGAAAATGAGTTTGAGCGTATCTTATCAGGACAAATTAATAATAATGCGATTTTACGCGACAAGTATTGCAGAATTCTTAAAGTTGGATTCAAGCAGGAAAAAGGCAGGGATAATGAAGAAGCAGATATTGTTTTAAGGATTGGTGAAACATACTTAATTATCGAAGCTAAGTCTTTTGTCTATAGGGTTGGAAGTGAAGGCTTTGGAAATAATATAAGAAAAATTAAAACATCTAATTTGGGTAGGAAGCGACAGTTCTTTATTGATGAATATCAAAGGTTTAAAGAAAAATATGATTCTTCTGCAAATTTCGAATTGAATCCAGAGAAGGTGATTGCTTGCTATATGTCGAGTTCACCTCATGGGGTGGGAATATCTGTTAATGGATTTCCCGTAGTAGATCCATCTATTTTGGAAAGATATTTTGGAAATGGCGGATTCGATCTGAGAAGTGTTAACAGGGGTGAGAAAGAGTTTCGATTTTACAAAGATGCTAACGAGGCAGAGTTTAACTTAAAAAGGTATCTAGACGAGTTGCCGCAACTTTATCACTATAAAGGATGCTTTGATTATTCTATGGCTACTTTCGATGGCTTTTGTGAAGGAAAGGAGGTTAAGTTCTCCGACCCCTTTTTTGACTTCTTCAATGAAACTCGTGTGAAGAAGAAAATTGATTTTATGTGGGATTTGGCGGATGAATGGCACTCCCTTCGTCATGCTTGATTGCGCAGATACAAAAAAACCGGCTCCTCTTGCGAGTGCCGGTTTTTTTATTCGATCGCGTTTTGTTTTCAGTAGAAGCCGATCAGTTCAGTGAGCTACATAGGCTGAAGCCTAAATCCACTCTGTCGTCATTGATCTTTTGTGCTTAGAAGCAGTTCTTTTCAGAACCTCAAAACCCAACCGTTATATCTGAGCTTAGCCCACTTTTTGCTGTTTGCAGTAAACGGCAGAAAGCGGGCTAGTCACCTCTAAAGCTTAAACAGCTTTCAGAGGGATAGCTGGGCGAGCCAGGTCTTCAGATGGTGGAGCGAAAGAAGTCAGGTTGATACCTTCAACGGCTGCTTTGTACTCTTCCAGAGTCGGGAAACGACCCAGGATAGTAGACAGAACAACCATTGGAGTAGAGCCTAACAGAGACTCACCTTTCTTCTCAGCGCTGTCTTCTACAACACGGCCTTGGAACAGACGGGTAGAAGTAGCCAGAACAGTGTCACCAGCTTCCGCTTTTTCCTGGTTACCCATACACAGGTTACATCCAGGACGCTCTAAGTACAGGATGTTCTCGTAAGAAGTACGAGCAGCTTCTTTCGGGTTGTCATCGTCGAAAGTGAAACCAGCGTATTTAGACAGGATGTCCCAATCGCCTTCTGCTTTCAGTTCGTCAACGATGTTGTACGTTGGTGGCGCAACAACCAGTGGTGCGTTGAACGTGATAGGACCGTTCTTCTCCAGGTTACGCAGCATGGCAGCGATGATTTGCATGTCACCTTTGTGAACCATACAAGAACCAACGAAGCCCAGGTCAACTTTACGGCCATCGTAGTAAGAAGTAGGACGGATCACGTCGTGAGTATAACGCTTAGATACGTCTTCGTTGTTTACGTCTGGGTCAGCAATCATTGGCTCGTCGATTGCGTCCAGGTCAACTTCAACTTCTGCGTAGTACTTAGCGTTGTCGTCTGGAGCCAGAGCAGGTGCTTCGCCAGATTTAACTTCAGCGATACGCTTGTCAGCCAGGTCGATCAGACCTTGCAGCATGCCAGCTTCGTTTTCCATACCTTTGTTGATCATGATCTGGATACGGGACTTAGCCAGTTCCAGAGACTTGATCAGAGTTTCATCGGTAGAAATACAGATAGAAGCTTTCGCTTTCATTTCTGCAGTCCAGTCGGTGAAGGTGAAGGCTTGGTCAGCCAGCAGAGTACCGATTTGTACTTCGATCACACGGCCTTGGAAGACGTTTTCGCCAGAGAACTTCTTCAGCATCTGCGCTTGGGTAGCGTGTACGATGTCACGGAAGTCCATGTGTGGCTTCATGTTGCCTTTGAAGGTTACCTTCACAGACTCTGGGATTGGCATTGCTGCTTCACCCGTTGCCAGTGCGATGGCAACCGTACCGGAGTCAGCACCGAACGCCACACCTTTAGACATACGGGTGTGAGAGTCACCACCGATGATGATCGCGCGATCGTCAACAGTAATGTCGTTCAGTACTTTGTGGATTACGTCAGTCATGGAGTGGTAAACGCCTTTCGGGTCACGTGCAGTGATTACACCGAATGCGTTCATGAACGCCATCAGCTTAGGCGTGTTGGCCTTAGCTTTGTTGTCCCATACAGAAGCTGTGTGACAGCCAGACTGGAATGCACCATCAACATCAGGAGAGATAGTAGAAGCAGCCATTGCTTCCAGTTCCTGACAAGTCATAGGACCAGTAGTGTCCTGAGAGCCAACGATGTTCACTTTAACGCGAACGTCAGAACCCGTGTGCAGTGGCGTCTTAGAAGTAACACCAACAGCGTTGCGGTTGAAGATCTTCTCAACTGCAGTCAGGCCCTGGCCTTCGTTGGAGATTTCTTTAGAAGCAGCGTAAACAACTGGAGCTTCAACGCCCAGAGTTTCAGCAGCGAAAGTTTGGATCTTCTTACCGAAAGTTACCGCGTAAGAACCGCCAGCTTTCATGAATTCCACTTTTTGTGGAGTGAAAGCGTCCGCTACGTCAGACAGTACATTGCCTTCGCTGTCTAACAGTTTCTTAGCTTTAGTATCGATGGTCAGAACGGTACCGGTAGCAACAGAGTATGCTTCTTCCAGTACTGGATCGCCGTTTGCGTCACGTACGATTTCGCCGTTTGCGTCGGTTTTCTTAACCCAGTTTTTCAGGTCAAGACCGATACCGCCGGTTACACCAACAGTAGTCAGGAAGATAGGTGCGATACCGTTAGTACCCGCAACGACCGGACGGTTGTTGATGAAAGGAATGTATGGAGAAGTCTTCTCACCAGCCCACAGTGCAACGTTGTTAACACCAGACATACGGGAAGAACCAACACCCATGGTGCCTTTCTCAGCGATCAGCATGACTTTAGCGTCTGGGTTGTCTTCACCCATCTTCTTAATTTCTTGCTGTGCTTCTGGAGTGATCATGCACTGGCCGTGCAGTTCACGGTCGGCACGGGAGTGAGACTGGTTGCCTGGAGACAATAAGTCAGTAGAGATATCACCTTCAGCAGCGATGTAGGTGATAACTTTAATTTTCTCTGGGATGTCGTCCAGCTTGGTGAAGAACTCAGCTTTTGAGTAGCTTTCCAGGATATCTTTAGCAATGGCGTTGCCCGCTTTGAAAGCATCAGCTAAGCGCTTGGTGTCTGCGTCGTACAGGAATACCTGAGACTTCAGAACTTCACCCGCAGCAGCGTTGTTAGCGTCGTCAGACAGAGCGATGTCCAGCAGAGCTTCAACAGAAGGGCCGCCTTTCATGTGAGACAGTTGCTCTAAAGCGAACTCTGGAGAAATTTCAGCAACCGTTTCTGCGCCAGTAACGATGTCTTTCAGGAACTTAGCTTTAACACCAGCCGCAGGAGTCGTACCTGGCAGGGTGTTGTAGATGAAGAAGTTCAGAGAAGCTTCGCGCTCTGCATTGCCAGTGTCTTTGATCTGGGCAATGATTTCAGACAGCAGCTCAGCGCTGTCGATTGGTTTTGGGTTCAGGCCAAGCTCGCTTTTACGCGTCTCGATCTCTTGTAGGTATTCAGAATACAAGCTCATACGAATCTCTCATCCTTCATCTTATTGAGGCTTAGCAGCGATACCAAGAAACTCTTAACAAAGAGACCTCTTAGCAAAGCGCTAAAACGTTAATATTCACACGGAATTTCGACCGGCAATTATAGGCCATAGTGTCTTAAGGGTTAAGAAGGTCGTTGGTCGAATAGGTTATAAAGTGTTCTTATTCGCCTTATGTTCATTATAAGTTGTATGAATGTTGTGCCTTGGTCGCATAGTCAATCGTTATGTAATTGAGAATTGGTTTCATTAAGGCAAGGAGCAGGTGTTTTGATACCTGTGTTTTGGTGGCTGTCGTTAGAGTAATCGTGCAACACTGCGTAGATTTGGCACAAATGCCCGTTAGCTTGCCGCATGTGACTCATTTATAGTGTTCTTAATAAAAAAAGAAAAACACCGTGATAAGGCCCTCGATGATGGAAGCGAATCAACCTCAACGTGTTCATAAGCGTACCTGCTGTTTGTGTGAAGCCACCTGTGGCATTGAAATAACCCTGCAGGGCCATGCACCGCATGAACAGATACTGTCAATCAAAGGTGACAAAGATGACCCGTTCAGTCGTGGCTACATCTGCCCAAAGGCAACGGCGCTGCAGGATTTGCACAACGATCCGGATCGTTTAACCAAGCCGGTGAAGAAGATGGCGGATGGCAGCTGGAAAGAAATTAGCTGGAATCAAGCCATTGCAGAATCCGTGGCCGGGTTGAAAAAGGTACAGCAACGTCACGGTAAAAACGCGGTGGGCAGTTATCTCGGTAATCCTAACGTTCATAATTACGGTAATTTATTGACCGGCCCTATGTTGCTCAAAGCCATTGGTTCTCGTAATAAATTTTCAGCCACCTCGGTGGATCAGTTACCGCATCATGTGGCCAGTTATTTTATGCTCGGCCATCAGCTGGTCACACCCATCCCTGATATTGATCGAACCGATTTTATGATGGTGATTGGTGGCAACCCGGTTGCGTCAAATGGTTCATTAATGACAGTGCCGGATATTAAAAATCGTTTAAAAGCGATTGATGAACGCGGCGGTAAAGTGGTGCTGGTTGATCCGCGTCGCAGTGAAACCGCTAAATTCAGCCACGAGCATTTGTTTATTCGTCCGGGCCAAGATGTGCTGATGCTGTTGTCGCTGTTGCATATTTTTACTCATGAAAACGAGCTGCCTGCGCTGCCGGATTATGTCGTCAGTGCGGATTTGAAATTATTAAGTGCAGATTTCTCACCGGAAATCACGGCGACAAAAACCGGTATTTCAGCGCCGCGCTTACGTTCCATTGCGACTCAGTGGTTAACCGCTGAATCAGCCGTGTGTTATGGCCGTATGGGTGTTTCCGTTCAGCAATACGGTGGCTTATGCCAATGGCTGATTAATGTTTTGAATATTGTCAGTGGTAATTTTGATCGTCCGGGCGGAGCGATGTTTACAGCACCGGCGGTCGATTTGCCGGCTATTCTGGCTGCCCGGGGCAGTCGTGGGCATTACGATGTATATCGCAGTCGTGTACGGAATTTTCCGGAGTTTGGTGGCGAATTTCCGGTGGCAACATTAGCCGAAGAAATTCTCACGCCGGTTGATCCGGCGGTGGGTGGTAGCCAAATTAAAGCAATGTTAACGCTGGCGGGTAATCCGGTGATTTCAACGCCGAACAGCCGCCAACTGGACCAGGCGTTTGAGTCACTAGAGTTTATGGTGTGCATTGATACGGTCATTAATGCCACGACTCGCCATGCCAATATTATTTTGCCGCCAGTCAGTCATCTGCAGCGTGATCACTATGATCTGATTTTTAATAATTTTGCGGTGCGTAATGTGGCGAAATATTCTGAGCCATTATTTAAGCCCGCTGTCGGAGAAAAAGAAGACTGGCAAATTATTTTATCATTGGCTGAAGGGCTGAATACCGGATCGGTTAAAAAACGACTTACCAATTGGCTGACTTATAAAACCATTCGTTGGTTAAAGCCTAAGGGTTTACTCAATAAAATGCTCAAAGCGGGTAAGTCCGGACTGGATTTAGACGCATTGCAGAAACAACCCCAGGGCGTTGATTTGGGTGCATTACAACCTTGCATGCCTGAGCGCTTATTCCATAAAGATAAAAAGCTGCAATTAACTCCGGATATTTTTATGGCCGAGTTGCAGCGGGTGAAAGATGAATTGCTGGCTCCGCAACAAGATGGTCTGCTGCTAATCGGCCGTCGCCATATTCGATCGAATAACTCCTGGATGCACAACAGTCAGCGATTAATTAAAGGCGCTGACCGTTGTACTTTAATGATTAATCCGCAAGATGCCGCGCAACACAATCTGGTTGATGGTGATATGGCAGCAGTAGAGTCGCGTACGGGAGCTATTAACGTCGCGGTAGAAATTACCGATGAATTAATGCCGGGTGTTGTCAGTCTGCCACATGGTTATGGCCACAATTTATCCGGCGTACAAATGCAGAATGCGCTGCAAAAACCGGGTGTAAACGCCAATGATCTGACCGACGATTTATTGATTGATGAATTAACCGGTAATACGGCTTTAAACGGTGTGCCAGTTGCCATTAAAAAAGTGCAGGGTGAGGCGATGGTTTTAAAAGACGCCAGTTGATCCTCAATAGTATGCGCATAAAAAAACCGATCTGATGATCGGTTTTTTTATGCGTGATATTCAGTAAGAATTAACTGATTTTACCCGTCACTCGAGCACGTTTGCTGCCAACTTCGATTGGAGCTTTCTTGGCTTCGGCGGCCTGTTTAATCTGATCGTCAATGATGTTTTTAATGGCAATAATTAAACCCATCGCCACAAACGCACCGGGCGGTAAAATCGCAAATAAGAAATCCGGGTAATCTTTTACCAGTTCAATTTTCCAACTGGCAGCAGCCGGGCCGAATAATAACTGCATATCGGAGAAGATCACGCCCTGGCCCAGCACTTCACGCATGGCGCCCAATAACACCAGCACCACGGTAAAGCCCAGTGCCATCATAAAGCCATCGACGACCGACGGCAGGATCGGATTTTTACAGGCAAAGGCATCGGCGCGGCCGAGAATCGCGCAGTTGGTTACGATAAGCGGAATAAAAATGCCCAGCACCTGATACAGCTCATAAGTAAACGCCTGCATGACCAGCTCGGTGACGGTTACAAACGAGGCAATAATCATCACAAAAGCGGGCAGGCGCACGGCTTCAGAGACATGATTACGAATCAGAGAGACCGATAAGTTGGAGCCAACCAAAACCAGCATGGTCGCCAGGCCTAAACCTAAAGCGTTGACCACAGAACCAGTCACAGCCAGTAGTGGGCATAAGCCCAGCAATTGAACCAGTGCCGGGTTGTTATTCCATAAGCCATCGAGGCTGATGTCGCGCATGGATTTAGTCGCCATCAGTGGGTCTCCTCATTTATTGAGCTCTGGTTTGCTTTATTGCTGGCTGGCTCTACTAATCGAGTATTTAAAATCTGTTCTTTGTGCAAATCAAAAAAGCTCAATGTGCGCTTAACTGCACGAACCACGGCGCGAGGAGTGATGGTTGCGCCGGTAAACTGATCAAATTCGCCGCCGTCTTTTTTCACATTCCAACCCGCATCGTCCGGATTAAATAAGGATTTGCCATCAAACCCTGTCACCCAGTCGGACTTTTTGATGTCGACTTTATCGCCCAATCCGGGTGTTTCTTTGTGTTCAATCACCCGTACACCAGCCAACGTGCCGTCAGCTTTAACACCGACAATCATGGAAATATTGGTGGTGTAACCATCGGGAGCAATGGCCGGGATAATGGCGGTGTGTACCACACCATTACGTCGGGCCAGATGAATCTGGGCCTTATCGGATAGTGGGCCTAACAATTGTTGATTAAAGCGGTCGTCAATCGGCAATACATCATTGAGCAGGTCGTTGTCGTACTGATCTTGAGGCACAATCTCATTCAGTGCGCGGGCTTCGGCCTGGCGAATGTTGTGTTCAATGCGCTCTTTGGTGCCCACCTGAGCGACGGCAATAGCACCGGCGGTCACTAATGCAAATAAAGCCAGGCCAACAGCGTTATTGCGGATGGAAAGTAATAATTCATTCATCGCTGACTCGCCTCCTTAACTCTTTTTCGCCGCCAGGCCACGCTTGGCTTTTTTATGGCCATAGGTGCGTGGTTGGGTATAAGCATCAATAAACGGCGCAGCAAAATTCATCAGAATCACCGCAAAAGCAACGGCGTCCGGGTATGCCCCCCAGGTGCGAATGATGTACAGCAGGATGCCAATGCCAGCACCATAAATCAGTTTGCCGCGTGGGGTGGTGGATGCTGAAACCGGGTCGGTGGCAATAAAGAAGGCCCCCAGCATGGTGGCACCACTCAGTAAGTGCAGCGACACTGGCGTATACATATCTTCATCCCAGCCCAGCAATAACGAGCACAGAGACAATGCGATCAGCATGGCCGCTGGAATATGCCAGCTGATGATTTTGCGCCAGACCAGGAATAAGCCGCCTAGCAGATACGCCAGATTGACCCACTCCCAGCCGCCATTCAGCCAGCCGTTGAAGGTACTCTCCTGCAGTACAACGTCGGCGGTCTGTTTATCGATTAAGTGTTTGTAAGCATCCAGCGGTGTAGCGCCAGTAAAGGCATCAGCAGGTGTGGAAGCGAAAATAGCCGCCAGTGTGCTGCCGATATCGGCGAAGCCAGCACCGGTAACTTGTGAAGATAATGCCCAGTTAGTGGTCATCTGTACCGGGAAAGACACCAGTACCAGCGCATAACCTACCATGGCCGGGTTAAATGGATTGTTACCTAATCCGCCATACAGCTGTTTGGCAAACACAATGGCAAAACTGCTGGCAATGACTGTGATCCACCAGGGAGCAAACGGGGGAAGGGCGAGGCCCAGTAACACGCCGGTCAGTAACGCCGTATTGTCTTGCAAAAAGAAGCCGACAGGGCGTTTGCGGATTTTCAGAATAATGGCTTCACTGGCAATCGCCGTCAGCGAGGCCAAAACCACATTGATAAGAGTGCCAAAACCAAACAAACCCGTGGTAACGGCTAATCCCGGCAAGGTTGCCAGAATCACCGTTAACATCACTTTATTGGTGCTGTTCGGGCCGTGAGTGTGGGGTGACGACAACGTCAGCAAAGCCATCAGGCTTCTCCTTGTGAGTCGGTTTCTGAGCTGGCTTTTGAGTTAGAGAGAGCGTTAAGTTCTGCCTCAAAGCCAGCTAATTTATCGGTTTGTTTATCGAGTGCTTTCTGCAGCGCGTCAACGGTTTCAAGGTTTTGTTCTTGAGCCATGATCAGGCGCTCTTGCGACTTTTCAACACGATCTTTCTGCGCCCGGATTTTCTTTTCCAACGCTGCTTGCTGTTCGCTGTTTGTTTCACTTGTACTGGCCATGGCAGTTTCTGCAGCGATAGCCTTGCTTGAATCACCACCGTTCTGAGCTGCATCCAGCTGCGCTTTCACCTCATCGACTTTAGTTTGCTGGCGTTCAATACCGGCTTTGAGTTTCTCAACCGTATCCAGCCCTTCAGCTTCGGCTTGTTTCAATCGATCGATGGCGGTATCCAGTCGTGCCTGCAGGGTATCCAGCTTGCGTTGTAAGCGCTCTGGCGTGTTCGGGTCGCCTTTATCTGAGGCAACATGGTCAGGGGCCACGTGTTCTGCAGCAGCAGGCGCTGCATTTTCGGCGGCTTTTTGCGCCTTTTTCTCAACCGCAATCTGCTTGGCCAGATCTTTGATTTTGTCCTGAGTTTTTGCCAAAGCGGCTTCAAACGCAGCGATTTTGTCAGCCTTTTCCGGATCTTCTTTGGCTGCAGCCAGTTTTTCTTCGGTCTTGGTTTTTGCTGTTTGGGCAGCACTTAGCTGCTTTTGCAGTTTCTCTAACTGCTCCGGGTTAAATGCCGGTGCTGCTGTTGCTGTTTGAGCTGTACTATTGTCAGACGACAGGCTGGCATCGTAAGCGGCTTTGGCTTCATTAACCCGAACCTGTTGTTTGGCAATGCCTTCTTCTAAGGCTGCGACCGTATCCAGGCCTTGCTCTTTGGCATCCGCCAGACGTTTTTGTGCGGTTTCCAGACGAGCCTGAGCGGTTTCCCACTTCTTCTTCAGTCGCTCCGGAGAATTTGGATCGCCTTTGTCACTGTCTGTGGCAGCAGCTGGCGCCGCTTTGGCGGCTTTTTTTGCTTCGGCAATCTGTTTTGCCAGATCTTTAATTTTGCTCTGGGTTTTTTCTAGTGCGGCTTCAAAGGCCGGGATTTTCTCAGCCTGAGCGGCATCTTCGCGTGCTGCGTCCAGTTTTTCCTGGGTTTTCTTCAGAGCCGATTGGGCGCCGTCGAGTTGCTTCTGCAGTTTTTCCAGCTCGGCAGATGAGGCTGCAGGAGCGGCATTGCCAGCAGTCGGAGCCGCTTTTTTCGCACTTTGTGATTTACTCGCGGCTTCCGCGCGGGCTTTACGCTTGGCTTCTTTCTCCGCTTTTTCACGTTCCTGACGAGCAACGCGATTTTCAAAGCGTTCTTTGGCTTTTTCGGCTTTGGCTTGTGCCGCACGCTCTTCGCGAACCGCGCCTTTGGCATAGCGGTAATATTGCACCAATGGGATATGGCTTGGGCAAACGTACGAGCAGGCACCACATTCGATGCAGTCAAACAGGTTATGTTGTTCGGCTTTATCAAATTCCTGCGTTTTGCTGAACCAGTACAGCTGCTGCGGTAATAATTCAGCCGGGCAGGCATCAGCACACATACCACAACGAATACACGCCATGGCGATATCGTTGGCAGGGAGTTCTTTTTCTGTTGGCGCCAGCAGACAGTTGGTGGTTTTTACCACGGGCAGGTCCAGTGATGGCAGGGAGAATCCCATCATTGGGCCACCCATCACCACTCGCTCACGTTTTTGAGGTTGATAACCCGCCAGTTCGAGCAGGAAATTAACCGGGGTGCCTAATAATACTTCCCAGTTGCCCGGTTGCTCGTTGGCGTCGCCGGTTAATGTGGTCACACGGCTGATTAGTGGAGTGCCTTCAAATACCGCCTGAGAAATCGCCGCAGCGGTTCCGACGTTTTGGCACACAATGCCAAGATCCGCTGGAATACCACCGGCTGGCACTTCTTCGCCGGTCAGAATCTGAATCAGTTGTTTTTCACCACCGGAAGGGTACTTGGTTGGGATCGCCACCACATCAATATGATGTTCTTCGTGTAAATCCACCAATGCTGCATTGAGTGCTTCAATCGCTTCGGGTTTGTTGTCTTCGACACCAATCATGCAACGCTTGGCATCAAGAATATGCAGCAGGATCTGAGCGCCGGAGATCACCTCGCGGGCGCGCTCGCGCATCAGCATATCGTCAGCGGTGATGTAAGGTTCACATTCCGCACCGTTAAGAATCAGGGTGCTAATGTCGCGCTTGCCGGTATGCAGTTTCACGGCGGTTGGGAAGCCTGCGCCGCCCATGCCGGCAATACCACAGTCACTGATGTGTTGGGTCAGGTCTGCCGGGCTGATATCGGCCAGATCCTGGGTGGCAAACTTATCGAATGCACTGCGGCGTTCGCACCAGTCATCTTTGCCATCGGTTTTGAGTACGATGCAGAGCTCTTCAAGTCCTGATGCATGGGGTACCTGACGCGGTTCAATGGCTTTAATCACACCCGATGTTGGCGCGTGCAGAGGCACACTGACAAAACCATTGGCTTCGGCCAGCATCTGGCCTTTTAATACACTATCACCGACCTTTACCAAAGGCTCAGCGGCGGCGCCAATATGCTGGTGTAAGGGCAATACCAGTTCTGCCGGGATAGGCGCTTGTTGAATCGGAGTCTGGGTAGATTGTGTTTTGTTTTCGGTCGGGTGAATGCCACCGTCAAAATCATACAGACGAATCAGGTTGGTCATGCGGCGCCTCGGTCGTCGTGATGGTCGTTCTCAGCGTTGTTGGCTGAATCCATTGAGGTAATCACCTGAGCTGGATGTTTATCCGTTGCAATCAATTCCACTCCAGAGGTTGGCGCTTGCCAGTACCAGCTGTTTTTATCGGTGCTGACTGGCACCATATCAATACAATCCACCGGGCAAGGTTCAACGCACAAGTCGCAGCCGGTACATTCATCTGAAATCACGGTGTGCATTTGTTTGGCCGCACCCAGGATGGCATCCACAGGGCACGCCTGAATGCACTTAGTGCAGCCAATACATTCGTCTTCACGAATCACAGCAACGCTGGGTACGTCTTTCTCTGCACCGTGTTCAGCATCCAGTGGTTCTGGTTCTACGCCTAATAAGTCGGCCAGTGCCTGAATGGTACTTTCACCACCGGGAGGGCACTTGTTGATTTTGTCGCCATTGGCAATGGCTTCGGCGTACGGTTTACAGCCGGGGTAGGAGCACTGGCCACACTGGGTTTGTGGCAGCAGGCTATTGATCTGATCAACAATCGGGTTGCCTTCAACTTTGAAGCGTACCGCTGCAAAGCCCAGAACGCCGCCAAAAAACGCGGCCAGCACAACCAGAACAACAACAGCAATAATAATGGCGATAACAGCGGTCGACATAGGTTTTCCTCAGATCTCCCTTAAATACTGACCAGGCCGGTAAAGCCCAGAAACGCGAGAGACATTAAACCTGCGGTGATCATGGCAATGGCTGAGCCCTGGAAAGGTTTAGGTACATCTGCAACTGCAATGCGTTCTCGCATCGCAGCAAACAGCACCATCACCAGAGAAAAGCCTACGGCCGCGCCAAAACCATAAAGAATGGATTCAACAAAACCGTTGTCACGTTTGATATTCAGCAGCGCCACACCTAATACCGCACAGTTGGTGGTAATCAGGGGCAGGAATATACCTAAAACGCGATACAACAGTGGGCTGGTTTTCCGAATAGCCATTTCGGTAAAACCGACGACCACGGCAATTACCATAATAAAGCTGATGGTTTTCAGGTAGGCGAGATCAAATGGCAGCAGGATATAGGTGTAAACCAGATAACTACAAACCGAAGCCAACGTCAGTACAAACGTGGTTGCGGCCCCCATGCCAATGGCGGTTTCCAGTTTGTTAGACACGCCCATAAAGGGGCATAGCCCAAGAAACTGAACCAACACAAAGTTGTTCACCAAAATGGTGCTCACCAGAATCAGCAGATAATCAGTCATCGGTGTACTCTTACCTATCCGCACTTAGCGGCGGGTTATTAATGGCGGCGGATGAAACGAGCCGTCACGGTTTAAATTCGGGCGCGCATTATCCCAAATTTTTGATATTTCCTACAAGAAGGACTTAGCTAGTTTTAATCACAAAATAGAATAAGCTTAGTGATGGTCATGTCTTACGACACCAATCTCGTCATCAGGAGCAATGTTTGGCGAAACCTTACCTGCTCCGTTTGTCTTGTGCGATGCGAATCAGTTCAGAATAAATACTGAGCCTTAAAACAGTAAGAGTAGTTGCTGCTCAGGAAGGTCCATAATGACTTGCATCAAAATATGTGCATTCTGGAATCTTGATGGCTGAAAAATACACACACAATACGTCAGTGGTAATTATCAACTGAATACGTAAAAATTCGCCCAACCGTAATGATGAGTGGAATCTGCCCGTGACTGAACTCACCCACGCTTTGGTTGAAGAAGCGTTGAAAACCTACACCGATCCATACCTGAATACTGACCTGGTAAGCGCCGGTGCTGTCAAAAATATTGAGATAGAGGGCACCCGTGCGGTGGTTGATATCTTTTTTGCCTATCCGTCTGAATATCTGAAAGATGGTATTGCGCAGATGTTGGTGATCGCCCTTGAGAATATCGATGAATGCGAATCTGCTCAGGTCAATGTGTCCTGGCAGGTGGCCGATAACCCGGCGACCAAGGCCATTGAAGCCATTGCTCAGGTGAAAAATATTGTTGCTGTGGCTTCTGGTAAGGGCGGGGTGGGTAAATCCACAACCTCGGTGAACCTTGCCCTGGCACTGGCCAAAGATGGCGCTAAAGTGGGTTTGCTGGATGCGGATATTTATGGCCCCAGCCAGGGAATTATGCTGGGTGTTGAAGATGGTACTCGCCCAAAAACCATTGATGAGAAATGGTTTGTGCCGGTGGAAGCTCATGGCATTAAAACCATGTCGATGGCTTATCTGGTCACCGAATCAACCCCGATGGTATGGCGTGGGCCAATGGTCGCTGGTGCATTACAGCAGATTATGACCCAAACCCAATGGGGTGAACTGGATTATCTGGTGATTGATATGCCGCCGGGTACCGGTGACATCCAATTAACGCTGAGCCAGAAATTCCCGGTATCCGGCTCTGTTATTGTCACCACACCACAGGACATTGCCTTAGCCGATGCAAAGAAAGGCGTGGAAATGTTCCGCAAGGTGAATATTCCGGTCATGGGTATGATCGAAAATATGAGTATGCATATTTGCTCAAATTGTGGTCATGCCGAACATATCTTTGGTGAAGACGGTGCTGAGCGTCTGGCTGAGACATACCAGACGGAAGTGCTGGGTTCACTGCCGTTGTCGAAGTACATTCGTGAGCAAAGTGATGCGGGTTTACCGGTGGTTGCAGCGGATGATTGCTCTGAAGTCAGCATGATGTATCGCCATGCTGCACGTCGCCTGGCGGTCGCTTTGGCGAAGCAGGCTGATTCAGCCGCACAAATGCCGAATATTCAGATTTCTGACGATTAAACCGCACTGGCTCTTAAGGCCTGAAATCAGACCACTGTTGTCGATAATATCAGGCCTTAATTCTTTTGAATGATCAAGATAATCATAATTCTGCTAATCTTGATCATTTACCGCTTCCTGAATAGCAGTAAACTGACAACAATAAATAATTGAGCTCAAATCGGGTGGTTGTGAATGTTTCAGCGCCCAGGCTCTTATAAATAAATCGCTTTTTGAGAATAATCACGATGAGTCACTATCCCCACGTTTTTGAACCACTGGATCTGGGTTTCACCAAGCTGAAAAACCGTGTTGTTATGGGTTCGATGCACGTTGGCCTGGAAGATCGCCCATGGCATTTTGATGAAATGGCAGAATATTTCGCTGAACGTGCCCGTGGTGGTACTGGCCTTATGGTAACCGGCGGCTTTTCTCCTAACCGTCGTGGTGACTTATTACCGTTTGGTTCTAAGCTGATCTCCGGATGGCAGGTGCCTTTTCATAAGAAGGTGACCACCGCCGTTCATGAAGCCGCTTCCGACAGTAAAATCCTGCTGCAAATCCTGCACGCAGGCCGTTACGGTTATACGCCGTTTAACGTTGCACCTTCTGCGGTGAAATCTCCGATTACGCCGTTCAAGCCAAAAGAGCTGAGTGCCAAACAAATCGAAAAAACCATCGATGACTACGTGCGTTGTGCCAAGCTGGCACAAAAAGCCGATTACGATGGCATCGAGATCATGGGTTCTGAAGGTTACTTCATTTGTCAGATGCTGAACAAACGCGTTAACAAGCGCAGCGACGAATGGGGTGGCTCTTACGAAAATCGTATGCGTTTCCCGCTGGAAGTGGTACGTCGTATCCGTGCGGCCGTGGGTGAAAAATTTATTCTGATGTTCCGTTTGTCGATGCTGGATCTGGTCGAAGATGGCTCTGAGATGGATGAAGTGATTCAGTTGGCTCAGGAGCTGGAAAAAGCAGGCGTTACTATTATCAACACGGGTATTGGCTGGCACGAAGCCCGTGTTCCGACCATTGTCACCTCAGTACCTCGTGCGGCATTTGTTGATGTAACCGCCAAGGTAAAAGCGGCGGTGAATGTTCCGGTTGTGGCCTCGAACCGTATTAATATGCCAGATACGGCTGAAGATATTATTTCCAGCGGTAAGGCAGACATGATTTCTATGGCGCGTCCGCTGCTGGCCGATTCCGAATGGGCGAATAAAGCGGAAGCGGGCAAGGCTGACGAAATTAATACCTGTATCGCTTGTAACCAGGCGTGTCTGGATCATACCTTCCAAATGAAGCGTGCCAGCTGTCTGGTGAATCCGCGTGCCGGTCATGAAACCAAGCTGATTTACAAAACCGTTTCTCAGGCTAAAAAAGTGGCGGTAGTGGGTGCTGGTCCTGCGGGTCTGGCCTGTGCAAACGTTGCAGCACAGCGTGGTCATAACGTTACCTTGTTTGAAGCGCGTGAGCACATCGGTGGCCAGTTTAACTACGCGGCTCGTATTCCCGGTAAAGAAGAATTCCACGAGACCATTCGTTATTTCCACAAAATGATCGAGATTCATAACATCGATCTGCGTCTGAATACCTGGGTCGATGCTGAGCAGCTGAAAGCTGAAGGCTTCGATGAAGTCATTATTGCTTCCGGTGTTGAGCCTCGCGTTCCGAATATGCCGGGCGCTGATCACCCTAAAGTGGTGACTTATCAGCAGGTGCTGGATCAAGGCATGGAGCTGGGCAAAAAAGTGGCTGTGATGGGGGCTGGTGGTATTGGCTTCGACATGTGCGAATACCTGACCCATGAAGGCCCGTCTCTGACCCTGGATAAAGATGCCTGGATGAAAGAGTGGGGTGTTGATGGTCAGAACGAAGTACGAGGTGGCCTGAAGCCTCAGGAAATCGAAGAATCTCCGCGTAAGGTATACATGCTGCAGCGTAAGGCGTCGTCTTTTGGTAAAGGCCTGAATAAAACGTCTGGCTGGGTTCACCGTGCCGTGGTTGCTATGAAAGGTGTTGAAACCATTGGTGGCGTGAGCTACGACAAAGTGGATGATGAAGGCCTGCACGTGACCATCACCACCGGCAAAAAAGGCGAAGAAGTGACTGAAACCCGCGTGCTGGATGTGGATCATGTTGTTCTGTGTGCCGGTCAGGTATCCGTGAACAAGCTGCATCAGCAACTGGAGCAGGACGAAAGCAAAAACTTCAACCTGCATCTGGTGGGTGGTGCTGAGTTTGCTGGTGAGCTGGATGCAAAACGTGCTATCCGTTTAGCCAGTGAGTTGGCGTCGCAGTTGTAGTTCTGTCTGAACTAATACAACTACTACAATAAAAACCGAAAAAGCTCTGACACGCATGTGTCAGAGCTTTTTTATTGTCTGATCGATTTAATCCGTCACAACGTCGAGTTTTTTCGGAATAATTAAGCGGAAGCAGGCACCGTCACAGCCACAGTTTTTTTCGATATCAATTTCACCGTTTAATCGCTGGTTAACGATGTTATACACCAGGTGCATGCCCAGGCCGGTGCCACCTTGTCCCCGTTTGGTGGTGTAAAACGGATCGAAGATTTTTTGTTTGGCTTCTTCGGTTAATCCTTTGCCGTCGTCGGAATAACGAATCACCGCATTGCCTTTTTCTTCGGCGATAATGATGTTGATATTGCCTTGTTCTTTATCCTCAAAACCATGTATCAGAGAGTTCATCAGCAGGTTGGTCATGACCTGTGAAATAGCACCGGGGTAGGTACTCATGCGCATATGTTCTGAGCAATCGATATGCACTTTATGTTGGGTCTTTTTAAATTTAGGTGACAGGGTTTCGAGAATTTCATGCAGATAATCTTTGACGGAAAATTCACGAATTAATTCACCAGTCTGATCCTCAGAAACCTGCTTAAAGCTTTTAATCAGGTGTGCTGCACGTTGCAGGTTTTTATCCATGATGCTCAGGCTTTCATCCATAATGCCAACAAAATCTGAGAAGTCCTGTTTGGTGATCTGGCCGCTTTCAAAGCCTTCTTTTAATGTTTGATAGTGGTCATCGATATACGAGTGAATGGTAATGCACAGGCCCAGAGGGGTATTAATTTCATGAGAAATACCGGCGACCATCCCCCCCAGAGAAGACAGCTTTTCAGCTTCAATTAATTTACTTTGCGTTTTATTTAACGCTTTTAATGCGTGATTAAGTTCATCAATGGTGAGCTGCAGGCTTTGGGTGCGTTCATCAACCCGAGCTTCCAGTTCTGCATTGACGCGTTTTAATTGTTGCTGCGCCCGGGTTTTTTGTTTCAGCTCATTGTTCATTTTATCGCTGAGCGTGTTGAAGGCATGAATCAGAATGTCAATTTCATCCTTGGCGGCCGATTCCCGAATGGACAGTGCTTCTGAATGATCCGTATTGATCCGGTCGTTAACTTCCAGTGCCATCAGGCGGATACGAGAAGTGATAAGCCGGTGTACCACAAACACCAACAGACTGGTTAATAATAATAAACTGGCTAATTGTGCGCTGATCATCAGAAATGCACTTTGTGATGCTTCGGCCAATACGGCCTGGCGGTCAAAGGCGACCTGAAGATTACCTAACGATTTATCTTTATAAACCAGTTCGATCGTTTTGATGTCCTGGTGGTGTGGTCGCGTGCCACTTTCAATATCCAGGTTGAGGTTATCGGTTACCCGTACATAACTGATGGCTTCAAGGTTCATGATGCCTTTAACCTGGGTGTGAATCTGAGTCTCATCATAGAACCACAGGCTGGAGCCTAATGATTCGGTATAACCGGCCTGAATGTAATCCATGCGCGACTGAAACTCTTCCGTTTGCCGGTGATAATTCCAGGTTGCCAGGACAATCCCAATGATGATGGATAAAGCGAATGAGGAGAGTGCGAAATACAGGATGATGCGCCACACCAGGGAGTGCTGCATTTTGGCAGCATGAGGCGGCAGGTTGTATTGGTTATCCGGCATAACGTCCTTCAGTCTTGCTGATCAAAGAGCACAAAAAGTATCTTATAAGCTTAGACTAATTCAACAGGCACATCGTAACCAATCACGAAATGCCTGTAATCGCCTGAAGTGGCTACTGCTGTGATGACTCCGTTATATGCTGGCTGTTACGCATGGCTGCGAAATACAGCAGTGGAATCACCACTAAGGTCAGCAAGGTAGAAATCAGGATGCCAAAAATCAGGGAAATGGCCAGTCCGTTAAAAATAGGGTCATCAAGGATAAAAAAGGCACCAATCATGGCTGCTACGGCTGTTAATACAATAGGGCGGGCACGCACGGCAGCAGAGGTGACAACGGCATCTTCAAAACGCATGCCTTCCTCCAGCTGTTGGTTGATAAAGTCCACCAGCAGTATTGAGTTGCGCACAATAATGCCTGCTAACGCGATCATGCCAATCATGGAGGTGGCGGTGAACTGAGCGCCAAATAAGGCATGGCCTGGCATGACACCAATAATGGTCAAAGGAATCGGTGCCATGATGATCAGCGGTACCCGGTAGGAGCGAAACTGAGCGACAACCAGAAGGTAGATCAGAATCATTCCAACCCCATAAGCAATACCCATGTCACGGAAAGTTTCGTAGGTGATTTGCCACTCACCGTCCCATTTTATTTCCGTGGCTGTGGGGATTGCGGGTTCTTTTATGAAGTGCTGTTTCCAGTTCAGTCCGGCATCAGGCATAGCAGAAATAGCGGCAAATAAGCCATATAAGGGGCTGTCGAGTTCTCCCGCCATGTCGGCTGTGACAAATACCACCGGCTGAAGGTTTTTGCGGTAAATATTTTTATCTGTTGTTGTCTCATGCACCCGGATCAGATCACCAATCGAAACAAAACTGCCGTCGGCTGCCCGGACTTTCATCACCAGTAGCTGACTGAGGTTAACCTTATTGCCCTCGCTTAACTCCAGCCTGATGGGTAAGGGGTATTTATTATTTTCAACATGCAGGTAGCTGACATCTTCGCCGCCTAATGCGGTATTCACAGCCTGAACAATGCTGCTTTGACTCACTCCAAGGTGTGCTGCCCGCTGGCGATCAATATCGATCAGCCACTTCGGTTGATCGGCTTCAACCCAGTCATCAACATCAACAATATCGTCGGTATTTTCAAACAGGCTACGCAGTGCTTTGGCTGCCTTGATCTGGTCCGGGTAATGGGTGCCATACACTTCGGCAACAATAGGAGCCATGACGGGTGGGCCAGGGGGGACTTCAACAACCTTGACGTTGGCATTCAGGCGTTGGCCGATTTGCTGCAACGGTTCACGAACCGACAGAGCAATCGCATGGCTCTGGCGTTGTCGTTGCGATTTATCCAGCAGGTTGACTTGAATATCCCCCTGATTTGGCTGACGGCGAAGGTAATACTGGCGCACCAGGCCGTTAAAGTTAATCGGCGCTGCGTTGCCTGCATAAAGTTGCAGGTCTTTGACTTCGGGAACGCGGCTAAGCTCCTGGGACAGTTCCTCAAGCACAGCCAATGTTTGTTCAACCGGAGTGCCTTCGGGCATATCGACAATGACCTGAAATTCCGACTTATTATCAAACGGCAGCATTTTCAGCACGACGGCTTTGAATACGGGTAAGGAAACGGCGAAGGCGATTAATGCCATCACGCCAACAAACAACAGTAAGCGTTTTCTGGCTGCCTGAGCGCCTTCGATAAACGGCCGCATCAGTCGGTCAAATAAGCGATACAATTTGTCGGTTTTTATGTCCTCGGCCTTATGTGATGCCTCATGTGATGTCTTGTTCGCTGATGGCTTCGGGCTTGCTGGTTGCTGAGCGCTCAGTAGCTTGTACGACAGCCAGGGGGTAACCACAAACGCAACAATCAGAGAGATCAGCATGCCGGTGGAGGCGTTGATCGGGATTGGGCTCATATAAGGACCCATTAACCCGGTTACAAACGCCATTGGCATTAATGCCGCAATCACCGTAAAGGTGGCAAGAATGGTGGGGCCACCCACCTCATCGACCGCCGCCGGGATAATTTCCAACAGCTTTTTATTCGCATTCAGATGCATGTGGCGATGGATATTTTCAACCACAACAATGGCGTCGTCGACCAGAATGCCGATGGAAAAAATCAGCGCAAACAAAGACACCCGGTTAAGCGTAAAACCCCAGGCCCAGGAGGCAAATAACGTAATCGCCAGCGTGATTAAAATGGCACCTCCGACAATCACGGCTTCACGCCAGCTCATGGTGGCCAATACCAGAACCACAACGGCGGCTGTGGCAAACAGCAGCTTGGCAATCAGTTTGTCGGACTTATCTTTTGCAGTGAGGCCATAATCCCGGGTGATATCAGCATCAATGTTGTCTGGAATCAGATGGTTTTTGAGGGCTTGCAGGCGTTGTGAAATGTCTGCCGTGATATCAATGGCATTCATGCCGGGCTGTTTGGCAATAACCAGGGTGACAGCATTACGACTGCTGGCATCGGTCTGAGTGCTGATAGGGATATGGCGGCTGTATTGCTCTGCGGTATCAGGTTGCAGGCGAATATTGGCAATATCTTGCAAATACACCAAGCCACCGGCGTTTTTGCCGACAATCAGTTGCCCCAATTCAGCCGTTGAGCTAAGGAAGCTGCCAACTTCTACCTGAATGACCTGATTGTGTTGGATTAACGGTTGTTGTTGGCCACCCGCATTGGCGCTCATTAAGGCGTTACGAACATCGCTGAACGCCAGGCCATGGCCATTCATTCGGGCCGGGTCCAGCTCGACATGCACCACCGATGATTGCTCGCCGAGAGTATAAATATCCCGGGTGCCGGGAACGCGCTTGAGTTCCGTTTCTAATGCGTGTGCCAGCTGCGTCAGTTGTTCGCCATCAACCTCGTCATCTGCTGACGATAAAGTGATACTCATAATGGGTACGTCATCAATGCCCATGGGTTTGATCACTGGCGGCATAACGCCGAGGTTGGCTGGAAACCAGTCATTGTGACTGTAAACCTGATTGTAGAGATTCAGAATGGCTTCTTCACGCGGTATACCCACTTCAAAGGCAACCGTCAGTACAGCCTGACCTGGCTGAGAAATCGAAAAAATATCATCGACCCCTTTGATTTCAGACAGCACCTGTTCTGCCGGTATGGCGACTAATTGTTCCACCTCTTTCGGGCTGGCGCCCGGGTAACCAATAAAGACATTGGCAAAGGTCACGTCGATTTGTGGTTCTTCTTCTTTGGGGGTTACAACGATGGCGAAAAAGCCCAATAGCAGGCCAATGATTGCCAGCAGTGGGGTGATGGCAGAATTCTGAAAAGCCCGTGCGATTACACCCGAGAGGCCTAATGGATTCGATTGATTCATAGTGTCATCCTTATTCACAACAGACGGTTATTGCTCGTTCTGGCTGACTTCAGCCAGTCGGGCATAACCATCAACAAACAGGATGTCGCCTTCGTTGAGGCCCGACAGCACCTCAATGTTGCTCTGGATGGGGTTGCCTTGGACAGGGTTACCTTGGAGGCGGTTGCCAAGGCGAACCTGTCGCAACACTGTGCGCTCTTGTTGTTGCAGCAAAACAGCCGCCATGTGTGAGCGGCGAATTATGGCTGATTCGGGTATGACGATGGCCTGACGTTGATCGTAAGTGAATATCAATCGAGCCCAGTTACCCGGTAATAACTGCCTGGCTGACAGGGTGGTGTTCTGAGTTAATAGTGTTTCTGTTGCGGGCAGATTAGCGCGCAGCCGCACACTGTGGTGCTTACGGTCAGCGAATGGAAATAATGTCACTGTGTCCGGTTGAATGGTTTGATCTTCAATTTGTACGCTGATTTGTGATGCCGATTCGTAGCGCTGGGCCAGCCGTTGCGGTAAGTCGGCAATCGCACGGACATGCGCCAGCGACATTCCCGTCATCAAGGGAGTGCCGGGAGCCACCAGCTCACCGATTTCAACATGACGGTCTTTCACCAGGCCCGCATAAGGTGCACGTACCTGGGTATAAGCGAGTTGTTCACGGGCTTGTTGCACTCCGGCTTTGGCTGCCGTCACCATCGCTGCCGCGCTTTTGGCCTGGGCTGCAGAGCTATCGAGCTTGCCCTGTGACAAGGTGCCTTGCTGATGCAGCTTCTGATTACGCTGTAAAACGATTTGCGCGTCTTCATTCTGGGCAATGGCCTGAGCCAGCCCAGCTTCTGCCTGAGCCAGGCTGGCGCGTTGTTGGGTATCTTCGATCGTCAGCAGCAGGGCGCCGGCCTCTACCACATCATTCACATCATAATGGATGGCGTTGATACGCCCTTGTGTTTGTGCTGAAACCGTACTCTGATTAACGGCTTCCAGTGTGGCTTCGAGGCTGAAAGAGACCGGAATGTGGGTCAGTGAAACGGTTTCGGTTTCCGATTCGGCCAGGCTGTGGTTGCTCAGCAGGGTGGCAATAAGGGAGCTGAAAAAAAACGACTGAAAGTGCAGCCGGCCCTGACGAAAACGCATGACGATATTCCTGTTCTTAAAATTACTGATTAAGAATATAGAAATATAATGGTTCGGTCGAGTCAGGACTCCGCTTGACGTGGAACAATCCGTTTCAGTGAACCGGATCAGCGCTATTGAAAAGCGGAAGTGCCTTCAATCCTGAAAAAGCTGCTTGGGGTCTTGCCAGTCCTGAGGGATTGCAGGCCAGTCGGATTTTCCGGGTGGGCAGAGCAAGGTGATCTGTTCACCGTTTTCTTCCTGAAAACGTAATGCATAAGCATGCAGGTACGTTCTGTCGGAGGGCTGGCCGCTGTAGCGTTGATCGCCATCGATCGGTGCCGACAGGCTTTTCATCGCAACCCTGAGCTGATGGGTCTTGCCGGTTGTGGGGGATAACAAAAACAAACGCTTTTGCTGCTGGTCATCAAAGTGGCTGACGAAACGGGTGATTGCCGGGTTTTCCTGAGAGCGTAGTAGCTTCCAGCTGCCGTTTCGGCTTTTATTCATATCACCTTTGACCCAGCCCTGTTTTTTCTTTGGTTTCAGGCTGCTGACAGCAAGATAGCGTTTTTGTATCTGGCGTTGTGAGAACTGCTGGGAAAAAAAAGCGGCACTTTTCTCATTGGTGGCAAACAACAAAATACCCGACGTGACTTTGTCCAGCCGGTGTACCGGCCATAACTTTTGTTGCAGTTGCTCACTGAGTTGAACAACTAACCCGGCCTGATCATTGTCACTATGAAAACTGATGCCAGCCGGTTTATTAATCACCACACAACTCTCTGATTGATAAAGCAGAGAGAAGTGTGGTGGTTCTGGCAGTTGAGGGGGCACTTGCATGTGGTCGTGTGATAGCTGTGGGTGTTTTAGGGTGGTTACAGAACCATGTGGCTATTGTTCGGTCAGTTCCAGTAAGCGGCGAACCAGTGCTTCAAACAGTTGGGCTTGGTCGTTATCGCTGTCAGCGGTCAGGCTGTACATAAGACGTTCAATTTCTGCGCGCGACATATAACGCACGGCAACAGCGGTTGTCATAAATTCTCCGATTCAGAAGCGGTAGCTGATTAATAAATTACTGACATAGGCATTGGGCTCTTTATCCGAACCAATACGTTTGTTCTCACTGTAATAGTCGGCGTTATCGCGCAGGGAAGCGGATAAATCCAGCGTTACAGCCTGGTACTGATAGCCAAGGCCAAGATGCCAGCCCCAACCATTAAAAATTCGATGGGCGGTGTCATTGTTGCGCTCTACTTCAATCTTTTCGCGGTGCCAGCCAGGTCCGGTATAGATACGAAAACCGGGTTTGGATAAGCCGTAACCAATCATCATCTGGGTTTCAAAGCCCGATAACTGTGTGTCTTTGGTTTGGGTGCGATACAGCATAAAGCGCGACGCGAGATAATCCGACTGTGGCATTTCAGCAAATACAGACAAGCCGTAATTATCATTTTTGGGCATGTAGTCTTCTGCCGGGTCGATATGTGCCGAAAACAGCCCGGCACCAACACGAAAATTGGTGGGTTCTGCCTGCACAAACGCTGACGGAAGCAGGCTGATCAGCAGTGCTGAAGCAGCCCGTAAAGTGGAAAGCCTGGTCATAAAAAATTCCCTAAATCAGGCTGGCAAGGCTATATCAGCCGCTGTTGCTATACAACACCCGGAAGCGACAATTGCCGGACGAAAACACTCTGTTTTATAGCAAGGCTCCTATACTGATGGAGATATTCAACAGGAGTTATCTATGAGACATGATTTTTTTTCTGCAATACAGGCTGGTGTTATCTCGTTGGCATTGCTGGTGGCAGGGGGTGGCAGTGCTTCAGTCACTGCTGCGCCTGACTCCGTTAACCCCGATTTGTCCGCACCAACTCAGGACGCCCGTGAACATCATGGCAGTGGTAACGTGGAGTTTATTGGCATTCAGTTAGCCGATTCATTAGAAATTCCCGGGTTGAAGAAACCCCAGTTGCAGGTGGTTGAAGAAAAGTACTCCGTCAGGGCACTGAATCATCGCTGGAAAACCTATGACAATATCGAAAAACAGCCAGAAGAATATCGTCGCCTGCATCGTTATGCCGTGAGGTATAATCTGATGATGTGGAAGCTGGAAAACAGTCCGGCTTCTGATCGTTTTAAGTATCGCTATTGATGTGTTTGGGAATGCCCGGGAGGTGATTGTTGGAGTGTCGTTTGGGATGTGGGGCTTGCTGTATCGCACCATCGATATCAACGCCGATTCCGGGTATGCCACAGGGAAAACCTGCCGGGCAGCGATGTATACAGCTGGACGATAATAATCTGTGCCGGATTTTTGGCCAGCCTGAGCGGCCGGCCGTTTGCCTGAATTTTAAAGCAGATGCGGAGATTTGCGGAGAGCAAAACCAGGTGGCTCTGGACAATCTGATTTCGCTTGAAACGCTGACTTCCTGATCTAAGACTCTTACAGCTTAAACTGCTTCACTAACCGGGTCAGGTTGTTGGCCAGAGAAACCAGGTTCGAGGAAACCTGAGTGGTTTCTTCAGCGCTGTTGACGGTGTTGCGGGAGTGCTCGCCAATGGTATTGATACTGCGGGTCACATCATCACCAATGCTGACTTGTTCCTGCATCTGACTGAGTGTTTCCGCATTCAGGGTGGTCATTTGGTCGACGTGTTGTGTCATGCGGTGCAGTGCTGATGCGGCTTCGCGCACCTGATCCAAGCCTTCGGTTGCGGTGGTTTGTGCGGTTTGCATCGAACTGACAGCTTTATCGGCTTCTTGTTGCAACTGCTCAATCATGGTCTCAATTTCCTGGGCAGACTCATGTGTGCGTTGTGACAGTGTTCTGACTTCATCAGCAACCACGGCAAATCCGCGGCCACTTTCTCCGGCGCGAGCGGCTTCGATTGCCGCGTTAAGGGCCAACAGGTTGGTTTGTTCGGCAATGCCTTTAATCACCTCAAGGACACCACCCACGCTGGCCGTTTTTTCATCCAGAGAGGTCACAACTTCCGCGGTTTGTTGCATCGCCTGGTGCATGTTCTCAATGGTCAGTGAAGCCTGGTCGGTTTTATTGACCCCATCACTGGCAACATTTTTGGCTTCAACCGAGGCTGCGCTGCTTTGTTCTGCATTGTTCATCACCTGAGTAATGCTGGTCTGCAAGGTTGAGATCGATTGCTGGATTTGTTCGGTTTCAATATTTTGTTGATCGGCCGCATTTTTGGAATGGCGTGAAGTGGTATCGATATGTTGAGCCGCGCCTTCCAGTTGTTCGACACTTTGAACCACTTGTTGCAGTGAATCTGAAAAGCGTTGGGTCATGGCGTTCAGGGCTTTGGCCGTTTGCCCCAACTCGTCTGAGCTATCGACGATGACCTGGTGAGTTAGATCCGAATCCTGCTCCATCGCACTTAAGCTACGGTGGATATGACGAATAGGGCGCAACATAAATTTGCGCAGTAAGAAGGACAGCACAAACAACGCAATCATGAACATGGCAATTTGAACCGCACCCATCTTCATCATGTTTGTCTGAATGTTGGCGTCTAATTCATCCAGGTTGTAGGTGATGCGGATGGCGCCGAGGATATCGCCTTCCTGTGCCTGATGGCAGGCCAGGCAGTTGGTTCCCCGGTAGTTTTGTTGGGCAATCACCGGGCGCACAAAGGTCATGGTGTGGCCTTCGTTACCAAAGTGTTCAACAAAAGCACTTTCGCCACTCATGGCGCGCCGGTCCAGTTCATCCTGGGGGTATTCGTGTGCGGCCCCTTTGCCGTACAGGGCATCAATCTGAGGAGAGCGCATCATTCGCGCTTCGGTGATGCTTTTATCAGAGGTTAACTTCTCCCGAACAGCTTCCCGATTGTGCATTGCACCGGAAATCATCAGGATATTCATGGTATCCAGATATCCCGATGCTTTATCTCTCAGCTGGGCCTGCACCATGTCATGGGCCATTTTTTCTTCGGATGAAACGGCAATACTGATCACCGTAACCATTACCAAAAGAAATATAATCCCAAGTGTAAAGTACACTTTTTTCTGTATTGAGAAGATTTTGTCGGTCATTAACGTTTCTTAACTGCTGGATAAGACTTTCTAATAAGGCTAGTAGAGGACGTTAAGATTGCGAATAAAAATTTAACTATTGTTCTTTTTATAATTAGTAATATAGGTATGTTGTTATGTATAAGTTGGCTTTTTTTGTGCCGGAGTCTCATCTTGATGTGGTGAAGGCCGCGGTTTTTTCGATAGGAGCCGGGAAGATTGGTGATTATCAGGAGTGTTGCTGGCAGGTTTTAGGGCAGGGGCAATTCCGCCCAATGGCGAGCGCCGATCCTTTTATTGGTAACGCCGGCATACTGGAACAGGTAGACGAGTTTCGGGTCGAGTTGGTGTGTCAGGATGCCTTGATCAAAGAGGCCGTTGCTGCACTCAAACAGGCTCATCCGTATGAAGAACCTGCTTATGATGTTTGGAAGCTGGCTGAATTATGACTCGGATGACAGTTTCAGCTTTTCTTGTTCTTCGAGCTTCCTGAGTGACTCTGATAACTCAATGGTGCCACTTAAACATTGCTTCAACTGATGTTCATCGCGTTGATGTTTGAAATAATAACGCAGGGTTTTTGCAACGGTTGAAAACGCGATGTTATCCCAGGGGATATTGTCTTCGGAAAACAGCTGAACATCCAGGCTTTCTTCGCCTGAAGAGAACTCGGGTTGGTTCATTATTGCCAGATAAAACAGATGTACCTGATCAATATGCGGGATGCTGAGCATAGAGATTGGTTGTTCCAATAACACATCCGCATTTGCCTCTTCACGGGTTTCCCGTAACGCAGCCTGCTCTGTGCTTTCACCATTTTCCATAAAACCTGCGGGCAGGGTCCAGTAGCCCTTTCTTGGCTCAATTGCCCGCTTACACAATAAAACCTGGTTGCCTTCGTTGGTCTTATAAACCGGTAGGGTGCCTGCCACAATTTTTGGGTTTTGATAAAAGATGGTGCTGCATTCCGGGCAGACATCACGCAAACGATTGTCGCCCTCAGGGATGATGCGAGTCAGCAAGGCTGAGCATTGACTGCAATATTTCATGGCAGGGGTATCCGGGTTGATCAGGCCGTCAGTATAAGAGAAACCCCAGCCTGGCGGAAACAGCCTATGAATAATGCTTCACGTTTGATCGGTCATCAGGCCCGGACAGCAAAGGGCAGGATTTGTGCGGCTGATTGAATTTCGGAAGCTGCCTGTTTTGCAGAGGAGCGTGAAGGTGGCTGCTTTTGTGTTTCTGGTTCAATCACTTGTTTCAGCTCAAACAAGCAATCGTGCATCATTTTAGAAATACGAATACAGGAAGACATCGGATTTGAAGCAATCTGGCGTTCGGCATCAATCTGAAATTGCAGCCCACGCAGTCGACGTTGGTAAGCTTGCGGGGCGCTACTGATCAGGTTGCTGACCAGTTGCTGGCGCAGCTGTTCCAGTTGCTCTGGATTGTTTTGTGCCAGTTTCAGCATGTCATCAAAAGAAGGAAGTCCCATCCTGTTCTCCTGCACCCGAAGGTCAAAAACTTGAAAAGTGTCAAAACTAGTCTACTGGGTATTTCGAGGCGTCAAAATCTTGTAATTCTTTGTTTTTTACGATCTAAGTTGTTGAAAAATATAGCAATGTTTTTTTGACGCTTTTTGCTTCATTTGGAAAATTGTTTTAAAACAAAGAGTTAAAGCTGAAACCGTTGGTGAGTTGTTATCTATAAGTATGTCATTGAGTCATTGATAAACGATCGTTAATGAATAAATGATCTAACTGTATTGCTGGCTATGGTTTCGCTTACAATAGCGAAATGAATAACTCCGACTTATATCAGCAATTGGCCGGGCGCCTCGCCAGTCGAAGCCCGCGCGAAATTCAGCAACCGGATCTGGCCGAAGCCGGGGTCTTGGTGGCCATTACCGATGAAGATGAGCCACGTTTATTGCTCACGCGCCGGGCCAGTCATTTATCCACTCATCAGGGAGAAGTGGCGTTTCCGGGAGGCAAACGTGACCCGGAAGATGAAAGCATCATTGCCACGGCCTTGCGGGAAGCCGAAGAAGAGGTTGCCCTCAGGCCTGGCGACGTTCGTGTCATTGGTGTTATGGATCAGGTCGTGTCGCGCTTTGGTTATCTGGTCACACCTGTGTTGGCACTGATACCACCCGGGCTTGAATTTGACGCGAATGAAGCTGAACTCGATGCGGTATTCTGCACGCCAATCAGCCTGTTTCAGCAACCTCCTTCCAGTTATTTTGAGCACCAGCAAGTGAAAATTCCCAGCTTTGATTACCAGGAGTTTCACATCTGGGGGCTGACGGCAATGATGATCACCGAGATGATGAACCATCTCTGGGATGCCGATATTGAGTATCGGATATAACCAATAACAACTATGAGTAACCGTGTATGTTTTATCAGTTAGGCGATTTAATCCCCGAGAGGGGCGAGCAGGTATTTGTGGCTGATAATGCCAGTGTGATTGGTAATGTTCGTTTGCTGGAGCAATCCAATGTCTGGTTTAACGCCGTGTTACGTGGTGATAACGAACCTATCACGGTGGGAGCACAAACTAATATTCAGGATGGCTCGGTATTACACAGTGATCCGGGTTATGCCTTAACACTGGGTACTGGTGTAACCGTAGGGCATAAAGTGATGCTGCACGGTTGTACCGTCGGGGATTATTCTCTGATTGGTATCAATGCCGTGGTGCTCAATGGCGCCAAAATAGGCAAACATTGCATTATTGGTGCAAATGCACTGGTGCCGGAAGGTATGGAAATCCCGGATGGCTCTCTGGTGGTAGGTTCTCCGGCTAAAATCAAGCGTCAGCTCAGCGACGGACAGAAAAAAATGCTGGAAGCCAGTGCTGCGCATTATGTGCATAATGCTCAGCGTTTTTCGCAACAATTAAAGCCGCTGGAGATGTAACGGTGACCACAGACGAGTCCATGAACCGCAAAGCCATGCCCACGAACAGCAAAGCTGAGCCAAGCGCAGATGTGCCAAGCCCGTGCGTCTATATCTGTGCATTGGATGATCAGGATGTGTGCATTGGTTGCTATCGCAGTGCCGCAGAAATTACCGGCTGGAGTCGTTACAGTAACGAAGAGAAGCAGGCGGTGTTAAAAAAAGTCGGTGAGCGGGAGCGTGCTTCAGGCAATTTTATTGCTTCCTGAATCAGCCGATTTTCAACGAACATTTTTATTTCTTTGTATTCAGAATAATGAGTAACACATGACCACTATCGGAACCCCTTTTTCGTCAACTGCCACCCGAGTGCTGCTATGCGGTGCCGGAGAATTGGGCAAGGAAGTCGCTATTGAGTTGCAACGCCTGGGTTGTGAAGTTATTGCGGTGGATCGTTACGCCAACGCACCGGCGATGCAGGTCGCGGATCGCAGCCATGTGATCAGTATGCTGGATGGTGAAGCACTGCGTCGTGTGATTGAACAGGAGCAGCCGCAACTGGTGGTGCCTGAAATTGAAGCTATTGCCACTGATACGCTGGCGCAGCTGGAGTCTGAGGGTGTGAATATTGTGCCAACGGCACGGGCCACTCAGCTAACGATGAATCGTGAAGGCATTCGTCGTCTGGTTGCAGAGACACTCAATATCCCTACGTCTTCTTATGAATTTGCAGCCACCGAAGCGGAGTTTCTGGCAGCGGCAGAGCGCATTGGTTTTCCGTGTCTGGTGAAGCCGATTATGAGCTCTTCTGGTAAGGGCCAGAGTTTTGTGCGCGAAGCCGGGCAATTAAAAGCCGCCTGGGATTATGCTCAGGAAGGTGGCCGTGCTGGAAAAGGCAAAGTGATTGTTGAAGGTTTTGTCGACTTTGATTTTGAAATCACTCTGCTGACCATTCGCCACCACAACGAACAGGGTGAGACCATTACCAGCTTCTGTGAACCCATTGGTCATCGCCAGCAAGACGGCGATTATCAGGAGTCCTGGCAGCCACAGGCCATGTCACAAGTTGCGCTGGAAAAGGCTCAGCAAATAGCTGAGCAGGTAACCAGTGAACTCGGTGGTTTGGGGCTGTTTGGTGTAGAACTGTTTATTAAAGGCGAAGACGTGATTTTCTCAGAAGTTTCGCCACGCCCTCATGATACCGGGCTGGTGACGCTGATTTCGCAGGACCTGTCGGAATTTGCATTACACGCTCGCGCTATTTTGGGATTGCCGATTCCGAATATTCGCCAACATGGCCCATCCGCGTCGGCCGTGTTATTGGTTGCCGGTGAATCACAGCAAATGCAATACGCTGGTTTGGGTAAAGCGCTGGCGGTGGCAGATACTCAGCTGCGTTTATTTGGTAAGCCAGAGGTTCAGGGTAAACGCCGCCTCGGGGTAGCCTTAGCAAAAGACCAGACGGTCGAAGCGGCTAAGGAGAAGGCTTTGTCGGTGGTAGCTGAAATACAGGTGACTCTGTAATTTCGGTATGTTGATCAATCAGGGTGCAGCGGCAGCAATTCCGCCCTGCATCCTTGGCCGAATAAAGAGCGGCATCTGCCGCGCGAAACCAGTCATCGGTGTTGAGATTTTGCAGCCAGCTGCCAGTTTCTTTCAGCCAGGCAATGCCAAAACTGACGGTCAGTCGGTCGCTGGTGGTTGAACCTTTATGTGGAATATCCAATGCACGAATCTTGTTTTGTATCAATGCGTTCAGAGCGCTGAGATCGTCCTGATTGCGCAGATAGCACAATAAAACAAACTCCTCGCCGCCGTAGCGGAAGGCGTATTCATCCTGACGTTGAGTGCACGACTCTAATGCCTTACCGACCTGCCGGATAACCTGGTCACCTAATTGATGGCCATAAATGTCATTAAATTGCTTGAAGTGATCAATGTCGATCAGGATTAGCGCGATGTTTTGTTGGTGTCGCTGGCTGCGGCGCCAGGCTTGTTGCAGCTTGTCTTCAAATGCCCGCCGGTTACAAATGCCGCTCAGTTCATCGGTCAGTGATAATTCGGTCAGTTCAGAGCGTTGTTTTTGCACCCGTGACTGAAGGTCGTTAAAGGTGGAGCGTAATTCTTTGAGTTCTTTAACCTGAATAAATGGCAATGGATTCAGTTCTGGTAAGGGTTTGATATTAGAGCGGCGTAAATGATAAGTAACGTAGCGCAGTGGCTCGGTCACCAGGCCCAGAAAAGCGAGATACAGGATCAGCGGAATAACCGCGACCAGAATATAAGTGAGGTAAAGTTCATTGGGAATCAACTGGGGCATCAGGCTGTTGGGAACACGAACTTCTAATTGAACCGGTGCTTTGCCCAGTGGGTTGGTCAGGCAACGTTTTACTGATTGCTGCAATTCTGTAATAGCTACGTCGGCGGGTGTGCAGTCACTTGCTGGGTTGCTGTAAGTGGCAAAAGTGACTCCGGTAATGTCTTGTATTTGATGCCAGAATGATTTTGATAATGGTTTGGCAAACAGAAAATATCCATTGCTGGTGATGTCCGCGGCTGAGTTACTGATCTCCGCAATAGAGATGATATACAGTTTTTCATCAACCCGATAAATACCGGCTGTTTGTGCCAGCTGCTGGATGGTTTGGTCTTTCGATTGTTGTTGTACCCAGTGGCTGATAGGGGATGATTCTTCACTAAGGAAATCGCCATTCTGTAATTGTTGGCTGAGTAAAATATCGCCATCGTTGTTCAAAATGGCGCTGGCTGAAAGGCCCAGGCTGGTGTAGTTGGCGGCCACAATATTAGGTGCCTGATCCAGTTTGCCGTCGGAAGCAACAAAGGCATAGACATCATTCCATTGGGCATAATCGATGGTCACACTCAGCTGTTGTAGCAGGTGTAGAGAGACCAGGCCGGTAATGCTGTTTATTTCCCGTTGCTGAATATGCTGTATCTTGTCCAGTTCTTGTGGGTAGAACCACACGGCACGCGAAATCACAAACCCAGCGAACAATAGCAGCAGGTAGATGCCCGATAATATCAGTGCGATTTTGCGAATAGTCAGCATGAAATTTTTGGTGCTCCGGTGGAACCCTGAAATCTAGGTGCTTCTGAAATCTAAGCGCTTCTGAATTGTTCAGAGCACCCTAGATTATTCAGAACACCCTGGATTATTCAAAAGTATAGAAGGTAAACACCGTTTTGCTGTTATGGTAGGACTGAACCTTGATTCAGCGGGTTATCACAGAGTAAGAAAGCCCGGTATCATCGACTCGCAATGAGTTTCCGGAGAAAACAATGTCGTGTTGCGATAAACCTGAAAACACTTCTGCATCCTCGTGTTGCCCATCCGAAAATAAGATGACTACGACATCTGCGCCTGGATGCTGTGGCTCGGTAGCCAAGGGTTCTGCAACCAATGCTCAGACAGCACCAGAAGCTATGTCGGGCAGCTGTTGTGCCCCCTCTGATGGTGGTAAGCCGAAAACAGACTGGATATTTGTGGTTTGTGCGCCCGCCGTTGTATTGGGCTATCTGCTGTTTTTGTGGCTGGAAAGTGGTTTTGTGGGCAGTGGTTATGTCGAAAGTGGCCACGAGCATATGGCACAGCCTCTGGTTTGGTGGCAAACCATGATTCACACGTCTTATGAGATGGTTAACGCCATGTGGTGGGGGATTTTGTCAGCCGCTTTTTTTGTTGGCTTGCTGGGTCGGATTCCACGAGAACTGATTATGTCGGTGTTAGGCCGTGGTGGCACAAAACGAGGTTTATTCCGCGCCACACTGGCTGGGTTGATGCTGGATTTATGTAATCACGGCATTTTAATGGTGGGCATGAAGCTGTATGAGCGTGGCGCCAGTATTGGCCAGGTGATGGCATTTCTGATTGCCAGTCCGTGGAATTCATTGACGCTGACGTTAATTTTGGTGGGCTTGATTGGCTTGCCACTGACGCTACTGTTTATTGTGGCTTCGATGGTGATCGCCTGGATCAGTGGTTGGCTATTCGATCGGCTGGTCGAACGCGGCACCTTACCCGATAACCCTCATCAACAGGAATTCACTCAAATTCCATTTTGGCCAACCTTAAAATCAACCTGGCGTGAGCAAGACTGGAGCGCTAAGGCGTTAGCGGCCATGTTCTGGCAGGGGTTAAAAGAATCAAAAATGGTGCTGCGCTGGGTATTCTTCGGCATTGTGCTGGTGGCTCTGATTCGTGCTTTTGTGCCAGAAGACAGCTTTGGTGTGTGGTTTGGTGCCAGCCTGTCTGGCTTATTCCTGACTTTGCTGGCAACAACAGTGATTGAAGTGTGCTCTGAAGGCTCCAGCCCGATTGCCGCTGATCTGGTTAACCGGGCCGGTGCGCCGGGCAATGCCTTTACCTTCCTGATGGCCGGTGCCGCGACGGATTACACTGAAATTATGGCGCTGCGGGATACCACTCAGAGCTGGAAAATAGCGCTGTTTTTGCCATTAATCTCAGTGCCCCAGGTATTGTTTATTGGTTGGTTGATCAATCTTTACGCCGCCTGATCTGTATTCACAATAAAACACCTGTATATTGGTTGTATAAATCATGTATAGGTGTTTTATGTTATACCGTTATCTTCTTGTTTTGTCGTCTTCTGCATTAGCCGCTTGTGGCAGTGTTGAAGTGTCGACCAATGAATCATTCCCCCACGAGTTAAACCCTCGCACCTTTTTTGAAGGAAAGATTTGCGCAGATGGGGTGGTACGTGATTATTCCGGACAGCAGATTCGCCACTTTAATGCCGAGATTATTGCCAGCTGGGATAGCGATGGAGTCGGCACCTTAGCCGAAGAATTTCGTTTTAACGACGGAATTGAATACCGTACCTGGACGCTGGCACCGCTGATGGAGGATGAGACCGTTGTCGCTTATTCAGCATCCGCCACAGATGTGCCACAAGCCACACGCATGGAGTTTTCCGGTAATGCCATTCATATGGATTATCAGCTGAATTATCAGACTGGCGTTGACGATTCTGGCAAACCAGAAACCCTATCGCTGACCATGACGGATCGTATGTATCAGGTTGCTGAGGGTGTGGTGGTGAACGAAACCATGATGTCGAAGTTTGGTATCGACGTAGGGCAGGTGCTACTGGTGATGCGCCAGGTCGGCGAAGAACATTCCTGCTGGATGAATGAGGGCGTTTAGCCCTCATTCTTATTTGGGTATCAGGCTGATTTTGCCTCGGTTGTTTAAGATCTCAGGCTGATAGTGGACTGCCCCATAAATCGTATTCATCAGAGTGCTCAATTACCACGTCGATCATGTCACCCGGCTGGCAATCCTGAAAGCCATTCAGATACACCATGCCGTCGATGTTTGGCGCATCCGCATACGTGCGGCCGATTGCGCCTTCTTCGTCGACTTCATCGATCAATACCGTCATGGTTTGGCCAATACGTCGTGCTAATTTACGGTTACTGATTTCTTGCGCTTTGGCCATAAAGCGTTCCCAGCGCTCTTGTTGAATATCTTCTGGGATATGATCCGGCAGTTCATTGGCCTTAGCGCCTTCAACCGGGCTGTATTTAAAGCAGCCAACCCGATCTAACTCGGCTTCGTCCAGCCAGTCGAGCAGGATCTGGAAGTCTTCTTCGGTTTCACCCGGGAAACCCACCACAAACGTCGAGCGTAATACCAGGTTAGGCACTTGCTCGCGCCATTTCTTAATGCGTTCCAGGGTGTTTTCCGCATGAGCCGGGCGCTTCATCAGCTTCAAAATGCGTGGGCTGGCGTGCTGGAAGGGAATGTCCAGATACGGCAGCACTTTGCCTTCGGCCATCAGCGGCATGATGTCATCCACGCTTGGATACGGGTACACATAATGCAAACGTACCCAGGCACCCAGTTTGCTCATCTGATTACACAAATCGTAAAGCTTGGTTTTCACCGGCATGCCATCCCAGAAACCAGTACGGTATTTCACATCCACACCGTAGGCCGAAGTATCCTGAGAAATCACCAATAACTCTTTAGTGCCGGCTGCCACCAGACGTTTGGCTTCATCAAGCACATCACCCACCGGACGGCTGACTAATTTGCCGCGCATATCCGGGATAATGCAGAAGGTACAGCTGTGGTTGCAGCCTTCGGAAATCTTCAGATACGAATAATGACGCGGGGTCAGTTTTACGCCTTCTTCCGGCACCAAATCGATAAACGGATTGTGATCTTGTGTCGGTGGTACCCATTCATGTACCGCATCCATCACTTCTTCGTAGGCATGAGCACCGGTAATGGCTAATACGCCCGGGTTTTCTTCTTTGATCAGTTCCGCATCGGCGCCTTTACCCATGCAGCCGGTCACGATCACTTTGCCATTTTCAGTCATGGCTTCACGAATGGCATCCAGCGATTCTTGTTTGGCGGAGTCGATAAAACCGCAGGTATTCACCACAACCACATCGGCATCGGTGTAGTTGTTGCTGATTTCGTAGCCATTAAGTTGCAGCTGAGTCAGGATTTTTTCACTGTCGACCGAATTTTTCGGACAGCCCAAACTAACCATGCCAACACGGCCGTTAGAGGGCAGCTCACTGCTGCTAGGGTCAAAGTTACTGGCATCAGATTCAAAGCTTGCGCCTTCGGAAATCGGTGGGTTGCTCATTGGCAGGCCTCTATCAAATCAAGCGAAACGGTGCTGCTGAGCATTATTGGAATAAGAATCAGATATGGCGATTAAGCCTGCTCAGGCAATCAACTCAGGTTACAATGCTGACATGCCAACGTTGTATTCAGTAACCTCGTTGGCAGGAATAAGTACCTAAGCGGAAAGCGGGCGATTGTAACGATTTTCGCGGTCTGCGTCATGCCTGTGTCGAGAGGATGTTATGGCCACCAATGAACAGATTCTGAATGTCATTAACACGCTGGATCAGTCCTCAGCGGATGTGGTGGCGATACAGCGAGCACTGGCACAAACAGGTTTGCCAGAGCCACAGGTTGAAGAAAGCCTGTTATTAATTGCACTGGCTTTTTGCCGTGCGGCTTATCGGTTTCGTCCTGAGGTATCAGAATTGCCAACGGATGCGGATTTTTTGCAATCGGATCTCTATCAGGCTGCATATCAGGTAGCCAGCAGTTGTGCCTTGAGTGAAGCCATTCATGTGGATGTCTTTAACACGATCGTAAAATTCAGCCCGGAGTATCAATATTTCCGACGCTGAATTTGCGGATAGTGCATAGAGTGTTGGCCAACATTTTGATTAGATCGCGCGCGAACTTCAGGGAATTCCTTTTATGTCTTATCGTTATCTGTGGCAACGTATATCGTGCGCAGCATTGCTTTTTCTGGCGGCCAATAGCTGGTCTCTGGATGTTGAACAGTTTATTGACCCAATCGACGGGCATCCGGATATGTCTCAATATCTGTCGGAGAATGCGTTTGGCTTCTTACCGATTCCCATTGTGATCACTGAACCGGCTGTCGGCGCCGGGTTGGGTGTTGCCGGTTTGTTTTTTCATGAAACTGACGAGGAAGCGGCGGCACGTAAGCAAGCCATGTCGGGGGAGAACGCAGGTAAACACTTATTGCCACCCAGTGTATCCGCCATTGCAGCAGCTTATACCGGCAACGGCTCCACCTTTTTAGGTGCCGGGCACATGGGTTTTTTTGATCAGGGGCGGATTCGTTACCGGGGAGCTGCCGGGGTCGCCGATGTCACCGTTGACTATTACAGTCTCGGCGGTGTCGAGTTACCTAAGCCGGTTGGTATTAAAACCGAAGCGCTGGCGGTCTTTCAGACATTGAAGTTTCAGGTTCAGGATAAACCAATCTTTGTAGGGCTGATTCAGCGTTATTTGGATGCTGATCTGAGTCTCGACGGTGATGTACTCGATGATCAACCTGATAGCCCAACGGGTATCCTGTTGCAAGAACTTAACGATCTGGCGACCCGTGAGATTACAACGTCAGGCTTGGGTGCTGGTGTTGAGCTGGACCTGCGTGACAACGTGTTTACTCCCACCGATGGCTATTATTATGACTTCTCTTATGTGGCGTACCGTGATGCCATTGCCAGTGATATCGACTACGACTGGTATCGTTTTTCCGGCTTAAACTATTGGCCGCTGGCGAAGCAATGGCGCTTGGGGGTACGTTTTGATAGTGAAGCGGTTGATTCTGATCAGCGTCTGCCACCGTTTGCTCGTCCTGGTCTGGATATGAGAGGTATTCCGGCAGCGCGTTATCAGGGGACTCATATGGCGTTATTAGAAAGTGAACTGACCTGGCAGTTAACTTACCGCTGGAGTGTATTGGCCTTTGCTGGTGCCGGGCGAGTGTCGGAAGCACTCGACGAAATTCGTGAGGCAGACAACCAGGTAATGCGAGGGGCGGGCTTTCGCTACAACGTGACCCGTCAGTATGGTTTTCACATGGGGATAGATATCGCCCGCGGCCCGGAGGAAACCGTTTGGTATATCCAGGCAGGCTCGGCTTGGTAATGGTACCTTTCTGTTGCACCTGCAGAGAGACTGTTGGCGCAATATAGAGAGTGCTGAGGTAATACGGTATAAAGCCCGGCATGAAACAGAAAATTCTATTGCTGTCGGCTTATCGTTCCGACAGTCACGCTTATTGGGCCGATTGGCTGCAGCAGGAAATCGGTGGCGAGCACGGAGTGGAATGGCGGGTGCTGGAGTTGCCCGGGCGTTATTTTCGCTGGCGTATTCGTGGTAATCCGCTGTCCTGGCTGAACGAGTTAACCGAGTTGCTGCAGCACTGGCAGCCGAACCGTATTTTGGCGACGTCGATGGTGGATGTCAGCACCATTCGTGGTTTGTTTCCGGCATTAGCGCACTTGCCGCTCGATTATTATTTTCACGAAAATCAATTTGCTTACCCGACCGGAGAAGGACAACACTCGTCGTTAGATCCACAAATGGTGCAGCTCTATGGCGCTTTGGCAGCGGATCGGATCTGGTTTAATTCCCGTTTTAATCAGCAGTCGTTTCTTACGGGTGTTGAGCAGTTGATGAAAAAACTACCGGATCAGGTACCAGTAGGTCTGGCAGCACAATTACAGCAGAAATGCGGCTGGTTGCCGGTGCCGGTCAGAGCTGTTCCCACTTCAGCGGTTGCCAAAACTCAGAACTTAATTGTTTGGAACCACCGCTGGGAATACGACAAAAACCCACACTTCTTTCAACAAATTTTGCGGCAGCTGAAACAGCAGGGGATTGAGTTTTCATTGGCACTGTTAGGCCATCGTGCTCCGAAAACGCCTGAAGTACTGAAGCAGATTGAAGATGAGTTTGCCGGACATATTCTGGTTAATGGCCGGGTATCAAAAGCGGATTACCAATACTGGCTGAACCAGGCTCAGGTGGTTGCCAGTACGGCTAAACATGAATTTCAGGGGCTTTCCATGCTGGAAGCCAGCAGCGCTGGAGCGATTCCAGTGGTGCCGGATGATTTGTGTTATCAGGAGCAATATCCCAAACAGAATCGCTACCCGGTTGATGATTTGCCTCAGGCGGTAGAGACGGTTATTGATGCGTTGCGCGGCCAGTTGTCGGTGTGTGATGTCAGTGACTGGTTAGCCGATCAGGTTAAACCGCGCTGGATCGAGGTTTTAAATCGCTGATCTGAACTTTTTGCTTGTGACTGGCGTCTGAAAACTATTCAGTCACTTATTCGACGACTTATTTTTGTCGCAGCGATCATTTTTAAAGGCCACTCATGAAAATAACAACCGTTACAAAAACGCTTCAGTCCGCCAGTCTGGCCGGAACCCTTATGATGGCAACGGTAATCCCCATGGCGCAGGCGGAAGATAGTGAGGACGGTTTCTGGCACACCGTTACCGAGCCAGCCTCCGGCTTGTGGTCTGTTGGCGCGGTTGCTCGTGACAGTGCCTTTCGTGATGTTGATGTCGAAGTGAATCCGGCCTTGTTGGTGTTTGGCGGTTATGGTGATTTTTTTATTGAAGCCAACCGTATTGGTTATGGGGTTTATCGCGACGGTACCAACTTTGCCTCAGTGATTGGTAATCTGCGAACTCACACCAGTTTAAGCGATGATCAAATTGACGATAGCGATGTTCTGTCGGCTTATGATTTAGACCAGCGTGACAGTGCGTTGGAAATTGGCTTTCAGGTTGGGCGTCGTTTAGGTGCAGGCTGGGTTGGCCGGGCAGCGGTATTACAGGATATTTCTGGCGCGCACCAGTCGCAGGAAGCAGAGCTGTTATTTTATCGCCGTGATGATGTGGCCGGTTTTCGTATCCTGACGACGGTTGGTGCTCAATACCAGACGGAAGATTTTAACGATTATTACTTTGGTATTGATCGTGACGAAATCCGTAACAGTGCCACGCAGGATGTTTATGACGCTGGTGCCGGGTTTTCTGCCGAGTTGGAAGTTATTGCCACCTACGATTTTCACTGGGGTGGTCAGGCCGATAATAAGTGGGGCGCCTATGTTGGCTTGCGCCACTTCCAATACGATGACGAAGTGTCCGATAGCCCGTTGGTGGGTAATGGGCTGGTACAACAATATTTTGTTGGTTTAGGAAAATACTTCTGATTGCGAAAAAATATTTTCTTTGAGTTTATTAATCAGCCAAGCGCTGTCGTCCATGGATAAATCATGCCCGGCAAAACCGTGGCGTTCGAGGGGTTTGTTCCAGTGCTGAGCAATGGCCGCGGTACAGTTTGGGTTAACTAACCGATCCCCCTGGCTGTGATAAAAATAACAGTGATCAATTGGCGCGTGTGGTTGGCCCCGGTAGCGACTGGCCGCTAATAACTGAGTGACCGCATTGCGCAGCGACAATGGATGTTGCTGTGAAAAATCTTGCCAGCGTTGAGTCAGTTGCGCGTCTTTTTGAACATTAATCGTCCAGTCGATAATTTTCTTTTCCAATCGCTGTTGATTAGCGATGGAGGGCAATAAGGAAAAAAACGCACGGGTTTGCATGCGTTGCCAGGGGAGGGAAAACCGTCCGGCACTGGTATTGATTAAATGCAGTTGCTGCACTTCTTTTGGATAGTGTGTTGCCCATTCGGTTGCCATCATGGCCCCCATCGACATCGCAATAATAATCGCGGGAGGCTTTGTTCCTGCAGCTGCTTTTTCGGCTATTTTTGCAGTTTGAGTCTTTTGAGCTGGCTGAATTTCTTGAATTTGAGCCTGCTGACTCTGATCTAAAGCTACTTGCTGGCGCACATCCAGCATCATGGCGTGTATGGAACTTGGGGTATTTTCCTGAAAACGTTCGCCATTTCCAGCCAGCTCTGGCATCAGAATGCGGTGTTGCGGGAAAGCTTGTTGTAATTGTTGGGGAAACTGATCCCAGTGGAAGCGGCTTCTGATTAAGCCGCGAAGTAAGATGATGTCAGCTGCGGTTTGGGTCATAACAGTTGCTCCGGCTGACATCGACTGTGCATAGGCAGGTCAGAAATTAAAGAAACGATGCAGGCTGAATGTGATGGCGGTACCGGCATCATAATCGCCACCTAAATTGGTGCGCTCCAGCTTGAGGCGATAATCCCAGTTGTTGTAACTGCGGCCCGCTCCAACGCGGAAGTGCCAATAATCATCACGACTGCCACCGTAATTGGCTGTTTCTGTGGTTTTCAGAAAACGGTGTTGAGCGACGTAGAACTCAATGGAAAAGGTTCCGGTCTGGTAGGTGTAGGCACTTTCCAGAGAGCGGTGTTCTTCGTCTGTGCCTTGAAAATCGTCACTCTGGCGCACACCAAAGGTCCAGGCATCATTGACTAACAGCTTGGCAAAACCTTCTGCGTAGCCGCGTCCTTCGGAATCATCGCCACCAAAATTATCGTAGTGCGTGATTCCGGCATCCAGCGCTAAGCTTTCGGTCAGTGGCAGGTACCAGCCGGCAAAAGCACTGCCTTCTGCTTCAATGTCGTTATCTTTTTGGTCAATGTTGGATGCCCACAAACCACCATACAAGCCGCTGTCATGGATATAGGTCAGTCCGGTTTGCACGGCGGGTTTGCCTTCTGTCAGCGAGATACCATTTTTCAGGTATTCACTGCCCAGGCCAATGTCGAAATTAAACTCAGCGTGAGCGGGCAGGCTTGTGGCCAGAGATAAGGTCGTAGCAACCAGAGCAGGACGTAACATGAAACCAAACTTCGTCAATTAAAACAGGGCGTTATCATACGCAATTTTTCTGCATTTGTGTTCCACCGACTCTGCCATTACCCAAGTTTACGCTCCTTGTGGCGGTAAATTTGAATGGGCTCTGTCTGGATACCAACGTTTCAGCGCCTGATGATGGCGCTGTCTTTTTTCTTCCATATGAGTCGGAGCCCAGGTCGGCATGCTGCGTACCGCCGATAATAAAAAATCGAACAGGGTCAAATGACGACGCAATATCCGGTTATGCCGATGTGGCAAAATCGGGTTAAACAAACTGTGATAACGCAATAAATGGCGTGGATTTTTGCGCACCCACAGCCACGAGCCCATCTCCAGCGTTAACGGTAAATAAAGCCCATCCGGCTGTGTTGCCAGGTAGTCGTCGTATAAATAATCCCAGATATCACCATGAGTGGTGTACGACTGTGATTGTGGCTCAAACAGATAAACATCGTGATAAGGGTAGGTTGTTTCAAATAATTCGGTCAGTGCAAAGGCTTCTGCCAGATTAGGCCACGGGCTTTTGCGCTTGGCATAGGGAAACCAGATGCGATCCTTTGCGCCAAAACCCGAATGACAGTCGAGACTGATGGCGTGTTTCTGGTGACTCAGAACCTGACGAATGGCCTGAGTCAGCGCCTGA
This sequence comes from Bacterioplanoides sp. SCSIO 12839, assembly GCF_024397975.1. NCBI lineage: Bacteria > Pseudomonadati > Pseudomonadota > Gammaproteobacteria > Oceanospirillales > Oceanospirillaceae > Bacterioplanoides > Bacterioplanoides sp. SCSIO 12839. The sequence goes on from NZ_CP073745.1 coordinate 1,815,704, forward strand.
TTCTCGGCTTCCATCTGATTGTCTTTGCGGCCGCGATACCAGGGCAGATGTTTGCTGAGCCGTTGGCCACCCACCAGAAAGGTGTTGTCGTCAGCGTCGACGGGGGCATTACGCATCAGATCCACCCCATTGGGGTTAGAGCGTGAGTTTTGCCACATGCCCCCGGGGTTCACAATCGGAATCATCACCAGCCGGATTTGTGCCAGCTGCTCGTGAATAATCGGTTCCCACGCCAGTCGTTGCAGCAGAGTGCGTAAAAACGACAGAATCACCTGAGTGCCAATGCGCTCGATACCATGGACACCGCCCACCAGCACCAGTGTTGGTGCCAGAGGGGCGTCTGAGCCGGCTTCTAACACATAAAACGGTAACGGCACCGTTTGCTGGTGTTTATAGGTGTGCTGAATATGTGCCGGAACCGACACTCTCAGGTGTTCGCGCCCTTGTTCAATTAACTCCTCCAGCTCAAATAATTCCGGTAATGCCCGTTTAATGTGGTAAATCCGTTGAATCACAATCGTCTCATCCTTACTCTTCGCGTCTGAACTGATAGGCTGTTTTGCTCTGCTATGCTATGCCAGCCCGAGCAGCCCGTTATCGCAACACATCTGAGTAACAGTTTGATGAAACACTTTTCACAAGGCCCGACCCAGGCACCGGAACAACTGCGGATTCGTCATTGGCTACAAAGCCTATGGCCATATCTGATGGAATATCGCGGGCGTGTGATCTTAGCCTTGTTGTGTCTGGTGGTGGCTAAGCTGGCCAGTGTCGCCATGCCATTTTTACTGAAGTATCAGGTCGATCATTTGTCTGCACTGGAGAGCACGGCGGCGGATAACTGGTGGTTGTGGTTTCCGCTGGGATTGCTGCTTGCGTATGGTGCGGTGCGTTTTCTAAATGTGTTGATGGGCGAAGTGCGGGATGTGTTGTTTGGTCGTGTGACCGAACGGGCTATGCGGCGGATGTCGCTGAAGTTGTTTCGCCACCTGCATCAGTTGAGTCTGGATTTTCATCTGGATCGTCAAACCGGTGCCTTACAGCGGGATATTGAACGCGGCACCAATGGCATCAGCTTTTTGATGCGATTTTTTGTGTTTAATATCGGCCCAACTTTGCTGGAGCTGGCGCTGGTAATTGGTGTGTTATTGCTGAATTATCCGCCAGTCTTTGCGCTGATCACTGCGCTGGCGGTTGTTGCCTATGTTGGTTACACGGTGAAAATGACCGAGTGGCGTACTCATTATATTCGCCAGGCTGCGCAGGCGGATTCAAGCACGCATGCCCGGGCGCTGGACAGCTTATTAAATTACGAAACGGTGAAATATTTCACCGCCGAGCAGCGTGAAAGTGACGCTTATGACCAAGCGTTAGCCGAGTGGGAGCAGGCGAGACGTAAAAATCGCCTGACTCTGTTTGGTTTAAATGGCGGGCAGGCACTCATTATCTCCATCGCGATGTCGGCCATGCTGATGTTTGCGGCTTATTATGTGGTCATCGGTGAAATGACACTGGGTGACTTCACGCTGGTCAATGCCTTTATGTTTCAGCTGTTTTTACCGCTGAATTTTCTTGGTTTTGTCTATCGCGAAATAAAAGCATCGATGGCCAATATTGAACGTATGTTTGAGTTGCTGGATGAAGTGCCAACGGTGGCAGACAAAGGCACGCAGCCGTTGAATCTTTCTGCTGGAGAAGTTCGTTTTCAACAGGTCGATTTTGGCTATCAACCCCCACGGGCTATTTTGCAGCAACTGGATTTAACCATTCCTGCCGGTAAAACACTGGCGGTAGTCGGCTCCAGCGGTGCGGGAAAATCGACGCTGACCAAGCTGTTGTTCCGCTTTTATGACGTGAATCGTGGTTCGGTGACCATCGATGGTCAATCCATCGCTGATGTGCCACAACAGGCCTTACGTCAGCAGCTCGGCATTGTGCCGCAGGATACCGTGCTGTTTAACGACACGTTGAAAAATAATCTGCTGTACGCCAAGCCTGATGCCAGTGATGAGGAATTGATGGCGGTGATTCGTATGGCGCATCTGGAAACCTTACTCGATAACGCCGAAAAAGGCTGGGACACGCGGGTTGGGGAGCGGGGGCTGAAACTCTCCGGCGGTGAAAAACAACGTATTGCCATTGCCCGGATGTTGCTGAAAAAACCGGCGATTATGGTGTTTGATGAAGCTACGTCGTCACTCGATTCTGATACCGAACGCGGCATTATGGAGGCTATTCGTCAGGTCTCTAAAGGTCATACTGCGCTGATTATTGCGCATCGACTATCGACCATTGTTGAGGCCGACATTATTGCGGTGCTGGAAGCCGGTCAGATTGTTGAACAGGGCAGTCACGACGCTCTGATGGCACAACAGGGTCGTTATTATCAGTTGTGGCAGGGGCAACAGGAGCTGAGTGAATGAAATTATTAATCGTTGATGCCATGAACCTGATTCGCCGGATTTACGCGGCGGCCCCGGAAGGGGATTTGCAGATTGAAGCCACTCAGGCCCGTTGCATGACGGCCATTGCCCGTAATGCTGAGCAATTTCAGGCTACTCATGTGGTGATGGTGTTTGAACAGAAATGCCAGACCTGGCGTCATCAGATGTGGCCCGATTATAAACTCAACCGCCCGCCGATGCCGGAAGCACTGACGCAGCAGTTAGACAGCATCAGTGGTTATTTCCGCGCCAATGGTTTGCCCTGTCTTGATCTGGCAGGTTGGGAAGCCGATGACGTGATTGCCACGCTGGCCAATAAAGCGGCATTTGCCGGACTGGCGGTGATGATTCTGTCGACCGATAAAGGTTTTTGTCAGCTGGTGAACGGTCGTATTCAGGTGCGTAATCATTTTGATCGGTTTACTTACGATGAGTTAATGGTGGAGCAGAAGTTTGGTCTGCAGCCGAGTCAGCTGGTGGATTACTGGGCCATGACCGGCGACAGTACTAATCATTTGCCGGGCGTCGAAGGAATCGGGCCAAAAACCGCAGGTCATTTGCTCGATCAATACCAATCGTTAGATAACATTCTGGTGAATCTGCAGCAGCTGGACAGTGATGCGGCTAATCGAAAAGCCGCAAATAAGTTGACTCAGCATTGGCAAACGGCGTTGCTGACACGCATTCTTGCGGCTTTGCGGTTGGATGTGCCGCTGGGGATTAATCTGAGTGATCTGCGTTGGCAAGTATCGCAGGCGCTATCTTCTTAGATACGGCGTTTTTCTTTTTATTCTTGAAGGCGGAATATTCACGGATCCTGTACAGAATAATTTTTGCCGCCGCGCCGAGAAAAATTATTCTGCATAGTACTTTTATCGGTGGCAGGGGCTGGGCTGCAATGGGGATTTGATCATTCTTGCGCCTGGTCATTGTCGCCCGTGCTGCTTTTCCTTAAAATCCGCCCGCTTTTTATTTTCTTTTGCGGTGCAGGTTTTCTATGAGTATTGATGCAGTAATGGCTGAAATTCACGAGTTTCTGGGTTGTGAAACGCCCGACAGCTGGATTGCTCAGGCGCTGAATGAGCAGGAAATCCTGCTGATTGATCACGCCAACTGCGAAAAGAAAGCCGCCAATACCGCCATGAACCTGATGTATAAACACGTTGAGCGTGAAGAATTGCTGAAAAAGATGAGTCAGCTGGCGCGTGAAGAACTGCTGCACTTCGAGCAAGTCGTGAACATCATGACCGAACGTGGCATCCGTTACCGCCATATTTCTTCATCACGCTATGCCTCTGGCCTGCGTGATGCAGTAAGAAAGGGTGGTGGTGTCTCAGAATTGGTCGACGTTCTGATTGTGGGCGCTTTTATCGAAGCCCGCTCATGTGAGCGCTTTGCTAAGTTAGCGCCGTTCTTGGATGAGAAACTTGAGAAGTTTTACCGCTCTTTGCTGCGCTCTGAAGGCCGCCATTATCAGGATTATTTGGGATTGGCCGCGCAATACTCGGATGAACCAATTGATGAGCGCGTTCAGATGTTCCGCGAACTGGAGCAGGAGCTGATCGAATCACCGGATGAGACCTTCCGCTTCCACAGTGGTACCCCAGTCGCAGCCTGAGAAAAATCAGTTCTGGCTGCTGCGAATAATTTTCAGACAGTCTTCGCAGATTTGTTGATAGTCTTCCGGTGTGATGACTCTGGCATCAAGGTCGCGCTGAGCTTGGGATAAACGGGCTTCAGCGTCCTTGCGATGAGTGAACTTACGATTGGCTTCGATAGCAGATAATGCGCTTGCAGACGTCATTGTCAGTACTCCGGTTTCTTCCGTTAACAGTATTTTCAGCATAAACCAAACACCTTTCTGTGCAATATCTGAACAGTGTGCTTTTTGTGCCAACTGATCGCTCCTGCTATTGTAATGTCCGCTTTGACTAATCCAGCCTTCAGGTGATTCTTGAGCGGATTCATCAGGCAAGACGCGCACATTTACTCTGGTGTTTTATCAATAGCAAATTTAGTATCGGCTACCATTTTTTGCTGTCTCAGGTTGTTTTATGACCATTCATTCTCAAAGTGATGTTGTGCTGAAGCCAGAAAGCTTATCTCAGTGGCGATTAACGGACCCAACCAATCCTCATGACCACCAGATACATGGTTACTTTCGTGCTGGCCAAAGCGAAGAAACTCCGGTTCACTTTCTTCACGGCAATGGTTTCTCTGCATTGACCTTGAGTGGTGTTGCTGCCGGTTTGCCAGATTCATGGCCATTGATTCTGACCAATGTGCCGGGCCATGGTGGATCTGATCAACCCAAGCAGCGGATGCCTGACTGGCAGGGCATGGCGGCTTCGGTTGCAGCAGCGTTGCGGCAAAACCTTACTCAATTATGCGGCAAAGCAACACAAGCGCATGGTGATGGCGCTGTTATTGGTGTGGGCCACTCGTTGGGTGGTGTGGTGACACTGCTGGCGGCTGCGCGTTATCCGGAACTGTTTAAGCGGATTATTTTGTTAGATCCGGTTTTGTTTTCGCCAGAAATCATTCTGGGTCAGCAAGTCATGCGAGCAACTGGAGTCTGGAAGCGAAGTGCACTGGTGCGTTCGGTCAGCCGTCGTCGTAACAGTTGGGCGGACACCGATGAAATGTTTGCCGACTTATCGCAGAAGTCCCTGTATAAAAACTGGCAGCCAGAGGTGTTAAGTGCCTTCGTTGAGACGGCCAGTAAAGACGTCAATGGTCAGCGTCAGTTGTGTTGTGACCCTTCCTGGGAAGGCGGTATTTTTGGCTCGTATCCACGGGGCCTATGGCATGCGGTACGCAGTGTTAAGGTGCCAGTCGATATTCTGGTGGCCGAAGACAGTTATGGCTTTATTGCGAAATCAGCGCGCCGGGCGGCGAAGGTGAATCCAGCGATTCGTTGGCAGTTATTCCCTGGCACACATTGCTTCCCAATGGAGCAACCACAGTCAACCGCTGAAAAAATTCTTGAGTTGTTAGGGCCTCTTCCCCAGCCTCGTTAAGCTTAATCTGCTAGCCGCTACACCTATTGATCACTACACCTGTTGACTAGGAACCGTTAACTTATCCTTGTTGAGAGTCACCTTTTTGCAAACGCTTTGTCAGTGAAGCCGGAAGGTGGCTTAACGCGGGTGTAGGTATGTATTGGCTGGAATTGTAGGTATTCCAGAATAGTACTGGCCCTGTGCTGCTTTGTAGATTATCAAGAAATGCGCAGGCAGCTTTCCCTGAATAAGTGCCTTCGAGTGTGATGCCAGATTGTTTAAATTTGGCTATTGCGTCTTTCACCTGCTCATTGCTGTGGCCATAGCCTTTGCCGTAATAAGCATGATTCAGTTTGGACTGTGGTAATGGCGTGTTAATGCCAAGTTGTTGTGCTCCCTGATGGATCATCTTGTTAATGATTGAATCCGTACAGGCATCAAATGGCCCGAGTTTTAATGGGGCGACACGCACAGGTATTAATTCACTGCCCAGCCCGGTTAAGGCCAAACCCAGATACAGCCCGGCAGCAGTAGAACCGCTGCCGACAGGGACGACAATTTTATCCGGCTCTGGCAGCTCTCCATCTGCTATTTGTTGTTGCAGTTCAAACACAGCATCAACATAAGCCAGAATAGCCGGGGGGTTAGAGCAGCCAGCCCATAGAAAATAGCTTCCGGGCAGTAGACGAAGCGGTGAGGTATAAAAGCGGATCATGGTGTGCAGCAGGCTGCCGCAAAAAATCAGTTCGGCACCATAGCCTTGCATGCGTTTCAGGTTAGCGTTGACGGTTTCGCTCAGAGGTTGGTCGAACAGATAAATGGTGCAGCGAACTCCGAGCCTCTGGCACATCATGGCAGTTGCGACTCCAGCATTGGTACCAATAGCGCCAAAGGTGACAACATGGCGTGCATTTTTACTTTGAACATCCGCCCCAATCCAATCGAGTTTACGTATTTTATTACCACCATACTGAGAGTGCGTTAGGTTGTCTGATTTGATGAAGGCATGTGGGCTCAGCTCTGAAGCCTGAAGCACTGGCGTTGGCAGTTCAGCAATAGGGGTCGAAACGATGTCAGACAGGTGTGGAAAGCGTTGCGAGAAAGACGTTTGCATAGGTTTTAGTTGTTGTTAGGAGTGTTTACGTTGGTGTTGGGTCTTGGTCAGGGTATGAATGCTGATGTTGAAATTACTATGAAATTCTTTCAGGCGGTAGCGTTATATAACCACGTCTGGCTTAGGTGACGTGGGTTTTTGTCGCCATTGAGGCCGATATAAATGATTCTTTGTAAAACCTTTGTCAAATAAATTGCGGTAAGCTATGGTGAATTGGCTTTAATTTAAACACTTTTACTACAGAGAGAAACGAGTAACACCCTATGAACATGGAGATTCAGGCGGCATTGGATGTCGCTGATGAGACCGACTCATTCCTGCAAATCACCGATGTAATTTATGACAAAGAAGCGGAGCAGGGATATCAATCTCTGAGTGCTTCCGAGAAAGTTGTGTTTTGCATCGATCATCTGCTGCGCGAAATGGAAAATGGTGGTTTTGTTCAGTTTATTCATCATGAAGCTGGAGCCAAAACTGATGATACCTTGCTCGCGCTAGAGAGCATCAAGGCCAAAGAAACACACTCTTTGCTACATCGGCTGGTCGATTTTTTCACTGACCGCAATGTGCCGGACGATGAAGATGAACGCATCGAAATGTTTGATCAGATTGAAAGCGAACACGCGGATGATATCGCTGAGCTTGATGATCGCTTTTATGATGCGGGTGAAAATCTGGTTGAAATGACGCTTAAGTTTGTCGCCAAAAACCTGAAAGATTTTCGTTAATCCTGTGTGTGGTTAACCCTTGTTTTTCATGATTCTCCCTGACACTGTAAGTGTTGGGGGTTTTGTTGTGTCTGAAGTGTGGGGGATGCCACATATAGGGCGGATGTGACGTCATTAGGAGACCGTATGTCTTGGCTGAAAACTCGTCTTGCCAGTTTTATCTTCGCCTTTCGAGGGCTCAAGCATTTATTTGCCAGTGAAGCGCATGCGCAGATTCACCTATTGGCCGCTGTTGCTGTTGTTGTTGCTGCTTTTGCAACCGGGGTTTCTACGTCAGAGTGGCTGGCTCTGGTCTTTGCTATCGTGTTGGTCATGGCAATGGAAGCGTTAAATACCGCACTTGAAGCTTTGGCGGATGCTTTGCATCCGGGCCATCACCCGTTGGTCGGTAAAGCCAAAGATGTTGCAGCCGCTGCTGTGTTATTGTGTGCTTTTGCTGCAGTCATTGTTGCGTGCCTTGTATTTTTACCACACTGGTTGTAGCGTGAGAGGACATTACCTGAAAGAAGTGGTGCCTTCGTACAATAACTTGCCTGTTGCAGCTTGCAATTAGCGGTCTCGGGCACTATAAAGCGGCTTCCGGCTTAATGATAAAAACAAACATAAAGGAAAATCTCATGGTACGTATTGTCACTCGTTTTGCGTTTGGCCTTGCATTCATGCTTGCCAGCACTGTTCATGCAAAGCAGGTATCGGGTGTGGATGTGGCGGAAACGATCTCACATTCCCAAGAATCTCTTAAGCTTAATGGCGCGGGTACCCGTACAAAGTTTTTTGTTGATATGTACGTGACTGCGTTGTATCTGTCTGAAACCAGCTCTGATGCAGCTGGCATTATTGCCGCTGATGATTCGATGGCCATTCGTTTGCATATCGTGTCGGACTTGATTACTCCAGAGCGTATGGCTGATTTTACGCGTGACGGTTTTGTGCGGTCTACTGGCGGTAATATCGCGGATATTGAGGCTGATATTGAATCTTTAGTGGCTGCGTTTCAGGATGCTGTTGATCAGGGCGATATTTTCGATTTGGTATATCAGCCTGATACCGGAGTAACTGTTTATCGTAATGGTGAAGCGAAGTCGACTGTAACAGGGCTGAAATTTAAGCAGGCATTATTCGGCATCTGGCTATCTGAAGACCCGGTACAGAAAGGTTTACGAGATGATCTGCTTAATGGTTGATTGGCTCAGATAGCTCTGATTACTTATAAAAAAACCCGCCGAAGCGGGTTTTTTTATATTCAGCTGATCAATGGCTTAAGCATTGCGCTTTGGTAGCACAGCTTTCAGCTTTTCATGCATGCTCAGAATCGCTTTCTCAGTTTCATCCCAGCTGATACAGCCGTCGGTAACCGATAAGCCATACTCCAGATCATCCAGGTTGGCCGGAATATTCTGACGACCGTGTTTGATGTTGGATTCAACCATCAGACCAACGATTGAGTCATTACCTTCCAGGATCTGGTTGGTAACGTTGTCCATTACCAACGGTTGTAACTCTGGCTTTTTGCTGGAATTTTCATGGCTGCAATCAACCATGATGTTTTTGGGTAAGTCGGCTTTTTCCAGAGCTTGTTCCGCCAGAGAAACGCTGACAGAGTCGTAGTTTGGCTTGCCGCCGCCACCGCGTAATACAACATGGCCGTAGTTATTGCCGTTGGTTTCAACAATCGACACGGCACCTGCCTGGTCAATACCCAGGAAACGGTGAGGGCTGGCAACCGACATCAGGGCATTCGTTGCGACGGTCAGGCTGCCATCAGTACCGTTTTTAAAGCCTACCGCGGAGGATAAGCCGGATGCCATTTCACGGTGTGTCTGGGATTCCGTGGTGCGTGCACCAATTGCAGACCAGGTGATAAGATCCTGCAGGTACTGCGGTGAAATTGGATCCAGTGCCTCGGTTGACAGTGGCAGACCCATTTCAGCCAGATCCAGTAATAGCTGACGAGCAATGTGCAGGCCTTCCTGAATCTTAAAGGTGTCGTTCATGTAAGGGTCGTTAATCAGGCCTTTCCAGCCAACGGTGGTGCGTGGCTTTTCGAAATAAACACGCATAACCAGATATAAGGTGTCAGAGACTTTTTCAGACAAAGCTTTCAGGCGGTGTGCGTAATCTTTGGCGGCATCGACATCATGAATGGAGCATGGGCCAACGACCAGGAAAATACGATGATCTTTGCGATCCAGAATATCTCTTACTGCCTGGCGACCTTGCTGAACACTCTCGACGGCTGAGTCTGAGATAGGCATTTCTTTTTTTAGCTGGTCCGGTGTTACCAGTGGGGTGATCGAACCAATGTTTAAATCTTCAACGCGCGTGTCTGTCATCATGCTTCCTAATTCGACATGGTTGAGTTCTGCATACAAGCTTTAGGTATAATGCCGTTGGATTATGACAAATCATGATCCAAATGCACACCTCGCAGGTTAAATGCGTTTATTAACAACGAAAAATATGAACATGACTCATGGATACTGACTTTAATCAGGCAATCAAGCGCGGCCAGCTGAAGTTGGGCTTGCCGATGTGGTATCTGGATGCCTGGTGCGGCAATTTATTATCCCCTTGGCAAAAGGCCGGTGAAGCCTTGTCGGAATACGCTCAGGTTTTTTCGTCCGTGGAGGGTAATACGACGTTTTATGGCTTGCCTGACAATAAGCGGGCGGAGCAATGGCGTAGATCCGTTGGTGACGATTTTCGTTTCTCATTTAAGCTGCCCCGGGAAATAAGTCATGCGCAGAATCTTGTGCAGGCTTTTGCCCAGCATCAGTCTCGCTGGCTCGATTTCTCATCGATTCTGGGTGACTCCTTTGGAGTGATCTCTGTTCAGTTACCGGCAGAATTGACCCCGGCAAGAATGGATGAGCTGTTTGTATTTCTCGAACAGCTTAAACAACAGAGCAGCGCGGATATTTCTGTCGAATTTCGTCATTCGGGTTTTTTTGATAAGTCCGGCAATGAGCAACGGTTGTTACGCCAGCTCAGTGAGCTGCACATCGCTCGTACTGTGTTTGATAGCCGGGGGTTGTTTAACGATCTTGCTCAAACTGAAGCCGTGTTGGATGCACGAGCCAAAAAGCCAAGAATGCCGGTTCACCCGATTGCAACCGGACATTCACCCGTTGTGCGGTTTATTGGCCACAGTCATTGGCCTGATAACGAACGTTATTTATTGCAGTGGGGGACGAAATTAAAGCAATGGCTATCAGAAGGCAGAACGCCATACTTTTTCCTGCACACGGCGGGTAATCAGGACGTACAATACTTTTTGCGTTTTCTGGAGCAGTTGTGGGAGCTTGATGAAAGTGTCTGGCCCGGTGAATCGGGAGCCGGGCAGAGTGGTTGTTTATTCGATTAGTGCGGCTTGTTTGATTAGCGCAGCTTTTCCTGAATGGCTTTAAACTTTTCTACATTATCGGGCAGAAAACGAAATTCACCATTGCTCTGCTCGCTGTCTAATAAGCCTTCCCGTGCATAGCGTTTGATCGTAACCGCTTTCATGCTCAGAATTTCTGCAACCTGATCCACGCTGAGGGTTTGTTCTGCTTGCATTCTAATCTCCATGATTTGTATTTGATCAATAGAGCATAGATGGCTTCAGAAAATTTGCCTGCTATTCCGTCCGGATGCAGGCTGACTTTTCTGTCGCGTGTTGATTACAGCAGGAGGTTGATGAGCTGCATCGACCTGTTAGAAAAATGCGTATTTGGCACCGATGGTGAATAAGATTCCTGCCAGCAACGGTTTTAACATTTTCTCAGGTACCTTACGGCTTAAGCGGCTGCCCAAGTGAATTGCTGGAAGTGAGCCAACCAGCAGCGCCCCAAGTAAATAAAAATCGACATTGCCCAGATACATATGAATCAGGCCGGCTGCCAATGTTAGTGGCACTGCATGGGCAATATCGGTACCGACAATGTTGGTTGAGCGTAATGCCGGGTACAACAACATCAGAATCGCGGTACCAATGGCGCCTGCGCCAACCGATGACAAGGTGACGAACACGCCAAGAAACACACCCATTGCGATGGTGGCACTATTACGGTGATGGCTGAGAGATCCGTTAAACGTTGAGGCTGACCATTGCTGAATTTTAGGTCGCAAAATGATGACGCAAGCCGTGATCAGCAGCATGATCCCAAGTGCACTGCTAAGCAGGGCTCCGTATTGCTCGGAATCTTCAAATAAAGTTTCCAGAGCAAAGCCTGTGATTAATGCTGCAGGGATGCTACCAATCGCGAGCAGACGTACAAGAGACCATTCCACATGTTTTTGTTTGTGATGACTGATGGCGCCACCGGCTTTGGTCAGCGAGGCATACATAAGATCAGTGCCCACCGCAATGTGGGGCGGGAAACCGAACATCAGTAACAGGGGAGTCATTAAAGCACCGCCACCAATACCAGTAACACCGACAATCAGGCCAACCAGTGCGCCGGAGGCTATATATAACAAAATATCCATGGATAATGGTCTACAGTAGTACCAGTAGCTCTAAAAAACACAATTTGTGTAAATGTATTACCTGGCATCTATTCTGGAAAAGAATATTTGTTTATATTTTTATAACGAAAGAAAAGGTCAGACTCGGAGGAATTATGAAGTTACAGCAACTGCGTTACATTTGGGAAGTTGCGCATCATGACCTGAACGTTTCAGCGACTGCCCAGGTTTTATATACCTCCCAGCCAGGAATCAGCAAACAGATCCGTTTGCTTGAAGATGAACTTGGCGTGGAAATTTTTGCCCGTAGCGGCAAACACCTGACAAGAATCACTCCGGCGGGAGAGGCCATTCTTCAGGTGGCTGGTGAAATATTGCGCAAAGTCGAGAGTATTAAGCAGGTTGCGCAGGAATTCAGTGATGAAACCAAAGGCAGTTTGTCGATTGCGACCACGCACACACAAGCCCGCTACGCCTTGCCGCCTGTTATTGAAAGCTTTATGCAGAAATATCCGGAAGTCTCTTTACACATGAATCAGGGGACGCCGATGCAGATTTCTGAGATGGCGGCCAATGGTACGACGGATTTTGCGATTGCGACGGAAGCCATGGAGCTATTCTCTGACCTTATCATGATGCCTTGTTACCGCTGGAATCGAAGTATTCTGGTGCCACGTAATCATCCGCTCGCTCAGAACCCCAGACCTTCATTAGAGCAAGTAGCGGCATATCCTCTGGTGACTTATGTATTTGGTTTTACCGGGCGTTCAAAGCTGGATGAGGCGTTTAAAACCCGTGGCTTAACCCCGCGGGTTGCGTTTACCGCGGCAGATTCGGATGTGATTAAAACCTATGTGCGTCTGGGTATTGGTATTGGCATTGTCGCCAGTATGGCAATTGATCCTGAAGCAGATTCAGACCTGGTGGCGATTGATGCCAGTCATTTATTTGCCGCCAGTGTGACGCAGATTGGTTTCCGTAAAGGGACGTTTTTGCGCGGCTACATGTACGACTTTATTCAGGCGTTTGCTCCTCATCTGACACGAGACTTGGTTGAAAAAGCATCGCACTGTCATAACCGTCAGGAGCTGGAAGCGTTGTTTGCGGATGTTCATTTGCCTGAACATTAATCGGACTTAATCAAAACGCCAGACATAAAAAAACTCGCTGCGGCGAGTTTTTTTATGCTCAGTTCAAGCGGCGCCTCCCCGGAAACGGGGAGGGCTGATGTTACTCAGCTTCCGTTTCCTGAGAGGCCTGTGCATTGCGTGGGTCATTCGATGCACGTCCGCCGCTGCGACGACGGCTACGACGGCGACCTTTGTTATTGCCTTCATCAGAGTTGTCCGATTCAGCCTTCGGCTGTTCGGTTTCAGGCGCAGTTTGCTCAGTTACGGGGGTGGGCTCAGCTTTTACTTCAGCAGGAGCTTCAGTTTTTACTGTCGGTTCTGCTGCTTTGGCTTCTTCCGGAGCTTTTGTCTCCTGAGTCTGGCTGACATCTGATGCACTGTTTTGTGAATCATCTCCCTGGCGGCGACGGCGACGAGTATTACGGCGACGTGGCTTCTCTTCAGTAGCCGCTTCGACTTGTGGCTCGGCGCTGACTGTCTCAGTCGTTTCTTGTGCTGGCTGAGCTTTCGCTGCTTCTGCCTTCGCTTGCTCTGGCGCTGCTGCCTCTACCGAAGATTCTGTTTTTGCCGGTGCATCCGCAGTTGGTGCTTCGTCACTGTGTTTTACTTCAGAAGTCGTTTTTGCTTCAGGAGTAGCTTTCACTTCCGAGTTACTACCAGCTTCGGGTTTATCAGACTTGTTACGGCGACGACTGCGACGCTCACGACGAGGCTTACGCTCTTCGCTTTCAGTCTTTGGTGTCTCCAGAATGGTTGCTTCGCTGGCGATAGCCGCTTGTGCTTCTTTTTTCTCACCAGAGGCTGTTACTACCACTTCGGATGGCTCATTCGACTTCTCGCGTGGCTCGCGGCGGCGACGTGGGTTCTCGCCTTTGCTGCGATCGCGACGCGGTGCGCGGCCTTCCTGGTTGTCCTGATCCTTGTTGCGGTCTTGGTTAGTGCGATCCTGGCCGCTACGCTCTTGTTTGCGTGTCTCGTTTTTGTCCGACTTGCGTTTCGTGTCGTCGTTACGATTTTCCGAGCGACGATTGTCATTTTGCTTGCGGCGATTGTCGTTTGATTGACCACGTTCACCATCGCGATCCTGACGGTTGCGATTGCGGTTGTCATCGCTCTTTTCAGAACGGGCATCCTGACGTTTGTCCTGGCGCTGACCGTTACGACGATTGTTTGAGCCATTTTTACGATCACGGTTCTGGTTGTTCTGACCTTTGCGACCTTTATTATTTGGCTTGTTTTTCTGCTCGGTTTCTTTTTCTTCTTTGTCAGAAGAGCCTTCAAACAGTGATGTCAGAGCACTGCCCAGTTTTGACCAAAAGCTCTGGGCTTCCGGTGTTGGAGCTGCTTTGCGTTGTACACCTCTTACCGCAGCAGTTTGCTGTGGTGCTGCAGCTTCTGGCTTGGCGATATCAACGCCATATTCCACTTCGCCGGCATCCAGTTTTTGTTCGTAGCTGACTTCTTCGATCAGGCTGTCATCAGGGCGCAGACGCAATACTTCGTAATGCGGCGTTTCCATATGTGGGTTTGGCAGTACCAGTACTTTGCTGTTATGGCGTGCTTCGATAGCGGCAATCAGGTTGCGTTTTTCGTTCAGCAGGAAGCTGGCAACCGGAACAGGAACAATGGCACGAATCTGACCGGTATTTTCTTTGGCGGCTTCTTCTTCAATCAGGCGCAAGATAGACAGGCCGGAAGATTGGATGTCGCGGATAACACCGGTGCCGCTACAGCGTGGGCAAACGTGTCCGCTGGTTTCACCCAGGGAAGGACGCAGGCGCTGACGCGACATTTCTACCAGGCCGAAGCGGGAAATACGACCAACCTGAACACGGGCGCGATCCATTTCTAACGCTTTTTTCAGGCGAGATTCAACTTCACGCTGATTTTTGTTGGCCATCATGTCGATGAAATCGATCACGACCAAGCCGCCCATATCGCGCAGGCGCAATTGACGGGCAATCTCATCGGCGGCTTCCAGGTTAGTGTTCAGTGCCGTTTCTTCAATGTCTGCACCCTTAGTGGCACGGGCAGAGTTGATATCGATGGATACCAGGGCTTCAGTCGGGTCGATGACAATCGAGCCGCCGGAGGGCAGTTTCACTTCACGCTGGAAGGCGCTTTCGATCTGAGTCTCGATCTGGTAGCGGTTAAACAGCGGTACGCTGTCTTGGTACAGCTTGAACTTGCCTTCGGATTGCGGGATCACCTGTTGCACAAAAGCAATGGCTTCGTCGAAGGCTTCCTGGGTATCGATCAGTACTTCGCCGATGTCCTGACGCAAGTAGTCGCGAATCGCACGGATAATAACGTTGCTTTCCTGCAGGAGCAGGTAAGGAGCGCTCAGGTTCTCTGAGGCACGTTGTATAGCGGACCAGACATTAACCAGATAATCCAGGTCAGCCTGAAGCTCTTCAGAGCTGCGGCCAATGCCAGCGGTACGGACGATAACGCCCATTTTGTCCGGCACCTGAACACCTTTCATGGCTTCACGCAGTTGGGTGCGCTCATCGCCTTCGATACGGCGTGAAATACCACCTGCACGAGCGTTGGTTGGCATCAGCACCAGATAGCGACCAGCCAGGCTGACTTGTGTGGTGAGGGCGGCACCCTTGTTTCCACGCTCTTCTTTATCAACCTGAACGATGATTTCCTGACCTTCACGTACCACATCTTTGATGTTGATACGGCCAGGGCCTGGATCTTTTACGAAGTATTCGCGGGCGATTTCTTTCAGCGGCAGAAAGCCATGGCGCTCGGCACCAAAGTCGACAAAAGCCGCTTCCAGGCTGGGCTCAATACGGGTGATTTTGCCTTTATAGATATTGGCTTTTTTCTGTTCACGAGTGCCGGGTTCAATATCCAGGTCGTAAAGTTTTTGTCCGTCTACAAGGGCTACACGCAATTCTTCAGATTGAGTTGCGTTGATTAGCATTCTTTTCATGCTGCACGTTTTGCTCAATTAAGGGCAACGTACTTGCTGGCAATGCCGCGCTTTCTCGCTTTTTACAAAGGCCGAGAAAACCAGTGCGGCTTAGCAAAATATTTATGGGTGCTTTGCTTTGTCAGCGCCAATCGGGTCACTGATCCATTGTTGCAGTGGTGCCTCTTATGCTCTTGGCTGGGCACCAACACTGTCCATAATTTGTTAATCAGAGATGCCGGCAAGGTTGCCTGGTTTATCTCAGAGAATGGTGGGTTGCTGATGATCAATTTCTTCAAACTGACGATTTAAGGCAACGTTGAAACTCACTTCGCACGGGCTGGCAATTGGCTCAGTTGCCGTGGTGGAGTTTTTTCCATTCTGTATTAATTCCCGGGAAGAGTTTTAACCAAAATGCTTCTTCCCTATACTTGCCGCTTTTCCGGCACTGCTTTGCTGCTCCGTGTGTCTTGTTCGTTGGAGGCTTACGCAAGCTGAGCGAATATAGCAGCAAAGGTGTGCGGCAGCAAACCCGAGTCTGCAAGTGGCGTTTAACTAAGGGCCAAGTTGTATCAGGGGCTGAGTTAAGTGCGCAGCCTATTAAGTTTCTGCCCTTCAATTATTGAAATAACAGCCAGAGTGATAGTTTTACCTTCATGTCTCAATCTGAACTCGATACGAGAAAAGTCTCGTTTGTAACCGTTACAGACGATAACGCTGGCCAGCGTCTTGATAACTTTTTGTTATCTTTACTCAAAGGGGTGCCCAAAGCACTCATTTACCGGGTAATTCGTAAAGGCGAAGTGCGCATCAACAAGAAGCGTGCAAAGGCTGATACCCGCGTGGCTGTGGATGATCTGGTGCGGATTCCGCCGATGCGAGTGGCTGAACGCGATGCACCGCCACCGGTATCAACGGTGCTGAGTGAATTGTTGAAAAACGCCATTGTGCATGAGGATGATGGCTTGTTGGTGGTGAATAAACCCAGTGGGCTGGCGGTGCATGGTGGCTCTGGGGTGAATCTGGGATTGATCGAGGCGCTGCGGCAAATGCGCCCGGAGCATACCTTTCTGGAGCTGGTACACCGCCTCGATCGTGATACTTCTGGCCTGATTCTGGTTGCCAAAAAGCGCTCGGTGTTAACGGCATTGCAACGGATGTTGGCGAATAAAGCTGGTATTGCTAAGCGTTATCTGGCGCTGGTGCATGGCGGCTGGGATCGCAAAATTAAGGATGTCAAAGTACCTTTATTGCGCATTGAGCGTAAGTCTGGCGAGCGAATGGTGATTGTCGATGACGAAGGTAAAAAAGCCCATACCCGTACCCGCTTGTTAAATCATGGCCCTCATTACGCGTTGATTGAGGCTGAGCCTGTTACTGGCCGGACGCATCAGATTCGTGTGCACTGCCAATACGAAGGGCATGTGATTGCTGGTGATCAGAAATATCGCGATAAAGTCGCAGTGGATATTGATAAAAAGCAGGGCATTAATCGTTTGTTGTTGCATGCCTGGCAGTTGGAGTTCCGCCACCCAAGTAGTGGCGACTTCCTGAAGCTGGAGGCCTGGCCGGATGATGAGTTTCAACAGATTTTAGCAAAAGCGCAGTGTGAGCTGACAAAACAGGATTGATAGAGTAGGGCGTATCTTTGAAATACGAAGTTATTATATTTGATTGGGATGGCACGCTGGTTGACTCAACCGGGCGAATTGTCGACAGCATGCAGCGTGCTGGTGTTGAGGTGGGGTTGCCATCTGTGCCAGATTCTGCGGTGCAGAATATTATTGGTTTGGGGCTGCCAGAGGCATTAAAAACGGTATGGCCAATGATCGATTCATCTCAGTTGCAGCAAATGACGCAGGTATATGCCCGCAACTTTGTATATGACAGTAAAGTTGCTATGGATTTTTTTCCGGGTGTTGCAGAGTTATTTTCCGATTTAAAAGCGGCTGGCCGCAAATTGGCGGTAGCTACTGGAAAAAGCCGTAAGGGGTTGGATCGCATGTTTGCTGACCTGTTGATTGATGATCGGCCGGTTGGGCAGCAATTTGTGGCCAGTCGTTGTGCGGATGAAACACGCTCTAAGCCTCACCCATTAATGCTTGAGGAATTGCTGGGCGAGTTGCAGGTCAGTGCTGAGGCTGCATTAATGGTAGGTGATACCAGCTATGACCTGGCTATGGCGCGTGAAATTGGCATGCATTCTGTGGGGATGAGTCACGGAGCACATGATGATGATGTGTTGTTGGACTGCAAGCCTCAGGCGTTGTGCCACTCAATTGAAGAATTAAATCTCTGGATAAAAACGAATGGATGAGCGTTCTATGAATGAGCCTTCTGGACAAAATTCATCAAGTCATCAGCGACCTGATGATAACAATACAAAAGAGTGGAAGTTGATTGAAAAAGTCCTGTTAGATGTGCAGGGCGAGCAGCGACGGACGCGTCGTTGGGGCATCTTCTTTAAGTTTATCTTCTTTATTTACCTGTTTTCGTTGTTATGGCTGGTGCGAGTACCAACGGAAGGTCTGGAGAAGACGGCAAGCGATTCTTCTTATGCTGCGGTTATCGAAGTGAATGGTGTGATTGCTGCCGATCAGGATGCTAGCGCGGATGCCATTATCAGTGCTTTGCGTGATGCTTTTGATGATGAAAGCGCATTGGGTGTGATCCTGCGTATCAATAGTCCAGGTGGTAGTCCGGTTCAGTCGGGGTACGTTTATGATGAAATTAAACGTCTGAAGCAAACCCGTGAAGACTTTCCGGTTTATGCTGTGATTATGGATTTGGGTGCTTCGGGTGCTTATTACATTGCCGCAGCTGCAGATGAAATTTATGCGGATAAAGCCAGTCTTGTTGGTTCTATCGGTGTGGTTGGTTCAGGTTTTGGCTTTGTTGATGCGATGGAAAAGCTGGGTGTTGAGCGTCGTCAATATACGGCGGGTGAGCATAAGGGTTTCCTTGATCCGTTTACTCCGGAAAACCCGGAAGAAAAGGCGTTTTGGGAGGGTGTCTTAAAGGTCACTCATAAACAGTTTATTGAGCAAGTTAAAAATGGTCGTGGTGATCGTCTGAAGCAATCGCCTGAATTGTTTTCCGGCCTGGTTTGGTCTGGCGAGCAAGCGCTGGAGATGGGCCTGATTGATGGCTTATCGTCAAGCAGTCAGCTGGCGCGTGACAAAATGGGCACGGAAGAACTGGTGAACTTCACCTATCAGCCAGATCCGTGGGAAGAGTTGGTCAGTCGTCTGGGAGCAAGTATTGGTCAGGGGATAGCGACGCAAATGATGCAGCAAATGCAATTGGGCGGGCAAGCACCGCAGTTGCGTTAATTTTCTATTAAATACCTAATATGCGGAGCAGATATCGCTCCGTTGAATAAATAATTTTGACACTGGAGCTTTGCATACCTATTATGTCGCGCACTATGGCAGAGGCTAGGCTACCCCAGCGTGTCGATGCAGCTAAATTAGTTGAAGCAAATCAACAATTTACAGCTGAAATCGACAGCGAAAAATTACCAAGATTGTTAGATGCAGTTGAACGCTGCGTCGCTCCTGTTTCCTGTGAAGTTGAATTTGACCGGGATGAGGAACGTAATCGGGTATTAACCGGTAGCTGTAAAACACAAGTTGTTATGATATGTCAGCGTTGTCTCGGGGAGGTTACTCTTCCTGTAGAGAGCAGCTTCCAGTTGGGGCTTGTGTTTAATGACGAACAGGCAAAACAGTTGCCAAGGCGACTGGAGCCGGTTGAGCTGGACGAAGATGCTCGTCTGGAACTTTGGGAAACAATAGAGGACGAAGTCCTTCTGGCGTTACCCAGCTTTCCGACACATCCTGAGAGCGAATGTCAGATTAAACAGCCTAAGCCGGAGATAACGGCAACAGAAGATTCAGACGTCAAACGGCCTAATCCGTTTGGTGTTCTAGCTCAGCTTAAACAGAAATAGAGATAGTCAGGAGCCAAACATGGCGGTTCAAAAAAGCAAAGTAACTCGTTCTAAGCGTGGTATGCGTCGTTCTCACGATGCTCTGGATAACAACGCTGCTCTGTCTGTAGACCCTACTACTGGTGAAACTCACCGTCGTCACCACGTGACTAAAGACGGTTTCTTCCGTGGTAAGAAAGTCGTGGAGACTGGCAACGACTAATATGTTTACCATCGCGGTAGATGTAATGGGCGGGGACTTAGGTCCCCGCGTTGCGTTTAAAGCCTGTAAAAAAATACTGAAATCCAATCCGGATCTCAGCCTTATCTTAACGATGACCTCTGAATTTGCAGAAGGTGCTCGTTCCTATTTTTCTCGTTATCTTCAACGTATTCAGATCATAGAATGTGTCGATTTTGTCGCCATGGATGATCAGCCTGCGCGCGTTCTGCGCCACGGTAAACAATCTTCAATGGCTGAGGCCGTAAGGCAAGTGCGTGATGGTAACGCTCATGGCGTCATATCGGTGGGTAATACCGGTGCCTTGATGGTGTTGTCACGTTCTGTCCTCGGCATGGTGAATGGTATCTCGCGGCCTGCCTTGGCGACTCAGATTCCAACTCGTGATAAACCCCTGCTAATGCTCGATCTTGGCGCTAATCTGGAGTCCAGTGCCGAGCAGTTATGTGAATTTGCGCGCTTGGGAGTAGCCTGGTGTAAAGCTCAGGGGGAGCGCTCGCCTCAGGTTGGTGTGCTGAATATTGGTCAGGAAGCCAGCAAGGGCACAACTGAGGTTCAGCTTGCGGGCCAGCGCCTGACGCAGCAGATGTCTCAGAATTATGTTGGCTTCTGTGAAGGCGACAGTATTTATTCCGGGCAGTTGGATGTGTTGGCGTGTGATGGTTTTTCAGGCAACGTTGCACTCAAGACCAGTGAAGGTCTGGCTGGCTGGGTCTCCATCGAATTACAGCGAGTGTTTGATCGTTCGCCCATCGCCTGGCTTTTGAGGCCGCTCTGGCTTGGTTTGCTTAAAAGGGTCCTGAAGCGTTTTACTTCAACGCGTTATGCTGGTGCACTGTTGTTGGGTGTTAACGGTATTGTGGTGAAAACACATGGTAAATCCGATGATATCGCCTTTGCCGCCGCCATGAATTACCTGATCGAGCAAATCCGTGTCGTGGACTTGAGTTTGCTGAAGGCGGAGTTGGTGCGCCTTAAACCGTCAGACTAAATCGGTTGTAAATCAATCAATTAACGAATTTGATTCAATAATCTTGTGCATTTTTGACCATTTATTGTAACAATCCTCATCCCATAATATGTCCCATAGAATCCGGGGCATCTAATCAATGCTGACAAACTTGATGTAAGGCGAATCAATGACCGATGTAATTGCGTATTTTCCAGGACAGGGTGCTCAACAGGTGGGTATGTTGTCTGATCTGGCGGAACAGTACGGCCAGGTTAAAGAAACATTTCAGGAAGCATCGGATGCCATTGGTTTTGACTTGTGGGAAATGGTCAGCAATGGTCCGGCGGAAACATTAAACCTGACGTACAACACGCAGCCAGCATTGTTGACTGCCAGCACCGCTGTTTGGCGGGTGATCGCAGATCTGGCTCCGGCGTTGAATGTGACCGCAGGTGCGGGCCATTCTTTGGGTGAATATTCAGCACTGGTGGCTGCCAATGCGATTGATTTTGCTGACGCTGTTAAGCTGGTTAAAAAACGCGGTGAATTAATGGATCAGGCCGTACCGGCGGGTGAAGGTGGTATGGCTGCAATCCTGAATCTGGATGAAGAGCAAATTCGTACCGTTTGTCAGCAAGCCGAAAAAGACACTGGCGGTGTGGTTGAACCAGCTAACTTTAATGCGCCTGGGCAAATTGTTGTTGCTGGTTCCATGGCCGCGGTTGATGCGGTGATTCCATTGGCAAAAGAAGCTGGTGCTAAGCGTGCTATGAAACTGGTCGTGAGCGGCCCGTTCCACTCCAGCCTGATGAAGGCAGCAGCCGAGGAGCTGGGTGAAGCATTAAATGCGATTCAGTGGCGTGCTCCGGAGTTTCCCGTTTATCACAATGTAGATAATCAAGCGGCTTCGCTAGAACAAATTCCTGCCAAATTGCTGGCTCAGTTATACAGCCCGGTTAACTGGACAGGTGCGGTGCAGGCATCGCGTGCAAAAGCGGAGCTGGCTGTTGAATTTGGCCCTGGCAAGGTTCTGGCGGGTCTGAATAAACGAATTGATAAGTCTCTGGCTACTGTAGGTAGTGGAGATCTGGCCTCACTGCAGGCTGCCGTAGAAAAAATTCAAGGAAATTAATATGTCTGATCAAAAGCCGTTGGCGTTAGTCACGGGTGCCAGTCGTGGTATTGGTGCTGCTATTGCAGAGCGCCTGGCGAATGATGGTTATCAGGTGATTGGCACGGCGACCAGCGACTCCGGCGCAACTGCCATTCGTGAGCGTTTGGCAACGATTGATGCAGCCAACAATGCGGTGGTGCTGAACATTGCCGACGCTGAACAAACCGCTGCGACCATTAAGCATGTTCTGGCGGATTATGGTACTCCTGCGGTTGTTGTGAACAACGCTGGGATTACCCGTGACAACTTATTTTTACGCATGTCTGATGATGAATGGGATGCGGTTGTGAATACCAATCTCGGCGGTGTTTTTCGGGTATGCAAAGCATTGGCGAAGCCAATGATTAAACAAAAAGCCGGCAGCATTATTAATATCAGCTCGATTATCGGTACCACCGGTAATGCCGGGCAGGCAAACTATGCTGCTGCGAAGGCAGGGTTAGAGGGCTTTAGCCGCTCTCTGGCGCAGGAAATTGCCAGTCGTAATATTCGTGTGAATTGTATTGCCCCAGGCTTTATTCAAACGGATATGACGGACGTCTTGCCTGAAGCGCAAAAAGAGGCCATTCTAGCGTCCATTCCAAGCAAAGCGCTGGGTCAGGTTGAAGATATCGCTGGAGCGGTGGCTTTTCTGGCTGGTGAAGATTCCAAATATATTACAGGTCAGACCATTCATGTGAATGGCGGCATGAATATGGGATAACGGCCATTTACTGGCCAATTAGAGTTAATAAACGGTAGGAAAAAACCATGAGTAACATTGAAGAACGCGTAAAGAAAATCGTATGTGAGCAACTGGGTGTTAAAGAAGAAGAAGTGAAGCCTTCATCTTCTTTCGTTGATGACCTGGGTGCTGACTCTCTGGACACTGTAGAGCTGGTTATGGCTCTGGAAGAGGAATTTGAAACTGAAATTCCTGATGAAGATGCAGAGAAGCTGACCAGCGTTCAGGAAGCCATCGACTACATCATTGCCAATCTGTAAGATTCGCAATGTCTGAAAGCCGCCTCTTCGGACGCGGCTTTTTTTGTGCCTGTTATTTGACCTTCAGTTGAGGTCTGAGTGTACATCGGCTTTTCTGAAACATTGGCTTGCCTGAAACAGCGGCCTTATGAAACAACACAGTGAATTAGGATTATGAGCAAACGACGTGTCGTGATTACCGGAATGGGAACCGTTAACCCGCTGGCCCACAATGTTAATGATACCTGGGAAGCTATCTGTGCTGGTCGCAGTGGTATCGCTAAGATTGAACATTTTGACGCTGACGGTTACAGCACCCAGATTGTCGGTGCGGTTAAAGACTTTGACCCGAACCCGGTGATGACGGCAAAAGATGCCCGTAAGGTTGATCTGTTTCTGCAATACGCCATGGTTGCTGCAGAAGAGGCCATTAACGATGCTCAGTTTCCTGAATCTCTCAACAAAACCCGTGTTGGTGTCGCTGTAGGTTCAGGTATTGGCGGCCTGAACATGATTGAGGCAAATGATGCGCAACTGGCGAAAAGTGGCCCGCGTCGTGTTTCACCGTTTCTGGTTCCGGGATCCGTGATCAATATGGCCGCGGGCAATATTGCCATTCGTCATGGATTGCAAGGGCCCAACTTTGCGATTACTACGGCGTGTACCACAGGCACGCACAATATTGGTTATGGCGCTCGCACCATTGCGTATGGCGATGCCGATGTGATGGTGGTTGGTGGTGCTGAGTGTGGGTCGTCACCTTTAGGCATGGCAGGCTTTGCTTCTGCACGTGCCATGAGTACCCGTAACGATGAGCCTGAAAAAGCGAGTCGCCCATGGGATAAAGACCGTGATGGTTTTGTGCTTGGTGATGGCGCTGCGGTACTGATTCTGGAATCTCTGGAACACGCACAGCAGCGTGGAGCGACGATTTACGCTGAGGTTTGTGGTTTGGGCATGAGTGACGATGCCCATCATATTACGTCACCACCAGAAGATGGTTCAGGTGCTCAGGCAGCCATGCTCAATGCACTGAATGACGCAGAACTGAAACCCGAAGATATTGATTACATCAACGCCCATGGTACCTCCACGCTGGTGGGTGATGTGGCTGAAACCAACGCGATTAAAGCGGTGTTTGGTGATCATGCTAACCAACTGGCGGTGTCGTCTACCAAGTCGATGACGGGTCATTTATTGGGGGCAGCCGGCGCCATTGAAGCCCTGATTACCACGCTGGCAATTCGCAACAGTATTGCTCCACCGACCATCAACCTGGATAACCCGGATGATGGCTGTGACCTGGATTATGTGCCGCATCAGGCGCGTAAAATGGAGATCCGTGCCGCTATATCAAACTCGTTTGGTTTTGGCGGTACTAACGGCAGTTTGTTGATCAAACGTTTTGAAGACTGATTTATTGCAGGCCAGTTGGCAGGTGGATAACTGGCAACAGCTGCCGGTTGTTGCTCGTGGCGCTGAATTTGGTGATGGCTTGTTTGAAACCCTGCGAATCAATGCGCAGGGGAATATTCCTCTGTGGCAGCTGCATCGTCAGCGCCTGTCTGAGGGGCTGGTCAGATTAAATTTCCCGATTGATTCATTGCAGATTATTGATCGTGCTATCCGTCAGTTGTTGGTGTCGCAATTGATGGCGGTAGTAACGTCGCATCAACAATATGGCTGGCAAGTAAAATTGCTGGTTGAACGAGCGGCCAATTCCACCAGTCACACGCCTGTGCGTGGTTATGCTTATCATGCTGATCAAGCGGTGGTGCTGAGTGTTTTTATTCGCCCGGCACCGGGGTTTTTGGCCGCACACCACGGGATCAAGGTCGGGGTTAGCCCGGTTGTTTTATCCCAGCAGCCACTGCTGGCGGGTATCAAACATCTCAATCGTTTGGAGCAGGTGTTAGCAAGACAACAATTCTCCGACGATTGGCAGGAATGTGTGATGCTCAACCAGCAGGGTGATGTGATTGAAGGCTGTATGTCGAATCTGTACGTGCTTGAGCAAGGGAAGCTGGTGACTCCATTGTTGGATAATGCTGGCGTGAATGGCGTTGCGCGCCGTTGGTTGTTTGATCAGGCAGAGCAGTTGGGTATGGAGTTATCACAAGGAGTTATTGATTTAGCCCGTGCTAAACACTCTGATGGTGTGTTGTACAGCAACAGCCTGAATGGTTTCAGTTGGGTAAATCAGTTGGATGATTATGATTTTTCACCACGCTCATGTGAAAAAGCGCAGCACCTCTGCGCAACTATTCAATCGGTTTTTATTCAGACAATAAGCGAAAGCCTGTGAAAAAAATTCTATTGTTATTAATTGCTGCTTTTGCCATCGCTTTGGCAGCGGGTTCAGTGATCTGGAATGTTCAAACAACCAATCACGATACGGTATTAATCAGCATTGAACGTGGTGATACGCTATCGCACAAAGCATTGGAATGGCAGCAAGCCGGTTGGTTGCCTTCGGCGGTATTATTAAAAATACAGGCGCGGTTATTAAATCAGCAGCAGGTGTTGCGAGTCGGGGAATATCAGTTGCCACCTCAATTAACTGGCGCTGAGTTACTGAGCTTTTTAGCAAGTGCTAAGCCGGTAACCTATAAATTACGGTTTATCGAAGGTACGACGCTGAATGATGCGTTTACGGTATTAAATAATGCCCGGCATTTGCAGCAGGATGTGACACCACTGAACAGAAACAATGTGGCTAATCTTCTTGATATAACCGGCAACCCGGAGGGCTGGTTATACCCGGATACCTATGTTTATCAAAAAGGTGAAAAAGTCAGTGCGATTCTCCGTCAGGCACATCAGCGTATGCAAAAACAACTGACTGAGTCCTGGAAAACCCGTGCAAAAAATTTACCTTATAAAACACCGTATGATGCATTAATTATGGCGTCAATTGTTGAGAAGGAAACCGGTGCAGCGTATGAACGCCCTCAAATTGCCGGGGTTTTTGTGCGACGTTTGCAAAAAAATATGCGCTTAGAAACCGATCCGACGGTGATTTATGGCTTGGGTGAAAACTTTGATGGCAATTTACGGCGCGTGCATTTACGTGATCCCAGTAATCGTCACAATACCTATCGCCATAAAGGTTTACCGCCGTCACCTATTGCTTTTGCAGGCAAAGCGGCGATTGAAGCGGCATTGCACCCGGCTGATGGCGATGCCTTATTTTTTGTGGCGAAAGGGGATGGCAGTCATTATTTTTCAGCCACCTTGGCTGAGCATAATAAAGCCGTACGCAAATATCAGATTTATAAACGTAAAAAGAATTATCGTTCAGCCCCTGCTGCTCAATAATCTGGAAATTTTATGACGAACCTTTTATGAAAAATCAAGGCAAATTCATTACCTTTGAAGGTGGTGAAGGGGTAGGAAAATCCACCAATATTCAATTTGCAGCCGAGTGGCTGAAAGCCAGAAATATTGATGTGGTGGTGACTCGTGAACCCGGTGGTACTCAGATCGCGGAGACCATCCGTAATCAGCTGTTAAAAGCACACCACGATGAACCCATGTCGGACTTGGCTGAATTGTTGTTGGTGTTTGCCGCTCGTGCTCAACATCTGCAAGCGTTGATTGAACCGGCATTAGCGGCAGGGAAATGGGTGTTGTGCGACCGTTTTACCGATTCAACACTGGCGTATCAAGGTTATGGTCGTGGTCTGGATACTGCAGTGATTCTGAATTTAAAAGCGTTGGTGCAAAAAGATCTCGAACCACACTGTACGTTTTTATTAGAAGCACCGCTTGAGTTGGGCATGTCCCGGGCTCGTGGTCGTGCGGATGATGCTGGAGAACAAGTGGACCGCTTTGAGACTGAAAAGCTCGATTTCTTCCGTAAGGTACAGCAAGGTTTCTCCGATTTAGCCAATCAGCATAAGCGCTTTGCCCGCATCGATGCCTCGTTGCCGTTGACGGACGTTCAGCAACAAATTGAGCAGCAGTTGTCTCGTTTAATGGAGCAGCAGGGATGATATCTGGGGTTGCATCCGAGTCGTCGTCACAGCTTTTGCCCTGGCAACAACCGATTTGGCAGGATTTGGTCCGGCGCCAGCAGCAATCCGGTTTACCTCATGCGTTGATGTTTACCGGCATTGCCGGTATTGGCAAACACGAGTTGTCTTTGCGGGTGGCTCACTGGTTGCTGTGTCAGAACTCTTCGGGTCAGGCCGATGGGCTAACTGAATCCTGTGGTCACTGCCACTCATGCCAGCTTTGGCAAGCGGGAAGTCATCCGGATTTTATGGTGTGCCAGCCAGAAGATAACAGCCGCCAGATTCGTATCGATAGCATTCGTAAGGTGAATGAGTTTCTGGCGCAAACGCCACAAATCAGTCGTTGTCAGGTGGTGGTGATTCGCCCGGTAGAGGTAATGAACACGAATGCGGCTAACGCTCTTTTAAAAACGCTGGAAGAACCCGCGGGCGAGAGCTTCTTATTACTGGAGGCTGAGCGCTTTGGTTCGGTGTTGCCCACCATTCGTAGTCGTTGTCAGCGTATTCAATTGCTAGCACCGAGTGCCGAGCAGGCTCAGCAATGGCTGCAGGCGTCAGGGGTTTCACCCGATCAGGCGTCACAGGCGTTGCGTTACAACCCGCAAGCACCGTTGCAGGCGCAACTCTGGCTGGAACACAACCTGGGCGAGCAACAACAGCAGTGGCTGGATCTGTTTGGCCAATGGACACAGGGCCGTGCACCTTTAGATAAAGTAGTGGCGGCGTATACCAAAATGGAGCTGGATGATGTGATTCACTGGTACGCCGGTGTTCTGGCTGATGCGTTGAAATTGACGTTGTCTGTGGCAGAAGATCAGCTGCTTCATGGTGGTTGGTTAGCACAGTTGCTTAACGCCTGTGGTGACGGTGCTACCCTCAACAAAACAAAGCTGATAACCTTGCAACGCAATGTTCAGGAAATACAGGGCGGTTTGTTATCCGGTGCCGCCCACCACAATAAGCAGCTGTTGAATGAGTCTCTGTTGTTGCAGTGGCGAGCACTGCTGCAGTGACGTAATGCATTGCTGAAATAATAATTAAGGTCAGGAGACAGAATGAATCCGATGGGTGGTCGCAGTGGTATTTTATCGCTGACAATCAAAGATAAATCTGTGTTGTATGCTGCGTATATGCCGTTTATTACTGACGGTGGATTGTTTATCCCAACCAATAAACAATATCAGCTGGGCGATGAAGTATTTATGTTGTTAAAGCTGATGGATGAGCCTGAAAAAATCCCGGTTGCGGGCAAGGTGGTATGGGTGACACCGAAAGGTGCTCAAGGCAATAAGGTTGCTGGTATTGGTGTCCAGTTTACCGGTGATGACAATATTGCTCGTAATAAAATTGAGACCTTCCTGGCTGGCGCGTTAAAGTCCGATCGGGTAACGCATACGATGTAATCCGTTTGCTCCGTACTTGTTGAGTTTAAAGAAAACGCCATTGAAGTGATTCAATGGCGTTTTTTATTTTACCGCTCCCGATCCGTTAGCTCTGGCAAAACGGTAGCATTTCTTCCACTGCTTCCAGTGCGTCGTCGAGCGCATCCTGAGTGGTGTGGAAGTGAGGTGAGAAGCGAACGCCTCCGCCGCGATTAGCGCAAATCACTCCGGTTTTCATCAAGGCCTGATACAGCTTCTGGCTGTCGGCTCCCCAAAAGTGGAAGGTCAGAATGCCACTGGGACGCTCGTCCAGCAGTGGGTTAACAAAATTGGCTTCCAGTTCAGCCAGGCCTTGTTTCAGATATTGAACACGTTCACTAATGGCGTATTCCACTTGGGGTAAGCCAGCTTTTAATAACAAGCCCGTGCTGGCTTCCAGCGCGTAGCTGGCCAGCAGGTTGGGGCTACCACATTCAAAACGACGGGCGTCGCTGGCTAATTGCCACTCTCGGGCATTGTAGTTGCCCATGTCTTCAACCATATGCCAGCCGAATTCACGCACTTGTAGTTGGTCCATAATCTCTGCACGCACATAAAAGAGCCCCAGGCCTTCTGGACCCAGCATCCATTTATGGCCGTCGGCCATGGCAAAATCACACAAATTCTCCTGCACCGAAAAAGCTTGTGCGCCAACCGCTTGAATGGCATCAATACAAAACAGCACGCCGTTATCACGACAGGCCTGACCAATGCGATTGATATCCAGGCGTAAGCCACTGGCGTATTGCACTGCACTGATGGACACCAGCTTGGGCTTTTGCGCAATGGCCGCCAATAACTCGGCCTCTGGGTCTGAGTAGGGCAGTGCCACTTCAACTACCTTTACGCCCTGGTTTTGTAACGATTCCCAGACGATGCGGTTGCTGGGAAATTCCTGATCAGAAATCACTACCACATCACCGGCTTGCCACTCCAGGCCATAAGCAACAAAGGAAAGGGCTTCAGAGGTGTTTTTGACCAATGCCACGCTGCCTTTGGGCGCATCGATTAATTGTTCAAGATTACGCTTCAGTGACTTCTCAACCTGCATCCATTCGGGGTAATGAGATGCGCCCATGGCAACGTTCTCAGCGGCAAAATTAGCCACTGCTTTGCGGGCAGACTCTGGCCAGGGAGCAACCGCGGCATGATTCAGGTACATG
Source organism: Bacterioplanoides sp. SCSIO 12839 (assembly GCF_024397975.1). NCBI lineage: Bacteria > Pseudomonadati > Pseudomonadota > Gammaproteobacteria > Oceanospirillales > Oceanospirillaceae > Bacterioplanoides > Bacterioplanoides sp. SCSIO 12839. The sequence continues at coordinate 1,845,355 of NZ_CP073745.1, forward strand.
CATTCGTCGTTAACCGGGAACTCCGCGCGCCAATCGAATTGGTTGCCGTTGGTTTCATTGTTTCCACTCCCGGTTTGATTGTTGTTAGCACTGGAATGCGTCATTTCATGGCCCTTGATTGAGTCTTTATCGTTAATCGTTACCTTTCTGCTAAGATACCCGAAATTTAAGAAATAATTGATAGAGAAGTTATGTCTGATCAAAACTGTTCTGGTACAAGTCATCCGGCCTTTCGTCTGATTGATTCGACGGTGGTTGAGTCTCTGAATCTGACCGTTCATCATTTTGAACATCAGAAGACCGGTGCAGTGCATTATCACCTCGAGTCTGATCATGATGAAAAGGCATTTTTAGTAGCCTTGCGCACCATGCCACATGATTCAACCGGTGTAGCACATATTCTCGAACACACGGCCTTGTGCGGCAGCGAAAAATTCCCGGTACGCGATCCGTTTTTTATGATGACACGGCGCTCGCTGAACACCTTTATGAACGCCATGACCAGCTCTGACTGGACGGCTTATCCGTTTGCTTCACAAAACCTTAAAGACTTTAACAACCTGCTGGATGTGTATCTGGATGCGGTGTTTTTCTCGCGCTTAGATCCACTGGATTTTGCTCAGGAAGGTCATCGGGTTGAATTCAGCGAAGAAGGCAATAAAGCATCGCCGCTGGAATACAAAGGTGTTGTGTTTAACGAAATGAAAGGCGCGATGTCGTCACCGGTCAGCCAGTTGTGGCAGGGCATTTCCAGCTATTTATTCCCAACCACCACCTATCACTACAACAGTGGTGGTGAGCCAGCAGATATTACCGATCTCAGTTATGACGAGTTGCTGGCGTTTTATAAAACCCATTACCACCCATCTAATGCCATCTTTATGACCTTTGGTGATCTGGATGTGTCGGATCTGCAACAAAAGATCGATGGACAAGCGTTGTCTCGCTTTGAGCGCCAGGAAAAACAATGGCGTGTTGCCCCTGAGAAGCGCTATCCGGCACCCATTGCCGTCGAGCAGGCCTATGGGGTAGACGGCGATGACTTGTCTGCAAAAACCCACCATGTGATGGGTTGGTTGCTGGGCGATTCCACCGATCTGGATGCTCAGTTAGAGGCCAACCTGCTCAGTCAGATTTTATTGGATAACAGTGCGTCACCCTTGCGCCGAGCGCTGGAGCAAACCGATTTGGGCGGCTCGCCTTCACCTTTGTGTGGTCTGGAAGATTCCAACCGTGAAATGAGCTTTATGTGTGGCATCGAGGGTAGCGAACCAGAGCAAGCACAAGCGCTGGAAACTCTGGTGCTCGATACGTTACAACAGGTTGCTGAACATGGTGTGGAGCGCTCAATGATTGATGCCGCCTTGCATCAGCTGGAGCTGCATCAGCGTGAAATTGGTGGTGACCATTATCCTTATGGATTACAGCTGATCTTTAACGCCATTCCGGCGGCAACCCACTACGGTGATCCGGTCAGCCTGCTGAATCTGGATCCGGCATTGGAGCGTCTGAAACAAAAAGCAGCTGCCGATAACTTTGTTCAGGACGCAGTACAGCGTTTATTACTGAATAACCGCCACCGGGTTCGTTTTACTTTGAAGCCGGATGCCCAGTTAAACGAAGAGGCCCTGCGTCTTGAGCAACAACGGCTGCAGGATCACTTGTTGTCACTGAATGAAGCCGATAAAGACAATATTGTTGAACAAACTCAGGCATTAAAAGAGCGTCAGGCGCAGCAGGATGATCCGGGTGTTTTACCTCAGGTGACATTGGATGATGTTAAGCCAGAATTAAGCCATGTTTCACCAACCGCTGAGCACTCAGCTAATGAACAGCTGCCGGTCAGTGAATATCAGACCGGTACCAATGGTATTTTGTATCAGCAATTATTGCTCGATTTGCCAACTTTAAGCCGAGAGCAATTAACCTGGTTGCCGTTTTTCAGTCATGCCTGGACCGAAGTGGGCGCAGGTAATAACGACTACCTGGCTCAGCAGCAAAAACAAACCGCGCTGGTGGGCAGTTTGTCGGCTTATGCTTCAATCAAAGGTCAGGTAGACGATTGCAACCAGTTGCAAAGCTACCTGGTGATGACAGGCAAAGCGCTGGCAAACAACGCCGATGCCTTTAGTGCTCTGAATCGTGAAACCTGGCAACAGGCACGCTTTGATGAAGACAAGCGTTTGCTGGATTTATTAACCCACGCGACGTCTCGTAAACAGCAAGGCATTACCGGCTCTGGTCATGCATTAGCCATGTCGCTGGCAGCATCACCGATCAGTCTGGCAGCTAATGTTGCCAATGAATTGGGTGGCATGCCGCAGGCCTTGCGCCTGAAGCAGCGTTTGGAGCAGGCTCGGCAAAATCCGGCCTTGATCGGTGAGGCATTGGCAGGCTTGTATCAGCAATTATCCGATCCACAGCAAGCCTTGCTGGTGCACGATGAAAACCACGCTCCGGCACACTTGAGCAGTGTTGCAGATCAGTGGACGTCGGTATCGGCAAGTACCGCAGGTGCCTTTAAATGGCAAATGCCAGAGCAGGAAGCCGCGCGTTATTGGATGGTCGACTCGCAAGTGAATTTCTGTTCTCTGGCTCTGCCGACGGTCACTCTGGATCATGAAGATGCGGCACCGCTGGCCGTATTAGGGGGCATTTTACGCAATGGCTTCTTGCATACTGCTATTCGTGAACAGGGTGGCGCTTACGGTGCCGGTGCTTCGCAAGATTCGGCGCTGGGTTGCTTTAAATTTTTCTCCTATCGCGACCCGCGGGTTGAAGGCACCTTTGCTGATTTCCGCCAGTCGATTGATTGGCTGTTGCAACAGCCTGCGAATGAAGATCTGGTTGAGCAGGCTGTGTTGGGGATTATTGGCAGTATGGATCGTCCTGGCTCGCCAGCGGGTGAAGCCAAGCAGGCATTTCATCTGGATAAAACCGGACGCACCCGCATGATTCGTCAGCAATTCCGCGAGCGTATGCTGCGGGTTAATTGGGATGATGTGGTTCGGGTGACTGAGCAATATCTGAAAAATCAGACCGGCTATTCGGCGGTTATTGCACCCAAAGGCACACAAGCGATTGCTGAAACACTGGGTTTGCAGACGGCTGAATTCTGATCAGACTCATTTAGAAATCATAAATGAGAATTTATATCAATTGTATTTCAAATCACGAGGCGGCATAATGCCGCCTCTGTTTTTTATGCTGATTTTATCGATGGAAACCGCTATGCCAATGCAGGTTTTTAACCGCAAAACACTCTGTTTTGCCTCTTTTATTATCTCTTTGATGGCGCTGCCATCCTTTTCTGTTGCTGAAACCTTGTCTGCAAGTGAAAAAGCGATTGCCAGTGCTGATGCTGCAGGTCGTGCCAGCCAGAAAAAAGTGGAAGGCCTGGATGATGAATCTCAGCGTCTGTTGAACGAATACCGCCAGCTCAAAGCGGAAACAGATCAGCTGCGGTTATACAACGAGCAAATGAGCCGCATTGTCGCCAATCAGGAACAAGAGCTGTCGTCACTTGATCGACAAATCAGTGAAATTGAACGCACAGAGCAGGGTGTGCTGCCATTGATGTTACGCATGCTGGATAACCTGGAAAGTTTTGTTGAACTGGATACACCGTTTTTGCCGAATGAGCGTGAATCCCGGGTTGCGCTATTAAAAGACATGATGTCGCGTGCGGACGTCACCACCTCGGAAAAATTTCGTCGCGTGTTGGAGGCTTATCAGGTCGAAGTGGATTACGGTCGCAATATTGAAGCCTATCGTGGTCAGCTGAATAACGTCGCTTACGATTTCCTGCGTATTGGCCGCGTGGCCTTGTATCGTTTGAGCAATGATGGCACAGAGGCGTGGATCTGGGATCGTAATACGCGTGATTGGAATACCCTGGATGCGGCTTATCAACAGGATTTGCGCAAAGCATTAAAAGTAGCGCAACAAACGGCTGCGCCTGAGTTATTAACCCTGCCCATGCCGATTGTGCAATCCGGCGTAACGGCTCAATAAGGAAGACCAATGAATACGGTAAAAAAATTAATTGTGTCTTTTTCTTTGCTGTTGGTTGCCAGCGTTTCCCTGGCTGATTCTCAACAAGAAGAGTTAAACGCCTTACTGAATAATGCCAGTGCGTATCAGGCGGCAGAAAAGAAAATTAACGCAGCGCGTGAAGCGGCCTTCAAAAAAGATGTCGCCACACAAAAAGCCTTATTGGCAAAAGCACGTGCTGAACTGAAACAACAACAAACCCGTGCTGAGCAATTAAAAAATACGTTTGATAACAACGAAATAAAATTAACCGATAAAGAAGAAGAACTGCGCTTACGCGTGGGTAATTTAGGCGAAATGTTTGGAGTGGTGCGCCAGGTCGCAACGGACTTGCAAACGGTATTATCGGATAGTTTAACCTCGGTGCAGGTTAGCGAGCGCAAAGCGGATCTGGAAAAACTGGCAGAAGCTAAAGAGTTACCAAACATCGCTGAGTTGGAAGATTTATGGTTCACCTTGCAGCAGGAAATGACGCTGAATGGACAAATTGTTTCGTTCGATGCCAGCGTGATCGATGCGCAAGGCCAAGCGACACAGCAAATCATTACTCGTGTTGGTGTATTTAATGCCATTAACGAATCAGGTTATCTGACTTACGACAGTGAACTGCAACAGTTGGGTGTATTAGGTCGTCAGCCAGCGGTTGCTGGCTTTATTGAAGGTTATCTAAATAATACATCGGGTGTTGCACCGTTCGCGTTAGATCCAAGCCGGGGTGCATTGGTTAATCTGACTTTAGAAAATCCAGATTTAATCGAGCGCGTGAAGCAGGGCGGTGAAGTTGGCTTTATTATTATTGCACTCGGCATTATTGGTTTATTGCTGGCTGTTTGGCGTTTGGCTGCACTTTTCAGTGTTTCTCAAAGTGTTAAAAAACAACAGCAACAGTTGGATCAACCAGAGAATACTAATCCACTGGGCCGTGTGTTGATGGCTTATGGCGAGCTGCCGGATAATATTGAAGCAGAAGTGCTGGAAGCCAAAATGGATGAAGCGGTGTTGCGTGAATTGCCAGCACTAGAGCGCGGGCAATCGATTATTAAATTATTTGCCGGTATTGCTCCCCTGTTGGGCTTGCTGGGTACGGTAACCGGCATGATTGCAACGTTCCAGGCCATTACCAACTTTGGTACAGGTGACCCTAAGTTAATGGCATCGGGTATTTCTCAGGCATTAATCACAACCGTTCTGGGCTTGGTTGCCGCGATTCCATTATTGCTGGCGCACAATGGTGTTGCTTCTCAAAGTAAACGTTTGATTCAGCTGCTGGACGAACAGTCTGCCGGGCTGATGGCGCAACGCTTAGAAAAAGAAGCTAAAAAGGTCCAGTAACGGATGTTTGCAAGCAGCAATATAAATGGCCCGTTGCAATGGCTGTCCGATTTTATGGCCCAGGGCGGCCCGGTGCTGTATGGCATTCTGCTGCTGAGTGTTTTGCTGTGGGCGCTGATTCTTGAACGGCTTTGGTTTTTCTATATTGATATGCCAAAACAAAACAAGAAGCTTGCTGAAACCTGGCAGCAACGCCGTGATCACAACAGCTGGACGGCGCGTAAAATCCGCAGTGCGATGATCAGTCGCCAACATCAGTCAGCCAATGCTTTTCTATCGACAGTGGGCATGTTGATTGGTATTTGTCCCTTAATGGGATTACTTGGCACTGTGTGGGGAATGGTGAATGTTTTTGATGTGCTTGCGATCACCGGCACCGGTAACGCCCGTGCTATGGCACATGGTATTTCTCAGGCAACCATTCCGACCATGGCTGGTTTGGTAGTCGCGCTGACAGGGCTGTATTTTCGTACCCGCTTTAAACGTTTAAGTGAACGCGGCATTCATCAGCTGGCTGAACAGCTGCCAACAGATTAACAGGGTTTTCAGGTTTAAATTATGGCTCGACGTCATACTGACAATGATGCAGACGGAAACGATATCGATATTACACCGATGCTGGATATTGTTTTTATCATGCTGATCTTTTTTATCGTGACGACTTCTTTTGTCAAAGAAAGTGGTGTGTCAGTTAATCGCCCAAGTGCGCAAACGGCCGAAGAGAAAAAGGGCAGTAATATTCTGGTGGCAATTCGCGCTAATGGTGAGATCTGGATTGATCGTCGTGCCATTGATGTGCGTGCTGTACGCCCGAATATTGAACGCATGAAAGCCGAGAACCCGGAAGGTGCGGTGATTATTCAGGCGGATGAGTTTTCGCCAACGGGTTTATTAGTGAAAGTCATGGATCAGATTCGTCTGGCGGGCATACACGATATCTCGATTTCAGCCGAGGCGGTCGATTAATGCGGCTGCTATTTGCTTTTTTTGCTGCCGGTGGTGTAAGCCTGGCGTTGTTTTTTGCCATGTACAGCATGGTGTCGGGTACAGCTGACCTGAAAAAAGAACGCACTGAATCCACTTTTCTTGATTTTGTTCGTGCTAAGCAAGATACAAAAACACAGTTAAAAGAACGACGCAAAAAAGAACCGCCAAAACCAAAGAAACCACAACTGCCAAAAACGTCCGTCAATCAGCAGAATGTAAACATGCAGAAATTGCCGTTTACCATGCCCGATGTTCAGACCGATCTTGAGTTGAGTAATCAATCCTTCCTGGGGGACGCAGCCGTTGGTATGGGGTTTGGAGACAGTGATGTCATTCCGCTGGTTCGTCAGAATCCGGTTTACCCTGAAAAAGCCAAACGCCGAAAAATTGAAGGTTATGTGACAGCTCGCCTGCAGATTAATGCTGATGGTACCGTTGATGATGTCGAAATTATTGATGCTCAGCCGCGCGGTGTGTTCGAGCGTGAAGCGCGCCGTGCTTTGTTTAAATACAAATTTAAACCGCGTCTTCAGGATGGCCAGCCGGTGCCTCAGGTCGCAACTCAAACCCTCGAATTTAAGTTGAGTGGTCGCTAAGCATGAAACAATTGTCGATTATTCTCTGCCTGTTTTTTGCCAGTCTGTTTTCCGTGTCGTTAAAGGCCGCGGATACTTCAATTTCTCCGGCGACCTATGAAGCATTGAATGATGTGCAGGAATACCTGCAGCAGGAAGATTACATCAATGCTCAGGAACTGTTGGATAAACTGCAAAGCCGCCTCAAACCATCTTTTGGCCTGGCACTGGTTCATCAGTTGTATGGTCAGCTTTACCTGGCTCAGGAAAATACACTGGCGGCGATTCAGCAGTTTGAGAATGCGTTAAAACTGGATGTATTTGCCGTTGGTCAGGAGTCCGCATTGGCGACCAATGTGGCGCAGTTGTATTTAAGCATTGAAAAAACCGATGACGCGATTGCCGCATTAAGCTCGCGGATGCCAAAGCTGCTGGGCGATGAAAAAAAAGCACAACAAACACAAAAAAAACAAGATCAGGACAAGTCCCTGATTAAACCCATTACCTTCGCCACTCTGGGTATGGCCTATCATATTAAAGGTGATTACAACAATGTGATTACCTGGGTACCTGAAGCGCTCGCACGTGAAAAAAAGTCCGGTAATCAGCCTAAGGAAAACTGGTTGCAGATTCTGGCATTGGCGTATTACGAGCGTAAACAATACCAGAGTGCTGCGGATACTTTAAAACAGCTGATTGCGATCAAACCGGATAATGAAGATTATTGGGTGCAACGTGCTTCCATGTTTCAGTTATTGGAGCAGCCGGGAAATACCTTAAAAGTACTTGAAACCGCTTATGCTGCAGACAAACTGACAAAAGATCAGAACCTGATGTTGTTAGTTCAGTTGCTGATTAATCAGGGCATACCGGAGCGGGGCGCTCGTATTCTGAAAGAGCAGCTGTTGGCACAGAATATCGAAATGACGGAGTCTAACTGGCGTTTATTGGCCTCTGCGTGGCAATTAAGTCGCCAGCGTCAGGACGCCATTGTTGCTTTATCGCAGGCTTCAGAAGCAATGAGCGATGGCTCGTTATTATTACGCGCGGCGCGTCTGGCTGTTCAGGATAATCGGCATGCCCAGGCTACTGTTTTGATTCAGAAGGCATTGGATAAAGGCCTGGAAGATAACGATAGTGCGAATGCCTTGTTGTTGGCTGGCAGCAGTCATTTTGAATTACAGCACTACGCGGATGCCAGGCGTTACTTTCAGCGTGCATTAAAACAGCCAGATTCAGCCACCTCGGCAAAAACCTGGCTGGACTATATCGCTACAGTTGAAGAGTATTTGTAACGCATGCTAAGCACATTTAATAGAATCGCTTAGTTAATAAAACTTAGGCTCACCTGGCGGACGTTTCTTAAAACGTTTATGCACCCAGAAATATTGTGATGGGTGCATTCGTACTGCTTTTTCTAATTCCTGGTTCCACATTTCGCAGTCTTGTTGTGGGTCGTCGCCAAAATTCTCCAGAGGTTTGCTGACCTCAATTTCAAAGACGCCATCTTTCAGACGGTGCATGCGTAGAAATACAACCACGGCGTTACTACGTCGTGCAATCAAGGTTGGCATGGCAAGGTTGGCCGCCTGGACACCAAAGAATGGAGCAAATAATGTCGATGCTTTGCTGAAATTCTGATCACAGGCATACCAGGCAACCTGGCCATCTTTGATCCATTTGATCAGGTCTTTAACTTGATCCTTGCTGAAGCCACGCGCATTTTCACGGTTACGGCCATTCACAATCATACGATCAATCACCGGGTTGTCATGGGGGCGATACATGTAACCAAGACGTTTCTCTTCGGTCAGCTCATTGACGACCAGTGGCAGATTAAAATCAATAGCGGCGAAATGCCCGCCCATCATTAACACGCCCTGGCCGCGACTGAGAGGTTCAAGCAAATTTTCAATGCCGATAATGTTGGCTTTGGAGATATAAGGGCGCATATCGGCCCACCAGGCGTGGGTACATTCCAAAGCGCCAATCGCCATTTGTTGCATGTTTTCTTTCAATAATGTTTCGATTTCGTCAGGTGTTTTCTCCGGAAAACACGCGCTGAGATTTTTGCGGCCAATCTTAGTACGACCCTTCATTGTGAGGTATAGCAGTGTCCCCAGCACGTTGCCGAGGGCATGTTTGACACGAAGGGGGAGAAACGAAATAAGCCACATAAAAAAGACGACGAGCCATGCTCCCCAGTATTGGGGTTTTAGCATGGCTGTCTGGAATGGAATGTGATGATTGACTTTCATGTCGGGAATCGCAACGAATTGGATATTGTGTCAAAGACCATAATATCCAAAGTTTACGAATAAAAGTCTTACATGAAGGCAACAGTGTGTTACGGATTTGGCAATGATACCGTTTGATTGCACTGAATCAATAAAACGGCGCTTCGCCTGGAGGGCGTTTTTTAAAGCGTTTATGCACCCAGAAATACTGACTTGGACGCATCCGAACCGCATTTTCCAGCTCTTTGTTCCAGGCCTCACAATCGGCTTGAGGATCTTTACCAAAGTCAGGCAGCTCATCACTGATCTCAAATTCATAGCCACCGTTCTCCAGTCGGTGCATACGCATAAATACGACTGCGGCACCACTTTCCTGGGCAATCCAGCTGGGGGTTGAAATATTAGCGGCCTGAACACCAAAAAAAGGGGCGAAGCGATCTGAGCTTTTGCTGAAGTTCTGGTCGCAGCCATACCAGGTCATGCCACCGTCTTTCAGAAACTGAATCATGTCTTTTAATTGGCGTTTGGTAAAACCCATCACATCGTGACGATTACGGCCATTGACGATCATGCGATCAATCACCGGGTTGTCGTGTGGGCGATACATATAGGCCAGATGAAAACGATCTGTCACTTTGGCTGCAATTAACGGAATAATAAAATCCACTGCGGCAAAGTGCCCCCCCATAATTAATACACCGTTACCTTTAGCCTGAGCGGCCATCAGCTTTTCTAAACCAATGACATTAACGGTTTTTGCATGGGGCTTCATATCACGCCACCAGGCATGTGGTCCTTCCAGCGCTCCGATGGTCATTTGCTGCATGTTCTCTTCCAACAGCCGTTCAATTTCTTCGGGGGACTTATCCGGAAAGCAAGCGGTCAGATTTTTACGGCCAATCCGGGTTCTGGCTTTCATGCGTCGATACAAAACGCTGCCCAGCTTTTTGCCCAGCGATTGTTTGCTTGAAAGGGGTAGCCAGGCGATCAGCCACATAATAAACACCATCAGCCAGGCACCGATGTATTTAGGATGAAGCAAGTCTTTAGAGAGGGGGATCAGGTTGTCGTATTTCATTATTGTTGTTTGAGTTGAGCATTTTGAAATTTAAGCGTCGGATTATACCAGATGAAAACGTTGACGACTGAAGTCATGTTCACTGATGCGCATCAGGATTAAATCGCTCGGCCACAAAATCAATAAACGCACGCACCTTAGCTGATAAGTGTTTTCGGCTGGGGTAAATCAAAAAAACATCAATCGATAAATCCTGATAATCCGGAAATAATTCCACCAGCTCGCCCGTTTGTAGCTGGTCGGCCAATAGAAAGTCCGGCAGGCGGGCAATCCCCTGGCCTTGTTGGCATAAGGACAAAATCATTTCGGAGCCGTTAGTTAATACCCGGCTGTTTACGGCAACCTGAATATCTTTGCCATAACGATTTTGGTAGTGCCAAAGTCTGGGTTGTTTCAAGTGGCTGTAAGTAATGCACTCGTGCTGATCCGGATGATTATCGGCCAGTTGCTCTGGCTTCTCAGGTTTGCCTTTGCGTAACAAATAAGCGGGAGAAGCCAGTGTGATGCCACGGGACTGCATGACTCTACGGCTGATCAGACTGGAATCTTCCAGTTGTGGGGTTGCCCGAATCACAATGTCAAACCCTTCCGCGATGACATCGACTTTGCGGTTGCTGATATCCAGTTCCAGGGTGATGTGGGGGTATTGGCGTAAAAAATCTGCGAATACCGGCTGCATCTGTGCACCACCAAAACTCGCCGGGCAGCTGATGCGTAAATTGCCCGACGCCTGCTGCTGTTGGCCGGCCAAAGCCGTAATCAACTGATTGGCATCGGCAATGATCTGCTGGCATTGCTGCAGATACAGCTCGCCTTCTGCTGTCAGGCTGAGTGAACGCGTCGTGCGGTTCATCAGTCGTACTCCCAAGCGCTGTTCCAGCTTGTTGATTTCTTTGCTGATGTACGACGTTGAATGGCCGGTATGCTCTGCGGCAAGGGTGAAACTGCCGGCAGCCGCGACTTGCGAGAATATCACCATGCCGTCTAATAAATGTGGGTTGTAATTCATCGTGTTGCTCTGGCTGCCTGAGTGTTAGTCCAGTCATTATGGGTTTATTGGGAGTCATATGGAAATAATCATTCTTTATTGCGGCTATTAATCTTCAATCAAGGTCAATTTATAGTAACCCCAGATCGAATATTCATTACTCAGGAGCAAGCCATGAAAATATTAGCTTTTGCCGCCAGCAACTCGAGCCAATCAATCAACAAAACACTGGTGACTTATGCCGCAGAGCAGTTAGCCGCCGCAGAACAATTGGCTCAGCAGTCGGATGCCAGTTATGAAGTATTGGACCTTAACGACTTCGAAATGCCGATTTACAGCGCAGACCGTGAAGAGCAGGGCGGTATTCCTGCTCCGGCTCATGCTTTTCGGGAAAAAATTGCGCAAGCGGATGTACTGCTGATTGCATATGCCGAGCACAACGGGTCATACACGGCGGCGTATAAAAATATTTTTGACTGGGCTTCACGCATTGATCGTGATGTTTATCAGAACAAAGCCGCTGTTTTGTTGGCGACATCACCAGGGCCGGGCGGTGCACAAAACGTCCTGAATCAGGCCGTTGGATCGGCGCCTTATTTTGCGCTGGACGTGAAAGGCAGCTTCTCATTGCCGTCATTCTTCGATCACTTTGATCAGCAAGCAGGGCAGTTGACCAATCAGGAGCTGGCCGCTCAGCTACAGCAACAGTTGAGCCAGTTGCTGCGGGGATAGTGTCTGCGGGGATGGGGATAGTTGTTGCGGAGATAGTTGCTTTGCCATGAGGTATTGTTACATTAGCCGCCGGATCATTTAACCAATGATGGCTATGGCTTCTTCAGACTCTCCTTCTTCGGCTGACACTTCCGGTACTTGGCTGGAAGTTTTTATCACGTTTCTCAAGCTGGGCTGCACCTCGTTTGGTGGCCCGGTTGCTCACCTGGGCTACTTTCATAAAGAGCTGGTTGAACGTCGACGCTGGCTCAGCGACGCTCACTACGCACAATTATTGGCGGTGTGTCAGTTTTTACCCGGGCCAGCCAGTAGCCAGCTGGGTTTTGCGCTGGGCTTAACCCGAGCAGGCTGGCGAGGCGCTATCAGCGCCTTTGTGGGTTTCACGTTGCCGTCAGCTCTGGTGTTATTTGTTGCTGCCGGATTGATGACAAGCATCGAAGGTGACTGGTTAACCAGTGTTATTCATGGATTAAAACTGGTGGCGGTGGTGATTGTCACCGATGCCGTTTGGGGAATGGCCCAGAAGTTGTGTCAAACCTGGCTAACACGAGCTATTGCGCTGATGGTTGCCAGTGGTTTATTGCTGATGACTTTCATGGACGGTGTTGCTTTGGGTATCTCAGTAGCGCTGACACAAATCCTGATGATTCTTCTGGCTGCGGTTGTTGGCTTTATTTTAAAACCCAGTGTTGAGGCGCAGGCTTCGGCGTTATTAACACTGAACTACGGTCGTAAACTGGGCAGTATATTCCTGTTGTTGTTTACGCTTTTGTTGCTGCTGACATTACCCGTCTTGAATCAATACGGTGTGTTGGTGATGGCCCGGGATTTCTATCAGGCCGGCGCATTGGTATTTGGCGGCGGTCATGTGGTGTTGCCTTTGTTGGAAAGTAGCACTGTAGCTGTCGGCCATCTTACAAATGAAGCTTTTCTGGCGGGTTATGGTGCCGCCCAGGCGGTACCAGGCCCTTTGTTTACTTTTGCTGCGTATTTAGGAGCTTTAGTACCAGCCGGAGCGACACCAGCCCTCCAGGCATTGGTCGCTATAATGGCAATTTTCCTGCCGGGGTTTTTATTGTTATTGGGCGTGTTGCCTTTCTGGGCTCAGCTTTCTGAAAAAGTGGCCGTGCGTCAGGCGCTGGTAACGGTCAATGCCGCGGTTGTGGGCTTATTGCTGGCGACGTTGGTTACACCCGTGATCAGTAGTTCCATCGTTAATGTCTGGGATCTTGCTGTTGCGGTCGGTGGATTGATGTTATTACGCAAGTGGCATTGCTCCCCGTTGGCGGTGGTGTTTTTTTGTGTTGTTTCTATTGTGTTGATTTATTCCTTCACCTGAATGGCTTTGCGCCCTAAGAGTCGCAATAACAACAGGCGTCCATTGCGTAATACCGGATACAAAACTTTGCCTAAAGCCGGGGAACGGAAAAAGAAAAACAGCAGGCGGTTAAGGTGATGTGATGGGCTGGTCATGGCCGTCAGCCAGGTGATGGCTTCGGCGCCCTGAACCATCGTATCCTGATAAATCACCGCCATGTTGTCATTCAGGTTAACCCCCTGATCCTGCAGCCACTGTACTTCCGGACGATCTTGCTCACGAGCGCTGATCAGCTCTAGTTGTCCGCTGAGCTGACGCAAACGAATGCCTCGGACAAAATGCTGGCACACCGGACATTCACCGTCGTAGACAATGATCATCTCCTGTTGATTCTGGTTCTCAGCGTTGCTCACAGAATTTACCTCTCAGAATTATCGGCTCGGTAGTGGTGTTGTCAGCGGTAAGATCCACTCGGTCGGCGTGATATTATAATCGACACTCAACAGATTAGTGGTTGGCGAAACGATACGCTGTCGTGGGCGACCATTCAGTGAGCATACTGAGTTGGTTGTAATGGAAACAATCGGGTTGTCTGATGCTAAAGATGGGCGGCCGTTACTGTAATGTTGCTCCAGAAAACGGGCAAATTTCCAGATCATATCGGGCTGGCAAGGCATGCGGTGTACCTGGCGTTTATTTAAGTGTTGTTGTGGGTAAACACGATACGTTTCGCCATTCTTGTAATGAATTAAAAAATCACTGTGCCCGTGTTTACTGCGAAGCTTCATTCGCCAGGCAAAACGGTGGCCTTCTTCACTCCAGGCGACATCACTGGGGTAAGCCAAATGCCGCAGCGGGATAAGCACCTGACACAAACTCCAGACAACAATTGCCGTCACAATCCAGCGACTTTTTTGATAGTTCTGAGCTAATTGTTCTGTACCGCTCTCAGCGAAGAACGGCTGGCGTTTAATGGTTGCCCAAAAGCGCAACGGCCAGTCAGGACCGAACACCAATAAGCTGGTGAACAGTGTCATCCACGGGAAAATACCAATGGTAAAGACAAAGTGATTGAGGGTGTGAAACGCGGCATAAACCAACATTACCCAGATGCGGGCAGGTTTCCATAATAACAATGGTGCGCCCAATAAATGCAGGCCAATGACACCATAAGCGGCGGTGGCAACAGCCCAGTCTTGTACAAATAACTCGCCAAAAAATGGCATGTGGCTGCGGTAAGATAACCAGGTTCTTAATGGCTCCAGTGCTAACCAATCAGGATTAAGTTTAACCAGTCCGGCATAAATTAAGATAACTTCAAGCTGAAAAATTAACAGCCAATAACACCAGGCGGGAACTGTCTGGTCTTTTGGCGATTTACGCCAGCTGTCAATCGACCATATTCGGTTGGCTGGCATAAATAACATCAGTACAGCAAACAACCAGACCATATAAAAATGATTTAAATAGCGCGATTCATCGAGCAAAAAGGTATAGGTAAAACCAAGGATAAACACCATCATGCTGGCGCGATAAAACAATCCGAGCGTGACCCCCAGAGATACGATGGCCAGTAACGCATACAACCATTGCATGCCAGATGAAGACAGTGGCTGAATCCAGTCAATGTTCCAGTAATAAAATAAAAAATCAGGCTCCTGATAATAACGCTCAATGTCGAGATGAAAGCCGTAGCGAATCATGTCCAATAGCAAAATTAAGCCCAGGCCAATACGAAAAACAGCCAGGGCGCTGGCATGAGCTGGTTGAAACCAGCGATCAATTAACGACACTCGGAGCACTCCTTAGAAAAAATACACAGCCGTAGTAACGATGTTCAGGATAACGGGTTATGATGACAGAAATATAATAGTTGAGAATTATTCTTAAAACGAGAGTGGAATGAAATTTCTAAAGTATGTAGCGTTATTCGCCATCACATTTGCGATTGTTATCTGGCTGGGTGTTAAAGATGCATTAACACCGGTAGTGAGAGAGGATATCCGCACACCGATCTACACGTTAGGTGACGGCTCTTATCAGCAGGCTCTGGCACAGCAGAAGCAGGTACTGAAGTTTGGCCCTATGTTTTGGGGCCAATATCCAGGAGGTTTGGCGTTTACGGATGCTGAACAAGCTCTGCACTATCTGAAGCAAAACCCTCAGAAGTTTTCAGGCTCAAGCGAGTGGGGTGTCTATCAGCTATCCGGCGATCTTGAGCGCGATGTTGACTATAACGGCTATAGCGGACAACTGCATATACGCCACTCACTGTTGGTGATTAAGCAGATTCCCACGATGTAACCCATGGGAACCTGGGATGTGCTGCCTGTTTATGTTATTGAATCGGCTGAATGTCACCCACAATAAAATCGTTGTTGGCCGGTTGATCCATACCCGCGATAATGGCATCGGCCATTAATTTGGCTAAGGCACGAATCAGTTCTTCCTGTTGTTGCGAAAACCCTTCCGGGTTATTGCTGCTGAACAATAAAATAAAGTTATTATGCTTTGGACATCGGAAAGGATACCCAACTACCTGATGTGCCATGGTGTTTTTGTGCAGTTCGCGCAAAAATCGTTCGTCGTGACGGGTGAGAGATAACTGTCGTAATGACTCGATGTTTAACCAGCCTGATTCAAGCGTGCTGGCTAATTCTTTGCCAAATGCTTTGTGCAGTGACACATGACGATGACGGAAGTTGTAATCCAGCGTGGTGGGTACGGATGTGTTCAGCTCTACGTTTTGTTCGTTAAATGCCATCAGGCCAATCCAGTTGCTACCTAATGCTTCACGGCCACTGTCGTAAATACTTTGCAACTTTTCACTGACGTCGCCAGGTTTATTAATATCGCCCAGCATATCCATCATCAGCTTTGAGCGAGCGGATAGTTCATTAAATGCCTGTTGCAGACGACGGGTTTCGCCAGAGCCATTTAAATCCACCTTTTTACCATAATCACCGGCTGCTACAGCTTCACATGCCCGGGTTGTCGATAAAACAGGACGCAAAATCCGCAGCGCAAACAAGCCCAGGGTCAATAATAAATAGGCCATCACCACCGAAATTAAACCGAGATTGACTTTGTCAGATGTAATGCCAAACCAGACATAAGCCTCATGAATCTGATTGGCTAATGACGTGGCTTCGAGACTCAGGCGCTCCTGGTTGTTGATGATATATTCGGCACCCCATTCCAGGCGTGGCTCTTTGGGGTCACCCAACTGAGCTTCAAGATCATCAACGAATAACAACCAGAAATGATGCCAGGCCGATTGCTTTTGAATAGCACGTAACAAAGGGCTGCCTTCCTGGGTTAACCAGCTGTAGGCAATGCTTTCACTCAGTTTGGTGACGTTGTTGTTGGCTTCACTAAAGCTGTTGTCGAGTGTGGTTAGTTGCTGACGGAACTGCTGGTAGAACACCGCGACATCGCGATTGTAGCTCTCAAAGTCACGGGGAGCGTTCAGTTTGTAGTGTTGGGCTTGTTGTTGCAGGTTCGCAATGTCCAACTGAATTTTATCCGCCTGAGCCTGCCAGTCTGTTAATTGTTTTTGCAGTTGCGTGGATTCGCGTTGACTCAGGGTCAGCAACAAAATAAACGCAATCATAATGGTGGCACCCAGCACAAACTGAGTCATAAGGCTTTTAAGTGGATTCATACTATTTTTCTGATTCATGCGATTGCTCTCCGGCGATTTGTTGCTCTGACCGAAGCCAAAAACACAAGTTCCGGGGAATGAAAAAAAATGTTATTCAACGTCAGATTGGCTTGTTATGTGACCTTTTTTGTAACTTAGCGGGAACTTTTACGGATTGGTGTTATCGCGTTTTTATTGGGCTGCACTGTCCGGTTTTGAATAATCACAGACCCCTTGGGGGAATATCGATTGCAGTTTTGTACGGTATTCTGCCGTGATGTTTAGCGGAGAATAAATTCCCGCGGTAATGGCGTCATCAATGCTGATGCGTTGGCAAAAAAGAATGGTAGCTGCGGCAGATTCTCCGGCGACCTGACGACTGCTGCGGAAAAATGGAAATCGCTGGGTGCAGTGGCCATCAGGCCGCTGATTCCATTCCCCATCCCATACGGAATGTCCGTTGGCAATAACTTGACCGTCCTTGTCAAAGCAACGATCGGTTGCCGTGGAGGGCTTCATGTTTTGTTTTGCGACAGATTCAACACTGTTGACTGAACCGGGTGATAGCCATTGTTCGATCGCTTCTAATGCCAGCCAATGGGCCTGCTTAAATGATTTGTCAGCGATCCAGATAGAATGATAGGCAGTCGATTGTCTGCTGGCATCCGACTTGTCGTGGTGGATGATGCGTTGTCGACTCGATATTGCAGACCAGGAGTGATGTATATCCAGTATGTCATCGCGATAACGGCGCACATCAATCAATGGCATATTCAATCGCCCGGTAAATATATGTCCGCCGTTGTATGCTCCTATGGCCGCACTATGACTACCCGGTATCCTGGGCGCAGAATTTAACGCTTTACCCTTATGGCTGAAATTTTCAGTTTGATAGGGTGAAAAGCTAAACAGTGACTTCTGTTGGCTCAGTAGCCAGAAGTTTTCTGGTTGTAATTCCTTTTGTGGTAACCAGCTGCCAATTTTCTGGTTTAAATCAAAAAAGTGCTCAGCGTTAATGTGCCCACGCTTCCAGGCTTGTAATCCATATTGAACCCCAACATTACTCCAGGGTATCTGAGCGTATCCATGTTCGTCGGTACCATAAATAAACTGATTGTCTTGCCAATGACTCCAGTGCGTGTCGTTTAATACCTTGTCACTGTAGCGCGCATGATGACTGTTAAAACGTGGGTTGTTCACCAGTTGTACGGAGCCACGCCAGGCGTAGTTACACTCAGTAGCACCAGATCTTTTGGGGTGTTGGTTGAAACGCAGCCAATTGGTCAACCTTTCCAGCCATTCACCACGAGGCGTGTAATTATTATTAAACGATAAGCCAGACACCCAGCTGCGATGTTGTGCTTTGTGCCAGAACGTTTTATCGGCAGCCAGATAATCAAAATAATATTCCAGTAACGGGCAATCCAGACCATAAGTAATCTGGCTAACCATGTCAGGGTAGGCATCTACCGCAACGCCTGCTTGTAATAGTGTTGGGTTATTTTGAGATAATAAATACTGTTGCAATGCACCGCCGGAGTCTCCAAAACCAATGGTGTATTTCGGCTGGCCATAACGACGTATAAATTGCTGCTTCACTCTTAACGCGGTGTCTTCCTGCAGCGTTATATTGTAGTGGTTGTCGGTTTCATTACCGGTTGAAAACGCAATGGCATATCCCTTTTTTAACGCGGGTTTCATATCACGGATGATTCGGTTTAGTCGTAATTTACCTTGTTGGTAGCCAATACCAATAGCGCCTTTAAAATGATAGATCAGTGCACCATTCCACTGCGAAAAGTCAGGGGCTTGTTCTGTGTCTTCGGAAGTTGTCGGAATCAGCAGGGCATAAATAAAACGATTGATGGTGCCGGTTTCGATGCGAATAAATAATTTTTCGTCTTTGAATTGTTTTAATTGCCAGCGTGTTGGCAGTGAACAGTCTTTACTGTAACCAATGACGGTTGACGTGATTTCTCCAGAAGAATTTTCCTGAAATACCGGAGTACCATAACCATCCTGATTATCCACGATTGGCTGGCCTAATCCTGATTCCAGCGACTGACATAAAAAAGGATATTGCTTAGGGCCAGAAAATAAGGAATCAGATGGCCCGGTGTCACCATAGGTAATGGGAAAATTAAATACCTCCTCCGGGCGAGGTTGTTGCCAGGGAGGAGGGCCAGAAAAAGCTTCAATTTTTTTAGTGTGTGTGTGTTGCGGGAGTGACTCAACGATTGGATAGGGTGATGGAATGTTCAGCTTTTGTTGCAGGAAAAATTCAGCGATTAATACCGCTACTAACACCGCCATGAAAGAACCCGATGAAATTACCAATAGCAATTTCATCGGGCTAGTGAATACTTTTTTCACGGTTTTGCCTGATCTGGCTGAGAATAATCACACACGCCGGTCGGAAAAATTTGCTGTAATTGCTGGCGGTAAGGGGTCATATCCAACGGTTGGTACATGCCTTTGGCTAATGCTTCGACAACCGGGATTTTCTGACAATGCAGCGTATAGCCGCTAATGGCATCTCCAGCGACATTACGACTGCTTTGGTAAAACGGCATTTGCTGCTGGCAGCTACCGTTTGGTTTGTTATTCCAGTGGCCATTCCAGACGTCACTGCCACTGGCAATCAACGAGCCGTCTGCGGCAAAACAACTGTCTTCGGCGGAGTCTGGAGGTGCAGCACGGCTAAGCCATTCGTCCATGCTGTCGAGAGCCATCCACATCGGATTAAAGCCGGGTTTGCTCATCCAGATAACGTGATTACTGGCGGGGTAGCCAGCCTCTATGATGCGCTGACGAATGGCACCACTGGCAAACCCGTGGTGAATATCGAGTTGATGATCAAGGTACTGGCGTACATCGATCAGAGGTGTGTTCAGTTTGCCATGAAACACCATGCCAGATTGGTAAGCGGCTTTGGCGGCGGCCAGGTTACCTTCATAACGTGGTGCCAGATTACGCACTTTGCCGTTGTGACTCATATTATGTTCGCCATAAGGACTGAAGCGTGACAAATCGCTGTCCATGCTGCGATACCAATAGTGTTCCTGCTTCATCTCTGATGCCGGTTTCCAGCTTCCGATACGGCTGTTGAGTTCGAGGAATTGTTCGATACTGATAGTGTTTTGTTTCAGTGCTGCCAAGCCGTACTGAACACCCGCGTTACTCCACAGCGATGGGGCATGGCCATTGTCATCAGTGCCGTAAATATGGGCGTTTTCCTGCCAGTGAGTCCATTGCGTTACGCTGCGAACGGCTTCACTGAAACGATGCATGTCGGTATGAAAGTTCGGGTTGTTAATCATCGCAACTGAGCCGCGCCAGCCGGCATTACATTCAGAGCCGGGAGCTTGTTGTTGCGGCCAGTTCAACTTTATCGCCTGAGCAAAACGATGCAATCCCGCCAGCATGGGTGACTTATGGTAATTGTTGCTCAGCCCCATGACCGCCTGACGGTTATCCGGATTGCGCCAAAACACCTTGTCGCTGGCGAGATGATCAAAATAGTACTCGAGTAATTCGCAATCCAGGGTGTAGGGCAGTTGTGTCACCATGTCCGGGTAGGCAACCACGGCAACAGAGCCATCAAGAATACCCGGGTGATTTTGTGATAATAAGAACTGCTGAATCGCGCCACCTGAGCCACCAAAGCCGATGGTGAATTGTGGTTCGCCATAACGACTGACAAACTGATGTTTGAGCCTGAGAGCAGTGTCTTCCTGAAGCTGAATGTTGTAGGTGTTGTCGGTTTCTGTGGCGCTTGAAAAGATCACGGCGTAACCCTTCTCCAGCGCGTAACGCATGTCTTTTGCCATGCGGTGCATACGCATTTTCCCCTGCTGAAAGCCGATGCTGATGCCCCCTCTGAAGTAATAAACCACTTTGCCATTCCAGCGAGACAGATCCGGTTTATCAATGTGGTCGGCAAAACTGGTGGGTAGCAAGATGCTGTACAGATGGCGATTAATGGTGCCGCTTTCGGCGCGGATTAACAGGTGAACATCTCTGGGAATGCCTAAATGATGATCGTCCTGACGACGTGGATGGCGATGGTCTTTTTCCCGGAAATAGAGGTAGTGATGGCGTGTTGGTAGCAGGCAATCTTTGCTGTAGCCAATGACCTGGTTGGTACGTTTTCCGGATAACGTGCTGGCAAAGACCGGCACGCCCCAACCATGATGATTGTCGATCAGCGGTTGGCCCAGGCGTGAATCCTCCGTTTGGCATAAAAACGGGTATTTTTCGCTCTGAGCAAACAAAGGTTCACTGGGTCCAACTTCGCCATATTGAATCGGAAATGAGAACGTTTCATCGGGTCTGGCGGAATCGGCCGGGTGATGAGCCGAATAGGGCGGGCGGTTTGGGGTAACAGAGCCGGGAGGTAAGCCCACCACCTGAGGGTAGTCGGTGATCAGCCCAAGCTTGGGCAAAATACCCTGAACATAGGCTGAGGCAGCGCCCAGGATCAGGGTTAACAGCAGAACCAACAGCAGGCTTAGCGCAAATCCGGGACGTTTCGTCACAGGCTTCCTCCTATTCGCTTACTCTTTGTTCAGAATAGCCAAGAATTGGAGGAAGTGTTGATTGATTCTGGCTATTGAGAGATTTCAGCAGCCTGTGATGGTGCTTGCCAGGCCTGAGTATTGTGCAGTGGCACGGTACTCAGGCTGTGTTTGTAACTGCCGTTAATTTCTTTGGTGGAGTAGGTCACATACATCAGTGTTTGTGAGCTGGCATCAAAGATACGGCGGGTTTTAAGTGTTTTTAATAAAACACTTTTGGACTTGCGAAAAATAACTTCACCAGAAGCCGAACGATCAATCTGAGCAATCATATTGGCGGTAATTGGCCCGGTCTGACGACAGGAAATCGAGGCATCACTGGGGTCCGAAAAATCCAGGTCGGCCTCAATGCTGGCAACATGACAGGTCACCCCGGTGACGACCGGGTCCTGCAGCACATTGATCTTGATATCTTTGGTGGTGAACAGTCCGAGGGAAACATCGCCCACCTCAGACTTGTCACAGCCGCTCATTAACAAGGATGTTGTTACCAATGCCAACACTGACGTTGCCAGTTGTGCAAGGCGCCCGTTATTCCGTTTCATCCGTTTTTCTGCTCCATGTTCGTTCCAGTGAAAAATCAGACCGTTTTATTGGCTGTTCAGCTTACGCTGTTGTTCTTTCAGCGCCAGCTTTTCTTTGCGACGCTGATCAATCACTTGCTGTAAATCAGTACCCAGGTGATCTTCACCGCGCTGCTTCGCCAGTTGCATCTGACGTTCACGCTGTTCAAAGCGGGCGCGTTGCTCTTCAGAGTATTCGTCAAAGCAGTGATGACAACTCACACCCGGGGTGTATCTTTCTGATTGCTTATCGGTTTCAGTAATCGGGCGGCGACAGGCGTGGCATTGGTCATAGCTGCCTTTTTCCAGCTGATGATCAACGGTTACCCGGTTATCAAAAACGAAACATTCGCCTTCCCACATCGACTCTTCAGCCGGAACGTCTTCCAGATATTTCAGAATGCCGCCTTCCAGGTGATACACCTCTTCGAAGCCTTGTTCTTTCATATAAGCGGTCGATTTTTCACAGCGAATACCACCGGTACAGAACATGGCCACTTTTTTCTGTTTGTTCGGGTCCATATTGTCTTTCACGTATTGAGGGAATTCGCGGAAGGTTTTGGTATTCGGGTCAACTGCCCCTTTGAAGGTGCCCACTTCCACTTCATAGTCGTTGCGGGTATCCACCAACACTACATCCGGGTCTGAAATCAGCGCATTCCAGTCCTGAGGTTTGACATAGGTGCCAACCACTTGTTTTGGGTCAATGCCTTCCACACCCATGGTGACGATTTCTTTTTTCAATTTGACCTTTGTGCGGTAAAACGGATTGCTTTCATCGTAGGATTCTTTGTAAACAATCCCGGCTAAGCGCTCATCCTGTTGCAACCACGCCAGTAAGGCATCGATGCCAGGGCGAGAGCCGGCAACCGTGCCGTTAATGCCTTCGCTGGCGAGCAATAATGTACCTTTAACGTCGTGTTGTAGCATCACGTCCAGTAATGGCTGGCGTAATGCCTCGAAGTTGTTGAGGGTGACAAATTTGTACATGGCGCAGACAACCACAGGCGTGTTGTCGGTTTGAGAAGAAACAGTCATTTTCATTTACCTTGCTGGCCGGAGCGTAAATCCGGTGCTTGTATTCGACCCAATAATATCGGGTTGTTTTTGTGAGGGCGCGGATTATAGCGGGGTGTTAATGCGATAACACCCGATGAAAAGTAAGGTTTATTGAGGTGGGAGCTTACTGCGGATTGTAAATATAGGCTTCGGTTTTGTGTGGGTCTTTCATGTCATCCATCTCTGGCTCTCGTTCGGCACGCAACGCGACCCAGCCTGCGACATCTTCGCGCCATTCTTCTACCGGACGAATTAAGGGGGCCGCCAGTATCTTGGCTTCGGTGCCACGGGTAGCAAACACCAGGTATTCATTCACTTTATAGGCTTTTAATGGCTGTGGCGCTTGAGGCACGAGCATGGCTCCTGATCTGAATTAAAACGTATGACAGGGCGGGTTATACCAGCCTTATTAACGCAGGTATAGCTCAGGGCTATATGTCGGTTTGGGTCAAATTAATAAAAAAGTCATAAAAATGTAACATTGCGTGAGCTAATACGTTAAAGTTCGTATCTCTAAACAGGAATAATTATCAAACAAGAGGCCGGAGCCCATGAAACGTTTTAACCACGCGGTACTGGTTAAATCCGCTTTGACGACATCTATTCTGTGTGCGTCGATGATGGCGGGTGCGATGTCCAATACCCCTGAAGCCCTCGATACCGACGTTGTTCTCACCAACAGCACTTTAGATACGTTAACTGTGACCCTGCAGGGCGATGCACGGGTAGAGGCCGTTGCCAGTGAAATACCGCCATTAGCGACACGTACAGTGGCCAGATTAGGTCGCGATAGCGACAGCAATACCGATTTGGATATTCGCTTATCCGCAGCGGATTACAGTTTCACGCTGACACAACAAACTCAGGGTACCGATCTGAGTTTTGCGGCCCAGTCGAGTGACTGGCAAGTGGCACAACAAAGCGACGAAGACATTCACCGTTTTAGTGTTAACCTTGCCTCCGCCGATGCGCAGTTAGCCGTTAAAGGAACCGATCTGGATGACGGCGGTTCACTTCAGTACGCCATTCAACCGCAACAGCAAAAACCAGCGCCAGGAGATGCGGGTGACTTCAGTGTTCTGAGCTACAACATCTGGGCGACTACCATTTTTGGCTCAAAAGAAGTGAGCACGCGCCTGCAACAAATGCCGGAAGTGATGGCTGGCTACGATGTATTGGTTTTGACCGAGGCCTTTGATCTGGCTCCCAGTAATACCTTGCTGAGCACTTTGCGTGATGAGTACCCGTACCAGACCGGGGACATTTTTAAAGGCGGTAAGTTACTGCAATCCGGCACGCGCATTGTGTCACGCTGGCCAGTTGAAGTAGAAGATGCTGAGGTTTTTGATGAGTGTAATGCAATCCAGTGTGCGGCTACGCGCGGTGTGATTTACGCCAAAATTCAGAAACAGGGCAAGGTTTACCACGTCTTTGCGACTCACACCCAATCATCGGACGACGATGACAATCGTAATGCCCGTAAAGCTCAGCTGCAGCAAATGGGGGATTATATCCGTAGCCTGAATCTGCCTGCCGATGAGCCAGTGATCATGGCCGGTGACTTTAACGTTAATAAAATTGGTCTGCCGGAAGATCGTGACTTTATGGAAGCAGTCCTGGATGCCCAGGAGCCTCAGAATAAGGGTCATAATCTGACCTTTGATTCCAATACCAATCACTGGGCAGAAGCACCTTACCTGGAGTATCTGGATTACACCTTGTTTGGCCGCAATAATCAGCAGCCAGAGTCGGCATCACAAACCATCATTGCGCCACGCTCAACCGTTGATGCGTTATGGGGCCAGTGGGATCTTTCAGATCACTATGCGGCGGTTGGTGAATTCCACTTTGATGCAAGCGGTGTCGAGCGTGCGCCATTCCCATACTTTGGTGATGTGGTGCACCTGCGCACTCACAACGGCCATTACATGCGCGCCATGAGTGGTGGCGGCAGCTTTATCTCGGCAGGTTCTGATGACATTGGTACCTGGGAGAGCTTTGTATTAGAACAAACAGAAAACGGTAAAGTATTGCTGCGTGCACGTGATGGTCACTACGTTGAGTTGGATTCTTACCTGGTTGGCACGCTGAAGGCGACTAACCACGACAAAGGTGCAGCAGCACAGTTTGAGCTGGTGGATCGTGGTAACGGCAAAATTGCGCTAAAAGCAGACAACGGTAAGTTCTTACGTGCCGACTTTGCGGGTGGTGTGGGTTTAAGTGCTGGTGCTTCTGTTGCGGATGATTGGGAAACCTTTGAACTGGTACGTCCATAGTTGTGAATGAGATCAGTCTGTGTGTGTTCACCGGGCTGATGAATCATTAATAAAAAAAGCTTCCCCGGTGTCGCTAGTTTAGCGTCGTCAGGGAAGCTTTTTTTATGCGTGCCAGATGGGCGAGTCGTTATTTCGATGAGCTCATCACCATCGCCGTAATCGGGAGAAATACCTTTCGGGGAGTTATGTTTTCACTGATGGCCATGGCCTTATTCAACCAGCCATGAACCACACGGCGTTTGCCTTTTAAGGTGGCGTTAACCGCTTGTTCGGCCACGGTTTTGGCGGACATCAGGCCAATACGATGGAACATACCAATTTTGTCAGAGCCTGCATGTTGGTGAAATTCGGACTCGGTTGGGCCGGGGCAGCTGGCGGTGACGATTACACCCTTTGATTTATTTTCCTGCCACAGTGACTCCGACAAGGCTTGCACAAAATTTTTGCTGGCATGATACAGCGCCAGATTAGGGCCGGGCATCAGCCCGGAAACCGAAGAAATATTAAGAATATAGCCGTGGCGTTGTTGCTGCATAGCGGGCAAATAATCAGCAATCAGCGCCGTTAACGCCGTGCAATTTAAGTCGATGGTGCGTTGATAGTCGACCATGTCGGTTTGCTCGAACTGACCGACCTGACCAATGCCGGCATTATTCACCAGAAACTCCGGGCTGATATTGAGGCTTTGTAATCTGGCCTTTAACTCAGCGCGAGAGTCCGGTTGCGAAATATCTGCAGCGACTACCTCCGTTTTGATACCGAACTGAGAGGATAGTTCAGACGCTAATTCTGCCAACAAATGTTCGCGCCGTGCCACCAAAATCAGATTGTATTGTCGCATTGCCAGTGATTTTGCGATTTCTGCACCGATGCCCGAGGAAGCACCGGTAATTAACGCCCAGCCCATAGTTTGCCCCTAACTGTATTTATTATTAGTGATCGAATTGTGCCGTGAATGACCAGCGCAGCACAGGTTATTTAACGTCGCTTTCGATGCTTTAGTCGTGTAATCAAAATGGGGTAAGCAGGAGCTGCTTGCCATTCGTGATAAATAGGCGTCTAATTTGTGCGCTTATTTCATCGCCTCGCAATGGGGTGACTTTTCCCGCTTTTATTTCAGATTAAGAAGACTCATGACGATTGCCATTATCATCATTGCCGCCATTGGTTTTTTATCCATCATCCTTGAAGAAGTCATTAAAATCGATAAGGCCAAGTCCACCTTGTTTTGGGGGACGCTGGCTTGGTTTGTGTATTTTATCGGCACCCACGATGCTGGTAATCCTGAGCTCGCTGTGGGAGTGCACCATACCTTTAACGAAAACCTGTTGGATATCGCCTCGTTATGGTTGTTCTTGTTTGCGGCCATGACCTTTGTGGCGTATTTGTCAGAGAAGGGCGTGATCCAGACCATGGCCTCAGCTTTGTTGCCCAGTCAGATTGGTTTAAAAACCTTGTTGTTTTTTATTGGCGGGTTTGCCTTTTTATTCTCGTCGTTGGCCGACAACATTACCGCGACACTGGTCTGTCTGGCGTTGATTAATAGCCTGAATTTAAGCAATAGCCAGAAATTACGTTATGCGGTTGTTGTTGTGTATGGCGTAAATGCCGGTGGCGTGTCACTGATCACGGGTGATGTCACAACGTTGATGATTTTCCTGGCGGGCAAGGTAGCGATTGCCGATTTATTGGGATTGATTATTCCGGCTTTTATTTCAGTGATGACACTTTGTGTCCTGCTGAGTTTTGGTTTAACAGGACAGTTGGCGATCGAAAAAAATAAAGCCGATCTGGATGTGGTGGACTGGACCATTACCGGGTTGTTTTTCTTAACCATTCTGACGGTAATTTTTGCCAATGTATTTTATGGGGTGCCGCCGGTATTAACCTTCCTGTTTGGCTTGGGGCTGATGTTTATGGTGGCTCAGTTTATCGACAAACAAGAGCCGCTGCTGGATTACATTCGTAAAATTGAATTTGATACCTTGCTGTTCTTCTTAGGGGTGTTGTTGCTGGTGGGCATTCTGAAAGAAGTGAAAGCACTGGATTCTATTCTGTTGATTTATCAGCACCTGGCACCGGCGCTGGCGAATTATCTGCTGGGCATTATTTCCGCTATTTTTGATAACGTGCCATTGACTTCAGCGCTGCTGAAATCCGGCATTGAAATGTCCACCAATGATTGGCTTGGGCTGACGTTCTCGGTCGGCGTGGGTGGTGCTATGTTGTCAATTGGTTCGGCTGCGGGCGTGGTAGCAATGAACAAGGTCAAAGGCCTGACCTTTATCAATTACCTGAAATACACGCCGTTATTACTGATTGCTTACAGTGTTGGTTATTTGCTGGTGATCTGGAGTCGCCAGTTGATGGTGGGGTGAGCGCCAGCCCAGTTGCCGGGCAATTAACGATTGTCCGGAAAATTCAGTACCACTTGCAGGCCAGGTTGGGCATCGTTAAGTGAAAGCTGAACATCCAGGCGTTGGCAGGCAGTGCTGACCAACGCGAGCCCCAGGCCAATGCCTCCCGAGCGTCGGTCGCGACTTTCATCCAATCGGCTGAAGGGTTGCAGCGCTTTTTCAATTTCAGATGCCGGAATCCCAGGGCCGTTATCTGTAATAATCAGAGAAACACGACCATAACGTTGCTTAAGTGACACATGAATCTGGTCGTGTGTGTAACGTTCCGCATTGCTCAGCAGATTGTCGATGATCAGCGTTAAAAAACGTTCATCGGTAACCAGGGTGCAGGCATCGATGTCGGCTTGCCAGCTAATGCTTTGCCCCTGTCCTTGTCTGCTATGCAATTTTTCCTGCAACCACTGATCGAGTGACAGGCTGGTCATGTTGGTTTCAGAATTCTGTAATCGCACCAGTTGCAGGCTGTTATCGGTGACTTTTTCCAGTTCATCCAGGTAGCGATCGAGGTCACCGAGCAGCTCGGTTTGTAATTCGTCGCCAGGTTGGCGCTGCAGTAATCCCAGTGCCAGTCGGGCGCGACTCAGCGGTGTGCGCATTTCATGTGCCATGGCGTTTGCCAGCAGGCGTTTTTCTTCCAGATTGCTGCGAATCAACAACACCATACGATTAAACCGGTGAGACAGTTGATCGAATGGTGAAATATTCAGTACCGGTAAGCTGACGGAATAATCTTCTTGCGCCAACGCGTCAGCTGCAGTTTCGAGTTGTTTCAGCCAGTTGATAAGGCGCTTAACCGGCCAATATAAAAACACAGCAATGGCCAGCAGCAGGATTAACGCCATCGCCGCTGCGGTGCTGATAATATCGGCGAATGGATCATCGTCAGCCGACTCCTGCAGGTGCTCCAGCGCATCACGAATCCAGATGTCAGGCTGATTATCGAGCTGCGCCTGATAGCCCATCTGGAATGGCATCACCAGGATACGATTATCGAAATAGGGCCAGTGCCCCAGTGTCTCAGGTTGAGTTGGAGGAGCCTCTTGGTTGATATCAAAATCTTCTATCGCAAAGATCTGTTGAACACAGTGATTGGTAAGGTCTTCGGTTTGGCATTTCATTTGCGAAATGAGCAGCACCTGCTGAATATCGCGGGCAAAATCCTGCCAGCTGTTTTGTTCTTCCAGGTAATAGATAGCGGTAAACAGGGCGCTTAACGTCAGCACCAGCGCCAGGGCAACGGTGCCATACAAATAGCGGAAAAAACTAACGGTTTTCATCATTGGCCAACATATAACCGGTACCCCGGATGGTTTTAATCCAGCGTTGCGGCGATTGGTCACCGAGACGTTTTCTGAGAGAGGAAATGCGCATGTCGAGTGAGCGATCGACACCGTCGTAATCAATACCACGCAAGCTCTTGTAACAGCGATCGCGACTGACCGCCTGGCCTTGATGGCGTGCAAGCAATTCCAGCAGGTCAAACTCGCCGCTTTGCAGCTCCACGGCTTCACCATTGAGCAATACTTCACGACGTCCTGGAATGATATCAATGGGACCACAGCGATAGTGCTCCGATTGAACGCTCTGGTGGCTACAGCGCTTTAACAACGCATGAATGCGCATCAGCAGCACATCCGGGCGGATCGGTTTGCGCACGTAATCATCAGCGCCACTGCGAAAAGCCGTGAGCTCGGAGATATCGTCTTCGCAAGCGGTGAGCATCAGAATTGGCCCCTGATAAAAAGAACGTACCTGCTGACAGACTGCCAGGCCATCCTGGCCCGGCAGCAGAATATCCAGGATCAGCAGGTCAGGACAGGACTGGCGCACAATATTCGGCGCCTGATCTCCACGCTGGCAGACTTGCACATGAAAGCCTTCGGTTTTTAAAAACACCGTCAACAAACGGCTGATTTCGGCATCGTCTTCAACCACCAGAATGTGTTTGCCTGCAAACTCGCTCATGACTGACTGCTGGATTCCTGTAAGAGAGAAAGAACGACCTGATTACAGGTCGTTTACACTGACTTGTCCATCGCTGAAGCGAATAAACTCGACATTTAACAACACATCGTGGCCATCCCGGCCAGAGACGGTATCTTCAACGTGCAGCTCAACGCCCTGTTGTGAAACCTGGTATTCACTTCTCAGGCCGTTAAACACCACCACATCATTGCTGCCAGCGGCTGCATCAATGCGGTTATCACCGGCGTTACCCTTCAGGGTGTTGTTTAACGCGTTAGCGAGAATATGGCTGTTGTTGCTACCGGTCAGCGTCACGTTGGATAAATACTGTGACTGGCTGGTGTACTCCAGGTTGGCATCGTATTGCATGGTGAAGGTTTCATTTGCGCCAAAGTCGCTGCTCACCGGCATGGTTGTGGTGATATAGGGCGGCCAGACTTCCTCGATGAAGGCGTAACCCTGCGGATCACGTTGTTGCTGCACATTACGCTTGGTGCCGACATAACCGTCCAGTCCGGCATCTGAGTATCCCCAAATACCGTAATAACCTTCAACAGCCGCGGCGAGGTATTCGTAACTGGTGGAGTCGTAGCCGTTGTCATCGGTTTCAGCGCGCCACTCGTTAACGTCTTCCTGAGTTGGGTTCCAGGTTTTATCAGCCAGTGCTTGATTGGCCAGGGTAACGGTGCGATCTTGCAGTGCTTTTTCTGCGGGCGCCATGCCGTGCCCCTGCATCAGGTGTAACACTTCTTCGTAGGTGGCATCGCGCGCATCAATTTCACTGCGCTTCAGGTAACCATGGCTGCCTTCAACAAAAACCTCGGTGGCATACAAATCCTGGCCGTGTTGTGCCAGTGGTGATTGCCCTAAAGGCCCCTCAAAAGCGGCCTCAGAATCCGATTGGCGATTAAATACAAACAAACTGGCCTGGTTATCTCCCAGCTTGCTGCTCATCTTATCTTTATTGGTATGGCCGGAAACATTCGTTAAATAATGTTGCATCACGGCGCGGGCTTTGGCCATTTGTAACTGTGATACCTGATCGGCGGCAAAAATATGAATCGCCTTTTTATTCGCCGTTTCCACCCAGGTGTATTGGTTGAACAGGGCTTTGATGCCTGCGTCCGTACTGGCATGGTCAGTGATCATATTCAGTTCTTTATCACTGGCGTTGCGGGTGGTAATGCCATGCTGAGTGCGTTCAGCTGCGGTCATCCAGTGAATATTCTCGGCAGTAGCAGCTTCAATGGTGAACCAGTAAAAGTCTTCATCAATACCGATGGATTGGTAGTAATCCAGATAGGGTTTATGTGACGCATGATCCCGTGGCAGGGTGCTGGCATCGTTGACACCATCGCCGGCCCAGGAATGAACACCAACCAGTACGTCAGGTGCCGCAAAACGTTCTTTTCCGGCAAGAAATAAGTCGACACCGCCAGAAGCAATTTCACCGCCGGGTGGCAGGTAGGTATTTAAGCCCAATTCACGCAAACGCAGACCGGCTTTCAGGTTCATTTCGTCATCGCTGGAGCCAGGAACATTGGCCATCACAATGGTTTTCACCTGAGGGTAATCTGTTACCAGTTTATTCAGCTGGTTAACAATGTTTGAAGTGATGTCACCGTCCATAATGGCCCAGTCGCCACGCACTGAAAACAATGGGCTGCTGTTGTTGGTATTGTTGTCGCTGTTGTTATTCGAGTTGCCATTGCCCTGACCCGCTTGAGGTTTGTTGTCGTTACTGCTTGATGATGAGCCGCAGCCAACCATGACCAGTGCTGTAGACAGAGTAGCGGCGATTAACGCCTGTCTGAGAGTTTGGTTTTGTTTTTGGTTTTGTTTTTTGTGTGGGTGCATTCGTGGTTCTCCTGATGATTAAGAACCAGTGTAGACAGGGGGTACGATAACGAATATCTGGCTTATGTCTTAAGTTTGTAAGCAGATGTCAGCCATTATTAATGAGCTGGGTGGGTATCGGATGGTTTGGCTAACCGGAGTGAATCATCCGGCATCTGAGGTTGATAGAGCCCCCAGTTGTATCGTTGATACAGGCGTGCAACTTCACCTTGTTGTAAGAGCTGTGCAAAACCGCGATCGAAAGCATCGCGCATTCTGATGCCACGTTGGGTGTTGCGAAAGCCAATCAATAGCGGCAATTGCATCAAGGGCGTTACTTTGAGCTCAGCATCGATAAAGGCGGATTTTTGTATGGAGGGTTCATACAGAGTGGCTGGAGTCAGATATGCATTCAGGCCATGGCCGGATAACAGCATTTTTAAAGCATGCTCCTGCGAATCAACCTCGTGAATGTCGACCGGAACGTTCAGGTAACGATCAAAACGGTACCCTCTGAGCCACGCCAGTGTGCGATTGCGCAGATCATCCTGAGAATGCAGTGGCATGTCACAGTCGCTGATGGCCAGGATTTCATCGACATCGATATGATGTTTTGAATAAACGGCTGCCTGCACTTCATCAGGGTAAGACGCCAGCCAGGCATCGGCGTTGCCATGCACGACTTGTTCGACTGAGCGCGCATAGGGCATATGGGATGTTGTTACGTTAATGTCTTCCAGAGCGAACGCCTGTTTCACCAGCTCCCAATACAGGCCGCTGCCGTCTTCAAGTGTTGCCCCGGGCCACAAGTCGCTGACGATGTGGATGGTATTGCGTTGCGTCTCAGCCTGAACCGTAAGCATCGACATCATGACCAGAAACACTGTTGCTCTCAGTAGATGGGTCAATGGAAATTCCTATACGTATTTGTACTTATCTTAGAGAGTTGCCGGAGTGTTTGCAGAAAGACTTTCGTATCGTTTTGTTAAAGGTTTTCGCCTCCGTTGTTTCCAAAACTGTCGTGAAAGGCCAGTGGATTGACGGGATAGGCCATATTTCTTGTGTGGTTGATCGGACTAAAATCCCGGAATCAAGCTATAGCAGTGAATCAACTGCTCAGTAGCTTTATTCTCATAAAAACAATAAAAAGGCTGGAATATGAGCATCCTGAACAAAGCACTGGCTGGTGGCTTATTGCTGAGTGCAAGCAGTGCCACAATCGCCATGAGCGGCGCACCGGCGTCGGTTGATACCGATAACTCCGAATTAAGTAATTATCACACCACCTGGGAATACAAAACACTCACTCGTCAGAGCCTGCTGGATAATGCGGTGCCATACAGTCAGGGCTTCCGACTTCAGGCACACAATGCTTTTAACAGTTCTGCTTACAGTTCCATCGTATACCTCGACCCTAATCATGGCCTGAGTATTACCGAGCAGCTGGAAGCCGGGGTTCGACAACTTGAGCTGGATGCCCACTGGATCTGGCAAACCAAAGACATTCCGAATGGTAAGGCGCTGTTGTTGTGTCATGCCCAGTCCAGTCATTTCGGCTGTAGCGGCCTGGAGCGTTACGTGCGCGACGCTACCGAAGAGATTCGTAACTGGCTGAATAAAAACCCTCAGGAAGTGATCGCAATCTACGTGCAGGATGAAGCGGAAGGGGAATACGACGAGCTGGTCGATGCCTTTGAACCCCTGCATGACCTGATTTATAAAGCAGCTCCACGTAACGAAGTGCGCAGCACATACGAAGTGGTTAAAACCTTGTCTGAGGAAGACATTCTTGCGGCTGGCAAGCAAGTGTTGGTTATGAGCGGCGCGAAGGGTGCGTTTACCTATTATTCCCATGATGGTTCATACAACGGCATGGGAGCTGTAGATGACTTTGCCGCGCTGGATGAATCGGAATGTATTGACGATATGAGTCGTCAGCAGACCCATCACCGTTTATTTGATGACGGTACCAATATCGGCGCCATCTTTGTCGGTGAAGGCACTATCACACCTGCTTTGGCTGCTAAGGCGGTACGTTGTGGTGCATCGGCACTGGGTGCGGATCATCTGACCATTGGTGATGACCGTGCTGCGGCAACAATCTGGAGCTGGGCACAAGGCTACCCACAAGCGGCCCAGGTTAATCACGATTGTGCGTATCATGGTGCCGACGGTCGCTTCCGCGATTCTAACTGTGCTGATGATGGCAAATACGCTTGTAAAACAATGGACGGTCGTCAGTGGGCAGTATCGGGCATGGGTACAGAGAATACTTATGCTGCTGGCCAGGCGGCATGTCAGGCACTGGGCTCCCAGTGGCACTTTGGTGTTCCTACTAATGCTCAGCAAAACGAAGCCCTTAAGCGTGCTAAGGCGGCCGTTGGTACCGGGGCTATTTGGCTTGACTACCGCGATACCGTGAGTGAAGGCACCTGGGTAACTTCGGCTCACCAGTTAAGTTACGACGGCGGCGTTGCAGACCTGAAAGCCGTGAAACAAGGTGAAACCTACAAATTCTTTATGAAAGCCACGGCGGTTGATTGCGAATTCCAGTGGGAAGGAGGTTCAGCAACCGAGCGTGACGCCAAGTTTGATTGCCAGAGTACGCCTGATCCGATGATGTTCACTGCAATCGC
The DNA here is from genome assembly GCF_024397975.1 of Bacterioplanoides sp. SCSIO 12839. NCBI lineage: Bacteria > Pseudomonadati > Pseudomonadota > Gammaproteobacteria > Oceanospirillales > Oceanospirillaceae > Bacterioplanoides > Bacterioplanoides sp. SCSIO 12839. The sequence goes on from NZ_CP073745.1 coordinate 1,879,627, forward strand.
GGACCCTCAGATCGAAGCCAATGGTAATGTCAGTATCGCGGGTTATATCAAAACCCAGATTGGCGACCAGTTGTGTGGTTTGGAGTGGGATGGAAGCCTGCAAAGTGACAACGAGCGCAATGCTAAGTTTGACTGCGATGGTAATGCGGACCCTCTGGTCATCACCAGCCTTGAAAATGGCACCTCAGATCGGGTGATTATCACGTCGAATGGTTGTGGCTTGCAGTGGGAAGGTGGCAGTGCTGATGACGACGGTGAACGTACCGCTAAATGGGATTGTGGCCCAGCTCACGATGAGCTGAAAATCTACGGTGTCGTTGCCCCAAGCGATTACCGCGAGCTGCGGGTTGCCAGTTCAAATCAATGTCTGGACTTTGAAGGAGTTGATCCGGCAAATGGTGCCAAGGCGATTGTTCATGACTGTGCTGGTGTGGCCTGGCAGAAATGGAAATATGAGCCAAACACCGGTTTGTTGCGCAGCAAGCAAAATCCGGATTATTGCCTGGATCATGCCAGTACCTTCAGTGATGGCGCACGTCCTCATATGTGGCAATGTGCCAGCTGGAGCGACAATCAAAAATGGGATCGCATTGGTGATACCTTCCGCCCACGCTTCAATCACAACTTCGTGCTGGATGCATTTGGCTCATCAAATGGAGATGCCGCAGGGTTATGGAGTGTTCACAATGGCACAAACCAGCAATGGACCTTTGGCAATGATTAAGTTTTAAAAGTCCGTTAAAACAAAAATAAGAAAACTGCGCCGCATTCAATCAATGAATGCGGCCGTCACATCATTCATCAGTGCTGTATTAATCTACTTAGGCATGGATATTAGGGCGTGCTCGTTCTAATACGGGAGTGTAGGTGCAGCATGGAACATCATGGATGTTACTTAACCGAGAGAAATACCATGAAACTACAAAAAACAATGCTTGCTGCATCATTGCTTGGGCTGGTGGGGTTTGCTCAGATCAGCACGGCGCACAATGATGGTGGCTACAGCCATGACTCCGGAGCGGTTGCTAATAACGTTGACTGGATGAGCCGTTTATCGGGTAACCTGAAAGTGAGTGAAATCAACCTGCCAGGCACTCATGACACGATGTCGATTAAATCCGGCGACATCTGGCAAAACCAAACGATGACTTTACGTCAGCAGTTGGATTCAGGTGTTCGGGTATTCGATATGCGTACCCGTCATATCAACGACACCTTTCGTATGCATCACGGCATTATCGCTCAGGACACCTACTTTGATGATGTATTAAAAGATATTGATGGTTTCCTTGAAGCCCATCCAACGGAAACGGTCCTGTTTCGTTTGCGCTCAGAACATACTCCTGAAAACAATACCCGTAGCTATGCAGAAACACTTGAAGAATATCTGGCTGAGCATGGCGGTAAGCGTTGGGTTCCAACTAACAATAATCCAACACTGAACGAAATCCGTGGCAAATTCGTGATTTTGCAAGAATTCAGTGGTGGTACTTACGGTTTGTCGTATGGCGCTATTGATAAGCAAGATGACTATAAATTAGACACGAATTGGGATTTATACGACAAGTGGATAGCCGTTAAAGACCATATGGAAAAGTCTGAATCCGGTAGTCGCGATACTCTGTACATGAATTATCTGAGTGGCGCAGGTGGCTCATTCCCTTATTTTGTCGCCAGTGGGCACTCAAGCCCCGACACGTCTGCCCCAAGGTTGGCTACAGGGTTAACCACACCGGGCTGGGCGAATTCGTATCCAGATTTTCCGCGCACCAGCTGCTTTATTGGTATTTGTACTATTTCGTTTGAAGGTACCAATACCCTGACGGCTGATTATATCGCTAATGGTCAGGCTGGCTTTGTTGGCATGGTGATGGCTGATTTTCCCGGGAAAAAATTAATTGAAAACGTTATCAACATGAATGACCTGAGCGGCTATACCTATAAGGAATTTAACTGGGGTAGCGGAACGGACGAAAATACTCGCTTATGTAATGGTAGTAGTGCTTGTGTTGAGGGGGATGCTTTTACTGACAACGCACCTGCCAGAAAAGACAAGCTGACTGTTGTTAGCTACAACGTTAAGCGACCTTCCGCTGCGAATATCCAAAACCAGATTGAGTGGCTGAAGGATAAATATGGTGCGCAGGGCCCAGACGTTATTTTATTGAGCGAAACCCAGCGCGGTGCTTCTTGCGGTGCGGGTCGCAACACCGCCCGTGAGTACGCAAAAGCTTTCAATGGTTATTATGTGAATGCTAATGAAGATGGCCCGAGCTCTAGCTGTCAGACAGGCAATGCGATTGTTTCCCGCTACCCGATGGGGAATGTCGGTATGATCCGCTTTAATGCCCAATCGGATGGTAGTTGGTCGAATAACCCTCAGGCTGGGCGTAATGCCGTTTATGCGGATATTAATGTTGGTGGCGATGTGGTGCATGTATATTCCATACACACGCATCATAGCTTTGGCATTGAGGGCGATTCTATCCGTAAGAAGCAACACGCTGAGATGGTGCAGCATGCGGAAGGTAAGCCTTATAGCAAAGTTCTGGGTGGCGATTTTAATGCCATTGGCCATGTGTTTGCAGATCCAATTGGCCTGCACGATATTTCACTCAATCCTGTATTTGATAAAGGTTACGCCGATGCTCACGATAGCCTGTCGACTTCTGGGCGAATCACATCAGAAGCAGGATTGCTGGACGGTGACTGGACCCTGATTCTGGACTTTATTTTTGCTAAAGATGGCAGTACGTCGAATGCTGGATTGTGTACCAGTGATTATTGTCGCAACAGTGACGTAATGTCTGACCATGTTCCTATCTGGGCTGATATCAGCTTCGCAGGAAATGGAGCTGCGCTTTCTGCTATAAAGATTAATGAGATGAAATCTGGAGATCGCTTCTCATTTAAACTGGCGACTAAGATAGGCTCATCCACTTGTAAGATGGAATGGGATGGCGGTGAATCAAATGGCGAGCGTAATGCTAAATTTGACTGTAACTCAGCGGGTGATGAACTGACATTTGTTGTGAATGCCGACCCCTGGGTCGATCATAATGGTTATCAGGCAACTCGTGGCTACATTTTAACCCTGGATGGAACGTGTGGTCTGGAGTGGGATGGAAGTCTGCAAGATGATAATGAGCGCAACGCGAAATGGGATTGTAGCAGTGGTAAGGATGAAGTTTACCTCACCAGTCATGCCGATGGCGGCCTGGATGACGTTATCATTACGACGGTGAGCAATATCTGCGGCCTGCAATGGGAAGGTGGTTCGGGTGTTGAACGTGATGCCAAGTTTGATTGCGACCCATCCTGGGACACATTCAGCATGGTTGAGCTGCGCCCGGAAGCCATTACCCCAGCTACCATGCAGCAAGGTGATACTTATGGCATGACAATTCACTCCGTGGTTGATCATTGCGGACTTGAATGGGGAGGCTTTATTGCTGAGCCTGAACGTATTGCTAAGTTTGATTGCAGTGGCAGTGCTGATCCGGTTCAGTTTATTGCAACAGATAGTCCGGTCGACAACGGAAACGGCACCACCTCGGTCAGTGGTAAGCTGTATTCTCATGGTGGTTCTTGCGGTTTAGAGTGGGGTGGGGTCACCAGCGGCTCTGATCGAAAAGCTAAGTGGGATTGTGCGGGTAATGCTGACCCACTGGTGATAACCACCAAAGCGGATTCTAACGATGTTTATATTCATGCAAGTAATGGATGTGGCCTGGAGTGGAGTTTGACGTCTGTGAATAACGAGCGAGAAGCCAAATGGGACTGTAATGGCAGTGTTGGTGACAGTTCGAATGCAGACAGCTTAACGCTCTCTGGTGTGACTAAGCAGTAAACGACCTGTGTTGTGAAAGTGGTATCAACCGATGCCACTTTCACTCACGCTTTAATCAAAACTGCGTGTTAAGCGGGTTCGGCCTCAAGGGTATCGGCGTACGTCGTTTTGAAAATCTCCGGCATCCGGGCAGGGCGGCCATTCTCCAGATTGGTGCAGATGTAATCAGTTTTGGCGCGCAGGATGGTTTTCTGATCGCTTAAGCGCACCACCTGAAATACCCGGCTGGCGCGCAGCTTGCCATCGTTATTGATCAGCCAGACAAACACCACAACCTTATCGTTAAGATACGCCGACGATAAATAATCAATCTCATGGCGAACCACGGCCATGCCGCGTTTTAATTCCATACAGGCATGTTCGGTTAATCCCACGCTGCGGGTGTGCTCCCATACAGTAGCGTCCAGCCATTGCAGATACACCGCGTTATTAACGTGACCAAAGCCATCGATCTCTTGAGCCTTTACCGTAAAGCACTTACCAAAAGCGTTAGGATGTTCGGCTAATTGCAGAATGTCAGCGTCCATGATGTCTCTTATACTCAGAATAGGTGGTGCAGGAATGTAGCACGCCAACAGCAAGATTTGATTCTCTTAAAATGTAAGAAAAGGAATGACTGAGTTGAATTAAACGCAAAGCTGGCATTGAGTGTGGTGGGGTGTGACGTATGATGTATTCAAACTCTGATGCTTCGGCGCTGAGTCTGTAATGGTGGCAGGAGGGCATAACAACAATGGATTGTGTGAAACACCCCCGGCGCTGGTGGTTCAGCCTCGTCTGGTTGGTTGTGACCGGCGTTCTATTAACGCCTTATAGCCAGGCAAAGAGTTGCGACTCCGTTATTATTAACGGCTCCGATGTCTGGAAGCCGGTCTCCTATCGGCAAGAAGGCTTATTGGTCGGTATCGTTCCCGACATTCTGATTCGCACTTTAGCGCAAATGGGTCACGCGGTTGACGTTGCACCACCGCAACCCTGGAAGCGCCTGCTTGAAAGTGTTGCCAAAGGAAAAATCGATGTTGTCTCGGGTGCTTATGGCAATGCCCAACGTGCAAAAACCTACCTCTATAGTGATGTGATTTTTCAGGATGAAGTTCGGGTTTTTGTCCGTAAAGGCCGCGAATTTCCATTTCAATCGCTTGATGATCTGGTCGGCAAAGCGGGTGCGATTCCGCTGGGAGCGTCGTATGGTGAAGCGTTTGACGCGTTCGCCAAAGAGCACTTACTGCTGTTTGAACCGGGCAGCTATTCCGCCATGTTTCAGATGTTAAACCGCGGCCGTATCGATTTTATTGTGCTGGCGTACTTCGATGGCCTTGCGGAAGTTCAGCGCAGTGAGCTGTCTGATGTGATTTCGATATTGCCACAGCCGGTGGTGATCAACGATGTGTACGCACTGTTCTCAAAAACATCGCCTTGTTCGGCGGTGCTGCCTGAATTTAATCGTCGGCTGAAAGTGCTCAAAAAGAGTGGTGAATGGCAGCGAATCATTGAGACTCATATCCGTGCCGCAATTATTGAGTCGCCTTAGAGCAACAATGATTGCTGCGAAAACTAAAAAGCCGCTCACTGAGCGGCTTTTTAGTGTCGGAATATTCAGTTGAGCAACGGCGCAACCACCATGGCGCAACTGCTCACAAAGGCGATGCCCCAGCTGAGGCTTCGCATCAGATGAATATTGGCCCAATAACACACGGTGTATAACACGCGCCCAATAATAAACAGGATGCAGCAGGCATTAATCAGCGACGCGCTTGCTTCAAAATGCAGTGCGCAAAATAAACCTGCAATGAATACCGGCAGCGCTTCCAGGCTGTTCAGGTGTGCAGATAACGCACGTTTTCCTAAACCAGTGAGTTGTGCCTGCTGATCGCGTGGGTAGCGGTTGTCGTAACCGCCTTGTTGGCGATTCATGGCAATCGAAACAGGAATTTTGGTGATGATGATCGACAGGATGGCGAACAGTACAGTGAGAATTGGCAGAGTCATGTTTTGGCCTGTTAGTGAGAATGAAGCGTTATTGTGTCGTTAGTGCTGGTGTTGTTAAAGGGGGAATTAGGTGTCAGAGAAGATTGGTATGTTCCGTTACTTTGACCAGTTGTGCTTGCTTTGATGTTGGTCACTGTTTTATTGATACAAAACTTTGGTAGTATCGAGGTCAATATTGAATGAGTCTGCCAAGGTTGTACTGCTCTTGAGGTTGGAGAGGAGAGGTGGACAGGGAATAACAAGGATCTCGTGTGATGGTCACACTACTTACCTCTATTAAGCGGGTAGCCTCTATTGGGGGGCGAGCCTGTGTTCTGTATTTGATGATCTTCAAATACAGGCTAATTCCTCAATCCAAGTTAATCGTGTTTCGATGATTTATTTCCTTAGAGCAACGTAGGAAAGTAATCGGAATTACGCAATTTCGGGCGTGCTTTAGAGTGGGGGAAGGATGATCGTAACATTAAACGCTATGCGCCAAAATTAGTTTTGCCTTTCATTATCGCGAAAAGATCTCGCTAAGGAAATATTGAATGATAGTTGGAGTATTGATTAGAAGCTTTAAAGTCTATAGTGGATGGTCATATGTGCCAATTAGTCGCGGTGATAACTTTACTTCGATTATTGGTGATAATGGAGTTGGAAAAAGCTCAATCCTTGAAGCGCTTGACTTGTTTTTTAACCGACACGTCCATAATTGGAATTACAATCATACATCTTTAAAAAGTGGGTTAGATAAGTCACCACCAGAAGTTTGTCCAATCTTCCTCATCGAAAAGAGGAAGATCAATCACAGAACCAATACGTATAAGAGCCTGGAGCGTTTAAATGAGTTGCTTTGGAAATTAGATGTTCATGATTACAATCCAACATTTCATAAATTGCTCAGTCCAATGGTTTCTCATGTGAGTCACTTGAAGGAAGCAGGGTTTTCCAGCTCAAGATTTTTTTTATTCCCTTGTGGGGTAAGAAAGATTAAGGGGCAGACAGAGTTTTCAATGGCTTTTTTTGATAACTCTCCATATTGGAATGATTTGGAGGAAGACGACGGTGAAGGAAGCCAAGAAAGTTATAGTCTAAATGACGTTCTCACTGATGCGATTTCTCACGTAAGGGAAAATATAGAGTATATATACATTCCATCCGAACTGGACTATCAGCAGTATACTAAGATTGAGGGCAGTACAATTCAGGCCTTGATGGGGACGACAGTCGATAACATTATTAAGGATCTGATTGACGATGGAGTATTAAAGGGAATTAATAAAGGGTTAGATGAGTTTCTTAAGGAAATAGAGGTATATTTGAGTAAGTACCAGTATAAGAAGCCGTCTGTGTATCAGACGAGATTTAACCTATCTCACTTATCCTCAAAAATTATTGAAACATACTTTGATTCAAAAGTTCTAAATTTGAAATCTGGTTCCGCGTCAACTCCAATTTATGATTGTAGCTCAGGTGAGAAACGTCGAGCTATTATTGATTTGGCTGAGGCCTTTATACTAAAAGCAAGAAAGGATCCTAGTGGAAAAAAGGTAGTATTAGCAATTGATGAGCCTGAAGTTTCATTGCACATGTCTGCTTGTTTTGATCAGTTTTCGAAAATTGAGGGGATATCAAAAAGTGGAGTTCAGACGATTGTATCAAGCCACTGGTACGGATATTTACCATCGGTTTCTGCCGGTGGTGCAGTATATATTGCGGATTCAAAGTCTGGGAGGAGCTCTAGCTATATCGATTTAAAGAGATATAGAGAAGATATTAAAGAGCTGCGAAAATCTACTAGCGGAGCTTTGCCCTCTAATATTGAGCTAAAGACAATAAATGATACTGTTCAATCGGTAATTTCCACGATTGTCTATTCAAATATGAAGTGGATTATTTGTGAGGGAGCATCAGATAGAATATACCTTGATCATTTTTTCTCTGATCATGAAGATGTTCGAATTGTTTCTGTTGGCGGCAGTAAATACGTAAAACAGTTCTATGAATACTTGTATTTGGCTCTGGAGGATGAGCGTCAGAGTATTGTTGGTCGAGTGTTTCTTTTAGTTGATACTGATGAAAGTTTTGAAAAGTACACTGCAAAGGAGTCGATAAAACAAATAGTAATTAAGCGACTTCAGAACTACGATGACGAATATATTACGAGATTGGAAAAAACTTCAGATACTAAGAGTACTCTTCCTACAGAAATCGAAGATGTGTTAGATCCTAAGGTATTTCTAGAAACACTAAAGACTTATAGTAGTGAAAATGATGATGTGAAAAACATACTGTCAGCTCCAGAAATTACTACTGCATCAGCATCTGGTTTTGCTCTGGACTGGAGAGTGTCTGAACGAAAACAACTAGAGAAGTTCTTTTCATCCCCCCAAATTAAGTGTGAGTTTGCGGAGCGATATATATCGATATGTCAAAAAGAGCCCTTAGGGTGGGTTGAAGATATATGGGAGTTTCTTAAAGCTGGGGGTTGATTCTTGTGACCGCTATGGATGGAATTATGTAGTTAGGAGTAGTGTTTTATTTGGGTGGTCCCTTGTGTCGTAAACTGCTCCCCCCTACAATGCCACTCGTTTTTACACTATCCCATTACCTTAAACTCTAGGTTGTAACGATGAGCGACAAGCCAGCACTGCCAGACCACCTGTCTGTTAACCCTAAAAGCAAGTTCTACGCAGAAGAGTTCTTCGAGTACGACGTAGGCATCCGCCTGAACGGCAAAGAGCGCACGAACGTCGAAGAATACTGCATCAGCGAAGGCTGGATTAAAGTGTCTTCGCCTACCGCTAAGGATCGTTTTGGCAACCCAATGCTGATGAAGCTGAAGGGCGAAGTAGAAGCCTTCTACAAATAAGCATTTCGCCAAATCGCATCCCTCATAAACTTTGCTGGGGTGCAGGCAATAAAAAAACCGCGCAGCTTGTAAAAACTGCGCGGTTTTTTATTGCTCGTCAGAAGCCCGTAAACTAGATGCGGAACTTCAGCAGGGTATTAACCGCATTTTTAAACAGCGAACCGTACGGTGGCGACAGCATCAAAATGATCTTAGACGTCAGGTTGGACTGCTTGAATACCGGACGCAGTTTAGAAAACTCTTTGAAGCCTTCTTCACCATGGTAGTGGCCCATGCCGCTGTTTCCGATACCGCCAAATGGCATATCATGTTGCGCAACGTGGAACATGCAGTCGTTGATGCACACACCGCCCGACAGGGTTCTGAATAACAGGTCGTCCTGAGTGCTCTTGTTGTTCGAGAACATGTACAGAGCCAGTGGACGATCGCGCTCATTCACGTACTCAACCACTTCATTCAGTGATTTGTAGGTTTTGATCGGCAGAATCGGGCCAAAGATTTCGTCCTGCATCACAATCATATCGTCAGTTGGATTAACAACGATGTGTGGTGCAATTTTCTGACCTTCAACGTTTTGATCAGCGCCCTGAATCAGCTGGATGACATCCGCGCCTTTTTCTTTGGCGTCTGCCAGGGTCGCGGTTAAGCGATTAAACGCTGCTTCATCGATGATGGCGGTTAAATCGTCGTTGTTCACGCCGTCATAACGACCGGCAACCACTTTTTTGGCCTGCTGCACAAACTCGTCGACTTTGCCTTCCTGAATAAACAGGTAGTCTGGTGCAACACAGGTTTGGCCAGCATTGAGGAATTTGGTGAACGTGACACGCTCAGCAGCCGTGGCAACATCATAGTCAGGAGCGATAATGGTTGGCGATTTGCCGCCCAGCTCCAGTGTTACCGGAGTCAGGTTTTTCGAGGCAGCTTCCATCACCACTTTGCCGGTGGCGGCAGAGCCGGTGAATACCATGTGATCCCATGGCATGGACGAGAATTCGCGGGCCGATGTGCCCGGGATAACCGCCAGTGTTTCTTCGTCGAACGAGGCTGAAACCAGTTCATCGATCAGTCGACACAGGTTTTGCGAGTTGGCCGCCATCTTCACTATGCAGCGGTTACCTGCGGCCATGGCGCTGATCGCTGGGCTTAATGCCAGGAATAGTGGGTAGTTCCACGGGGTAACAACGCCAACCACGCCTTTTGGCTGGGGGATCAGTTTGTTGCTGGCACCAAAGAAGGTCAGGCCAACATGGCGGCTTCTGGCCTTGGACCATTTTTTAAGACGCTTCTTGGCATACGTTACCGAGCCAAGCAGTGGCATCAGCTCCAGCAGCATGGTTTCGTTAACGGAGCGGCCGCCGAAGTCTTTGTTGATGGCTTCACAGATGCGCTCTTTGTTGCTTTCCAGCAACTGGGCCAGTTTCTCAAGATTGTCTTTGCGCTCTTGAATGCTTGGGTAGGCATGTTTACGTGAAGCTTCGTATTGCTTCTTATACGTCGCCTGAAGTCTTTCTGAAGGAGTCATAGGAGATCAGCTTCTTTGATGTTATTAGAGTTTTTACTCGGTTGAGTGTACCGCGCTTTTTGTGGCAAATCGACAGCTGATACGGGAATAAATATGGGGGTGGGGCAGTTTTTGTTAAAGGGATGATAAGGGTAGGGTTTAACGGCTCAGGTAGCTCAGGCCTGCTTCAATAAATTCGCCGAGTATTTTGTAGTTCTGATTGACGATAACCGCTTCAATGCGAGTCCAGTCAAGATTCAGACAATTCTTGCAACGTTTCGAGTTGTTCTTGCGCATGCTGGTGTATGGAGGTGATATAAGCTTCGTTCATTCTTGCTGACTCCAGTATTTGAAATCTTCCCATTTTGACCAGACTCTTTGCTCAATCAGCATAGCCTGACCTTCACCAAAAAGGCGCTTTCCCTCAATGGCTTCATAAGCCAGTGGTGTAGGAGCTTCGATGATGGATATAGAGTTAACAGTGCGCTGATTTAAGTCACTCAGGGCTGAGTCAAACTCTGGAAGTTGCTGCCAGGAATTCGATGATTCCGGCAGCAGGAGGGCCAGGACAATGTCGCTTTGTTGATTGGCAGTTCCTTGGGCGAAACTGCCATAAAGCCAAGCTGCCAAAACCCCTTGCTGTTGCAAGTATGTTGATACTTGTTGAAGCAGAGGCTCTGGTAGTTGCATCAGAGCGCCTGAATTTTCTCAATTTGCTCTTTCAGCTTGGCGATGTCACGCTCGAAATCAGCGGCTTTTTCTTTCTCTTTTTCGATCACTGCAGCCGGTGCCTTGTCGGTAAAGCCCGGGTTGCCCAGCTTGTTGGTGACACGATCCAGATCTTTACCCAGCTTCTCAATCGACTTATTCAGACGCGTTACTTCGGCGTCTTTATCGATAAAGCCAGCCATTGGGATCAGAATTTCCATATCGCCAACCAACTGGGTGACCGACATTGGTTCTTCATCACCTTCGTTCAGCCAGGTCAGCTTCTCCAGCTTGGCCAGCTTCATCAGGAAGGCCTGGTTCTCTTCCGCACGACGGAAGTCATCGTCGTCGCCGTTTTTGAATAATAATTCCAGCGCTTTGCTTGGTGGAATGTTCTTCTCGCCACGCACGTTACGTACCGCAGTGATTACATCCTGCAGCCATTTTACGTCGGCTTCCGCGTCGGTATCGATCAGGGCTTCCTGAGCTTGTGGGAATTCCGCCAGCATAATGCTGTCGCCGGATTTACCCGCCAGCTCTTTAACCTGCTGCCAGATTTCTTCAGTGATAAACGGCATGATTGGGTGAGCCAGTCGTAATACCGCTTCCAGTACACGAACCAAAGTACCCAGGGTGCCACGCTTAGCTTCGATTGGCGCGTTTTCGTCCCACAGAACCGGCTTAGACAGTTCCAGGTACCAATCGCAGTATTCGTTCCAGATAAATTCGTACAGCGCAGACGCCGCCATATCGAAACGGTATTGATCAAAGTGACGACGTACTTCCTGCTCGGCAAATTGAAGGCGGGAAATAATCCAGCGATCCGCCAGAGACAGCATCGCATCTTCGCCGTTGGCGCCACACTTAGCTTTCATTTCGTCAGTGATGGCGATGGTTGTACCGTCAGCCGCCGCTTTATCAACCGCTTCTTCGCCGGCAACCGACAACATCACATAACGGGAGGCATTCCATAACTTGTTACAGAAATTACGGTAACCTTCCAGACGTTTCATATCCCAGTTGATATCACGACCGGTGGAAGCCATGGCCGCCAGGGTGAAACGCAGCGCGTCGGTACCGTGTGGGGCAATGCCTTCCGGGAATTCTTTTTTCGTGCGCTTGCCAATTTTCTCAGCCAGCTGTGGCTGCATCATATTGCCGGTGCGCTTATACATCAGGTCGTCGAGGGAAATACCATCGATCATATCCAGCGGGTCGAGTACGTTACCCTTGGATTTTGACATCTTCTGACCGACTTCGTCACGAATCAGGCCGGTTACGTAAACGGTTTTAAACGGTACCTGAGCTTTGCCATCTTCGTCTTTGCAGAAGTGCATGGTCATCATGATCATGCGTGCAACCCAGAAGAAGATAATGTCGAAACCGGTAACCAGAACGTCAGTCGGGTGGAAGTCCTGCATACGTTTCAGTACTTCGGGATCATCCAGGTTGGGCCAGCCTAAGGTGCCGAAGGTCCACAGGGCAGAGGAGAACCAGGTATCCAATACGTCGTTGTCCTGAACCAGTTCAACGTCGGCGGCCAGGCTGTTTTGTTCGCGCACTTCTTCTTCGGTACGGGCAACGTAAACATTACCTTCTTCGTCGTACCAGGCCGGGATGCGGTGACCCCACCACAGCTGACGGGAAATACACCAGTCTTGGATATCACGCATCCAGGAGAAGTACATGTTTTCGTAGTTCTTCGGCACGAACTCAATGTCGCCGTTTTCAACCGCTTCAATCGCAGGCTTAGCCATGGTTTTAGCGTCAACGTACCATTGGTCGGTCAGCATTGGCTCAATCACCACGCCGCCACGGTCGCCGTATGGAATAACCATGTCGTTTTCAACGATTTCAACCAGCAGGCCAGCTTCTTCGAAGTCGGCAACGATGGCTTTACGCGCGGCGAAACGCTCCATGCCACGGTATTTCTCAGGAATAAAACCAGACAGTTCGTTGTTCACGCTGCCGTCAGTGTTAAAGGTCTGAGCTTCGTCGCGGATATCAGCGTTAAAGGTCAGTACGTTGATCATTGGCAGCTTGCAACGTTGGCCAACTTCATAGTCATTGAAGTCGTGGGCCGGGGTGATCTTCACACAGCCGGTGCCTTTTTCCATATCGGCGTGTTCGTCGCCAACGATTGGAATGCGACGCTCAACAAACGGCAGTACCACGTCTTTGCCAATTAAGTGCTTGTAACGTGGATCTTCCGGGTTAACGGCCACGCCGGTATCACCCAGCATGGTTTCCGGACGAGTCGTCGCAACTACGATATGCGCGTGTTCGTTACCGTCTTCGTCTGTGTAGGTTAAGCCGTCGGCCAGTGGGTATTTCAGGTGCCACATCTTGCCTTTCACGTCTTTGTTTTCGACTTCAAGGTCAGAGATGGCGGTGTGTAATTTCGGGTCCCAGTTAACCAGGCGCTTACCACGGTAGATCAGGCCGTCTTTGTATAAACGAACGAAGACTTCCTGAACCGCTTTGTAGAAACCGTCGTCCATGGTGAAACGTTCGGTTTCCCAATCTACTGAGTTACCTAAGCGACGCATCTGGCGGGTAATGGTACCGCCGGATTCTTCTTTCCATTCCCAGATCTTTTTGGTGAATTCTTCACGGCCTAACGCGTGACGATCAGGCTGGCCTTCTGCTGCCAGTTTACGCTCAACCACCATTTGGGTGGCGATACCGGCGTGGTCGGTACCGACCTGCCACAGAGTTTTGTTGCCGTTCATACGCTTGTAGCGGGTGAGGGCATCCTGAATGGTGTGCTGGAACGCATGACCCATGTGCAGCGAGCCGGTGACGTTCGGCGGCGGAATCATGATGGAATATCCTTCGCCGGTCAGGTGGTCTTGGTAAGGCTTGAAGTAACCTTTCTCTTCCCACTGCTGGTACCAGTTTTGCTCTAAGGCGTTGGGTTGATACGTCTTATCCATAGTGCTCGTTTGCTACTCGTTCGTTTAATCGAATTGGTGTTGTCAAAAAATGGGCCGCATTATAACGGAACAGCCTGCAAAATGCAGGCTGTTAAAAGGAAGGGTGAATCGTCGATTGCTTCTAAAGCTTATCGTGTAATGCCTTGCGTAACCGGGCTTCAATCTCGGGCAGCATCTCTTTCACCAGTTCATCAATAACGGCGGCCTTTTCGAGTGAGCTGATGCCGTTTTCATCGGTTGAGGCGCGCTGCTTTTCATGGTCAAAGCGAAACGGCTCTTCTGGTGCATTGCTCATGATTTTGGCCATGGTCGCCTGGGCTTGCTCGGCGCTGTATTGCGCAGCCTCGCGTTCCTGAGCCAGCTTTTCCAGAATGGCCTTGGGCAAGAATGGATTGCTCGATGAAGTGGATGTCACATTGTCTTTCGGAATGGTGACTGAGCTACGGTCGAAATGCTCGGGGATCGGGGATTGGGCTTCGTTGTTGGTATTTGCCTCTGGAGCCGGATCCGGAACAGCACGCAATGCCGGGCCGCTGTTGACGCTTTTTAGTGCCGGTGCTGCATCCTGTTTTTGTACCGCAGGCACTGCAGTCAACGGTGTTGGCTGGCTGTCAGTTTGGCTTGGCAGTGTCAGGTCGGCCGTGTCATCGATACCAAACAGATCATCCAGAACCGGAATGTCAGTCATGGGGTCGAGTGTTGGTATGATTTTATCCTGGTCAACCTGATCCGTTGCTGCATCGTCAAGAACACGCTGCAGGGTTTCCAGTTCGTCTAATAAGTCGCGAGGCTTGTCAGTGGTGCTCATCAACGCAGTCTCATATCTTCGTGGGTAATTGGATAACCACGATCTTTAAGAAATTTGTAATGTTTACGAGTGTAGTCCAGTACGTCGTCATGTTGTACCACGACTTCGATAAAACGATAAAAGCGTCCAAAAAAGTCAGGCATTTTTCCACTCAGGTTGATCAGGACATCATGTTGATGGGCTGGAAAGTCCTGATGCTCCGGGTCTGTGTGCCAGTTGATGCACACCTGGCCTGGGCTATTGTCTGGGTTTGCCTGACTGCTGCCACTCAATGAATGTGGGATAAACGCTTCAGGGTGGTGACACCACAATAAATCACTCAGCTCTTTGGCCTGTTGTTCGTTATCGACCTGCAGCAGGATGTTGTTACCCTTGCGTACGGCTTTCTGGGTCAGGCGACAAGCAAACAGCCACTGGTCGGTGATGTTTTGCCCACCCAGAATATAAAAATACACCTGGGTCATGCCGATTCTCCGTTGGTATCGTCCGGCTCTTCGGACAGTACAAACTGATGCAGAACCACATCAATGCTGAGGGAAAGCTGTTCGTGTTCAAGCAGCCGTTGGCGCGCTTCGGTATTGGCCTTCCAGACATGAGGGGTCATCAGTAGCAGGTCGTGTATCTGCTGGCTGGATGTCAATTCGATGGTGTAATTAAGCGGCTGCTCGTTAACGCAGATGAAGCCATGCTGCGACATGACCTTTGTGGGGTTAAAGCAACTGTCTTTCACTTCCGGGTAGAGGATGTCGCGCATCTCGCGCAGGTGAGTTAATCCGGTGTTGATGGTGAACACGGTACCAGACGGTTTTAATACACTGCGAAACCCTTCGGGCATCAGGCGAGTGAATAAACAAGTGATGGCATCCAGTGATTGGGGTTGAAATGGTAGTGCAGCACCCGAGGCTACCAGCCATTCCGCTTGCTCACTTTTAAGGCCGGACTGCTTGCTTCGGCGAGCCGCGCTTTTGACAGCTTCTTTAGAAATATCAACACCATAGCAACGATTGTTAATGTTGTTTGATGTTAAATGATTTGCCAGTCGCTCGGTGTAATACCCTTCACCACAGCCAACATCGCACAGTTGCATGGGGCTGTTTGCGCTTGCTTGCTGAACGGCGTTGTTCAGTAAGTCTGAAATGGGTTGATATACACCGGAATCCAGCAAGCGCTGACGGGCTGCCACCATCTGGGCATCATCACCAGGTGCTTTCGAACGTTTTTTATGTGCCAGTAATAGATTGAGATACCCCTGGCGGGCACGATCAAAGCTGTGGTTGTTAGCACAGTACCAGTGTTTGTTGTCGTCACTGCTCAGTGGCGCCTGACACACCGGGCAGATCAGAAGAGAAGCTAAGCCATCAGTCATATCAATCAGCTGCTAACAGCAGTTCCAGCATGCGCTCGTAGACGGTCGTCAGGGTGTTGAGGTCATCGGCAGATACGTGTTCGTTGACCTGGTGAATCGTGGCATTAATAGGACCCAGCTCCAGCACCTGGGCGCCGGTGGGGGCAATAAAACGACCATCGGAGGTTCCGCCAGCCGTCGACAATTCAGTATCACGGCCGGTAATTTCTTTGATTGCCTGAACGCTGGCATCCACTAATGGGCCGCAGTCGGTCAGGAATGGCTGGCCGCTCAGGTTCCATTCGATGTCGTATTTCAGGCCGTGCTTATCGAGAATGGCTTCGGTACGTTGTTGCAGAATCTCAGCCGTCAGTTCGGTGGAAAAACGGAAGTTAAAAACCACTTCCAGCTCGCCCGGAATCACATTAGTGGCTCCGGTGCCTGCGTTGATGTTGGAAATCTGGAAACTGGTCGCCGGGAAGAAGTCATTGCCTTCATCCCAGTGTTCAGCTGCCAGTTCCGCCAGCGCAGGGGCCGCTGTGTGCACCGGGTTTTCTGCCAGGTGAGGGTAGGCCACGTGACCTTGCTTGCCGTGCACTTTTAATACGCAGCCAAGTGAGCCACGACGACCGTTTTTTACGGTATCGCCAACAGCGCTGGTGGATGACGGCTCACCAACAATACACATGTCGATTTTTTCGTTGCGCGCTTCCAGTGTTTCAACGACTTTTACAGTGCCGTTTTTGGCCGGACCTTCTTCATCGCTGGTAATCAGATAAGCGATGGAGCCTTTGTGGTTCGGATGTTTTTTTACAAAGTTCTCGGTGGCAACCAAAAACGCTGCCAATGAACCTTTCATATCCGCGGCGCCACGACCGTGTAACATGCCATCGATAATGGCGGGTTCAAACGGTGGGTTGTCCCAGTTTGATTCCGGGCCGGTGGGCACCACGTCTGTATGGCCAGCAAAACACACCAGCGGGCCTTCGGTGCCACGGCGTGACCAGAAATTATCAACCTCTTCAAAACGTAGTTCTTCGTTTTTGAAGCCTGCTGCAGCCAGACGCTCCATCATCAGTGCCTGACAACCTGCGTCTTCCGGAGTCACTGAGTGGCGGCGGATCAGATCAAAAGCCAGTTCCAGTGTGGGGGTTAATGACTGGTTGTTGGCTGTATCGGTTGTCATGTGAGTACCTTAATTTAAAACTGTGTAATCAGAATGGCGCATTCAGGATGGTTTTTTACAGCGCGCGATAGTATCACAGCGCGACAGTGCGCTAAATCCTGTAAATAGTCCCTGAAGCAATTGCGTCACGTTTTCGCGGTGGTAACATACGCGCCCTCTGAATTTTGATAACTCCATAGGTAGTAACACGATGAGCCAGCCACTGACTCTGGAAGAATTAAACAAGGTGATGGAAGAAGCTGATCTGCTGAAGTCCGAGCAGGAAGTTGAAGCAGCATTATCTTCAATGGCGGATGCCATTACTGATCGTTTAAAAGATTCGATGCCTGTGGTGTACGGCATTATGAATGGCGGCCTGGTAACGGCTGGTCGTTTGTTGCCTAAGCTGAACTTCCCGCTGGAGCAGGGCTATATGCACGCCACGCGTTATCGTGGTGAAACGACCGGCTCAACCGATCTGCAATGGCAGGCACCGCCGTCAATTGATATGACGGATCGCACGGTACTGATCGTGGATGATATTTTTGACGAAGGAAATACGCTGTGTGAAGTGGTCCGGTCCTGCAAACAGCAGGGTGCAAAAGAAGTAATTACTGCCGTTTTGGTTAATAAGGTGCATGACCGTAAAAATACCGATCTGTGCATCGATATCGTGGGTATGGATGTTGAAGATCGTTACGTGTTTGGTTGCGGTATGGACTATCGCGGTTACTGGCGTAATGCGCCGGGTATTTATGCGGTAAAAGGCCTGTAACGCCGTACGTTATCCAGATATAAAAAAACGCCACTGACTCACATCAGTGGCGTTTTTTTATGGCCGAATTTCAACTGTCAGAGCTTCAGTTGTCAGAGTCTCAGCTATTAGAGTCTCGGATGTCAGACTCTCAGTTGTCAGAATCGGGCTCAGGCAGTCTGTATTTCTTTTTCTTCAGCAGATTCTTCCGCTACCTTAGCCTTGCGACCAGGTTTAACTTTTGCGGCTGGTTTGGGAAGGCGCCAGCAGAAATAGCCACATACCAGAGCCATAGCGATCAGTGTCAGATGAATGCCATCGACAATTTCATTGCCACCACCCAGCCAGCGCTGGCTGATTAACGCATCGGCAACGATGACCGATAGCAGTGCAATCGCGATGGCAGCTAAGTAGCCTCTTGTGCGGGCATGCAGGTTGCTGCCGATCATGGCTGGCAGGATGGCGATAAACCAAGCGCCCCAGAAAATCGCTTCTTCGGTGTGGTGTTGTTCTTCGCCCAGATTCAGTGGCAGCAACCACTGGCTGGCCCCCAGGGTAATGCCACAGCTGACGACCAGTCCGGCACAGATACCCAATGTCAGGCGCGCCAATATATGAGGTTTGTCGTTGTTATCGATGTTAGCCTGGCCTTGTTTTTTCTTCGCCAGCCAAATCATATTGCCACTGATGATCAGTGCACACAGCGCCAGGGTTGAAATGGCGTAGAAGAACTTCAGGGCAATGTCGCCAAATAACACGTAATGGAGTGGTGTGACGGCCGCGAAAATCCGTTGGAACGGACCTTTTTCAACGCCGTCCAATTCGTGGATCTGGGCGCCGTCTTTGAGCTGAAAGGTGATGCTTTGCAGGTTGCTCAGGGCATCTTTGTGATTGCCGGAGAACTTCGCCACGCCACCTGTGTCACCATAGCCATCAACCTGAATAAAGGTGACATCCAGTTCGGGTTGAATGGTTAATGTGCGCTGGTACAGCTCATTTAACGAAACAGCAGGTGCTGCTTCACCAACAACTTCAGCAGTCGGACCCAATACGGCAACCGTCGCCTTCTCTACATCGCCATCGAATTTGGCCAGTGCCAGAATGGGGGATATCAGTCCCAAAAGGCCAAGAATGGTGCCAGTAAACGCCAGGATAAAAGAGAACGGTAGAGTCCATAAACCCAGTAGTTTGTGGTGGTCTGTCAGTAACAAACGCCAACTGCGTTTGGGGCGCAACATGACAAACTCTTTGTGCCATTTGGTGTGAATAACGATGCCAGCAATGATTGACAGCAGCATCACCATACCCGCCAGGCCAACCAAATAACGACCGAATGGGCGTGGGATGTGAAGGTCGGTGTGCAGGTGTTCAAAAATATGAGATACCTCGGAGCCACCAATGTCGATCTGTTGGTAGTTCTCCAGTTCGACATAACGGATTACCGAGTCTTCACCATCGAAGCGAGCTACCATGCCGTAACCTTTATCAGTTTCTGGTGCGACAAAGAAGGTTTTGGTACCAAACTCTTCACTGTTGGCGGCGGCCAGTAAGCGATCAAGATCAATGGTTTCAGCTGGCTTGAGACTGTTCAGCGTGGTTGATTGCCAATTCTCCAGCTCGTGAGCAAACATTGCCGGAAAGCCCGAAAAAGTGACGACAAATAACATTATGCCTGCCAGTATGCCCAGCCAGGTGTGGGCACTGTAAAACACTTTGTGTGTGCGTTGTTCCATGAATCTCTGTCTCAGCTGAATACGGTCAGTGAAAGAAGGTCGTAAAGACCAAATGCGATAAATAACCCACCTACTCTTGCCCAGGCTTTCAGGCCATTGGTCGCCAAAAGCGCCCAATAAAAAAGGCTGGCCCAGAACACAAAAAAGAAAACGCCACCGGCAAAAATTTGTTCCACCTTGTCTCCAAATGGCCAGGACAAAGTGATGGCAATGGTCAGGGTGATGGTCGTGAGGAAAGCGCCCAAAATCGCTGCGGTTATGCGGCTGGCGGTTGAGTTTAACCGGGATTTAAGCCAGTCCATGAGCGTCTCCCGTTAGTAACTCTGCCAACACTAATCCGCCGACAATCAGGCTGACCACTGTCAGAAACGGAACAACGACCGGTCGCCAGATTCTGACTTGGGTAAAAATTGCAGCCACGCCCATCAGGCTGAACAGCACGTAGAACAAGCCCTTTTCCCAGCCATACGGTGAATAAGCAAGCGCAAATGCTGCGGCCAGCAAAAAGCGACCGGCGATGCGGCGACGGCGGTCAATTTTATCGCTGCGGTGTTGGCTGACGCCGTACATCAAATGCAGTGCTGGCCAGAGCAGGAAGATGGCGATGGGCATAACGGTGAGAGACTCTGATTATCCTTTGAGGTGCGAATAGTAATGAATTGCAAATGATTATCAAGGACTATTGAGCGTAAAGAAATAAGCTTTGTATAACCTCAGTAAAGTACCGTAAAAGGCATCAACAGCGAGTACGCAGCTGCTTATCATTTCTGGCTTGTTGAAATGAGATTCCTCTATGTTTATAAGCCGACAGCTGTTTGCAGGGCTTGTTGCATTGCCGTTAATGGCGTGTAGTCAGCTGGATGTTATTGATAATCCTGGTTCTGATGGTCAGCTTGAAAATCACCCGTTGTTATCAGATTGGTCCGATACAACTCCTTCTCAATCTGTGCCAGACGAGTGGTGGCGATCATTTGATGATCCGGCACTGAATTCGCTGATTGATACCGCTCTGGCGAATAACTTTTCCTTACAGGCATCTCTGGCGCGTATTGAGCAAAGTGCGGCGCTATTGCGTATCGATGCCAGTGGCCAGTACCCGGATGTGAATATCCAGGCGGGTCGTAACCGAAATGAAAACAGCGCGCTTACCAGTAACCGTGTAACACAGAACTGGACGGCCGGGCTAAATGCTTCCTATGAAATTGACTTCTGGGGCGCCGTTGCGGCTGCCCGAGAACAGGGTGAATTTGAGTTGTCTGCGACTCAGGCCGCGGCTCGTATTCAGTCGAATACGGTGGCCAGTCAAATCAGCAATGCCTGGTACGGCTACTTAAAAGAAAGTCGCCAACTGGAGTTGTTGCAGCAACAAAAACAACGGGTTGAATCTGGCTTAAAAGCGATTAATGCGCGCTTTCAGCGAGGCCGGTCTCAGGTGTCGGATGTCTGGCAGCAGCAGTCCTTGCTCGAATCCATTGAGGCCGATGTGTATCGAACGGATTCACGCCGTCAGATTTACCTGAATCAATTGCAGCTCTGGTTAGGTGGTGCTGTATCCAGTGATGCTGTAAACGACGTATTGCAGCAGGCACTAGCCAGTCACTCAACGGTTAATGTGTTGCCGGCGCTGTTTGAGTCGGGTGAAGGGTTTAATCAAAGTGAAGGGCTTAATCCAAATAAGCATAAACAAACCGCTGTGTCGGTTGAGGCGTTAGGGCAGCGTCCGGATGTACAGCAAGCCTGGTTTAATGTGCTTGCTGCGAATGCCGGTGTCGCCATTGCGGAAGCCAATCGCTACCCGCGTTTTACCCTGACCGCCAGTTATAGCGGTCAGGACCCTGATTTCAGCAATGTGTTTGACGACTGGGTCGCTAATGTAGCTGCCAATCTGGTGTTGCCGCTGATTGATGGTGGTGAGCGACGTGCTCGGGTTGCTGCACAACGGGCGGCGCTTGAGGTATCCCTGGCAGACTATCAGCAGGTTCTGCTGGCGGCAGCGGATGAGGTTCAGCAGCAACTGATTCGTGAGCAGGAATTTGTCAGCCTGAACGCCAGTCTGAATCGACAACTTGAACTGGAGCGTAAGACGCAATCGTTCCAGGCCAGTCGTTATGCCAAAGGGGTGGGTGATTTTTTAGCGTTGCTGACCGCTCAGCGAGATGTGTTGTCGCTGGAGCGTCAGGTGCTGGAAAACAAACTATCAGCGGTTCAGGCCCGTATCGCATTGTATCAATCCGTTAGTCATGGTCGTTTTTTACCGTCTGATTCTGACTCTCCCGTTATGCCTAAGACACAGGAAGATGTTTCATCATGAGTGCACCACAAAAATCTTCATTGAAATCCGCCATGATTGTTGTGGCTGTCTTGCTTGTTGGTCTGGCCATTGCGGCATTTATTATCAAAAGTGCCCCGCGTCCTGAACGAGTGACCCCGGAAGTAAAAGCTCGTCTGGTTGAGGTGGCGGATATTCGTGTGGCGCAACAACTGCCTTACTGGAGTGCCGGCGGGCGTGTGATGGCGTCCCAACAAGTTGACTTAATGCCCGAAGTGTCTGGCCGGATTAAGTCCATTGCGGCGGATGCCATCCCGGGTGCGCGGCTGAGTAAGGGTGCGTTGTTGGCCGAAATTGATGAGCGTGACTATCGGTTGGCCATGGCTCAGCGGCAAGCAGCTTATGCTCAGGCTGTAGCGGCGTTGAAAATAGAGAAGGGGCAGGCGTCACTTGCCCGTGAGGAGTATGAGTTGGCGGCAGCGCAATTGTCGGCGGAAGATAAAGCTCTGGTGTTACGTGAGCCTCAGATTGCTCAGGCACAAGCCGAAGTTCAGACGGCCAAAGCTAACCTTGATCAGGCTGCTTTAAATCTGGAAAGAACCCGTATTCGTATGCCATTTGACGGACAAATTAATCAACGCCACATTTCAGTTGGCAGCCAGGTATCGGTATCGGGCCGTGCTTTTGAACTGGTGAATACCGATGAATTCTGGATTGAAGTGAAAATCCCCGCGGCCTTCCTGCCTCTGCTTGATCCGCAACAGCCTGCGCTTATTCGCCAATCTGGCTGGTTGGCGTCAGAAGTGCGTGAGGCACAGGTTCTGAATGTATTGCCGGCCGTTGATAGTGCCGACCGTCAGGTCAAGGTGTTGCTGTCATTATCCGATCCTTTAGCGTTGGAAAACCCTGAATTAGCCAAAGTATTGCTGAATGACTTTGTCGAAGTGCAGCTGTTTGGTCGTTTGAATCAACCCAGCTACGAAATTGCGGCGCAATTAATCGACAATAACAACCAGATTTGGGTGGTAAATGATGGCCAGTTACAGCAAAGAACGGTGGATGTTTTATACCGCGGACGTGAGCTGAGTTGGGTGGCTAGCGATCTGGCAGATAGTGATGAAGCGTCAGGAGTTCAGCCGGGAGATAAGCTGTTGATCAGTAAGGTGGATGCGGCTGTGGCCGGTGCCCCGGTTCGTGTGTTGGGCGACGATAGCAGTACAAATAAGGCTGCTGACAATGATGTTGATTCTGGCAAAGATGAAGGTGTGAGTTATGACTGATCATCAGAAGCGTGCCTCGCGCCGGGGGCCGGTTGCCTGGATGTCTGAGCATCGGGTTGCCCCCAATCTGCTGATGGCCTTTCTGATTATTGGCGGCTTTTTGATGTCGCTGACCATCAGGAAGGAGTTTATCCCGCCGTACGAGGCCGATGCTGTTAGTGTTTACGTCGCCTACCCGGGTGCAACACCTTCCGAAATGGAGCAGGGGGTGGTGCTGCCGATTGAAAATGAGCTGTCCTCGCTGGATGGTTTCAAAGAAGTAACCTCAAATATCAGTCGAGGTTCGGCACGTGTTAGTGTCGAGCTTGAAAACGGCGTCGATAAACAGCAGGCCTACCAGGATATTCAACAGGCTGTTAACCGTATCAGCACGTTTCCAGCGCAGATAGAGCGGCCAATTGTCAGTCTGGTGAGTGGCTCTATTGAAGTGATGGAACTTGCGTTGTTCGGACCGCTGGATCGCTTTGAGTTAAAACGGCTGGCTGAACGCATCAAGGATCAGCTGTTGACGTCGTCACAGATCAGTAAAGTTGAGCTTCAGGGGTTGCCGGATGAGGAGGTGCAGATTGATATTCGCCAGGTTGATTTGCAGCGTTATGGTTTGTCGTTAAACCAGATTGCCGGTGTAATCTCTGATAATGCACTGGAGCAGAGTGCCGGAGCGGTAAAGACGGGTGCAGGAGATATTCTGGTTACCTTAAATGATCGTGCCTACTGGGCTGAAGATTTTAAGCAGATCCCTTTGTTGACGGATGAGCAAGGGGTTCAGCTGCGTCTCGGAGATATAGCAGTTGTGCAGGAGGGCTTTGCCGACTCCAACCAACTGGTCACCTATAACGGAAAAACCTCCGTTCGGTTTGATATTCATCGCGCTGAAAGCCAGACGCCATTGACGGTGGTTGAGGCTGCATACGAAAAACTGGATCAAATCCGAACGGAGCTACCACCTGGCGTGGAGCTGATTGTTACCGATGATGATGGTGAAACTTACCGTCAGCGGGTGGGGTTATTGCTGAAGAATGCGTCTATCGGACTGATTCTGGTGATGGTTTTGTTAAGCCTGTTTCTTGAATACCGTTTGGCGTTCTGGGTCACCATGGGCATTCCTACCGCCTTTTTGGGTGCGCTGTTATTGCTGCCGATGTGGGATGTATCCATCAATATGGTGTCGATGTTTGCCTTTATTGTGGCGCTTGGCATTGTGGTGGATGACGCCATTATTGCCGGAGAAAATATCTACGAGCACATGCAGCAGGGCATGCCATTCCATGATGCGGCAATTGTGGGTGCCCGCGAAGTTGCCATGCCGTTGGCTTTTGCCATTCTGACCAATGTTGCTGCGTTTTTACCATTGCTGAGTTTGCCAGGGTTTATGGGGAAGTTGTTTATCGCCATTCCGATTGTGGTAATCAGCTGCTTTATGATTTCCTGGCTGGAGGCATTATTTATTTTGCCTACCCATTTGGCCAACCTGAAACAAACGCCTAAGTCGGGCCTTGGTCTTAAGCTGGATCGTTTACAGGGTAAGGTCGATCACAAACTTCATGCTTTTATTAATAATTCTTACTTGCCTGTGCTGGATAAGGCGTTAAAAAATCCGGGGCTGACACTCGCGATTGCGCTTGCGATTGGCGCGATTGTGCTCTCTTACCCCATGAGTGGGCGAATGGGGTTCAGTATGTTTCCGCGGCTTGAAGGCGAATTTGCGGTGGCGACTGTTGAGCTGCCTAGTAACGCTCCTTTTTCACAGGCAAAAGCCGTTCGTACCCACCTTGAAGAAAGCCTGTATGAGATTGCTGAACCGTATAAAGCGGCGGGTGTCCCTCTGGTGGTTAGTGTCGAAGGCAGTATCAGTGGTTCCAGTGTGGAAATTGAGGCAAGGCTGGTGGATATCGAACAGCGCCCCATTAGTGCTAATGAGACGGTGAAGCGTTGGCGTGAGGTGATTGGCGAAATTCCCGGTATTCGAAGTCTGACCTTTGATGCTGAGCGCGGTGGTGGCCCATCCGGAGGCTCTGGATTGACAGTCGAGTTACGGGGTAGTAACTCCGGTGACCTCAGAGCCGCATCGGCGGCGCTTGCTGAGCAGCTTGAGCAATTGTCAGGTGTCACGGATGTGGCTAACAGCTTTGAATCCGGATCGCCACAGTGGGATATCAAGCTGAATGCACTGGGTCGAAGCCTGAACTTGGACGCCAATGATGTGGCCTCTCAGGTTCGTGCGGCATTGTACGGTGCCAGGGCCTTACGACAGCAGCGTGAGCGCAATGAAGTCACGGTATTGGTCAGGCTGCCGTTGGCTGAACGTTCTTATGCAGCCGATATTGAGCGTTTGCAAATTCAAACCGCGGCTGGTGGTTATGTGCTGCTGGGTGACATTGCTGAGTTAGTTAAAGAACGAGCACCTGCGACCATTACTCGCCGTGATGGCCAGCAAATTGTGCGAGTGACCTCTGAGGTGGAGCCACGATCACAAATACCTGCTGTGATTAGTGTGTTGTCGGATGAGGTGTTTGATGATTTGAGGTCGTTATACCCATCGGTTGAATTCAGTTTTCAGGGGCGTCAGGCCAACACTCAGGAAAGCGTCAGTAGCTTGCAGCTGTATGGATTTTTCTCAATGTTGCTGATTTACGTATTGCTGGCGATTCCATTCCGCAGCTATGCCCAGCCACTATTGATTATGATGGTAATCCCTTTTGGTGCCGTGGGCGCGATTATCGGGCATGTATTGCTGGATTTGGCAGGGCGAGACATGGGAATGTCGATTATGAGTATTATGGGTATTGTAGCACTGGCAGGCGTGGTGGTTAACGACTCTCTGATTCTGGTGACCTATGCCAACGAACAGCGACAAAAGGGCTTAAATGCACTGCAGGCTGTGAGGGCGGCTGGCGTTCGGCGTTTTCGCCCAATTCTGCTGACCACACTCACGACTTTTGGTGGCCTGGCACCCATGGTGTTTGAGGGCTCGCGTCAGGCCCAGTTTATTACGCCAATGGCGGTATCTCTGGGCTTTGGTATCTTGTTCACAACCTTTGTTTGTTTGCTGGTGTTACCAGCAATTTATGTCTTATTGGATTCTGTTCAGCAGAAGCTATCCGTGAAAAAAGAAACCGTTGTTACGTCATAACAACGATTGCTGTGGGGTGTAGAGACGGATTTCATCGCCCAACCGGATGTTACCAGAAACCAGTACCTTACAGCATAAACCGCCGTGTCCCAGCATGGCGCTCAAGCCGCCTTTGCCCAGTTCCTGTTCCATACGACTGCAGGGGTGGCAAAGAGCGGTTGCTTCAAATACGGCTTCGCCGATTTGAAATACCTGATAACGAAGGGCATTCAGGTTGATATTTTTCACCACTAGATTACGGCGTAATTGCGACGGTGCCACCGATTTTCCACCGAGATAATGACCAATCTGTTGAATAAACTCTTCACTGATTAATGTGACCTGACGTGCACTGCCAGGTGTCTTTTCCATTCGATGATCACCCTCGAGCCCCAGGCTTTCGACCGCTCGGGCATGCTCCAGTGAGTGCATGGCCATTCGTCGGCCAGGTCGAACACCAATCCAACTCAGCTCTCCGGGTGGGAGATGGTTCACATAGCGGGAAAAGAGTTTGCTTTGTGCGGACATGCGGTGACTCTCCGGGGGCTGCAAAATAGTGTGCCAGTGTGGTTAAGGCGGATTATGCCGCGCTTTTTATTAAGATGCTGTGGGTCTGTGTCCGTTCAAATTTATTCTTTGTTAGATGTTACTTGTGTTATACCGTTATCTACATTGTGAGATTTGTTCGAATGAATGGCGTTGCGAATAATAAGGGGAGTTATTACTATCAGTGTTCTTTCTGATTTAAATAAGGATGTTGTATGTCAGCTCTCCTGCGCTGCGTAGCTTTACTTGGCCTGCTTATTGTTTTTCCTTCCGCTGCTCATGACCTGACACCATGCCAGGAAAAGCGAAAAGCTGTTTTAGAGGTTGTGAATAAAGGAACGCCATCTGCTTCCTGGAATAAGGAGCTGGTCACGTTGGCAAAATCCTCCGCTATCAATAGTGAATGCAACCACTGGCAGTACAATATTCTTTATGCACTCTCTGGCAGCCAGTATCCAACAGCGGATTATCGCCGTTGGTTGTTTGCTCAGCTGGATGTGGTTGCCCCTCAGGAGCTGGATACGTTAATCCCTAAGACGCTGGATTTTGTGTTTGCTGACCAGCAACAAGGGCAGCCCATAAAACCTGAAGAGTGGAAGAGGGTTGTTGAGGCAGTTGTAAGAATGCCTGCTAAAGATATCGCTTCGGTACCAGTGGCGCTTTCTCGACACACTGAACAACGGCCGAATAAAAATAATGAAAAACAGGTTAAACAATCAGCAAAGACGCTGGTTCTTCAGTTGAATGAGCTTTCGAATTTGGTCGATTCTGAGCGCTTGGGAACCCCTTCACTTAATAATAACGAATGGCTCCGGGTAATGTTAAAGGCCATTGCTGTGCGTCAACCTGAACTGATGGCAGATTATTACTTACAGCGGGGTGCTCAATTGGAGGCGCCGCTTTATCTTCTTAAGCCCATTACTCGTTATTATCGTTATATCATCAAAAACAATCGTGATGAGCTGTTGCCGGGTGCTGAACAGGCATTGATCCAGTTATTTGAGCAGTTGTCTTTGAATGGGAAGCCATTGAGTGCTAATACCGAATCGACATTGGCGCTTTTGGTGCGTGACTTTGAAGAGGTTGCTGCTTCTCGCCCGGAGGTTCAGCAAAAGCTCGATACCATGCGAGAGCGTTATGCTTTTTTACGCGAATAACGATCATTTCCGCTTGGGCGGTCTAGCTGGTATAGTCGCGCCCCTTGATGGCGGGGGGCTGGCCCTTGCGAAATACTCCAACAGAAGGGAACCTCTCTGATGTTATTGCTGCGCGAATTTATGCAGACTTTTTCTCCTAATCTTAAAAACGACACCTTGTCAGGTTTGACCGTTGCACTGGCGCTGGTGCCGGAAGCGGTGGCTTTTGCTTTTGTTGCCGGTGTACACCCATTAACCGGTTTGTACGCCGCTTTCATGGTGGGACTGATTACTGCTGTGATGGGTGGTCGTCCGGGCATGATTTCTGGTGCTACTGGTGCATTGGCGGTTGTAATGGTGTCTCTTGTCGCTGAGGCTGAGAGAGACTTTGGCTCTGGTATGGGCCCGCAGTATCTGTTTGCTGCAGTGGTGCTGATGGGCATTATTCAGATTACGGCCGGGGCCTTTAAGCTGGGTAAGTTTATTCGTATCGTACCGTATCCTGTGATGCTGGGCTTTGTGAACGGTCTGGCGATTGTGATCTTCCTGGCACAGCTACCTCAGCTGCAATCGGCAACTCCCGGTGGTAAATGGGGATGGACAGATGGCACCTGGTTAGCCGGTTCTGAATTATTCATCATGCTGGGCTTGATTGGCCTGACGATGGCGATTACGCATTTCCTGCCAAAAATCACTTCGGCATTCCCATCGGCATTGGCCGGTATTCTTGCGGTTAGTGGTATTGCTCTGGTTGCTGATCTGGATACAAAAACGGTTGGTGATCTGGCGTCGATTGCCGGTGGCCTGCCAGATTTTGGCATTCCGAATGTGCCGCTAACGATGGAAACCTTCTGGTTTATTTTGCCGTATTCAGTGATTTTCGCTGCCATTGGTCTGATCGAATCTTTGCTGACAGTGACGGTTATCGATGAAATGACCAATACTCGTGGTCGCGGTAATAAAGAGTGTGTGGCACAGGGTACAGCAAACCTGGCCACCGGTTTCTTTGGTGGTATGGGCGGTTGCGCCATGATTGGTCAGAGTATGATTAATGTCAGCTCGGGTGGTCGTGGTCGCTGGTCTGGTATCGCTGCAGCTTTGTTCCTGCTGAGCTTTATTCTGTTTGCATCGCCTCTGATTGAACAAATTCCAATTGCGGCATTAACTGGCGTGATGTTTATGGTAGTGATTGGCACCTTTGAGTGGTCAAGCTTCCGTATGCTGGGCAAAATTCCTAAACAAGATGCCTTTATTATTGTGCTGGTGTCGGGTGTGACGGTTGTGACGGACTTGGCCATTGCTGTGATTGTCGGTGTGATTGTGGCAGCCCTGGTGTTTGCCTGGGAACACGCAAAACACATCAGTGCGCGCACCATTATTCAGGAAGATGGCGCTAAGGTTTACGATTTATTTGGCCCGCTGTTCTTTGGTTCCGTGTCTGCGTTCAAAGATATCTTTGAGCCTGAAACAGACCCAGATGTGGTGATTATCGAGTTTAAAAACTCACGTGTTGCCGACTCTTCGGCGATTGAAGCGATTGACACCATTGCTGAGCGTTACATTGCTGCGGGTAAGGAAGTGCATCTGCGTCACTTATCAGAAGAGTGTCGCGTGCTGCTTAAGAAAGCGGGTAACTTGTGTGACGTGAATGTGATTGAAGATCCGAGCTACCGCGTCGCAACCGACAAACTGGCTTGATTCATTTTCTATCCGCAAAAGCAAACAGCCTTAACCGTTTGCTTCTGCCACCGGAATCGGAGGTGCGTCCCTGCACCTTCGATTCCTCCGCGACGTCCTGTCGCTGTTCTCGAAGCTAACGCTTAAATCTGTTTTTCTCGCCCTGCTACTTGCAGATTCTTTTGAAAGCAGCAACAGGATGTTGCGTTAGCGCGGCAAAAAGAATGTGGAAGTAGCGCTTCGTTAGCAAAATTTGCCTCCCCGCAATCCTCCTGCAACAATACGCCTCCCATAAAAACAAAGGCTTCCCGCCGTGCACATTGTTGCTGACGAAAATATCCCTCTCGTTGAAGAATTCTTTGCCGATATTGGCTCCATTACCCGCGTTGCTGGTCGAACTATGTCGACTCAGGATTTGGCCGATGCTGATGTGCTGCTGGTACGCTCAGTGACGCAGGTTAATGAAACCTTGTTGTCTGGTACGCCGGTTAAGTTTGTTGGTACTGCAACCATAGGAACCGATCATATTGACCAGGCATATTTGCAACAGCAGGGCATTGGTTTTAAAAGCTCTCCTGGTTGTAATGCTCAGGCGGTTGTTGACTATGTGTTGAGTGCGTTAAGTGTTCTGATTGATTCCCGTGGTATCGCGTTTACTGATTTGACCGTGGGAATTATTGGAGTTGGAAACGTTGGCTGCCTTCTGCGCCGTCGGCTGGAAGAGATGGGGCTGACAGTGCTGGCGGTCGACCCGTTTAAAGATCCTCAAGACGTTGGAGAATTGGTCTCCCTGGATGAGGCGCTTAAGGCAGATGTGGTTTCTCTGCATACACCGTTGACCCGTGATGGTGAGCATCCTACGTATCATCTGATTGATGATGAGAAGCTGTCTCTGATGAAGCCTGATGCTTGTCTGATTAATAGTTGTCGCGGGGCGGTGGTGGATAATCAGGCGTTGCTTGTTCACATGAAGCAGAATGCAGAGTTCGAATCTGTCTTGGATGTTTGGGAAAATGAGCCTGAACTCGATATTAATCTGATGCACCGCTGTATGTTAGCGACGCCACATATTGCTGGTTATTCATTGGATGGCAAAATGCGTGGCACTGAGTTTGTTTATCAGGGGTTGTGCGAGTTCTTCGGTTTGCCGGTGCGCCGCAAGCTGGCTCAATTTTTACCGGAGCCGGGTATTAAAATGGTGTCGTTCAGTGATCAGGTGCCTAAGTATCAGGCATTGCGAACAGCCATTCGTGCTGCCTATGAGATCCGCGTGGATGATGGTGTGATGCGCTCGGCGATGATCAAGGCTGAAGGGGGAAGCTTGCGCGAAACATTCGATCGTTTGCGTAAGAACTATCCTTTGCGACGTGATATTCCTCAGCTGAAAGTGAATGTGCCATCGCGTTGTCACGAGCTGCAGAATCGACTCAAAGCGGTGGGTTTTGATGTGCGTGCTAAGTGACGTTTGGGCCAGGTGATGTTCGGGTTAAATGCTGTTCTATTAGGGTTAAGTAATGCGAGTCAGCTGGCTTGTTAGGCCAGCTGACTATCGATCAGAGATTCATCGATAGTGCCTGATGGTTGCTCACGAACCATCAACAGATGTTCTTTCAGGTAGGTTAATAACGCATCCGCCGCCTTGAGATCGCGCTGAATAATCAGGCAGCGCAAGCTACGCTTATTGCGATCCATAATTCGGACGTGATAGTCATTCCCAGTTTCAGGCAGATTCAGGTATAGCGACTGGCAGTTTTCATTTAAGGCCAGGTCTGCTGTCACAAGCTCCAGCTCGCATCCGGCAAAGTTGAGGTTGCGAATACGGACGGTGTAGTTTTGACCAGATTCCAAATCCTTTAATTCAAAAGGCTGTTCAAGCGGGCGCTGGCGATCTTGCAGGCGTTGGTCAGCAGGGTCATAGGCTAGTGGGTTGTAAACGGACACGCCATCAATGTTGCCGATATCCTCTCCCAACATGTAATTATGAAACAGACTGCATGCGGCTTCTTTGCGTTCGAATTGAGCCAGGTGGTCGGCATTGTGTATCACGGCAAAGGTTGCTGCCTTGCATTGGCGTGCGACGGCTGCATTCTCAGATGGCAGTGTGAAGTTATCGAACTCTCCCGTCGCTATGAGTGTTGGGCAGCTCGGGAAGTGATCAAATCCAGGGAAGTCGAGCAGGCGCTGAGTGTTCTGAGCATAACGTTGCTGTTCGTTCTCATTCAGACGTGCGATTTGGCGATACATTGCCTTGCGATACGTTGGACTGACTTCGGTTTCTTGCAGGCGGTTATGGTTAATCAGATTGCAAACAGCCGTTGTTGCAAAGGATTTCATGTTTCCATCGGCTAAAAGACTAAGGCTGTCTTCTAGTAGTGTAATCAGGCTTTCACGGCGGAAGCAGGTAATGCCAGAAAGGAGCAGGCGCTCAATTCTTTGTGGGTGCGCGGCCGCGAATAGTGTGGCCATGGCAGACCCGTAGCTGATACCAAGGAGTATCACCTTCTGAATGTCTTTTTGATCAAAAAAATCCGCAATCAATTGGCCATAGTCATTCAGTGATAGTTCTGGTGCCAATTGCTCGTTGCTTCCCTGGGATGGGAGATCAATCAGAATGACCGGATTGGTTGTATGAACCAGCTCAACTTCGTTCCGGAACGAGGTAAAGCTCTGAAATGCTCCGCCGAGAAACACAACAGGTGTTTTTTGACGATTTTCCGGCAGGCAATAGGCTTTGTATTCAACCCGATATTGGCCGAGTTGTTCTGTGTGAGGTGGTGTGCGGAGATCCGATGCTGAAAAGCTTAAGAACTGCATACTCTGGGCTCTCTGGTGAGTGAGATTATAATTATTGTGAAATGAACAATACTGGAATTAACAACAAATGGCCAGAACGCTTAAAAATACAATTAAC
Source organism: Bacterioplanoides sp. SCSIO 12839 (assembly GCF_024397975.1). Lineage (NCBI taxonomy): Bacteria > Pseudomonadati > Pseudomonadota > Gammaproteobacteria > Oceanospirillales > Oceanospirillaceae > Bacterioplanoides > Bacterioplanoides sp. SCSIO 12839. The sequence goes on from NZ_CP073745.1 coordinate 1,912,207, forward strand.
TTGAGGATTTTGCTTTAAGTTATTGAATTTTAAGGGTATTTTGTTTTCTCCTGGGTTTTTGAGGGTTGTCGATGGGAAAAAAGTTGTTCTTTGTATTGTTTAATTTGTACTGAAGTACCACTTACTGCTGTGGTACGTTCAGCTGGAAGTCGATGGTGTCGGGTGTGATATTGATTTGGTATTCGCCGCCTGGGGTGGAAAAATTATCGCTTGGGTAGCCATTGCTATTAGGAATTGAGAATACAAAACTGCCCGGGGAGCTGCTGATTCCGGTTCCGATGGGCGGAACAATTGATTCTGGTATTTGTGACGGAAATGTCGGATTGGCCAGATCGATGGTTTCTCCGGTCAGTGCCTGCAATTCGATAGACGCTGCTTGTAAGGCTTCATTACGGCTTGCTTGCAATGGGTCAAGAGTCGGAGATTGAAAATTGTAAATAGCCTGGTTTGCCAGTGCGTTGCTCTGGCGCTCACCCAGGTATTCGTCATTTGCCGGAAGGGTGTCGAGCGGTTGCTTGGTGCGTGTTGCCAGATCTTCCCCTTCCGAAAAATCATCCTCAAGAGGGGATACTTTAATAACCCGTTTGGCTTCGTTGGTCGTTTCCGCTTTTTCCTGTTTTCGTACAATGACCGTTGTATTCTCTATATAAGACTCTGTCAGCTCTTCGCTCGGAATTTCACGAATATCGGCGTTGACGGAAATGGATAGTGAAACAAGGGTAAGAACGCTCAGTGTTAATCTGGTTTTCATGGCGGCAATCTCTGAAATATCACTTCAATCCTAGTTCTTGCCAGCCTAACCACAAGGCTCTTTCGCGCCAACTTACCAGACTTTACAGCCATTTACGCTCAATCGCGTTTCTCAACATTTAGTTGTGTACTGAGTGGAGATTTCGGTATGAATTTGCATGGTCAGGCAATGCAAGGAGCCAAATTGTTCAATCACCGGGCGACAATTGATTGGGTAGATTTTGCGATTCGGAAACGCGTTAGCAATTTGTTCAACCGCCAATTGGTCTTCGTTGACACCGTAGATTGGCAGTAGCACTGCGTCATTGATGACCAGGAAGTTGGCATAGGTTGCAGGCAGGCGATCACCATCGTCATTGTACTGAGCGCTGGGCAGGGGGAGCGGAATGAGTTGGTAGGGCTCTCCATCTTGTGTACGGAGCTGTCTCAGTTCCTGCTCCATGGCATTAAGCGACTCGAAGTGATCGTCAGATGGTGATGCCTGGCAATAAGCAATGCTGTTTGCAGAGCAGAAACGCGCCAGAGTATCGATGTGCGCATCCGTGTCATCACCCTCAAGGTGTCCATGCTCAAGCCACAGGATACGAGAGAATCCTAATTCCTGTTTCAGCTTGTCTTCAATCTGCTCTTTGCTGAGGCCGGGATTGCGATTTGGATTAAGCAGGCACTGGCTGGTTGTGAGTAAGGTTCCATGGCCATCGCTTTCCAGGCTGCCGCCTTCTAATACCCAATTGGACGCCTGGAGGTTTGTTTTACCAAAGGCGTTTAGAGTGTTGAGTTTTTGAGTGATCTGATTGTCGTTTTGGTGCGCATACTTGTTCCCCCAGCCATTAAACTGGAAGTCCCTGAGTAATAGTCGATTGTTCTCATAACAACTAATTGGTCCGTGATCTCTGGCCCAGGTATCTTCGCTATCAACCCGGAATATGACGACGTTGGCCATGTTGCTGTAATAGTGAGTTAATCGTTTGTAATCAGTGCTGTTGCCACAGGCAATGATCACTTTCTGGTGATTGCTGATGGCGGCAACAATTGCATGAAATACCGGCTCAACCCTTGAAAATACTGTTTCCCAATCGCTTTGTTGTTGTGGCCAGGTAAGCTGTGCGGCTTGCTGGGATTCCCATTCTGCTGGCATGCGCAGTGGCGATTGAGGATTCAAGGTGTTGTTGAGTTGGCTCAAAGCAGATTCTCTTGGGTGCAAATTTGTACTGATATTGATGCGGGATTTTAATTTCGAAATCACGTGGGTAGTAGCGCTTTATGCAAATTTTTGTCGAATGCCGCTTTCAGGTGTCGCTATCGTTAACGATGTCGTGCAAACTTGCGCCCTTTATTTCTCAGTATTAGCTACTTATCAATGCGGATTTTCAAATCATTGCCCTTATGGATTGGGCTGAGATACCTGGCGGCCAAACGCCGCAATCATTTTATTTCTTTTATATCAGCCTCTTCGATGGTTGGAATGACACTGGGTGTTGCCGTGTTAATTCTGGTGCTATCGGTAATGAATGGGTTTGATCGTGAGTTGCGTGAGCGGATTCTCGGCATGGTGCCTCACGGTGTTTTATACGAGCGAGGCGGCATTAATGACTGGCAAGGGCTTGCTGAGCAGGTAGAGCAACAGCCGGGGGTTGTTGCGGCTGCGCCCCTGACTCGACTGCAAGGCATGTTGGGTTATGCCGGTCGGGTGCAGGGTGTGATGGTAACCGGCATTGATCCGGCTGCAGAAAGTAAAGTATCCATTCTGCCAGACCATATTACGGATGGTGAGTTGGAGGCGTTAACGCCTAAAAGTTATGGTGTTTTGCTCGGTGATCTGTTGGCCAAGCGTCTGAACGTGGTTGTTGGCGATAAAATTACGCTGATGTTACCCGAAGCGACGTTATCTCCAGCGGGTGTTATTCCACGTATTAAGCGTCTGAATGTGGTTGGTATTTTCTCGGTGGGCGCTGAGCTAGATGCCAATCTCGCTGTGATTCACCTGGCGGATGCCGCCAAGCTGGCGCGGCTCAAGGCCGAGGCGCAAGCACTCAGGGTGAAGTTTGAAAATCTGTTTGATGCTCCCCGGGGTATCTGGACACTGGCTAGCAAGCTGGACGGGTATTTTACCGGTAGTGATTGGACCCGAACCCATGGCAATTTATTTCAGGCGATCAAACTTGAGAAAACCATGATTGGTTTGTTGTTGCTGATCATTGTTGCGGTGGCGGCATTTAATATTATTTCGACGCTAGTGATGGTGGTGACGGATAAACAGGCTGATATTGCTATTTTGCGAACCATGGGAGCAAAACCCTCAACTGTGATGGCGATCTTTATGGTGCAGGGCATTTCGATTGGTCTTGTGGGGGTTGTATTGGGCACGGTTCTCGGGGTGGCGGGTGCGCTATCCATTTCCGAGCTGATTGCCTGGGTCGAGCAAGCCTTTGGCTTCCAGATTCTCAGTGCCGATGTCTACTTTATTTCTTACCTGCCATCACAACTGTTGTGGTCGGATGTGGCGATTGTGACGTCAGCTTCTCTGACGCTGAGTTTTTTAGCGACTTTATACCCATCTTACCGGGCGTCCCGGGTTCAGCCGGCGGAGGCGTTACGTTATGAGTAATTTTAATGCGAACAATCTAGCTCTGGATGCGCAGGGTTTACGTAAAACCTATGAATCCGGCCCGCAGCAGGTCACCGTATGGCAGGATGTTAATTTGCAGGTTGCCGCGGGTGAAAGCATCGCCATTGTTGGTGCTTCTGGCTCCGGTAAGACTACCTTGCTGAATGTGTTGGGAGGGTTGGATGAGATGGATGATGGGCAGGTTGCCATCGCCGGGCAGTCCATTACTGACCTGTCGGAAAAAGAACGAACCCGGTTGCGCAATGAGCAAATCGGTTTCGTTTATCAATTTCACCACTTGTTGCCTGAATTTTCGGCGCTTGAAAACGTTATGATGCCGCTGTTATTAGGTGGTATGAAGCGTAAGCTGGCGGCACAGCAGGCCGAGTCGAGTCTGGTCCAGATGGGTTTATCACATCGCCTGAGCCATAAGCCGGCAGAGCTTTCGGGCGGTGAACGCCAACGTACGGCCATTGCCCGGGCCTTGGTCAATAAGCCGCGACTGGTGTTGATGGATGAGCCGACGGGCAACCTGGATCAGCAAACTGCGCAGCAGGTGGAGAATGCTATGCTGGATCTTGCGAATGCGTCAGACACCGCCTTTGTGATGGTGACGCACGATGTTGAACTGGCAAAGCGTATGAAGCGCCGGTACTTGTTGACAGATCAAACCTTGCAGCTGATGGTGTAAGAGATGCAGGTGATGTAAGAAGTGAGGCAGCGTCAGGAGCGTCGTTCGCGATTAATGCGGCGCTTTTGCCAGTTGCTCATCACGTGCATTCGCCAGGCGATGTGAATGCCAAAAAAACCCAGCACTCCAAGAAAAACCCCAACAGTTAGCGAGCCAACAAACAGGGGCTTCCAAATGGCATTCAGCTCCGTCAGCACCCAATCCAACGATAATTCAATGCTGAATTCCCGCACCGGGCTGTCGAGCAACCAGGTGCCAAAAATATAAGTGCCATAAAACAAGGGTGGAATGGTGAACGGGTTGCTGATCCAAACCAGGCCAACAGAAATGGGCACATTGCCGTTAATATAAAACGCCAGAAAGGCCGCGATAACCATCTGGAAAGGAAGGGGAAGAAACGCAGCGAACAATCCCACTAAAAACGCACGAGCGACTGATCGACGATTCAGGTGCCACAGGTTAGGCTTGCTGAACAAAGGGCGCAGGAAGCCCAATGACGGATTGGCCTGAACCTGCTCCGGCGTTGGGAAAAGCTTTTTTAATAACTTCTTTGGCATATCCAGCGGCTCAAAAACAACCTACCGGCAGGGGCCGGATTCTGAGCGCGGATTATGCCGAGATAACTATCAAAATACCAGCGGTGGGTATGGATATGCCTGCCTTGTCAGTGAGAGGCACTTAAGGATGAGAATACCTCTTGAAACGGCAGCCTTGCTGTTAATTCTTTCTGTTATATCGGGCGTGTTGATGGCACCCCAGGTTTCAGCATTTATGGCACCGGGTGCCTTGATTCTGATTGGTCTGGTGTTGGCAATGTTGACCGGAATGCGCCAAAAAACATATTTTCTGCCAGCTATCGTGTGTTTCTTGTTGATTGTTATTGGGCTGATGAGAGGCGCACTGTGGCTGGAAAGTTCACTGGAGCATCGCCTACCGCTGGAATTGGATCGCAGTCGTGCCACGCTTGAGCTGATCGTGGAAGAGGCCGAACAAACCGAGCGTAGCTGGCGTTTCATGATGGCTGTTCAGTCTGTGATCGAGGCGCCTGACGATGTTCATGTGCGTCGTGTGCGACTTAACTGGTATCCCAATGATGATGAGCGGCTAAATGATCTTGTCCCTGGTGCAGTTGTGCGTGCAGAAGTGGTGTTGCGGGCAGCGAGGCGTTTTGCCAATCCACTGCCTTATGACTATGAGGCCTATATGCTACTCAATGGCATTGATGCCATTGGTTATATCCGTGAGCTGGCCATTATCCAATCACCATCTGTCTCATTGTCGCCACAATCACTTCGTTTGTTGTTAATGAAGCAGGTTGATGAGCAGTTCCCGATAGTTGTCGCAGCTTGGTTGAAAGGCCTGGTGCTGGGCGAGGGTAGTGCCTTCACGCCACAGGAATGGCGAATGGCAGGGTCAACCGGAACGCTGCATCTGCTGGTAGTGAGCGGTTTACACATGGGGATGGTCGCTGTCATAGCGCTACTGATGGCAGGCATTGGCTGGCGTTTGATAACGGCTGTATTTCGTTGGCTATTACCACGCAGGAATGTCGTGCGCTGGCAAAAGTATTGGTATCTGGCCTGGGTATTGATGGTTTGTGGAAGCTACGCTCTGGTGTCAGGTGGCGGCATTGCGGTTTATCGGGCTTTTTTAATGTTGGCTGGCGTATGGTTGCTGTGGTTTTCAACCCGCAAGGTGAATGTATCAGTGGTATTTACGATGGTTGTTGCACTGATTGTTTTACATAAGCCATTAATTTTTACCCAAACAGGGTTTCAATATTCCATTATTTCCGTGGCTGTTTTACTGCTTTCATTCTCAGGGCGGAAAACCGGGTTCTGGTCGTCGGTGACTGCGCCGCAATTGTTTATCTTTATTGGCATCATTCCGCTGGTGTTGCACTGGAATTCACCGCTGAATGTTGGTCATGTATTGGCGAATCTGGTTGCGATCCCGCTGGTGACGTTTGTGTTGCTGCCACTGAGTTTGCTGGCCTTACTAGTTCCGGCTGTTACGTTGAAACAATGGCTGGCTGTGATTATCGAACAGGCTGGGGAAACATTCTGGAGTTGGTTGCAGTGGAATGATGGTCTGGACCTGCCTCAGCTGCAAGCCACCATCAATCCGGGGTTCGGACTTCTGTGGCTGTTTCTTGTGTGGCTTTGGTTAAAACCAGTCAGTTTTCCTATGAATGCGGTTTTGGCCCTTGTGCCGTTAATGTTGCTCCCCGTTTTAAACCAATCAACTCGTACAAAACCTTTTGTGATTATGCCGGATGTGGGCCAAGGGTTGAGTGTGATAGCCAGCGATGGTGATAAAACACTGATGTTTGATACCGGCCCGGTGTATTCGGCAAAATTTGATGCGGCCAGTAGTATTCTGATTCCCATTTTGAGAAGTCATGGGCTTGAGCCGGATGTGGTGGTGATCAGTCATTCTGATAACGACCACTCGGGTGGTGATGCTGCCTTACTCGCCAGTTATCCGAATTCTCAGCGTTATTATGGTCAGCCGGATTCACGGCAACAGTCCTGCCATCAGAATCAAGATTTGCAATCCCTGAGCGATGACCTGCATTATCGATTCTTGCTCTATAAGCTGGATCTAAAAAACGATAACAATCAATCGTGTGTGGTTCAGCTGGAGTGGTTTGGTCACCGAATTTTACTGCCGGGTGATATTGATGCGGCAGTGGAGTCTCAGTTGGTCGCTCGTTACGGTAATGAGTTGAAGTCCGACATCCTAGTTGCTCCGCATCATGGTTCAGCGACCAGCTCATCACAATTGTTTATTGATGTCGTGGCGCCGCAACAAGTATGGTTTTCCGCTGGCTTTAATCATCGTTATGGACATCCGCACAAGCGGGTAAGGGCACGTTATCAAAATGCATCCATAAAGATTCATAACACGGCTGATGCAGGGGCGCTGATGATGAATGTCGCTGGAGATGTGTTGACTGAGCGCCAGGGCTGGCAAAAGCCATGGTTATATCACTGAGTAGTTGTATCCCTGGTAGTTGCAGTTCTGAATGGTTGCTGTTCTGAGTAAATATCCCTTTGATCAGTGTAAGCATTGATTTTGTTAAGAATTTTTAAACGCTGTGATACAGTAACGCGCAAACTGACTGGCAGGAGTAGCCTTTATGCTGGAGATTATCCAGAGCGGTGGTTGGATGATGGTTCCAATCATCATTGCCTCAATTTTAGCCCTGGCAATTACCGTCGAACGTTTCTGGACATTGCGCCCGCAACAAATTGCTCCTAATGATTTGTTGGCGCGGGTTTGGGGTTGGATGAAGAATAACCAGCTCGACAGTTCGCGCATCAAAGAATTACGTGGTTCTTCTCCGCTTGGGCGCGTATTGGCAGCTGGCCTGCTGAACTCCCGTCATGGCCGTACCATAATGAAAGAAAGCATTGAAGAAGTCGCTTCCCATGAAGTACATGAAATGGAGCGTTACCTGAATGCACTGGGTACCATTGCCGCGGTTGCGCCATTGATGGGCTTATTAGGTACCGTGATTGGCATGATCAAGGTTTTCTCAGAGATTGTGATTGCCGGTACCGGTCAGGCTAATTTATTGGCAGGTGGTATCTCGGAAGCATTGATCACCACCGCAGCGGGTATGGTAGTTGCAATTCCTGCACTGATTGCGCACCGCATGCTGCAGCGTCGTGTTGATGAAGTGGTTGTCTTTATGGAGCAGGAAGCCATTAAACTGGTTGATGTGTTGCACGGCGAGCGTGAAGTTGTCGATAACGATGAGGCCGCTTAAGTGAACTTTAAACGTCAGAACCGGGAAGAAATAGCGGTTAATCTGACACCGCTGATTGATATTGTGTTTCTGCTGCTGATTTTCTTTATGGTGTCGACCACCTTTACCAAAGAAAATCATCTGAGCATTGATTTGCCAGAGGCCAGTGCCGAAGCAAGCGATGCACCGCTGCAGGCGCTTGAAATTCTGATTTCAGCGTCCGGTGAATACTCGGTGAACGATCAGGCCTTGATTAATTCTCAGCTGGATACACTCAAACGCGGTTTGCAAAAGCTGCTGGGTGATCGCGAAACGGCGCCGGTTATTATTACCGCGGATGCCAAAACGCCACACGAAGCGGTGGTCAGAGCGATGGACGCCGCCGGCCAGTTAGGCCTGGTTAATCTGAGCATTACCACGCGTCAGCCTGCTGAAGCTCCATAATTTGAAATATCCGACCATTTGAGATGTCCGACCCTTTGAAAAACACGGCTAAACCCGCGATCACAACCACTGCTGACATGGCTGAAAATTACACCACCGGGCGCTTATACAAGCGCCTGCTTTCGTATGTGTGGCCACATAAATTTGCCTTTGCGGTAAGCATTTTTGGCTTTATGTTATTTGCCACCGCCGCGCCAGCAATGGCGTGGATGATGGGGGAAGTTCAGGCCACGCTTAATGACCCTCAGCAACAGCGCATTTTGCTGCTGATTGCCACTCTGGTAGGTATTTTTATGTATCGCGGAGTAGCGACCTTTTTGGGTAAATACTTTACCGCGATTGTTGGTCGTAGCGTGGTGCATACCTTACGTACAGAACTGTTTGAACAGATGATGCGCCTGCCCACCAGCTACTACGACAAAGAATCCCGTGGCCGTCTGATTTCGCGTATTACTTTTGATATTGAACAGGTAACCGGTGCTTCAACCAAGGCACTGACGATTCTGGTTCAGGAAGGTATGACGGTGATTTTCCTGATGGGATACCTGATTTACCTCGATTACACCCTGACCTTTATTTTTCTTGCGTTGGTGCCCGTGATTGGTGCCTTAGTTGGGCTGGCCAGTCGCTTTTTCCGCAAATACAGCCGCCGGATTCAGAAATCCATCGGTAATGTGACTCAGGTGGCCAACGAAACCATTAATGGTTTTCGTGAAGTGCGTACCTTTGGTGGTCGGGAGTATGAAGAGCAACGCTTCCTGAAAACCAGCGAATACAACCGCAAACAAGCGTTGAAATTCGCCCTGACCAACGCCGTCAATGTGCCGCTGAATCAGCAGATTGTGGCACTGGGTTTGGGTGCTATGGTGTACTTTATGTTCCAGCGGGTATCCGCTGGCAGCATGAGCAGTGAAGAGTTTATGGTGTTTATCACCGCCGCTTCACTCATTGCCAAGCCAATTCGGGCGCTGACCAATATCAACTCGGTGATTCAGAAAGGGGTGGTTGCAGCAGAGTCCGTTTTCACCATTCTGGATACCGATCAGGAAGTCGACAAGGGTGATCAGCAGCTTGATTGTTGTCGTGGCGACTTGCGTTTTGACGCTGTTAGCTTCCGTTACGAAAATGCCGAAACTAACGCACTGAATAACATCAAGCTGGATGTAAAAGCCGGTACGTCGGTGGCTTTTGTGGGTAAATCCGGCAGTGGTAAGTCAACTCTGGCCAACCTGATTCCACGTTTCTATGACGTAAGTGAAGGGCGTATTTGCCTGGACGGTATCGACATTCGTGATCTTACTCTGGATAACCTGCGCCAACAGGTGGCTATCGTCAGTCAGAATGTCACTCTGTTTAACGGTTCTATTAAAGACAATATCGCTTACGGTGCCTTAAGCACTAAAAGCGATGATGAAATTTTTGCTGCGGCTAAAGCGGCTCACGTTGACGAGTTTGTTGAAAAGCTGGAAGACGGCTTTGATACCGAAGTGGGCGAGAGCGGGGTGTTGCTTTCCGGCGGCCAGCGCCAGCGTATTGCTATTGCCCGGGCATTACTGAAAGATGCACCGATTCTGATTCTTGATGAAGCCACCTCCGCGCTGGACACCCAGTCAGAGCGTCATATTCAGGCAGCGATGGAAGAAGTTATGAAAGGTCGTACTACCTTTGTGATTGCCCACCGCCTGAGCACCATCGAAAGCGTGGATCGCATTATTGTGGTCGATAAAGGTGAAATCAAAGAAGATGGCAGCCACGACGAGTTATTGCAGCAGCAGGGCTTATACGCCCAGCTGCATCAGCTTCAGGATCTGGATTAAGCCGGATGCTGAACTGGCTGACACGCACCATTGAGCATAATTGGTATCAGGCCCGGCCGGGGTGGAACTGGTTATTGCTGCCACTGTGGCTGATCGTTTGGCCGCTGGTCTGGCTGAAACGCTACCGTGCACTCAATAACCCCACCGCAACCTTAGCCACGCCGGTTGTTGTGGTTGGCAACCTCTCCGTTGGCGGAACCGGTAAAACTCCATTGATTACCCAGCTCGTGGAATACACTCAGGCACTGGGGTTTCGCGCCGGTGTTATCAGTCGAGGTTATGGCGGCCGTAGTTCAGATTACCCGCTCCTCGTGGGGGGCGACACAACCGCTGAGGTGTGTGGTGATGAGCCTAAATTACTGCAGCAACGATTAGGTTGTCCGGTTGTGGTGGATCCAAACCGGCGACAGGCGGCTGAAGCACTGGATGGTCAGGTGGATATTATTTTCAGCGACGATGGCCTGCAGCATTATCGGCTGGGGCGTGATGCTGAAATTCTGGTCGTCGATGCCAAACGCCAATTCGGCAATGGTTGGTTATTACCCGTTGGGCCGTTACGTGAACCGCGTTCACGTGCAGCAGCAGTCGACCTGGTACTGCAAAATGGTGAAGACTTCAGTGTTGAAGCAACACAACTGATTAATGCCAAAACCGGTGAGCAACAGGCGCTGACTCGTCTGTCCGGTCAGCGTTGTCATGCGGTGGCTGGTATCGGTAATCCGCAGCGCTTTTACGATACCCTGCAGCAGCTCGGGGCTGATATTATCGAACACAGTTTTGTTGATCATCACCAGTTTGTTGCGACAGATCTGCAATTTAATGATGATCTTCCGGTGATTATGACCGAGAAAGACTGGGTGAAATGTACCGATTTTGCACAAGAGAATATGTGGTATCTGGCGGTTGATGCACGGTTAACCACAATGGCCCAGCAGCAGGCTCATCAACTGTTGCAACGCCTGCTTAGTGGTTCTGATAAGTCAGTTGTTTCTGATTAAGCAGGCGATCATTTGCGATTAAAATGAATCGTGATTAAAAATTAATAGTGAATAAAGGTAGTGAGAGCTCCATGGATAAACAATTAGTCGCCATGCTGGTATGCCCATTGTGTCAGGGCAAATTAAAACTGGATAACGACACCAATGAATTGTTATGCACATTTGATGGTCTGGCGTATCCGATTAAAGATGGCGTGCCGGTGATGCTGGACGGTGAAGCGCGTAAAATGAGCGAAGAAGAGAAGCTGGAAAAAGCTCAGGCTTCTCAGACCTCTAAAACTTCTAGTGACAGCGAATAACCATGAAACGGGTGCTGTTTGTTTGTCTGGGGAATATCTGCCGCTCACCAACCGCTCACGGTGTGTTTCAGAAAATGGTAGATGATGCTGGTCTGAGTGATCAGGTTGAGGTGGATTCTGCTGGCACTGCAGCCTGGCATATTGGTAAATCACCGGACTCCCGTTCTGCCAGCGCCGCCGCAAAACGTGGCTATGACCTGTCGCCACTGAGAGCGCGTCAGGCGGTGTCAGCCGACTTTGAGCAATTCAACTATGTGCTGGCGATGGATAAAGAAAACCTGACGAATTTGCAGGCCATTTGTCCGCCCGGCAGCCGCTCAGCACCTCAGCTGTTTCTGTATGACTTTGGCAAAGCCTTCCCTGAAATCGAAGTTCCGGATCCTTATTACGGTGGCGATGCCGGATTTGAACATGTGCTGGATTTGCTGGAAGATGCCTGCAGCAATCTGTTAACCGATGTCCGCCAGCAACTCTGACCAGCAATTCTGATATGACACCTTCTTCCGGTTCCAGTCTTAACTATGAGTTCAATAAAGACCTCAAATCCTTTAATACTCTGGGTTTGCCGGGCTGCGCTCGGCAGTTTGCGAGTTTTAACTCGCTGTCTGAGTTGATTTCTCTGCTGCATGATGCTCGTCGTCAGCAGCTCAAAGTGAAAGTACTGGGTGGTGGTAGCAATGTATTGATGCCGCCAAGGGTCGAAGGGCTGGTGCTGCAATCCGGCATGGCAGGGGTAACGCTGCTGCGTCAGGATCAGGATTCAGTCTGGCTGAAAGTGGATGCCGGTAAAAACTGGCATGATTGGGTACTGGAAAGCCTGGAGTATGGCCATGGCATTGAGAACCTTGCGTTAATACCGGGCACGGTTGGTGCGTCCCCCATTCAGAATATCGGTGCTTATGGCGTTGAGGTGGCCGATGTGATCGACAGTGTTCAGGGCATTTGTCTCAGTAGCCTGCAGCTGGTGACGCTGTCTAACCATGATTGCCGCTTTGGTTATCGCGATTCTGTTTTTAAACGCGAGTTAAACGGCGATTTTATTGTCACGTCGGTGACGTTTCGTTTGCAAAAACGATTTCAGCCCAACGTCAGCTACGGGCCACTGGCCAGCTGGGCGGAACAGCTTCCTGGGTTCACTGCCCAGCAATTGATTCAGCAGGTGTGTGATATTCGTTCGTCAAAATTACCGGACCCAGACGAAATCGCCAATGCGGGTTCGTTTTTTAAGAACCCGGTGGTTAGTGCCGGACAGGCGGCTGAATTAAAGCAGCGTTTTGAGAGCGTGCCAGGCTATCCGCAGCAGGATGGTTCAATGAAACTGGCTGCCGGATGGCTGATTGAGCAAGCGGGCTGGAAGGGCAAAACATCAGGAAATATCACCATGCACGCACAACAGGCGCTGGTGTTGACCACCAATGGCCACGCTACGCTGGATGATGTTGAAAGTGCCTATAAAGCAGTGCAGAAGGATGTTGCTGGAAAGTTTGGCGTAACACTGGAGCCTGAGCCTCAGTTATTTTGAGGCTCTTTTACTGTATTCGTAGCTTACTTGGAAAATTCAGACCAAATAGGCGCATGATCCGACGGCTTCTCCATGCCGCGAATATCATAACTAACACCCGCTGCGGTGCAGCTCTCATATAATCCCGGCGTTGTCAGTATGTGGTCAATCCGCAGGCCACGCTTAGGTTCATCATTAAAACCTTTAGAGCGGTAGTCAAACCAGCTGAAGGTGTCAGCAGATGTTGGGTAGTGTTTGCGATAGGTGTCTTGTAGCCCCCAATCAAGCAGTGTCTGATACCATTCACGTTCTTCCGGCAGGAAACTGCATTTACCGGTTTTTAACCAGCGCTTGCGGTTGGGTTCACCAATGCCAATATCTGTATCTTCCGGTGAAATATTGAGATCGCCCATCACCACCACATTGTCATCGGTGGTGAAATTTTCAGACAGGTAGCGCATCAAATCGGCATAAAATTTTTGCTTGGCTGGAAATTTGGTTTCGTGTTCACGGCTTTCACCCTGAGGGAAATAACCGTTCAGCACGTCATACATTTTGCCATCTATCTCATAGCGCGCATGAATCAGACGCTTTTGCGCTTCCTCATCGTCCCAGGGCCAGCCTTTTTGCACAAACACAGGGGCTGTTTTACTGACCAGCGCGACACCGTAATGACTTTTCTGGCCAAAATATTCCACGTGATAGCCAAGGCCTTCAACATCCGCCAACGGGAACTGTTCATCATGAACTTTGGTTTCCTGCAGCCCCATGACATCCGGGTCCAGTGTGTCGCGAATAGCCTCAAGCTGATGTTGGCGAGCACGAATGCCATTGATGTTGAAACTGATGATTTTGGCCATAAAAATTCCTGATGTCTGATTTAAGTGATGCCGATAAAGCAGGGCAAATGATACCGACTGTTCCTGCGCCTGGAAAGTTGCGGTCAGTGTCAGCTTAGGCTTTAGTTAACAGGACAAAATGAACACGGATGGCTAATTCATGATCTTATGTATTCGATCTCTGTTGTGGCTGTTAGCAATGCAGTTACCCTTGTTGTCTCTGTCGCTTCATGCTGCACCGTATGAGCGGTTGCGCATTTATCTGGATGCCGATCAAACCGGAGCGGCTGCTTCTGGACGCTCAATTATGCAGGGAATCTCACTGGCGCTGAGTCGCCAGGACAATCAAATTCAGGGGGTGCCGGTAGAGATCATTATTAAAGATCACCGGGGAAACTCCCGTCGTAGTCTGGCGCATTTAAAAACCTTTCTGAAAGATGAGCAGGGGCTTGCCGTCGTATCTGGCTTGCATTCACCACCGTTATTAGCGCACAAGGATTTTATTAACAACAGCGGCATTCTGATGCTCACTCCATGGGCAGCTGCGGGACCAATCACCCGTCGCGGTACGAATGGTCTTGACGATGAGCGCTGGATTTTCAGGCTCTCGATTGATGATACAAAAGCTGGCCAAACCATCACTCATCATGCATTGAATGAAGGTTTCAAATCTCCGTTTTTATTACTTGAAGATACTGGTTGGGGGCGCTCTAACAATAAAACCATGATGCTGACACTGAAAGAACATGGCCTTCAACCCGCTGGCTTGCACTGGTTTCACTGGGGGCTCAGTGAAGATTCAGCCAGAATAATTTTACGCGATATTAATCGTAGCGGCGCCGATGTGATTTTTATGGTAGCCAACGCGCAGGAAGGTAAGGCTATTTCCAGGGCTTTATTGTCATTGCCTGAGTCGCAACGTTTGCCTGTCAGAAGCCACTGGGGAATCACCGGCGGGAATTTTGCCGAAGATATCGGGAAGGATGGGTTGTCGCGGTTGGATCTTAAGTTTATACAAACCCGGTTCTCGTTTGCCGGACAGTTAACCCCGTATGCAAAAGACGTTTTTTCGGCGGCTAAAGCGCATTTTGAAGAGATAGAAAGCCCTGAGGATATCAAAGCGCCAACCGGGTTTATTCATGGCTATGATCTGATGACCTTGTTTTTGAATGCAGCAAACCAGATTACCTTTAGCGGTGATATTGATCAGGATCGGCTGGCTTTGCGTGATGCCATGTATCAATTAAAAACGTCTCAGCCGGGTTTGGTGAAAGACTACCAACAGCCGTTTTCGAAAGTTGGTATTGATGGCCATGAAGCACTGAATCAAAACGATTACGTTATGGGCTATTTTACTCCTGACGGTAATATCCGGTTGGAGTAATAACATGGATAAACAATATCCCGAAATTAATAAAACCTTCAGTCGTTTTATTGTCAGTAGCATGGTGATTCTTACGGTGCTGGTTTTGACGGTAGCCGGTACTAGTGTCCAGCGATTATTAATTGAAAATCTTAAAGGTGAGCAGAATGTGCGGGTTCAGGAAGCGGTTCTGTCATTACGCCAATATGTACAGGTGCGTAGTAATCAGCTATTAGATCAACGCTCAATTCCGCTGCTCACCCAGACTGTTATTCAGCCCGAGAGCCTTCTGCCCAGCGCTGACGACTTGCTTAGTGAGTTGTATCTGCAGCAGCAGTTGTACCAACAAAAGCTCCTGGATTTTTCGGGTGGCGTACTTTATCAGCGTTACTCAGGAGGGTTGGCTGATTATTCATCTCGCTCATGGTTCACCTTGTTGAGTGATAACCCTGATCAAACTGCGTCAGTCATTATTAAAGAAGCGAAGGGCACTCATCTCGAGTTGGTTGTGCCACTGGTATACAACGGTTTAACAGAAGGTTTTTTATTGACCCACATACCCTGGGATAGAGTTATTTCTGAAAGTAATTTATTGGATTCGTTGCAAGAAATTCCGTTGCTGCTGGGTGAGCCTGAAAATGACGGCTTTGTTGTTAATCCAGATAATATTTCGTCGGCCAGCTGGCTACCATTGGAGCAATCGTTACTGAACTATCCCGTGTATTTTCAAATCGACGAATCAAAAGTCAATGCGCTGATATCCCGTCATCTGGTTGTTCTGCTGGTTGTGATGCTGATCGTTGCTGGCGTCATGACTATGTTTGCCCTTCATTGGGGGCAGCGGCTTTTTGTTTTGCCCATTGAAAGTTTGCGCCAGCATATTAAATTGCTTGAAGATGGTACGCTGAAAAAGCTTAAAACACCCCGGAATTCTTCCTCTGAAATGGCCGGCTTAATCCGGCAGTTTAATCGAATGGCTGCTCGTGTTCTGGATCGTGAAGAGCAGCTTAAACTTAAAAACCATCAATTAATTGAAAATCAGCAGCAATTATTACAGTCAGAAAAAATGGCCAGTGTTGGCACAATGGCTGCTGGCGTTGCCCATGAGATTAATAATCCAGTGGCGTTTGTCTTAAGCAATACCCATACACTAAAGGAATATATTGAAGAGTTGTCTGAGTTGATCACTGCTATTGATCAGCAAAACTGGCAGCAGGTTGTGGAGCTTGATCAGAAATATAATGCACCAGAGTTGATTCAGGATAGCCAGGACATTCTGTCTGAGTCCGAAGAGGGGCTGGTGCGGGTGAAGGATATAGTTTCTGGCCTGAAACGTTTTGCTCACGCGGATAGCGATACCAAAGAACCGGTGAATGTGAAGGACTGTATTGGCTTTACTATTAAGCTGATATGGAATGAGATTAAATATGTTGCCGAACTGAAACAGGATTTGATTGATGACGTTTATGTTGAGGCCAATGATGGTCAGCTATCTCAGGTATTCGCTAACTTATTGATTAATGCCAGCCATGCGATTGAACAACAAGGTGTAATTGAGATTGTGATGACTAAAGTTGATGGTTTTGTGCAGATTCTTATTTCAGATACCGGCAAAGGTATGTCAGCTGAAAAAATCCAGCGCATTTTTGAACCGTTTTATACCGATAAAGAAGTGGGGGTAGGTACTGGCTTAGGTCTGAGTATTTCACTGGGAATTGTGCAAGGTTTGGCGGGTGACATTCAGGTTGATAGTGAACCTGGGGTTGGCACTCGTTTTGTTGTCAGGTTACCCATGATCAAGGTAGCTCAGCCTCATTAATATTGGTGATGAGTGCGGCCTTGTTATCGCTGCTTTGTGGTCTTGCGAGAATATCAATGCGCTTTTGCTGATCAATCCAGAAGGCGCCGCCATACGTGGGTTCGTAAGGGTTTAATACATCCTCAGTGGATGTCGTGCCCAGTTCATCCGGTAATTTCAGCCACTGCCAGATGGCATATCTGGATGTTGTCTTGTCAGATTGAAATTCCAGTCGGGCGATTTGATAGTGATTGGCGAGGTTGCTGATCGCTGGACTGTTCCAGTTGTTTGTTTTTTGCAGGGGTATGCTGTCGTATTCACCCGCCTGAAAGCGCTTCAGTAATATATCTGCCGATTTTAATTTCTGATAAATAATGCGATCAACATTAAAACGATTTGCGAAAAAAGCCCGCTCATTTGCCCACCAGTTTTCTGTTTTTCTGAGATTAATCTGATTTCGTGTGATCAGAGTTTCAATATGATACGCCGAGGTTGTTGGTTCTGGTGTCAGGTCAAACGCTTCTGGCCAACCTGCTTTCGATGAATAAAAATGTGACGCTGCAGGTCGGAATTCGAATGCCTGTTCGAGCTTTTCTGCTGAAAATGGCGGCGTAAACTGAAATGAAAATGCTTTTTCAGAAAAAATAACCAGCTGATTTAAACCGGCATGCAACGCGTTTTTTTGTGTCTCTGCCTGCGTTGTAGGGTTGGTTAAAAACTCAATACTAAAAGCGATGTCTTTAGTAGTGACGCTGACACCATCAGACCATTCTGCTTCTGCATCAATTTGGCAATAAAAATCATTATTCGGCTTATCGATAAACCAGAACCGGCAAAGCATGGGTAATAATTGTTGGTTATTTGGGTGCCGTGCCAGGAGAGGCATTTGTAACCGGTTAATCAGATACGCTACATAGGTATCCGTTCCTGGACCGAAGCGCCTCATGGTGTCCGGTGTCGTTGCAACCGCCTGACGGTATACACCACCAGGCAAAGACGGCTCGGTAAACAGTGGGTCAGCCTCATAAGTCTGCCAGTGGATATCAGGCAGGCCACCATAATCGTAGGTTACTGTAACGTCCGCTGCTACCTGCCGACAGAGCATTAAAAGCAATAGGATAGAGAACCGAATGCCCATCATTGTCCGTTTAACGCGTTACATCGATATACAGAGTTAAACGTTGCCCTGGCTGTAAATATTTATTATTGGTTTTTGTACTGTTCCAGCGACGAATATCAGAAACCCTGACGCCAAATTTCTGGGCAATGCGAGCGAGTGAATCGCCGTTGCGAACTTTGTAATTCACCTTGCGGATAATTTCACGCTGGGAAGGTTTGGCTTTTTTACTCCAGATCACCAGTTTTTGTCCGGCTTTGAGTGGGTCACCAGGTGCCATGCCATTCCAACGTGCTAGCTCAGACACTTTGACATCATGATTGCGAGCAATTTGCCAGAAGCTGTCACCACTGCGGACACTGTATTCAGACTTTTGGGTGTTGCTGGGCTGACGTGCGTTTTTTAATCGTGCCAGCCGTTGTGGTGCACTATGAGAGTAAGCTTGTTGTCCTTTGAATGCACTGGGAATCAGCAGCTGGTCACCAGCACGGATGACACTGCCACGCAGGTTGTTTGATTGTTTTAATGCGCTCGGAGTGGTGTGAAAACGACGGGCAATGGTCAGCAGGTTATCACCGGGTCTGACTTTGTAGCGTTGCCATTTTACACGGGAGTTCGCAGGCAGAGCCGCCAGTTGTTGTTCAAAAACAGCCTTTTTATCAACCGGAATTAACAGTTCGTGCGGACCTTGCGGATGTGTTGCCCAGCGGTTGTATTCCGGGTTGAGCTTGTAAATCTCTTCCAGGTCGGTATCTGCAAGTTCAGCCGCCTGAGATAAATCGATCTGACCGCCGGTGTCGACCACAGCGAAATAAGGCTCGTTAGCAACGGGTTTAACACTAATGCCATATTGCTCGGCATCGCGAACTAGTTTTGCCAGTGCGATTAATTTCGGAACATAGGCGCGGGTCTCACGCGGCAAGCTCAAAGACCAGAAGTCAGTCGGTTTACCTTGCTTTCGGTTTTTACGGATCGCCTTGCGAACGGTGCCCGCGCCGGAGTTGTAAGCCGCCAGCGCCAATAGCCAGTCGCCCTTAAATTCCCGCTGCAGTGCGTGCAGATAGCGCAGGGCGGCTTCGGTTGAGGCACGAATATCCCGGCGACCATCGTGCCACCAATCTTGTTGTAGCCCAAAGTCTCTCCCGGTTGCTGGGATAAACTGCCATACACCGGAAGCCCGGCCATGAGAGTACGCAAACGGGTCGAAGGCGCTTTCAACAATGGGCAGCAGGGCAATCTCACCAGGAATTTCACGAACTTCGATTTGTTCCGCGATAAAATGCAGGTAGCGAACGCCACGATCAGCCATCCGGTTCATATAAGATTGGTGGGATTTGTACCAATTCAATTGTGAGGTGATTCTGGGGTTTTCGATATCGATATTGAGGCGGTAAGCATCAACAATCCGATCCCAGACATTATCATGTGTGGCAATCGCTGAGAGCTGTTGTGGTGCCTGTTGCTCGGGATGCTCTAGTGAGAGTTGTTTGTCAGACTTCTTGACGGGTGTGGCTTGTGGTTGTGAGGTTTGTGTTGCTGCGCAGCCACTTAAGCCTGCCAGGCCCGAACCTGCCAACCCCAATATAATTAAAAGGTGTGTAAAACGATGCATCTGATTACTATTATAAAATTCAATGAATAAAACGGCTCAAGTCTAAAGACAGCCCAGTAGGCTAGCAAGGGAATATGGTCACAAACCATGAATCGTACCGGTAATAAAATTAAGTCTGAGCATTACCGCCGCTGGGTGAAAGATCCGGCTATGCAACGTTTGTTATCACTGGAAGCTGGCTGGCTTGCGGATGCGATCTCGGGCTTCCGAGGTTTACATCTGGCTTATGCGGGTATTGACCCGACACCGAAATTTCTTGAGACCAGTCGCTGTCATCATGTATTTCGCATGGCTTTCCCCTGGCAAAAAGGCAATGTCACTCGTGATGTCGATTGCAAAGATTCCCACTGGCCACTGGCGGACGAGAGTGTTGATGTGGTTGTGCTGCAGCATTGCTTAGATATGACCCGCAGGCCTCATCAATTGATCCGAGAGGCGTGTCGTTGCCTGGTTCCTAACGGTTATCTGGTGGTGGTTGGTTTCAATCCATACAGTGCCTGGGGCGTCGGGCGTTTCCTTCATGCGTTTTCATCTGAGTTGCCTTGGATTGCAAATCCGGTAGCGTACAACCGCCTCAAAGATTGGCTTGTATTATTAGATAGCCAGGTGGATCAGACTCAGCATATTGCACACTTGTGGCCTGTGAAGCTGGTTTCTGAACAGTTGTCGCGACGCATTGACCGGCTGGCGGCGAATAAAAACTGGCTACCCGGTAACGGCTACTTATTAATCTCCCGCAAAACCATTGCCGGAATGACACCCATCCGAGAAAAACGCTGGCGCCACAGTCATCACGGCTTTACCATGCCCGCCCCGGCGGTTCGCCAGGCAAAATTGAGTGACAAGGCCCGGTAGATAAGGCCCAGTAGTTTTCAAAAACATGAGGAATATCGATGAGACAGGTTGTACTGGATACTGAGACCACGGGTATTGGTGAAGGTCACAGAATCATTGAAATTGGTTGTGTCGAGGTAATTGAACGAAAACTGACCGGTCGGCATTATCATAAGTACATCAATCCTCAGCGTGATATTGATGCCGAAGCCCAGGAAGTGCACGGTATTTCTAATGAGTGGCTGATCGAAACCGGAGCGCCTGTCTTTTCTCAGGTGGCTGATGAGTTTCGTGAGTTTATCGCCGGCGCCGAGCTGGTCATCCACAATGCAGCGTTTGATATCGGCATGATGGATGCTGAATTTAATCGCCTGAACATGACAAACACCCGAGAGTTTTGCGGTGTGTTAGATACCTTATTGCTGGCTCGTGAAATGTTCCCGGGCTCAAGGGTCAGCCTTGACGCGTTATGTAAGCGTTATGACATTGATAACAGTCATCGTGAATTACACGGCGCACTGTTGGATGCTGAGATTCTGGCGGATGTTTACCTGATGATGACGGGTGGGCAAACCGACCTGGCGTTAGCGATGGAAGAAGGGCAGCAAAATGGTGTGGTTGATATTGCCTTAGATGATTCTTTGTTAAATGTTGAACTGCCCATTGTTCGTGCATCAGCTACCGAAGTTGAGGCGCATGAGCAGTTTATGGATTTGGTTGACAAAAAAAGTGAAGGGGCGATCTGGCGTCGCCCTTAAGATCACAGCTTATTTATAGCCACAAGCTGACGGCTATGTAGCCCACGGTGGTCATCACGACAGTATAAGGCAGTGCCATAACGACCATTTTCCCGTAAGACAGGCGAATCAGCGGGGCAACGGCGGATGTCAGTAAGAATAAAAAGGCAGCCTGACCGTTAGGTGTGGCAACGCTAGGCAGGTTGGTCCCTGTGTTGATCGCCGCAGCTAATAAATCAAACTGCTCCCGCGAAATGGCCCCGGAGTCGAGCGAGTTTTTCACTTCCGATATATAGACCGTCGCAACAAACACATTATCACTGATCATCGACAAGATACCGTTGGCCAAGAAGAAGGCGCCTGGCTGAGATTCTGGTGCGACATTATTAGTATCCAGAATCCAGGTGATGATAGGGGTGAAAAGGTGCTGTGTATGAATCACGCCAACAATGGCAAAAAACACCACCAGTAAAGCCGCAAATGGCAGTGCTTCTTCAAAGGCCTTACCTAATTGGTGTTCTTCAATAACGCCATTAAATGAAGTGAGCAGCACGATGACGGCCAGTCCAATTAAGCCGACTTCGGCCAAATGGAACGCCAGACCTATTACCAGAAAAATAGCGACCAGTCCCTGAATCCAGAGTTGTGCAACCACCTTGGGATGCATGCCATCGGATTTTTCATGATCATAAGCTTCAAGAATTTTGCGAACTTCATCTGGCAGTAAAACACCATAACCAAACCAGCCTGTTTTTTCGAGCAACAAGCAGGTCAGCAGGCCTGCAAGCAGAACCGGCATGGTAACCGGGGCCATGGTTATAAAGAACTCTGCAAAATCCCAGCCTGCAACCTGAGCAATCAGCAGGTTTTGTGGTTCACCAACCAGGGTGCAAACCCCGCCCAATGCAGTGCCAACGGCGCCATGCATTAATAGACTGCGTAAAAAAGCCCTGAATTGTTCCAGATCATCACGATGCTGTGCTCTCAGCTCATCATCGTTGCCGTGGTCGTGAGAGTGGTTGAAGTTCTTGCCAGAAGCGACTTTGTGATAAACGCTGTAAAACCCCACGGCGACACTGATTAATACGGCTGTTACCGTTAACGCATCGAGGAAGGCAGACAGTACCGCGGCGACAACACAGAATAAAAACGACAGCCAGCTCTTAGAGTGCACGCCCAGCAAAATTTTGGTGAAGGCAAACAACAGCAGGTCTTTCATGAAATAGATGCCAGCGACCATGAAAATCAGCAGCAGCAACACCGGAAAGTTGGTCACGGCTTCATGATAAATTACGTCAGGGGTCACCATGCCCAGAGCGACGGCTTCCAGCGCCAACAGCCCACCGGGTTGTAGCGGATAACACTTCAGTGCCATCGCCAGAGTGAAGATAAACTCGATAATCAAAGCCCAGCCCGTAATATAGGGGCCAGCTGTATGAAGCAATACGATATTGACTGCCAAAAATGCAATGATGGTTTTTTTATACCAACGGGGGGCACTGCCAAGAAAGTTGGCAGCGAACGCACCTGTTACCGTGCTGGTCATGCTGTAATCCTGAAAATGAGGGTGATGAAAGGGAGCGCAATGTAATCAGTCTGAGTGAAAATGCAATAAAACTGCAATAATTCCTAAGTCTTGTCCGCTGTAAGGATGTGATAATTCTCGCGGACTTTGACAAAAATACGGCGTATATTGCTGTAATTCCTAAAGTAAACGTTTCGCGCTTCGGCCGTTAGTGGGTAGAATGGCAACAAATACAACAAAGAACGACGCAAGTATGGCGGATATAACAACAGGAAGTGATACATCACACTTCGCAGCATCTCTGTCTCTGGTACAAGCAGAAATTGCTAACGCCCTGGATCAGGCAGCGGTGCAGTTGGATGCGTATTCTGACAGCGGTAGTGATGACAGCCTTACTCTTTTTCTTGAAGAGATACAGCAATTACGCGGCACTTTTAAAATGCTCGACTTTCGGGCCGGAGAGCGTGTTTGTGAGGAACTGGCAGAAACGGGACGCATTGTACGCTCGCAAAAGGTCAGTCAGGCAACGCTCGAAGCTTTCACGCAGGCGCTTGTTTATCTCAAAAGGTATATTGAATTTGTTGCCGGCGGCGATATCGTCTCTCCAAGCCTGTTAATTCCCACCATTAATCAGATTCGTAAACAGCGTAATGAAAAACCTCTGCCAGAGGCTTATTTCTTTTTGGTTAATTTGCGACCTAAGCTTCAGATGCCGGTTGCCGATCCCGAAGCTGGAAGTTTTCCTTATCGCAGAGCACGACAGCTGTATCAGCTGGGCCTGATTGGTCTGATTAAGCAGGAAGGCCGTCGCGGCCCTCTGCAAGTCATACAACGTGCCATCACACGCTTTGAAAAGGCAAGTCGGGGCGGTGCTGCCTGGCCGTTATGGAACGTCGCCACGGCTGCATTGGATGCTCTATCCCAGGATGCGTTTGAAATTGGGCCGCAACGCCTCAGTCTGTTAGGTGCTCTTGACCGTCAGGTTCGCAAGGTGCAGGAGACCGAAGGACGCGCGTTTAATGAAAAAATGCCGGACTGGTTGCTTAAAGAGCTGCTGTACCTGGTTGCGCTTGCCAATAACGAATCCGCAGCAATTGCACAGGTTCAAAAAGATTTTCATATCGACGAAGGCGTAAAAGAGCAGCATCTTGCTGAAGCGCGCCAACGTCTGTCAGGTCCGGATCAATCGGCTATTGACTCATTGTCGGAAGCGCTTCAGGAAGAACTTCAGTCGGTTAAAGACCTGGTTGATCTGCTTGAACGTACGGATACCAGTGAAGAAAACTTCAATGAATTGATTGTTAGCCTGAGTCGTATTGCTGATACTCTGCAAATTGCCAACTTGTTCGACGCCTCTGAAAAAACCCGCAGATTGTGTGTTGCACTCAAAGCCAATGGCGTGAGTGGCATGCAATCTCAGATTGCCGCCGTTGCTGATGGCATCATTCATATCGAGCAGGAAATGCGCGGCATGACGCAGACTGGTCTTGATCGGGATACATTGGTTGACCCGGTTAGCCTGGCAGAAGCCAAAATCGCGGTGTTATCAGAATCGATGACAGCCATGACGCTGATTAAGCGCTCAATTGGATCATTTGTGGATTCCAATGGCGATCGGTTACACATCAAAAACATTGGCAAAAGCCTGCATGACGTTGCAGGTTCTTTAATTTTTCTTGAAAAGCATAATGTAGCATTGCTGCTGCACGACCTTGAAGCCTTTGTGTCGTTGCGACTGCTTGGCAGTGAAACACCACCCAGCGAGAAGCAGCTTGAAGCCTTTGCTGATGGTGTGACAGCGATTGAATATTTCCTCGATTCATTAAACGGGCAGGGAAATGGCTCCGATGACGCTCTGAAACTGGCGCAAGAGAGCCTTCAGATATTAAGGGACTGATATGTTGCAAACCGGCTTAACTGTATTTGCTGCTGTTTTTTTTCTGTTTGCCATTATTGTTATTGCCATCGCCTGGCGAGGCAAAGAATGGTTTATTTACTGGGTTAAAGGCACCATTGGGATGCTTATGCTGGCCGGTTGTATCTTTGCAGCGTTCACCCTGGTGGATGTCTGGAGTTACAAGCAGCTCGAAAAAGAAGAGCCGCTGGCAACGCTGAGTATTTATCAGCTGGGTGATCAGAGTTACGACATTACCCTGGCAGACTCAACTGGCATTGAGCAGCGTTTTAAATTAACCGGTGATCAGTGGCAGCTGGATGCCCGTTTGTTAACCTGGACAGGGCCTTTTGCAGCAGCAGGTGTTAAACCGCTCTACCGCTTGGATCGTTTATCCGGTAGATATCTGTCCCTTGAGCAGGAACGAACAGCCGAACGGTCTGTGTTTGAGTTATCGGGTTCGCGTTGGCTCGACTTATGGCAAATGTTATATGAGTCAGGCTTATGGCTCGACGCCCAGTTTGGTAGCGCTGTTTATATGCCGATGATTAATGGTGCTGTGTTTGCGGTACACCTGACACCCAAAGGTTTGATCGCTCGACCGCTCAACGACGTCGCTGAAGCAGCATTGCAGGTTGAATGGTAGCCTTACATTGTCTCGACCCAGGATTCCACTAAAAAGCCCGCTTTATTGCGGGCTTTTTAGTGGTGATTTACTTGAGATTAGCTCTCGACATACACCGCAAACCGGCCCTTGCCTTGCTCATTCAGGTGGTGAGCATGAATCTTACTCATGGTGCCTTTCTGGCAATACATCAGATAGCGGGTACTGCTATCAAATTCCGCCACACGACTGTCCACTTCATAAAACGGAATGGTTAGTACGGTATTGTTAGTGAAAGTCAGCGGTGCATCCGCCGCCTCATTCGGATGACGGATATCAATGATCACATCATCCAGTGCCGGAGTGGAGATCAGCTCAACACTCTCAAGCCCGCTCTCATCGCCACTCAATACATCATCAATACGTTCGTACTTGGCGTTACGGAGTGCTTCCTCAAGTACATCAAAGTTAAAGTCTGCCTCCGTAGACTCAACTTTCTTGCGATCACCCACTGTGGTTGGCTTAACCGAAATGACACCGCAATACTCCGGCATGGTTGCGGCAAAGGCCTCGGTGCCAATGCGACGGGAAATATCAATGATTTCTGGCTTGTCCATGGCAGCAAGAGGGCGTAATACCATGTGATCACACACCTGATCGATAACAGCCAGGTTGGTAATAGTCTGACTGGCAACTTGTGCCACCGCTTCACCGGTAACCAGGGCGGGAAGTTTTAACTCATCCGCTACGCGTGACGCGGCACGTAACATCATACGCTTCAGCACAACCCCCATCTGAGATACGTCAATATTCTTCAGAATTTCTTCAACCACACCTTCAAACGGCACGGTGACGAACTTCACACGATGGCTTTCGCTGTAGTTGGACCAAAGGTAATGCGATACCTGCTTAACCCCAATTTCGTGAGCACTTCCACCCAGATTAAAGAAACAAAAGTGCGTTTTAATACCACGGCGTGTCATCAGATAGCTGGCAACGGTCGAATCAAAACCGCCGGAAATCAGCGATAAAACCTCTCCCTGGGATCCCAGAGGATAGCCTCCCACGCCCATCACCTGCTGGCGTACCACCTGCACTTTATCATTACGAATTTCGGCTTTTACCACTATTTCAGGGTTCTTTAGAGATACCGCAGTTGCTTCGGTTTCTTTTAGCAGGCCGCCGCCCATGTAAATTTCAGCCTGATGGGAGGTGAAGTCGTGCTGGCCCGAGCGTTTGATTCGAACACAAAAGGTTTTACCCGCGAGCTCCTCTGCATAGGCCTCTCGCACGCGCTGATAGGCTTCATCCAGCGTGGTGAATTCGTATTCAACAATTTCCAGTGCAGAGCCAATACCCGGAGTGTGAGTCAGAATCTGAATGGCTTTGCGACGGGCAATATCATCATCATGATTCATCACAACAACCAGACTATCCCAGCGATTCTGTACATCCACCGACAGTTCGTGTTTGCGGAACAAAGTCTGCAAATTCTGACGCAGGATCTTAGTGATCTGTTTGCGCACCGGGCGCGACTTAATCGTGATTTCAGGGAAAAGTTTGATGACGAACTTCATTTTCAGACAACCGGATAATGCATAAGGGCGCGGATTATATAGCAACCTCACAGCCAGTGGCAGCTTTGTAAAAAAACAGACTGAGAGTTAAATATTAGACATTTATCTTTTTCCGCTCAATCAGCTGAGACTTCATATTAGTGTCATATCAAGCAGCAAATCTGCTTATGAGATAAACAGTTAGCTACCACCATCTCACCACAACAACTCAAGCACATTTCAATAAAAAAAGCACTGACGGAGTAGAGCATGACTAAACGTATTGCATTAGTAACCGGCGGGACCGGCGGCATCGGCACTTCAATCTGTAAACGCCTGCATGATGATGGGTATCAGGTTATTGCCGGTTATTATTCAGGGGGCAAGCATGAAAAGGCCCAGCAATGGCAAAGCCAGCTAAAAGAGGAGGGTTATCACATTGCGCTGGCTTACGGCAACATTCGTGACTATGACTCGTGTGCCGCCTGTATTGAAGGTATCAAAAAGGATTTTGGCCCGGTCGACATTCTGGTTAATAACGGTGGCATCACTCGTGATACAACTTTACGCAAGATGTCACCTGAGCATTGGGATGACGTGATTGCTACCAACCTGACGTCGGTGTTCTATATGACCCGTTTAGTCATCAACGACATGCTTGCCAGTCACTGGGGGCGTATCGTTAATATTTCTTCCATTAATGGTGAAAAGGGTCAGTTTGGCCAGGCCAACTATTCGGCGGCCAAGGCCGGAATGTACGGCTTTACCAAGGCGGTTGCTCAGGAAGTGGCCAGCAAAGGTATTACGGTGAATACGGTATCGCCGGGTTATATTGCAACGTCAATGATCATGGATGTACCGGAAGAGATTCGTGAGCAAATCCGCATGGGCATTCCGGTTGGACGTTTTGGCGAACCTGAAGAAATTGCGCGTGTGGTTAGCTTCCTGGCAGCGGAGGATGGCGGTTTTATCACCGGAGCGAATATTTCGGCGAACGGCGGCCAATATATGCACTAAAACTGAATTTCCCCTGCAAAAATAAAAATCCGGGATGCTCCGCATTCCGGATTTTTTATCGATAACCATTGGGGTTGATTGGTTTATACGTTTGCTTGGCTATAAGGCAGCGATCATCTGGCGACTGGCATCCAGCATAAAGGAAGAATTTAATTCACCTGAATCATGCAGGCGCTCATACATGCCGGTAATTTCATTCATGCGTTTCAACATACTTTCAGTAGTACGTGAGATCACATGAGTTGCGTATTGCCCCGATTTAATACGATCAAAACCGGCCTTTGAGAACTTCAACTGCGCCTCAACACCCGACAAAGCATAATGAATCTCATCACTGTTTTGCGGAGCAATCAGTAAGGTATTTAAGCCTTGTTCAAATTCCCCCAAGGCCCGATAAAAGCCGTCGATAACTTTTTGCTGGCGTTGTCCTGAGGCGTGAGCAAAATAATACTTCGCCATTCTCTGACTCAGCATGCGCTGACGGCCGGAAACGTTAACCAATACCGCGCTATCGGTGTTGGCGTATTGCTCAATATCCAACACCACCTGATGACAGGCTGCGACCAGTTCTTCGCCGATGGCAATGAGCTCAATGGTGTCAGCCTGTAAAGGCGCAGCCAGGGCACTTTGTAATTTACCCCAACGCACTTCGACGGTGCTCAGATTGTCACGAATGAGTTGTGTTGGTGCGTAGTGTTTCAGGTTTCTTAGCTGTGCGGCGAACAATTGCTGGGCATGTACCAGCTGTTTTTCAGCCTTAATTGAGTCAATTTCAGAGTTAATCTGAATATAGGCTTTCACCATGCGCTCGCTTAACATTCGTTGTCGCCCGGCCTGGTTAAGAGCGGCACCATCACTGAGTGGGGTGATCTGGATTTCTACTGGCTCATTTTCAGCAACGCTGGCGAATGAGGCCAATAAGGCAAGTAAGGTTAAAATGCGGAACATAAGCCCTCCGGAAATTATCTGCTCATGTTTTCCTGAGCAAAAAAAGTTCCTGAAGCGACAGGATTCCATGATTTGCTGACTTTGTTCGTCAGCTTTACACCAGATTAATACTCCGGCTTGAGTTTTTTGAACCGTGCGCTAGCGTGGCGCTCACGCATTTCGGTATCGATATAACGATCAGTGGTTGCCATGCTGGCATGGCCTGCATCTTCCTTAACGTGTTCTTTCGGGCGAAATTTCACATCTTCCGAGATGCCGGTGTGCCTGAGCCAGTGTACCGTTGCCACTTTTAATTCCTGGGCTTCATCCTCCATTCCCTGCGAGCGCATCCGCTCATAAGCTGCATCAAAACAGCGCTGCACCAGATAACGAATCTGGCGGGTACTGGTCACGGCGCCGCGGCCTTTAATTTTGTTGATCAGCGGTGTTTGTTCACCCACGGTCGGCAGGGGGGTTAAGCCCAGGTAGGAGCGGTAGCGTTTCAATGCCTGCAGCATATCGTCAGACACGGTCACCATACGTACTTTATTACCTTTACCAATCACTTTCAGCCACCAGTGCTGATCACGATCCTGCTGAAAATCTCCCATGACCGGCGTGCCACGTTCGTCCGCTACCAGTTCGGAGATTCGCAGGTACATACCAAACAAAATTTTCATCACAAACAGTGACCGTTCATGCTCACGCGGATTGGTGTCGGCCTGCTGCTCGGTGGTTTCCAGAATAAAGTCCCATTGCAGGTTGGAAATACGCCGAATGGGTTCCTGATACGCATGTTTTTGCAAATACCGACTGCGCTGGCGAATCAGTTTAACCGGGTTAATTTCGACGTAGTCTTCCTGTTGCAGGTAGTTAAAGTAGGTCGACAGAATGGAGAAAATCGCCTGCAGGCTTTTCTGAGACAAGTTGAACTCAGCGGAATGTGTACGCTTATTATGCTGTGCCACGAATGGTCGCCAGTTCGGATTAACCACACGTTCGCCCTGATGCAGACGAAAGCGGGCGGTTTGCTTGTCGCCAATCCAACTGGAAGGTGGTTGCTGGCAAAAAGCGAGAAAGTCTTCCATATCCTGGCGCCGCAATTCAGTCAGACTCATTGAGCGCACCAGCCAGGCCCACTGCAGTAATCGCTCAACTTCACGCCGATAGCTGTTAAAGGTAGCGCTGGTGCCGCTATAGCTGGATAAGAAATTCAGCGTGTTGATCAGGTCTTCATAGGCTCCGTTAACTTCCCGCAACTCAGGCAAACGCACCATCATCGCCTGGGCATAGCGCAGTGGATTACCAATATGCTCGGCCTGATCCAGTAGTGGCCTTGGCGATGTGCCTGATGGTTGGCGTGAAGAATCTGGAGAAACGGGCACTGCAGTTGTTCCTGAGCAATTAAAGAGTCATTAAATTATCGGAAATAAGGTACGGATTCTGCTGTCGTAATGCAAGGCGATGCAAGAGCTGGTATTGATCGTGAAAGGCTAGCCAATAATCGCCGTGGCTTTAATCTGCGCCATGACAGTCATGCCCGAAGCAAGCTGCAGCTGATGACAGCTTTTTCGGGTAATCATGGAATAAAGGGTTAAGTCTCCAGCTTGTAAAGTAAGCAGACTGTAGGGTGCTTGATTTTCGATCTGGCTGATCGTCATTGGCAGCCGGTTTTGTATGCTACTTGCGACTGATATTGAGGCGGTATCCAAGCTGATGCTGACATCCCGGGCCTTGATCAATACCCTTTGAACCGAGCCTGTCAGTGGAGCATCAGCAATCGAATCAGTAACCAGAGATAACCTGGGTCTGCCTGTACTATTTATCTCGTTTATATTGGCTTCGCCGATCTCCAGTTGGATCATCTGCCACTCAGGTTCAATGCCAACCACGGTACCACGCCAGATCACCGCTGGATTCTGTTCTTTTTCATCCGAAGAGTATTGTGCCGACACCCAAGCCTCAGGAGTACCGTGATGAATCAGCTTGCCGTGATCCAAAACCAACAGCTGATCAGCCAGCTGTGCGACCTCAGCCAATGCATGAGTGACATACAACACCGGAATTTCCAGCCAGCGAAACAACTGCTGCAGATAGGTCAATAACTCTGCTTTGTGTGTGGCATCAATGGCGGCAAGTGGCTCATCCATCAGTAACAAGTCCGGGTTGGCGACCAGTGCTCGGGCAATCGCCACTCGCTGCTGTTCTCCGCCCGAGAGTTTTTCTACTCGACGGGATAACAAAGGGGATAGTTCCAGAACAGTAAACAGGGCCTGCTGTTGTTCTGAATCCATCGGAGTTTTGCTGCGCTTCAGGCCATACCGAATATTCTGCTCAACCGTTAAATGACTGAATAAACGTGCATCCTGAAACACATAACCAATGCGTCGCCGCTCCGGCGCAACAAACTGCTGAGAGTCTTGTAATACTCGCTGATTGAGGGAGATGTCGGCGTTAACAGAACGATCCAAGCCAGCAATTAAGCGCAGCAGAGAGGTTTTACCAGAGCCCGAGTGACCACAAACCGCTGTAACTCCCTGACAAGGAACTTGCGTTTTTAATGCCAGTTGAAAATCTGGCGATGGCGAGTGATGAATATCCAAAGTTAACATAAGTCTCAGCGCCAGATGGTGGTTCGACTGGAGGGGCGCAACGCATACAGACCCAACAAGATAATCAAAGAAAAACCAACCAACAAGCCGGACAGCCAGTGTGCACGACCATATTGCAGGGATTCAACCTGTTCGTAAATCTGTACCGATAATACCTGGGTTTCTCCGGGAATATTGCCGCCAATCATCAGCACCACGCCAAATTCCCCCAAGGTATGAGCAAAACCAAGAATGGCAGCGCTGATAAAACCGGGCTTAGCGAGTGGCAATACAATACTGAAAAATCGATCCCAAGGTCCGGCCCCCAGCATTTGGGCCACTTCTATTGGCTTAGGGCCAATGGCTTCAAAGGCATTTTGCAGTGGCTGCACCACAAAAGGTAATGAATAGATAACAGAAGCCACCACCAGTCCGGTGAAAGTAAATGGCAGGTAGCCCAAGCCTAGAAATTCAGTCAGCTGGCCAATAACACCACCCGGCCCCATGGCAATCAGTAGATAAAAGCCCAGCACTGTTGGTGGCAGCACCAGCGGCATGGAAACCAGCGCCGTTACCACACCACGTAGACGGCTTTGACCGCCAGCCAGCCATAACGCCAGAGGCGTGGATATCAGCAGCAACAACAGAGTTGATAGGGCGGCCAGCTTCAACGTCAGCCAGATGGCTTGCCAGTCTTCGGGCAGCAATACAAACGGCAGCAGTGTATCGAATGATTCAGTCATAAGCGTCTACCGAATCGTTTGCTGGTAGGGCTTTTTCTGACGGGCTTGTTTCTGCCGAATCTTTTGTCACATAACCATGCGCCTGAATAATCGTTTGCCCGCGTTCAGAGAGAATAAAGGCAATAAAAGCCTGGGAGGCTTGATAAGCAATGGATAAATTATCGGAAATATCAGGACTATTATGGGGAGGCTGCTTTGTTGAATTACCCAGCAGCACCAGATCCTGGCGGATCGGCTGATGCAGCGTTTGAGGAACCAACCGATACTGAACGGACAAACCAGAAGACTGGACAACCTGAGAAAGCGCGACCAAAGCGTAATCGACGGAGCCAGCGACTAAAAACTGATACGCCTGGGAGATATTTTCACCTTTAATAAGTCGCGGTGGAAAATCCGTTAGCTCGGCCAGGGCTTGTTGTGCTGCCAATCCATAGGGCGCCAGCTTGGGGTTGGCAACTGACAGAGTTTTGATGGATTGATTGGTTAAAAGCGATAAAGACAAAGGCTCGGAGCTATGGCTGCTGCTGGCCAGTACTAAGCGGCCAGCAGCATAAGTTTGCTGTGATCCGGGAGCCGCAAATCCCAGCTGAATCAGCTTGGCAGGTTTATCCTGATCCGCCGACAGAAACACATCATAAGGCGCGCCATGTTGAATTTGAGCGAATAACTTTCCGGATGACCCGGTGGTGATACGCACTGAATGCCCGGACATCGCTTCAAAATCTTTGGCGAGTTGTTTTGCTGTTGCCACAAAGTTAGACGCCACGGCGACAGAGATATCGGCCGAGCGAGTCAGCGGACTGATAACAAACAGAGAAACAATAAACAGAAGGCGTAAATGGGTCATGCGGCGAGTCTGGTATAAACCGTATCGAAAGACAAGAACGCAGGAAGTATTCGCATTATTTTGCAACATTCTATTTATTCCGATAATACCAATTATCGGAAGTATCGGAGTGTTAACCGCACCCTAATTGGCTAGTAAAGACAGACATCCTTTTATATGGGTATGCTTATGATTGCAGAATGGTCGCTTAAGAAAACTATCCGTATAACCTTCAAGCACTTACTCTATTTAATGAATGCGAATTCTGCTCTTAATCCGTAGTCTTGCCAGTGGTTTTTTTGTCAGATTACGGTAGACTTCGCGCCCTTTTCATTCAGCAGCAAGCAGGTATCGTGACACCATGTATTCAGTAGGTCAGCGTTGGATTAGTGAAGCCGAGACGGATTTGGGCTTAGGGTTAATTCAGGATGTTGATTTCAGAATGGTGACCGTGTATTTCCCGGTTATCGACGATGTTCGCACCTACTCCAAAGAAGGTGCCCCGCTGACCCGTGTTCGTTTTAAAGTGGGCGATGTTATCCCGCTGCAAGACGGCACTAGCATCACCATCAGTGAAATTCAGGAGCAAAACGACATCATTTTCTATGGTGATGAAGACCGTTTTGTGCCAGAAACACATCTGAGTGGCCAAATTCAGCTGAATCAGCCAACCGAGCGTCTGTTCTCTGGTCAGATTGATAACAACAATTTGTATGAGTTGCGTCAAATCGCCCTGCAGCAACTCAGTAAACTACGTAAACGCCCTTTTTATGGCTTACTGGGTGGTCGGACGTCGCTGTTAGCACACCAGTTATATATTGCAGAACAAGTCACTCAGGATGCCATTCCCCGCGTATTATTAGCCGATGAAGTGGGTTTAGGTAAAACCATCGAGGCTGGCCTGATTTTGCACCGCCTGATGCTACAACAGCGCATCTCGCGGGTTATGATCATGGTACCAGATCATTTGCTGCACCAGTGGCTGGTCGAAATGATTCGCCGCTTCAATCTGCGTTTCACTATTGTTGATCGCGCTATGGTTGCTGAAAACAAACTGATGGCGATGGAAGGTGAAGCCAGCAATATGTTCTCTGATAGCCAGCTATTCTTGTGCCCGCTGTCGATTGCGACACAAACGGAAGTGGCGGCACAAATGCTGTCGGTCGATTGGGACATGTTGGTTGTTGACGAAGCTCACCACCTGGAATGGGATGAAGACGGTCATGATGACGCTTATGGCTTAGTTGATCAGCTGTCGGCTAAAACAGCGGGCTTACTGCTGTTGACTGCAACACCAGAACAGCTGGGCATTAATGGTCACTTTGCTCGCTTGCGCCTGCTGGACCCGGAACGTTATCCAAGCCTGGAGCAGTTCCTGAATGAGCAGCAACAGTATCAACCGGTTGCTGAACTGGCGTCGGCATTAACCGGCGATGCGGCTTTAACCGCAGAGCAACAAAATGCCCTGGCCGCCCTGCTGCCAGACATGGCTGATAGCGATGATCGTACCAAGCAGCTGGAAACCCTGATTGACCGTCGCGGCCCAGGTCGCGCCCTGTACCGTAATACCCGCCACGGTGTAAGCGGTTTCCCGCAGCGCCTGCCGGCAATCAACTACCTGCCCGCACCGCCTTTTGTTGATGATCTGCCGGTCAGCGTTGAACAGGGGCTATTCCCTGAGTTAGGTATTAATGGCTGGGAAAACAGCGACCCACGCTGCGATTGGCTGATGGATATTCTGTCGCAGCACAAGAAAGATAAGATCGTACTGATCTGTCATTCGGCGCAGACCGTACTCGATCTGGAAAAATTGCTGTGGGAGATACACGCCACGCCAGCTGCGGTATTCCACGAAAATATGGACCTGGTTGAGCGCGATCGTGCTGCGGCCTACTTTGCTGACCACGACCAGGGCGCACGCATTCTGCTGTGTTCTGAGATTGGTAGCGAAGGCCGTAACTTCCAGTTCGCCCATCATCTGGTGTTGTTTGATCTGCCATTTAATTGCGATTTGCTTGAGCAGCGTATTGGTCGACTGGATCGTATTGGTCAGAAGCACGATATTCAGATTCATATTCCGGCATTTGAAAACCACATCAGCGGTCGTTGGGCGCAGCTTCTGAATGATGGTTTAGACAGCTTCTCACGCCCGAATCCGGCCGCTCAACCGCTGCTGGAAAAACACAAGGTAGCGATTGAGCAAGCTTTGCTGAGTCAGGATGATCTTGCTCCATTATTGGATCAGCTCAGCAGCGAACGGGATGAATTATTGCAGGCACTGGAAGATGGCCGTGACCGTCTGCTTGAATTGCACTCCTGCCATCCGACCCGGGCACGCCAGCTGGCGCAGGAAATGACCATTACCCATATTGAAGATGAGGCGGAGCTAAACGACTTTATTGAGTTATTCGCGGATGCTTTTGGTCTGGATCTGGTCGATCTGGGTGGTGAGTGCATCACCATTGCACCGGGTGATCACATGCTGGTGCCGGATATGCCACACCTGCCGGAAGATGGTTTTATGGCGACCACCAATCGTGATGTGGCCCTGTCACGCGACGACGTGCAATTCCTGAGCTGGGAGCACCCGTTTATCGATCAGGCGCTGGAGTTGATTGTCAGCAGCCCTTCAGGCAATGCGGCCGTCGGTTATATCGAAGACCATGGTCATAAGACCGGCGATTGTTTTATTCAGCTGCAATTTGTTGCCCAGTGCGCGGCACCAAAAGCATTACAAGTTGAGCGTTATCTGCCACCGAATGCCATGCACTTGATGATGACACCCAAAGGTGATCTGGCGGTGAATGAGCCTGAGTCGTTACCAGGCTTCGCCCTGCCACTGAAAAAAGGCACCGCTCGCGGCCTGGTTGAGCAAAAAACGGATGAGGTCCAGCCGCTAATCCATAAGCTAGAGAAGTTGGGCGCAGGCCAATTAAGCAAGATGGTGGCGCGCGCTGAAGCCAAGGCAGAAGAAGCCTTCGACTCTCGATTGGAGCGATTACAGGCATTATCTCAGCAGAACCCGAATATTCCGGCGCAGCTGGTTGATGCCGTTAAGCAAGAGCGTGACCAGGTGCTGGCCGCGATCCGTGATTCGCAACTGATTCTCGATAGTGTGCGCCTGGTATTTTGCGGCTAAGGCCTGGTAGTAGTACTTAGTCAAGCTCCGCCTGAGACTGCTCAAGCAGCATCTCGGGCGCAAACGGGGTTGTGCTATCCACATAGCGCAGCGCCGATTTCACATCGCGCCAGCCAACATATTCCATCAGAGATTTAATATCCCACCCTTGCCTGCTGGCCCAATTAGCAAAGCCACGTCGTAAAGAGTGGCTGCTAAACGCTTCAGTATTATTGATATCAGCAACGCGACAGCACTGGCGCAAAATATGGGTAATACTAGAGGGATGTAATTCCTGACTACCAATATTGCCCCAGCGATCTATCTTGCGAAACACTGGGCCATCGGTCACTCCAGAAGCTTCTTGCCAGTCCTGATAGGCCGTTACCGGACAAAGCTGCCTGAGCGCCGGAACAAAATATTGCCTGCCCTGCTGGCCTGCCACCCCTCGATCCCCCTTGCTTCTCGGAATGTTAATTGTCATTCCTCTGCTGTGTTCAACCTGAATGTGCTCAAACCTGACGCGCGACAGCTCATCACTGCGGAAGGCTCGCCAGAAGCCCATTAGCAACAGAGATCGGTTTCTAAGTGCTGTCAGTGATGAGGCCGCCTCACTTTCTGGTTGTTCCAGACTATTCACAATCAACTGCAACTGCTGCAACTCAATCGGCTTCGCCTGTTTTTGAATGGTCGGGTGAAGCTCGGCAATGCCTTTGAGTACCTTTTTTACGTAAGGCGTTTTGGTGGGGTCGGCAAATCCTTGCTGCTGATGCCAGGCCGCAAGTCCAGCCAGGCGCTGGCGCAAGGTTGCAGCGGAATGCTTGTCAGCAAAAGCGACCAGGTAGCGGGCTATCTCCTCCGAGGTGGTTGGCAGCATACCTCCCCATGCTGTTTCAAAGTGCTCTACCGCTGAGCGATAGCTTTTCCGGGTGTTTTCCCGGGTGGCAGCATGCAGGTAGTCATCCAGGGCGATATCCACTGAGCCATTTGCTGCTGTATTGCTGAGCTTTTTCAAGGGCTTATGCAAACCTTTTCGCTATTCACATTTAATAATGTGTAATTATCTTAAGTTAATTTAGTAAATTCAATTTTAAATTTATTATGATTTTTAGAATGTAAATACGTAGTATGTAATACAGTACGTAATAGATTAAAATCCCTTTCAGAAAAACGGTGAAAATCATGGCCAGAGGCGGAATAAATAAGCAGCGGGTAATGCAGGCACGGGAAACCTTGCTCAGCCAGGGCAAACACCCCTCAATTGATGCCGTACGGGTCGTATTGGGAAATACCGGCTCCAAATCCACCATTCATCGCTATCTGCGGGAGATTGAGCAGGAGCTGAAAGTCAGTCAGGATTCATCCGGCACCACACGATTGAGCCAGCCACTCACAGAGCTGGTTGGCCGATTGGCAGACACTCTGCAGCAAGAAGCCAGGCAAGCCATAGAGTTAGCCGACCAGCAACACCAACAGGAACAACTGGCGTTTAGTCAGCGCCTTGGGGATTTAAATAAAGAGAATCAGCAACTACAGCAGCAATTACAGGCCTGCCAGGAACAGCTTGCTCATACTCAACAAGAAAGAGATCAAGCATTGGCAGATAAACAGGCCGTGCAACAAGAGCTGAACACCAGCCAGCAGCACCAGGCTCGCTTCGCAGCCGTCGAGATTGAGCAGCAAAAACAGATTGAATCGTTAGAAGAAAAACACCGTCATAGCCGTGAGGCACTGAATCACTACCGGGATTCGGTACAGCAGCAGCGTGAACAGGATATTCGCCAGCATGAGCAGCAGCGCCAGCAGCTACAGGTGGAGATTCGAGCGCTACAGCATACCATCAGTGTACAGCAAACCAGCTTGTCGCAACTGAACAATCAGAATGGGCAGCTACAGGCAGATTATAGTCACACTCAACAGCGATCAAAGGACCTTCAGCAACAGCTGAAAACACTACAACAGTCGAGCGAGCAAACCACTCAACAGCTGACCAGCACCCAGCAATCGTATAGCCAGTTACAGCTAGAGCACGATCAACTGCAGAACAACAACCAGCAGCTGAAGCAGCAATACCAAGAACAACAGCTTCTGGCCGCTAACGACAGCCAAACACTAAGCGCAAAAATCGATGAGGAAGTCAGCCGCCTGCAGCAAGCACAACTGGAAATTACCGCGTTAAAAGCACAGGTGATGAGCAAGGATGAGATGCTGGAGCGGCTGCTCGACGCCAATAAAAAAGCCAGAACAGAATAAATCTGTTCTGGCTTTGTATGGCTACTAAGCGCTTAGCGTAAATCGCGTGAACTAATACAAATTAACCGCGCGGCGTACGCATGGTGACGAATTCTTCAGCCGCAGTTGGGTGAATGCCAATGGTGCTGTCAAACACGGCCTTAGTTGCACCTGCTTTAATGGCAACCGCCAGCCCCTGAACAATTTCACCGGCATCCGGGCCAACCATATGCGCACCAATCACTTTATCGGTACTGGTTTGCACCAGCAGCTTCATCATGCTGCGCTCAGGCATGCCACTGATGGTGTGCTTCATTGGCTTGAAGCTGGATTCAAATACCGACAGATCATCACCAAACTCTTTCACCGCTTCTTCTTCAGTGAGGCCAACGGTAGCAATGTTTGGCTGACAGAATACTGCGGTTGGAATATTGCTGTAATCCATCGGTGTGGTGTCGCCGTCGTAGAAGTTGGCAACCAGCTTCATGCCCTGAGCCAAGGCCACCGGCGTTAAGGCTGGCGTACCAATCACATCACCCAGCGCATAAACACTTGGTACTGAGGTCTGGAAGAAGTCATCAGCGATAATGGTGCCATTGTCGCGTACTTTGATACCCACTTGCTCCAGGTTCAAACCATCCGTCATTGGACGACGACCCGTTGCGTACATCACAGCGTCGGCTTCGATAGCCTCGCCAGATTTCAGCTGACACACCAAGGTGCCATCGACTTGTTTTTCAATGCTGGCAATATCGGAATTGGTACGAATATCGATGCCCTTGGCAGCAATCTGCTCTGCAGCGAACTGGCGTACACCTTCGTCAAAACCACGCAACACCTGCTCACCGCGATACATCAGCGTTGTGTCTGAACCCAGGCCATTAAAGATGCCAGCAAATTCAACCGCAATGTAACCACCGCCAACCACAACCACACGCTCAGGGAAGGCTTCCAGATAGAAAGCTTCGTTGGAGGTGATGGCGTGTTCTGCACCTGGAATTTCCGGCTTAAACGGCCAGCCACCAGTGGCAATCACAATTTTATCGGCGGTGTATTCTTTATCGCCGGATTCGCCGCTAACAATAACCGTATTAGCGTCTTTCAGGCTGGCGGTGCCATTCAGGATTTCAACGCCAGAGTTATCCAGCAGGTTGTTGTAAATACCGTTTAAACGGCCTATTTCAGCGGTTTTGTTATCACGCAGTGTTGGCCAATCGAAATTATTTAACTGCCCTTCTACGCCAAAACCCTTAGCTTCTTTGAATTTCTCTGAGTACTCGGATGCATAAACAAACAGCTTCTTAGGAACACAGCCAACATTGACACAGGTGCCTCCCAGGTAGCGGTTTTCAACTACAGCAACTTTAACACCCTTTGCTGCAGCCATACGGGAAGCGCGAACACCACCAGAACCAGCACCAATGACTAACAGCTCATAATCTCGACTCATACAATTCACTCTTTCTCTGATATGACACTCATACATTCAACCGCCTGTTACAGCGATGTTATGGTGTCAGTGTAGCTCGTATATCAACCCAGCCTGGATTTTCCTTGCGGTCAATGTTGATTTGGCTGACCCGGATGCCATTACTGGACTGTAAGTTTTCCAACCATTCAATGGCCTCATCAAAGGCCACTTTTTCCAACCAGACACGCAAACCTTTGCCATCCTGCTCATATCGACTCAGCAAAATGCCGCTTTTTCGCGCCTGCTGGGTAACCACAGACAATATAGGGCCAGAAGAAGTTCCCGCAGCGCCGCCAAATTTGTGAGCGTTATCAGCAATACGGTTATAGCTGGCAACTGCTCGTTCAAGTTTATTTTCCAGCTGACGCTGCTCTTTAATCAAAGGGGCATACACCATAAGAAAGACCAGAGCCAGAGCAACAAAAACAGCTACTCCACGAACGATCAACTGATCTCGCGCCTGAAGCGCTTCATACCAGGATTGTGCTGCTTTGACCTGCGGGTGATTGACCACCTGGTCTTTCAATTGTTCCAACT
This sequence comes from Bacterioplanoides sp. SCSIO 12839, assembly GCF_024397975.1. Classification (NCBI taxonomy): domain Bacteria; kingdom Pseudomonadati; phylum Pseudomonadota; class Gammaproteobacteria; order Oceanospirillales; family Oceanospirillaceae; genus Bacterioplanoides; species Bacterioplanoides sp. SCSIO 12839. The sequence goes on from NZ_CP073745.1 coordinate 1,952,410, forward strand.
GACTCATGCTGCGCCTCCGATTTTCAAACGGCCTTTAACACCGTCTTTGTCATTGGTTGCCGAAGACACTTCTGCAGTCAGGCCTTCTTGCTCCAGTGCTTGTTTGAGGGTTTGCAACTCCGACAACGACCCGGCTTTCACCTCAACCACCAGTTCATTCAGGCGGTCATTGAAACGTATCGACTGAAAGTGCAGCGTCTTTTTACCCTTGTTGGCTGCGTATACACGAGAGGCACGATGAATTAACTGAATAAAACCAGCACCCTCAGCACTATTACCACCAGACAGCTTTTCGCGCATCTGGCGATCCAGGCTACGAACGCGCTCACCCGGGAACAGTTGCTTATATAAATCAACGGCAGCCTGCCGGACTTGCGTCTCCTGCTGCTTCAGCGCGATATTATCGATAAATAAATAACCGGCTGTGAGTACAGCCCAGGCAGCGGCAATGGCTGCCAAAGGACGCCACCAGGCAGCGGGCTTATCTTCCTTGCGTTCACGAACCTGATAGTCACCCACCATCAGACTGACTAATTTACTGTCCAGAGCGGAATCCAGCTCAGAATTGCGAGTGCTTGCCTGAACATCAATATTGCCAAAGGTTTCTGCAAAACCGGTTTCGATGGTGGTTTTCACCATTTGCGCCTGGTCCAGACCTGCCGCCCAAATGTTCAACTGATCAGCGCTGAATTCCGACAGCAGATCTTCCAGAACCGGAGTCAGGGCGAATGCCGGAATCCAGCCTTCAAACGTTCCGGGCAATAATAATTGCCAGCCGCTATAGTGTTGGCGCAGCAGGTTTTGCTGTGGCAATAATTGGGTTTCAGGAATGATGTCGCGCACCTGCAAATGATGCAGTTCACACTGCTGAATCAGACGCTCGATTAGATCTATCGCAACCACATAAGCACGAACTTTTTTATCCTGCTTGCCTGCTGGCACAACAAGGTAGTTATCAACGTCGCTGATCAGGCATTCTTCCAACGCAAACGGCAGCGCTTTAGCCAAATTACGATTACTGACACCAGGCATGGAGACCCAGTGTGTTGAATAATTAGTGGCAGACAGCACCAGGCGTACCTGACTTAAATCCGGCTGCTCACTTGCCCAGCTTTCCAGCGGGCGACTGTCATGGTCAAAATCAGCATGAATATCGCCAATTAACCAGCGGCCCTCTGCGGCTTGCCACTGTACCTTTTTTGTTTCCATGTCACATTCTCTGATCAGGTCGAACCGTTATCCGACTGGTCATTACTATTGTTGGTATCGGTATTTAGTGTCTGCTCTGACGGTTTTTCTTCGCGACGGGAATAATCCCGATAAATCGTCGTCATGCGAGCATCTGCTTTATCACGCTTAATCAACGCTTCGCTGGTGGCGTAGCGCTCATTAAGGTCAACCCGGGCGAACATTTCAAAATATTCACTGTTAATACTGAAATCACTTTTTTCCCATTTGGGCTGTGTATTATTGCTGTTATTGTTTTCTGAACTGCTGTTGGCAGCATCAGTATCATTGGCTTGTGGCTGAGTATATCGCTCCAGCAGACTTTGATTCCAGAAGTCATCAACACTGGCATACCCTTCTTCTCCTCGCGCACTAACCAGTGACTGGCCATCCTGCAACGACAAACCAGAGTCTAAAGATGCCAGCACAGCAGCACTGGCCGTATTGACATTGAGCTGTACTTCAGCAGGCAGGCAGGAAACATAAGGCAACAATGACTGATAGGATTTAAGGTCAAAATTCTCGATCAGTAATAACTCAGAAACATGCTTACAGCTTTGGTAGGCCGGACGATAAGGCACCTCCAGCGACTCATAGATATCATCTACCTGGCTGTTTTTATCCATCCAACGTGCGGTTGCATTCGCCAGCTGTGTATCCAGGCCAAGCAGGTTTAATAAATTACTGAACCTCTGGGTTTGCAGTGTTTTATTTGCTGCGCCTGCCGACAGGCTATTGAGATTAAATCGCCCCTGGGCGTCGGTGATTTTCAGATAAACCTTACCTGGCTCCAGCGGAAAGGTGCGTGGCTGAGTCCACTCTTCATTAGCATGGTCTTTTTCTTTGTCGGCATTCCAGTCCAGGTATAAACCAACCCTGACCGCCTGCTCAGCCGCATTGGTAAACGCCCGACTCTGTTGCAGGGTAAACATATTGGCACTGCGCTGAATGTTGACGGCTTGGCGGTCAATGATGGCAACCGCCAATAACGACACCACAGAAAAGATCAGCAACACCATAATCAGTGCCAGACCTTTCTGCTGCTGGTAATTAACCACCCGCATTGGATTCACCATCATGGGCAATCAGCCAGATACGTTCTATTTCACCCAAACGCGGTAATTCAAAGCGCCAGCGAATCGCTAATGGCACGCTGACATCACTGCTCTGGCTTGTGGGTGGCCAGCTGGTTTGCCAGTCTCTGCCTTGTGCTTCAGCCGCCTGCCCTTGTTGCTGCCTCTGGCGCTCAACCAGCAACTCCATATCCAGCGTCTCAATTTGCTCCAATACAACCTGAGCGACTGGCTCAGAGTCCGACGCCCGATCCAGTACGCGCCAGTAATAACGCACCAGACAATCGGCCTCCGGCTCGGCAACCCCCCAGGATAATAAACGCGCCTTGGCACTTTCACAGACTTCGTCATCAATGGATTCGAGCCGATAAGCGACACGCTGCAAGGTACTGCGCGGATCCTGAGCGACTGGCGAATTACGCCAGCCCGCTCGGGTAAATTCCAGCGGGTAGTCACCGCTTTCGAGTATTAACGAAGCCTGTTCGTCACCGTAATTATCACGCACTGAACGGTTGATAAACTGCTCCATATCGCGACTGACCACCTGATTAAAGCGCTGCAGGCTGATCAGCTGCTCTGACGTCACTTCGGTTGCGCTTTTGGTATCAATCACGCTGCGTAACAGCTGACTGGCACCCACACCCAAGGTCGCCGTAATGGCGACAGCCACCAAAACCTCAAGCAAGGTAAAACCGGACAACGATCGTTTCACTAATATTTCCCCACAATGGTGGCCAGTGTGGCGAGATTAGATTCTTTGTCGTTGAGGTCAGCGACCGACACGGTTACCCGGCGAGTGTCAGGAAGCTGGGTGTTTTCTATTTTAGTATTGACCCGCCATTCACGACCGGCCATATCAATCACATCATTGCTGTCACTGACATTGGGGAAAGGTGCCAGGCGTATCTCCGCGAGCTGATTTTCAGCAACAAATGCAGCCAGTGTTTTATCTTGCAGGTACAGCAAGTTGCCAACACTTTGGCTGGTTGTCTGGCTAATGGTTGTTGCGATCACAGCAAAAATAGTGACGGCAATCATGACTTCCAGCAAAGTGAAACCACCCTGCTTGCCCGGAGATTGAATGGATTGAGAGCGCATCATAATCATCAGCCCTCAAATCGCTCGGTCTGAATCATCAGTTGGCTAAAACCATCGCCGCTCAACAGGATAACAAAACTGTTGTCCTGTTGATGACTTAACTCCAGGCGAAACGGTGTGTATTCGTCGGAAGACAAAAACAACAGCGCAGGTTTTGGCCCCTCTTCATCATCGAGCAACTCATCAAAATCCACTTCAGTATCTTCAACAAACAAGCGCATCTCGACAGACTCTGGTGCTTCAAGTTCTTTTTTTAACGGACCTTCAGCGTGAGCTTGCCAGGGGTTTTTAGCCAGATTAGCCTGCTCTTTACCATCCAGGGCACGAGCCTGCAGGCTGTTTGGGTCAAGATATGACAGCAGTACCAGCTCCTGAATATCCATGGCGATACCAAAATCGACATTCTGGAAAACGGCATCTTCACGATAAGCATCCAGCAGGACGGTAAGCTGGCGGGCAAACTGCTCTGTCTCATCCAGCGCTGGATTGCTACTGGAAGTGAGTGTCGCCATTGACATTAAACCGCCAATAATCGCCAGTACCACCAAAACTTCCAACAGCGTAAAACCGCGCTTATTACTCATGAGGTTGTTCCCCATGCACTGGCTGTTGCCCGAGCGCTTCATGCCAAATCAGTCGTTGCTGCTGATGTCGGCGCCATCTTCTTCACCGCCTTCGACGCCATCAGCGCCCAGCGATAAAATTTCATAGCTATTGGCTTTTTCGCGGAAGTAGACAAACTCATTACCCCAGGCATCGGTTGGGACATTATTGCCTTTCAGGTAGCCGCCGGAGCGATAATTTTTGGGTTCCGGTGAGCCGGATGGCTTGGAAATCAGTGCTTCCAGTCCTTGTTCTGTGGTTGGGTACTGGAAGTTATCCAGCTTGTACATGTCCAGGGCGCTTTCAATTAACTTCATCTGGCTCTTGGTGGTTTTAATATTTGCCTCACTGGCTGAACCCAGAATATTGGCTCCCACTAAGGCCATGATGCCACCAATGATGGCCAATACCACCATCACCTCTAACAGAGTAAAACCGCGTGCATTTTTCATTGTTGGTACTTTTTTCACGTTCAATTGCTCCTACTGAACCATTTGTTGCAATTCTAAAATCGGTAACATAATTGCTGCGACAATCAGCGCAACAATGGCGCCCATGGATAACAACATCATGGGCTCAAAAATTTTCACCAGCGCTGAAACCGTGTTTTCAAGTGTGGTTTCCTGCTGCTTGGCGGTCCGCGCCAACATGGCGTCTAGCTCGCCGCTGTTTTCACCACTGGCAATCATATGCAGCATAATGGGTGAAAAGTATTTGGTTTCGGCAAGCGCCTGATTCAGGCTGCCGCCCTCGCTCACCGTTACGGTTGCCTGAGTTAATGACGACTGAATAGGCATATTGGTGACCACCTGACTGGCAATACGCATGGCCTCTACCAGAGGCACGCCACTGGAAGTCAGAATCGCTAGCGTACTACCAAAGCGTGCGGTATTGGCGTCACGGACAAAGCCACCCAGTCCGGGCATCGTTAATAAAAAACGGTGATATTTACGGCGAAAGCTGTCTTTTTTAAGTGCTCGCTTAAAAACAATCAGACCAATAATCAGGCCTGCGAGAATATACAATCCAGCGCTGCTGATCAGGTGGCTGAGGCTTAACATAAATTGCGTCAACCCAGGTAACTCCTGACCATTTTTAACGAACACCTCGACAATATCCGGAACCACATAGGTCAGCAGACCCACAACAATGCCGATTGCGACAATGGTCAGAATAATCGGGTACATGGCCGCCAATTTGATTTTCTGATCCGACTCCTGACGCGATTCTGTGTAATCGGCCAAGCGATTTAAGACACCGTCCAGGTGGCCAGCATGCTCGCCAGCAGCAACCGTAGAGCGATACAGGTGTGGAAAGGCGCGCGGGTACTCTTCTAATGCTTTGGCTAATGTATAGCCTTCCAGCACTTTGGAGCGAATTGCCAGAATCATGGCTTTGATTTTTTGTTTGCCGGTTTGTTCCGATAATGCCCGCAGGGATTCATCAATGGGCAATCCAGCCTGAATCAGAGTTGCCAGCTGGCGAGTAATTAATGCCAGTTCTGGTACCGATAAAGACGGCCCCTGGTTCAAAAAACTGGCGAAAAAACCTTCACCGCTATTTTTTTGCTTGTTAGCAGTAATCTCGACTGAGAGCGGCATCCAGCCTTTGTCTCGCAGCTGTTGGCGGATTTGGCGTGCACTATCAGCCTCCATCACCCCTTTTTGCTGTTTGCCCTTAGCATCCAGCGCCTGAAATTCAAAAGCAGCCATAATTCGTTGTTATCCTTTGGCTACTCGCAACAATTCTTCAATCGTGGTGCTGCCTGCCAATACTTTACGAATACCGTCCTGGCGAATGCTTGGGCCAGATTCACGGGCGTATTCTTCCAGCTCCTGCTCCCCGGCTTTATCATGAATCAGGGTTTTCATACGCTCATCCACTTCGATGATTTCATAGATGCCCTGGCGGCCACGATAGCCCAGCTGATTACACTTCTCACAACCTTTAGGATGGTAAATTACCGGAGGATTAGCTGGATCTGTGCCCAGTAACTCACATTCGGATTCATCCGCTGGCGCAGCGGTTTTGCAGTCATCACACAATACCCGCACCAGGCGCTGAGCAATGACACCCACCATGGATGATGACAATAAGAAAGGCTCCACGCCCATATCCTGCAATCGGGTAATGGCGCCGACGGCAGTATTGGTGTGCAGTGTTGATAATACTAAGTGACCGGTTAATGATGCCTGAATCGCAATTTCAACCGTTTCCAAATCCCGGATTTCACCAATCATGACCACGTCCGGGTCCTGACGGAGGATAGCGCGCAGACCTTTAGCAAACGTCATATCAACCTTGGTGTTTACCTGAGTCTGACCAATACCCGGCAGGCTGTATTCCACCGGATCCTCAACAGTCAGAATGTTCCGGCTGGTTTCATTCAGATCAGAAAGCGCACCGTACAAGGTAGTGGTTTTACCCGAACCGGTTGGGCCGGTTACCAGAATAATACCGTGCGGCTTGGAAATAATGTTTCGCAGAGTGAGCAGATCACGATCGGCTAAGCCCAGTTGAGCCAAACCTAAACGTCCGGCCTGCTTATCCAGCAAACGCATTACGATACGCTCACCATGCTGAGATGGCATGGTTGATACCCGCACATCCACTTCACGACCGCCGATACGTAAGGCGATACGACCATCCTGTGGCACACGTTTTTCAGCGATATCCAGTTTTGCCATGACTTTAATACGCGACACAAGTAGAGCCGCCAATGCACGTTTGGGCTGAACTACTTCACGTAATACGCCATCCACGCGGAAGCGTACAATTAAGCGTTTTTCATAGGTTTCGACATGGATATCCGAGGCGCTTTCTTTGACCGCCTCGGTCAGTAGTGCGTTGATCAGGCGAATGATGGGGGCATCACCCTCCTGCTCCAGCAAGTCTTCGGTTTCCGGGACTGAATCCGCAAGACTGGCCAAGTCCATTTCATCGCCCAGCCCTTCGACCATCTCCATGGCTTCGGAGCTATCACTCTGATATGCCAGCCCCAAGCGACGTTCAAACTCCTCATCGGCCACCACATCCAAACGGAACGGCGCCGAGAGAAAACGCTGAACTTCCATCAGTACATCGCCGCGTAAGCCTTCTTTATGAATAACGACTAGCTGATCGGCATTACCTTCCACCAGAACACCAAAGCGTTTAGCAAACCCAAACGGAATTCGATGAGAGATATGTGTGCTTTGCACCTCGGCAGAGTCAGAGAATTCAGGCTCTGCAGTCGCCAAAAGCGTTTCATCTGACATGTGAGCATCAATCTCTGCGGAAGTTGTACTGGCGGTCATACTTATCCTAAACGATCCCGGCCAATGCCGGTGTAATCAAACCCTTGTGATTTAAGACTGTATGGATCGTACTGGTTACGGCCGTCTATGATCACGGGTTGTTTTAATAATTTTTTAATGGCGTTGAAGTCTGGCTGACGGAACGGTTTCCACTCCGTGACTAACACCATGGCATCAGCGTCCGCTAATGCATCGTACTGATGCTCGCATAAAATAAGACGTTGTTCATCGAAAACAGTGTCAGGAAAATGCAATTTACTCTCATTCATAGCCAGAGGATCGTACGCTCTGACTCTGGCACCGGCCTCTAACAGGCGATTAATCAATTCCAGCGAGCTGGATTGCTGCATGTCATCCGTACCGGGCTTAAAGGCAAGCCCCCATACTGCAATGGTTTTTCCTGTCATGTCCTGACCAAAACGATTGGCCAGCTTCTCAAATAAGCGGTGCTTTTGAGACTGATTGCGGCGTTCAACACTTTTCAGGATGTCAGTATCATAACCACAGGCCTGTCCCATCTGAATCAGCGCCTGCATATCTTTAGAAACAAAGGAGCCGCCATAGCCGCAGCCAGGATAAATGTAGGAATAACCGATCCGGCTATCTGAGCCAATCCCTTTTCTGACCTGCTCGATATCAACCCCCATGCACTCAGCCAGATTGGCAATTTCGTTCATGAACGAAATTTTGGTTGCCAGCATGGCGCTCGCTGCATGCTTAGTCATTTCGGCATCACGAATCCCCATAAACATCAGCTTATCGTGATTGCGTGAAAAGCTTTGGTACAACTCAGACATCGCGTTTCGTGCGCGAAGGCTTTCTACGCCAATAACAATGCGATCCGGGCGCATAAAATCATCAACGGCAACCCCTTCTTTCAGGAATTCCGGATTAGAAACCACATCGAACTCGACTTGCACACCGCGCTGCTGTAATTCTTCCTCAACAACCTGGGCAATTTTTTCAGTTGTGCCAACCGGTGCGCTCGATTTGTTAACAATAACCGCATAGTCGTTGATTATCCGGCCAATGTTGCGTGCCGATTCCAGCACCAATCCAGGATCGTTGCAGGCCTGTTGAGACTCAAGCGCTATAAAATAAATCTGGGAGCGAGTGTTTATATTGCCATCGGCAAATTCAAGGCGACCGGCTTTAGTGTTGTTCTGGATGATGGCATCCAGCCCGGGTTCGAATACCGGAATTTCACCAGCAACAATAGATTTAACTCGCTTGGGGTCAGCATCAAGACAGGTTACGGTATTTCCCATTTCCGCAAAGCAAGCGCCTGTCACAAGGCCAACATAGCCGGTTCCTACGACTGTAATTTTCAAAACACATTCCTTTCAGTGGAGCAATTTGTGAGGTACGTTACCTTATTACCAAAAAATGACAACTCGATGACATAAAAAAACCCGGCATAAGCCGGGTTTTTTCTAAGCTACTGATATTACAGAGCATTTTCCAGTTCTGGAACTGCTTCGAACAGATCAGCAACCAAGCCGTAATCGGCTACCTGGAAGATAGGAGCTTCTTCATCTTTGTTGATAGCAACAATAACTTTAGAGTCCTTCATGCCAGCCAGGTGCTGGATTGCGCCGGAAATACCAACCGCAACGTACAGTCCTGGAGCAACGATTTTACCAGTTTGACCAACCTGCATATCGTTTGGAACGAAGCCAGCATCAACCGCGGCACGAGATGCACCAACAGCAGCACCCAGCTTGTCAGCCACTTTGTACAGCATTTCAAAGTTGTCGCCGTTTTGCATACCACGACCACCGGAAATAACAATGTCAGCAGCAGTCAGGTCTGGACGATCAGACTTAGCCAGTTCTTCACCCGCGAAGCCAGAGATGCCAGCATCTTTAACAACGTCAACTGCTTCAACAGCAGCAGAACCGCCTTCAGCAGCCGCTGCATCAAATGCAGTACCACGAACAGTCATCACTTTGATGCTGTCAGCAGACTTAACAGTCGCGATGGCGTTACCAGCGTAGATTGGACGAGAGAAAGTATCTTCTGCTTCAACACCAATCACTTCAGACAGCATGTTAACGTCTAACAGAGCTGCAGCGCGCGGCAGGAAGTCTTTACCGGTAGTGGTCGCAGCGGCCAGGATGTGGCTGTAGCCTTTACCCAGTTCAGCAACCAGTTCGCCCATGTTTTCAGCCAGCTGATACTCGTATGCTGCATTATCAGCAACCAGTACTTTAGCAACACCGTCTACTTTGGCCGCTGCTTCAGCTGCAGCGCCACAGTTAGAACCAGCAACCAGAACTTCAACATCACCACCAATTGCTTTAGCAGCAGTAACGGTGTTCAGAGTTGCAGCGCCTAAAGCAGCGTTATTGTGCTCAGCGATTACTAAGATAGTCATTACATAGTCTCCTTAAAGCACTTTCGCGTCGTTTTTCAGTTTGTCGACCAGCTCGGCAACATCCGCTACCTTGATGCCAGCAGAGCGCTCAGCAGGTGGAGCTACTTTAACCAGAGACTGAGTAGAAGCAACTTCAACACCCAGGTCAGCCGGAGAAGTCATATCCAGAGGCTTACGCTTAGCTTTCATGATGTTTGGCAGAGAAGCATAACGAGGTTCGTTCAGACGCAGGTCGGTGGTAACGATTGCTGGCAGGTTCAGAGCAACAGTACGCAGGCCGCCATCGATTTCACGAGTAACGTTTACTTTGTCGCCATCAACAGCAACTTCAGAAGCGAAGGTGCCTTGAGGCATGCCAGTCAGTGCGCCCAGCATCTGACCAGTCTGGTTGTTATCGCTATCGATGGTTTGCTTACCCATCAGAACGATTTGAGGCTGTTCTTTTTCAACTACCGCTTTCAGCAGCTTAGCAACAGACAGAGATTCCAGTTTCTCTTCGGTTTCAATCAGAATACCGCGATCAGCACCCAGAGCCAGAGCAGTACGGATTTGCTCCTGAGCCACTTTAGGACCGATAGAAACAACCACAACTTCAGAAGCAACACCCTTTTCTTTCAGGCGAACAGCTTCTTCCACTGCGATTTCACAGAATGGGTTCATAGCCATTTTAACGTTGGTCAGATCAACGTCTGAGTTATCTGGCTTTACGCGTACTTTTACGTTGTAATCGATTACGCGTTTAACAGCGACAAGAACCTTCATAGATTCCTCGTAATTATCTTGGTGGATGAATAAAGAGGCCGATGCCACACCAATAAGATGAAACCGGAATAGCCCCTTTCCAGCGCGCCACATTATTGGGATGTTTGACGTAAGCGTCAATAGCATGTCCAATATCCGCCCTTTTTAAAGGGTCCGGCAGCACTTTTTGCGTGATTTCCCCATGAAATCAGTTGCTTGGTAAAAACACCGACGTATAATGCCGGAATTCAAACGCCCGTTTAAGTCTACTCGATTTAAACACCAATGGGCCAATATAAAAGTGTTAACACTGAACACATAAACAGGCACCGTGAGCCTTTCTGTTCAGCGTTTGGGTTTGAGTCTGAGGAGAACACCATGCAACGTGAAGTTATGGAATACGACGTAGTCATCGTCGGCGGTGGCCCCGCAGGCCTGTCTACCGCAATCCGCATCAAGCAGCTTGCAGAAGAAGCCGGTGAAGAAATCGCCGTATGTCTGGTAGAGAAAGGTTCCGAGGTTGGCGCTCATATCTTATCAGGTGCGGTTATTGAAGATCGCGCACTGGCCGAATTATTCCCTAATTGGAAAGAGCTGGGTGCTCCTCTGAACACCCCGGTTAAAGGTGACGAAGTTTACTTCCTGACCAGTGAAGAGAAAGCTACCAAGGCACCACACTGGGCTATTCCTAAGCCAATGCATAACGATGGCAACTACATCGTTTCCCTGGGCAACTTTGCGCGCTGGCTGGGTGAGCAAGCTGAGAACCTGGGCGTAGAAATCTACCCTGGCTTCCCAGCAGCTGAATACATCGTCGAAAATGGCGCTGTAAAAGGCATCATTACCGGTGACATGGGCATCAGTGAAGAAGGTGAGCAAAAAGACACTTACATGCCGGGCATGGAACTGCGCGCCAAATACACCATCTTCGCCGAAGGCTGTCGCGGCCACCTTGGCAAACAGCTGATCTCTGAGTTCAAGCTGGACGAAGGCAAAGATCCTCAGCACTACGGTATCGGTATTAAAGAGCTGTGGGACATTAACCCAGAGCTGCACGAAGAAGGTCTGGTACTGCACGGCGCTGGCTGGCCACTGAGCGAATCTGGTTCTTCTGGTGGTTTCTTCCTGTACCACGCCGAAAATAACCAGGTGGTTGTTGGTCTGATTACCGACCTGTCTTACGACAACCCACACCTGAGCCCGTTCGACGAATTCCAGCGCATGAAGCATCACCCGGTGATCAAGAAATATCTGGAAGGCGGCAAGCGTGTATCTTACGGCGCTCGTGCAATCACCAAAGGTGGCCTGAACTGTCTGCCTAAGATGACCTTCCCGGGCGGCCTGGTTGTAGGTTGTGACGCTGGCACCCTGAACTTCTCTAAGATCAAGGGTACTCACACTGCCATGAAGAGCGGCATCATTGCTGCTGAGCAAGTGGTAGCGGCAATGAAAGCCGACCGTGCTAACGATGAAATCGTTGAGTTCACCAAGGCATTTGGAGACAGCTGGGCGTGGCAAGAACTGCACCGCAGCCGTAATTTCGGTCCTGCAATGCATAAATTCGGCACCTTCCTGGGTGGCGCATTTAACTTCATCGATCAGAACATCTTCCCGATTCCAGTTACCCTGCACGACACCACGCCAGACCATGCAACCCTGAAGCCTGCGTCTGAGTGCAAGAAGATCGATTATCCGAAACCAGATGGTGTAATCAGCTTCGCTAAGCTGGACTCAGTATTCATTGGTAACGTAAACCACGCTGAAGATCAGCTGTGCCACCTGCGCTTAAAAGACAACAGCATCCCACTGGGTGTAAACCTGGAAAAATGGGACGAGCCAGCTCAGCGCTACTGCCCTGCTGGTGTATACGAGATTGTTGAAGATGAAAACGGTCAGCGTTTCCAGATCAACTCTCAGAACTGTGTTCACTGTAAAACCTGTGATATCAAAGACCCATCACAGAACATCACCTGGGTAACACCAGAAGGTGGCGGCGGTCCTAACTATCCAAACATGTGATCGCGCTATTGCGGTTTCAAAAGGCGCTTCCGAAATGAAGCGCCTTTTTTGTTTGTGCTACATGCGCGAAACAAACGCCGCCAAACCGAAACAAATTGTTTTATTTCAAGCACTTCTGAATTAATCATCAGACACCACTATACTCATTAAGACCATTAACAAGCGGAGCTAAACGGAACTACAATGAGTGCACAGCAAAACTATTCTTCTCTAAACGAATATCCAATCACACAAAAGTGGCCTGCAACCAACCCCGATGTTATTCAGCTGTATTCCTACCCCACTCCCAATGGCGTAAAAATATCGATCGCATTAGAAGAGCTTGGACTGGAATATGAGCCACACCTGATTGGCTTATCAGGAGATGTGCGCACACCTGAGTTTTTATCACTCAATCCCAACAATAAGATTCCAGCCATCATCGACCCGAACGGCCCAGATGGAAAACCGCTCGCCTTATTTGAGTCCGGCGCCATTCTTCTCTACCTGGCAGAAAAAGCCGGCCAATTGCTGGGCAGCAGCGCCGCTGAGCGTGCTGCAATTATACAGTGGGTGTTTTTTCAGGTTGGCGGCCTTGGGCCAATGACGGGTCAGCTGGGCTTCTTTCACGCCTATGGTGGTAAGGAAATTGAAGATCCACGCCCGCGTGAGCGTTATTACAGCGAAGTGAAACGTTTATTGAACGTGGTTGACCAGCAAGTCGCCAATCAGGAATGGATCACCGGAGAATTCTCAATTGCCGATATTGCCATTGGTCCATGGCTGCGCGCCATTACCCATTCATATAAGGCGGCGGATGAAGTGGAATTTGCCAGCTTTAAAAATGTCGTGGCGTATGTCGAGCGCTTTGTGCAGCGCCCTGCGGTTGAAAAGGGCCTGAATATTCCGGCAACTTAGTCGTAGCGACTCAACTAGCTAGGCTAACTATAAGGGTGGGTTATTTTCTGCCACCGCATCAGAGGCACATCCATGTGCCTTTGATGCTAGCGCAACATCCTGTTGCTGCTCTCGAAGACAACTCATCCTTTAGCCAGCTAATTCAAGATACCTAGCCAATCTTAAATTCAGCCCCAGCTGAGTTGATATAAAACCCATCACCCCTCTCAGTCGCCAGCTCTGCCAGATCGTAAAAAGCATTGCGTGAGAAGCGCGCCATCAGGCCATTTCGCACTTCCATCTCAGGAATGGATTCACCGCCCAGTTGTGACAGCAATAATGGATGCTGCGCATCAATAGTCAGCAGGTCACCGGTATTGGTGATGGCTTCAATATGATGGTCTTTCGACTCGATCATGGTGATGACAAAGGGATGATCTTCCACCCGAATTCGCCATTTTTCGACCGGCGTCAGAATAAAGAACTCCTCACCTTCCTTGCGCAAAATACTGGCAAATAGGCGTGTGAGCTTTTCTCTCTCGATCTTCACCCCCTCATGCCACCACGAGCCGTCTTTACGGATCACCATATCCATATCGCCACTTAGCTCAGGGTGCCATTTTTCAACGGGTGGGAGTTGATTACTGCCTTCCAGGCCGATTTGCTGCTCAAGGCTGGATAGATTCATATTACAAACCTCGCTGCCACTCTTGCCGCAAGGCAATGCGCCCTGCCATTGCTTCATCCAGCTGCGCCAGCATCATGGCCTTATCTTCGCCAAGATTGCCTTTTAGTGGCAGATAGTTAGACGCATGATCGCTACGGAACACGGTATTCTCCAGCTCAAGCGTATCAATCAGTAAGCGCAACTCTTTAAAAAGCTGCATTTGATCCGGCAGCTGGTATTCGCCATTAAAGCCTTCTTTTACCCGCTCATCGCCGATTGGATAGCTTACCACCAGAGTCGAAAGGAAATCCGGCTGCGCTTCATTCATCAGCAACGCAGAATTGCGAGCATGTTGCTCACTGTACTTTACGCCACCCATGCCATTGAGGATCATCACAGAGGATTTAATATCGGCCTGTTTGATTTTAACCAGCGCATCCAGAGTGGATTGATAACTTTCACCCTTTTTGATGAACTCCAGTACCTCATCGTCGCCGCTTTCTGCACCGACATACAGAATACCCAAGCCAAGCTCACGCATTTGCTGCAGCTCTTCGACGGACTTCTTACGAATATTACGAGGTAAACAATACGCGCCAACACGCTTAACCCAGGGCGTGTATTGCTTGATAGCTTCCAAAATGGTGATCAGCTTGCGGGATGACAGCACCATGGCATCGCCATCGGCCAGGAAGATTTTTTCGAAGCGCGGGCCAATCGCGGCGGCCTCTTTCAGCTCCTCGATAATTTCGCCTTCTTTTTTTGCACGGAATTTTTTCTGCGACTGAGTGTACATATCGCAGAAGGTGCAGTTATTCCAGGAGCAACCATTGGTTACCTGAAGGATCAGGGATTTACCTTCGGAAGGTGGGCGAAAAACGGGCTCAATATAATCGAAAAGACTCATCATGGATGCTTTTGTAGTAATTTCCGTAATTTTACCGTCAGGCAATGCATAGCAAAAGCCTTCATATTGCAGCTAAACAGACACAATGGAGATCCGCCAATTCGCAACATAAAACCAGGGGCTAGCTACAGCAAAAGATCGCAATGAGAGCCTAAGAAGGTTGAATTCAGAATTTTAAAATTTGACTAAGGATGTCGTATAAATGGTGCCCGGGGCCGGACTTGAACCGGCACGTACTAAGTACGGGAGATTTTAAGTTTTTTCACCACTTGTTGCATGGCATTACACCACATTATACAAACCCTTTAAAATCAGCAGTTTACCTTGATTAACTCTTTGCAGTTGTTAGCTGATCATTGACGATTTTATATCAAAGGTGTCTACTATTTGTCTACTAAACATCATTCGTAGACGATAAAGGCATGCCAAATCTTACCAAATCATTCATTGATAAGGTTGAACCACCACCATTAAAACCGGATGGAAAACCTACCCAGGTATTCTATCGCGACGATACGCTAAAGGGCTTTGCCCTTAGGGTTTGGAGTGGTGGCACAAAGACATTCATCCTTGAGAAGCGAATTGACGGGCGCGTTAGGCGCATGACCATTGCCAAATACGGCGAATTAACTCCCGCTCAAGCCAGAGCCAAGGCGCAGGAGTTGCTTGGCGAGATTGCCAAGGGGAATGACCCGGCAGAAGAAAAGCGCATCAGAAAGAGCCGAAATATCACTCTGATTGAAGCTTTTGAGGACTACCTAAACACTCGAAAAGACCTCAAATCAGGCACGATAAACAACTACCGCAAGTGCATGAATGGCTGTTTCTCAGACTGGCACCGGAAGCGCATTGCGGATATTAGTAAGTCGATGGTGCAGGAGCGTCACTCCGACATTGGTGGTCGCGCCCCTGCTCGCGCAAACAACGCAATGAGGGTGCTAAGGGCTGTATTCAATCACGTTATCGCCAAGCACAATGGAGACTCAGCAAAGCCTATTGTTGAAACAAACCCGGTAGACGGAATCAGCCAGACCCGTGGCTGGTATCGGGTTGATCGTCGTCAATCATTGCTGGAGCCGCATGAATTGAAGCCGTGGTATGAAGCCACCAACCAGCTCGCCTATGATGTCACACGGGATTATCTACACCTGATCCTATTTACTGGCCTGAGAAAAACAGAGGCAGCCACTCTAAAGTGGGAAAACATCAGTTTTGAGGCAAATACGCTGACCGTGCCTGATACAAAAAATCGAGAACCTCACACCCTGCCACTGACCACCCATTTGCAGTCTCTGCTAAAGCACCGCCACCAACAGAGCGAAAGCGAATGGGTATTTCCAAGCCCCAGAACTGACACTCACCTGAGTGAGCCACGCAGTGCATTCAGATATATAGAGCAGGAAACAGGGAAAAACACCACCCTACACGATCTACGGCGGACATTTATTACCATTGCTGAAAGCTTGGATATCCCCGCTTATGCACTCAAGCGATTAATGAACCACCGCGACCCTAATGATGTAACAGCTGGCTATATCGTTTCCAGCGTGGATCGCCTGAGAGAGCCAATGGAGAAAATTAGTAAATTCATCCTGGAGAAAGTTGAAAATGAGTAACTCGTATAAGGTGAATCTAAATAGCCCCTTTATCAAAGAGTTTTCCCAGTATGATGGCTATATTATTGATTACTGCGAAAACTCACCGAATGTGGAAATTACCAGCCTGTCCAATACTCAGCTGTGGCAAGAGTGTGAGTTTGTTGCGGTCGAGTGCTTAAAAAACAAGTCGATTGAAAGCATAGATAGAGCTTTATGGGCAATCGATTACGAGATCATCAGATCTCAGTTAATGCTCTTTGAGATAAAGCTGGCAACAGACGATGTAATACCAGTTGACCTTGGCATAAGCGAAACACGCATTCATGATCAGTTCTCTAAAAGCCCGGGCTTTTATTCCTCTCTTTATGGTGGCCTACCACTGTTAAACATGGATTTGTCGAATTTCGAGAGCAAAGATGCGCAAAAAGAACTGATTAAAAGCTTAGTTGTTGAGCTGAATGGGCTTACACCCTCGTCCATTAGCACAAATCTTCATGTGCAACCAAATCAACTTTACCCGGGTGCACTAAAACTACCCTTTCTCAATATGATGAGAGCATCAGGTAAAACCCCGACGGAAGTACTCGGGCTTGATAACTTCTCATGGCCAGAGTGTTATGCAGTCCAACTTATAGCTCTGGTGTACATTGCCAAATACTTAAGTCATGAATCTATTACCGGAAAAATTGTTCTTCGGCCGGATCAATCAACTGCTGCAGATTTAATTGGTGAGTTGTTAGCTAGAGCGTTTGAGATTAGGACTCTATTGACCATGTCAGAGCTGGCAAAAGAGCCAGAGGGGCTTGCTAATCATGTTGCGATGGCCGCCAATTCAGTAAAAGAACGCCTGTCTAAAACCAAGGCAGCACAAATGAAAAATGCTCCTGGCAATAAAATAAAAGAGGGGTTTATTGAGTGGTATTCCACTCAACTAAAGCAATCAATTCCCTTTAGAAAAGGTGATGCTGCTCAGCATTACATCGACAAGATTATGTCGGATCGAGACAGAAGTTTCATTTCCAACCCCCGAACTCTGGTTGCTGCTTGGAATAAGCACATTAACCAGTGAATGTCGCGTGCATTGCAGGCTGCCGTGTTATGCAGTCTGCAGTGTAGAAGCATTCCAACAATTAAGCCCACCAAAGATACTCCTGTCATCAATTGCAAAGAATGAATGAGGCAAACGATGACTAGACAACTCTTAACAACCAAGCAGGCTGCTGAATTTTTAGGCGTAAGCTCTGCATTCCTGAATCGTGACCGCTGCGAGGCTGCGCGAATCCCATTTGTTCAGCTTGGCGCTCGCGCCATCAGATATCGTCCGGAAGACTTAGAAGCATTTGTTGCATCAAGCGCCCGGCGCTCAACCTCTGAATACCAGCAAGGCACTGCCTCTGCAGCATAAATAGAAAAGCCCATGACTGTTGGCGCAGTGCATGGGCTTGGTATTTCTCTTAGCAGAGTAAGGTTAATTCAGTGGATATGCTTGTTCAAGCTGGTTTTAAAACCAGTGTTTCGCCATGTTTAAACGCATTAAACACCAGTAATAACGGTTCGTTTAATCGTGATCAACGTAAATTTGTACAGGGCATTGCTGAGCGACATACGCCAGAGAATGCCCTTGTGCTGCTGGCTGGTTACGACTGGCGGGCGGCTGATTGCGTTGTATCGGCGAATAAGTGGCTGCGCAAGGCGTCGGCACGGTATCAGGCACGTTCCAGTGCCAAAAAAGCATTAAAGCGCGCCTGTAACAATCATGGGCGGCTGTCTGGTTATCTGACCAATTTCCACAAGAAGAATCTGAAGAACAAAGGCGCTGAGTTCGCGTTAAAAGAGATTGAGCGGATCAATACCCGGCTTCGGCTGTGTCGTGGTGTATCAGCGGCATTGGATGAAAACGAAGTAAAAGACATGGCGAAAGCCAAGGCGTTTCGCTGTGAAACGCTGGTGCGGTTGTCTGGCAAAAAACACGCCGGTGATCTGTCGGAAATGTTCGCCGATGTTAAGGCGTTTTGTGCTGAGTTCGGCATTGAACTAAAGCCAAAGGCCGATACAGCGGCGGCGGTAATGGGCTGCATTGCTCGTGCTCAGTGTGACAAGTGGTGGCGTCGTCAGTTGCGAAAAGTGGCGGGCCGTAAGACTGAGGCGGCAATCCGTGAAGTCGGCGGCGTCCGGTTTGGTGTGTCGCCTTATATCAGTGAGTACAGTTATAAAAAATGGCAGCAGCGCCAGATTAGTAACGCAGAAATGATGGGCGATTATGAGGCCGTATCCGGTGAGGGTCTGGACTGCGTAAAAGTGCCTCTAGCTGACGCTATTGCGGCATCCGTGTCTAACCCGATTAACCGTCGTAATGAATTGATGACCCGCATGCGTGGTTATGAAGAAGTCGCCACCGCAATGGGCTTTGTAGGTCAGTTCTACACACTGACAGCCCCGTCTAAGTATCACGCTCAAATCAAAGCAGGCCGCGCTAATTCCAAATTTAATGGCTCAACACCAGTAGACACCATGGCTTACCTGAATGGTGTTTGGTCACGCATCCGGGCGCACTGGGCGCGTGAAAATATCCGGGTGTTCGGATTCCGTGTAGCGGAACCCCATCACGATGGAACACCCCACTTTCACTTAATGATTTTCCTGCCTGAAGACGTGGCGGCTCGTGCTGCTGAAGTCTTCGGCAAGCATGCACTTAAAGAGGACGGTAATGAAAATGGCGCTCAGAAGAATCGGTGGGACGTTAAGCAAATCGACCCGGCGCTGGGATCAGCAGCCGGATACATGTCCAAATACGTCGCCAAAAACATCGACGGATTCTCAGTCGATTACGACCACGAAGGCGGTACGGACGGAAACAGTGGTTCTCTTAGGGTTCGGGCTTGGGCTTCTTTATGGGGGATTCGCCAGTTCCAGCAGATTGGGACGGCCTCTGTCTCTGTTTGGCGCGAGCTGCGACGCAAAGGGTTCGATGAATTGGGGCTTGATTCAGAAGAGCTTAGAGAAGTGCATTCAGCAGCAGACCGGGGCGAGTGGGCAAGATTCGTAGAGGCTTTGGGCGGTGCGCTGGCTAAGCGTGAAGACCTGTTATTACGCCCTGAGTATCTGGAAGGTGATGCAGAAAACACCTATGCAGAAAAGATTAAGAAACTGATTGGCCTGCTGGTGAACCTTGATGGAATGGCAGTAGCCAGACGAGTTTTGGTAACCCGTGATCGTATTTGGACGATTCAACGACGGGACGCCGAAAACAAGGCGGCGCAGCCGCCACCTAGGACTTGTGACAATAACTGTACGCAATCCTTTAATTAAACTTTGAATGAGTAAGAAACTATGGAAAACACAATTTTAACCCCTGAACTGTCAGCGCAGGCGCGTGCTGAATTAAGCCTGTCTCAGGCGAAGGTATCTAACGACGTTGGTTTAAGTCGTGGATACTTGTCTCAGTATGAAAGCCGCAAGCGTGTACTGAATGATAATCAGGTTAAATCCTTGCAGGAATATTATCAGGGTTATGGCTGGGTACCTGCCGAATCGAAATCGGAGCCGACAGATGCCGAGTCTGCACTGGTAATTGACGGGGTCGTGGTTGCGGATCATGCGGAAGTTGATGTTGAGCAACTGTTTGAAGATTACTACGCCACGCAGTCAGAGATTGATGAGCTTCGCTCTCAAGAAATTGCTCGCGGCTGGTTATTTGGCGGCATTGATCAAATGGAAGCGGAAGTACAATGCAAGCCATTATTGCTGCTTTACCGCCGCCTTGATGAGATCAAAGATATGATTCAAGGGCGCGTCCTAATGGATGATGAGCCGTTGGCCCTCAAGGATAGTGATATTAAGACTGTTGGGGATTATGTCGATATGCTTACTGGTCGCTTGGTGAAACCTGAACAGCCTGCATGATTGCCAGGTTAAACATGGGATAACACTGTTTTCCCATGTTTAACCACTGTTTGACCTGAGTTAAACACCGATTGAAGTGCTCAGTGCGTGATGTGTGAATGCTTATCCAGTAGCTCTCTGAGTTTGATAAGAAACTCCTCCTTTTGCCAGTCTTCAAGCTGGCTTATTCTCCAGGCAAACTCATCCTTGCTTAAGGTGTCCTCTGCCATTCCTTTAATCCTGTTTTGCATCTGCTCAGTCATAATGGTCACTCCTAGATTACGCCATGCAGCGGCTTGAATTGTTGGATGATAAATTCTGGCGAGCGACCTCAAGAAGGCGCTTAGCTTCTATGCGCTGAATTGCTATCGGCTGCACATTCCAGGCAGAGAGGTAGCTTCCCAAGTCTATTGTCTGTGACATAACCGGCGCAGAAAGTTGTGACTCGCCCAAGGGGCAAAGGTGTGACTCTCCGGATGTTGGAGAATGTGACGTGCCGGTGCAGCTAGAGTGTGACTTCTCGATCAGTAAAGTCTGTGACTTATGGGTGCAAGCGAGTTTCAGGGGCGGAAAGATATTTTTCTTCATGGCTATTTCCTTTCTGGTTGATAAGAAAAAATGCCAGCCAACTAGTCTACTATGCGTCTACTAATGGAAATCATAGATAGAAGACATTGCAGAAAACAAAAGATGAAATTCTTTGTAAGATATTGATTTAGAAGGGTTTTTAAAATGGTGCCCGGGGCCGGACTTGAACCGGCACGTACTAAGTACGGGAGATTTTAAGTCTCCTGTGTCTACCAATTCCACCACCCGGGCATCGGGGTCGACTGAAAAGTCGATGCAGCGTGAATACTGCCAGGAATCTATCGTTTAATCGATCACTTAATAATAAGTGGAGGCGCGAGCCGGATTCGAACCGGCGTCAGCGGATTTGCAATCCGCGGCATGGCCTCTTTGCTATCGCGCCATTATCGATTTAACTTCCAGAGGAAGTTTGGAGCGGGAAACGAGATTCGAACTCGCGACCCCAACCTTGGCAAGGTTGTGCTCTACCAACTGAGCTATTCCCGCTAAACGATGGAGCGCATTTTAGAGATTGCGCCCATGAAGTCAACTGTTTTTTCTTACTTTTTAAGCACTTAGCCGATTTTTTTGAAGATGACTAATGATTTACGACTTACCCATTAGCTCTGGCCAGGCTGCTTTCAGGTAAATCATCATCGACCAGATTGTTAAAACCGCCGCCACAAATAATGAAATCCAGCCAATCCACTCAACAACGATGTGAAACTGCCCTGCCATCAGAAAAAAAATAGCCGACATCTGCAGAAAGGTTTTCACCTTACCAACATAGCTAACAGCAACACTGGCGCGCTTACCCAGCTCAGCCATCCACTCTCGCAGTGCCGAAATCACAATTTCGCGGCCAATAATGATACAAGCCGGAATCGTGACCCAGATGGTGTCGTATTGCTCAACCAGCAGCACAAAGGCAACCGCAACAATCAGTTTGTCGGCTACCGGGTCAAGGAAAGCTCCGAGCGGTGTACTTTGATTCAGCTTGCGCGCCAGATAACCATCAAACCAATCGGTTACGCCTGCAAGCCAGAAGATAAACGCAGCCCAAAGTTTTCCTTGCTCTGCAGGCCAGTAAAAACATATCACCATCAGCGGGATCATAACGATACGGGCAAGGGTGAGAATGTTTGGCAAATTCATCGAACGGTTACTCCTGATGCTCGCCGTGAAGCTGTGAAAATATTTGGCCGGCAAGCTTTTTACTGATTCCAGGAACCTTCTCCAGTTCCTCTTTTCGCGCACTGCGCATGTTTTTTAAACTGCCAAAATGAAGCAGCAGCTCACGGCGTCGTTTCGGACCCACGCCCTGTAATTTCTCAAGGCCAGATTCTCCACGGCTTTTGGCCCGCTCTTTCCGGTGTCCAGTAATGGCAAAACGGTGAGCCTCATCCCTCACCATTTGCAATAAACGAAATCCTTCGTCATGAGCGTCGGGCATTATAGGGCGTGTTGCGTTGGCTTCCCATAAGAATTCCCAACCGGATTTGCGGGTTTCACCTTTAGAAATACCAAAAGCCTGAACCTTGCCCGACAAATTCAAGGCATTCAGAACGTCATCAATTCGATTAATCTGCCCTTTACCACCATCAATCAACAGCAGATCCGGGAGGTCCTGCTGTTCTATCAGGCGAGTTAAATGGCGGGTAACCGCCTGATCTAATGCGGCGTAATCATCGCCAGCGGCAACGCCTTTAATGGAAAAGCGGCGGTAGCGGGATTTGGTTAAGCCTTCCTCTTCGCCGTACACAACGCATGACGCATAGGTTGCCTCACCTTTGGAGTGTGAGATATCAAAACACTCAATCCGTTTCGGCACGGATGGCAAAGTAAGCAAATCGGCCACTCGCTCCAGCTTATTTAAGGCGGCCTGGCGACCTGAAATTTTAGTTTGAGCACCCGTTCTGGCATTTTCCTGAGCCATATGCAGCCATTGGCGATTCGAACCACGTACGCCAGCCGAGTGCTGCACTTTCTTCTGGAATTGCAATTGAATGGCATCCAGCAAAGGTTGCAGTTGATCTTTATCAGCCTCAACAATCAGATCCCGTGGCAAGCCATCAATGGCGTGATCCGCCAGGTAAAACTGACTGACAAACTCAACCAGCAGTTCTGCCAATGACTCACCCGCTTTGTTCTCAGGATAAAAGTTCTGACTGGAGGTTAACCGGCCATTGCGAAAGGTCAGGCGATGGATACACAACACACCTTGCCAATCAACAATTGCCCAAGCGTCTGCGTTGCCAGAACCGCCATCAACAAACTGCTTTTCCTGGATGCGGCGCATCATCTCAATTTGATCTCGCAGCTCGGCGGCACGCTCAAACTGCAATTGCTCCGAGGCTTGCTGCATTTCATCCTGCAACAAAACGATCAGCTCACGACTTTTACCTTGCAAAAACATGCGCGCATGGTCGATATCGCGCTGATAATCAGCCTGTGAAATTTTACCAACGCACGGTGCGGAGCAACGCTTAATCTCATACTGCAGGCAAGGACGACTGCGATGCTTAAAATAGGAATCTTCACAGGAGCGCAGCAAAAACAAGCGCTGCAAATGATTCAGCGCTTCGCGAACCGCACCACTATTGGGATAAGGGCCAAAGTAGCGGCCGTCTTTTTTGCGTTTGCCTCGACGATAGGCCAGCAAAGGGTATTCGTGATCAGAAAGGTGCAAAAACGGGTAGGATTTGCCATCCTTCAGCAGGATGTTGTAAGGCGGCTTGTGCTGCTTGATCAGTGTTTGCTCAAGCAACAAGGCTTCCGCTTCGTTAGCCGTTACTGTCACTTCAATGTGATCAATACGTCCCACCAGCGCTACCGTTTTGGTGTTCAACCCGCGAGCGCGAAAGTAACTGGAAACTCGATTCTTAAGGTTTTTGGCTTTGCCGACGTATAACAACTCGTCATCAGCAGAAAACATGCGATACACCCCGGCACGTTGGCTCAGGGTGTTGAGAAAAGCAGGAATATCAAACGCCGCCATCAGGCGGAAACGCCCGGGTCTACCGCAGGGTCAACCAGGCCATGGCGAATGGCAAGCAGGGTAAGCTCCACATCGCTTTCGATGTTCAGCTTGTCGAAGATACGATAACGGTAGCTATTAACCGTTTTGGGGCTTAAAAAAAGCTTTTCACTGATGGCCTGAACCTTCTGACATCCCACAATCATCAGAGATATCTGCATTTCACGCTCGGAAAGCTCATCAAAAGGTGAAGCCTGGTCTTGCTGGAATGGCTTAAGCGCCATGCGCTGAGCAATCTCTGAGCTGATGTATTTCTGCCCTGTTTTCACTTTCAGGATGGCATTGTACATTTCTGCAGCGTCCGCGCCCTTAGTGATATAGCCGCTTGCGCCTGCTTGCAACAGGCGCGATGCAAACGGGTTGTCATCACAGGCAGATACCGCAATAACATGAATCTCAGAGTTCTGACGTAAAATTTTACGGGTGGCTTCAAGCCCCCCAATGCCAGGCATGTGGACATCCATTAAAATGATGTCGGGCGGCGTGTCTTTGGCAAACTGGACTGCATCCTCTCCACTGGCAGCTTCTCCAATTACCTCAATGCCATTTTGATCAGCAAGGATTCGCGATATTCCCGAGCGAACCAATTCATGATCATCAACGACCAAAACCTTAATCAAGAGAGTATTACCTCTACCAATCAGCCGACTCATATTAAGGAGTGAGCCAGCAAAAATTCTAAAAAAACAATGATGCCGTTGCTGACACCATCTGACAACCCGAAGCCATAAGATGTTAACGGAAAGTTAACATTTTCTTGCGCTGCCAGCCGTATTGCATTGGATTCAACTCCTTGACCACATCAACAACACCCTCTTCCATATTGTTGTGCAAAACAAAACCCAGATGCTCACAAAGCCCCAGCATACCAGAGTTGTGTGGTAATACCGTACCAAATACCTGCAGGACACCACGATCAGTGAGATACTCAATGATGCGCGTCATCAAATGATGCCCCAATCCTTCGCCACGACATTCATCATCAATAATCACTGAATACTCAGCCGTGACATCATCCGGGTCTACCCAGGCTCGCACCACGCCGTATAATTTGTTATCACGAATGGCGACAAATGCCATTTCTCGGTCGTAATCAATTTGGGTAAAGCGAGCCAGCTCTTTGTGATCAAATTGCCGCCTTGCGGTGAAAAAGCGCAAACGCAAAGACTCCTGACTCAGACGCTGATAAAACTGCTCCAGCAGCGGCTCATCCTCTCCCCGAATTGGACGAATCCGATAGTGGTTATCATGCTTGCTCTGATATTGATCTTCCAGCTCGACCGGATATGGCTGCATGGCTGGCTTAACCGGTAACCCCACCTCTCCAGCGACACCAATCACACGGTATCGCCCTACTTGCTGACGAATGGCGTTTGCCTCAAAACCCGCGATCCATGGGTGGTTCAGTACCATGTGAGATAACGCTACCAGCCAACGCTCCAACGTGATCAGCTCACGCTCAAGATTATCGGATCGCTCGCTCAGGACTTTGTAAAAATGCGTGCGCTTGATCAGCTTCTCGGCCAAATTGGCATTTAACGGCGGCAGTGCGACCTCGCGATCCACCAGAATATCTGCCGTTGAACCACCACCACCAAAAAAGATATACGGCCCAAGTTCATCATCACGACCAATACCAAAAGAAAACTGCAGATTGTCCAAAGCGCGATACTGTTTCTGCACGGTATAGCCTAATACCGGGCTGTGAGGAAAGGCCTCAGCAATGGAGCTCTCAAGCCGCTCAGCAGCTGGCGCTAGATCGCTTTCTTTATAGATTTCCCGGGCCACAGCACGCAGCCGCTCGCGAGGGTTGTCACCATAGGCAAACGGATACAGATAATCGCGGTGATGAACTCTCAGCACCCAGGGCTTCTCGATACGCTGAGCCAGTGTCAGCATCTCGGTAATGGTGTTGCAATAGTGATTTTCACACACTGCAAAACCATAGGATTCCAACAAAGCCCAGGCATAGGTTGGCAACAAATAATCGCCGGGGCGATGGCTTTCGAGAATCTGGCGATCAACATCCTCATGCATCTGAGAGATCGGAATTTCAAGACTTTCAGGGGTCTCTCGTAGCAGCGATTGAGTCCTCTGATGCTGCACCATGTACATATAGGACTTAATGGCATTGTCGGGTGTATCAAAGGTAGGAATACCTTGTTGGTCAAAGTATTCCCTCGAATCTTCGGCGGTGTGCTCCCCCATCCAGCTTGTCAGGATGGTTTTTTGTGTTTTGCGGGTTAACTCTCCCAGCGCCCTGGCATTCGCCATGCTGTCATTACCCAGGCTTGGAATATTGATCACCAGCACAGCATCTACCTTGCGGTCAGTAACCAGGGTATTCACAACGGCCGCCAACTGGTTGGGCTTTAACTCTGGATTTAGCAATACCGGATTGCTGGTTTTAACGTACTCCGGAAGCAAGCCCCTCAGGTGTGAGCGAGTTTTTTCTGAGAGTTCAGCAAGCCGACCATGATCATGAATCAGTCGATCCATGGCCAGAATTGCCGGACCACGCCCATTCGCAACAATCGCCAGTCGCGGACCAAACGTTTTTTGCCGCGGACTCAGGGCATCAACGCAATCAAACAACTCATCCGTGGCAGATACACGCAACACACCCGCTCTTGCCAGGGTTTCATCAATCAACGAATCCCGGCTCCTCAGACCTTTTGGTGTTTCAATGCGACTGAGGGGGCTTTGTTGGAAACGGTTATTTTTAACGGCTAGCACCAGCTTGTGGCGCGAAGCAGCCCGCAACGAACGAACCAACGCCTTACCTGAACCAATTTCATCCAGCTGAATTAAGATGGTGCGAACATGAGGCTCCTGCACAACGTAATCAATTAAATCAGGCAAGCTGACATCCTGACTCTTGCCGAGTGTCATCACATGAGAGAAGCCGATATTTCGACTGTAGGCCCAATCCATTACGCCTGAAGCCAACGTGCCCGACTGGCCAATGTAGGCAATATTGCCTTTGCGCACCGGTACATGAAGAAAGCTGGCATTCAGATTTCGCCACGGCATCACAATACCCAGGCAATCAGGGCCCAAAATACGCATTCGGGTTTGTTCGACAACATGATCAAGGCGATCGGATGAAGGGCGAAACTGCCAGGAGCGCGCACGGGCAATACCACCAGTCAGCAGCATGGCTGCACCTACGCCTTTTTTATGAAGCTGCTTGATAACCTTGGGCACGGTATCGGCTGGCGTGCAGATAATTGCCAGATCAGGAACTTCCTCCAGCTCTCCGATTCTGGAAACTGCCGGCAAATCATAAATTGTTGGATACCCACGACTGTTGACCGGGATTATCTGACCACTGAACTCACTGCCTAATAAGTTTCGAACAATCGCCCCACCCAGGCTCCCTTCCCGTTCAGATGCACCAATAACGGCAATACTGGATGGCTGAAAAAAAAGTTCAAGCGAGCGTGTACCCATATCAAGTGGTCCATAAGTTTAGTTGCGTACAGTGATTACACCGTTACACTGACAAAAAATACTGATTCTGACGCATTATGACGACGGCTTATTACACCTTCGAACAACACTTTGCCCATCATACCGGGGATGACCACCCAGAACATGCTTTGCGCATTCTGGCGATTGAGCAGGGTCTTAAACAGTCCGGCTTGTGGGAGAAGCTCGACATCATACAAGGAAGTATGGCCCATACCCCGGACATTGTCCGTGCTCACAGTCATGGTTATTACCAACAATTACAATTGATTCAGCCAGAGCAAGGGCATATATACGTTGACGAAGACACTCCAATGGCGCCGGGGTCACTCGAGGCCGCCCTTTATTCTGTCGGCACAGTCACTCAGGCTCTGGATGATGTCTTGCTTAATAAAAGCCATCACACCAATGCGTTTGTTGGTGTGCGACCGCCGGGTCATCATGCTGAAAATAATAAAAGCATGGGTTTTTGCTTTTTTAACAACATCGCCATCGCAGCCCTGCGTGCCGCTGAGATTCACCATTTAAATCGAATTGCGGTGATCGACTTTGATGCTCACCAGGGAAATGGCACGATTGATATTCTCGCCAACGACCCCAGATTTTTAATCTGCTCAAGCTTTCAGCATCCGTTTTATCCAAACTCCCACTATCAGGTGGATTTTTACAACAATGTCATCAACATCCCTCTGGAATCAGGCACAAACAGCGCGGCGTTCCGTGAGGCAGTGTATTCGGGCTGGCATGATGCGCTATCGGGCTTTGCCCCGGAGCTGATTCTGGTTTCAGCCGGATTTGATGCGCACGAAGCTGACCCGATGGCAGAGTTAAATCTTCAGGATGATGATTATCGCTGGCTGGGAGAGTGGATCTGCAAGCTCGCTCAAAAGCGCAATACGCCTCTCTTGTCTGCGCTCGAAGGAGGGTATGACCTAAATGCTCTGGCGCGTTCGGTGGTGGCTTATATTTCAGCTATGAGGCAGGTATAGCACCGCCCCCACTCCATGAGCATTTATTAACAAGGCTAAAAACGAAAAAACCCTGCTTACCAATGGTAAGCAGGGTTTTAGAATAAGTGGCGGAGGGATAGGGATTTGAACCCTAGATAGGCTATTAACCTATGCCGGTTTTCAAGACCGGTGCTTTCAACCGCTCAGCCATCCCTCCAGCGCGAGGCGTATGATACCCACTTTTTTTCTTAGTGCAATACTTTATTTTAAAATTTTTCTATTAAATCAATGCGATAGCCGATTCTTTTCATTCAAAGCATTGCCACTTATCATGATCGCCTGATCTGAAGAGTTTGCACCATGGCCAGAATTTCCATTTTTTTAAACCAAAGCCCGTTCACATTTGATAGCCATCTGAGGGCAATGGAATTTATTCAGAAAGCCTCTGAAGAGCATGACATCCTCAGAGTGTTTTTTTATCAGGATGCCATTCTTGCAGGCCTGAGCAATCAGCAGCCTATTCAGGGCCAGCCCAGTATTGTCGAACTATGGCAAGCCCTGGCACAGGAAGTTAACTTTCCATTGCAGGCTTGTATCGCCAACAGCCTGCGTCGGGGTCTTTTTGATAAAACAGAAGCGGCACGTTACAACAGCATGGCGAATCTGGCTGATGGTTTTGCCCTGACCGGGCTGGGTGAAATGGCCGAGGCCGTTGCTGAATCCGACCAACTGGTACAGTTTAGCGAACACGCCCAGACCACTCATACATCAGCCTCCTCTAACAACGACGACGCCACAGCCGACCTGCTGATTCATATTACAACCTCGCCTACATTGGATCTGGAGCCGTTGGAGCTTGGCATGGCATGCGCGGCATTTGAGCAGAAAGTCGCGTTTGTTTTCAGTGGTGAAGGTAAACGCTGGTTACAGAAGGATCTGCCTGCATTACGCCCCGGCGGCAAATCAGCCAGCAAGCTGATCAGCGCGCTAGCCATGTATGATTGCGATCAGGTTTTCTATTTGGAAGACGGTGATAAAGAACACCCTGACAACGCACAACCACTTGCAACACAAGACCTGAAAGCACTTCAGAAAAACAGCAGACACCAACTCGTTTTTTAATGACAATGACTTCCATAAGCACGGATAAAGATGGATTCCTGGCGAATCTGAATGATTGGAATGCCGATGTCGCGAAGCAGCTGGCGCACTCCGAGAACATTACACTGACCTCGGAGCACTGGGAAATACTCCATGCACTGCGTGATTTCTATCAGGAATACGATGTTTCGCCAGCCATGCGCCCTCTCAGCAAATACCTTAAGCAAACACTGGGCGCGGAGAAATCCTCCAGTATCTATCTGTTAACACTATTTCCCGGTAGTCCGGCCAAGCTGGCCGCTAAAATTGCCGGACTACCCCGACCGGAGAACTGCCTCTGATGAGCACCCAGGAAAAACACGACCTCGCAGAATACGTCCGCATTCTGGCTCGTGGAAAAAATGCCAGTCGGCATATGACGCTCGATGAAGCTCACTACACCATGAGCAATATGCTGAAGGGAGATTATCGCCCGGAGCAGCTTGGGGCGATTTTTATGCTGATGCGAGTGCTTGAAGAAGATGAGCAGGAAATTGCAGGCTTTGCCAAAGCTATCAGCGAATATCTTCCCAGCGACCTCAATGCCGATCTGGTCTGGGCGAGCTATGCCGGCAAACGCCGACAACCATTCTGGTGCCTGCTTTCAGCACTATTACTCAGTCAAATGGGTTATAAGATCTTATTTCATGGCAGCCTGTCACACACCGAAGGCCGGATTTACCTGCACGAAGTATTTGAACAATTCGGCTTGCCACAACTCTCTAATGCCAGCGAAATGAGCCAGCACACCCTGGCCTACCTTCCCTGCTCAGCAATCAATCCGTGCTTGCAGGAATGGCTGTTGCTGAAATCCGTTCTGGGTGTTCGCTCTCCGATCAACACGGTGTTGAAAACCATCTCTCCGCAACACGTCCCAAGCGTTCAGGGAATTTTCCACCCCAACTATAAAG
Organism: Bacterioplanoides sp. SCSIO 12839; assembly: GCF_024397975.1. Taxonomy (NCBI): domain Bacteria; kingdom Pseudomonadati; phylum Pseudomonadota; class Gammaproteobacteria; order Oceanospirillales; family Oceanospirillaceae; genus Bacterioplanoides; species Bacterioplanoides sp. SCSIO 12839. The sequence continues at coordinate 1,982,850 of NZ_CP073745.1, forward strand.
CCATGCATTGCGGTGCTGCCGCGCTGCTGAATCATGATGCACTGGTTATTAAAGGTGAGGGCGGGGAATTTGAGGTCAATCCGGAGCGTAAGTGTGTCGCACAATATTGCTTTAACGGAGAGCAAGGCGAAATTGTTATTTCAAATGACAAAAGCCTGTTTGAAGACAAGCCAAAAGATACCTCACCGAAACATCTGAGTGACTTATGGTGCGGCCAGCTACAAAGTGAATACGCAGAACAAGCCGTGGTTAAAACGGCTGCACTGGCGTTATGCGCCATCGAAAAAAGCAGTGATTATGACGCGGCTTTTGATCGCTGCATATCGGCCTGGCAGCAGCGCGATAAAAACGCACTCACCAGCGCCTAATGCATTCGTCAACATCTGAGGCTCATACCCGAACTGAGCCTCAGACTTTGAACTGATCTGTCACCGTCTGCAGGCTCTTGGAAATACTGGTCAGCGATCCACTGGCCGCTTCTACTTGATGAACGGCGCTCATCGCCTCTTCAGAACGGTGTTTAATTTCGACCACATTGTCTTTAATGCTCAGGGCAGCTTGCTGCTGATGCTCGGTTGCGCTGGCAATATCAGAATTCATGCGACTGATCGAACCGACCTTTTCCGTAATCGCCTGCAGGCTTTCGTCCGTTTTAGCCGCCTGCGAGACACTGCTCTGAGCTCGTTGCTGACTCTCACTCATGACCGATACCGCAGACTGGGCGGCCGTCTGCAACTGCTCAATCACACTTTGAATTTCCTGGGTTGAATCTTGCGTTCTGGATGCCAGGGTTCTTACTTCATCAGCAACCACTGCGAAGCCACGCCCCTGCTCACCAGCCCGGGCCGCTTCAATCGCGGCATTTAAAGCCAGCAGATTGGTTTGTTCTGCAATACCTTTGATCACATCCAGAATACTGCCGACATTCGCCGTATCAGACTCTAATTGCTTGATTACGTCACTGGCTCGTTCAACCTCAGTTGCCAGGCTATTAATACTGGCAACTGTATCCGAAACAATTTCCCGTCCTTGTTTGGCTGCTGCATCTGCCTCTGTTGCAGCCTCAGCAGCCGAGCTGGCATTGCCAGAGACTTCCTGAACACTACCTACCATCTGGGCCACAACATCTGATACCACCTCAGTTGCATGATTCTGACTTTCAGCAATGGCTGAAGTCTGACTGGTCAGATTGCGTAGGTCGTCAGAGACGCCGGCCAGTGGTCGTGTTGAATTCACCACTTCGCCGATATTGTGGTGGAGTTTGTCGACAAACTGATTAAACCATTCAACGACTTCACCCAGCTCGTCATTGGATGTCTTTTCGATTCGTTGCGTTAAATCACCATCACCCGTGGCAATCCCTCTCAATGAGCGAACCAGGTTGCGTACAGCTTTGCCTATCACCGAACTGGTGGTCCATGCGACAAAAGAAATAACAACAATTGCGACCAGCGTAATCGTAACGCCAACAGACAGTGCATTTTTGGCGGCCTGATTAGAAGCATCGACCGTTTGATTAAATGCCGACAAACCCTCTTCCGAATATACTTCCATCAAGGTTTTGGTTTGATTCAGGTTTTTATTCATCTCATCAACCGTGCTAGCGATTAATGATGGGTCAAGCGAACCGTCGAGCATACCAACCGACAGCGTTTTAGCGGATGTAAAGTACAAATCAAATGCCGAGCGAGTGGCCTGCACTTCTGAAGCTCGCTCACTCCAGATTTGTTCAAGCATATTCAGACTAAGATTCACCTGCTCTTTGATTTTTTCAGCATTCGCTACAAAATCCATTTCTCCGGTACTGACAGCGGTCGAGAACAGTTCTTTTATCTGCTCAAGTCTGACAAGGTTTGCTTTTGAATCCTGAACAACCGGGAAAAATGTTTCCTGGATCATTTGCAGGCGATCTGAATTGGCGCTGTTAATATTGGCGCTAACCATCAGGTTAAAAATAAAGCCCAATATGGCCACGCCAGCTAAAACGAAGATTTTTGCCTTGATACTTAAAGAGTTAAGCAGACTCATGATTATTCCCGGATGATTTATGACCATTCAGGAATAAGCATAGTCTAAGTTAGTAGAAATGCTGACTTTATACGTATTGACACTTTAGATCAGGATTTCCAGGCAAGCTTTTCATGAAGAGACACAACAGAGCCAATTACCGTTAATGTTGGCGCCTGCAAGGTATGTTCAGCGACATAAGCAGGCATATCAGCAATCGTTGATATATGCACTTTCTGATCCGGCAAGGTGCCCTTCTCGATCAAAGCAATTGGGGTGTCCGCAGCCATGTCATGATCCATCAACTGCTGACAGATCACCGGGATTCCGGTTAACCCCATATAAATCACCAGCGTTTGGTGCGGATGTATCAATTCATGCCAGGGTAAGTTACACGTACCATCTTTTAAGTGGCCGGTCACAAAACGAACACTTTGGGCGTGATCTCGATGGGTCAGCGGAATGCCGGAATACGAGGCACAACCGCTGGCTGCGGTAATCCCCGGCACTACCTGAAATGGCACTCCGGCTTCGGCCAACTCTTCAATTTCTTCACCGCCACGACCAAAAATAAACGGATCACCGCCTTTTAAGCGCAACACCCGCTTGCCTTGCTGAGCGGATTTAACCAGCAGTTGGTTAATACCTTCCTGAGGTACCGCATGATCACTTTTGGCTTTGCCAACATAAAACTTTTCGGCATCCGGCGAGATAAATTCCAGGATTCTTGGATTTACCAATCGGTCGTAATACACCACATCCGCACTCTGAATCAGACGTAAAGCGCGAAAGGTCAATAAGTCTGGATCACCAGGGCCGGCACCTACCAGATACGCTTCACCACAAGTTTCTTCAGAACCGGCAATCAGTGCTTCACTTAACGCCTCAGCACGCTCAGGCTGACGCGATATCACCAGCTCCGGCACATTCGAGTGTATCCAGCGGCGCCAGAATGCCGCTCGTTCTTTGGCGGGCAGCTTTTGCTTAATGCGCTCGCGCAACGACTGCATCAGATTGCCCAAGTCGGCGTACTCCAGCGGCAAAAAGGCTTCAAGTCGCTCTTTCAGATAACGCGTTAGAGCTGGAGAGCCACCACTGGTGGATACCGCCACCAGCACTGGAGAGCGATCAATCACCGCCGGAAAGATAAAATCGTTGTCAGTTGTCTGATCAACCCGGCAGACTTTACGCCCTTCGCTTCGGGCCTTTGTCGCCAGCGCCTGATTCAGCTCGCCATTGTCGGTCGCTAGTACTACAAATCCGGCGTCGGCAAAATCCAGCGACTCATCCGCCAGCCGGGCCTGCCAATTAGCTTGTGGGCTATTAAGGATTTGTTGTTGCAGGTCGTGCGGCAGCTCAGGGGCAACCACCTGCAAAGGGCAATTTGCCTGGAGCAGCGTGCGAATTTTGCGCTGGGCGATGTTGCCACCACCCACCACAACAAAGGAGGCATGATCCCCCCGGAACACAAGGGGTAAATTCATCATGATTGTCTATCTCTTATCAAGCTCAGGCCAGCTGGCCTTCTAGCCAATTAACTATAAAAACGATTAGCTAATTAATTCTAAGCCACCCATATAAGGGCGCAAAGCTTCCGGCACAACAATAGAACCGTCGACTTGCTGGTAGTTTTCCAGCACCGCCACCATGGTACGACCAACCGCCAGACCGGAGCCGTTCAGAGTGTGCAGTAATTCCGGCTTATTGGTTTCCGGATTACGCCAGCGAGCACCCATGCGACGTGCCTGGTAATCTTCAAAGTTAGAGCAGGAAGAGATTTCACGGTATTTTTGCTGACCCGGCAGCCATACTTCCAGATCGTAAGTTTTGGCCGCAGAAAAGCCCAAATCGCCACCACACAAAATCACTTTGCGGTACGGCAGATTCAGCTTCTGCAGAATCGCTTCAGCATGACCTGTCAGTTCTTCTAATGCGGCATCGGAATCCCCGGCTTTAACAAACTGAACCAGCTCAACCTTGTCAAACTGATGCTGGCGAATCATGCCACGGGTATCACGACCATAACTACCCGCCTCAGAACGGAAACACGGCGTATGGGCAACCTTCTTAATCGGTAATTCCTGCGTTGAAATATTTTCACGCAGTAAGTTGGTAACCGGCACTTCAGCGGTTGGAATCAGATAGAGATCTTTATCGCCCTGAGCATTAGGAATCTTAAACAGATCTTCTTCAAATTTAGGCAGCTGACCGGTACCTTCCAGCGCATCCTTATTCACCAGATACGGCGTGTAGGTTTCTTCATAACCGTGTGCTTCGCTGTGGGTGTCCAGCATAAACTGAGCTAACGCGCGGTGCAGACGGGCCATCTTGCCGGACATAGCAACAAAACGAGAACCAGCAACCGTTGCGCCAGCATCAAAGCTCAGGCCCAGCGGCTCACCCAGATCAACGTGATCTTTGGCTTCAAACTCAAACTGTGTTGGCTCACCCCAAACAGCTACTTCAACGTTGTCTTCTTCATCATTACCGTGTGGCACCTCATCATGCGGCACATTCGGAATGCTCATCAGCAGATTCTGCAATGCCTGTTCAGCTTGCTTGGCTGCCGCTTCCGCTTCGGTAATATCAGCATCAATACTGCCCATCACCTGAGCCTTGGCATCTTCAGGCGACATGCCCTGGCCGATTAATGCACCAATCTGTTTCGAGGCCTTTTTCTTCTCAGCCTGCAACGCCTGAGCTTTGGTCAGCGACGATTTACGTGCTTCGTCCAGACGCTTAAATTCGATATCGTCAAAGGTGAATCCCTTTTTCGCCAGGCCTGCTTTTACCTGATCCAGATTGTCGCGAATAAATTTGATGTCCAGCATTCGTCTGCTTCTACTTTTTCCAAAAAAATAATAATTGTTAACCAATCGATTCTGATAACCACCGGGCCAGCCACATTCCGGACAATGTCGCCAACAAACACCCCATCAGGCTGATTCCCATATAGCTTAACGCTGCCATCCAGCGCTCTTGCTGTATCAGGGTAATACTTTCTAAAGAGAAGGTGGAAAATGTTGTAAACGCACCAAGGAAACCCACCATCGCCAGTTGCTTGTGGTGATCTCCGCCCCACTGGTGTTGTACTAACCAGATATAGGCCACGCCAATGGCGAAGGAGCCTAGCAGGTTCACCGACAGGGTGCCATAAGGAAATGGCTTATCCAGCCATTTAAAGATAGCGGTTGCCACCAGATAACGAGATATCGCCCCTAGTGCACCGCCAAGACCAATCCATAACAGCGCCATATCAGTGCTCCTCTTTCGGATAACGCTGCTGCGACGATTGCTGATTCAGCTGCCGCAAGTACTCCAGCTTTTGACCGATCTTACCTTCCAGCCCACGCGGTGTTGGTTCATATAGGTGCGTGTCTTTGAGCTCCGGCGGGAAATAGTTTTCACCGGCAGCAAAAGCTTCTGGTTCGTTATGGGCGTAGCGATATTCTTCACCATAACCCGACTCTTTCATCAGTTTGGTTGGCGCATTACGCAGATGCAGCGGCACCTCATAACTGGGTTGCTCCGCAATCATGGCCCGGGCATTGTTATACGCCATATACACGGCGTTGCTTTTTGGCGCACACGCCAGATACACCACTGCCTGAGCAATCGCCAGTTCGCCCTCCGGGCTGCCAAGCCGGGTTTGTACATCCCATGCATTGGTACACAAGGCTAAAGCTCGCGGATCGGCGTTGCCAATATCTTCCGATGCCATACGCACCACACGCCGAGCGATGTAAAGCGGGTCACAACCGCCGTCCAGCATGCGCACAAACCAGTACATGGCTGCATCCGGATCAGAACCACGCACGGATTTATGCAAGGCAGAAATCTGATCGTAAAACGCCTCACCGCCCTTATCAAAACGGCGCAGATTATTGGCCAGCAACTGGTCAACCACTTCAATATCCAATCGACCTTCGGCTTTAGCCAATTGCAAAGCAAATTCCAGCAAGTTAAGAGATTTTCGTGCATCACCATCACTGGCCTGAGCAATACGCTGTAAGGCTTGTGCTTCAACTTGCGGCGCACCATCGAGCTTAGCCAGCGCCTGTTGCAGAACCTGCTCAATCTGTTCAGGCAGCAGGCTTTTAAGAATGTACACCTGAGCCCGCGATAACAGTGCATTATTCAGTTCAAATGAAGGGTTTTCTGTGGTCGCGCCAACAAACAAAAAGGTGCCATCTTCCACATAAGGCAAAAACGCATCTTGCTGAGACTTGTTAAAGCGGTGTACTTCGTCAATAAAAAGCACGGTTTTGCGCCCGGCAGCACGGCTTTGTTGAGCGCGTACCACGGCATCACGAATATCCTTTACACCTGACATTACTGCACTGATGGTCAAGAAGCTGGCATCAACATAATGAGCAATCAGTCGGGCCAGTGTGGTTTTACCCACCCCCGGCGGCCCCCAGAAGATAATCGAATGTAATTCGCCATTATCAAGACTGCGGCGCAACGGTGTGCCTGGGCCAACCACATGTTCCTGACCGACGTATTCATCCAGGGTTTGTGGCCGCAACCGCGATGCCAGTGGCTCGTAAGCGGGTTGATGTGAGCCAAATAAATCGTCAGACATAACCACCTACAGATATAGCGCGCTGAATATTGAAAACGTTTCCGAGGCAGCCAGCACAAGGCACAAAATAAGTGAGAACACGCAATTTATAAGGAATAAATGAGCATTCGGAACTTATTTTTAACGCAGTGATGGCAATGCAGGTAGTTTTCAAAGTGAACGACCGTCAATTACATCCACACCTTCCGGCACATCAAACACAAAAGCTTGCTCATCAATTACCTGATTTTGTTTTTGCTGAGTGAACACAATGTCGGTGATCTGACCAGCCGCATCATAAATTTTCATGCCTTGCAGAATATGGTCGCGGTAATGAAACTCCAGCGACTGAAATAACTGGCTGGAGTCTTTTGGCACCAGCTGATAAATCACGTTTTCATCAGCAGTGGTTTTGCTGACAACAAAGCTGGCATCAATCTCCTGCGTATTGCCACTCAGCAGCAAGGCCGGAGTTTCCTGAACGCGCTGATCCATATTACGAATCGTGACCTGCTCCAGATCCATATCGTAAACCCAGATTAACTGGCCATCCGACACCACCAGCTGAGCAAAGGGATCTTCAGTTTGCCAACGCATTTTTCCGGGCTTGGCGACACTTAACGAACCTTCCATTTGCTGCAGGATTTCGCCAGTTTGTGTTTTGGATGATTGAACAAAGCTGGCCTGAAAGTTTTCCATGCCCTCCAGTGCCAATAAAAATGACGCCAGCGCCTTTTCATTAGTCACGCTCTTGTCATTAGCTTGGCTTGTATCGGCATAGGCCGGAACACCAAACCAGGACAGGTTAATTAACAGAGTGAACAGCCATATCATGCGAGAGAACATCGTCAGAACTTTCCTAGCAGATTGATCAAAATAAAGTTAACAGTAAATATTTTTGCAGTGCGGTTTTATTGCGGCGCTACTCTATTGTGGTGCAGCGCGTGCAATTACTTCCCGAGCACCATTATGAGCCGGTGGCGAAACCACACCCGAGGCTTCCATGGTTTCTACCAGACGTGCAGCGCGGTTGTAGCCGATCCGTAATTTACGCTGAACCGACGAAATAGAACATTTACCGGATTCAGTAACAAATGCCACCGCCTGATCGTACAGGTCATCTTTTTCATCGCCGCCTTCCATACCCGGCACACCATCACCTTCCCCGCCTTGGGTGATTTCTTCGATGTATTCCGGCTCACCGCGCTGCTTCCATTCGGCAACCAAGCGGTGAACTTCATCATCATCGACAAAGGCACCATGCACCCGCTCAGGCAAAGCACTGCCAGGCGGCATAAATAACATATCACCATGACCCAGCAGCTGCTCTGCACCACCCTGATCCAGAATGGTACGGGAATCAATTTTGGATGACACCTGAAAGGCAATCCGGGTCGGCACGTTGGCTTTAATCAAGCCAGTAATGACATCCACCGACGGGCGCTGGGTCGCCAGAATCATATGAATGCCCGCCGCACGGGCTTTCTGGGCAACACGGGCAATCAGTTCTTCAACCTTTTTGCCCACCATCATCATCATGTCGGCAAATTCGTCGATCACAATCACGATATAAGGCAGAGGTTCCAGCGTTGGTGGCGTGGTATCAAAGGATTGGTCAATCTGCCAGGTCGGATCAACGATCGGCTGACCGGCATCCAGCGCGTCTTTAACCTTTTTGTTAAAGCCGGCAATATTACGAACCCCCATGGCCGCCATCAGCTGATAACGGCGCTCCATCTCCTCAACCGACCAGCGCAAGCCATTGTGCGCTTCTTTCATATCGGTTATTACTGGCGTCAACAGGTGTGGAATACCTTCATAGACCGAAAGCTCGAGCATCTTGGGGTCAACCAGAATCAGGCGCAGCTCTTCTGGTGTAGCCTTAAACAGCAATGACAGCAGCATGGCGTTTACACCTACCGATTTACCCGACCCTGTGGTACCAGCCACCAGCATATGTGGCGCCTTGGCCAAATCAGTCACGATGGGGTTGCCGCCAATATCATGGCCCAGAGCGATGGTCAGTGGCGATTTGCCTTTGTCATATTCTTTCGAAGCCAGTACCTCAGAAATCGACACCATGGCACGATTTTCATTGGGCACCTCGATACCCATCACGGATTTACCCGGAATAACTTCCACCACGCGCACCGCAACCATTGCCATAGAACGCGCCAAATCTCGCGCTAGACCCGAGATTTTGCTGGCCTTAACGCCAGGAGCAGGCTGAATCTCAAACCGAGTAATCACCGGCCCCGGCGCCACGGCAGTGACTTCGACTTTTACGCCAAAATCAGCCAGCTTCTGCACCAGCATTTGCGACATATCCTGCAGTCGCTCGGGGGAGAATCCTGCGCCCTGATCGGTACGTGGTGGATCCAGCAAAGCAATCGACGGAAGTGGTTGGTCCGATTTAAACAAACTGCCCTGTAACTCACGGGCGGCTCGTTCGGAAACACCGGTTTCTTTTTTCTCCAGCGGCTGGATTGGAATCTCTTTATCCGCAGAATCGCTTGATGACGCTACCGGCGTCGTCACGGAAACAGGAGTGGTCGCAGCATTAGGAATGGCCAATGAAGCTGAAGTATCGACTGCTTTTGCCGTGCCGTTCTGAGCCTTTCTTTGAGTTTTTAGCGGCGCAGATTGCTCAACCGGCGAAAAGACCTCCACATCAGACACTTCAGTATCAGATGCCTCAGGAACTAATGCTTCCGTCATCAGCGGAATATCATCAGAATCGGCTAATTCATCCATGTCAGAAAATAAAGGCTCTACCGGATCATCCTTTAGAACGGTGCTGACTGCTTTGTTTCGCTCCGACCGAGCCTCTGAGCGCTTCGCTTTAAGAGAGCTCCAGAATCCACGCTTTGGCTTTTGAGCTTCGGTAGCCTGTGACTCAGAAACTTGTGAATCGGTCACCTGTGGTTCAGTAACTTGTGGTCCAGTAACTTTGACAGCCTCTCGATCTGCGTGATCCCTTTGGCCAAATCGCATTGGCATGTCCATCAGCCACCCGCCAATTTGTTCAAACACCGCCAGCCAGGAAAACTCCAGATACAGAACCAGACCCAGTGCCAATGCAGCCGTGAGGATCATGACCGAACCAATAAAACCAAACAACGGCAACAATAATTCTATTTGGCTTTTACCCAGCGCCCCTCCCGCTCCCGCTGGCAGCCAAGGCGTCTGCCAGATACTCACTTCCGCCAGCGCGCTCAGCGTCATGATAATCAGAATGATCCCTAAACTGCGGATGTACCAGGGCTCATAAGGTTCTCGCCGTGAGCGAAATAACAATGCAATACGGGCAATAATCAAAAGAGGAAAAGCAAATGCCAGCAGGCCCAGAGAGTGAAACAGGAAATCCGCCAGATAAGCTCCCACCCGTCCGGCTGCATTTTGTGGACTATCAGAGCCAACTGCACTCCAGCCACCTTGTTCTGGCGAATAAGACATCAAGGCGGTTAGCAATAACAGCGAACCGACCACCATCAGAAGAAAAACAACGTCCTGACGTTTGTTCCGACCACCACGTTTCGGTTGAGATGCATCAGCCTCAGCCGTTAACGAAGACGCTAAAACATCTGAATCCTTCAAAGACTTATCTTCGGACAAATCGTGTTCCTGTTACACTAAATAAGCAAAGACGAGAGTTTACCACGGGTTTTACATGATTGACTGGCTTGATGCAGCACAACCACCTTTTTTCCCCGCCAGCCACCAGGCACTGGACGAACCTAATGGCTTACTGGCGGCCGGAGGTTGTACATCGCCTTTGTGGCTGGATCAGGCTTATCGCCGGGGTATTTTTCCCTGGAACGACCCGGATGAAGTGCGTCTATGGTGGACACCCGCACCACGGGCCGTGATTACGACGGAATCATTCCGAATCCCACGAACCGTAAAAAAACTGATCAATCGCGCAAAAAACTACACCGTCACGCTGAATCAGGCATTTGAGCGCGTGATTCAGGCTTGTGCCGCCCCCCGAGCCGAGGAGTCCGGCACCTGGATTGATGATGACATCATAACCAGCTATCAGCGTATGCTGCGTAGTGGCAGGGCACTAAGCATCGAACTCTGGAACCCCGATGGTGATTTGGTTGGCGGCTGTTATGGCCTGCTTAAAGGCCAGGTATTTTTTGGCGAATCGATGTTCTCCCGGGAGTCCAACGCGTCAAAAATTGCCTTTGGTGTAACCGCACCATTGCTGTTTGAGCATGGTATCCGGATGATTGATTGCCAGATGCACACCGAACACCTGGCTCAATTTGGCGCTCTGGAGATCTCCAGAGCTCAATTCGAAGCACAACTGCGACAGGCAATACAAGAAAGAACCCAGCTCAAGCTACCATCCGCATTATGGGTTTCAGCGAGCGCATGAGATGAAACAAATCCGCGTTTATCTGCCCCATGAGTCTCAACCTTGCTCATACCTGCCACAACAGCGTTCACGCAGCTTGTACGTTGACCCGCATTTAAAACTGGATCAGCAAGAGCTTAGCCTGCTCAGCCAAAATGGCTTTCGTCGCAGCGGGCGGGTTGTTTATCGCCCAGAATGCCCAAGCTGCAATGCTTGTCAGTCAGTACGCATTCAAGCTCAGCAACTGACACTTTCACGCTCTCATCGGCGTATTTTGAAAAAGAATCGAGATCTAACACTCAAGGTTGAGCTGCCAGTTGATGGTGCATTGCACTACCCAACCTACAAGCGCTACATCAATGAACGACACTCTGATGGCGATATGTATCCTCCTCATTTTGAGCAATACCAGGGATTTTTGCTGGAAGATTTTGGCAATACCCGTTTTTTATCAGCCTACCTGGGAGAAAAGCTGATCGGCAGTCTGGTGTTTGACGTATTAGACGACGGCCTGTCATCGGTATATTGCTTTTTTGAACCTGAGCATTCGGAGCGCTCTCCGGCCATGTTTTTGATCTTATCCCTGACCATACTGGCACACGGACTTAAATTGCCCTTTAACTATTTAGGTTATCAGGTGGATGGCTGCCAGAAAATGGCCTACAAAACTCGTTTTTCACCACTGGATGCCTTTATTAATGACGAGTGGCGACCGAAACTGAGATAGCCCTTTGCTTTTACCGGAATTTGAGGCAGAATGCGCGCGCACTGTACTAACCAAGTGGGTGTTGTACTAACCAAGCGGGCATAAGCTCAGCGTCTAAACAGGTGACGAATGGCAAAAGATGATCACATTGAAATGGAAGGCGAAGTAATTGATACCCTTCCAAACACGATGTTCCGTGTAAAACTGGAAAACGGACACGTAGTTACTGCTCATATTTCAGGCAAGATGCGTAAAAACTACACCCGCATCCTGACCGGTGACAAGGTGAAAGTGGAGCTGACTCCATACGACTTAAGCAAAGGTCGCATCACCTACCGCGCACGCTAATCCATTAGCAGTGCTTCTTCCGGCCTTCCGTGGCCGGATGATGAGGTTCCTAAGCCGGAACCTCTTCTACCACCTCAATCGCTATATCATCATTCTCAACCAGAATTTCAACCTCACCACCGCCATTGGCTAACTCACCAAACAGAATCTTCTCTGCCAGCGGCTTCTTGATTTTATCCTGAACCAGACGATTCATTGGACGAGCACCCATCTTCTCATCATAACCATGCTCACCCAGCCAACGCTTCGCCTCTTCGGACACCAGAATACTGACACGTTTCTCATCCAGCTGACCTTGCAGTTCGGCAACAAACTTATCAACCACATGCAAAATGGTATCTTTTGATAGCGGAGCAAACTGAATCACTGAATCAAGGCGATTACGGAACTCTGGCGTAAACACCTTCTTGAGCTCTTCAGCACCATCAGTCGTATGGTCCTGATGCGTAAAACCAATACTGTTGCGACTCATCATCTGAGCACCAGCATTGGTGGTCATAATCAAAATGACATTGCGGAAGTCTGTCTTACGGCCGTTGTTGTCAGTTAACGTGCCATGATCCATCACCTGCAACAGGATATTGAATACTTCCGGGTGAGCCTTCTCAATTTCATCCAGCAGCAAAACGCAATGCGGGTTTTTATTGACCGCCTCCGTGAGCAAGCCGCCCTGGTCGTAACCCACATAACCCGGAGGTGCGCCAATCAGACGGGAGACGGTATGACGCTCCATGTATTCCGACATATCAAAGCGTACCAGCTCCATGCCCATCACCGACGCCAGCTGTTTCGACACCTCGGTTTTACCAACCCCGGTTGGACCAGCAAATAAGAAGGAGCCAATTGGCTTCTCCGGTGCATTAAGCCCGGCACGCGACATCTTCACCGCCGTAGACAGTGTCTGAATTGCCTCATCCTGGCCAAACACCACCATCGATAGCTTATCTTCCAGCTTAAACAGTAGCTCTTTATCAGAAGCCGATACCGACTTAGGAGGAATGCGGGCAATAGAGGCCACCACCTGCTCAACTTCTGGAACACCAATGACTTTCTTGCGCTTACTTTGTGGCAATAAGTGCTGCTGAGCCCCAACTTCATCGATGACATCAATGGCTTTGTCGGGCTGGTTACGGTCATTAATATAGCGATCTGCCAACTCAGCTGCCGCTTTTAACGCCTTGTCGGTATAGCGAATAGCATGATGCTCTTCAAAGCGAGATTTCAGGCCTTTCAGGATTTTATAGGTATCATCGACAGATGGCTGAGCCACATCAATTTTCTGGAAGCGACGGGTCAGCGCGCTGTCTTTCTCAAAGATGCCACGGAACTCGGTAAAGGTTGTAGAGCCGATGCAGCGAATTTCACCTGAGCTAAGCAAAGGTTTCAGAAGATTACTGGCATCCATTACCCCACCCGAGGCAGCACCAGCACCAATAATGGTATGAATTTCATCAATAAACAAAATGCCATGCGGTTGTTTTTTCAACTCCGCAAGCAACGCCTTGAAGCGCTTTTCAAAGTCACCCCGGTATTTGGTCCCAGCCAGCAAGGCACCCATATCAAGACTGTAAACAACGGCATCTTCGATCACTTCCGGAACGTCTTTATCGACAATCCGTTTTGCCAGACCTTCGATAATGGCTGTTTTGCCAACACCGGAGTCGCCAACCAAAAGTGGATTGTTTTTGCGACGACGCGCCAAAATCTGAACCAGGCGACCCACTTCAAAATCACGACCAATCAGTGGGTCGATTTTACCTTCCCGAGCAACCTTATTCAGATTAGTGGCATAACCTTCCAGTGCGTTTTTACCCGAAGATTCGCCATCTTCATCCGAATGCTCGCCCATTTGCTCCGAAGGCTCATCGGAACCAGACACCTTGGAGATGCCATGCGATATGTAGTTAACCACGTCGATACGGGCAATATTTTGCTGCTTAAGAAAATAAACAGCCTGGCTTTCCTGCTCACTAAAGATTGCAACCAACACGTTCGCACCGGTTACTTCTGACTTACCAGATGACTGAACGTGAAAAACGGCACGTTGCAACACCCGCTGAAAGCCCAGAGTGGGCTGGGTTTCACGCTCTGCATCCGCATCTGGAATCAGTGGTGTAGTTGAATCAACAAATTCCTGTAAATCTTTGCGCAGCTTGGTCATGTCTGCGCCACATGCCTCCAGCACCTTACCTGCCGCATCATTATCTAATAATGCCAATAACAAGTGCTCTACCGTCATAAACTCGTGGCGTTTCGAGCGAGCTTCCTTGAACGCTTCATTCAGTGTTTGCTCAAGCTCTCTATTCAGCATGTCGCCTCCTCAGCGTTAGTCTTCTACCGGTGCGATTTCACACATCAGCGGATGATTACAATCACGGGAATACTGGTTCACCATGGCTGCCTTCGTTTCCGCTACATCCCGACTGTAAATCGCACACACTGCACTGCCTTTCGTGTGCACAGCCAGCATAATCTGCGTTGCCTCTTCGGCATTTTTACCAAAAAGTTTCTGAAGCACTTCAACTACAAATTCCATTGGCGTGTAGTCATCATTTAGCATGATCACACTGTACATGGATGGTCGCTTCAGCTCAGGCTTGGCAGGCTCTACTGCAATGCCACCTTCGCCATCAAATTCCGGTTCATCTTGGTTTGAGTTTAGTTGAGTTTTAAAAATATGATGCATCTGAGATTGTCAGGTAAAAGTAAAAGTTCATCATACCTTTCCTGAATAAGGCCTCCAAGCCAATAAACAAGGGCATCCAAGCAAAACAATCTATTCCATCAGCTTGACGAATGTATGAGTCGGGCGTAATGTAAGTATATAACTGTCAGGACGACGCTCACTCCTCCTGACTTTGCAGTTCCCGCTTTCAAACTCGAGAAGGAGGTTCAGAATGAAAACAGGGAAGGTTAAGTGGTTCAACAACGCCAAAGGCTACGGCTTTATTCTGGCAGATGACAGCAACGAAGATCTTTTTGCACACTACTCCACTATTCAGATGGATGGTTATCGCACCCTCAAAGCAGGCCAATCGGTTCAGTTTGACACCAAGCCCAGCGATAAAGGCACGCACGCCATCAACATTCGTGCACTCGATGATGGCGGCGAAATATCCGATCAACCCTCCAGCGAGCCAGCACAAAGCATCCAACCAGAAGTCGAATTAGCTGAAGCCTGATCATCAGCAATCACATAAACAGCATCCATAAAAAAACCGCCAACTGGCGGTTTTTTTATGCTCAGAGCCTGCTCGCAGGCTCTTGGCAAGGCATTCGCTTAGCAACGAATGCCTTCGACCAACTCATTCAGCGTTGCACTTGGGCGCATCACTTTTTCAGCCAGTTGCGGATCTGGGCGGTAGTAGCCACCAATATCAGCATCTTTACCCTGAACGGCTGCCAGCTCAGCAATAATTTTCTCTTCATTGTCAGCAAATGATTCAGCAACAGCTGCAAAGGCAGACTTCAGCTCTGTATCGTCGTCCTGAGCGGCCAGTGCCTGAGCCCAGTATTTGGCGATAAAGAAGTGACTACCACGGTTATCCAGTGCACCCACCTTACGACCTGGGGACTTGTTCTCATCCAGCAGCTCACCCGTTGCAACATCCAGTGCTTTAGCCAGAACCGCAGCACGAGCGTTATCCGTGCTTTCAGCCAGGTGCTCCAGAGAAGCAGCCAGCGCCATAAATTCACCCAGGGAATCCCAGCGCAGGAAGTCTTCTTCCAGCAATTGCTGAACATGCTTAGGTGCAGAACCACCGGCGCCGGTTTCGAACAAACCACCACCATTCATCAGCGGTACAATCGACAGCATCTTGGCACTGGTACCCAGCTCCATGATTGGGAACAAGTCAGTCAGGTAATCACGTAGCACGTTACCCGTTACAGAAATAGTATCTTCACCGTTCTTAATGCGCTCCAGCGAGAAACGAGTCGCTTCTTCCGGTGCCATGATGTGGATTTCCAGGCCAGCTGTATCGTGTTGCGGCAGGTATTGTTCAACCTTGGCAATTAATTGTGCATCGTGAGCGCGGTTTTTATCCAGCCAGAAAACAGCCGGAGTTTGCGTTAAGCGAGCACGTTTAACGGCCAGCTTCACCCAATCCTGAATCGGCGCATCTTTGGCCTGACACATACGCCAGATATCACCCTGCTCAACCTCATGCTGCATCAGCACAGTGCCGGCTGCATCAATCACAGAAATTTTGCCATTACCTGGCACTTCAAAGGTTTTATCGTGAGAGCCATATTCTTCTGCTTTCTGAGCCATCAAACCAACATTCGGCACGGTGCCCATAGTCGTTGGGTCGAATGCGCCGTGCTTCTTACAGAATTCAATGGTTTCCTGATAAACACCTGCATAACAACGATCAGGAATGATGGCTTTAGTGTCTGCCAGGCCGCCGTTCTCATCCCAGGCCTTACCGGAGTTACGGATCAGCGCTGGCATAGAAGCATCGACGATAACATCGTTTGGCACGTGCAGGTTGGTAATACCCTTGTCGGAATCCACCATCGCAACCTTAGTGCGGGATGCAAAAATGGCATCAATTTTTGCTTTGATCGCCTGCTGTTTATCTTCAGGCAGACGATCCATCTTATTAACCACATCACCAAAGCCGTTGTTTGGATTGATGCTGACGCTGGCAAAGTCTTCAGCAAACTCTTCGTATAACTCGGCAAAGAAAACCTCAACCGCATGACCGAAGATAATTGGATCAGACACTTTCATCATGGTGGCTTTCAGGTGCAGAGACAGTAATAAACCCTGCTCTTTACACTCGTCAATCTGAGCGGCCAGGAACTCACGCAATGCGTTGCGACTCATGACGGAAGAGTCAATAACCTCACCCGCCAACAGTGCAGTTTTCTCTTTCAGAACCTGCTTTTCACCAGATGCATCTTCAAACTCAATGCGAACATCGGTATCGGCTGCAACAGTCACCGACTGCTCGCTGCCATAGAAGTCACCGTGCTCCATATGAGCAACGTGTGTTTTGGAGTCCGCAGACCACTCACCCATGGAATGCGGGTGTTTGCGAGCATACTCTTTCACCGCACCTGGGGCGCGACGATCGGAGTTGCCTTCACGCAACACCGGGTTAACCGCACTGCCTTTCACTTTGTCGTACAAGGCTTTGATTTTGGCTTCTTCTTCGTTTTGCGGCTCATCCGGGTACTTAGGGAATGCATAGCCTTTGGCACGTAATTCTTTCAGTGCATCCTTCATTTGTGGAATCGAAGCACTGATATTAGGCAGCTTAATAATATTTGCTTCAGGCTGCTTCGCCAGATCACCCAGCTCAGCCAATGCATCAGCAATGCGCTGATCTTCATTCAAGTATTCACCCAGTGTCGAAATCAGACGGCCTGACAAAGAAATATCACGGGTTTCTACTTCAATTCCTGCTGACTGAGTAAAGGCTTTAACAATGGGAAGTAAGGAGTAAGTCGCCAGGGCTGGCGCCTCGTCGGTCTCGGTATAAATAATTTTTGGCGTTTGTGTCGACATCTTTACTCCTATAGCATTTTGCTTTGCTGTATCGCATGGGGCTCAACATTCAGGCTGCTTGTGACAGCCACAGTTCGGTTGAATTTGCCCTGACAAACCTCGCCAATGGCGTACATGGCGGGTCAAATGCAGACCAATGAACAGCTATTTTAGTCATCATCTGAATTAGTTAGGGCGCTAATTTGTAGTTTTTCTACAAAAATTGCAAGCTAGACGAAAGAATAAGTAGTTTTCTTACAGAATTTTATGGCCAAACTCATCCTGCTCAACAAACCATTCAACGTTCTCTCTCAGTTTAGTGACTCTGACGGCCGCTGCACGCTCAAGCGCTATATTTCTCAAACTAATGTCTATCCGGCAGGTCGTCTTGATTACGACTCCGAGGGCCTGATTCTGCTGACTGACAACGGGCAACTACAGGCGAACATTGCCAATCCAAAATATAAAATGGAGAAAACGTACTGGGTTCAGGTCGAAGGCTTACCTAAAGAATCCGACCTGGATTGCTTGCGAAAAGGAGTCACACTGAAAGATGGGGACACACGACCAGCCAAAGTTAAAAAAATCAACCAACCTGACATTTGGCCACGCAATCCGCCCATTCGCCAGCGCAACAATGACACCACGTGCTGGCTGGAGATAAAAATCAGCGAAGGTCGTAACCGCCAGGTTAGAAGAATGACAGCACATATAGGATACCCAACCCTTCGCCTGATTCGTGCAAGCATTGGCAATTGGTCTTTGGACGCACTGGCACCCGGTGAAAGCAAAGAGCTGAACATTCACATGCCAGCACAGCCCTCCAAACCTCTTTCCAAAAAAGCGACTGGCCGCAGGCATTCAAAGGCAAGGCCTACAGCAAACAGGAAACCGAAACGCTGATTGCATTTGAGCCTGATAAACCACTTAGGTAGACTGCGTGCCTTTTGCACCCTCGCTTTGTACATAGGCAAGCTTTATTTATGAATGACCGCTGGACGCCACACGCAACGGTTGCCACCGTAATTGAGAAAGATGGCCAATTCCTGATGGTTGAAGAAGTCAGCAGTGGCCTACATGTTATCAATCAGCCGGCCGGCCATATCGAACAGGACGAAACCATTCTGGAAGCTGCCCGGCGTGAAACGCTCGAAGAAACCGGCTGGAGCGCAGAGCCTACACACCTGATTGGCTTATACACCTACACAGCTCCCAGCAATGGTGTGACTTACCATCGCTATTGCTTTGCTGCCAAAGCGATTAAAGCTGAAGAAAACGCAATTCTGGACGACGGCATCATTGGCCCAAGATGGATGACCATTGAAGAATTACGCAACAGCCCCAACCTCAGATCTCAGATGGTACTCACCTGCATCGAAGATTACCTGGCTGGTAAACGTTTCCCGCTCGACGTGATTACAGAACATCCTTAAATACGCAATAACATTCGCAATCAACCAACAAATCCAATACAAAGAACCCAAACGATATGACCCAGTTAGCTGACCTTAACCCAGCCCAAACCAAAGTCATCGTTGGCATGTCCGGCGGTGTCGACTCATCCATTTCAGCTTATCTGTTGTTAGAACAGGGATTTCAGGTCGAAGGCCTGTTTATGAAGAACTGGGATGAAGACGATGGCACAGAATATTGCACCGCCAAAGAAGACCTGGCCGATGCACAACAAGTGTGCGACACCCTTGGTATTAAACTGCATCAAGCTAATTTTGCCGCTGAATACTGGGATAATGTTTTTGAACACTTTCTTGAAGAATACAAAGCCGGCCGCACTCCGAACCCAGACATTCTCTGCAATCGGGAAATCAAGTTCAAAGCCTTTCTGGAATACGCTCAGGTGTTAGGTGCTGACCTGATTGCAACCGGCCACTATGTCCGCCGTGGCGATACCGAGACGGAGACACGACTGCTAAAAGGTCTGGATAACAACAAAGATCAAAGCTACTTCCTGCACGCTGTTGCTGGCAGTGAAATTGCGAAGACTCTGTTTCCGGTTGGCGAATTAGAAAAGCCAGAAGTTCGCCGCATTGCCGAAGAAAACAATCTGGTAACTCATAACAAAAAAGATTCCACAGGCATTTGTTTTATTGGCGAGCGTCGTTTTAAGGATTTTCTCCAGCAGTACCTCCCTGCCCAGCCCGGCCGCATTGAAACAGAAGATGGCGTTGATATTGGCGAACACCAGGGACTGATGTATCACACTCTGGGACAGCGCCAGGGCCTTGGCATTGGTGGTTTAAATGGCTTTTCAGAAGACCCCTGGTTTGTTGCCGACAAAGACCTTGAGCGCAATATCCTGATAGCCGTGCAGGGCAAAAACCACCCTCGCCTGTTTAAAGACTGGCTGACGACATCAGAGATTTATTGGGTCAACGATGAACCAGAACTGCCACTGCGCTGTAAAGCTAAGGTACGTTACCGCCAGGCCGACCAGGATTGTGTTATTCATAAAACCGCCAAAGGTTACCGGGTTGAATTTGACGAGCCACAGCGTGCTGTCACTCCAGGCCAATCCTTGGTGTTGTATACCGGTGAAATCTGCTTAGGTGGCGGTGTTATTGAACATACCGGCGACAATGACACCAAAGACGAAAACCAGAACATGGGGAGCCAGGTATGACTCCTGAACAGCCAATCCTGCTTCACAAAAACCATGAACAAGCGATCGCCCTGGCGGCTGTTTTCCAGGTTGCCACATTAGTTGAACAACTGGCTCGCACCGGAGATGTTCCAGAAGAAACCTCCCTGCCACTCCTGGAAAGCCTGTTCAGCCAAAACCCAAAACAGTTTGGTGATATCTACGGCGATGCCAAAACCCGTTTGACCATTGGCCTTAAGCAGCTCAAAACAATTGCAGGCAAGGAACCACAAGGCATCAACCCAGACATTACCCGTTACGCCCTGAGCCTGCTTCACCTGGAGAAAAAGCTCAGCAAGGCACCAGATATGCTTAATGCGTTAGGCCAGGGAATCCAGGACGCGGAGCGTCAGGCACAACACTTCGGCATTGCTCATGAAAACACCATTGCCTCTCTTGCCGGACTTTACAAACAAACACTGAGCAACCTGAGTTTCCGTATTCGGGTGACCGGCAACCCTACCTACCTGCAGACCAATCACACCGCCAACCGTGTCCGCACACTGCTGCTGGCCGGTATTCGTGCTGCTATGTTATGGCGCCAGGTTGGCGGCAAGCGCTGGCAGCTATTAGTGAGTCGCGGTCGCTATTTAAAAGCGTGTGATGAACTGCTGAGTGGTGACATTAAACGATGAGAGCGATTAACCGCACATTTTCTACCGCCCCGATGATGGATTGGTCGGATCGTCACTGCCGCGCCTTCTGGCGCCAGCTGAGTAAAGATGCTCTGTTGTACACCGAAATGGTCACCACTGGTGCCCTGATTCATGGCAACCGCGAACGTTTCCTGCAATACAACGATATTGAGCATCCTGTAGCCTTACAGCTAGGAGGCTCTAATCCGGAAGAGCTGGCTCAGTGTGCTAAGTTCGCTGAAGAATGGGGTTACGACGAGGTTAACTTAAACGTCGGCTGCCCCAGCGATCGTGTACAAAACAACATGATTGGCGCTTGCCTGATGGCACATCCGCAATTGGTGGCCGATTGCATTAAAGCAATGCAGGATACCTGCAATATTGAAGTCACCATCAAACATCGCATTGGCATTGATGACATCGACAGCTATGAGCATATGCGTGACTTTGTTGCGACAGTGGCTGAAACCGGCTGCAAGAGTTTCACCGTGCATGCCCGCAAAGCTATTCTTCAAGGGCTGTCTCCCAAAGAGAATCGTGACATACCACCACTGCAATACCCGCTGGTGTATCGCCTAAAGCAGGAATTTCCAGAGCTGGAGATTATTATTAACGGCGGCATCAAGACCCATGATGAGTGCTCTGAACACCTGAGCCATGTAGACGGCGTGATGCTGGGCCGGGAGGCTTATCATAACCCTGGCATCCTGATGCAGGCTGACGCTCTGTACTTCAGTGCTGATAATAGTCATGAAGAAGGTTCACTTGTCCAGCGAGTTCAAGCTGTGCGCGACTTCTACCCTTATATCGAAACTGAGCTGAGCAAAGGTGCAACACTGCACTACATCAGCCGTCATATGCTGGGGTTATTTAACGGTATGAAAGGCGCGCGGCAATTCCGCCGTCACCTGAGTGAAAATGCCTTTAAGAAAGAATCCGGCATCGAAATCATGGAGCAAGCGTTAGCGTTTGTAGAAGTGTAAATATAGCTAAAATGGGCAGCTGAATCCAACTGCCCTACAGGATTTAAAGAGTTCCACCTGCTGAATACGCTTTAGCATCTTCCAGGCCGCCAATATTCTTCACATTGGTATAACCCAGCTTCTGCAGCGCCTCCAAAGCAACGCCGGCACGACGTCCAGAACGGCAGTACAGTAAAATTTCGGCATCCTTATCGAGGCTGAGCGCTGCGATATCCGCAGAAATTTGTGTGTGCGGAATATTATGCGCTCCATCCAAATGTTCACCAGCAAACTCTCCTGCGCTACGGACATCAATCCAAACCGGCTCAGATGCCCACACAGAAAGGCTCAACAACGTTGCGACCAGAATAGTAATCAACTTCATATTTCATCTCCAAGTTATTCTGAGAATTAGACTTTTTAGCCAAACAGCCCCGATTCTGCATTGACCTGAATCGGATGTTAAGAGAGTCTAACCATAATTAAGTTATTGCATAAGCTGCACTCAGGAAAAGATATGAACAAGCTGGACGCACTGAAAGACATGACAGTTGTGGTTGCCGACACTGGCGACATTGAAGCCATTCGCCAACATCAACCGGCCGATGCCACCACAAACCCCTCGTTAATCCTGAAAGCCGCACAGCTGGATGCCTACCAGCCACTGATTGCCGGTGCGATCAGCTGGGCCAAACAATGCAACAACTCAGAGTCTCTGGTTAGTAATGCCTGCGACAAACTGGCGGTAGCGATTGGCTGCGAAATACTGCAAATCATCCCAGGACTGATATCAACTGAGGTCGACGCCCGCTTATCCTTTGATCGTGAAGCGACAATTGCCAAAGCCCGCAAGCTGATTCAGATGTATCACGATGCTGGCATCGATAAAGATCGCGTACTGATCAAGATTGCCGCCACCTGGGAAGGCATTCAGGCCGCCAAAGCGTTGGAATCAGAGGGTATTCACTGCAATTTGACCCTGTTATTTAACTTCAGCCAGGCAGTCGCTTGCGCTGAAGCCGACGTTACGCTGATCTCTCCTTTTGTGGGTCGTATTCTCGACTGGTACAAAGCCAATCAGCCCAATGAAGACTATAGCGGCCCCCGTGACCCAGGCGTTCAATCGGTGACCCAAATTTATAACTACTACAAGCAACATGGCTACAACACGGTTGTGATGGGTGCCAGCTTCCGTAATACCGGAGAAATTGAACAGCTGGCAGGCTGCGATAAACTCACCATCAGCCCAGACTTATTGTCACAACTGCAACTGGATACCAGCACTCTTAGCCGAAAACTCTCAGCCGAAAACGCCGATACTAATATTGAAAAATTATCACTGAGCGAAGCAGATTTCCGCTGGGCGATGAATCAGGACGTCATGGCGGCGGAGAAGCTGGCCGATGGCATTCGCCGCTTTGCCGCGGATCAGCAAACGCTGGAAGATATGATTCAACAAAACCTGTAGAAACACTTTATGTTAAAGCAACTTTTTGCTCTATTTGAACAGCCAACACAAGAGCGCCAGCCCCATACACTGGCGTTAGCAACTGCGGTGTTGCTGGCCGAAATTGTGCGCGCCGACCACCAAGTCGATGACGCTGAAAAAACGGCAATGAAAACCACCCTGCAACACAGCCTCAAACTCTCTTCGGAAGAAGCTTCATCATTAGTCGATGAAGCACTGAACACAGCTGAGGCGGCCAACGACCTGCAACAATTCACCCGGGTTATTCACGACAAGTGCAACCCGGATGAAAAATTCCAACTGCTGTGCAACTTATGGAAAGTGGCCTACGAATCGGATGGACTGGATAAATATGAAGAGCATATGATCCGCAGAATTGCTGATTTGCTCTACATCCCACACAGTGAATTTATCCGCGCCAAAGCGCTTATCAAAGCACAAAAGAAAAACGCCCAATGATCATCTCTGATATTGCCGAGCAATTTTCAGCGTTAACCGAACTATTATCTCAACTTCGCCAGCACCTCCTGCAGCAGCGCCCGCCACATTACTTCCCGATTACTGGCGAAGAAAAGGAGATGGTCGACGATGCGTTGCAGCATGCCTGCACCCTACTGAGCGATCTCTGGTACCAAGGCAATCAGGACGGGCGCGAAACCCGCTCACGCCACGGGATAATTGTTGCCGATGCGAAAACAAGTGAGCTAATTCGCAGCATTAATCATCAAAAAGAGTCATTCAGGGCCGCAGTCAATCGGGCAAGGCAAAATCTGTCTCAAGAGCATTGGTTGCAGCATCATGAGCAGCTGAGCAATCACGGTCAGACTTTACGAGAACAGCTACGGCTAAGTGGCCTGGGTCGGGTCCACCTGAAACAGTGTTACCGCCATATTCCGCTTCTGGAAAAACCCGTCACCAAAATTGGCTTCAGCTGGTACAACAACGGCCGATCGATTAAAAAAATCAGTCATCAGCAGGCACAAAATCTATTGCTGGCTTTGGGTGAGCATAAAACCCATATTCAGAGCCAGCTTCAGGTGTTGTCACAACTCACCGCAGGTACTCAGCTGGCACAGGTACAGACACTGGCACCTGTTGTGCGGGCCAACCTGGTATTTAACCGAAAAGATGAAAGCAAGGATAAAACGACCGAACGCAAAGCGATGAACGTGTCGTTACCATTGTTTGTTCAGGAAAGTTTGCCTACGCACAACACGATTGAGCTACAGGCTCCGAACGGAAGAAGTCGCTTAAATCGCAGCGACAATAAGATTTCAAATGAACCCATATTGCCCAGCATTCGGGCTTATACCTATCAATCTAGCGATTAGAACTTAAAGCTAACCCGCTAACTGCTGAGGGAAGTGAGAGTGCGAACTATTAGTAGAGCTGACATTAGCAGGGGTTGTTAAAGACTCAGCAATAGTACGATAGGCGCCCTGCTCAAGATTCATAAAACGAATCATTAAACTGTTTTGTTGCTGCGAAATGCGGCGCACTGATTGCACCATCGCTTTCCCTGTGACACCACCATCGGATACACCTGCAAGCAACTCTAATTCAATATCGAAACAGATAAAACGACCACTGCTGTCTCTGAAACACTGACTTTCACTGAGGCCGACCTCAATGGAAAAGCCCAAAGGAGATAAATTAGCAATCGCGCCGCAATACAGCTCTTGCTGATGGTTTGTTATGCGTATCTTCATAAAAGACGCCCAAAATGGCAATAAACCTGACCATAGCTGAGATAATGACTTTTTTCCAAGTACAAAAACCTGCGAATGAGAACTGAGTCTTGTTTATTTTTTGTCCTCACATGCTAATTCAATTGGTAAACAGGCCCTTAGAATACTGACCTGTCACTTGTATTTGTTTTAAAAACAGAGACTTATTTTATACAAATGCTTTGCCCAGTAACGATGCTTGGCGCTAAAATTCATGTACATTCATTTCCCCCTCATACAAAAATAAAAAGAAACTCACCATGACAAAATCCACATTATTACGCCTGCTATTGTGCATCCATATTTTTGCCCTGGCTGCTTGCTCCAGCAAGTTACAGCTGCCGCTATACGAAAACTCCGCCACATCACCAGCATCGAAAACCCCAGGCAACCGCGAGCAAAGCAGTGATTATTTGTCGATTCAATACCTGGGTGTTGGCGGGCATTTATTTTCTTATAAGGGCACTCAGATTATGACTGCGCCCTCATTCAGCAACCCGCACTTTATGTTTGCCGGACCTTTTTTCCCGATGTCAGCCGATAAAGAGGCGATTGACACCTATATGCCTGAAGCCAGCAAGGTAGAAATGATTTTGGTTGGCCACGCCCATTACGATCATCTGCTGGACGTTCCTTATGTCATGCAAAAACACACACCGAATGCTCATGTGTATGGCTCCAATACAACGGCACACACCTTGGCTCCTGCTGTTTCTGCTGACCGGATTCATGCCCTGAATGAAAAGATGGGCGATATCAACCAACCGGGCGAATGGGTTTACAGCAGTAGCGGCAAAGTACGTATCATGCCGATTAAAGCCGATCATGCACCTCATATCATGGGGCTTAAATTTATGACAGGTGGTTATGATGAAGACCTTGAAGACTTACCCTGGCATGGCTTTGGCTGGAAAGAAGGCCAGACACTGGCCTTTATCATCGACTTCCTGGATACGGACGGCAGTATTGCCCACCGGATCTTCTATCAGGATGCCGCCAGCCAGGAACCCTTAGGGCTGGTACCCGATATGGGCGATAATAAGTCCATTGATATTGCCATATTGTGCCCAGCCGCATTTCATCAGGTAGACAGCTATCCGGAATCTGTTGTTAAAAACACACAGGCTCAACATTTCATACTGGGCCATTGGGAAGACTTTTTTGCCAATGATCTGAGTGGCCAGCAACGTTTTGTCCGTCTTACAGACCAGGATGATTTTATCGAGCGACTGGAAGCCGCCAAGCCAGAGAACAGCACCTGGGTACTACCCGCATTGTTTAGTACACAATATTTTTCAGCCAATGGAGAACTGGTCGAGTGACCCCTTCTTTTGAATACCCGATTCAACGAGCGGCCATCTGCGCCGCTTTTGCTCACATCAATCAGGGCCATATCCAGCTCTGGTGCGAACACAATGACCAAGACTTTTCCCCCTTTACCAAACTCAACAACAAGGTGCAGTCGTATTTACGCGGCGAGCTGAAATCGCTCCCTAACCTGGAGCGTTTTCACGAAGCTTTCGCCCAGTGGCGTGAAGAGCTGACTCAGGACGATGCGCTGGCTTATCAGATCGCAGAGTTAACCTGCTCTTGTTTGTACAGCGCTGCCGAATCCATTCTTGATCCGGAATGCGATGATGTTGAATTAATCCTCCAGGATGTCGATGCTATTTATCACTCGATGGAAAGCCTGACTGACAGCGTACCTGACTTGCAGGCATATAAAGCTGACATCCTGCAAGGATTAACCGATATTCTGAGCGAAGCGAAACAAGCCCCGCTCAGCAAGGATTACTTCGGTTTTCTGAAAGAGTGTGACACCAGCTTATTCGGGCTTTAACACCGTCCATGACTGACATTCCCGGCTAAATCCTGAAATAGCCATTTACCTTATACGCGGCGGAATTTAAAATCCGCCGTTTTTGTAAGGTTAAGGCGAAACCACTGTGACTACCAAACCCGCATTTACCCCTGAACTGCTCTCACCGGCAGGCACATTCAAAAACATGGAATATGCCTTTGCCTATGGCGCGGATGCCGTTTATGCCGGTCAGCCACGTTACAGCCTGCGGGTTCGCAATAACGACTTTCAGCTGGAGAATCTCAGCAAGGGCATCGAATACGCTCATTCGCTGGGCAAACAGTTTTACGTTGCCAGCAATATTGCACCGCATAACAGCAAAGTCGACACCTACATGCGCGATATTGAGCCGGTGATCGGCATGAAGCCGGATGCCCTGATTATGTCAGATCCAGGCCTGATCATGCTGGTAAAAGACAAATGGCCAGATCAGGTGATTCACCTGTCGGTACAAGCCAATGTTGTGAACTACGCTTCCGTTGAATTCTGGCGACGCCAGGGCGTTAGCCGCATCATTCTCTCACGCGAGTTATCGATTGATGAGATTGCTGAAATCCGTCAGCGTTGCCCGGAAATGGAAATTGAAGTTTTTGTTCACGGCGCCTTATGCATCGCCTACTCCGGCCGCTGTTTGTTGTCGGGGTATATGAATCACCGCGACCCGAATCAAGGCACCTGCACCAACGCCTGCCGCTGGAAATACGACGCCCATGAAGCCAAAGAAACCGACAGTGGCGATATTATTCCCGCTGGTGTGAATGTGTTTGATCCGGCTCAGAGCAATACACAGCCCAGCACTCAAATCATCACCGATGGTGAATCGACACTGGGCGAAGGGGGTACCACGGATAAAATCTTCCTTCTGCAGGAAGGCAATCGTGACAACGAATACATGCCGGCGTTCGAAGACGAGCATGGCACCTACATCATGAACTCTCGCGATCTGCGTGCGATTCAGCATATTGAAAAGCTGGTGGAGCTGGGCGTTCATTCGTTAAAAATTGAAGGCCGTACCAAATCACATTATTACGTTGGTCGCACTGCTCAGGCGTATCGTAAAGCCATTGACGATGCCGTCGCCGGTAAGCGCTTTGATAAGGGGCTGATGGATACTCTGGAGCATATGTCGAATCGTGGTTATACCGAAGGATTCTTCCGACGCCATGTGCACGATGAATATCAGAACTATGAACGCGGCACCTCACTGAGCACGGCACAACAATTTGTGGGTGAGATCACTCATTCTGATGGAGAGTACCTGACCATTGTGGTTAAGAACCGCTTTGAAGTAGGTGACAGCCTGGAACTGATGACCGTCAGCGGCAATACAACCTTCACCTTAAACGCCCTGACCGACAGCGGCGGCACCCCTCGCCAGGATGCACCTGGATCGGGTTTTATTGTCAAAGTGGCCATACCTCACGCAGCGAAGAACCATAACATGCAGCGTGCAATGTTGATTCGTAATTTACCGCAAGCATCTGTTTGATATCGTATGGGCTGGACGGATTTATGTTGGCAAGATCACGGCGCTTAACTATAGTGCCGTGAGCCCCTTAGTTGTCTGAGAAAAATAATAGAGATGCACATGAAGACTGTATTACTGAAAAGCTGCTTTTTTTTCATTTTCTCGTTAGCTCTTACCGTACACGCAAAAGATGACCTCCCCCGCTCGCTGGTTGAAACAACATCAACGACGATGGCTGAACGCCTGATTGCTGACAAAGAAATGGTTCAAACTCAGGACTACTACCTGGAGCAATTGGTTGACGAAGTCATTATCCCGATCGTAGATCACCGAAGAATGGCAAAACGCGTTTTGGGCAAACACTGGAAGCGCGCATCCAAAGATCAACAATCCAGCTTCTCTGCTTCCTTCAAACACAAAGTAATTCGCACTTATGCCGGTGCCTTTAAAGCTTTTAATGGTGAAGAGATTCGCTATGAGCCATCCCGCTTCAACGACAAAGGCAATCAGGCCCTGGTCAAAAGCCAGATCATTCGCCCTGGTGCTTCCAGCATCCGGGTTGACTACAAACTGTATTTCAAAAAAGAACAATGGCGTGTGTTTGATGTCATCATTGAAGGCGTCAGCTTAACCAAAAGCTTTCGTGATCAGGTCAGCTTAAGCATCGAAGAGCAAGGTCTGGCCAAAACCATCTCTAAATTAGCTGCCGAATATAAAGACGAAGCGCCTGTCGTACGCCTTGGTGCTCACGCCTGGGGCCCTTACTTAGGAAAAACGTTGCCTAACCATGGCCTGGCAGCCGATATCGTTTCCTCAGCCTTTGCCCAATCCGGCTACAAAACCGTCATTGAATTTATGCCCTGGAACCGGGTTGGCGACAGCATGAAAAATGGAGAGCTTGAGGGCTCCTTAGCCAGCTGGTATTCAGCAGACAGAAAGCAACATGTTGCTTTTTCAGACGCTTACATAGAAAACCGGCTGGTTTTTGTTAAGCGTGATAATGACCCATTTGAATTCACTTCAGCCGAACAGTCAAAGCATGAACTGAAGAACAAGTCCTACCGCCTGGGTGTATTTGAAGACTATAGCTATGGGAAGGAATTCGAAAAAATCAGCCCGCTATTTCAGGTAGAAACCCGTAATTATTGCTCCCAGCTGTTCCGCGATGTTGCCAGTAAAGAACTCGACCTGGCCTTGGTGGATCACTGGATTGCACAGCAGGAACTGAACGATAAAGAGCACATTGCAGATCACCTGACTCAAGTCTCAGGTGTACTTGCCACACGAACATTACACGTCACCATCAGCAAGAACATCAATGATAGCGAAAAGCTGATTAACGCTTTTAACTTGGGCCTACAACGGCTCAAAGAGAATGGCGATTACGACAAGTTGCTTAAAAAGCACCAGTTCCCGGAATAAAGAAACCGTTTAATGACCGATATTGAAGTACTTCACAGCGATGACGACATCGTTGTGATCAATAAGCCGCCTGGCTTACTCAGCGTTCCCGGCCGATACGAACCAGACTCTGCCGTTAGTCGCCTACAGCAACAATTTGGCACCATTCTGGTAATTCACCGTCTCGATATGGATACCTCAGGCATTCTGGTATTCGCGCGCCATAAGGCCGCATTAACCGCGGTGCAACAGCAGTTTGAGAAACAAACGACGCACAAAATCTACGAGGCAAAGCTATACGGCAAACTTCCTGGCAATCAGGGCTGCGTTAACCTGCCCATCATTGTTGATTGGCCCAATCGACCGCTACAGAAAATCAGCCATACTGAAGGCCGCTATGCCCTGACTCGCTGGAATAAAATCGATTCTGGTGAGAGTGACTCTTGTGAGAATAGCTATTCCCGCGTGCTGCTCTACCCTAAAACCGGTCGTTCACACCAGTTGCGCATCCATATGCAGCAAATTGGCCATGCGATTGTTGGTGACACTTTGTATGCTGGCGAGCGGGCCAAGCAGGAATCCCGTCTTTGTTTACACGCCCGGGAATTGGCATTTAACCACCCGACCAGTGGTGAGCGCATGACATTTATTTGTCCGCCAGGGTTTTAGCTTTATCAGAGTAGCTACATCGGTTCATCGCGCTTACGGTGTTTGATAATCAAACTCAGCAATCCGGCAAATAGCAGTAAAGCACCAATAAGCATCGTCACTGCAATCCCGCCAAAGATTTGCGGCGCATGCATCAGCGTGGTCATCAGTGAATCCTGATAGTAGAAGAACCATTCATGGTCAGGCGGAAACATCCAAACGTGAAATTGATAGAATACGGCCTTCGGGCCAATGATCAGTGTCGCCAGTGTCGCACCAGCAATCAACCCCAGCAGAATAAACAGCTGATGCTTCCAGGAAGGCTGGCTACTGCCCATCAGCAACCAACCACCCAATCCCAGCATTACCAGAGTGGATAGCAGACCTAACATCTGAAAACCATCAATCAGATTAGCCACGTCTTGCAAGTGAACCACTTCTGGCTGACGCAATAAGCTGACGTATTCTTCACCACGTAAAAACTGGATATCAGCCAAACCTTTACCCTGATGATGAACCGCATCAACAATCTCGGCAAACAAGCGCTCATGCTGCTCCCGGCCTGTCGTTTCGAAGCCATGAATATAACGGTTTTGAGGGCCATATTTTTCAATATGTGCACCAACATCGTACAAATCATAGAAATAGTGGTATCCATAATTCTGGCTAGCCAGTAAATTCCAGCTGAGATACAGACACACAACAAAGCTGCTCAGCAACGCTACAAACCAGGCAGCCGACATAAGCCTCGGCAACATCAATCAATCTCCTGATAAAAATTTAATACATCCCGCGCCACTGTTAGCGCTGTTTCTGGCTCGAGGTGAAAGTGGTGATGCCCAGGCAATTCAGACAAACGTCCATTCTTCAGATATTCCATGCGCATGGCAAAAAAGGACTCAGGAATAAATGTGTCCGCGGCTTTAACAACCAATACCGGACAACCAACTGCTGACATAAACTGCTGAACTAAATCCTCAGTCATTCTTAATTTTGAGGTATGTCGCAGCCGAGGGTCCGTTCGCCACTGATAACCATCCGGCGTATTTTTAAGATTTCTTACTACAACCGGGGCAATACACTCTGGTGACAGCGCTGGGTCCTGACGAACCCTGGCTTTGAGCGCAGATTCAACATCTGCGTAGGTTTTTAAACGACTACCCGAGCGACTACGCTGGACAGCCTCATCAATACCTTTGCGCATTTGCTCTGCAGCCTGAGTTGAAGGTGTAGCAAGCGGCCCTGCTGCATCCAGCATGACCACCGATCTGACTAACTCCGAGAATGTAGCGGCGGTAATGATGCTGGCTGCCGCCCCCATTGAATGACCAAGAAGGTGCACCGGCGAGGAGAACTGATTTAACACCTCAGACACCCAGGCAATGGATTCCCAGATATAATAATCTCCACCCTGACCAAGCCAGTCAGAGTGGCCATGCCCTGGAAGGTCAATGGCGACAAACCGGTATTTTTCACTCAAAGATGGCAATATGCGTTCAAAAGAGGCCGCATTATCAAGCCAGCCATGCAAGGCGACGATAACTGGCCGGTTATCTTCTTTGCTATCGCAAATACCAGCAATACGGCCCAGCGCAGTATCAAATACAATTTCTTTAAGCATTACGACAGCATCTCTGAAAGGAGGTGATGAATATGGTCTGCAGTATGCGTGGGATGCTCAAACGGAAACAAGTGTCCACCAGGAACCCATTTCACTTTCATGCCAACCCGGCTTTGCATTCTTGCCCCATTAATCGGCAAAAAGACATTACTCTGTCTCCCCCCAATCACGGCAGTCGGCATGTTCAGAGGAGCATCACAGCGAATATCATGAGGAATGGTGCGGTAAATTTTAATTTCTGTATCCGGGTCAAAGCGCAGCCTGATGCCATCTTCAGGACGATCCGGATTAATCATTTCCGTCCCTGCTGACACATAATCCTTTAAACAGCGTGGATCGAAATTTTTCATCAGGGTTTTGCCGGAAAAATAAGCCAGGGCATCATCAACGGACTCCCAGTGCGAGCGTCTCCCTTCCGTTCTGGCCGCCGGAGTAAAATAATCACTTAACCCAAGCCGTTTCATCACACCAAAGCCAACACTTTGCATTGGAGTCAGGATCGGGGAGTCGAGCATGATCAACGCCTTCACAAGATCCGGACGCTGCTGAGCAACCATATAACTGAGCACCCCGCCCAGAGAGTGGCCAACCGCAATCACCGGTTGCCGATAGTTTTGCTCAAAATGGTGGGTGAGTTCTTTTGCCAGCTCGCGCCAGTTATTAGTAACCGGATATTGGGGATTATGACCTAGTCGATCGATGGTGCGCACATCATAATGCACTGAAAGTCGTTCAAAAATTGCCTGATAACTTCCGGCCGGAAAGCCGTTAGCATGGGAGAAATGCAGTACATCATGCCCGGAAATATGTGTTGTCATCTTATTTTGATTATTAACAAAAAGATGAAAACTACAGCCCGACGCGTTTCAGATCAAGTGATTATGCCAGGCTGAGCTACTGGGCAGCTGGCTCAACCCTCTTCTAAAGCAGGATACCAAACTTTGGTTACCGTCATGCAGCCTGACGCGGCCATATCGCCCTCTAAAACCCAGGCTTCTGCGGGGGACCAGGGCTGATCGAACACCTGACCTTCGACCAGCTTGGCGGCCAAGCGCCCCACCAGAGGTAAGTGAGAAACCAGAACAACATCCCGATCTTGTGTCATGAGCCATTCAAGCAGCTGATCAATGTCACCAGAGGGAGTTATCAGGCCGATCTCAATCGCTTTTAAACCGCAAGCTTCCGATACAGCCTCAGCCGTTTGCCTGGCGCGTAGAAAGGGACTGTGACAAATTTGCAGAGAGCCTGAGAGCTGCTGATCTTCAATCAGAGAACCAATCCACCGTCCGACACCCTGCGCCTGCTGAAAACCTTTTTCAGTTAATGAGCGGGATTCATCGGAATCCACTCCTGCTTCAGCACTACCGTGCCGAACGATACATACTTTCACGTAAGCGAGCCTTATTTTTCAGGCCAGTCCTTAAAAGGGAATGGCTTCTCTTCGGAAGCACCTGAAAGATAGTGAATGATTTCACCAACATAGGTTCCCAGCGAACCACCAAAGGACGCCAGCTCCTGATTCGCCTCACCCGTCAGCAGGCGGAAGCCCCACTGAACAGCACCCAGCAACAGGATGACCAGATCCAACACCCGATACACAATAAAAAAACCGATCAGGTACAGGGTTTTCAGCCAAAAGGCATCAGACGTTACACTTTCTTTCAAGTCACTCATTATTCAGTTCCGGAGTCATATATAAAAAGTTCAGATTTCATTTTTTGGCAAAGCAAACTCAACATCAGAGGCCAGATCCCCCGACATCAAACCCTGAGCCACTTTCCGTGGATCCGTGCCATTAAACAAGACTTCATAAGCCCCCATCACAAGAGGCATATAAATATCTAATTCAGCAGCTTTTGCCCTGACATAACGCAAGGTATTAACACCTTCAGCCACCTCACCCAGTGATTTGACAGCTTCGTCCAGTGTTTTTCCCTCTCCGATGGCGAAACCCACCCGATAATTACGGCTCAGTGGCGAGGTGCAGGTAACCACCAGATCACCAACACCAGCCAGTCCGAGAAATGTTAATGGGTTGGCACCCAGCGCTACCGCGAAACGGCTCATCTCCGCCAGGGAACGTGTAACGATCATACTTCTGGAGTTTTCACCCATGCCTAAGGCGGCCACAAAGCCTGAAACAATGGCATAAATATTTTTCAGCGCACCGCTCAATTCAACGCCAAACAGATCGTCGGAGGCGTAAACACGGAAATAGGAGCAACTCAACCCCTCCTGAACATTGCGTCGCAACTCACTGTTTTTACTGGCAATAACTGTCGCTGCCAATTCACGACGAGCAATCTCCTTGGCAAGATTAGGCCCCGACAAAACCCCCACCGGATTATCCGGGCACAGCTCTTCCAGCACCTGGCTCATCAGCAGAAAGTTTTCAGGCTCAATGCCCTTAGTGGTACTCACCAGCGCCTGATTCGCTGTCAGCTTGTGCGCGAAAGTTGATACCACTTCTCGTACAGATCGACTGGGGACTGAGACAAAAATTACGTCAGCTCCCTGAATCGCCGATTCAAGATCATTCGTTGCTCTCAACTCATGGTTTAACGGAGTGTCTGGCAAATATTTAGGGTTGATATGTTGCTGATTGATAGCATCAGCAATTGTGGAATCACGTAACCATTGACATGTTTCAATATCATTATCGGCAAGAATATTCGCAATAACTGTACCGAAACTACCGCCACCAATCACAGCAGCTTTGGAAAAATTCACATACCCTCCAACGGGATTAATCAGGAGTGTTTGTGCAGGTCAGCCTCAAGGCAATCGACCAGCTCTTTAAACGTATCTTTATTTTTGTCGTTCATGCTCATCAACACTTTATGAGCATCAATGACCTGCTGCCTCGCCTGCTCTTCAGTCACAGCTGTTGCTGCCCACTGCTTAAAGCCATCACAATCAGGAAAGGCTTCATCAATGATATGAAAAACCTGATCAAAGCCCATGGACAACAGGATTTTCGTAATGCTGGGGTTAGGGCTGGCAATGGTTGGTGTGATACTGAACCGATCACGACACAAAATAGAAATTTTGGCGATTTGACCCAGTGTCGTGCTGTCGACTCCGATAGCTTCAGACAGGTCAATAACCACATTCGAAAAATTAGGATGCAGAAGAATATCATCAAGATATTTTTCCAGCGCCGAGCAGAGATTAAGGCGCACATCCCCTTTAAGCCGAATGATATGAGCACCGTCAACAAATGCGACGTAAACCTCACCTGATGTCATAAACCACCTCTCGAAACAGACACCATGGCAATATCATCAGGTACTTCATCCCTGGCAGGGATACCCAGAGCCTCGGCAATAGCATTCACATCACCACGGCTTTCAATTGTCATGGCCAACAGCGCCTCTTCTTTATCATTCAAGGTCGATTCCGGCATGATTTCCAGTATTCCGTCAGAAAACATCAGTAAAGAAAAGTTCTGTTCTAATGACATTTTGTATTCCTGGTACTCTGCCTCAGGGAACAAACCAATCGGCATAGCACGACCATCAAGGTAGCTTGACCCTTTCTCAGTCAGCATAATCGGCATAGGAAAATGACCACCAACACTGTAATGCAGAGTGTTTTCTTTAAGACAAATCACGCCGTAAAACATGGTCAGATGCTTATCTAACTCTGAAGCATGGAGCTCCGAGTTAACGCGATGCAACACCCTCGCGGGGTGAATGACGTCATCACTGGAGCCGCGATTAAAATTGCGCTTCAGACGGTACGTCAGGTTTTTAAGTAATACAGTGACAAACGCAGATGAAGCGCCATGACCAGAAACATCGGCCAGATAAAACACCAGGCGATCATCATCAAGCTCGAAATAATCAAGAAAGTCGCCACTCAACAGTAACGATGGCGTCAGCCGATGTTCACACTTAACGCCACGAAAGCTTATTGATTCTGGCAACATTCTTTGCTGCGCATGACGCCCGGCAAGCTGGTCAGCACGCAACTCATCCAGACCACGACGCAATTCGGTGTTGGTTTTTTCAAGGTATTCCCGGTAAGCCTTATTCTCTTCTTCCAGGCGATAGCGCTGCAGTGCCTTGGCCAGTGCATGTGCCAGCACCTCAGGCTCAGTAATTGGTTTAGCCAGGAAGTCATCAGCACCGAGGCGGAGTGCCTGAACCACATTCTCCATGATTTCAGACGAAGAAATAACTACAACTGGCAGATCACTAGTCAACCTGACTGAGCGCAACAGCTCAAGCCCATCAAAACCAGGTAAGTCGAGGTCACAAATTATCGCTTCAGCCAACTCGTCCGAGAGCATCCGAAGTGCCTGCTCATGGTTATTGGCAAACAGCAATCGATAACCATGTTCTGACAGATAAGCCGAGATGACGCTCTGCTGAATCGCACCATCATCAATGACCAACAAATTGGCGGCCACCAGCGCCTCCAAACCAACTGAATATAAGCTGCGAACACTAACGCCTAGCGACCCGCGTTGCAATGCTCACTTCTGAATTTCTGATCACTTTTGAACAATTACTCAAAACAGGTTTTTTCAGACTTTCCTGTCTATCCTTAACCTGAAGACAGCCAGCAATTGAAATGGCACAAGCTATGCTGAATGATTCATCCAACAATAAAACCGTTAAGGAGCACCTGTCTATGTCCAGCCCGGCACGCAATTTTCAGGAAAAAAGGGACTACATTCGAATGCAGGTCGACACACCGGCCACACTGACTCTCGAAAATGGTGAAACTCATCAAATGACCTGCATCGATCTGAGCTCCAGTGGCGTGCAGCTTAAAAGCAACGACCCAATTACCGCCAACAGCAAGGGGGAGCTGAAAGTTTCCAGCGGTGGCGGAGCAACGCCAGCACTGCATGCGTCAGTTACCGTCTGCAGGATTCAGGAAAACAGGCCAGGAGAATATCGCATCGGCCTGAGCATTGATTCCTTTTTATAATTCTCAGACGTCAGGGCCGGACAAAAATCGGCCCTGAGCCCGCAAAGCCCCCAACCCCGTCAGGCAAGCTTGCCATCCAGAATCTGCAAAAAAGTTTCTGGCTCAGGGCGAACACGGTAATTATCAGTCTGATCCAGGAAGATGATTTTGCCTTCGGCATCGGTCATTAATACCGTTGGCATCACCGTATCACTATCGTATCCCAACCCCTGAAGCCCAGCTGGGGTGCCACCCACGGCATCAATCTTCAACGCTTTAGCTGCGGCATTATCAACATCCACCATAAAGTTAAAGCTCACCGCAAAACGTTTCGCCAGATCTTCACTATTGGCATGTGACTGGGAACTGATCAGATAGGTTTTCACACCACGCAGCTCCAATTGCTGATACTGGGCCGCCACTTCTTTGATTTGCGCCATACACAAAGGACACCAGTTACCACGATAAAAAATAAACAGCCCCGCCTGGCCCTGACTGTCATTGGAGTGAAATGTTGTGCCGTCCGGGTATTGCAGCTCAAACTGCGGCAACTTTTCGCCCAGCTTCAGCTCAGACTGACTGCGATCGCCAAAACGGCTGTACCAGAACACATACAACAAGGCACCAACCACCAGCAAAGCCGCAACAACAGGTACAATCGGCAAGGCCTCAGCCACACCCTGATAGGCGGCTGCAACAGAGACAACAATGGTTGGCAGTGTTAATTGTGGGATATTGGCCGATGTTCGCGGCACGTTACCAAGAAACAACCACCCCATAAAAGCACAGATCGGCAAGGCAGTAAGCGACAGCAACAGCAATGCAGGCGACGACGTCTGTAAGGCCTGATACCCCGCCCACGCCAGAGTGACAAATGCCAGCGACAGATAACCGGAAATAAACAGTGATTTAATCCACATCATTTTCATATTTTTATCCTGGTGAGTTTTGTTTAGTAAGGTTTATTGTTCCGGTCGCCTCCAGCTGATCAAACGACCAATTAATTTGCTGAGCCAGTGATTCGCCAGACAGCCCCGCCTGCCCCTGCAATCGCCACCCCATCAAGAGACTAAGCAGCCACTCCACAATCAAGTCTGGATT
The DNA here is from genome assembly GCF_024397975.1 of Bacterioplanoides sp. SCSIO 12839. Classification (NCBI taxonomy): domain Bacteria; kingdom Pseudomonadati; phylum Pseudomonadota; class Gammaproteobacteria; order Oceanospirillales; family Oceanospirillaceae; genus Bacterioplanoides; species Bacterioplanoides sp. SCSIO 12839. Next base: position 2,020,800 of record NZ_CP073745.1, read on the forward strand.
TTTAACACCAGCGCTCTCAAGTGCCTGCTGCCAATGTTTTTTTACCCGAGAAAATTGTTGCAACACCTGTTGATGCAGCACCTCATCAACGCCGCTAAATTCAGACACCGAACTCACCAAAAGGCAGCCCTGATGCAACGGCACAAGCGATTGCTGGGTTAGCGTCAACAAAAAAAACTGGCGCAACAGGTCAAGCCCAGAATGCTGTTTTTCGAGCAACCGCCAAACGGTAAGAACCTGATCCACATACAAAGACAGACATTCGCCATAAAGGCGCTGTTTATCCCCAAAACTGTTGTAGAAGCTGCTGCGGCTAATCCCCATGGCTTTAAGCAGCAGCGCCATGCTACTAGCCTGATAACCATGCAACCAAAAACAATTCATCGCTTTAAACAGCACCTGCTGGTGTTCAAATTCAATCGGGCGCATTCTGCTCTCTGGTTTTTATTTCCAATTATCAAACCTATTTTGTACCAATCATTCCATAACATTCAAAAGAAAACCCGGAATTTGAATCCGGGCTCATAAAAACTAAGGCTTACTTAAAATAGGCATTATCGGTTTGTGAATGGTCTGTTTCATCACGCACACCAGTTACCTCGGGAATTTTGGCAACCAAGCTGGCTTCAACACCATCTTTTAACGTCATATCGACAGCGCTACAACCCTGGCAACCACCACCGAACTTAAGTACAGCGATACCACTTTCCTCATCAAATTCAACCAGGCTAACTTCGCCGCCATGAGCCGCAAGCCCGGGGTTGATCTCTGTATAGAGCAGATAATTAATGCGATCCTGAACCGGGCTATTGTCATTTACCTTTGGCATCTTAGCATTCGGTGCTTTGATGGTCAGCTGACCACCCATACGGTCTTTAGCGAAATCAATCTTAGATTCCTCAAGATACGGAATACTCATCGCTTCAACATAAACCTTGAGCTTTTCCATTACTTGCAACTCGTCATTGGCACTCACCTCTTCCGGGCGACAATAAGCCAGACAAGTCTCCGCGTATTTAGTGCCCGGCTGGGTAATAAATATGCGTACCGCCATTCCTTCAACACTCTGCTTTTCCAGCAATTCTGCCAGGTAGCTTTCAGCATCCGGGGTAATGGTTACGTATTCAGTCATCATCTCTACCTCAATCAAGTGGCGCTATATTACCTAATAGAGCCACCACACGAAATACCCAAGTAAAATACTTGGTTAAGACAAGCTGTTTCTCCAACACAACAGAGCCCACCGTTACGGCTAGCCTTATGCTGAATTTTTTTCACGCTGAATTGCAATTTACTCATAATGACTTGCCAGCCTTGGCAAATCACCACTTCTACCTGACAGTCGCTTCGTCAAACAAAACCAAACACTGTGTGAACATACGTTAGCCTTTGGTACAATCGCGCCCCATTTTTGAATCCACCACTTTCATCAGCGCCGCAGGTTATCCATGTCTGAATCAATATCCCCCGCCCAATTAACTGAGTTACGGCAGCAACGTATCGCCCGGTTAAAAGCCAATATGGAGCAACGCATCCATATTCTGGACGGTGGCATGGGCACCCTGATTCAGTCGCACCAACTGGAAGAAAAAGACTACCGAGGTGAACGCTTCGACGATATTGCCCAGGATGTAAAAGGTAATAACGACTTATTGGTGATCACACAGCCAGAGATCATTGCTGGCATTCATCGCCAGTATTTTATGGCTGGTGCCGATATCGTCGAAACCAATACCTTTAACTCCACTCGCGTGTCCCAGGCCGACTACGACATGGAAGAGCTGGTGCCTGAGCTGAACTGCGAAGCCGCCGCCCTGGCACGTCGCGTTGCCGACGAAGTGGAAGCCGAAACAGGTACACCACGTTACGTCGCCGGTGTATTAGGCCCAACCAGTAAAACCGCCTCGATTTCTCCCGATGTAAACGACCCGGGCTTCCGTAACATCAGCTTTGATCAGTTAGTTGAAGAGTACGTTGAAGCGACCGAATCGTTAATGGATGGTGGTGCTGACATCATTCTGATCGAAACCGTGTTCGACACCCTGAACGCCAAGGCCGCCATTTTTGCGGTACAGGAAGCCTTTGAACGCAAAGGTGAAGAGCTGCCCATCATGATCTCCGGCACCATCACCGATGCGTCTGGCCGTACTTTGTCAGGCCAGACAGCAGAAGCGTTCTGGAACTCAGTCGCTCACGCTAAGCCACTGTCGGTTGGCCTGAACTGCGCGCTGGGTGCAGAAGAACTGCGCCCGCACGTTGAAGAGCTGTCCAACAAGGTTTCCACCTTTGTTTCCGCCCACCCGAATGCGGGTCTGCCGAATGAATTTGGCGAATACGATCAGTCAGCCAGCGAAATGGCCGAGATCGTGGAAGAATTTGCCGCCAGCGGTTTCTTAAACATTGTGGGTGGTTGCTGTGGCACCAGCCCGGCTCATATCGAAGCCGTTGCTAAGGCCGTCGCCAAACACCCGCCGCGCAAGATTCCAGAAATCAAACGCGCCTGTCGCCTGTCTGGCCTTGAGCCGTTTAACTTCGATGAAGACAGCCTGTTTGTGAACGTGGGCGAGCGTGCCAACGTTACCGGCTCTGCCCGCTTTAAGCGCTTGATCAAAGAAGAAGCCTACGACGAAGCCCTAGAAGTCGCTCGTGTACAGGTAGAAAACGGCGCGCAAATCATCGACATCAACATGGATGAAGGCATGTTGGATTCTGAGGCGGCCATGGTGCGCTACCTCAATCTGATTGCTTCTGAGCCAGATATTTCTCGTGTGCCAATTATGGTGGACTCCTCCAAGTGGGAAATCATCGAGGCAGGCCTGAAGTGCATTCAGGGTAAACCAGTGGTGAACTCCATCTCCCTGAAAGAAGGTGAAGACGAGTTTATTGAAAAAGCCAAGCGTTGCATGCGCTTTGGTGCGGCTGTGGTGGTAATGGCGTTTGACGAAGTGGGTCAGGCTGACACCGTCGCACGTAAAAACGAAATCTGTGAGCGTTCATACCGCGTCCTGGTTGATAAAGTCGGCTTCCCGCCAGAAGACATCATCTTTGACCCGAATATTTTTGCCGTTGCTACGGGCATCGAAGAGCACAACAACTACGCGGTAGACTTTATTGAGTCGTGTGAGTTTATTACTAAGAACTTGCCTTACGCCAAAATCTCTGGCGGCGTGAGCAACGTATCCTTCTCGTTCCGTGGTAACGAGCCGGTGCGTGAAGCAATCCACTCGGTATTCCTGTATTACGCCATCCAAAATGGTATGAGCATGGGTATCGTCAACGCCGGTCAGTTGGCCGTTTACGATGATTTGCCAGAAGAGCTGAAAGACCGCGTTGAAGACGTCATCCTCAACAAGCGCGAAGACGGCACCGACCGCTTATTAGAAATCGCCGAGAAATACCGTGGCGATGGCTCAGTTCAGGAAAAAGAAAATGAAGCCTGGCGTGAACTGCCGGTGCGCGAGCGTCTAACTCACGCATTGGTAAAAGGCATCAATGGCTTTGTTGAAGAAGACACCGAAGAAGCACGCCAGATGTTCGACCGCCCAATTGAGGTGATCGAAGGCCCACTAATGGACGGCATGAACGTGGTGGGCGACTTATTCGGCTCCGGCAAAATGTTCCTGCCACAGGTGGTGAAAAGCGCCCGCGTGATGAAACAAGCGGTAGCCTACCTACTGCCGTTTATTGAAGACGAAAAAGACGGCGCGTCACAAAGTCAGGGCAAGATCCTGATGGCGACGGTAAAAGGCGACGTACACGACATCGGTAAAAACATCGTGGGCGTGGTACTGCAATGTAACAACTTTGAGGTGATCGACCTGGGCGTGATGGTTCCGGCGGAGAAAATCCTGAAAGTTGCCAAAGAAGAAAACTGCGACATCATTGGCTTATCAGGCCTGATCACCCCATCGCTGGACGAAATGGTGCACGTCGCACGTGAGATGCAGCGCCTGGATTATCAGATGCCACTGTTGATTGGTGGTGCAACTACCTCCAAAGCACACACGGCAGTGAAAATTGAACCTCAGTATCAGAACGATATTGCTACTTATGTGGCCGACGCCTCTCGTGCGGTGGGTGTTGCTCAGAAGTTGATGAACCCTAAAGACAAAGCGGAATACATCAACGAGCGCCGCGAAGAATACATCAAAGTGCGTGAACGCAGTGCTAACCGCAAAGCCAAGGCGCTACTGAACTACGACGATGCTATTGCTAACAGCTTTAAAGCGGACTGGGCCAGCGCCGACAACCCGGATGGCTACACGCCACCAAAACCGAACAAGCTAGGCATTACAGTTTACGACAATTTCGATCTGGCTGATCTGGTGAACTACATCGACTGGACGCCGTTCTTCTTCTCCTGGGAACTGGCCGGTAAATTCCCACGCATCTTAGAAGATGAAGTGGTGGGTGAAGCAGCAACCAATTTGTTTAAAGATGCGCAAGTCATGCTGAAGCGTATCGTAGACGAGAAGTTATTTACCGCCAAAGGTGTGGTGGGCCTATGGCCAGCACAGCGTCGTGGCCCAGATGATTTAGTTGTTTTTTCAAATGATGATCAGGAAGAAATCGCCCTACTGCATCATTTACGTCAGCAAACCGATAAGCCAAATGATCAGCCGAACTTCTCGCTGGCTGACTTTGTTGCACCGGAAGGCACAGTAACCGACTACGTTGGTGGCTTTGTTGTCACCACGGGTCTGGAAACCGAAACTCTGGCGAAGCAATACGACGATAACAACGACGACTACAACAGCATTATGATCAAAGCACTGGCCGACCGCCTGGCTGAAGCCTTTGCTGAGCGTATGCATGAAATCGTTCGTAAAGACACCTGGGGTTACGCTGCCGACGAACAGCTGGATAACGAAGCTCTGATCAAAGAAGCGTACAAAGGCATTCGCCCAGCGCCGGGTTACCCGGCTTGTCCGGATCACACCGAAAAAACCACCTTGTTTAAACTACTGGATGCCGAGAAACACACCGGCGTAACCCTGACTGAAAACTTCGCCATGTTCCCGGCGGCATCGGTGAGTGGTTGGTACTTCTCTCACCCACAAGCCAAGTACTTTGGTTTAGGTAAAATTGGCAAAGATCAGGTGGAAAGCATCTCTGAGCGTAAAGGTCGTGAGGTCAGCGATATGGAACGCTGGCTGTCGCCGAACTTATCTTATGATCGCTAATTCACCTGAATTAAGCACGCTAAGACATTGTTTTAAATGATGTTATTGCAACAGCGAGTAGCCAGGCTGCTCGCTATTTCACCCGAGCGATTGCAACGCATCCTGCTGATTGGCGTGCCTATTATTGGCGGCATGTTATCCCAGAGTCTGATCAATCTGGTGGATGCCGCAATGGTCGGCCGCTTAGGGGATGTGGCACTTGCCGGCGTTGGAGTTGGCAGTTATGCCAGCTTTATTGTGGTCTCAGCCGTGATGGGCTTATCTTCCGGTGTCCAGGCGCTGGTCGCTCGACGCAGCGGAGAGCTGCAAAAGAAAGGCGGCTCACAAAAAAGTAGTGACAACCCTCAAGGCCAATTGGCTGAACCTTTATTATCGGGGCTATTACTGGCTCTACTCTGCGGCATCCCTCTTACCCTGTTGTTTTATTTCGGCGCGCCGTTTTTTATCCCGCTGTTTAACAACAGCGACGATGTTGCCGCCATTGCAATCCCCTACTTCGAATGGCGTACCCTGGCAGCCACTTTTATTGGTATGAACTTCGTGTTTCGTGGTTTCTGGAGCGGCATTGGCGACTCCAAAACCTACCTCAAAGTCTTGCTGTTTATGCACCTGGCCAATGTGGTACTGAGCTATTTGCTGATCTTTGGCCTGCCGAGCTTAGGGGTTTACGGCTATGGCGCCGTTGGCTCGGGTATGGGTACCGCTGCCTCCATGGTGCTTGGTACGCTGGTGTATTTCTGGCTGACATTCAGGCGACACCTGAACCACGCCATCTCACTGCCAAATCGCAACACCATACTCTCCGTCGCGCGCCTGGCCATTCCGAACTCCACCCAGCAAGTGCTGTTTGCCTTGGGCACCAGTGTGATGTTCTGGATCATCGGTCAGATCGGCACCCAGGAACAGGCGGTTGGCCACATCCTGATTAACCTAGCGTTACTGCTGATTCTGCCCGCCGTAGGACTTGGCATTGCCTCCAGCAGCCTGGTGGGTCAGGCCTTAGGGCGTGGCGACAAACACGACGCTTATCAGTGGGGCTGGGAAGTTGTGCGGGTAGCGGCACTGATTATGGCGGTGGTTGGCCTGCCCCTATGGTTATTCCCGCAGCAGATTCTGCGCTTATTCACCCCGGACATTCATTTGATTGAACTAGGCACCTGGCCGTTACGCATCTCCGGCTTTGCCATTGCGCTGGAGGTCACAGCCATGGTGCTGACTCAGGCTTTGTTAGGCGCTGGGGCCAGCAAGCAGGTGATGAAAATCAATCTGATCATGCAATGGGCCGTGTTATTACCGCTGGCTTATTTTGTTGGTCCGTTTGCCGGTGCCGGACTAACAGGCGTCTGGATTCTGCAAGGTGTGCAGCGGGTTTCGTTGTCATTAGTTTATGGTGTAATCTGGCGCAGCCGACATTGGGCAGACATTCGTATTTGAATCATTACTGACTATTCATTCCTGACTACTCATTCTTGACTACCCTGGAGATTGTGTATGACGTCGTATCGTCCCTTCTCGCTGGACAGCCTGAACAATCCTTATCAGCAGATGGAACCCGTGATTGCCCACCGTGGCGCCAGTGGTGAAGCGCCGGAAAATACCGCTGCCGCCATTCGCCTGGCCGCAGAACAAGGTGCCCACTGGATTGAAGTTGACACAACGATTAGTGCTGAAGGCATTGCAGTAATTTTTCACGACTCCGAATTGAAACGCTGCTCCAATGGAGCTGGTCATGTAGCACAACTGCGCCTGTCAGAACTCAAGGCACTCGATTGTGGCAGCTGGTTTTCTCCTCAGTACCGCGGCGAAAACATCCTGACACTCGCAGAGTTATTGACCTTGTGTAATCAACTGGGGCTGAACCTGAATCTTGAGGTCAAACCCAATATTGGCCGGGAGACCGAAACCGTCTGGGCCATTCGCACCGCGTTACAACAAGTCCCTTTTGATAACAGCTTGCTGCTCAGCAGCTTTAACCATCATGCACTGAAAGCTTGTCAGCAGCACTTGCCGGATATCGCTCGCGCGCTGAATGTCGACGCCATTCCTTATAACTGGCAGGAGCGGTTGGAAGAGTATCAGGCACTCGGCCTGCACTTCAGCGCCGACTTCTTTGATGCCAAACTGGTTCAACAACTCAGTGAACACGGCATTCCGATGGCCTGTTTTACCGTGAACTCCCCTGAACTGGCGCAAACACTGTGGCAGGCCGGAGTCTTATCCGTTTTTTCCGATTACCCATATCGATTAATCCAGACTGCCCGAAAAGCCAATCAATGGCATAATCACTAAAAGAAAACGATTGCGCATAGCAAACTAACAAATCACCGATATGCAATAGTGCTATTTAGATATAGTTAAATATTCATTTTAAGAATATGCAGGCTTTGTTAAAGTGCGCCGCCATAACCGACAAACCCGATTAGATTGATAATCTCAGATTGAGAAAGACGGATCACTATGTACGTTTACGACGAGTATGATCAGCAATTGCTGAATGAGCGCGTTGCCCAATTCCAGGGGCAAATGGACCGCTACCTCGCCGGCAAAATTCCGGAAGAGGAATTCCTGCCACTGCGACTGCAAAACGGTATTTATGTTCAACGCTATGCACCAATGTTACGAGTTGCCATTCCTTATGGCTTGTTTAACTCCAAACAGATGCGTGCTTTAGCTGAAGTTGCCCGCGATTATGATAAAGGTTACGCGCATTTCAGTACCCGTCAGAACCTGCAATTCAACTGGCCTGAGCTGGAAAAATGCCCTGAGATTTTAGCCAAGCTGGCTGAAGTTCAGATGCATGCAGTGCAAACCAGTGGTAACTGTATTCGTAACACCACCACCGACGAATACGCTGGTGTGATTAAAGAAGAGCTGGTTGATCCACGCCCTTACTGTGAAATCATCCGTCAGTGGTCAACCTTCCACCCGGAATTCGCCTTCCTGCCGCGCAAATTCAAGATTGCCGTTAATGCGGTACCGGGCGCAGACCGTGCGGCCATTCAGGTACACGACATCGGCGTTAACATCGTTAAAAACGATGCCGGTGAAGTGGGCTACCGCATTCTGGTGGGTGGCGGTCTGGGTCGTACCCCAATCGTTGGCACTGAGATTCGCGACTTTTTGGCAGAAGAAGATCTGCTGACCTATCTGGATGCCATCATCCGTGTTTACAACCAGTTTGGTCGTCGTGATAACAAGTACAAAGCGCGTATTAAAATCCTGGTAAAAGCACTGGGTATTGAGCGTATGCGTGAGCTGGTTGAAGAAGAATGGGCTCGCCTGAAAGACGGTGAAGGTAAGCTGCCAGCCAGCGAGCTGGAGCGTGTTAAATCTCACTTCACCGAGCCTGATTACAAAGCACTGGACGACAATCCAGCGGAATACCAGCAAGCACTGGCTGATAACGTTGCTTTTGCTCGCTGGGTACAACGCAATGTGCGCACCCACAAAAAGCCTGGCTACGCCATCGCCAGCTTTGCGCTGAAGCAAAAAGGCAATGCGCCAGGTGACGTGACAGCCGAGCAAATGGAAGACATCGCTGAGCTGGCTGACAGCTACAGCTTTGGTGAAATCCGCTCGACCCACCAGCAAAACCTGGTGTTAGCCGATGTAGAACAAAGCAAACTGTTCGAATTGTGGCAAACCGCCAAAGCCAAAGGTCTGGCAACCCCAACTCTGGGTCTGCTAACCGATATGATTTGCTGCCCGGGTGGTGATTTCTGTGCTCTGGCAAATGCCAAGTCTATTCCGATTGCCGAAGACCTGCAGATTCGTTTCGACAATCTGGACTACCTGCACGACTTAGGTGAAATCGACCTGAACATCTCTGGCTGTATGAATGCTTGTGGTCACCACCACGTTGGTAACATCGGTATTCTGGGCGTTGATAAGAAAGGTGAAGAGTTCTACCAGGTATCTCTGGGCGGCAACGCCGGGGACGACACCTCTTTGGGTAAAATTTTAGGCCCATCTTTCTCACGCCAGGCCATTCCGGATGTGATTGGCAAAGTACTGGACTGTTATGTAGAAAAACGCAGCGATGGCGAAAGCTTCCTGGAAGTTTACCGTCGTGTTGGTCACACCACCTTCAAGGAGGCCGTTTATGGAAAACCTGAATAAGGCAAACTTAATCAAAGGCCGCCAGCTGGTATCAGATGATCAATGGCAGGTAATTGCGGATGACGAAGCCATTCAGGACTTCGCCATCATCAGCCTGACCCGCTGGAGCGAGAACAAAGACGAACTGAAAGCTCAGGCACAAGCCGGTAAGCTGGCCGTTCATCTGGCAGCGGGTGAAACAGCGGAGCAACTGGCCGACGAAGCCAGCCACTTTGCCCTGATCACCATCGACTTCCCCAAGTTTGCAGACGGCCGAGGCTACTCAGCCGCTCGCTTACTGCGCGAGCGTTATGGCTACGAAGGTGAGCTGCGCTCTGTGGGTGACGTTTTGATCGACCAACTGTTCTTTATGCAGCGTTGTGGCTTCACCAGCTTTGCGCTGCGTGGCGATCAGGATCTGGACGATGCAATTGCCGCATTCGACACCTTCACGGTGTGCTACCAGAATGACGCCAACGATCAGCGTCCGCTTTATCGTCGCCGCTAACGGCTCGCCAACAACAGAGTGATCCCACCACGCAGAGCGTGGGAGCCAGAACAATTGATCACTCTGTTGATATAAAACCGCCCTTGTGGCGGTTTTTGCATTTATGCTCCTCCCTCACACCTTTATCCGGCTAGAATGATTGTTATGGATCACGATATTGTTTTTTCATTTTTTCTGGTGTTCTCCGGGGCCACTATTTTTGCCACGCTGGCACTGTTCACGCGTCAACCGCTGTTGATTGCTTATATTGCATTGGGCGCATTAGTCGGCCCTTTTGGTATCGGCTGGATTGAACACCCGGAAAGCCTGTCAGATATGGCGCATATCGGCATCATTTTCCTGTTGTTCTTGCTGGGGCTGGATATGCAGCCAGCGGCACTGGCAGCGGTTTTGCGCAAGGCCACACTGGTTGCGCTTGTCAGCTCACTGGTGTTCTTTGCCAGCGGTTATGGCTTAACGCAAAGCTTTGGCTATAGCCAGATGGATAGCTTGGCTGTTGGCTTAGCCATGATGTTCTCCTCCACCATTATTGGCCTCAAGCTGCTGCCCACAACAGTATTGCACCACAAACATATCGGCGAACTCATGATTGGCCTGTTATTGATTCAGGATATGCTGGCTATTGTGTCGCTGATTTTACTGGGCGTAATGTCGGGTGAGAGCAAAATGCCGGTCTGGCAACCGTTTGTCGCGTTACCCGTTTTAGCCGTAGGCTGCTATCTGATGGTAAAAGGCGTGCTGCTACCGCTTATCGCACGCTTTGATCGCTATCAGGAATACCTGTTTATTCTTGCCATCGGCTGGTGCCTTGCCGTCGCAGAAGGAGCCAAAGTTGTTGGTTTAACCCATGAGATCGGAGCATTTATTGCTGGAGTCACGCTGGCTACCAGCCCAATTGCACAATTTATTGCCATTAGCCTGAAGCCGCTACGGGACTTCTTTCTGGTGATGTTCTTTTTTGCGCTAGGCGCGAGCTTTAATATTGGCTTGTTGTCAGATGTAATTGTTCCGGCCGCCATTTTGGCAGCCATCGTGCTGGTGATAAAACCCGTGACCTTCCGCCTGCTACTGGCACGCTTCAGTGAGCGCCGGGCACTGGCCTGGGATGTGGGCTTTCGCCTGGGGCAAATCAGTGAATTCTCATTGCTGATCGCATTTGTCGCCTTGCAGAGCAATTTGCTTAGCGAACAGGGCTCCTCTCTGATTCAGGCCACGGCGATTATTACCTTTGCCATTTCCAGCTATATCGTGGTGTTTAACTACCCGAATCCCATTGCGGTAAAAGATGAGTTAAGAAGGGATTAACTGGCTCCCACGCTCTGCGTGGTAGTCATGTCTGAATTGAAGCTCCCACGCAGAGCGTGGGAGCTAGAGTAAACGCTGGATTTGGTTCTCACTCCCTCCAGAGCCATTGTTGATTCGCACCACCGTGATGTTGCCATTGGCCAACACGACCACCCTGCTCGGTCGACATGGCATCAAGCACGATATTATTGTCATTGCGACTGCGCAGTGTATTGCCAACAAGATCAAATCTTAGATTATTGCTATCAACACAATCCCAGATGCCAACAGTGCCATCACTGTAAGTTTGTCCACGATTATCAAGACACTTGCCTAATTTGCTTTTCACATAACCACTGGAAGCATCATAGGCCCACAACTGAGCGGCATTGCCATCACACGGCCACAACCAGACATCGTTGCCATTGTGAGTCTGTGCGTATTTCACATCCAGGCACAAACCGCTGCGCTGATCCACTAACATACGGTATTCCGGCACATTAAGATTAATCACATTCTCAATCAGACGCTTACCCGGAAAGTCTGACCACACCAGACCCAGAGCGCGGCTCTGGATATTACCGTTCTGAATATAATCCGCCGCCAGCGTATTCAAGCCTTCAAAGGCGATGGTACAGATGCCAATAAAACAGTTTACCCGCGGGAAGTCAGGGTAAGAATCCTTCCAGCCTGGCGTGGTCAGGCCAGTCGCCAGTCGTGGGGCTGAAGTTCCTGGTGAGCTATGGCCGCTGGCAACAAAATACGGAAATGAACCGCCAGAAGCATTCAGGCCATGATTATAAATCACCGCATGATTGCCATTATCTGCTGCTTCAAAGCGCGCCTTCACACCTTGCCACTGCTCATGCAATTCCCAGTTATTATCCATCGTATAATCAGGAACACCGCCAGACAGCTGGGATTGATGGATACCGCGTACATTACGTGGCGTGAAATGCTTATAAAGCATCACGATTTTTCCACGGATTTCACTCAAAGTTGGATTCAGCGACGTTGGCGTCCAGAACGGGGCGTTATAGTCTGCTGCATATTGGTCCAGCGTTTCTTCAAATTTGCGGGTGTTATCTTTTTCGGTATGGGCTGGTTGAATGTTCATCAGAATGGTTTCTGACGGATTGGCTTTAAGAAACTCCACCACCGGCTTCAACACATCTTCACCAAACCAGGCATGCTGAAACACAATGCCGTGATGGATAGCAAATTTGTTATTGATATGGCGATTACGGATATCCAGTACCCGAATCCCAGATTCGAGCTGATCTTTCAGCGACATTGACTGAGTCTGAACAATATCACCGCCATGAAATGACAAGGTATCGTGACTGCCCACCAATGACATTTTATTTAGCCGGGTGTCATCACTTAATCGTTGCATCCAGGAAGGATGATGAGCAACCGCGCCATCACCATGATAGTAGGCGCCATCATCATGCGCCGATACGATGGCTGGCATTGATAGGACGAGAGACAAAAGCGTCGAGGTTATTATTTTTTTCATCTGGCGCTCCAAAAGCATTGTCAGGAGTAAGCACTATAAATGCTCACTTTCCCAACGTCCCCTACCCTGAAGAAAAACGGCACGATAGGCCCAAAAAGTCCTCTTTATAACGCCTAAACTACTTCTGGATGCGAATAACCTAGCTTGCGATGATGGCGTAATTACCACTGAAGGTCACAGCGACCTTGCTATCTGGTTGGCCGTCAGTGGTAATAACGGCATCCAGTGAAATTTTGGCTTTTCCGGCTTCGTCATAGTCAGCAAAAAAGCGATCAAACTCTGTCGTATTGGGAGCCTGAGCAATGGCGCGAATGGTTCCGGCAACCGGGGCTTTGTATTTAACTTCCCCTCCGGTAACAACTTGATTGCACTCAATGCCCTTCTCCTGGGTTTTTAAATAAACCAGCCCCCAGCAGGCCATGACAGCAGCATTGTATAAACTGCCACCAAAAGCCGTTTGTTTATCGTTGATATTTGGCTCCAGAGGCGCCGTTAAAATCAATTGTTCACCATCGTAAGATTCAACTTCCAAACCCATAAACTGGGTGATCGGCAGGTGTTCAACAAAGAAATCTTTTAATTTTTGGCTAATATCAGCATTCATAAACTTATTACTTACAGAAGGTCAATAATTTTCTGGGCAGCATTGTACGGTGTTGTCTGGTTATTCAACACCTGATTTTCCAGCTCGGGCATTTGCTGCTGCACTTCCGGGTTTTGTTTGAGACGTAATTCAAGCATCTCGTGAATCAGTTTCTTCAACCATTCACTGTTCTGGCGGGCACGCTTCTCATCAAAGGCCGATATGCCGGCGTTCACACAGCCTGATGCAGCGGACTGATAGTCTTCGATCATTTGCCACACATCCTGAATACGCTCTTTTTTCAGCGCAGAACAGGTTTTCACCTGCGGGCTCCAGAAACTGGAATTTTTCATCAAGTGGAATGCACTCTGATAATGGCTCTGGGTTTGCTGGGCAAGATTGATGCTTTCGCCATCGGCTTTATTAATCACCAGCGCATCAGCCAATTCCATAATGCCACGCTTAATGCCTTGTAATTCATCACCAGCATTAGGAAGCATCAGCACCAAAAAGAAGTCGACCATGGCCGCAACTTCGTATTCTGACTGACCAACACCAACCGTTTCGACCAGAATCACATCATAGCCAGCTGCCTCACAGAGCAGCATGGTCTCGCGGGTCTTCTGAGCAACACCACCTAATGCCCCTTCACTGGGAGAGGGTCGAATAAAGGCGTTTTCTTCGCGGGATAATAATTCCATGCGGGTTTTATCACCGAGAATACTGCCACCACGCAGCGGCGAACTTGGGTCTACCGCCAGTACCGCGACCTTCTTACCCTGCTCGATTAAATACAGACCAAAGGCTTCGATAAAAGTGGATTTGCCAACGCCAGGAATGCCGGTAATTCCTATACGAATGGATTTCCCTGTATCCGGCAGCAACTGATTCAGAATACCCTGGGCTTGCTCACGATGGGTATCGAGCTTACTTTCAACCAGCGTGATGGCTTTCGCCAATGCCCGACGATTACCGGATGTTAACTTTTCTAAATCAATCATTTTTTAGCCTGACTCGCAGCGGTAAACATTCGCTCGGAACGCCATGAATACTTCCTTGTAGGCTCGGCGATGACTTCCATGTCAGCGCACGCCCACGCCAAATATTCACCACTGTTCGTTTATCTAAAACGAAAAAACCGAATACTTTTCGAGAGCAGCAACAGGATGTTGCGTCCGCCCGGCAGGCACATGGATGTGCCTTCGGGGCGGCGGCAGAAAAGTAATCGGTTGATTCGTCGCTTTAATAGAAACGAGGATGTTAACCCTGCGCTTCGTTAATAGCATCCAGTACCTGACGTGCACTTACCGGGATTTTGGTTCCCGGACCAAAGATGCCTTTAACACCCGACTCCCACAGATAATCATAATCCTGCTTCGGAATTACACCGCCAGCGACCACGATAATGTCATCCGCGCCCTGCTTCTTCAGCTCTTCGATTAAAGCCGGAACCAGAGTTTTATGACCCGCCGCCTGGGAAGATACCCCCACAACGTGAACGTCATTTTCAATCGCCTGCTTGGCAACTTCTTCCGGCGTAGAGAACATCGGTGATAAATCGATATCAAAACCAACATCGGCAAATGCGGTTGCGATCACCTTGGCGCCACGGTCGTGACCGTCCTGACCCATCTTACACACCAACATACGAGGGCGACGACCGTGCGCACCTTCAAAGCTTTCAATATCCGCTTTGATGGACTGCCAGTCCGCATCGTTTTCGTATGGCGCGCCATAAACACCTGAGATAGTGCGAGCTTCCGCCTGGAAGCGACCAAATTCTTCTTCCATCGCGTCGGAAATCTCACCCACCGTGGCGCGTAAACGCGCAGCTTTCACCGCCAGATCCAGCAAATTACCTTCACCCGTTTTTGCGCATTCAGTGATTGCCGCCAACGCTGCATTCACGGCATCGGTGTCACGGGTGGCACGGATTTCTTCAAGACGTTTGATCTGAGAATCACGAACGGCCATGTTGTCGACTTCGAGGATTTCCAGATCGTCTTCTTTCTCGAGTTCGTATTTATTAACACCAACAATAACGTCTTCACCGCGGTCGATACGGGCTTGTTTCTTCGCCGCCGATTCTTCGATACGCAGTTTCGGCAGGCCTTCTTCAATCGCTTTCGCCATGCCACCTTTGGATTCAATCTCTTCGATTAACTCCCAGGCTTTATCAGCAATTTGTTGAGTCAGGCTTTCCATCATATAAGAGCCGCCCCACGGATCGACCACCTGACGGATACCGGTTTCTTCCTGAATAATAATCTGAGTATTACGGGCAATACGGGCAGAGAATTCGGTTGGCAGCGCCACGGCTTCATCCAACGCGTTGGTGTGCAGAGACTGAGTACCACCAAATACGGCTGCCATGGCTTCAATCGTAGTACGAACCACATTGTTATATGGGTCTTGCTCGGTAAGAGACCAACCTGACGTTTGCGAGTGAGTACGCAGCATCGAAGACTTAGGATTCTGAGGATTGAACTCCTTCATAATCCGATCCCACAACAAACGACCAGCACGTAGCTTGGCAATTTCCATATAGAAGTTCATGGAAATGCCCCAGAAGAACGACAGGCGCGGAGCAAAGGCATCAACATCCAGGCCGGCATTAATCGCGGTACGAACGTATTCACGACCATCACTCAGGGTATACGCCAGTTCAAGTGCCGCATCGGCACCGGCTTCCTGAATGTGGTAGCCGGAAATCGAAATCGAGTTAAATTTCGGCATATGCTCAGAGGTATAAGCAATGATATCGCCGATGATTTTCATCGATGGGGACGGTGGGTAAATGTAGGTATTACGCACCATAAATTCTTTCAGAATATCGTTTTGAATCGTGCCACTCAGTTTATCCTGAGATACACCTTGCTCTTCTGCCGCAACGATATAGTTGGCCAAAATCGGCAGCACTGCGCCATTCATGGTCATGGAGACGGAGACTTTATCCAGCGGAATACCGTCAAACAGGATTTTGGAGTCTTCCACCGAATCAATAGCAACACCCGCTTTGCCTACATCACCGGTTACCCGAGGATGGTCTGAGTCATAGCCACGGTGAGTTGCCAGGTCGAATGCAACCGAGACGCCCTGAGCACCCGCTTTCAGGTTTTTACGATAAAACGCGTTGGATTCTTCTGCCGTGGAGAAGCCCGCGTACTGACGAATAGTCCAGGGGCGGCCAGCGTACATGGTTGCTTGCGGGCCACGCACATACGGCGCCATGCCCGGCATGGTGTCAGCGTATTCCAGATCTTTGACATCATCTTGGGTGTAAAGGATTTTGATCGGAATATCTTCCGGCGTATGCCATTCCATTTCTTCCGGGGTCATGCCCTTCATTTGTTTGGTGGCTAACGCTTCCCATTCTTTCAGGGTTGGTTTATTGGAATCAGTCATAACTACAATCCTGAATTAATGATCATCTTGAGGTTGGTTGAGCTCGATCAACACGCCGTCGCAGCTTTTCGGATGAATAAAAATCACCTTGCAGTTGTGAGCACCAATAGAAGGTTCATCCGATAAAAATTGATAGCCCTTTTCTTTCAGCCGGGCAACATCGGCTTCCAGATCATCGCTACGGAAACACAAGTGATGAATACCACCACCCTTCTTATCCAGATAACCCTGAATCGGGCCTTCACCGTTTAATGGGTGTACCAGTTCGATACTGGTCTCCGGTAACGGGAAAAATGCCGTACTGGTTTTTGCCGCTGGCACATCTTCCTGGCCTTTGTATGGAAGACCAAAATCTTCCATAAAACGTTTGATGGCTTTTTCAAGATCCGGTACCGCGATGGCGATATGGTCTAAAGCAACAATCATAACTCTCTCACCTGTTTTCTTTTTGGCTCACCTGTTTTCGAAATGAGCAAAAGCCCCTGATCACTCAGAGGCTTGCTTAAATGGCTGTTATTTAATCGCAGCCAGGAACTCGCCGGTTTGTTTTTCAACACGGGCCTGAATTTCTTCAACCGTTTCTTCGATCACAATTTCATCCGGCGTAATTTTAAATAATGGCTGCCCTTTACTGATGATAGTGCCATCATCATCAACCAATATTTTTTCAATCGTTCCGGCGAATGGCGCATTCACTTTGTTGAACATTTTCATCACTTCGATGATGTACAACGGCTCTCCGGCTTCAAAGTGTGTGCCTTCCTCAACGAATGGTGGCAGCCCTGGTGCTTCACATGAGTAGAACATACCGCCAGTAGGTGCCAGAATTTCATCACTTTTCGCCACTGGAGGTGGCACAAGCACCTTCGCCATCTTCGCTTGCAGGTCTTCGTCGGTCAGACGTTCAGGAATGTGGATACTCAGATCTTCATTCACTTTCAAGTCGAAGAACTGTGTGCTGAAGCCGATAAACGGTAACAGCGATAAGATGTCACAACCTGCCTGATAGCCGATATGTGCCGACTGAACAGCAACCCATTGATCAGCATCGATTCCCTGAGGCGCCGCTTTAGCATTCAGAACCGTACACAGCTCAGCAAAATCAGTAATACCCAGTCGATTTTCCAGTTCATCATAGAAAGCAACCGCCTGGCTCAGTACCTCATGATCGTGATCCCAAATCATGCTGGCAGCTGGGTTTTCGGCATTAAAGTTCATATTCAGGAAGTGATAGGTCTCTTTCAGTACCTGAACCGGGTTTTTCAACCAGGTGATCTGACCTTTTTCACTTTGAGCAAAGTTATCCTGATTAATGCTCAACCAGCCCGATAGAATATGCGGATCGGCAAATAAACGCTCAATCGGACGAGTCAACAACAGCTCTTTACTGGCAAGAACCTGTTGCATCGCCGCTTTTTCATCCTTAGCCCGCAAGCCTGTCATGGCTTTAGCACACACCTGCTTGTAAGCGTGTTTAAGGTCGAAATTGTTGGCTTTTTCTTTCAATAAGCCAACCGCCGTCAGGTAAGGAACGATATAACGCGTGGTTGGGCGGGCATTGATGTTATTACCCAGGAACCAGTTCACCAGACCGTAGTGGAACTCCAGGTTGGTCGCCAGGTCCTTACCCTGCAATTCTGTGGTACGTAAAATCTCAGCCAGTCGTTCGTAGCTGTCGAGACGCTTGTTACCCACGGTCAACAGCAAGGCGATGTTACTGTCGTAAGCACCGGCCAGGTGATACTTCATAAAGACGTCGGTATCTGGATTGTGCAACGAGATACCCTGGTCATCACGGATTTCACCTTCACGTGCATCGGACCAGTGCTCAATCACACCACCCGCGTGAGGCGCCAATGCGTGGTTAGTGGCATTCAAACGCGCTTCAACCGACGAGATATTACGCATCACACGCTGTGGTTTTGGTAAGCGCGGACCGTGCGCAGCCAGCAATACCATGGCTTCAACCAGAGAATTAACCACAAAGTAGTCGTCGGCATTGTTTGGGTTAACAAACTTCAGCGCATAACACAGCTCAGTCACCCGGTGTTCTACCTGAATACGGGTATTCATTTCCATAAAGAAGTGCTTGTCGCGGTCGACGATACACTCAAACGTCGACACGCTGTCCAGGCCTACCGCTTTACCGAATACTTCCGACTGACGTTCCATCTCCAACAGCGTTTCGATGTCTTGTTTGAGAATCTGAGCTTCGGTATTACGGCCATCTTTCACCGCTTCGGTGAGCGCAGCTTCCAGGTCTTCAACGGTTACGGAGACTTCCAACAGCTTTTGCTCGTGCATCTGCAGTGAACAGTCACGGCCGCCCATTGCCAGCGTCCAGTCGCCATTACCAATCACCTGAATTTCCTGGTGACGCGTGGTTTCGATGTTCAGTTCAATCAGTACGTTTTTATTGTCACCCTGACCGGTTGCTTTCACCTCATTGAGGATCTCCAGCACCAAAGACGGTGCCAAGTCCGCGACCTGTGCCAGCTGCTTATCCAGATCACCATCAAAAGACGATGGGTTTGGCAGGATACGCTGACCTTTACCGCCACCACCGCCGATGCACTTCAGTCGGATGCGGTTTTGCGGATAATCACGCCCCATGACGATAACTTGCTCACGAATGGTCTCCGCCAGATCATCAATGGTGTACAGGTCAACGCCTTTATCGTAAGACGCGGCTAATACCACATCAGCTTTACTGACCAGTTCTTCGGCAGCGTCAAACGCTTCCTGATTCAGCGGCAGTTGCTCTTTTTCAACTAACGCCAACAGCGCTTTTTCATCACTGTGTTTTTTCAGTAAGGTGATCGCCGTGGCGTTATCAATACCTGGCGTGACACTCACACCGACTTTTAACGCAGTACGTTTCGCTTCATCTTTCAGACCAGCATCGTGTACGGTTTTTGAACAAGGACCAATAAAGTTCAGGCCTGCCTGCTCCATTGCCGACACCATATTCTCGTCTTCGGCCATAAAGCCGTAACCGGTGTAGATGGAGTTATAACCGTTTTCTTTAGCGATATTGATGATCTGCTTGATACGAACATCACGCTCTTCTTTATCGACACCAGTGTAATCCGGTACACGATGCACACGACTCGGATCCGTCAGCTTACGCAGCTCAGGTGCCAGTGCATTTTGATAAACAATGGAGTCTTTTTCCGACAGCAGGATACCGTAGTGCTCAATACCCATTTCTTCGAATACGTCCATCGCTTCTTTACGAATCGGACCACGGCAGATAATGAGTGGCTTCATTTCTGTGCAGCTGAAGCTCTGCACCCATTCACTCTTGGCATTAGCCAGCTGACGATCCTGATGAATCAGCGGATTGTTCAGATAGTAATCGTTGCTCATAATTAAACCCGTCTCTCAAATCTTTACTAGTGTGTGAATCTGCTATTAGTGGAACTCGCGCTGAACACCATTAAATGGTTCAGGCGTGTAATGACGCAGATGGAAATCCATGTTTTCACACAGGACTTTACGCAGATCGCTCGGCATCACGATTTGCGAGATCGAACCTAAGCTCAGAGCTTCATTCGGGTTCATTAACTCTTCTTCATAACGCTTGGCCAGCAGGGCTTCCTGTTCCTTCGCCCAATCGGCGGATTTGGAGCCACTTTTAACCGCGTTACGAATTTCCTGCAGCTCTTGCTTGTAAACAAACTCAACGCCCGCAGGCCCCATCACCGCAGCGCGGGTAGAAGGCAATGCGATAACAAAGTCTGCACCGGTTGGGTAATTGTTATATGAGGCGTAAGCACCACCAAAGGCATTACGGATAATCACCAGGAAACGTGGTGTGCGCAGATCGATAATGGCATCCAACATGGCACGTCCGGCCTGCACAATGCCCTGGGTTTCCTGATCTTTACCCGGCAGGAAGCCAGTCGTGTCTTCCATAAAGATGACCGGAATGTTGTACAGGTTACAGAAGCGGATAAACCGTGCATTTTTGTAAGCTGCAGCGATATCGATCTGACCAGAAGACACCGCTGAGTTATTGGCAACAAACCCCACCACATTGCCGCCCATGCGCCCCAATGCAGTGATGGTGTTACGAGCACGATCCGGTTGGATTTCAAGAAAATCACCGTGATCACACAATTGCTGAATCATAATGGTGACATCAATCGGCGTATTAAATCCGGTTGGAGCGTTGAATGCTTTTTTCAGCAGAATATCAACATCCCACGTCTTACGATCAATCGGGTCTGACGTTGGCTGATGTGGCGCCAACTCACTGTTATTACCTGGCAGGTAGTTCAGCAGTTGCTTCACTTTTTTCAGGGCAGAAATTTCGTCTTTAACCACAAAATCGGTGACACCACTCTGACTGTGGACACCCGGACCACCTAACTCATCTGGCGTGACATCTTCACCGAGCACGGATTTCACAACACCCGGGCCGGTTAAACCAAAGAAAGTATCGTTAGGTTGAATCAGGAAACTGCCCTGACGCGGCAAGTAGGAACCACCGCCGGCATTGAAACCGAACATACACATAATGGAAGGCACAACGCCCGATATCTTACGTAAAGCGGTGAAGGCTTCGGCATAACCGTCAAGACCACCAACACCCGCAGGCACATAAGCACCCGCACTGTCGTTCAGACCAACCAGTGGGATACGGCGCTTACCAGCCAGCTCAAATAAACGCGCCAGCTTCTTACCGTTGGTTGCATCCATAGAACCAGCACGAACGGTAAAGTCATGACCATAAAGTGCAACATCACGACCATTAATTTTGACAACCGCTGTTACCAGTGAGGCACCATCAAGATTTTTACCCCAGTTCTGGAACAGTACCGTTGGGTCTTCATCAGTCAGAACGGAGATTCGTTCCCAGATAGTCATACGCTTTTTAGCGTGTTGACGGGTAATGGCGTTAACGCCTGCTGCTTTGCGTGGGCGCTGAATCAGCTCATAACCTTTCTTCAGGTTTTCTTCATAAAGACCAGGGTTATAAGAGGCCTGACCTGGAATTGCGAATTCAACTTCTTCTTTCTGATCAAAAGGATTGGTCAGTGAAGCCTGCGTTTTTTTTGCTTGAGGAGCAGTTGCTTTTGTCATTGTAAGTGTCGTTCCGTTAAATAGGTTTACTACGACCAACTTTCTGCGGGTATTAACCAATGCTGTGGTTTCTACCAGATGCATAAAGGAAGCTCACCAGAATAAGTAAGGCGATAATAATGGCGCACATCCATCTTGTGAATAGTCGGAATGTCGAATAAAAATAGTGCTGCATTTCAATGGCTCAGCACCCAAACTGGTATAAATCTTTCCCTGCAGAACTGCAGATTTTTGTGATAATCCGCGCCACTACGCGGTTTATTATTCTTTTTTTAATTGTGCCCAGACGACAAGAGCGGCTGCCAACAGCGGCTAAAATCGTCGCGATTGAACCAACCGCATGACTTTCAATACGACTAAAGAATGCAGTAGTTTTGCCAAAAACATACCGCATTCTTTAACAGCAAAGCGCTACTTTAGCGAAATAACTACCTACTCAGGCATGCTTAATGCTTTAGGAGAGACAATCACACCGTTGTTATCGGCATAAACAAATTCACCCGGGTTAAACTCAACGCCACCAAATTTCACCACAACATTAACATCACCCAAACCGCGCTTATCGGTTTTTAATGGATTGGTTGCCAGAGCCTGAACACCCAGATCGGTTTCCATGATCACATCCACATCACGAATACAGCCGTAGATAATAATACCTTCCCAGCCATTTTTTGATGCCTTTTCAGCCAGCATATCGCCCAGCAATGCATGACGCATGGAAGCACCACCGTCCACTACCATCACCTTGCCTTTACCATCAGTATCCACCAGCTCTTTAACTTTAGAGTTGTCTTCAAAACATTTGACGGTAACGATTTCACCACCAAATGATTCACGACCGCCGTAGTTATTAAACATTGGCTCAACAACCTGAACCAGCTCTGGGTATTCATCACATAAATCGGGAGTAACGTATTGAGTCATTTTTACATCCTTATCAAAGTTAATTAGAAAATTAGTTAGTCGAAGATTGTTTAATCGAAAGTTGTTTAATAACAGGTACCCGATGCCGATAGATACCCGGCTCAGAATTTGGTGTTGCCTCAACCATTGCACGGGCAACCCGCGCTCCGGACAAAGCCTGATAATTCCCAAAAAATGGAAGCGATAGCAGCTTGGCAGCAATATGCTCACCCAAACGATATTCATCGCGCTCCCCGATTAAAACCGAAGGCTGCCAAAAGCTGGTATGTTCGAAGCACAGCGCCTCGATACCCTGCTCCATTTCACCTTTTATGCGGTTATAGAAAAAAGCAGAATCAGGAGATACCCCAACCGCGCTGACAATTGATGCCCGTTTTGCCCCCGCCTGCCGCGCCAGCGAAGCGCAAGTAATAACCAATTCTTTATCGACATAGCGCAAGCCATCTTTGCCAGATTTTTTTTGAGTAGTACCCAGTGCACAATAAAAATCTTCGAGCGATATGCCATCGGGCAGCCCTTGCTCAAATGTGCGACACACGATGCGTGGCGAGTCCAGCACAATGGCATCAGGCCTGCGCACCATCACTACAACCTTGTCATAATGCGAAGACTGCACAAGCAAGCTGAGCAGCTCACGACCAATAAGGCCCGTTGCTCCGACCAAGAGCGCATTTTTCTTGTGTTCACTCACAACACTGGCTCTCGCATAAAGGGGATTTTATCCATGACGCTGCTTTAACCACTGACTGACTTCTGGCCAAACATCTTGCGCAGCTTCTTTGCTGGCAACCATATCGACATGGCCATAATCCTGCTGAAAACCTTGTGCTTT
The DNA here is from genome assembly GCF_024397975.1 of Bacterioplanoides sp. SCSIO 12839. Lineage (NCBI taxonomy): Bacteria > Pseudomonadati > Pseudomonadota > Gammaproteobacteria > Oceanospirillales > Oceanospirillaceae > Bacterioplanoides > Bacterioplanoides sp. SCSIO 12839. The sequence goes on from NZ_CP073745.1 coordinate 2,044,224, forward strand.
GCTGAGTAACACAAAATGTTTATCGCTACCGCCATAAACCTCAAAAAAGCGACGACAATATTTCTCAGGGTCTGACTTATCAGCAACGGCGGCAATGGACAATAATGGCAGGCTAACTTGTTTCCACATAGGCAGCAGAGGCTCACGACGAACCTTGAAACGCCAACCACCAAACCAGTCCTGGCGACGCAAATGCTCATTAATGATCCCTGCGGACTCATTTTCGGGACCAATATTCAGCTTCCGACCTTCCAGCTCCCCTTTAAAATTCACCACAAACCGCATCAGTAAGCCAACCAATGGCAGGCGCATATACCAGGGCTTACGCAGCGCCTGAGTTCCGAATAAAACTAACGACGAGGTATTTTCCAAGGTTAATACGCCAGATGCCGCCGCACTGGCAATCAGAACACCGCCTAAGGAGTGGCCTATCCAGCCTGGTTTATGTCCGGTTTTTTCACGCACAAAGTCATTCACAGCAGTGACATCCGAGTGCACGTATTGCTCCAGGGTATTTTTACGATAGCCATGATTTCGTGGAGACAAACCGTGACCTCGGTGTTCATACAGCCAGATATCAAAGCCTTCTTCGAGCAGATGTCGCGCAAGACCAATGCCTTTGGCCGACAACCAAAAGCTGCGATTGGTGAAACTACCATGCACCAGCACCAGCGGTGATTTATCACCCGGTATATCTCCGGCTTTGCTAATGTGCGTTAACGCAATTTGCACACTGGGGTCAGCACATCGATTGTGCTTTAACAGGTAAACATCTTCATTGAAGTCCCCGTGTGTCTCTGCATGTAACAAAGACACAGGGAATAAAGCACTGCTACTTTTCATAAATTGGGTCTGCAGCCTTGCAATTATTGAGCGGGTTTATCCGCCAGGAAAAACCAGGTATCCATCACTGAATCCGGATTGAGCGACACGCTGTCGATGCCATGCTCCATTAACCACTTGGCAAAATCTGGGTGATCGGATGGCCCCTGGCCACAAATACCAATGTATTTACCGGCTTTTTTGCAGGCATTAATGGCGTTTTCAAGCAGCGCCAGAATGGCCGGATTACGCTCGTCAAACAGGTGCGCAATAATACCGGAGTCACGATCCAGGCCCAGCGTTAGCTGGGTCAGGTCATTGGAGCCAACTGAGAAGCCATCAAAGTGCTCCAGGAACTGCTCCGCCAGTACGGCATTGGCGGGCAACTCACACATCATGATCAGGCGCAAATCGTTTTCACCACGCTTCAGACCATTTTCAGCCAACAGATTCACTACCTGCTCAGCCTCCCCTGGCGTACGTACAAACGGCACCATGATTTCGACATTGGTGAAGCCCATCTCATCGCGCACTTTGCGCATTGCACGGCATTCCAGTTCAAAACAGTCGCGGAAGTTTTTCGAGATATAACGCGATGCACCACGGAATCCCAGCATTGGGTTTTCTTCTTCCGGCTCGTATAAACGGCCGCCAATCAGGTTGGCGTATTCATTGGATTTGAAGTCGGATAAACGCACAATCACACGTTTTGGCCAGAACGCTGCCGCCAGCGTCGAAATACCTTCCACCAGCTTATCAACGTAAAAGTCGACCGGCCCGGAATAACCTGAAATACGGCGCTCCACGGTTGGTTTCACTTCGTCTGGCAGAGTATCGAAGTTCAGCAAAGCCTTAGGATGCACACCAATCATGCGATTGATGATGAACTCCAGTCGTGCCAGACCAACACCTTCGTTTGGCAACCCCTGGAAATCAAATGCTCTGTCCGGGTTACCCACATTCATCATGATTTTGAATGGCAAATCCGGCATGGAATCCACGCTATTGGTCTTTACGTCAAAGTCCAGCGCACCGTCATAGACAAAACCAGTGTCGCCCTCGGCACAAGAAACAGTGACTTCCTGGCCATCATTTAATACATCAGTTGCATCCTCACAGCCAACTACCGCAGGAATCCCCAACTCACGGGCAATAATCGCCGCATGACAGGTTCGACCACCACGATTGGTGACAATGGCCGACGAGCGTTTCATCACCGGCTCCCAGTCTGGATCGGTCATATCAGCAACCAGTACATCACCTGGCTTCACCTGATCCATTTGGTCAACGCTATTAATAACACGGACTTTGCCTTTGCCAATCCGATGACCAATCGAGCGCCCTTCCACCAGCACTTTACCGGTCTCTTTTAACAGGTAACGCTCCATGATGTTCTTGTTGGCGCGGCTTTTAACGGTTTCCGGGCGTGCCTGAACAATATAAAGCTGACCATCATCACCATCTTTGGCCCATTCGATATCCATCGGCCGTTCATAGTGTTTTTCGATGATCATCGCCTGGCGCGCTAATGCTTCGACTTCTTCATCAGTGATGGAGAATACACGGCGCAAATTACGATCAACCCGCTGGGTCTCAACCGATTTACCCACCGATGCATCCGGGTTGTAGACCATTTTAATGGCTTTCGCACCGAGGTTTCGACGTAAAATCGCCGGGCGACTTTCTGCCAGATTTTTCTTATGAACGTAAAACTCATCCGGGTTAACGGCACCCTGCACCACGGTTTCACCCAGGCCATAAGAGGAAGTGACAAACACCACTTGATCAAAACCGGATTCGGTATCCAGAGTAAACATCACACCACTGGAGGCGGTTTCACTTCGTACCATGCGCTGAATACCCGCCGACAGAGCTACCTTATGGTGGTCAAAGCCCTGATGATCACGATAGGCAATCGCGCGGTCGTTAAACAGCGATGCAAAGACATCGCGGATAGCGTGCAATACGTTGTCGACACCGACAATATTCAGGTGTGTTTCCTGTTGCCCGGCAAAGGAGGCATCCGGCAGGTCTTCGGCGGTAGCAGAGGAGCGTACGGCAACGGCCATATTGGCGTTGCTGTTTTGTAATTCCGCAAACGCGCTGCGAACATCCGTCTCCAATTGTGGCGGCAGCGGTGCCTCTAAAATCCAGCTGCGAATACGTGCGCCGGTTTCAGTAAGGGCTGGAATATCATCAACATCCAGCGCATCCAGCTCCGCCTGAATGCGGGTATCCAACCCCTCATAATTTAAAAATTCACGATATGCATCAGCGGTGGTGGCAAAACCATTCGGCACCGACACGCCTGCACCCGTTAAGTTGCTGATCATTTCACCCAGAGAGGCGTTTTTTCCACCGACTCGTTCTACATCACCCATTGATACCTGATCAAACCAGAGCACGTAATCAGTCAACTTTTTATCTCCTGCGAATTAGCCTATAGTGATGGCCATTAACTCATTGATAGTGACCGCCGTTAATCACCCGATAGCGGCAGCCCGCTAATACTAAGTGCAGCAAGAACAAATTTCCACATGAAGCGTTACGCCTATTTCATCTCCGACGGTACCGGCATCACGGCAGAAACTCTGGGCAACAGCCTGCTATCACAGTTTGATCAGATTCAATTTGAGCGGGTCACCCTGCCTTATATTGATTCGGAAGAAAAAGCCAAACGAGCTGCTGACGAGATGAATCAGCTGGCTTCAGAAAGCGGTCACCCCGTGATTCTGTTCGATACCATCGTCAATAAAAACATCCGTAAAATCATTGATTCAGCCGATGTATTTAAAATTGATATCTTTTCAGCGTTTCTTGCACCACTGGAAAGTGAGCTGGCGGTTAAATCGTCTTACACGGTGGGCAAATCCCACGCCCCGGCCGACAGTGACAACTATGTTGCCCGGATTGAGGCGGTTAACTTTGCACTCGATAACGATGATGGCGCGCGTACACGTCATTACGCAGATGCCGATGTCATTTTGGTGGGTGTCTCGCGCTGCGGCAAAACCCCGACCAGCCTGTATATGGCCATGCAATTTGGCATCAAAGCCGCTAATTACCCGCTGACCGAAGAAGACATGGACGACCTGAAACTGCCCGAAAGTTTATCGCAACATCGTTCCAAGCTATTTGGTTTAACCATTGACCCGGACCGCTTAGCCGCTATACGCAATGAACGCCGCGCCAATAGCCGTTATTCATCACTGAAGCAGTGTTATCACGAAGTCGATGAAGTGGAGTTCTTATTTGAGCGTGAAAAGATTCCGTTCGTCAGCACCACCGACAAATCCATTGAAGAGATTTCAACCCGGATATTGGCCGAAACTGGCTTAAAGAGGCGACTGCAGAGCTGACTGCGCTATAGCCGCCAGCTTTACCTCATTCATTTTTCGGGCAATGCCACGCGGCTTGGTAAATACCAGACTGTGATCGGCTCCTGGCAGTTCCAGGCAATCCCATTGCACCGAATCAGCTGCAAGCTTCTTATGTCGCTGTTTCATTGGCTCAGGTGCCAATCCACCAAAAAAACTGACTCCTGGCCAAGGAGAGCGCCAGTCTACAAACGTATTCAAATGTCGCTTCAAATACGCCTCAACCGCATAAAGCACCGACGAAAATGACTGCGGCTGATCCTGTAAGCGCTCCATGGTCAGTTGTTCTGCCTGAGGATTTGGCTTGCGATTTGGTGATACCGAATCGAGAAACTGCCGATATACATCAAGATCATTCGGACGTTTAAGCAGTGCATCCGCAATACTCGCGTACTCATCAGCCTTTTGCTCAAGGTGCTCAACCTGAGAAGAAAACAACATCGCAGGCTCAAGCAGAAACAGCAGTCCGGAAAAATCATTGCCAGAAACCAGCGAAAAATGATTCTGCAAGAATTCAACGGCGACCATGCCACCAAAGGAATAACCAGCAAGATCAAACTCAAGCCAATCTAATGCCTCAACCAATTCCAGCAGCTGCAAAGAATAATCGTGGACGTGTGGTTGTACTGGAGAGTGGAGAAATTCTGCCCCACCCATTCCGGCAAGGTCGAGAATAAGCACTTCATCCCATGAGGTCAGATAGTTGGCCACAAACGTCCAGCTTAACTCTCCGGCAACACCCGCCCCGTGAACCAGAACCAATCGACGAATGGCATCACCGGATGATATCGGCCGATATTGATATAACCAGCCATGCTGATGAAAGCTGGCTGTTTTAAAATTAATCTGATGTTTTTCCATAATGCCATTCTACATCCATTGATGCAGAAGCAGCATGCCCCTGAGGGAAATACACTATAAATCCAGCCAACAATGGGTCCTCACTGCGGATATCGGCTTGCTGGTAAGGAGCACCGAGCCAACTTTCAGGATGTGAAATGCGGTTTAATGCGGGAATAAAGTGTAAAGCACGGTATTGAGCATCAACAGCAATCAATGCAATTGGGGTCTCATCCAAACCACGAAAAGTCAGACTCAAATCCAAAGTGGCTCCTACTGACTTCGGCGAACGATCCAGCGAGACATACCAGGCAGGTTTAGCGCCCGCTTTCGTCGACAGCGGAACCGCATTCAGAAAACCAGTGAAGTTTACTTTTTTGTCGGCAGGCACGTTTTCTTTAAAATAGTTCTGATAACGAGAACAGCACTGACTTTTCATAAAAGCCGGCACCCGAAAAGGCGGCGCAAGAATATGATCAAACGTTTGCGGCGTATACGATTCTTCTACAACAATTTCAGAATCAATAATCGGCTGAGCACGCAAGCGACCCGTTTCATCAACAAAGGTATAAAACGGCGGATTATCAGATTCGTATTGTTCACGCTTTTCTTCGAACTCTTCTTCCGTTAAAAAGCCATCCACAATCGGTTGTTCAATTGATTCAGACTCATCAAACGACGACTCAGGAAGGGGGTTTTCCTGTGAGTTTTTCTCTTTACGCTCCACCGGAGTGTTGTGGATACGCCCCTGAGCATCAACCCAGGTAAAATATTCTTGTTCGGCGATGACTTGCGCACTCAAAACCATAACGAACAAAAAATATAAACGGCGTATTATTTCAGGCAAACGCATTCCATCTTCATTAAAACTTCGTTCTGAAACTAAAACCAGCCGCACCAATCGTCAACTTAGTTTTAACATCCAAACCTGGGTATGGGTTCGTTACCGTACAGGTTAAACAATTCCGGTTAAGTGAATTACTGGAGTTCGGGAAGTCCGTAGACCCCTGAGGATCTGCAAGAATCGTTTCTTTAGATTGCATAAAGCTCAGGGAGAAATCAATCACAGTATCCAGATCCCACTGATAGCCCATACCCAAACTGTAGAGTTCTGCATACCCCAAAGGCGCCTGCAAACTGCGAGCATCATCTGGTATTGAGGTTTGCCGTGGCTCATAACCAGCGCGCAACTGAACACGAGAATTCAAGTCATACTGAAAACCAAAGCCAAAACTCCAAACACTTTGGAAATTCATTGGCTGTTCTAATGTAGTATTCGTCACCAAGCCAGGTGCTAAAGTTCTTGCCGTTCCCAGGAAGCTTACTGGGCGATCAAACTCCAGCAATAAGGAGTCCCACTTTTCAAAATCTGTCCAGCCAGCATCAACATTGATCTGAAACTTATCCAGGAAGCGGAATTTAGTACCGACCTGTAAGTGCTGCGGGTAAGTTAATTCAATCGAGACATTACCAGCTTCTTTTGTTCGCCCATCAGGTAAACCAAAAATAGCACCACCAATTGCTCCCACAATAGACGAACGGAACTTACGGAAGAAACCCGAAAATTCGTCATCGTAATTCAGTTCAAAGGTCCCTTTAAGATTACTGGTCGCCTCACTCTGATAGCCAACACCAAAGCCGAACCAATCCGTTGGCTCCCATAAAAATCCAACATTAAAGGATGGTGATAAGCTTTCCTCAGTGGTCACACTTAATTCACCAATGTCGTCATAAGGGCCAACATCACCACCACACAAAGTTACCAAAGGTGCCAGTGGGTCATTTCCGGTGTTATTTCCATCATCATCAAAACAGCCAAATGCCCCCTGTAACTCTTCAATTACACCCAGCAATACGTTGGGTGCACGTAAATCCTGAACAACAGCTACCGCTTGATGAGAGAAAAGAAAACTGGCACCCACGGAAAACTCATCGGTTACCTGATAACCAAACGAGGGAGATAAATAGGTAAAGCGCTGAAGGGCCACCTGCTTCGCCTGGTAACGACCCGGATCATCATCAGCCTTGGCAAAACCTGCAGCCATAGGCGCGTAAACCGCATTCGCAAAGGTAAATTTAGAACCTGGCGGTTTAATGGAAATACCACCAGTAGGTAGGGTTAATATAGGCAGAGACAGCTCTTGCAGACCGACTCCAGGAATATAAGCTGCAGCTGTCGCACGACTTTTTCCTTCTTTTAAAATCGGATCATCCGCAACATTTAACAATCCTGCGTCGTCTTCATTGTAATCTTTAGGCAATGCAAACTCAGCTTCAGCAGCCAGCACAACATTCATCATCTGAAATTGTATCTGGCGACCATCCAGCTTTGTCAGGCCCGCCGGGTTAAAATGGATATCCATAATACCAACCGGGTCTGCAGTCACTGCATTACCCAGCGCCATGGCCTTTGTGTCCAGAAATAAATTCTGTGACAACTGAGCTGAAGCCTGATTAATCAAACCACAAAACAAAAAAGCACTACCAGCGGCAATCCATCTTTGGGCGTAACGTTTGGTGATAGTCATTATTATTTTTCTTCTGTGACTGATCAGTTACTGGAAGAAGGTTTAACACCTTCAATATCAATCGGCAATGACAGGCCAAGAATAATATCCGGAGCCAGTTCCGTAACACCATAACCCACATTAATGTTAGCGATGGTTTTAGGTGAAACGCGGACACCCAGGGCAAAGTTCATAATGCCCGTCATCTGGCTACCAACAGTGGAGCTACGGGTTTCCCCTCCCTGATCCAGAACAAAACGAGTCTCATCATTATAGGAACCCTGGAACGACGCACTTAACGAAACATCGTAAGATAAGGAATAAGCAAAGCCCATTGAAAAAGATAAATTATTACCAGGGTGAACCTCCTCAAGAACAGCTCCACCTCGAACCTGATCCAACCCTTTTTCCGGGAAGTTATACCCCAAAGTACCCGATCCAAATAACACCACCGGATCGAGAACTTTTGAAACACTAACACCAGCACTCAGGCCATTGGTACCGGACCCGGTAGAAAGACGGCGAGCCAGATCAATCTCATATGGGCTATCACCCGTCTTTAAGCGCATCGTACCGAAAAAAGTCGATGACATTTTTCCAGGTATATACTCAAATGGCTGCCAGCGAGTTGTGCCCGTTAAGTCACCAATAGAATAAGCACGGGTTTCATCACCCGTTTCAAATTTAGCCACCAACGGCAAACGACCACTTAAAGTAATATTGTCATACAAGCCATAATCAAACGTAATCGAGTTTGTAAAAGTATGCGAGGCTACCGGCGTGACGTCTGCATTACGAATAATCTGACTCCCCGTTGGCTGGCCATCTTCATCCAACGGAGTTTCAACCACCAGGTTGATTCGCTGATCACCAAAGTAGCTGTAGTCGAAATTATAATTAAGCGACATACCACCACGTTTTAATAACGAATAATTTTTCTCAGCCGCCTCAAAAACCTGTTCCAATGCTTTTTCGGTATCAGCATCACTATCCTGCTTTGCTAATGCTTCACGTGCCTTGTTTAAATCCTGCGAATCAGCATTTGCCGGAGCAACAGCAGCCAAAAGTGGCAGCAAAACCAATGTGGTTCGAATAAACATGTACCTTGCCCTGTATCGTTATTATTTTCTTCTGAAGCGCAATGTTTTTTCGATGCGCTCATTAGGATTTGTGGTGTTGTAGCGAATATTAAAGTCTTCCTGACTTAAACCATCGGCTTCAGTTTCAATTTTATACTCAAGCACCGGATTACCGTCTTCATTCAGCACCTCCTCCCCGTTTTCATCCAGCTTCACTTCTAACGTTGAGCGGGCATTATTCCAGAGTTGTGCAATTTGATTGGTAATCAGATCTTCAAAGCGGATTTGGAAGAAGGGAAATTCTTTATAGGTATTTTCGGCAATGATGTAATCAGAAACGTAACGCATGTCTTCTTCACGCAGCTCAAGGCCACTGGCAGGTTTATGGCCGTTAGGGAAAACGATAAACAATACATTATTATCCCACACTTCCAGAAAGCGACTCATGGTGAAACTAATATTGCCCAGAGCTGGGTCAGCGACATAAACACGGCCTTCATAAACCGTACGTATCACAACGAAGTGTTTAAAGCCTGCATATTCGATTGGCGCAATTGCCGGATGGTCTAATTCTTCGAGATCTGATGCTTCAGCTTTAAAGCCACCCGACGGATGACCTAACGCTGTTACCAGTCGCTTCATGTCCAGCAGAGAAAATCCGCGTCGTTGCACGATACGCTCTGTTTCACCAAAACGCAGCAGGCCTTCCATTACTTGACGCTCCTGGAAATTCCGACCCAGGTAATAATCAAGCAAGGTGGTCAATGCAGCGGAGCCACAAGAGTAGTCGTAAGCCTGACGAACAACGTTGTTGAATTTTTGTACGGACAGAGGCTCTACATTGACCAGCTGATCGTATTGACCATCTTGCCCAACAGCAACACGATAAAACGTATCACCTTGCTCTCGATCGGAAACGATTGAAAACTCATTAACCATTGCGAAAGCAATGATTGACCCCAGGAGAATGATAAACATACTATTTTTTCTTATTTATGTTTGAGCTCAATGTTACATAATTTCACATAATCTACCAAGCCAAAAAACGTCACTTTTCAACAATAACTGACCTTTTCTGAAACATTTACACTTCCTAAAAGCACAAAAAAACCCGCCGAGGCGGGTTCTTTTTAACAATCAACTGAGATTAGTTATGACCGTAAATACGCTGAGTCAAACCACCCAATTGGATATCACTTACCGCAACAGAACCGATAGAAGCACCACCAATTTCGATACCGCCAACATTCAGAGTACCGTCGATATCGCCCATAGCGATGTAGACACCATTGCTGTCAGCCCAGATAGTTTGCTGAACGTTAACAGCACCACCAGAACCGTTATCAAAAGTGATGTTGTTCAGTTTAACAGCTGAACCACCGGCGATAGCACCCTGCAGAGCAGTCAGCTCAGAACCTGCAATAGCACCATCATTATCAGCATCAAAAGCGTTTGCTGCAGTGTAAGCTGCTTGCTCATCAGCCAGGCCATTACCATTCTGATCGCTCAGAGCTGCATAGCCAGTTGCATAGTTTGCAGCAGAAGCACTACCACGAACATCAGCTTGTGCCTGAGTATAACCAAATGCACCCACATCTAAATCAACAATGCGCACATCCATATCAGCCAGAATCACAGCAGAACCAGCTGCAGCACTTGAAGTTACACCAGCACCATTGTCAAAAGTTTGAGTGATGTTGTAGTTAGCAGCAGCACCAGCAGCAGCCATGTTCACAATTGTTGTATCATTGCTTTGCAGATCAACAACCAAATGTACGTCGTTCACAACTTCAGTCTGCTCGCCTGCAGTGCTACGCAGAGCTACCGCACTCGAACCCGCTTCAACACCGTTACCGATATCGATAGTCAAGTTGTTAGAAGTCTCCATGCCAATCTGCAAAGAACCATCAGCCAGCACATCAATTGTTTGAGTGATGTCTGTTTCACTAACCTGAATATTTTCTAATACCAGTGTACCTTGGTCAGTGTACGCAACCTCACCAACAGTAATACCAGATGCATCCATATCGATCTCAATGGTTACACCAGCCTGACCAGTGGTAGCAGACATCATTGCATCATCCATAGCCTTCAGCTCTGCTTGCGCAGCAAACGGAGCAACTGCAACAGCAGCGGCGAGAGTAGCTTTCTTTAAGAATTTCATGTGAGTGTACACTCCAATTTTATTGTTCTACTTAAGTAAGTCGGGCTTGTCCTGCCCTATCACCGACTCACAACAATATGCAGTAAGACGGATGAATTCGATTAACTTTTTAAAGTGAGGACTCTAGGTCGTTTGATTCACTTTTTATTATTCTTGTTTTCCCAGTGATATGGGAGAATGCGAATAATCTATTACGACCCATTTAAGGTGTCCAGCGGTTTTTTACATAACTTAACGTTGTTAGCTGAATTTCGTGTATTCTCAACGATAACAAAGACACTAAAAAAACCAAAAAACCTTAATTTTCAATAACTTGAAAGAAGTTAGCACCCCAGAAACTGGCTCAAAATGTCGCATCAAAAGTTACAAATACCCCCGACCTCAGCCCTGCAAACGCTGGCCAAGTTGGATAACCCAATACTGTTATGCTTTGACGGAGTCTGGGTTATGAGCTATTCACCAACCAATAGCTCCTCACAGATCAACTCACTGCCAAACCAACACCTCAAAAAAGCCAAGACGGATAACCACAAGCATTTTCAGAGCGGCTGGGCCGGTTATATTGAATACCCCAACAACACACAATCAGCACATGAGGCCGCAGAATTCTTCTATTACCCCTGTAGCTTGCTTTTGGATATTGAATCAGGGACTACCTACCTACAAAATCCAAATGCATTATCAGAACTTGAGATTAACGATTGGCTGGCGCCTCTATATAAACTGAGCAATGACAAGTCAGTTTCAACCAATAAACTCACAACTGACTACGAACCAATACCAAGAAAGTGGTTTTCAACCTGGTGCAGGTCTGATTATCAGCAGGCTTTTGAGCAGGTTCAGAACTACCTTAAATCTGGTGATTGCTACCAAATCAACCTGACCATGCCTTTCACTTGCAGCGACAATCTTTGTGATGCTTCTCCACTCCCCTTGCTAGAAGCATTTAACCCAAGGTTCGGTGGCTATCTGAAATCATCAAAACACACGCTATTCAGCGTCAGTCCTGAGCGCTTTATTCGTATTGATGGCAATTACATTGAAACCAGCCCAATCAAAGGCACCATACCGAGAGGAAAAACGGACTCAGAAGACCTACAACTTGCCCAACAGCTATCCTCCAGCCTGAAGAATCAAGCTGAAAACCTGATGATTGTTGACCTGCTCAGAAATGACCTGAGCATCAATGCATTACCACACAGCGTTAAAACGGAGAAACTGTTTGAGCTGGAGTCGCACGCAAACGTTCATCACCTGGTGAGCACCATCAGTGCTGAGAAACATCCGGATAAAAGTGCTGCCGACATCATCATGGATGCCTTCCCCGGAGGCTCGATTACCGGAGCACCCAAGAAACGTGCAATGGAAATCATTAAAGAGCTTGAACATCAGCCTCGCGGGCTTTATTGCGGCTCATTAGGCTATTTTGATGATGCAGGTCACGCGGATTTTAACATTCTGATTCGCAGCATTATCGCAACCAAAGACGGAGCAACCTGCTGGGGCGGCGGCGGTATTACTGTCGACTCAACCGCTGATGACGAGTATCAGGAGATTCTGAATAAAGTTGGAAAGATTCTGACAACACCAATCTGACAATTATCGGAACACGGCCTGCGCTGAAAACACAGGCCGCTCAAACAGCTTAAAGCGTCAGGTCACGATTACTGGCTTTAATAAACTCTTTCTTCAGATCTTCATAAGTATGAACAGCCGGGAACTGAGGGAACTCTTCAATCACATTCTGCGGCGCATGGAACAGAATACCGGCATCGGCTTCCGCCAACATAGTGGTGTCATTATAGGAATCACCCGCAGCAATAGTGCGGTAATAGATGGTTTGCAAAGCACGAATAGACTGACGCTTTGGATCCGCCTGGCGCAGTTTATAATCGACCACGCGGCCTTCATCATCGGTAATCAGACGGTGACAGAACAAGGTTGGGAAGCCCAGCTGACGCATTAATGGTTGAGAGAACTCGTAAAACGTGTCTGATAGGATAATGACCTGAAAGCGCTCGCGCAGCCAATCCACAAATTCACGTGCACCTTCTAAAGGTGCCAGCGTAGCAATCACTTCCTGAATATCCTGAATTTTCAGGTTGTTTTCGTCCAGAATGCGCAGGCGCTGCTTCATCAGGACATCGTAATCAGGGATATCTCGAGTCGTTGCCTTCAGCTCTTCAATACCGGTTTTATTGGCAAATTCGATCCAGATTTCTGGTACCAATACCCCTTCCAGATCAAGACATGCGATTTCCATGACGACTCCAAATAACTTCTGTTGTTAATAGTGTGTTGTTGATAATGGCGCGTACTCTAGCGATTAGCCTCAAAATACTCAACCAACAGAGCGCATCTGATTAGGAATTAAGCCAGACCTTATAACAAACAACACCATCAAATATTACTTTATATTATTAAATGAACTATCAAGATCATGTTAGCCTACATCGTTATATTGCCGCCCCAATACTAACTAATGACTAATCAGCGGCTAACCTTTAGCAGATGAGCATCCCATGACTGACAATCTGACCGAATTAAATGAGCAATTTGCCGACAAGCGTCCTAAAGAACTGATTCGCCATGCTTTGGAACAACATGATGCGATTGCGGTTTCTTTCAGCGGTGCCGAAGATGTTGTTTTGATTGATATGGCAGTTAAGATCAACCCAGATGTCAAAATATTCACACTGGATACTGGCCGCCTCCATCCTGAAACCTACGAATTTATCGAGAAGGTTCGTAAGCATTACAACATCACAATCGATATCCAGACTCCTGATCAAAAAGCACTACAGGATTTTGTTCGTGAAAAAGGGTTGTTTAGCTTCTATGAAGACGGCCACCAGGAATGCTGTGGCGTTCGTAAAATCGCCCCTCTCCGTAACAAACTGGCCACGTTGGATGCCTGGATCACAGGCCAGCGCCGCGATCAAAGCCCGGGAACCCGAAGCGACGTTAATCTGATTGAAGAAGATGGCGCATTTCCTGGCCGCAACGGCACCTTAATCAAATACAACCCACTGGCGTTATGGACGTCTGCTCAGGTATGGGAATACATCAAAGTATTCGATGTACCTTACAACAAACTGCACGAACAGGGCTTCGTCAGCATTGGTTGCCAACCTTGTACACGCGCAACACTGCCGAACCAGCACGAACGTGAAGGTCGCTGGTGGTGGGAAGGTGCCGGCCACAAAGAGTGTGGATTACACGCAGGCAACATCATCAGCAAATCCTGAGAGCACCACTCAAACGACACAACCTCTCCCGAATCTCTGTCTATACTTATAATCTGGGCGCATTGTGATTTATGCGCTCAGGTTCATCCATAGAAAAAGAGAGAAGCTCTTGGGTAAACTCCTGACAGCAGTCATCAGCCTGTTTATTTTCACCCTGTGCCATGCTCAACCTGATTCACTTTCAGGAAAGCGCTTATTACTTTTATACTCATATCACCCTGGCTTCCCAACCTCAGAGAAGGTTCTTTCTGGTATCAAGTCTGCTTTTGAGGATGGCAACAGACCAGTCATCGAAATCGAATATATGGATAGCAAGCGCCTGAATGACCAGCAGGTGCGAGATCATTATTACGACTTCTTAGATTACAAATTGAGCTTCAGGCCCACGTATGACCTGATCATTACCAGTGATGACAATGCGCTGAATTTCGCTGTCACCCATCAAAATAAGCTATTCCCAGAGACTCCTCTGGTATTCCTTGGCGTCAACAACATTGAAAAAGCAAAATCACTTGAATCAAATCCTTTGATCAGCGGTGTAGTTGAGGCCCCCTCGTTTTCTGAAACTCTCAAACTCAGCCAAAAATTAATGCCAGAAAGAACAAATATTCATATCCTGGCCGACAACCGCATTCCTTCACTGTCCGATCTATCCGCGGCAAAAAATGCACTCAAAACATCCCAAAACCTGAACAGCCATATCATCATGCTCAGCGAACTGAGCTGGCGCCAGCTGGGCGAAAAGCTAAATGAGCTGTCCAATCAAGATATCCTGTTGCTGATCTCAGCTTTTAAAGACAAGCACAACAAAACATTGTCTTTTGAAGACAGCTTAAAATTTATAACCAGCCACACGCAGACCCCAATCCTTCACACCTGGGAGCATGGCATTGAGTCGGGCCTTATGGGTGGAGTTGTTGTCAGCCATCAGGAGCAAGGATACCAGGCGGGCAGAATTGCCCGGGACGTTCTGAGCGGCAAGCCAATCGCAAAGATCCCAATACTTTCACAAAGCCCGAACCGGGTGATGCTTAACCACCAAAAAATAAAAGAGTTTAAGATAACTGAGCAGTCAGCTCCGAAAAATACAGTCTGGATAAACTATAAAACCTCCCTGTTATACCAGCACCTTGATTCATTAATTATCTTACTGTTGGTTTTTTTTACACTGGCAGGAATCAGCATTTTCCTGGCCAGGAAAAATTTCAAAATACAGGCAATCAGCAGCCAACTGGAAGAGCAAACCAGCTTTTTACGCTTGTTAATGAGCACCATTCCGGATCTGGTCTGGATAAAAAACCCAAAAGGGGTTTATCTGCTGTGTAATCACCGTTTTGAACTTTTCTTTGGCGCCGAAGAAAAAGATATTATCAATAAAACCGATTATGACTTTGTTGATAAGGAACTGGCTGATTTTTTCAGAAAACACGATCTCAATGCCATGAAGGCTAACCAACCACTGGTCAATGAGGAGTGGGTTACCTTCGCGTCAACCGGAGAAAGGGTTCTATTAGAAACCATTAAAACCCCCATTTATGATCAAGTTACCGGCACCCTATTGGGCGTCCTTGGTGTCGGTCGAGACATTACCAAGCGACGTGAATCCGAAAATGCACTCAGGCTTTCCGCAAGCGTGGTTGAAAATACTGCTGAGGGTGTCGTTATTACAGACAAACAAACCAACATCATTCAGGTGAACAAAGCATTTAGTGAGATTACCGGATTCAGCGCGGATGAAATTAAAGGTAAACCAACATCTGCTCTTAAGTCCGGCATTCAGGATGAATCATTTTACCGGGAAATGTGGTTTGAACTGACACACCTTGGACGCTGGAGTGGTGAACTAATCAACAAACGAAAAGACGAAAGCCTGTACCCTGTCTGGCAAACGATCAGCGCGGTGTTGGATGACAACCATGAACTTTGCCACTACGTGTCGGTATTTTCAGATATTAGTCAGATTAAAAAGTCCCAACAGGAAGTTTTTCACCTGGCTTATCACGACACCCTCACCAATCTACCCAATCGCTCTTTACTGATCGAACGCATGGATCAGGCCGTTAAACACGCAGACCGAAGCCATAAAGCATTTGCCTTAATGTTTTTGGATCTCGACAATTTCAAGAACATCAACGACAGCCGTGGTCACCTTGCTGGCGATGATCTTCTTACGAACACAGCTAAAATTCTTGAAAGCACCATCAGAGAAAAAGATACCGTTGCCCGAGTGGGTGGCGACGAGTTTGTCTTGTTATTTGATGATGTAACCTCCGCCGACAAAGCCGCCAGACTGGCCCGCAAAATATTAAAAACCCTTCAGAACCCTATCGATATTGATGGTGGCCAGGTAGAGATTTCTGCCAGCATTGGTATCTGCCTGTATCCGGCCGATGGCGAAACAGCAACAGAACTATTAAAGAATGCCGACACAGCCATGTATCGGGCCAAACAACAAGGTCGAAACAACTTCCAGTTTTATACCGAACAACTCACCAAAGAAGTGATCAAACGCGTTGAGCTTGAAACTGAACTTCGCCACGCTATTCGCCGTAACGAATTCACTCTGCACTACCAGCCACAAATTGATCTCGTCAGTGGTCAGTTAATTGGTGCTGAAGCACTGATTCGCTGGACAAACCAAAAACTGGGATCGGTACCGCCGGATCAATTTATCCCTGTCGCAGAAGAAACCGGCATTATTCACAAAATTGGCTCATGGGTTCTGCACGAAGCGGCACAACAAATACATCACTGGCAACAAAAAGAACTCAAATTTGGTCCGGTTGCGGTCAATATTGCCGGACCACAGATCACTCATGAACAGTTAACGAATGAAGTGCTGGGTCTGTTAACCAAATTCAATCTGACAGCAGATCAGATAGCACTTGAGGTGACAGAAACATTTGTAATGCAGCATGAGTCATCCATCCATCAGCTGAAAACACTGGATGCAATGGGCATTGAGCTAGCCATTGATGACTTTGGTACCGGCTATTCATCACTGAGTTATCTGAAAAAGCTCCCAGTCCGTAAACTTAAAATTGACCAGTCATTTGTACGAGATATTCCCAACGACCCGGACGACATGGCCATTGCCCGAACCATCATGGCACTGGCTGAAACACTCAACCTCAAAGTCATTGCCGAAGGCGTTGAAACAGAGCAACAGGCTCAGTTTTTAAAAAGTATTGGCTGCAATGAGGCCCAGGGGTATTTTTACAGCAAACCTTTGCCAGCTCAGGAATTTGAATCGTTTTACCGTTCTTTTGAACAAGCAAAACAATAAATTTAATCCCCGCCAACAAACAAAAGCCCCGTTAACAGAATGCTAACGGGGCTTAAAGCTTTCAGACGAAAACCATACTATGGGCGATCGTCTTCCTCTTCTTCCAGCTCAGGTGGCATCAGATCTTCACGACTGATATTCATCATCAGCAGAATATTCGCTGCGACATAAATCGAAGAATACGTACCAACAACCACACCAATCATTAACGCCAGTGCAAAGTTATGAATCAGCTCACCACCCACAAACATCAGCGCAGCCAACACCAGAGCGGTCGTTAATGAGGTCATAATGGTACGACCCAAGGTCTGATTGAGTGATTCATTGATCACCGCAACCGGGCCACCATTACGCACAATGCGGAAATTCTCACGAATACGGTCTGCCACAACAATGGTATCGTTCAACGAGTAACCAATCACGGCCAGCAACGCTGCCAACACGGTTAAATCGAAGTCCCACTGGAACAACGAGAAGAAGCCAAGAATAATCACAACATCGTGGAATAACGCGGCGACTGCACCAACAGAGAACTTAAACTGGAAACGCGCAGCAACGTAAATCATGACAATAAACAGGGCCAGCAACAGGGCCAAACCACCCTGGTCACGTAATTCTTCACCCACATTAGCGCCTACAAATTCAGAACGCTTCAGGGTAATTTCATTGCCTTCAACCGCTTGTTGCAGAACCTGTAGCACTTCGTTGCCCAGATCGTCGCGAAATGCTTCAGACATACGCACCAGCAAGTCGGTTTCAGAACCAAAGTTCTGAACAACAACGTCTTTATAGCCGGCGTTATTCAGCACCTGAGTGATCTGATCCAGATTTTCTGGCTGCTGGTATTCAACTTCCAACAGCGTACCGCCGGTGAAATCCAGTCCAAGATTTAACCCCTGAGTCGCCAGAGAGCCAATCGAAGCAATGATCAACAAGGCCGATAATGCCAATGCTGCCATGCGCAGCTTCATAAAATCGTAGGAAGGTACCTTGCTCATGACTGACCTCCGATAGACAGTGAATCAATACGACGGCCACCATAAATGGCATTGATAATCGCACGGGTCAGTACGATGGCAGTAAACATAGAGGTGATAATGCCGAAGGACAGGGTTACCGCAAAACCTTTCACCGGACCGGTTCCCGCTGCGAACAGAATCACTGCTACCAGCAAGGTGGTTAAGTTAGCATCCAGAATGGTCACAAATGCACGGTCATAACCTTCATGGATGGCTTGCTGTGGCGAGCGCCCCGCTAATAGTTCTTCGCGTATCCGAGAGAAAATCAATACATTAGCATCCACCGCCATACCAACGGTTAACACGATACCGGCGATACCCGGCAGGGTTAACGTTGCACCAATGATTGACATCAGGGCAATCAGAATCACCAGGTTAGCAACCAGAGCAACGTTCGCTACCATGCCAAACAGACGATAGAACACCACCATGGCCACCAGCACCAAGGCCAGACCCAGCGCTACAGATTGTGTCCCCAGTTCAATATTTTCCTTACCCAGGCTTGGGCCTACCGTGCGTTCTTCAACGAAGAACATCGGAGCCGCTAACGCACCGGCACGTAACAACAGCGCCAGCTCAGATGCCTCTGCCGTTTCCAGACCAGTGATACGGAAGCTGGAGCCTAACGTACTTTGAATCGTTGCCAGAGAGATAATGGACTTCTCGACGACCTGAACGGTTTTTGGCGTTTCAACACCATCAACCATTTCATACGTGGTTTTCGGTTTGCGCTCGACAAACAACACAGCCATTCGACGCTTGATGTTTTTACGCGTCACCTGGGTCATGCGTGCGCCGCCCTTGGAATCCAGATCAATATTGACCTGCGGGAAGCCATTTTCATCAAATGATGGCTGCGCATTGGTAACACTGTCACCGGTGGTGATAATGGTTTTCTGCAGGCGAGCCGTGCGGAACTCATCATTCCGGAATGGGTATTCTTCAGTGGAGAAACGGCTGGCACCTGGCTCCGCTTCTAAACGAAACTCAAGATTTGCCGCTTTACCCAGAATTTTCTTCGCTTCGGCAGTGTCCTGAACACCCGGCAGTTCAACCACAATACGATTACGGCCCTGACGTTGCACCAGAGGCTCAGCGACACCCAGCTCATTCACACGATTACGGATGGTCGTCAGGTTTTGCTTGATGGCATAGTCTTCAAATGACTTGATGCGTTGCTCAGTAACGCGCAATACCAAATCATAAAACTCACCATTGTCTTCGCTGTTGCGAATAAATTCGTTGTAGGTGCGGGCAATAAAATCAGACGCCTCATCGCGTACCGCTTCGTCTTTAAAGCTGATACGCAACACCGAACCTTCAACCTGAATGCGGCGATATTTCAGTTTTTCTTCACGCAGCTTGTTACGCAATTCATTGCGGTAGTTTTTAAACTTACCGGCTAAGTAGTCTTCCATATCCACTTCCATCAGGAAGTGCACACCACCACTCAAATCCAGACCCAGTGTCATCGGACCAGCACCCAGATCCAACAACCAATCCGGCGTGGTTGGTGCCAGATTCAGAGCCACAATAAACTCATCCCCTAACAAACGTTGCACGGCGGCTTTCGCAGGTAACTGGTGATCAGTTTGGGTTAAGCGGAATAACGCCGTAGCCCCATTCACCTCTTCGCCAAAGAATTCGATTTGTTTATTCGCCAGAGCACTGCGCACACGCTCCAGCGTGGCTTCACTCATTTCGGCGCCTGAACGTGCCGGAGTCACCTGAATAGCCGGATCCGGCGGATACAGGTTAGGTGCTGCATAAATTGCTGACAGCAGCAACACCAGCACAATCAGAATGTGTTTCCAGATGGGGGTTTTATTGAGCATACAAGTGCCCTTTTCCTTTATTTCGAGAGCGTCTGATAAAAAGAAACCCGGCTATCGGATGAAAGCCGGGTTTAGTTCAGCGTTTTACGCTTTGATTTCTTTGATCGTGCCCTTTGGCAGAGCCGCCGTTACCGCGATTTTCTGAACCGGCAGTTCCACGCCATTTGCCACCTCAACGACGATAAAATCATCAGTGACCTTGGTTACCTTGCCCAGAATACCACCGGCCGTTACCACTTCATCGCCTTTGCTCAGACCACCAATCAGGTTTTTATGTTCCTTCTGGCGCTTGCTTTGTGGACGCCACAGCAAGAAATAGAAAATTAACAGGAAGCCGCCCAGAAAGATCAACTGACCCGTCACACCCATAGGTTGTGCTGCAGCACCTTCAGCCAGAGCCAGTGGTGATGTTGCTAATGCCAGTACGGCGAACAAAAATTTCATTCAGATTTCCCCAACTTGGTAACAATAATGTCGATGCCACACGGCATCGGTTTAATTAATTCCGAAATATTTTTCTGAATTATTCCGCTTCAGTAACGGTTTCTAATGGCGGTGTTTCCATGCCTCGCTTGGCATAG
The DNA here is from genome assembly GCF_024397975.1 of Bacterioplanoides sp. SCSIO 12839. Classification (NCBI taxonomy): domain Bacteria; kingdom Pseudomonadati; phylum Pseudomonadota; class Gammaproteobacteria; order Oceanospirillales; family Oceanospirillaceae; genus Bacterioplanoides; species Bacterioplanoides sp. SCSIO 12839. The sequence continues at coordinate 2,064,982 of NZ_CP073745.1, forward strand.
AACTCATCAACAAAGTCGGCAAATGTACCTTCTTCCAGAGAGCGGCGCAAACCAGCCATCAATGTCTGGTAATAATGGAGGTTATGAATGCTATTTAAAGTGGCACCTAAAATTTCTTTACACTTATCCAGATGATGCAGGTAAGCACGGGTGAAATTTTTACAGGTGTAGCAATCACATTCACTGTCTACCGGCTCAGTGCTGGTGCGGTTCGCAGCATTACGAATCTTCAGCACTCCGGTTGATGTAAACAGGTGTGAATTGCGGGCATTACGGGTTGGCATCACACAGTCGAACATATCGACCCCACGACGAACGCCTTCCACCAGATCTTCTGGTTTGCCGACACCCATCAGGTAGCGCGGCTTATCTTTTGGCATTTTCGGCGCAGTGTGCTTCAAAACACGCATCATATCCGGCTTTGGCTCACCGACGCTCAAACCACCTATGGCATAGCCATCAAAGCCAATATCGGTCAGCCCTTCGAGTGATTCATCACGCAGGTCTTCGTACATACCACCCTGAATGATGCCAAACAAAGCAGATGGGTTATCACCATGAGCATCTTTGGAGCGTTTAGCCCAACGCAGCGACATTCGCATGGAATCGGCGGCTTCTTTCTCGGTGGCCGGATACGGCGTGCACTCATCAAAAATCATGACGATATCCGAACCCAGATCACGCTGAACCTGCATCGAACTTTCCGGCGTCATCAGCACTTTTTCACCATTCACCGGAGACTGAAACGTCACGCCTTCTTCGGTAATTTTGCGCATATCACCCAGGCTGAATACCTGAAAACCTCCGGAGTCCGTCAGAATCGGCTTATCCCAACCAATAAAATCGTGCAGATCACCATGCTGCTTGATGATTTCCGTTCCCGGACGCAGCATCAGATGGAAGGTATTGCCAAGAATAATATCGGCACCCAAATCATTGATCTGATCCGGATTCAGGCCCTTTACCGTGCCATAAGTACCCACCGGCATAAACGCAGGAGTCTGTACGTCGCCGCGCGGGAATTTTAAGGTGCCACGACGTGCGTGACTGCTGCCATCGGTGATTTCCGAGTGCAGCTCAAAATCCATAAAACATTTGCGAGTCATAACCTGTGCCTTGCTACTTAGTACTTGATAAATTCTGGGTTTGTTGAAAGTGCTGCTGGGGAGTCACAAACATAGCGTCCCCGTAACTGTAAAATCGATACTGCTCATTGATGGCCTGCTCGTAAGCCGCCATGACATATTCCTTACCAGCGAATGCAGACACCAGCATGATCAGCGTCGATTCCGGCAGATGAAAGTTAGTGATCATGGCATCGACACTGCGGAACTGATAACCCGGGTAAATAAAAATTTCGCTGTCGTCGTAAAATTCAGCGATTTCACCCTGCTGACTGGCACTTTCCAGGCTGCGTACCGAAGTCGTACCTACCGCAATAACACGCTTGCCGTTGGCACGAGTGGTTTTAACGGCATTCACTACCTCAGCCGACACCTCAATATACTCAGAGTGCATCTGATGATTAGTGACGTCATCTACCTTAACCGGCTGAAACGTACCAGCACCCACGTGCAGAGTGACATACGCAAAGTTAACGCCTTTATCTTTTAACCGGGCCATTAATGCATCGTCAAAATGCAACCCTGCGGTTGGCGCAGCCACCGCACCGGGTTTTGCTGCGTATACGGTTTGATAACGTTCTTTATCTTCTTCTGCATCATCACGTTCCATATACGGTGGCAATGGCATGTGGCCAACATCATCCAGCAATGCCAGCAACGGTTTGTCACCAGAGAACTTCAGGTGAAACAAAGCGTCTTTACGGCCCAGCACTTCAACCGCGGTACCCTTCTCTTTAGAACCACCGAGATAAATCGTCTGCCCAGGTTTCGGGGAACGGGAGCACTTAATGTGTGCTAACGCTTCATGCTCGCCTAAAACACGTTCAATCAACGCCTCCAGTTTGCCGCCGCTTTCTTTTTCACCATATAGGCGTGCAGGAATCACTTTCGTGTTGTTAAACACCAGTAAATCACCTGCTTCAAGCATGGATTCGATATCACGAAAGATATGATGCGCCAGGCCGCCATTTTCACCATTCAGGCACAATAAACGGGACGCACTACGCTCTGCCATCGGATAACGAGCGATCAGCTCGTCAGGCAATTCAAAATTAAAGTCACTGGTTTTCATGTTTCTGATGCAGTCGTGGAATCATGACGAAACAAGTGCCAGTCGTTTCCAGCTGACACCTTGATTAAGAAGTGCGCAAGATTACCGGATAAGTTTCACTAAGTTAAGGAAATCATTAGAAAAAAACTGTTGACACCAATAATTTCATCTGTAGAATGCGCCGCCACTGACACAGCAGATGCCGATTTGCCAGAGTGGCGAAATTGGTAGACGCAGGGGATTCAAAATCCCCCGCCTTAACGGGTGTGCCGGTTCGAGTCCGGCCTCTGGTACCAGTTTGATTGCAGGTACGCTTCGGAATCTCGGTCAGTGAAAATGACTTATTGAATTTCTACTTTTCAATAAGTGAAAAATGCCCAGGTGGTGGAATTGGTAGACACGCTAGCTTCAGGTGCTAGTGGCCTTACGGCCGTGGGAGTTCAAGTCTCCCCCTGGGCACCACTACTTACTACAAACAGCCTTGTTTAATGTAAGTCAGTTGGTGCCGCATTTTTCGAAAACGCACTTTATTTAGCTCTTCAATTGAAGATTGCTAAACGCCTTGCCCAGGTGGTGGAATTGGTAGACACGCTAGCTTCAGGTGCTAGTGGCCTTACGGCCGTGGGAGTTCAAGTCTCCCCCTGGGCACCATATCAATAAACTTATTTTTGTCCGAATTCGAATAATTGGTCGAATAGCCCACACGTTTTATCTTGATATTGTCTAAGCTCAATGAATCTCTGGTCGTTTAACCGTGGGAATCACAATGGACAATCTGTCAAAAACACCGATACGCCTTTTTCTTGCCATCATATTGTCCGCTGCCATATCCGGCCTTGTTACAGCACTCAGCGCAACGGCTTTCATCCCATTGCTTTTAACCACATCCATTTCCAGCGTCATTCTGGCTCTGTTATTTAAACAATCAACCAACACGACGCTCCAAAAAGCCGACGACACAGATCAGAACACCCCTCCCTCCCTGGCAGAGTCGGTTTCTCATTACGGAGGTGACATCGCTATCGCAGCCGCCGAAGTATCATTTGCCGCAGACCAACTTAAAGGCAAAATACACGATGAACTGAACGACACCGAACAATTAATACAATCAACTCTGATGATTCGCGAGAGCATCGGTAGAATTGTTGAGCAAACCTCCCAGGCGGCCAAAACATCCGATATCGCTAAAGAAGCCAATCAAAAAGGTAAAGATTCATTGGAAAAGATTCTTCCGCAAATGGAAGGAACACTACAACAAACCAGTGAAAACAGCGATCTGGTATCTCAGTTGGAAGCAAAATCAAGCCAGATTCAATCAGTAACCAGAGTGATCAGCGATATCGCCGAGCAAACCAATTTATTAGCACTGAATGCCGCCATCGAAGCCGCACGCGCGGGTGAGCAAGGCCGTGGTTTTGCGGTGGTTGCCGATGAAGTTCGTGCTCTTGCTGCCAAAACATCCGATGCCACTGAGCAGATTGGAAAAACCGTTGTTGAAATCAACTCAGAGATCAAACAAACCGTTACCAATAGCAACGCGCTAAGCACCACAATCGCAGAGTCTACTCAAATGATCCGGGAGATTGATGAGCACCTGAGCGAGATTTTCCAGTACTCTGATGACACGCAATCGTCTATCAAAGATATTGCCCAAAGTGTCGAAGTTAACAGTCAGGGCGTGCATCAGATATCCGACATCCTGCAACAAACCAGCCAGCGCTTACAGGAAAACGAAACAGACATCAGCAATATATCCGCTCGATCACTATCGCTATCCGAGACAGCCGAACAAATCTATGAAGCCATTGGTGAAGAGGCTTTATCCGGCATTCATCAGCAGGCATTACTTGAAGCAAAACAGGCCAGCCATGCCATCTCTGCTCGTTTCGAAGAAGCCATTCAAGCCGGCCAAATCAGTGCAGCCGATTTGTTTGATAAGAACTATCAGCCCATTCCAAATACCAATCCACCCAAGCACTCAACCCGCTTCGATCAGTTTACCGATAAGGTATTGCCGGATATTCAGGAAGCCGTATTACAGCGGCGGCCAGGATTTGCTTATGCTGGCGCGGTAGATACCAACGGCTACTTCCCCACTCACAATAAGCGCTACAGCCAACCTCTGACCGGTGATTACCAGACCGACCTGATCAACAACCGCACGAAACGAATTTTCAATGACAGGACTGGTTCACGCTGCGGATCAAACACCCGCGAGATGCTGTTACAGACCTACAAACGCGACACAGGTGAAGTTATGCACGACCTGTCAGTACCCATCATGGTCAATGGACAGCACTGGGGTGGGTTCCGCGTAGGGTACCGCTCTGATGATTAATCAGAATTCATAACTCAGTCACAACTTTTACGCCTGTACTTTGCTACTGTAGATATCTGTTAACACAGGATTAAAAGATTTTCAGCGCGTAACAGCGTGATCGAAACAGCGTTAACAGCCCCTAAAAACGCGACAACAGCGTTACTTAATAACAAAAACATCTTGCCGGATTTGATTAGCAACGATGCAGAGGTACTCATGAAACAGACAAAGCCCGGCTTAACGACCGGAGCCTTGCACTGGCTGTGTGTATTTACAGCCTTACTAATGCTTGGCGCCTGTTCAAACGATTATTCAGGTAACGTTGGCGGTGCATCCGCCGGCGAAGAATTTAATCCGATTGGCCCCATCAATGAAAATGGCCGCCAGCAATATCTGGCTCAATGTGCTAGTTGTCATGGCGTTGACGGCAATGGCACACCATCTGGCTCCTCTCTGGTAGGCTGCGCCACCTGTACTTCCATCAGTGTATTGGCCGATGAAATTGAACGCACGATGCCCATTGGCAACGTCAGCCGCTGTACCGGAGATTGCGCCAACGATACCGCTGAGTACATTCTTCAGGTATTCAATAACCGCATATTAAATGGCGGGACCAGCAATCTCGACGGTGTCACCAACGCCGCTCAACAAGCAACTCTTCGCAAGGCAACGCTGCAATTTGCAGGCCGACTTCCTACTCAGGCAGAGCTCAGCCAGGTCGCCGACGGTGGCGATATTGCGTTAAATGAAGCGCTCAATAACATGATGGATGAGGAGCCTTTTTATCAAAGTCTGATGGAAGTCTTTAACGAGCAGCTGCTGACCGATAAATACCTGACTCGCAATCTCAATGAAGGCGGCATTAATCTGCTGGATACTGACGACTTCCCTAATCGCAAATGGTACAACGACACCTATGCGGATAATAACAATATGCGTAGTTGCGTTCGCACACACACTAATGATGCTGTTGCCCGGGCACCATTAGAATTAATTCGTTACGCTGCCAAAAACGATTTGCCACACACCTTGTTTATGACCGCCGACTTTATGATGGTCAACTGGTATAGCCAGCAAGTCTTTGGCGCACAACTGGTAAATCCAAACGACAGCTTCCGTGAACTTGATGAAGTGGTATGCGCCATCGAAGATGGAGAAACCCTGTATTGGGATCCAACCGACTTTAAACCAGCACGTATCACCAAAAACCTTCAATATGAACTGGGCGGCATGCCGCACGCGGGGGTTCTTACTTCCCCCATGTTCCTGAATCGTTACCCAACCACCTTTACTAATCGCAACCGGCATCGTTCAAAAACGGTATTTGACTATTTCTTGGATACCGACATTTTGAAAATTCAGGGATCTCGCCCAGGAGACGGTATTGGGGATGAATTACCGAACCCAACGCTTTTGGATGAAGCCTGTTACCCATGCCACCAGGTTATGGACCCGGTTGCATCTGCCTTCCAACACTGGACAGACCGTGGCCAATACATCGTCACTGGCAGCACCTCACCCAATCGCTGGGATAACTCCGACATTGAACCCGCCGGCTTAGGTGGTAAAAAAGTTCCACTCTCCGGCAGTGAAGGTAACTTCCGCAATATGCTTCAGTGGCTGGGTAAAGAAATTGCGGCAGACCCGCGCTTTATCCGTGCAACGGTAAGAACCCTGTATAAAGGCATTATCGGACAAGAGCCGCTGTTGTCTCCTGGCGAAAATGCCAGCGAGGCGGACCAGAAAGCGTTTAACGACCAACGCGCCATTCTTAACGGCATCGGCCAGGCCATGGCTGCCGACAACTGGAATATTAAAACGGCCGTCCGTGGCATCATTCTCAGCCCCTATTATCGCGCCGACAGTGTCGATATTAATGAACTGGCCAGTAACAAACACATTGGTTCCAGCCAATTCCTGAGCCCTGAGCAATTACAACGCAAGTTACAAGCAACCATCGGAATTGCCTGGGATGATCTGCGTTTTGAAAACAACCGTCTGATGCTGGGAGGAATGGACTCAGACTCCATTACCGAACGCATCCGCGAACCCAGCGGCCTGATGATTGCTATTCAGAACCGTATGTCGGTTGAAATGGCTTGCCGTGGTGTCCCTTACGATTTCACCTGGCACAGCAGTAAACGTAACCTTTTCCCATACGTGGAAATTGATACCACACCACTGGCTGAAAATGGCAACCCTATCCCTGATTCGATCAATGCGATTAAACAGAACATCCAGCATCTTCACTGGACGTTATTGGGTGAACGCCTTGAGTTAAATGATCCAGAACTGGAAGCCAGCTACCAACTGTTCTTGCAGGTATTCAACCAGGGGCAAACCATGCTGGCCTCTCCCAATGACTATGACCCTTATCCGGTTTACCTGCCCTGTCAGGCCCGACGTGACTTCCGTGAAGATGGGCGCAGCGGCGACACCATTGTTGACACATCCGAAGAGAGCGAAGTCGCTATCGAAGATCGCCGAATTCAGATTCGCGATGATGAAAACTACGTTATCCGTTCATGGATAGCCGTAGTGACCTATTTATTATCTGACTATCGTTTTGTTTACGAGTAACAGGAGGCTGCTATGAAACGTCGTAATTTTTTACAGCTGCTGGCAGCGACTGGAATGTCAGCCCACTTACCGGTTTTTTCTTCTTCAGCCCAGGCCGCAACTACCCCGGATCGTTACCTGGTAGTGGTCAACGCCGGTGGCGGCTGGGACCCAACGTCCATTTGTGACCCCAAAGGTTTAAACCGTGCTTACCTCTCGAACTCGGACCGTTTTGAAGGCTCAACAAACTCAGTTGAGCTGGATAACAACAAACGTTTTGGCCAGATTCAGTGGAGTGCCATCCCTGAAGGAGTGTCCAACGACGAAGACGTCAGGCTTCGCATCGAAAATCAGTTTGACCAGTTTTTTCAAAATTATGGTAATCGTCTGACAGTGATCAATGGCATTGATAACGGTACCAATAATCACGATACAGGCAATCGCATCACCTGGTCTGGAAACGAAGAGATTGGCTATCCGTCTATCAGCGCCCTTTACGCCGCTGCAATCTCCCCTAGTCTGCCCATGGCCTTTATCAGTAATGGCGGCTACGACTTCACCGATTCATTAGTTGCCCGGGCTCGTGCCAACAGTGCTGGTTTCATTAACGAAATCTCCGATCCGAATTATTGGTATACCGATAACAACGATCAATTCCGGAGGGGCCTGCACTACCGCTCCCGGAATGATCAGGTTGATATTTATAAGATGGTTCAACAGGCGCAAAACAATCGCATTCAGCGTCAACAGACTAACGAGTCACTGCCAAAGAAAAGAGAGCAACTGAGCCAGTTATTTACCGTACGCGGTGAAGACAACAACCTGTCGGCATTAAAAGTTCACCTGGACGATATTCAGGCAAATGTCAGTCGCGATACCAACTGGAATGAAAACCGAGCAAACTCACTAAAAAGTCAGGCTGAGGTTGTTGCGGCTGCTTTTAAAGCCAATCTGGCAGCCAGTGCCAATCTGAGTGTGGGCGGCTTTGATACTCATGGCAATCATGATGCCAGTGCCTACCCAAGGCTTGGTGATCTGATGGAGGGAGTACATTTTCTCAATCAGGCCCTGAGCTATGCGGGTATCGCTGATAAAACCACCATTGTGATTGGTTCTGACTTTGGACGCACTCCCTATTACAACTCAGGTAACGGCAAAGACCACTGGCCAATTACCAGCGTTATGGTATTACACCCAACCACCACCAACACAGGGGGCCGGGTGTTTGGTGCATCCACCAATGACTTCCGGGCACAAAAAATCAATCGCCAGACGGGGCTCGCTGACTCTGCAGGCGACACTCTTGGCCCGCAGCACGTTAACCACGCATTACGCGAGCTGATGGGAATTCAGAACAGTCCATTGATTGCCGACTACCCCTTAAATGCGAATCCATTTAATATTTTCGGTTAACAAACACTCTGAATATTTACTAAAAGGAAATACCGTGCGTTTTATCACAAGCATTTTTGTTCTGTTGTTCTCAGCAACCACATTATCTGCAACCGTCGGTGAAAAAGCCCCAGGGTTCAAACTGCCATTGGTTACTAAAAAAGGGCAACTGTCCTTATCTGAATATCGTGGCAAGGTTGTGTATGTGGATTTTTGGGCCTCCTGGTGTGGCCCGTGTCGGAAGTCACTGCCACTTCTTAATGACATGCGTAATGAACTGAAAGGCCAGCCGTTTGAAGTACTGGCCATCAATCTCGACGAAGACATCAAAGATGCCCGCGGCTTCCTGAAACAATTCCCTGTGAGCTACCCTACTCTGCACGATGGGGCTGGCAATACACCGGAAGACTATGAGCTTAAGGGCATGCCGACCTCTTATTTGATTGATAAAAATGGAATTGTTCAGGCAGTACATACCGGCTTTAAACCGTCGGACATGACCAAAATTCGCAAAGAAGTTGCCAGCCTATTGGGTCTGAAAACAGGTAAAAAATAATGCCAAACACTCTGCCGTCACTTCTGCTGATGATTGTTACATTGATCGCCATGTCGGGCTGTGCCCAGGTAAAACCCTGGGAACGGGGAAATTTGTCGAAAGACATCATGGCCTGGGAGATCGACCCGCTGAAGAGTTCACTCGACAGCCATATTTACTTCAGTAAAGAAGGCTCGTCCGGTGGTGGTCAATCAGCAGGTGGTGGCTGCGGCTGTAACTGAGTCGATGCAAGGAAGTAGCATTGCTACATCCAATAATCAGAATAAGCGCAAAAGATGCAATAAGGGCCTGAAGGAAATTTCATGAAATCCAAACACAATGCATTGGCCGCACTGGCTGCGGCGGCATCGATTCCTCTGACGGCCCAGGCTGAAGTCACTCCGGAAGATCAGGTGATTGCGTATCGTTACAGCCAATACTCTGAAGATGACAACCCCAGAGAGCGAACCATCACCCCCGAAACCGGCCGCTATGATATTGAGGTTCATCAACTGCGCCATGCCCGTCCGCTGGGTGAAGACTGGTATATCGATAGTCAGATGCAATACGAAACCTTATCAGGTGCATCACCACTGCAAACCTACGAGGAAGACGGAAAAAGTGTTTTGGTTACATCAGGAGCAACCATTGATGAACAACGATTTGATTTAAAAGTATCACCCAAACGATATTTTGACGACGGCAGCCTTGGCGGCACCTTGGCTTATTCGACCGAAAATGATTATGAGTCCATCGCCCTGGGAGCCGACGGCAGCCTGGAGCTGTTTGATAAACACACCACCCTGCTGGCTTCTTTCAGTGCCTCTTATGACACATTGAGCCCTACCGATATCGATGAATATCCGGCCCGCGAAGAATTTGATGGCAAAAACAAACGTATCGTGTCGCTATATCAAGGGGTCAGCCAGGTAATTGATAAAAATCGCGTGATACAGGTAGGTGCTGGACTGACCCACCTGTCTGGCTATTTGTCCGATCCTTATAAAACCTATGACTTGCGTCCAGATGAGCGTGATCAGTTTACCATCAGCGCGTTATATCGACATTTTTTAAATGTCGGTGATGGCGCGGCATTACATGCCGATTATCGGCTTTACTCAGATGACTGGGGTATATTTTCTCATACTCTGACAGCGCGCTGGGCTCAGTCTTTTAACACATCATCCATGCAGTTCTTAGTCACTCCACTAGTGCGTTATTACCGCCAAACCGAAGCGGACTTTTATACCCTTGAACGATTCCCTGCTGATGAGTTTTACAGCTCTGATTCTCGCCTGTCTGCGTTCGGGGCAATCACTATTGGACTTGATACCAGGGCGCAATGGCAAAACTGGACCCTTAGTCTGGATATGCAGTATTACACCTCCGACGAAGAACTGGGTCTGATCGAAACAAGTGATACAGAAACACCTTCCCTGCTGACTTACACCATATTAAGCTTCGGAACCGAATATCGTTATTAGTGGTTTCCGATGCAACTTCATCGTTTTTCTTTTACGGCCATGGCATCACCCTGTGAATTACATTTATCAGGTGATGCTGATGCCTGCCAACTGGCGGCTTCCCAGGCCGAGCAGGAAGTTAAACGCATCGAACAAAAGTACAGCCGTTACCAGCCTGATTCGGTACTCAGCCAAATCAATCAACAAGCGGGCAAAACAACCCGCATTGACCCTGAAACGTTTTTTTTGCTCAACTATGCACGCGTCTGTTTCCAGCAAAGTGATGGCCTGTTTGACATCAGTTCAGGCGTATTAAGGCAGGCCTGGGATTTTAAGCAAGCAAAGCTGCCCAGCCAGCAAAAACTCTCTCCGCTCTTGAAGCGCATTGGCTTCAACTCAGTCGAACTGACGCAAGATCAGGTACTGATGCCAGCGTCGATGGAGATTGATTTTGGTGGTATTGGCAAGGAATACGCAGCCGATAAAGCTGCAGATATTTGCCGCCAGCATGGTATTCACAGAGGCATCATCGATCTTGGCGGCGACCTGCTGGTATTAGGCCCTAAACCCGATGGTAGCCCCTGGCATCTGGGGGTTCGTCATCCGCGACCTGCGTCTGCTGATCAGGCCTTTGCCCAGCTGCCCGTTTATGAGGGAGGTATGGCCACCAGCGGTGATTATGAGCGTTTTTTTGAACTCAACGGTCAGCGCTACTGCCATTTATTAAACCCCAATACCGGATTCCCGGTGGATCACTGGGCTTCCGTCACGGTATTAACGCCCAGCTGTTTATTAGCGGGTACATTTTCAACCATTGCCATGCTGAAACAAGCCAGTGCAATTGAGTGGCTGAAGCAACAGGGGTTACATTTTCTGGCTATCCGCCCGGATGGTTCACATATTGCTGCCACAGGCTCACAATAGAGCTCTGAATGTGCACCGACCATAACAACAAAAACAGGGAACTGACATGATTAATGCTGCTGCAAACACTCGCCCGCATAAGCTGTTAAGCCAGGATGACTACCAAAGCTACGACGCCATGGGTCTGGCAGAGCTGGTACGACAAGGAGAAGTCAGTGCAGAAGAACTATTGCAGGCCGCGATTCAGCGTGCCGAAGTGGTTAACCCTGAAATTAATGCCATCATTACCCCACTGCATGACTTTGCTCGTGAACAGATACGCAACGGTTTACCGCAAGGGCCATTTAGTGGCGTTCCGTTTTTATTAAAAGATTTATTGGCGTCATTAGCCGGCACTCCGATGAGCAATGGCAGTAACGCCTTTAAAGGTCAACTGTCTCCCAGTGATAGTGAATTGGTACGGCGTTATAAAAACAGCGGCGTGGTCATTTTTGGTAAAACCAACACCCCTGAGTTTGGGCTGATGGGCGTTACCGAACCCAAAGCGTTTGGCCCTAGCCGCAACCCATGGGATACACAACATACGCCGGGCGGCTCCAGTGGTGGCTCAGCCGCTGCCATTGCGGCGGGCATTGTGCCAATGGCTTCCGGTGGTGATGGCGGTGGCTCAATTCGTATTCCATCAGCCTGCTGCGGTTTATTTGGTTTAAAACCCAGCCGCGGAAGGACACCTACCGGCCCTTACTACTCGGAATTATGGGATGGTGCCGCGGTAGAACATGTATTAACTCGCAGCGTACGAGACAGCGCCGCGATGCTGGATGTGATCGCCGGGCCGGACGGCTCAAGCCCCTATCCATTATCAATGGAGTCCTCCTATCTCGACGCCTTAAATCAACCATTAAGACCCCTCAAAGTTGGTTTCACCACCCGTTCGTTTGTTGGCAACGACATTGATGCTGAAGCCATCAAAGCAGTAGAACATACGGTAAAACTGCTAACTGAGCTTGGCCACGACGTTGAAGAAGTCGAGCTGCAACTGGATGGCGAGGCCCTGGCCGATTCTTATCTGACCATGTATTTCGGCCATGTTGCCGCTGATATGGAATACGCCGCTCAGTTGTTAGGTACTGGTTTTGGCAATCTGGATGTGGAAGATGCCACCAAGACCGTAGGCTATCTCGGCAAAGCCATTTCGGCAGAACAATTTGTGAGCGCCAAACGACGCTGGAACCAGTTTGCTCAAACGATGGCCATGTATCACCAGCGCTTCGATATATTACTGACACCGACCCTGGCAACACCACCAGTTGAAATTGGTGCATTTGAACCACCCGCTTCTGAAAAGCTGGCAATGAAATTCGTCAATGCCTTTGGTTTGCATAAATTATTATTGAAAAGTGGCATGGTAAAACAAATGGCCATTGAGAGCCTGAAAAAGCTTCCGTTTACCCAGTTGTCCAATTTAACCGGAGCACCGGCTATGTCAGTGCCATTATATTGGACAGAGTCCGGGCTGCCGCTGGGCGTTCAGTTTATGGCACCCATGGGAGATGAAAAAACCTTATTCCAACTGGCGAATCAATTAGAAAGTGCACAACCCTGGTTTAACCGAACTGCCCCAATAAGTTGAAATTTCAGACGCTCACACGATTTCAATAAAAAAGAGACAACCGCAATAAAAAAGAGGCTGCAGTAACAGCCTCTTTTTTATTTTAAAATCCTAAACTGACCACGGCCTTTTCTCCTTTTTGAGGATGACAAGGCGTGACACGTTTTACTAAGTCCTGATGTTGCTGATGGAACCAGCGCTGGATGTTCACTTCACGCAACTTTGCCAGCGACTGCCAGTTTTTCATATTATCCGTTGGTTTTTCAGACAGCAGCTTATGCTCCTCTTCGCTGGCAAAACCACACACTTTTAATTCCAGATTTTCTTTCTCAGCCATCATACCGGCAACTTTCTCCAGGTATTCCTGATGCTCTTTTGTTAACTCTGCCTGCAATGGTTCAAATGCCAGGTCATCCAGGCGGATTGCCAATAAATAATCACCGGCATAACTCGAAATAGAAATTAACGCCGTATAAGGCTGGAGCATTTGCGTCAGGTAATAGGTCACTGCTTCCTGTACGGCAAGAACACTGAGCTGATTAATCAAATCATTTAAGCCAACATCCGGGTCATGTAACGGGCCAGAAATGGGTAAATTCAAGCGAATATTATTATTGTCATCCCGTAAAATTGAGAAGGCCGTATCAAGTGGCATCGATACCTGCTTACTGAGACGATCGATGGTTTCCTGGTCAACCGGAGTAAATTTACTATTGCGTAAAAATATCCTAGCTTCGCCATCCATATGTTCATTGTTAATACTGAGGTTCACCCCTAAATCCAATGAACCATGTAAAACATGATAACCCGTCGCGTCGGCCACATAGCCGTTAAAAGGAACCAAATCCAGGTGATCGATTAATAACTCAACCGTGCCTTGCGGGGTTAACCCCGCCTCTCCATTGTTTAACCCCAGCTCCGCCGTTAAGCTCAGGTCGTCATAGTCATCGAAGTTAACATTCAGCTTTAAAGGTATTGGCTGCTTAAGAATCACGTCATCACCACGAAATATCACATCCACTTTACCAGCATCCAGTTGCTTAATTGCCAGTCGAACGTCCGCAGCAGGACTCACCTGTTGATCGTTAAACTCAAGATAAGATGGCTGCTCCTTTATTTGCTGCAAACCCTCAATAACCAGAGAGAATGATTTATCAGAAGATTTTTTCAGCTCAGCTTCTGTTGGCTCAGCGTATTCTGTTACTGGAACGTCTTCTTTTACCGCAATGTCTTCTGTTATAAGGTCACGAGCCTCATTCGTTAAGTCAGTTGTCTCCGACGGCGTACTTACGCGAGTTTCTGCAGCCGTTAATCCTGCGATATAGCCATCGGCTGTTTTCTCAAGACGAGCAATCAATCCAGCATAACGATGCATCCCGGTCTGCAGCTGCTGTTCATTCAGCATGACGTGAATATCCGCAACTTCATAACGGGCTAAAGACGTCAGTTTATTTTCACCAATTTGTAAATCATTCAACACCATTGCTGTAGCTGTGACGTGTTGTTGATTTGCATCCAGCCCTGAGAGTTGAAACTTTTCCAGCGAGACAGCCGGTGAATTCTCTTTTTTCAAAGCCAGTTGGGACAAAGTAATATCCCCTGCCACCTGTAACGCATCGCTCACATGAATATTGCTGAATTCAAGAGCAGACAAGGTGGCTTGCTCCGTGTTTTGTGCGGAAACGGAAAAACCGGTCAAGGTTGCATTACCCAAAAAGCGCCGCTGAAATAACGCCATGGGCTGCCAGCTGAGATCAAAACGTTGCAAGCCTAATGTCGCCAATTGTGGAATGGTTCCAGCTTCTGCCTGCTTAATGTCAACACCTTTCACCATCAAGGTTCCGTGCCATAAGGATACGTCAACCTGATCAATCACCAGACTCTGACCCGGATGTTGTTCGCCGTACCACTGTTGCGCATATTTAACGGCAAAAAACGGCCCTAACGTCATCAACAACCAATAAAAGCCGATTAAAATCAGGCTGAAGTAGACAATAACTTTAAACAGAGGCTTTATATATCGGGGCATATTTTATCCTTTTGGTTCTTCCCATAACCGATCACGCAGACCACTTGCTCGTCTCACCTGCGACACAGCACCTGTCTGTAAACTGTGCATACTGGTTAATAAGCTGAAATGATGTTTGGCCCGGGTAATTGCGGTGTAAATCAGCTCTCGGGTGATCACACTTTGCCATTGCTGAGGCAGCATCATAAATACATTATTAAATTCAGATCCCTGACTTTTATGGACTGTCATCGCAAAAGCCGTTTCATGCTCAGGCAGTCGATTGCTCATTAATAAACGAATGTGACTTTGTCCCTGATCCAGGCTTTGAAAAGCCACCTTTAATTTTTTCTCACCAGCAACGTCGCCGGGTACCTCAACCACAATACCAATATCACCATTAAACACCCCCAGATCATAATCATTGCGGGAAATCATAATGGCACGACCTGGATACATGGCACCGGAATACTGTTGCTGCGGATCCAGTTGAGGGCGCAATAATTGTTCGATGCGTTGATTAACCGCTTCAACACCGGTTAATCCCTGACGGGTCGCCAGTAATACCTGAAAATCATTAAAAGCCTCGAGAATTGCACTGAAATTCTGTCGACGCCCTTGCTCGATAACCGTTTTGCAATAATGGCGATAGCCTTTTAATACATGTGGCTGCCAGCTTTGCAACACATCGTTGGCACTGGTGTCCTGATGCCAAAAGATATCGATATCGCTGAAGTGGTTAAAACACCGCAATGCTTTATTCACATCCCCATTGTTGACGGCACCCGCTAATTGGCCAATGCCGCTGTTTGCATCAAACCGATGGGACACCCGCAATTGCGCCAATGCGTTCTGCATCAGACTGCGGTTTTGTGTTTTATACGCGCTGAGATCCAGTCCGGTCAGTTGCTGTAGCTGCTCTGCAAAAGCTGGTTGCAACCCGTGTTCCTGACCTGCATCGCATAAATCAGCTAATACACTACCGGCTTCAACCGACGCCAGCTGGTCACGATCACCCAACAAAATTAACCGGGTATCGTCCGACAGCGCCTGCATCAGGTGTGACATCATGGGCAAGTCAATCATCGATGCTTCATCCACCACCACACAATCGTAAGGCAACGGATGCTGTTGGTGATAACGGAAACCACGTGGTGACCAACCCAATAATCGATGCAAAGTAAAGCTATTATCCGGAATACGTTCGGCTAAGGGCAATTCGCCGCCGGACGTTTCTTTTTCTTGCGCAGCTTTTAACTTGGCACCACGAATCGATTCGGTCATGCGTGCTGCTGCTTTGCCCGTGGGCGCAGCCAATGCAATCGACATCTCCGGCTGCTGACTTAACAAAGCACTGAGCAGGCGCGTTACCGTCGTGGTTTTTCCGGTTCCCGGTCCGCCGGTAATCACGGTAAAACGCTGTAAGCACGCCGTCGCTGCGGCAATACTTTGCCAATCAATGGTGTTATCAGAGCGGGGAATAAATAAACGATGCAGGGTTTGTTTCAGGTTTGCATTAACTGGTGCTGATTCCTGAACAGTGCTCAGGCGCAGCTGAACCGAGCGATAAACCGCCAGCTCATAAAAATAATAACGCGCCAGATACAAACGTGCCTGTGGGTAGCAGAGATCCAACACCAGCGGTTGATTTTCCCAACGGCGATCAAAGCAGTGCTCATCAAAATTCTGGTCAGGGCGATAACAATAAACCGATACACATTCAGACAACACCTGATCGGCTACAATGCCTTTAGGCCAGAACACAGCCAACTCGGGTAACATCATCGCGATATTATCCGAAGAGGAAGCATGCTTGCCCGATAATGGTAAGCACACCTGCCCTTTTGCTAACGCGTCACTGAGCAACACCACCAATAGATACAAAATAATCCGCTGCTGATCACTCAGGTCGGGCTCATAAGCAATTACCTGTTCCGCCATGTGCAGATCAATATGGCGTAATTTATGTTGGCCGCACAATTCAAGGCAACGGGCTTTAAGTTGTGTAAAACGCTCGTTATCGTCGGCTGCCGGCAAGTTATTAATCATTTGAGTAACCAAAAGCAGATTTCCATTGACTGAGTCGTTGCAGGTCAACTCGCTGATAAAATACACCCGGAGCTTGTGATAACACATCCGCAATAACCGGCTCTGCCGCAAATAAGTCGGCCTCAGCTGATGGCGGCTGAGTGCTGCTTAACAAACGAGATGCGGCTAAGAACTCATCAGTCATTCCACGCAAATAACAATAAAACACACCACCTAAATGTTGCTCAGGTGAATAATCCGGCAACCGTTGCGACAACAACCGATCTAACGCAAGAGTGTAAATCCAGGCTTGTACGTCGTAGTGATGTTCCGCCATTGATTGCGCCATCGACTCGTGTAAATAATCAGCCGGCAGGTCCCCCAGATGGTTGGATTTATAATCCGCCACGTAATAGCGGCCCTGATAACAAAAGATCAGGTCAATAAATCCTTTGAGATAACCGGTGAGCGGGTCAAAGGTTAAGCGAGCCGCAGCATTGCCTGCATCGGGTGTCGTTGCAGCCTGTGCAGCCATTAACTGATTAATGGCATGATTGGTTAACTGGCCGACGATGGGTAAATGAAATTCCATTTCATCAAGACGATTCGCTGCCGTGATATCCGCCAGGCTGAACGTCAGCGGCTGACCATTTTTATCCAGACCCACCAAAGGGGTCTGAACCACCTGAGTTAACCAGGAGGCAATATCCGTCATGGTATTCTGTTCGTCATTATTACTGATTATTTCCAGCGGATTAATTCCGTAATAACTCAGTTGTTGCTGGCAAATTTCTATTAATGATGCCTGATCCTGAAAATCCCAATGCTCCAGAATAGCGTGCAGACATGTTCCCGGGTTTGCACCTTTTGGAAAACGCAGAGCAACCTGCTGATTCAACACCGTTTGACTGGTTTCTGTACGACCATCGTTTGCCACTTCCCAGTCCATGATTTCCAATTGTGGATCTTGCCAATCCAGCGACTCATCAGCGCTGGTTTTAACCGGTGTTGTGTGACTGGAGCTTGCAGCGGTTAACTGGCTGTAGCTACTCACCCGCCATTCATCATATAAAGAAGCTGAAAATGTTTTTTCACTGACGTGAGAATCATCATTCTGATTCGTTCGTTGTAGCGAGGCATTATCACGCCAGTCAGGAAATTCCGCGAATACAATAGCCGGGTGGCTCAGTTGTGTTTGCAACTGCTGCCAATCGGGTTCAGCCTCCAGATTTAATAAATAACCCAACGCACTTTTGGACAAGACAGACTTTTTACTGCGACCATCCACCGCGTTCATCAGCCAGATGAAACAGCCATATTTGGCCCGCGTCAGAGCAACGTATAACAGGCGTAAATATTCAGCTTTGGCATCACGAATGGCTAACTGTTTAGCATCATCGTCAGGGGCAAGATTCAGCACAACACCCTGTTTGACTGGCGACGACGATTCAGTTTCCTCAGAATAACCCTGATAATACTGCGCTTCAGTTAATCGCTGTGGTTCAAAACTGTCATCCCAAAGGTAAGGTAAAAATACCAGCGGATATTCCAGTCCTTTGGATTTATGAATCGTCACAATGGTGACCAGGTTCGCGTCACTTTCCAATCGTAGTTGTGCTTCTTCACCACTGCGGTCTTCATCGAAAATGCGCTCACCAAACCAGCGAATTAATCCCTGATGCCCACGCATCCGACGTGATGCTGTTTGCAACAACTCTCCTAAATGCATCAGATTAGTTAGCCGCCGTTCTCCCTCACTGCTCTGCCTTAAAAAAACCGCCAAAGATTGTTCAGCACCGGTTTTGTTAACACTCAGCAAGGGGGTCTCCAGCCACAACATAATCGCAGCCATCACGCCACGTTTTTGCCAATGTTGCTTAAAGCGATAAAACTGTTCTAACTGCTGCTCCCAAAGTTGTTCGTCATTCAATAATGTATTCAGTATTTCAGTGTCCAAACCATGGCTGGACGTTGCTAATGCCGTGCGTACGGCGCGTTCATCAGCAGGGGAATGTACGGCAGTTAACCAGGCCAATAAATCCAATGCTTCCTGGCTGTCATACACACTGTCACGGGTTAAAAAGACGCTGCCAACCCGATGCTTAGATAACTGCTCGCGAATCCAACCGGCCTGACGACGGCTGCGTACCAGTACCGCAATATCTTTTGCATCAACCGGTGCATGACCTAACGTGCCATAATCGCCATAAATTAAACCGGCAATTTGTTGTGCACATTGTTCCGCCACTTGCTGTTGTGCCTGTAATCGTGACATTGACTCGTCAAAACCAGACCAGATCTGCAGCGGCTGTTGAGGTTCACCATCAAGTAAAAAACCTTGCGCGTCGTGTTTTCCTGCCGCTTTCACCGGCACAAATTCAATATCCTGATCAAAGACAAACGGGCTGGAATTAATACTCCATAAATGATTGACTCCAGAAATTAACTGCGAATGACTGCGCCAGTTGGTATCCAGCGTAAATCGTTGTTGTGGTTGTAACGCACGTCGCGCTTCAATATAGGTAAAAATATCCGCGCCGCGAAAACCATAAATCGCTTGTTTCGGGTCACCAATCATATACAAGCCGTACGACGTTTCGGACTCAGCGATATCGGTGCAGTGCGGCTTGGCGGGATAAATCGCATTAAAAATTTCGTACTGTTGCGGGTCGGTATCCTGAAACTCATCAATCATTGCAACCGGATAACAACGACGAATCTGTTGTGCCAGCCGCTCTCCTTGCTCACTTTTAAGTGCCAGGGATAATAAGCGCAATAAATCGTCAGGCGTTAATGCCGCTGATTTTTCAAGCAAGTCAAAATAACGCGCTCGTACCTGCTCGAATAACGTGATATCCAGTTGTAACGTCAGCGATTTTGCCTGAGCAAGATAATGTTCAATCTGATCGAATAAAGAATGTTCCGGTGGCATTCCCTTTTTGGTTTTTTCATGCAGCAAAGCCGCACTGAATTTTTCCACCTTATCATTCACCGGCCATACAGACCCCGCTGAAAAATAGCTACTCGCAGCTTTAACCCAGCTAGGTAAATTCCTGGAACTATAAGAACGTTTATCGACGCCAGACTGAGCGATGATGTCGGTGATATTGTCATTTCCCAATTGCTGCCAGAAATCGGCTAACCTTGTGTAGTCTTGCTGCAACTGTTTCCAGCTCTGGGTAAATTCGGATGTGTGATCCGCTTCGGGAATAAACCGCAATCCCGGGCGAGATAACCAGCTGCGAAAGCGCTGTAATAAGGATTGCGGGCCAGCATAACGATTCAGCCAATACCGCCCCTGCTCGTGATTTAAGTGATAACTCTGCTGACGCCAGACATCTTCGCAAGCCTGTTTTAAATACGTCTCACTGTCGAGCACCAACTCGGCATCAAACATCACACCCGAATCAAAGGCAAACTGCTTTAACATTCGCTGGCAAAAACCATGAATGGTGTACACCGAAGCTTCGTCCATCTGTGCAAGATTCGCCTGCAACCAGGCACTTAACTGCTGAACATCCAATGAGTCAGCATCGGCTGCCGATAAATCATCTATTAATTGTGCGAAGCTTTGATCCTCAGCCTGATTACCGGCTAACAGACGCAAACAATCTTCAAAACTGTCGCGAATGCGCTCGCGGATTCGGCCGCGTAATTCTTCCGTCGCCGCCCGGGTAAAAGTCACCACCAGAATCTGATCACATCCCAAACGTGGCAACTCAGACCGGTGTGCCAATAACAGGCGATTATAAAGCGCCGTGATGGTATAGGTCTTTCCGGTCCCGGCACTGGCCTCAATTAACGACTGTCCGGTTAATGGGAACGAGCGAATATCTAATGGTTGCATCAGCTGTTGCTCCCACATTCATAGTCATTTTCATCTGTCATTAAATGCTGTTCGATATCACGCACAAACGGCTGAAAGTCGGATAACCATTGTTTTACAAACGTCTCATCCTGAAATTGACTGGCCATATCAGGCATACACCGTAACCAATAACTGTCCGAAAACACCGAAAAATCGGTATTCAGCATTTTCTGAATCAACTTCTGCCAGGCATCCCATGCCTCTTGCCATGTTTCTGAGTCGTCTTGCGCTTGTCCTTCCTGATGTTGTGGTAACAGCAGAGAATCCCATAACAACCCGGCAATAAAAGGCTGAGGTTGCTGCCAACAACGCCAATAAAGGCTCATTAATTGCTCTATGCGTTTTTTTGCCAGGCTGGCTGACGGCGCGACTAAGCGATATTTCACCAGACCATTCTCATCGGACTTTTTATCTTTTTTATTAATCCCATAAACAATCGCTTGCTGAATAAAATCAGGTTTCGCGGCTGACACCATTAATAAATCCAGCCAGACCCGCCACAAGTGTTCGCCCCGAATCGCACCGGTACGATACATAATGAATTGATGGTCTGCTGAACCCAGGTCCGATTTTTGATCCGATTGGTGATACGCCTGCTGCAACTCAGCAATAATATGGCAGCGTCGCTGGTTTTCATTTTCAGGCGTTGATAATTCGTACTGCAAGGTGGTGGCTACCACAGGGTGTTGACACTGAACGACTAACGTTTGTGCCAGTGGCGACAATTCATCCTGAATATCTTCAGACCAAACAGAACCCAGCTGATTAACCGGTAATTTCCCCAGTGATTGTTGACGCAATAAAAAATCGGACGGCTCATCACCCTGCTGCTCATACGCCGACATCCACTGCTGACGCAACTGATATAATTCAAGCCCATTAGGCGCAAACGGTTCTTCAGTTTGTTCCTGCTGCCAATACATATCGAGACTGGATTTTAACCGGCGCTGAATAAAAAACCGGGCCGGGTGTGCCAGTGCATCTTTTACATCCTGCCAGTTGACTTCCGAGGTATCGATGTCGTCTGGAATATCCAGCGGCTGCTGTAAAAAGTCCGTGAGTGACTCAGGAGTTTCTGTGGCATTGGCGACTTGCGCCCACAGTTTCTGGTAGCTGTTAAATTCATTGGCATTAAAGGGCTGCAACGGTAATGCTTTAATCAGATGCTGCTGTAATTTTTTGCGGCTTTGTTTGTGCGGCAAGCTTCCATCGCCGGGCAACACAAAGCTGTCAACGATAT
Source organism: Bacterioplanoides sp. SCSIO 12839 (assembly GCF_024397975.1). NCBI lineage: Bacteria > Pseudomonadati > Pseudomonadota > Gammaproteobacteria > Oceanospirillales > Oceanospirillaceae > Bacterioplanoides > Bacterioplanoides sp. SCSIO 12839. Next base: position 2,087,046 of record NZ_CP073745.1, read on the forward strand.
AATCCTGCAGCTCACTGACCAATACCGACGGTTGCAGCTCCGTGTTTTCACGGGAGTCACGCCCCCGGTAACTGATGTATAAATGTTGCTGCGCGGAGCACAGAGCTTCTAAAAATAAATAACGGTCATCATCGCGGCGGGAGCGATCACCGCGACGACTGTTACCCGAAACCATTAAATCAAAACCCACCGGCGTTACCCGACGAGGGTAATCTTCATCATTCATACCCAACATGCAAACCGCTTTAAACGGAATCGAACGCATCGGCATCAGGGTACAGAAATTCACCGGGCCGGCTAAAAAGCGTTGCCAACCGCCCTGCTGTCCCAGCTGTTCAACAAACCAGCTTTTCACCACCGCAGGCGATAAGGTTTGTTGGTAGCCAGAGTCTTCCAGGCCTTCTTGCCAACGCTGTATCACATCGCGGATTTTTTGCAGTGACGCATTATCGGCCAGGCCGGATTTCAGATCATGTGGATTAGTTACATCCGGCTCAAAGAAGTCATCAATCAAACGCAGCAGTAATACTTGCCAGTCATTAACCGTGTGCTGCTGGCTCAATAATGTTTGCCAATATTCCAGTTGATCCAACAATGCCATCAGCTTACCGAGTAATTCCCCCGCATTACCTTCAACCGCGGCAACGCCGTAGTCGCCCTGCCACTGCCCGGCATCATCAGGTAGCATCAAACCAAGCAGTAACTGGCGCAGACCTTTTTGCCAGCTGTTTTGTTCGAATTCCGGCAGCCCCAACTGCTGGCGGTGTTTAGCATTCAGACCCCAGCGAATTTCGGCCCGCTGCAGCCAGTCTTTGATGGTGTCCAGCTCATCTTCATTGATGGCAAACCGATGCCGCAAAGCGCTGATGTCGAGCCAGTCCTGTATATCGGTTACCAATAAACGGCTGTCGGCTAAACCTAATAAATTGAGCCAGCCTTCTAACAGCGGGTTTTCCTGAGACATCGACTGATCCGCGATGGCCCAGGGGATGCGGGTATGGTCTGCAACGGAGGAAAACACCGCGTCAATATACGGTGCGTATTGATCAATATCGGGCACCATAACAACCACATCGCGTGGTTTCAGATTCGCATCAGCGTCAAACCAGCTCAACAGCTGATCGTGTAATTGCTGCACTTCCCGCAGCGGGCTGTGTGCCGCAACAAAACGAATGCTGTCATCATCACGGGCAATAACGGTTTTGAACTCACTGTGCTCCAGCGCAGCGGCAGAAAATGCCTGGCATTGCTGATCCTGTAATTCCAGGATGGCTTGCTGCAGGTGTTTTAATAAGGGCTTGAGGTTTGTGCTGGTGTTAGTGCTTGCGTTGTCGTTTTTGTTTTCACTGTCATCCACCCAGGCTTCGATATCAGCAATATCAGCCTCATGAACCAGTGTCAGAAACTCTCGCCCCAGTTTGCCCCAAGAAGCCAACAACGGATTGCCACGGTCAAAATAATCAATGGCGTCGGGTTGTTTTTTCAGTATCTGCAAGCGCCGTTTGTCATCAACAATGTCACCCCAGAAATTTTTACAGGGGTTTAATAAAAAGAAATGCACATCAATAACGGGAGAAATGGCCCGTAACACATCCCAATAACTGCCGGGTAAGGCCGCAATACCAAACACAAATAAGCGCTTGGGTAAGTCCTGTAATCGTTCGGGATGTTGCGCTACCAGAGATTCCAGCTGTTGGGCTAACCGGGCACGGTGATCGAGTGAATGACCACAGGCGGCGCTGTCTTTTACCAGCGCACGCCATAAATGTGGCTGCCATGGATGACGGGAAACGTCACTATCCAGAATGTCATCATCACCCGCCTCCCAGGCCAGCAACCAATCCGGGCGATAGACCAGATATTGGTCAAACACGTCGGCAATTTTATGGGCAAGTTGATAACAACGCAGGCCGTTATCATCGTTCTTCAGGTAATGGGCAATGGCTTGATAAGGCTCATCATCAACCAATTGAGGCAGCAGACGCATCAGCTTCCAGGCCATCGCTTGTTTTTCAAAGTGAGAGCGTTCCGGCAGTTCCGGCTTCAGACTGTTAAACACTTTCCAGACAAAGCTTGAGGGCAGCGGGAAATCAATTTGTGCGGCAATGCCCAAACCATCCGCTAGTTGCAGTTTCAGCCAATGTGCCATGCCCTGACTCTGAACCAGAATGGCTTCCTGCTCAAACGGCGATGGCGGATTGTCCGCCATACGATTAACCAGAATGCCGCGTAAGACGTCTAAATCATTGGAATGGTAAAGGTGAAACATGCGTTCCCTGACAACAAAAATAATCGCTGCTAGGGTAACAAATCAGTCGCTAAAAATAATCAAATCAATGAATCAGATCCTGGCGATTGGCATAAGGAACATTCTGGCTGGCCGCCACTTCCGGGCTGGTCAGCTGCCCCTGCCAGATATTCAGCCCTTGTAACAAATAAGGGTCGTTGCGCAGAGCGGCCACAATGCCTTGATTCGCCAACGCCAAAACAAATGGCAAAGTCGCATTATTCAGCGCCAGCGTTGAGGTCCTAGCTACCGCCCCAGGCATATTGGCGACACAATAATGCACCACTCCCTGTTCAATAAAGGTCGGCTGGCTATGCGTCGTCGGACGTGCAGTTTCAACACAGCCGCCCTGATCAATGGCCACATCGACGACCACAGCACCGGCTTTCATTGACTCAAGGTGATTACGAGTCACCAATTTGGGAGCCCGGGCGCCAGGAATTAATACCGCACCAATCACCAGATCAGCACTCGGCAGCAAACTGTCCAGCGTGGTTTGAGTTGAGGCCAGGGTATGAATGCGATTTCCCCATAACAGATCCAGCTCACGCAAGGTTACCAGCGAAGTATCCAGTACCGTCACATGCGCCCCCATACCAACAGCAATGGCCACCGCGTTGCGCCCCACCACACCACCGCCTAACACAATCACATTGCCTGCCGGCACTCCGGGGGCACCGGATAACAATACGCCCCGACCACCCGCTTCCATTTCTAAACTGCGTGCGCCTGCCTGCACGGCAATGCGTCCGGCAATCTCAGACATTGGGGCTAATAAAGGTAAACGGCCAGCGTTATCCGTAACCGTTTCGTAGGCAATGCAGGTCGCGCCAGTTTTCAGCAATGCCTGTGTGAGTTGCGGATCTGGGGCTAAATGCAGGTAAGTAAATAAGGTGTGATGGTCATGAAATAAGTGCACTTCATCTGGCTGTGGTTCTTTGACTTTGATTATTAACTCGGATTGGGCAAAAACCTGGGACTTTGTCGCCACAACATCTGCGCCTGAGGCCTGGTAATCTTCATCAGAAAAACCGATCGCTTTACCGGCATGTTGCTCCACCAACACCTCATGACCAAACTGTACCAGCTCTCTGACACTCGCCGGCGTCAGGCCAACACGATATTCATGATTTTTGGATTCTTTCGGTACACCAATTCGCATAAGCACCTCGGTAGTAATCCAGCCACATCCTGCTGCTTTGTTTTTCCGATCTATTACTTGAGTTTAGCGGATAACCACCGCATTCTTACATCAATTTAATCTACCCAAGGGACTGAGTATGCGTATTTTTAATGCTCTGCTGGCCACATTAATACTCTCATTTGTTCACCCGCTACAGGCAAACCTGAGCGAAGAGACGGTGAACGGTGTTTACCACTTAGGCCAGCCGGAACGCGGCCAGAAGAAAGTATTTGTGCAGTATGGTGAGCTCAAAGGACAAAAAGTCATTGCCACAGCGGCCTGCCAAAACTGTCCACCTGCGGTTTACCAATATCAGGCGGAACCTTCAGAAACGCTGAAAGTACCTGTTTTTATGACATCGGGCTTGTATCTGATCCAGTTTGATGCAGACAGTTTTATCCTGGTCCAGCCCGATAAGATGCTGGGTAATGCGGTATTCAGTCAGATTGGCCATGCCAATATTTACTCCCGCAATCCTGCAACAGCGGCCTCAATTGCCAGAGCAGAAATCGAACAGTTTGCTATTCGTTTGTCGCATCAGATAATGAATCAGGAAGTTGGAGCCATGGCCCATGCAGCAGGCACCTACCACCTGGCCAGCCCAATGACTCACCGGGGCAAAGCACAAAACAGTTACCGCGTACAATTCATCGCCGGCTCGCCTAAATCCATTTCAGTACACCCTTGCGAAGGCTGCAATCCAGAGAGTTATGAATATCTTCCACATGAAAGCAGCATTATTGGGGTCGATGTCTACCGCAATTCCGGCAGCTATTACCTATTCGACATTAAAGACGGTGTATTGATTTATACCTTTGCCAATGCCGGTGGTTTTGGCAAAGATGAGTGGGGGCAACACAGTCAATATAACCTACTCTCAAACAACCAGGCTTATGTCCGTCAACTACTGGCTGACACGGCCAAACAACAAGCGATTGATGAGTTGATGGCGAACTATTTCAGCCAGACCCGAGCTGAATTTTTGCGTATCGCACAGGAAAAACAGCAACAACAAACGCAACAACGCGAGTTACCCGTTGCAGGCTATCAGAATACAACCGAAGCGCAGCAGGCATTAACGGCTGCCAAGCGTTGGGCTGCCGACTGGCAGTGGCAGGAAACCATTCTCTCAGCGTATTTCACCAGCAATAACTGGTCTACAACACGCCACCCTCTGACCGGCATCATTACCGGCAAGCTTATTCAAGGGGTTGTCACCATGAAACACCCGGATGGTCGCTGTCGCTTTCAGCAAGTTCGTTTTCGCCAGGACTACGATGGCAACCAGTTCTACAACCTTGAAATGGCCGGTGTAGGCACGGTATATGATATTTTATGCAGTAAAATAAACAGCCTCTGAGCATTAAGCCCCTGTTGTAGACAGCTTTTTCCAGCAGCAGCGAAGTCCGTTTAATCGACTATAGTTATTCTTAACTTATTCTCTGGAAATGCTGTTTATGCCTGCTTCGTTGCCTGGAACTCACTGGTTAGCGGATATCGAGTTCCGCAAAAAATTCTGGCTGATTATTGCTCTCTTTTCATTACCCATGCTCTATAGCGCCTGGTTTATTTTTCAGGCAGAAAATAAAGCGATCAGCAAAGCCAGTAGCCAGCAACTCGCCGCACAGCAAAATTATCAGTTATTAAAAGCACATAATCAGTCCATCAAAGATCAGCTGTTGGCCAGCAAAAGTGGTCAGCCTGTTAACTGGAGCCAACACATTCCGGCATCCGTCGACGCACAAACATCGCAACGTCTGCAAAAAATCGCCACATCAAGTAACGGTGATGTCGCCAGGTTCCGGCAGTGGATGCAACAGCTTGAGCAAGCTTTAGAATCGCAGGCACTCACCTCAGGGCTATTACTTGATCAACACCAGCAAACGGTGGTTATTGGTCAATTACAAAGCATTGATATTCCCCGTTTCGCCAGCGTATTAGCTGCATTGACCAGCCATGCGGTTAATATGGCCAGAGCCGGGCAATTCAGCCCGGATGGCTATATTGGCCTCAGCCAACTCTTCAGCCAGGCCATGATCCAGCAAGAAGCATTGGACAATAAAATTATGTTGCTGGATGAAAAACTGAAACAACCCTGGCGCAACCACCAACAGACCACATCGGCCTTCCTGAGCGAGATCCAGCGCGAGTATATCGACAGTAATTCACTCAGTGTGTCGGCCGATCAGATGTACAACCAAGGTCAGCAAGTAGCAGATAACATGATGGCTTTTGATGAGCAATTGCACGCCGAATTTCAGCAACAAAATGAACAGCACTTACAGCAGTCCTCGACCCGACTTCTCACATCCGCTGCTATTTTTGTGATCATGGCTGGCATTGCCGTTTATTTATTAACGGCCGTGAATTTATCGCTGAGTAATAATATCCAGCAAGTTGCTCGCATGGCAGACGATATTGAACATGGTCGCCTGGCAGGTGGTTACCCACAAAGTGGCAAAGACGAGCTTGGGCATGTGGTCAATTCGCTTGCCATCGCCATCAACCAAATGCGGGAAACCGTCTGCGCCATCACCGATAACACCCGGAATTTATCATCCACATCAACACAACTGAACGACTCAGCTCATCAGCTTAGTGACCTCGGGACCTCACAAAAGCAAAAAGTTGAGCGCATTACTGTTGCAGCAAGCAGTCTGCAAGACAGTGCCCAACTGGTTGACCAATTGTGCCGTGATGCTGAGCAGGAAAGCCACAATACCCAGGAAACGGCACAGTCCAGCGCGGAGCGCAGCGAGCAATCCGCTACGGTGATTCGCAATCTGGCAACGACTATCCGTGATGCGGCTGATCGCATCTCGGCCCTGGCCGCTCAAACCGCAGAAATTGCCGGCGTCACCGACGTGATTAAAACCATCGCAGAACAAACCAATTTGCTCGCCCTGAACGCGGCTATCGAGGCTGCACGAGCTGGTGAACAGGGCCGCGGGTTTGCCGTTGTCGCCGACGAAGTCCGAACTCTGGCAACTCGTACACAAGAATCGACAGAAGAGATTGAGTCAACCATTGGCAGCCTGCAAACCGTTGCCGAGGAAGCCGTTGTAGCAATGAACAATGCTTGTGAACAAGCGAATCAGGGGGAGCAGGAATCACTGGCAACCGGTGAAGCAATGACGTCTATTCTGTCATCCATGGCCAGCATTAACGGCGTGATTCAACAGCTGACCAGCGCTGGCACACAACAAGCTCAGGTGGCCAACGACATAAGCCAGAACATTTATCAGGTTGATGAATCGGCAACCGGCTTATTAACTCAATCCCAGGAAGTGGCTGCATCAGCTAATGCCGTATCGCAACAAAGCAATAACCTGAGCCAACAGAGCAGTCGTTTTACCGTTTAGCAGGCCATTGAAACATCTTTCAGCGTCCTGTTAAAAAACAAAACCCCGATGCAGCTCATTCACAGCACAACGGGGTTTTGTTATATCGCCAATAAAGCGATCAAGCGGTTATCTGAAATTACTCAGCATTCAGGTCTAAGCGATAACGACCTACACCTTGCCCTGCCAGAACCTTAGCCAACACCTCGGCCAGCTGCGAACGGCTGATTTCAGTCGTCATATCTTCCAGTTGAGCCAGCTGCCATTGAGCTGCCGCCTTATCCAATACCAGTTGCTTATCCGCTCGTGGAATTTCAACGGAATCAACACCTAACAAACTGACACCCCGCAGGATAAACGGGAAAACGCTGGCCTCTACTTTAATACCAGCAATCATGCCACAAGTCGTCACCGCGCCTTCTGGTTTAATCTGAGGAATTAATCCGGAAACCAGATCACCACCAACGGTATCAATGGCGGCCTGGTACAAAGGTTTGGCCATCGCTTTACCTTTGGTCGCCAGCACATCATCACGCGTCAGGAAGCCCTTAGCGCCCAGTCCTTCAAGAAAGGCCTGCTGCTCTGGTTTGCCCGTTACCGCCAGGACTTCATAGCCAAGCTTGGCTAACAAAGCGACCGCAACAGAGCCAACACCACCGGTAGCCCCGGTAACAACGACCGGACCGTTCTCTGGTTTAATGCCATTACGTTCAAGCTTCTGCACACTCAATGCTGCGGTGAAACCTGCGGTTCCCCAGGACATCGCCTGAGCGGCTGACAATCCTTCCGGACGACGTAAAACCCAGTTTGCAGGCACACGCACCTGCTGGCCAAAACCACCCGCGGTATTCATACCCAGGTCATAACCAAAGACGACCACAGAGTCACCTGCAGAAAACTCATCCGAGGTTGAGCTGATCACGGTACCTGCCACATCGATACCCGGAGTATGAGGGTATTCACGGGTAACACCCTTGTTGCCATTCGCTGACAACGCATCTTTGTAATTGACGGATGAATAATCCACCTCAATCACAACGTCTCCCTCAGGCAACTGATCAGGTGTTTGCTCCTGCCAGCTTGCTGTCATGCCCTGATCGGTTTCTTCAACCCGATAAGCCAGAAATGTCATAAAGGTACCTTTAGCTGCTGTTATTTTTGTTTGGCAGATGCTCAGCTTTTGCTTTGCATGCGATTATTCGCTGCCGTTAACAGTCGGGTAAATGCCGATTCAGCACCGTGCTGAACCGCAATTCCTAACTTCTCCTGCAAGGTCTTTTTGTACTCATAACGAACGGTGAATACATCCGATTGCTCGCAGGCATCTACCAGATACTGGTCACTGGTCCCGATTTGATCAATAAGACCATTTTCTAATGCCTGCTGGCCGTACCAGATATCACCGGTTGCTACGGCTTCTACGTTCAGGTTGTTGCGGTATTGGCCCACATGGTCCTTAAACAGCTCATGGGTATCTTCGAGGTCTGACTGGAACTTGTCTTTGGCCTTGGCAGAGTTATGGCCAAACATGGTCACGGTGCGCTTGTATTCACCCGCAGTGAACAGCTCAAAATCAACATCGTGTTTTTTCAATAAGCGGTTAAAGTTTGGTAACTGGGCAACCACACCAATCGAACCAATAATGGCAAATGGAGCCGCCACAATCTTATCGGCCAGGCAGGCCATCATGTAACCCCCACTTGCCGCAACCTTATCAACACAAATGGTCAGCGGGATTTTTTTGTCTCGGATGCGCTGCAGTTGTGACGACGCCAGACCATAGCTGTGCACCATGCCACCACCGCTCTCGAGGGTTACAACCACCTCGTCATCCGGGGTTGCCATGGTCAAAATCGCGCTGATTTCATGGCGTAACAATTCGACCTCGCTGGCTTTGATATCACCATCAAAGTCCAGAACAAAAACACGTTTTTTCTCTTCAGATTCGGTTTCAGCCTTACTTTTGGCGGCTTTTTTAGCCGTTTTCTCTTTTTCTTTCTCTTCTTTCTTTTTGTCTTTAGCCATCTTCTTCAAAAGTTCTTTATCAAGAATGGCATCTTCAAGCTGCTCTTTATGGTCATCCAGTTCATCGTTCAGTTTCTTGATGACCAGTTCACCATCGGCCTGAGATTTAGGCCGGGCACTGAGAGAGATAATGCCGCCGACAACAATCAGAATCGATACCACAATGGTTACGGCTTTCAGCAGAAAGGTGCCGTATTCAACTAAAAATTCCACAAATGTTTCCTTAATCAAAAGCCATCGCTGGCCCTGTTAAAATAAAGATGGCAAGGATAGCGCAAAGCCCGCGGCGAACAAACAAAGCAACGCCGATAATAAAATTCAAACAATCGTATGAATTTCAATTGACACCCTGCCCGAGTCCTCATAGAGTGACAGCGTCAGATAACGACATACCCAGACAGGGTGCTGAATCAGTAACATCTCAGCTGTGTACCTGTCCTATTTAAGTAATAAGAAGGAAAATGTTATGGCATCTGTTGCAGAAATCATTGAAACCATGAACAGCAAGTTCAACGCAGCCGCCGCTGCAGGTCTGGACCTGATCTTCCAATTCAACATTGAAGATGGTGAAACTTATCACCTGGTTGTTAACGACGGCACTTGCTCTGTAGCTGCTGGCGAAAACGACGACGCTAACGTAACTCTGATCATGAACACTGATACTTTTGCTGGTATCGCTTCTGGCGAAACTGACGGCATGCAAGCATTCATGTCTGGTCAGCTGCGCGTTGAAGGCGACATGATGCTGGCTACCAAGCTGGGCGAACTGTTCCCTGCTTAATATTTGCTGATAACAAGCAAATAAAAAACCGCTGACACCTTAGGGTATCAGCGGTTTTTTTTGGTCTGAATCTGAATCGCTTAAAGACGATTCAGACCATTCAGGGCCGCAACCCGGTAGGCTTCAGCCATGGTTGGATAGTTAAAGGTGGTGTTAACAAAGTATTTCAGCGTATTGCCCTCACCCTTTTGCTCCATAATCGCCTGGCCAATATGAACAATCTCAGCGGCCTGGTCACCAAAGCAATGAATGCCGAGTAATTCCAGAGTTTCACGATGGAACAGGATCTTCAGCATGCCCACACCCTCGCCGGTAATCTGGGCTCGAGCAATGCTCTTGAAGAATGCCTGACCCACTTCGTAAGGCACCTTCTCTTCCGTCAACTGATGCTCAGTTTTGCCCACCGAGCTAATCTCAGGAATGGTGTAAATTCCGGTTGGTACGGAGCTGACAAAGCGAAAATCTTCAGGCTTAGAAATTTTTGCAGCCGCTGCACGCCCCTGATCATAGGCGGCGGAAGCCAGTGCTGGCCAGCCAATCACATCACCCACGGCATAGACGTTGTCGACTGCAGTACGATATTCCTGATCCACGTCTAACTGACCACGGCTATTGGTCTCCAGGCCAATATTTTCCAGACCCAGCTCTTTGGTATTACCACTGCGACCAGCAGCCCACAAGAAGGCATCGGCTTTTACTTTTTTACCCGACGCCATACGCATGGTGACATAACGTTCATTAATCTCCAGAGAGTCAAACTGCTCGTTATGGCGGATCAAAGCGCCTTTATCACGCAGGTGATAGCTCAATGCATCAGAGATTTCGTCATCAAGGAAGTTCAGCAAACGATCGCCAGGGTGAATCAAATCAACCTTTACCCCTAACCCCGAAAAGATTGAGGCATATTCACAGCCGATAACACCCGCGCCGTAAATAATGATAGTACGAGGCGTGTGCTCTAACTGCAGCACCGTATCCGAGTCGTAAACACGTGGGTGGGTGAAATCAATATTTGATGGACGCCAAGGGCTTGATCCCGTTGCAATCACCACTTCTTTGGTATGCAGCCGAGTATTTGACACAGCACCGTTAAAGACATCGATGGTATTCTCATCGACAAAATGTGCTTTACCGGTATAAACGCTGATGCGATTACGTCCATAAAATTCGGTACGCAGTTTAACCTGCTTGGCGATTACCCGCTCGGCACTCTTCAATACCCGTGGAAAAGAGAACCAGCGTGGCTCACCAATTTCCCGGAACATAGGATTGGTATTGAATGAAATAATTTGTTTAACCGCATGTCGCAGTGCTTTGGAAGGTATGGTGCCCCAGTGAGTACAATTACCACCCACCATATTTTTATCTTCTACGACCGCAACCTTTTTTCCATTTTTGGCCGCATTCATCGCCGCGCCTTCCCCTGCCGGGCCTGCGCCAATGATGACTACGTCGTAATGATAATCTGCCATGCTGGTTACTCCATCATTCAGTAATGTGTTTGCTGCTTGCTATTATAGACGTTGTTATTATATGCACTGTTATTACAAGCGTCTTTATTATAGTTGCTTAGTATAAAAACGCAGGATTAGCGCTTAGTCGCATCATAGAAATCCGCACCAGTAGAAGCTTCTGCCGCTTTTTTGCTTTCTTTCTCGCATTTGCCTTTATCGCCACCGCATACATCACACGCACTTTCCATACCGATGGCAGCCATACCGCCACAAGAACCCGAAATGGGTTTACGTCCCAGCAAAACACCAACGGCCATTGCGACAACAAAAAACAGCATCGCGCCAAATACAATCACTAAAGTAGACATAGTTTTACTCGTTTTGATTAATACATCCTAAGGAATCTGATCCAGAAACTCAGGAAACCACTTATTAAAGGTAGTCGAAGTCAATTCTGAAAGATTTCCATGTTGATCACGAACAATCATATAAACTCCGAGTTCAAGCGCCTCAGCCAGCCTCATTCCATCTGCTGGACCAGCGACATTCAAAGCCGTAGCCCAGGCATCAGCCATAGCCGCACTGTTATTGACCACGGTAACAGAAGCCAGTTCATGTTCGACCGGAAATCCGTTCACCGGAGAAATCGTGTGAGAATAACGAATGCCATTCTCTACAAAAAAGTTTCGGTAGTCACCCGAAGTTGCTAGAGCACGATTTCCAGGCGAAAAAACCCGATGCGCTGTTTGCTGCAAATGGACGTCAGGCCGCTCAATAGCCACTTTCCAGGAAACTTTCTGGGGCTTTACACCGGCTGTTTTGATTTCACCACCAATCTCGACTAAATAATTTTCGATACCGTAACTTTCTAACAGCAGTGAAATATCATCAACCGCCCACCCCTTGGCGATGGCGGATAAATCAAGGTAGCGCTTTTCTGATATAAACAAACTTTGGCCTGACAAAGTAACCACATCGCTGCCGACACTCGTCAGTACCTCCTCAAGCAAATCATCTTCAGGCACTCTATCCGGCGAACCATCCGGGCCAAACCCCCACAAATTCACCAACGGACCAACGGTGATATCAAAAGCTCCGGAAGACTGCTGATTCACTTGTAAGGCCTTCGCCAACACATCCGACAAGTCAGTCGAGATCCGTTGCTGAACAGGCCACATTGTCGACTGATTTATCCGGGATAATTCAGACGTTGAATCATAAGTCGACATGATTTTGTTAATATCCTGCAAACGCAGGTCAATACGTGATTTAACTTGTGACGTGCGATCCTGCTGATCTACCCAACTGATGTGATACAAAGTCCCCATGGTTGGGCCAGAAACTTTGTAAACACGTTCGCTCGCAGGCAATCCACAATTGCTCAGCAGCAATACGGCAACAACCGACAACAAAAGCTTGTACATTTTCCACCTGATTTAAGGCCATAAAGATGGCGTCGTGAGTATAAACCATGCGAACGAAGTCTGATATCTCGGCAACTTAAATACGGCGTTATAAAAACATAGTGCACCACTTATAACTAAATAGAATTAAAAATCAAAAAAAAGGAATTTGGGTCGTAAACGATTATCAAGTAGACTTTTGCAGTTATTCTGGAGAACACATCGATGCAAGAAGTAATGTCCGATGAAATGCTTGAGTTAATCTCTCAGCGCTTTCGATTATTAGCCGACCCAATGCGGCTTAAAATTCTTCACCAATTACAAGGTGGAGAAAAATCAGTGACTGAGCTGGTGCAAGCAACCGGAGCCTCACAGCCCAATGTATCTAAACACCTTTCGACGCTTCGCAGCCATAGCATGGTCAAACGACGCCAGGAAGGAAATATGGCGTTCTTCAGCATTGATGCGCCGTTTATTTTTGATATTTGCAACATTGTATGTGACAGCATGAAACTGGAGCTGGAACAAAAACAAAATTTGCTCGGTCCAGCCTGACACTCATCAGTAATCAGGCCGTTTCAGCCACCATCCATACAGAACGGCCTGCTTCTCCCTTACCGGAAACCAATCCCAAAGACTCCCAGTTTTTAAGAATTTGCTGAAACTGACCCCGACTGATTTTTACATCATCAACCGCATGGGCCTGAGGGTGGCGTTTGAGCAATTGCTCGGAAATCTTTCTGGAAATCACACCTTCAAGCTGAGCACGTAAACGGTCTTCACTGGCACCACTGCGCAACAAATGAGCAACACCCTGGAGTAACTGATCGGATCTGACAGGAAGAAAAACTTCTTCTCGGGTAAGGTTACCAGCCTCATAAACCTTCGCTGCAACCTGCAAACTAATCACCTGCCTTGCACGCGCTAAACGCTGCTGAACCGTCATTTTTGTGCCGACAGCCTCTTTTTTAGCCACAACAGGCGGCTCCTGAGCAACCTGTCTGAAAGCTGGCAGCCAGCCTCCCTTCAACTTTGCTGTCGCCAGGCTGGCTTTTACATGTGACAAAAGCTCATCACGCAAGTGCCACAACTTGTATTGTGCATGCTGAGTAATAATGCGGTGGAAACCGTTGAGCCGACGCTGCTCTTCGCTCAGGTTTTTCGTGGGCAGGGTATTTTTGATAAAAGCCATAATCGGCTTGCCAATACTTTGTGCGTGCACAAACTCACGATGGAGATGACTGATACCCGTCGGTGACATTGGCCCATAGCTATCGCCCAGCAGTAACAGAAACATATCGGACTTTTCGATCTGGGAGCGGACAAGATTCCAGTCATAAGGGCCTGCATCTTCGCGATAGGCAAAACCCGTGTTAATCATGCTGTTACGAGCAAGCTGCCTTTCAACTTCATAACGCTCAAGCTCAAGTCCTTCAGCAGTAGAGGCAAGATAAACCAGGTAGTGTTTTTGTTCTGGCATTTGGAGTTACCGGTTCCTTCTTATTTCACAACAACGTAACAACAACACAAACTAACGCAATACAGAGATAAATCTGCAGCAGACAATACGCTTTACTATAACAGTGCTCACATAAGCAGGACAAACGGTTACGCCGTAACAATTGTAAAACCGTTACAAATCTGAGCCTTTAGGGTAAAATTGGGTTCTATTTCTTTAAAATCTTCCTCCAATGACTCGCAAGAAGAAAACCCGCTCTCTCAGCCGCATCCACAAAGTGAAAACCGGCAGCATCTCCAAACTTAAGCGCGAAGCTGGCAATGATCGCCAAAGCAAAAAACGCATCAAGGGCAAACGTAATCTGTCTGCCTATGAAAAGTTTCTCGCTGAAAACCCTGAAGCAAAAGCAAAAGCAATTCAGGAACAGCAACAACAGGAAGCGGAAGCGCATCTCCCTCATAAAAAAGCGGAAACTGATAGTCAGCCAGATAAACCCGAGAAAGATAAGAAATCGGATAAAGGCCTGTTTGATCAACTGGACTCTAAGAACTTTAACGATATCTACTGATGAGTTATTGGCCTGAAACTCAACTGACACTTGAGTGCTTTCCCCATGTACCAGAGCATGTCTCAATGCCTTGGGATGCCGCCGACAGCTTCCTTTCCAGACAGCTAGATCGACATGCTGAAACACTGATTATCAACGATCGACACGGAGCACTGGCGTGCTCCTTTAAACAACACCAGAGTTGGTGCGACAGTGCTTGTGCTATTTCTGCCCGCATAAACAATCTGCAGAATAACTTCCCCGCGGATGTATTTCAGGCCGCCTGCACAGACAGCAGCAACATTGACTGGACTCTGATTAAGCAAGTAGCGATAAAAATTCCGAAAAATTTCGAACAACTGAAATATTGGCTCCACCATTGTCAAAACAACCTGCCCGACAACACCCCAATTTATCTGGCCGGCATGGCAAAGCACATTCCTGTCTCATGGCTGAACTGGCTGGAAACGCACTGCGGTCAATACCATCAATCCCTAATCGAAAAAAAGGCACGCCTGCTAACACTGACAGAGCTGGGTATACCAGAACCTAAAGACTCCGGATATCGCAATGACACGCTTAAGCTTAATGCGACACCCGGCGTCTTTTCAGGCAACAAACTGGACATCGGTAGCCGGGTCATACTTCCCTACCTCACCGTCATTGATCAAGGGACGGTCTGCGATCTTGGCTGCGGCAATGGCTTACTTGGGCTGAGCATCAAACAGAATCAGCCACACTGCCGTGTGATTGCAACTGACGACTCCTATGTCGCTACTCAATCAGCTATGAGTAACGCTGAAACCAATCAGTTGGATATTGAAGTGCGACATGGTAATTGCCTGGCTGCCGTTAGCGAACAGCTTGATTGGGTCGTGTGCAATCCTCCTTATCATGATGGTCACAAGGAGTTAACCAATATAGCGATCAATATGTTCCGGGAAAGCCAGCAACGTTTATCGAAGGATGGTCAGATGTTGATTGTAGCCAACCGCCACCTGCCCTATCAGAAAGAGCTGACCCGTTTATTTAAACACGTTGATAGCATTCACAAAGACAACAAATTTACTGTTTTCCACTGCAAGATTCCAAAGCGCTGATTGCGCCCTGAGTACAAACCCACATGAAATATCCTCTGGTAACGATAGAGCATGAAATCGAAGAAAAACGCAGTCGCTTTATTGCAGAGCTGATGCCGTGTGACAATGAACAAAACATCAAACAACGCATTGAAGAGCTGAAACAGAAGCACCCCAAAGCCAGCCATGTCTGCTCTGGCTTTCGCCTGCTGAACAACAACAATCAGATTAATGAAGGCTTCAGCGATGATGGCGAGCCATCCGGCACTGCCGGAATGCCAATTCTGAAAGTGATTCGCCACCACGACTTTGTTAACTGTGCCGTGCTGATAACCCGTTATTTTGGCGGCACCAAACTCGGTACCGGGGGGCTACAGCGCGCCTACAGCCAGTCGTGCTCTGATGCTCTCAAGCAATTACAGGAAGAACAGGTCAAACCAGTTGTAGCACAGGTCAATATTGAGATTGAAGTCGACTTTGCCCAAGAAAATATTGTCCGCCATCTGGCGCAACAGCATGAGGCTAACATTGAAGAAGTTGCTTACCAACCAAGCGGAATCATTTTAAAGCTTCGGTTAGCTCAAGCCCAACTTGCGGAGTTAACCATCAAACTAAAACAACGAAATTTAAAATTTCATTGTCCGTAAATATCCTTTCACTCCATAAACAGCAGACATAAAAAATGCCACTTGATGTGGCATTTTTTATGTCGAACAGAATCAACGGCTCGAAACTAACTACCCGAACGGGTGATTTCTGTATTCTCTTTCGCCCAAGCCTGATAACTCAGCATATCCGAACGGCTTTGTTGAGTTCGGCCTGACTCCACCAACTCATCACTCAGCTGCATATCCTGCCAGGATTTTTCAGCGATATTGTCAACCACAACAACAGAGTGCCCACCTGGAGTGGTAACAATTTCTGAATTATTCAGAGTTAGCTCAAAGGCTTTTTGTTGAACAGAACGAGGCGCATCCGATGATTCATTAAACTTGGTGGTCACTGTCAGCCATTCAGCATCTCCACCCGTAAGAATTGCATCGGCACGCTCTTTTGCCAACTCAGACGCACGCTCATCGACCATTGAATCAACAATCGCCGTTTTGATATCTGCTAATGCTTTAACTTCGGAAGGCTGATGCTCAACAACCGCAAAAACTAAGGCTGCATCTGCGGTTTCGATAACCGGACTGATTTCACGATCCAGCAAAATCGCATCTTCAAATGCCTGGCGACGAACATCGGCATTCAATGCAATTCCATTACCCTCGATGCGGGAGAACAAATCGGTTTTCGCAACAGCCAAAGACATAATGTCTGCAACTTCTTCAATAGAGCCCGCTGAGAAAGCCACGTTTGACAGCTCCTGTTGTAGCTCAGCAAATTCCGCCGCCGCTTTTTCTGCCTGAATGTCAGCCGTCAGCTGCTCAGTCATCTCGGCTTTCGATTTAACTTCGTCAGAGACCACGTCATCCAGACGGATAATATGGAAACCAAACTCTGTTTTTACCGGCTGAGAAACCTGACCTTTCTCTAAGGCATATAAGGCATCTTCAAATTCAGCGACAAACGCACCTTTGGTGTTAAGACCCAGGTTACCGCCGTCATTTTTGGTGCCAATATCATCGGAGTATTCTTTTGCTAATTCGGCAAAATCCTGTCCCTGATCTAACTTAGCGCGAATTTCTTCAGCCAGAGCATTGGCTGCGTCACCATCACGTTCGTCATTAATCTCAATCAGGATATGACTGGACGCACGCTGCTCATCCGCTCGTGCTGCGGCAACATAATCTTCGTAGGCAAGATTCAGATCTTCATCCGTTACTTCCTGATCAGCAGCCAACGCAGCACGATTCAATTGCACATATTGAATGGCAACTTTCTCATCCGTTTTGTAGCGCTCTTTGGTTTCATCATAACGTACCTGGACCTCTTCATCCGAAATCTGGATGTCAGCTTTCAAATCGTCTGCTGACACCTCAACGTAACGGAAGGTGCGCTGCTCATTATTCAACGCTTCGTTCAGCTGTACGTTAAATGGCGTATCAATTGAGCTTAAAACAAATGCTGCACGTGCCTGGGTAGCCTTCATATCGTTGGCAAGGTCTGCACGGAAACTCAGAGGTGTCCATCCATTTAAGCGCAGAATATTCTGAAATTGTTCTTTGCTGAATTTACCATCCAGCTGGAACGCTGGCATTGCAACGATTTGCTCATCAATCGCCTGAGTTGAAGCAAAAAGACCCATTTCTTCAGCCTGAACCAACGCTACTTTTTGGTTAACTAATTGCTCCAGAGCAGATTGGCGCAAGAAGCCCTCATTAAATAAGTCTTCATTATATTGCTCACCAAACTGACGGCGAAGATTATTTTTTTGTTGCTCAACTAAACGCTGAACTTCTAATTCCGTAATTTCTTTACCACCAACGGTCGCCTGTGGTTGCTCACCACCACCCAGACTTACGATGCTCTCAACTCCCCAAAGGGCGAACACCAGGATAATAAAAAATACGATTACCTTAGCGACCATGCCTTGGGCATTATCGCGCATCGTCTGCAACATGTTTCCTCCTGAAGGATTGTAATAGGTGCCGCATTATCGATTAACTGCGTATAAAAAAAGCGCATCACTGATGCGCTTTCGATCTGGCGGACTGGACGGGACTCGAACCCGCGACCCCCGGCGTGACAGGCCGGTATTCTAACCAACTGAACTACCAGTCCAGATTCAGTTGGCGTTAGTTTACAGCGTCTTTTAACGCTTTACCGGCTTTAAAACCAGGTACTTTCGCCGCTTTAATTTCAATCGGTTCGCCCGTTTGTGGGTTACGACCAGTACGAGCAGCACGCTCTTTAACCTGGAAAGTACCAAAACCAACTAAGGCAACCTGATCACCTTCTTTCAGCGCATTACCGATGCTGTCAATCATGGCATCCAATGCACGTCCTGCCGCTGCCTTTGGAATGTCGGCGGAAGCAGCAATAGCGTCGATCAATTCTGACTTGTTCACACTTAATCCCCTTACTCTGTGCGCAATTGTGAATTCTTGTTATGCGACTGGGTGATCGCTAATCAAAAAATAGTTAAGAGCGGTGATTTATACCAACTCGCCCTATGAGCGTCAAGCAACCTTAGTGGGTGCTTGGCCGAGTTTTTTCATCTGATGGTGCAGCGGAATCTTCTTTGGCTAAAATTTCACCAACTGCATCGGGTTTACTTTCCAGCGCAAGATCCAATACTTCATCGATCCAATCCACCGGAATCACTTTCAAATCCGCTTTGATATTATCAGGAATATCGCGCAAATCTTTTTCGTTTTCTTTGGGGATGATCACAGTTTTAATACCGCCACGATGAGCCGCCAGTAACTTTTCTTTCAAACCACCAATGGCCAGAACCTTACCGCGAAGTGTGATCTCTCCCGTCATAGCCACATCAGCGCGCACCGGAATACCCGTCATCACAGATACCAGAGCCGTAGCCATACCAATACCTGCACTCGGGCCATCCTTTGGTGTAGCGCCTTCAGGAACATGCACATGAAGGTCATGCTTCTCAAAATAATCAGCGGCAATACCCATACCCGCAGAGCGACTACGAACAACGGTAAGGGCCGCCTGAATCGATTCCTGCATCACATCACCTAACGATCCGGTCTTAACGATGCGCCCTTTACCCGGAGTCGCTGCCGACTCAAGCGTCAGCAATTCCCCACCCACAGACGTCCAGGCAAGACCCGTCACTTGACCAATTTCGTTTTCGGCTCCGGCAAGACCATAACGGAATTTATGAACTCCCAGATATTCCTGCAGCAACTCAGCAGTAATTTCACGTGTAGTCTGATTTTTCTCAAGAATGTTCGCTTTCACCACACGACGGCACAACTTGGCAATTTCACGCTCAAGGCCACGCACACCCGCCTCACGGGTGTAGTGACGAATAATGTCTTTCAGACGCTCATCCGTCAGCTTAATTTCGTTGTCTTTCAGGCCATTCAGCTTGACCTGCTTCGGCAGCAGATACCGCTTAGCAATATTCACCTTTTCATCTTCGGTATAACCTGGAATACGGATGACTTCCATCCGATCCAATAGCGGGCCCGGAATATCCATGCTGTTTGAGGTACACACAAACATCACATCCGACAGGTCATAGTCGACTTCTAAATAATGATCGGCAAAATTGCTGTTTTGCTCCGGATCGAGAACCTCAAGCAACGCAGATGCCGGATCGCCACGGTGATCCATCCCCATCTTGTCGATTTCATCCAACAGAAACAGCGGGTTTTTAACCGCCACTTTGGACATTTTCTGCACCAGTTTGCCGGGCATTGAACCGATGTAAGTTCGACGATGGCCACGAATCTCGGCTTCATCACGCACACCACCCAGCGCCATACGAACAAACTTACGATTGGTTGCTCGCGCAATGGATTTACCCAGAGACGTCTTACCAACACCAGGAGGCCCTACCAGACAAAGCACCGCGCCACGTACCTTCTTAACCCGGTTTTGAACCGCCAGATACTCAAGAATACGTTCTTTAACCTCATCCAGGCCGTAATGATCAGCATTCAGAATTTCTTCTGCCTTCTCAAGATCATGACTGACACGACTGCGTTTTTTCCATGGCAGATTCACCAGCCAATCAAGATAACCACGCACAACCGAAGCTTCAGCAGACATCGGTGACATCATGCGCAGCTTTTTCATTTCAGCATCGGCTTTTTCGCGCGCTTCTTTGGTCATGCCGGACTGTTCAATTTTCTGAGTCAGCTCATCAAATTCGTTAGAGCCATCTTCGCTTTCACCCAACTCTTTCTGAATCGCTTTCATCTGCTCATTCAGATAATACTCACGCTGACTTTTCTCCATTTGCTTCTTAACGCGTCCACGAATGCGCTTTTCAACCTTGAGCAAATCGATTTCAGACTCCATCAGCTCCATCAGATGCTCAGCCCGTTCTTTGACACCGGCCATTTCCAGAACATTCTGTTTTTCATCCAACTTCAGAGAAATATGGGCAGCAATGGTATCCGCCAGGCGACTGGCATCATCAATCCCAGAAATGGTTGATAACACTTCTCCCGGAACTTTCTTTGATAACTGTACATATTGCTCAAAGTTACCGGTCAATGTGCGAACCAGAACTTCGTTCTCACGCTCAGATAATTCATCAGTTGCTACAGAGCGAATATCACCTCGGAACAACGCTTCTTCATCAATCAGATTAACCAACTCTGCACGAGAATCACCTTCAACCAGCACCTTGACCGTACCATCAGGCAACTTCAACAACTGCAAAATGGTCGCAACCGTACCAACAGTATGCATACTGTCGAACGTTGGTTCATCATCCGATGCATCTGTCTGAGCAACCAACATGATTCGCTTATCAGACTCCATCGCTTCTTCGAGTGCATTGATGGATTTTTCACGCCCCACAAAAAGGGGAATCACCATCGCGGGAAAAACAACAACATCGCGTAATGGTAATAACGGCAGTGTTTCGGTAGACATAGACACCTGACTTAATGACATTTCATTCTTATTTAATGATAGTGGGGACAGCCAAAAGTAATTACAAGGGCGAGCAAAAGAATTAAGGCACCTCTGAATAATTCAGTGCCCGCTTCGGCTTACTGAAAAAAGTCAGATCAAGGCGCTACTTTGCAGGCATAACGGGTTACGTCAAAAAGTAGCAACACCGAGCTGGACTTTTTCAGCAAGCCCCGCAGGGCGCGGGCTGCCGAATGCTTTGACTGTGTTAACGATTTTGAAAAGGACTCGTCATTCTCTTCAATCGTTGCCTTGTCAAACTCATCCGGCAGCACTCGCGCGAAGCTGTGCAGAATTATTCAGAGGTGCCTTAATTTTTCAACGCCATAAACGACAAAAGAGGCTTACGCCTCTTTTGTGTGACTGACCAGGAGCAATCTGATCAGGTTTTAAAAGCTACCTAAGCAACCACAAGATCTACAGCATCAATCATCGTCCGGTGAAACCTTACCAACGTCGTTGCTTTCATAGATCACCAATGGCTCGGCATCCGAGTTAATCACCGACTCTTCAACCACCACCTTGGCAACATGCTCTTCTGACGGGACACGATACATGGTCTCCAGCAGAGCGCCTTCCATAATAGAACGCAAACCTCGAGCACCTGTCTTACGCTCCATTGCCAGCTCAGCAACCGCTTCCAACGCAGACTCACGGAATTCCAGCTCAACATCTTCCATTTCGAACAGTTTTTCATACTGGCGAATCAGAGAGTTTTTCGGCTCAGTCAGGATGCGTACCAGCGCTTCCCGATCCAGCTCATCCAGAGTTGCAACCATTGGCAAACGACCAATGAACTCAGGGATCAGGCCATATTTCACCAAATCACCGGATTCAATATCACGCAGGACATCACCAACAGAGCGCTCGTCCTCTTTACCTTTGACGGTTGCTGAGAAACCAATACTACTCTTCTCAGAACGATCGCGAATAATCTGATCCAGACCGGCAAACGCGCCACCACAGATAAACAGGATGTTTGACGTATCAACCTGCAAGAATTCTTGCTGCGGATGCTTACGACCGCCCTGCGGAGGAACGGATGCTACCGTCCCTTCAATCAGCTTCAGCAACGCCTGCTGCACGCCTTCACCAGAAACATCGCGAGTAATGGATGGATTGTCAGATTTGCGCGAAATCTTGTCGATTTCATCGATGTAGACAATGCCACGCTGAGCCTTATCAACATCGTAATCACACTTCTGAAGCAGTTTCTGAATGATATTCTCAACATCTTCACCGACGTAACCCGCTTCGGTCAGTGTTGTCGCATCAGCAATAGTGAACGGAACATTCAGCAAACGCGCCAAAGTTTCGGCTAACAGTGTTTTACCACTACCCGTTGGACCAATCAGAAGAATATTACTCTTCGACAGCTCCACCTCACCCTTGCTACCGCCAAACTGAAGACGCTTGTAGTGGTTGTATACCGCTACTGCCAGGACAACCTTAGCTTTATCCTGACCAATCACGTATTCATCGAGCGTGGTCTTGATTTCCTGAGGGGTCGGCAAAGAGTCATTGGTACTTTTACTCTCAGCCTCCTGAACCTCTTCACGAATGATGTCATTGCAGAGATCAACACATTCGTCACAAATGAACACCGAAGGCCCGGCAATCAGCTTGCGCACTTCATGCTGACTTTTGCCACAGAAGGAGCAGTACAGCAGCTTGCCACTGTCTTCACCCTTGCCTTTTGTATCGTCGGTCATTCGACTGCCTCATTGTTATAACTTATTGCAAAAAGATGGGGCTTTTTGCCTGATTTTTCAAGCACCTGAACCAACAGAATCAGGCACGTTTCTCCAGAACCTGATCAATCAGGCCATATTCCATCGCGGTTTGCGCATCCATAAAGTTGTCACGCTCAGTATCTGCCGCGATTGTCTCGTAACTCTGGCCGGTATGAGACGCTAAAATTTTATTCAATTGCTCTTTGGTGTGCTGAATATTCTGCGCCTGAATCTGAAT
The DNA here is from genome assembly GCF_024397975.1 of Bacterioplanoides sp. SCSIO 12839. Taxonomy (NCBI): domain Bacteria; kingdom Pseudomonadati; phylum Pseudomonadota; class Gammaproteobacteria; order Oceanospirillales; family Oceanospirillaceae; genus Bacterioplanoides; species Bacterioplanoides sp. SCSIO 12839. The sequence continues at coordinate 2,110,135 of NZ_CP073745.1, forward strand.
ATCAGTCGCCTGCCCCTGAGCACCACCACTTGGCTGGTGAATCATAACGCGTGAATTCGGCACGCTGTAACGCTTACCTGGCGCACCCGCTGCCAACAGGAAGGCACCCATACTGCACGCCTGACCAATAACCATGGTACTGACATCTGGCTTAATAAACTGCATGGTGTCGTAAATCGACATACCAGCCGTCACCGATCCGCCCGGAGAGTTGATATACAGATGAATGTCTTTATCCGGATTTTCAGACTCAAGGAATAACAGCTGGGCAACGACCAGGTTAGCCATGTGATCCTCAACCGGGCCAACCAAAAAGATGACACGTTCTTTTAACAGGCGGGAGTAAATATCGTAAGAACGCTCTCCGCGCGCTGACTGCTCTACCACCATTGGAACCAGACCACTGGCCTGAACAATTTCTGACTGCTGCTTAATGGAGTCAATCATCCGACTCTGCACTCCCTGATCTGTGAGTATTCTTTTTTTAACAAAAACAGCCGCATCCTATGGATAACGGCTGTTTCAGAGTTTAGCCACTGATTGGCTAAATGTCAGTTATTACAGACAACTTATTGTGCTGCTGTAAGAAACTTATTGTGCTGGCTGATTGGCCGCACGAATAATTTCTTCATAACTTGACTCAGTCTGGCTAACTTTCGCTCCGGCCAGAACTTTCTCAACGACCTGTTCTTCCAGAGCCATTGCTTCAACCTGCTGACGCTGCTCAGGGTTGCTACTGTAGTATTCACGAACCTGATCAGGATCCTGATACGTTGCAGCCACCTCTTCAATCAGCTCATTCACTTTCTCGTCAGATGGAGTCAGTTCATTCGCTTCAATCGCAGCATTCATCAACAAACCAATAACAACACGCTTCTCAGCCTGTTCTTTGAACAGCTCTGCTGGCAACATGCTGGCATCCATTTGCTGACCGCCGCCGAACTGCTGAACCGCTTGCTGACGCAGACGATCAATTTCCTGATCAACCAGAGCCGATGGCACTTCAACTTCGTTGGCATCAACCAGGCCTTTAACCACTTGTTGCTTGGTCAGAGTGCGGATGGCACGAGCCAATTCACGATCCATATTTTTACGGATCTCTGCACGGAATTCTGCTTCATCAGTAGTTTCAACACCAAATGCTTTGTAGAACTCTTCGTTCAGCTCTGGCAGCTCTGGTTTTTTAACTTCGTTAACTTTCACTTTGAACTGAGCAGGCTTACCTTTCAGCTCTTCTTTGTGATAATCATCCGGGAAAGCAACATCCAGAGTCACCTCTTCGCCCGCTTTTGCGCCTTCCAGGCCAGATTCAAAGCCAGGAATCATAGAGTTAGAACCCAGCGTCAGGCCATAACCTTCTGCAGAGCCGCCTTCAAATGCTTCACCGTCAACAAAGCCTTCAAAGTCAATATTCAGCTGATCGCCGTCAGCCGCCGCTTCTTCAGAAGCATTCCACTGAGCTTGTTGCTTGCGCAAGGTCTCAACCATGGTTTCCAGATCAGCATCTTTGATTTCCGCAGACTGCTGCTCAACTTCAATAGCAGAGAAGTCCGCCAGAGTTACTTCTGGGTAAACTTCAAAAGTAGCTTTGAACTCCAGATCCTTGCCTTCTTCATCAACAACAGGCTCAAACTTAGGCATACCTGCTAATTTCAGCTCTTTATCCTGAACAGCTTTAAAGAAAGACTGTTGCATTTGCTGGTAAACCGCTTCCATACGTGCTTGTTTGCCGTACTTTTGCTTGGCAACTTTAGGAGGCAGCGGCTTGCCCTTACGGAAGCCAGGACCAGGGTTATTTTTTTGGCTTTGCGAAATGCGCTTCAACTCGTTTACGACTTGCGCTTCAACTTCCGCAGCGGGTACGCCAACGGTCATTACCTGTTCCAGACCAGTCGTGGTCTCGATGGACACTTGCATAGATGCCTCTCAATCAACAATTTACAAATCGATGCCACAATACACATGGAGCATCATCAAATTCAGAAGGTCGCGGATTATAGCGCAAGGCAATGCAAGAAGAAAACAGCAAGTAGACAGCTTAGTCAGCTAATAAGTGAAGAAAATAAAGGATTAGAAAAAGAGAAGAAGTGGGGTGGCCGACGGGGATCGAACCCGCGACAACAGGAATCACAATCCTGGACTCTACCAACTGAGCTACGGCCACCACAAATTTGGATCAAGCGTCTTACTGACGGTGCACCAAATGGCACGCCCGGCAGGGCTTGAACCTGCAACCCTCGGCTTAGAAGGCCGATGCTCTATCCAGTTGAGCTACGGGCGCATGTCCATTTAAATATCAACTGAAAGCTGAGCTTTAAATGGTCGGGGTAGAGAGATTCGAACTCCCGACATCCTGGTCCCAAACCAGGCGCGCTACCAGACTGCGCTATACCCCGATCTAACGCTCTCGGGGTGTTCACCCCTTGAGTGGCTGCGCATAGTATAGATCGCCCCCTGCCTCGTCAACATCTTTTTAAAAAAAATTAATAAAAACAATCGCTTCCCCGATTTCATGTGGAACTTCATGCCATTTTCATAACCTTTATTATAGAAGGTATCTTTGTTTTAAATGCTGCTCGTGAGAAAATCGCGCCCTCTTAAAATTTGCCATGGGATATCACGATTTATGTCCGCTCAGTTAATCGACGGTAAAGCAGCAGCGGCTGCTGTACGGGAAACCATCAAAACACGTGTTCAGGAGCGCCTGGACAATGGACTGAGAGCGCCCGGCCTCGCCGTTATTCTGGTGGGCAATGACCCTGCCTCCGAAGTGTATGTGTCACATAAACGCAAAGACTGCGAGCAAGTCGGCATTCTTTCCAAAGCCTACGACCTTCCGGATACCACCTCTCAACAACAGTTGTTAGATTTGATTGATCAACTCAATAACGATGGTGAAGTCGACGGCATTCTGGTACAGCTACCATTACCGGAAGGGCTGGATGCCTCTGAAATTCTGGAACGAATTGCGCCGGATAAAGACGTTGATGGCTTCCACCCTTTTAATGTGGGCCGTCTGGCACAACGTATGCCACTGTTACGCCCTTGCACACCAGCGGGTATTGTTGACCTGCTCGACAGCACTGGCGAGCCGGTTCGCGGCCAGCATGCCGTGATTGTTGGCGCATCGAATATTGTTGGCCGACCCATGGGACTGGAGCTGCTGATTAAAGGCTGCACCGTGACGACGTGTCATCGCTTTACTCAGGACCTGGAACATCATGTCAGCCAGGCTGATATTGTGGTGGTGGCGGTTGGCAAACCCGGCATTGTCAAAGGTGAATGGATTAAGGAAGGTGCCGTTGTCATTGATGTTGGCATTAATCGCATGGACGACGGTCGCTTAATTGGCGACGTCGACTTTGATGCCGCAGCACAACGAGCCAGCTTCATTACACCGGTTCCCGGTGGTGTTGGGCCAATGACGCGCGCCAAGTTGCTTGAGAACACCCTGATCAGCTGCGAAACCTTACGCAACTAATTACTTACACAGTCAGACGGCGTAACGCGGAAAGCCCCATCCCCTCCAGCGTGCGCCGTATACCTTCAGCCAACGGTAACTCAGGCTTAATGCCGGTTTTTCGGAATAACTTTTCATTAGAGCCAATTGCGCAGTGTAAATCACCCGGTCTGGCACTCTGAAAATCTATCCCTGCAGCACATTCTATTCTTCCATCCGGTGGAATAACCGATTCAATCATGGAAATTAACTGCAGAATAGAAACGCCTTGAGAAGTACAAATATTGAATGCTGAACACCCTCTCTGATCGGTATAAATCAGTTGCTCAAGACTTTTCACAGCTTCTTCAATAAAAACAAAATCCCTCTGTTGCAAGCCATTACCATATAATTGAAGCGAATCCCCCTGGGTCATTGACTGACAAAAACGGGATATCACATCGCCCTGCCAACCAGACCGCCATGGGCCGTAAAGGTTAAAGAAGCGTGCAATCGTAATATCGACACCAAACCTTAACGAATAATATCGACTGCTTTGCTCCATCATAAAATTCATCAATCCTTTCGCCGAAATTGGCTGCAAACTACTTCGTTCACAGACCCGGGCAGACATGTTCGGGCCATAAACCGAATCCGATGATCCCATCACAATCGGCACCCTGCCATAACGAATCGCAGCTTCCAGAAGTGCCAAATAGTTTTTTACCGCCGATAAAATAGCCGGCGATGTAAAGTCTGAAGAATAAATTGCCTGAATACGTGCTTCCGGTGTGTACTGATCAAGCGCCTGAGAATCAGGCTTTGCCAAATGAATGCAGCAACCCGGAGTGAATTGCCTGAATATTTCGTCCAGAACATCCGACCTGGATAAATCAAATTGCTTCCAGACGATCTCGTTAAGTCCCTTAAAATTTTCGGGGCAAGGCAGATGATCAATTGCAACAACCCGATGTTTTTCACGTAACAGTGCAGGGATTAGATAAGAAGCGATGTAACCAGCGGCTCCAGTAACGAGATACGTTGCCATACAAAACTCTCCACGATGTATTCATCAAAACAACATAAGGAGTGTTAGCAATTCAACGGCCAACTATGAGGACTGTTAAAGCCCTGTTTTTCTTCCATATACCTATTTAATAGTGAACTATTTTTGCATTCTGCCACTCAATAGAAGGAATCCGCAGCCACTTTGCAAAATGCGAAGCAAATCACACCCAAATACCTTATTCAGGGGATCAATTCACGGCACGCTTTTAGCATTCTATAAAACAAACAGTCCCGAATTATTGAAATGGGTGACATATATGAAAATCTCTTTACTGGTAGACAGCCGTTCAATGGGCGGAATTGAGACTCACATCATTCAACTTGCCCGTGGCTTATATCGTCAGCAGGTGGACGTTGAATTATTGTTATTTAAACACTACCAGCATCACCCTTTAGTAGAAGAGCTAAAACCGATCATCCCGGTTACCCACTTAGAAGGCTCGATCACAAAGCTTGTTTATCATTTAAAAAATACCAACACGGTATTACATACTCACGGCTATAAAGCGGGGATTTTGGGACGACTGGCAGGTAAACTCACAAACACTCCAGTGGTATCAACCTTTCACAATGGCGACCCCGGCAAAGGAAAAACCCGGTTATACAACGCTCTTGATCGACTGACCGCCGGAATGAGTTCAAATATTGCCGTTAGCGATAGTATTGCTAAGCAGCTTCTGAATAATTGCCAGGTTGTTCCTAATTTCATCCAGCTACACGATATTGAAAAGCAGAAAGTCGAAAAGACATCGTCAACAACACTGGCAACAGAAGTTGCGTACGTTGGGCGTTTATCCTACGAAAAAGGCCCAGATGTTTTTGCGCAAATAACACAACAACTGTCCACACGACAGCCATCCACACACCAACTATCGCAGCGATCTCTTAACACGCCTATCTGCATGTACGGCGATGGTCCCATGCGCAACGATTTAAAACACAAGTATCCCCATATTCATTTTTATGGGCAGGTTGATATGAAAGATTATTGGCAATACATTCGTGTACTGGTGATCAGCTCACGGCATGAAGGACTGCCACTGGTCGCATTGGAGGCAATGGCGCATGGAATACCCGTAGTTGCATCAGAAGCAGGCGACTTACCGCATTTATTGCAACAAGCCAATATCAACAGCTGCCATAGCATTAATGATTACCCTGCGTTTATTCAGTCCATTCAACAATATTTGCAACAATCAAACGCCGAGAGAAATTTACAAGCGCAACGTATGCAACGTTTTACTAAACAACATTACAGCGTTGAGGCGTGTCTACCACGCATTATGAGCGTGTACCAACACGCTATTCAAAGCCACCGGATAACAGCACACTCATAAAATGGCTGGTCTTTTCAGAGTCATGCAGCATTGATAAATCACTGGAAAAATCCCAGGGTATCAACCGAACGTTCGTATCACGGAATTTTTCTGTATCACGGGATTCCGGCCAGGCAATGCAATCAACCGAACGAACATTGGCTTGTGTTAATAAATCCAGCTGTTGCTGCACCAACAAATAACGCTGTTGTGCAGAGCCAAGGGATTCAGGCTTAAGATTTGCCATCAATAACAAACAGGCTTGCGATTGATTAATGGCAGCCGCCAGATCTTCCACCAGCAAGGATGGCATCACACTGGTCATAAAGCTACCTGGACTAAGCACAATTAAATCACTATCAGCAATTTTTTCGAGCACTTCCATAGGAGCAGACACAGCTTTATTTAATGACAGGTCCACGATGGACTGATCACATTCATCGATCGCTAATTCACCGACAATGGTTTGACCATCCGCATCGCGACCCAACAATTCTGCCGGGGTATCTGACATAGGAAACAGAAAGGTATCAATCCTCAGCAGATCGCGCATCACCGCAATCGCATCCGTGGGCCTGACTGACATCTGATCCAATGCATACAACATCAGGTTACCCAAATTATGTCCGTTAAGATCGCCGCTGGTCTGAAAGCGATACTCAAACAACAACTGATTAATACCGGGGGAACGACACAGTTGATTCAGGCAATTGCGCAAATCCCCCCAGGCAATGGTATCGGCTTCCTGCTTTAACCGCCCGGTCGAGCCACCATTATCGGTGGTTGCAACAATGCCGGTTAATTCAATATTGGATAAACCCGCCAGGGACGACAATAAGTTGCCTAACCCATGGCCACCACCAATACACACCACCTTCTTTACCGCGACATCAGTTTTTGCCATTCGCCCAACGCTCACGCTTACGGTAGATAGTAGAAGCACTGACTTCCAACAATGCTGCGGCCTTGGGAATATTACCGTCACACTGATCGATAGCGGCTTCAATGACTTCTTTTTCCACCAGCCACAATGGACGAATGGCGGTTTGTTGAAATGACATTTGAGGCTGATGCGTTAATGAAGACGATTCTGAACTGATACCCGATGCTGGCATAGCTCCCGTGGAACCTGACGTCGTATTCATTAAGGCCGGGTTAGGTACCATTTCAGGAATCGGCACATCGTTTAATGGCGGCGGCAGCATATCGGGAGAAATCACCCCGCCGGTATTTAATACCACTATATTACGGATGACGTTCTGCAGCTGTCGAACATTGCCCGGCCATTCATAATTCAACAGCGAGGCCTGAGCTTCGTTATCAAAACCGGAAAATTGTTTTTGCTCTTCCTGAGCATATTGTTGCAGTAACTGATTCAGAATTAATGAAACATCGCCCCCGCGTTCACGTAACGGCGGTAGATGAATCGGAATAACATGCAGGCGATAATACAAGTCTTCGCGGAAATTACCGGCTTTAACCTCAGCCAATGGGTCTTTATTCGTGGCACAAATAAACCGCACATCAACACGTTCAGTTTTATTACTACCCACTTTCTGGAAGCTGCCGGTCTGAATAAAGCGCAATAGTTTGGTCTGTAAATCCAGATCCATCTCGCACAGCTCATCAAGGAATAAGGTACCGCCATCCGCCTGACTGGCAGCACCCTCACGGCTCGATACCGCACCGGTAAACGCCCCTTTGGTATGGCCAAAGATTTCACTTTCCATCAGATCCCGGGGAATTGCACCACAATTAATGGCAATAAAGGGTTTTTGCGCACGTTCACTGCGCTGATGAATCGCTGAAGCACACACCTCTTTACCAGTACCACTTTCACCAGTAATAAACACCGTGGCATTACTGGGTGCGGCGCTGTCAATAATGCGATACACACTTTGCATGGGCAACGAAGCCCCGATAAAACCCTCATAACCGTCGCGATTAAACTCTTCTTTGTAGGTTTCGAGCTCTTCAGTCAGAGTTTGGCGCTCCAGCGCATTACCCAGCGTGGTTAACAAGCGCTTGGAACTAAAAGGCTTTTCAATAAAGTCGTAAGCACCTAATGCCATTGCCTCGACTGCCATATCCACCGAGCCATGGCCGGTAACAATCAGGCTGACAACCGGGAGTTTCTGTTCATGAAGCTGGCGTAAAATATCCATACCGCTCATATCGGGCAGGTTGATGTCCAGCATAATGGCATCCGGTAAAGACTGCGCAATCGCTGCCAACGCATCCGCACCGGTTCCGGCAATCTGTGCCTGATACCCAGCTGCAGCCAGATATTCCTTATACAACTCCGCCATGGAAGCACTGTCTTCAACAATCAGCACTCGTTTGTTTTGCACCTTCCCTCTCCCTTAAGCAAGCTCAATCAAACCGTGTCTGGAATCACAACCAGCAAGGTCGCATCATCGCTGGCTTGTTTACTAACACAGTTATCATAGTAGTCCATGGCCGCCAGTTTGCCGGAACCATGAGGCTCATTACTATTTTGTATTGCCCGGAGATCACGCTCCAGCAGACCCCAGAACTGAACCTGCTGCCCGGGCGAAAGCGAGTCTGTTAAACCGTCGGTGTATAGCACCATAGGTGTTGCGAGCTGAATCGCCGTGTTAGTGAACGGGCTACCAGACTGCCCGGCAATAAAGCCCAGTAACGGGCCATTGCTGTATTGCAGATCCACCCAACCAGCGGCGGTTAATTGTTTCGCCGCCGGGTGCCCGGCACTGGCAAGCGTGACCCGCCCATTCGTTTCCAGTTTTAGTGCAATGGCCGTTAGCAGGCTGCTACCCATCAACTCATCCTGCTCCAACCCTTGTGCCATACTGCCGAGCAAGCGATCTGGCTTGATGTTTAGTCCCAGCTGCTGCATGCCCTGGGTCAGACCATGCAAAAAACCGTGATACACGTGCACAAAAAAACGCGCCTGGGCATCGTGTCCCATCACGTCGGCCAGCAAGATCAGACTATGTTGTTCACCCTCAACGTGTTGCTGATCCTGAAACACAAAATCACCGCCACCACCTTTTGCTTCACCCGATGAACGACTTTCCAGCAACAGGCGAAACCCGGGTTGCTGAATTCGCAACGCAGGTGCAAGCTGGCGGGTAATATCACTCGATAATTGCTCACCAATGACCCGGGACAGCTGTTCGTGATGCAACAACACTCGCTCAATACAAGACGTTAGTTGTTTTTTATTAACGGGCTTTTGCAGCACGTCATCAATCGGCAAGTGATACAGCGCATCCGGACTCTCTCCAGTCAGAAAGACAAACGGCAAGGCACCTTGCAGCTGATGCACCCGAACCCTGAGGTTAAATCCATCTAACTCGGGCATATTTACATCTGAAATGACTAAATCAGCCGAATGATGAGTCAGCCACTCCAGTGCCTTCAACGGCTGAGAAAACACCACGGGTTCATAATCCGGTTGTAAAAAGGCTTCTATCTGAATCAACAGCGAGGGATCATCATCAATCACCACAATGCGTTTTGGCTGCTGTGGCAAAGTATCCTGAATAAAAATCTTAAAAACCCAGGCTTGTTCAGAATCAGCAAAACCATACTCCACCCGATCACTCAGCGATTTAATTAATCCCAATCCCATGCCGGATATTTTTAACTGATCAAACTCGGTATCCGCTTGCACCCAGAACGAGTCAAATTCCACAAACCCGGAACCATCGTCACAAATCGACAAACACCAGTCTCGATCTTGACGGGCTAATTGAACGCCAACCGTTTTCGGCCGTTGTTGCGAGTGTTTATAAAGATTAGTCAACCACTCACTGGTTAATAACACCAGTGGTTCCAGCGACGTACGGCCGGTTTTAGCAACCCAATCCGCCACACAAGTACGCCCCGCTGCAATAAAAGCCTCATCGGCTGACGTCAGCTGAAAAGATTGCTGAAACAAAATCTTATCTGGCTCACCCATGGCGATCGACATGTGCTTATCCTTATGTGTCTGGCGTTATATCTATTTCTGGCATTACTTATGTTTATGACGTTACTTATATTTCTGGTGTTGCTAAAAGAGGATGTTGCGACAATGCCTCAATGCTTTGTCGAATCAACTCATCCAGCTGTTTCAACTCTGTCTCACTCGCCAGCTCTGTTTTGGTTTTTGCTTCCAGTGTTTTAGCTAGCTGCGAAAGAGGTAAAGCACCATAACTGGCAGCACTGCTTTTCAGGGTATGCGCTTCACGATTCATGGCGACCTGATCATGCTCGGTGAGCGCCTGATACATGCCTTGCATACGTAAGTCACTTTCATCACAAAACACCTTGGCCATACGCTGAACCACGGCAACCGACGTATCGTCGATCAATCTCTGCAATACCAATTCGTCGATCAGATTATTTCTTTCACCGTTCTTTCCCTCAGCACCCTTTATTTCACCACCATCCGTTAATTCATCAACAGCTATGGTTTCAGCGGTTTCAGTTTCGGTAGCTAAGGCTTCAGCTGCATTAGGCGGGCCCGGTTTGGCTTTGTCGGGCATGACTTTCTGTTGTTTTGCGTCAACCCAGCGAATTAATTCTGCAAACAGATCACGCTTCACCACAGGTTTTGCCACAAATCCCTGCATACCGGCTTCAATACACTGTTCTTTGACCTCAGCAATGACATTGGCGGTCATCGCCACAATAGGCGTTTCGCCCATTTTTCCAGGTAGTTTGCGAATCTGGCGACTGGCTTCAAGACCATCCATTTCGGGCATTTGCAAATCCATCAACACCAGATCATAAGGCAGGTTCTGTACGGCACGCACGGCTTCAATCCCATTCGCAACGGCATCAACCGAATAGCCTCCGGCTTCCAACATATTAATGGCAACCAACTGGTTAGCCTGGCTATCTTCAGCCAGCAAGATGCGAAAAGAGAAACCTTCCGCCGGCAAACGCATAAGCTCCGAGCGAATTTCATCCGGCTGAGTGGTTTCGTTATTTAATAAGGCAATGAGTGATTTAGCCAACCATTGCGGACGGTAGTGAGATGGCAAACACAGGTCAAAACCAATTGACTGATAATGTTGAATCAGGGCCTGGTTATTACCTTCGATTAAAAGAACCAATGGAATATCGCCGTGCAGAGCTTTCAATTGTTGCAACATCGATTCTGCTGACTGCTCCAATACACGAAACTCGATGATAGCGACTTCAATATCACCATCCTGCAGCAATTCTGCATAATCCTCATAACACTCAATGTTATGCGTCACGGCACCCAACGACATAAACTGTTCTTTTAATAATAAAGACGGTTTATCACGGTCAAACCAGGTACCAATTTTTATATCACTCAGAGCAGGTTTATCCGCATGAAGCGATGTTTCAGCCACCGATGACAACAACAATGAAAACGAAAAGGTTGAGCCTTTTCCTGGTCGGCTGCGCAATGACATTTCGGAGTTCATTAAGGTTAATAACTTCCGGCTGATGGATAATCCCAACCCCGTTCCTCCGAACCGGCGCGTATCATTGCCATCGGCCTGAACAAATTCATCAAACAGCTTTTTCTGATCTTCCGGTGAGATTCCAATGCCACTGTCTTCGACACTGAAGCCAAGCACAACCTGATCATCCGTTTGTTTGTGCAGATCAACCCGAACAATCACCGCTCCCTGCTCGGTAAATTTAACCGCATTACCAACCAGGTTCATCAATACCTGACGAATACGACCGGAGTCTCCCGTCAGTAACGACGGAATTAATGGATCCACATAACAGCATAAAATAACGCCTTTTTCTGCGGCACGGCTGCTGAGGAGGTCAACAATATCGTATACCAAACTCAACAGATTAAAATCATCCTGCTCCAGTACCAGCTTGCCCGCTTCGATTTTCGAAAAATCCAGCACGTCATTAAGAATGGTCAATAATCCCTGTCCTGAATTGAGTGCAGTATCCACATAATGGCGCTGTGTATTCTCCAACTCTGTTTCTTGCAGCAAACCTAATAAACCTAATACTGCATTTAATGGCGTACGAATTTCATGAGACATGGATGCCACAAACTGGGATTTGTATTTATTCGCCCGTTCGGCCATATCTCTGGCTTCAGACAAATCTTCAACGTATTGCTTACGTTCGGATATATCCTGCAATGAGGCGGAAAAGTAGGTTAATCCGGAGATATGTAATGGAAACAGCGTGAGTTCAACCGGAAACTTCTCGCCATTACGGCGTTGTGCGATCACTTCAACACGACGATTGATAAAAGAACCGGAACCATTTTTCTGATAATTTTTTAACCCGGCACGGTGAAAGGCTCGTGCTTCTGGAGGAATAATCAGATCAGCCAACGATTGGCCAATAACCTCTTCACGCAGATACCCAAACATCTGACACGCGGCAATATTAAACTCTTCAACCTCATCGTCCTGATTGATCAGTACAATGGCATTCACGTTATTATCGATAATGGTTGAATGAACTGCGTGTTCCATTTTCAGGAAATCAATATCGGCTTCACGCTCACTGACGTTGTAAAAATGCAGCAAAATAAAATGGTTATTGCCATGCGAAAAACGCTTAAACGCCACATCGACCGGAAATAAATCATTACCAGCCGCTCGGGCAACCGATGATTGCTGAATAGAAGCATGCTCAGACGTCGAAAGCTCAGATAATGTCTGGCGCAGTTTCAACGCCGGGAAATGATACTGAACCGCGCGGTCAGATAGTTTAGAAACCCCGAGTGTGGTTAAGGCTTCGTCATTGTAAGCAACCAGATGCTGGTCTTCATCAACCATCAGCCAGGACCCCGGAATCGCACCAAGCACCTCAGCTAACAATGATTTTTCCTCTTCCGTAACATGCCTTGAGCAACAAACTGCAGCAGAACGGTGTTGATTCACTCTGGCCGAATAGCGCCTGGGTTGCTTCAGATGTGTCGCCCAACGGCGTTTTTTATAAAACATTCCATTCTCTCTCGCACTTCCCTGTCTCAGTCTAGACCATTGCCGCTAAGCATCCCCAAGCAATCACGCTTAAACACTCATATTTAACACCGGCGACTCTCTGACCCAACGACGAATCCGACCCATCAGGCCGGGCAACCAACGCTGTAAGCGATAACTTTCGCGGATAATTTCATCACCCAACGTCGGCGAATTGATATCGTTAAACACACACCCTGAAAGCTGAACGCCCATACCAGACAATCGCTCCATCGCCATGCTCAATTCAGCCTGGCGCGTAACTCCCGAACGTACCGTCAACAACACACCATCACATTCAGCTGCGATCCGTTCGGCGGGCAAGTTATGGCGATTAATCGCGTTGACCGGCGAAGTATCGATGATCACCACATCAAACTCCTTCAGCCAGGCCTGCAAACAAGCGCTGAGAAAGTGTTTTTCCCGCAGCATCAGATTACCGGTTGGCGTAACGGGGGCTGGCAATACTGCCAGGCCTGATGGCACAACATCAGCAGGTGAGGATACGGCGTGGGTTTGATCCGGATAAGCAATCTCTGAAGACATAAAGCCCTCCAGGTCCTGCCATGGCTTCTCTTCGATATCCAGTTCACGCGCAAGTGCCGGGCGACAGAAGTTCATGTCCACCAGCAAGGTTTTGTGCCCCCCAGCCAGTGCACGCTTAGCCAATGCACACGCCAGAGTGGTAACACCTTCACTACCATGACAAGAGGTAATGGCCAGGCTGCGAACTCCCCGATCAATGGTTTGTGAATAAATGCTTTCTAACTCCGCGTAATGGATCGGTAGTTCGACCTTTTCAGACGTTACCGAGATGGATTCAACCTCAGGGCTTTTCACAAAATGATTCATAACGCTGCCGCTCCTAATGCATAAACTGAAAGAATACTCAGGACATCCGTCACCCCTTGCATAAACACACGCCAGTTACTGCGGGTCACGTTCGGCACATAGACCGTATCACCCTCACGAATCACCGGCAGCGTGGCAAAGTCCGGATCCTTAACAAATTCAACCAGGTCAAACGAAGCCGATTGTTCGTCACAACAGGAAGCGTTCACCACCACAATGCGTTCAACATAGGCCGCTTCGGTTGGGCCACCAGCCTGAGCCAGCAGATCGAGAATGGTCATATTGTCATTAAAGCGGTAACGACCCGGCTTAGCGACTGAGCCCAGCACACGCACGGTGGTTTCTTTTTCTTCATCCAGCCAGTTGCGGTCTTTTTCCGGGATATAAATACTGTCACCCGGTTTTACGTCTGGCAGCAGGGTTTCATCACCGGTTTCAAAATACATCGCCAGATTCAGGCGCGACACACGTGGCTTATTGCCGTCGCGGTGCATGATGCGAATATTATGAATATCGGCGTTGGTTGATGGGCCGTCGGCCGCCGACAAGATATCTAAAAAGCCCATGCTTTCATCAAAGGCATAACGACCTGCAGCATTGACCTCACCGAACAGATAGATCGAACGCTCCGGTGCCTGACGCAGCCATTTGGATTTATTGTCCGTTGGATCTTGTGGTAATTCCGGCACCATCACGGTGTAACCAGCTTTTAAAACCGGCAGGTCTTCAATATGGCCACCATTTTCATTAAACGACGCCAGATCAAACACCTTACTTTCAACTCGACCATCTTCATGACGCATCACAATTTGGGTCGCAGCAATATCAGCACGCTCTTCCGGACCACCGGCATGGGCCAATAAATCGAAGACCGACATTTCATCCGACCATTCATAACGGCCCGGGCGACGCACCGCACCCATAATATAAATGGCACGTGAAGGCGGCACTTTTAACCAGGAGTTTTCATCGGTAGCGGTTTTTTCCGGTACAAAAATCGCGTCACCGGCAATAATTTCTGGTAAGCCAACACTGCTGCCCTGCTCGGTATATTGCTGCAAATCGAATGGCACCACATCGCCGTTAGCGCGTAATAAGCGAATCTGACGGGTTTCGGCAAAGCGTGTTGGGCCACCGGCATTCGCCAGAATATCCAGAAACGTTGCCCCTTCCTGATTCTCAAAGGCACCTGGCTTAGGCACTTCACCCATCACATACACCATGCGGGCACCAACTTTTACTTCTTTTGCCGCAATCGGTACAAACACCGTGGCGCCTTTTTCCAGTTTAATCAGCTTATTACCGTCACCGTTATCGAGATACGCTTTTAAATTAAATAAGGTTGGAACGTTGTTATTAATAATGCGGATTTGCTCCACCCCGGCGTAACGGGTCACACCACCGGCGCGCATAATCACATCGATCACAGTGCTGTGTTGTTTGAACGAAAATAAACCCGGGTTCTGAACTTCACCGAAGACTTTAATGGCATTTTGATCTTCTGCGGCATCACCACCGGATAATAACGTCGCGGCATCAAAGTCTGCCTGAACGTTACCAATTAACGGTGAAGCTGGAATAAACAAGGTATCCATACTGCTCAAGGCAGGAATAATGTCATCGTTACCGCTATCCAGATACGCCTTAAAATTAAACTCAATGACCTGCTCACCATCAGCTGACTGACGTTTTAACTGCATTTTATCCAGCTGAGCACCCTTACGAACACCACCCGCCAGGCTTAACGCCATTTGTACGTTGGCACGACCCGTTGCATCGACGGGCAGTTCTACCTGACCCGGATTATTAACGTACCCCAATACGGTGACTAATAAGCGTTTTTCGCGGATAGCAACATCCAAACGGGTAACATCGCGATAAACCGAGGCCAGTGCTTGTTCGATGGCAATACGTGCATGATTTAACTGCATACCTGCTACCGGAATTTCACCCACTTCCGGCAGTACAATCACGCCACGGTTATCGACTGGAAAATCCTGATTTAATTCTTCTTCCCCCGGCAGCGCGATAAACAAGACATCGCCAATATGGATTTGCTCACCAGATGATTGTGTTTGTTGCTGCGCTGCCGCTTGTTCCAATACGTCGTTGGCTTCGTTGACCGCCAGCATTTCGCGCAGCTCCTGAGCCATTTGCTCCAGCTCGTCGTTTTGCGTCGCAGGGTTCTGTGCCATGGCAGAGTTGGCCACTCCAATCAGAGCAAGTCCTACCCAGCTCAAAAAAAACATTCGAAAAAATAAACGGGTCATGATTATTCTCCCTGCTGACGCGATCGTTGCTCATACGCTTCGTGATACGAATAAGAAAAATCGTCATTTAAGTAGCGTTGAGTTTGCGTTTTGGAGGTGTCTTCAACATCCCGAACATCAAATTGCCATTGATTGACCCGCTCCGATTTAACAATACTTTCTTTAGTAACAGCTTCAGACAAATCGTGTTCAGCGCCGGAAGAGTGGGTAAAACCAAACTGTTGGTCCAATTCGATATACAGCTGATCCAGCGTTGGTTTCGGTTCCAGGACTTCAATATGGACCCGGCGATTTTTTAATCGACCGGCCCAGGTATTGTTGGTTGCGCGCGGTAAATGTTCGCCAAATGCACGAATGATCATACGATCTTCTTCAATGCCTAAAGCGGCTAATTCATCGCGAACCTGACGTGCGCGACGCAGAGATAAATCCTGGTTGTAATCGTAAGACGCATTGGAATCGGTATGGCCATTCAAACGCAGAATTAATTGTGGGTAGGCTTTTAAATAACGACTCGCGACCAATAAATGCTCACGGTACAGAGGTGCCAGATGATCGGAGTCGTTAGCAAAGGCATTATCGCTGTTTAATAAATGACGCAGCATATACAACGCATAACGATAACGAAATTCGGCATCACGTTTCTGGCTACTTTCAACGTTGACGCTGCGGGTAGCAACATTTTCAGGGCAATGGGTATGGCGCTTAATATAAATTAAACGACGTTCCAGCTCGTCAACTTCGCGATGCACAATCACCAGTGTATTACGCGCATCTTCTAACAGATTACCGTCTAACTCACGACGTGCGCGTTGTGACATCAGTGTGACTTCACGGACACGCGCCGGAATACATTCACGAGCGCCACGTAAAATCAGCGTATCCAACTTCAGGTTATGAAGCTGCCATTGAGTCTCCAGCGCCCCTTTTGACTCCGGCAGAATTCCCATCCAATCATCGATCTGATCCAGGTAATACTGGCGACTGGTATCCACCTGCACATCGCCGCCCTGCCCATGCTCTGGCCAGCTGCTGCAGCCGGTCAAAGTAAGAACGGCTACAGCTGAAGCCACTGAGAGAACCGGGGTAACCCATGTGTGAAGAGTAATCTGCATCGCGCTAACTCCTGAATCGTCTTCTGGCTTGATGAAGCCTTCTTGATTAATAAATCTTTCTGCTTAATGAACCCTTTTGTTAATGAACTACGGCCGCTGAGCTATTTTTGTCGCTCAGATAATTGGATAAAGACTCAAACACAGGGATCGTGTTGGTGATTTTTAAAATGTCTAACAACTCTTTTGGCTGGCCTTGCACACCAATCAATACCATCTGATGCTGCTGTGCCACTAAGCGCTTGTATAAAAACACCAAAGCACCAATGCCTGACGAATCGATAAAGCGGACCTCACTCAGATCCACAATCACATCACTGCCATTCACCGCCAGGTCTTCAAACAGGTTGCGAACGCTGCCAACACTACTGACATCAAAATCGCCGCTTAAGCTGATGACCTGATCTTCATTACATACATAGCTGACAAAACTCATGGCTCATTCTCCGATCTTTTTTGAATACAAGAAGAGTTGAGCAAGGCCAATGCCAAACCAAATAAACTCAATATTTTCAAAGAGTTAAGACGACTAGCCGCCTGATTTGGCGGCGCAAGGAAGCGATTTCTCAAGATGATTTGCAAAATGCAATGCGGCTTGTTTTGCAATATGGTGATTTCAGTAACAGCGTTGACAGCTCACAGCCTGATGACTAACGCAGGCGCTGACGCAACATCAGGCGCTGACGCAACATCAGGCGCTGAACAAAGGTCAGCGGAAACACCCGCATCATAAACATCAACACCAACATCAGCACTGCGAAACTCAGCCCGGTGGCTAGCTGCCAAGCTTCACTCCAACTGTGAGTCAACCCGTGATAGCAGGCGAGCAAAACCCCTGTGATTACCACACTCGAGACCCACTGGCGATGCTGATATGGCAGTGGCAGCCAATATTGACTCACCACATAAAAACTCAGCAGACGTAAGCCATATACCAGCAATAACACCCAAACAGCACCCCAAACCCCGTGCTCCGGCACCAACCACCAATAACCCATGATCGCGACGGCAGCACACATCCACTGAATCCACATCTGCGACTGACTGGAGTTACCGGCAAAACAACCCAGATTCAGTAAATCACCGGCATTTTTAAGAATATTCACCAGCGCCAGCCACACAACAATACTGGCAGCGGCGTGGTAACTTTGCGGCAGCACCAGTAACACAAAGGCTGGCAAGGTCAGCACCATCGCCGCCCCGAGAAAAATACCGATATTGGTACCCAGCAAAGCAAAATCAGCACACTGCTGCTTGCCATTGGTTTGCTGTAAAAGCTGAAAACGTGTCGGAAACCACCACAGTGCAAACGGCTGCATCATCAGCCCCAGAATCAGCGCAAATTTGCTGGCAATGGCATATACCGCCAGCTGCTCAACACCAATACAATCCGCCAGTAACCAACGATCCAGTCCGGTAATGGCAAACAGCCCCATACGGCTTAACACGATCGGGCCACCATAACGACTGAGCTGACCGATAACCGTTCGATTCAGGCTGACAATTTTGCTGAAGCCACCGCTCTGCTGCAGCAGAAACCGGAGCAACAGGCAAACCAGCAAACCACTGGCAATCGCTCCTGCAATCAATACCGCTTGAATATTGCTGTACACACTGGCTCCTTCTCGACGGCCAGATTCCAGCAACAGAACAATCAGGCTGGCCTGTACCAGTACCTTGATCACGTTATAGAAACAAAACTGCTTCGCCATGGATTGCATCCGCATCAGAGTTAACGGGATCACGATCAGGCCTTCGGCCAAAGTTGGCACCGCAATTAACCACAACTCTGTTTGGCCAATGCCTTCAGGTAATACAGACACCAATGCACTTTGAGTCATCATCAGCAATACGATGGCAATCAGGGTAATCAGCAGGGTCAGCCCGGTACAACTGGCAATAATGCTCTCTCGTTGTGACCCTTGCGCCTCACCAACAAAACGATACAAGGCCTCAACCAACCCGAAACCAATCACGATGGTGCCAATATCAGCCAATACCACCAGTGTTTCTAACAAACCATATTCTGTAGGCGTCAGCTGTCTGGTGAGATAAGGCATCATCAACAGGGACACGCCTTTCATCAACACAATACCAATGCCGTAATACATGGCCTGAGATAACGCACCGGATGGAGCAGGTTCAGAATGATGAGCCTCAGATTTCATGATGCATTACCTCGACCTGATAGCCGGCATGAGCTGACTCAAATTGACGGGAAAGTTGCAATGCACAGACATCCGCGCTGAAACAACATGTCAGCTTATGATGGGCCAAACCGGTTATGGCACGAATCCGCTGTTGACCATCCGCCTGAGACAAATCCTCAACCAACTGATTCAGTACCCGGGCCAGATCATCGGCATCATTATGTCTGGCGACCCAGGCGCAATGTGGATCAAGGATTTCGCCACTGGCCATCAGGTCTGTGGTCACAACCGGAACTTTACAAGCCATCGCTTCTTTTAAGACCAACGGCCCGGTGTCCATAATGCCGTCGGCTGTTTTGCAAAATGGCAGTACCAGTGCCTGATAATCGGTAATATGGGTCATCACCCATTGGCGTGAAACCGCGCCAATAAAGTGAACTTGCTGATGCAGACCCAGTTCAGCGACCTGCTCCTGCAAGGCTTGCTTCAGTGGCCCATCACCGGCGATATCAATTTCAATATCGGCATCACATTTCGCAATTGCATTGACTAAATCAGGTAATCCTTTGGTTTCAGACAAGCGACCCAAAAATAATAATTTATTGTTTTTTCCCTGAGATTTGTCGCTATGTGCAGGATGAAAGCTGTGTGTATCAACACCACATGGAATATGAACAACCGGAGTTTCGGGCGACATGGTTTGAAATTCATCCAACATGCGTTTGCAAACTGCAACAACAAAATCTGCATTTTGCAATTTACTTTGCAAATTCTGCGGCGTTTTATACACATCAGAACCATGACTGGTAAATGAAACACTGATACCGGAAAGGCGTGCAGCGGTGATTCCCAGCACAGCTGGTGACCAGGCAAAATGACAGTGAATATGCTGTGCCCTGAAGTGCCAAACCAGATACGACACTTTCAAACCATGAAACAATACGGAGCGAGTCGATACGCCTTTTTGTTCGCGAGCAAACAAAAAGGCTGCCCAGACAGAAAGCAAATATTCGTCACCTTTCAGCAACGCAAAAAGCAACTGAAAACCCCATAAAATCAGGTATTTAAGTACGGCAATAAAAGACACATCGGATAGTGATAGAAAGCGCTCATTCAGTTTTTCATCCCCAGCCTGACATGGCTCATCACGTCTTTTTAAGCACACCGGGACAACCCGATGGCCCTGACGTTCAATTGCTTTTATCTCTGTGGTGATAAAAGTTTCACTTGCCACCGGGAACTCTGGAATCACATATAAAATTGTTTTCATACTCACGCTCCGATTTGCACTTCTATTCACACTTAGGCCGTGCTGCGTTTTTTCATTCAGCTAATGAGTCATTGGCATTTGCTTTGCTCATTAACATTTATGTTTGAAGTGATTCAGCAATGACAATGCCAACTGAAAAATGAAAATAACGGAGAGAAACAATGAACCTTAATCTACCCAGCGGTGAAAAACGTGCAGCTCAATTTAAGAGCCAATGCTGTGTCAGCGTGGTTATTCCAACCTACAATTGCCTGGAATATTTACCACGCGCAATTCGCAGCATTCTTGATCAGGGCATTCATAATCTTGAAATTCTGGTTATCGACGATAATTCCAGCGACGGTACCTGGGCATGGTTACAAGAACAGCAAAAACGTATTCCACAACTGCGCAGCTACCATCTTCGCGGCGTTGGTTCAGCCAGAGCCAGAAATTTTGCGCTGAAACGTGTTCGCGGCGAATACATTGCATTCCTGGATGCTGATGATTATTGGCACAGTGGAAAACTGAAAAAACAACTCGATTTTCATCGCAGCGATCCACGTATTGTGATGAGTTTTACCAACTACCACCACACGACTCCTGACAATACGGACCTTGGTGATTGTTTTGGTTTCTGGCCACACTTTAAACAAGTCGCCATTCAGGATAATAATTTTCACGAACTGGAATCTGCGGCTGAAAAAATCTTCAGTGAAAATGTCATTGGCACTTCCTGTGTCATGGTGAAAACCAAAACCCAGAAGATGATTGGTGGTTTTGATAACAAACTAAAATCCGCAGAAGACTGGGATTTATGGATGCGATTTTGCAAAGCCGGACGCGTGGCTTATTGCAACGAAGAATTGATGGAATATCTGGTCAGGCCCGGTTCTAAAACCAGCAACCGTTTGCGCCGCCTCGACCATATGAAAATCATCATGAAGCGCCACGAAGGTTATGTGAAACGCCTCAATATCTGGGCCGTCATGCAGGCTTATGGCCGTTTAGCAACCGGTTACGCCGAACACTATGCAGAGCAACAACAGTTCCTTAAAGCGTTCTGGCACCAAACCAAAGCAACCTTATTAAATCCATCGAAACGCAACGCAAAAGCGGCACTGGCTCAATTGTATTGGGCAATCAAAAGCAAAAAACAAATCGCCTGATGCGCTTACGGCACAAGGATGTGCTTGCTCTCTTCCTGCCTGATCACTAAGTAGTTTCCTCACGCCATCTAAGTAGTTTGATGGACAGCATTTCGGGTACTGACTGGTTAATATTTCAACGCTTTAGTCTCGTTAAGCCTGAATTCAGCTAACGGGCTTAAAGTTAATGGTGTTGCACATCTTGAGTGGTTAATGGCCACTTTAACTTCCAGATTTATGTTGTTGGAGATTACTGACAATGAATAAAGCATTCTTGCCAGCCACCCTTTTGTTTTCATTGTTAACCGCCTGTGGTGGCGGTGGTTCAGGCTCTGGTGGATCAGACCCGACGCCCCAGCCTGATCCTGATAAACCGACGAACCCAAGTGAACCAACTGACCCAAGCGAACCAACAACCCCAGAGCCCGCTGCGGATGGTTTCACTTATCTGTTTTCCGGTTCTGACCTGATCAGCTATAACTTCACTAATGATCAATTTTCAGATATCGCTGCGGAACCCAAAAGCTTCGACCTCAACCTCCACGCAAACCAGTCAGAGTTTGCTGCCGCTGATGCCGTATTTTATCTGCAAAATAATCACTGGCTGCAGGTAAACCGCAAAACCAATCAACCAGAGCAGGTCAGCAGTGCCACACTGCAAACCGAAGTGTGTGACACGTTTGTATTGTCTGATAGCAGCACCAGCCACCTGTTTTACACAACCGCAGGCGCCGATACTCGCTGCAGTGACGAAGATGACAACATCTCATTTCGCATCGACAGCAACATGACGGCCAGCTCAGCTCCTGTCAGCCTGGCCAATAACCTGCAAATCAGTATCAATGAAACCGACCCGGTGTTAATCAATAACCGTTTGGTCGGTTTCTTAATCAAAGACAGCAGCAACAACCTGCTATTCAGTAACCTGAACACAACCACCACAGTACAATTGGCAGCAAATGTGGCCGGCCAGGTGTCAGTGTACAATTTCACAAGCCGCAACAAAGCCTTGACCAAGGTGGACAACAAGCTTTACGACTTGTCGTTAGAACAACTCGAAAGTGGCAATCTGGGCGATGCGATTTTCACCAACACACAAAATATCCTGAATGTATTTAGCCAGGATGGCCGCTTATTCTACAAAGGCGGTGCTGACAGCCAGATTCATCATTTTGATGCAAAAACCGGAGTTTCAACCGTTATTTTTGATGCTGCGACCAGTACCCCAGGCAAAACCGTTAGTAACGTTGAAGTAGGCCACAATGGCATCCTGATTAAGCTCAACAGCGATGAATTACTACTGGTTAATTTAGAAAATCTCTCGGCACCGGTTAATAAGCTGTTATCCGTAGCAGTTCCAAATTCAAGCTCATCAACCACAACCGTAGATGGTGGGTTTATCATTGGTGGAAATGATAATGATGGCGCTCATCGTGCTATCTTCATTAGTGACAACGGCGATGTAACGACGATTAACAATGCAGATTGGTTACGAGTCGACAGCAGCAGCCATCAATTCAGCTCTCTTCCGGTGTTATTCCGTTTTGGTAGCGATAAGAATGCATTAACACTTTGGTCTGCAACAACCAAAACAGATGTACATTCTCTGGGCGAATTCGATAAAAATATTTCAGACTTCAGAGTTGATTTGTTCGTGAACGACCAGGGTAAAGTGCTGTTGAGTAGCCGTAGTAATGAATCAGCAGTTAACGGCCAGGTATTTGGCATGACCCTCAAGTCAGCCAACAGCCTGAAAGTTCTGAAAGCAGAAACCGGACATTTTATATTTTAAAATCATTTGCGTTAAAGCATAAAAAATCCGCTGGCGAAACACATTCATCAACCAGCGGATTTATTATTTCTTCAAATTTCTATCTCAAGAAAAATAATCTTTAATCCAGTCGTAGACGGTATCACTGGTAACGTCACTGGACTTCATCGCCTGATAGTCGTTACCCGGATCTTGATCACTGAAGGTATATTGATACTGGATTAACCCAGGATGTTCATCGTGTAACACAACCAGAATGCGTTTTTTGCTGGGCAAACAGTCAATGGTTAATACATCGGCTGGGATACCCATTTTGCGCATGCCCTGCATGACACCAATCACCGGATTAATGTCAGCAAAATCCTGTTGGATTTTGGCATGGGCTTCACTTGCGATATCGGAGAAAGATAATAAGGCTTGATTGGCGTTCATAGTAAATATCAGAAATTGAAGTATTTAGATCAAGACAATAAAAATTAATTTTTTCGAAGATGATTTCTCATGTTCAAAAAAACGGGAGCCGAAGCTCCCGTTTTCTTTTTAATCAATCTGCACTTAAAACCAAGCCAGAATTAAGATTCCGCTTTAGGCTTCTCACGTAGTTTGATATGCAGTTCACGCAGCTGAGCATTGCCCACTTCTCCCGGTGCGTCGGTCATTACACACGCAGCAGATTGAGTTTTCGGGAAGGCAATCACTTCACGGATCGACTGAGCACCGGTCAGCAGCATTACTAAGCGGTCTAAACCGAATGCCAAGCCACCGTGTACCGGAGCACCGTACTTCAGCGCGTCCAGCAGGAAGCCAAACTTCTCTTGCTGCTCTTCTTCGCTGATACCCAGTACGTCGAATACCGTTTCCTGCATTGACTGTTCGTGGATACGGATAGAGCCGCCACCCAGTTCACAACCGTTCAGAACCATATCGTAAGCACGAGACAGTGCTGTGGTTGGTGCTGCTTTCAGCTCTTCCGGAGAGCAGGAAGGCGCAGTGAATGGGTGGTGAATCGCCGTGATACCACCGTCTTTGGTTTCTTCGAACATTGGGAAGTCAACAACCCAAAGCGGAGCCCACTCACAGGTGTACAGGTTCAGGTCTTCACCCAGCTTACAACGCAGTGCACCCAGCGCTTCGTTTACGATCACTTCTTTGTCTGCGCCGAAGAAGATGATGTCGCCGTTTTGTGCGCCCAGCTTGTTCATGATGTCCATGGTGTTTTCTTCACCGATGAACTTGATGATTGGAGATTGCAGGCCGTTAACGCCGTTTTCAATCTCGTTCACCTTAATCCACGCTAAGCCTTTCGCACCGTAGATGCCAACGAACTTGGTGTATTCGTCGATCTGCTTACGGGAGATTTCTGCACCACCTGGTACACGCAGTGCTGCAACGCGACCTTTAGGATCTTTTGCAGGGCCAGCGAATACTTTGAACTCGATGTCTTGCAGGAATTCAGCAACGTCCACCAGCTGCAGAGGAATACGCAGATCTGGCTTATCAGAACCGTACTTTTCCATCGCTTCGGAATAAGGCATACGTGGGAATTCACCCAGCTGTACGTTTAATTCTTTTTCGAAGATTTCAGTGATCATGCCCTGAGTCAGCGACATGATTTCTTCTTCGTCGATGAAAGAGGCTTCGATATCGATCTGAGTGAATTCCGGCTGACGGTCAGCACGCAGGTCTTCGTCACGGAAACACTTAGCAATCTGGTAGTAACGGTCAAAACCAGAAACCATCAGCAACTGCTTAAACAACTGCGGAGACTGCGGCAGTGCAAAGAAGTTGTGCTCATGAGTACGGCTTGGCACCAGGTAGTCACGTGCGCCTTCTGGGGTAGCACGGGTCAGAATTGGCGTTTCGATATCCAGGAAGCCGTTGTCTTCCAGGTAACGACGCACATGAGAAGACACTTTAGAACGGAAGCGCAGCTTCTCTTGCATCTCAGGGCGACGCATATCCATGTAGCGGTACTTCAGACGGATGTCTTCGCCCACATCGGTGTAGCCGTCTAATGGGAACGGAGGCGTTGCTGCCTTGTTCACCACGTTGATTTCTTTGCCCAGTACTTCGATCTTACCGGTGCGCATGTTTTCGTTGATGGTACCTTCAGGGCGACCACGAACGCGACCGGTGATCTGAACCACAAACTCCGAACGCACGCTATCCGCAGTATTAAAAGCTTCTACGGTATCAGGATCGAATACCACCTGAACCAGACCTTCGCGATCACGAACGTCTAAGAAGATAACGCCACCGTGGTCACGGCGACGGTGAACCCAACCACAAAAGGTTACGGTTTCGTCAATCAAGGTTTCGTTAATATCACCACAATAGTGCGTGCGCATCGTTTGGTCCCGCATCAAAACGTCAATTTGAAATATAAAAAAGGCGGGCAGTATACAGAATTTTTGCCGGACGTCCGATACCCGCGATATGAATTAACAGGGAAAGCATCAAATAAATTCCGAAATCCCGGCGGATCCCGGTGAAAATGCCTCATCTGCCCTGCTTCGACGACGTAAATCCACCTTGAGTCAGGTTGAGACTCAGGTAATCTGCATGGCCTGATCGATCAATAAGAACAACAATTTCATTTCAGGATGTGATTTCTCATGCAATCTTTCGCAAATAAAGTCGTCGTAATCACGGGTGCCGCATCAGGTATTGGCCGTGCGCTGGCACAACAACTGAGTCGCGATGGCGCTCACCTGGCACTGTCTGACGTAAATATGTCGGGCCTGGAAGAGACTCAGGCCAGCCTATCTGGTTCGGGCAAGGTTACGCTTCATACGCTCGATGTGGCCAATCGCAATGCCTGGGAATCTTATGCCGATGTGGTAGTGAGTGAACACGGCCAGGTCGATGCCATCATCAACAACGCCGGTGTAGCGCTGTCTGAGACCATTGAAAAGATGAGTTATGAAGACATGGAATGGATTGTTGGCATCAACTTCTGGGGCGTGGTGTATGGCACCAAAACATTTTTGCCACATCTGAAACAACGCCCGGAAGCCGCCATCATTAACATTTCGTCAATCTTTGGCATTATTGCACTCCCAACCCAGGGAGCTTACAACGCTACCAAATTTGCTGTGCGCGGTTTTACCGAATCACTACGCCAGGAACTGAAAGACACCAATGTGATGGTAACGACGGTGCATCCGGGTGGAATTAAAACCAACATTGTTCGCAATGGCCGGATGAAAACCTCACTGACGGGTGATAAATCACTGGAGCAACAAGCGGAAGAATTCGCCAAAATGGCAAAAACCACACCGCCTCAAGCCGCCCAAACCATCATTGATGGCACATTAAAAGGCAAACGCCGTATTCTGATTGGTGCCGATGCCAAAGCGATGGATCGTACCCAGAGACTGTTCCCAATCAAATACACCGATATCTTTAACTGGGTATTACGGAAAACAGCGTAACACTGCTTTTGCGGTCAGCCATTTCCTTGCTTTAGCGCATTTTTTGGCCAAGTGGCTTACAAAAGCCTACAAAAACAGGGATTTCAGACTTGCTTACCGTTTTCTTTTACATAAAAATCTAATGGCTGGTAATAACACGAACCAGCCACCGGAACAGATTACTTTTAAGGATCAGAGACCTATGCCTGCTAAAAAAGCCGCTCCTGCACGTAAAATTACCGCAGTAAAAGAGAAGTTCACTAAAACCCAGATTCTGAACGAAATTGCAGATAACACCGGCCTGAGCCGTAAAGAAGTGACTGCGGTTCTGGACGAACTGAGCATTGTTATCGAACGTCACATCAAAAAGCGTTCAATTGGCGAATTTACTCTGCCTGGCTTACTGAAAATCAAAACCGTTAAAAAGCCTGCTCAAAAAGCACGCAAAAACGTACCAAACCCATTCCGTCCGGGTGAAACCATGGATGTTGCAGCAAAACCTGCTTCCACCAAAGTTAAGGTTCTGCCACTGAAAAAACTGAAAGATATGGCTCTGTAAGCGTTTTATCTTTCTGAAAAGCGGTCTTTGATATACAAAATATCAGGCCGCTTTTTTTATGCCTGAATTCTGGTAAAAACATGTCCGAATTAATTCCGCTACTGCAACAGGTTGAACACTGCACCCTCTGCGAAGAACACCTGCCACTCGGGCCTCGTCCGGTTGTACGTGCCTCAGAATCTGCGCGAATCTTAATTATTGGTCAGGCGCCCGGCACACGGGTTCATGCCAGTGGTATTCCCTGGAATGACGCCAGCGGCAAACGACTGCGGGAATGGCTGCAAACACCAGACGACGTTTTCTACGACACCCGTAACATTGCCATCATGCCGATGGGGTTTTGTTACCCCGGCAAAGGCAAAAGTGGCGATTTACCGCCAAGAACCGAATGTGCACCACAATGGCACCCATCACTGCTGAAGCAGATGCCCAATATTGAACTCACACTGTTAATTGGCCAATACGCGCAGCAATATTATTTGCAATCAAAAAGCGATGGCGAGAGCGATTTTTTAAAACGCAATAAAACACTGACCGAAAGAGTCAAACATTGGCGTGACGCACCGGCAGGCTTTATTCCGCTCCCCCATCCATCACCACGCAATCAGATCTGGTTAAAGAAAAACCCATGGTTTGAGGCCGACGTTGTGCCTTTTATCCGTTCGGAAGTGCAGCGTTTATTACAACCGGAGTCCGACTAATGCTTCAGCGCTTGCCATTGTTGCTGAGTTACAGCGGCTATTGTTTACTCGCACCACTCTTGCCATTAATTATCTGGCAGGGAAAAAACACACGGAAAACAGCGCTCAGACTGCCGGAAGCCGACGGGCCAAGATCCGGAGAATTTAATTCCACAATACCTACTTCGCTGGATATTCTGCATCTGGGTGAAAGCACCGTTGCCGGAGTTGGTGTTCATCATAGTAATCTCGGCTTTACCGCCAATATCAGTCGCGTTTTAGCAGAAAACAATGTTAGCCACCAATGGCAATATATTGCTCAAACCGGGGTAACCATGCAGGAGTTGATAGCGCTATTGAACCAGCAACAGGCAATTCCGGGCTGCAGCCATCTGATCATCAGCATGGGGGTTAACGACACCACGAACTTTACCCGCCGCCATCATTGGCGTGAAAATCTGATACAACTGGTGAACCAAGTAAAAGTGAACAGCCCGAAAACCCAGGTATATTTCACTCAGGTGGCGCCAATGCATCGCTTCCCTGCCCTGGCTAAACCATTGAATTATTTTTTAGGCTTAAGGGCCTGGCAGCTGAACCATGAACTGAAAAGTCTATGTGCCGATAACGATTGGCAGTTTATTTCAATTGATATACCGCTACAGCCCGAATGGATGGCAAAAGATGGTTACCACCCGAATAACTCCGGCTATGAGCTATGGGGACAAGGTGTAGCGCAAAAAATCATGGAATGACTTTTATTATTAAATTTAAAATCTACCAGTGCACCATGGCCCTTATCTCATCAATATTTTGCATCAACCATAAGCCGTGTCTTGTGGTATTCGCAGGCAGAGAAAGCATGAGGCGTAAGGAAAACATGGCGTCGACCAGATCTTGGCCCGATTTGCATATCTTCTGTCCCGCATAATATTCATCGCCGGGTATTATTAATACCGATAATAATCTTAAGAAAAGCAATAAAAAGGGTTTACTGATGAGCGCTCCCCATGAAGCCGGCACCATTCCGGTCAGAAAGATGAACTTTGAGTTTGACTCAGTTCCGCGTGATTTCCTCAATGGTAATCTGGCTTTCAGCAATTATTTTAATGGCCTGAATTTGTTATTCCCGGAAGGTGAGCGATTCTTTATGCATGCGGTGCGCGATGGCCTGAAGACCATCAAAAACCCATCACCTGAATTGAAGGAACAAGCCAAAGGCTTTTATGGCCAGGAAGCTCAACATTCCATTGAACACCTGAAGTACTTTGAGATTCTCGACAAAAACGGTTACGAGTTTCGCGGTGAGCTGGCTAAGTTTGACCGTTTCATTATCAAGTTGCGCAAAAAGCTGCCCACCAAATTACGTCTGGCAATGACGGCAGGTGCTGAACACCTGACAGCCATTTCAAGTCAGATGTCACTGACCGATGTCGACGTTGCCAATGGCCACCCGGTGATGCGAGATCTGATGCAATGGCACGCCATTGAAGAAATCGAACACAAAGCGGTCGCCTACGATGTGTATGCGCAAGCCAGCGGTAACTACTTCTTGCGTATATTGGGTTATTTAGCTGCGATTGTGGTGGTTGGTGGTTATTCCTACAAATTTGCCACCATGTTTATGCGCCAGGAAGGATACTCCAAACGCAAAGCAGCCAAGCTGATTCGTGATGATCAACGCCAGATCCTGAAGCGTCACTCCTATCTGAAAAGCCAGTTTCTGGCGTATTTCAAACCCGGATTTCACCCTAATCAGATTGACGACGAACACCTGATTGAAAAAGCACGGGTGGATCTCGCCGCTTACGGCTGAAATCATTTCTCTCACTGGCAGCCGAAGCCCTGTAGACTGGCTGCCAGCTTGAGTATACTCAGGTTATGAGTAACCTGAACCATCTGAAATTTCCGGCGATTTACAGCCAGCTGGCGCATGATTTTATTGCTGCCTCACCCCGTATAAGCCGGATGCAGGTACCGGCCAGCAAGCTGTTTGCGCTGCTCGACATCCCAGAAAGAACACTCTCCGACCCTCACGCCAGCCTGACGGGCAAACAAATGCAGCTACTGCTGGCAGCAGGCAATCTGATTGCTGATAAGTCAACGCTATTCAGTGTCCAGCTATGCCAGCTTTTTAAAGAAGATACTCTTGGACTTCTAGGACTGGCGATAATTAATTCGCAAACTGCTCAAGAGGCATTGGACACGTTTCAGCGTTACGCCTTTATCTATAGCCCCGGGTTTGACTTTCAGATTCACGAGCAACAAAACACCGTCGAAATTGTTATCACCCCCATGGTTAATTTCGACAAAAATGTACAACGCATTATGACGGAAATGATTTTTGGCGCGTTCGCATTTTATATTCGTCGCAGTGGGCTGGAAGTCACCATGGATTATTTTTTACCTTATGACCTGGGCAAGCATAAAGCGACGTTTGAAGCATTTACCCAAGGCAAACTGCATGAACATGCATCACAAGCGCGCATTCGGTTTGCTAAAGCCGCCTTACAACTTCCGCTCTCTCAACCCAACCGTGTCACGCGTGCGCTTTACACAGAGCAATTAGAGCAACAAGCCGCAGCAGCAAGAAGTAACGAAAGCCTGGGGTTAAAAGCTCGACGAATCATTCAGAAACAAGCAAGAGCGGGTCATTTTATCAGCCGTGAATGGCTGGCAGATGAACTGGCAGTTTCGGTTCGTACACTGAATCGAAAACTCAAAGATGAAGGTTTATCCTTTCAGCCGCTGCTGGATGAAACCCGCTTCAATATTGCCCGCCATTTGTTAGCCGACACCGATAAAACCACCAAACAAATCGCACAGGAATGTGGCATACAAAACCCGGCGGTTTTTTGCCGGGCTTTTAAAAAATGGAGTGGAAAAACACCGGGGGAGTTTCGTGTTTTCTACAGAAATTATATTTAAGGCACCTCTGAATAATTCTGCACAGCTTCGCGCGAGTGCTGCCGGATGATTTTGACAAGGCAACGATTGAAGAGAATGACGAGTCCTTTTCAAAATCGTTAACACAGTCAAAGCATTCGACAGCCCGTGCCCTTCGGGGCTTGCTGAAAAAATCCAGCTCGGTGTTACTACTTTTTGACGTAACCCGTTATGCCTGCAAAGTAGCGCCTTGATCTGACTTTTTTCAGTAAGCCGAAGCGAGCACTGAATTAATCAGAGGTGCCTTAAGCGCCCAAAGTCATATTTAAAATAGTCATACTGAAGATATAAAGTGAGTTTGATCTGTTTTTAGTTGTAGGTGTTTTTCAAAAGCAGCAACAGGATGTTGCGGTAGCATCAAAGGCACAGGGATGTGCCTCTGATGCGGCGGCTGAAAAATTCCTACAACTGAAAACAAGTTTCGAAAAGATCACCACTTATCTCTAAGCGCCCGCAGTGCTTTAAAGACATCACGATCACCTTCACCCAGATGTGGAAACTCTTGTTTCAAGGTGCTGCGAATGGCGTCACTGTGCAATCGCAAAAACGGGTTATAGGTACGCTCTTGCCCTAACGTCATCACTGGCATATCGTCGTGTTCAACGTTTTTCACTTTAGCTTGCCAGCTCAGCGCATCCGAATTTCCCGGTTCACGACTTAACGCAAACGCCAGATTATTTTTCATATAATCGTGGCCAGGGTGCAACAGAGTTTCATCCGGAAGCGGGTTCAGCTGTGACACAAAAGTGTCGTACATGGTATCGACGTCACCGCCATTAAAGCAGTTGCCGGCACAGGCGTTAAACAAGGTATCGCCGGAAAATAACACTGGCACCGGATTATGTTCGTCAGCCTCAGCCAGCAAACATAAATGCACTGGGGTATGACCTGGTGTGTATAAAACTTTCAGGCGAATAGAACCCAACTCGACAATATCACCCGCCACTAAACCGCGTGCCTGATTCGGAATTTTTCCCAATGCATTTTTATGCGCCCAGATTTCTGCACCGGTTGCGGCGGCAACAACCGGATTACCTTCAATATGATCGTGATGCTCGTGGGTATTAATGATCAGCTTGATCTGCCAGCCCTGCTGCTCTGCAAGATCCAACATTTGCTGGCCATCTAACGGATCAAGGGCAATGGCTTGTTGGGTTTGTTCGCAACCAATCAGGTAATTAAAGTTACCTAAGCGATTAAACATATAACGGCGCAAAATTTTCATCAGGGAATCCGGTATACAAGATATAGCAAAGGATAATCCTGCAGGGATTACCAATAGATATTATTTTCTGCGTCTTCTTCAGCGGTCAGATCGGCAACAAAGTGGCTTTCAAACAATCCTTTCAGATCGTGCACCTGCTTTTCCAGCTCATCCGAAGTGTAAGCCACCGCCGGACTGTGTCCCCAAACCGGCCCTGGCCAGGCTGGGTCATCTTCATTTCGAACCACATGATGCACATGCAGTTGCGGTACAACATTACCTAGTGCCGCTACGTTCATGGATTTGGCGGAGAAATGATCAGCCAGTTTTTCTGCCACAAAGATCGATTCTTTCATCATCTGCTGGCGATCATCATTACTCAGATGATAATACTCAAAGACATTGGTACGAGCTGGAACCAGAATCACCCAAGGGTAGCGACTGTCGTTCATCAGCAGCACCTGACACAGTGGCAGACGACCCACCAGAATGGTGTCAGCCTGTAAACGTTCATCCAGAGCAAACATTGTTATTCTCCCAACAAAAACATGACTCTCATCTTAGCCCTGATACGAGCACAGGTCACTGATTTCTATACACAAATGAGATATTGCCGCCTCGGATACCACAGTCTCTTGCCATCATCCGGACAATTTCCTGATAATAAGCTCTCGTCAACCCGGCAGAATCACTGACCATGGCTTTACATTATTACGCGGTATATTCAATCAATGAGATTAAAGCCATACAATGGCAAAGGCTATTAGGCCAAAGCTGCCTGAAAGATAATTCAGACAAAGCTGACCTGCTCTACCCGTTTCTCGATTATCGTTTTTTAAAAGCCCTGGAAGACAACAACTGCATTGATGCACATCGCAATAACCCGCGACAACAAAGTCAAACGGGCTGGCTGATTCATTATTTGATTGGCGAAAATGACAGCGGTGAGATTGAGCAAATTCTGCCCTGCTTTATTAAACACCACAGCTACGCGGAATATGTATTCGACTGGGCCTGGGCTGATGCCTATGAACGCCACGGTTTTGAGTATTACCCAAAATTATTGCTCGCGGCGCCTTTTACTCCGGCAACTGGCCCGCGAATATTGGGCGCGGCTAACCCCGATTGGCAACATATTTCAGAAGTGCTTTATCGCCAATGCGTCGAGCTGGATTTATCGGGCTTTCATATTAATTTTATTAACTCACAAAGCCACCAGGATTTATTGCAACAACACAACGTTCTGGGGCGTCAGGCGTGTCAGTTCCATTGGTTTAATAACGATGCCGATGGTAAACCTTATCAAAACTTTGATCATTATCTGGAACATTTCACCAGCCGAAAACGCAAAAGCGTAAAAAAAGAGCGCAATAAAATTGCTCAGCAAAACATTCGAATGGTGCAAAAAACCGCCGATCAAATCAGCGAAGATGATATTAAAACCTTTTATCACTGTTATCAGATGACCTACGCCCAGCGGCGCTCGCGCGGCTACCTGAACGAAGGCTTTTTCCGGCAACTGCTGAAAACCATGCCAGAGCAATTGTTGCTGGTATGCGCGGAATATAACGACCAACCCGGACAAAGCATTGCGTGTGCGCTGTACCTGTTTGACGACACCACTTTATACGGCCGTTACTGGGGCGCGTTATCACACGCCGATTCACTGCATTTTGAGGCTTGTTATTATCAGGGCATTGAGTTCTGCATCGAACGGGGATTAAAACGCTTTGACCCCGGCACTCAGGGTGAACATAAAATCAGCCGCGGCTTTCAGCCCACCCTGACCTACAGTGCGCATCAATTATTGCACCCGGAATTTAATCAAGCGGTCGAAAATTTCGTGGCGGAAGAAAAGCAACATATCGATGCTTACTGCCAGGATGCTGAAACACTTCTGCCGTTTAAAAGTATAGAAACGTAATCCAATTTGCCTCACGAAAAGTTATTCCGTATTTTGTCAGAAATTTTTTTGGGTTGAATCATGTCTACACGGCTGGTTTGGGTTTTAGTCTTATTGCTACAGCACGTACTGGTGAATACCGTTGCGGCGTCTGTGCATATGGCCGCTGAAAACCATTCAACCCGAGAAACACCACACGTCCATTCATTGGGCACCTTACTGGACATGCTCCAACCTATCGCTGTTGATCACCATAATGACGAATCATTCGCCGATCACCAGCAACATTCCGGCTCAGACCACAATTGTCATGACTCCCTCGATGAAGTGCATGTGCATGTGATTTGTCCGCTTGCCCACTCATTGGAAGTGCCACAACTGCCGTTATTTAATCAGCAGCCAGCGGCAATTTACCAAAGCTATCAGGGCCTCACCTATAAGCCCCTGCTTCCTCCACCAAATTCGTAATCCACACCCGAAAACTATCTTTTTTTGTATTAATTCATTGCTTCGTACCGAACTGTAGCTTCTGACTGGCGCACTCACTACGCACCAGATGTGTATTGTTTGCACAGAAACACAGAGCGCAGCATTTTCTGTACGGACAGGTGGAAGATTTATGAACCTACATTTCCCGCAAGGTTACTGCATCACCTTGCTGCTGAGTTGTGGACTCAGCACAACGACACTGGCAGAAACACCGGCCAACCATAGCGACGTCCTGACCCTTCATCAGGCAATTCATCGCACGTTACAGAATAATCCTCAGCTAACGGCCTACCCGTTTTATTTACGCCAGGCTGATGCCGACAAACTTCAGGCTGATATTCGTCCAACTCCAAAGGTCAACTTAAGCGCCGATAACATTCTTGGTACCGGCAAAAAATCCGGCTTTGATGAAGCAGAAATCACCCTGTCATTCAGCCAGACCATCGAACTGGGTAACAAACGTCAATCACGTTATGAATTCGCCTCCGGCAAGCAGCAACAACTGCAATTGGAATACGACATCACACGGCTTGATACGCTGGCTGAAACCAGCCGTCGTTATTATCAACTGCTGGCGTTACAGGCCAAAAGTGAATTGCTTGAACAGCGTATTCAGCGAGAGCGAAAGGCATTAAACGTGATCGAACAACGCGCCTACGCTGGCGCTGTGACTCAGGCCGATGTCGCTAATATGGCGCTGCAGCTGGCCAACAGTGAAGCGCAGCAACGTCAGAATCAGCGCAACCAACAACAGGCACAACGACGCCTGAGCCATATGTGGCTGGCCAACGCCGAATTTGTCCGTGTCAGCGGCTCATTACAGAACCTGCCTGATTTACCCAGCGAATCTGAATTGGAAGCGAAAATAGATAACGGTATAAATGCTCTTCAAAATGAATCAACCCTGCCTGATTTCCGTTATCAACTGGCGATGCAGAGGCTGGCCGACCAGCAACTGCAGTTAGCCCAGGCCAATGGCCGTTCAGATCTGACCGTCAACGCCGGTATTCGTCAGCTGGAAGCCAGTGGTGATCAGGCGCTGGTACTGGGTGTATCCATGCCACTGGCATTTGATAATCCAAACCGTGGCCGCATTGCCCGAGCCAAAGCGACGCAAGATCTGTCGCTACAGCAAACCGAGATCAAACGTCAGCAACTGCAATTAGCACTGGCCGATATTCAGCAGAAGCTAACCGCCAATCTGGAACGCGCCAATACCCTGCAATCGAAACAAATACCCTTGGCCGAAACGCTGCTGAAACACAGCCAAAAAGCCTACCAGCAAGGGCGCTATTCCGTTCTGCAGTGGATCGACGCCCAAAATCAGCACTTTCAATTACAGCTACAACTGGTGGATACCCGCTTAACCGTATTCAACCAGATTCTCGAACTGGAACGCGTATTAGGGCAACCGATTGTTTCACCTGTCGCCCTTTCCGATAACACTCAGTCGGATACAGCCCAGCCCGATACAGCACAAGACAAGATTTAAAGGTTTAAAACGATGAACATATTCAAACTGAAAACGCTTAAAACGAACAATCTGCTGCGAGCGGTATTAATCGGCTCGTTATTATTCCCGATTTCATCCGTTGTCTTTGCTGGAGGAGACCATGGTCACGGTCATGGCCACGATGATCATCACGAAGAGGAAGAAGCCAAAGGGCCGAATGGCGGTAAGTTACTCCACGATGGCAATTTCACATTAGAGCTGACCATTTTCGAAAGTGGTATTCCACCAGAAATGCGTTTATTCGCCTATGAAAATGGTCAGTCCATTGCCCCTGAAAAATTTAACGTCAGCGTCACACTGGATCGTTTAGGCGGCGCTCAGGATAACTTAACCTTTACGCCAGAGCGGGGTTACCGCGTTGGCAACCAAACCATCGTTGAGCCTCACTCCTATGACGTCATGATTAACGCCAGCTTTGAAGGCAAGCAATACCACTGGCAATTTGAAAGCCACGAAGGCCGTGCGGAGATCACGCCACGATTAGCCGAGCTGTCGGGCATTCAGACCGAGATTGCCGGGCCTCAAACGCTGAGCACCCGCGATACTCTATTTGGTGTGATCGCCGCCGCACAAGATAAGGTGTTTCATGTGCATGCGCCCTACTCCAGCATCGTTGAAAGCGTGCTGGTAGAGGTGGGCGATTCGGTAAAAAAAGGCCAGACCTTAATTCGCCTGAAAAATACCGATACCTTGCAAAGCTACACTCTGAAAAGCCCAGTAAACGGTGAAGTCACAGAATTAACCGTGAACCAGGGTGACCGTGCGGATAATCAGGCCTTAATGCAGATCTCTGATTTATCCCGTGTTTGGGTGAACTTATCTGCCTTCCCGGAAAATATCGAAAAACTCGCCATCGGTCAGGATGTCGAGGTTTACGATATGCACGACCATGAACGAGCGGCTGGCAAAGTCGAATACATTGCGCCACAAATGACCGGTGGTCATATCGCTCGCGCCCGTGCCGTTATCGATAACGCCGAAGGCCACTGGCGCCCGGGTATGCACATTAAAGCCGATATCAAAACGTCAGAACGCCAGGTTCCTCTGGCAGTAAAAACCTCAGCCCTGCAAAGCTTCCGCGATATGCCGGTGGTGTTCGCGAAATACGGCAACCACTACGAAGTCCGCATGCTGGAAATGGGTGAACAAAGTGATGACTGGATCGAAGTATTAGGCGGCCTGGAACCCGGCACCGAATACGTCACCAGCAACAGCTTTTTATTAAAAGCCGATGTATTAAAAAGCGGCGCCAGCCACGATCACTAAGAGGAATTTTTCATGAATCAACTGATCAACTTCGCCGTCGAACGGCGCTGGTTGGTGCTGGCGGCAACCTTATTAATTGCCGTTCTGGGCATATACAATACCAGCAAACTCCCTATTGATGCCGTGCCAGACATTACCAATGTGC
Source organism: Bacterioplanoides sp. SCSIO 12839 (assembly GCF_024397975.1). Lineage (NCBI taxonomy): Bacteria > Pseudomonadati > Pseudomonadota > Gammaproteobacteria > Oceanospirillales > Oceanospirillaceae > Bacterioplanoides > Bacterioplanoides sp. SCSIO 12839. Next base: position 2,147,581 of record NZ_CP073745.1, read on the forward strand.
AGGTACAAATTAACACTGAAGCACCAGGCTATTCGCCGTTAGAAGCTGAGCAACGCATTACTTATATTGTTGAAAATGCCATGGCCGGTATTCCCGATCTGGATTATACCCGTTCGGTATCCCGCTACGGCCTGTCTCAGGTAACGGTGATTTTTAAAGAAGGAACGGATATTTATTGGGCACGCCAACAAATCAGCGAACGTCTGCAAGGGATTCGTAATAACCTGCCCCGCGGAATTGAACCGGCACTCGGTCCAATTGCCAGTGGCCTGGGTGAAATCTTTATGTACGCCGTGGATGCTAAACCCGGCGCCCGCAAAGGCGATGGTACACCCTACTCGGCCCAAGATTTACGCGAAATTCAGGACTGGATTATTCGCCCACAAATGGTGAAAGTGCCGGGCATTACTGAAATCAACACCATTGGTGGGTTTGAAAAGGAATATCAGGTTGCGCCGATTCCAGGCAAATTACTCGCCTATAAATTAACCATCGCCGACGTCATTTCTGCGCTGGAAAATAACAATCAAAACGCAGGTGCCGGTTATATTGAACGGTATGGCGAGCAATGGTTAATTCGTTCTCCGGGCCAATTAACCAACCTCGATGATATTGCGCAATTGGTGGTCGCCAAACGTGACGACGCGCCGGTTCGTATTAAAGATCTGGCTGACGTTCGTTTTGGTAAAGAATTACGCACCGGTTCTGCCACACACGACGGCAAAGAAACCGTACTCGGTACGGCGTTTATGCTGCTTGGCGAAAACAGCCGTACGGTATCCAAAGCCGCCGCCGAAAAGCTCACCGATATTAATAACAGCTTGCCGGAAGGCGTATACGCCGAAGCCGTCTATGACCGTACCACGCTGGTAGAAAAAACCATCGCGACCGTCAAAACCAACCTGTTCGAAGGTGCGGTACTGGTTATTGCGGTGCTGTTTGCTCTACTGGGCAATATTCGTGCTGCATTAATTGCGGCACTGGTGATTCCACTGAGTATGTTATTTGCCATTACCGGCATGGCGACCAATCGGGTATCGGGTAATTTAATGAGCCTGGGCGCGATTGATTTTGGTCTGATTGTCGATGGTGCCGTCATCGTGGTGGAGAATTCCCTGCGCCGGTTAGGCCTGGCGCAACAACATTCCCTGCAACACAATGATCGGTTATTAACCCTGCAAGAACGCTTAAAAGAAGTGGCCATCGCCACTCGTGAGGTATTCCGCCCGGCGGTGTTTGGCGTATTAATTATTATGCTGGTGTACCTGCCGATTTTTGCCTTAACCGGCGTGGAAGGAAAAATGTTCCACCCCATGGCGTTTACTGTGGTCGCGGCATTATTAGGTGCGCTGATTCTTTCCGTCACCTTTGTACCTGCCGCCATTGCGATTTTTGTTAAAGGCAAAGTGGATGCAAAAGAAAATATCGTGATGGAAAAAGCCCGCCAGCTTTACCTGCCGGTGTTAAAGCAATCGTTAAACAACGCGCCGCTGGTGATGATTGTTGCGTCGCTTCTGGTGCTGGGCAGCGCCTTCCAGGTCAGCCGCATGGGCAGCGAGTTTTTGCCGCAGCTGGATGAACACGACATTGCACTACACGCTTTACGTATTCCAGGAACCGGTATTGAGCAAGCAACACGGATGCAAAAAGTTCTGGAACAACAACTGCGTCAGATTCCAGAAGTGAAAACTACCTTCGCAAAAATTGGCACCGCCGAAGTGGCCACCGACCCGATGCCGCCGAACGTCGCCGACGCGTTTTTAATGCTAAAACCACGGGACGAATGGCCAGACCCGGATAAAAGCAAACAACAGCTGATCGAAGAAGTTCGTGAACTGGTGGAAGGTATCCCCGGTAACAATTATGAACTTACGCAACCCATTGAAATGCGGTTTAACGAGTTAATCGCCGGTGTACGCTCAGATATGGCCGTGCGTATTGTTGGCGATGACCTGAATGTATTGGCGGAATACGCTGAAAAAGCCACTGGGTTATTGTCTCGCATTGCCGGTGGGCAAGACGTACGTATGGAACAAGCCAAAGGTTTACCGATGATTTCAGTGATTCCCGATCGTGATCACCTGGCCTTATTGGGCTTAACCGTATCGGATATTCAGAACGCGCTGCAAACCGCCATCAGTGGTCAGCAAACCGGACTGATTTACGAAGGTGACCGTCGCTTTAAACTCCTGGTTCGTATGGACGAAAGCCTGCGTAAAAACCCCAAAGCACTGGCACAAATTCCGGTCGCGATTCCTTATTCGATGAACCCGAATGAAGAACAACCGGAACTCGATTATGTGCCGCTGGGTGAAGTTGCCGATATCGTTGAGATTGAAGGCCCTAACCAGATTAACCGCCGCTTTGGTAAACGTAATATCGTCGTCACCGCCAACGTGGAAGGCCGCGACCTGGGCTCCTTTATTAAAGAAACCCAGCAAGTCATGCGTGATGAGCTGGGCTTGCCCGCCGGATATTGGCTGGAGTACGGCGGTACGTTCGAACAATTACAGTCTGCCAGCCAGCGCTTAAGCATCGTCGTACCACTGACGTTGTTACTGATTTTAGGCTTGCTCTACAGCGCCTTTAATTCGCTGCGCGATGCTTTGGTGATCTTTACCGGCGTACCATTGGCATTAACCGGCGGCGTCATCGCCCTGACCTTGCGCGATATGCCGCTGTCGATTTCTGCGGCGGTGGGTTTTATTGCCCTCTCAGGTGTCGCCGTTCTGAATGGCGTAGTGATGCTGTCGTTTATTCGCGAATTGCGCGATGACGGTAAAGAACTTGCTGTTGCCATCTGGGAAGGTGCCAGCCAGCGCTTACGACCGGTATTGATGACGGCGCTGGTGGCGAGCTTAGGCTTTGTGCCCATGGCGTTTAATACCGGTACCGGTGCTGAGGTTCAACGGCCTTTGGCGACCGTGGTGATTGGCGGGATTATTTCCTCGACGCTGTTAACACTGGTCGTGTTGCCGACGCTATATCAACTGGTGCATCGGCATTTTGGTGGGAAAAAGGTTGAGGGGTGATTAGGAATTAACTAAAAAGGAGCGCACTGCGCTCCTCTTTAATCCTCTGGCTCTATAAAAAAATATTGATTTACTTTTCCAGAAAGTTTTCGCGTAGATCGGGCTGATCCCGCAGTTATAAAATAGGTAATTACTCCCCCTTGTTAAAAGGGGCACATTAGTTTTCATGCTGCAATCGCTTTATATTCACCCAAGGATATCATTGTCCGTTACTGCTTGATTAAAAACAGATTTCATGGCAGCTCCTTGCCTATTTTCTAGATTTATTTGGTCTTTCAGGTGAGTTTCTGATCCATCAAGGCTATGCTTGTCAAACAGGTCAAAATCAATAGCTTCCGGATTTATACTTCCAGAAATGAATTCGATTGAAACTTAATTGTTAGAAAAATTCTCTACAAACGTGTATAGCTCTCACCCCCCAACAGCTTTTCACACCATCATTTCAACTACTGAGGTAGCCGTTCAATCCGCAAACTATACTCCCCTTTTACTTTTACCAACCATAATTTCTAGAGAGTTCTGACACTATATCAAGCGGGTAAAAAATGAACTTCCACAATTTCAAAATTGTGAGAACTTTATTTTACCCCACTCGATATGTTTATCAAAACATTAGGCCGAAATCGTCGTATTTAAGTTTTTTATACTTAAAGTAACATTCGTCTGCTTATGAAATTCGATACATTTTTTTCTAATCGAGGCACCATGCTTTGGTATTCGAGTAGTTACAGCGAAACATTCCTTATCATAATCGGCGTATTTCACTCGCGTATGAACTAGTGTTGATTTCAATTGAGATATGGCCTTATCAACATCGCAACCCTTAAGTTCAATAAATAATGCTCGGTTGCTCTGATTATTTATCTCGATAATCCAATCACACTTTTCTCTATGGTCATTTATAAGACAACCATCAACCTGAACTTTTCTCAACCGATCCCTTCTGTTATTTAAAACTTCAAATCGACTTCTATTCTCTTGAACCACTACTCTGGAATCAGTTGTTTCAGTAGTGCACAATTCATAATCCATAAGCACTACCCTTTACCACAAGACAATAGTTCATTCATGACCTCTTCAAAGTGCTCAGATATATTATCCAATATATCCCCACCAATCATACGATATTCACTATCAGCAATACTTTCAGTTCGACCATTAATAATAGTATACGCAGATACATCATCAAATCTTATCGGAGAACCACTGCCATTTATTTCCCTAAACTCTTCAATCGTAATTTCTTCCTTATCAAGAGTATCACCAGCTAAAATAAAGTTATTTAATGCAGACAATATGTAAGGACTATGCGTGGTTATAAAAAACTTTGTTCCTAACGCTTCATGCAGCATTGAAAGTATAGAAATTATATGACCCTGAGACGTAGGAAATAGATGTGCTTCTGGTTCTTCTATAAAATACACCCCATTACCACTTTCTGAAAGAATCGGCCAAACTGCTAAAACAAGCAACATAGGTAAAGATTCTTGTTGCCCAGAAGATGCATTAGCCAAGTTTATTTTTCGCCCCTTAGATATCAACCAGTCTTGATCATCATGATATTCATACTCACCCTGAACTATAGACTCAATAAGCTTATACAACTCACTCACCAAAGTCTTATTATGGCGAAGCATAAGACCATCTTTGTACCAGAACTTAGAGTTTTCATATACCTGACCAAATTCCTTTAAATATGGATCGATATCCAAATTACTAGCTAAAAAAGTAAAAATATTTTTCTGTAAATTAGCAAAAAATGATCGTGATGCAGGTATAAAGAATGAATCAGAGAAAAAACAAGGATATAGCTCTTTCAAAGGGTCACCTACATGTTCTCGCAACACCTGCCTTTCAACACTTCGAATTCTAGGCGTGTTTTTTCTATTCTCTTTTTCCTCTTGAACCTTCCTCTTGAATAGTGATTTCTTGGCCTTGAACTTATTAACCAAATTTTTTGAATATTCTAGCGTAATTAATGTTTTATTTTTCGAATTTTTCCTACCTGAAATTAAAAAATTCAATGAATCAATTTTGTATTCAATAGAAAAGCTAGTTCCATCCCAAGAATACCTAGGAAACCTATCCTCAAATTTTGAAATTATATTTTTGTCTAGAACTCGCTTACTCTCATTTGCTCTAACACCTTCAATAAATTCATCTGACAAGCTATTGAAAAATGAAATAAGTTTCGCAATCAAGCTCTTACCATTAGCCTGCGGACCAATGATCACATTTATTTTCTTCAACTCAACTTCAGCATGCTTTATCACTAAGAAGTTTTTAACTTTTAAACTTTCGCTCATATGAAAACCTTATGGCATCTCTGATTTATTGAGACTCTTTAAATTTTGACAGGGCGACCTGCAAGATACATTTACCTTGCAGGGTATAAAGACCTTATTATGTATCGACACAGCAATAAGTACCAGCAATTAAATGCACTACGTAAGCACTTACAAGCAGTTTCAGACGATATTGATCCCACCCTGCCAGAACTACGAACAAAGGATGAAATTATTATTTTCGATTCTGGCGAGCTTAAAGCAACAACTATCGAGCTACATCAGTTCGATCGAGTAGAGTGCTATCAGCTAACCACATGGGTGTTACAATCTGCACTTTCACCGTAGGAGACAGCATGAGATATCCCCCATCAGCTGGTTCAAGCAAAAAATCCAGCCAAGACCTGGAACTACTAAGAAATGAAGTGAACCAAGCCTTTGATAAACTGGACGCAAGTAAAGCTTCTTTTATTGAGCACGATGATGCGAAGGAAAAGATGCCTGACTATAAGGCGAGAATCAGAAAAAACTACTGAAAGATAATCACCACACACGGAATAGCTGACGCTCAATCGATTTTCTGCACCACCATAAAGCCATGATTATCAAGCTATTGACCGTACTCCAGATTACGAATCTGTATCATCTACCGCCATTGATAATATCAACGAGATACACATATTTCCGAATTTTCGTGATACCAAATCAATCAAACAGCGCGCACCGACTCCATATTAAAAAACACCGCAGGCGATACATGAAAACGCTCTGAAAGTGCCTGAATATGATCACGCGTTAATTTGCGCGAGCCATTAAGAATCATGGATACTAAACTTTTACTGCCAATCTCATTTTTTAAGTCATCAGCTTTTAACTGATACTGATCCATCAGAGTGCGAAGCACTGCTACGCCATCATCCAGCGCATTAATACGCTGATTAAACTCAGCGAACTCTTCTGATTCGTTTTCCCATTTTTCAATGGAAGCAGCCAATACTTCAATCAGAGGAACGTAGTTGTCATACTCTTCAATCAGCTCATCCATTAACGCCAATGCTTGTTGGTATTCGTCGTCATTATGGATTTTGCTGACAAAGCCAGCTTGATTAAACAGGTCGCTAGCCATCGTTTTAATACTGGAGAAACTCATAATTCAACGTCCTCACTCTGCTTCTTTCGCGTACTTTCTACACAACTTGTCGTATTCCGCATGCGACACAATGTGCTTCACATACATGCGATTATCACGGAACTCGATAAAAGCGATCAGCCGCAGTTTGTTACCACCAATATCAATGACCCACCATTTATCTTTGTACTTAAAGTTGTCTAGGCTTGGGAACACTGAGCGCAACGCAGCGGGGTCATGGAAGTTTCCATTTCGCAGCGTTTTATAGATCCCTTCTATGGCCGAAGCCTGATTGGGATATTTCTTCACGGCGTCGTTAAACGGCTTTCTGGAAATAAGATGCATAACAGCCTCAAGTTCACTTATTGTGAATTTAGCACAAGCCAACAATATTCACAATATGTGAACAACCAACCTCAGACTTCCCAGCCCTTCAATCTTTCCCGAATTTCACTTCGGCTTTTTCCAGAAGCCAGCGCCAGCAAAGCAAACACATATAAACAATGCGCCTGAATATCGCGATACAGCACACCGCCAGAGGAGATTAACGCATGGGTGCTGCCGTACGGTGTACTGATGTGTTTTGCCGGGAAAGACCCTAACAAAAACAGCGTCTCGCCTGAGCTTTCCTGTATATGCTCAATAATATCCGGGTATTCGTCACCAAACGGGCCAGTGCCGCTGTGATATAGCTGTAATACCACCACGTCTTTGCCAGCCGAAACCGCGCGTAATACGTCTTTATCGATGCCCGGATACAGCTGCAAATAAGCAATTTTTTTCTGTGCCGCTGCAATTACCTCTTTCGTAGGCACAAATTTGGAATTAACGCTTGGGTGATTGGACTTAGAGGCAGCTTCTTCCAATGCGAGGCCTGTTCTTGGGGAATAACGCGCAACGACCTTGTCGTAAACCGAGTTAAAAACGGCCTCGTCAAACCCCATCGGTTTAATATCAAAGCCGTTTAATATTTTGGCTTCGCTGCTGTTTAGTTCGGCGCTGTCAGCATCCGAACGAAAGGCAACATAAACACCGGAACCTGGTTGATCTTCCGCGGCAAACTCCAATGACGATAACAAGCTTAATGCCGTATCGGAATTCGGGTGATCCGGTGATAAAAACGCCCCGGTAAAACACACCTTCTTTGTCCATAAATGGCTAAAAACCGCTGCCGCCGCAACTGTGTAAGCCATGGTATCCGTGCCATGGGTCACCACAATTCCATCGCACTCAGCCTTGCAAGCATTGTGGATGCTGTTCAGCACCTCGATCCAGTCCAACGGACTTAATACTTCGGAGTTTTTATTGATCGGTGAACGAACTTCAACCTCAAAATCCAGCTTCTGCTTTACCGCATCGATTTCTTGAGCAATTTTGCTTTCGCTGGCATCCACTGAGACATGATCAGATTTAAGGATGGAGCCGATGGTGCCCCCCGTGGTAATCACGGTAATTTTTTTCTTCGTACTGCTCATCAGTCGTCATCTTGCATATCAATGGAGAACTGACCAGCATCCAGCCCGACCAAACGGGCATTGATCGCCTGCTGCTGGCTTTCAGACAACACCAGAGCATCATTATCTGGCGTGAAGATATGCTGATTCCGGGTAACGTCAAACTTAATTTTGCCAAGAATCTGGCCAGAATCACTGATGCAATCCAGCTCTTGTTGTATCGGGAAAAACAGCACCATGTGCAACCTGCCTGAGAATGAATTCGCGGGAATTATAAGGGTTGGGTGTGAACGGCTCAATTGCGCTATACTCCGCGCCCGATTGACCGAACAACCAGCTTGAAGAGCAACCATTATGTCTTTACCTCCCTGCCCGCAATGCCAGTCTGAGTACGTTTACCAGGATCAGGATTTACTGATCTGCCCGGAATGTGCACACGAGTGGAACCCCAATGAAGAGCCGGAGAACGATGAGCCAACGGCCAAAGATGCCAACGGCACCCTGCTGCAGGCTGGCGACAAAGTCACCGCGGCTAAAGATCTGAAGGTGAAAGGCAGCTCACAAGTCATCAAAGTCGGCACCAAAGCCGTGATTCGCCGTATTGTTGATGCCAAAGACCACGAACTGGACTGCAAAGTGGATGGTGCCGGTGAAATGATGGTGACCGCCAAGTTTGTTAAAAAAGCCTGATCAACCGAACAAGCCACACGAAACCTTTGTTTCGTCGTTGCCCCCTGATCCCTGACTGAGCCATACTGGGGTAGTAATCAAGCTTACTACCCACTCAGGAGGGACAGCTATGATTGATTATTTACCCATCAGCCAGGGCAATGCTCTGGCATTCCGCATCCGCGGCACCGTATCACTGGAACAAGAACAACACTGGATCTCTGAATTACAAAAAGTCATCGATGAGGAAGGTAAGCTTCGTATGATGGTGATACTCGAAGAGGATGCTCAATGGGGCATCAAAGCCGGCATCGAAGATCTCAAGTTTGCTCTCAAACATTCCAAAGAGTTTGAAAAAATAGCCATCGTATCCAACAGCCAGGTAATGAAATGGCTGGTGAGTATTGATGACTTTTTTGCATCATTTCTGAATATCAGCGAACAACACTTCTTACCAGAGCAGCAGGCCGAAGCCTGGCAATGGGTTCAGCAATAACCCGGCAAAGCAACCGTATTATTTAATGCGCCACAGATCCCGTTCTGCATGTTTGGCGATCTGTGTGCTTTGCTGGCAGATTTGTGTCACCAAATGCAATTCAAGCTGCGTAGCTTCAGCAATGGCCTCAAGGGTATGAAACCCGGCATTCCCGGGGTTATCCTGCATATGGCAAAGGATCTGGCCTTCATTCATTTTGAAAGCAAACAGCTTGCCCAGCCAGATTTTCAGGCCAATCACAAACACCAGCATGCCAATAACGGCAATAGCGACAATCATTTCCAGAGACATAAATACCACCTATTGAAGTGCCGTCATCATAGCGTAAATCAAGCCACACCGTTACCTGGGCATGATGTGTGGCAAGGGCTTTGCTCCCTGCCTTTATTCCTGGGTCGAATTGCGCTATAAGGCTGCGATGAAAACACCAAAACGACTCCAGCCTCTGATTGCCGACGGCATCATCGACGAAGTGCTCAGCCAACTGATGAGTGGTAAAGAAGCCACCGTATACAGCGTGCGGGTTGGCGATGAAATCCGGTGCGCCAAGGTCTATAAAGACGCCGCCAAACGCAGCTTTAAAAAGGCCGCTCAATATCAGGAAGGCCGTAAAGTCCGCAATTCACGTCGTGCACGGGCAATGGAGAAAGGCTCTAAATTCGGCCGTGCGCAGCAAGAAGAAGTCTGGCAAAACGCCGAAGTTGATGCTTTGTATAAACTGGCCGCTGCCGGTGTACGAGTGCCAGAGCCTTATGGATGCTTCGATGGTGTGTTAGTCATGGAGCTGATCCGTGATGACGAAGGTGACGTTGCGCCGCGCTTAAACGACGTAATGATGGATGCGGAGCAAGCCCGCGAAGACCACTTTATTGTGATGCATTACATCGCTCGTATGTTATGCAGCGGCATCGTACACGGCGATTTATCCGAATTTAACGTCTTGGTCGATGACTACGGCCCGGTGATTATCGACCTGCCCCAGGCGGTGGATGCCGCCGCCAATAACAACGCCAAAGCTATGCTCGATCGCGATGTGCGTAATATGAGTTTGTATTACGGCCAGTTTGCGCCTGAGCTGAAAAACAGCCGCTACGCCGATGAAATGTGGGATTTGTTTGAAGACGGCAAGTTAACGCTGGATACCGAATTAACCGGCTTATTTGAAGACCCGACTGAAGAGGCGGATGTTGATTCGGTCTTAGAAGAAATTAAAGCCGCCTTTGCTGAAGAGCAAGAACGCCTGGAGCGCATTAAAGATGCTGAGGCGGATGAAGCTTAAATTCGGCATTTGCGTGAATTGGCATAGGGCCTTATTTTAAAGCAGTGTTATAGCCCGATTGGTTATATTTTGCACTTATGTTAGTGTGTATAAAACACTAAAGATATACACACAGGTGCATTATGAGAACCAATATCGTCATCGACGACGAACTCATGGCCAACGCCTTAAAAGCCAGTGGTCTGGCAACCAAAAAAGACGCTGTTGAAGAAGGGTTAAGGTTGCTGATCAAGCTCAACCATCAGCGGGCGGTACGGAATTTACGCGGAAAAGTACAATGGGAAGGCGACCTGGATGAAATGCGGGGCGAACCGTGATTGTCGCCGATACAAGTGTCTGGATTGATTACCTCAATGGCGTAATCAGCCCCTTCACTGACGAGCTGGATAATAATCTGCTTGAAGGCAAAGTCGTGTTAGGCGACCTGATATTACTTGAAATATTGCAGGGAATAAAAAGCGACAAGGACTATCGCACTACTCAAAAACTGCTGGGCCAGCTGGATCAATACGAGATGCTTGGCAATAAGATGACAATCCAGTGCGCGGATAATTACCGAACCCTAAGAAAACGTGGCATCACCATTCGTAAAACAGCCGATGTGATTATCGCCACGTTTTGTATTGAAAATAAAATCCCATTGCTATTTACCGATAGAGATTTTAAGCCGTTTGTAGAGCATTGCGGTTTAATTTCAGCGGCTCCTGTTGCCTAGGCTATATCAGAAGCCATCAAAAATCTTTAACCTGATAACTATATATTCGCGTCAACCGGTCCTGATATTCATCAAACTCTAATGATTCTCCAATATGCCTACCAGAGAGAGCCACATAAGTAGTACGCCCATTTTCAAGCTCAACAACTGCCAAAATTCCCTGCCCTCTCCTGACACTACTTGCAGCAAAGTCTACAACGACACCAGTGAAAGTTAGGCCTGTTGGCTCAGATTTATTAAGAAAGCTGAATATCTGTAATCCAACGATAAACAATACGATTGCTAAAAAACCTTGAATAATATGGCTACGCGCTTTTTTAAATAATGGACTAGCACTCAGTTTCCGCTCCTTTTCAAGCCGAGCTATCCTTCTCTTATCTTTACGGGATAATTTTTTAGTCACAAACACCTTCTATGAATCTATATTTTAAATTGCCGCAAGGTCAGTCTTTATTTTGACGTATTCTCTAACTCTGTTGCGTCAGAGTAAGTAGATTTAAAGCTTTTCGCCATTTCTGGTGTTATACCGACCAAAATAGTGGCACTGCTATCCCAGCAACCTATTTCGAAAAGTGCTTCTTTTAATTGTGGACCGGGGTTCGAGCCATCCCAATACGCAGGGTTATCATAGATATACGGATCAATTATTACTTCAAATCTCGTTCCTACCGAGAATGCTGATAAAACAGCCCAGATAAATTGAACATCACTACTGTGAATTAGTGATTCCAGGACGTCACCACTATACCATCCCTCAGCGATTGAATATCCATTTGTTTCTATATCACTGACATACCAGTCATATTCAGCACATCGAATTTTTAATGCAGAAAAAACTTCTACCATATTAGTGAAATATTTTACCTGGCTGGTGTTTTCAAGAATTAGATTCATGAGATTTTAAATTTGAAGTTAATTTTCCTGAATGCCCAAATCGAAAACCAAAGATTCTATTCGACTAAGAATTCAGGTCACATCTTTGATCGGTATAACCGTGCTGCTGTCATAATAGCGCCATCACATCATAATGTCGCTATACCCCTCAGGATTGCGGCTCTGCCAGCGCCAGCTGTCCTTCACCATATCCCGCACACCTAACTCTGCCTGCCAGCCTAACTCATCCCGTGCACGGCTGACATCGGCATAACAAGCCGCCACATCGCCTGGGCGGCGGCCACTAATTTGATACGGTACATCAACCTGATTACAGTCTTTAAAGGCATTGACCAGCTCCAGCACACTCAGGCCGTGGCCGGTGCCCAGGTTAAACGCCTGCACGCCATCAATACCGTTTTCAGAAAGCAGTTTATCTACCGCTTTTACGTGTCCTTTTGCCAAATCCACCACATGGATATAGTCACGTACGCCGGTGCCATCCACTGTGTCGTAGTCTCCACCAAACACCGATAAACACTCGCGTTTGCCAATGGCCGTCTGGCTGATAAAGGGCATCAGGTTATTGGGAATGCCATTTGGATCTTCACCAATCAAGCCGCTTTTATGCGCACCTACCGGGTTAAAGTAACGTAACAACGTTACAGACCAGGGTTGAGCGGCCTGGTTTAATCGGTCGGCATTGGGGAGATCACGCAGCATATCTTCGATGATTAATTTCGAGCGGCCATACGGATTCGTCGCCGACAGTGGCATATCTTCGGTTAATGGCAAACGTTGTGGATCACCGTAAACCGTGGCCGACGAACTGAACACCAGGTTTTTCACACCAGCATCCTGCATCGCCTGAATTAATTTTAACGTGCATTCGATATTATTTTCATAATAAAAAATCGGATTTTCACAGGATTCGCCCACGGATTTTAAACCGGCAAAATGAATCACGGCATCAATCGGATGTGTATTAAATAACACGTTCAGGATATCGCCATTACGCACATCGCCTTCGATAAACGAAATAGACTTTCCGGTGAGCTGTTCAACACGATGAATAGACTCGCGACTGGAGTTGCTTAAATTATCGAGCACCAATACATCGTATCCGGCCTCAATTAACTCAACACAGGTATGAGAACCAATATAACCTGCACCACCCGTTACTAAAATCATATCCAACTCCTGAAAAAGTATTCACTTATTCGTCCTGAATAGACAGCTCCGATATTATTACTTTGAGATTGTGTTTATATATGCGTCGCAATTTGCAACGCGTTTTGATATTTCGTTTTATGGTTTAACGTGACGCTTTATCTTGCTGCTGCATTTTGCTGCTCAAGAAGGCGATTACCCGCTTGCGTCACGGCAACACTCACTGCCAACAAAATATACAAGGGCCAGGTAAAGCCTTGCGTTAAAAAGGTACCCGACACCATGAAACCGGCCAGCCCAGCAAGGGTTGATTGAGCGGTTGCAAAAATTACCGGTGAACACTGCTGCTGTTGATACAAAGGCAGCAGTGCGTTCACCAGCCTTCTCATGCCAACCACCAGTTTGACGGCTAAGGTAACAAATACGATTAGACCGACATATCCGGTTTCTGCTAACACGCCAAACCATGTACTGTGTACAGCATGGTTCATGCCATCCCAGTGAGGGGAATAAAAGAAATAATTGGAGGTGAAATTATTTAAACCCACGCCCGTTAATGGATGAGTGTTTGCCATATTAAATGCGGCTTCCCAGGCATATAAGCGCCCTTTTGCCGATTCATCAATGCCATCTTCGGCAGCACCACCAGAGCTACGATCAGAGATTCCAGCCATGGCTAATAAGGCAATTAATGCAATGCCACCCAGGCTGATCAGCAATAATTTGGATTTAATTTTATATAAGCCAAATACGCCGGATACCGCCAAAATGGCTAATAAACCACCCCGGCTTTGGGTTGCCAGAATCGCACTGGCGATCACAAAATACCCTACTGCCCCCAGTAATCGGCTAAAGCGCCCACGACCTTGTGTCAGGGCCAATCCGGCAGCAAAACTGATGGGAAACGACAACACCAGAGCCAGGTCATTTGGGTCGCCTAATACCGAGCGCATATCCCGTGCAATCGTTACACGAGTACCTTCGACTAACCCAATACCATTGGCTTTATTGTTTAAAGCCACCAGACCAATGGCAATACCAGCAATCACAATCATATTAGCCAATAAGGCAAATTGTTTTTCCTCTCTTACCATCCAGGCAATGGCAAATACCATAATGGCAATTTTGGAATAACTGCCGGTAAACATACCAATGGCCATGCCGCGGTTACTGGCAAACATTAACCCCACAGTCACCAACCCAAAAAACACCAGAAACCATTTTAATTCCGAGGTCATAAAGGGCTGAATTTTCCGCGTTATCACCAGATGCCAACCCAGTGCAGTCAATGAGGCCAACGCTAATAACAACGGAATTTTAAAAGGCATTAAAAATGGAAAAGCTTCGTGAATACGAAAAAAAGAAAAGATAATAAAACCCAGGCACATCAGAAATGGCATGGTCAGCACACCCACTACGGCCAGCGGTGCCAAGCCAACAATCATGATTACCAATGGGTGTGGAATCACACTCCAGACCAACCCCATCAGCACACACAACACCGCCAGTGCGACACATTTAACAGTCCTATCCTGAGAAGCGCGGCCCTGAGGAGCATGTGTGCTGAATGCGCCCAACATATTATTGCCCACGACCCAGAACCATCACTTTGATGGTAGCGAAAACAATGCCGATGTCGGCTTTCAACCAATTAGCTACCGAAGTCAGAGACAAGCTGTAAGATAAGTCGTAGCCCAATTTATTTTTGACATCGTCAAGACACTCGTCGTAACCCTGATGCACCTGAGACAGACCCGTAATTCCCGGCTTAACGCCATAAGTACGGTCGGTAAAATACGGAATTTGCTGCTCTAACCGTCGGCAGAAACTTGGTCGCTCCGGGCGCGGGCCGATCAAAGACATATCCCCCCGCAGCACATTGATGAATTGTGGTAATTCATCAAGGCGGGTTTTGCGTAAAAATTTGCCAACCCGGGTAATACGCACATCGTTTTTCTGAGCCAGTGTTGGGCCACTTTGTTTTTCCGCATCCTGCGCCATGGTGCGGAATTTAATCATCATAAAAACATCGGTACGGTCCGGTAATGCCTGACCAATACGCAACTGTTTAAAAAATACCGGGCCCCGGCTCTCCAGACGAATCGCCAGCGCAATAAACGGAAACAGCGGTAATACCAGTAATAACCCAACACCGGCTGCCGCAATATCAAATAACCGCTTAGCCTGAATTACGGCAGAAGGAATAAATTGGCCCGACAGATTTTTATGGCGTTGCCAGATAAGGGTCTTGCGGATATTTTTTGCCCGCCCGACGTTTACTGAAATACTATGGCTATTCATAAATCTACCCTCTTAATTATTTTCAGCCAGCTTTACCAAGGCTGTTGTTTTTTATTCATCAGGGTATTGAGCAAATACTTTGCCGATCCGATCAGTCCCATAAAATGACCAATACACAGGTAGCTGACTAACCTGACTATCTTGTTATTGAACAAACCGCTTCGGGCAATCCAGCTCTGAGAACCGTCCGACGCTTGACCTCCGCCCAGGTAATACAAGGTTGCCAATAGATACACAGCCAGCTGAGTCACATACGTCACTCCCCAGAACCAATGATATGGAGCCAACCAGGCTGACAGCAGTAATACCGCCAGCATGCAATAAGGCATCAACACCCGTAAAAACTTGCCCGAGGTAAACATCCAGCTGGCCCAGCCCAGGTCTGGCAGCAATAAGCGCTTCAGTCGCAGAATCTGTTGCATATTGCCTTGCGAAATGCGAATCCGGCGCTGGGTATCCATATCCAGATCACTGGGTTCGGTTTCAAAGATCTGTAACTCCGGGTCAAACAGCGCGTTAAAGCCTTGTGCGACGCCACGCATCGGTAAGATAAAGTCATCATTAATGGTGTCGAATTCCAGCGGCTGGCACAGATGATGGCGTATCGCATAAAACGCACCCGGAGCCCCCATCACCGCGCCTAATGACCCTTCCATCGCCCGAATCTGATTCTGATAGTTCCAGTAGGCCTGTTCATTACTTTGCTCATTCGCATTAGCAGAACGACCTGATTTCATCGTCGACTTGATCACCGAATAATGACCCGTCACTACGCCCACATTTGGGTTGCACATAAAGTGATGCGCCATACGCCAGAAGCAATCCGCCGCCAGTACAGCACTGACATCCGAAAAGGCCATAATATCGGCTTCACACTGCTGTATCGCTTCGTTGACCATGGCGATTTTTCCGCGATTTTCCGGGTAATCAACAACCCTTATGTCCATGTCAGTCAGAGAGAATTCACGTAAAGCGGAGCGTGCTAATGCCACCGTCTGATCGGTACAACCGTCACATAACACGGTAATTCTGAGCTTGTCTTTAGGGTAATCCAGCCAGGATAAACTGGTGATTTTCTGATAAATGTACGGGGCTTCGTTATACGCCGGAATGTACAAATGCACTGACGGAACACGGCGGTCGCCAACACAGTTACGGAAGTTACGCGATTGAACCTGCACCTTGCCAGCGCCGGACTGGCGCAATCTTGAAAACACTTTCAGCATCAGCGGGTATCCCGCATGGTGATAAATAATGAGCGCAATCAACACCAACGTGGCGATCTGCAGCATCATCACATTCTCTGAAGTCGTCATAGTCATTCACCTCGACTGTGAAATAAACATTCCCAAAAATTGTGTAACAGCACTTAAATCAGGTTCTGATACGCCTTCACCATTACGGTTAAATCGCGACACTGCGTAATAAAATCGCGTGGTGAGTGGTTCTTGTCAGCGGGCCGTTGTTGTACTTGCATAATGTTTTGCAAGTTTGTTGCCAGCGTTTTGCTGCACTGCGGTTTTGACAGGTAACCCGTTGCCGGACAGATAGCTTCAGAACAGCCACCCACGTCGGTTAAGACCACCGGAATACCACAAGATTGTGCCTCAAGCGGTGATAGTGGCAGGCCTTCTTTTAACGACGCCATGGTGTAAATATTCAGCGCCTGATAAAACGGCAGCATATTGTTTACCGCGCCGAGCCACTGCACCCGATGCTCAATACCAAGCTGTTGTGCTTGTTGTTGCAACGTGATTTTTAACGGGCCATCCCCGGCAATTAACAGCAGGTAATGTTCGGGCAATTGCTGCATCGCCTGCAGTAAAATGTGATACCCTTTCTCTGTCACCAGTCGCCCGGCACAGCCCAACACTACCGGCTTAAATGCTGGATTCTTATCAGCATTGTCGTTATGGAAATGGTTGCTATCAGCAGCGGACTGCCACCAGCCTGTCAGGCCAAATGCCGCCAGTGCCTGTTGCTGGTCACCGGCAATAAATTTTCGACTATCAATACCGTTACAAATCACCTGAGCCGGGTACGTAAGGCCAGCCTGCTGCATAGCAGCGAACACCAGATTGGCATCCGCAACCAGATTCGGTTTAGTCATCGATAACAACAGTTTTTCAAGCCACAGGCGTTTGCGTGATTGCAGGTGCCAGGCATCGTGTTCGGTATGAATCCGACCGGATATACCCGCCATTCTGGCTGCCATGCCCGCGTAAATTAACGGTCCGATATGATGACTATGAACCACATCAACCTTTAATTGTTTAAACAATTGCGTTAATTGCCACACCGTACCCAGACGCCAGCCCGGTTTTTTATTCAGGAAAATCAATCGCTCCTGATGTTTTTTTAAGCGGGGCCAGCCTGCAACGGCCGTTTGATAATCCCCTTCCAGGCTGATGACATAACATTGGTCCGTTGAATCACGTTCGATTTCTTCAGCCATCTCCAGCGCCATGGTTTCAATGCCACCCGGTGATAAATGCTGAACAACCTGGACATACATTTTTGGCTTTGTCTGATGGGGAGTATTCATGATTTCACCTCAACACTGAGCGTATCTTTTGAGAAATAACAGTCCGCTTCTGACAACGGCTGGAGCTTAGGAATGCGGCTTAATACCGGCGCCTGGGTTAATTGCTGCAACTGATCACTGCGGCGGATACTGGTATCCATTAATTCATTAATCAACGCCAGCCCCGCACCCAGAGCGATACCGCCAATTAACCCGGAGATAACAAACACCAACACAGGTAAATTGGATGGATGGCTAGGCGTAAAGGGTTCATCAATAATTTTGATGCGGTTTTTTTCTTCAAACTTTCCTAACGATCCGGTTACTTTTGCCATTTCATAACGTTTTAAGAATTCGTTATAGAGATTTTTCCGGGTGTCTAAGTCACGTTCCAGCTCAATCATTTCCTGCTCAACCGAGGCGTAAGAGCGAACCTGCTCATCGGTGTGCTGAATTTGTTGTTTCAGACTGGTAATTTCCTGCTGCAGGCGTTGTTCCAGCGTTTTTGATTTACGCACATCCTCTAATTGACTGAGCAATAACGAGGACAATTGATTACCGCTTGTGGATTCAGCTGCATCAGCTTCAGCCTGAACCACAGCACTAGACAGCCCAGAACTCATAGCCAGGTTCCACAGCTTTTCGATTTGCTGAGGCGTTAACTTCGCTGTTTTTTCAATCAGACCATTACGTTTTTGTTTGATGTGTTCTAATTGGCGCTGAACTGAAATAACCCGGGAATGCTGATTGGTATAACGTGCACGCAACAACGCCAGTTCGCTGGTTAACGCAACGATACGTTTTTCTAACGCACCAACCACCGGATTGGTGGACGATAATTGTTTATCAATACTGCTAACGGCTGCACTGGCACCCGCCAGCTCCACTTCTTTTTGTGCTAATAATTGGCGTAACTCGCGTAGGCGTTTGACGTTGCCACCGTGAAAAGCAGGCAAAATCGCGGCGTTTTTCTGTTTAAAGTCGGATAATGCCTGCTCGGCTAATAACAGCTGGGATTTTTGTTGGTTAATTTGTTCACGAATAAATTCTTCTGATTTGGCAATCGACGAACGCTCTGGCGCCAATAATTGCTCAACAAAGTGCAGGCTGACCACTTCAAGAATTTGTTTCATATCGGTCGGATCTCCGGATCGATAGGAAATCTGCACCAGGTCTTTACCCATTTGCCTCACCTGAATACCCGACGCCAGGCGCTTCATTAATTGATTGCGCTCACTGGCACTGGTGGTGTCATCGGTGAGCTCTAACTCATCCACGACCGCCGATAACACATGGCGGCTGTGTAATAAGGTATCGAGTGCGGCCATGCGCTCTTTTAAGTTGGTCGACACCGATAAATCTTCCAGAAACGGATTTAGTTTCGACGTTTCCTGAATCAGTATGGTGGTATGGGTATCGTAAATTTTGCCGCGTGTTTTACCGATAACCGCGCCAATTAATGGCAACAATAAAATCGGGATCACAATCAAATAACGCTGTCGCCAAGCCGCGATTAAAATCAGATAGACATTTTTCCAGGCGCTGTTATTGCTCATAACGCACCTCGTTAGGTTTTTGCTCTAAAGTAAGCACTAAGGAGTGTGGTGCCATCTGAGCACGATAATGCTGTTGAATGGATAAACCGCGGGGTACAAACGGACGCAGAGAGTTGCCACGTTTATAGCTGCTTAACCAGTCAGGGCCAATTTCGATGGAAAGACGATAATTTTCCAATACCTCGACGTGTTGCAGCAAACCGTATAACTCGATGCGCTGCTGGTCCGTCAGCTCATGGGTGTTTGCAGCAAACTGCCACTCAAGGCGATTACCCGATACCGCAGCTAATACTGTCGTCGGAGCTATCAATGATGTTTGAGCTGGAGACGCGTGAGCTTGCTCTTGCTTCTGTACATTCATCGCCTGCTGAAAGACGTCAGCGGGTTTAAACGCAGACTTATTCGCGCAACCGGTTGCAATCAGGGCGGCCATAACCAGCAGCACTCTGCCTGCACATTTAAATGGTTTAGTGTTGTTGCTGGTATTGGTGACAAACAAACCCATTGCTACTCTCCTGAATCGTTGCATTTTGCAATGCAAAACCTGCTCTCTCAGGAGGTTGTTTCAACCATCATGCCAACGGCATATTTGAGTAAGTGCCAACGGCATCATAGGAGTAAGCGCCAACGGCATGTTTGAGTAAGTGCCAACGGCATCATAGGAGTGAGCGCCAACGGCAGATAAGGGCCTAATTAAGCGCCAACCGGGTAATTGCCTTTCGCCAACGGATTAATTGCAAGGAAGAGATTGACGCTACCTCCTGCCAATCGTCCCCCACCTGCTGTTGGATATCTCTGAGTAAAGCTTCAGCCGCAGGAGTGGATTGTTGCTGTAACCACTGAAACCAGGCCAGGTCGTTATAGCCACGCATCAGCTCAAACAAACGCATATCCACATCGGGTAAAGGGCTGCACGGCGTGGGCTGTGGCGGGAAAAACTGGTAATCCGCTTCCCGGCCATCGGTCGGATCATAAGGGTTTGCCGTAGGCATCCGGCCATGCCATTGAACATAAGCCTGCGCATCCAAATGCCACAACATCAGCCCGGCAGCATGGCGATACTTCGGCATATTGTATAGCCAGACTTTTTTAGATTGAGCCAGCTGCTGAATGTCGTGATGACTGGCTCCAAAGCCGTGATTAATCAGCAGTAAATCACCGGATTCTGCCAATACAATTTGCTCTGCATGATTTAATTGCAGCGCAGTTTTTAGCGGCGACACCTCGTTTTTTAAAGTCAAACGTGCATTTTCTGATGTTAAACTTGCAACTTGATTTGCAGAATGCAAACGCTCAGCGTCTCGATGTATCTCATCGTACTGACCTGGCTGAGCTTCATCAGCGATCGACCAGTACAGGTCGGTGTGCGTAGGGGGTTGGTTTTGTACGTGGCTTAACTGGCTTTGTATGCGACCTAACTGGCGCTGTACCCCTTCTGCACTCAGTATCTCTTTCAGGCGTTTATAAGGCGTATAAGCCATCAGATCCTGCTGCGGGTAGAAACGCTGGTAAAGTGCCAATTGCTGCTGCCAAAACGCCAGGTTATCCGTGGTCGGTGTCACCAGTGGTGGTGCCAGTGCTTTCAGCCCGGTTTTCTGCAAGAACCTGAGATCACAATAGGTTTGTGCCAGACGATATGGGCGGAACTCCTCAAACCAGTTCAGCGCTGGGTTATCATCCAGATAAATACCGACGCTTTTGCCAGCATAGTCCAGGGTCATCGGTAGGCGTTGCAACGTATGCTCTGCAATGACCTCAAACTGCCCTGAATCAGAATCTGGCTGATGTACAAAACGGATACGGTGTTTCGTTGCTGCTCGATCGCTTGCGAGCCCATCAGCAGATACGTTGTTATCCGGATAAAAAAAGGCGTGCAGCAGATATTGTCCGGCCGCGTAACGGGCCTTGGCCGATTTCAGGTGCCGTATATCTTTAAACAGTTTTAACTGGCTGCCCTCTCGATACCACCTGGCCTTGGCAATACGAAGCTCAGAGCGAAACCCCGGAATATCCGCCTGTAACTGCACGTTTTTCAACTCTGTTTCTTTCAACACTGCTTCGCTATCAATAAAATAACGAATCACAAATGGCTGATTACTCGCGACCCGCTCTGGGTTGGTTAACGCAACCTGCTGCAACGATGCTGGCAAAGCCGGTTCAACATGCCAGTGTTGCTGGAAATATTCACGGCGGCGCTGGTCAATCATGGCTAACAGGTCGCCATGACTTTCATTGGCTATAACCGTATTTTCAAGCGGCTGCAGCACCAATCCCGCGATATAACGCTCAACTGGAGCATCTCCCAAAAAACGAATATCAATCGACGACTGGCCACTCAAGTCCAGCGAAATTTGCTGTTTTAAACCCCGCTTGGCCACAATATCCTGCCAGGGAGATGTAACCGCCGTTTGCTCGTAAAACGATAAATACTGCTGCTGATACCAGTCTTTAGCACGCGGTTTTGAAGAAAGCTGTCCATCGTAATGCAGGCCATTAATTTCCATATCCAGATTGTGCTGTCGTGGTAGGTTTTCCCACTCTCCCACGTCTTCCCGAAACAGAGTTAATTGCCAGAAACGACCCGCAGACAACATATCAGCCGTTACCGGAATGGTGAGCGAATCAATCCCGGCAATGCCATCTTGTAACCAAGGCTCTGGGCCTGGACGATTGACTCCACGCAGTATTCCTTTCAGCTCAATACGCGACTGCAATTGCGGATTATTCTGCACCGGTGTCATAGTCATTGTTCCAGGTAATACCGGACTATCGGTGGTACCAAAATCCACCACCAAACTGCTCGATTGTGCTTGTGCGATAGGTTCAAGAGTACGCACCACAACCTGTGTTAGCTGTATATCTAAGGGCGCCGTTACGTGTCGTTCAGAGGATGGTTTTCCGTAAAACATCATCACTTGTTGCAAAGAATCCAGCTGCAGTCTCCGCCCCCCTGATGCCTGTAACCGGGCCAGGTCAAACTGCAGATTAAATGCACCCGGAGCCAGAATCCGTTCGAAGTTTGCCCGAGTGAAATAGTCCTGACTTTGGGCATCATCCAGCCTCACAACAGCCAACACAGGTATATCGTTAGGGTTGATTCCCCGTATTTCTAATAACGGTTGCTGGGATGTTTGCAGCTGTTTCAGTCGTAGAGATGACAGTGACTTTTGCCACGGTAACGGCTCTGCCATGCGGTTGTTGAACGAAGCCGGTAACAACTCAGTGACTTCAGTACTGTCGGCTCGCGCCCCACTGGTGTTCAACACCGCAGCGGTCCACAGCAAGGCCAAAGCCAGACATCTAATTAGATAACGGTATAATTTCTTCATATTTCAACCCTAACTCATCACCTAAAACCAGCACCTCAAACCAGTGCCATACGGCGTTGCACTTCGTTGTAGATGGTCAGCGCGCGATTGCGCCAGCTCTGGTTGTGCACTTGAGCCATACGATGCTGAGTATTGGTGCGCATGCGATCCACGTCTTGCCAGCTAGAAACCACATCCACAAACGACAGTCCGGCTTTGTTCAGCACCAGGTCGTCGACCACGGGTAAATCCGCAGCCGCTCGTACGATGTATTCGGCAAATTGTTTCGCGCGTTGCTGCTCGCTAACCTCAGGCAAAACAAACGCCTGCTGCTCTACTACATGAACACATTGGCGATAGGGTTCTAATGCCGGAAAATCGGTTGCCACCACCGGCTTACCACAGGCCAGGTACTCCCGTAGCTTTAATGGGTTGCAGGCGCGGATTTGTTCGTTATCCAAAAACGGTAATAACGACACCTGCCAGTGATGCACGTATTCCGGTAATTGCTGGTGACTTTTTTCACCGAGAAAATGAATATTGCTCTGCCCTTTTAATAAGCTCACATCGCAGCACACCTTGCCGATCAAAACGAATTGCCAGTGTGGTAATTGTTTTGCGGCACTTAATAACAGTGGTTGATCTAACCAGCTACTGATGCTGCCATAGAAACCAGCAATCGGGCCGCTTGACGGTAAATCGGTCGGACGAACCGGTTCGCCATCGCGACTGTTAATGCCACACGGTGCTTCATAAAAATATTCGGCCACGCCATGAGGAACATATAATGTTTTTTCTGCCGGGAATTTTTGTGCCAACGCTTCACTGGCAACCACGATTAAATCCACCTCGTTGACCAGCTCAGCTTCCAGCTTGGCCATCACCTCGTGATCCACACCAGCAAGGGCTGAAAAATCATCGCCGCAATAATAAATACTGAAGCAGTCGTTCATTTTTCCCAGCATGTTGGCGGCACTGGGTAATGACACCCATAAAATTGTGTCTTTGTTTTTTAAATCGCGACGACGTGAAAAAATCCGCTGGCGTAATAATTTCTGATTTAACCAACGTACCAAACGATTGCCATGAAATGGCAACGCCAGTGGATCGATCACTGTCGGCTGCCAGTCTTTAGGTGGGCGCTTTTCCAGTGGATCACAGCACTCGACGGATTGAACAGGTTTCATCTCGTTATCTGGACAAACAAGGGCCAAGCCTTTTTTGATCATCCGAAACAGATCATTTTTATTGAATTTCGGTGATCGCAAACCAATGGAATTAACCCAGGTGATGTCGTGTAATTTTGACAATTCACGTGCCAGGTGCTGAGTGCTGCTGGGATGTGCATCCCAGTCTTCGCCAAAAATCACCATAGGTAGCCTTTCGGCCTGAGATGTATTGGCCTGATGTGTATCCGCCTGCTTCATGCTGCCATCTCCTGTTTTGCCTTACCGTTAATGTGTTTTAAAACCCGGGCAGGCACGCCACCCGCCACGACTCCGGCGGGTAAATCCTGAGTGACCACACTGCCTGCGGCAACAACGGTGCCTTTACCGATGGTCACGCCCGCCATCACGGTCACCCCCGTGGCTAACCACACATCCTCTTCGAGAATAATGTCACCAACCTGTTCATCGGTTTCTGGCAGGCCTTGAGCACGGGCAACCGGATCGAGCGGATGGCCGGGGAATCCAGCCAAAAATACTTTTCCTGCCAGACGCACGTTATTACCGAGAACGATTTTTCGACCAACAGCGAGTGTATTTTGCCAGCCCACATCAACGTTATTGCCGATGATTAATTCAGGGGTTTCAGCGGCACACGAGCGACCACATAAAGTTGAAATACCCGACATACGAACGTTATCGCCGAGCATAATCGTCAGGTTGCCCATTACCAAAGGCATGCCACTGTATAAATAAAAGCGGTTGCCATAGTTCTGTAAACGGCTTTTAAACAGCGGTGTCCAATACAGGATACGTATCAGATTTTCCCAACTGTTTTTAACCTGAAGGTGTAACCAATACAGCGGTTTATGAATCAGCAAAATACTGGGAACCTGAAAAAAACGGATCGCATTAATCGCTGACATACAGGCTTTGGCAATGGGTGATGGTGATTTTTTTAACCATTGTTTAACGTCATTTTTAACGCGTTGCATAAGATCATCTCCAGTTAAAGTGACCAGGCCAGATGAGTCCCCGGTCTTAAATATTTCTTTTTCTGTTTTTCGATTCTTTGATGCAGATATTCAGCGAAAGTAACTCACTGAATATCTGCGGTGGAGAAAGGCATCATGGATTTATTCCACCGTGACCGATTTGGCTAAATTACGTGGCTGATCGACATCAGTGCCACGAATAACGGCAGTGTGATACGCCAATAATTGCACTGGAATCGAATACAGAATCGGATGCAGAGAGGCACTGGCGGTGGGCATTTCAATCACCGCATCGGCTTTATCTTTGCCGTCTTTATTCAGCGAGCAGCAGTGGTCAATGCCTCGCTTGTCGCTGATCAGAATGACCTTGGCACCACGGGCACGTACTTCCTGCAGGTTTGAGATGGTTTTCTCAAACAACTCATCGTACGGCGCTAACACCACCACTGGCATGTGCTCATCAATCAGAGCAATCGGACCGTGTTTCAGTTCACCGGCAGCATAACCTTCGGCGTGAATGTAGGAGATTTCTTTTAATTTTAAGGCGCCTTCTAAGGCAATCGGATAGCACTGACCCCGTCCTAAAAAGATGGTACTGCTGGCTTGCTCAAGCACTTTCGCCACATCACGGATATTGGCTTCGTGTTGCAGTGCCGTGGCAATACACTGAGGTACTTCGCCCAGCATCGACATCAGTGCATTCAATTCCACCAGATCCTGACTTTTACGTTGCTGCGCTGCTTTCACCGCCAGGCGAATCAATACGGTTAACTGCGAAGTAAAGGCCTTGGTAGACGCAACCCCGATTTCAGGGCCACACAAGGTGCGGTAAACAAAGTCCGATTCACGCGCAATCGAGCTGTTGGGAACGTTCACAATCGACAAGCAATACTGGCCACCTTCTTTGGCGTAGCGCAGTGCCGCTAAGGTGTCAGCGGTTTCACCACTCTGCGATACAAACAGACAGCCACCGCGCTTCATCAGAGGCGGTTGGCGGTAACGGAATTCAGACGCGAGATCGACTTCCACCGGCAGTTGCGCCAGCTTCTCAAACCAGTATTTCGCCACCATGGCGGCGTAATAACTGGTACCACAGGCAATGATGCTCAGACGGTCGATGTCGGCAAAATCCATCTCGGGTGCGGCCGACAAACTCAGTTGATTCAGACCATCCAGCGTGCGTTGAACTGCGACCGTTTGTTCGTGAATCTCTTTATGCATAAAGTGATCATGACCTTCTTTGCTGACCGCTTCATTGCTGTGTTCGATACGGGTACGCTGACGATTAACGACATCCATATGTTTGTCGAAGATAAAAATATCGTTGGCTTCGACCAGTGCCAGATCCCCCTCCTCCAGATAAATCACCTCATCGGCCATCAGGCTGGCGGCAACCGCATCTGAGGCAATAAACGCAGAATGCTGATTAAATCCCACCACCAGCGGGCTACCGCGTCGTGCCGCGATAATCTGGCCGTCTTTGCCGTTGAATAGTGCGCCAATCGCATAGGTGCCACGCACCCGGCTTAATGCTCGTTTGGTAGCAATCAAAGGCTTATAACCCTGCGCCAGATAATCGCTGATCAGCATTGGCAACACTTCGCTGTCAGTGTCGCTGGAGAACACATGGCCTTTTTTCTCCAGCTCGATACGCAGCTCCTGATAGTTTTCGATAATGCCGTTATGTACCAAAGCCACGTCATCGGTCATATGTGGGTGAGCATTAATGGTGGTGGGCTCACCGTGAGTAGCCCAGCGGGTATGAGCAATACCGGTACTGCCTGGCAGCGGATGCTGCTGTAAGGCGTTTTCCAGATTATTTAACTTGCCGTTGGCACGGCAGCAATCAATCACATTGTTATCAATGGTGGCGATACCGGCGGAATCGTATCCGCGATACTCCAACGCCTTTAAGCCACTTAATAGTGTTTGTGCTGCCTTGTGGTCATTTACCACTCCAAATATTCCGCACATAAGATCACCCTCACTGTCGGTTTCTATCTTTTCGTTTTGTTTAAGGGTGTTAGCGATAACCGGGCCAGAACCTGATTAACGTCTCAAACTATTGATTTAATTACATTTATTTCGAAAAAACCTGGAGAAAGAACAGGTTTTCGAGTGGCGCCACGCAAGGTGATTTGCGTTTTGCAAAGCGATTTGAAACATTGGTAATTATTCGGGCTCTAACAGCCTGAAAACTAGATGGGGACTATTGGTTATGACGCGATCGAGCACAATTCTGTCTCAGGCCTTATCGTTGGCTCTATTGTGGATAGCTTGTTTGGCACCTGCTCAAGCCAAGCCTTCACTGGTGTGGCAATGGCAGCATCATTTCTCGGCTCAGGAACGGCAAGTCATCCGCCAGTGGTTAACCGAAGTACACGATTCCATCACGGATTTGTATGGCGAGCTCCCCTTCCCAATCTATTTAAAGTTATATCGAGTGGACCGTCATACCGATGACGATATGGGTGAGCCGGTTCCCTGGGCCAGAACCCGGCGTCAGGCCAACCGGCAATCGCTGGAGTTTTATATTGATACCCGTTATTCGCTGGATGATTTACGTCGCGACTGGACGGCTCCGCACGAATTTTCTCATCTGATTTTTCCTTATCTGGGTGAAAAAGACGCTTGGTTAGCGGAAGGTTTTGCCAGCTATCTGCAATATCAGGTAATGAAAAAGATGGGCGTTATTGACGGCTATACCCACCAGCAACGACTGATCAAACAAATTCAGAAAGCTGAAAAAAATTACGCCATCAGCCCGGCGTTGCGCAGTTTTCGGCAAAGCGAGTTGCCCGCTTTTTCGGAGGTAACACCGGTGCTACGACTGTATGGCGACCACCCTACTATGTACTGGGGTGGTGCCGTGTTCTTTTTACAGGTGGATGCACAACTTCAGGGAAAAGGCGGATTACAATCTGTGTTAACACGCTATCTCAAGTGCTGCCGAACCTTGTCTTATCCGGATGATTCTGAGCAAACCACACAGCAACTATTAGATACGTTGGATCGCATATCTTTTAGCCAGACTTTTTCAGACACCTATCAGCAGTTTCAGAACAAGGCAGGCTTCCCGGAATATGAGCCCGCCTTTAACCGTATTTTTAAAAATTAAATACCAACCCGCTCAGCCACAGTCACTTCACGGGTAAGCGGCTCAATCGACGTGTCATAAAACCAGACCTGAACCAATACCTTTTCCAGATGCTGCGGCAGGGTTAATGCTTTATTAAATACGCCATTATTCACGGAGCTGCCTAAAATCCGGCTGTTGTAATTAATCTGCCACTGGTTATTGTCTGCCTGGTGATAGTCTGAATACACCGAAATATAGGCTTTTTGTTGCTGGTACTGCTCCAGATTCACCGACAGGTCCATCGCAAATGCGGAGGTAAATGTCAGACCTTCCGGCGCCTCTATCTCAGCCGTGGTTAGCGACGTGACTGAAGGCGTTTCAGGTTCTGGGATCGACGTTACCGGGGTTGAGGTTTCTGGAGCTGATGGCGGCTGACCTCCATCGCCAGCCGTGGAAGAACCACCCGAACCGCCACCTCCGCAGCCTGCTAATCCAAGTGACAACACCAGTGATAAACCCAGCCAAAAAAACAATGACATACTCAGTTTTAAGTTTTTCATAATCGGTTACCTGTTATCTAATGTTTGTTTAAATCGCATATTGGTAGAAGCGGTTTTTATGGGACTATTTTTATGGGCGATCGCTATGGATAAACCTGACTATCGACACGGCGATGGCTCTGATACCAGTCTTTAAATTCCTGTTTGTTCGATAAAATGTGATCGCGGAATTTTGGATACGCCTGCAGCAGATCCACCCCGCTTTTTGGATGTTTCCAGCTGGTTGCCATCTCCATCGCCCACGGCAGGTTATTGGCATTTTTGAAGAAGCGTTGCTGTTCCTGACTCGATGTATCGTCACCGGTCGCCAGCATGCCGGTATCCGCCTGCTCTGTTGGCTCCATATCCGCCAGATGCATTTCCCACTCACGGCCCGGGTTCGAGTTAAAGTACGAGCCGTGATAACGATTGGGCGTCGCAAAGATAAACGGATCGTATAAGGTGCTGATGCTCGATGCGGATTGCAGTTCTGTGAATGGCAGGCGTAATTCAAATTCGAACTGAATATCGTCCATACATTGGCTGCTGGTGCGGTAAAAATCGCAATTGGTATCCACCAGCTGCCAGACATCATCGGTGATAATCGCAATCAGCTCATCACTGCCCTGCTCAATCGGATTGTCTTTATGAACGGGCTCACCACCGTCGATAATGTGGGTGAATTTCATCGCCTGAGTATCGACCGCTGAGGCCTGTACACCCGGCACCCGAATGGCAAAGCCATTGTGATAACTGGCACCAATCGCCACCAGCTGGCCATGGAAATCGACCCGTCTTAACTGGCCTGCCTGCTCAACCGTCACAGTACGATAATGAAACACCACATCGTTCATATCGTAGTCACCTTCGTACGGCCATAAGTCTTCATAGGCGAGCGTGGTCCAGCCATCGGCCGATGGGTAGTAGCTGTAGCTCACGCCTTCATCGGTAACCACCACTTGATGATCTTCCACTTCACCGTCAGTAGCGCCACCTAACGGACCAATATCCTGCTGTGAACCGTAACGTAATCGGGCCCAGGTAACACCCGCTTCAGCATCGACCGGAACCTCTAACGAAATCACATTATTGCCCGCTTGCAGACGCTGGTTTTTAGCTATCTGTTCATCCTCAGCGGAAAATACGCCGTCCTGATTCCAATCGACCCAGGCTTGCAGATACGCCTCTTTAGACGCCGTAATGACCGTGGGAGAATCCAGACCTTTGACCAAACCAGTGACTAAACCCAGACCATCGTTATTGTTGTTATCACCGGGCTGGTTAACCCCGAGGAAAAGCTCACCCTGGAATTCATGGCGTGGGCCATTAGAGTCGATGCTATTGCCATAACTCTCCGGCGCATCGCCAAAATCGTATTGGGTAGAATCGTCGTCTGAGATTAATGCCGCCTGCACACAACGGGCGCCGTCATTTTGATTGGATGATGGCCCGTAAGCAAAGAACTCGGCGGATACATCATCACTGCCAGGATTGATTCGGAATATATGGCCGTCGCTATTACGTGAAATATACATATAGCCATCGGAGTCAAAATACGCCGCACCAAAAGTACCAGTGACACCGGTATTGCCAACAGCAGAAGCCGCGCCAGTATCAATATCAAACTGATGCAACACACCACTGCGATTATCAATACCGTACAGGTAATTATTGGTTGGATGGAACGCAAAATCGGTTAACTGTACCCGTGCAGTGCGGGTAATGGTTTGTACTTCCAGATAATTATCGGCGGCGTCATCCAGGTTGACTTTGTACAGTCCAGAACCCGTACGGTAGAAGTAATAATGATGGTTATACACATCACCCACATAAAACGAGCCTGATGGCTGATTAATCAGTGGTAATGTGGTTTCGTTGAAGTCTTTATCCAGGCGCATAAACTCCAGCGTGGTGGTGCTGAAGCCATAAAAATAACTTTCGCTCTGCCCCTGCTCGTTAAAATAATAATCAAATCCCAAACCATTGATATTGATATTGCGACCGCTGGCAACGGTGCCCGTTACCTGTTCGTAATTACCAGTGAGCAGGTTCACCTCATACACCACCAGAGGTTTTCGCTGAAACAAGTAAGCTTTGCTGGAACAAGTTTCAAAGGGTGTTGCCATCACAAAGGATGAACACAACAGCATAAGCAATAAGTGATAACGCATAATGGTTCTCCATCATCTAGGGCCTGTTAACACTATTTCGATCACGCTGTTATGACTGAAAATCTTTCAATCAAGGCGCGAAGAGTGTTGTTTAACTGGTTAAATGAATGATGAGCAACACAGAGTGAAGGATTTTCAGCCATAACCCGAAGGGCTGGCATCAGTTTTTCCCTGAGCTGTGTTATTCGTTACTTATTTAACTCGTTAAACGACGCTCCTCATGCCTTGCTCATAAAAAAACTGACTGCCAGCAGCAAAGATCTAAATAGTGTTAACAGGCCCAAACAGTCATGAGTAATCAAAGACTGTTGAGCAATTCGGATACCAAAACATAAACCCTTGTTTTACATAAACTTTTTCAATACATGCATTTGCAAAATGCGATTTCTGAAAGCCATTTCGCAAATTGCAACGCATCGCCATCCCTGCCCTGTCATCAAATTGCAATACTGTTAAGTAGCAGGCATAATCATTTGCAATCAATTCCCATTTACAATCTTTGGATTTACCGATGAAAACTTTTCCAATAAAAACATTGTTTACCACTGGCTTATTCGCTGTATCCATCAGCATCACCGCTCAGGCAGCCAATAATGATCTGGCGACCTATCAGCAACAAGCCAAAGGATTATTGGAAAAGCTCGAGGCGAAAAGTGAAGGGATTGAAGCAGCGTCCGCACAGTTGGTTTCAACCAGCCTGCCCATCGTTAATCAGTTTATTGCCAAGTACCCTGAATGTACCGAATACCTGACAGCATTGAAGCAAGCTGCCGATAAGATCCCAGCTCTTCCGTTAGCGGAAATTGAATCGGGCTACCACGCTGACGGTAAGTTACCAGAGCTTAAAAATGCTCAGTGTTACCACGCCAAAGATTTACTGGTTCACCCAGCTACGGTACAGGCCATGGCCAAGCTTGGTATTCAAACGGATGAACAATGGGAATCAGCCGAGCATGAGATTGAGGAAGTCATTGAGCACTTTACTCAGGTTGAAGCAGCGATGAAGTAATAAACTCATCGCTTACGTAAGATTATAAATACTGTGCAGCTCACTTTATGTCGAATGAATGACCGAGCTGCCAGTATGATCGCGGTACACAATACAATTACGGCCTGCGGCTTTTGCCTGATACAGGCTTTCATCAGCGGCTTTAAGAATCTCACTCTCTGCAGCCAGAGACTCAGACCCAGTCTGTTCAAGACCAATACTGCAAGTCACCTGAAGCCCCTCGCCACCCCAGTGAACCCTCAGACTTTCAATGGAACTGCGGACCCGCTCTGCGATCTCCAATGCCGTATCCGTTGAAACATTCACCAACAACAAACAGAATTCTTCACCGCCATAACGGCAAGCAAGATCTCCGGAGTCTCGTACTACTTTATTGAGTGTTTCAGCCACTTTTTGTAAAACGATATCCCCTGCCTGATGCCCGTGGTTATCATTAAGGCGTTTGAAATGATCGATATCGATCATATAAAGGGATATGGAGCGATCAGAAAAAGCTGCCAGTTTCAGCTCTTTACCTAAGCGAGTATCAAATAACCGGCGGTTACCAATCCCCGTCAAAGCATCCGTCATGGTTGCTTCTTTAAGCTTAAGATTGACTAATTCCAGCTCTGCTGTTCGTTCCTTCACCTTGTAGTCCAGCTCTAGGTTTGCCTGAACCTGCATATCCAGAATTTTATCCTGGGCAGCCAGATGCAAACGACGCTCTGAATTAATACGTTCGGCCAAACTGAGAGCCAGTAGCAGCACTTCAAGAATGGCACCCACCTCAATTGAGTGCTCAGTCATCATATTAATAGGTAGCCAGCCTAATTTCTGCATGGTGAATGAACAATAACCCACCATTAAAGCCAGCCACGCTAACAGGAAAATAAAAACTTCCGTTGATCGACGCTGATATAAAACAAAAACGGTAATAGCAAGCATGAATAATGCAATCAATACCGCCAGGATGCTGATGACTTTCACCATCAGGGAGTATGAAAGCATGGCCCCACCCAACAAACACAGCCATCCAAGATACGAAAAACCCTTCATAACCCGGTACAGCACCGGATTATGGACACGCAAACGCAGAACTGAGCAAGTGAATAGTGGTGCAGTAATCATCACACAGCACATAAACAGGATAATGCTGAACTGATGAAAACCCGGGGAATCTGGCCACAAAAACTGATATGCCAGGCCATCAATACTGGCCATCAGGAAAACAAATGAAAGCAAATATAAAATGTAATAGAGATAACTTTTATCCCGCACAATCAAAAACAAAATGGCGTTATAAAAAAACATCGACAACAGAACGGAGTAAAAGGCAACGGAAAGAATATTTTTAAAAATTTGTTGCTTCCAAAAACCACCTTCCGAATAAAGGGCCAGGGGCAGTTGTACAGAACTGTCTGTTTTCACATGTATATAGAGCTGGTATTCATTCCCCTGATCAAGCTCAAGCGGAAACAAAAAGTTAGGGTACTGAACCGGTCGCTGTTCAAATGTCAGGTAGTCGCCGGTGTGAAATGTGTTTTTGAGAGTACCATTCTCATACAAATAAACACTTAAACGATCCAGCAGAGGGTATCCAATCTCCAGCAATGAGGATGGGTCAGTGATCGTTCCGGGAGAGACTTGTGCACGAAACCAATGATCGCTCGGATCAAAGCCAAAATTTGCAGCCTGAAGATCAATTGAGCGCCATTCAGAATTTTCTTTCTGGCGCACATCTTCCAGATTAAGTCCTTGTTCGTCACGCAGATATTCAACCTGAGTTAAACGTTCGAACACTCCTAATAGCTCGTCATTCGCAAACGCCACTGGGCACAGGCAACAACATAATAGCAATGTCATCCGCAGAAAAAGGATCATGTACGGCACTCAAACAAATCTGATTTAAGTATAGGCGCTATCAAGCCAGAGTGTGTGCGTGATCTCAATAAAAATCCCCGATATTGCTACCGGGGATTGGTTGGTCAAGCAGAGGCCGGACAAGGAGGGATCTGACCAGAGGAAAATAAGCCTGACTGGAGAGTTTACGCCTTAGACCAGCTAGTCCCTTCCGGCCCATCTTTTAATACGATGCCTTTGGCAGCCAGCTCATCACGAACCTGATCCGCAGTGCCCCAGTCTTTATTAGCTTTGGCGTCAGCACGTTTTTCGATCATTTGCTGAATCCAGCTTTCTTCGCTGTCATCAACATCGCCTTTAAAGAAGGCTTCCGGATCAGTTTGTAACGTACCTAATACATCACCCAGTTTTTTCAGCAAGGCAGCCAACTGGTTCTTTTCATCACCTTCAGCTTTATTGATGGCTGTCACCAGCTCAAACAATACGGAGATTGCTTGTGGCGTATTAAAGTCGTCATCCATGGCCGCTTCAAAACGCTGCGCATAGTCAGTGCCTGTCGGTGCTTCTACTGAAGGGTCAGCCGATTGCAGTGCGGTATAAAAACGCTCCAATTTTTGCTGAGCTTCTTTTAAGCCTTCTTGCGAGTAGTTAATCTCACTGCGGTATTGGCTCGACAACAGGAAGAAACGCAACACTTCCGCATCGTATTCTTTTAATACGTCACGAATGGTGAAGAAGTTGTTTAATGACTTAGACATCTTCTCGCCATCAATACGCAGAGCACCAGCGTGCATCCAGGTGTTGGCGTAGTTTTCACCGGTCGCTGCTTCACTCTGGGCAATTTCGTTTTCATGGTGCGGGAATTTAAGGTCCGGACCACCACCATGAATATCGAAATTGTTACCTAAGCAACAGGTCGACATAGCAGAACATTCGATGTGCCAGCCCGGACGACCTTCGCCCCACGGAGATGTCCAAGACGGTTCGCCCGGCTTGGCGGATTTCCATAACACGAAGTCCAGCGGATCTTCTTTTTCATCGGCGACATCAACACGTGCGCCGCTCTCCAGCTCTTCTAAGATTTTGCCAGACAGTTTGCCGTAGCCATCAAATTTGCGAACACGATAATACACATCACCATTCGAGGCGGCATAAGCAAAACCTTTGTCGATCAGGGTTTGCACCATCGCCAGAATGCCATCAATGTGTTCGGTGGCTTTGGGTTCTGAGTTTGGCGCAATCACACCTAACTTAGTGAAGTCTTCGTTCATGGCATCAACCATACGATCCACCAGCACATTAAATGGCTCGCCGTTTTCATTCGCACGGTTAATAATTTTGTCGTCGATGTCGGTGATATTACGGATGTAATTCACCTCATAACCTTTGTGGCGCAGGTAACGCACGATCACATCGAACGCCACCATCACCCGACCATGACCCATATGACAGTAGTCGTAGACGGTCATGCCACACACGTACATGCCCACCTTGCCATCAACCAGAGGTTTAAATGCTTCTTTCTGACGCGTCAGCGTGTTGTAGATGGTTAAAGCCATAGTCTTTTATTTGCTCGTCTAACTGTATTTATGTGTGTAATTCAGCAATATTCTTCCGCTGTTTTTATGAGCAGCAGCATGAGCAGCATGGATGCTGCATTCGTGCGGCAGGGCCAGGGATGGCCCTTCGGCACGACGGTTAAAAACAGGGGTAGAAGGTTGTTTTAACGTTAAATAAGATTGCTCTGTTATTGCGTTAAAGACTTATCTTCACGCAAACCAATGGTCAGGTTGA
The DNA here is from genome assembly GCF_024397975.1 of Bacterioplanoides sp. SCSIO 12839. Classification (NCBI taxonomy): domain Bacteria; kingdom Pseudomonadati; phylum Pseudomonadota; class Gammaproteobacteria; order Oceanospirillales; family Oceanospirillaceae; genus Bacterioplanoides; species Bacterioplanoides sp. SCSIO 12839. The sequence goes on from NZ_CP073745.1 coordinate 2,182,964, forward strand.
ACACGGGTTTTTCCGGCGAGTGATCATAACGATCCGCCACGTAATAACCTTCACGCTCAAACTGGAAGTTTGATTCCGGTGCTACATCAGCCAGCGCAGGTTCGATAAAGGCCGTGGTAATTTGCAGAGAGTCTTTATTAACGTGATCCATAAAGTCACCCTCTTCTTTTTCCGGCGTCGCGCTGGTAAAAAGACGTGAATACACACGCAACTCTGCTTCTTTGCTGTGTGTTGCCGATACCCAGTGAACCACACCTTTTGGCTTGTCACCGTCTTCCGGATCCAGACCCAGTGTGTTTTCAATCAGTTTGGCGCGCACCAGAACCACGTTGTCTTGTTCGTCTTTTTCGTAGCCAGTTGCTTCCAGCACATAAGAATGACGCAGACGAATACGCTTGCCCGGAGTGAACTTTTTCTTAAATTTCTTGCTGTATTCTTCTTTAAAGTCATCCTGATCGATATACAACTCACGGGTGAACGGCATCTCACGAGTGCCTAAATCCAGCTCGTGATGGTATTCCGCCGACAGCATTTCCAGATGATCTTCCGGCAGATTTTCGATCACAACTTTTAACGGCTTGATCACCGCCATACCTCGCGGGGCATTATTGTTCAGATCAGTACGCAGTGCGTGCTCCAGCATGGCGACATCAACCATACCGTCAGAGCGGCTGACACCAATCATATCGCAGAAGTTTCGGATTGAAGCCGGTGTAAAACCACGGCGACGCATGCCAGAAATGGTGGTCATACGAGGGTCATCCCAGCCAGCAACCACTTCTTCATCCACCAGGCGCTTCAGCTTACGCTTGGACGTTACCGTGTAGTTCAGATTCAGACGACCAAACTCGTACTGAGTTGGCTTAGCCGGAACTGGAAGATTGTTGATGTACCAATCGTACAGCGGTTTGTGATCTTCAAATTCCAGCGTACACACCGAATGAGTGATGTGTTCGATGGCATCCGACTGACCGTGGGTGAAATCGTACATCGGGTAGATGCACCACTTGTCACCGGTCTGATGATGCTCAACATGACGCACGCGATACATAATCGGATCACGCATATTCATATTTGGCGACTGCATATCGATCTTGGCACGCAGAACGGCTTTGCCGTCTTCGTATTCGCCAGCACGCATTTTTTCGAATTCAGCCAGGTTTTCTTCAACGCTGCGCTCGCGGTACGGGCTGTTTTTGCCCGGACGGTTAAAGTCACCTTTGTATTCGTCCGCTTCTTCTGGCGTCAGGTTACAAACGTAAGCATTGCCGGCTTTGATCGCTTCGACCGCATAGTCGTACAAGGTATCGAAGTAATCTGAGGAATAACGGATATCACCAGCCCACTTAAAGCCCAACCAGCTGACGTCTTCTTTAATCGCGTCGATAAATTCCTGGCTTTCTTTCTCTGGGTTAGTGTCATCAAAACGCAGGTTACACTCACCCTGAAACTGCTCCGCCAGACCAAAGTTCAGGCAAATCGACTTCGCGTGGCCTACGTGCAGGTAACCGTTAGGCTCAGGCGGGAAACGGGTAATCACTTTGTCGATTTTGCCGCTGTTCAGATCTTCCTGAACAATCTTGGCGACAAAATTGTTGCTTACCGGATTTGTTTCCGCTTCATTCGTTGGAGTGTTATTGCCGTTGTCAGCAGCATTTGTGACACTGCCGTTATCAGCATTGGTGGCGTTGGTATCAGTCATAACCGTCCGTTTTTTGTACAAACTCATTGGCAAAGCTTGAAAAGCTTGGCCTGAAACACAATATCGACCTTTCATCTTGGCTGTAAGGCCGGAAAAAAGGCGCTATTATACGCCCTCACTCCCCTTTAGGGATACACGAATTCACACTCAGAGGCTCAATATGATCCTGATGAAAACCAATTTTGGTGACATTAAAATCGAACTCAACCACGAGAAAGCACCAAAAACCGCCGAAAACTTCGAAAACTACGTGAAAGAAGGCTTCTACAACGGCGTTATCTTCCACCGTGTAATCGACGGTTTTATGATTCAGGGCGGCGGTTTTGAGCCGGGCATGACTCAAAAAAGCACCAACGCTTCCATTGAAAACGAAGCAGACAATGGCTTAGAGAACAAAGCAGGTACTCTGGCGATGGCCCGCACCATGGATCCACACTCCGCGTCTGCTCAGTTTTTCATCAATGTTGCTGATAACGCTTTCCTGAACCACACCAGCAAATCCACCGAAGGTTGGGGCTACTGCGTGTTTGGTGAAGTGGTTGAAGGTATGGATGTGGTTAACCGCATCAAGGCGGTACGCACGACCATGGCAATGGGCCACCAGGACGTTCCGGTTGAAGATGTCATCATTGAGAGCGCTGAGGTTCTGTAATCCCCTCCTCGCAGGTTTTTAATTTGCTTGGAAGGCCATTTTCAAATAAGGGAATAGGCAAAGCAGGCAACAGGACGTTGCCGCCGGATCAGTTTAGGGACAAAATTGCAGGAGCTAATTTTGCACTGCAAAGCAGCCCATAGGGCATGCTACATGGATGTAGCTTGTGCTTTTGCCTTGATCCGGCGAATGAAAATACCTTCCAATGCAAATGATCACCCTTCTTAAATCCTTCCCAGCACAGAAAAATTAAAAATGGCCGTCTATTTTATTTCCGACTTACACCTTGAACACGCACGCCCGGCTCTAGCTCAGGGGTTCGCCAATTACCTGAAACAGTTAGCCGCCAAAGGTGATGCCGAGCAGCTGTATATTTTGGGTGATTTTTTTGAAGTCTGGATTGGCGACGATTATTCCGATCCTTTTGTTGAGCAGGTTAAAGCCGCTTTAAAAGCGCTGAACCAGCTGGGTACGGAAATCTTTCTGATGCACGGCAATCGTGATTTTTTACTTGGTCAGGATTTTTGCAACACCGCAGGCTGCACCCTGCTCCCCGACCCATCGGTGATTCAACTGGGCGGTGAAGACGTGTTACTCATGCATGGCGACAGCTTATGCACTCAAGACGTTGAATATATGAAAATTCGTCAGATGTTCCGCAACCCGCAATGGCAAGAACAACTGCTGAGCAAAACCATTGAAGAACGCGTTGCTTTTGCCCGCCAGGTTCGCTCAGAGAGCCAGAGCGACCAGAAAATGAAATCGGCTGAGATTATGGACGTTACCCCATCCGAAGTGGATCGTGAGCTGTCTGATCATAATGTGAAGGTGATGATTCACGGCCATACTCACCGCCCGGCTGTTCATGAATTAGCCGATGGCAATAAGCGAATTGTTTTGGGAGACTGGTCAGATGATACCGGCTGGGAAATTCGCTGGGATGCTGAGCAAGGTATTCAGCTGAGAGACTTCTCGTTGTAGTTAGCTGCTTGGGCTAAGCCGATGTTAGTTAGGCATCGGCTGATTTTCTAACAGTCAACTTTATTTCTTTCCTTACTACTATTTATTCCAGCAAATCATCATCGATTATTGGAGCTGATATGCACGCACCCCTTGCATTTCCACCGTCTTTAAATAAAGCAGAAGCTATTTTTCCTTCAGCACTAAAATTCAAAATACGTTCAAAAACATCCAATGACATCATTGAATAGTTATTTTTTATTTCTTTATCAGCCATCCTCAAGCATGAAACAAATAATTCATCTTCTCTAGCATTAACACTTACATCATTAAATTCAATTTTTTCGGGAAATTTATCAGCCCCCAAACGGCTTAAAACTACCCACCCAAAAGCAATAGGCATTAAGTAAAATAATTTCTTTCCAGATCCAGGGAAGATTTCATTGAGCTTGTTTATAGTATAATTTTTATCCTTATCAATTGCTTCATAAAATATCTTTGCGGCAAAAAATAAATCTTCAGCCATCATTTAAAACCTCTAAAATACTATAATCACTACCCTAGCTTGGCTAATAGCGCAAGCCAATCAACAAACCAGCCACCCTAACACTTTCTTCTGATTGCGCAATCTCTATCTCACAACCAACACAAGCGAATTACCATTGATACCCGAAAATAATACATGATACACTCGTACAACCAAAAAAGAGCCAGCGCTCGCTTATCACCAAAAAACAATAAGAATTAATTAAGGCTGCACTTTATGGCTAATATATATGTCCTCTCCAGCTGGATAACTTCTTGCCTGAACGGCCTTAACCTAAGCGGATGGAATACAGACGAGATCGTAAAGCGGGGGCTGATGATAAAAGTTGAGAAAACCGCGGGGGTGCTGAGCAAGGTATTCAGCTGAAGGAATTCCCGTTTAAAACGGCTTCAACTAGCAGCGCAACAGGTTTTAATAACGTAACAGTTTTTACCCTGCTGCTTAGCCTGATACATAGCGCCATCAGCCTGATCAATCAATTCATCGACAGAACCCTGACAGGAGTTATTGACTAACACACAGCCAATACTCGCAGATACGGTTACAACATTACCATTCACAACCAAAGGTTCAGCCGCAGAAGCTAATAATCTGTCAGATAATTTTTGCAGCTCCTGATATTCGGATAACTGATCCACCAGAATAACAAATTCATCTCCCCCCACTCGCGCAACCAGATCATTTTCACGAATATGAGACTCCAGACGCTGACCAATAGCCACCAATAATTTATCACCTGCTTCATGGCCATAGTTGTCATTAACCGGCTTAAATCCATCAAGATCGATAAAGATCACAGAAAATTGCATATCGGCTTTCTGCGTCAGACGCTTCCTCATTTCTTTATGCAGGTATTTACGATTAGGCAGTGCCGTAAGCGGGTCATGATAGGCTGCATGAATCAAATATTCTTCACGCTCTTCCTGCTCCGTAATATCAGAAAAAACGCCAACATAATGGGAGTGTTCTCCCTGGCCATTGGTCACCGCAGAAATTGTCAGGTATTCGGCAAACAGCTCTCCATTCTTGGTTTTATTCCAGAGTTTCCCCTGCCAACGCCCCTCAGATAATAATTGTCGCCACATCGCCTGATAAAAGGATTTATCATGATTACCCGAACTCAACAAACTCGGGTTTTTACCCAGTACTTCATCTTTGGAATAACCAGTAATCTGATGAAAGGCTTCATTGGTTTCAATAATTTTTCCGGAAGTATCCGTTATAATAATGCCTTCCTGAGCATGAGAAAAAACACTCGCAGCCAACCTGAGTTGCGATTCTTTTTCATACTCTTCGGTAATATCCTTACAAACTCCGGTCAGTTTTGCCGGCTGACCTTTGTCATCTAATGTGCATTCACCATTTGCGTGAATCCAGCGAATCGATTGATCCTGACGCACGATACGTAACTTCATATCGTGGCCTGTTCCATTTTCTACGGTACTCTGAATACTTTTTTTCCAGCGTTTTACATCGTTGGGGTGAATCAAATTGGCAATAGAGGCAAACGAGCCATCAAAGCTGGAGTGATGAATATCCAGTAACTCTTTCATTTCATCCGACAGGTACAATACATCGCTTACGATGCTCCATTCCCAAACACTGAAGCCGGATGATTTTTGTGCCAGGCGAATACGGGTTTCGCTGTTTTTCAGTGCTTTTTCATAATCATTACGTTGTGTGACATCAATAATGATCGATAGCAAAGCCTGCTTGCCATCGGCGTTAACCGGGCCGGTATGTACCTCCACATCCCGTAATTCACCATTTGCCAAACGATGTGTGAAACGATAAAAGTTTCGTTTTTGCTCAATCGCCTGCTTCATTTCATGATGTGTTTCAGATAGCGTTAGAGTGTTGATTTTTGTGATATTCATGCCGACCAGTGTTTTCTGGTCATAACCATAAAACTGACAAGCCGCATCATTAGCACGCAAGATATTACCGGTGGTGGAATCAATTAATAATTTAACGGCTGTATTCACATCAAACATCTGTCGATATAAACGCTCACTGGCCAATATTTTATCGGCCGCCCGTTTTTTATCCGTCACATCCTGAACGATACCCTGCAAAGCATAAATATTACCGTCAGAATCTGATATTGGCCTGATCGTTTCATCGATATACAGTTCAGTACCAGAGCCAGACAACACCCGATAGCTCATTTGATAGCTAGTCGGGCATTGTTTTAATGCCTGGTAGGTTTCATACACACGGCTTTTATCATCATCATGCAAGAATTCAGCGAATGCTTCAAAAGAAGGTGAATCAGCAACCGTCAATCCGAGTGTTTTGATAAAACTTTGCGACCACCACAAACTGTTGTCAGTACAGTTCCATTCCCAGCTCCCCTGCTTTGCTGCGATCTGCGCCCTTTCAAGATGGGTTTTCACCTTTTTGAGCTTTGCAGATTTTTGCTGCAGCAGTTCAGTTTTGTTCGCCACCTGAGCTTTAAGTCTCTTATTGACAAATGAAACAAAATAAATCAATACCAGCAAGGCGAATATAATCAGAGCCAGTGTCTTGGTGACCATTAACGCTGCATTGTCGCGTTTTTGATATGCCTCATAACTAATATCAGCGAGGGAACCATCATAATCGGCCAGGTTTAGCTGATCGTAAATAGAAGCAATACGCTGGACCCGAGACAAACTAAAATGCCCTAATTCAATCAGGTCAGGTCGAATCATTTTTGCGGTTTGCTGGGCTTCAAACAACAAATGTTCACGTGTTTTCTCGGTTGGTAAATTTTCAAGAATCCAGTCAACCACTGCTTCCGGATGATTCAGCGCGAACTGCCATCCCTTCAGGCTGGCACGACGAAAAGCAGCAACCGTATCAGGGTTTTTGGTCAGGTAATCCTCCTGAGTAAATAACATATCACCGTAGAAATCGATGCCGTAATTGGCAGGATTGATCTGATGTACATCCACTCCCTGCTGCTGATAAAAATAAGGTTGATCCGTGAAATACACCGCCATTGCATCAACTGTATCATCACCCAGCAGGGCCATATCATTAAATGTGTGGGGAACATGAGTGAAATCCGAGTCTTTGATATTAAGCTCAGACAACATCGCGGTAATAACGGCATCATCGGCATTTTTGAGATACATGACCCGTTTACCTTTCAGCTCAAGCGGGCCGAGTATCTCTGAAGATTTAAGGCTTAACAGCCCCAAAGGTGAGTGTTGGAAAATGGTAGCAACCACAACAACCGGCTTACCCGTCATTCGGGCCAGAACAATACTCGAATCGGCAATACCAAATTGCGCAGAGCCCGAGATAACGGCATCAACAACACTTCCTTCTCCGGCGAATGGTTTGATATCAACATCGAGGTCTTCGTCAGAATAGAAGCCCTGCATCTGCGCAGCATAGAAACCGGCAAACTGAAACTGGTGCTTCCACTTCAGTTGAAGCACCACCTTTTCTGTCGCTGCCGACTCCGACGCAACAAAAGTTAGTAAGATAATCCTCAAAAACATCTTCAAACAGAAGAATAAGGAAAAAGGCTTGTTCATTAAGATGGATACACACCCGGCTGTCTGACTGCAACTAAAAGTTTAGTACAAACTGCGCGTATAGCCATTCAGCTATGGTCTGAATCAGAGGTTAAGACGGGCCAGAGACATCAAAAGTCTTCGTCTTCCCAATCTTCATCTTCGTCATCAAAAACATCGAAGTCGTCTTCGAACTCATCCTCGACAACACCATCATTAACCAAAAATTCCCGGCGCTGCAGGTAGAAGCTGCGGATAAAAGTGTAACGATCGCCACTGATCAGCCCCTCAGAGGCGATCAGGTCAGCACGAATATCAATATTCTTAACTGCATATAAAGCGACTTGTTCTTTCAGGTTATTACCCAGATCCAGATAAGACACACCAGAAGCCAGTTCAAGCCCGATACCACCGGTATCACGAACCGTGCTTGGCCCCACAAATGGCAACATCAGATAAGGGCCGGTACCAACCCCCCAATAACCCAGAGTTTGTCCAAAATCTTCATCATGTTTTTCTAAACCAATGTGAGTAGCTACATCGAACAAGCCAAAAAAGCCAACCGTCGTATTGATCAGAAACCGAGCTGTATCAGAAGCCGCCTGGCCAAATTTTAACTGCCCAAGGTCATTAATAATAACCAATACATCATCCAGGTTTGAGAAGAAAGCGCTAACGGACTGATCCACGGGTTCCGGGGTAATGGCCTGATACCCCTTGGCCAGTGGACGTGCAATGTATTCATCCATGGTTTCATTGAATGCAAAAATTTTACGGTTAAACCCTTCCCACGGGTCGGGATCAACTTCGTCTTCCGACCAAACAGAAAACGGACTAACCGCTAAAACCAGAACCAATAACCACTTCATACTAAAACGCCACCTGAATCGAGTCGCTATTAAAACAGTATACGTAAAACAGAAAAAGGCGCGGTTGCGCCTTTTTGTATCGTTTTTCAGAACACGATGATCACTCAACTGTATCAATCGGCCGTCAGCCTCATGAAGTTCTGAATTTTGCTTTAATCCAGTGATCAACACTGAAGTATTTACCAGCACCGTTGAAGAAGAGCACTAACAGCATGATCAAATAAGTAACAGCAAACTCAATACCATTATTCAAAATCACAAAACCACCCTTGCCAGTTAACCAACCATAGTTGCCATGCTCACGCAGAATGCCTTTCGCTGCATTTAAACGCTCGGCCACTTCGGGGTCGGTTGATTGTGCAATCGCATACCAACCGCTATCCCAGTGAACAGCAAAAATGGCAACGATCATGGTGATAATCAGTGGAATGGTGATATAGCGTGTTGCAAAACCAATTAATAAGAAAACTGCACCAATAATTTCAGTCCAGGTGGCAAGGAATGCCAACAACTCAGGAAAAGGCAGCCCTAAACCCCAGTCCGGATTACCAAACCAGGCAGCCGTATCGCTGAATGAGCTCCACTTGGTGGTACCCGCCATCCAAAATGGGAAAAACAAATAAATCCTGAGTGCCAGTGGCGCCAGGAAATCGATCGATTTAGCAATATCAAGTTGATCGTGTACCCAATTGGCGAACGACTGAATATTCATGTAAAAGCTCCGAGTATCTGTATTGTTATGCGCAATTAAGCGATGCGACCACCCAATACCAGGCCTTGTCGCTGCCACTCTTCGAGAATAGCCAAACCTCCCTGAAGTGCCACTTCAGTGATGCTAATACCACTTTCTTGCAATAATTGTTCGACCGCTGCCAGTCCGGAGAGTTCCTGTTGCTGCAGTTTAATTAACAGCTGAATTGTCATCATGTTGGTTTCAATAAAACGCACCTGATCCTGACGATCACGAAAAACAATCAATGCCGTTTGGTGAGGTTCGGGCGCCGGGTTATCGGTACTGATCTGATGCACCGGGTACTGATACACAAACGCCTGAGCTGCCGGTGCAAACACCGGAATACTCTGCTTCAGGTCGGCGTTAGCATCAAATACCTGATCAATCTCTTCTTCACTGACATCGAGTGCCAATTCCAACCACTCATAATGTGCCAATTCATAGAAGTATTCCGGATCGGTTTCCAGAGGCTGAAACTGCTGCTCAAGATACTGTAAAAACTCCTGAGGAATTTCGAGGAAATACGGCGTCTGACAATGATGAGAAGCAAAGAAATCACGGGCAATCTCATGCCAGCGTGCAGCACCAATAATTTCAGCGCACACCGGAAAAGTGCCGTCGAGAAAACCTTTCACATTATTAAAAAATAAATCGCTGTAGATTTTCATTCGCTGCGGATCAACATCCGCAGGTACCGGATGCTCTTTAGGGGAACGAATATGCGCAGCAAATTCCTGCTGGCGAGCAATATGATGCCCATCAGCAGTATGCTCAGATTGAGACATATTAACCAACCTGGGTGTTGTTCGGATTAACCTGATTCTGAAGGGAGCGAATCTGATCCACTTCGGCAATCAGTTCTTCAATCGGAGGAAAATTAAAGTCGCGTTCCAGCAATGTTGGAATCGCACCATGAATTTTGTAGGTTTCGGCCAGCATATCCCAGACGATATCTTTAACTTCCATACCGTGGGTGTCTACCAGCAGATCATCGGCTTCATCAAAGTGACCCGCAACATGCAGATATTTAATGCGCTCTGTCGGCATCGCTTTGATAAATGCCATTGCATCACTGCCATGATTGATGCTGTTAACGTACACATTATTAACGTCTAACAACATATCGCAGTCAGCGGTTTCAATGACCGAACGAACGAATTCGGCTTCTTCCATTTCTTTACCGGGTTCCGCGTAGGCCGATACGTTTTCGATAATCAAACGTTGGCCGATAATATCCTGAACACGCTGAATACGTTCAGCGACATATTTTACCGCTTGCTCAGTAAACGGAATCGGCATCAGATCATACATATGACCCTGATCGCTACAGTAGCTCAGGTGCTCGCTGTACGCTTTAATACCATGCTCATCCATAAACTGTTTAACCTGACGCACAAAATTTTCATCCAGTGGTGCAGGACTGCCTATGGAAAGGGATAAACCGTGACAAATAAAATCGTATTTTTCAGTAAACGACCGGAAAGATTTTCCTAAACGGCCACCCACGCCAATCCAGTTCTCTGGCGCAATTTCCATAAAATCGATTTTGTGCTCTGGGACATCCGCGAGCGAGCTCATCAGAGCTCGTCGCAGACCCAACCCGGCACCTTGGACGGGAAATTTCATAGGCGCTTAGTGGCTACCACCACATTTGCCTTCGCCGCACTTGCCTTCAGATGAAGACTTGCCGCCACATTTGCCTTCGCCGCACTTACCTTCTGAAGAAGACTTGCTGTCGCCGCCACATTTGCCTTCGCCGCACTTACCTTCGGAAGAAGACTTGCTGTCGCCGCCACATTTGCCTTCGCCGCACTTACCTTCGGAAGAAGACTTGCTGTCGCCGCCACACTTACCTTCGCCACATTTGCCTTCATGGTTAGAAGCTAACTTGTAACCGCCTTCCAGTTCAGCAGAAGCAAAAGGATTTTCAGCTGCATTTACCAGTGGAGCCTGAGACATTGCAGTTACGAATGCAGTACCCAGAACAGCTGCTACAGGTTTGATTGTTTTAGCCATGGTTGTTTCCTACTCTTTTTTGTTTAGTTTTTAAACTATTTCACCAAGCCTTGTTATCAGGCTTGCTTAAATAATGCTTATGAGAAACTACGATAGTGTTACTCATTATAGCCAGTTGTTTATTAGTTACCGGAAACAGGTGACAGTTCAATCTTTTTTTAATTTTTTTATTCCTGGATGAGCATATCTTTAGTCTCATGCTCCAGCGGCTGGTAATTATGCGCCATACCTTTATGACCTGCGCCGGCTAAAACATGAGTTTAAGAAGGATCAGGTCTTGGCAATTTCAGCCCATCGTTTTTGTAACCGCTTAAGCGAAACCGGTTCTTTAGTGCCCAGCGGCTGAGCAAACAGCGATACCCGCCACTCCTCCAGCAACCAGCCAAATTCTTCCAGTTCATCGCTAATGCGCGGAGACAACTTATTGAGGACATCCGTGTAATTTTTGTACAAACTTTCGAACTCAATCATTGACTGTCGATCGCGTGGTAAATTCCCCTGCAATTTATCCAGTCGATAATCCATGGCCTTGAGATAACGACTAAAACTTTGCAATCTCTGCCACGGCGTTTGCTGCATAAAGCCTTTGCTCAGCAAGCGTTCCAGATGCGCCTTCACATCCGAATACGCCATGGCCTTATCCAGGCTTACGGCTCCGCCCATGGTTTTCAGAATTTTATGACGCAATGTGATCCATTCAATAAACTGGGTTAACAGCTTGGTGCCGTGTTCAAACAGCTCCGAGCGTCGATCTAAGCGCTGTTTAAACTCCTGTTCCAGATAAGGCAGCGGCTCATCTGATGGTACAAACACCTGAATAAAAGCCGCTTGAATCAGGTCTGCGGTGATCTCTGCTTCACTGCCAAGACCTTTGCAATACAGCCATTTTCCTTTCATGGTTTGCTGTATATGCGATTTCAGCGTCCGCTCCTGATCCGGTAACTGACGACGAACCAGCTGACACACACCTAAACGATGCTGGCGTGCGGCCTCAAACTCATCCGCTTCCACGGTGAGCTGAATATCGGTTTTTTCTGACTTCTCTTTGGCGGGCTTTAAACAAGGGAAAGCGCGCACTGGCAAGCCATTCACTTCGGTTTGTGTGGTTTGTGGCAAATCACCAAAGTCCCAGCCATTGATCTGATCGCGCTGGAAGCCGGAATGACTCAGATCCTGAATCTGGGCTTGTGAAGCATCAGCGTACTGTTCTTTTAAAGCGGCCAGGTCACGCCCCTGAGCAATCAGCTTGCGATCAGCCATCACCCGGATATTCATGCGCAGATGATCGGGCAATTCGGTTGCCGTCAGCTGCTCGCTATCAATCTGCTCCGGGCGTAAATCCTTGTTTAAATAATTCAGCAACTGAGCAATCAGACCACCACCGGAAGGGCTATGTTGCGCCAGAAAAGTCTGAGCGGTATTCGGCACCGGCACAAAACGCTTACGAATCGTCTTGGGTAAACCTTTAATCAGAGCCACAACTTTGTCTTCGATAAAGCCCGGTACCAGCCATTCGGTTTGTGCTTCCGGCACCTGCTGCAACATGGCCACCGGCACACTCAGCGACACCCCGTCATCGGAAGTTCCTGGTGCAAAGCTATAACTCAAGGGGAATGCCATGCCCTGCCAGTCCAGCTCGGTTGGATAATCACTGGCACCAACGCCCGCCGCTTCCGGGCTGAGCAAAAAGTCGCGGGTAAAATATAACGCCTGCTTTTCAGCCTCTTTTGCCTTAGAGAACCAACGCTCCAGGTGCTTAGTGGTGACGATATGATCCGGCAGCGCTTTGTTATAAAACTCCGCCAGATAGGCATCATCAATCACCAGGTCACGGCGACGAGATTTCTCTTCGTATTCGGTGACTTCAGCCAGCAGTTGCAGATTCTTCTGGTAGAATTCGGCTTTGGTGCGGATCTTCTGTTCCACCAAGGCTTCCTGAATCAGAATCTCACGGGCGGCTTCTGGGTGAGTATTGGCGTAGTTCACCCGCTTTTTCGGGTTCACAATCAGGCCATATAAGGTGCTTTGTTCAAACGCCACCACTTGCCCACGCTGGCTTTGCCAGTGCGGTTCAAAATACTGATATTTCAGCAGCGGCTTACCAATTTCTTCAATCCATTGCGGCTCAATTTTGGCGACGGTGCGGGCATACAGCTTCGAGGTTTCCACCAGCTCGGCGGTCATCATCCATTTAGGCTTTTTCTTATATTGACCTGACGCCGGGAAGATCCAGAGTTTGCGGTTACGGGCACCCAAATACTCCCCTGGGTTTGATTGAGAGCCTTCAGACTTGAAGCCGATCTGGCTTAACATGCCGGACAACAGCGACTTATGCAGCGATTCGTAACTGGCCGCTTGCTCTTTTTCTTCCAGCCCCAGGTCCTTACATAAGATATGCAACTGACGATGGGTATCACGCCACTCGCGCATTCGCATGTAGTTAAGGAAATATTTCGCACACCACTTACGCAGCTGATTTTGTGATAACTCCTGACGCTGTTCTTCAAAGCCATTCCACAGGTTTAACAGGCTGACAAAGTCGGAGTCTTCGTCTTTCCAGATTCGGTGTTTTTCATCCGACTGCTGCTGTTTTTCCGGTGGTCGTTCGCGCGGGTCTTGTACCGTTAGCGCCGCGGCAATGATCAACACTTCTTTTAATGCCTGCTGCTTTTGTGCCTCCAGCATCATCCGGGCAATGCGTGGATCAACCGGCAAGCGAGCCATCTGACGGCCCAATTCGGTCAGATTTTGGCAACTATCAACGGCTTCCAGCTCCTGTAGCAAGGTAAAGCCATCTTTAACAAAGCGTTCGTCCGGGGCATCAACAAACGGGAAGTCCTGTAACTTGCCCAATTTCAGATGCAGCATTTGCAGCACAACGGCCGCCAGGTTAGTCCGACGAATTTCCGGATCGGTAAATTCATCCCGTCCTAAAAAGTCAGACTCTTCGTACAGACGAATACACACACCCGGAGCAACCCGGCCACAACGTCCAGCACGCTGATTAGCACTGGCCTGAGAAATGGCTTCAATCGGTAAACGCTGCACTTTGCTGCGATAACTGTAACGACTGATACGGGCGATACCGGAGTCAACGACATAACGAATCCCCGGCACCGTTAACGAGGTTTCCGCCACGTTGGTTGACAGCACCACTCGGCGACCGCCTTGGGGCTTAAAGATCTTCTGTTGGTCGCCCGCACTTAAGCGCGCATAGAGCGGCAGAATGTCAGTAGCGGGTAACTGCGCTCGGCGCAAGAATTCCGCGCATTCCCGAATTTCGCGCTCTCCTGGTAAAAACACCAGTACGTCGCCATGCTGACCCTTGGCTTTGTCTTCACCGCGTAATTCCGCCAGCGCATCGGCAATGCCTTCAAATAAAGAACGATCTTCACCCTCTTCGTCTTCCCGAACAAGAGGACGATAACGGGTTTCTACCGGATAGGTTCGGCCTGATACCTCAATGACCGGCGCAGGCTTGCCATTAGCATCAGCGAAGTGTTTCGAGAAACGCTCAACATCAATGGTGGCTGAGGTAATAATGACCTTTAAGTCTGGGCGCTTGGGCAACAACTGTTTTAAATAGCCCATCAGAAAATCAATATTCAGGCTGCGCTCATGGGCTTCGTCTATGATAATGACGTCGTATTCATTCAGAAACTTATCGTGCTGAGTCTGGGCCAGCAAAATGCCGTCAGTCATCAGCTTAATACGCGTCTGATCGCTACTCTGATCCGTAAACCGCACCTGAAAACCCACCTGATTGCCCAACTGACACTGCAGTTCTTCGGCAATGCGCCCTGCCACCGCACGAGCGGCTAAACGACGCGGCTGAGTGTGGGCAATGCGGCCATAGACCCCTAACCCGGCTTCCAGGCAGACCTTTGGCAACTGAGTGGTTTTACCGGAACCGGTTTCACCCGCGACCACCACCACCTGATTTTCTTTAACCGCCTTAAGGATTTCGTCTTTTCGCTCGGAAACCGGCAAATCCGGATAACTGACCGGCAGCGGCTGAGAACGCAGCTTAACCAGCTCCTGACTTTTCTGAATACGAATCAGCAGCTTCTCCAGCACCTTATCAAAGGGTTTGTTCTCTTCCAGCAAGGTTTTGATCTGGCGCACACTGCGACGTAACGGAAACCGATCTTTGATCAGGCAATGATCAATCGCCTGATATAAGGCTTTAATATCTGCACCACGATTGATATTGGTGTTTGCGGAAGAATCGGTCTGATGATCGGACAAAACAGGTGTACTCAACTAGAAACTGTTGTTTCAGGGCTATTTTGCGAAACAGCGACAGGATGTCGCGGTAGGATCGAAGGCACAGGGATGTGCCTCCGATCCGGTGAAAGCAAAATAATGCTGGAATAACAGTATTAAAAATCCAATAAAAAACGCCCGGCCGGTTTCCCGGGCGGGCGTATTTTAACAGCTTTAACAGAACTTATTAGTTCTTAGCACGTTCTTCGTTTGATCGCCTTACTTCACTTCGTCACGAAGCTCACGACGCAGGATTTTACCGACGTTGGTTTTTGGCAGCTCATCTCGGAATTCGATATGACGAGGTACCTTGTACGCTGTTAAACGCTCACGACACCAGTTAATCACATCAGAAGCCGTCAGGTCTTCATTACTCGATACCAGGAAGACTTTAACCGCTTCTGAACTCTTAGGGTCAGGCACACCAACGGCCGCTGCTTCAACCACATCCGGGTGAGCAACCACAACGTCTTCAACTTCATTCGGGTAAACGTTAAAGCCGGATACGATGATCATGTCTTTTTTACGGTCAACGATTTTCATATAGCCGTCTTCCTGAATCACCGCAACGTCACCAGTCTTCAACCAACCATCTTCATCGATGGTTTCTGCCGTTGCTTCAGGGCGCTGCCAGTAACCTTTCATGACTTGCGGGCCTTTCACACACAGCTCACCAGGGTTACCAATTCCCTGATCGTTGCCATCTTCGTCAATCACTTTACACATAGTGCCACTGACCGGCATACCAATAGTACCCAGCTGCACGTGACCTGGTGGGTTGAAAGAAACCACAGGTGACGTTTCAGTCATGCCGAAACCTTCGGCAATTTCACAACCGGTTACTTCCTTCCACTGATCTGCGGCATCTTTGGTTAATGCCATACCACCAGAAACGGTCAGCTTTAACTCAGAGAAATCAAGATCACAGAATTCCTTCTGGCCACACAGAGCCACAAACAAAGTATTCAGGCCAGCAAACGTGCTGAACTTATATTGCTGCAGTGTTTTGATGAAACCCGGGATATCACGTGGGTTAGGAATCAGAACCGAGTGGTTACCTGTTTGCAGCAATACCATACAGTGCACGGTAAAAGCGTAAATGTGATACAGCGGCAGCGGTGCAATCGCTGTTTCTTTACCTTCTTCTAATACCATGGTGAACAAACCACGGCACTGCATCATATTCGCAACCAGGTTACGGTTGGTCAGCATCGCGCCTTTGGCAACACCCGTGGTGCCACCAGTGTATTGCAGTACAGCGACATCATCACGTGTCGTTTTAACTGGCGTGAAGGTTTTGCCAGCACCTTTCGCTAAAGCAGTTCGCAGTGGTACAGAACCGGCGATATTAAAAGCAGGCACTTCCTTCTTAACGTGTTTGATCACAGTGTTGATCAGGGTACGCTTAACCAGGCCATGCATATCACCCACCTGGGTAACAATCACATGTTTAATGCCTGTGTTAGGTAACACGGCTTCCGCTTTAGACGCCATATTCGCCAGAACAACCAGCGCTTTTGCACCTGAGTCGTTAAACTGGTGCTCCATTTCACGCTCGGTGTACAGCGGGTTGGTGTTAACCACAACCATGCCAGCACGCATCGCACCAAACACAACGATTGGATATTGCAGTATGTTTGGTAACTGAACGGCAATTCGATCGCCCGCCTGCAAGCTTGTTTCGTTTTGCAGGTAAGCCGCGAAGGCAGCACTTTTTTCATTCAGTTCGGCATAAGTAATCGTCTGACCGAGACAAGTAAATGCAGGGCGATCCGCAAATTTGGCAACAAAACCATCGAAAATCTCAACAACGGATTCGTGCTGGTCCGGATCTACTGACTTCGGGTAACCTTCCGGGTAACGTTCCTGGAAGAATTGCTCGTTCATACAACCTCCTGAATGAATCTTAAGATCACATGGCAACGCCATGTTGATTAAATTATTATTATCGCTATATCAGTTTTAACGGCTTAAGACAATGACTTATTAGACGTTAGTACAGCGCAAAAATACGCGGCGCAGTTTAGCGCTTTTACTCTATTCCAGCAAAAACAGTTATCAGCTGTTTACAAAACGCTACATAACAGACAGCCTATAGGGCAAACAACAATCATCATTCAATACCACGACCCAGGCCTACCGAATGGAAACTCGCATTATCCAGACACTTGATAACCAAACGTTTTCTGCTCACATCTGGCAACATGAAAAGCCGAAAGCCATGGTGCATATTGTTCATGGCATGGCTGAACACTGCTTACGCTACCTGCCGTTGGCAGAATTACTGAATCAGAATGGCTTTAATGTGGTTACACATAATCACAGAGGCCATGGAGAACGATTGCCACAGGGGCACTTCGCGGATAGCAAACAACATCATAACAAACAACACCAGAACAACTCCGACCTAGGCCACAGCGGTTGGGAGCTGGTCATCGACGATATGCTCCAGGTGCAACAACAGCTTTCAGAAGTCAGCCAGGATGGCCAGCTGCCGATTATTTTGTTCGGTCATTCCATGGGGTCATTTATTGCTCAGGGGTTTTCAGTACGCCATAGCCAGCGTTTATCCGGATTAGTTCTGTCAGGATCTAACTATCAGTCGCCTGCCTTGTATTACGCAGGACAAACTGTTGCCCGAATATTAAAAGTGTTTCAGAGTGAACGTACTCAATCTAAGGTAATGGATGCCCTATCCTTTGGTTCGTTTAACAACCACTTTAAACCTGCGCGCACAGATTTTGACTGGCTATCTCGAGATGAAAAACAGGTCGACGACTATATTGATGATCCGGCATGTGGCCATGCCTGCTCTCTGCAGTTGTGGATTGACCTGTTCGGCGGCCTTATTGAAATCAGCAATCGGCGCAATCTTGAAAAGATTTATGCTGATCTGCCGATATTACTGATAGCGGGTGATCAGGACCCTGTCGGGCAAAAAGGCAAAGGCGTCAAAGCCTTACACAAGGCCTTAATACAATCGGGTCATAAAAATGTCAGCTGCCACTTATACGCTGACGCCAGACATGAAGTGTTAAATGAAACCAATGCTCAGGATGTTCGCATGGACATACTGACCTGGGTTCAGACAATCGCAGCCAGGGCTGTTAACAGGAAATCATAGTAAAATCCAATAACGGAAAGGATACACAATGGAAACCATTACTAACCGCACATTTGAAGAAATCGAGATCGGCGAAAGCTGCATTCGCAAACATACCGTTTGTGAAAAGGATTTGATCCTGTTTGCTGCCGTATCCGGCGATCATAACCCGGTTCACCTGGATGCAGAATATGCTGCGACCACTCCCTTTAAAGGTCAGATTGCTCACGGCATGTTTACCGGCGCACTGATTTCTGCGGCCTTAGCCATGGATCTGCCCGGCCCGGGTACGGTTTACCTGGGCCAGAACCTGTCATTCCGTAAACCGGTAATGATTGGTGATGCATTAACCGTTGAACTAAAGGTAGCCAGCAAACATGAGTCAAAACCGATTGTGTCGCTGGAGTGCACGGTAACCAACCAAAATGGCAAAGTCGTTGCTACAGGTGAAGCGACGGTGATGGCACCGACGGAGAAAATGACCGTTAATGCACCGGATGTTCCGGAGGTGACCATCGCATCCACTGAGACTGCCTGATCACTCTACCATGCCAAAATCTATTCCAGAGCACGCCTGAATAATTCAGACGTGCCCTGGGGTCAGCTCTTTTTTGTTGTTTTCTTTTTCTTCTTATCCATCTCAATGTCTGCCAGATTTTGACGATAAAAATCACTCAGATAATCGTACAGTTTTGGGTGCTTTTGCTTCAACATCAGCGGCCGTTCAAAAAAATACTCCGATGCTACGGCAAAAAATTCCTGCGAATTGGTTGCACCGTACTCGTTAATATTACTTTTACGCTTTTCTATCTGCGCAATTTTATACTGCACCAATTCAAACCATTGTTTAGAACAATGGCCAGCCTGAACGACTTCAGGGAAACCATCGCACTCACCATCGACCATATCCAGAATATGAACAAATTCGTGCACACCAACGTTCTGCTTATCTTTGCTATTTTTAAAACCGTAATGAAGATCGGGTTTGCTCAGCGCCATCTTACCTTCCATTGGTCCACTTCCCACCATTCCGGCAATGGTGGAATCAGGCAAGCCAACCTGAAAATCGCGATTAAATAATCCAGGAAAAAGTACAACGGCTTTCACACTCAGGTATGGCCAGTCGTGAAACCCCCAAACCGGTATTACAGCGCTGGCGGCGACCAACAGTCGGTCTTCATCAGTGATATCAACACCACTTGCTTCTACCCGGGTGGTTTGCAAAAAAGCAAAACAGTTGCGTTCAAACACCCGCTGATCGGCTGAATTCAGAGAGCGATAAAAACCAACGTTTGTTTGTAAAAAATCGCTCCAGCGTTGCTGCCAGAAAAAGTCATCTGTTTGCGCAGGAGAAAACCAGCTCAGAATTATGTTTTTTAATTGCCGGAACATTGACCAACCTACATATAAAAAAACCGCCATCGGCAACGGCCAATGACGGTTAAGCCACCTCTGTATTATTCAGCGGTGTATGTCATTATCACACCGAGCCTTATAACGCTGTTTTTGGCAAACGCGCCAGCGCCGCATCAATTTCAGATTGCGGATACTCGTAATCTTCCAGCTCTTTATTCAGATACTTATCGTACGACACCATATCGAAGTGACCATGGCCGGATAAGTTAAAGAATAACGTTTTTTCTTCACCGGATTCTTTGCAACGTAATGCTTCATCAATACAAGCGCGAATCGCATGATTCGATTCCGGTGCCGGGATAATACCTTCTGCACGGGCAAACTGAACTCCGGCGTCAAAGGTTGCAACCTGAGGCACCGCAACCGCCTCAATCAGTTTCTCGTGGTACATCTGTGATACCAGTGATGAAGCACCGTGATAACGCAGACCACCCGCATGAATACCTGGTGGCATAAAGTCATGCCCCAGAGTGTACTGTAACGTCATCGGCGTATGACCTACCGTATCTCCAAAGTCATAGGCGTAATGGCCTTTGGTTAAACTTGGGCAAGACGTTGGCTCAACAGCAACCAGACGGGTCTGTTTACCACCAGCCGCTTCATCCGCAAAGAATGGGAACGCCACGCCACCAAAATTAGAACCTCCACCACAAGGGGCAAAAATCATGTCTGGGCTATCGCCAACCATCGCGAACTGTTTTTTCGCTTCCAGGCCAATGATGGTTTGATGCAATAACACATGATTCAGTACCGAGCCCAGGCTGTACTTAGTGTCTTCACGGCCTACGGCTTCTTCAACGGCTTCAGAAATAGCGATTCCTAAAGAGCCACGGTTGTTCGGGTCCTCTGCCAGAATTTTACGTCCGGTTTCTGTCAGATTGGTTGGGCTGGCCAACACTTCGCCACCCCAGGTTTGCATCATCGAGCGGCGGAATGGCTTCTGCTCAAAACTGACTTTTACCATATACACGCGTACATCAATGCCAAACATCTGACCCGCCAATGACAGCGAAGAACCCCACTGCCCCGCACCGGTTTCGGTGGTCAAACGGTTAATGCCAGCAACCTTGTTGTAATAGGCCTGAGGAATCGCTGAGTTCAGTTTGTGCGAACCAGCCGGGCTGATGCCCTCGTATTTGTAGTAAATTTTCGCAGGGGTACCCAACGCTTCTTCCAGGCGATGTGCACGAAACATCGGTGTTGGTCGCCATTGCTGGTAAATCTCGCGAACTGGGTCCGGAATATCAATCCAGCGCTGGTCAGATACTTCTTGTTCAATAATATTGTCAGCAAAAATGGCTGACATAGCAGACGGATCCATTGGCTTGCCATCAGGGCCAAGAGGCGGCGCTGGTGGTTTTTTCAAATCAGCGGCAACGTTATACCACTGAGTTGGCATTTCAGTTTCAGGCAACAGAATTTTCGTCTGCTTCATGGAGTACTTCCCTACATTTTTAAAGGTTATAAGGTGAGAACTCTATGATATAAGCATTAATACCTCAATATTTATTGGTAATTCTGCCAATGATAGGCACTATTCATTCAATTTATTGGCTCGGTTATCCCCTCAATTGATTGCCTCGGAGAGAGGCTGAGGATAAGCTGAAAGTTAATCAAGGATCAGAACTCATTCTTATGCCTCGCACCTTGCTGCTCAGCATCTTGTGTAGCTTTATAACACTACAACCGAATGTTCAGGCATTCGACAACAATGGCTCACTGCCTGACCAACTCACCTTTGCTGCCACACATTGGTGCCCCTACTCATGCGCACCAGACAATCCAGCTGGCAGTGACCAGTCAAATCACAAACCCGGAATCATCAGTGAATACCTGACACAACTGTTAGGGGATAATGGCATCCAACTCAACATTCGTTTTTTGCCCTGGTCACGGGCATTGGCCGAGGCCAACAATGGTGCAGTTGATGGCTTGTTAACCGTGGTCCCGGAAGAAAGTGGCATCCTATTAATGCCAGAAGTGCCTATCACCAGCTATCAGGATTGTTTTTTTGTCCCCCAGGAATCCAGCTGGCAATACCAGGGCAAGGAATCGCTGCCAAGCGTCCGGCTGGCCTATATTCAGGATTATGGCTACAACGAGCCATTACACAGCTACATTCAGAATACAGATAATGCAGCCAACCTGTTTGAAGTCTCCGGCGCAGAGCCAAGTCGGCGTTTGGTACGACTGGTTCAGGCCGGACGTGCGGATGCATTGATTGAGGAAAAGCGCGTTACCCGCTGGGCTCAACATCAACATCAATATCAGCAACAACAAGGAGAGAAAACGGTGGCACTGAAACAAGCTGGCTGCCTGGAAAGCAAACCTTTTTATGTGGCCATTTCACCTAAACATTCTCAAGCCAACCAGCTGATTCAACTGTTTAACACACTGCTGTCGCACCCCGAACATACAGCTGAGTTGCAACAGTATATCGATCAGTATTTAGGTACGGTTAACCGTCTGCTAAGAAGTGAATAGTTTTGACTTAACCTTCTGCCGCAACTGACCCGGCGTCTGCCCGGAATGTTTTCTGAAGATACGGATAAAATAGCCGGAATCCAGATAACCAACAGCGGCGGCAATGTCTGCAATCGACAAGTTGGTATTCTGCAGCAGCTCGTGAGCCTGTTCACAGCGAATTTTTTGCAAATATTTTCCCGGCGCCAAACCGGTTACCTGCTTGAATCGCCGATCAAACTGACGCTCACCAACTCCTGCCATTTTCGCCAGTTTCGACAATACCAAAGGCTCTTTCAGATTGTGTTGCATCCAGGTTTGGACCAATGCAATTTCTTCATCGCCATGTTGATGACGGCCATCAGCATAAAAAACCTTTTTCTCAAATGGGTTACGTACCTCTGGAGAAAATTGCTGCTCAACCTGCAATGCCAAGTCCCGGTTAAACAGCAACCCAAGAATATGAATCATCATGTCAGCACCCGAATTAACACTGGCAGCACAATACATCCGGTCAGACTGAGTCAATAAGTAGTTAGCCTGCAAATTGACCCTGGGATAGTCCTGCGCAAACGTTTCCAGATAGTGCCAATGCGTAACGGCGGGCTTGCCGTCCAGCAATCCGGCTTCGGCCAACAAACACACACCAGTGCCAACAGCAAATATATGGCTACCCGCCTGATATTGTCTGGCGAGCCAGGCGATAAGATCCGGATTCCTGGCAATCACCGCTCTGGGGGCGCGCCACAGGGCTGGCACCAGAATCAAATCCGGACGCAGTTCATCCCCGGCAAGATCAGAAACAGCCGCATTCGGTGACATAAGAATCCCGCCCAATGCATTGACAGGTTGCTTGTCCTGACTGATCACCTCGACCGTAAAATTCATCGCCGGATCACGTGCCAAACGCAAACGGGCACGGCAAGCCTCCAGCATTTCCAGTGGAATCGCCACACTCGACATCAACATTTGATTGACGGCCAACACCGCAATTTTCTCAATCACAAGAGCCTTTCCTTAATACACCCAATCACGTCTTTTTTATCCCATATTAAGACCATTTTGTATTAATTATTTGTATTTATCTTTTCTACAATGGTCTCTCATTGTTACCCAACGGACCTATTCATCATGAGCTCTCAACCATCACTTGCTTTAATTACCGGATTTGGCGGAATCAATACCGCTGGTCGCAGTTCTGCGCACATGGCGTTTCAGCGGGTGATCTTTGATGTATTGAATGAACAGCAACAGCTGGAAACGCTGACGTCGCTCAACCAGCTGATGAATCTTGAAGGCGAACCACTCGACAACCAACAAACCATCCTGCAAGGGTCATTAATTCGTGGCTGGGATAATGTGGAGTGGGATGCTGAAAACATTCCTTTTCATCAGCCATTCAAAAACGATGCAGGCGAACAATGCTGGCGCCTGACTCATAAACGTTTATCCGTTCAGAGCGCAGGTCAGACACCGAAGGGGTTTGATCCGGCAGCACAGTACCCATCACGTCATCATCCCCGAGGCTTGCAGCTAACGATTTATGCCGCTTCAGACGCAATTGCTTCTTTGGGTGTGGAATGGGATCAACTGAAACAACATGTCCGCCCGGATCAGATTGGCGTGTATGCCGGCTCCGCCATGGGACAGCTGGATCCTGCAGGCCACGGTGGCATGATTCAGGCGTCGTTGTTAGGCAAGCGTACCAGCACCAAACAATGTGCCTTAGGCCTGAGCGAAATGCCTGCGGACTTCGTCAACGCCTACGTGCTTGGCAACGTTGGTGCAACGGGCAGTAGCGTCGGTGCCTGCGCCACCTTTTTATACAACCTCAAAACCACTCTGGATGACTTACGTTCGGGGCGTCGCCGAATTGTGGTGGTTGGCAATGCCGAAGCACCACTGACGCCAGAGATTGTTGAGGGTTACGCCGCAATGACGGCTCTGATCAACGAGCAAAAACTGCGTGACCTGGATGGTAAGTCCGTGGATGAAGAACCCAACTACCGCCAATCAAGCCGTCCATTTGGTCATAATGGCGGCTTTACCATTGCGGAATCCGCTCAGTTTTTTGTGTTAACGGATGAAGCCTTAGCTCTTGAATTGGGTTTAACCGTGCATGGTTCTGTCGGAGATGTTTTTGTGAATGCTGATGGCTTCAAAAAGTCTATTTCCAATCCGGGCATTGGTAACTACCTGACCATGGGCAAAGCCGTGGCAGAAGCGCGTCGCTGGTTTGGCAGCCAAACCATTCAGCACGGCAGCTTTATTCATGCCCATGGCAGCAGCACTCCTCAAAACCGGGTGACTGAGTCACACATTTATGCCGAGCTGGCTAAGGCCTTCGGCATTGATGACTGGAAAATTACCGCAGTCAAAGCACACCTGGGGCACCCACTGTCGGTTGCTTCTGCTGATCAGTTATTAATGACACTGGGCACCTGGGCACACAATATTATTCCTGGCATTACAACAACGGATCGCATCGCTGAAGATGTTCATCAATATGGTTTGAACTTTTTATTGCAACACACACCCATTGAAAATAATGAAGCCGATATTGCTTTTATTAATTCCAAAGGTTTTGGTGGCAATAACGCATCAGCCTTTATTGTCTCGCCACATAAAACCCATGAACTGATGCAAAAAAACTGCGATGCAGCTTGCTGGAATCACTACCTCGATCGTAATGAAAAAGTTCAGGAAAAGAGCTGGCAATATAATGAGGACATGAGCGCAGGCAAGGTAAAACCGGTTTATCAGTTTGGTGAGCAGGTTCTTGATGCTGATGACCTGACCATCAATGACGAAGAAATTTATATCCGCGGTTGGCAACAAAGTGTGAAACTTTAATCGACAAGTTTTAATCGATAATTCATTGAGACATTTCTGAATAATTCAGAACTGTCTCAAATCAAATAGTGGTCCAGCAATAAAAATAAAAAACAATACAGGATATAACGAATTGAAAACCAAAATGCATAGCGGGAAGACTGTAATAATTGTTTCCCCCGATGTGCATACACCCGATAATTAATGAGTAACCAGCGGCCATTCAGAACCAACATGGCTAACAAATACACCCACCCCGACATGCCAACCACATAAGGCAACAAACTCACCACAACGGTTAACCAGGCATATAACCAAACCTGCAGTTGGGTGAATGTTAATCCATGGGTAACAGGCAACATGGGAACCCCTGCCTGACGATAATCATCGCAACGATAGATCGCCAGTGCCCAAAAATGAGCGGGGGTCCAGGCAAAAATAATCAACACTAATAGCGCAGCATACGCATCTATGGTTCCGGTGATCGACACCCAACCTAGTAAAGGTGGCATCGCCCCCGCCAGACCACCAATGGTAATATTCTGCGGCGTAGCGTGTTTTAAAAAAGCCGTATAAATCACGGCATAACCTAATAACGACAGTGCCGTTAATAATGAAGCCAGTGCATTAACTTCCCAATACAACAGCCAAAGCCCGAGCAACGACAGTAACGTTGCATAACCTGCCACTTGCCAGGGTTGGAGTTTTTCAGTCACCAGCGGTCGTTGCTGAGTTCTGCGCATTAACCGGTCAAAGCGGCGATCTAATAAATGGTTAAAGGCCGCGGCTCCCATGGATGCCAATCCGATTCCCAATAATGAGATAACAATAACCGAAAGCTCGGGAATCTGAGGTGTCGCCAGCAACATGCCTACCAAAGCACACACTAACATCACCAGCACAACGCGCGGCTTGCCCAGCTGCCAAAAGTCTGAAAAAGACGGTGACAGCGGTAACGCAGAGTTAATGGCCATACTCCCTCCTCAGTCGAACAACAGGATTCCTGCTCGGTTTTCTAACAGGCTTCCATGCCAAACCCTCAAAACCACCCTGTACCAATGCCATCAGGATCAAGGCCGCCATCAGAGTGTGCAACAGTGCCAACAAAAACGGCAGCGACAAGCTGACCAGCCAATAGGCAACCGTCAGTTGAATACCATATAAAACACCGACCAGAATCACAGAGCGCTTTACGCAGGTATCAGCATGCCGTTGCTGCCAGTACAACAACATCAGACTGATACCTAGCAACATGGCACCTACCCGGTGGCTTAGATGAATCGCGGTTCTGGCCGCAGCCTCCAGCTGACCATGCAAATAGTCCGGGCCAATATCAGGGCTTAAATGAAACCCCTGTTGGAAATCAGCGTCCGGCCACCATTCATGATTGCATTGAGGAAATCCGGTACAAGCGATGCCAGCATAATTGCTGGAGGTCCAGCCACCCAGAGTAATTTGTCCCACCAGCACCACCAGTGTCAGCCAAAACAATGGATTAACAGGCCCACGTGAAGTGTTATCAGGAGCCACTACCTGCTCCGCGTCTGCAGGCTCAACTTCACGCAGCCGCCAGTAAAAACTGAAAAATCCAATCAGGCAGGTGAGCCCTCCCAATAAATGAGCGGTCACCACCACCGGCCATAATTTTAACGTCACCGTCCACATACCAAATAATCCCTGACCAATAACCAGTAGTAATAATGCGAGGCTGTATTTCCACAATGATTGATTCAGAGCACGCATCCGTAGGCTGAACAGTAACAATACAATCGAGAGCACACCCAGTGATGCAGCGGCGTAACGATGAACCATTTCCATCCATGCCTTCACGGGTTCCAGCGGCTGAGAAGAAAACTGAGCGGCTTGCTCCGCATCCGGCACCAATAAACGGCCATAACACCCTGGCCAGTCCGGGCAGCCCAAGCCAGCATCCAGCAGTCGGGTCGCAACCCCCAACAGCAATACCAACAAAGTCAATACGACAGCCAACAGCGACAAACCAATAATACGAGACAAGGTTTTTTCCATATTATGGCTCCGCGATTCTGGTAAGACTGGCTTGTCGCTGTTTTGTTTGCCACTGTTGTGCTTGCCATTGGGGCGGTGCCGGATTTCGTTTTAGCAAGTGTCGTAAATCATCGAATACATCCTCAACAATAATCTTGCCTCCATAGCTGACCACAACTTGCCCCTGAGGGTCAGCCAGCCAAACCCGATATTGTTTAATATCAAATGGCTCAGGCACATTATTCAAAAATGCCAGTTGCTCACCTTTAAACTTTACCTCGGCCGAATACATCTGATTTTCTGGTAATAACAGCCAGCGCTGTACCCGAATAGCCTCCCGCCCTAATGCTCTGTGCATACGCCATAACTGATCTCTTAACACACAGGATTCATCAGCCGGGCAACGAAAAATTAAATACCAGCGCTGATTCTGATGCTGATACATCGACGGATTACTGTTTTCAGATTGGCTGGGGGTATCCCGATAGGATAATGGCCAATCACGGATATTGCTGACCTGAGGCATCAGGTCGCCATGAACGGTCGAGTCATCCGGCACACCCACTTTCCAGAACCACATTGACCAGGCTAAAGGCACCGGAAAGAATAAAATTGCCAGCAATAACAGGAGTTTCAGCTTATCGGGTTTTAGCATGATTTATCCTCCACTTAATAAAAACCGCTCTGGCTTAAGCTCTCTCAATTAAACCCTTCGGTCAGCGTCGACCAACAATGGCAAACACCAAGGCAACGGCTGCTAATAAAAACCATTGCAGGCTGTAACCCAGATGTTTATCCGGAGTGATCTGATAAGGCCGCCACCAGCGTTGTCGCTCGTCCAAGCCCTGACTATTTACCTGTAAATGCAACACACCGGAGAAGTGATAAGTTGCTTCCGGCCAGTACACCAGGTCTATTCTGGGAATCCGCTTTCCTTCGGGTTTATCATCCAGAACAAATCCGGTATCTGTATCATTAAGGGTCTGCCAAATGCCATGAATCACAACCAAACGGGATTGTTCTGCTGGTATGTGTTGATCTAGCGTTCCTCGTTTTCCCTGAGTGTTCACAAAGCCTCTATCAATCAACCAAAGCCGGCCGGCCACATCGACAAAAGGCGTTAATAACGCCACGCCGACCTGGCCGTTTAATGTTCTGTTATCCAGCCAGAGACTGTGAGAATTGAGAAATTGTCCGGTCAGAATCACTTCCGATAAATGAGCCGGTTCGAGGTGAGGATTAACGGAAGAATCAGCCTGCTGTTGCTGTAACAGCAGTTGTTGTTTTTCAGCGGCTCTTTGCCATTGCCAATGGCTCAACACCAAACCAGAAAATACCACCAACAGCCATACACTCCACCAAAGTACCTGCCCGAGGTACACACCAGGATGGTCATTTTTTATTGCATTTTTAATTGATTGTGTTGCCATAACATTCACCATAAAAATACAAGCCTGGGGTTAAACATGGGCTTGAGCCAGAGGTTAAATCATGAAAATACTGATCCTGATAACGTTTTCCCTGATGCTGCTGAGCCTGTTCGTGGCGGCAGGATTTCTGATCAAAGATGATTCAACCACACACCGGGTGCTTCGTTCTCTCAGCTGGCGCATTGGCCTGGCTCTGTTACTAGTGGCTGAGCTACTGGTTTGGTTTTTGTGGTACCAGACTGATTGATAAACCGTCAAACAGAAACCTCATCGCTTCAGACTACATAGACAAAAATAAATAACCCTAACCAAACCA
Source organism: Bacterioplanoides sp. SCSIO 12839 (assembly GCF_024397975.1). Classification (NCBI taxonomy): domain Bacteria; kingdom Pseudomonadati; phylum Pseudomonadota; class Gammaproteobacteria; order Oceanospirillales; family Oceanospirillaceae; genus Bacterioplanoides; species Bacterioplanoides sp. SCSIO 12839. The sequence goes on from NZ_CP073745.1 coordinate 2,211,782, forward strand.
CATCGACAAAGTGCCAATACCAGGCCGCTGCCTCAAAGCCAAAATGCTGTTGTGCTGTAAAATGCCCCTTCCGTAAACGCAACAGAATCACCAACAAAATCACAGCACCAATGGTGACGTGTAAACCATGAAAGCCGGTTAACAGAAAGAAGGTACCACCATAAACGCCTGCCTGAAGAGTCAGGCCCAGCTTTTCATACGCTTCAACATACTCAATGCCCTGCACAACCAAAAACACGAAACCAAGTAGAAGAGTAAACAGCAGCCAAGCCTGGCAAACCTTTCTATGGTTGGACTTAAGCGCGTGATGGGCAACGGTCAGAGTGAGGCTGGATGTCACCAACAACAGAGTGTTAATTAATGGCAAATGCCATGGGTCAATAACCCCTTGAGGGCCTGAAAACTCTTCACCTGGAGGATTTAATAATGGCCAGGAAGCAACAAAGTCCGGCCACAATAAAGCGGTTATGCCCTTAGCGCCCTCACCATCCAACCAGGGTAAAGCAAAGGTGCGGATATAAAACAGCGCTCCAAAGAAGGCTGAAAAAAACATCACTTCAGAAAAAATAAACCAGGCCATGCCTTGTCGGAAAGAACGATCCATCTGTGCATCATAGAATCCCGCCATCGATTCTCTGGCAACATCGCGAAACCAGAAAAACATTACCAAAAGAATGCCAAGCAATCCTAATAACGTCAGCCCGGCACCTGCCCCATATGACAGAACAGTCCCGGCTGAAATAGCAAAAACCGCAATAACCACCACGGCAGCAATGGGCCAGTGGCTGCTTTCTGGTACGTAATATTGACTGCTCATATCAACCTCCCACCAAGCTGGCGTCAGTTATATCGTCCATTACCGGGAATAAGGTGTAGGCCAGTGTCATAGAAGATATATCATCAGGAAATTCCGCAGACAGGAAATACACCACCGGAATATCAATCTGCTCTGCAGGCTTCAGCGTTAACGCCTGAAAACAAAAACACTCTATTTTTAATACATGGCGGCTGGCTTGCGCCGGGCTGACACTGGGAACCGCTTTCACCTGTTGTGGCTGATCGGTTAAATTTTTAAAACGGAAATACACCTGATGTTTTCCTCCAGGCAAAACCCGTTGGGAACTGTCTAGCGGATAAAAGGCAACCGCCAACCCGGAGCCAACCTGAGTAATAAACTGAATATCGCGTGCAGAAATTTCACCCGGCAACCCTTGAGTATGTACACCGTGGGTTTGTGTATCAGAGTTCAATGGCTTCAATAGCCCAGAAGCACGGCCATTTAAACCGGTAATATCACAAAATACGTCATATAAGGGCACTAACGCGATGGTGAACAACACCATCAGAATTAATGCCCCGATCAATTGCCGAATGGTTTTCTGAATCGCAAGCTGCTGCTCCGTATCAGTTGGTGTTGCTTCGGCTGGTGCTGTCTCATTTCGTGCTATCTGTTCTGGCATCATCTTTTCCCCTACTCTCTCGATGGAGAATCACGCTCCGGAATAAACTCCGGAGGTTGGCCAAAGGTATGTGCCGGTGCAGGGCTGGGGACTGACCACTCCAGGCCTTCTGCTCCTTCCCATGGATTTGCCGGCGCTTTTTCACCGCCGTTAATACAGCGTACGACCACAATCACCAATAATAATTGGGAAATCCCAAACAAGAATCCCCCCAACGAAGACACCATATTAAAATCGGTAAACTGCAACGCATAATCGGGGATACGACGTGGCATACCGGCTAAACCGGAGAAATGCATTGGGAAAAAAGTAAGATTGACGCCAATCACCGACAACCAGAAATGCCAGCGCCCTAATACTTCGCTGGGATAATGCCCGGTCCACTTAGGCAGCCAGTAATAAATTGCCGCAATAATGGCAAATAAAGCGCCGGGAACCAGCACATAATGAAAATGTGCCACGACAAAATAAGTATCGTGATATTGGAAATCCGCAGGCACGATCGCCAGCATGACGCCGGATAATCCACCGATGGTAAACTGCACAATAAAGGCCAGGGCAAACAACATCGGTAATTCAAACGATACAGATCCCCGAAATAAGGTTGCTACCCAATTAAACACCTTAACGCCGGTGGGAACGGCGATCAGCATAGTGGCATACATAAAAAATAACTGGGCGGGTAACGGCAAACCCACCGTAAACATATGATGCGCCCACACCACGAACGATAGCAGTGCAATGGAAGCGGTGGCGTAAACCATCGAGTGATAGCCAAACAAACGTTTACGGGCAAAGGTCGGAATAATCAATGACACAATACCAAAGGCTGGAAGAATCATGATGTACACTTCCGGATGACCAAAAAACCAGAACAAATGCTGGAATAACACCGGGTCACCACCACCTGCGGCATTAAAGAAGCTGGTACCAAAATTAATATCCAGCAACATCATGGTGACCACACCAGCCAGCACCGGCATCACCGCAATTAATAAAAATGCGGTAATCAGCCAGGTCCAGACAAACATCGACATATCCATTAAGCGCATACCGGGGGTGCGCATATTCAGAATAGTGGCAATGATATTAATGGCCCCCAGAATAGAGCTGATACCCGCTAAATGAATCGACAGAATAAAAAAATTGGTGGAAGGCGGCGCATAGGTTGTGGATAGTGGTGCATAAAATGTCCAACCAAAATTAGGCCCCCCACCTTCCATCAACAAAGTCGACAGCAACATGCCAAACGCCACTGGCAATAACCAGAAACTGAAGTTATTGAGCCTCGGCAATGCCATATCCGGTGCACCAATTTGCAGAGGGATCATCCAGTTAGCCAAGCCAACAAACGCAGGCATCACGGCGCCAAACACCATGATCAAGCCATGCATCGTCGTCATCTGATTAAAAAATTCCGGCTGGATAAATTGCAACCCTGGCTGAAATAATTCGGTACGAATCACCAATGCCATCAGCCCACCCACAAATAACATCACACAGGAAAAAATCAGATAGAGGGTGCCGATCTCTTTATGATTGGTTGTGACAAGCCAGCGCATCAAACCACGCTGAGTCGCATCAGGATTCTGGTTCATCCACTACCTCCTCTGCTGAAGACATATTCGCAGAAGGCTCACCCTGCAACATGTTCGAGATGTCCGCTGGTTGCACATAATCACCAGAGTCATTTCCCCAGGCGTTACGCTCATAGGTAATCACAGCGGCCAGATCGGCGGCTGATAAGACATTGGCAAATGCCGCCATAGCAGTCCCAGCCTTGCCGTGTAACACAATATCCAAGTGCTGTTGCAGCCTATCGGGTTCCGACACCATCGGGCTGCCAGCAAGCGCCGGAAAAACCGGTGGAATACCCTGACCATTCATCTGATGACAGGACGCGCAATAAGTGCCATACACCGTTTCGCCGTGCGCTATTAGTGCATCCGTCGTCCATTGTTTTTCATTATTCGCCAGAGCATCCTGCTGTTGTTGTTTGCGATCAGCCAGCCACTGCTGATAGTCGGCTTCAGAAACCGCATGCACCTCAATTGGCATAAAGCCGTGGTTCTTACCGCACAGTTCAGCGCACTGCCCACGATAAATTCCTGGCTTATCGATACGGGTCCAGGCTTCGTTGATAAACCCCGGAACGGCATCTTTCTTAACCGCAAGCTCTGGTACCCACCAGGCATGAATCACATCTGCCGACGTTAATAAAAAGCGGATTTTTTTACCGACAGGCACGACAAGAGGCTCATCAACATCCAATAAATAATGCTCACCTTTTGCGGCCTGATTGTTGATTTGTTCAATGGGAGTCGCGAGGTTAGAAAAAAAGTGAATTTTTTCCTGCATATATTCATAACGCCAACGCCATTGATAACCGGTAATCAGTACATCAATATCGGCGGAGCTGGGGTCGTATATTTTTTTTAAGGTGGCGGTTGCGGGTATTGCCATGACAATCAGAATAAATACCGGGATTGCCGTCCAGAAAACTTCAACCCAGGTACTTTTGTGAAAATGTGCTGCTTTTGCTCCTTTTGACTTGCGATAACGAATCAGTGACCAGAACATGACGGCAAATACAACAACGGCAATCACCAGGCATATCCAGAAAATAATCATATGAAGTGAAAACACTTCCTGACTGATCTCTGTCACCCCGACGGGCAAATTCCATTGTTGTTCTTTCAGCTCCGACATACAGACTCCTTCTCAATCTGTATTCACGCTCAACTTGATTCGCTGTTTTGCTGGCAATATTTTCTTATCGATATAACCAGCAGCAATGAATACAGTTAAGCGTCGGAGCATCAGCAAAACAACTGTAAAAAAACAGGTGAAAAAGTATTTTTATAGACTTTTAGAATGAAGGTTTTTTCATTATATCTTGTAATTTTATAGGGATATTAGCCAAAGCATAAAAACGTTATCGAAATCAGCAAGATAGTTGGAGTAACCTTATTTAATGAGGGTATTTATCGTTATAAAGAAGGGATACATAAAAAATCTGGTAAGAGCGTAATACTCTTACCAGATCAGTGGGAATACTATCAGAAACCAGAAAAAGACCGGGACTTGGTGCGAAAATCACGGGTACCGTGATAAGTGATCAGACCCATCTTATCAACCCGGCATTTGGCATAGCCGGTTTGCGTCGAGTCCGACACATCAAAATAAATATCATAATATTCCCGTGTCTCACGACTGGACCATTCATCCAACGCAATCAGTGTGCCTTCCGGTAAGACTGCCTTAGTGTATTGCCGACAGTGAGACATGGCATCACCAATGGTGTCCACATCCCCCTGAGGGTTATGTTCTGGATTTTGGCATCCGGAAGCGATCACGACAGTACTGGTAAGCGTTAGCTGTTTTATTAAACGTTTTAACAAACCCAGGCTCTTCACACTATTGATATCAAACATGACTATAGATCCCACCTTCGATATACGAAAGGAGCTTTCGGTTGCGACAGGTAACAAAAGGTTGGCTTCTGTTAACAAGCGCTCAGTAAGGAAGTAAGCAATAACAAGCATAAACCAGTTTTTCTCAACCGCAGTCTGATCAGAAAACATCCAGCCTGACAGTTGTAACACCACAATTTCGTTATACCCTGCCGCACACGACAACCACGATTGTTTTTGATGAAAACGAGCAAATACACAATATTGGTCTATGCTTATTAAAGAGATTTAAAAATCAGCTGATATCACCATGGAGGTAGGTTTTATGGCTGCGACAATTGATGCCCCACAGTCCGGCACAGAGCAATCACAGAACGATCAGATCACTCAACTTGAGCAAGAAATTCAACGCATCAGCAATAAGCTGAGCAACAGTGGTTATGTGTCTAAAGCGCCCGCAGCGGCGATTGAAAAAGAAAGAATCCGGCTGGAAAAATTTGAGCAAAGTCTGAAAACGTTACGTGAGCGGCAAGCATCCTGACACGATATTAATCCCCTTGGCGGGTACGCTTACGATACACCGCCACACAATCTGGCCCAACCAGATTAAAGATGCTGTAACGCTTATCGCCATTCTGAATATAGCTGGCGACTTCTTTACGGCCTGACGGATGATGAACTTTCAGCACCCTCGCTTGTTTGAACACCTGTGCCTCACGGAAGAAGCGCAGGGCAAGCGCATCACTGGCTGCCCAGGCGTCACGGTCACGACACATGGCCGCTGCAGGTGTGCTCATAAACAAGATCACCAATAACCCGAGGATTAAAAACCGTCGTTGCCTGCCGTCATGTGATGTCGCGGATAATTTTGTCATACCCTTGTATATCGGCGCTTAGCGGATCCGCTTTAGTCGCGCTTAGCCAATACGCTTTAACGGTGGCAAAGAATCCAGTAATAACTGGCCGTAACGATGAGAAATCAGGCGTTTATCAAGAATACTCACCCGACCGTAATCATCTTCCTTACGAATTAAACGACCGCAAGCCTGTACCAAACGAACGGATGCGGCTGGCAACGTCAGATCCATAAACGGATTTCGGCCACGGCTTTCGAGCCATTCACTGGTAGCCGCCTGAATCGGATCATCGGGTACCGCAAACGGAATTTTCACAATCACCACATGAGTGACGTATTCACCCGGCAAGTCGATTCCTTCGGCAAAGCTGGCGAGGCCAAAAATAATACTGCCCTGACCCTCATCAATACGCTTTTTATGGCGGCGGACAATTTCAGCTTTGGGCAAGAAGCCCTGACATAATAATTGATCGTACCAGTCTGAGATAAACTGATCGCGGGTGGCTTCCAGCTGAGCACGCGAGCTGAACAAGACTAACGTGCCTTTGGTTAAATCGACGTTATCTTTTAGCCACGCCTCAATATCCTGCTGAAACTGTTCACTCTTTGGGTCAGAGGCCAGATTCACCGTTTGCAGCTCGCCCAATTCTGGGTAGTTAAATGGCGATTGTACCCGCTGGTAATTGGCCCAATTCGGCAGGCCGGTTTCAAAGCTGAGGTTATTAAAACTGTTTAACGCGGTTAGCGTTGCGGATGTGACGACCGCACCATAACAACGCCACCACAGGTTTTTACGTAACTGATCGGCGACTGAAATAGGCGATGCCGAAATGCGGATATCCCAGTCATCACCATAAGGCACCTTGGATAACCAGCGCGCCACGGGGAGTTCCGCCTGCGGGTTTTCTTGCGTGACTGTATTGTGTGCGGCTTTATTTTGTGTGGATTGAGCCTCTTGTGCTGCCAGCCAAGAGATGGCTTCAGACATTTGCTCTGCCCGGGCATGCATAATCCCCATCGGCGCTTGCCAGCCTTCGGCTACATCCACGCTAAAATCCCCATCGGCCTTAGGGTCGAGGGACTTCTGCAAGGCGTCGGTGAGTTTATCTAAGCACAACAATAAGGATTGCAAAGGATCTTTAATATTGACCAGCAACTGGCGCAGGTTGTCGGGCATCTGACCAAATTCAAAGCGTAAGCGATCCTGATCGCCCAACATCTCCATCACCAGCGGCCAAACCAGACTCATGGTTTGCACAATTTCGCGAATTTGCCCCGGTGCTTCGCCGAGTTCGCGCAACATATGATGAGGAATGCCCGCTGCCCCGACAAATTGCTCAATGCCCTTTTCTAATTGAGTCAGCCATTTACGGGTACTGCGAACCCCAAGCTCTAAGCGGAAGTGGTTCAAAGCTTTATCCGCCAGATGGTGTCCTTCATCGAGCACATAAATGGTTTTGTCCGGTGCCGGTAATACGGCACCACCACCTAAGGACAAATCCGACAATACTAAGTCATGGTTAGCAACAATGATGTCGGCATTTTCCATGGCGCTGCGGGCTTTAAAAAAAGAGCAGTTATCAAAGTGCTGACAGCGGCGGTTAGAACACTCACGATGAGTCGCGGTGAGATGGCTCCACTGGTCGTGTTCAATTTCATCAGGCCAGCGGTCGCGATCACCATCCCACTCGCCTTTACCGTAAGCAAGCAACATGGATTCATACAGCTCTTTGTCTTGTTCTTCGGGCGATTGCTCAAACAAATCAACCGTTGTCGATAACAAGCCCGACAACTGCTGCAGGGCTTTATCCAGCTTTAATAAGCACAAATAACGGCCACGGCCTTTAGCAAGGGCAAAATTAAACGGCAGGGAAATATTTTTTTTCAGATTCGGCAGATCTTTATCGAGAATCTGCTCTTGTAGCGCAACGGTTGCGGTGCTGACCAACAACTTCTTTTCACGCTCAATGGCAATTGGCAACGCCGCTAACAAATACGCCAGGGTTTTACCGGTACCGGTTCCGGCTTCAACCACAGCAATGCCCTGATCGTTATCGCGGATGCCTTTATCATCCTCGCGAACAGCGCCCAGCGTTTTCGCCACTTCCGCAATCATGACCCGCTGGCCATAACGAGGCTTTAAATCCAGCGTTTTGATGCACTCGCGGTACAAAGCCTGAATACGTTCTTTGGTTTCTTTCTGAAGCATAATTTGAATAAGCCGGATTATTGAATGGCCTGCCAGCCTTTATTGCGTTTCACTGGCAGATTCCAGCCATCCACCTCCACAACGATACCGTCCGGAGTGATTTCTTTAAGGTAGAGGTTACCGCTGATGAGCTCCCCTTCTGACCATTCATGGCCATTCATACTGACGCTGCGTTTTTCGGGCATTGAACTGTAGATATGGCCGGTGATAATCAGATCCGGAACCGTGCGTAACACCGACAATGGCGGTAGTGTGCGTTGAGAACGCGTGACGTTAGGGTTTGATTCAACAAGGTTCACATCAGCAGGTTGTTCATCAAAACTTGAGTCTTCCGCAGCTTCGACCAACACCGGCTTTGTAGTATCAACTACCTGTGATTCCGGCGTTTGTGCTTGTGTTTTAGGCGTTAAGGCCTCTGTTCTAGACACTTGTACTTCGGACACGGGTTTAATCAGCGGTTCTGCTATCGGAGGCTGCGACTCTGACACTTGAGACTGCAACACAGGCACATCACCGCCCTGCATAAACCAGATTCCTGCAACAATCAGCAAAGCCACCAACAAGCCAAGGAGCAACCCAGGCAGCAAAGCAGACAACTGAGCCGAGGTTGAAGAAAGGGTTTCGGAAGACGTTGCTACCCAACCCACACCCACCAGAGAATTTGTATCGGCTTCACCCGGGGCTTGTTGTTGCCGTTCCTGTTCGGACTTTTTCAGTGCATCAAGAATATACGACATCTTATTGCTCCGGCTTGTGCTGCAGTGCAATCAGCGTTCGTGGGCCTAAAATTTTATCCGCCAGCAAACCATTCTGTTTCTGGAAATCGAACACCTGCTGCGCCAGAATCGGGTCATAGACATTGCTTTGGGTGATCGTGGTAGAACCCGCCGGCGCAATCACCTGCCAATCGTCTCCCCAGGCTGAGCCCAATTGTTCTCGCACCCAGAAAATGACATCCGATTGTTCACCCGGACGAATGATATCGCTATAACCTTCTGGTGGATGCCACAACACCAGTGCTTCGTTCAGGTAGCGGCTGTTATAAGCCGTAAATTGTTGCAGTGGCCGCCACTCAATCGATTCAGTCGCAGCACCATAGGCTTGTTGTTTCACGGCAATTGGCAAACCGGTCTGCTTCAGGCTGTCTAATGGCCAATCAACCCATAAACACTGTGGACTGCTGCTGGTCAGCTGATCACATTGTGCCACCGGGTTCGACCAACTCTGAGTTAATAAGGCCAGCGGCGTTTCCGGCTGTGGCGCAAAATATTTCGTTAACGGTGTTAATAGCGCATCGTTAATACGGGTTTGTGGTATCAACATAAGGCCCAACACCAGTAACAACACAAAACCAGCAGCCGCCGTCAGCCAAGGAAAACGAGCCGATTGTACGGTTGACGATGCTTCTTGCTTAGCTCTCGCCGGTGGTAATACTTCTTGCTGCGCCCCTTTGGCTAACGCCAGGTCAACCTGGGTTTTACCCTGGGCATAAGCCCCCAATAATGCCCGATCACACAAAGTATTGAGTATTCTGGGCACCCCGGCACTCACCTTCCATAAATAGTTGATGGCACGGGCCTGAAATAATTGTTCGGCAACCTCCGGCGCTGCGCCTGCCTGCTGTGCACGATAACAAACATAATCACGCGCCTCAGCAACAGTAAGATGCTCTAGATGAAAACGTGCAGTTATGCGCTGATTTAACTGGCGTAAATCATGACGTTGCAGCAGTTCATTTAATTCTGGCTGCCCCACCAGAACCAGCGACAAGAGTTTTTCTTTGCTGGTTTCCAGGTTGGTCAGCAGTCGAATTTGTTCCAATAGCGGCGCAGGCATGACCTGAGCTTCGTCGATGACACAAATGACTTTATCGCCCTGGCTATACAGCTCCAGTAAGCGATGATTGAGAATCTGATATAACGATTTGAGTGACGCATCGGCCGGATAACTCAGCCCCAGTTCATCACAGATGGCCTGCAGCAACTCTACTGGTGACAGCTGCGGATTAAAAATATAGGCAATGTGCACACTCTCAGGTGCAGCATTCATAAAGGTTCGGCATAGCGTTGTTTTGCCGGTACCAACTTCACCGGTCAGGCACATCAGACCACTCATCCCAGTGAACGCGTAATGCAGGTGTGCCAGCGCCTCCTGATGCCCTTGTGTCGGAAACAGAAAATCAGGGTCCGGTGCAATGCTAAAAGGAAAGCGTGTCAGGCCAAAGTGTTCGAGATACATGCCACTCATTCAGGGGCTGAAAAGCCGATGGTAAAGGTCGGCGAATCATAGCGGAATCGTAAAAGAATCACCACGGAAAGCGCAGCGTCAACGATGCCCTGACATCACGAATCCGGGCTGCTTGAGCATCATCGGCCGACAGCTCCAGCCTGTGCCAGCGGCTCTGCCAGCCAATCCCGAGCTGTTTGTCAGAGTAGCCCGATAACGACAGCCGCTGCTCACCCAATGGCCAGGTTTTTGTGGCGCCCAGGCGGCGATAACGCCCGTGCTGAAAATAAGAAAGCTGGGTATTCCAGGGCTGATAATGAACGGCCGAATCTAACGTAACCGGAATCGAGGAATTAAAGGAGTCCACACCGGAACGACCACTGCCCACACCAATGGCGTCACACAAGGGGTTGCTCGGATTACCAAATTCGATACAGCCATCGGTAAACAGTGCTTGCTCGAACGTTTGCTGGTTCCATAGATCCAACAACAACAACTCGGCAGCCCAGCGCTGATTAAACGAATAAGCCAACCGGGTATTCAGCGAAACGCCGCGACCTTTTTCCTGGTCACCGTCAAAGTCTAAAATTTTGTCATCATCAAAATGATAATCGAGAATCGCCGAGGCTTTGAGGTCATTTTCATTGGTGCCGCTTTCGGTAAAACCTTTAAGCGTACCAAACTGATAATGACCAATGCGATAGACGGATACTTCCGGTTCAATCACCAGCCCGTCAACCGGATAAAAGGTTTTTGCCAGAGAAAAGCCGTAGGACTCGAATGACCAGGCCTCAAGATCAACACGGCCAGAGCCAACCTCCTCACCTCTCTCCAACGCATTAAATGTTCGGGATGTCTGCTCAGAAAATTCCAGGTAATAATACCAGCGCTGTTCACGTTTCAGCGTCCAGCCCTGAGATTCAACCCCAAAAAAAATCCGACCATCACCGTAGGCATATTCACCCGGCTGAAACGGACCATCCCAACCGGATATCATGTCAGAAACTGGCACAGGTTCTGAGCTGGCTTCAATAGAAAAACCAGCAAACACACTGTTTTCTGCAGATTCATTTGCCTGGTTAACAGCCGCCCAATGAGTGTCAGCAAGAACCAGAGAAGGAGCCCCCAGGGCTCCAACCAAAACCAGCAATGGCAGATACTTCCACATCAAGCTATCAATACCCGTTTATTGGCCTAATAAAACAAAATCGCCATTAAAGAAGCGCGCCACATAAACATCTTCACGTTCTTCACGCACAATGGCCATTAATGAACCTTTATAGCCCAGGTAAGCCACGGCATTACAGCCGTTAACGGACTGGTCACGGTTAACCACACCACACGCAGTTTCACCGGTTTCTTCTTCCGTTAATTCGTATTCAGCAATACTGGTTGCAAACACCCCGATACTCTCCGGCTCACCACCCGCAATGGAAACACCGCCACGGAACACCAGGAAGCTGCCAATTTCTTCTGGTGCGGTAGCACCGGCCAGCCCTGTCTGATAAGCGATATAAAAACTCTGCGCATCTTCTCCGGTAGGCACAATGTCGACCAGATACTGGTAGTCATAACCAAAACTCAGTGCAACGTCATAAACATCTTCCGCCAGCACTTTTAATTTGGCATCAATAATCAACGGGCCAATTTTTTCTAACTCCTGACCGCTATTACGATTATGCAGATCGGCGGCCAAGCGCACGGTTAATAAATCAACACCCAGGCTGATTGGCGCAACCAATGCGCCATCCACAGCCACCGCCGTATTCGCCTGGAAACCAGTAACGGTTGCGACTTCTTCGTCATCAACAACCTCATAACGTTTATTCAGTTGTAACTGGTAACTGCCACGTCCGGGAACCACAAACGACAGATCGGATAACGCGCTGAGCATACCCGTCAAACTTGGCTCACCGCTGACCTCGGTTCTGGCGTCACAACTGCTGACTTCACGAGCACCACTGCTATTCAGCGTTAATGAGCAACGCTCAAGGTTATATTTCTCAGTTTCACCACTGATCAGGTGCAGGCGATAGCGCTGAAGAATGGCAGGATTACCACGTTCATCATTCACCACAATATCGAGATAGTCATTAGAGACATCTGCCCCTTGTGGGGTCTCACGCCCGGACTGATACTCAAATAAATTGTCAGCATAACGAACCACACGCCCTTTTAACTCCACCCACTGATTTTGTTTTAAATCAGCCGCCACACCGGAAATAGACGTTGGAAAAGCGATGCGGAAATGACCTCGGGCAGCCACTGGATAAATATTCTGCACCAGTTTTTGCGCCAGCTGTTCAACCGTTGCCTGAGATGCATTATGGGTAGCAGACTCTTTGCGGTTTTGCCTGTCGTCACAACCGCCAACAACCGGGTTGTTGATGTCGGAAATATCAAGATCACAGCGCTGCATAGCAAACAGGCTGGCATCGGATGCATGTGGATATTGGCGGTAGCGCTCGCCTTGCTGAGGATTGCCCACGGCGTCCAATGTCACCACATCAATATAATTAACATCACGGTTCTGGCCGTTATCGTTCACTGTTTCTGTTGAAGAGAAGTAACGGAAAACTGAGTCTTCCTGGCTGGTGATATCAAAGCCCGGGCGGAATGTCAGATAGTCGCTGATCGACGGCCATTTATTTTCCGGATAATAAACACTCCAGGCCGATGAACTCAGTGTCACCACCCCTTCGGCAGAGTCTTTCAGAATATCGTCTTCATCGGCCGGAGAATTCAGGTTTGGTCCGTCTGTGATCAAGCGATAACGAATGGTTTTAGCGTTGTAACGGAACTCACTGTCAGGTTGCAGCGGATCAGCAATACCTACCAGTTCTGCTTCAAATAACTGTGTTAAATCATGAGTGGTTTCACCGCCCGCTTTGGTGGTTTTCACCTCGGGCCAGACAAGCTGATAGGTCAGTGGCTCCGCCGACTCAAACAATGGCAGGGTTGTGTAGTCGTTCTCGTATTCAACTTCGATATAAGGCTTATTCTGTTTATTACTGCTGTCAGTTCCGACGTTAAATTCAAAACGCGTACTGCCTTCACGTAATACACCTTCGATATACAGACGGAACAAAAAGAACTTCCCATCTGCAGGTTTGCGTGGCGTATCATCATCGCCAACCACGCTCAGATATAATTTGTCATTACCTGAAATAATGGCCAGTTTATCGGATACCCCAGTTTCATCCTCAATACCTTCATTATCAGGCAGCTGGATTCTTTCTAACTGAACCCGACCCGCCTGTGCCAGAAGGTTGCTCGCGTCAGCTGAGCCGTTAAGTGCCGAAGCATAATATTTAATGCCATCACGAATGGTTGCAAAACCAGTCATCAGATCGGGAGCCGTCGTTTCTAATGCCACATTCACGTCATCGATATAACGATTCACATGGGCAACATAATCGCGATCAATAAATGAAGGCTTATCGGCATCCTGACCCGTGAAGTTTAAAAAGCGATCATTTAAATCCTTAATAAAAAATTTCGCTTCATTGATCCGGTTAAATTCATTTTCAGCGGATTGTGATAGATCAACTTGTGGGGCATCCAGATATTCACCTTCACGGCTCTCTAAAACAGCCAAACGATTCGATAACGTTGACACAACCTGGTCAGCAATCGACGGAACCTGCGCCCCCTGGTTTCTTAAAAACTGAATGTTGTCCGCCAGAATGGTGCGTGCTGCGCTGAAAATATCGTATAAGGCCACACCATCCTGACCATCCGCACGTTTCATCAGCCAGGAAGCCTGACGTAAATTAAATTCTTCAATAATGCCATTCAGAAACTGGGTATAGGTTTGATTTTCAGGTTTCAGCATCTGGATTGATGACAGCAAGGCGCCGAGGTAAATCCCCTGCTCCTGAAGAGCCAGATTAAGTGACGTCGGTGCAGCAATTTCCGATGGTGCAATTGGTTGAACTGAAATGATATCCGGCACTGAAAAAATGGCCGACACTTGTTTATTAGCTAAATCAATTCGATAACGGCTATACACCCCTTCACGAGGTACCGTTGGGTTATTCACCCCATCATCGGTGGTATCGATGTAGGCCGTGTACGCATAAGCATTTGCGACATGGGTCAGCCAGTTAACGTTAATCGCCATATCGGCTGCAATATCAGTGACCAAAGCACGATATTCAAAGCTGTCATCCATTGATACTTCGCCCTGATACGCGACACCATCACAGCCTTTAACCGATTCACAACGCATCACCGTGGTATCTTCCACCGGCAAAGCAATCACCACCGTTGGATAGCCAACCCGCTCATTAGAAATAACCGCTTGATAAAACCCTAATGGCGTCGACGTGGTTTTTACCCCGGCAAAAGACACCTGGTTGTCCTGACCAACTTCCAGCTCAGGTTGCCCCTGGTTGGTGATTGGAACAGCCTGAATACTGGCTTTAGTGATGTTAGCCGCGCCCACATAACCACGCACACGCTCAACCACCTCACCCGCCGAAGAAGATCCGCCACTGGATGAGTTACCACTGCAACCGGACACAGCGATTGTCGCCATGCTTATCAGGGCAAGAAATACAAATCTGACATGAGAAGCGGAAGTGATCGTTCTATACAACGAACGGATAAACACGATGAGGTGAGATATAGACATAGTTATTATTCTTTGTTGATCTGGCACTATGACAACTGACTATCGACAAAAGCGATAGTTCAGCTTTTCTGCCGTTACTTTACACCTGTTGCTGTCTAAAAGGCATAAAAAAACCCGACAAACGCCGGGTTTTTCCAAGCTTTACACTCATGGCCGCTCTGTTGGCATAAGTCTATAAATGTCATGATAAGTGCAACGGACCGATCATCCGGTCAATTCTTGCAGCTGTGAAGCCGCTTGCTTTAACACCGGCTCAAACGCCAACAGGTCATCCAGCGTTTTTCTCAGTACCGGAGCGTGCGTGAACAAGCACGCTGCCAACCTGCCTTTCTGATCACGGATAGGAACAGACACGGCCACGAGGCCATCAACAAATTCCTCATTATCCGTACCAATGTCATTATCAGCAATCTGCTGCAGCTCAATTTCTAACGCTTCAGGAGTCGTCAGGGTATTCCGCGCATACTGAGTTAAAGGAAGGTTTTTCAGAATCCGACGGCGACGTTCTTCCGTCAATGAGCTCAGGTATAACTTACCGCTGGCGGTACACCAGATCGGCGTATGACTTCCTACCGGCAAATGCAGTTGTAATGGCCAGTTGGTTTGGACCCTGTCGTAATAAATCATTTCGATTCCATTGGGAATCGAAATACCGCAGGTTTCACCCGTAATATCAGCCAGGTTTTGCAGGATAGCCTGGCGCGACGCTTTAAAACGACTGGCAAACAGTATTCCTAAAGCCGTTTTGTGTAATCGCTCCGCAGGAATCATCAAACCACGCATATTTGCCTGCAGATAGCCTTCGGCGACCAGCTGTTGCAGTATCCGGTGCACACTGGGTTTGGGTATATCCAACAACAATGAAATATCAGCTGGGCTCAAAGGCCGCTCAGCCTGAGCAACGGCTTCGATGATCTCAAGCGCACGGATAACCGAAGAACCTTTTTTACTTTCCGCCGTCATTATAAACCCTACTGTCTGCTGTTACGGCCATTATATGATGGCCGCAAGATACGCAAAACAAAAAAAAGCCAGCGTTACTCTCAGGGTTGAGTAACGCTGGCAGCAACCAGCAATTTACTTCATGGTTGGCATGGAGAAAGAAGCTCCCTCGCGTACACCTGCCGAAGGCCAACGTTGAGTGATGGTTTTACGCTTAGTGTTAAAACGAACACCATCCGGGCCATAGGCATGCAAATCACCAAACAGTGAACGCTTCCAACCACCAAAGCTGTGATAAGCCACCGGCACTGGCAGAGGAACGTTAATTCCCACCATACCAACCTGAATATGGTCTGAGAAATAACGAGCGGCTTCACCATCACGAGTGAAAATACAGGTACCGTTGCCGTACTCGTGGTCATCAATCAATGCCATGGCTTCCTCCATGGTATTCACCCGCACCACCTGTAGCACAGGACCAAAAATCTCCTGCTGATAGCTGTCCATTTGTGGTGTAACGCGGTCAATCAGGGTGCCACCCACAAAAAAGCCTTTTTCATAACCGGCCACCTCAGGGTTACGACCATCAACCACAACATTGGCACCATCGGCCTCGGCACTGTTGATAAAGCCCACTACCTTGTCACGGTGTGCTGCGGTAATCACCGGACCAAAATCGTTGCTGCTTTCACTGTAAACACCCACTTTCAGGTCAGCCATGGCGGCTTGCATTTTGGATACCAGAGCGTCTGCTGCCGCATCTCCAACCGCAACGGCCACAGATAGCGCCATGCAACGCTCGCCCGAAGAGCCAAATGCAGCTCCCAACAATTGGTTTACGGCGTTATCAATATCGGCGTCCGGCATCACAATCGCGTGGTTTTTAGCGCCACCCAACGCCTGACAACGCTTACCGTTGGCATTGGCCGTGGTGTAGATGTACTCAGCGATTGGGGTTGAACCAACAAAGCTCACCGCTTTAACGCGCTCATCGTTCAGCAATGTATCCACGGCTTCTTTATCACCGTTGACGACATTAATCACACCATCCGGTAAACCCGCTTCCTGCAGCAGTTGAGCCACATACAGGGTCGAGCTCGGGTCACGTTCAGACGGTTTCAATACGAACGTATTACCGCAAGCAATCGCCATTGGATACATCCACAGCGGCACCATGACAGGAAAGTTAAACGGCGTAATACCAGCAACTACACCCAGCGGCTGAAACTCGCTCCAGGAGTCAATACCTGGGCCAACGTTTTTGCTGTATTCGCCTTTTAACAGCTCTGGAATACCACAAGCATATTCAACATTTTCAATACCACGCTGTAACTCACCGGCCGCATCGTGAGAAATTTTGCCGTGCTCCTGGCCAATCAATTCACAGATTTTATCGGCATTGGCTTCCAGCAATTCTTTAAACTTAAACATGATACGGGCGCGCTTAATCGGCGGTGTATCTCGCCAGGCCGGATAAGCTGCCTGAGCACAGGCAATGGCTTCTTCAACCGTTGCTTTGGTGGCCAATACCACTTCTTTTTCGGCTGCACCCGTCGCCGGGTTGTAAACTTCCTGCTTGCGACCGCCCTCGGTCACAACGCGACCATTAATTAAATGTCCGATAGTACTCATAATATGTCCTCTGCTACTGAGATAAGTGGCTTCATGCTTAACGCAACGCCAATAAAGCCACTGATTATTTAATGAATGGATTACCAAAGCTGACGATAGATCGCGACGATCTCATCGCTGCTGGGTACCCGAGGGTTATTACCAGGAGAACCGGAAGCTAACGCTTGCTCGGCCATTACTGGCATCAGGTCATGAAAAGCATCACGGTCAATACCGAACTGCGCCGGCGTTGGAACCTGTAACTCTTCATTCAGAGCGGTTAATTCCTGCAGTAATTTTTGATTGGCCGCCTCGTCGCTGTCCTGCGAATCCGCCACCCCCATAGCACGCGCACAATCGGCATAACGTTCAGGAGCTGCCGGAATAGAAAAAGCGGTTACCGCCGGCAGTAACATGGCATTCGACAAGCCATGTGGCACATGGAAAGCAGCACCAATTGGACGACTCATGCCGTGAACCAAAGCAACCGAGGCGTTGGAAAATGCCACACCCGCCAGGGTTGAACCCAGCATCATGGCTTCACGAGCGTCTTTATCTGAGCCATCGTGATAAGCACGACGCAAATTAGGCCCCAACAGTTTCATCGCCGACAAAGCCTGACTGTCACTGTACGGGCTTGCTTTTTTACTCACGTAAGATTCAATCGCGTGGGTCAAGGCATCGATACCGGTATCGGCTGTGATACGTGGTGGCAAGCTCAGTGTCAGCTCATAATCCACCAGCGCTGCCACTGGCATAAAACCAATACCAACACACAACATTTTTTCATCGCTGGTTTCATCCGTAATGATGGTAAAACGCGTTACTTCAGACCCGGTACCTGCGGTTGTTGGTACAGCAACAATCGGCAGCCCCTGCTCCAGCACAACACGCGGGAACTTATAATCACGCATGGTGCCGCCGTATTTACCCAAAATTGCAATCGCCTTGGCGCTGTCAATCGGGCTACCACCGCCCAGTGCAATAATGCTGTCGTAGTCGCCATCACGAACGGTATCAACACCGGCCTGAATGGAAGCTACCGTCGGTTCCGGCACGGTGTCATCAAACACATCCGCAGTGATGGAGTCTTTTGCCAGCACATCCTGAATGCGGCTGGCATAACCCAACTCGACCATCATTTTGTCTGTGATAATTAATGGACGTTTGCAGCCCAGGCTTGCCAATACATTCGGGATTTCCTGACTGGCACCTTCACCAACCTGCATAATGCGGGGAAGAATTACTTGAGTAGACATATTGACTCCTCGTTATGGCGTCATAAAAATTAAAAAGCACCGCTGCCGCAGCAGCGGTGAAAGGAGTGCTTCATGCACTCAGAAGCTGTTATCAGCGATGACGGAAAACCGGTGCACGCTTGGCAATAAACGCGTGCATTCCTTCTTTCTGTCCTTCGGTAGCAAATGCTGCCTGGAATAAACGGCGCTCATGGCGGATGCCTTCGGTCAGGCTGGTTTCAAACGCAACATTGACCGCTTCTTTTGCCATACGCACAGCCGGGTCGTTATAACCGGCAACGGTATGAGCCGCTTCCAGAGCAACCTGTAATAACTCATTGGCGGGTACCACGCGGGCAACCATGCCTGCTGACTTCGCTTCCTGGGCGTCAATGGTGCGACCGGTTAATACCAGATCCATTGCCAAGGCTTTACCCACGGCATTCGTCAGACGCTGAGAGCCACCAATACCCGGCAAAATACCCAGTTTGATTTCTGGCTGGCCAAACTGCGCATCTTCTGCAGCAATGATGAAGTCGCACATCAGTGCCAGCTCACAACCACCGCCCAGGGCATAACCACCAACGGCCGCAATAATTGGCTTTTTGATGGCACGCAGCTCATCCCACGGGGCAAAAATGTCGTCACAATAAAATTCGGCATAGCTCAGATTCGCCATTTCTTCGATGTCAGCACCCGCTGCAAAAGCACGCGCACTGCCAGTAATCACGACGGCACCAATGTTGTCGTCGGCATCAAAAGCTTTGAGCGTATCAACCACCTCACGCGCCAACTGACGATTAAGCGCATTCAGACTTTTTGGGCGATGTAAGGTGATAATGCCCACCCGATCACGCTTCTCGACCAGAATGACTTCTTCTGTTGCTTCAGCCGCTTGCGGTTTTGGCTCGGCACTTTTTTTCGCTGTTGTGGTATTTTTTTTGTTCATTGTGGGTACCTAACTCTTTATTGACGGTTGTTGTTTAACTGCCGAAACGGCTTTTCAGGAGTCTTCATGGGTTGAATCAAAATCGGTCTGAGCCTTAGCCGCCGGAGCATAGGCTCCATTGCCAGACATCAGTTCTTCAAGAATGGCTTCACGATGCTCATTCAGCGCCGGAGATTTAATCGGCACCTCAGGATCAACTTCCGACACCGTACTCATCTTGATAGGGTTGCCAGCGGTTCTGACCGGGCGGTCATTTTCGCCCTGCACCTTAATAATCATGTTGCGAGCCAGTAGCTGCGGATGAGTAAACAGACGGTCGATGGTATTGATCGGAGCACACGGCACCCCTTCTTCATTCAGGGCATCGATCCAGTGCTGCATCGGCTTGGTTTTTGTGATTTCTTCTACGTCTTTAACCAGTTGCTTACGGTTTTGTACACGCAGATCATTGGTCAGAAACTCAGGTTTTAACGCCAATTGCGGAGAACCCAACGCATCGGCCATTAATAAGAACAGAGTGTCGTTACCGGCACAGATGACAAACTTTTCATCCTCAGCCATAAAGGTTTCAAACGGCGCTAACGATGGATGGTTGTCACCGGTCCGGGTTGGTACCACACCTTCCACATCGTAACGAGCCAAGGCGGTTTCCATCAGAGCGGCCTGACAATCCAGCATGCCGATATCAACACGCGCACCCTGTGCATCGCGACTGCGGCTGTATAGAGACGATAAAATTCCGATCACGCCAAACAGTGCGGCACCAAGATCACCAAAGCTGGTTCCGACCCGAGCTGGCTCCGCCCCCGGCCAACCGGTCAGACTCATCACCCCACCCATGGCCTGCACCACCATGTCGTAACCCGGCAATTCACTGAACGGGCCACTGTGGCCGAAACCGGAAATCGAGGTATAGACAATATGCGGGTGGGTTTTCGCTAAGCGCTCCGGGCCATAACCCAGACGCTCCATGACGCCAGGACGGAAGTTCTCTACCACCACATCACTTTCATCCAGCAAGCGCTCTAACAACTCACGATCACGTGGAGATTTGATATCCAGCGAAATACTTTCTTTGCCACGGTTAAAGCACATGAAATAAGCCGAATCATCACCAACGAAAGGGCCGAATGCGCGCGTATCATCACCGGTACCAAAGCGCTCAATTTTGATAACCCGGGCACCCAGGTCCGCCAGAATCATGGTGCAGTATGGTCCCGCTAACACACGAGAAAAGTCCAACACGGTGATTCCTGCTAATGGGCCTGGCTTCTGTTCTGTATCACTTTTGTTATTCATAGAGCTGTTCCCGCATATTATTTCTTATAAAACGATACGTTTCGTATCGCTATGTGGAACAGATCATAAAACATACACCAGCAAGTAAAAATAGACATTGGTATAAGGCAAAAAATCAGACAGGCATCTGGGAGCAGACAAGCAGGCATAAAAAAACCCCGGCCTCATACGAGAACCGGGGTTTTTTAACGCGTCATCAACGCCTGAGCGCTGATGACCGAACGGCTTAACTTACTGAGCCGCTTTGAACTTCAGGCGGTAAGCGTGCAGCAGTGGCTCAGTGTAACCACTTGGCTGCTCTTTACCTTTGAAGATCAGATCAGAAGCTGCCTGGAACGCGATGCCATCAAAGTTTGGCGCCATCGCAATGTAAGCAGGATCGTTAGCATTCTGACCATCTACAACAGCAGCCATACGCTTCAGGCTGTCTTCAACCTGTTCTTTAGTACAGATGCCGTGCTCTAACCAGTTAGCCACGTGCTGAGAAGAGATACGCAGAGTTGCGCGGTCTTCCATCAGGCCAACGTTGTTGATATCAGGTACTTTGGAACAACCAACACCCGCGTCAACCCAACGTACAACGTAACCCAGGATACCCTGACAGTTGTTGTCGATTTCGTTCTGGATGAACTCAGGCGTCAGCGCATCGGCTTCTGCTTTGCTCATCAGAGGCACAGTCAGGATGTCATCTACGTTGGCGTGTTCACGCTTCTTCAGCTCTTCCTGTACGGCGAATACGTCTACTGTGTGGTAGTGCATAGCGTGCAGAGTCGCAGCCGTTGGAGATGGAACCCATGCCGTGTTAGCACCGGCTTTAGGGTGGCCAATTTTCTGCTCCATCATCATGCCCATCTCATCCGGGATCGGCCACATGCCTTTACCGATCTGAGCACGGCCAGACAGGGAAGTTTCCAGACCAGTGTCTACGTTCCAATCTTCGTAAGCGTTGATCCAGGTTTGTTGCTTCATAACAGTCTTAGCAACAAAAGGACCTGCCAGCATAGAGGTGTGCAACTCGTCACCAGTACGGTCTAAGAAGCCAGTGTTAATGAATACAACACGGTCTTTCGCAGAACGGATACACTCTTTCAGGTTAACGGTGGTGCGACGTTCTTCGTCCATGATGCCCATCTTCATAGTGAAGCGTGGCAGACCCAGAGCATCTTCAACACGACCAAACAGTTCGTTTGCGAACGCAACTTCTTCAGGACCGTGCATCTTAGGTTTAACGATGTTCACAGAACCAGTCGTCGAGTTCTGGAATGGCGCATTACCTTTCAGATCGTGCATAGCGATCATGGTGGTCATCATGGCATCCATGATGCCTTCCGGCACTTCAGAACCATCAGCCAGCAGGATTGCAGGGTTAGTCATCAGGTGACCAACGTTACGTACGAACAGCATCGAGCGGCCTTTCACAGTGAAAGTCTCGCCATTCAGGCCGGTGTACTCACGGTCTGGGTTCATTGTACGAGTAAAGGTCGTGCCACCTTTGGAAACTTCTTCAGCCAGGTCGCCTTTCATCAGACCTAACCAGTTGCCATAAGCAATCACTTTGTCTGCGCCATCAACACAAGCAACGGAGTCTTCACAGTCCATAATGGTGGTCAGTGCCGATTCCATCGCGATGTCTTTTACGCCAGCCGCATCGGTAGAACCGATTGGGCTAGTAGCATCGATCTGAATTTCAAAACGCAGGCCGTTGTTTTGCAGCAGGATGCCAGTCGGTGCGCTCGCGTCACCGGTGAAGCCTTGCAGTTGAGCTTCGTCTTTCAGACCAGTTACAGAACCGTCTTTCAGAGTCACAACCAACTTGCCATCTTCGATCGCGTATTTAGTGCTATCAGCTTGATCGCCAGCCGCCAGAGGCGCTGCTTCGTTCAGGAAGTTACGGGCATAAGCGATAACTTTGTCGCCACGTACCTGGTTGTAACCAGGACCTTTCTCTGCGCCACCTTCTTCAGAGATTGCTTTAGTGCCGTACAGCGCATCGTACAGAGAACCCCAACGAGCGTTGGAAGCGTTCAGAGCAAAACGTGCATTCATGATCGGCACAACCAGCTGAGGGCCAGCCATTTGAGCAATTTCAGGCTCAACATTGGCCGTTGTCGCCGCAAAGTCTTCACCTTCTGGCAGCAGGTAGCCAATTTCCTGCAGGAATGCTTTGTATTCCGGGAAGTTTAAATCCTGACCGCGACGCTCAGAGTGATATGCATCGATTTTAGCTTGCAGATCATCACGCTTAGCCAGCAGCGCCTTATTCTTAGGAGCCAGCTCGTTAGCGATTTGGTCAAAGTCTGCCCAGAATTTTTCGGCATCAACGCCGGTACCTGGAATCGCTTTGTCGGTGATGAAATCGTACAGTTCCTGAGCGACCTGGATGCCACCCTTCTGAACGTATGCAGTCATGATTAAGCCTCAAGTTAATAATGGATTCTGCCATGCAGAACCCGAGTCCATACAGTCAGGTGTTTTATAGGCCATGGCACTCAATAAAACAGCTAACCCAATATAAAGTCGCCGAAGTATACCTATCGATTCAGTCTTCTCCTATAACCCAAATTTATGTCCGGGATAAGGCGCATAAATACGAGCTATGCACTGCCACTTTGATTCATTGTGTCTGACCTGCTGCCTCTCCCCTTTAACTGCTGACATTTCCATACTTTTCGCGTGAAAGACAAAAGCTATACAATACCTATACATAAAAGATGCATCATGTATGAATTCAAAGAGGTCATGTATGAGTAACAAAAAGCAGGCACCCGCCGAGCAGCGTCAGCAGGAGCTGGAAAAACACATTGAACAATTTCTGAAACACGGTGGAAAAATCGAAAAGATTCAGCCGGGATTGACCGGCGAAAAGCATCCGTGGCTTAAAGGAAGGAAAACAGACAGGCCTAGTACCGTGGTGAAGTTGCCCCACCACATTGCCCCGGGCGTGATGATTTAATCACCCGTTTCGGTACAAGAAGTACGTCAAAAACAATCGGAGAGAATGCTAAGGTTGTCAGCCGACAACCTTAGCCACACGCACTTTATCTGCCAACAACTACAAATTCGCCGTTCACAAAACGAGCAACCCAGATATTGTTTTCCTGACGAATCTGGCCGTAAACAACGCCACGGAAGTTAATTGGGATAATGGCATCTTCTAATGTCGAGGCGTCTTCAGCTTCAGCGTCATTGCGCAACACACAACGCTCAAAGCGGCCTTCAGCATTGCTCACAAACGTATATGGCAACGGCGCCGCGCTGCTCTGCTGGCGAACCGACGTAACCAGCGTACTATCCACCGTTTCCGTCGAGCCATCATCCAGTGTCAAAGAAACACCGTCTTTGAAGATGGTAACGTTTCCGGATTTCGCCACTTCCCCACGGGTGTCGTAGCTCAGCACAATCTGATCGAGGCCTGAGCCCGTTCCCAACGTTAATCCGCTATCAGCACTTGTCTCACTGTAATCGTGTGAAATGGCCGCATTGACCTGATAACTATCCGGAGTTGATAACAAAAGAGAAGCATCCAGCAAAGTACGCGGGTCACTGGTACTGGAATCATCATCGTCGAGCACGACTTCGGTGGTAAAGCGCAATGCATTTAATCCCAACACCACAGGAGCGTACAGTGTGCCACTCATCGAAGCCGTACCTGTCACCTCATCCAGAATCAGACACTGCTGGTTATCGGGATTTTTAACGGTTGGCCAATCGATAAAATAGGTGCCACGATTGTCGATATTAATCCGCGATAACACCCCCACTTCCCACAGCTGATTCAGAGAGTCCTGAACATCACGTTCGCCCAATAAACGCTGGCGACCATCACAACGATCGACCACCCAGCTGCCATTGTCGTTCTTTAACGTACAACGCTCGAAATCATGAGTAATGACAAAGTCATCTCGATCACCATCACCGTCCAGGTCAGAATCGTCTTCCACTGAACGAGTGGGTAAGAAACGATAACGAAGCGACTCACCGAGCGGCACGATCAGGTCAAAATATTCAGCAACCTGAACCTGTAACTGTTCCTGGCCAAAGCGATACATCGCCAGATCACTTTCTACACTGCCTTCAGGATGAGCCGGATTGGTACGCTCGGATAAAAAGCCATTAAAGGAAGCAAACTTCAGCTCAGGATAAAACGTATCGGCATTGAGTGAGCGCGCCGATAAGCTCAGGGTGGTGAAATCATTATCGTCAGAGTTTTCACCCTGAATGGTATCGGAAATACGGCCACGCAACGTGACCGTCTCAATATTAAAACGGCGTTCATCCGCGTCGTTATCCGGATTTTTTACACCACGATAAAATTGGGTAAATGCACCTTCCAGTTCAAATTCATTCGCCTGTCCTTCATTGGCTGAAAAGTTGAAATCAGCCCAACGGATTTCATAAGCAATTTCTTCCATTGTGGTTTGAATTTCAGAAACGGCTTGCGGGTAAAAAATACGAATGCCAGCCGGCACCGATATTTCGTCACGCTCATCCGCATCGGTATAGGTATGGTCAACCACAAAGGTTAAGCCACCCTGCTGGTAAGTACCCTTAATCAACAGATCAATCGCCTGTGACTGAGCCGGGTTATCATCGGTATCGGATGGATTAACATCAGCAACCGCCTGAGAGACTGTCACCTGTCCGTTATTAATGGTTAAGACATTGTTCGCAAAACTGGCCGATTGCAGCCATTCCCAACCAGGCTCACCTTCATGGGTCGGGCAGGCACCGTTGGCGGACAGACACTCCAGGTATAACTGGCGTGTTTTGATGAAAGCATCAACGATGGCATTAAAGTTAGCTTGTTGATCATTACCAATTTGACGCAATTCATCACGATAAGCCTTAATGCGCTCCTGATAACCAGTTTCAAAGAAACCGCTACCATCACCTAACAAACGTAAAAAGGCTTTTGAGCGTTCAATGCCCAACTCGATATCATTCGCCAGACTCTCACCAATTAGTGTGGCCACGGTTTCCGGCACAATCGCAGTAAGCTGACCTGGGTTGCCGTTTAATACTGCCGCTTCTGACTCCAACGAGTTAACGACTGAGGCGACAAATGCCGACACCTCGGCATTCAGCCCTTCAACCTGCTTCAGGTTGTCGGCTGCCAGGGTGTAAATCTGCGCCAGAGACACCGCCTGGTCGCCACCCGACTGAATCAATTGTCCTTTATTGCTGACCAAATCTGCGCCAACCGCCTGAGCAAACGTGCCTTTATCCGGATTTGCAGCGGTGTAGTCCTGAGACAGTTTTTGCCAGGCGGCGAGAATCGCGCCGTAACGGATTGAGTAGAGAGCAGCACCAGTGTTTACCGTTGCCCACTCATTCAGCTGTGTCAGATCCGCAGGCTCACGGGTCTGAATATCATCAATAGCGAATAATTTGCTGACCTGGGAAATCGATTGAACAGCAGAGTTTGGAGAATAAAACCCGGTTTCAACCCAAACATTTTGTTCTGGAGTAATCCCCAGTGAATCATCTCCTTGAAGATTTTCCACATAACTCAGCTGCAACCCCAGTTCGGCTGCCAGGTCAGTGAGCGGCGTTAAACGAACGTGTTCATTATTACGCAACCCGAACGCAACCGTTCGCCAGTCCATGCCTGTGGTGACTGGATAGGTAGAGGCAAAAGCAACGTTATTGGCACAACCCGCTACCCACTGACAGGTGCGTGTTGTTCCGTTCGCATCACGACTCAGATCCTGCTCACGACCAGTGAGTTGAAACTGGTGAAGGTCGTTTTCGGGAATGGCGATGGTTACCTGACCTTCAGTATCGGCTTCTGCAGAAGAGACTATTGGCTGTAACTCAAAATCAGCAGAAGGCAGACCCGAAGCCGCAATAATTTGTGAGCGCACCAGGCCATACTGAATATCTTCCTGATTCACCTGTACCGAGACATCAATATTTGAGTCACTGGAATCACTATCAGAGTCGTTACTACATCCTGCCGCCAGAACAGCTGCCATCAATACAGCAATCGGCATAAACCCATGTTTTTGCATAACTTCCTAAACCATCAAATGTTGATTGCACTGCCTCCAGGCCAATTTTAAATCCCTATGCCAATTTTGAACATTGAGGGCGGCCAAGATTAAGACAACGCTGACACGAAATGGCCGCTATCATAACAGGGTTTATTTGCCTGTGTTTGCTGTTGCGGCCGTAAGGTTTGGTAAATGATGAAAATAATTCTGTCCAGGTAGTCAGCAGAGTTAACAGGCACAGGCTTTTTGGCTAAAATGCCCGCCGCTTTTTGGAGGCTCTATGCAATTATTCGTTGATCAGTTAACCAATGTCGATTTCAGCTACCTGGATGCCCAGCGCGGCATGGTCGGTGAAACCTGGTGGGCCTCAGCCCTGCTGGATGGCGCCCTTGATGATCAGGGAATGATTTGTGATTTTGGCGTGGTAAAAAAAGTACTGCGCAACTGGCTGGATGACGATGTGGATCACCGTTTATTGTTGCCAGTCAAAAGCCCCAATCTGAGTTATACCCTCGAAAACGATCGGGTGGATCTGAGCTGGCAATACGCTGATGGCAAAACATTGCGGATGAAAGCGCCCAAACAAGCCGTTGCTCTGGTCGATGCAGAAGCCATTAATGCAGAGTCGGTGGCACAATGGTGTCGCGAACAATTGCGCGCCTTTTTTCCGGTTAATGTCGAACAGCTGACTCTCAGTTTTGAAGCGGAAGCCATCAACGGTGCCTCTTACCACTACAGTCATGGCCTGAAAAAACACGATGGAAACTGCCAGCGTATAGCCCATGGCCATCGCTCTCGCATTAAGATTTTTATTGACGGACAACGTTCTGCTGAACAGGAACAACTCTGGGCAAGACAATGGGCGGATATTTACCTGGGCAGCCAGGAGGATATTGTGTCACATGATAACGGCGAAATTCACTATCGCTATCAGGCACAGCAAGGTGAGTTTGAATTATGGATGCCGGAAGATCACTGTTATCTGATGAACACTGACACCACGGTCGAATTTATTGCCAGCCACCTGGCTCAGACCATCAAACTGCAATTCCCCAACGCTGAGATAAAAGCACAAGCCTTTGAAGGCGTTAATAAAGGCGCCATTGCCATTGCCATTGCATAATGACTGGCTCAACCTGCCTGCTCTGAATTACGAAAGTCTTCCTCTTCCATATTCTGGCGCAGTTTGCGCTGCCCCAGAATAAAAACAGTCAACGCCACCGGCAACAACCACCACAACCACTCGGCCATGGAGTCGGCATATTGCTTACCGAAAACATACGCCACACCAAAAATAGCGGCGGCCCACACCCAGATGGACACAACATTCGCAATAGTGAAAGTCCAGCCAGGTACTTTTGCCAGACCACAGGCGATATAACCAAACGTGCGCAACCCCGGCATACAGCGGATCAGTGCTAACTGGTGCCACGGCGCTTTTTGCAATGGCGCCACCTGACGCTGAATCATATTGTGCTGAAAGCGTTTTGCTAACCAGGGGGAAAAATGCGCAGCCCGGCCAAACAGGTACAGAGCCGAGTCGCCGATAAACATGCCGGTACAGGTCGCTAGAAACGCCACCTCTGCCGAGACTTTGCCACTGGCGGCCAATAAGGCGGCACCAATGATCGCCAGGTCTTCGAGCATAAAGGTGGAAACAATAATGATGAGAACAATCCAGGCCGGATGATCAGAATAGGTTAACAGTGAATCAAGCATGAAGGTGAACCAATAACAAATAACAGTCCGTAAAAGCTACGACCAATAAACAAAAATCGAGTTTACCATCTTTATGTTGCAATTAATGGCAGAGAATTTTCCCCCAATAGCTGAGTTCAGGGGAAAAATCCGTTAGAATCTTGCGCCTTTTCATTCACTGCCTCGTTGAGATTACGTATGTCCACCTCTTTGGAACTGTCTGCGTTAACTGCAATTTCTCCTATTGATGGCCGCTACGGCAGCAAAACCGCCGCTCTGCGCCCGATTTTTTCTGAATACGGCCTGATTCGTGCCCGCGTCGAAGTAGAAATCCGTTGGCTGCAACGCCTGGCTGCTCACGAAGCCATTACTGAAGTACCGGCTTTTTCTGCCGAAACTCAGGCACAGCTGGATGCCATCGTCAGCGATTTCAGCGAGGCCGATGCACAACGCATCAAAGATATTGAAGCTACGACTAACCATGATGTAAAAGCGGTTGAGTACTTCATCAAAGAGAAGTTTGAAGGCAATGAAGAGCTGAACAAGGTCAACGAATTTGTTCACTTCGCCTGCACCTCGGAAGACATCAACAACCTGTCGCATGCCATCATGCTGCGTGCGGGTCGTGATGAGGTTCTGCTGCCAGCGATGCGTGACATCGCCAATGCGATTCGCGCCCTGGCTCATGAGCACGCCGAACTGCCAATGTTATCCCGCACCCACGGCCAAACCGCCTCTCCTTCTACTCTGGGTAAAGAGATGGCAAACGTGGTGGCTCGCCTGGAGCGCCAGATCAAGCAAATCGAAGACGTGCAGATGCTGGGCAAAATCAACGGCGCGGTTGGTAACTACAACGCTCACATCTCCGCTTACCCGGACGTTGACTGGCAAGCGAATGCCGAAGAGTTCGTTACTTCTTTAGGCATTAACTGGAACCCGTACACCACTCAGATCGAGCCACACGATTACATCGCTGAGCTGTTTGATGCCATCGCTCGTTTCAACACCATCGTAATCGACTTCGACCGCGATATCTGGGCATACATCTCCAACGGTTACTTCAAGCAGAAGACCATTGCTGGCGAAGTGGGCTCTTCGACTATGCCGCACAAAGTTAACCCAATCGACTTCGAAAACTCCGAAGGTAACCTGGGCTTAGCCAATGCGGTTCTGGCACACATGGCGCAAAAACTGCCAATCTCTCGCTGGCAGCGTGACCTGACGGACTCTACCGTACTGCGCAACATGGGTGTTGGTGCTGGTTATAGCCTGATTGCTTATGCAGCGACCATGAAAGGCATTAGCAAGCTGGAAGTCAACGAACAGCGTTTAGCTGAAGATCTTAATAACGCCTGGGAAGTATTGGCCGAGCCAATCCAAACCGTGATGCGCCGTTATGGCATTGAACAGCCATACGAGAAGCTGAAAGCCTTCACTCGTGGCAAAGCCATCACTCAGGATGCCATGGGCGACTTTATTGCTAGCCTGGAGCTGCCACAAGCAGTGAAAGACGAGCTGAACGCCATGACACCAGCAGCGTATATTGGTAATGCGGCAGCGCAGGCAAAAGCGGTTTAAGCATTTGCTGAAGTCAACTGCAAAGCCCTGATTCGTCGGGGCTTTTTTGTTGAACAACCCCCACAATGCCACTAACACGGATTCTTTTAGCCGCCGCCCCGAAGGGGCATCCATGCCCCTGCCGGGCTACCGCGACATCCTGTCGCTGCTCTAAAAAGAATCCGTCTCAGCGGCATCAAGCTGCCGACCAGTTGTTTGTTCGAAAGCAGCAACAGGATGTTGCGGTAGGATCAAAGGCACAGGGATGTGCCTCTGATCCGGCGGCAGAACAAATTACTGGTTGGTAGCTTAAAGCACTAAAGGCTCTTTCTATGCACGTCCTAGGTCACTTATCCGTTGAAGAATTCCTGCGCGATTACTGGCAAAAAAAGCCCGTCCTGATCCGCAACGCCTGGCCTGACTTTGACCCCTTATTACCCGCCGATGAACTAGCGGGCCTCAGCCTCGAAGCAGAAATTGAATCCCGTCTGATCATCGAAGATGGTATCCCCGGCGATAAAGGCGATGGAAAAAATGGTGACCCATGGCAGTTAAAGTGCGGGCCATTCACTGAGGATGACTTCCGTGCCTTACCTGAAAACAAATGGACGCTGCTGATTCAGGGCGTTGATCATTGGATTCCTGAAGCGGCGGAGCTACTCGAACATTTCCGCTTTATTCCGTCCTGGCGCATCGATGACTTAATGATCAGCTATGCCGTCGACGGCGGTAATGTTGGCCCACATTACGACCAATACGATGTTTTTTTACTGCAAGCTGAAGGCCAGCGAGAATGGTCCATTGGCCAGATGTGTGATGATCAAAGTCCTTTTATTAAGGGTCCACAAATCCGGGTTTTAGAAGAGTTTAATGAAACCGATTCCTGGGTATTAAACCCAGGAGATATGCTGTACCTACCACCTCAACTGGCACATCATGGCATTGCCCGAGGCGAGTGCATGACCTATTCCATTGGCTTTCGAGCACCGTCACAACTGGAACTGGCCCAGGCGACACTGGATGAAATATTGGTCAGCGCCAATGAAGACCAGCGCTATCAGGACTCAGACCTGCAACCATTAGAATCACCCGGCCTGATCGATTCACAAGCCGCTCAGCGATTACGCAACACCCTGAAAGCAGCTCTTGAAGACGATGCCGTATGCCAACGTATTCTTGGTAAGTTGATGACAGAAGCTAAATACCCAGAACACCAGCCAGATGCACAGGAAGAACCGGAGTGGTCACAGCTCTGCGAACTTTTTACAGCCACTGACCATATCAACAAGTCGGAATTTTCGCGTTTTGCCTACAGCCAAAACACACAAAGCTGTGAGTTTTTCTTCCAGGGAAGCCATACAGAATTGCCCCTGAATGACTTGCCCTTGATCACATATCTGAGCGATTATGGACATTATGAGACAGATAAGTTGATCGAGATGGCAACCACAAACAGCGGTCGGTCTCTGCTGCAAACACTCTGGTCTCAACAATTACTGTATAGCGAAGAGTAAGGAAAAAGCGGTTGGAAGTTAAAGTAGTCAGCTGGTCGGATCGGAGTTATCGCGACATACTGAGAGACATTCGCCAGAAAGTTTTTGTCGAAGAACAAGGTGTTCCCGCCAACGAAGAGTGGGACGACAAAGACAACCAGGCCATTCACTTTATTGCGTTTGATGGCAAGCGTCCGGTTGGCTGCGCCCGCCTGTTTAAAGATGGCTACTTCGGCCGCATGGCTGTATTGGCCGAACACCGACACAACCACTGGGGTTCACGCTTGATTCGCGCCATAGGCGATTATTATCAGGTCGAACTGCGCGGCCGATTACTCAAAGCCTCGGTTCAGGCACAGGCGTATAACTTCTATCTGCACAATGGCTTTATCCCCCAGATTGAGTTCTTCTGGGATGCTGGCATTCCTCATTTGACCATGACCAAAGCGATTGGTCGCGGTAACGGTGTTGCTTCTTCAACGTTTGAAATGGGCAAAGATTCTGAGCTGTATCAGCTGGAAAACGAAGCCGCCATCGAAGGTTTATTTCAGATTGCCTGCCAAAACAAACCGCGTAAATTATTCATCGGCATTACCGAGTTACAACATCCGATGTGGTCATCACAAGGGACGCTGGACTGTATTAAACGCTACTTACGCAGCTCAAGCCGTCGCCAGATTGATTTGTTAATCCGCAATGAATACCCAGGCATCAGCGATCACCCTCTGATTCGCTTGAGTAACCGCATCAGCAGCCGGATTTGCGTTAAAGTTCACAGCGGCCTCACTCTGAATGGAGCATTATTTGATCCGGATGGCTATCTGTTGATTCAGGGCTCACATGTAAAAGCCTGCTTTAATTGCCGCGTTACAACGATTCGCCACAAGCGCGAATTTGCCGATTTATGGCGTGCGGCACAACCAACACGTGAAGCACGACAACTACGACTGTAAGTGCACAAACAAGAAGCTCACACATAAAAGCTCGCCAATAAAAAAAGGCCATATCGTTTTTGATATAGCCTTGTTTAGTCACTGATTTATTGCTGTTGCAGCAGCAACTGCTCTACCCGCTCAACATCCTCTGGCGTATCAATACCATGACCCGGAGGCTCATCAATAATCGACATATGAATTTTTACGCCATACCAAAGTGCACGCAATTGCTCGAGCGCTTCGGTTGTTTCTAACGCACACACTTCCATATTCTGATACTGGCGCAAAAAAGAAACACGATAGCCGTACATACCAATATGTCGGTAAACCGGCATTTTAGCCGTCATTTCGTCCGTACCATTTTTATAACCATCACGATCCCATGGAATCGAAGCACGGCTGAAGTACATGGCAAACTGATCTTTATCCAGTACGACTTTCACCACATTAGGATCAAAGGCATCATGATTACCCGATAACGGCGTGCATACTGAGCTCATACCCGCATCGGGGTAATTAATTAAACTCGCGGCGGTCTTTTCAATCAACTCCTGCGGAATCAGTGGCTCATCACCCTGCAGATTAACGATCACCACATCGTCACCCCAGCCCTTGATTTTTGCGACCTCAGCGATTCTTTCGGTACCGTTTTCATGATCTGGCGACGTCATCACCACCTCCGCACCAAACGACTCCGCTTCACGCTGGATACGCTCATTATCGGTGGCAATCACAATATCCTGAATACCAGTTTCAACAGCACGTTCGTAAACATGCTGGATCATGGTTTTACCTGCCAACTCGATCAGCGGCTTCCCAGGCAAGCGCGATGATGCATAACGCGCCGGAATAACAATTTTATAGTCTGACATTTAACTTCTTTAACCTTCCGTATTTTACTGATCGCCCCGAAACTTACTTATCGTCGTAGTAGTCACGATACCAAAGTGCAAATTTCTCAATGCCCTCTTTCAAAGGCGTATTGGGTGCAAAATCCACGTCTTCAATGAGGTCATCAACATTGGCATATGTTCGCACGACATCACCCGCCTGCATATCCATGTAGTTTTTCTTCGCCTCAACACCCAGAACATCTTCAATCGTCTGGATAAAGTCGCCCAGCTGTACAGTATTGTGATTACCAATATTATAAATCTTGTACGGCGCGGAACTGCGACTGGTATCACCCGACTCCGGCGTCCAGTCAGCGCCAGCACCGGTTGGAATTTTCTGCGTAATCCGAGTCACACCTTCAACGATATCGTCAATATAAGTGAAGTCTCGCTGCATCTTGCCATGGTTATAGACATCAATAGTCTCGCCACCAAGAATTTTCTTAGTGAAACCGAAATACGCCATATCCGGACGCCCCCACGGGCCATACACAGTAAAGAAGCGCAGGCCGGTCGTTGGCAAACCGTATAAATGCGAATAGGTATGCGCCATTAACTCGTTAGACTTTTTAGTCGCCGCATACAAAGAAACCGGATGATCAACCCGATCGGATGTGGAATACGGAATATCGGTATTTAAACCATAAACAGAACTGGAAGATGCATACACCAGGTGACCTACTTGGTTGTGGCGACAGGCTTCCAGAATATTCACAAAGCCTACCAAGTTGCTATCAACGTAAGCATGTGGATTTTCAATAGAATAACGCACCCCAGCCTGAGCCGCTAAATGCACCACCCGATCAAACTGATGCTCAGCGAATACCGCCTCTACTTCATCACGATTGGCGAGTTCGACTTTTTTAAATTCAAAGCCATCTAATTCAGCCAGCCACTGCAATCGACTTTCTTTCAGAGAAACATCGTAATAGTCATTTAAGTTATCAACACCAACAACCTGATGTCCCTGCTCAACAAATTGCTTACTGGTAAACGACCCAATAAATCCGGCCGCGCCGGTAACTAATATTTTCACAATGACTGACTCGTGTTTGATTCGATTTTAGTGCTTTAAAAATTACCCGGAACTGGAATTTTATTCGCTACGCGAATTTTCAAATTCAGGCAACATAGCTTTGATGTAAGCTTCATCCAACGGCATACGGCTACCCAGAACAATATCAGCAACTTCACGCGCAACACCTTTGCCACCCATCGCATCGGTAATAAGATCAGCGTGCTCCTGTACCAGCCAAAACGCATCTTTTGGAGCGATACTCAAGCCAACGCGCTTCATCACCTTCAGGTCAATCACATCATCACCCACATAACAAACCTGATGCGGTGATAGCATTAAGTCATCCATCAATACTGACAATTGTGCCCATTTGTCTTTGCAGCCAGGGTAAAAATGGCCAATCCCCAAATCGGAAGCGCGCCGGGTTAACGGAGCAGAATCTTTAGCAGAGATAATCGCTGTCACAACGTCATAATCGGCTAACAGTTTAATACCAACGCCATCTTTAACATTAAAATGTTTTACTTCTTCGCCGTTGGCAGAATAGCTGAGCGTACCATCCGTCAGAACACCATCAACATCAAATACAACTAATTCGATGGCACGCGCTTTTTCTTTAACCGCATTTGGAATATGAACCATAAGACACTCCTTAAACCACAGTTTATTCTATCGTAACAGACAGCTTTAACGGATTAACAGCAGGAGTAATAACTTGATAGTCATTTCATGAAGACTATGAACATAGCCAGAAAGAAATGGCATCCCCAAGGGGATTCGAACCCCTGTTACCGCCGTGAAAGGGCGGTGTCCTAGGCCTCTAGACGATGGGGACACTAAGACTGGAATTGAGATTTGGTGGAGCCTAGCGGGATCGAACCGCTGACCTCAACACTGCCAGTGTTGCGCTCTCCCAGCTGAGCTAAGGCCCCGTCTCAAAACGTGGGCGCATATTACGGCTGAGCATCTAATGTGTCAACACTATTTATTCAACTTCCTGAAAAATATTTCTCTAAAACAACAACTTACCTCTTTCATCACGGCGTTTCAGAAAACGGCAGGCCAATAAAACAAAAGCCCCGCTGACATTGCCAGCGGGGCTTGAAAGAGGTCAAACAATCAAAGATTAATCATCTGAGCCCATTACACCCAGAATCTGCAGCAATGACAGGAACAGGTTGTAAATGGCGACATATAAGGTAACGGTTGCAGAAATATAGTTGGTTTCACCGCCATGCAGAATCGCACTGGTTTCATAAGCAATTAAACCGGACATCAACATGATAAACATGGCAGATACGGCTAACGACAGCGCTGGAATTTCAAAGAAGAAAGCACCCAGAGAACAAACAAAAGCAACCAGAATACCTACCATCAGAGTCTTGCCCCAGCCACTCAGGTCTTTACCAGTACTTAATACCCAACCTGACATCGCCATAAAGATCAACCCGGTTGTTCCCATCGCCATGGCAATGGTTTCAGAACCACCTGGCAGGCTGGAATAAAATGAAATAATTGGCCCAAGAGTCAGTCCCATAAAGCCAGTCAGGGCAAATACTGATACCAGCCCCATCGCACTGTTTTTGGTTTTCTCAACAAGGAACAACAAAGCAAAATAGCCAACCAATGTCAGCAGGCCAAAGTGTGGAACGTTAAAAGCCACGGATACAGCTGCCATCACACCACTGAAAATCAGTGTCATAGACAACAGTGCATAGGTATTGCGCAGCACTTTACGACCGTCATGCGAGATCACGCCAGATTGCTGCTGAAAATCAACCGGCTCAGCCACCGCATCCTGGGCATGGCCTTGTTTCATATTTAAGTAATCGGGACGATTGCTCATTTCCTGCTCCTGTTAGGATTTTTTAACTGCTTTGATTGTAGCTGAGGCTCCGGCCGCTTAACACCGACAAACTTCAGGGTTTATCTTTCTTTACTCACATCGATCTGTAAATCATTCGACAACATCAATGCACTCACTGTTCGTTGGATCAAGCTTACACCGTACTTTTCGCATAATTCTCAGCATTGTCGGATCGTAAAGTCCCTCATCGCGCAATTTGAGCCTGAGTTGCTGTAGCTGTTTCGCACGACGCTTTTGCTCTGTCACCGGGATATGCTGCCAGTATTCAGCTAACACATTGCGCTCTTCTGCTTTAACCCGCTTCACATAAAAATCGAACTTAAATAAGAAGTCCTCACGCAACATTTGCGCCAGCCCTGTTGGGAAAGCATCTCGGCGGGCAATTAATTGCATGGTCGATAAGGATTGAGGCATATTCATTATCTGCATAGGCGCATTTAACTGACCCGCAATGAAGGCATGATAAATGACAGCAGGAACCAGAATGGCGTCAAGTTCACCAGTGACAAACTGCTTCGCCGCCTCATTCGCTGACAAAACCCGGGCTTTGGCGTTTATTGCTTCCACAATGGCCTTTAGTGTGGGTTCCTGGTCCACTGTTGCCAGTCGCTGCTGTTGCAATTCAGAAAAACCAGAACGGGAACGACTTTGTCGGACAAAATAGCTATCCCCCAGGTAGGCAACACCGGCAACCACATAATCACCCTGCTCCATTTTTTTAGCCATTTTAGAACTGGCAATAACCTGACTAAGAATACGGAAGTGCTCAACATCCGGTACAGCGCCTGCAGCATCCAAGGTCGCAACAAAGCGGTTAAACTCATGTGCACGATTACCACGCATCAAAGCGGCCTGACACTCACCCGACTTTAAATCGGAAATAAGCTGATTCTCGTCTTGATAGGCACGCACATCCAATGCCAGGCCATAATGAAGCGACCTGAGTTTTTGATCATCAACAGTGGCATATATCGGGCCATTCTGACCCAGTGGATCCCAGACACAAAAGCTGCGATGGATTTTTCCATCTACCAACTGGTCTGCATGAATTTTAGTTAATGCACGAATACGTTTCTGCAACGGCAAGTTGCTGTTCATCACAGTGGATTGCAGTTTCTCCACTTGCTTCTGGGTGAGCTCTCGAGCCAATGTTTGTGATGAAATCATCATCAACATTAACGCCACCCACAGTGAAAGCCATCTCTGCTTCATTGGTGAGTTTCCTTGTTTTATTTTTATCATTATCTGACACGCAACAGCATTATCCTGGCTCAATCAGCAGAGTACAAGACACGCAACCCTACAATCAGCCGGGTTTTAAACTGATAAATTACGTTTTGTAACAGACGAAATCAAAAACACCCAGTAATGTGAGCATCATAAAAATAACAAGGACATAACTGACATGACAGATATTGCTCTGCAAACACCTCTTGAACGACTATACCACTGGGAAAAACACAGCCCGGATAAAACCTATCTGAGACAGCCAATCGATCGAGTATTTCATGAATACACCTGGGCTGAGGTAGGACAGAAGGTCAGGCGGCTTGCCAGTGCTTTAATTGCACAAAATTTTGACCAAGGCAGCCACATTGCCATTTTGTCCAAAAATTGCGCAGAATGGTTCATTTCTGACCTTGCCATCATGATGGCCGGGCATATTTCCGTTCCGATTTACTCCACTGCCGGACAAGAAACGATTCAGTACGTATTAAACCACAGTAATTGCCGGGCAATTTTCATCGGCAAACTGGATGATACTCTGTCTCAGTGCGATGCAATCCCAGGTCACATCAAACGACTGGGCTTTCCATATCCAAATGCTGAACGTTCAGAAGTAAAACTGGATTACCACTGGTCGGAACTTCAGGCCCAACCGCCACACCCAGGCAATCCGGTGCCATCCCTGGGTGACACCATGACAATCATTTATACATCCGGCAGCACAGGCAACCCCAAAGGTGTCGTTAACACCTTCGGAGCTTATGCTTTTGCCTGTAAACAGTTTGCCGACATGGTACAACTGACACCAGCCGACCGCGCACTCAGCTATTTACCTCTGGCACACATCACTGAGCGCGCCGTTGTTGAAGGTGCCAGTATCTTTTCAGGTTGTGAAATTACCTTTGTCGAGAGCCTGGATACCTTCCCGGAAGATTTGAAAGCCACATCCCCCACCCTGTTCGTTTCCGTTCCGCGGCTGTGGACACGATTCCAAATGGGTGTGTTGGCCAAGATGCCGCCGAAAAAGCTGAATCTGCTGCTCAGCATCCCGATCATCAACAAAGTGGTTGCGAAAAAAATTCGGCAGCAACTGGGGCTCGACAGCGCAAGGATTTATGGCAGTGGCTCAGCGCCATTATCCCCGGCGACCATTCGTTGGTTTGAACGCATTGGCATTGAGATCACCGAAGCCTGGGGCATGTCTGAAACCAATGTACTGGGCACCATCAGCCATCCATTCCGCAGTGATAAAGTAGGCAGCATTGGCAAACCCTACCCAGGTGTTGAACTACGTTTATCGGATGAGGGAGAAATTCAGGTACGCGGCGATTTTCTGATGAAAGAATATTACCTTGAACCCGAAAAAACGGCTGAAGAATTTACCGAAGACGGGTTCCTAAAAACCGGTGACAAAGGCTCCATTGATGACGAAGGTTATGTTCGTATTACCGGTCGACTGAAAGAGATTTTCAAAACCGCCAAAGGCAAATATGTTGCTCCGGTACCCATTGAATCCAAATTGATGGAAAACCCATTAATTGAGCAAGTGTGTGTTACCGGAACAAACCTGAAACAACCCATTGCACTGGTGGTACTGGCTGAAGATGCTAAATCACACGACCATGACCACATTAATGACAGCCTGAAACGCACGTTATCGAAGGTGAACGCCAAACTGGAAAGTCATGCCGTGCTGGATAGTATTGTCATTGTTAAGGAAAGCTGGACACCCGATAACGGACTGCTAACACCAACACTGAAAATTCGTCGCCACCTGCTTGAAGGCCGCTACCAGGAAACGATTCAACAGGAGCGAAGCGACAAAATTAACTGGCTATAACGGTATTAATGATTGCCCTGATACTCGGGAGTGAGTTTCAGGGCATATAACATACCCCCTCACTGTCATAACCACTCATTTCAACCGCTGCTGAAGTTGCTTCACCTGTGGAGAGCCTGGCGCAATATGCGATAGCTCAGATAAGTAGTGACGAGCCCTCTTCAGCTCACCCTCAGATTGCAGATAGAGAACCAAGGAGAGCAAAAGATCTGGCTGACCTGGGTATCGCTTAACAGCGGACTCAAGAAACAAGATAGCCTGTGCACGTTGATTCTGCCCTTCGAGTGCCACAGCATAGACATAGGCGTACCTGGCTGTGCTATCCGGTAACTCTGCCGCTGCTTTTAAATGCTTCAATGCTTGCTGATACGCTTTCTTACGAACCAGTGAAAGACCCATGCTGTGCTGAGCAGCAGCACTGTCCGGAGCAACAACCAGCGCTTGCATTAGTAATTTTTCGGCCGTTACTGCATCACCTTGCTGACGTTTAAAGTCCGAATAATTAACCAAAACCCGTACAGAGTTGGGCGAAATTTTGAGCGCATTCCGATAAGCATTTTCTGATGCCGACAGGTCGTTGTGATAACGATAATACTGTGCCAAAGCCAGCTGGCCATTAGGGCTATCGGCATTAAAATCAAGATATTGTTTATAATCGCGCATCAACTGCTGAAAACGTTTTCGCTGAACCACCGGAAGACCGGAATTGGCCATCATTGGAGTCAGTTCAATCAGCGCCTGAGCCAGGTCGTAACGTACCGCCGCCAGCTTTTCTTCCAATAACGGGCTGAGGAATTGCCATCGAAAATTAGCTGGGGCTGATGCAAAAACCGCTATAGCAGCACGCTTCACCAGTGGATTCGGATCCCTCAAATGTGCCTGAGCAGCCTCAAAGCCAACTTGAGAAGGAAAGTTAGTAAACTTCTGCAGCAGTGTTGCTTTAATCAGATCAGGCTTATCATTCAAAGCAGCCACTAGTTCTGACGTCACTGAAGCATCGGCCTGACTAGCACGCTTGTTAATTTCCGCCCAGTGATCACTGGCACGCTCAGCTTGCTTTGGCCAAAACGAAAACGCTTTTTGTAGCCAGGATTGATCTTTTTCAGAGTGGCAATTTCCACACACAAGCGGGCTATCATGCTGCTGACTTGTGATTAAATCAGGAACCACAAAACTGTGGTCACGACGGGGATCCACCCCCATATAAGTGCGCTCCGGCATATGGCAATCGACACACGATACCAGACCATCGTTATGCTGATGATGCGTTGGTACATCATATACCTGCTGCTGATGACACTGTGTACAAACCGCATTGCCACTGGCTTTAAGTTTGCCGCTGTGAGGGTTGTGACAATGACTACAAGTAACACCTTGCTGATGCATTTTACTTTGCTTAAATGAACCCAGAACAAACACTTCATCCTGAATCTGTCCATCATGAAAATACAGTGGTGAATCCAGCAATTGCAGCAAGTATTGATTATTGAAATCGTCACCAACCTCACTGCTCCCAAGCTGCATTCTGCGTGAGTGACAACGCCCACAGGTGTTGATCTCATCGATTTGAGCGGTGACATGCGGGCTTTTTTGAGACAATGGGCTGGCAATAGCCTCACCCTCGTTAAAAGCAAATACCGCGCCGGGGTTCTGGTAGGTTACAAAGCCCGTGTTATCGTCACTAAACTGCCCGCGCTCAACCAAATTTACATGATTTTTCCCCGGGCCATGACAAGCTTCACAAGCAACATTTATCTCGCTCCAGGTCGTGTTATAGGAAAAAGTTTCCGCAGAATAATTTTTTTCGAGATTTGTACTGTGGCATTCAGCACAGCGACTGTTCCAGTTACTAAAAGAACCCGTCCAGAAAAAAGGGTGCTGCGCTGAAATATCTTCATCGGGTTGCAGATGATACCAACGCTGCCCTCCCTCAATTTGAGGACGACTGTCCCAGGCAATATTAAAAGCCTGTACATGGCCATTATCACGGGCAATTAAATATTGCTGCAGCGGATAAAAGCCAAACGTATAATCTACCTTAAAACTCTTACGGGAACCGGTTTCATCCTCAGTTTCAATGAAAAAAACGCTGTCACCACCAGCTTTAATTTTCTGGGAAAAACGCGTTTTAATATTATGAAAAGTTACTTCAACATCATTAAAGTCACCCAATACATTATCGCCACTAGCAGGTAGCATCGACTGAAAATGGTCGGATTCTTGCCAATCCTCATACTGTTGTTGATGGCACGCAGCACAGCGAGATGACCCTACATAGGCACGATCCCCCTTTTCTACGCTCATCAACTTTTCAGCAGCCGATGCAAGCGTCAGATTGGGCATAATACCCAGCAGGACAATGAAAAAAATATAAAGCACAGGCATGTTGATTGGTTGCCAGAATCCCTGATTATCGGTCGTTATAAGAAGTTATGATTCAGAATGGTGACTCATCTGCGAGGCAGTATCCGGATATATTGTTTTTCAATCAAGCTTCATATCGATAACGGTTCTTTAATCAAAGGTTATCGCGATGTGATGGGCTCAAAGTAACACTCAAAGAGTAATCAGCTCAAGTTACATCAGGACACGCCCGACTAAAAAAACGTAAAATAAATAACAGAGTCGTATTAGCCGGCAAGTCTGAGTTACCATAAACACATTATTGATAACGCTGCACCGAGCCTCCTTATCAATAGTATCGTTTTCTTTAATTGTGAAGCTGCATCGTGTCCGATAATCTCCCTTCTGAACAAAAAAAATTAGCCAGCCCTGACCTCAGTTGGAATGATCAGGGCCTCCCGGTTTCACAACAGTTTGATGACCCTTATTTTTCCGTTGAAAACGGCCTGGAAGAAAGTCGTTATGTGTTTCTGAAACACAATCATCTTCCTCAACGCTGGAAAGGTCACTCAGGTGAATTCCATATCATCGAAACCGGTTTTGGCACCGGTCTCAACTTCCTGATGACCTGGCAGAGCTTTGTCGAATACAAAAAACAGTCCGATTCGCGAAAACGTCATGCACAAAAAAACAACGATCCAGAAACTGAATGGCTGCATTTTACCAGTATCGAAAAGTTCCCTCTGAGCAAAGAAGAACTACAACAAGCCATGTCACTCTGGCCTGAGCTTGCTACGTTCACAGAATTATTATTACAACAATACCCTCTCACCATTCCAGGTTTCCATCATTTGGTTTGGCCTGAGCATAAGGTACGCCTGACACTGATTTTTGATGACGTTCATAATGCCTTACCGCAGTTGAGTGGACCGGTACACGCCTGGTACCTTGATGGATTTGCACCCTCAAAAAATCCACAAATGTGGACTGACTCCCTGTTTCAACAGATGCGTAGAATCAACAACCGCTCCCCTTATGTTCACAGTACCGTCGCAACCTTCACGGCTGCCGGTATCGTGCGACGTGGAATCAAAGGTGCTGGTTTCGATATCCGTAAAGTGCCGGGATTT
This sequence comes from Bacterioplanoides sp. SCSIO 12839, assembly GCF_024397975.1. Classification (NCBI taxonomy): domain Bacteria; kingdom Pseudomonadati; phylum Pseudomonadota; class Gammaproteobacteria; order Oceanospirillales; family Oceanospirillaceae; genus Bacterioplanoides; species Bacterioplanoides sp. SCSIO 12839. The sequence goes on from NZ_CP073745.1 coordinate 2,254,615, forward strand.
GGTCGAAAACGTGAAATGCTGGCTGGCGAGTTCAGCCTAAGCTGCGGCCCGGAACAACCGTCTTTTTACCGAGAAAAGCCCTGGCTGATCCCACAGCTGCCTAAAATACCGACCCCGGCTCCTCAAGCACCGATATCTGATCAGACACCTGGCAACGACAACATTCTTGTCATTGGTGCCGGACTGGCAGGTTGCTCGACCGCACGTGCACTGGCTGAGCGTGGCCATACCGTTACCCTGATTGATCGTCTGGGCATTGGCCAGGCAGCATCCGGCAACCCACAGGGTGGCTTGTATATCAAACTGGCTGCCAGCGACAACGCCATGCACACTCAGTTTTATCTCACCGCCTTTCAGCACAGCCTGGCCAAAGTGAAGGAGATCTCGGAACGTGGTACCGACTCAGACTTATGGGATGACTGCGGGGTTTTACAACTGGCGTACGACGATAAGGAACAACAACGTCAACAAAAATTCCTGCAAAGCAACCAATATCCAGAAGCTTTGATTACGCCTGTCACAGCCGAAGAAGCGTCAAAACTGGCCGGTTGCCCACAAAACCAGGGAGGACTGTATTTCCCTCAGGCAGGCTGGGCAGCCCCAGCAAAGCTTTGTGAACAGCTATGCCAACATCCTCTCATTAATGTCGAGAGATGGGACGTTCAGTCGCTAAAACAAAATGATGACGCTAGCTGGTTGCTGGAAGATTCTCACAATAACAGACGCAAAGCGGCACAGGTGGTCATTGCTAACGCTTATGATGCCAAACAATTGCTGCCAGACGCGTATCTGCCGGTCAAACGCATCCGTGGTCAACTCAGCATTCTTGATAGCTCACTGGTACCAGACATTAAGACGGTATTGTGTGCTCGTTCTTATATGGCACCGGCCAGAAACGGACTGACTTGTTTAGGAGCAACGTACAACCTGAATGACGATGAGCCAGAAGTTCGTGCCCAGGATCATATAACCAACCTGAATCATCTTCAGGATTTTGGCCCGGCATGGGCAGAAACAGATGCAGAAAGTGTGATTCAGGGACGTGTTGGCTTTCGCTGCACCACACCCGACTATTTACCCATGACTGGCAGCATCCCGGATACTCAGCGGTTCATTGAGGCTTTCCGCCCAATGGTAAAAAATGCAAAACACATCCCGAATACCGAAGCGCCCGTCATGCGTGGGCTTTGGTTGAATATTGGCCATGGATCACGTGGGCTGGCATCCGCCCCATTGTGTGCTGAATTGCTGGCTGCACAAATAACCAATAGCGCCAGCCCGACAGGACAAGCGATTGAAACAGCACTATGGCCAGGGCGTTTTTTATTAAGAGATATGATGCGTCGGAAAATTACCTGACAGGGAATATCAACAAGCTGCTAGACGCGCTTTAGCTGCCTACGGCGCGACTCAGCCCGGGCATTAACCTGAGCTTGCTCGCCGTTTTCACGAATAGCGCGCATGGTTTGCTCCAGCTCCGCGCAACATTGGCGAATTTCCAGTAGCTGCGCTTTGAGCAAATCAACATCCTGCATGGCGTCCGATACCCGGCGCCTGAGACGAACCTGCTGAATCTCAGTAACTTTTTTCAAAGATCCCAACCGTGCTGTTTCAGTACCTGTGTCATTTCAATGTGGCAGGTCTGTTGCACCGGGTCAAATAAAAGTGTCGCCTGGCCTGACTGCAGCTGAGCCAACACCTGGTTTTTCTTATCAGCCAGAGAATAACTGTAATCGCCATAATCTGTGCCTTCACGGCCAACAAAATCTTCGAGAATAGCATCCAGAGCATCAGCACTGAGCTGCTGATAAGGAATGGCAATCACCCCCGGCTCCGGGGCATCATCCATATAAGAAGGGATATCAGACATGTTGTTCAGCCAGCGAAACTCGCTTCGCGCTCCCACTCACAGCTCATACGTAATTCTGCATCGGATGGTGTATGGGTACCGTTATCGGCCTGCCAGTGAAAAGTGTGCTTGCCGGATAACTCAGTCTCAAGGTGAACCGTCGCATTCACCCAGTACATGCTTTTCAACAGCTGCTCGAATTGCTTCAGCCAATGCTCCCATTCATACTCTACGGCTTTGTAAGAGGCAGCAAAATGGATCAGTTGAGTTTGATAGGTGCCACTGAAAATATCATCTCCAGGCATGGAGAACATTTCACGGCAAAGAAAAGACCAGTCATCATCAACACCTAATGGAAGGTTCTGAATTGAACTCCAGTTAGCACGACGTTGTAATCTGGCACTGAACTCATCAGCAGCAGGAATATGGCGAATAACACCATATACAACGGATTCCTGATCGAATTGAGACACACGACGTCCTTAGGGCTACGACAAAAGCTGCTAATCATCATAACGGAAAGGCCGACAACACAAAACCCTTGTTTTGTGACCTCGCAAACAAATCAAAAACCTGGCAACCGACTGATTTTAAAAAGAAAAAGCCTCTGCACACAGTGCAGAGGCTTTAACAGGTTAAAACAAAACGTTAAAACCGAAGGAAAACAGTTATTTTGCCAAAACGTCAAAAATACGCTGCTTCACATAACGCCCCGGAGCTTCCTCCAGCGCAGGCAACTTGCCATCACCCGGCTGACGCACTGGCACCATTTCCATATCACCCTGTTTCAATACCCATTGTTGCCAATCAAGCCACCAGGAGCCTTCATGATTTTCACTACCTTGGTACCACTCATCAGGTGTATCAGCCAGCTTCTCATTGGTCCAGTAGCCATATTTATTCGCTTCAGGCGGATTAACAATCCCGGCAATATGTCCAGACCCCCCCAGTACAAAACGATTCTTACCGCCAAGCACCTGAGCACCTTTATAAGTTGCCTGCCACAAAGCAATATGATCTTGCGCAGTCGACACAAAATAAGCCGGTACCTTAACCGCACTAAGGTCAATTTTTACGCCATCCAACTCTAACGCGTTTTTCTCAATCAGCTGATTATTGAGATACATATTACGCAAATAATAAGAATGCATACGAGCAGGCAGATTAGTACTGTCGGTATTCCAATAGAGTAAATCAAATGCCGCAGGGCGCTCACCCTTCAGATAGTTATTGATAAAAAACGACCAGAACAAATCATTTTCACGCAGCGTATTAAAGCTGAAAGCCATTTGACGACCATCGTAATAGCCCAGCGCATCCATTTGTTTTTCAAGGCCAGCGATCGCTGTTTCATTAATAAACACACCAATTTCACCCGGATCGGAGAAATCGGTCAGCGTTGCCATAAACGTAGCGGCTTTAATGGTCTCTTTTTTCTTTTTCTTTTGGTAAGCCAGAGTCGCTGACAATAAGGTTCCGCCCAGGCAATAACCAATAGCATTGACTTCTTTTTCACCGGTCGCCTGTTCAATTGCATCAACAGCGGAGATAGGTCCTTCCAGCATGTAGTTTTCAAAACCCTTATCACGCATTGATGGGCCCGGATTGATCCAGGAAATCATAAATACGGTATGACCCTGATCCACCAGCCATTTTACGAAAGAGTTTTTCTCGCGCATGTCGAGAATATAAAATTTATTAATAAATGGCGGTACGATCAACAAAGGCCGCTTATATGTTTTTTCAGTGCTTGGCGTGTATTGAATCAGCTGCATCAGGTCATTCTGATAAATAACCTGGCCCGGCGTAGTCGCCAGATTCCGACCGACCTGAAAGGCACTAGTGTCAGTCATCGGTACATTAAGTGCACCACTAACGCTGGTCTCCAGATCTTCCAGTAACTGCTCCATACCTGAAACCAGGTTTGAGCCGCCAGTTTCCATCGTCTTACGGATCACTTCCGGGTTTAAATTGGCAAAGTTAGTCGGGGATAAAGCATTAACGTATTGGCGAATCAGATATTCTACTTTCTGGCGAGAATGGTCACTCAAACCATCGGTATCGCTAACCATCTTCATCAGGGTCTTGCCCTGCAGCAGGTATAACTGCTTCATGTAGTCGAAAACCGGGTTTTGCGTCCACTGATCATCCTTAAAGCGCTTATCACCTTTTTCAGGGGCAATCACCGGATCAACCTCTTTGCCCATAAAGCGCAATGCTGTCTGCTGAAACAGCTCTTGCTGTTTTTTCAGCATATCCATTTGGTCGGCAACAATTTTTTCCGGATGAGTCAGCATCGCTTCGCCCATCTCGCGCATGGATTCGGTAAAGTCCGTCATTACCGAAGCAGCCGGATCCTCAGCTGTGGTTTGGCGTGCTGCCAGCTTTTCCCATAAACGGCCATATTGTTCAGTCGCTTGACCGGCCATTTCATAAAAATCTTTCACTGCTGTTTCCATGCTCTCGGTCGACAGCCCTTTCATACTCCACCTTTCTCTTTACCGGTTGGCAAACCATTCTGTTGCCACAAAAATTCAGCAATAAAAAAGGCCACCAGAATCAGCAATCCGGGCGGCCCGTTAAAGCAACGCAACGTATTTTGTTACGCAGCTTTCGTTTTACCAGCAGGCTTAGCAGCTGTCGTCGTGGTTGCAGCAGCAGAAGTGCGTGCTTCTTCCATCAGGGTTTCAACCTGAGATTTGAATTCCATTGCCATATCAGACATTGCTTTAGCATCGTCCATAATTTTCTTGTTCAGAGAACTGGCAACTTCAGCCTGAGCAGCAGTAAAAGAACGCATTGTGTCAGCATCTTTTACTTCAGACGCTTTTTTCATCTGATCCAGACTCAGGTCTGCATAAGATTTGATAGCGTTCAGTTGGAACTCGGTCATTTTTTCCACGTTCTCAACAAACAGGCTGTTGAACTTGGTCATAGGCGAGTACATGGTTTTAGCCTGCTCAGCAAATGCGTTCAGGATATTCTCTTGCATGGTCTTGCTCCTTCAAGGTTTAACAAAAAGTCTACTAGCTGAATTGCTTACTCAATAGTAGTGGAATTTATCTTACAGTTGCATGACATCCGCCACTTAAAGTAACACTTTTTTGATTAAAATCAGCCTTTATTATTACAACTTGACTGCAATGGTAACAATCAAAAAAAACTGATTTTTTTCACCTGAAAAACTGGCTTTTTTTGTCCTATGGTCTACGCATTTATTGCCAAATAATAAGAGCGTTTAATTTAAAGAAATTAATTAACACTAATGTAATTAGTTAATTTTATTAACACTATTTTTCCTGATCCGCTGAATTAGCTCCTGACATCATATTGAACATCATATTCTGAAATTGCCCCATGGCACTCATCCCTTCTTTCATCATTGGCTGATACAACGACAGCGGGTCGTAACCCTCTTCTCCTGACTGCATTTTCTCGAGCATCTGGTTAAACAGCTCCTGTTGAAACTGCTGCACATCCGGTAGACCCATCACCCGACGAAACTCATCCGGCGTCATATCAAAAGTCACATTTATCTTCATTATTAATTTCCCGTCAAAAATGAATTCACTTCCAGTAAACAAAATAGCTATTCATCCGGCCGCAATCCAGCCCAACTTATCAGTAATGCTATTAATGCAACAAACGCACTGATTATAAATACCTGATCACCCGACAGACTGTTCCACAAAAGACCACACCCCCAGGCTCCAATCGCCCCCCCCAAGCCAAAGCCGATACTGGAATACAGTGCCTGCCCACGAGCCTGAGTTTCTGCTGAGAAATAATGCTGCACATAACGCATCGCCACAGCATGCATAACCCCAAAGCTAAAAGCATGCATCACCTGCGCCAGTAACAAGATAGCCAGCACATCAATGAATTCAGCAATCATCAGCCAGCGTATTGCAGTAATCGCTAAACTGAGCAGAATCCAACCACGCCAACTTAGCCAATGCATCAATCGATGAAATTGCCAGAATAGAATCACTTCAGCAAACACACCCAGCGACCATAAAAACCCAATGCCGGTTTTGCTGTACCCTGCCGCTTCAAGATAAATACTAAAGAAGGTGTAATAGGCGCCATGACTCACCTGCAACAGAATGGTCATCACAATAAATATCAGCACCGGGCGCTGCATCACCTGTGTCAGAAACGTCTGATCATCGCTTGCCGCTTTACGGGTACGAAAGCGCCCGGAACGGAACAACAAGCTATTGAGTAAAATCAGAACCATCACCAGCAACATCATCGTTGGTAACCACTGAATCCCCACCTGCTCAAATAACCAGCCCAAAGCAAGTACAACCACAATAAAACCCAGCGACCCCCAAACCCGAATACGGGAGTAATCATCAATGCGGTTTTTCAGCGATTGCATGGTGATGGTTTCGTATTGCGGCAACATCGCCGCCCAAAAGAAGCCATAGGCCACCATCACCAGCAACATGGCAACAAAACTGTTTGCCCACCACACGGCACTGAAACACACGGCCGTCATCAGCCCGGAGACGCGCACCATGCTAATAGGAGAAGAGAAATAACCCGCCCACCAGGCCCAGAGGTTGGGTGCCACAATACGCACCCCGGCAAATGCCGCCATCAGGCTGCCAATCTCTAAAGCGGAAAAGGATCGATATTGAAGATACAAGCCCCAGAACGGAGCGATGCAACCCAACAGGGCAAAATACAGGAAGTAGAAGCCGGACAAGCGACGATAAGGAATATCAGACGGCGTATTGTTCATCGTACTGAGATAACTTCTTATCGTCGCCGCAGCGAATTAATCGTCGCTGACAGAAGCAGAAATAACCGGCGTTTCACACTGCACATCGGCATTCTGTGCACGATGACGCAGCAGGTGATCGATTAATACAATTGCCATCATGGCTTCTGCGATTGGCGTGGCACGAATACCCACACACGGGTCATGACGGCCTTTGGTCACCACTTCAATCTCGTTACCATCACTGTCAATCGAGCGACCCGGAATGGTGATACTGGACGTTGGCTTCAACGCCATATGGGCAATGATGTCCTGTCCGGTTGAAATGCCACCAACAATGCCACCCGCATGATTGCTTAAAAAGCCATCCGGTGTCATTTCATCACGATGCTCGGTGCCTTTCTGGTCGATGCAGTCAAAGCCATCACCAATTTCAACACCTTTCACCGCATTGATGCTCATCAAAGCATGAGCCAGTTCTGCATCCAAACGATCAAAAATCGGTTCGCCCAGTCCCGGCAACATACCAGATGCCACAACGCTGATTTTGGCACCGACGGAGTTTTGTTCTTTACGCAGCGCATCCATGTAGCTTTCCATCTCAGACACTTTGCTGGCATCCGGGCAGAAAAACGGGTTGTTCGCTACTTCATTCCAATCGAAATTAGCGTCATCGATTTTAATCGGCCCAAGTTGCGATAAATAACCACGTACCTCAATACCCTTCGCCGCCAGTACCTTTTTAGCAATGGCACCGGCAGCCACACGCATCGCGGTTTCACGGGCAGAAGAACGACCGCCGCCACGGTAATCACGGAAACCATATTTCTGGGTATAGGCATAATCCGCGTGGGCCGGGCGGAAGGTTTTGGCAATATTGGAATAGTCTTTAGAGCGCTGATCGGTATTTTCAATCAGCAGACCAATGGAGGTTCCGGTGGTTTTGCCTTCAAACACCCCCGACAGAATTTTCACCTGATCCGGTTCACGGCGCTGAGTGGTGAACTTTGAGGTGCCCGGCTTGCGGCGATCAAGGTCCGCCTGCAGATCGGCTTCGGTCAACTCAATACCCGGAGGGCAGCCATCAATAATGGCACCCAATGCCAGGCCATGACTTTCACCAAAGGTGGTTACGGTAAAACTTTTGCCGAAGGTATTTCCAGACATACTTCTATCAACTCACTGCAAACTTATATTCTGTCGTTATATTCTGAATCGTCCGATCAGGCTGCTACTTTATGCCTGATCTATTCTGTGCCCGATTTACTGCTCGCCTTATAAGGCATCAAGGTCTTTTGCGTGTAATACAAACACACCGTGGCCGCCGCGTTCAAATTCCTGCCACTGAAACGGCAACTGCGGATACGCATCCGCCAGTGCAGGCCAGCTATTGCCCACTTCAACCACCAGCACACCATCATCGGTTAAATGATCACACGCCTGTTTTAACATAATCCGCACCAGGTCCAGACCATCGTTGCCCGCGGCTAGCGCCAGCTCCGGTTCATGGTGAAACTCATCTGGTAGGCACGCCATATCATCGGCATCCACATACGGTGGATTCGACACAATCAGGTCATAACGCCCATGCGCCGCTGAGAATAAATCCGACTGTAACGCCACCACCCGGTCGTGAACTTCCAGGCGCTGAATATTTTCCTCGGCAACCGCCAACGCATCAAAAGAGATATCCAATAGCTCCACCTGCGCGTCCGGAAACTGCATCGCGCAGGCAATACCGATACAACCGCTGCCCGTGCATAAATCCATAATGCGCTTTGGCTGATGTTGCAGCCAGGGCTGAAAGTTAGTCTCAATCAGCTCGGCAATTGGCGAGCGGGGAATCAACACCCGCTCATCCACCAGATACGGCAAGCCGCAGAACCAGGCTTCACCGACCAAATACGGCGCTGGTACGCGTTGCTCAATGCGAGTCACCAACAGAGATACCACGGTTTCGCGCTCACTGCGGGTTAAGCGACAGTCGCGCCACTGATCAGCCTGATTCCAGGGCAGCCCTAATGCATGGGTTACCAGCAGTACCGATTCATCCTGCGGGTTATCTGTGCCATGACCAAAATAAATGCCCGCTTCCGCCATACGGCTCACCGACCAACGCACCAAATCCTGCACTGTAAGCAGCTGCTCAATGGCTTCAACGGCTTGTTGCTGAAGGGAAAGATCATCGCTCTGAGGTTCGAGTACAGACACCGGGATTCCTGTTGATTGGATCACTGAAAAGCGCGCTAGTGTACCTTGTTTGCCCTAACAACGCACTTTCGCTATCAGCAAGTTCCGCTCAATAGCTATCGGTGGTATATCGATCAAAATCCGGAGCTTTTATAAGAAGAGTCCCAGGTAGAATCTTATCTCTGCCCCAAACCATACAAACTGCTGGCGCCCTTCTGCTCAAACGCATCCAACGCTTCACTGGCAATATGGCGGCCTAAACGAATCATCTCGTCAGCGCGATAAAACTCATAAAATTCACAACAGGTTGCAGGAACCCGCATCAGTAAATCGGGTTGATACCCGGCAGTTTTAAAGCCGGAAAGTGAAGCCTGCATCACTTCAAACATCTGATTCAGAATTTCCAGCTTGCCCAGATTCTCTTGAGCCAGGCCAGTAGCCTTGGCATCTTTTTCAGCGGCTTTGTTATTATCAAAGCGATCCAGAATGGCTCCGGCTTTACCAATGGCACTGTTCACTACGCTATCAAACCAGTCGCTTTTCTGCTCGGCACTGGGCTGGGGTTCCGGAGCAAAGTCCGCTGGCATGGGAATATCGGCATTCAGATCGACCGCCATAATAAAGTCCGCATGTGCTGAAACACAGGGCGCTATTGGTAGCGGGTTTAACACCCCGCCATCCACCAGCATACGACCATTGCTGATTACCGGTGTCAGTAAGCTGGGAATGGCCGCTGACGCACGAATGGCTTCATTTAAAGAACCCTTCTGAAACCACAATTCTTTTTTATGCGTCAGATCCGTAGCGACGGCTGTAAATGGCAACTTGAGATCTTCAATTTGTACACCTTCAAGCAGATCATCCAAGGTGTTAAAAACGCGGTCACCGCGGATAGCCGCATTCGAGGTGAGTGAAAAGTCCGCCAGCTTCAGAACTTTCAGGTAGGTCAGTTCTGATACCCATTGACGCAGGGTTTCTAAACGCCCTGCAGCGTAAAAGCCACCAACAATTGCCCCCATGCTGCAGCCAGAGACAGAAATAATGTCATATCCTCGCGACACAATTTCATCAATTACACCGATATGGGTATACCCTCTCGCTCCTCCACTTCCCAAACACAATGACACCGTTTTAACTGGCTGCTGCGGATCGGAAAGTGTCGCCGCCTCAGAAGAAGATTGTGATGTTATGTCTGAATTCATATCAACATCCTGCATTAACGCTGCGGCCAGAAAACATAGCGTAATCTGGGCTCCAGGCCAGAATCCGGTGCCGGACTCAAAGCTCCCTGCCCCAGAATATTTAACTCATTCTGTCCGTTATAGGTGGCCACACGTAATTGTTTCGCCAAACGTTCAGAACAACGCAGGTTATCGCCCATCTGGCTGGCATCGTAACAATGCACCATTAAATAAAGGCGTCGTTTATCGCTGGCCGACAACTCCTGAAGTACGGTGATCAGATTACTACTGGCTTCCGTCTGCAATGTTCCGTTCTCAACCATCAAACCGGGCAACCAACCGGCATTCTGGCGTAACGCCGCCCGGATCTGAGACTGGGTTACACGCTGTAAGCTGACTTCCTCAGTGGTATCAAAACGATCCAGCGCCACATAGACCTGACCGGAGCCACGCTGAACAACATACGCAACCCATACCCGATTCAAGCTATTTTCGGTTGTTTGCAGTGCCGCCCAATAGCGTTGATTAGCCTCACGTCCAACCAGACGACTATTATCAAATACATCATTAGCCCAAAAATGACTGCTGCCACAATCCAGCCCACGGCACTGATACAATTTTTCCAGCGGTTGAAACTGAGCGGCAAAATAATCGCTGACTTCATCCAGAGAAAATTCCGGCGCCACCGCCCAATAACGTCGCCATAACTGACCACTTAAACGTTTTTCCTGCTCACCATACGTCGTAGCACGGGTGCGCTTGAGTTCGGACAAAACTAATCGGTAGTGATTCACATCCGACTGACTGTCTTGTAATAACTGCGCAGGTTGAAACGCTTCAACCGACACAGGTACATCTGCATGTAGATTCACACTCAATGTACTCATGCTCAATGCACTTAAAACCAATGCAACAATCCGGGTGATGCTCATTAACGACTGCCTGTTCAAAATGACGCTGTGGAACTTAACCCACAGTCTGTCATCAAATCCTCATACTGCCTATACTGGCCAGAGCGATATATTCATTTTTTTACGCTTCAGGAGAACAACATGTCTGACCCGAGATGCCCAAAATGTGACTGTGAAGGCATTGATCATTTTGCATCCAAACCCAGCAAAGAAACCGCCAAAAACGGCACCCCTTGGTTTTATGTGGTGTATTGCGATCAGTGTGGACACGTTCATGACATCATCAGCAAACACTCTTTCAGCGCCAATCAATCTGCATTTGTGATGCCTGACTTGCGCCGTTGATTCCGCGCAGACAATTATTTGTTACACTCGCTCGCTTTGAATTATTGACACCATTCTTTGACGAGTGAATATGCCCACTGTATCTGCAAAACTAACGCTGCTGTTGTGTAGCGCATCGATTGCCCTGAGCGCACTGACCGGATGCCAGTCATTATCGACTAAGAGCAATGAACCAGCGATTGAAGATCTGCCCGTAAAAGAGTACAGCGCCGCAGAAAAACAGCAGTACAACCAACAGGCAATGGCGATATTTGCCGAATATAGTGACTGGCGTATTGAACAAAGCCCGGTATTAGCCAGTCGTTTAGACTATCCGGAACAGTTTGACTGGGATGATATCTCACTGGAAACGCGCCAGAATCAAAACGACCAGTTACAGAACTTCCATCAGCGCCTGCAAACGATCGAAGAACCAGCGCTCGATAAGCAAAATAAAGTCAGCTACCAGACACTATTAAATCAGGTCGAATTTGAACTGCTGACCTTCCCTCTGATGCACCTGCAAGAACCACTCACCGACATCAATAACTGGCTGGTCATCAGTCAGGATATTTTGCTGAACCATCACCCGATTCAGCAGGTGGAAGATGCACACGATTATATTGATCGGGTTGAAGCACTGCCGCAGCTGTTTAAACGCTGGCAAGAATTATTACAGTGGCGCGAACAACAAGGTGTTATCTCAGAAAAAGCATTATTGCTGAAAAATCAGCTGCGCGCGCAACAGTACAGCGATCAATATCAGAAAATTAATGTTCGCAACAGCGAACTGTGGCAGGACTTTAACCGCAAACTCGCACGACTGTCGCTGTACGCTTCTTCCGAAAAAGTGCTGCAAAACAAACTGTATAAAGCGCTGACCAGAAAAGTACAGCCGTCTTATCAAGCATTAGCCAACGAGTTTAACCGCCTGGCGAAAATTGCTCCGGAGACCATTGCACTCAACCAACAACCTCAGGGCATGCGTTATTATCAACTGTTATTGGCGCATCATTCGGAATCAAACCGGGATGCCAATCAATTATTCCAGCAGCTGTCACAACAACTCAGTGACCATCAGCAACAATTTATAAAACTTGCGGAAACATCCGGGTTTAACCCGGTGGAACCCGCTAAGCCTGAAAACGCACTATCACAACTAAAACCAGCATTAAGCTGGTTTGCTGGCGAAGCACAACGATTTGAGTCATCCGATCCTGATTTGTCATTAAAAAAACGCCAGGGTTTTCAACATCAATCGCTGCAACAGTTAGCGGCAGAGCTGCCTTATTACCTGACAGATATCCCGCAACAATCTTTGCCTTTGCAGTCCATTTATCCGGCCGATCAGCGTTTTTTATTTCAGACCATGAACAGCCACGACATCGAAACAAACAACATGATGTATGGTGTCCCGGGGCAATTTATTCAGTACGCATTGGCTGAAGAAAACGAACAGCTTCCGTTATTTCGCCGTCAGGCTCCTGTGGCCGAGTTTAATGACGGCTGGCGTTTAATGGCTCTGCAATTGGCTGCAGACAACACACAACAGCTCACAGATAAGCGGCAGCTGCTAATGCATCAACAAATCATCGACGAACTGGCGTTAGCCATCACCGATGTGGGTATACACGGGCTCAACTGGACAACAGATCAGGCAGTAATGTTTATGCAGCAAAACAGTTCCGTCAATGAACCTGAAATGCAGCAACAACTTCATAACGTCAGACACAATCCGGCTATCGCTGTACGCCCTGTCAGTGGCTACCAGAACATTGAATTATTAATCGACAAGGCAAAGCAAAGAAACGCAGATTTCGATCTGTCTGTTTTGATGACGGAGTGGTTAAAACTGGGCGCTGTTCCGGCATTCAGCGCGGAACAGTATTTGCTGGATTAACGACGGGTTAAGACCAACGACAGAACAAACGGGTTCAAAAGCGAACCCGAATGCCAATCTGGCTATAACTGTCATCACCCGGGCGGCTGGTCACTTTCGCATTAGCTGCATCCCGCCCTTCAATCGTGCGCAATCGCGTCTGTCCAATTTCTCCGGTTAACCACAAGTGACCACGCCAGTGGAACTCGCCGCCCACGCCAAAACGCCAGTTTCGGTAACTCAGACTGGCCAATTTGCTTTGGCCATCAATTTCTTCACGCCAGACTCCACCGGCTGGACGAATATGCAAAAACGACGATAATTGCTGACTCCAGCGCGTCGTGACTTTTGTCCGGGGGAAACCAAGTAACATCTGTGTATGCCGGGTCGCATTCCAGGAAAAGGCTAACGCCGGACGAGGTTTATAATCACCAAAAGAACGGTCAACCACCAGGCCATATTGCCAGAAGCTGCCTTTGCTGCGATAACGACGGCCATACAATTCGAGATTCAGGGCCAAAGCATCGGATTCAATCTTTTTCAGGTCCGTCATTAACCCAGCTTCAGCATTGACCAGAAATTCCGTTTCACGGCTGCGACGCTGTTGATACTGCAGCGGAAGCGACAACCAGTAATATTCACTCTGTCCCAGCGTGGTTCCTTTAAGATCAAACTTGGTTTGATCCAGATGAATAAATGTCCGTACCTTCTCCTGACGACTACCCCGATCTTCAAGCGGCAACGTCAGGCTGATCTGAGAGCTGGAAAACTCATCACCTGCGCCAGAATCTGGCGACCCTGGCCCTTCAGATGTCACCAACAAACCCGCCGTATTTGCCATCAGCGGTACACTCACGAGCAGCGCCAGCACAGCAATGCCATGTCGCATAATATTTTTCGTCTGATTACCCATCATCAACATGCTTTTATCAGCCTTGCTTGTTAAATAATTCTTTATGCGTGTCTTCAACGCTGGCATAACTGGCCAGCGCACCGGTTTTTGCTTCATTGGTACGAACCGTATCCAACGCCTGCAAAACCTCAGTAACATTTTCGAACCCTTCAACAATATCGGCCGGAGCGCCCGTTTCCTTGAGCATTTCGGTATAAGCCGATACGTATTTGAGCGCTTCTTTCTCTTGAGCACGGCGATCCGCATCGCTGGGTAAGTTCATGCCTTCGATAACGGACAGGGCTTTTAACAAGGATTTAGCACCTTCACTGTCACCATCGACCGACTCATCAAGAATAAAACGATTAAGAAAATGAACAGACTCGGAAACGGCGGAGATTTTTTGATTGGGTAACACGCCACCCAGTTGCTGATACTCGCTAGAGCTAAGCAATCCCCCCTCAAACAAACGCTGAGTCAGTTCAGGAATCTGATCGGAGCGAATCGGGCCAGAAAAAAATTCCGCCTGAATGGAATGCAGCTGCCGGGATTTATAAGACAGAGACACACGGTCAACATTGCTGCTGTTCAGCTGGTCGATAAAACGCCTGGCGGCCGTTTCTTCAGAGATATCCCGCTGGGTAGAGCCAGCAGACAATGAATTCAGTCGCCCGGCAGAACCCGGACCAGAAGCGTCTGGATTAATATCCATACCTGTGTACCTGATTAAAACAATAATGTTCTGATCAGCAATTAACAGGCCAGTCGATTCAGCGGGAGGGATTTACCGAAATCTCAAGAAAGAAACCATCAAAAAACGGCAAACATCGGCCAATGGATAACCAGTGTTTGCCGCTTTCATTCAGTCTGAATTGGCCGACGTTTTTTCAGCATTCAGTTTATTGGTGTCTTTGGTGATGTATTTGCGCAAGCTGTGTACACCAAAATAGACAGCTCCGAGCACCACAGGTAAAGCGATACCTTTTAATAAATCGGAATTCACCGATTCCATGCCCGCGGCTTTAAGGCCATCAAAACCAATCTCCAGCAGCGACAAAATATAATAACCAATCGCCACTACCGACAGTCCTTCAACCGTTTGCTGCAAGCGCAATTGCAAGTGACTACGACGGTCCATCGACGACAACAACGACTGATTTTGCTCCTGAATGGATAAATCCACCCGGGTACGTAACATACTGGTCGTGCGGTGAATACGACGGGATAAATCTTCCAACCGGTCACGCACCGAATTACAGGTTTTAATACCCGGCGTTAAGCGTCGTTCGAGGAATTCACGCAAACTCTGCACCCCGTTAATCGGGGTTTCTCGCAGCTGATCAAGCCGGTCACGTACCAAATCGTGGTAGGCCACGGCAGCCGAAAAACGGAAGTTGGTATTCGAGCGATGCCCTTCCACATCCGCCGCCAACATCGACAATTCCTGCAGCAGAGTACGCTCGTCTTTATCGGCTTCAATATCAGAAATACTTTCGTTTAAGCGCGCCAGACCATCTTCGATACGACCCAGTTCGCCACCCAGCTTACGTGCCACTGGCAACGCCATTAACGACATCAAACGGTAGGTTTCCAGCTCAAACAGTCGCTGAACCAAACGCCCCATCTGATAAGGAGTCAGTTCATTATTGCAGGTAATAATGCGGCCAAAACCATCATTATGCAGTTTAAACGCCGTCCAGACTTCGGCACGACTATCGGCCACCTGGGAGCCTGAGGCACGCTGACCTTCTAACCAAAGATGGCGTTGCTGCTCGGTTGGCGGCTGATCAATCACTGCCATCTGTACCGCCACCACCAGCTCTCCAGGTAAGCTGGCGAGCCAGTCTTTGGGAATAAAGTTCAGTGCATCGGCCGAAAATGGTTCGACATCCGGACAGATAAAAGTGAAGTTGGAAAATTCCAGATGGCGTTCCCAGCGCAATTCAAAACCACCAAAATCCTGATACAAACAGGACGATTCAGGGCCCGGTGCCGGAACACAAAAACGCTTACACAAATCCACCACATGCTCGTGCAAGGCTTCGCGATTGTCATTTAACAACACGGTAAAGTGTGCAACCTGGCAGTTGCCATGAATAATCGGCGATGGTCGGTTATGCAGCTCTTCATATAATGATGAGCGCCACGGGTGCACTTTCAGTGTCAGAGATGACGCACCAATATCCGGTGCATTGTCTTCCGTCTTGTCGGTCAGCACGTCCTGTATGGCGTGTTTCATAGTCCTTTCCTTAACTCCGTTAAGATTTTGGCGGCATTCTATCGGTATTCATTGTGATGAAGCCAGCAATCGGCTGATTAACCTGAGATTCCATGCGCTCCATCAAGGCCTGCTGCCAATTGTGAATCGGTTTCTCTACCTCACTACCGTGTGTCGCAGCCGAGGTTAACTGCTGTAGCGGCAGGTCGGCCAATAATTCAGCCATCGCCTGCTGCTGAGGGTCTGGCAACCAGCATAAACCACCCTCTTCGGACACCAACAACCAGTGTTTGTATCGTGCTAACTGCAAAAACTGATCAATATCGCGGGCATTAAACGCACGGGTTTGTTGCTCTAGCTGAGCCTGCGATAAAGGCTCCGCCCGACGCTGAGCATTAACCAGCGCTTCAATCACTTTTAATCGCAATAATAATGTCTGGCCCTGCGCTTCCCGGCGGTTAATATGGCCAAAATTAAAACTTAATTCCGCGCCATAAATCACTAAATTCCAGCTGAAATACACCCAGATCAGAAACAGAGGCACCGCCGCAAAGGTGCCATAAATCAGCTGATAGGATGGGAATAATCCAATAATTTGCCCAAACACGTACTTTGCTGTTTCAAATACCGTTGCCACAAAAAGTGCTGCAAATAACCCGTGTTGCCACGGCACTTTGCAATTCGGCACCAATAAATACAGTGCCATTAATGCAGCTGCACTGAAAAACCAGGGTAATAATCGGGCAATATCCGGAATGTGTTGTGTCGCATCCGCCCACAAAGGTGCCGCTGCAATCAGCGAGGAGGTCGCAAAGGCAGCACCAAAAAATAACGGCCCCAGGCTTAAAATGGCCCAATAACGCAAAAATACCGCCACACCCGAGCGCGACTGTTTAACATTCCAGATGCGATTAAATTGCTCTTCAATCGTGCGTAATAACAGCAATACCGTAATAAATAATACAGCCACGCCAATCCAGGTGAGTTTGCGTGCCTGCTGGCTGAAACGTGTCAGATAATCGCTGATCACTTCATTACCCTGCGGCAACACGTAACCCAGCAGCTGCTGGTTCACATCCTCACCCCAGTTCTGCAACGCCGGAATGGCACTTAACACCGAATAACTGACGGTAATTACGGGGACTAAGGCAAATAAGGTGGTGTACGTCATCGCCGCAGCATCCCGGCGACGTTGTTGTTGCTCAAAGCGTTTCAGGCTGACCAGCAGTAATTGCAGCCACACACGGCTGTGATGTGAAATAGTCCGATAAAATGAACGAAATAAACGATCCATGGTGGTCCTTTTCAGAAATTCCAGTACTCACGATGTTCAGGCGGCAATGATATACTGATATGCGTTTTTACCGAACTGATACCGAACACGTCAGACTGAGCCATAAGATAAGGTGCACCAGCATGAGCGACATCCAGATTTATCACAACCCACGCTGTTCAAAATCCCGCCAGACACTGGCGCTATTACAGGAACGGGGAATTGAACCGGGCATTATTGAATACCTGAAAGATATTCCAAGCGCTGATGAACTGAAACAGGTGCTGAGCAAGCTGGGCATCTCCGCCCGCGAATTATTACGCACCAAAGAAGATGCTTACAAAGAGCATAATCTGGCCGACCAGAGCAAAAGCGACGATGACATTATTGCCGCCATGATCGCCTCACCCAAGCTGATCGAACGCCCGATTGTGATTAATGGCGACCAGGCACGTATCGGCCGTCCACCCGAGCAAGTGCTGGAGATTCTCTAATGAGCGACGCCTACGTTCTGGTGCTGTATTACAGCCGCCATGGCAAAACCGCACAAATGGCGCAGCAGATTGCCCGCGGTGTTGAACAACAAAGTGGCATGCAGGCGCGACTGCGTTGTGTGCCCGAGGTTTCTCCGGAATGTGAAGCCAGCGCGCCGCCCGTGCCGGAAACCGGTGCTGTTTATTGCTCGCTGGACGACCTGAAACACTGCTCAGGGCTGGTGCTTGGCAGTCCAACCCGGTTTGGCAATATGGCTGCTCCGCTGAAATATTTCCTCGAAACCACCTCAAACCTGTGGCTGACCGGCGCTTTAATCGACAAACCCGCCAGCGCCTTTACGTCTTCGTCGTCGTTACATGGCGGCCAGGAAAGTACCCTGCTGACCATGCTGATGCCATTGCTGCACCACGGCATGATTTACGCGGGCATTCCCTACAGCGAAGCCGGTTTAACCCAGACTCAGGCCGGTGGTACGCCTTACGGTGCCAGTCACTGGGCAGGTGCGGATAACAGCCATGAATTGAGCGAAACCGAAATTGCCCTGTGCCGCGCACAAGGCCTGCGTGTTGCCAGACTGGCGCAGAAGTTACTGCCGCATGAGGCTGAATAAATGACCCGCAAAGCTGAAAGTAAAAACACCCTTACCGCCTACGCCATGATGCTCAGCAGTTATCTGGTAACCGTGGTGATTCTGTTGGCAGAGACATTTTCCGACGCGCCTGAGAGCATTGACTCCGGCCTGATTTTTCTCGCCTCCGGTCTTGGCATCTGGTTATTTAAAATTCTGCCGTTGCTGCTGTTTGTTCCGGGATTTTTCAGTCGCTCTCATAAATCAGCTGCCTGGTTGAGTTATGTTTCCATGCTGTATTTTATCCTGGCGGTATTACTGGCATTTACCCCGGGCGCATCCCTCTGGGGCTGGGGCATGGTGCTTTCTACCATCGCCTTATTTATCAGCAGTATGTTATTTACCCGCTGGAAAAAAGTGGACGAGCGCTAGCGCCAAATCAAAAATTTAAAAAATGATAAGAGAGATCCAACGATGAAATTATCGGTTTATTTATCCGGAGAAATTCACACCGACTGGCGTGATGATATTGCTAACGGCGTAAAAGAAGCTGGATTAGAGGTTGAACTGACTGGCCCGAATACCAATCATGCGGCCTCCGATGACTGCGGTGATGAGATTTTAGGTAAAGAAGATAATAACTTCTGGAAAGATCATAAAGCCGCAAAAATTAATGGCGTGCGTACCCGCAAGCTGATTGCTGACGCGGATATTGTTGTGGTTCGCTTTGGCGATAAATACAAACAGTGGAATGCCGCTTTTGATGCGGGTTACGCCGCAGCGTTAGGCAAGTCTGTGATCGTTCAGCACGATCCGTCGCTGACTCACCCATTAAAAGAAGTGGATGCGGCGGCGATGGCCGTGTGTGAAACACCGGAGCAAGTGGTTGAGATTCTGAAATATATTAATCGTGATGGTTAATTATTAAGGCAGATAAAAGCCGGGGGTTTTGCTGGGTTGGCTCAGCAAGACAGCCCGGCCTTCCCACTAAAATTTCGAGCAACAATAAGAACCAACCTTCCTAGAAAACAGAAAACGCTTAGGCGGATCAACTTCAACCAGAATACTTGCAGCCATCACTGTTTCCAAGCTAAACCTCCTATTAAACTTAACAAATCCCAAATAAAAAATATAGGAAAGAGCAGAAAAACTATAGATCTGAAGCACTCCAACTCCATCATACTCAGAAAAAAAAGCATAAACTGAAAACCAGAAAGACAAAACAAATACAAATGAAACATTCCTAGTCAAACCGTAAAGAGCAACATAATTTTGCAATTTATTTGCGTGACGACCAGAGTTTTCATATACATAGTGGTACAACAATCTCAGGTAATCACCATCTATTCCACGCTCAATATTTAGCTTAGAGACATCAATTGAAATTTTATTTTTCAATAGAAAACAACATTTATCAAAAACGACCAATCTTAGACCTCTAGGTAACTCTTTAGCCTGACCAAAACTCTTTATTTTAAGGAATTTATTTAAAATCATATCTAGAAAAGAAACAGGCAACACAAGAAGCCACAAACAAATCCGTTTAAATTCTTCGTAAGTAGCCAAGTCCTTATGCAAATACTCATTAGCAGAAACAGCAAACAAATATTCTGACGGATAGCCATTTGTGAAGTTACAAAAAGACTCAACAACGGCAGATGAGCCAATTGCCAAAACATGACCAAGCAAATATGCAGCAATGACACCAGGAATATAGCTTAAAAATTGAGATGCTACCGAGCTATGACCCGCTCCCAGCTGCAGTATTTTAAAGAGATCAATATTAAACACATAGAAAAGGGTATATATCAGCACCGCACCTGGAATCAGATACCCTAAAAAATCATAAAAAGAAAATGGATTTTGTTTCATCGTATACATCCCTGTTTCTTAAAAGGCCTAGATTTATCAAATAATTTGACAACTCAATATGAGCAGTATGAATTAAGCTAAGACAGCTTCACCCCTACCCCGCCTTCCTCAGCATCAACACCCCAACCGCAAAACAACCAGCAATCGGAATAATACTCGCCCAGATCGGCTCAAAACCAAACACAATACTGGCGGGTGCCAGTAGTTCCTCGGCGTATTTGTAGACCAGCCCCACCAGAATACCGGAGAAAATCCGCTGTCCAGGTGTGACCGCCCGCAGCGGGCCAAAAATAAAGGAGATACCCAGAATCACTAAAGCAAAGGTGCCTAACGGCTGCGTGACTTTGCGCCAGAACGACAGCAAATAATTATCTGCATTTAAGCCCTGCTCGGATAAGTAACGGGTGTATTGGTACAGCCCAGAAATCGACATATCGCGTGGTAGCACCATCACCACGCTCAGGCTTTGTGGGGTTAAATCGGTTTCCCAATCCAGTGAATCAAACTGTTCGCGACGAGTAGCATCGTCGTCGATATACACGTCGGTGACCTGTTCCATTTGCCAGTGGCGACGTTGGTAAATTGCACGATTGGCAGTACGAATGCGCTGCAATTCAGCATCTTCATTAAATTCGTACAAGGTCACGCCGTGCAGAACACCATTAGGTTCAATGGCGTTAAAACGCATAAATTCGTTGCCTTCCCGGTGCCAGTAACCGCGCCCTTTATTAGAGTGGGTTTCCCCCTTGCCTTGAGCCACCGCTCGTTGCGACTGAGCAATACGCTCTAACGAGGGAATAGCATATTCCGCCACCAGCATGCTGATCACCATCAGTATCAGAACCGGCTTCATCACCGCCAGCATAATGCGTGTCACCGATACACCGGCGGCGCGCATCACGGTTAATTCACTGTTGGCGGCCATCGAGCCCAATCCAGCTAAACAGCCAATTAAACAGGCCATCGGCATATATTCATAAGCCCGGCGTGGCAGGCGCATCCCAATAAACTGCAGTGCTTCAACAAACTGATAACTGCCTTTTAATCGCCCTAATTCGTCAACCAAAGCAAAGACTGCATCCAGGCCAATAATGACTACAACCACCATTAGCGTGGCGAATAACACGTTGCGGCCAACGTAGCTGTCGAGTCGTCTCATGCTGGCGGATCTCATAACTGCTTCACCTTATGACGACGTAACATTTCCGGAATGGTTAATAACCCAACACCAATGGCCAGATAGAGTAAATGCAGCCCCCAAATAGCCCCATCCGGGTGGATTTTGCCTTTTTCGATCATGCCGGTCAGGCCTATCATCAGCGAGATGTACACCATAAACAGCACAATGGCCGGAAACAACTTGGCGAACTTGCCTTGGCGCGGATTTACTTTCGATAAGGAAAACGCAATCAGGGTGACGATCGGCACCATCAGAATCAGAGAAATACGCCAGCGTAATTGTCCCTGATGTTTTTTATCCGCCGAGCCAATCAGATCCTGAGTCGGCACCGCTTCTTTACGCAGCTTACGGCGTTCTTCCGGTTCATCGGCAATTTTCACTCCGTACAAACCAAAATCTAAACTCTGAATATTCAGCTGACCTAGCGGTACATCATAACGGCGGCCATTATGCAGTTCTAAAAAGCGCGAACCGGTTTCATCACTGACGTATTGAGTACCGCGCTCAGCAACCAATAAGGTTTCGCCATCGGCAATAAACACCCGGCGCATTTCTGATTTATCACTGGATAAACTTTCGGCGTACGTCACCCGGCTGCCCTTTTCGGTACTCTGAAAACGCCCCGGGGCTAATAATTCAAACTCGGTCAGTTGTGATTGCTTTTTATACAGATCTTCCATTTTCTGCGCCCCCCAGGGACTGAGAAACAAGGTAAAACTGGCCACAATCAATGTCAGTGCTGCTGCCGGAATCATGGTGTAACCCAGCAGTTTCAGGTTAGAAAAGCCGGTAGCAGTTAATACCGTCATTTCACTTTCGGCGTACAAGCGCCCGTACGTCAGCAGAATGGAAATAAATAATGCCAGTGGCAGAATCATCTCCAGAAACGATGGTAGGCGTAACAGCAGGGTAAAAAAGACAATCTCCAGTGAGACTTCTCCGGCTGCGGCGGACGCCAGTTGGCGAATCAGACGACCACTCATCAGAATCATCAGCAGCACGGATGTCACGGCCACCATAGAGCTGGCTAATTCCCTTGCCAGATAACGAAATAAAATCAAAACCAATAACCCTTCTTTACCGATACCCTTGTATTTCAAAAAACTGACAGCATCTATACTGTTTAGCTTATTTCTATCTAAGACCCCTGCAGGAGCATATATGCAATATCAGGTTTCCAACAATGCTGCCGCCGACGTTCAGGCGAGCTGTATTGTCGTCACTCTCGACCAGTCAGGCAAGTTATCTGACGCGGCACAAGCAATTAATAGCGCCAGCAATGGCTTTTTACAGGCGCGCGTCGAAGCCGGAGACATCAGCGGCAAACTGGCCGAAACCTTATTGCTGCCCGGCGTCGCTGGCATCAGCGCTGCCCGTGTGCTGTTGGTTGGTACCGGGGTTGAAGCTGAGAGTAGCGATAAAGCACTGAGCACCACCTCGGCCATCAAGGTGCTGGACGCCATTGCCAGCGCTACCAGCAAACAATCCGGTAGCGTGGCGGTAAGCCTCGCTCATTTGGCCGATAACACCCTGAACGAAGCCTGGTGGGCGGAACAAACCGCCATGGCGTTTGGCCGCGCGCAATATCGTTTTACCGCGACTAAGCCTGTAACTGAGACCAAAGCGGAAGAACAACCGAAACAAGCCGACACTCTGATCTGGCTGGGTGATGATGTCAGCAGCAGTTTAGAAAAAGGTGAAGCGGTTGCACAAGGCGTCAACTACGCCCGCGATTTAGGCAACCTGCCGGGCAATATCTGTACGCCATCTTATCTGGCGGAAGAAGCCGAGAAACTGGCGGCTGACAATGCCAACGTCGAAACCATCATCATCGACGAAGATCAGATGGAAGCCATGGGTGCCGGTGCGTTTGTCTCAGTGGCCAAGGGTTCTATCGAGCCGGGCAAACTGATCATCATGAAATACCAGGGTGCGGATAACGCCGATGAAGCACCGCATATGATTCTGGGTAAAGGCATTACCTTTGACACCGGCGGCATCAGCCTGAAGCCGGGCGCCAAAATGGATGAAATGAAGTACGACATGTGTGGTGCCGCATCCGTATTAGGTGCGATGCAGGCCATGGTTGCGCTGCAACCGAAGCAGAACATTATTGGCATGATCACCAGTGCCGAAAACATGCCCGCTGGCCATGCCTCCAAACCCGGCGATGTGGTCACCAGCTTATCAGGCAAAACCATCGAAATTCTTAATACCGATGCCGAAGGTCGTCTGGTGTTGTGTGATGCTCTGACTTACGGCATCAATCACTTCAAGCCGGCGTCTATCGTTGATATCGCCACCTTAACCGGTGCTTGCATGGCAGCTTTGGGAGGGGTGAATTCTGGTTTATTCACTCAGGATGAAAGCCTGGCGGATGAGCTGCAGAGCGCAGCGCGTTACTCCAACGACAAAGTCTGGCGTTTACCACTGGAAGACGACTATCAGGAATTGCTGGACACCAACTTTGCCGATATGGCGAATATTGGTGGGCCACTGGCAGGCGCAACCACCGCCGCTTGCTTCCTGGCTCGTTTCACCGAAGGCACGCCATGGGCGCATCTGGATATTGCCGGTACTGCCTGGGGTGGCGCAGGCAAAAGCAAAGGTGCCAGCGGCCGTCCGGTTCCATTGTTGGTGAATTATTTGCTGGCGAAATAAGCTTACCAGACCAACTACGAAACACTCAGGGCTGCTAGCTTGACCCTGAGTTGTTTTCACACCTTTTCTGTCACATCTGCACACTTTTTTTGCTTTAATCGGCTGTTACCATCCCGTTAACCGATCAATTTAAAGCAACCATCATTTAAAAAAACAAATAAAACACAGGATATTCAAATGGCACTCAGCGACATTCTTAATAGCCGATCTTCAACCCGCGCCTTTAAAAAAGACCCCATTGATTCAGAGATCCTTGAAGAAGTGTTTGCACTGGCACAAAAATCTCCCTCAAACTGCAATGTACAACCCTGGCAGACCTATGTTTTTTCAGGCGAGAAAAAAGATCAGTTAAAAAACAAATTAATTGCTGAGGTGATGAAACAACAACCACCCGAGCCCGACTTCAATTGGAAAGTTGCTTATCAGGGTATTCACCGTGAACGTCAGTTTGGCTCAGCCAATGCGTTATACAGTTCAATGGGGATTGAACGTGACGACAAAATGAAACGTAATATGGCGATGTTGCGCAACTGGGCATTTTTTGATGCACCCCACGTTGCCTTTTTCACCATGGATAAATACCTCGACATTATGGGCGCAGTAGATATTGGTATTTACGCCCAAACCCTGACGTTATTACTTAAAGAACGCGGCATTGATAGCTGCATGCAAGGTGCACTGGGGCAATTCCCAGGGCCGATACGTGAATTTTTAAATCTGCCGGAAGAACAAGGAATTTTATTTGGTATGTCGTTTGGTTATGCCGACGATAATGCTGATGCAAACAAAGCGCGTACGGATCGTGCGGAGTTGAGTGACGCGGTAACGTTTTTATAAAACATCCTTTTTATTTTTGATTTGAACACGCTTGATTTGAGCACTCCAGCCAGGTTAACCAAACCCGCAAATCAAATTCAAGCTGGTGATAATCCGGCTCCATATGACAACAAAGCTGGTAAAAGGCTTTGTTGTGCTCAAGTTCTTTTAAATGCGCCAATTCGTGAACCACAATCATACGCAAAAAAGCTTCCGGCATTTCACGAAAGCGATTATCGATATGAATTTCTTTTTTCGCCACTAATTTACCGCCGTGGGCACGGGATATACGCTTGTGCAAACCCAACGCATTATAGGCCGGTGCTTTATCGCTGAATTCCACCTTGCTTAACGGAGCCGATTTTCGCAGATAACGATTTTTCAGCTCGATGGTATATTCGTACAAGGCTTTATTGCTACGAATCGCATGACATTGCGGGTAACGTTTTTTCAGTGCCTTACCTAACGCCCCCTCATCCAGCAGCTGCTGAACCTGACGAGTTAAATGTTCCGGGTAATGCTGAATGTATTTCAACGCCATCATCACAATCCATTATCAATTTAGCTTTAACAAGCCCGGGCTGACCAGACAATGCGCCCCAATACCGGGTTATCTTTCAGTGCCGTTAAATCTAATTCCCAGGCCGGATAATCACGGTTATCACTTTCAACGGTCAGCTGATTACCCTGCTGCTTCAGACGTTTGGTGAGCAACCCCTGCTCGCTGTTTAATAAATACACGGCATTATTACGAACATGGCGCTGGGTCATATCCACCAGCACCTGATCGCCGTCACACAAGGTGGGTTCCATACTGTCACCGTCGACGGTGACAAAGGCCAGTTGTTCACCACTTACACCCAGCTGGCGAGATAAAAACGATTTATTAAAGGTGAAATAATCTTCAACACCTTCAGAATCGGCCAGCGTACCACTACCGGCACTGGCTTTAACATCAAACATGGGGGCCAGTACCTGATCACCCGGGTTAAGCACACCCGCCGGGTTAGCGCCGTCATTTTGTTCGCCGGTTAACAGCCAGGTGATATCAATGCGGTACTCGTTGTAAAGATCTTGCAGGTACGCCATCGATGGGCGACCAGAACCTCGACAAATCCGGTAAATATGAGACGCGGATTTGCCGGTCATTTCTGCGAATTGTTTTTTATTGCCTCCGGCCAGTTGATCAACAACGGTTTGAAAGCGATAAGCCAGCGACATAAAAACTCCAATGCCTGCACAACGAATAGAAAGGCGGGCGATTATACTTGGCGACTAGCGCATAACCAGCCCGCGGATGGATTATTTTCGACGGCGGCGCTTGCCAGTGGATTGGCCATGGGCGCGTTGTTTGGCCCTACGCTTTTGCGCAGCACGGGTATTTTTACGATTCTCAGGAATTTCTTTGGTTAAATCCGGCTCGTAACCTTCCAGCCATTGCTGTGGCAAACGCTCATCGAGAATGACCTCAATTTCTTCCAGCAGATATTCTTCCCCTAAACTCATCAGAGTAATCGCCAGCCCCGTTTGCCCTGCCCGCCCGGTACGGCCAATACGATGAATATAATCTTCGGCAATATAGGGCAAATCGAAATTAATCACGGTATTTAATGCCGGAATATCAATACCACGTGCCGCCACATCGGTTGCCACCAGCACCCGGGTATCACCACTGCGGAATTCCTCTAAAACACGCTCCCGGGCACCCTGAGATTTATCTCCATGAATGGCCTTGGTGACCAGCCCGTCTTTGCACATTTCTGCCGCCAAAGCATCCGCGCCTTGCTTGGTTTTGACAAAAATTAATACCTGATGCCAGTTTTTACTGCCGATCAAATGAGACACCAGTTCGCGCTTGCGGTCGGCATCCACAACATACACTTTTTGCTCAACCGTGGTTGCGGCGGTATTGCGGGCATCCACCTCAATCAGCTTCGGATCGCTAAGTAATTGTTTGCTGAGTTTAAAAATTTCGTCACTAAAAGTAGCGGAAAATAATAACGTCTGTCGCTCTTTTGGCAGGCGCTTCAGAATCTGCTGAATTTCATCCATAAACCCCATATCCAACATGCGGTCGGCCTCATCAAACACCAGCGTGTTTAACGCATCGAGATTGACGGCTTTTTTAAATAAAAAATCCAGAAGCCGCCCTGGCGTGGCAACTAATATATCCACGCCTTGTTTCAGTGCCTCCAGTTGTGGATTGAGACTCACACCACCATACGCCAGACCAACCTTCAACGACGAATGTTGTGCGTATTGCTCAAAGCTTTGATGCACTTGCTGTGCGAGTTCCCGGGTCGGTACCAGAATCAGCGCCCTAACCAGGCTATCAGGAGGCACTTCAGAAGAATCAGACGATGGTGCTTGCTGTAGCAGCTTATCAAGGATCGGCAAAGCAAACGCCGCCGTTTTTCCGGTACCGGTTTGCGCTCCTGCCATCACGTCATTACCCGACAATACAACAGGAATGGCCTGCTGCTGAATAGGAGTCGGCTGGGTGTAATTCAGCGCTTGTAACGCTTGTTGTAAAACGGGACTCAGCTGGGAAAAAGAAAAAGTCATAACCGGCGCTTTCAGAGTGAAAGCGCGCAGATTACCACATGATTAACTCTCAGCCGCTAATAACGCTTCAATATCGTCATCATCGGGTAAAGTGAAACTGGAGTTGGAATCCACTATGTTTCCATCACGATCAATCAGGTATTTGTAAAAATTCCATTTAGGCGCCACATCCTGGCGTGCCACCTCTTGGAATAAAGGATGGGCCTGATCACCACGAACCGGTACAGTCGATAGCATGGTAAAGCTGACGCCAAAGTTTTTAAAACAAATCTCAGCCGCTTTGCCTTCGTCTTTGTCTTCCTGGTCGAACGAGTCAGATGACACACCAATCACCACCAGGCCTTGATCTTTATACTTCTGATGGATCGCTTCAAGGTCGCCAAATTGATCGGTAAAGCCACAATGACTGGCGGTATTCACTAATAACACGGGCTTGCCCGCAGAAACCTCACATAAGTCGAGGATCTTTGAACTGTGCAGTTGCTTCATTTTGTGCTGGAAGATGTCCGGGCACTGGCCAGATTCGCCTTGTGCGAAGGATAGCTGGCTGATCAAACCGGCAACAACAAGGGTATTTATTCTCAGAAAACGCTTCATAAATCGACCTCCAAAACTATACACACCTTATACAACAGATTGATCGATGTCACCAGCGATGAACAACATCAAACGACCGTCTCTTTTGTCACCGCTTGATGGTCAGCCTGTTTTGTACTCACAATATTATGAGAAACCCTCTCAGGATTAGCAGGTTCTATCCATGAGGCCACCAATGGGTCGATACCGGGTTCTTCTTCAGATGTCGAGGCGTGGAGTTTTTTTAAGACATGCTCTTTAAACCATGGAGTAAACACCATAGCTATCAGCACTGGTACCGGAAAAAGCCACCAGAGGCTGTTTGTTAACTCACCAAACATGTTGGCAGTCATCATAAGGTCGAATCCTTTCGAATTGATATTTTTCTAATTATAAAAGGATGCCGATGGGCCCTGAAGGTAATTTTGCGACACAGTTCGATTAATTCGGGCCATATGTGCCATGAGAAAGTCGTATTTTGCTCAGTCCCTCAACAAAATACGACCGCCTCTATTTTTTAACCAACAAAGATCATTTTCGCCAGTAACAGGCCTGCAATCACCATCACACTGGTATTTAACTCATGTGCTTTGCCACCTAACAGTTTGGCACCGGCATAGGTAATGAAACCCAGCGTTACACCGTGTGCAATCGAGAACGTCAGCGGTGTCAGTAACAAAACCACAGCAACCGGAGCCGCTTCGGTTAAATCGTCCCACTCCACTTCTTTCAGCGTGAACATCATCAATACCGACACATAAAAAATGGCACCGGCGGTTGCATAAGCCGGAATCATGCCTGCCAGTGGCGCCAGGAAGATACTCAGCAGGAACAACACACCCACGGTTACTGCGGTTAGACCAGTACGACCACCCGCTGCCACACCGGACGCGGATTCAATATAACTGGTCGTGGTTGAAGTACCCAATGCTGCACCCGCAACGGTCGCCGAGCTATCAGCCAGTAATGCCCGACCCAAACGTGGAACCTTGCCATCCTGCTCAGCCAGTCCGGCACGCTGAGTCACCGCAATCAGAGTTCCGGAAGTATCAAACAAATCAACAAACAGAAAAGCAAAGATCACACTGACCATGGCCAGATCAAAGGCCGCTGCCAGATCCATTTGCATAAAGGTTGGCGCCAGAGATGGTGGCG
The DNA here is from genome assembly GCF_024397975.1 of Bacterioplanoides sp. SCSIO 12839. Taxonomy (NCBI): domain Bacteria; kingdom Pseudomonadati; phylum Pseudomonadota; class Gammaproteobacteria; order Oceanospirillales; family Oceanospirillaceae; genus Bacterioplanoides; species Bacterioplanoides sp. SCSIO 12839. The sequence continues at coordinate 2,283,949 of NZ_CP073745.1, forward strand.
CAGATACCACACCCGTGTATTCCACCTGCCCCGCCAACAAGCTGATCAGTGTCACCGCAAAGATGGATAACATCACGGCGCCCGGCACATTACGCTGAATCAGCGCAATAATCATAAAGAAGCCCACCAGCGCCATGCCCGGACCAAAGTCACCCAACTTACCAAGGCTCACCAACGTTGCCGGATGATCAACCACAATACCGGCATTTTTCAGTGCAATTAACGCCAGGAAAGCACCAATACCCGCCGCAATGGCTTTTTTAAGCGTCGCCGGTATCGCATTGATGATCCATTCCCGCACCTGAAATAAGCTCAGCGCAATAAAAATCAGCCCCGAGAAAAATACAGCGGCCAATGCGGTTTGCCAGCTGTGGCCCATACCCAGCACAACGCCGTAAGTGAAAAAAGCATTAAGACCCATACCCGGAGCCAACGCGACCGGCAGGTTGGCCCATAACCCCATGATAAAACAACCAATAGCGGCCGCGACACATGTCGCTACAAACACGGCTCCGTGATCCATCCCGGCATCGGCCAGCATTGCTGGATTAATAAAAATGATATAGGCCATGGTGAGGTAGGTTGTTACCCCTGCCAGGATTTCAGTTTTTGGATTGGTGCCGAAACGAGTCAGCTGGAAGAGTTTCTCGAGCATGGAAGGTTACTCAGATGATTAATATTTAACACCACGATTGTCCTGAAAAAGCCGGACTGTGGTCTGACCTTGGCCGGAGAATATAACGGAACGTAGCAAATCACCAAGAGCCAAACGTATTTTCCTGACCACTTTGGCAGGATTTGTTCAATTATTGCAATTTGCCGAGATACTCAGGCAGACGCGAGCACCGCCGTCAGTTAAACTACGCCGCTTTGTTTACAAGTAACACCCGGAGCCATTCATGAGCCGCTACAGTCAGGAAATTAAAGATGCCATTCGTACCGTACCGAACTGGCCAGAAGAAGGTGTCATGTTTCGCGACATTATGCCCCTGCTGCAAGACGCTCAGGTATTTCGCATGCTGATCGACAGCTTTGTTCACCGTTATCAGGGAATGCAACTGGATGCCATCGCCGCAATCGATGCGCGCGGTTTTATTCTGGGCGCGCCATTGGCATACGAGCTGGGCCTGAGCCTGGTTCCGGTTCGTAAAAAAGGAAAGCTACCCTTTGAAACCGTGACTCAGGATTACGACCTCGAATACGGCAGTGCCACCATTGAATTACACACCGATGCCTTTAAAGCCGGAGACCGCGTACTGGTAATGGACGATTTAATCGCCACCGGAGGCACCATGCTGGCGGCTTGTGAGCTGGTTCGTAAACTCGGCGCTGAAGTTGTGGAAACAGCGGCCATTATTGATTTGCCAGACTTAAAAGGTGGCAGCAAACTGCGTGAAGCGGGTTTTGATGTCTACGCCATCTGTGAATTTGACGGCCTGTAAGCAAACCAAACAACTCTTTACCTTTGAGCAAAGCCAATGACTATTCGCCACTTTGTGACTCATCACATCAGCAAAGAAAGCAACGATCCTGCGGCCACATTGCAATGCAGTGAGCACGAAGCGGACCTCGATAACGAACAAAGTGAGCGCTTTTATTCTCAGGCCACCAGCCAGCTGAAAGGCATCCTGACACAACGCGGCAGCAAGCGTTATGGTGCCTTTCACCCGGAAGTCACACTGGTGCGTGCTCAGATTCAGGACTGGAAAGGCGAGCGCCAGAGCTTTCTGGCCCTGACCCGGCGTATCAGTCAGCACTTTGCTAACAGCCTGGATAATACCCAATTTGCCATCGATGGTTATCTGGCCTTTATCTATGAAGAACTGGCCGACAGTGATCGCCTGTACCTGTTCCACCTGCGCCGCAAAACCAGTGTGTCGATTAATGCCGACATGACCTTAACTGAAACGCACTACATTGATTTTTCCAATACCGGCTTTGGCATGATGCTGAATCTGACCGACTGGCTGATACAGGAAGAAGCTAAGTACATCACGTTCAGCTACGGCCGCTCCGACAAACCAACTCAGAACCAATTTGCAGAATTTGTTGGGTTTACCGATACACTGGATACCGCCGCCGAAACCGAAGAGTTTTTGCAGATTGTTGACGAATTCAGCCAGAACTTACCGGCTGAACAAAGCTACGAATACAAAAGCAAAGTGGTTGATTATTGCATGGAGCAAGACAAACGTGGCGAGCCGGTCGATTTCACCGATCTGGCCGATTACGTTGAATCACAAATGGAGTCAAAGCCAGAATCCCGCAGCGGCGAAGACTTCTCACACTATATTGTTGAGAGACAAAAAGAACGCCAGGCCAGCAAGCCGGCACTCACACCCGAGCAAATGGCAGAACAAGGGGCATCCACCACCGATGTCGCCGAAGCGATTAAAACGGAATTAATTCCGGATCGTAAGAAATTAAAAAGTTTTATTCGCTACAGCGGTAAAAACAAAGACATCAGCCTGAGTTTTTCCGCTGCCATGCTGGAGCAGGATATTGTTTTTGATGGCGTCAATAACCGCCTGCAGATCAATAAGCTGCCGGAATCACTGGTCAAGCAACTGAAATCACGCGACAGCTCTGACTAATCGTTTAAAAGCTGAAAAATGTTTCAGCTTTTTTTACCGGCATTTTTGGCAATCCGTTCAACTACCCGGGAAGCTGCAACAAAACCAAAGGTGCCCGTGACCATAGTCGCGGCACCAAAGCCGGAGGAGCAATCCAGTCGAGTGCTGTCACCAGCGAAGGATTTGGTCTGGCACACACTGCCATCCGGCTGCGGATACGACAACTGCTCGGTAGAAAACACACAAGGAATGGAATAATTACGCGAAGGGTTGCGTGAAAAATTATATTCCCGGCGCAGCAAAGAACGTACTTTGCGCGCCAGCGGATCATTAAAGGTCTTATTTAAATCACCAATCTGAATCTGGGTCGGGTCACTCTGCCCTCCCGCAGCACCGGTTGTAATAATACGGATTTTATTACGTTTACAGTGTGCAATCAGTGCCGCTTTATTTTTTACGCTATCAATGCAATCAATCACATAATCCATACCTGGATGTATCAGCTCCTGCTGATTATTGGCGGTAACAAACGCCATTTTGGAATGCACCACAATATCCGGATGAATAGCTTTCAGGCGCTCAGCAACCGCATCTGTTTTTAACTGACCCACCGTATTATTCAGCGTATGAATCTGACGATTGGTATTGGTGACACAAATATCATCCATATCAATCAGCGTGATTTCACCAATGCCGGAGCGAGCCAATGCCTCCGCAGCCCAAGAACCTACACCACCAATTCCCACCACACATACGTGTGCTTGCTGTAGACGCAGTAAGCCATCAGCACCGTATAAACGGCCAATGCCACCAAAACGGTCCAGATAGTCATGAGATAAACTGGCAGGTGATAAAACAGGAGAAGATTCAGGAGGTACTGCGCTCATCAGGGTCTCAACAGCAGGAAACATCAGATAGCGCAGTATATCAGAATGGCATTTATACCGAAGGGGTGGCAGCAATTAACTGGGACTTCTGAGAGGCCACCTGAGGTTTTTTACGCAACCAACGTGCAGTTTGAGAAATACGACGTAAGCTGGGCTCACCGCTATCAAAAGCCTGCTGAATCGTTTGTAATTCAGATCGTGGCAGCGTGCCCATCAGACCGTGCTTCAATTCTGGAATCGGGGCAATACGCGCCGTTAATACAGCCACCATATCTCCAAGAAAATCCGCTGACAAACGTGCATGTTCATGATAATTGATGGTCAAAGAAACAAACTCACCTTCCTGGGCCAGAACAATCAGGTCATTTTTCTGCAGAGCCCCTTTGAACGCTGTCATAAAGTGCTCAAAGTCCTGGCCAACAAACACCGATTGATCCGTTACGACCGCCATCACATCCATCCATAATTGACGGAAACGACGCTGACTGATTTTGTCTTCCACTACCTTGAATTCAAGACGTTCCGGTAAGATTTGAGACTCTGCAGCAGAATCCTCCGTTGGCTGCACGTACAGTGCTGTCGCAAACCAGGGTTTGTCTAATGTTTCAAAAAAGCCGACTCCCTTCAGCTCTGCACTGCTGGCAACTGACGATAACGACAAGCCAACCACTAACCACAAAGCTTTGATTGCGTTCATTAATACACCTCAGATTTGAACGACGATTCAATAGGTTCACAACATACGGTATCACCTAACAATTAACTGTGATTCAGTTAACGTTTAACCACCATATTGTTTTTTTGGCGGAATATACAGAACTTACGTCAATCGGATGGCACAAAAATGACAAACTTATAGGTATTTCAGCAATGTCCATGCAGGCTATTGAAAAATGTTTCTGAGGAAGCCAGAACAAGGCAAAAATCAGCGAAAACGCGCAGTTTATAAGTAATAAATGAGCATTTTGAGCTGATTTTTAACGCCGTAATGGCAACGTAAGTAGTTTTTCAACAACCTGCTAGAGATTAATCAGTTGAATTCGATCAGATTGATCAATCAGGTCGCGGTAGAGTCGATCCTGCATTTCAGGCTTACGGATATCTTCCAGGGTTACACGCGCCAGAACCCGCATCATCAGTGTATTGATGCCTCCCCAACTGCTGGAAAGCGAACAATGCGCGGTAATATCACATTGGTGATTATCAACACTACACTCTGTCAGTGCGACTGGCCCTTCAAATGCCTGAACCACATCCAGAATCCGGATTTGTGACGGCGCTAACGCCAGACGATAGCCACCTTTTGAACCGCGCTGGGCAATCACCAGGCCACTGTCTGCCAGTGCTTTCATCACCTTGCGAACGGTTGGCAACGGCAAACCGGTAGAATCCACAAGATTCTCCGTCGATAATTTCACAGAGCCAGCGCGGGCCAGTTGATCCAGCACCACCACGCCATAATCGGTTAATTTGCCAATTTTCAGCATGTATTTTGAGGTCTTATTCGTGCAATAAAGTCAGAATGATAACACGAAGCATCTTCACAAATGTGCCGCCATGTTTTAGCGTTGCGCTCCTGACTTTAAAATCAATGCTTTAAGGAGAGATCCAGAATGCGCTCTACAGCCAATAAAATACTGGCGCTATTTACTCTGATGTCATCATTACTGATGACCCAGTTACAGGCAGAAGAAGCTGCGACAACAACAGCCGCTCCAACCAACAACGATGATCTGGTCGCGGTCGTGATTGAAACCAACCGTGGTGATATTGAGCTGTCTTTAAACCGCAGCAAGGCTCCGATCAGCGTTGACAACTTCCTGACCTATATCGAAGCGAAGCACTACGACGGCACTATTTTTCACCGCGTGATTCGTGACTTTATGATTCAGGGCGGTGGTTTTGATGAAAACATGATTCAGAAAGCCACCCTGCCACCGATTAAAAACGAGGCAAAAAATGGCCTGTTAAATCAACGCGGTAGTATCGCGATGGCGCGTACCAATTCTGTCGACAGCGCAACCAGTCAGTTTTTTATTAACGTGAAAAGCAACGACTTTCTGAACCATGGTTTCCGTGACTACGGTTACGCTGTGTTTGGCCAGGTCACTAAGGGAATGGATGTGGTCGATGCCATTGCAACCACTCAGACTGGCATGCGGGACGTGCCGGTAGAAGCCATTGTGGTTAAGACCATCAAGGTGCTTGAAAGCGAAAAAGCAGCTGCCAAATAAGCAATCAGGCCGCTTCTATGTTCCCTGTATGAGCAGATTTTGATATAAAGCCCGGTCAATTCAGCCCGTGTCTTTTCAGGAGCATTACCGGCCTATGCAAGACGTTTCCACGTTTGATCCAAACACATTCGACCCGACTGGCTCAGCAGCCTCAGCGGATAGCCAGCCAGCCGTGGTCGATGCGGAAAAAGAGCGCAAGCAGAAAACCAACTTTAATAAGTTGCAAAAGCGCTTGCGCCGCAATGTCGGTAAAGCCATCGAAGATTATAATATGATCGAAGAAGGCGATAAGATCATGGTGTGTCTGTCCGGCGGCAAAGACTCTTACACCATGCTCGACATTCTGATGAGCCTGCAGAAAAGCGCACCGGTTAAGTTTGACCTGGTCGCAGTAAACATGGATCAGAAGCAACCGGGCTTCCCGGAACATATCCTGCCTGCCTACCTCGACTCCGTTGGCGTTGATTATCATATCGTCGAAAAAGACACCTACAGCGTCGTTAAAGAAATCATCCCGGAAGGCAAAACCACCTGTGGTTTATGCTCACGCCTGCGCCGAGGCACACTGTATGGTTTTGCCGAGAAGATTGGTGCCAATAAAATTGCACTGGGCCATCACCGCGATGACATCATTGAAACCCTGTTCCTGAATATGTTTCATGGTGGCAAGCTCAAAGCCATGCCACCCAAATTATTAAGCGACGACAAAAAGCATGTGCTGATTCGCCCGCTGGCATATTGCAAAGAAAACGATATTGAGAAATTTGCTACAGCTAAGGAATTTCCGATTATTCCCTGCAACCTATGTGGCTCACAGGAGAACCTGCAGCGTCAGAACATCAAACACATGCTGGCGCAGTGGGATAAAGCCCATCCGGGGCGCAGTGAAAATATTTTTGCCGCCATCAGCAATGTGGCACCATCACAGCTAGCCGATGGTGAATTGTTTAATTTCCGTGAATTAGAGCAACAGCAGCAAGGCAGCCATTTAGGAATACGCCAGACCTTGCTGGATGTAGTGAATATTGATTGAGACTAAGGCTGAGCTACCGCTGCCTTATTGATGTGCCACTGCCTTATTAAATAGCAACGTGGCACCGCCTTATAAAGTACCACTAAACAACGTCGTGGTATTTAGCTTGTATTTTCCCGGCCCTTTCAGCAGCAGTGTCATGTCGTAACGCCGCTCGGTGGTGATATTTTCAGCCCGGGCGGTCAGCTTACAAAAACCCGGTTCAAGACTGGGTTTGGGCATTTCAATTTTTACCGCCAGATCTTTCGCCAGCTCTTCAACCTGAACCGTTGATACCGCCTGGGTTGGGGAACCGGCAATGCCTTTGCGTATCCACTGTAAATACAATTGATGGCGACCAGCCTGCTCAGTACGAATCACACGAATATAGCCTTCGCCGTCACTGGATTTCCACGGACACATGCGCTGTACCTGATCCATCCAGACCGGCATTTTATAAACCGCTTTCAGCACCTCATTCTCGCCATCAACCTTTTCACCCCCAGCATTTTCGCCAACAGCATCCTCGGCCCATGAGAATGGCACAGCCAGACTCAGTAGCAGCATCAAAACCAGAGGGTTACGCATCACTGTTTTACGTATAAAAGGATTACACATCAGAGCTTCCTGCGATTAAATAATACATCCAATAAGACTAGCATCTGCTGCGCTGAGCGCTTAATGATTATCAGCCCAGCGATGCATTGGTGGTTCGCCGGTGTCCCAAGCGGGCTTGTCGTAGGCAATGGCGATGACGTAATAGGTTTCCAGTCCTTTAGGTAGCATCACCTCAACCTCTTCCTCCAGCGCTTTGCCCATAAGCCCACGCGCCAACGGTGCATCGACACTGATATAACCCCGTTTCAGGTCGATCTCGTCTTCACCGACAATTCGATAACGGTATAACTCTTCAGCATCATCTTCCAGTTCAATCCAGGCACCAAAATACACCTTATCCGCATTGGCAGGCTTGCGATCAACAACCGTCAGCGCTTCCAGTCGTTTGCGTAAGAACCGCAACCGGCTATCAATCTGGCGCAAACGTTTTTTGCCATAGATATATTCGGCATTTTCGGAGCGATCCCCCAACTTAGCGGCATCCGACACCTGCTGAGTAACGCGCGGACGTTCTTCACGCCAAAGGTAATCGTGCTCCTGTTGCAGCAGCTGCTCACCTTCCGGAGTGATCAACAGGCTACGTTTGGGCAATGGTTTTTTGGTGGTATCAGTCATACATCAGAGGCCGTCATCGCATCGCAATAAATGCATGCGAGAGTACTTTTTTGATTTCATATAATTCAGAGAATGATCAAGCGTAGTGCAAAATTTGCCTTAGGTATACTGTTGCTGATAGCAGGCATCATTATTACTCCATTACCCATCCCGCTAGGCCTGATCAGTATCCTGATGGGGCTTTCATTATTGATCAGCGTTGCACCTCCGCTTCGTAACTGGCTGATTTTACTACGAAAGAGATTCACTACGGTGTCTCAGACCTTAACCCGGCTGCGCCAGCATCTGCCCCGCTTTCTGCAACATGTGATTGATGAAACAGATCCTGACAAAACAAACACCAAATGGTAATTATTATCATTTACAAAATAAATTGGATCGTTTACATTCTCTTTGTGCTTATTTGAGTGTTGACCCGAACACAGGAGATAAACAATGGAAAATTACATCAGTGGTCTGGCCGGTGTTATGTTGATTGGCTTTTGTATTACCGTTCTGACATTGCCGGTCTGATTGCACCACTGGCAAAGTAACATGAAGAAAAGAACCCTCTTCTTCCAATATCAGATATAAAAAAACCGCCCTGCTGTCATCCAACAGGGCGGTTTTTTATTGACTGAAGGTAACTTACCAGCCAGTCACTTCTTTCAGTGCATCACCGATCTGAGCCAGAGAGCGCACAGTTTTAACACCAGCGTCTTCCAGAGCAGCAAACTTCTCATCAGCAGTACCTTTACCACCAGAGATAATGGCACCAGCGTGACCCATACGCTTACCTTTTGGTGCGGTAACACCAGCAATGTAAGAAACCACTGGCTTGGTTACGTTAGCTTTGATGTAAGCTGCTGCTTCTTCTTCAGCAGTACCACCAATTTCACCAATCATAACAATGGCTTCAGTTTGCGGATCGTTCTGGAACAGCTCCAGAATGTCGATAAAGTTAGAACCCGGGATTGGGTCACCACCGATACCAACACAGGTAGACTGGCCAAAGCCGTAATCAGTAGTCTGCTTAACCGCTTCATAAGTCAGAGTACCGGAACGGGAAACGATACCCACTTTACCAGGCAGGTGAATGTGACCCGGCATAATACCGATCTTACATTCTCCCGGAGTGATTACGCCCGGGCAGTTAGGACCAACCAAACGCACACCCAGCTCATCACACTTCACTTTACATTCCAGCATATCCAGAACCGGGATGTGCTCAGTGATACATACGATCAGCTTGATACCTGCGTTTGCAGCTTCCAGGATAGAATCCTTACAGAAAGGTGCTGGTACGTAGATAACAGAAGCGTCTGCGCCAGTGGCTTCAACCGCTTCAGCAACCGTGTTGAATACTGGTAAACCCAGGTGCTCAGTGCCACCTTTGCCTGGCGTTACACCGCCAACCATTTGTGTGCCATAAGCAATTGCTTGCTCAGAGTGGAAAGTACCCTGACCGCCAGTGAAACCCTGACAGATAACTTTGGTGTCTTTATTAATTAAAACTGACATGTCTTAGTTCCCCGCTGCCTTAACCGCTTGTTCTGCAGCGTCAGTCAGACTGGTTGCTGCGATAATATCCAGACCAGATTCAGACAGAACCTGTTTACCCAGATCAGCGTTAGTACCTTCCAGGCGAACCACCACAGGAACGTTCACACCTACTTCTTTAACGGCACCGATGATGCCTTCTGCGATCATGTCACAACGTACGATACCGCCGAAGATGTTCACCAGAACACACTTCACTTTTTCATCAGACAAAATCAGTTTGAATGCATGAGCAACACGTTCTTTGGTTGCACCGCCACCCACGTCCAGGAAGTTAGCCGGGAAACCACCGTGCAATGCAACGATATCCATAGTACCCATTGCCAGGCCAGCACCGTTAACCATACAGCCGATGTTGCCATCCAGCGCTACGTAGTTCAGGTCCCATTCAGCCGCTTCTGCTTCACGAGCATCTTCCTGAGAAGGATCGTTCATAGCAGCAACTTCTTTCTGGCGGTACAGAGAGTTACCATCAACACCCAGCTTAGCGTCCAGACAGTGCAGATCACCGTCTTCTTTAATCACCAGAGGGTTGATTTCGATCAGCGCTAAATCTTTATCCTGGAACAATTGTGCCAGGCCCATGAAGATTTTAGTGAACTGCTTGATCTGATCGCCTTTCAGGCCCAGCTTAAACGCCAGCTCACGGCCCTGATATGGCTGTGCACCGGTTAACGGGTCAATTTCGGCTTTCAGAATTTTTTCTGGTGTTTCTTCTGCAACTTTCTCAATTTCCACACCACCTTCAGTCGATGCCATAAAGACAACACGACGAGTCGCACGGTCAACAACCGCACCCAAGTACAGTTCATCAGCGATATCGGTCAGGCTTTCAACCAGAATACGGCTAACAGGCTGGCCGTTTTCATCTGTCTGGTACGTTACCAGGTTTTTACCTAACCAGTTTTCTGCAAATTCTTTAATTTCTTCGCGAGAAGAAACCAGCTTAACACCGCCCGCTTTACCGCGACCGCCGGCATGCACCTGAGCTTTAACAACCCACTTGTCACCGCCAATTTCGTCAGCTGCTGCTACAGCTTCTTCCGCAGTCTTAGCTGCCACACCTTTCGATACTGGCAGACCGTACTGCGCAAAAAGCTGTTTACCCTGATATTCGTGAAGGTTCATCGCTTTCGTCCTGTTTCTTGTATTTCACCGGGGATGACCCGGTAGCCATAGTTAACCCTGAGCCCGATTGTGTCAGTTGTTACTGAAAGTTCAGTATCACAGGGGTATAAAGTAAGGCCCGGATCACCGGGCCCATACTTAATTTTTAATCGTTTATTTTTTCTTCGGTTTACGATTCGCTTTATGAATCGCAGCGTTATTGACAGCTAATGCTGCTTCATGAACCGCTTCCGAGATGCTTGGGTGAGCAAACACCATCATGCCAACGTCTTCAGCCGTAGAGCCAAACTCCATTGCCACAACAATTTGCTGAACCAGGTCACCGGCATTCGGGCCAATCACGCTACAACCTAAAATACGATCGGTTTCAGCATCAGCAACGACTTTTACAAAGCCATCGGTATCTGCCGCCGCCATCGCACGACCATTCGCCGCGAACGGGAACATGCCTACATTGTAGGATTCTCCAGCGGCTTTCAATTCGTCTTCAGTCTTACCTACCCAGGCAATTTCAGGGTGAGTGTAGATAACAGATGGAATTACGTCATAGTTCAGCTGTGCTTTATGGCCAGCGATACGCTCAGCAACCATGACACCTTCTTCAGAAGCTTTGTGTGCCAGCATTGGACCACGTACCACGTCACCAATGGCATAAACGCCAGGAGCATCGGTTGCACAGTGTTCATTGACGAAAATGAAGCCACGTTCATCCAGGTTTACACCACTATCGCCAGCCAGCAGACCTTCGGTGTATGGACGACGACCAACAGCAACAATCAGCTTATCGAAGGTTTCAGACTTTTCACCTTCGCTGTCCTGGAAAGTAACAGTCACTTCGCTGCCTTTGACTTCAGAACCGGTGACACGCGCGCCTACGCGAATATCCATGCCTTGTTTGGTGAACAGTTTCTTGGCTTCTTTGGCAACCGTCTGGTCGACCAGGTGCAAGAAATTGTCCTGGGCTTCCAGAACCACAACCTCAGAACCTAAACGGCCCCAAACACTGCCTAATTCCAGACCAATAACACCCGCACCAATCACACCCAGGCGCTTAGGTACTTCGGTGAATTCCAGCGCGCCGGTTGAATCAACAATGATGTCATCCGTCTTAGGAGCCGGTGGGATATCAACCGGTACGGAACCGGTAGCAATAATCACGTTCTCAGTATCGAGCGTTTCGGTAACACCCGCATGATTAGTGAACTCAACCTTTTTACCCGCCAGGACTTTACCGGTACCTTCAAGCGGAGTAACGCCATTGGCTTTGAAAAGCGTCGCAACACCCATGGTCAGATTTTTAACGATCTGATCTTTACGCTGCAACATGTCAGCAATATTAATGCTGACATCACCAGTACTGATGCCATGCAAAGAGAATTTCTCTTTTGCTTCTTCATACTTATGCGACGTATCCAGCAACGCCTTGGATGGAATACAGCCGACATTCAGGCAAGTTCCACCAAATACAGCCTTACCTTCTTTGTTAATCCACTTGTCGATACAAGCAGTTTCAAGGCCAAGCTGGGCACAACGGATAGCTGCTACATAACCGGCGGGACCACCACCGATAACAACAACATCAAACTTTTTACTCATTTAAAAATTCCTTAAAAACTATCCGATTAAATGTCTAACAGCAGACGAGCTGGATCTTCCAGTAACTCTTTGATGGTTACCAGGAACTGCACAGCTTCTTTGCCATCGATCATACGGTGATCATAAGACAGCGCCAGATACATCATAGGCAGGATAACCACTTCACCATCAACCGCCATTGGGCGCTCCTGGATTTTGTGCATACCCATAATAGCGGTTTGTGGTGGGTTCAGAATTGGCGTCGACATCAGAGAGCCAAAAATACCACCATTAGAAATCGTGAAGGTACCACCCTGCATTTCTTCAATGCCCAGTTTACCGTCACGTGCACGCTTACCGAAATCCGCAATAGTACTTTCAATTTCGGCTAATCCCATACCGTCAGTATCACGCAATACAGGAACTACTAAGCCACGATCCGAGGAAACCGCAACACCGATATCCTGATAACCATGGTAAACCATGTCATTACCATCAATGGATGCGTTCACTGCCGGGAAGCGTTTCAGTGCTTCAGTAGCCGCCTTAGTGAAGAACGACATAAAGCCCAGTTTTACACCGTGTGCTTTTTCGAAACGATCTTTGTACTTAGCACGCAGCTCCATGACTGGCTTCATGTTAACTTCGTTGTAAGTCGTTAACATGGCTGCGTTTTGCTGCGCTTCAACCAGACGGCGTGCAATGGTGGCACGCAGACGCGTCATTGGAACGCGCTTTTCAATGCGCTCGCCCGCTGGCAGGTTCAATGCCGGAGCAGCCGGAGCCGCTGCTTTTGGTGCCGCTGGCGCCGGAGCTGCTGGTGCCGCCGGAGCAGACTTCAGATGGTTCTGAACGTCTTCTTTCGTAATACGACCACCCTTGCCAGTCCCTTTTACATCCGCCAGGTTAATGCCTTTTTCGTCGGCCAGTTTGCGTGCAGCAGGACCAGCAATCGCATCATCACTGGATTCAGAAGCAGCCGCTTCTTCTGCAGCTGGTGCTGCCGGAGCAGCTTCTGCTACATCACCTTCAACAAATACAGCCAATACTTCATCACTCAGAACCACATCCCCTTCTTCTTTCAGGATGTTTTTCAGAGAACCATTAGCCGGTGCAACCACCTCTAAAACAACTTTGTCAGTTTCAATATCGACAATCAGCTCATCTCGCTGGATCGCTTCACCCGGCTGCTTGTGCCAGGTTGCTACTGTGCCGTCGGCAACAGATTCAGGAAAAGTGGGTGCCTTAATTTCGATGCTCATTGATAATTTTCCTTAGTATTCCTGCGATTAGCCCTGAAGCCCTAAAGCATCACGGATTAATTGTTCTTGTTGCTCCAGGTGGAGCGCCATATAACCAGCAGCGGGTGAAGCCGAAGCATCACGACCTGCATATTCTAGATGTAATGTGTTTTTAATAGCGGCGACAGCACGACGCATATGATGCTGACTGCTGTACCAAGCGCCCATGTTCATTGGCTCTTCCTGTACCCAGAACACTTCTTCCATATTAGTGAACTTCTTCAGAACTTCACCCAGGTCGTCAGCCGGGAACGGATACAGCTGTTCGATACGAACAATCGCCACATCATCAATACCTTCGGCACGACGACGCTCTAACAGGTCGTAATAAACCTTGCCCGAACACATGGCGACACGCTTGACCTTTGCCGGATCCAGTTCATCAATTTCATCCAGAACTGTCTGAAAATGACCATCAGCCAGCTCTTCCAGCGTACTGGTTGCCAGCTTGTGACGTAATAAGCTCTTAGGCGACATGACTACCAATGGCTTACGCAGTGGGCGAATCACCTGACGACGCAACATGTGATACACCTGCGCCGGTGTAGACGGCACACAGATCTGAACATTATGTTCAGCACACAACTGCAGATAACGCTCTAAACGAGCTGAGGAGTGCTCAGGCCCCTGGCCTTCATAACCGTGTGGCAACAGCATGGTCAAACCACACAAGCGGCTCCACTTGTGCTCACCAGAAGAAATAAACTGGTCGAATACCACCTGAGCACCGTTAGCGAAGTCACCAAACTGAGCTTCCCAGATAACCAATGCACCTGGGGTGGTGGTCGCATAGCCGTATTCGAATGCCAGCACTGCTTCTTCCGACAGGGTGGAGTCGTAAAGATCAAACGCTGGCTGATCGTCTTTCAGGTTGCGCAATGGGGTATAGGCTTCACCATCTTTTTGATTGTGCAGCACCGCGTGGCGGTGAGAGAAGGTACCACGACCAACGTCCTGACCCGTCATACGTACCTGGTGGCCTTCATCCAGCAGCGTCGCATACGCCATGGTTTCGGCGAAGCCCCAGTTGATTGGCATCGCACCAGCGGCCATCTTACGACGGTCTTCAAGGATTTTGCTGACCTGACGTTGCACAGCAAAGCCGTCTGGCACTTCAAGTTGCTTGGTCGCCAGTTCCTGCATTCGCTTCAGATCAAACGAAGTATCCGCTTTAGCCGTCCATTCGTGACCGATATAAGGAGACCAGTCAACAAACAGCTCTTCATTCGGCTCTTTCACCAGACTTTTGGCAACATGCAAGCCATTATCCAGTGCATTACGGTATTCTTCTTCCAGATCCTTGGACTGAGCCTGATCCAGTACACCTTCAGCAATCAACTTAGTCGCGTATAAATCACGGGTGGTTTTTTGCGACTTAATCTTAGAGTACATCAGTGGCTGAGTACCGGATGGTTCATCCGCCTCGTTGTGACCGCGGCGGCGATAACACACCAGGTCAATCACGATGTCTTTTTTGAACTCATTGCGGTAATCAACCGCCAGCTGAGTCACAAACAAAACCGCTTCCGGATCATCACCGTTCACATGCAGAATCGGTGCTTCAACGATTTTTGCTACATCGGTGCAATATTCGGTAGAGCGGTTATCGTCACGACGAGAGGTAGTGAAACCCACCTGGTTGTTAATCACAATATGAATCGTGCCGCCGGTTTTATAAGCACGAGTCTGTGATAACTGGAAGGTTTCCATCACAACGCCCTGACCCGCGAAGGCCGAGTCACCATGAATCAATACCGGAACAACTTTTTCACCGGTTTGGTCTTCACGACGATCCTGACGTGCGCGTACAGAACCCTCAACTACCGGAGAAACAATCTCCAGGTGAGATGGGTTAAATGCCAATGCCAAATGCACTTCGCCGCCAGAGGTCATCACGTTTGATGAGAAGCCCTGGTGGTATTTCACATCACCGTGAGACTCAAACGTAGTCTTGCCGTCAAATTCGTCGAACAGATCGGAGGTTTTTTTACCCAGGGTGTTGATCAGGGTATTCAAACGACCACGGTGCGCCATACCGATAACAATTTCTTTGGCACCGTAGGTTCCGGAACGCTGAATCAGTTCATCCATCAGAGGAATTAAGCTTTCACCGCCTTCCAGACCAAAACGCTTCACACCCGGGTAACGAGAACCCAGATATTTTTCCAGACCTTCACCCGCAGTCAGGCGTTCCAGCAAATGTAATTTAACTTCGTCACCGAATTTAGGATGTGCACGAACACTCTCAAGACGCTGCTGGAACCAGCGCTGCTCTGCTGTGTTGACGATATGCATGTACTCTGAGCCTACAGTACCGCAGTAGGTTGATTCCAGAGCATCAATAATTTCTTTCAGAGAGGCTTCTTCCTGGCCAATAAACAGCGAACCTGTCTGGAAGCTGGTATCCATATCAGCCTGAGAAAGCCCATGAAAATGAAGATCCAGATCGGGAACCTGTTCACGCTCCATCAACGCCAGAGGATCCAGCTGTGCGTGCTGGTGACCACGACCCCGGTAAGCGTTGATCAGCTGTAATACCTGAACCTGCTTACGGTCAAAATCGGAACTGACGCTGGCTTGCGATGCCGGACGTGAACGACCCTGATTTTTGGAGATTAGAAGAAATTGTTCCCGAATGGGCTTGTGAGGAGTGTCGACGGAAGTATTCTCGTCAACGCGTGGAAGTTGATCAAAATAACTGCGCCATTCTTCTGGCACTTCATTAGGATCGCGGAGATAGGTTTCGAAGAGCTCTTCCACGTAAGCAACGTTGCCACCTGCCAGTTGCGAGGTGCTCCAAAGTTGCTCCATTGTCTGCTCGTGCATGTTGTACGACCACCCTGTTTTAACTTAAAACGAGGGATTCACCTGCAGAAAGCACGTACCGACTCATTACGCTTGAAAACGATATGCGAAAGGACCAACCGGATAGGTTGTAATGCCTCTGAGTTGAACCGGGGATGCCCCGTTCCCTCAACTAAAAACCAGCTTAGTTAAAAATAGCGCTTTGTGGGCGCTATTTTTGAAAAAATGTTAACGTAAGTGGACTGTGTGTCCAGTCCAACTTACGTCTAATACCACATGGTCGGTCTGTGGTAGCCCTTACAACTGCTGACTTAACAGCATGTCGCGGATATGACCAATAGCCCGGGTCGGGTTCAGACCTTTCGGGCATACATTGACACAATTCATGATTCCACGGCAACGGAAAACGCTGAATGGATCACTCAAAGCTGCCAATCTTTCGTCAGTTTTGGTGTCGCGGCTGTCCGCCAGGAAGCGGTAAGCCTGTAACAGGCCAGAAGGACCAACGAACTTGTCCGGATTCCACCAGAAAGAAGGACACGCAGTTGAACAACATGCACACAGAATACACTCGTACAGGCCGTCCAGCTTTTCACGCTCTTCCGGTGACTGCAGACGCTCAATAGCCGGAGCCGGCTTATCGTTCTGCAGGAATGGTTGAATCTTCTCGAACTGCTGATAGAACATGCTCATGTCGATCACCAGGTCACGAATAACCGGCAGACCAGGCAGAGGACGCAATACCAACTTGTCCATCTTACCTTTCGTAGCTTCCGAGATTGGCGTGATACATGCGAGGCCGTTTTTGCCATTGATGTTCATACCATCGGAACCACACACACCCTCACGACAAGAGCGACGGTAAGCAACCGTTGGGTCCTGTTCTTTAACCAGAGCCAATACATCGAGAATCATCAGATCCTTGTTACCAGGAATTGCGATGTCGTAATCCTGCATGTATGGCGCTTCATCTTTTTCAGGATTGTAGCGATAAATACTAACTAACACGGTTTACTCCCTATTAATAAGTACGGACTTTTGGCGGGAACGCTGGAACTGTCTTCGGAGCGAAGTTCACATCACGCTTGCCAATTGTCTTGGTTTCAGGGAAATACAGAGAGTGGCACAGCCAGTTCTCATCATCACGTTCAGTGAAGTCATTACGAGCATGAGCACCACGTGATTCTTTACGCTCAATCGCAGCAACAGCGGTTGCGTAAGCGGTTTCAAACAGGTTATCCAGCTCCAGAGCTTCGATGCGAGCCGTGTTAAACGGACCACTCTTATCATCCAGAACCGTGTTCTTAACGCGCTTACCGATTTCGTTAAGCATCGCCAGACCTTTTTCCATGCTGTCGCCTTCACGGAATACACCGAAGTACAGCTGCATGGTTTTTTGCAGATCAGCACGAACTTCCGCAACTTTCTCACCAGTTGATGCGTTATTCAGGCGATCCAGACGTGCCATTGCACGCTCAATGTCTTCATCCGTTGGGTCAACAAAGTCGAAGCCTTCATCAAAGCTCTTCTCAACCTGCAGACCAACCGCACGACCAAATACCACCAGGTCAAGCAGCGAGTTACCACCCAGACGGTTAGCACCGTGAACCGATACACAAGCAATCTCACCCGCTGCATACAGGCCTTCAACCACAACATCGTTGCCGTTTTCGTCTTGCGTCAGCGCCTGACCACCAATATTGGTTGGTACACCACCCATCATGTAGTGACAGGTTGGAACAACCGGGATTGGCACCTTAACTGGATCCGCGTGAGCGAATGTACGGGATAATTCCAGAATACCCGGCAGCTTAGCGTTCAGGGTTTCTTCACCCAAGTGATCCAGCTTCAGGAATACGTGATCGCCGTCTTCACCACAACCACGGCCTTCCAGAATTTCCAGAACCATAGAACGGGCAACAACGTCACGACCGGCTAAGTCTTTGGCGTTTGGCGCATAACGCTCCATGAAGCGTTCGCCGTCTTTGTTGATCAGGTAACCACCTTCACCACGACAACCTTCGGTTACCAGTACACCTGCACCCGCAATACCCGTTGGGTGGAACTGCCACATTTCCATGTCCTGCATAGGAACACCGGCACGCAGCGCCATGCCAACACCGTCACCAGTGTTAATCAGAGCATTGGTAGTCGACTGATAAATACGGCCCGCACCACCCGTTGCCAGAACGGTAGCCTTGGCTTTGATGTAAACGGTTTCGCCAGATTCGATATCAATGGCGATAACACCAGCCACCTGACCTTTTGCGTTTTTCACCAGGTCTACGGCATACCACTCATTCAGGAAGGTAGTACCGCCTTTCAGGTTGCCTTGATACAGAGCGTGCAACAGCGCGTGACCGGTACGGTCAGCCGCAGCACAAGTACGGGCAGCCTGAGTTGGATTATCAGGACCTTTAGACTGGCCACCGAAAGGACGCTGATAGATACGGCCATTCTCAAAACGAGAGAAAGGCAGACCCATGTGTTCCAGTTCGAATACCGCCTGAGGGCCTACAGAACACATGTATTCGATCGCGTCCTGGTCACCGATGTAGTCGGAACCTTTGACGGTATCGTACATGTGCCAGCGCCAATCATCGTTTGGATCAGCAGAAGCGATTGCACAGGTAATACCACCCTGCGCGGATACAGTATGAGAACGGGTTGGGAAAACTTTGGTTACACACGCAGTTTTAATACCCGCTTCAGTTAATTGCAGTGCAGCACGCATGCCTGCACCACCACCACCAATTACGATGGCATCGAAAGACATGGTTTTAATTTTAGACATGACTTACACACCCCACAGAATGTCGATACCCCAAACCAGGTATACAAACAACGCGCCTGCACACACCAGTTGGAAAGCAAAACGAATACCGGCTGCTTTCAGGTAATCCGTTGAAATGGTCCACATACCTACCCAGGCGTGCGCGCACAAAGAAATCAGCGCCGCCATGGAAAATACTTTCATCCAGGTTTGTGCAAACAGACCCTGCCATTGAGCAAACTGCAAATCAGGGGAAGCAATCAGAAAGCCCAGTAAAAACAGAGTGTAAAGGGCAAGGATGACGGCAGATAAACGCTGCACCACCCAATCGTACAGGCCGCTACGGCCTAAGTTAGTGACACTTGCTACCATACCCAAACTCCCGCAAGAACGATTACGATCACGCCAGCTACCAGAGTTATCATGGCACCAGTACGACCGCCTTCTTTGGTTTCACCAATTCCCATATCCATCAACAGGTGTTTAATACCCGCTACAAAGTGGTAGCCCAGTGCAGACAAAATGCCCCAGGTGATGAACTTAACCAGACCATTATCAAACGCAGCAGTGAAAGCAGCGAAGCTTTCAGCAGATTCCAGAGATGCGTCCAGAGCACACAGCATAAATGCCACAGCAACGAACAGAATCACACCTGAAATACGGTGCAGGATGGAGGCCTTGGCAGGAAGTGGGAGCTCCATAGTAGTCAGATCTAGATTTATAGGTCTATTGCTATTCACGGCTCTTCTACACTCTCATTTCGGTTTCATTAGGGAGCAGACTCTCACACACATTGGTGGAGAAAACCCCGGCTAAAACACAGGCTTATGAAAACAACCATCTTCATGTACAGGTATTGTACAAGTTTCTGGTTGCGACAAATTATAGTCACCCGCCGATTGATTTACAAACCCTGACGACTCCGGATATCAAATCCACTTGACCATGGTAGTAATACTTATCGAGGGGCTGGCAACTATACTAGACCCTGCTGAGAGTAACACCCGACCGCTAGGTAATTGACAAACGAAGTTCAGAACCTATAGTTGTGCCCTTTATTTTGAGGTCACGCCTTATTTATAAGGTTTAAATTCGAACAACCAGGAGGCCAGTATGGCTGACAAAAAAGCAACATTGAAAGTTGATGGCGTTGAGGAAACTCTGGAGCTGCCGGTATATGAAGGCACTTTAGGTCCTGACGTAGTTGACGTCCGTAGTTTGACCGGCAAAGGCCTGTTCACCTATGACCCTGGCTTCGTATCCACCGCTGCCACTGAATCTAAAATCACCTTTATTGATGGTGGCAAAGGCGTTTTACTGCACCGCGGATATCCGATTGATCAATTAGCAGAGAAGTCCGATTACCTGGAAACCTGCTACCTGTTACTGCATGGCGAACTGCCAACCGCTGAGCAAAAAGAAACTTTTGTCAGCACCATTAAGAACCACACCATGGTTCACGAACAACTGAGCCACTTCTTCAATGGCTTCCGCCGTGACGCTCACCCAATGGCCATCATGTGTGGTGTTGTGGGTGCTTTATCTGCGTTCTATCACGACTCAACCGATATCTCTAATGAGTCGCACCGCATGATTTCTGCGCATCGTTTAATTGCGAAAATGCCAACATTGGCAGCTATGGTTTACAAATACTCCATCGGCCAGCCTTTCATGTTCCCGCGCAACGATCTGAGCTACTCCGAAAACTTCCTACACATGATGTTTAACACGCCATGTGAAGAAAAAGAGATCAGCCCGGTACTGGCAAAAGCCATGGACCGCATCTTCCTGCTGCACGCTGACCACGAGCAAAACGCTTCTACGTCGACTGTACGCCTGGCTGGTTCAACCGGTGCTAACCCATTCGCTTGTATCGCTTCTGGTATTGCCGCACTGTGGGGACCTGCTCACGGTGGTGCTAACGAAGCCGTACTGAACATGCTGAATGAAATTGGTGATGAGTCCAACATCGACCAATTCATCGAAAAAGCGAAAGACAAGAACGATCCGTTCCGCCTGATGGGCTTTGGTCACCGTGTTTACAAAAACTTCGACCCTCGCGCCAAGGTTATGAAACAAACCTGCGACGAAGTTCTGGCTGAGCTGGGCATGGAAAACGATCCTCTGCTGAAGATCGCCATGAAGCTTGAGAAAATTGCTACCGAAGACGAATACTTCGTTAAACGTGGTCTGTACCCGAATGTAGATTTCTACTCCGGTATCATCCTGAAAGCGATTGGTATCCCAACTGAGATGTTCACCGTGATTTTCGCGACTGGCCGTACTCCAGGCTGGATCGCTCACTGGAACGAGATGATCAGCAGCGACTACCGTATCGGTCGTCCGCGTCAGCTGTACACTGGCCACCAGAAGCGTGACTACCCTGCAAAGTAAAATCTGCAAAGTAAAAGCCATCTGCCTGAAACGTCATAACGAATCAGGCTAGATACTTTAAAAAAACCGCTACTGTTCGTAAACAGCAGCGGTTTTTTTATACCTGCAAAAAATAAGGTAATTACCGTTGTTATGCGACAAGACTCAACTATCCTTTAGTCAGTAAAAACTGATGGAATGATTATGAGCTCTGTAGAACGCCACACTCTGGTTGGATCTTCTAGCGCAGCACAAGGTGAGCCAGACTGGAGCCAGATTGGTGAAACTCTGGCGATGCTGGCTTTAGCAATTGCCCAGATTGACACATCACTTCACGAAGGCAACCAATCGGTTGATCAATTGACCAGTAGCTTTACCGCTATGGCCAATAACACTCAAAAAATTCTTGAGCTGAGCCAGCACGAAAAAATCAACTCGGATATTGCCCCCATTGCTCAGGAAGTTAACAGCGAAATTCAACAGGCGGTTATTGCTTTCCAGTTTTACGATCGCTTAACTCAGCGACTGGAGCACGTTGGAGAAAGCCTTGAGCGCATGGGTCACCTGATGGCGAATGCTAAAGAGCGTTATCAGCCGGAATCCTGGCGCTCTTTACAGAATCACATCAAAGGCAACTACACCATGGAAGCCGAACGCCTGATGTTTGAACACATTATGGCGGGCAATTCCGTGGCTGAAGCGCTTGAAATTTATCACCACAATTTCGAAAAAGATGGTGATGAAACCTTTGGCACCGACGACGAAATTGAACTGTTCTGAAGTTCAAAAATCAGCCAATATCCAACTCATCTCCCACACACATCTTCTCAACATCATAGTCGATGGCATTGATACCAAAAATCATTTTGCCATCGACCAAGCAGTCTTTTCTTAGAACAGATAACACATCTTTTTCCCGCTCCAAAGTTTGCAAGTCTCGGGTTGGAATAACACAGCGCTCACAGGGTTTTACCAACTTTAGCGTTCCTTGCAATAAATTCAGGCGCTGCCATTTCAATTCTGAAAAGGCCACAAGCTCCTCTCCGGACACAACCACGTTCGGGCGAAAACGCTCAACTGCCATCGGGCGATCAATTTTTTCACTGAAATAATCGAGGCTTGCCTGATTCACCACCAGCAAGGGATAACCATCGGCAAAACCGACATAACGTCCGACTTCTGCTCGTTTCAAACTCACCTGACGCTGACTATCTTCAGGCAACATCACCAAGCGACAGCGGCGCCCTAAAAAGCCTGACAACCATTCAGACACCTCATTCCCACAGTCCAGTGCTTCCAATGAATCCTTCCAGACCGTCACCTCAATCCGCTGAGATAATGACTGCAGCTCAACCTGACACTGCCCTGTCTCAGTGCTCAGATTAATTGCCTGCATCTGACCCGCTTCATTCCAAACAATGTCCGGCTGAATATTGGCCATCTGTGGCAACTGACGCTGAGAAAGAAACTTCCCGCGCTCATCCACCAGCATAAAACGACGATCTCCTTGTGGGCCAAACCGATCAAACACCAGTGACTCCACCGGAACCGGCGCACAGGATTTAATGGGATAAATAAACAACTGGGAAATATGCATAACGCAGAACCACTTCAAGGTATATCAGATCAGGAATATGACAAAAAATGTGAAACTCACACTCACTTCAGAAATCAGCCAGTTTTGTTCGGTACACTCCAGAAAACAGCAGTAACTCAAACAATAATGGCTCGACAGCCTCCGGAGTATAAGCGATGAAGACGCTCTTAAGATATGGAATCAAGGCCCTCCTGTCTTACTTCAGCCTGATATTTATCACCGTTATTCTACAGGCCTGTAGTGACAGCAGCTCAAGCAATAACGTGACCGATATGACGGTTAGCGATCCGGTAACAGACAATGATGATAATTCAGCGCCCGACCCTTCCCTATCGCTAACAGCACAGGTTCTGAGTGGAAATCTCTCAGGTGTTGCCTACCGCTCAGTTGGTAATACTAACGAACAAACTGTCGAAGGTACGATTCAAACAGACGACAATGGTGTGATTCCTGTTTTTGTGCCGGGTACCACCGAGCTTTCCATTGGTGATGTGTTGTTAGCCAGTCTGACCTTTAGCGAAAATTTCACCAATCGACCAACCGTTAATGTATCGTCACCTGATGCCAGCGCCTCAGCAGCCAATGAAAATTCAGCTGTTATTATTACGTTGAATGATCTGGTAATGGATGCTGTTGATCCGGATGCTGCCGCAACCAACCTGGTGGCGTTATTATTTTTGTTGGATGACGACAGCAACCTAAACAATGGCATCGCTATTACCGCAGAAACCGCCGCAGCATTGGTTGATACTAACATTGCGGCCAATGGCGTTGATTTTGACCAGCCATTAAGCGATTTCTTAACCAGCAGCACGATCACCGAGTTACTGGCGGCGGCCAATATCAGCGATATTCCTGACGCAGACACGTTAGCGACTATTGTGGAAACATCCGTCACAACCGGCTTTGGCTCACAATCTTTCTCATTGATCACCTCACCCACAGGTGAGCTGTTACTAGACAGCACCAGCCTGACCGTGACTGGCAAGGTTAATGACATCAGCGGCACCATCAGCAACGGCGTACAACTGACACAAACAGCCGATGGCTCCGCCGTTACCATTATCTATACCCTTGATGCTGAAGACATTGCTGATGATGGCAGTTGGTCAATCGAAGTCAGCAACCTGGTATCACTTAGCACCAATACTCTGAGCGCTGAATACACCGACAGCCAGGGTGACACCGTTTCTGGCACCGGCAGTGTGAATGTTTTGCCAGTGCCAGCAGAGTTAAACAACCCCCTATCCATCGCGCTCGACACCAGTACCACACCACCACGGGCACTGCTGGTTGAATCGGCGTCTGACAGACAGATTATTGCAGTGGATTTAAGCAATGGCAGCCGCAGCATTTTAACTGATGGTGCCAACCCTGCCAGTGGCCCGGAGTTTAGTGCTCCTGAATCCATTACGTTAGACACCAGCACCACTACACCCCGGGCATTGTTGATTGATACCGTGCTAGATGCTGTTATTGCCATTGATCTGAGCAACGGCAACCGCACCATATTATCCAATGCCGATGACACCACTAACCAAAACCTGATGGTGGGTAGCGGCCCCGGGCTTGATAACCCGCGCTCCATTACCTTTGATAGCAGCAATCCGGCCAGCCCAAGAGCACTGATCGCGGATGGCGGCTTAAGCGCCCTTGTGGCCGTGGATCTGGCCAGCGGAGACCGCAGCATTATCTCGGATGATAATGATGAAACCAATAACAATGCCGTTGTTGGCACTGGCCCGGGCATCAGCTTCCCATCCTCCATCACTGTCGATAATACGGATGCCGATAACCCACGCGCTCTGATCGCAGATTTAGACCTGAATGCAATCATCGCCATCGACTTAACCAGCGGCAATCGCAGTGTCTTATCAGACGCGGTGGATAGCACCAATCAGGATTTGATGGTCGGTTCCGGCGTTGGCTTTGAACGGATCCAGTCGATCACTCTGGACAACAGTAACCCGTCGAGTCCAAGAGCATTGGTGGTCGATTCAACCCTGGAAGCCGTCATTGCCGTTGATCTGGACACTGGTAATCGCACTGTATTGTCTGACGAGGTAGATAGCAGTAATAACGACGCTCAAGTTGGCACTGGGGTTGGGTTTGCAGGCCTGCAGTCCATCACGCTCGACACCAGTGACGCTGAAAACCCACGAGCACTGGCTTTGGATGGTGTATTGGGCGGCGTTGTTGCGGTTGATCTGAACAACGGCGATCGTACTCTGCTGGGGGTCAATGCCGGCAGCGGTGTTTTGTTTACAACACCGCAGTCCATTGCCTTAGACACCAGTAACCCGGCCAACCCCAGAGCTGTGGTAGTGGATTCCGTTGCTAATGCCATTTATGCCGTTAATCTGAACACGGGTGAGCGCAGTGTGTTATCGGACGATGACTTAGATGGCTTTGGCATTAATTCAGGCGGCCTTTCTGTCGGCAACGGCCCGGCCTTTAACAACTTGAATTCCATTTTGCTGGATAACAGCGATCCGGATAACCCTCGGTTACTGGTGGTAGATTCCGGTCTACATGCGGTTATTGCCGTGGATGTAGACAGCGGAGACCGCACCATCATCTCCGACGACGATGACACAAACAACAATAATGCTCAGGTCGGCACAGGCCCAGGATTAGACTTTCCCACCTCCATCGCCCTCGACAGCAGTGACCCGGCCAATCCCAGATTATTTATTACCGATGCAGACCTTGATGCCGTGGTCAGTGTTGACCTGAATACCGGCGACCGCACCGTACTCTCCGATGACGATGATGAATCCAATGGCAATGCCGAAGTGGGCACCGGTATTGGCTTCCGCTCACCACAATCCATCACGTTGGATAACCGTGATCCGGATAATCTGGCATTACTGGTAGTGGATTCCAGCCTGGATGCCGTTATTGCCGTAGACGTCGCCAGCGGCAACCGTACGGTACTCTCGGATGATGAAGACACAAGCAATGGCAATGCCGAAGTTGGCAGCGGTGCTGAGTTCAGCTCACCACAATCCATTATTCTGGATAACCGCGACCCGGACAATATTCGTGCACTGGTAACGGACACGAGCCTGCGCGCCATTATTGCGGTTGATTTAAACACTGGTAATCGTACGGTACTGTCGGATGATAGCGATGCGTTTAATAACAACGCCATGGTTGGCAATGGCCTTGGCTTTTTGATTCCGGCCTCTCTCACATTGGATACTAGCGCCATCGAACCAAGGCTGCTGGTGATTGACCCGAACCATGATGCGGTATTTGCCGTTAACCCAGAGACGGGAGATCGATTGATTCTGTCGGGGGCGCTTTAACGAACATGCTCAACGCAATGCTGTTCATTTAAGTGTCTAGCTCCCACGCAGAGCGTGGGAGCTAGACTATGAAAACCCGCTCATAAAAAACCCCGCTCAATGGGCGGGGTCAGATATAACAAGGAAAAAGCAGCACTATTCCAGTGGTGGCATACCCAGCTTCTCACGCATTAAACGCTGGGTTTCTTTCGCCATGGCTTCTGGTGCAAATTTCGATAAGAAGCCATTACAACCCACTTTTTCCACCATGGCCTTATTAAAGTTACCCGACAATGAGGTATGCAAAATAATAAAGGTGTCTTTTAATTCCGGATCACGACGGATTTCAGTGGTCAGCATATAACCATCCATCTCCGGCATTTCGGCATCGGTGATGATCATCACCAATTCTTCATTGATATTCCGTCCTTCTTCTTTCCAATGCGCTAATAACTGATACGCTTCCAGGCCGTTATTCGCCTGCACAATATTCAGTCCCATTGGCTCCAGCACACTGCGCATTTGTTGCAGCGCCACTGCCGAATCATCAACGATCAGAATGTCCTTACCTTTAATACGCTCCAGCAATTCCTGGTCATACACATCCGACGATAATTGCGTGTTGTACGGCGCAATTTCAGCCAGGACTTTTTCCACGTCGATAATTTCAACAATACGATCTTCAATGCGGGTAATGGCCGTCAGATAATGCTGGCGTCCGGCACCACCCGGTGGCGGCAGGATATCGCTCCAGTTCATATTCACAATACGGTCGACACCACCCACCAGAAACGCCTGCACGGTCATATTGTATTCCGTCACAATAATGGTGGCTTCTTCATCCGGGGTACGCAGAGGCCCCATCTGAATCGCATTACGCAAGTCCACCACCGGCACCGTCTGTCCGCGCAGGTGTGTAACACCACGCACCACCGGATGGCGATCCGGAATTTCCGTCAGAGGTGGCAAACGCATCACCTCCTGAACTTTAAAGACATTGATGGCGAACTGTTGTGTACCACCTAAATGAAACAACAATAATTCCAGACGATTTTGCCCAACCAATTTGGTTCTGGCATCAACGGCACTGAGAACACCGCTCATACGACACTCCGAAAAACTAATCTTTTACAAAGTGTAGACAAGGTCTGTGAAAACGCACCGAAATTGCGTCTACACTCAATGCATTGGCCAAAGGAATAACAATATGTCTGAGACCGAGCTGCCGTTGCTGGCACGACAACCCATCCTTGATCACAATCTGCAGATCATTGGTTATGAGTTATTATGCCGGCCATTGCCAAGAGATGATCAGCAGTGGCAGGAAGAGAATGGAGATTTTGCCACCAGCGAAGTGGTCATTGGCGCTTATCAGGAGCTGGGGTTTGAAAAAGTCACCGGTGGCTTGCCCGCGTTTATTAACTTCACCCGCAACTGGTTATTTAAGCCCCCCATGGTCTCAGCCAATATTCTGGTGGCCGAGATACTCGAATATATTCACGCCGATGAAGAAACCATTCGCGCCATCGAAAAACTCAGGCGCCTGAAATACCAGGTCGCACTCGACGACTTTATCGGAGAACCTCATCAGGTTGAATTATTACCCTATGTCGATATCGTTAAAGTCGATTTGATGCACTTAAATCAACCCGGTGATCTGGCAGAGTTAATTCAGCAACATCAGCGCCCAGGGCTGACCTGGCTGGCAGAAAAAGTAGAAACCCCCGAAGAATATGAAATATGCCGGGAGGCAGGCTGCACGCTATTCCAGGGCTACTTTTTTGCCAAACCCATGCCGATGTACGGCAAACGCATCCCGGATAACAAACTCACTGTATTGCAGCTTCTGACCACGCTCAGTAACCCGGATGTCGAAATTGAAGACATTACCCAACTGCTACAAACCGAGCCACAACTCAGCTTCCGCTTGTTACAACTAATCAACTCCGCAGCGACCGGCATCCGCCATGAAGTGACCTCTATTTCTCAGGCAATCATGCTGGCTGGCATCAATCGGATTAAAACCTGGGCCAATGTATTAGCGCTGGGTAAACTCAGTGACAAGCCTGCGGCACTCAGGGAACAAGCAGTGATTCGCGGTTTAATGATGCAACACCTGGCACAACAGCAAATAGAGCAAGCAAACTCTGAGTCACCACTCGATATCAATACAGCGTTCACACTGGGGTTATTTTCGGTTCTTGATGCGTTTATGGATTTGCCCATGCAGGAAGTCTGCGAACGATTAAAGCTGCCTGAGGAGCTCTCTCAGGCATTATTGCACCAGCAAGGACGATACGGTGAATTACTGAAACTGACGATTGGTAATGAACAAGCCGATTGGAAGAATCAGGACTGGCGCAAACATTTAACCTCAGGGCTAAGCCCTGAGGTCGTTGTTAGCGCTTTTCAAAAAGCCATTCAGGACTCTCGTGAATTATTAAAAGAGCCTTGAACAATGAACAACCGATTTCAAGCGGTTATCTTATTTTGGGTAGCCGGTGATTTCGCGAATCGATTGATACAGCGGCTTCATGCGCTTATACATCTTTTGATACACCTCTCGATACAAACGCTCATATAAACGAACGGTTGGGAAATGAGGCTCAAACACATCACCTTTATGCGTCATTTTTTCAATCGCGGTGCGGTAATCCGGGTAAATACCTAATCCCACTGCGCAATTGATCGCAGCCCCCAGCCCAGATGCTTCATAGGTATGTGGCCGCTCCGCTGGCATGCCAAAAATATCAGCGGTTAATTGCATCGCTGCATCACTCTGAGAACCGCCGCCAGACACTCTCAAACGGGTAATAGGCACACGACTGCGTTTTTCAATCTGCTCTTTACCCTGGCGTAATTCATACGCTAAACCTTCCAGAATAGCGCGATAAATATGAGCCCGTTTATGAACATCACCAAAACCAATCAATGAACCTTTGCCTTCAGGTCCCGGCTGACGAACACCCGGAGACCAGTAGGGTTGCATCATTAACCCCATCGAACCGGCAGGCACCTGATTTAATAACTCATCAAACAATTGTTCCGCTTCAAGGCCCATTTCCTGAGCTTTGCGCTGTTCATAATGAGCAAATTCTTCTTTAAACCAGCTCACCATCCAGAAGCCGCGATACACCATCATTTCCGTGTTGTAGTGCCCGGGAATCGCCGCCGTATAAGGCGGAATAAACGGAATGGTTTCAATATATTTAGGTGTGGTGGTGTTAATGGTCGCGGTGGTACCGTAACTCAAACAACCGATATGAGGATCCGAACCACCAGCTCCCAAAACCTCACAAGCTTTATCGGATGCCGCCGCTATCATCGGCAACCCAACCGGTAAACCCGTGACCTCTGCGGCTTGTGGAGTAATATGACCTAATAATTCGCCCGGCTTAACCAGCTCCGGCATCATGCTGCGGGTGCAGGAAATGAACTTCCATTTTAAATCCGACTTTTTCGCCCAGTCCTGGCGTTTGTAGTCGTAAGGTAAATAACCAACAATTGAGCCCGCTGAATCTTTTAATTCACCGGTTAACTGGTAGGTTAAATACGCTGACAAATTAACGTAATGCCTGGTTTTTGCCCAGACATCCGGTTCATTCTGAGCCAGCCAGTTGCAACGTGCCTTCGAGCGCATTTCATTAATGAGATTGCTCAGTCCCAGCATTTTAATAACAAAACCCAGCGGACCACGCAGTGGTTCCTCCGGCTCTGCTTTACGCTGATCCATCCAGACGATTGCACGGCGTAGAGGCTGTTTATTTTCATCCAGATTAATCATGGTATAACGCTGGGTTGTCAGCGCCACACCGCGAACCTGATCCGGGGTAATTTTCCCGGTCGCCCACAAACCATCAAACGCTTTCGCCAGTGATTGCCAGTAATATTCCGGTTGTTGCTCAGCCCAGCCCGGGTGATCCGAAATATACGCCTCCAGGTTCACTTTGCTCTTAGCAACTTCATTACCCTGGTCATCAAATGCCAGGACCCGCACGCTTTGCGTACCGTTATCAATGGATAATAAATAGGGTTGCTCGTTCACACGTTGTTCCTGCGTTGTCATTATTATTCGATGGTGATCAATCAGGCCGGAATACTGTAATGTTTATTCCAGATTGCCTGATAACGCGCTTTTTCTTCAGCCCACTGCTGTTCGGTCCAGCCCAGTTCTTCAGCACAAATGGCCCGAATTCTATCTTCGTAAATCAAGCCACCCTGCTCAATTAATAAACCCAGGCGGGTCCGGCGTAACAATAAGTCATCCAGATGAATCACCGCTTCATTGGCAGCCGCCCAGCGTAATTCAGCCCAAACCGCACGTGCTCCGGGAATCACTTCCAGTTCACCATCGCGCGCCAGAGACAACAAATCATCAACGTCCATACCGTAATGGCCGGTCAAACGCTTCTGAATATAGTCGGGCAATGTTAACAGTTGTGTACTGGTTGGATTGTATGATGTGAATATCTGCGCAGAAAACTCGCCATCGGTGAAGTTTTTCAGATATTTTTTTGTCGCATTTAATACGTCCAGCGCAATCAACCGGAAAGTCGTTAATTTGCCCCCGGAAACAGAAACCAGACCATTATCATCCCACACACTGTGGTCGCGTTTTTCTTTCGACGGATTCAGTGCACCAGAAGAAACCAGTGGCCGAACGCCTGCCCAGGACGAAATGATATCCCCTTCCTGAACATCCGCTTTCGGAAACTGATGACGTGCAACTTTTAATAAATATTCCAGTTCATCCCGGGTCATACTGGCTTCAGTATTATCAATACCTTCGTTATCCAAGTCGGTAGTACCAACGACTGTGCGCCCTTCCCAGGGGAAAATAAAAATCGGACGTTTATCGTCCGGGTGCATCGCCGTGTACGACTGAGATACCGGTAAACGCCAATAAGGAAGAACAATATGACTGCCACGTGCCGGGCGAATTTTTTTCTCACTGGTCACTTCACTGCGTAATTCATCCGCCCAGGCACCGGTGGCGTTGATTACAGCATCCGATTTTACGGAGTAAGTTTTACCCGTTAAGGCGTCTTCCAGCACAGCACCAATAACACGATCACCGTCTTTAATCAGACTTTTAACACCAACATAATTAATTACGTCAGCGCCGTCTTTTTGTGCTTCGCGCAATACCCGAACCACCAGACGAGAATCATCGGTTACCGCATCCGCAAACTGGGTGCCGCCAATCAGATTTTCTTCGTTAATATTTGGACTGAGAAAACCCACTTTATCGTTTTCAAAAAATCGGCGATAACGGCGTCCGGCAAAAAAATCATAAATACGCAACAAGGTATTAAACACGAAGGGACCAGGGAAACCGCCCTTATAGTGCGCCATCATATACGCCATTTGATCCACAAGACCTGGGGCTTCCTGCATCAGACGTTCACGCTCCTGAACCGAATGCATAGTGGTTTTGACATCACCGGCGGCGATATAACGTAAACCACCATGAACCATTTTTGATGAGCGACTGGACGTTCCCCAGGCAAAGTCCTGGCGCTCCAGCAGTAATGCTTTTAAACCGCGACGCGCGGCTTCACGGGCAATACCGGCACCGGTAATACCACCGCCGGCAATGATCACATCCCAATGTTCGTTTTCATTTTCCAGACGAGATAATAATGTGTCCCGATTACCTGCTTGCCATGCTTGTTGCCACATGCTGAAAATTCCTGAATTAACCCTACCGCTATCGATACGAATAAGGTCTGTCGTTGACAATGTCTGAGAGGTTACCCGGCACTGGCCAATACGCCAGTGCCGGGTAAAAAGTGCGGTGTTCATGCCATTCGTCTGTGCGAATTTTTCAGCGGCATGTTCCGACACTTCGACGAGGTGAGAACCCAGCCATTCGTTAAATTAACTTATTTGTACGATTTTCCTTGCTGCAGCAAAGTACCTGGATTAAGACGCTGATCCGGATCAAAATCTTCGGTCAGTGTCTGCAATACCCGCATGCCCAGCTTACCTTTTTCTGCTTCCAGATAAGGGGCGTGATCTTTACCCACACCGTGCTGGTGAGAAATGGTTGCACGATGCCCGGCAATAACCTCAGAGGCAGCACCTTTTAACTTCTGCCAGCGCTTAAATGTCTGCTCATAGCTATCAGCACAACGGAAGAAATACGTGGTGTAAATACTGCAGCCCTGACTGTAGAGGTGAGACAGGTGTGTGAACACCATAACGTCTTCATTCTCGTCTTTTAACGCAGTCTCCAGCGAGGTTTCAATATCGTTCAATAATTGATCGACATTATCCCAGTCGGTTGAGGTTTCCAGCGTATCAATGGCGATACCTTCTTCCCAGGTAGTCTCACGCAGGTATGGGAACTTAAACCGACCTTCAGCCCAGATCGAACCCATCATGTTAGCGATCACACCACCAACACCACCGTGAGACTTCAGCACCTTACGGATTTGTTTTAACGAGGTTTTGTTCTGGAACTTACTACCCGTCACACCAAAGGTCAGCATCACACGGTTATCGTCCAGGCCACGGAAGCGCAGGAAACGATCCAGCGCTTTAAACTGAGATTCTTTTGTGCCCAGATGTGCATGCGCTTTGGACTCTTTAGCGTTAGACACGCGCATCATCGACATAGGAACACGCTGCTGCACCAGTTCGCGTACCGCTGTTTTGGCCGCTTGCCAGTTCGGCATAAAATACACGAAGAATTTTTCTTCATCGGCGATGCGGCTGACACGTACCTTCACTTCGGTGAAGATCCCCATGCGTCCTTCTGTGCCCATCGTCACTTCACGCATGTCCGGGCCAGCGGAAGATGCCGGAATCGTCGGAATATCCATTGAACCGTGTAAGGTTTCCATACGACCACCGGCAAACATTTGCTCAATGCGACCGTAACGCAAGGATTGCTGTCCTGAAGAGCGAGAAGCAATCCAGCCACCAATGGTTGCCAGCTCCCAGGATTGTGGGTAATGACCCAGAGTATAACCACGAGCACGCAGCTGTGACTCCACCAATGGGCCAGGTGTACCGGCACCAAAAGTAGCAATCTGACTTTCTTCGTTCAGATCCATCAACTGGTTCATACGACCCATATCAATGGTCAGAATAGCGCGCTGGCTTTCCTGCGGAGTAATGTGACCCGCAACTGAAGTACCACCCCCATAAGGAATCACTTCAAAATCATTCTGAACGGCAAAATCAAGCAGCTCGCGTACCTGAGCACTGGTTTCCGGATAGGCGACACCGTCAGGGAAAAACCCAAATTCGCCACTGTGCATTGCCAGCCAATCCGGAAAACTTTGACCACGAGCATGACGAACGCGATCTTCCGCCGCCGTCACAATCAGTGGATGTTGTGGTAAACGTGAAGCAGGAACCTTGGCCATTACCTGATCCAGCGTGGCTGAAGGCAGGGGTTGCGGTTTACCGATAATTGAGTGGATCAGATCACGTCCGTGAGCCGACACTTCTTTTGTGTAATTTTCATCACCCCAGCCATTCCAACGACGACCCATACCTTCACCTTTTATTCTTGTTACCGACTGATTGCCCGAATTGTGGCAATCGTGGAGATTTTGTTCTTTATCAACAGGCCGTTTTTTAACAACCTGTTAGACCCGGACACGAGACAGGGTTACACTGTCAGCCGTGAAAAATAAGCGTCAGAGTCCTTCATAGTGCGCCCACTATAAAGCGTTTATCCGGACAATCACTGACCCAACGGGACAACACAGTAGTAAATTGAGCCAGAGTAGTAAATTCAGCCAGTCGATGATTGATCAGGACTCTTTGGGCACGGCCTCAGCCAATGCCATTCGCCAATACTTACGCGCCGCGCAGGATTACAACATCCAGGCGGAGGATGCACTGAATGCCGTCGGTATGCCACTGGGGCTGATCGATAACTCAGTCGCACGGGTGAATGGCCGCGACTTTCAAAGCCTGATTCATTGGTTGATCGAGCAAACGCAAGATCCGCTATTCGGGCTGAAAAGTGCGCGCTATGTGCAGCCCGGCTCTTACAGCCTGGTCGGTTATATGGCCATGAATTCCCGCAGTGCCCGCGAAGCACTGCACCTAACACCCGAATACGAAGCCATTGTCGGTGATATGGGAATCACCAAAATTGAAAAATACGGTCCGCATCTGGCCATGCGCTGGGTGTGTCAGTACGACGATCTTCTGGTTCGTCCTCACATGATCGATAACGTGCTCGGCTCCTGGTTGCTGTTTGCCCGCTGGCTGGCGGATATGGATGAAGGCAAACCGGAAAAGGTTCTGTTTGAACGCCCAAAACCCGATGCCAGCTTACTGCCCGCTTACGAAGAAATTTTTGGCTGCCCGCTGGAATTTAACGCCGATAGAAGCGCCCTGATTTTTCCGGAAGAGCTGCTGGATACCCCACTGCGTCAGCCCGACCCAATATTACTCACGACGCTTGAACAACAAGCCAGTG
Organism: Bacterioplanoides sp. SCSIO 12839; assembly: GCF_024397975.1. Lineage (NCBI taxonomy): Bacteria > Pseudomonadati > Pseudomonadota > Gammaproteobacteria > Oceanospirillales > Oceanospirillaceae > Bacterioplanoides > Bacterioplanoides sp. SCSIO 12839. Next base: position 2,318,715 of record NZ_CP073745.1, read on the forward strand.
CCGTCATGTCTGAAATTCAGGAGCGCCATCCGATTGTGATGCAAACCCGCACGTTATTGCGCACACTGATGGATGAAGGCTTACCACGACGGGAAAAAGTAGCGGAACATTTAGGGATTACCGAGCGAACGCTGCAACGACGCCTGCAAGACGCCGGCACCGGCTACCAGCAACTGCTGGATGATTTACGCCAGGAAACAGCCATCGATTGGTTAACTACCACCGACCTTGCGATTAACGATATTGCGCTGAAACTGGGCTTCAGCGAAGCCCGCTCCTTTCACCGCCGCTTTAAAACCTGGACCGGTATCACACCAGGAGAATATCGTCAGCAGCACAGCAGCTGACTTTTACCCTAATGCAATGGCCTGACGAATCAGGTTTTGTTTGGAAAAATTACCACCGGTTATTTTCGCTAACACGCCCTCTTTGCCTACCAGACTGAGCATGATTTCAGCTTCCGTACTACCTTGCCGATGTAAGCTTGCTGCCTGCTGACACAGCTTTATCAGGTTATTGTATTTATCCTGCAGCGCCTGTTTGCCCTTTTCGACAATGCCGTTATGCGGACAGAATAACACCTCAAAATCCAGTGCCAGCAGTGTTTCCAGACTGGTGATTAACTGCGCTAAATTTTCGTCTGCTCGCAACATTTTCAGCGAACGGGAAATATACATATCACCGCTGAACAAATATTTTTGCTGCGGGAAAAATAAGCAGGTCAGGTCTTTTGCATGCCCGGGAGTATGGACGGCGATGATTTCCGTACCGTCATCCAGCCGCATTGATTCTGGCAATGGCTGAGTCCGTGCCGGAATCAAACGCCCCCAGATCAGTTGTTGTAACCAGGGTGTGCGGTAACCCGTTGCGATTTTTTGTTGTCCTAACTCAGGGGCATACGGCAACAGGTTTTTCATCTCAGCAATACGGCTGGCATTCCCGGCATGATCCTCATGATGATGAGTAATCAACAAACGCTGAATATCAACGTCGCCCAGCTCCTTACGGATAAAACGCCATTGATTGCTTGGGCCACAGTCAATCAGGGTGTCTCCCACCCGATAAACAATAAAGGTGGTATTAATGCCTGCGTTGAAGCGCCCAACCCGGAACCCTTCAACCGTATGAGCGCCATTGTCGTAGCAATAGTGTTTTAAAACTGCCATAAGAATCACATCATCGTTGACCGGCTGAGCAGTATGCACGGCACTGTGAAACGGGCAATGGCCGAATCGCCAGCCATGAATGACAGATATGACCACAACAATAATCCGCTATCAGTAATATCCGCTCTCTCTTTTGGCAGCCTTCGGACAAGAAGCAGTCGAGTTACGAGCCACAAATCGCTATAATCCGCGCCCTTTTGCATAAACACCCGAGACCTACCATGCCCTCTCCTGCTTCCTCCTTCGCTGATTTAGGCTTATCCGCCGACATTCTTAAAGCCATTGAGGAGCAAGGATACACCCAGCCGTCTCCAATTCAGGCGCAAGCAATCCCAGCGGTATTAACGGGTCAGGATGTCATGGCAGCCGCTCAAACCGGCACCGGTAAAACCGCAGGCTTTACCCTGCCCATTCTGGAAAAGCTCAGCAGTGGCGAGCGGGCACGTCCGAATCAGGTACGTGCTCTGATCATTACGCCAACCCGTGAGCTGGCTGCTCAGGTGGGTGATAACGTACGGGCGTATTCGGAACATTTGCCGCTGACTTCGGCGGTGGTGTTTGGTGGTGTCAAAATTAACCCACAAATGATGCGAATGCGTCGTGGGGCTGATGTTCTGGTTGCCACCCCGGGCCGGCTGCTGGATTTATATCAGCAAAATGCCGTGCGCTTTAAACAACTGGAAGTGCTGGTACTGGACGAAGCTGATCGCATGCTCGACATGGGCTTTATTCACGACATTAAAAAGATTCTGAATATTCTGCCGAAAGAGCGTCAGAACCTGCTGTTTTCGGCCACTTTTTCTGACGACATCAAAGACTTGGCGAAACGTCTGACCAACAACCCGATCGAAATTTCAGTGACACCAGCCAACAGCACCGCTAAAAAAGTTGAGCAGGTTATTCACCCGGTAGATAAAAAACAAAAGCCACGTTTGCTGAAATATTTAATTAAAGAAAATAACTGGCAGCAGGTATTGGTATTCTGCAAAACCAAACACGGCGCCAATCGCCTGACCCGCTATCTGGAAGAAAATAATATTTCAGCCGCAGCCATTCATGGCAATAAAAGTCAGGGCGCACGTACCCGGGCATTGGCAGAATTTAAATCGGGTGATATCAGTGCTTTAATCGCCACCGATATTGCAGCTCGGGGCATTGATATTGATCAGCTGCCTCAGGTGGTGAACTTTGATTTGCCCAACGTGGCCGAAGATTATGTTCACCGTATTGGCCGTACCGGTCGTGCGGGAGCCAGCGGTCATGCAGTGTCTCTGGTCGCAGCGGATGAAGTCAAAGAATTATCTCAGGTTGAAAATCTGATCGGCAAATTACTGGAACGCGATTATATTCCGGGCTTTGAGCCAGTACACGAAGTGCCGGTTACTACTTTACGCGCCAAACCGAAAAAGCCTAAAAAGCCCAAGAAACCGAAAACGTTTTCTGAACATAAAGATGGCCAGAGAAGTGGTGAAAAGAAACATCACGCTCAGGCTAAAAATGGCAGATCAGGAAATAAACCGACCGGCAATAAATCATCGACTAATAAAACGTCGGGTAATTCAGAGAATAAAAATTCTCCCTGGAAAAAGTCCGGCGCCACCAAACGTAAGGTTGAAGGTGTGGCTAACAAAAATTCCAATAAACCAATACGCAAGCCACAAAAAAGAAAACCGGCCAATTAAGCCGGTTTTCTGCGTAAATATTGTTTGAACGGTTGCCTTTATTTAGCAATAACACCCACCAAATAATCAAACACCCGCTGCGGCGATATTTCCCGATAACAAGGTGGCTGAATATCGCCCGGCTCATTAAGCAAACACTTTTTCGATAAACACGGTGCACAGTGCAGCTCACTTTTCATCACTTCAACCTGCGGGCCTAACACGCCGGTTAGCGATGCATCGGTTGCACCATAAATTGCTACGGAAGGGACTTCTAAGGCAGCAACCACATGCGATAAACCGGTATCGACGCCGACCACCGCCTGAGCATACGCCAGATAGGCATTCAGATCGTTCAGGCCCATTTTAGGCAGCACAGACACCCCATCGATGCCATCCGCAATACGTTCAGCGCGTTGTTTTTCTTCTTCATTACCCCAAGGCAGCATCACTTGTCGGCCAGACTGGGTAACCAGCTCGGCCAGTTGTTTCCAGTAAGCTTCTGGCCAGAGTTTGGTAATCCAGGTGGTGCCATGCAGAAACACCCAATAACCACCTTGCACATCCGGGCGCTGCCAACGGCTGCGATCAACGCCGTACGATAATGAATCGGGCACCTGATACCCCAACACCTGAGCAAACAACTGGCGCACACGAGGAATGGCATGCTGGCCTTTAGCAATAGCCTGGGGAAATTGATAAGCCTTAGCGGCGAGTGGTTCACGACAGGAATGTTTATCCAATCCGTAGCGCGGGCCATTTGCCATGCGGGTAAACAAAGCACTTTTAATCAGCCCCTGAGCATCCAATACAATATCGTATTGCTCAGCCTTTAATTGCTGGCGGAATGCTTTCAGCTGTTGGCGGTTTTCTTTATTGAATAAATTTTTGCGCCAGCGCCGCCAGGCCACCGGAATTACTTTAGTAACGGCCGGGTGCCAGGTCGGAATATCCGCAAATGCCTCTTCCACCAACCAGTGTATTTCCAGTCCGGCAACCTGCTGAAACGCATCCTCAACGGCAGGTAATGTGTGGAAGACATCCCCCAGAGAGGAGGTTTTAACAACTAATACTTTCACAGTGGCTCTCGGTTGCAGAAAAACAGGGGCAATAGTGCAAAACGCGCACTTTACGTGATTTCAGGCCGGATTCAAACTCAACCAGCGCAGCTAACGGCGCTTGACTTTACCCAGCCCAAACGCAACCATCCGCGCTTTGATTCTTCTAATTGTCTGAACTGAGAACCCTCTTGCTGAAATCGTGGAAATTCTGGGCCAGCACAGGCCTGCTAGCTGGCCTGATCTATCTGGTAGAAAGCAGCTTTGGCTGGCTGAATGTGTTGGCGAGCTGGAAAAGCATCGCCCCCCAGACATTGGCGGTTGCGGTTGGCCTGATGCTGGTCAGTTATATGTTGAGAGCCGTACGGTTTTACGACTTCTTCTATCATTATTGCCAGGGACAATTCAGTCTGCTGACGCGCATCACGGTGATCCATAATTTCTTCAATAATCTGTTGCCAATGCGCAGTGGCGAAACCACATTCCCTTTATTGATGAAACAACAATTCGGACTGCCCTATCGCCACAGCGCCCCCGCACTGCTATGGCTGCGCCTGCTCGACTTATACGCATTACTGGTACTGGCCGCGATCTATCTGACCGATCTGCTACCCGTTAGTGACGTGATCCAACTGAGCTTCAGCGCGGCTCTGTTGTTATTGCCTTTGATTGTGTTGCCACTGCAAAACCGTATTGAAGGCTTTTTACAGGCTCATCCCAGCGGCTGGTCCGGTAAAGTTGTCGACCTGATGCACGCTTTACCGAAGTCACCCTGGCCGTTTGTACGGGCATTATTCTGGACGCTGATTAACTGGGCATTGAAACTGGCGGTATATGCCTGGTTACTGCAACAGTTTTTATCATCAACGTCAGACCCGGTGCCTTTTGCGCAGAGCTGGGTCGGAGCGACTACCGGAGAGCTCTCCAGTGTATTGCCGATTAATGGCGTTGCTGGTGCCGGAACCTATGAAGCTGGCATTGTTGCAGGACTGCTCCCCTGGGGAGTCGATAAGAGCAATGCACTGGCGGCTGCCGTAAACCTACACCTGTTTGTATTGGGCAGTACCTTTTTGCTAACGGGTGTTATTGCTTTGCTTACCAGCCGGATTAAGCGCTCTGACAAGCACTGATATCAAGCAACGATGACATTACTTTAGTTTTATCAGCTACGGCTTTTGGGTATCATCCCTGCACTTTTTATGTTTATCCGATTTTCAGAGTGGTATTTATCTTGACTGAGGCCAACAAACCGTCGTTATCCATTGTTATTCCAATGTTTAATGAAATCGACAACGTCACACCGATGGTTGCCCGTGTACATGAAGGCATGGCCGACTATCAGGGGCCATGGGAGCTGTTGGTGGTTGACGATGGCAGTACTGACGGTACACCTCAGGCACTACACAAAGAATCGGAAAACTTTGGCGCTCATGTTCGTATTGTTGAGCTGCGTCGTAACTTCGGCCAAACCGCTGCCATGCAGGCTGGCATCGACGAAGCCCGCGGCGAACTGATCGCTACACTGGACGGTGACTTGCAAAACGACCCGGCTGATATTCCACGTATGGTCGACCACCTGATCGAAAACGACCTGGATCTGTTAACGGGCTGGCGCAAAAACCGCAAAGACGACTTAGTCTTGCGCAAAATCCCATCCCGTATCGCTAACCGCTTGATTGGCAAAATCACCGGCGTTCGCATTAACGATTACGGCTGCTCACTGAAGATCTACAAATCTTCCGTGATTAAACAAGTCCGTTTATACGGCGAAATGCACCGCTTTATTCCAGCCTGGGTTGCCGCCGTTGTTCCACCAAGCCGTATTGGTGAAATTGTGGTGCAGCACAATGCCCGTGTCGCTGGCGAATCCAAGTACGGAATTTCCCGTACCTTCCGTGTGATTCTTGACCTGTTATCGGTTTATTTCTTTATGCGCTACCGCGCCCGCCCTGGCCATTTCTTTGGTTCCATCGGCCTGGCACTGGGTTCTGTTGGTGGCGTGCTGTTAGCTTACCTGGGTTTCCTAAAGATTTTCCTGGGTGAAGACATTGGCACTCGCCCACTGTTTTTAATCTCAGTGGTGTGTGTGATTGCTGCACTGCAATTCCTGACCACTGGCGTGTTGTCAGAGCTGATTTCCCGTACTTACTTTGAGTCATCACAACGACAGCAGTACGTGATTTACAACCGCAAAGACACTTGCGACAACGACGAAGCCTGTTGGGCAGAAGCCTCTGAGATGAAACAACCAGAAACAGTGGCTTCTTCCGAAACAGCCTCTGCAGAGCCCTCTGTCTCAGAATCATCTACATCAGAAACACAAACGAACAGCTGATTTATGCGCAACCTGTCTGTCCCCTACTGGCTGATTGCCGCCCTGATTGCATTTTTCTTTGTGAATCTGGGCGGTTATTTATTATTCGATCATGACGAGGGGGCATTCAGTGAAGCCACTCGCGGTATGTTTGAGCGCGGTGACTTTATTACCACCTACCTCAATGACCGGGTTCGGTTCGACAAGCCCATTCTGATCTATTGGCTGCAAGCCGCCTCGATCAGTGTCTTTGGCACTGATGTCTGGGCTTTCCGGTTGCCATCCGCTCTGGCCGGATTCGGCTGGTCACTGGCTATTTTCTTTTTTACCCGCCGTTATATTAATCAGCCAACCGCAATTGCTGCCGCATTAATTGCAGCCGCAGCGTTGGGTATTAATATGATTGCCCACGTAGCCACAGCAGACGCTTTATTAAACGTGATTCTGGCCAGCACACTACTGTGCATGTATCACTACAGCGTGACGCCTTCGAATAAATTATTGTTCGTTATCTATGCCTTAATGGCCCTTGGCGTATTAACCAAAGGCCCGGTTGCGGTTGCTATTCCACTCATGGTGTCGGCGATTTTTTTCCTCTGGTCGGGGATGAAAGACGCCTTTATCAAAGCCATCTTTTTTATCCCGGGTTGGGTTTTGTTCCTGCTGATTGCCGCCCCTTGGTACATTCTGGAATACATGGCACAAGGCCAGGCGTTTATTGATGGCTTTATCCTGAAACACAACGTCAATCGCTTTAACAATGCAATGGAAGGCCACGATGGCGGCCCATTGTTTTATATTGTGTTGCTGCCATTTATTCTGGCACCGTTTGGTGCCCTGTTGGTTCGTATTGTGCCCAGCCTGAAAACCGCTCTGGGCAAAAATGGCAACACAAACTCCAACACTGACAGTACGCCCGACTTATTAAATCGTTTTTTGTGGATTTGGTTTTTAGTGGTACTGGTATTATTCAGCATCGCCAGCACTAAGCTGCCCCACTATATTTTGTACGGTGTGACGCCTCTGGTGATTCTGATGGCACGTTATCGCGACTGGTTAAAAAACCGCTGGCTAACGATCATTTTCCCATCGCTGTTTTTTGCCTTGATGGTGGCTTTCCCGCTACTGATTCCAACCATTATTGATGGCCTGACGAATCCGATTGAAATTGCCGCAGCAGAACGCGCCGCTGAATACATCAATCAGGACTTTGCCATCATTGCGGCAGTTGCCTGGTTACTCTCTCTGGCTCTGATGTTATGGAAACGCATCAGCCCCTGGTTCTCTCTGATTCTGGTTGGCGTGGTGCAAACGTTGTTTGTTTGGTTTATTTTTGTTCCAGCCATCAGTGAAGCGCAGCAACGCCCGGTTTGGGATGCCGCTCAGTTTGCCAAACAGCTTGGCGAACCAATCATCACCCAGTCGATTGATATGCCAAGTTTTAATGTGTACTTCGACAAGTGGACCGAGCGTCGTGGTCTGGAGATTGGCGAAGTGGGCTATGCCCGGGAAGATCGCCTGAGAAAGATTCCACACTACGATATCTTATTCCAGTCCGGACCCATCGTGATTGTGCGTCGTATCAGTGAAGAACAAGCGCAGCTCTTGGAAAAGCAAACGCAACTCCAGGAAAAACAAACACAGCTGCCAAAACAAACAGAACAGATCGACAGCAATGACTAACTCTTCCACAGCAAACACGTCATTTATTCTGTCCTGCGCTTGCCTGATGCTGGCAGTAGCGCTGTTTATTTGGATCAATGAGGTCAATCAGCTCTGGTTTATGAACTGGAATACTTCTGGCAGCCAATTGCCGGATGCCATCTGGGCTAATCTGACGCTGGTCGCTGACACTCTGTTTGCGGTTGCCGCACTGCTGATTGCCGCCAGCGTCAGCGCTAAACCAAACGGCCCAAGGTTATTGGGCCAGTCGCTGGTGTTACTGATTCTGGGCGGGTTATTTGTTCATGTTTTTAAACAAGGACTGAATATTCCTCGCCCTCCTTCTGTATTAGCAGAAGGCAGTTATCATCTGATTGGCCCCAAGCTTAAACACGAAAGCTTCCCGTCTGGCCACGCCTTCACTGCACTCAGTTGTTTTGCCCTGCTGGCACTGAATCAAAGCAAGCTTTATCTATCAGCGGTGCTGTTGACGATTGGCGGTTTGGCTGCGTTAAGCCGTGTTATGGTTGCCGCACACTGGCCACTGGATATTTTTGTGGGAGGTGGTTTCGGGATTCTGTTTGCGTGGTTAAGCGTTCAGCTGGAAGGACGGGTAGCGTTTTTCCAGCGCAATGGCTGGCGCTTTTTTGCCTTGATCTTGTTAACTCTGGCCAGTGCCGCACTGGCCTTCCATGATGATCGTTATCCAGATACACAGCTGCTCGGTGTCACCGCCAGCCTGATTGCAGTGATACTGGCGATACGCCACTACTGGCAGCCTCTGATACGCTTTATGAGGCAGCAGCAAAAACCGGAATAGTGTGAGGGTCGTGATTCACGACCCAAACAGATCAAACGCAATACCGCCATCTTCTCCCTGATCCATCCAGCCCTGTGGTTTAGAAAACGTCTGCTCCATTTGTTTCGCCAACGAATCTGGAATTTTACGGCTGGGCTTGTCCTCCAGCATGGCTTGTAACTTATTTTCATCCACACCAAGGCATGCAGCCATGGTGGCGACATCCAGCGCATTTTCCAACATTAATTCCTGAGCACGCTGCCAACGCATACCTTGATCAGACATCACAAATCAAACCTTTTAATCTTTCATTAATAACTCAGGCTCAATAATATTTTTCTTTAAGCCTTTTCAGCCACTGCTATATAGTGGTCAGATTGAAATATTACCTCAACCTTTCGGTAATATGCTGAGAAGAATTTGGAAAACAGGTAGAGAATCGTTATGCGTCGCGTTGTTGTTACTGGTATGGGTATTGTGGGTTGTTTGGGCAATAACAAAGAAGAAGTGCTGGAGTCTTTGAAACAACAGCGCTCCGGCATTTCCTTTCAGCCAGATTATGAAGAAATGGGCTTTCGTAGCCACGTCGCTGGCCGCCCGAACATTGACCTGGCGGAACATATTGATCGTAAACTGAAACGTTTTATGGGCGACTCCGCAGCCTATTCTTACCTGTCGATGAAGCAGGCCATTGAAGATGCCGGTCTGAGCGAAGAGATTGTCAGCAATCCGCGCACCGGTCTGGTGACCGGTTCTGGCGGCGCTTCCTCTTCCGATATTGTTGAATCCGTCGATATTCTGCGTGAAAAGGGCATTCGTAAAGTTGGCCCATACCGGGTAACCCGCACCATGGGTTCAACCACCTCTGCCAACCTGGCAACGCCGTTTTCAATAAAAGGCGTTAACTATTCTATGACGTCCGCCTGTGCCACCAGCGCTCACTGTATTGGCCATGCGATGGAACTGATTCAGTGGGGCAAGCAAGACGTGGTGTTTGCCGGCGGCGGTGAAGAAGAACACTGGAGCCTGACCGCTCAGTTTGATGCCATGGGTGCCCTGTCCAGCAAGTATAACGATACCCCGGAATCGGCTTCCCGTACCTATTGCTCTACCCGTGACGGTTTTGTCATCGCTGGCGGTGGCGGCATGTTGGTGTTGGAAGAGTACGAACACGCCGTGGCTCGTGGTGCGACGATTTACGCCGAATTAACCGGTTATGGCGCAACCTCAGACGGCGCTGATATGGTGGCACCATCCGGTGAAGGCGCCATTCGTTGTATGCAAATGGCATTAGAAATGGCGGGTAACCCAACCATTGATTACCTGAACACCCACGGTACCAGCACACCAGCGGGTGACATTACGGAATTAAAAGCGGTTGGTGAAGCCTTTGGTGAACAACGCCCACCAATCAGCTCAACCAAGTCGCTGACCGGCCACTCTCTGGGTGCTGCAGGCGTTCAGGAAGCCATCTACTCATTACTGATGCTGAAGCACGGCTTTATTACCGGCAGCGCTAATATTGAAGCTCTAGATGAAGGTGCTGATGGCTTTGAAATTGTCACCCAAAACCGCGATGCCGAACTGAGCACCGTGATGTCAAACAGCTTCGGTTTTGGTGGCACCAATGCCACGCTGGTATTCAGTAAAGTGTGATTATTAAAACAGCGTCAAAAGTGACGTGACGCCGTTTTTAATTACTGCAAAAAATGACATACTCGGTGTCTATTCCGAGTATTATAAATCCTCAGGAAATAACCTTTCCTGAGGATCGAAACACCCTGATTTATTCAGTCGTGTATCAGTAAGTACATGTGATTTTCGCCGACCCCGTATTATCTGACTCTGGTCGGTTGTGTATGACCCAACATGGATTAATTAACAATGACAGACGAGAAGCCAGCATCTGATCAAACGGCTATTGATCAGTTGTTTTTAAAAGCCGAACAGCTTTCAGCCGATTTTTCTTTATTTCCTGAATTCGAAGACAGCCCGGTTGAACATACGGTCAAAGGTCTGATTTCACCAGAGAAATGCGACAGTGAACGTGAGCGCCTGTCAGCACTCAACATCGATGATTATATCGAACAAGTCGTGGCGCCCAGTGAAAACGCCCAGCGTATTGGTGCTAAGGCGATTGTTCAGCATCTGATTCTGCGCACCATTACCGAAGTCGAAGACGGCCCGCTGTATGCTTGTGAAGCCGAAATGGACTTTGGTGGCAAAATTCGCCGCGTTGGTTTTATCTGCCAGAACCGCGAACACAACAATGGTGTTTGGGGTCCGCAACACCACAACAAAGCAGCGCAACAGGTGCGTGCCTTTGCACAGCGCTCGATGCCGATTGTGACCTTTATTGATACCCCGGGAGCCGATGCCGGTGAGGTTGCCAACGCTGGCAATCAGGCGCATTCGATTTCTCACCTGATCACAGAAATGGCCAATAACGATGTCCCCTCTCTGGGCATTATCTGGGGTGCCGGTTATTCCGGTGGTGCTATTCCACTCGCTACCACCAACATTCTGTTATCAGTGCGTGATGGTATTTTTAACACCATTCAGCCACAGGGTCTGGCCAGTATTGCCCGTAAGTACAACTTGTCCTGGCAAGAATGTGCTAAATACGTGGGTGTATCCGGTTTTGAATTACGTGAAGCCGGCATTATCGATGGCATCATTGATTATGCGCCGACCGATGCCGATGAAAAACGCTTTAACCTGCATCAGGCAGTCGTCAGTGGTATCGAGTCTATCGAAACCAGTACGGCGGAGTTTGCCCGTAACAACCCTTATCTGATGGATCATTATCAGCAGGCGATCGATCGTTTCCTGAATCCGTCTGAAAAGCTGGAAACCATGCAAAAGAGTGCCAATTTCTTCCTGGCACCTTCTCCGACCGAACACCTGAACATCTTCGGTCTGACCTATCGTTATACCCGTTATCTGACCTTACGCCGTCGTATTCATTCGACCAGCGTGGAAAATTATGGTCGTTTAGCCGAGAAGGAAATTCCTGAAGGTCAGCTGCAGCAACGCAATGAGCGCGAAGCACAACGTAAATTCCAGAACTGGATTCAGGCGCCGGAAAAAATTGTTTACGACGACCAGTTGCATAAGAACTGGAAGAGCTTCTGGAGCAAATACGAAGATCGTGATGAAAGTCGCTCCACTATCGCTCGTCTGTTTTTGGGTGAACCAAAAAACAACTACCTGAAAGCCAAACAAGAATTGTGCTTTAGCCTGGGTCTGTATTTGTTCAACCGCTGGAAAGCCGATGCCCCGGTTAACTTCCAGGGATTACTGAACTACCTGGAAGATTACAAACAAAGCCGCTTTATGCTGCGTGCTAACGATATCCTCGATACCGAAGCAGTCGCCGACTTTATCGAAAATAACCCGCATCCGCTGGCAGCTTATATCCGTGAGGTGCTGCCTCACGAGACTCGTCAGGACCTGACCACCGAAATGGCGGGCGAGCAATCCAAAGGCGCACTGAAGCAATCGCTGGCCAGCGCGCTGAACACCGTAATGAAGCAGCAGCTGATTCCGGAAGAAGTGCGCTCCGAGCTGAAGTTATCAACGCATACTCAAGCTATTGCTAACAGCGTGGCCGCCGCCAGTGTTGAAGCGAACCGTCGCATCCTGGAAGAAGCGTTAGCGCCATACATCCAGTTCCGTCAGGAAAACATTCAGAACCCGGCACATCCAGACATCACCATTCTCGATGCGATTTTGCACGACGAACTGCGTTACGAGTTCAGTCAGGTGTGTCAGAACATGCTGGTGTTTGGTCAGCTGTACGACAACTTCATCTACAACCTGGTGAACGTTGCCAAAGAAGCCAACGAGACCCGTGCGTTATCCCGTGAGGCAGTAAAAGCGCTGCTGGAGAAATCTTTATCAGAAGCCACCTCCGGTGACAGCTACACACCACAAGAGCGTGAATCCTTTAACCATTGGTTAAGCTATTTCATTAAGAGCTCAGCTCGAGTGGAATTCCTGAAGTCGGTTGAAGAATGGAAAAAAGGCGCTTTCCCACGTTTATCCGATACGCTGTTTGTGGTCATCACCTTTATCTTTGAAAAACTGCTGGCCGAATACCACGAAGCCGAGCAGGAAGGTAAAAGCTATAACGGCCGTATTAACCCGGTTTCCATTGGTCGTCGTAAAGACTTCTGGAACCGTCTGACCATGGGTTACCACGATCTGCTGATCCAGCAGGTGCTGGACGATACCAAGCGTCAGAAGAAAACCACGCCAGATGCCATTGTTGAACGCTTCTTCACCGATTTCGACGAAATTAACGGCTCACTGATGTCGGCGGATCCAACCTCCTTCCCGGGCTTCCGTAGCTCGATTGAAGGGGCGCTGAACAAAGACGAAAAACCGTGTGGTGTCATCACTGGTATTGGCACCATCAAAATTGGGGAGCGCCAGCAGCGTGTGGGTGCCCTGGTTTCCAACCTGAACTTCCAGGCCGGTGCCTTCGACATGGCCAGTGCCGAGAAATTCTGCAAGCTGATGGTGGAATGTGCCCGCCAGCAACTGCCAATTGTGTGTTTTGTGTCTTCCGGCGGCATGCAAACCAAAGAAGGTGCTGCGGCGCTGTTCTCCATGGCCATCGTCAACGACCGTATCACCCGTTTTGTGCGTGATAACGACCTGCCAATCGTCGTCTTTGGTTTTGGCGACTGTACTGGTGGTGCACAAGCCTCATTTGTGACTCACCCACTGGCGCAGACTTATTACTTCTCCGGTACTAACATGCCGTTTGCTGGCCAGATTGTGGTACCAAGCTATCTGCCAAGCACCTGTACCCTGTCCAATTATCTGTCGGTTTCTTCAGAATCCATGGACGGCCTGGTTGAGCATCCGTTCTTCGACGATTTAGACAGCAGACTGCGTGCCATTGATCCAGATATGCCAACTGCGCGTCATACCGTTGATGATGTATTGGATCGTGTACTGCAAGGCTATGTTGCCGCTGAGCGCTTATTACCGGATACCGGTGAAGCCGCCAACGAAAACAAGAAATATGGCAAGGTAGATAAAGTGCTGGTTCACGCCCGCGGCTGTACCGCGGTGAAACTGATCCGTAAGGCTCAGGAAAACGACATTAAAGTGGTACTGGTACAGTCTGACCCGGATATGGATTCGGTACCAGTCGACATGTTAGGGCCAGAAGATCGTGTGGTTTGTATTGGTGGTAACACACCAGACGAATCCTACCTGAACGCCAAATCGGTACTGCGCGTTGCCCACCACGAAGGCATTGACGCACTGCACCCGGGTATTGGTTTCTTATCCGAAAGCAGCCAGTTTGCTGCCTTGTGTGGTAACCACGATATTAACTTTGTGGGCCCGCCAGTCTCTTCGATGGAGACCATGGGTAACAAATCGAACGCTATCAACACCGCGATGCGTGTAAACGTGCCGGTTGTTCCGGGCTCTCACGGCATTCTGACCAGCTCAGCCAATGCCGCCAGCGTGGCTGATGAAATTGGCTACCCGGTACTGTTAAAAGCGGTACACGGTGGTGGTGGTAAAGGTATTCAGGTGGTGGAATCGCCGGATAAGATTCACAGCCTGTTCCATCAGATCTCTACCGAAGCCAAAGCGGCGTTTGGTAACGGTGATGTGTACCTGGAAAAATACGTGACTTCCCTGCGCCATATCGAAGTACAGGTATTACGTGATAGCCACGGCAACACCAAAATTCTGGGTCTGCGTGACTGCTCGGTGCAGCGTAACAATCAAAAAATCTTTGAAGAATCCGGTTCCACCATGCTGCCGCGTGAGCTGGAGCAAGGTGCTTACGATTTCGCTGAAAAACTGGCGGATGCCGTTAACTACGTCGGTGCTGGTACCGTTGAGTTTATTTTCGACCTCGACAACAACACCATCTACTTTATGGAGATGAACACCCGTCTGCAGGTTGAACACCCGGTGACTGAGCTGGTATCTGGCATTGATATCGTCAGCACCCAGTTCAAGATTGCCGAAGGTGGCTCTATTGATGACCTGAAACCGGTATCAAAAGGTTACGCCATCGAAGTGCGTGTGAATGCCGAGAAAGCCGTGCGTAAAGGCGATGATGTTGAGTTCGTTCCAACTCCGGGCCGTATTCGCGAGTGTGTGCTGCCAGAGGAAGATTACATCGAGCTGATCTCCATGGCCGCCACTGGCAAGCAGGTATCGCCGTTCTACGACAGCATGGTGACTCAGATCATCTGTTACGGTAAAGACCGTGACGACACCATTTCCAAGCTGCGTGAATATCTGGAGCGGGTTCGTATTACCGGCGTCTGCACCAATATTCCACTACTGAAGCGTGTGCTGGACGATGAGGTGTTCCAGAAAGGTATTTACGATACCACCTATCTGCCACAGTTCCTGGATCGTATGGACGTTGATGGCCTGATTCAGGACATCGAAGACGCCGCTGACCTGAGTGCCGATGCGGTTGATGCGTCTGCGCTGAAGATTGAAGGTTCTGACGAGCTGAAAGTGCTGTCGCCAAGCACCAGCATCTTCTACGGCTCAGCATCACCAACCGAACCAGCATTCGTGAAAGAAGGTGACATCATCAGCATTGACCACACTCTGTGTCTGATGGAAGCGATGAAAATGTTCACGCCATTGAACCTGAAGCAGTTCAACCGTGCCGGTGCTGAGCTTTACCCTGCTGACCAGCAGTTTAAAGTCACCCGAATCATGAACTCGGATGGTCAACAAGTGAACCAGGGCGATTTATTGTATGTGGTGAAACCGGTTTAACTGGCTGAATCCACTCGCCTGGCCAAAGACAAAAGTAAAAAGAAAAAACGCCCGATGAAACGATTTCATCGGGCGTTTTTTATTGTATTTGTTTTAAATCAGCATCATACATTGCCGCTAATAACAGCTCACCGTCGCTACCAACCCGAAACTGACCATATTCCGCGCGCTCAAACTTTTCGGCACTGCCTTCTTCAAAAAAGAACGCATTGGTGGCAAATTTTACCTGGCCGTTGCGAATGCGATAACGCATCAGGATTTGCTGTTGTGATAAAGCCTGGCCGGAATATAAGGATAAAAAACGGGCAACCCTCTGCTTATCTAACTCGGCCACCAGCTTGCCATCAGATACATCAATCTCACTAAGGTGTTCACTCAGCTTTCTCTCGATATCAAATCGCAATGCCATATAATCCCCCTGCATCAGAGACCTTGGGTCAACTGGCGCTAACTGAAGAAATACCACCTCGCCTTCGGCCAATAACGTTTCCTGTTTAACAATCGAATAATTAACCAGGGATAACGTCAGCACCAACCCAAATAACGCTAACCATTGCTGCCAACGCCAGGGAACACAATGTGGAAAGGTCTTACGCAAAGAGAAACCGGATAACATATCAGCGCTCCCCTCTATCAACACCGACACCGGCATCAGCAGAGCAGTGCGTCGGCGTTGTCACTTTTCGGATTAAAAAATAACGTGCCAGTAGTATTGCCACTCCCAGCGCAAACAAGTGCCCTGCCTTCACTAACAGGGTAACGTCCATCCAATAATAATAAGCACTGAGGGAATACAGCATGGTAATGATACCCAGACCTTTTAGCAGTCGGTTCGCACTATAAAAGCCGAGTAACGTTATGATGACACCAAACGACAAGCCATAACTGACCATCGAGAGCAGTATCACCAATAAAACGGCGGCCACTACCCTTACGCCAAGACGCCTGTTTTCTACATAAAATAATGACGGTTGAAACCAGAATTGCGTCGCGATTAAACGCCAGATAAGCCAGCATAAAACCAGGCCAATCAAACCTTCTTCGAGCCTCAGATACAACAGTGAATATTCCGAAAGATATAAATCAGATGTCAGAGGCAAGATGTCACTTTTGATCACCATAACGGCCAGAGTTAAACCATACGCTAAAGCCTGTGCCGGACGAATATATTTTCCCAAACGAAATTCATTCAGCCACAGCCAGCTCAATATAAAGGTAACCATAGGTACCAATAAAAAAGTAAAACCGTTCGTGATAGCCTGTGGTGTTACCAAAGAGAGGTGTCCACACAAAACGGCAGCAAAAGCCGAGCCGCAACGGTGAAGAAAGTTAGGCATCAACAGCGCCAACAATAATTCAAATACAGCAAGAAAACCCCAGAACAACAGCCTTCCATCCACCAGATCAGACAGTGCAACCGCAATCATCACTTGCCCGGTTAAACTAACAGCTAATGATGCATGTTCTATAAATAACATACCGCCTGGCTGTTGCTTCAGACGGTCTTTTTCCACCAAACGAAGTGCGAAATACGCGGCGATTAACAGCCCACCGCCAACAAAAATAAGCGCTGACGGCTGCTCAAATAGTTCCGTCAAACCTAACGCAGAAAAGCCCAGAAAAAATGCAGAAGCCAGCCAACCACACGCAGCAACCAACAGTTTTACAAACCATGGACTATCAACGTCATGGGTATCGTGAAATTCTCCGGATACCAGTTGTTGCGCCTTGAGCGTTTGCCAGATGAAAAAATGCGACTGTTTCTGATTATTCATGACTGGATGCCCCTGCTTGCTCAGCCTTGCTCCAGCGGGCACTGACAGACCTTAGCCATATAGCTGAACAGGTTCCTGCGCTGACTAAAAGAATACCCAACAATAAAAAACTACCGGCTTCATCAAAGTGGAATACATGCTCTAATAATCCAGCCATAACAACCGTAATTAACGACAAACACCCACCAGCCAGCATAAACAGATCTTGTTTCAGATTTAAATAACTGTAAAAAAGTACTGCGAGCCAAAACAACCAGACTAAAAATCCACCACTATCAGAGTAACTTTCAACAATGGCCATGACCGCTAATAACGTGGCAGCAGAGCCACAATAGCAAGCAATAATGCGAATCGACCAACCATCACTCAACCAGCTAAAACGTTTGGCAGCCAACTCCCAAAAAAACCAGACCAAAGCGTTCAGAAAAAACACCAGGTACAAGCCGTTGCCGGAAAACCAGAGCCAATGATTAAACGTATTAAAGTACAAACTGATCGACAGATTAAGCAACCCAATCCACAGCAGCCAATGCACACTGAAACGAGAGATAAGAACCCAGGGGAAGATGGCGATTGCCCAATTAAAAAATAGCTGCCAGGTATCAGCCCCGGTTTGATATACCTGGCCAAACAATGCCATTAACACCCCAACAGAAATACTACTGGCAAATAAACTTATCCGGGATACTAGCGAGGCTTTCTCTGTCAGACAGTAACCGATGAAGCCCACAACGACGGCCAACTCAACCAAAGCAAATCGGGCGAATTCACCAAACGCCTGCCAGTTATAAGCGATGAAGAACAATAACGAAAAGGCCAGAGACAAAACGCCTGCCGTTAATAAAAACCGATCCAGAAATGAAATCCATTGCGGAATATCGGGTCTTAAACCAGCCGTTTTTAAAGCCGCCTCAGAGTGAGCCGAATCTAGTTGTTGTTCTTCAGTCAGTTCAGATAAGAATTTCCTTACAGACTTCATTAACACTCTCCATGGGCAAAAGGATTGCGAGACATTTGCCACATCATTAAAAGCATTTTAACTTTGCCATTTTTTATAATGAATCACACTGGTCATCCCGGTATAACAGAATTAACTGCGGCGCCTTGCCCGACTCGCGCGAGTCAAAAGCCAGATCACCAAAACCACTTAACTGTTGAATCATAATGCCGTTATTGTTGTTTTTATCTTTGCCGTCACCAGGCTTAGCACTTTCACTGCGATGCCAATGGCGAACACGCGCTAAACCCTCAGCGTTTAATGGAATATCAAAAGCCGTTTGAATACCATCCGGCAGATCACGCTCCGGGGTGAAAGTGGCCAGAGTTTTACCTTGATTAGCATAACGCATAAGCTCTGCCCGGGTAATCTGCAACTCATCCCAGTCATTATGATTTTCCAGGACGATAAACTCTCCCCGATTACCCCGATAAATCATCAGCCGAATCGAAGCGGACTCAATGGTTGCACACTCCGGTAATGACGACAGATCCCAGCGAATCAAACTAGTGGTCTGTCCTTTCGCACACTCCAGACACACCGATAGACCATCGGTGTGTCGATTAAAGTTCTGGTTATTATTGTGAGAGAACAAGGAGGAATCTGCCGCCACAAAGACATCCGCAACAGCCTCAAGATCAAGGCGTTTACGATTGTCTTTTGATGAACCAATCACCGACAACTGGCGCTGATTCTGAGCAACCCGGTAAACCCGATTATCGACCCCGTTCTCTTTTATATTCGTTAATCCTTCAGACGACCACCAATCAACCCCTGAGGGCAAAGCGGTGGCGTCCTGTTCTCGCTGTTTCAGTGTGAGTGGTGTGATACCGGTATTAAGGTCGTCCGGGTCTCCGGAGCTACCAAACCTCGCGGTACGCAATTCCAGGCCGGATTCACGCACGGTAATTACTTTAAACTGCTGGAAACTATCCAGATCCAGAGTCCATGGAAAAGGATGATCGGCTGAACGGGTTGGCACTCCCCAGCTGCCCTCACCGGTAAACACCGTACCCGAGACATCAGCGGCGTAATCATCATTGGCCGGTATCAGCGGCCGGGTAATTTTGGTCAGGTGTGTATCCGATTCAACCACCAGATTCATGGCATGATCGTAAAACATCGTTGCCCAATACGCATATAAAGCCGGGCTGTTACTCTTTAAACCTGTGTGAGGAAACATCGGGCGATGATATTGAGCAAAACGCCACTGGGCCGTGTTGCCCTTTTTCTGCAGATCCTGTTGTAACCAGTGGTTCTGGGCAGCCATCCGGTCCGCATGATCCACCAGCTCGGTATTGAGCGTATAAACCCGCAACAAGGGTGAAATGTCTGTGGCGTAATAACTGTCTTTATCGCTGCAAAGGCCGTCCCCGTCAGGATCAATACCAAACACCTGACACACCGTATTGCTGTTACGATCACCACCACCGTTTTCATGATTACCATGGGTTGGAACAATCGGATAAATCCGTTTATACGCAATATTATCGATCACATCGTTTGAATAACTGAATTGCCAATCTTGTAAAAAACGCTCCATCTGAGAGCTGGAGTTACTGTTGGTGTAGTCACCACCATGCATCACAAATAGCGGGCGGATTTGTGATAACACGGTATTGCCAACATTGCGGAAATTCACACTATGGCCTTCAAACAAAATGCCATTACGGGTGTCTCCTCCGGCAATGGCGATAAAGGGAGAGTTATCGGCAGGCGCTGTTTTAAACCAAAACCGATCACCACAGCCATCCTGATCACACACCCGGTAATACACCGCGGAGTCAGCGATTAAATCCGTTAAAAACACAAAGTGATTGATCAGTTCATCGTCAAAATGGTGGGTTGTATCCACCGCTTGTTGCCGCCACTGCTGTTCATCCGTGGTAAAACCATAACGTACATACGGCGACTGACTTTTTCCTGCCGGAGAGAAACCAATAGTGGCACGAGTAGCCGGGTCGTAATCCCAGGCAACGCGGTGAAACGTTGTCGCTGCCTGAGCACTCAGTGGCAATAACGATACCGATAACAACATCACCGCTAATAACGAGGAAGACAAAGTGTCCCTGCACGTCATGGGCAAAAATCCTTAATCCTTTTTATCAAGCCCGTGAGTGTAACATTAACCCAAAACAAAAAAGCCACGGCGATCATCCAATCGCCGTGGCTTATAAAGGGTCTGTTTATTCTGAATTAACGACAGTTATTATCGTTGTACAGCAAGATTAACGCCGGTGCTTCGCCCGTTTCTCGCGAGTCGAAATCCATGCCGTTCAAACCATAAGACTGGTCAATGATAATACCGTTGTTGCTGTTGCCCTGCTGCCAGGAGCGAACCAGATTCACACCGGTATTATTCAGTGGAATATCGTACTGAGTTCGGACACCCGTTGGCACATCACGTTTAGGCGTATAGACCGCCAGTTCCGCACCGCGTGCACGACGACGTGGCAGATTGCTCCAGGTGACTTCCGATTCACTCCAGCCGCGTTGACTCTGATGTACCGTGAATTCATCGTTACTGCCGTTGTACAGATTCAGACGAATGGAAGCCGATTCAATCGTGGCGCATTCAGGAACCACCGATAAATCCCATTTAATCAGTGTATTGGTTTGGCCTTTGGAACCGTTCTGATCCACCAGTAAACCATCGCCATGGCCATTAAAATTACGTCGGCGATCTCGAGAAAAAATAGTCGAGCCAGACGCAATAAAGACATCTTCCGAAGCCATCAGATCAATCCGCTTAAGCTGATCTGACGTGGAGCCAATCACCGACTGCTTCAGATCATTCTGACGGATGACATAAACGCCATTATCATCACCGTTTTCAGCAATCGCACCCAGGCCTCCGGCATGCCACCAGTTAACGCCATACGGTAATACCGTTGAGTCTTCCGCACGCTGCTCCGCAGTTAACGCTGTAATCCCGGTATTCAGATCGTTGTGATCACCCGAGTTACCAAACTGAGCGGTGCGCAATTCCAGCCCTGACTCACGGACGGTGATCACTTTGAACTGCTGGAAACTGTCCAGATCAATGGTCCATGGACGCGGGTTATCTGCTGAACGGGTTGGTACACCCCAGCTGCCTTCACCAGTAAATACTGTGCCAGACGGTGCTGCCGCATAATGATTGTTTGCCGGAACCAGAGGACGAGTAATTTTGTTCAGATGGGTATCCGATTCCACAACCAGATTCATGGCGTTATCGTAAAACGTCGTTGCCCAATACGCATACAGTGCCGGGCTGTCGCCTTTGCTGTCGGTGTGCGGGAACATCGGACGATGGTACTGAGCAAAACGCCAGGTGGCCGCATTAATATTTTGCTCCATATCCTGTTTCAGCCAGCTGCTCATCGCCGTCATGCGATCGGCATGATCAACCAATTCAGAATTCAGTGTATAGACTCGTAATAATGGCGAGATGTTAAACGCATTGTAGCTGTCTGCACCATTACACTGGCCATCCTGATTCGGGTCCACACCAAAGATCTGACACACCGTGTTGTAGTTGTTATCACCACCACCGTTTTCATGATTACCATGAGTCGGAACAATCGGGTAAACACGCTGGTAATTAAAGCCATCGATCACATCATCGGAATACGTTAATTCCCAATCCTGAAAATACCGGATCATTTCAGAATCTGTGTTGTTATTGGTGTAATCCCCGCCGTGCATGACAAATAACGGGCG
Source organism: Bacterioplanoides sp. SCSIO 12839 (assembly GCF_024397975.1). Lineage (NCBI taxonomy): Bacteria > Pseudomonadati > Pseudomonadota > Gammaproteobacteria > Oceanospirillales > Oceanospirillaceae > Bacterioplanoides > Bacterioplanoides sp. SCSIO 12839. The sequence goes on from NZ_CP073745.1 coordinate 2,340,626, forward strand.
AATTTGCGACAAAACCGTGTTACCCACGTCGCGGAAGTTCACACCATGGCCCTCAAACAACACACCGTTTCGGGTGTCACCACCAGCGATGGCCACAAACGGCGAGTTGTCGTTAGGTGCTGTTTTAAACCATAAACGATCACCACAACCATCCTGATCACACACGCGGTAATACACCGGAGAATTCGCCGGTAAATTATTCAGGTAAACAAAATGATTGGTTAAACCGCGGTCAAACACGTGAGTCCTGGCCACGTCTTGTTGTTGCCAGGTGTTTTCATCGGTACTGAAACCATAACGCACATAAGGTGACTGGCTATCACCATCCGGCGAAAAACCAATAATGGCATTGCTCGATGGATCTCGATCCCAGGCAATCCGGTGAAATTTGGTATCTGCGTAAACATCCAGCGCAGACAGTGACAATGCGCCCAGCGTCAGCGCGGCTGCAATGCGTATCATGAGTAAAACCCTGTCGTTTGTAGTATCGTGTGGCGAGCGTAGCTGTCAGACTTAAGTCTTAGGCTACAGAACAAATGTTTCATTTTTCTTATTGTTTTATAAAAAGCTGAGAAACAGCGTGCGAACCTGAGAGCTGGAGGTTAACGCTTCAAAAGAACACAAACAGGACTTCTTTTTTTAACCAACCGACTTTACTATCCGCAAAAAACGGTAAGAAAGTACCACATCCGAATTCATTTAGAACAGAGACATTTTCGGCCAGTCTGAAAGCACAATGGCCCAATAGTCGGCATAACAGATCACAGGCATCTATGGCACTTCGAGCACTTAACAAAAGCGGATGGTGGTTCGGGTTACACACCCTTGTCATCTTGAGCATCGGCGTCAGTTTATTCACCGGATTGCGCATTGCCACTCAGCATCGCAATGTGATGCTGGCGTTTACCCACCTGTTACCTCAGGGGAATATGCATGCCTGGCACTTTGCCAGTGCGTTGTTGTTGTTTGCAGTTGCGGGCTGTTATCTGATCATCAAATGCATGCGTTTTACAGCACTGCCTGAAGTAAAACGCAGCCGTTACCATCAAAGCCTGATTTATCTGGTTTATATTGTGATCAGCGTATTAATTTTGTCTGGTATCAGCCTGTACACCGACCTGGGTTATTCCAGTAACATCCGGGATCTGCATTTTATTGCTGCCCTGCTGATGCTGTTTTTTGTATTTGCTCACGGTTTTTATTACACCGCGCAATTGGGTTTTTCATTACTGCTGAAAATATTCCTGCCAGCACATGGCCGCTATTCCTTACTGATATCTTTTTCAAGCGTACTGTTAGCGCTTACTGCAATTTATCAGTTTGATCTGTTTGACCTAAAGCATCGTGATTTAATCGTAACGCCACTCCCTACCGGCGAATTTATTGATATTGATGGCCACGCGAGTGAAAGCGCCTGGCAACAAGCAGAACGCATCAAGGTGATGACTTCCGGCGGTGCTAATTTTGTTCATGGTGCAACAGAGGTGTCTGTTCAAGCAGTCCGGGGGACCGGCTCGATTTATTTTTATATCATCTGGGATGATGCCAGCCAAAGCCTGGCCCACCTGCCGTTAGAAAAAACCGAACAAGGTTGGAAGGTACTACAAAACGGCTTTCATCACTTCGACGAACGTACCTATTACGAAGACAAATTTGCCATCATGGTGTCGGATCATTGCGAGCCAGCCGGTGCTGGCACAGCTCACTTAGGTCACCAACCTCATTCAGATCGTCCGGCGAACTGGCATGGCCGTGGCTACCATTACACCACCAATAATCAGGCCGTCGATTTATGGCACTGGAAAGCAGTGCGTACCAACCGAATGCGCCTGATGGACGATAATTTTATTGGTGAAGCCTATGAAGCCCTACCCGGTAGCCGCCGTTATACCGCGGGATATCGCACCGATATTAAAGAGTCCGGCAGCTATGTGATGAACTGGAAATGGTACAAACCAACCTTTATTGTGCCCAAACGTTTACCCAAAAACGCAGCGGATATTCAGGCCTATCAGGATATTTTTTCACCCCAGCTGCAATGGGCCATTCCCTGGTTTGAATATCAACCTTACAAAGAAGCGCTGGATAATTACCCGCTTGGCACCATCCTGCCATCGGTGATGTACAGTACGAACCGTTTTGAAGGCGACCGTGCCAATGTGAATGCAGTAGGCCGCTGGGAAAATGGCAAGTGGCATTTAGAAATCAGCCGGAATCTTAATACCCACTCAGATCAGGATGTGGAAATTAAAGACGGCACCTGCATTTGGGTTTCGGCGTTTGATCATTCGCAAACCGCCCATACCCGCCATAACTACGCCCTTAAACTTAATTTTCGGTAAACACCATGAGCAGCTCAATCATTCAAACAACGATGGCTCGTTTTTTACTGATTATTGCCGTGTTTGCCGTCATTGTAATGGCGGGTTATCTAACGCGCCCACAAGACCCGCAACAAGAGCCTTATCATTTGGTAAAATTGGATAACAACGGTGAACCAATGCCGCTATGGGCCGGACCCTGGTTTTGCGTTAAAGACAGCAAAAACCGTTTAATTTGGGAAGCGAAAAATAATAACGAAAATCTGCACCATGGCAGCTGGAGTTATTCCTGGTTTGATGGTGAAACCGGAGTGCCCAACAAAGGCAACTGTAATCATGAAGACGACTACCAGTGTGATGTGGCGGACCTTTTAGAAAAAACCCGCAGCGAACAATTATGCGGCATCAGAAACTGGCGACTGCCCACAGCAGCAGAATTAAAAACACTGGTGCGCGAACAGAATATTGGTTATGGCGCCAGTATTAATCAAGCGTTTTTCCCTTACACCCGCCAGAGTAATTATTGGACAGCCGATAAAGGCCAAAAGCTAACCGGCTTTTATCAGCGTTTTGGTGAAGGTGCGAAGGTGATTAATTTTAAAGATGGTGAAGAAAACACCTTGCCCTATAGCAATGCATCGTTTGTACGTTTAGTGAGTAATTATTGATCACTTGCTTCTGACAAAACTCAGTAATGAAAGTGAATTTTTGAATTGTCGATTAAATATCGCTTCAGCGTCACCAGAGCGACTGATTTTCAGATTACAGTCTGTTAAAACGGCTCAACTTTTCATGACTTCAGCTTTATAAGGCCCAAACGATGATGATTAAACGCTTTCAGGAATGGTTAACCTCAGCTTCCGGGCTACGTCGTATTCTGAATATCTACGGCCCGTACATAGGTGCCGGAGTGAAGGTCGAGTATCTGGCCAAAGACTTCCGCGAAGCCCGGGTCAGCATGAAATTACGCTGGTATAACCGAAATTACGTTGGCACACACTTCGGTGGCAGCTTGTTTTCAATGATTGACCCGTTTTATATGCTGCTGGTGATGAATAATCTCGGGCGTGATTACATTGTCTGGGATGCCGAGGCCTCGATTAAATTTGTCAGCCCCGGGCGCGGCGTGGTGAAAGCACAGTTTGTGATTACCGATGAGATGCTGGCCGACATCAAAGCCAATACCGCCAATGGAGAGAAATACCTGCCAACCTATGAAGTGATGATCAAAGACGAACAGGACAACCTGGTCGCCAAGGTTGAGAAGAGACTTTATATCCGGCGTAAAGGCTGATACGCCTCTTATGTGCATATTTCATCTCGAATATGCACATTTGCCCTTTGCATGCACATTTCTTGCACTTTGCTTGTTTATGATTCCTGAAAATCGAAAAAATCCAGGGAATCATGATGATCAAAACACTTACACAATATTCATGCCTGCTACTCACGACCATAGGCATAGCGATGCCCTCCTATGCCGTCACCCTTCGTCTGGGCGAAGCCACTGGCAATAGTTTTGATGAATTCCTGTCTTTACCCATTTATCTGAACCCGGAGAACGCTGAAGTTTATGGCTTTGGCTTAGAAATGGAATACGAGAATGTTTTAACCCCGGCTGGCGGTATCTACGCTGACAATTATTCAGATTATTTTGCGGTTAACCACGATAATTCCTCTTCTGTGGGCTCAGGCAGCATTCAGGACGGACAGGCGAGCTACATTGCTAACTTTGATATCGATGAAGGCCTGCAATATATAACCGGTGATACTGAGGTTCTGATTGGCTATATGCGCTTTCAGCCGAACGGCAACATCATTTCTGAGAACGCCTACACCATCAGCGTGTTGGACGATGACAGTTACCCACCAAGATACAAAAATGCCGACGGTGATTGGGTCACCATTCCAATCGCCAGCACGAGTGCAGGCAGTGTCACTCTGGTTGACACCAGCAACTTCTACACTGGGGCTGATGAGTCGAATTATGCCGATGTGAGCCATTGGCAAGACGGTGCTTTACCGGATTCCTCGGTATACGCCTTTATCGACAATGGCAGTCAAGCCATTAACAGCAGTGTACCGGTTAATGCAGGCTGGTTGGCTTTGGGAACAGAACAAGGCTCCGGCAGCTTATCGGTTATGGGCCAGAATGTGGATGTTGTGGATGCCATTGCAGTAGGCAGTGTGTCTTCAACTATTCAGGTCGGCGCGGCTATGGATTTATCCGGCAGCTTATTGGTGTCGGAAGCAAATAATATCAGCAATCAAAATACCTCCTCAGGCACTTCCTCGGGTAACACCGCTCTGATGATCGCCGCCCCGGTATTAGGTGGATTAAATACAGAAACCGTAACCGCGACCGCCGATGTGGAGTTTAAAGACATCACCAGCATTGCACTGTCAGAGGAAATAAAAATCGCCACCGCCGCGGCCACCGCATCGGAGGAGGCTTCGCTTACTCAGGCCACTTTTGATCTGGATGGCAGTCTGACCATCTCTGAAGTGGATTCCTTTGTAGCCAGCGGCAACCTGATCGCTTCTGACTTTGAAGCCAATAACGTCGCCATGCAGGGCGTCACCATCGACGCTACTTCTGCCTTAACAGTATCCGATATCACGACCCTGTTTGAGGCGAAAGATCTTAAATTAGCCAGCACCGAAGGTTTATGTGCTGATTCTGCCTTTGACGGTGTGGCCGTGGTGAATAACAACACGGAATTCTCCAACATCAATCGGCTATTTTTAGACGACGACCTGAACATCGCCAAAACCGAATGTTCATTAGGCACAGGTTATGTGCATGGAACTGCAACCGCCAGCTTTAAAGACATCGCCAGCTTTGAAGGCGATGACGACTTTGTGATTGGCCTGATACAAGGCGGTTCACAAGGCACTGTCATTAAAAAAGCAACTGTTAGCTTTGAGAATATCGACAGCATCAACTTCAATGGTGGCTCATCCGACGTTGAAATCGCCGCATTAGAGCCGGAGATTTTTTCAGCGTCTTCACCTGACGAAAACAATGTTGTGAGCGGCCGCCATCAGGTAGAAGTTGCGGTGAGCTTTAAAAACATCCCAAGCTTCTTCGTCGGCGACGACGCTTATATTGGTCAGATTTTAGGTTTAAAAGAAGACACCACCTTAAACCAGGGCACCTATACCGCCAAGGGTGATATCGACTTTGAACAAGTGGCTATGGACGTTACCGACAGAGTGGTTTTAGGCAGTGTAAGCTTAGATAGTAGCTGCAGCGTTTGTGATACCACCTCCCCTATGCCCGCCACCTATAACATGCTCTCTGACATCCACCTTGAGCAAAGTTATATTGCCGGTGGTTCGACCATGAAGATAGCCAAAACAGATCCAACCATTGTTGGATTATTAGAGTCCGAATTAACTCTGAGCAACAGCTACCTGTACGCGCCGGAAATCATCATCGGGCAAGACAGCCAAATCACCTTTAATGTTGCTGGTACGACACAAGCCACGAAAGATAGTGTACTGACCTTAACCGAAGGCAGCCCACTGATTGAATCGGAAGCACTAACCTTAGCGGGTGACATCGTCATTGATGCCATGGCAAGTTTTAGCGCGGGTGACTATGGAATCGTATTGGCACAAACCACTAATACCAGCGCCATTATTGATAATGGAATAACGGTAGCGATTAACGGCCTGGATGCAGCAGAAAATATTGGTTTAGCCTTTAATGAGAGCGGCGATAAATTGATATTAAGCTTCACTGTTCCAGCAGGGGAAGTTACCGAGCCGGTCGAGGAAGAGCCGGAAACAGAGCAGCCTGCGGATGAAACTCCAACTGATGAAACTCCAACTGATGAGACTCCAACTGATGAAACTCCAGCTGATGAAGCTCCTGTTGATGAGAATACAGTTGATGAAACACAGGCAGATGAATCCCCTAGCGATGATTCATCGGCCGATAATGCCTCCGGTGAATCAGAATCTGATAACAGCTCAGAAAACTCTGACAGTTCAAGCAGCGGTGGTGCTGTTAACTTCGGATTCCTGCTGATGCTGGGGGCACTGTTACTGTTGGGCAGAAAAGTGCAGGCTTAGTAACTGGCATTCTCTGCTCTGCCCCCAAAAGCAACCCTGTTGGCCTGCCCTATTGATGCAGGCTGGTAGGGAATTCGCCACCTTTATTTCAGAATATATTGGCTGGCCTATTTCCACCACAAAATGTGCTTCAACTAACCGCAACCAACACAAAAATACCGCCAATATAAGCTGGCCAGTAATAGCCCGAACCTTCTGCATATTCCAATAGCTTAAAGACGCCCAGAGCAATTAAAAACGACAGTCCACTTCCGAGAATAACCCCGATACTGAATCCATGAAAAATAAGGCTTAGCAGCAAAGTAGCAACGCCCCAAAAAATTGCCGCATTAAAAGCTTTGGAGGTTGTGGTGTAGTAGCTCATAACAGCCATTATCAATAGTATTTTAAGAATCATAGTGTTTACTTTTTAATATTAACTAACAAAGAGGAGCACCCAAGTGTTCCCCGTCCTGTTATTACGAGTTTTCCTAGACTGGATTACCTGGTCTACTGAAAGAGAATAAACCGTAAAAAGCAGGTACAGATAGCAGCCAACCAGATATACTCACTGATTCTGGTGTTTGGTAAGAGTTGCTATCCATATTTTCCTTTTTTTATTTAAAGTCTAAACTTATTCAGGTATTAAAGATCAGCCAGCTTATTACGCAACGGCTGGATTTTTAGACATAAGCATCCAGACCGTACCAGTATGCTGTATAGGCAATGGAGCACATTACGGATAATGAACAAAGAGCAATTGGTACAAACGACTGAAAAGGCCCGTTCTTCAGCCGGGCAACCACTGCAGTAGTTGAAGCAGAGAATGAGAGAAAAGCTGCCAGAAAAAATAACAGAATGACACTTCGCTCCTCGGTAATTCCATAACGCCCGGGGACAAAACTGGGTTCATCGTAGATTGGAGCTGAATTAAAAGCAGATGCAGTTTCCGCAACTACAGAAGAAAGCTTCACTTCATTTTCAAGAATTCCCTGGTAGTGATAGAAAGCTGCGAAGAATATTCCCAACGAAATGGAGATCAGTGCCATGCAAATTTTTGGTATAAAGTTCATATTGGTTATTAACGTTCTCACGATCAATATGCTCATCAACTGCACCTAAACCCAAATACCCTATGGTTGCGATAAATAAAGAGCTTGTCACTACCACCGCGATTACTTTCATTTACTTCTACGATTTCTCATGAGTTATAACACCCGCATTTGCGGCTGGTTTGTAGCACAGCGGAAAACCAGTCCGACAACATGTCGCTTGTTAGCATTTACCCGCGACATGCTGCTGGTAAATACTCTTTGTCTAAGTCAGTCCTGTTATCACCGACAGCTTGCATACCTGTTACAGGCTCATCATATCCACACAGCCATGCAATAGGACTTTTGGGGCTACCGGTAACAACTGCAGGCCTAAATGACAAAACCTTGCCTTTGAGTGGCTTTGACGCCTTATTTCCCATCGTGACATGAATCGCACCAGATTCAACGACAACGCCAGTAATACGGTTGCCAATCAAATAATTTGGCTGTGGGACACCTGCCTCTTCATTATCTGAAGGAAAATCGAGCTGTTCAACATAGTAGTTTGTGACATTTTCTCTGATTGTACTGGCCATACTCATAGCTTCTACAACCTCACTTCGTTGTACATAGACTTGATAAGCTGGCAAGGCTACAGAAGCGAGTATGCCAATTATTGCAACCACAACCATTAGTTCGATCAAGGTGAAACCCTTCGTACCATTCATACTGCTTCTCCAAGAATGAATATTGGCGAGTACGCACTAGCAAGGAAAAGAAAAACTGCAGCCACGACTATTAGGGCAACCGCAATCGAAATATATTTCATCTGTTTTTCACAACTTTCTAACAATACCCGCATCTCTATTTCAATGAGCTCTTGCATTTCGCGTGCAACATCCAGCTTCGATTCGTTGATATTTTTTAGATGATTTATTGTTTGACTAGCTTCTCTATTAACAGATGCATAGTCAGCTAAGACTGGGAACTGGAGAATATTGATAACTTTAATATATGATCTCCGAATCGCTGGGAATACAAAGAACCTTACAACCCAGCTGTTTTCTTGCCCAAGGCTGAAATTGAATAATTTCTTTAGTTGATAGCCGATAATCAAAGCGAAGATCAAAATAATCGAGACTATAAGAACAAAGAAAAACCAGTAATCGTGGTAGAAAGTAAGATGGCTAGGGATCTGAATATCAAAGTTTTCAAATGCTTCTAGAAATGAAGGGGCTACCTTCAACTGGTATATACCCACCACAACATAGAATATAAACGTTACATAGCCAAGGTAAGCTACAACCCTTTTGAATCTCATAGGCTCTTCAAAATGCTGGCTGAGATTTAATTCTTTATAAATCCCCAAAGCCTTCTTTGCTTCATCACTACTATCTATTCGACTAATTTCGTTTAGAATTTTACATGGAAAGCTATTTGATCGAATTTTATTGCCATATAGTTCACATGCCGTGTCGCTCTCTACTCTCGACAAACATTCAGAAATAGACTCGTTTGCTTTACGATCTACGCTTGCTCTTCGGCATATATATCCAAATCGTTCCCACGTCATTTTTTAGATTCTTCCTCGATTTATCTCTGAATGCTAACATTTTAATAGTCGAACCTTACAAGGTCGCATACCTTGCAAGCCATACATACCTTACAAGATTGATAGCACTCTTCGTGAACCCAAAGACAAACAACTAACATCAATCTGAACCATCCTAGCAAGACACTCCCTTCGAAAGCGTATTTACGCTCCCGACAACAGCACAAGTAAAAGCTATTGATTTATCAACAACCTACCACTTCACTGCACCGTGAACAACCAACTCATATCAAGCAGACACAAAAAACCGCCCGAAGGCGGTTTTCTAAAGCGATGAGTTAAGCTCCTACTCTGAAACTTATTCCCACTCAATTGTAGCCGGAGGCTTAGAACTCACGTCGTAAGCCACACGCGAGATATGCTCAATTTCGTTGATGATACGGTTGGAAACCTTCTCCAGCAGCTCGTATGGCAGGTGCGCCCAACGCGCTGTCATAAAGTCGATGGTTTCTACCGCACGCAGCGATACAACCCACTCATAACGACGACCATCACCAACAACGCCTACGGATTTAACCGGCAGGAAGACTACAAATGCCTGAGAAGTTTTGTGGTACCAGTCGAAGTTGTGCAGTTCTTCCAGGAAGATGGCATCCGCTTCACGCAGTACATCGGCGTATTCTTTTTTCACTTCACCCAAAATACGAACACCTAAGCCCGGACCCGGGAATGGGTGACGGTAAACCATGTCGTAAGGCAGGCCCAGTTCTAAACCCATTTTACGCACTTCGTCTTTAAACAGTTCACGTAACGGTTCTACCAGTTCCATCTTCATGTCTTCTGGAAGACCACCCACGTTATGGTGGGATTTAATCACGTGTGCTTTGCCGGTTTTAGAAGCTGCTGATTCGATCACGTCCGGGTAAATGGTACCCTGCGCTAAGAAGTCGACGTCTTTAATTTTGCCGGCTTCTTCATCGAATACTTCAATAAAAGTATTACCGATGATTTTACGCTTCTGCTCTGGGTCAGATACGCCTTCCAGCTTGCCCAGGAATAATTCTTCAGCGTCAGCACGGATAACTTTAACACCCATGTTTTCGGCGAACATTTCCATCACCATGTCGCCTTCGTTTTTACGCAATAAGCCGTTATCAACGAAAACACAGGTCAGCTGATCGCCAATCGCTTTGTGCAGCAGTGCCGCAACCACGGAGGAATCAACACCACCAGACAGACCCAGCAGAACTTTTTTGTCGCCCACTTGCGCGCGCACACGTTCGATCTGATCTTCAATAATTTTTGCTGGCGTCCACAGTGACTCACAACCACAGATGTCATGAATAAAGTGGCCTAACAGGCGCTCACCTTGCAGTGTGTGAGTTACTTCAGGGTGGAACTGAACGCCGTAGTAGTTTTTCTCAGCGTTAAACATACCGGCAATTGGGCAGGAATCGGTCGATGCCATTAACTCAAAGCCTTCTGGCATTTGCGTTACTTTATCGCCGTGGCTCATCCACACGTCTAAGTGTTTTGCACCGTTTTCAACGTGGTCTGAGATGTCTTTTAATAAAGCAGAATTGCCTTCCACTTTAATACGCGCATAACCAAATTCACGCAGCTCGGAACTTTCTACCTTGCCGCCCATTTGTTCGGCCATGGTTTGCATGCCGTAACAAATACCTAATACCGGCACTTGGCTGTCGAATACCGCTTGAGGTGCGCGTGGCGAGTTGTCTTCAGTGACTGACTCAGGGCCACCGGCGAGAATGATACCGGTTGGCTTGTAATCCATGATTTCCTGATCATCCATGTCCCAGGCACGAATTTCAGAAAACACACCCAATTCACGCACACGACGTGCAATCAGTTGAGTGTATTGAGAACCAAAGTCCAGAATTAAGATACGCTGAGCGTGAATGTCTTGAGACATAAAAACAACACCAAAAATTTAACTTTTTCAAAAACGAAAACGGGGATGAACACTGTTCACCCCCTTTACTTTATTCCTTGGTTATTGATTGTAGTTTCAGTTCGCCGGCACGCTACAAGTACTTCCCTGTAAGCTACTCCGTCGCGTCCATGCGATGGATGCCTTGAACTGAAACTACAATCAACAACCAGAAGCTCCGAACGGGCTTAAACCAAACGCCGGTTTTAACCTAAACGATAGTTCGGTGCTTCTTTTGTAATCTGTACATCGTGTACGTGAGATTCTTTCATACCCGCCGCGGTGATTTTCACAAACTCAGGCTTGGTACGCATCTCTTCAATGGTCGCGCATCCGGTATAACCCATGGCAGCACGAACACCACCCATCAGCTGATGCACCACACTCATGGCCGGGCCTTTTACTGCAATACGGCCTTCGATGCCTTCCGGAACCAGTTTATCAACACCGGCTTTTTTATCCTGGAAGTAACGATCCGAAGAACCCTGAGCCTGGCCCATTGCACCTAACGAGCCCATACCACGGTAAGACTTGTAAGCACGGCCCTGATACAACTCAACTTCGCCCGGTGCTTCATCAGTACCCGCCAGCATCGAGCCGACCATAATAACAGAAGCGCCCGCGACAATCGCTTTAGCAATATCACCAGAGAAGCGGATACCACCATCGGCAACCACTGGCACACCATACTCTTTCATGGCAGTAGCAACGTTAGCAACGGCAGAGATCTGAGGCACACCCACACCCGCAACAATACGAGTGGTACAAATAGAACCCGGGCCAATACCCACTTTCACACCGTCGGCACCCGCTTCAGCCAGCGCAATCGCTGCTTCAGCGGTGGCAATATTACCACCAATTACCTGAACTTGCGGGAAGTTTTCTTTGACCCAGCGCACGCGATCAATCACACCGGTACCGTTGGCGTTGCTGGTATGACCGTGAGCGGTATCCACCACAATCACATCAACACCAGCGCCAACCAATGCGGTTACGCGCTCTTCGGTGCCAGCACCGGTACCAACCGCGGCACCAACCAATAAACGACCTTGTTCGTCTTTAGCCGCATTCGGGTAAGCGCGGGCTTTTTCGATGTCTTTTACCGTCATCAGGCCAGTCAGCTTGCCGTTGGCATCCAACACCAGCACTTTTTCGATGCGGTTTTTGTGCAACAGTTTCTGAACTTCTGCCGCAGGCGTGCCTTCAACAACCGTTACCAGATCGGCTTTTTGGGTCATCACACTGGCAACAGAGGCATCCAGATTTTTCTCGAAGCGTACGTCACGGCTGGTGACGATACCAACCAGTTCGTCGTTATCAACAACCGGCATACCTGAGATATTGTGTAATTCGGTCAGCTCCAGCAGCTCACGAATAGTGGTGTTACTGGTAACCGTGAAAGGATCGTTAACAATGCCGCTTTCGTATTTTTTAACTTTACGAACTTCAGCAGCCTGTTCTTCAGCAGTCAGGTTTTTATGGATAATACCCAAGCCACCTTCCTGCGCCATCGCAATTGCCAGGCGAGCTTCGGTGACGGTATCCATCGCAGCAGAAATCAGAGGGACGTTCAGTTCAATGCCTTTAGTCAGCTTGGTCTTCAGTGAGACCTGATTCGGCAGAACTTCAGAATAACCGGGTACCAACAGCACATCATCAAATGTGAGTGCATCCTGAGCAATTCGCAACATAAGTGCCTTCCAGAGTGAGGAATATGAGAAGGCGCGGCATTATAACGGAAGCCCGCCCCCCGGCCAAGCCAGATTTTACGGGGATTGCGGGCGAGTTAAGCCCAATGCCTCACAGGATTGTTTAGCGATAAATTTCTGACTAATCAGTCGATTATATTCATCATTATAAGAAGCAATATGAGGCCCGCTTGTATCTAGCCAGCAACGTTCTCCCGCGAGATTCTGAAAAACTTTCCTGCCTTGTTGAACAGGAATTACTTGATCATCTTTGCTGTGCATCATCAGTGTCGGAATCCGGATTTGTGCTGCTTTATCTTGTGGGTCCCAGTCTGATGGAATCAACCAGGTAGCCGGAACAAAAATCCAGCCCAGCCAGGTGCCGGTCAATGCTGAGCGTGCAATATCCGGGAACCCAGCAAAGGGAGCCTCAAGCACCAACGCCTGCACCTGATAGCGCTCTCCCGCTTGCGCGACAAAATTGACGGCCAGTGCAGCACCAATGCTTTGCCCCAGTACCACCAGCTCTTTATCCGGGTAAGTCTGGCGAATCCAGGCCGCCGCCGCTTCTATATCCTGTAACACACCCGGCATGATCGCCTGACCTTCCGATGCACCAAAACCACGATAATCCAGTGCCAGCACATCAATGCCCCGCTCTGGCATCCAGGCAACACTGCGCACATGGCTGCTGATATTTTCGGCATTACCATGCAAATACAGAACAACCTGATTAGTGTGAGAAGTCGAACCCTGGGCCGGAATCCACCAGGCATGTAAACCGGTGCCATCGGCCGCGCTCAGCCACACATCCTCATATTCCAGGCCTAAATTGGCTGGGGTTTGAATCCAGACTTCCTGCGGATAAAAATACAAAGATGTCAGAGATGTGCAACCGTTCAGCAGCACAATCAGAGTGGCGCTGAGCAGCGCCTTAGAAATACCAGACAAACGATAACTTCCCTTCGTTTACACCCTGCACACCCCGGGCACTATCATCCTGAGAGGTAAATAACTGACGCTCAAAACCAAAGCGTAATTGGCTGTTATCGGTAATTTCTGTGCCAACCTGCCAGCTTAACGAACGGCGCACCGGGTTATCGTGAGTCACCAGTGGCTGCCAGTGTAATTCCAGGTTGTGCTGTAACGCCTGAGTCTGAATTAACCAGCCCAGTCGTGGCCCAGCCGATAACTGAAAGCCCTGATCAAACTGGTTATCCGCCAATAACTGGGTTTCCCCCAAGGCATAAAAACGACCCGCATCGGTCAGATAACTTTTACCAAAGCCCACTTTTAGATAAGTGAATAATTCCGCTTCGGCTTGTTTAAAACGATCCAGACCAAAACTCACCGACCAGGCGGTCGGATTCTGGAATAACGTCTGATGACTGAGCGACAATACATCGACAATTTTAAATTGCTGCAAACGCAAGGCTTGCTGGTCATGCCAATAGCGCAGATCCAGCAGGCCCATTTGAATTTGCGATCCCGGCACAAACCCTTCGGGTAAATCCATCACATCGTGATAAGCAATACGCCAGCTGAGTTCACTGAAACCTTCATCGTCACTTTCCCCCAGAGAAACCTGCATGCGTTGGGTTAAATGGCCCTGATCATCACGAATTGGCGGCTCGGGTGTTTCATCAAATTCACTGGCAACGGTGATTTTACTGCGCGCCGATAACAGCTGCAGCGTACGCTTGCGCAATGCCGGGCTGGATTGTTTTTTCTTAATGGCTAAATAACGCGCATAAGAATGAGAAAGCTCCAGCGCTCGTGCTTTTTGCTGCTCGGTTAATGGCGCCAGCAAGGTCTGAATATCGTCGTCGCTCTCGACTAATTGTTTAGCAATTTTCTGTACTTCAGGCGCCGACTGTTCACCTTTAAACTCCAGTGCGGTGGCAGCCGATGGGCGATAAATAGCCTCGGCTACCATGTCGCGCTGCTGCAACGAACGAATGGTATCAACCGGCACGGCTTTTAATAAAAAGTCATCGGCCAAATCAGAGCGCTCACTGGCTGCATCCAATAAGGCCAATAAACGGTAAGAGCAGTTTTCATCAAAAAAGTAATAATCAAAATAGGTGTCTTTGGTTTCCCACACATGACGGGCAAACTGCTGCACTTCTTCCGGGGTAAACGTCAATGGGTATTCCCACACATCACGATATTCCATGTGCTGGTATTCATTGGTTTTGACATAATACGGCATAACCGAAACAACGCCCGGATAACCACCCGCCAACCCTTTGTAACTGAATACCAACTCGTTATCGGTCGGGTCTGCGTTGGCGGCAAAATTCACACTGTAAGATAATAATTTACTTTTGTTTTTATCCTCGCGATCCATCCGCACCAGCGTATGGCCATACATAGACGACGGAGAATTAATATGAGAGGCCGGGAAAATCAGCGTTAAGGAATGCGCCTGTAGCTCGTCAAGCCAGGTATCCAGTTCAGAACAGGGTTGATCCTGAAAATGCCCCGCAGGAAATTGTGTTTTCAACCAATGATATCGCGCAGGAAACTGACATTGTGCGGATAAATTGTCGGCCATATTAATGGCTTTAAAAGCCTGGTAATCCGCTTTTAATTCGGCAGCCGGGTCTTCTTTGCCTTCGGGAGATAAAAAGAAATTGTCATCGTCATTTTGACTGATCATTCGTTGACTGAACGGATGCAAACGGATATGCAATAAATGTTGCCATTGGCGCTGACTGGCCAACTCATCTAACGCTTGCTCAGAAAACGACAGTTCAGAAGACGCTAATGTCGAAGCATCCGTATCAGAAGCCTGCGCCACACCATGAAAATTAATAACGATAAAAACAATAAACGCCAGAGATTGCTGAAAAAACCGCATACCACTCATTCAACTACCGAAATCAGAAATCTGTCCTTGTGATCGTTTGACAATAAAAAAGCGCGGCAAGCTAAGCCTGTCGCGCTTTCTTTATAACCAGATTAAATAAATTAACCCAGGTATTTTTTCAGCTCAGCGTCTTGAGCCATCGCTGCAGTCATCGCTTCGTATGCTGCACCAGAAGTGCCTTCAGCTGCAAAAATTGCATCGAAGTTAGTTTGCATAGTGCGGTTGAACGCTGCAGTGTCCTGAGCTTCAACACCCATCACTTCTGCCAGAGCAGCCAGAGTTTCGCCCTGACCTTTTGCTGAATCCAGAGCCAGCTGATCCATGTTGTCGTCCATGAAAGACTGAACATGTGCTAATGGGCCATTCGCTGCTTCACAACCCAAAGTACCGGAAGTCATACCAAACGTTTGGTTACCAGAAGTACCGTTGGTAGTTGCCGCCAGAACGTGCTCGTGCCATTCGTTAGCATCTTTAAAAATAACTGCTGTACCTAAACCACAGCCTGCTGGGCCATTTGCGAAAGCCATAGCAGAAGAAGAAACCAGAATTGCACCTGCAATTAATTTTTTCATGGACAATATCCTTGTTCGATCAAAGTTTGAATTCAGCATTGTTAACAAATACTGAGATGGGTAACACTAGACGCTTTATTTCAGACTGTCTACCACTCACATCATTTTGATGTGGTTTCTCCAGAACCCGTCAAATAATCCACAAACTACGAATAGCAGTCTGTTTTATTTTGTGGCAGTCTTAATCAGATTTTAGTCTGATAACGCAATACGACCGTGTTAATACAGATACTATAAAAGGGTTTCCTGAACCTCAGTTAAACGCGAATATATCCAATCGAAACACGAGCATTTTTGCCAACCATCATGTCAGTACCTTCCAATGCGGTGTTTACCGTCAGCCAGTTAAACCAGCGTGCCAAACAGTTATTAGAAATTTCGTTTGCGGCGGTTCGGGTCGAAGGAGAAATATCTAATCTGTCGCGCCCGTCCTCCGGGCACTGGTATTTCACCTTGAAAGATCAGGGTGCCCAGGTACGCTGCGCCATGTTTCGTTCACGCGTGGCTGGCATTCGTTTTGGTGTTAAAGAAGGCGATAAAGTCGAGTTGCGCGCCAAGGTGTCGCTGTATGAAAACCGTGGTGATTACCAGCTGATTGTGGATGCGATGAAGCCCGCTGGTGAAGGTGCCTTACAGCTGGCCTACGAGCAATTAAAAAGTCGCCTGGCGGCCGAAGGGTTATTTGCTCAGGAAGTTAAAAAACCGGTGCAGCCAGTCAACCGGGTGGCGGTTATCACGTCGCCTACCGGCGCGGCGGTACACGATATGCTGACGGTATTTAAACGCCGTAATCCATCCGTGCGTATTGATATTTATCCAACTCAGGTACAAGGCAAAGAAGCTACACCACAAATTGTCGCCGCCATCGAACGTGCCAATCGTGATGCGGTCCAAAATCAACAAAATGGCCCGCAAGCGATTATTGTTGGCCGCGGTGGTGGCTCACTGGAAGATTTATGGTGTTTTAACGAAGAAGCCGTTGCCCGCGCTATTTTTCATTCGCAATTACCGGTTGTCAGTGCCGTAGGCCATGAAACCGACGTCACGATTGCCGATTTTGTTGCCGATGTACGTGCTCCCACGCCGTCCGCGGCGGCCGAATTATTAAGCTCGGATCGCTCGTTATCCCAGAATCAGTATCTGCAGCTGAAACAACGCTTACTACAAGCAACCCGAACGCATTTACAGCAACAGCAACAAAAACTGC
The DNA here is from genome assembly GCF_024397975.1 of Bacterioplanoides sp. SCSIO 12839. Classification (NCBI taxonomy): domain Bacteria; kingdom Pseudomonadati; phylum Pseudomonadota; class Gammaproteobacteria; order Oceanospirillales; family Oceanospirillaceae; genus Bacterioplanoides; species Bacterioplanoides sp. SCSIO 12839. The sequence goes on from NZ_CP073745.1 coordinate 2,357,882, forward strand.
ATTACCTATTCAGTCGCTTGCGTACGCCGCAACAGCAACTGCAATCTGCCGCACAGCGCCTTGACCAGTTTGAATTGCGCCTGCAGGCCGTCTGGCAAAACCAACAGCGCCAGCGCAGCCATCAGCTTGAAAACCTGAACCAACGAGTCGCTCATCAACACCCGGTTCGCCAGCTGAACAACTACCAAAATCAACTGTCGAACCTTGAAAAACAATTGCAGCAAACGATCCAACAACGTCTGAATTCTGCTCAGCAAGCCTTGCAGCAACAGGTTCAGCTGCTGCAGTCGCTCAGTCCGCTTGAAGTATTAGCACGCGGGTATTCGCTAACACAGCACCCGAATGGCCATGTGATTGATGATGCCAATCAAGTGAGCAGTGGCGATCGCATTCAAACCCGGTTGCATCAGGGTTGGCTGGAATGTGAGGTGGTTGAAACATACTCAAGTGACACCGGTGGAGGTGACGCAGGTGGCATTCCAACAGAAAACGACTAGAATTATTAATAAATTAATCAGGATAAGGTTTATGCTGGAAAGCTTTAACACCACAATGCGCCACTGCCTAAAGCGTCACTCTTTGTTGCTCCTCCTTACAAGCATGATGCCTATCTTGAGCAATGCCCTTGAGCTTCCGCAAGAACATCGCATTCCCGGCGGTATTGCCATCATCAAACTTGGCCAGCATGAAAAGCCTCCCACCGTCACCTTCAACAACACCCGCGTAAAAACACTACAATCAGAACAAGACCAATGGCTGGCGGTGGTTGGCATTCCACTGACGCAATCACCTGGCGAGGCAAACATCCAGGTAAACGACGTTAAACATTCCTTTTCCGTGTCTGATTTTGCCTATAAAGAACAACGCCTGACCGTTTCCAAAAAACACGTACAGTTATCCGATAAAAATCTCCAGCGTGTCCGCAAAGAAAGCAAACTGATCCGAAATGCCTTTCAACAGCATTCCGCCACTCAACCACATTCAACGACCCAACTACACCCAACAACTCAGCAACAGGCTATCACACAGACGTTCCAGCGTTTTGACTGGCCAGTTAAAGGGCCAATGAGCAGTCCATTTGGCCTGAAACGCTTTTTTAACGATAAACCGCGCAAGCCTCATAGTGGTTTGGATATCGCCGCCCCAACAGGCACACCCATTGTTGCACCGGCTGCCGGTAAAGTTGTACTGACAGGTGATTTTTTCTTTAACGGTAACAGTGTCTTTGTTGATCATGGTGCCGGACTGGTCACCATGTATTGCCATCTGGATAGCATTCAGGTGGAACAAGGAGAAACTCTGGAACGGGGTCAGCCATTAGGTACCGTAGGAGCAACTGGCCGGGTTACTGGCCCTCACCTGCACTGGAGTGTCAGCCTTAACAATGCACGGGTGAACCCCAAACTGCTGTTAAAACAGGACACTAACCCTTAAAACAAGAAAACCAGCCCCTTAAAACAGGAACAACGGTCATGAGCCTCAAAGACTTATCCAACGCCGGTACTTCAACCACGATGGCCATTAAAGGAGCGGCTTGTGGCATCCGCCCTGATCTGGACGAAATGTCTCCGGATACAGCCTTTGACTTTTCAGCCGCCAAAGATTTTCTAGAGGAAAATCAAGCAGTTACAAAAGAAACAATAAAAAATGTAAAAGACACAAAAAAGCTCGCTAAATGACAGCCAGCTGAATAATCGCTGTCTATACTCATTACTGTTGCTATATTTCTATCGAGTCCATGAAAAAGAAAATTTCCATTCACCAGCTTCGTCCTGACATGTATGTTGCCGATCTGAACTGTGACTGGATACCCCACCACAATTACCAGAAAGAAGGCCGTATTCCTGATCAGACCACGATTAATCAACTCATCAGTCGTGGTATTAAGGATGTATACATCGACCCTGCTCGCGGGTTAGATGTCGAGGATGCCACTCCGGAAAATGAAGTCGCCCGTCACAATCAGCAAAAACTCGATAAAGCCGCCAATATACTAACACCTGACAGCCAACATAAAGTGTCTGCTCAGGAAGAAATGCGCAAAGCCGGTAAGATTCATAACGAAGCCAAAAGTCTCGTCACTAATGTGTTGCAGGACGTGAAAACCGGCAAAGCCATTGATGTTGAGGCCTTCGATGTGCTGGCCGATGGCATGGTCGATTCGGTATTGCGCAACCACAATGCCCTGGCATGCCTGGGCCGCATTCGTCAGAAAGACAATTACCTGCTGGAACACTCGGTGAATCTGGCGGTATTGATGGGCATTTTTGCCCGGGATATGAAGCTTGACCGGGAAACCATGCATCAGGCGGTTGTTGGCGCCATGCTGCACGACATCGGCAAGGTGATGATTCCCGATGAGGTGTTGCATAAACCCGGCAAACTGACCGACGACGAGTTTGCCATTATGCGTCAACATGTGGTGCACAGCCGCGAACTCCTGAAAAAAACACCGGGCATTAAACCGCTCACCGTTCAGGTCGCCGCACAACACCACGAACGTATTGATGGCAGTGGCTATCCGCTGGGTTTACACGGCTGCGATATTTGCCGTGAAGGTAAAATGGTGGCAATTGCCGACGTATATGATGCCATCACCGCCGACCGGGTGTATCACAAAGGTTTACCACCCACTGCGGCACTCAAAAAACTGCTGGAATGGAGTGGCACTCATCTGGAAGAAAAGCTGGTACATCGTTTTATCCGCTCGATGGGAATTTATCCGGTAGGTTCGTTAGTCAAACTGAAAAGCGAGCGCCTCGCCATCGTCGAGGAAGCCGGTGAAAAAGATCAGCGGCTGCCCATTGTCCGGGTGATTTACCACGCCAGAAACCGACAGTACCTTCCTGCTGAGATTATTGATCTGAGCAGGCCGAGTTGTCAGGATGAAATTGTTCAGGCCGTTGATCCGGCTCGCTGGGGCATTCGTCTGAATGACTTCTTAGGTCTTTGAGTGCTTCGAGAGGTCTGAGTGATTCTGGCTTCCTGAACTGCTTGTGATTCAACACCTGCTGCTCTAACCAGTCTGGCCAGGACTGAGTATAAGTTGTGTTAACTCCGGCACAGGCATTGTCCATTCCAACGCCGTGTTTAAAGCGATTCTGCATCCTTGCTCTCCCTGTTCTTAATCGGTCAGCTGCCTATTATTAAGATGCCGCCTTCTTTGCATCCAACAGCTCAATTTTTGCACGCACATGATCCGGTATTGGTGGCGCATCAAATTGCTGAGTATTACCGTGAATAACGGCCAGCATGGATGAAAAGTCCCTCACACGCCCTCCTTTTAATACCGCAACCCGCGCTAACGCCAATGCGTGCAATTGCCCATCCACCAGAAACTTATGTTCCAGATAAAGGTATTTACGATCCCAGTGCAGCACATTTGAATGAACCTGCACCTTGGCAAACGGCTTAATTTCCCGAATAAAGGTAACCGTCTGACTGGCCAGCACCGAACGCCAACCTTGTTCAATAAACAACGGGGCCGCACCAATTTCAATAAAAAAACGAGTCCGTGTCAGGTCTAGCCAAACCGGATAACGACCATTAGTAAGATGCAGATTAAAATCACAATCCCACGGCATCACCCGGAAATGCTGCTGACTCACACTCAATGGGTGCTGACGCTTCTGCCACGGTTTTTGTGACATCAAACCAATATAACGAATCAGCTGGAACATAAGCCTATCCTTGTTCTGATAAATTCCGCTGTCGCATCAGTCCTTCCTGAGCAACAGAGGCCACCAGCTCACCTTGCTGGTTAAAAATCTGGCCACGACAGAAACCCCGGGCACCACCTGCATTCGGGCTATCAATGGCATATAACAGCCACTCATCCATACGGAACGGGCGATGGAACCAGATACTGTGATCCAGGCTGGCCACCTGCATATCCTTTTGCACCACAGAAACACCGTGTGGCTGAAGCGCCGTGGTTAACAAATTAAAGTCACTGGCATACGCCAATACCCGGGCATGCTCACTGAAGTCACCAGTCAGTTCCGCATCGGCTTTCATCCAAACGTATTTGTAAGGCTCCATTTTTTTAGGTGCAAACGGGTTAGCCGGATTCACGACGCGGATTTCGATGGGTTTATCCGCCGTATGAATTTCCCGAATACGCTCAGGAATTTGGCTCTTAAACATACGCGTCAATTCCAGCTGCGACGGAATGCCCTCCGGGCCTTTCACCTCCGGCATATCCGACTGATGAACAAACCCTTCTTCCGGATGCTGAAACGACGCCATCATGGTCAGAATGGCCTTACCTTTCTGACTGGCCTTAACCTGGCGAGTCGCAAAAGATCGACCATCACGCAATACGTCAACTTCAAACTCGATTGGCTCAGTCACCGATCCGGGGCGCAGAAAATACGCGTGCAATGAATGTGGATTCCAGGCCGGGTCTTTTAGTGTCTGAATCGCAGCCGACAAACTCTGCCCCAACACCTGGCCACCAAACAAATTACGAAAACCAAGATCCTGGCTGTGGCCCCGAAAGCGATTTACGCCAATCGACTCCAAACGCAGCAATTCGACTAACTGTTCTAATACGTCACTCATCTCAACACCTTCTACGGCCGTTAAAGTACCTCAAGCCTCTGAACGAGTAGGTACCTGCTTTTGCTCAGCTTAGCTGGTTTTATAAGAGTAGCATTGGCCGAAGTGACTCTACACGGGGCAAAGGTGACACACCAGGTCAGTGTCATACGAGCAAAACACTGACTATTTTTTATTCAATCCGTTAATCGGATGCAGCCTACGCCACAATCCGTATAATGGCCGACCTTTTTCCCCTAACCTATTTACAACGACACAGCGGCATCAAAACCATGGCAGACATCAAAATTTATCAGCATCAGGTTAACCCCGAGCAATACCCGGAGTTACTGGAGGCCAAAGCACAACGTCTGCGCCAGCTGTTTGCTCAGTTTCAGCCACCTGAACTGGAGGTACACGGCAGTGCGCCGCAACACTTCCGCCTGCGGGCTGAGTTTCGTTTATGGCACGAAGGCGACCGCTGCTTTTATGCCATGTCGGAGCCCGGTGACAAAAACACCAAATACGAAGTTAAAGAATTCCCGATTGCCAGCCAGCTGATTCACAAACTGATGGCCGAAGTATTGGACTCCATCATGCCGAACGAGCTGCTGCGTCGTCGTTTGTTCCAGGTTGAGTTCTTAACCACCTTAAGTGGTGATGCCGTCATTACCCTCATATACCACAAACAACTGGATGACGAATGGCAGGCCGAAGCCGAAAAACTGCAGCAACAGCTGGGTTTCCCGATTATTGGCCGTGCACGTAAGCAGAAACGTGTATTGGAAAGAGACTACGTTACTGAGCAGTTGCAGGTCGATGGTCAGACCTTCAGCTACCGCCAGATTGAAGGTGGCTTTACCCAGCCTAACGGTGAAATGAATCAACAAATGCTGAGCTGGGCGCGTTCGGTTTCGGAGAATTTTGATGGCGATTTATTAGAGCTCTATTGCGGTAATGGCAATTTCTCCATTGCGCTAGCGGATAAATACAACAAGGTGCTCGCCACCGAGATTTCAAAAACTTCAGTGTATGCCGCACAAGAAAATATTCGCGCCAATAACGTCGATAATTTAATTATTGCGCGTTTATCCAGCGAGGAGTTTGTTCAGGCATTACGCGGCGAGCGGAAATTCTCACGCTTAGACGGCGTTAACCTTGAGGATTACCAGTTTAATACCGTACTGGTCGACCCACCACGTGCGGGTCTGGATGACGAATCGGTTAAACAAGTGCAGCAATACGACCATATTATTTATATTTCCTGTAACCCGAATACCCTGCAGCAAAATCTGGAAACCTTGTGTCAGACCCACGATATCCAGCGCTTTGCGTTATTTGACCAATTCCCCTACACCGACCATATCGAAACCGGTGTGGTATTAGTGCGTAAAAACCAGGCCTAACCGAGAAGCCAAAATAGAAAAACCATAAACATGTCAAACTTTAACGAATTAAACATCAGTAAGGCACAAATCGAAAACCTGAATAAGCTGGGTTATCAATCCATGACTGATATTCAGGCACAAGCGCTGCCACTGGCTTTAAAAGGCAAAGATATTATTGCTCAGGCAAAAACCGGCAGTGGTAAAACCGCGGCGTTTTCGCTGGCGATTCTGGATAACATTAATCCACGCTTTTTTGGTGCTCAGGCACTGGTACTCTGCCCTACCCGGGAATTGGCGACTCAGGTAGCTCAGGAAATCCGTAAACTGGCGCGTCATATTGCCAATATTAAAGTAGTGATTTTATCCGGTGGTCAACCGATTGGCCCCCAAATAGGCTCGTTATCCCACGGTGCTCATATTGTTGTGGGTACACCGGGGCGAATTAAAGACCACCTGCGTAAACAAACCTTAAAAATTGATCAGGTAAAAACTCTGGTACTGGACGAAGCCGACCGTATGTTAGACATGGGCTTCCGCGATGATATTGAAGATATTGCTGCGCATACACCAGAAAAACGCCAGACGTTATTATTTTCGGCCACCTATCCGGAAAATATTGAGCAACTGAGCAAGCACTTACAATATGAGCCGCAATCCATTCGTATTGCCGATACTCACGATCAGAAAAAAATTCAACAACAATTATTTGTTTGCCAGCGTTCTGAAAAAATTGAAACACTGAAAAAAGTGTTATCTTTTTTTGATATTCAGCAAGCCGTAATTTTCTGTAATACCAAACAGGTGGTGCAAGAAGTATCGCAAGCATTACAGGATTTACGCTGCAGCGCCATGGCACTGCAAGGCGATATGGATCAGAAGGACCGTGATCGAGTATTAATCCGCTTTAAACAGCAGAGTGCAAATTTTTTAATTGCGACCGACGTGGCGGCTCGCGGTTTAGATGTCGATGATCTGGAATATGTGATTAATTTTGATCTGCCACGCGATACCGATGTCTACGCTCACCGTATTGGCCGAACTGGCCGGGCGGATAAATCCGGTATTGCTATCAGCATCGCCAGCGATAAAGAAGAGTACAAAATTGAGGCAATTAATGAGCACCCGGTGGGTGACCTGCATCAGGATCAGACCTTAACCGCTGAACAAGCCACCACCATCGCGCCCATGCCGTATGTCAGCTTGTGCCTGCAGGCGGGCCGCAAAGATAAATTACGCCCGGGGGATATTCTTGGCGCTCTCACTAACAATGGTGGTATCGATGGCAAAGCGGTGGGAAAAATTGATGTACTCGAATACGTTGCCTATGTGGCGGTTGAGCGCGATCAGGCCAAATTTGCCTTAGAGCATTTGCAACAAAGCCGCATTAAAGGCCGCAAGATTAAAGTGCGTAAGGCTTGACCTATAAGCCAACTTTACTCATAAAGGCTGCCATCCAATAAAAACAGAGCTCTCAACAGAACTCTGACAAGAACTTCTCAGGAGGCAGCCATGGCTCACCAAACATTCACACCTTTCACCCTGCCCTGCGGCCAAACCATCAAAAACCGCATCGCAAAAGCCGCGATGGAAGAAAATATGGCCGATAGCGGTCAGATTCCTGGTGAGGCGCTGTTCCGTCTTTATGATCGTTGGGCCAATGGCGGTACCGGCCTGCTGATTACCGGTAACGTGATGGTCAGTCATCGTGCATTAACCGGTCCTGGTGGCATTGTTTTAGAAAAAGACACCGACCTGTCACCTTTTCAAACCTGGGCTTCACACGCAAAACAAAACAACACACAAGTATGGATGCAAATTAACCACCCGGGCCGTCAGGTGTATGCCGCCATGGGTGGTGACGTGTTATCGCCGTCGGATATTGCGCTCGATTTAGGTAAACACTCAAAACTATTTGGTCAGCCTCGGGCGATGACGGTTGAAGAAATACAACAGCTGGTACAGCGTTTTGTAGATACCGCGATACAAGCGGAAAAAGCCGGGTTTAATGGTGTGCAAATTCATGCTGCTCACGGTTATTTAATTTCGCAGTTTTTATCCCCTCTCACCAACAAGCGCGATGACCAATACGGTGGCAGTATTGAAAACCGAATGCGGCTGTTAATTGAGGTGATTCAGGCAGTTCGTGCCGTCGTTTCCAGCGAATTTGCGGTAAGCGTGAAAATGAACTCGGCTGATTTTCAACGAGGCGGCTTTGACGGTGATGATGCCAAAGCCGTGGTGAAAGCACTGAACACGTTACCCGTTGATATGCTGGAATTATCCGGTGGCAGCTACGAAAGCCCGGCGATGCAAGGTCGTACCGCCGATGGCCGAACACTGGAACGCGAAGCGTATTTCCTGCAATTTGCCAAAGACATTGCCGCCGTTGCTACCATGCCGGTGATGACGACGGGTGGTATCCGTCGTTTGGAAGTCGCAGAGCAGGTAATGGATCAGGGTTTTGATATGGTGGGCATTGCCACCGCACTGGCGATGGAGCCTGGCTTGCCTAACCTCTGGCAACAACAGCCACAAGCTTCTGCCCCTAACCCGGTTGTTAACTGGAAAGACAAGACCCTGAGTGCCATTGCGACTATGGCGCTGGTGAAACGCCAGCTACAACGCATGGGTAAAGGTAAAGCACCGAAACCTTCGGCCTCACCCTTCTTTTCACTGATTCGTGACCAGATGCGACTGAAAAAACTGACTAAACGTTACCAGCAATTTTTACAAAATAAGGCATAATAGCCGGATTATTCGTCAATCAAACAAGGAAGCATCCATGTTACGTCAATTGCTTTTATTTCCTGTGTTAGCCATGTTGCTGGCTGGCTGCAGCAGCAACACCAAAGTCGTTAACCACTGGGCGGCATCTGGCGCTGCCAGCAACCCGGATGAAAAACTGATTATGGTATTTGCGCTGGCGAAAGAAGAGCAAAATCGCATGGCCATGGAAGACACTATGGTAAAGGAGCTGCAAAACAGCGGTTTTGCTGCCATCACCAGCTACAGCAAATTAGGGAAAGACTACGATCCACGTAATAAACAGCCAGAAGATGTAAAACTCGAAGTGGGTCAGCACGCAAATCATGCTCTGATTCTGGCGATGATCGAGCAGGAAAATAACGTTGAGTACGTTGAAGGCGAAACCATTTATGTACCACGCGTGAGCCACTCAGGTCGTTTTGCGCAAGTTTATGGTGGCATGTACGACGTGGTTCATCAGCCAGGTTATTACAATAAAGAAACAACCTATGAAGTGATCAGCAACCTGTATCAGCTGAAGCCAGAGCCACTGGTATGGTCAGCCACAACCGATACCGTAAACCCTGAGTCCATGCGCGAAGCCGTTGAAGGTATTGCTCATACGGTCGCTCAACAAATGAAAAAAGATCTGAACTAACGATTACGGCAGCTCGGGTAAAAAATAGTTCTCCCAGAGCTGCTGATAACGCTTTTTATGCCAGCCGATATGACCAATACGCTTCTGGTTAATATCGGTTGGTGATATACGAATCTGCTTTTGTGGCGCCGCAGTAAAAAACGCATGCAGCATGTTCACATTTTTTAATGACATCATGTCATCATCCGAAAAAGCCAGAGAAGTCATTGGCATTTTTGTTTCTGCAAAATTCTGTCGTAACCAATCACCTTCGTACCCAACTGCGTAATCTTTTTTCAGGCACCAGCGTCGCCATTGCATAATGACGCCTTTCGGTAAATTACACATAATGTTCAACTTATCGCCGGGGAAATAGCCTAAAAATGGTGCAGTTGCCGGAACCAGAAAGTACCATAAAAACCAGGCAACCCGTTTGGTTGGGGCCGCGTTATACCACCAGGTGCCGGTTCCGGCGCCCACTGTTATGGCACGATCAATATCACTGGTATCTTCCATAAAACCCAACATATGAGCGCCCACACTATGGCCAATCCAGGTGATTTTTTGATTGGGATATTGCTGTTTGGCGTAGGCTAAAACCGCCGGACAATCATATTTCGCCCAGCTTAATTTATCGCTTTTGCTGTATTTAACGTGGCGGTCAATCGATAAACCAATGCCGTCATAATCAAACGTAATCGCGGTATAACCCTGTTCCGTGAGCCAATGCGCAAAGTCATCATACAGGTACTGAGCCACACCGGTTGCCGTGGCAATAATACACACACCACGGCTGTCATTTTCCTCTTTAGCCGGAAAAACACGAGCGACAATATGGTGGCCAGCCTCGGTCTGAAGCTGTTGATGGTGTGGGTCTTGTCGTTGGTTCAGGTCTTGCTGTTGATGACGCATGGCTGCTCCAGGTTAAAACTTTTTAATGATGAAATTGAGAAACTTCAGTACCGTGGCAATTTCTTCTTCAGAGAAGTGCTCTTCAAACTGCTGATTAAGTTGCTGAATAAAAGGAGCCAGGTTTTGTACTTTCTCGATTCCCGATTGAGTTGGGTAAAGACGAATGGCACGGGCATCTTTAGCGCATGGCTTGCGGTGTAACAGATTATTTTTTTCCATACGGGTAAGCAGGCCGGTTACCGCCGATTTTTTTAATGCCAGGGCGGTGACCAGATCTTTTTGCACGCACCCCGCATGTTTGCAGATATACATAAGTGCGGCCAACTGGGTGACAGAGGCATCCAGCTGCTCTTCACAAAGGTGATCAACATGATTAAACAGCTTGCGCTGTGCCATGTTGAGCACAAAAAATAATCGTCTATCCACGCTTCTCACACCACTATTGGTTTGTATGCAAACCATATTAGTTTACATACAAACCAAATGGCAAGAGAAAATCTATCGAGAGCACTCGATCAGCTTTTTAACAACAAACTGATACTCATAGCGATGCAGACGAAGACGGTCATATAGCGAATAAAATCGACGCCCTGCTTCACGGCTGCCGCAGCCCCCAAACGAGCACCAAGCGCCTGGCCTGCCGCCATGGCAAACCCAACCTGAAACAAAATTTGTCCGGAGAGAATAAAAACCGCCAGCGATACAATATTGGTGGTGAAGTTCAGCAGCTTTGCGTGTGCAGTGGCTTCAATCAGGTTCATACCGCGTAACTTGCTATAACCCAGACTGAAAAAGGTGCCGGTACCCGGGCCAAAAAAGCCGTCATAAACGCCGACACCGGTTGCCACGGTGGCATTAAAGGTTGCCGGCTTTAAGGTTTCTTTTCCCGAGGTTTTACCAAAATTACGGGCCAGTAATAAATACACGGCAATGGCGATTAATCCATAAGGCATTACCTGAACCAATAACGCACTGTCGAATAACTGGATCGCAATCGCGCCGATGACAGCGCCGACGGCCGTCGCAACAATCGCCCATTTTTGCTCTTTGGGAGAGACCAGTTTTTCTCGCACAAAAAAACGTGTGGCGGTAAAGCTGCCAAAACACGCCTGCAATTTATTCGTCGCAATGGCCTGTACTGGAGGCACGCCCGCAAACAATAAAGCCGGAATGGTTAACAAACCACCGCCACCTGCAACGGCATCGATAAAACCGGCCGCCATTGCCACTGCGGCCAATAGCGCTAATATTTCCCAGCTAAATTCCAGCATTCGACCACCGCTTAAACGCGTTATACAAATGCACTGCGATTGCGGTATTCATGGGCCGGATAACACCCCAACAAGCGTAAATCACGAGAGAAGTGTTCCAGTTCTTCCAGCGCATGCACCATCGCTGGCTGCTGCGGATGAGCCAGTACATCCAGATGGAAATGGCTGGCTTCCATGGTGCCGCCATCCATATAACTTTCCAGCTTAATCATGTTGATGCCATTTGTGGCAAAACCACCCAAGGCTTTATACAACGCCGCCGGAATATTCCGCACCGCAAACAACATACTGGTGATGTAGGTTTCCTCAGGCAGGTATTCCTGATGCTGAGGCTCACGGCTAAACACCAGAAAACGCGTGGTATTACCCATTACATCCTGAAAGTTTTCATGCAATACCTCCAGGCCATACAGCTCAGCAGCCAGCTTGGAGGCAATGGCTGCACGGTTGCGGTTCTCGGACTCATTACCCGCCTGGCTAAGCTTTTCCGCCTCCATGGCGGTATCGAGCATGGCGATGGGTTTCATACCCAGATTAATAATACGCTGATGGCATTGCGCTAAGGCCTGAGGGTGAGAGGCGACCTCTTCAATTTCAGTCAGTTTGACGCCAGGCAAGGCCAGCAAGCAATGATTCACCGGCTCAAAGTGCTCACCGATGACATGCAATTGCGTCCGCGGAATTAAACGATAAATCTCTTCTACCCGCCCGGCAGTCGAGTTTTCCAGCGGAATCATGGCACGGTCAGCAAAGCCGTTGGACACCAGATCTAACGCCGACAGAAAATCTTCACAAGCTACCGCCTCCCAATCCGGGAAGACTTTACGGCACGACAAATGTGAATAGGCACCGGCAGTTCCTTGGTACGCAACACGGCGTGAACCGTCATTTTCCTGTGTCATGGCTTCTTTTACCTCTTAACTCTACGAACGCATTCCACAAACGCATTCAACAAACGCTTCTCACAATGGGCTACGCACCAAAAAGAAGCATTAAAACAAAACTGTATTTTAACCACCCGACAGGCGCACCATAATAGAGCAAGCAAAAATAAACACAGTGAGTGACTCATGTCAGAAGGTTGCTGCATTGTACGGTAATTCCATGCTTTCACCTTGGTTTATCGCAATACCAGGCACACATCAATAAAAAAACGTGATCTGGCACAGTCACTGCTAAAGCTATTACCAGTAACACACGGGGCATTTATGACAACACTCTGGCCATCGAATTTAACCGCTGACGCATTAAGCTCTAGCCAGCAACCAGTTATCCAACAGCTGAGTCAGGTCGCTGACCAGGTTTGGAAAACCATGCCACAGGCCTGGCAGCAACAAATTCAGAGCTGTTGGCTACCACTAGCAAGTCATTTAGCCGCATTAGCAACCCGCTATCAGGAGCAACATCAAAAGCCAGCCATTTTAGGTATTCATGGTGGTCAGGGGTCCGGAAAATCCACCTTATGCAACGCCCTGGCAGAAGTTTATAAAGTCGCATTCAACTGGAAAGTTGCGGTTATTTCCATTGACGATTTATACCTCACCAAAGCTCAACGCCAGCAGTTAGCACTGGATGTGCATCCTTTATTAACCACACGTGGCGTACCCGGTACCCATGACGTGCAAGCCGGGCTAACCCTGTTTGAGCAACTTCGCTCGCTCAACAATCAAAAGCTGTTGAGCTTCCCATCATTCGACAAAATTGCCGATGATCGCTCATCGACCGATCAATGGCATTCAATCACAGGCCCGGTGGATCTGATTTTATTCGAGGGCTGGTGTGTTGGCTGCAAAGCCGGAACAGTCGCCGAACTCCAACAAGCAATAAACACACTGGAACAAACCGAAGACCCGGATGGCCAATGGCGCCACTGGGTGAATCAACAGCTCCGGGAGGCATATCAGGACTGGTTTGCACAAATCGATTATCTGCTGATGTTAAAAGTGCCGGGGATGGGAGCTGTGCAACAGTGGCGTACGCAACAAGAAGCGGATAATGAAAAAGCCAGCAAATCTCAAGGTGGCATGAACCCGGCACAAATTCAGCGCTTTATTCAGCACTATCAGCGCCTGACCGAACGTGCACTAAACGATATGCCGGGTTATGCCGATTTAGTCTTAGAGCTGAATGAGCAACATCAGGTGGCGGCTATTCGCTATGCTAAAGATACGTCACTTCAGGCGGAGCAATAGCCATGACTGATCGCCAACGCTGGATTATTTTAACAGACCTGGATGGCACCCTACTGGATCATCATGATTACAGTACCGATGCCGCCAAACCGGCACTGACCTATCTGGCACAACAAAACATCCCCTGTATTTTTAATACCAGCAAAACCTTTGCCGAAGTGGTGCAGTTACGCCGTGATCTGAACATCACCGCACCTTTTGCTTGCGAAAACGGCAGCGCGCTGTTTATTCCTAAAAAAGACCATGACCCATTAAGCAGCCAGCAGGATGATTACAACACCGAAATTCTCGGAGCTCCCTATGCTGAGCTGATTAAAGTATTGCATCAGGCCCGCCAGCAAGGTTTTAAATTCCGCAGTTTTAACGACATGCCTGCCTCAGAAGTGACCGCCGTGACCGGACTGAATGAGCAGGATTCCTGGCTGGCAAAACAGCGTAATGCCAGTGAACCCTTATTGTGGTTAGACGAAGATGAAACAGGCCTGGCAACCTTCCGGAATTTTATTGAAAGTCAGCAATTAACGCTGATTAAAGGCGGGCGTTTTTATCATGTGATGGGGCAAGCCAATAAGGCCAGCGCCATCGAATTTTTCCGTAATTTGTATGCCGACCATTATCAGATTCCGGCTGATAAGATCGGTGTCATTGCCCTCGGCGATGGTGAAAATGATCGGGCAATGCTGGAACAGTGTGATCAACCCATTGTGATTCCGCCAGCGAACGGAGAACCTCTGAAATTAAACAATCCGAAAACAATAACGGCGAAGTTTCAGGGGCCAAAAGGCTGGAAAAACAGTTTATTAACGTTTTTCGATTCAATTAAACCTAATTAAAAAACTATAAAACATCTGCGCGAAGGAGCTGGCTGTGGCTGATTTTTATCAAAATGGCATTATTACAAACCTGCATAATCTGACAGATCGCTCGATTGAAGATCTGGAAAAAGAACTGATCAGTTTTTCCCGGGTAAGACCAATGTCGTTGGTGCTGCCCTCTCTGTATTCTGAGTTGGAAGGCCCGGCACTCGACAACATTATTAAAGAAATTTGCGAAGTGCCCTATCTGAATGAAATTGTTATTGGCCTTGATCGGGCTGATGAACAACAATTCCATCATGCTCAGGAGTTTTTTGGTCGCCTGCCGCAACATCACCGTATTTTGTGGAATGATGGACCACGCCTGAAACAACTGGATGCTTTGCTGGAAAAAGAAGGCCTGGCTCCGAAAGAGCTGGGTAAAGGTCGCAACGTTTGGTATTGCTACGGTTATGTCTTAGCCTCAGGCCGTGCTGAATCTGTTGCCTTGCACGACTGTGATATCGTCACCTACGATCGCAGTTTATTAGCCCGCCTGATTTACCCGGTTGCCAACCCGGCTTTTAACTATGAATTTGCCAAAGGCTATTACGCCCGTATTGCCGAACAAAAAATGAACGGTCGCGTCAGCCGCTTATTGGTAACTCCCCTGCTGCGTGCACTGAAAAAGGTATACGGTTCGTTAGACTTCCTAGAGTACCTCGACAGCTTCCGCTATCCACTGTCCGGTGAGTTTTCCATGCGTGCCGACGTGTTAAACGACATCCGCATCCCAAGCGACTGGGGGCTGGAGATTGGTGTACTGTCTGAAATGAAGCGTAACTACTCCACCAACCGGATTTGCCAGGTAGACATTGCCGATGTTTACGATCACAAACATCAGCCATTATCAGAAGCCGATGCGAATGCCGGTCTGTCTAAGATGAGCATTGATATCTGCAAAGCTATTTTCCGCAAGCTGGCGACCCAGGGCGAGGTATTTACCAGTGAAACCTTCCGCTCATTAAAAGCCACCTATTTCCGCATCGCCTTAGACTTTATCGAAACCTACGATAACGACGCCCGCATGAACGGCTTAACGCTGGATCGCCATGCTGAAGAAAAAGCGGTGGAAATGTTTGCTCAGAATATCATGCACGCGGGTGAGCACTTCTTAGCCAATCCAATGGAAACGCCGTTTATTCCAAGCTGGAACCGGGTGATTTCTGCGATGCCGGATGTGCTGGATCGTTTATATGAAGCGGTAGAAGAGGATAATAGTTAACAAAATTAAAGCCGTGCACTAATGTGCGCGGCTTTAGCTATCCCGTTCGTAGAGTTCACTTGACACGCTTTCCGTTAATGAAAACTGCTGCCTTTTTTCCATCCGATCTTTTGGTATTGATTGTCACAACTCCCTTTTCTTTTGATGATCGTATTTCAATAAAATCGTCACTACGAGTTATATCAAGCGCTGCAGAAGAAAGCTGAGCATCAACTTTCTCTCCCAGAATATGAAGTATTCCCTTCCCTGGGATTTCAGATGACTCAGTCATCCAGGTGCTTCAAAACCGCGGATGGGCTGTCGATATTTTTGGTTTTTTGATCAACTTCATGCTCAACAAAAGAACCTTCAGATTCCAGGTTTCGATCCAAGGTAATTGAAGTTTTCTTTGGAAAGGCCCTATTTAATATAACTTCGAACCAATAACCGGCAGAATAGCGCCAATACCAACTCAAATGAATACTTAAAAATGCCAAAGAAATACCAATAACTTTAGCATTGTCACGATCAATAAGCCGGGCCAAACCACGTGTAAATAAGCTTTGTGCAGGGTCAATCTGAAAGGCGAAGGACATCTGACTACTCCACAAAAACCATATAGAAATAGCATAACAAAGTGTCAAACCAATCAGGCCGCTTACGAAATGTGCTGATAAACGAATTTCTTTCATTGCGAGGAACTCAAAGGCGAGCCACATCCCTGTGGCTCTAGGGTTTATAAGGTAATAACGACACCGCCGTGTTCATTAGGAAATACAAAGTCTGCCAAAGGCATAAGAGGATGAGAGCTTTCTCCCTGAAGAACACCGCCCTTCATTTCGATCTGAACGGAGTCCAGCAATCTGCGCTCATCGCCCAACTCAAAATAGAGAGTATAAACACCATCTTCTGCAGCTTGCCTTCCTTCACGCTCGGCACGGTCTGCAAATGGAATCTGTAAATGTAAGGGCTTATTCCACCAGTCAGCTTTATTAATAACTTCACGGCTCTGTTTCATATTAGAGCTGGCAAAATAATCCATTTCATAGTCTGGCCATGCACTGCCATCTTTCTCCAATCGACAGAAGATTTCAAATTCATCAGATTCAGCTAATAAATCCAGGTGTCTAGCCAGAGGGTAATAAACATCCAATTCAAAAGAATCCATGCATTGTTTAATTTTGAGCTGGGTATCTTCCGGAGATTTCATTGCAAGATACCGGTCAAATTTTGAATTAATATCACTAACCGTCATTTCAACAATTTCGAATGGATAAGTCATCAGCGTATGACCATAGATATCAACCGTTAAACTGTAGCTGCCTGGCTTAAGCTCACCAAAATAACCGGTATTCATTAACTCAAACCAGTTCTCCTGGCTAGCAATCGCTTCCCGGCCGTCATTGCGACTCCAGCAAACTCTGCGAGATACAACATCACTGCCACTCATGATGCTAATTCTCAGCGCATCCCAATCATACTGAATTTGTCTGCCTTCTTTCGTTTGAGTTGGTAAGAACCAGGCACGCAAAAAGCGCAGTGAAAGCTCACCGGTTTTTGCGTCAAGATCTAAATCAGGTGTCGAAAACAGTGTTTTTTGCTCATCTCGTGTTGATGCCAGGTCAACCTCAAAATATTTCTTTTTCTCCTGTTCAAAATCAGCCTGACCAGCAGCATGACGCGCCTGGCTTTCATCCATCGATAAA
This sequence comes from Bacterioplanoides sp. SCSIO 12839, assembly GCF_024397975.1. Classification (NCBI taxonomy): domain Bacteria; kingdom Pseudomonadati; phylum Pseudomonadota; class Gammaproteobacteria; order Oceanospirillales; family Oceanospirillaceae; genus Bacterioplanoides; species Bacterioplanoides sp. SCSIO 12839. Next base: position 2,375,330 of record NZ_CP073745.1, read on the forward strand.
TAGTACATTCTCATTCGATGCAGAATGTCATCTTCTCGTCGCCAGGTAGGAACACCCCGGCCAACATTTTGTTCTGGGTAGTGTTTTTCAGCATATTCGTAACTTGGGTATATAAAAGAAACCTCAAGGAACAAGCCATCACCTTGCGGAATCAAAACCCCATAGCCACGCTCTGAGCGAAATTCATGATAGTTCAGTCTTTTTTCTTTATCTTTCAACAACTTAATAAGGTTGTAGTGTACATTGGATGTCTCATCGAATGAGAAGGCTACCGCTGGATCCATTGGATCAGGAGCCTCAACGACAGGGGCAGGCTTTTCATCTTCAAGCGCCTTTTCGAGCATTCGTTTACCCAATGAGAGAGCGGACTTCCAACCTCCCTTTTTCACTTCATCAACAGCATTTTTGATTGTATCCTGAAGGTCCTCACTTTGTGCATCTTCCTGGCCCGTTACTTCGACGTGACGCTGACCAGTGGCAGAGAATGTTTCAGGTTCAACATCCAAACTTATCTTAAATTCAGAATCCGCTGAATTTACCGGAATGGCAAAATAGTCGCCACTTACTAAAACGCTCATAAAAAGACTCAATCACTAGAAGGCAAAAGGTGAAGAAAAATTTTAAAGAGCAAGTTGAGTTATGAACATGGTGCAAATTAGGGTTTAAAAACCCTAATTTGCACCATAGCCAATAACATTAAGAGGCTTAATATTCCGATCTTTAATTTTACGATTGGATCACAACATGAAATTTCATTTACTGACTATCGCCGTTCTATCCGCAACACTCGTTGCCTGTGGAGGTGGCGGAGGTTCTTCGAAGAAGCCCCAGGCACCAACAGATCCTGGAACTCCGAATCCTGGAACTCCGAATCCTGGAACTCCGAACCCTGGAACTCCAGGCGAACCAACTGTTTCATTTCCATTTTCGCTGGAAGTGAGAGGGATCTCTGGCATCAATTATCAGATTGGTGAACGTTCCGGTATTGTCGAAGCTGGTACACCAATTGGTTACAACGAAGGTGAAAAGATCATCTTCTCGTTAGGAAAGATGCCACTGTCTAACGTTAAGGCTCAGGAAGAAATCACGCTGAAAAATTTTTTCCCTTCACTTCCTGAAACGCCTCGCGAGTTTCGAGCGGAGTTGCGTGAAGCATTCAACTTCAGACAACCATTGCAAACATCTCCAAAACTGGAACAATCATATAACTTCACTAAGATAGCTGAATTGCATCAGCTGTCTAATATCATGCAGTTATTAATTGCCATGGATCATGATGGTGATCCTGAGAATGGCTTGGATCTGAAAACGGGGAACTGGGCAAGCAAGCTGGCTGACTTTGATCAAAAATCGCTGCCATTCGAGCTGGATTTGTATTCCTTTTCCAGCCACTCCAAGGTTAAAGCATTCTCACAGCAAAACAGTCTCCCAATTGCTATGGATGTCGCGACTCCGCTGACAACACTTTACCGCCTGACTGACACCTCAATTCCGGTGAAACCCGTAACAGGTTACACCACACCAACCTTAAGATCCCCTAAAACGGTTACCTATGCATTTACCGAAGATATGCAGTTATCAAAGGAGACAACAACGATACGAAACAGCAGCAGTCAGGGGCCTGATGGACCCATTGCAGTAACCACCGGAACCTATATTTCAAGCTATGAATATGATAATTCTGGCAACAATATAAAATCAGAGCGTACAGAAGATAATACGACAGACGGGGCTCTTGAAAGAGCATTCATGTATCAATACACATACAATAATTATGGTGCCTTATTAACAAGAGAGTATAAATTTTCTCAGAATACGAAACTTTTAGAGCATTCATTAGCAACGTATAAGCCACTGGATGGTAAAGCCATTATTGAAAGCTACCAATCTCGTAGCCAGTTGGATAGTGCGGCCAATTATCTTCAGGTAACACTTTCTTATACCGATGACGCTCGATTAAACAAAGACTCGCGCGAACGATTCGACGCGGGCGATAACTTTATAAACACTGCTAAATTAGATAAATACACCTACAAAGACGGAAACATAGAATCAGAAAAACTTAACCTCTATGGAGCCACTGAGCTGATTGGCCAATATGATTTTAGCTACGAATATAACGAAGAAAAGATAACACGCACTGAAATACAACGTAATGCCGAACTTAATCAACTTAATGATACCAAGGTGACAACAGAAAATTTTGATGACCAAGGCCGTATTACAACCAAAACTCTTGAGCAGATAAGCCCGCTAACCGACTCAGTTGTCAACCGTGGTTCCATGGTATATGAATATAATAGTGCAGGAAGTGTCAGCAGCTGTACTGCAAGCTACGATACTCAAGTTGACGGCACTCCTGACGTAAGAGTCCGTATTAAATACGATTATGATCGTAATGGTTTTACTCAACAACTGCTCGAAATTGACTCATCTGGAAATGGCGAATTTGTTAGTCAGAACAGCGAACGTATTGCTATTAAATATGGCAATGATGGTGAAGTAACTGAAGAAACCGGAGCTAATGAAGCGGTTTACAGCTACTCTGATGCTGAAACCAACAATGGTGTTGCTTATATGATTCATGAGTTTATGTTGATCGACAAAGCTATCCTGGAAGATCAAAACTGTCGCCTAACATTGCAACGAAAACTCGAAATCTAACATTTGAAAAAACAGGGCTGGTATAGAACAACAGTGCCAGTCCTGCCTTTCTTTTTACATCCTTCGCTTTCTTACCCGAAAACCCTAAATTGCACTATAGTCAATTAAAAGGCCGTGCATATCATAGTGAGTTCCTGTTTATATTGTGGTGGAACAACCTATGAAATCTCGTATTCTATCAATTGCAATTTTATCGGCTTCACTTGCTGCCTGTGGTGGCGGAGGCGGCGGTGGCTCCACTCCCCCACCAACTAATCCGGATACACCAACTAATCCGGATACACCAACTAATCCGGATACACCGACTAATCCGGATACACCAACTAATCCGGATACGCCAACTAATCCGGATACACCGACTAATCCAGATACACCCGATCCAGCAAAACCCATGCTTCAGGTCAAAGGCATTAGCGGCATTAATTACAGTATTGGTGATCGCAGTGGCGTAGTGGAAGCGGGCAAAGCCATCGAATATGTCAGTGGTGAAGACGTTACTTTTTCATTGGGTAAACTGACCATCGCAACCGTTGCTGCCAAAGACGAGATCACCATGGCAGATATGTTCCCTGCTCTACCAGAGACGGCTAAGGATTTCCGTGCAGCTTTACGCCAGTATTATCAGTTTAGAGCAAGTCTTCAGACCTCGCCGCGTACAGAAAAAATGTTTAAGTATGGTGCAGAACCAACCCTTCATCGTCTGTCAAATATTATGCAGTTACTGGTCGCGATGGATAACGATGCTGATGCCAGCAATGGCCTGGATTTAGAAACAGGTGGCTGGGCCAAAAAATTAGCTGACACGGACCTTAATGCATTACCGCTGAACAGCCATTTGGAGTCATTTTCCAGTAATGTTCGTGTACGGGCATTTTCACAAAAATATGAATTGCCCTTGAATATGGATATTGCAACCCCGCTGAGCACTTTATATCAGATGATCGGCAAATCATTGAGTGTGAAGCCTGTAACCGGATATAACACACCAAATATCAGCCCGGGGAGAACCGTTAGCTATACATTCAATGCGGCCAGCCAACTCGCAGAAGACAAACGCGAAACATCAAGCGGTATTTTTACGGATAAGTTTGTATTCGACGCACACGGCAATATTATCCAAGAGATATCGGAATCCGATACAAATCGCGATGGCAATCGTGACCAACACAGAATCAAAACCTATTCTTACAATAATTATGGAATACGCTTGCTATCAAGCGATGAACGTTTTAATGATTCGAGCCGGCCTGCAACTTATCATTATACCAATGCTGGTACCGCAAATAAGGCCTTACCACAAATGTATCGTTCTAATAATGAACTGCAGGCCGATCAATATTTTATCCGCAGCTCTCAATATAATGATGCCAACTTGCTAACAGAGAATAAAAGCCAGGGTTATGACTCGGATGGTAATTTGGTCGGTACGGTTGCTTTGAGCACCTACACCTACTCAGACGGCTTTGTAGCGGTTGCAACACAATATAGCTATAGCGCCGCTAGGTATAATGGTAAGGAGCAGTTGGCTTATACCTACGGTAACCAACAAGTCTCTGCCGGTTATACTTATTTTAACTCAAGTGATGATCAGACAGGCTCGACCTATGTATTGACAGATAAGTTTGATGACAACAATCGGATTATTGGAAAAAATATCGTTTTCATGCGTGAAGGAACTAACTTCCTAAAAAGAAGCGCTCTTTATACATACGACGAACAAGGCCGCTTAACCAGCTGCACACAAACGGAGGACATTGGTGCGGATGGTGTCTTTGAATCGCAGTCTCGCATGAGTAAGAGCTACGATGAAAATGGCTTGACTGAAGCTTTCTTCGAAACAGATGGAGATGGCGATGGTAATTTCACCCCGAGTGAGCGCCTCGTCATTACTTATGGTGATGATGGAGCATTGACCTCAGAAAGTGATAACAATGGTGCTCATTACACTTATGCTGACGAAGCTATCGAGGACGGTGTTGCTTACATGGTTCATGAGCTGATGTTGATCGACGATGATCTAAATAACAATTCATGCAGTCTATCAACATCTGATCGCATTAATCGTTAATATCTTTTCTTCTGTTTACCATGAAAAGCCGTTTAACTGTCTGTTAAACGGCTTTATTGATGCTTCACTTTGCTATTATCTTCAAAAGCGATTTAACTATTGATTTTTCGATACTCCGTTGGTGTACAAGCAAACACCTTCTTAAAATGGCCGTAAAAGGTCGTCTTACTTGAGAACCCAGCTTCCACATACACATCAACAATTGCCATCCCTGGTTGCTCCAGCAATTTTGCCGCAGCATACCGCACCCGAAAATCATTGATGAACTCGTAGAAGGTTTTACCACCGCCCTTATTAATCAACTCTGATAACTTATGAGTTGTGGTGCCCAGTTGCTCAGCCAGCGAACTTAATGATAAATCGTCTTGCAGAAACAGTTGCTGCTCTTCGACTTGAGCAAACACCGCCTGAACCACTGAATCCGGCAACTCGTTCGTTTCCTGAGCATGGGATGTATCTTCGGGCAATACCGCAACAATTTCACGGTTTTGCAGAATCACCTCATCTTCAATAGGTACCCCGGTATAGTTCCTCCAGGCTGTCTCAATCGCCATGCAAAGAAAGAAGGCCACTAGAATCATAAAACCAATATCACCTAATGACAGGGCATTGCCGGATGGATTCATAAAAGCGCTGGTCACCTGTGTGACCGTTGTTATGAGAATCACCAGAATTGCGTTCATCATTTTGCGCCAGGAGCGTGGCAGGGTTTTACTTTGATACGAAGCCCAGTCTCTGCGCAAGGTTGCCATCAACCAAAAAGAGGCAATCACATAAGCAATGGTCTGAACCCCAGCCATCATACTGACGAGGTTAAACAAACTGATATAGGCTGGCTGCTGGTAATCCGCTTGCGTTGCAAAACTGAACATCGGCTGATCGGTTAATAATCCAGGGGCTGATACCACAATCGCCAGTGGCAACAAACAAATGGCAAAATCTTTGAGGCCAACATAGCTGCGTGTTGATATATGAGAAATATAACCCAGCAGTAATGGCCCGGGTAAAAAGACAATCGGTAACAAACAAAAATATAACTTTGGAGAGATATAGAAATCTTGGGCGTCCAACTGAATCAACCCAAGGTAACCAATCACAAACGCCATGTAGCCACTTAACCAAAGGCGAGAGCGACAACGAATGGATAACACGACCCAAAATAATACAAAGGACACGGCCATTAAGGTCCAGTAAACCCATTCCACCTAATTTCTCCCCACCGAACTAATTAATTATATTTTTGAAACAAAGATCTAAGAACAAACCCATTTAACTCAAATCAAGCAACCAAGCGTCCATTCCGAGCTCAAAAGAACTCCAAAAACCGTACTTCTGGATCGAAACGGACTGATGGAATGACTGATTTGCGTAGCATTGCAGATTCTGTTCGAGAATAAAAATACAGGCGCGGTGTTTATTTATGCGATCTCACCAAGGTATCAGCCAGCAATTTCAGCAGCTCACTCAAGCGTTAAATTTAACCTCAGGGTGCTATCCCGACTGGCCACAATTCATTAAGAACTTAGCAGAAATCACGCAAGTTAATAGTGTAATTTTATCAGGCCCTGAAGAATTTGGTGTCGAAAATCAGCAAATCGAAGACCTTTCTGCAAACACAGTTGTTGTGAAATATGGCCGTTTTGAAGTGATATTCGATAATCAACAATCCAGCAAAGAGGAAGTTTTATTTAGGGTAACGCCTTATCGCGCCTTTATTGAAACCTTGCTGAAGCTCGCCAAGCAACACTGTCAGAGGTTGCTTGAAGCACAATTTTCCAGCGCTTGCCTGTCAACATTACGCCGCCAAACGGTGACATTAAATCGCCATGGAAAATTAATAGCGAATCAAGAGCTGAGTGATTTAACTGGCGCAAACTCCCCACTGGATGTCAGCAACCACAGCCTTTACCTGAAAGATGACCCTACCTGGTTGCGCGACATTCTCCAATCCTTTTGCAAGGGTGGAACGGACGTCAAACAAAGGGTCAGTGACTATCGAGGCAAGCTCTGGTTGATCACCGTCACTCGTCACCCAGTGGGTTCGAAAACGGCCAATATTTCAATACAGCTAACCCAGTTGAACCCGGCCGACAAGGCGCAATGGCTGACACAACTGTGGCCAATCAGCGCTGCTGAAGCCCAGGTTGCCATGTCCTTTGCCAATGGCAACAGTGCTGAAGTGGTTGCCAGCCAGACCGGATACAGCATCAATACGGTGTATTCCTATCTGAAAAAAATGTATGCCGAACTCGGTATTAATAAGCAGTCTCAGCTGACAGCTGCTATTGCTCCGCATCGTTTATGAGGTTGTTATGAATATTAATGTTGATGTGAATCGGGTCAGCGATTATATCGATCGCATTTACCAGGCAATCCTTACTCCGGATGACATACCTGAAATCATGAGCGATCTTCGCTCAGAGGTTGATGCGCCTTATTCGTCACTGCAGGTAGAGGGCATCTATAACCATTCCTTGGATCAGGCTCACCTGATTGATTACGATTCAACGGCCATTAATCAGTATTCCGATTATTTTATCACCCGCGATCCATGGACTCAGAAGCTGATCGACCGCGGTGCCATTGATCACCCATTTCAATCAGCAGTAAGAATGGTCAGCGATAAAGACTATCGCGCCAGTGAATTTTATCAGGACTGGGGACGACAGCATGGCGTGCGTTATGCGATTGGCAGTGGTTTCAAAGTCGATAATCAGCATATTCTGAAATTGGCTTTCCAACGCCATTGTGATCATCAGGCATTTGCTGATCACGACGAGCAGTTCCTGAATTTATTACACCCTCATTTTGGTCAATGGCTACGATTAAGTAATCTGTTTAAAGATCAGCCAAGTCATCACGAACAGAAAGACATGCTCGACGGAATGAATCGCCCGGTATGGCTATTAAGTTCTGACCTGACGATTAAATACAGCAATAAAATGGCAGAGCAATGGCTGAAACAAGCACACTTCGTCACCCTGAAAGATCAAAAACTAACCACACGTGATTACGACCAATATTGCCAGCTGCAACAAAAAGTGAATGCGCTCTTAACGCCTGAAAAACAACGATTGTCGGGAAATCAGCATGCCATCAGCCTGACGGATGGCAACCAATCAGAAATATTCTGGCTGGTACCTGTTTCAGTTAATCATCAGCGTTTGGTGATGTTGGTTGGCCGCAAACAAAACGCCGACGCCAGACACGTTCATAAGCAATTTGGTATCAGTTTGCGACAAGCTGAAATATCCACTCGTTTATCCGCTGGCAGTCATGTCGCAGAGATTGCCAGTGATCTGAATATTTCGGTGAATACCGTGAGAAATCAGTTATCGAGTAGTTTTCGTAAATTAGGCATTAAAAACCAATCGGAGTTAGTTGAACTGATACATCATACCTGTGACCGATAAGTCGCTATCTTATCAATCACGCGATCTGCTACAGTCATAGGATGAATGAACATGACGATATTGATGTAATCCGCTCCCTGCTGGCCAGTCATTTAGCCGACGGCAAAAAGACCAGTTTGTATGAACTGGTAAAATGGCTGCAGCAGCCGGAGCAATCCATTTTTAACGATGAGGCGTTAAAAGATTCGCTGTTATTGTTTCGTTGTAATTTCCTGATTATGCACGCCTTGTATCGTTTGCGCCTGCAGTGGCGCAGCGAGCAACTCGGTGAGTTATTGATTTCCGCATTGCATATTCAACTGGCTCCTGGGTTAGCTGCGACTACTGAACAGTCAGATAATACTGAGCTGGAACAAGCGGACCCGCTGCAGGTGTATTACCTGGATCTGAATAATCTCTCCACCAGCCGCGAAGAAGTAGAACTACTGCTGGAGCAGTTCTGGAAACAAATGCGCCGCCCGGATTACAGCCAACATCAAGACGATGATCTGACAGCCCTTGAATTATCACCACCAGTAACGGCAAAACAAATTCGCCAGCAATACCGGCGTTTAGCGATGCAACACCACCCGGACCGAGGCGGCGACAGTCTTCGCTTCCGGCAGATTAATGCCGCTTATCAACGCTTAAAACAAGCGTCGTTTATTGCGTAAACGTATTTATTGTTCAGACAGAAAACCAGAGAGCTTTTTCTCCACCGCCCCGAAGGCACATCCATGTGCCTGCCGGGCGGTCGCAACATCCTGTTGCTGTTACGAAAAAACTCTCTGGTCTTCTGTTATCATTCAACGAAAACATACTTGAATAAGAACGCTATGCGCTTACTACATCTACTACCGCTCCTGGTATTTACTTTGTTTTCATCCACAGGCCAGGCACTGGTGATTCTGCAATATCATCATGTTGATAGCACCACGCCTGCCGTCACCAGTATTTCGCCGGAGCAGTTTGAACAACACATGCAGTTGTTGGAGAAGCAAAATAAAACCGTCGTCGATTTAAAAACCGCGCTGAAAACACTCAACGACGGTAAAGCCCTTCCTATCGACAGCGTGGCAATTACTTTTGACGATGCCTGGGAGTCGATTTATCTGAATGCGTACCCGGCATTAAAACAGCGTAACTGGCCGTTCACTGTATTTACCAATACTCAGGCGGTGGATGAAAAACATCATAAAGTGATGAGCTGGGAGCAGCTGGCCGAATTACAGCAAAACGGCGCTACCATCGCCAACCACACCGTGAGTCATCCTTACCTGCTGGAAAAGCCGGAATCATTAAGTTGGACGCAATGGCTGGATCAGGAAATTACTCAGGCCGAAAAACGTATTGAAGAAAAGCTGGGCGTCAGCCATCAATTATTAGCGTATCCCTATGGTGAATTTAATCTGGAGATTACCCGATGGGTGAAAGAACAGGGTTACATCGCTTTTGGTCAGCAGTCTGGTCCCATTGGACCAGACTCACATCAGCAAGCACTGCCCCGCTTCCCCGCAGCAGGTATTTACGCTAACCCGGAAACATTAAAAACCAAACTGAATACCCTGCCACTGGCCATTACCGCAGAGCAGTTGGTTAACCCAGTCCTGGGCGAAGAAAACCCGCCGAAGTTAAGCCTGCACGTCACCTCTAACGATGTTTATCGCTCTCAGGTGCAATGTTACGCCAGTGGTGAAGGTTCAATTCCTACCGAGGTGATTGCCGAAAAAGATATGCTGGATAATCAGCACCTGACGATCAACGCTCAGGCCAAAGAAGCCATTACTGCAGGCCGCAGCCGTTATAATTGCACCATACCCAGCCGTCAGCATCGTGGCTGGTTTTATTGGTATTCTCAGGTGTGGATCAACACCAGCGTCAGCAATCGTTAAGGCTGTAAGAGACGTTAATATTGTAAGAGGCGTTTAAAGATGAGCGATTCACAATACGTTGGATGACAATTGCTGCAACTGGCGCTCACGACTGCGCCAGTCTGGCAACGCCTCAGTCATCAGCCCTTTAAAACCGGGGCCATGATCAAAATGCTTCAGGTGACACAGTTCGTGCACCACAACCAGCTCAACCAGCTCTTCTGGTAATTGCATTAGCGCCAGGTTGAGGTTGATGTAACCACGCTGGGATAAACTGCCCCAGCGAGTCCGCATTTTTTTCACCCGCAGAACCGGCTTTAGCTCAGCAAAACGAGCAAAAAATGGCCACCATTGATCAATTAATTGCTGATAATACGCCCGTGCTTTGGGGCGTAACCATTTGTCCATCTGATCGCGCAAATCGGTATGATCCCAGTGATCGGGAATCCAGATGGTGCTATCCGTTACCAGGAACTCATCCAACGCACTGGTTTGCACCGTCAGTTCGTTTCCCAAAACCGAATAACGCTCCAGTTTCTGTTGCTGACGCTGTAAGACCTGGTCCCGCTGCTGTTTCAGCCAGGCTTCATTCGATTTCACAAACGCCAACACATCGCGCTTGGGGCATCCTAAGGGGATACGTAAATCCAACTCACCCTTCTCAGTCACCTGTAAACGCATGCTCTTACGGCGACTGGCAGAAATCCGCAGAGATACCGATTCTCCACCCATTTCCAGCGACAGGGTTTGCTGATAACCCGCCGGTTGACGATTTGTTCGTTGATACGTTGTTCGTGCGCCCATAAGCCTGATACGATTGCGTGCAAATTCAGGAGTATTGTATGTCTGACCTAAACAGTATCCCAGCCCTGAGTGAAGAAGAGCTGGAAACCCTGGGCGTTTTGCTGGAAACCGAAGCCGAACGCCAGGAAAGTTTTGATTTTTTTGCCGTGCACGGTCTGATCACCGGGCTATTATCCGGCCCGATTGAGTTTAACGTGCGTCAGGTGTGGGAATCAGCCTTTGATGAGCAACTGGGCTTCAGCAAAGATGAAAAAGATACGGTAAACACGTTATTTATCAAACTGAGCAAAGAGATTCAGGCCTGGCTGGATTCTGGTCAGGACTTCCCGGTTCCTGCCGATTTGAGCCTGGTGGACGACGAAGAAGATGAGCCGCCGCTGGAAAGCTGGGCCATTGGTTATATGACGGCGGTGTTATTGCAGGAAGAAGCCTGGTACGCCGAGCAGGAAGAAAAAGTGGCGGAAGGCCTGTTCCCGATTATGTATGCTTCCGGTTTATTCGCCGAAGAACCAGAGATGGCTGATATCGATGAAGACATCGAATTGTCCGATCAGATGTGTGGCAATATTCCGGCAGCGGTGATTGCCGTATACCTGCAGTTGCACGGTCAATAAAGCCTGTAACTGCATCGTCAGTAAGCCTGCAACGGTATAACCACCATTAAGATCAAAGCCAGAGCCTGTTTACAGACTCTGGCTTTTTTTGCACGGTTATTCTGCAGTTGCTATTGCTGCACCATCGCGCAACCACACTTCGACACGGCGATTTTTCATCCGGCCTTCACTGCGATTAATCGATGCAACCGGTAAATATTCACCATAGCCCACCGATTCTTTCGGATAAATGCCATTTCGGACTAACTCACGACGAACTGCCATGGCCCGTAATTTAGATAATAACCGGGCACGCTCTTCGGTTTTCTTTTTATCACCAAAACCAATCAAAACAATTTCATTTGTATTATTAGTTTTCAGGTATTGCACCAAACGCTCAACATCTTTAAGTGCCTTATTATCAAGCTTGGCGCTGCCTTCCTTAAAACGGAAGTTAATCGTCAGGCGCTCAGCATTGGCGGTTATATCGCGAAAATCCTGTGGTAATTCAGCGTAAGTTTCTGGCATGACAGCCATTAACTCCTGAGAGATAAAGCCAGTGTCTGCGACAATTTTCTGACCAGAATTTTCCAGTACAAAGTTCAGAAATTCATTCACATAAGCATTGGCAGAAACACCCGCGGTATACATATATAAGCGACGTGCCAGCGCATAATCTTCGGTGGCAACCGTCAGCTTATTGGGTAACAAGGCTTTTGCGGTGCCATCTGACACGGCAACCAGTTTTGACTGTCTAACCGATGCTAAACCCACAAAACCAATACCCTGAGCGTCAGCAGAAACACGGTCTGACAGTTCATCATTCGATTCAAAACGTTCGGCTGTTTCAATTAAGCTGCTTTGTTTACCCAGCACCATGCCTTTAAACGAATCCCAGGTACCTGATTTATCATCACGGGCATAAACATTAATCTGGCCAGGGTTACCACCTAATTCAGACCAGTTCTGATAGTCACCGGCAAAGATTCCGGCAATCTGATCAACGCTTAATGTGTGAATCGGATTCTGCGGGTGAACAATAATGGCCAAGCCATCAATACCAACAATGTGCTCACTCTCCGGTGCACGCATGTCGGCCTTATGTTTTAACAAGTTCGCTTCTTTGTCTTTCGCCGGGCGTGAAGCCGCTGCAATATCGGCTTGTTGGGAGTCCAGCCCTTTAAAACCGGTGCCGGAACCGTGTGCTTCAATCACTACTTCAACAATGGTGCGGCTATTACGCACCACACCACGAATGATTTTTTCATTCTCAACACCGGTTTCCAGGGTTTCTATTTGTTCAGCCCCCTTTTGAACCAGATATTCTTTAACCAGATTCGGAGCTAATGCTGCACCAATCGTGTTGGAGCCATGAATAGTAAACAGAGTGGTTGTGCCATCATAAGGCAAGTCAGAAAAACGCTCTAACGCGTTAGAGAAAGAACTGACAAGGGTTAAGCAGACAAGCAGAAGGGAAGACAACAATTTCATCGATTAAGACAGCCCGGTTCAAATTTCCGGGCAGTCTATGACTCAAATGTTACACTTTTGTTACAGCTACTTTTTAATGGTTTTTAATGAATGATAACTCGGCATTCTGGTAACGTTCAGAGCGGATAATTTTCTGCATATTTTTCAGTGTGTGATAAGGCGTATCCACCACCACACTGTTTGCCAGCCAGCTCGGTAAACCACCACCAGGTTCAGCGTGCACTTCATAAATGACGTTCAACTCACCGTTTTTCAATGGCGAAAACAACCAGAAACCACGCATCTGGGTCACACGAACATACTCGTCATTGGCCGGAAAAACATCATTACGTGCAGTAACATCGACTCTGACAGCCAATGTATCAGGGTCCTGGCTAGCTACAGAGTGCACAATGGTATCGCGATCAGAAACCGGCCACGGAGCCTCTGTAATCATATACGACAGAGCTTCTCCGGCATTTTGATATTCAATGATTTCGACAATACCGCAATTGTGCATCCATTCAGGAGCCTGAGACGTATCCTCCAGCAACGCAATCGGTGCTGACAGTGTCGACGTCAGCACCATTTCTCCGCGAAATGCTTTTAACTCTGAACCAGCTACTTCCCGTGTGAATACTTTGATTCCAAGATCTTTATCATGCTTCTCCAGCTGCCAGGAAGCTTCAACCTCATTAACCACATCCCCACTATCAGCGGCATTGGCAACATGAACAGAACCAACCAGTACCATCAGCAGGGATAACACATTCCATATGCTCAATATCATAAATTTCATATCCACTCTCTTAAACGCAGTCAACTCTGCCTGTTAACCTGACTTAGGCAATCACCCAATACATTGGCCAAACTAATCAAACTTACTGCCTCCACGGCAATTCGGCGAATCCGGGACTTCTGCAGCCTGCCACTCTTCAATGGAATACAAATGCAAAGCCAGAGCATGAACCGGTCCTGCAAGCTCCTCACTAAGAATGCCATATACCAGCTGATGTCGTGCGACCGGACGTTTACCCGCAAACGCGTCACTCACCACCGTGAGCTTAAAGTGGGAATCTGTTGCCGGACCGGAGTGCATATGGCTTTCATTAACAATATCCAGTTGTACCGGATCTAATGCTGATAATTTTTCGGTGATTTGTTGCGCAATATCGACGGCCATTTACAGCTCCGCAGTCATAGGTAGAAAAAACAACACTATAAGGCATCCGGCGGATAGAAAACATGCGAGCCTGAGCAAAAGGCTGTTCACAAAAACTCTGTAAGCATATACAGTATACGGCTGATTTTTGCAGCAACCCCAGGAATGTCATCACTATGCAGGATATCGATACCACCAGCACACAATCTCTGATCGATCGTTATTATCAGGAAGAGAAAGCCAAACGTGAAATGGAACAAACACTGGCCACGGTAACGACCCGCCTGGATGCCAGCGATCTGGCGATGCTGAGCATTATTGCCAAGCGTTTCCACAAGAGCCGCGAAGAAGTGGCTCAGGAAATTTTATCCAGTGCTCTGGTTGATTTATTTGCTCGTGTTGATGCCTCAGAGCGTAAACTGATGGCACGCGACGCTGACGAAGCGGCGAAGTCGATCGCCAATGAAATTGCTGAAGAAAATGGCGTTCACAGCATTGAGTTTAAAGGCGGTGCCTGGGGTAATCACGACCGTACCGTGACCAAACTGGAACGTAAAAAAGCCAAATTGGATGACGAAGCAGAAGCCGCCATCGAAGCGGAAGTACAAAAGCGTGTAGCAGCAGCGCTGGAAGCACAACAAAGCGCTTCGGAGCCTGTTGAGTCGTCTGACTCACAACAGCAAGCAAGTGAACAGCCAGCAGCTGAAGAAACTGCCTCTGAAGAGACGACAGCAGAAGAAATGTCATCAGCTGATATTCAAACGGAAGACAGTGCTGAAGAATCAGAGCCAGCTTCTATGTTTGCCAGCTGATAGTTGCTAGCTAAGGCTAGCCGCTCAACCATATAGGCAGAACGAACATCATCGTTCTGCCTTTTTAATCACGTCATTTACGCCAGATACGCAATTCCCTGAACTCTCCAGGCCCGGCCTGCATCCACAGCACCTCTGCCTGATCGGAGAACACAAATTTATTACCAACAAGAAAGCCCGAACGACGCCGTCCGGATACGGTGGCAGAGGCCTGACGCCCCTGTTGCTTGACGCTGTCTGCGCTGTTTTCGGGTAAGAGATTCATATTCCGTCTCCCGTCCTATCGACTAGCACCAGCCTAAGCTGGTTTTGTGACAATCCTGTGTCGCTGACTGCTGGTCTGTTGTGAGTACATCTTAGCAGTTGCTCTACACAGGCCTTGCTTTACAATGTGCCGCCCTTTTAACCAACCGTCAATGGGAAAACGTCACTATGGCAATTCAATGGTTCCCCGGCCACATGAACAAAGCACGCAAAAAGATTGCCGAAGCGATGCCGGAAATTGACCTGGTGATTGAGGTTCTGGATGCCCGATTGCCTTTCTCCAGCACCAACCCGATGGTTGATGAACTCAGAGGCGACAAGCCCTGCATCAAAATTCTCAATAAATCTGACCTGGCTGACCCCAAAGTCACTCAGAATTGGGTGAAGTACTTTAGTCAACAACACAATACCCAGGCGATGCCACTGGTAGCCGAGGATAAAAAACAGGTTAAAAAGGTCGTACAGCTGTGTAAAAAGATTGGCCACAAACGCACGGAGAAGAAGCTGGCGATTCGGGTCATGATCATGGGTATCCCAAATGTGGGCAAATCCACCTTGATTAATGCGCTGGCTGGTCGCCAGATAGCCCGTACCGGCAACGAGCCTGCCGTAACCAAAGCCAACCAGATGATCGACCTGAAAAATGGCATTGTGCTCTCAGATACACCGGGAATTCTGTGGCCTAAATTTGAAAATGAGCTGAGTGGCTACCGTCTGGCAGCATCCGGTGCGGTGAAAGATACGGCTATCGAGTACACCGATGTCGCGCAGTTTGCACTGGGTTATCTGTTGGAACGTTACCAGCAGCCGCTGATGACACGTTTTAAAATGAAAGAGCTGCCTGAAAGCGCGGAAGCCGCACTCAATACCGTGGCTGCAAAACGTGGCTGTTTACGCCCGGGCGGTGTCGTGGATCTGCATAAAGCATCGGAACTGTGTCTGCATGAAATGCGTGCTGGCAAGATTGGTTTAATCTCGTTAGAAACACCAGAAATGGTGGAAGCGGAATTAGCTGCGATTGAAGCCGAACGCCTGGCGGCGCTGGAAGCAGAACAGGATCAGAAGTCCTGATCCTGCAATTTATTTGGGCTGGCTAAAAGTTAGCCGCCCTGGACAATAACCTCATGCACCTTGCTAAAGGTCTGCCATTCAGCATCATCGTCCGCGACGACTTCAATCGGGTATAAACCCTGATCGGTTGGGATCTGATCCAGAGCGTCTTTCATCACATCCAGATCTTCGCAATAGATAATCCACTGATTAATCGCATCATGGGTGATCATCATAGCGACCACCGCGTTTTCAGAAGGCTCCAGCTTATCCTGTAATGCCTGGTGGAAAGCCAGAATCTGGTTTTGCTCCTGATCAGACGGAAAGCCCGTACTTTCATCCAGGCTGTCAGCATGCCAGGCTATCTGAACACAAACCGGATAACGCTCACTTTCTTGTGCTAACGACCAGTCTTCACGATATTGAATGCTGATTGGCTTACCATTCAGATCACCAGAAGCACGAACCCAACGATTATTGACCAGCATGGTCATATCCTTATTCACTTTTCTTATCGCTCAGAGTAACCAATATTCTGAAAAATGCCAAAGGCTTAACAGCGGATTGCCTGGCAAGAAGAAAAACAACTCGTCATAATGCGCCTATCGTTGTTAACACCTGAAGTATCGAGACCTTGTTATGACCCTCATTCTCCTGATTATTGGACTGCTGATTATCGCTGGCCTGGCGGTGTATGCCTGGAAACTGACCCGTCAGGTCAAACAAGCAGAGCAACAAGCTCAGCAGCAACAACAGGATGAAGAAGCGGCGGCGGCTCATAATCTGCGCCAAAAGCAACTGGAGTTAGTGACCGATATCCGCTTTGTTGCCCGCTCGGTCATTGCACAACAATGTGAAATCACAGAAGGTGTGTTGCGTATTCACTATCTGATTTCCGGGTTAGACCCGGATGCCTGGCAATTACCCGAGCTAAAAACACTGCGCACTCATCACGACCAGACTCGCGAGATGCCGATTCTGGATGCCTACAAACAATTACCGAAAAAAGAGCAGTTTAAGCTGGATAAGCAACGCTGGACACTGGAACAACAGCATAAAGAGGCCATTGAGAAAGAGCTGAACTGGCTGGTGAATTACAGTTTCCCGCAAGTCACTCTGCTTCAGTAAGGCGATGGCCGCTGCCGATTCAATCAGCAGCGGCCGGGCTATTTATATAATGCTGGAGTTATGAATGCTGGCGGTATTTTTCTTCAATCTGAACCGCTGGCACCGGCTTACTGAAATAAAAGCCTTGAATCTCTTCAACGCCCAAACGGGTCAAGATTCCTAATTGCTGCTCGTTTTCCACCCCTTCAGCTACCACCGTTAAGTCCATATTATGGGCCAGATCGACAATGGTTTTAGCCAAAGTTTCATCCGCCGGGTTATTCTCGATATTCATCACAAATGCCCGATCAATTTTTAATTTATCAATCGGGAAGTCTTTCAGATAACTGAGCGATGAATAACCGGTACCAAAGTCATCGATGGATAATTTAAACCCTAATTCTTTTAACTGGTGCATGGTCTGAATGCTGCTTTCAATGTCGTTCATCAGCAGGCTTTCGGTAATTTCCAGTTCGATCATGCCCGGCTCAATGGCATAATGATGCAAACACTCAGACATCATCTGAACAAAGTCCGGGTGGCGAAACTGTCTGGCGGATAAGTTAATGGCAATATTAACCGGCTCATCATCGGCCCAGTTCTCAAACTGACGACAGGCTTCATGAATCACCCATTCACCTATCATCACAATCAGACCACTTTGTTCGGCCACCGGAATAAACTCACCAGGCGACACCATACTGCCATCACTGCGACGCCAGCGGATCAGAGCCTCAACACCCGACAATTGGTGTCCCTGAGCTGAAATTTTAGGCTGATAAAACAGCACCAGCTCTTCATTATCAATGGCTTGACGCAGGTTACGCTCAATCTCGATCCAGGCTTGTTCAATGGCGTGAATATTCTGGTTGTAACACAACAAACCGTCACCACCGTCACGTTTCACCCGGCTCAACGCGGCGTCTGCATTCGACAGTAATTCCGCCGCTGAATCGGCTTGTTCCGGGTAATGACTCAAACCAATGCTGATCGAGATATGAAATTCTTTGTTGTCGATGCACATGGGCACCTTCATTTCTTCCAGCAATTCCGTCGCCAGATTTTCAGCAAAATTCTGATCGGGAAAATCTTCCAACAACAATGCAAATTTACTGGAATCAAGCCGAAAGTTACGGTTTTTAAAACTGCGACTGCTGAAGTTTTTAACCGTACGATCGAGGTTATCAGCCACTTCTTTTAACAGCTTGTCGGCAATCTGATATCCCGCGCTGGCAACCACCTGATCAAACCGATCAACACTGAGCAGAATCACGGTAAACGGTTTTTTATCTTTTTGCTGAACCAGCTCAGCAACAGCCTCATTAAAAAAGCGGCGGTTAGGTAAGTCAGTTAATAAATCATGATATGCCTGATACTGCAGCGATTTATTGGCTTCAACCTGAGCGCTAATATCTTCAATAAATAAATGGCAGGTTCTTAAATCACGTAACAATGACAGCGAATATTCCAGCGTGGCATTACCGGTACCTTTAGCCACCCACTGCGAATAATCGTCTTTGCTGCTTTGTAATGTCAGCAGAATCTGGTCGAAGTCTTCCGGCAATAAACTTTCTGGCCGCCCGGAGTGGTTGTCCAGTTGCTTCATCAACGCATCACACGCTGGGTTGGTGTAATTCAGCCGGCCATTCCAGGTGAAGCTCATGATCGGATTCGGGCTACGCTCAGCAAACATAGCTAAGCGGCGACGATTGGCGGTTTCACGAATATAACTGTTGAAAAAATAGCCAACAAAACCAGCGACAACGAGAATCAGTGCCGCAAAGGCAATCACCTGAGTACTGCTTCGGTCGGTGGATTGTTGAGTCATCGCTGCGGTTTCTAGCGCATCTTGCTGAATCCGCTCCACCAGCATGTCCAGAATAGGAAAAATGCGCCGCCCTGTTTTGCTCACTTCCTGTAATAGCTCACGGGCTAAATCCCAATCCACCTGATCCGCCCGAAATAACAGATCCAATTGGCTGGTATAAGCCTTCACCATGCCTTCTTCCTTACGCAGGTCTTCCAGCGGTTCCCAATCCGGAAATGCTTCTGAGATTAACGCCAGATCATCACGTATCCGCGACTCATTGCCACTGAGCAGCAGAGCAAATTTATCCGAATCCGTGGTGGCGTAATATTCATACAGCAGACGTTCATGCTCAACAATCGCCAGGTACAGGTCGTTAATGCCCTGCAAGCGCGGCAGTTTTACTTCCGCCAGTTGTGACGTGGTTTCACTGACGTGACGCCCGGAAATAACGATGGAACTGGAGATCGCCAGGGCCAATACCAGTACAAATAAATAAACCAGCAGGATTTGAATTCGAGGCTGCACAAACAACTCCAGAGCGCCGCAGTTCGGGATATGCAATCAGTCTAGTTCATATCCCCAAAAGCGCCTTTATTCAGTATTCGACCAGATTTCAAACACTTGTTTGAAATCAGCGCCCCGCTCTGCCATGATCACTCTCATCAGTAGCTACACAGACCAAGAGAACGCTTTATGTATCAGGATATTGAATACAGCCTGGACAACGGTATTGCCGTTATTACCCTGAACCGCCCGAAAGTGCTGAACGCCATTCGTGTACAGACCTATACCGATATAATTGCCGCACTGAAAGACAGCGAACAGAATGACGATGTTAAAGTGATTGTCATGACGGGCGCCGGTGGCAAATTCACGGCGGGTAATGATTTACGAGACCTGCTGCCTGAAGGTGACCTGAAAGGGGTTGAGCAAGGTGTTGCGGGGATTTTTGATGCTTTAGCAGCAATGGAAAAACCACTGATCCTGGCTCAGGAAGGCGTTGCCGTTGGTATTGGTGCCAATCTGTTATTACATGCCGATCTGGCTTATGCCGGAAATAGCATTCGTTACAGCCTGCCCTTCACCAAAATTGGTGTTGCTGCAGAAGGTGGCTCCTCTGTGCTGTTAAAAGAAGCGATTGGCGCTAAAAATGCGGCGGACCTGTTGTTAACTGGTCGCTTTTTCAGTGCCGCAGAAGCGGAAAAATGGGGCCTGATCAACGCTGCGGTTGAGGATGGCAGCGCCCTGGAGCATGCGATGAAAGCAGCCCAGGCTTTACTGCAAAATTCTCAGGGTTCGATCCGCGCAATCAAGCAGTTAGGTAAAGCGGAAGGGCATCATGAGCGTGTTAATAAGGCAGTAAAAGCAGAAATGGAAGAATTCTCAGCATTATTACAAACGCCTGAAACCCAGGCCCGTATTAACCACGTATTAAAAGGTGGTAAATAAGTGACGCTCTGCTGAGTAGTCTAAAAGCGCCAATTGGCGCTTTTTTTGTGCCTTCTGATCCATAACCTCTTTGCATAACATTGCCAAATCTTAACGTTAATTCACTTTTTTCTGAGCAGCATGAGAGGTAGTCTGAATTGGCAGTTATGGAGGAACAGACATGCAAATTGAAATTCAATCACGCAATATCACCCTCACAAAAGAACTACGTTCTCTGTTAAAAAAACGGGTGGAGTTTGCATTTAATCGCTTTCATCACCGGATCCAGAAGGTCCGTGTAAGACTGGATGACATCAACGGCCCTAAGGGCGGCATTGATAAAGACTGTCAGTTTTATCTCACCCTTCCCGATCAACCGGATGTGGTGGTTCGCAGTCAGGCCAGCGAAATAGAGGCGGCAATCAGTAAAACCGCCAGTCGTTCTGCATCGGCGTTGTCACGTAAGTTGAGTAAACGACACTATAAACGCGACCTGCATCGCTCCCAGACTCTGGAAGCCTGAACTTCGAAGCCTGAGCGCTTCCCCATTCTACAAAGTACACTTACAAATTTATCACGGCGGTATATGATGAAACCTCATCAAGCCGCCGAACCAGCCCCATGACACTCCTGTTTATTTATCTGGCCATTGCCATTGGCGTTTCTTTCTTATGTTCTATTCTTGAAGCCGTTCTGCTGTCAATCACCCCGAGCTTCTCGGAACAGCTGCAGGCTGATAATCCCAAGCGTGGTGCCAGCATTGCTAAAGTGCGCGGCAACCTCGATGAATCCTTATCCAGCATTCTGATTCTGAATACCTTTGCGCATACCATGGGGGCTGCGGGTGTGGGTTCTCAGGCGTTACAGGTGTTTGGTGCCGAATGGGAAACGGTAATTGCATTTGTACTGACACTCGCTATTTTGTACTTTTCTGAAATTATCCCTAAAACCCTCGGTGCAACCTTCTGGCGTCAACTCGCGATTCCGTCTGCGTATGTGATTATCTGGCTGGTGCGCCTGGTCTATCCACTGGTGTGGTTAGCAACCCGCTTAACCCGTTTGTTTAATGCCGATAAAGAGAACGAAATTACTCGCGAAGAAATTATTGCACTGGCTTCTCTGAGCCACCGGGAGGGTAATTTGTTTTCTCAGGAGAATGAATATTTATCCAACCTGTTCAGCCTGCGGGAAATCAAAACCGAAGCTATTTTAACGCCGCGCAGCGTTGTTCATATGTTGCCAGTCAATATGACGATTACCCAAGCACTGGATAATCCGGATACCCAACAATTCACTCGTATTCCGGTTTATGGCGAAAATACCGATGATGTTCGCGGCAAGGTTTTGCGCGCTGATTTATACAAAGCAGAACGACAGGGAAAAGGCGGCGATACACTGGAACAGGTATTAAAACCAATCATTCACGTATCTGAAAAAATGTCGGTACAAAGTTTATTGGATGCCTTTATTAAACAGCGTAAACACCTGTTCTTAGTCACTGATGAGTTTGGCCAAACGGCAGGTGTGGTTTCACTGGAAGACGCGATTGAAACCTTATTAGGCCGGGAAATTGTTGATGAAACCGATGAAGTGGAAGACCTTCAGGCACTGGCCCGCTCGAAGTATCGCAATCGGTTACGGCAAGCGAAGAATAAATAGTCAATAAAATCCCGGTTTATTGTGCGATAAACCGGGGTTTTATTTTTCAGAAAAGTGACAAATCACTCCACATTCAGCGCAGCAAGCAATTCCGCATCGCTGAAAATACGCTCCCAGACCTTATCCAGAGATTCATTTACCCACTGCTGGTTGTAAGAGGTTGATGGTGACGCCGCTAAGCCACGGGTTTCATTAAAACCATAAGGCTTGGTAAAGGTTTGCTCATCGGTAATGGCAGTGAGTAAAAACTGAAATGCCAGGTTGCATTCATTTACCACAATGCCTTCATTGCAGCTGAACGCAAAATTATTAATATCCAGCTGCAGTTTTACTGGTTCTAGAGGCCCTGCACCACCAAAGCCCAGCTGAGACAAGGAATCCTGCAACCGTGCGGTGAGAATATCACTCAGATTTTGTTGTGCCAGCAGTGGCGAATCTTCCGGCAAGCGGCCACCGCGATGGCCCAGCTGATCAGCCGTTACCCCACTACGACGATCAATCACTCTGACCAACGCATCTCGTTGCGGATTCACCTGGCCGGCTGGCAATACGTAACTTTCGTTGAGTTCGATGGTTTGTGGAGCCAGCACACAACCGCTAACACCAGCCACCATTAACGCGGTAATCAATAATTTATGCATTGGGAATGTCCTTTTCTGCACGTTTAAATACCCAGGTATTGCCAACCGAGTCTTCGTCGCTGAAACGATAGCCTGCCACATCAAATTGTTTAATGGCTTCGGCGTTATCGATGTTATTTTTTACAATATAGGCCGTCATCAAACCGCGGGCTTTTTTCGCATAAAAGCTGATGATTTTATACTGACCATTTTTTTCATCTTTAAATACCGGCGTGATTAACTCACCTTTCAGCTGTTTGGTTTTTACCGATTTAAAGTATTCATTTGAAGCCAGATTAACGATGCTTTGGCTGCCGTGTTTTTCCAGCTCGGCGTTTAATGCATCGGTAATGATATTTCCCCAGAAATCGTACAGGTTTTTACCGCGTGGGTTTTCCAGTTTGGTACCCATCTCTAAACGATAAGGCTGAATTAAATCCAGCGGCCGTAATAAACCGTATAAGCCACTCAGAATACGTACATGCTGCTGGGCAAATTCTAATTGTGACTGATCAAAGGTGTTCGCCTCCAACCCGGTATACACATCCCCTTTAAAAGCCAGCATCGCCGCTTTGGCGTTATCGGGTTTAAAAGGCAGTACCCAATCGTGGTAACGCTGTACATTTAATTCGGATAACGCCGGGCTGAGTTTCATCAAGGCCCCCACTTCATCCGGGGAATACGGTTTCAGCACATCCACCAGCTCAGCAGAATGCTCAAGAAAGTCTGCCTGAGTGTAAGTGGCGGTCGTAGCCGGAGTTTCAAAGTCCAGGGTTTTTGCCGGAGACAACAGAGTCAACATGGTTTTCGTCCTTATCTGAACGGATTCAGAGCAGTAATTCATGACAATGGCGGTTATCATAACAGCCCTGTTGAATTGTCTGAATCCGATCTCCCTGTTTCCGGCCAGAAAACTGATGAAATGTGTTAATCACCCCGATTATATAAGCCTATCTTTTGCCAGCCCCCAGCAATGCCTGAGCTCGGCCGTGCTTAACGGTGGTTATCAGGAAGTTCGCAGTTTGCTGAACCTTAAAGTTGATCAGTACGCCAAACCACCCTTTGCGCCACCGGCACAAACCCTGAATAACAAAGCCCATGAACTGGCTTTACAACAACCCGTTCTGGGCATGATGACGGCGGCATCGATGAAGTCATTACGCCATCGACAAGTTGAAGTGCAAACCTATTGTGCCAGTGTTTGGGTGACCTGCGGTTTAAGTAATTTGCTGCGCCCCGGCGATCTGGTAGAGCCAGTGCCACAAACGCCCCCAGAGCCGGGGACGATTAATATCTGGCTGCGTTGTTCTCACCCGCTTACCCCGGCAGCCATGGCCGAAGCGCTCATTCTACTGACGGAAGCCAAAACCACGGCCGTGCGTGATTATCAGCTGAAAAGCCGCGAAAGTGGCCGCGATGCCAGTGGCACAGGCACCGATAGCCATGCGGTATTATGCCCCGGTAATTTACCCGCCGTGACGCCGCTGGAGTATTGCGGTAAACACACTCACCTGGGAGAAGCCATTGGCCTTGCGGTGTATCGGGCTGTGAGTGAATCCATTCAGGCCTGTTTGGATGCAGGTTATCAATCACCTGAGACCATTTCCTAACTGCCAGAAACGATTTCCGAACCGTCAGAAACAACGTCCGAATCGCCAGCGTGACCGCCCGGCTCGTCACACGTGCCAATGAGTGATTCCCCCGGAATTGCGACACTGCATTGGATTCACATCATTCAGTAACAGTACATTCTTAAATAACAATAAAAGATGGCGTTATGAGCAAAGATATTCAGGGCATCGGGCTGGAACTGGCAAGTAAGTTTGCCGGCAGTGATTTCGCCGAAAAATACCAACTTCGTCAATCAGCCGAAAAAGTCGCTTATTTATCGACTAAACATGGTTTTAAATTCGTCGGCGAAGTGATGAAACGAAAAGCCCGCAAAAAAGGAGCGGCTCAAGCCCTGTTACCTTCTCCTGATGCCTCGTCTCCCAATGCGTCCAACGCTCTGTTTGACCTTAGCCTGTCTGAAGAACAACAGATGATCAAAGACACACTGCTGGCCTATGCCGGTGATGTGTTGCGCGACCAGGCATTGGCAGCAGATGAACAACAACAGCTGCCGCAAGACTTTTTAACACAAATGAGTGAACTCGGGCTCAACAGCTTTTCCGTTCCTGAAGCACTTGGTGGTGGCAGCCAGCAATACAGCCCGGTGACCAATGCCATTATTGCGGAATCGCTGGCCTGGGGTGATATGAGCCTGGCGTATGCTGCGCTGGCCTCATCGGCCGTTGCCAATGCCTTAGTGAAATGGGGTAACGCTAGCCAAAAAAATCAGTTTTTGCCGCGCTACCTCGATGAAAAACCCTTGTTATCCTGTATTGCGGTGCAAGAAGCACAACCGCTGTTTGATCCACAACAATTGCAGACTCGCGCCCAAAAGGTGAAATCTGGCTATCGCCTCACGGGTGAAAAAGTCCTGGTACCTTTTGCTGGCAAAGCCGATCTGTATCTGGTTGCCGCTCTGTTAAAAGGAAAACCCGCGTTGTTTCTGGTGCCCGGCAATCTGCCAGGTATTCAGTTTAAACCTTCTGCCAGCATGGGTATTCGCGCCACAGAAAGCGGAACCCTGTCGTTAACCAAGGTCGAGTTACCGGCAGATTCATTATTAGGCGGCGATGCATTTTTGCAGCGCCCGGACAATTACCGCGAATTTATCAGCACCGGGCAGCTGCATTGGTGCGCACTGGCAATTGGTACTTGTCAGGCCGCACTGGATTATGTGATTCCCTATTGCAACGAACGCGAAGCCTTTGGTGAACCCATCAGCCACCGGCAATCGGTCGCTTTTTTAATTGCTGACATGGGCATCGAACTGGAATCGATGCGCTTATTAACATGGCGTGCCGCAGCACTGGCTGAAGCCGGAAAGCCATTTACTCGCGAGGCATTTCTGGCGCATACCTTATGCAGTGACAAAGCCATGAAAATTGGCACTGACGCGGTACAACTGCTCGGTGGTCATGGCTTTACCAAAGAACATCCGGCAGAACGCTGGTACCGGGATCTCAGGCTTCTGGCTTGTGTGAACAGCGGATTACATCTGTAACTGGCGGAGATAAACCATGATTAATTTAGAAATTCCGAAAAAGTTCAAACCGCTCATCAACCAGGCCCATCAGGTGGCGGCCCATGTATTCCGGCCGGTATCACGCAAATACGATGCGAATGAGCACGCCTATCCGGTTGAGCTGGATATGTTGGCGGCCATTATGGACGGTATGAACGATGCCGTCGCACAAACCGGCATGGGAGAAGGTGCCGGTGCAGGCAAACTGAAACAAGATGCCAAAACCTCGGATGGCATTCATAACGGCACCAATATGTCGACGGTACTGAGTCTGCAGGAACTGTGCTGGGGCGATGTGGGATTATCGCTGACGTTGCCACGACAAGGGCTGGGCAACGCTGCTATTGCTGCGGTTGCGAACGATGAACAGTTTGCTCGTTTTGGTCACAAGTGGGCCGCCATGGCGATCACCGAGCCGGGGTTTGGTTCCGACTCTGCTGCGGTGCGCACCACCGCAACCAAAGACGGTGATGATTACCTGATTAATGGTGAAAAAATTTATGTCACCTCCGGCGAACGTGCCGATGCGGTGGTGGTTTGGGCCAGCGTTGATCGTTCGTTGGGCCGCGCGGCGATTAAATCGTTTGTGGTCGAAAAAGGCACGCCCGGCATGGAAGTGGTTCGGCTGGAGAAAAAACTCGGCATCAAAGCATCGGATACCGCGGCCATTGTGTTCAACAACTGCCGGATACCGGCCAGTAATTTATTAGGCTCGCCCGAGGTCAATGTTGAAAAAGGTTTTGCCGGGGTGATGCAAACGTTCGACAACACCCGCCCGGTGGTCGCTGCAATGGCCGTGGGTGTAGCAAAAGCCGCACTGGATCGCACCCGGAGTATTCTCAAAAAAGCGGGCATCCAGCTCGATTATCAGGCCCCGTTAAATAACAGCAGCCAGATTATGGCGACCTTGTACCGCTACGAAGCCGACTGGGAAGCCGCCCGCCTGCTCACGCTGAAAGCCGCCTGGATGGCGGATAACGGCATGCCAAATTCCAAAGAAGCGTCTATGGCTAAAGCCAAAGCCGGGCGCGTTGCCAATGAAATCACTTTAGGTTGCGTTGGTCTGTTAGGGCCGATGGGATATTGCGAAGATGAGCTGTTAGAAAAATGGGCGCGTGATTCAAAAATTCTGGATATTTTTGAAGGCACCCAACAAATTCAGCAATTAATTGTGGCGCGACGATTATTAAATAAAACCTCCAGCGAATTAAAATAATTGGATAACAACTTTGAGAAACTCCGGAATGGCTGCTGAGAAAAAACAACTCCGAGCAAAAACGGTTTCGTTGAAAAATATTGCCAGTCAGTTAATTCGCCAGACCGCCGATACCCCAACGGTATTAAAAGGTCTGGCAGCATTAATCAGCAGCAAACCTCACAAAAAGAAATCCATTGGCCTGTTATTAGAAAAACAAGCTGCCAAACAACCCGATCATATTGCCCTGCGCGACCAACATCGCCAATTCAGCTACGCACAACTGAATCAACAGGTGAATCGCCTGGCGCATTTTTTAAGCGCACAAAACATCGGTATGGGCGATACCGTGGGTATTCTGTTAGAAAATCGTGCTGAAACTCTGATTGCCGTGTTAGCGAGTGTTAAACTGGGAGCCATCGCCAGCATGATGAATACGGCTCAACGTGGCGAAACCTTATTACACAGTATCAACCTGGTATCACCCAAGTTGATGTTGGTTGGCGAAGAAATGCTGGACAATATGGCGACGGTAGAAGCGCAACTACCAATTGAGCTTTCCACTCAGCTGTATTACGTCAGAGACACGGGGCATAAGGAAGCGCCGGCTCACTATCAAGACATTGAAACCCTGTGTTTACAGCAGCCCAGTGACAATCCGGATTCCACCCAACAGGTTACAATGCACCAACCCTGTTATTACATTTTTACCTCTGGCACCACCGGCCTGCCAAAGGCATCGGTTATGAGCCATTACCGTTGGTATAAATCGATGGCAGGCATGGGACTGGCTTCGATGAAGTTAAAAAAACACGATGTGTTATATGTCTCTCTGCCGCTGTATCACAACAATGCGTTAACGGTATCGCTGGCCGCGGTATTAGGTGCTGGAGCCACACTGGCAATTGCCCGCAAATTCAGTGTCAGTCGTTTCTGGGATGATATTCGCCAGTTTAACGCCACGGCCTTTTGTTATATCGGTGAGTTATGCCGTTATTTATTAAACCAACCCGCCAGCGACCGTGATCAGCAACACAACATTCGGGTGATGATTGGGAATGGCTTACGGCCAGATATCTGGATGGAATTTAAACAACGGTTTGGTATTCATCATATCAATGAATTTTACGGTGCCAGTGAATGCAACCTGGTATTTACCAATACGTTTAATCTGGATAAAACCGCTGGCTTCTGCCCGCTGCCTTATCAGATTGTGCAATACGATATTGCCGACGATACACCTCGCCTGAATTCAGCCGGCTTTATGATTCCGGTTAATAAAGGTGAAACCGGGTTATTGATTACCGAAGTCAGTGATCGCCAACCGTTTGAAGGTTACACCGACGCCGAAGCCAGTAATAAAAAATTATTTCGCAACGCCTTTAAAACCGGAGATTGCTGGTTTAATACCGGCGACCTGGTGCTAAACCAGGGTTACAAACACATCGCATTTGCCGACCGCCTGGGTGATACCTTTCGCTGGAAAGGAGAAAATGTCGCCACCACGGAGGTGGAATCGGTATTAATGGAATACCCGAATATCAGTCACGCCATTGTGTACGGCGTTGCGATTCCCCATACCGATGGTCGTGCGGGTATGGCCGCCATCACCTTAAATTGCCCTGAGGATGAAATGGATTTTGCGGCACTGACACGCCACCTGCAGGAAAAATTACCGGCCTACGCCATTCCATTATTTTTACGTCTGCAGCAACAACAAGCTGTTACCGGCACCTTTAAATACAAAAAAAATGAATTAAAAGAAGCCGCTTATTGTTTGAATCAACACGGTGATCCGATTTTGTATTTCGCAACGGCCAATAGAGCCTATCAAAGGTTAACAACAGCAACCGAACAGCAAATCCAGCGCGGCCAGCTTGTCTGAGTTTTGCTACTCGCTCAAAACAATAACTCTCTGTCCTTCCAGTTGCGACTTCTCCAGTCGCAATGGGGCCAGCCCGGTTTCGGTAATTTGAACGAACGGCGCTTCTCCGGATAACAACTGCTGGAATTCAGTCACGATCTGATCACTTTCTAACACCTTCAGGTTGCAGTTTTGCACCGCGCTGGCATTCATACCAAAACGTTTGGCATACGCCTGATTAGCATGCAGGATATCGCCATCTTCAGAGACAAATGCTAACGCCTGAGGCAACAGGTTCAGCAGCTCAGCGGAGTCAGTCTTGCCCTGGTTCACTGCCGATAATGTGCTGATATCCAGCAACACACTCACCACCCCCAATAATCGTCCGGCAGAATCGTAAAGCGGGGTTTTACTGACCAATAACGTAAAGACATGCTGCTGCAATACAATTGGCTGAACATTGATTTGTGAACAACGGTTTTGAATCACGTCCTGCTCAATACGTTTCTCCATATTGGCCCAGAACGCATTGAACAAATCCATATCCTGTTTGCCAACAGCGCTATCCGCTTTGATTTGAAATAGCTGTTCAGCCTGGCGATTCATCAGCAGATAACGACCATCACTGTCTTTTACGGTAACTGCCAGAGGGGTGTGATCGAGTATATTGGCCATCCAGGCCTGTTCACTGTAGCCGTGACGTTTATGAACCACCGACGCGGATAAATCATGCACAACTCCGGTAAAACTGCGGGAGCCTGCAAACGTCATTTCACTCACAGACAAATGCGCAGGAAATTCTTCACCGTTTTTACGCAGAGCCATCACCTCACGGCCCCGCCCCATCACAGCCGCCTCACCTTGCTCGAGGTAACGATCAATATGGGCCTGGTGTTGTCGGGCATAGGCATCAGGCATTAATACTTCGATGCTCTGACCCAACAACTCTTCAGTGTCATAACCAAAAATGCGACACAGCGCCGGGTTACAAGCCTGAACCAGTCCTCGTTCATCAATGGTAACCATGCCTGCGGCAGCGGTATCCACCATTGCCTGATACAGACCATCATTTTCTCTGGATGGCATACCAGAAACCATTTCACGAACTTTTTGATATAGACCCGACTTGGGCATGACGTTGACCTTCCCCTTTCCGGGGCGTGTACTACTTTATCCTGTGACGCATCAGTGATCAGACTGATTACGCCACTCCTGATAAAAAACATAACGAATAATAACCATAATTAAAAGAAGGACATTGCTTTTTTCCGGAAAAGCTTATTTTCGCCATTTTCTGGACTACATGGTCAGCTTTGGGTGCCATTTTTCTGTTATTTATCAAGCCCCTGCAACTGCTGAGCACACGATATTTGTGATAGAATGCGCGCCTTTCAAATTTGTCTGGGTACTGATTGAGTACTGATTGAGTGCTGATTGAGTACTGGCTACAAGGTTACACACAGAAGAGGTCATCATGACTGCACCCGTCGGAATTATTATGGGCTCCAAGAGCGATTGGCCAACCATGCAACACGCGGCCGATATGCTGGATAAACTGGGCGTTGCTTACGAAGTCAAAGTGGTTTCTGCTCACCGCACCCCAGACTTGCTGTTTGACTACGCCAAACAAGCTCAGGGCTGTGGTATTAAAGTCATCATTGCTGGTGCAGGCGGTGCCGCTCACCTGCCGGGTATGGCGGCCTCCCAAACGTCCTTGCCCGTGCTTGGAGTACCCGTAAAAAGCCGTGCGCTCAACGGCATCGACTCACTGCTATCCATCGCCCAAATGCCAGGCGGCGTTGCTGTGGGCACATTGGCGATTGGTGACGCCGGTGCTAAAAACGCGGGCCTGCTGGCAGCACAAATTCTGGCAACTTCGGATGATGCCCTGCTGAAGCGTGTGGATGCCTTCCGTGCGGAGCAGACCGAAACGGTATTATCCCAGCCTGATCCACGTACGGCAGAATAATCTGCCGTCGCATAAACAGGCCGCCGCAGTATTCCCTGGCGGCCTGGCAAGCCTTATTAATCTGATTAGCAAACGAGACACCCGATGAAAATTGGTATCTTAGGAAATGGCCAATTAGGCCAGATGTTAGAGTCCAGCGTTACTGACCTGAATGATCTGGAAATCTCCTTGTACGATTTACGTGCCCATGAAGAAGGCAAGCTGAACGCCTTTATCAACGAGGTCGATATCGTTTCCTACGAAACCGAAAACATTCCGGCGCACATCGTGGAGCTGCTGGAACCGGTTGAGGACAAGGTATTCCCAAGCCTGAAAGCACTCAAAGTATTCCAGAATCGTTTGCTGGAGAAAAACGCGTTACGTGCCGCAGGTATCGATACCGCAGACTTCTGTGCGGTGAATTCACTGCAAGATGTTCACACTGCCATCGAAACGCTGGGCCTGCCCATCGTCATGAAGACCACAACTGAAGGCTACGACGGCAAAGGCCAGTTTGTTTTACGCACCCCAGAAGATGCAGAGCCAGCCTGGAATACCATTGGCAGCCGCGAGCTGATCGCCGAAGCCTTTGTGCCTTTCTTGCGCGAAACCTCCGTGATTGCCAGCCGCGACCGCGATGGCAACATCAATGTCTGGCCGATGACTGAAAACGTACACCACGAAGGCATTCTGCGTTACTCCTTATATCCAGCCGCCGGTCTGTCGGAAGAAAAAGCGCAAATCGCTGAGCGTTATATTCGTGATCTGGCCAACAGCCTGGATTACGTCGGCACCATCACCTTAGAACTGTTCGAAACTGAACAAGGTTTAGTGGCAAACGAAGTCGCGCCTCGTGTTCATAACTCTGGCCACTGGTCGATAGAAGGTGCCGAAGCCAGCCAGTTCCGCAACCATATGCTGGCTTTAAGCGGCAAAACATTGGGCAATACCGAATCCAAATACCCGGCGGTTGCCATGTTAAACGTGATTGGTGAAGAAGATTCGTCCATCAAAGCCGACAGCCTGAGTAATGCCTATCGTCACTCGTATGGCAAAGAAGCCCGCCCTGCACGCAAGTTAGGCCACATCACTGTGGTAGCCGACAGCGTTGAAGAACGTGATCTGACTATTGATGCACTGGTTGATGTTATGCCAGAAGGTGTCTGGCCAGCCAAAAACTAAGTGCTAAAAGCTAGCGGCTTCGCTGACGCTTTTTGGTAAGATACACAGTTGATTAAACAACTCATTTAAAAAGTGTGAGAGACAGTTGAGATGGCAAAATCTCTACAAGAGCAGTTATTAGCCGCCGGCCTGGTTGATAAGAAAAAGGCCAAAAAAAACGCTAAGGCAATGAAAAAGCAGGAACACCTGCAGCGCACCGGCCAGGACAATGAGCTGGATGTTGCCAAACAAAAAGCCGAAGCTGCACGCCAGAAGAAAGCCGAGCAAGACCGCGAACTGAATCTGAAGCGTGAAGCCGAAGCGCAGCAAAAAGCCATTCAGGCACAAATCAAACAACTGATCGATACCAACGCAATTGTCAGCGAACAAGGTGATATCAAATATCAGTTTGTCGGTGCAGACAAAAAGATCAAACAACTGTACGTTGACCAGGCCATCTGGGATCGCTTAAGCCGCGGCCAGCTTGCCATTATT
This sequence comes from Bacterioplanoides sp. SCSIO 12839, assembly GCF_024397975.1. Classification (NCBI taxonomy): domain Bacteria; kingdom Pseudomonadati; phylum Pseudomonadota; class Gammaproteobacteria; order Oceanospirillales; family Oceanospirillaceae; genus Bacterioplanoides; species Bacterioplanoides sp. SCSIO 12839. Next base: position 2,407,900 of record NZ_CP073745.1, read on the forward strand.
GCTCAGGGCAAAAGTCATGCAGTTATTCCGGTACCGGTTACCGAGAAAATCCGCCAGCGTGACGAAAAACTCTTTATTTATATCGCCGAAAATCAAAGTGCCGAACTGGAAGAAGATGATCCGTATGCGGCGTATCAGATTCCAGACGACCTGATGTGGTAACAGGAGCACAATAATGGAAAAAAGAATGGTAGTGGCACAACAAGAGTGCCCCGCCCGCCAGGTTCCTTCCGGCGTGCCAACGCTTATTCCGGCTGGCACCTTTGTCACCATTAATCAGGCACTGGGTGGCAACTACACCGTTACCGTGAATGGCAATATGATGCGTGTCGATGGCACCGATGCTGCGGCGCTAGGCCTGGAAGCAGAAGAAATTCAGTTTGAAGACCGTGGTGATAACGCCGTTCATAAAGATCAGATTGAACAGGCATTACGCACTATTTTTGATCCGGAAATTCCGATCAACCTGCTGGATCTGGGCCTGATTTACGGCATCGATATTGACGGCACTCAGGTGAATATCCGCATGACCTTAACCGCACCAACCTGCGGTATGGGGCCGGTATTAATCTCCGACGTAAAATACCGGGTGGCCAAAGTACCCAACGTATCCGGTGTTGAGGTGAAACTGGTGTTTGATCCGCCATGGAGCAAAGAGATGATGACCGAAGAAGCGCAGCTGGAAGCGGGCTTGTTCTTCTGACGATCCGCTAGTGATCACCTGTGGTTTTGATCACTCAGACTTAATAAAAGCAGCGGCGAATAGGCCGCTGTTTTTGTATCTGCAACAATCCCTGTTTGGCCTGAAGCGCTACTTGCTTGCCGATAAAAACACACGATACCCTAAAGCATGTTGACACTGCTCAAACCCTTGTTGCCGGAGAAAAATCTTGCCTAATAATCATCATTTAAAAGTTTGTGGCGTATCACTGCTCTTCATAGCCGCATCACTTCTGAGCGCTTGTGGCAGTGATAGCGACAATAACGACAATAATCCTTCCCGATATGCTGATGATTCTCTCTGGCTATGTAAGCCGGGAATCGACAATGACAGATGCCAAACTGTCGATCTGGATGTGACACTGGTTGACCCCGATGCCAATACATCAGTAGTTACGCATGAAATAGCCGACAACCCTGAGTTTGATTGCTTTTACGTTTATCCAACCGTCGACATGCGTGCAGAACCAGGTAACACCACTGATCTGGACGATGAGCAACCAATGCTGCTGCCACTCTACAATCAGGCGGCTCGGTTTACACAAATGTGTCGGGTCTTTGCACCTAAATATCGTCAGATGACCATTGGCAGTTACACGCTTGAAAGCCCATTTGAAAGTGAGTTCTTTCAAATGGGATATTCAGATATTGAAGAAGCGTTTGATTATTACCTGAACCAAAATCCAGAGCGCAACTTTGTATTAATTGGTCACTCTCAAGGCTCACATGTGTTAATTGATTTGCTGAAGAATCGCTTCGAAAATAACGATGCACTTAAACAACGCATGATCTCAGCATTATTAATTGGCCCCACCAATCGTCTTAAAGTACCTGAAGGGCAACGTGTAGGTGGAACGTTCTCTTCTATCCCCTTGTGCGAAGCGGATACCGAAGTCGGCTGTATCGTCGCCTATGACAGCATTGCTCAAGGTACCGACAGAACAGCCACATCAGCACCCAGGCCGTGTGTAAACCCGACACAACTTGGTGGTACACCCACAATTGCTGCAAATACCATTTATGACCGTAACCAGGGCATCCCTTTTCCTGACGGTGTAGAAACCAATTGGATTGGTTATCCGGGCCTATACTCCGCCGACTGTGCTGCTGATGGTTTTCTGGAGATTAATACCACTCCCGGGCGTAATACACTGTTCACACCGCAATTGATACAGCTGGCGTTAAATCAAGCATCAGCAGCTGATAGCGGTGGCACATTACATCGTGCGGACTTTAATATTCTGATGGGTGACTTACTCAGGATTGTTGATACGCAAGCCGCAAACCGATAAGTTTTATAACCATTCAAGACGCGATAACGGCTTAAAATGATATTTTTAAACCGCTATCGCTTTTTTGTTCTATAACCTGAAGTTACTTCCAGCCCTGCTGCCATTGGCTGTTATCTTTCAAATCCTGCCAGTTGATAGCGCGTTCGTTTTTGGTCATCACAGCTTCGATGAAGCAGTGAATCACTTCCCCCTCTTCGTCGAACTCGACTTCGGTGATCATAAAATGCTTTTCTTTGTTTTGTGGTTTAACGGCAGTCCATTTGCTGTTGAGGAGTTTTTTCGGATTAATTCTATTCACGGGTATTTCCTGAGACGTTAGTAAAGCTGATCACATCAAAGTAGCACTGCTCTTAGGTATCGTTGATTTTAAGGCGGAATATTCTCAAGCGAAAGGCTCGATAATTAACAAGCTAGATTATCGATCAGCGTTTGCAGTTACGAATATGGGCTTTTAACTTCTTAATTGCCCAATCGTAGTGGCTGGAGGTGGCGGAAATACAGTAACTGCCGACCGAGGTGGTTCCGGTCCAGTCGAAGTACTTTTTGGTAAACAGCACTTCGTCGGAGAAGTCTTCTATCAGATCAATGCACTGCTGATGGCTTTGCTGCAGCATCGCCTGGGCGTTATCGAGTGTGGTTGTCTGGTGTTTTTTCCAGATCTCGCGATTCATATCCGCGTAGTTTTTCCAGGTGTACGGGGCTGGCAGAAATTTGACCTTATTGCCCGCGCTGTTGGCGCTGATCCATTTGATCAGTAGCTGGTGCCATTCGTAGAGGTGTACCAGCACATCGCGCAGGTTTTTATCACGGCTCCAGTGCTGTTCGGTTTTACCCTTGTCAGCTGAGAAGTCGAACTCGGTGTTCAGGGTGGTTTCTGACATTGAGTTGATCAGCTCAAACAGCTGGTCGAAGTTTGAGCTGGCGGCCTGGAGTAGTTCGGTTTTGGTTTTTGGTCTGGGCATAGGGGACGCCTTAACGTCTTAAGTGTTGATACTTAGCCATCACCACCAGAGATTTGAGAAAATGCACTTAATGCAGTGGATGTATAAATTAAAAACATTATAAATATATAAGCAGCTGAGCCAATTCTGAATAAACTTCGGTGCGTTGCTCTAGATTCGACCTGGACCAGGTAAGAGAAACAGTTAACACCCTGCAATAAAAAAGAAATAGCAATTAGTAATCCAACTGCTGTGAAGACAAGATAATCTACTTCCCAGAGAATGCTTTTATTTTCCAGCAAGTACTTCGCTACGACAAGAATACCCGCAGCTAATCCAGAGTTGCGTAAAGCATCGAACGTCAATTTCAGCTCTTCATGAAAACTCATATTTCCAACAAAATCATTCACGTTCTCTTTAGAATTGCTCATTTATAACCCTCAATTCATCATTCTTTAATTTCGTGTCCTAATGTCTAACTAGGAGCCAGCCATAATACCCCCACGTTGATACATTCTAAATATTGCATAATTATTACATTACAAGGCGTCGATAACATTAAGAGCCTGGCCCACTCAGATTCCCCCACAACATACCCCAGCGCTCTAGCTTTTCTGCTGCACTCAGTAGCCTTGGCTGTATTTTCACAAGCTCACCAAGTTGATTCTTGTCCTGTAGCAAGGTGGTGTTGATTGCTCCTCGAAGTTGGCCATCGATTAAACAGCCTACCGCCAGCAGGTCATTACAGTGCTGGCAGTAGTAAAAGTTAGCGAGCTGATCACCGTTCTTTTTGATCAATGCTTCATTACCGATGAACATCGCTGACATGTTGGGGTCGCTGATGATCTGTGATGGATTCACCTGGCAGTAATCGCAATCGCAAATGCGAGGATTCAGATTTGTGAGGGGTCCGGTTAAGCGGACCTCTACTTTCCAGTGGTTGCAGGTGCATGTTCCTTTATGGGGCATAAAAGTAATATCAACCATACCGGTTTTTTAAATCTCATGTTTGACTCGTTCCCACTCCAATTTTAGTATTTTCTGTGATTGTTCAACAGTTCGACGATGTGCAACCCAAAACCCACTAATGTGATCGGGAGTATCCTCTCCAAACATCGAAGATTCCATACGAGTAACTCGTTTTAATAATTCCTGATGGTCTTCCTCATTAGCGTTAATATAAAGTTCAAGTTTACCGATTAATGCTCTTACTTCTAAGTGATAAGACTCTCTCTTATCTTCATCTTCTTCTGTCCAAAAATAGGCACACGTTGTAGTGAGAGATGAAAGAATGATCCTCAACTCATTTATCCAATTTTGTCGTATCGGAGCAATAATATTTTTCTTGGCTATAGCATTTGTTGCTGATAGCTGCTTACTCGCTATATATGAAGATATAAAGGGTCCCACGAAAACCGCCAAAGCCGCGATTATAAGTGATAGCACTGGAAGAATATCATCTGAATCAAACATTACAGACCTCAATAAACTGACCTTACTGGAACGAATGGATACCAAGCCAAAACCATGGCTACCACCTAGAACAACTCGTTATACATACAACAGCGATTTAATCTCCTTGATTATTAACTTAGCAATTGCATTATTACTATCTTTCTGTAAGTCGCTAAATATCAATACAGATTGCCCACGCCAAGATATTTCATAGTCCTTTTCTAAAGACTCAACAATCTAAACAGTAGAGCCACGTGTTCTACTTGCACAAATAATGATCTTGCATCCGATTTTTTTAAACAATTCAAGACTCTCCGCTAACCTGCTGTACGGATCACCTTGGGTTTCCAAACCAACTTTAACACCATCAATGATAAAAATTTCTCTTATATCTACATGTGATTTGTGGTATTTCTCCATCGTATCAAAATCCATTTTTAATAGCTGCTGATGTACTATTCTCAATGTACTTGTTTTTCCAGAGTTTCCTGGTCCAAATAAGGCGATTACTCTATTCATAATACTCTTAACTCATATTTACCCGGAGCGGGGTAATACTTAAGATTCATCACTTTCCCATAAAGTATCCCAATGTTTTCGGGTTATTTCTGTACGATCAAGCTGCGAACCACAGTGCATTGCAGCGTCTTTTGCTTCTACTTCAACAAATGTGTGATATGAACCATCAGGTTGTTTGAAAACAATATATGTACTCTTCCCATCTCCACTCTCAAAAGTTTTAATAGGCAGACCATAACCTTTTCTCTTCAGTCTAATGTCTGGCATATACTTTTCTCTATTATGGATAAACTTCACAACGCCGCTCGCTGCATCAATTTTTTCGGCAACAGAGTCTTGTCAATCTTTGTTCCCGACGATTGGCACTAAACAGTCTGATTCACGTAACGGCTTCCTTGCATACTCACTGTATGAAAGATAAGTAATATCAATTGGCACATCGAACTCAGCTCCAATTCTATCTAAGAGCGCTTTGATTTCGTAAAACTCTTTCAACGGGTGCTCACAAAGGTCATGCACCACGACCAGCAGATCAACATCATTAAAATTATTGCTTCTAAAGAAAGAGCCAAAACCAAACACTCCAAATAGATTGGGTCTATTTTGTAAACGTGACCGGATCTCCGTCTTTATCTTTTTTCTCATAATTCCAGTACTGATTTCGCCATAAAGCTCCTGACATTTCAGATGTCACATAAAGTCCTATCTTTGAATCCAGGCAGAGTTCCTTTGCCTCTGGCTGATAGCCATTCCAGTCACCACCGATATATATAATATCCAAGTCACCGAACTCATCAATGGCTCGATCTACCATGGTACGGCCCATGGTGTATTCTCGAAGGCAAAGTATTTTTAAAGTATCTCCCTGCTGCTCTCTTTCAACAGTAAATAAAATATCGTTGGATCTACTTACACTAGAAACATTTTTATGTGTTCTCAACAATCTTCCTAAGAATGTTATGTCACAATAAGGGGTTCCCCAATCATTACTGCCATTTGTCATTATTGAAACCTCTCCGAAAATTCATCTGGGAACAAGGCGTAGCTAGAAACGCGACAATATTGATTTGCTTCGAATGAAGTTGCGTGATTTTTAAATAATAAAAATACTTTATAATCATCAGCATCTAATAGTTTTATATTTGCCTCTATCATATTGGTTATTTTCTGATTATTAGGTATTACTGTATCAAGCTTTCTAAAATTCCATATTTTGTATGCATTCGACCCTGGATCTTCTCGAGCAATTTTTGACTGGGGGCCATATTGTTCCCAAATCATATGATTTTCCATAAGCAACTTCGCTACTTCACTTTTCAGATCACTTAATTCCTCATATACCACTTCGCTCATTCTGAGCCGGATTGCAGATTCGTGTTCCCGTTTCCATTGATGAAGTTGATCTGCGGTGAAAGTACCATCTGGCGATTTATCGATATGTCTATGACATGTCGGGCATAGCAAAATTAGGTTTTCATACAGATTATAACCACCACCAGGTTCCCCCCTCGGACCATCTTCACTTCTAGCTATGATATGAGCCATTTCACCAACATTATAACTTTCAGCTCCTTGCAAAATTGCAGTCAAATCGGTTCTGCACGCAGGGTTTGAGCATACGCCTGCAGCACGCCCCCATAGCAGCTTCCCATCCGCTTCGCTAATGGCCATCCTTTTTTAAACCTTTAGAAACTAAACATTTTAATAGTTCGCCCTTGCAAGGCAGCCTACCTTGCAAGCAACAACATATAACTAAATTGAGGAGAATCTTCGCACTTTCGGATACAAAATGATTTCAAACTGAAACCTTCCCTGGCAGACATTCCCTTCGACAGATGTGCTTAGCCGCACATCCCGGCTACCGAGTTCAAACCCAGCAGCCAATAAATTCATCTATTACGAAAAATATCATCAACCTGACCATCAGACAACACCTGCCGGGCGTCTACCCAGCGGCTCAGTGGCCAAGCCAGCTGCAGCTGCATTACCACGCGGAGCGTGGGAACGAGATACGCGGAGTATGGGAACGAGATACGCGGAGTATGGGAACGAGATACGCGAAGTATGGGAACGAGATACGATGACAGCTAAGCCAGCTACCAGATCTGGCGAATGCCGGATTAGCCCTTATATTTCCCTAATCCCACGTTATAATCGCGCCTTTTCATCCTTTCGACCGAGATTTCAGGATCTGACATGAGCAATAAACCCAATCGCGATGCCCTGCTGGCTACCGCTCACACTCATATGCCGATGGGCGTTGCCGACAGCTACCGCTATTGGGGCGACGAAAACACCGTATTCGTGAAGAACATGAAAGGTTGCACCATCACTGATGAAGATGAGCAAACCTTCGTTGATTTCCGTCTGGCTTATGGCCCTATCATCCTGGGTTACCGCGATGAGCGTATCGACAACGCGGTCATCAACAGCATCCAGAACATCGGCACCATGACCGGTTTCTCGACCAAGATGGATTCCGAAGTGATCGAGCTGGTGAAGTCCATGTGTCCGCAAATCGAGAAGATGCGTTTCGCTAACTCCGGTACCGAAGCAGTACTGGGTGCGATCCGTACCGCCCGTGGTTACACCGGCCGCAATAAGGTGGTTGTGGTCGAAGGTGGCTTCCACGGTTTATACGATGAAATGATGTGGAAACCCGACGTCGACAGCTGGGACCCGGAATCAGGCACCATTCCGGAAATCAAATCCTTCGGTGGTGGTATTCCGGAAGCCAGCCGTGAGCATCTGGAAACCGTTTCTCTGAACGATGCTGAAGCGCTGGACGAAGTCTTCGCCCGCGTCGGTGACGATATTGCCGCCATCGTGATTGAGCCAATCATGGGTAACTGTGGTTCCATCGCTTCCACGCAGGAATACATGCAGAAGCTGCGTGATATCTGTGATCAAAATGGCTCGCTGTTAATCATCGACGAAGTAAAAACCGGTTTCCGTGTCGCCAAAGGTGGCGCCCAGGAGCTGTACGGTATTTACGCCGACCTGACTACTTACGCTAAAGCCATGGGTAACGGTTATCCGGTCGCGGCCTTTGGTGGTAAAGCCGCCATCATGGATAAAATCAGCTTCGGTAAAGGTGGTGTAACCCACGGTGGTACTTATACTGCTAACCTGATTGCCCTGAGCGCCGCCAAAGCCACCCTGAGCACCTTACGTGACACCGATGCGTTAGACAGCATCAACGCTACCGGTAAAAAGATTCAGGGCATTCTGGCAAAAGTGTTCGATAAGTTTGGTGTGGATCACCGCTTTGCTGGTCCGGATTCCATGTTTGGTATTCACCTGGGCAATATCGTGCCGCAGAACTACCGCGACTGGAAACAAACCAACAGCGATTTATACACCGAGTTTGCTCACAATCTGATCAAACACGGCGTGATGCTGGAGCCGGATTCCCGCGAGCCATGGTTTATCTGTGAAGCGCATAAAAACATGGATTTCGGCTGGCTGGAAAAAGTCGCCGAGCAATCCATGCAAGAAGCATTGAACGCTCAATAAGAAAACAACGCTGCAGCGATAAATTGCTGACCATAAAAGCAACATTTGGTACTCCAAATGTCGCTTTTTTATTGTCATTTTTAGTGCGTTTCCTGATTTTCATCAGGAGTGAGACACAATTATCTGTTTGTGCCGAGTTATTTGCTTATTGAGCTTTGCTATCTGCTACTAAGTGCTATATTTCAAAACTGTTGTTATTTGTAACTAAGGCTGAAGTATGCGTCGTGTGACTCAAGCAGACTACCCGTTAGAGACTCTGCATCGTGCCGTAAACAGTGTGACCTTTTTTAAGGACCTGATTCAATCGGACTCGGACCAGTTTGAACTGCTGATGAGCGTCAGCCAATTTGTGACAGCCGATCCGGGAGAAGTCATTATTCATCAGGGTGATGATGCCAATATTCTCTACTTTCCGTTAAAGGGCCAATTGCAAGTCATGGCCGATGACGAGCATGAAGAAGTCATTGGTGAAATTAACCCGGGAGAGATGTTTGGGGTAATGGCCATGCTGCTGAACTTCAAACGCTCAGCTTCGATCAAAGTCAGTGATAAACAAGTGTTACTGGCGGGAATCGACTTCCAGTATTTTGCCGACCTGGAAGATTTCACGTTGTTCAGCCTGAAAACCAAAATCACCTTCTTCCGGATGTTGGCGAATAATCTTCGCTGGACGCTGGAACGCAACAAAATGCAGCTACCAGATCACCCTCTTGTGGCTGAGCTGCGAAAAATTCCGATTGTGATTGCAGACAATAATTCTAATGATGAGTTACATAAGTTGCATCATCAGGCCCATGAGCTGGCCAAGCTGGTCAAAGCCTGGAATGAATCGATGGCGCCACAGGAATCCGACTGGATTAGCTTTTAACAACCAGAGAACACATTCCTGAAAAGCTAACACCTGAAAAACTAACGCCTGAAAAACAAAAGCCCCGGATAATCATAAAGTTATCCGGGGCTTTTTCAGATCGGCTGCAACAGCTAATCAGGCAGAACAATAAGCGATTAGCTTACTTTCCAGGTCTTAACAATTTCAAAACCGTATTCCGCAATCCACTCGTCTAACTGACGTGGGTTACGTTTGATTTTTTCGACCTTTTCACTGGTGGCTGGATTTTGGTATACACCAACGGCCAACTTTGGCTTAGGCAGAGAGGATACTTTTTCTGCCTTACCGCCATTGCGCGCTTCACGAGCAATGACTTTTTCAAAATGCTTTTTCAGGTTTTTATAAATTGAAGACGGTGCATCGGCTTTTGCCATGCTGATTAACCAGGCTTCAATTTGTTCTGAGCGAGAAACGTACAGTTCGTTTTCAGTCAAGCTATTTTGGTTACACAGACGTTTGATCTGAACATCAAATTCTTTAATGCCTTCGAATTTTTGTTCCTGATCAACCTTCAGCTTCTCCAGCTCTTCGATTTTTTGTTGGTGTTGCTGGATTTGTTTATCAATATCAGTGGCAAATACGCTCACAGAATACCTCTATTAAGTTATCAAACAATATCATCTTTATTATGATGCTGGCCAAATAACAACCAGAACGATATATCCCGAATGGGATATAGGATAATATCGGATATCAAACATAATTCAAATAGTTATTTATTACCGATATTGATAATACATCTTTGCATATAAAACACAGATGTATTATCAACACTGTATTCAGGCAGAGTAAGAAGGGCGTTGTTTTAGCAACTCATACCAGCGCTGAATATTTGGATATTGTTCATCTGCCCTCAATTTAATCACTTTTGCAAACTCGAGTGTGACCAACGCACTGATATCCGCAGCGGAGAAGCTTTCTCCTGCGATATAAGTATGGTTTGCCAACTGGCTTTCCATAATCGGGAAGAACTTAGCGGCAATATTACGTGCCTCTGTTCCCCACTCCGCAACCGGGGTCATACGGTCTTTAAAAATACCACTGGTATGCTGAAAGCTGTTAAAAACCGGATATAAAAAGGCAAATTCAATACGTCGGTCCCACATTTCAATCGTGGCTTTTTCCTCAGCTGTATTTCCTAACAACGGGTTTTCAGGCTGAATCTCTTCAATATAACGATAGATTGCCGCCACTTCGCTGATGCAGGTGCCATTATCCAACTCTAACACCGGCACTTTACAAGTTGGGTTTTTATGAGCGAACTCTTCCGTCAGGTTTTCACCAGCGGGCAAGTTCAGCTTAATGCATTCAATATCGGTAAGGCCTTTTTCCGCTAAAAAGATTCGCACTCGGCGTGGGCTGGGAGCAAATTCAGCATCGTATAATTTCATCAAGGTACCCATTATCCGTTGTTATTCAGTACACGCAGACTGAACAAGCATCCGAATACCGTCAATATTACAGATTGCTACACACTGTTTTATTGGTGGAACAGGTAGACCGGCGTGTTATAACAACTTATTTTTCGCCTCGATCCACTGCGACATATACTGACTACTCTTTAAACTGTGGTGGCGTAACATAGCCCCATAAAAGTTATCCAACCGATGCTGCTGAATATTAACTGCAACTAAGCCCATTTTTTCCATTAAGGCTTGGCTATGCCTGGCATAATCAAAACGAGTCGCAATCACTTTAGATGCGGCTTTGGAAGCGTGTCGCCAGTCTGGCTCATTGTTGTAAAGCCGCACGGCTTCTGCAGCAAACAGGGTATCAGTGTCAGCCACGGCCGCGGCCTTAATCAAAGAGGTGCTTTCACCACAAGTTTTTTCCGAATTGCCATACATGCCTTCTGAACCAATACTGGTTGTCACCGCCGGGGTATGACACAGTGCAGCATCAATCAACTTACCCTTCAACCCCGCGCCAAAACGTAGTGGCGCTAACATCACCCGGGCTTCAGCAACCACCTGCAAGGCATCATGCGCCCAGCCTTTGACGAGAAAACCTTGTTTTTCATTGTGCAACTGTGTGGCTTTTTTAGGCGGATAAGCCCCATAAATATGCAGCTCTGCGCTGGGCAGCTGCTGGCGAATGACAGGCCAGATGCGTTCTTTTAAATAACGCACGGCATCCCAGTTTGGTTCGTGGCGAAAATTGCCAATGGAGACAAAATGCTGTCGCTCTTCATAGGTAGGAAGTTCAAATTTTACCTGGTGGTGAACACACATAAACGGGCAATAGTGCAGAATATTAGCCGGAATATTAAAACACCGCTGCAATAGCTCCATTTCAAACTCAGAAATCGTTAACGTCAGGTCACAACGTAAAATAGCTGCGACTTCGCGCTTGGCCATATCGGAATATAAATATTCAGCATCGGGCTGAATAATATTCTCGGCATTGGCTTTTAAGGCGGCATGTCGGGCATGACGAAGAAAATGTAAGTCTTCACTATCTAGAATACGAAGCGCATCAGGGCAGTATTTTTCCACCCGCCAACCAAACTGCTCTTCCATCATAAAACGGTCAAACATCACGGCTTTTGGATTTAACGCGGAAATAAAGTCATCAAAGCTACTGCAATTTAATGCAATGGATTCTGCCTGAATATCCAGGCTCACGAGGTCAACTGCATGATCGCTGCGATCCGCAGGAGACGCATACACAATGCGATATTCCTGCTGTTGGAACGCACGCAACAGTTGCAACATACGGCTGCCTGCCGCTGAGGATTTGGGTTCAGGCCAGACGTAGCCAATAACAAGCAATGTTTTCATTAGTAAGAGTAACAGCAGGAGTCAGGTAAACTTTTAAAGCAGCAACAGGATGTTGCGACCGCCCGGCAGGCACATGGATGTGCCTTCGGGGCGGCGGCTAAAAGTTTACCTGACTTCTGCTTCACAAATGCATGGCATTGTACACAGAGGCGTTTCCCGATGCTGCTTTAATAGCACTGCGCCCCGATGTAGTTCTGTGACACAATGAAATTTAAAATCGTTATTGGGTTTCTCTGTGCTGCTGTTCGCCAAAATTATCATCACCTTTGCCACTGTTATTCTGCTTGCCAAAGTCGCTGAGCGTTTAAGTCCGCGCCATGCCGGGTTACTGGCCGGCTTCCCATTAGGAACAGCCATTGCGCTGTACTTTTTTGGCTGGCAGCAAGGTACTGAGTTTGCTGCACAAAGTGCCGTTTATACCCTGCCCGGGCTTTCTGCTGCTATTTGTCTTGCCTGGGGCTACCAGCAGGTAATTCAACGGTTGCCAAAACTGACGTTTTTGCCGCTGGCGATCATTGCTGGGTTGAGCTGTTTTTTGCTAACGGCGCTGACCTTGCAACAACTGCCTCAACACCGCGGGGTCAATCTACTGGTGGTTGTCTTTGCCATTCTGCTGTTCCGCACCTTGCTGAAGTCGATTCCTGAGCGCCAGATTACTCAGCAGCCGACCGGTGTGTGGGCGAACAAATGGTTCACTCTGCTGTTCAGAGCAGGAATTGCAACGACGTCTATCCTGCTGATCACAGGTTTGGCTGAATTATTAGGGCCACAAAGAGCTGGTTTATTAGCCGCCTTCCCGGTTTCATTTTTCCCGCTGATGCTGATATTACACATCAGCTACGGCGCCCAGGTATTGTCGACCAGCATCAAGCATTACCCGGACGGCATTGGCGCACTGGTGGTCTACTGCCTTGCTGTTAGCGCGTTCTACCCACTGGCCGGGTTGCACTGGGGAACACTGCTATCGTTATTGTGCTCGGTGGCTTACCTGCTGTTTTATGGCTGGATCAGAGCAAAACTTGCCCAGACGTCGAACTGAACCGTCGAACTGAGAGTGCAATGCGATCATCTATAACCGAGGCTTATGGCGGACATTTAAGCCATGCTTATGACGTATAGCCGATTCCTTGGTATGATTCGCGCCCTATTGATTGTGCTTATCTTGATGGCGGCTGTCGCCCGGACTTTTTCTTATGACTGAACTGAAAACCCCTGAATACCTCCAGGACGCCAAAGAACTGCTGTCTGATGATGGTTTTGCTACCAGCAACGTGTGGTATCACGGCACGTCCTCTGGCCTGATCACCTCGGTCACCAACCAGGGCTTAGTAGGTGGTGGTGATGCTGCATTGATGAAACGTATGCAAAGCACGTTGCAAACCATTCAGGCGCCCGCTTTTACTGCCGAAGATCCGGTTTTCCTGACACAGAGTAAAGAGTTAGCGTATTACTGGGCAGACCAAAAAGCCAAAAGCCGTAACCTGTACTTCAGCAATGGCGAAACGCCAGTGGTATTTGAAGTCACGTTAAGTGAAGAAGAAAATACACATGTGAAAACCGATGCAGGCGGTGCGGCGTTATTGATGGAGCCGGGCAATGCTTATCTGCAGCACCTGGGTGAAGTCTACAAAACCAACGGCAAAGAGCTGGAAGAAATTAACCCGTTAAAAGCGGATCGTATGGTGTATCTCAACAAGCTGGGGTTAGCTTACTCGAATCAGCCTATCTCGAAAAAAGCCGTAAAGTTGCTTGAAGGCTGATAAGCAGCGGCCTGAAGAGTAATTCTTTTACGCAATAAAAAAACCGGTCAGATTCGAGTAATCTGACCGGTTTTTTTATTGTTTCTCAACTGTCTTCAGCAAAAGCCAGCCAACGCGTTTGATAAGGTGACAAAGTCAACTGCTCACCAATAGCGCCATCTTGTTCCGCCAATAAATCACTTAAGCCATCGGGCAACACTCCCAAGCTGGCCATCGGTAATTTCAAAATACGCTCAGTGACATTTGAAATGGCGTAAATCACCTGGCTTTTATCACACGCTGTTCTTTTCAGAATAAATAAATCCGAATTAATTTTAATCACCTGCTGACGTGCTTGCGGGTGAAATGCCGCCTGCTGACGACGAATGGAGATCATCCGGCGTAATTCAGCAAACACTTCGGCCTGTGGTGTCACCGGATTATCCAGCAGGCACATTAACTCTTCTTCGTCCCAGATTTTGCGATTAATTGATCGGGTTCGCCCGGTTTGTTCGACGTGGGCTAAATCATTAGGCGTTGCTGTTAAACTATGAATATACACGGCCGGAATGCCCTGCATCCCCAGCATAATCGCCTGAGAGCAGATAAAGCGCGGCACCTGGAAATGATCGACGCCTCGGCGGGTTCCCATACAGGCATCGAACAGCGTGATGTTAATTTCATACGGGCTTTCACTGCCGTCAGGATTGGCTTTCATACTGACAAATCCACCAAAGCGGTGCATACAGTCGATTAAATCCTGCACTTCACGTTCCGGCAAAATGCCTTCGACCGGGCGTACCCCAATACCATCATGCGAGGCAGTAAAATTCAGGTAAGTACAACCATCTGGTAGCTTGGGAATGCTCAGCGCCCAGTCACTTAAAAAGCTGGCATTCCCCCGGTTCAGAGCATGCAGAACCAGCGGCGGCAAACCAAACTGATACACCATATGTGCTTCATCAGACTGGCCAAAATAACTGAGATTTTCTTTTACCGGCACATTGGTTTCGGTAATTAATACCGCTTTGGGCGCAACGTAATCGAGAACATCACGCAGTAATTTTACCGCTTCATGGGTTTGTGGCAGGTGCAAACAATTCGTGCCAATTTTTTTCCATAAAAACGCGATGGCATCGAGGCGGATAAAACGAGAACCACGCTCGATATACATCAGGAAAATATCGACAAATTCCAGCAACACTTCCGGGTTAGCAAAATTTAAATCAATTTGATCTTCACTGAAGGTCGCCCAGACATGTTTGATCCCCTCATGGGTATGCACTGGGGATAATAACGGCGTATTACGCGGCCGGGTTACCTGAGATAAATCCAGTTCCGGGTCTGTTTCAATAAAATAATCTTTGTAGGGCTCACGATTACCAATAAAGTCGATAAACCATAGATTTTCACGCGAGCAGTGATTAATCACCAGATCGGCCATCACATCAAAGTCCCGGGCAATGGCTTCAATATCCGGCCAATCCCCCCAATCGGGATTCACTTGTCGATAATCAATAACGGAAAAACCATCGTCTGAACTGTAAGGAAAAAACGGCAGGATATGAACGCTGTTAACGGTATCGGCGAGATATTGCGTTAAAAAGTGATGCAGTGTTTGCAGTGGCACCGCACCCGTTTTCTGAATACTGTTGCCGTAGGTAATCAGGATAACGTCTTGTTCATCCCATCTTGGATCGGTCGCTTGGGCAGCCTGCTCGGCAACCACACTGTTTTGTTGTTCGGCAAATTCTTGGCAACGTGCTAACAAACGCTCGCTAACTTGATGAATCTGATTGTCGTCTATCACTCCCTGATAAATGGCGGATAATCGTTTAGAAAACTGATTGGCAGCGGCCTGCGACATACATCTCCCCTTTCCCTTCTTCCGGCGCTTTTAACTGACACTTTAAATTCGCGCTATTAATTCTCGCTTTAAGTTCGCACGGTTAACTGGCGATCGCTAATGCTGTTAATGCTTGCCAATTTTGTGCCGAAATAGCCTCTTTGGGGGTTAACCAGCTGCCGCCAGCAGCAAACACGTTGTTTTGTTGCAGATACTTCTGATAATTGTCAGCCCCCACACCGCCGGTTGGGCAAAACATCACATCGTGAAATGGCCCGGAGAAAGCCTTTAACATTTCAATGCCACCTGCCGCTCCAGCCGGGAAAAACTTCTGATATTTAAACCCGGCATTACGGGCCTGCATCACTTCACTGGGTGTAGCGACACCAGGAAGGTAAGAGCCGCCCCAGTTTCGGGCGCAATCGAGTAATTCCTGCGACATTCCGGGGCTAACGGCAAATTCAGCGCCCGCATGCAGTGCATCCTCCAGCTGCTGAGCATTGGTGACAGTCCCTACGCCAACAATGGCATCAGGTACCTCCTTTTTGATGGTACGAATCGCTTCAAGGCCGTGCTCAGTTCTGAGCGTGACTTCCAGCAAACGCACACCGCCGTCTACCAATGCTTGCGCCATTGGTACCGCATGATCCGGGTCGTCAATCACAATCACCGGAATCAGAGGTTTGGCACGCTCTAACCATAAATCCCACTTCATCGTGTTTTCTCCTGTTAAATTCGTATCAGCCAGCATTGCCAATAAACAGGAACCAGGCGATCTTTTCAGCCGCCGCCCCGAAGGCACATCCCTGTGCCTGCCGGGCGGTCGCAACATCCTGTTGCTGCTTTTGAAAAGATCGCCTGACTCCTTCAGAAATCAATGCTGATGGCACCTTGCTCAGCCGAGCTGACCTGATTACGGAAGACCTGAAATATTTCCCGTCCCAAGCCAAAACTGACCTGTGCCTGGGGTGTTTCAAATTCACGCTGTTCAAACCCTTCCGTGAACACACTCAGCTCACCCGCATGGCCATCCAAACGCACCACATCACCATCCTTAATGGCTGCAATCAGGCCACCCGCACAAGCTTCCGGCGACAAATGAATCGCAGCAGGTACTTTTCCTGAGGCACCGGATAAGCGCCCGTCGGTCACCAATGCTACTTTGAATCCAGCATCCTGAAGGTTGGTCAGCGCCGGGGTTAATTTGTGCAGCTCAGGCATACCATTAGCTTTAGGGCCTTGCTGTTTCAGCACCACAACAACATCCTGATTTAATTCACCGGCTTTATAGGCTGCCAATGCGTCGTTCTGATCGGTGAATACCTTCGCTGGTGCTTCAATAACCCAGCGATCATCCGGCACCGCCGATACCTTCATAATGGCATTACCCAGATTGCCACTGACCAGTTTCATACCGCCTTCACGCATAAACGGCGCATGTGCGGGCGCTAACACCGATAAATCCAGACTTTCGGAAACGGCCGGGCGCCAGGCCAGCTGGTTATCACTATCAAGATAAGGTTCCTGAAAATAATCACTCAGGCCAGTCCCCATAATGGTGTTTACATCCGTATGTAACAGTCCTTCCGATGCCAGCTCACGCATCAGAAACGCCATGCCACCACTGCGCTGAAAGGCGTTAATATCCGCCGCCCCGTTGGGGTAAACTCGGGCTAATAACGGCACCACATTCGACAAGTCGGCCATATCTTCCCAGGTCAGTTCAATACCCGCCATACGCGCAATCGCAACCAAGTGAATACTATGATTGGTCGAGCCACCGGTCGCCAATAAGCCCACCACGGCATTAACGATGCTGCGTTCATCAATCATCTGGCCCAGTGGCATAAACCCGGGTTCTAGCGCGGTTTTATGCGCCACCAGCTGCGAAGCGTAGTCCGTTAATACACGTCGTAATGGATTATTCGGATTAATAAAAGAAGAGCCGGGAAGCTGAATTCCCAGCATTTCCATCAACATTTGATTGGAATTTGCAGTGCCATAAAACGTGCAGGTGCCTTCGGAATGGTACGATGCCATCTCACTGCTCAGCAGTTCGTCTTCGCCGACCTCTCCGGCCGCAAATGCTTGACGGGTTTTGGCTTTTTCGGAATTACCGATGCCACTGGGCATTGGCCCGGCTGGAATAAAGATGGTTGGCAGATGACCAAAACGTAGCGCTGCCATCAACAAGCCAGGCACAATTTTATCGCAGATCCCCAGCATCACGGCGCCATCAAACACCTGGTGAGACAGACCAACCACGGCACTCATGGCGATCACATCACGGCTAAACAGCGACAGCTCCATACCATCCTGACCCTGAGTCACACCATCACACATGGCGGGCACGCCAGAGGCCATCTGAGCCACATGACCAGCTTTTGCTAACGCAGTTTTAATTTGTTCCGGGTAATGCCGGTATGGTGCATGTGCCGAGAGCACATCGTTATAAGAAGAGATAATGGCGATATTAGCGGCGCGCTGAGAAGATTTTAAGATTAGCTTATCGTCATCCGGGGCTGCCGCGTAATCATGGGCCAGATTAGTGCAGCTTAGCTGATCTCTCACTGGCCCTTGCTGAACCGCTTGCTGAATCATCTGGAGATACGCTTGCCGTTGTGTTTGGCTGCGTTTTATCAGACGTTCGGTAACTTGTTGAACAATGGGGTTCAAAGATACGTCAGCATCGCGGTTATGTGGCATTAAGCACTCCGATAGATATTCACCGGTACTTGATTCTGGAACAGAATGGAACGAACCGGCATAGGTTCAAAGTTGTGTTTGTCATGTTCATCACACACTTGCTCAAACACTTTGTTTTTCTCTTCACCCTCAAAATGAAGGTAAATGTGCTTCGAGCGCAGCACCAGTGATAACGACATGGTCATACGCTGAGGAAAACCAGGAGCATCCATCACGGCAAAACAACACGCCGCCGCTTGTTCATCCAGGCATTGGGCTAATGCTTCGGAACCCGGGAACCAGGACGCCGTATGGCCGTCCAGCCCCATGCCTAGTACCACAATATCCAGTTCATCAATCTGCTCATGCAGACGATTTTCACTGATCATCAGGCCTTCTTTCGGGCTTTCCTCATCATTTTTCAGAGGCACAAAGTAGGCCAGCTTAGCCTGATTGATCAGTAAATTTTCTTTGACCAGCCGTTGGTTGCTGTTGTCATCGGCATCGTCAACCCAACGGTCGTCGACTAATGTGATCAGTACCTTGGCCCAGTCGAGCTCTTTTTCGGATAATTTCTGAAAAAACTCTTTTGGAGTTGTGCCACCACTCACTGCCAGGGATACCCGGCCACGCTCATCAATCACTGACTGCATTTTTTTCGCAACAGAATCAGCCAATTGCTGAGCCAGAGTGTGTGTATCGGAGAAACGGTTATCGTTAATCATTTAGCTATTCTCATCCCATAGACGCCCGTCTTTGGCGAGCAACAGGGTCGCTGCTGCAGGCCCCCAACTTCCCGAGGTGTAGGGTTCAGGTCGTTGTTCGAGGTCATTCCAGAAGGTTAAAATCGGGTCAACCCAACGCCAGGCTTCCATAAGCTCATCGTCTCGCAGAAACAGCGTTGCATTGCTAACCAAAACGTCAAACAATAACCTTTCGTACGCTTCAGGTACACGGGTTTTTTTATGGTCTGCCGGATTCAGACTTAAGTTCATCGGCCGCACGCTCATGCCCGGGCCAATCTTTTTCTCGCATAACATCAGACGAATACCTTCATCCGGTTGCAACCGAAACACCAGTTTATTGGCCATGGTGTTTTTATGCTGCAACGGGAAAATAGAGTGCGGTATCTCCTTAAAGTGCACCACAATTTCGCAGGCACGTTCCGCCAGACGTTTACCGGTACGCAAGTAAAAAGGCACACCGGCCCAGCGCCAGTTTTCAATTTCTACCTTAACGGCAACAAAGGTTTCCGTCTGGCTTTTGACTGCCACATCCGGCTCATCCCGATAGCGTGGCACCGGTTTACCATCGGCTACACCGGCATCGTATTGACCACGCACAACCTTATCGTTAATGGCTTCTCCGGTAATCGCTTTTAACGAGCGCAATACTTTTACCTTCTCGTCACGGATCGCATCCGACTCCAGACTCGCTGGCGGCTCCATGGCAGTAATACACAACAATTGCAGCAGGTGATTCTGGAACATGTCGCGCATCGCGCCCACGTGATCATAAAAACCTGCGCGCTTTTCTACTCCCAGCGATTCAGAAATCGTTATCTGAATATGATCGATGTATTTGTGATTCCACTGATGTTCAAACAGAGAGTTGGCAAACCGCAGTACCATCAGGTTCTGTACTGTTTCTTTGCCTAGATAATGGTCAATACGATAAATCTGGGACTCAGCAAAATACTCTGCCACTGCATTATTAATCTGAGTGGCTGATTCAAAATCATGGCCAATGGGTTTTTCCAGCACGACCTTGGCATGCTCATGAATCAGACCGCTACCGTGTAACCCGGCACATATATCAGTGTAGAGATCAGAGCCAGTAGCCAGATAAAACACCCGATTCTGGCATTGCTTATTCAATGCCTGCTCTAATTGAACAAAAGTACCAGGGTCGCCCAGATCAATGGTGTGGCATATCAGATACTCAACAAACTGATTCCATGAGCCTTCATCAAAATAGCGGGCTTCCAGGTGTTGCCTTAACGCTTGGCGAACCTGCTGGAGAAAGTCTTCGCGCACCAACTCACGGCGGGTAATCGCCACAATTTTTCCCGTCTCAGGTAAACGCCCATCACAGAACAGCATATACATGGCGGGCAACAGCTTACGCTGGGATAAATCTCCCAGGCCACCAAACAGAATCAGCTCAAATGGTGCGTCTATATGCATTGCCGTTCCTCATTTGCTTTATTTTAGTGCGTATTAGCAATCCCACAGGAAGAGATGTCTTACGTCTAAGCCATTAACACTGTATGTCTGATTTAAAAGTTAAGCACTATTCAGGCCTAAGCGTTGTAACAAACCGGGCATTTCTGTACTCGTGACAAGATCGTACAAATGTAAAGGTACACTGTTGGTTGTTAGGCATCGAACTTGCTGACGGATAAATTAAAGATAGATTGAGCTGCTATTGACGCATAAACGCAACAATTCTGACATAATCTCTCTTATTCGCTCATGCCGTGTAATAATTCATTAATGAGCCAATTGTTCTAAAAGTAGATGACAAAGGATTGAATCCAATGATTCGCAAATGTTTATTTCCTGTTGCCGGTTATGGCACCCGTTTCCTACCTGCAACGAAATCCATGCCAAAGGAAATGCTACCCGTGGTGAACAAACCCCTGGTGCAATATGGCGTTGAAGAAGCCGATCAAGCCGGCCTGACCACGGTTGGCTTTGTCACAGGCCGTGGCAAACGCGCCATCGCCGACCACTTTGATATCAGCTATGAGCTGGAACACCAGATCCAGGGCTCCGGTAAAGAAACCCTGCTGAGTTCTATTCGTGAGCTGATCGATAACAATGATTTTGCTTTTACCCGCCAGAACCATATGAAAGGTTTAGGCCATGCAATTTTATCTGGCCGCAACCTGATGGGTGATGAGCCATTCGGCGTGGTGTTAGCGGACGACCTGTGTGTACCTGCCGAAGATGGCGAAGGTGTACTGGCGCAAATGGTAAAAATCTATAACCAGTTCCGCTGTTCGGTAGTCGCCATTCAGGAAGTTCCTGAAGATCAGGTACACAAATATGGTGTGATTGCCGGTGAAGATATGGGGAATGGCCTGTTCCGTGTTACCGATATGGTTGAGAAACCAGCTAAAGAAGAGGCTCCATCTAACCTCGCGATCATTGGTCGTTATATTCTGACTCCGGATATCTTCGACAAAATTGAAAATACCGAGCCTGGCAAAAATGGTGAAGTTCAGATCACGGATGCACTGATGAAACAAGCTCAGGAAGGTTGTGTCATGGCCTATAAGTTCCGTGGTAAGCGCTTTGACTGTGGCTCGATTGAAGGTTTTGTCGATGCCACTAACTACGTGTTTGAGAACGTTTA
This sequence comes from Bacterioplanoides sp. SCSIO 12839, assembly GCF_024397975.1. Classification (NCBI taxonomy): domain Bacteria; kingdom Pseudomonadati; phylum Pseudomonadota; class Gammaproteobacteria; order Oceanospirillales; family Oceanospirillaceae; genus Bacterioplanoides; species Bacterioplanoides sp. SCSIO 12839. The sequence goes on from NZ_CP073745.1 coordinate 2,429,642, forward strand.
CAAAAAACAGCAGGGGTAGTTGTGAGCCTGGTTGCCAAACCAACTAACAGGCCCTAGTTTTTTGTTTTTGTTAGCTTTTTTTAAATTTTCTTAAAAAAAAGTGTTGACGGGGCAAACTCTTCTCCATAGAATGCGCCCCGTTGTTGAGAGATGTTCCCCGATAGCTCAGTCGGTAGAGCAGTAGACTGTTAATCTATTGGTCGCTGGTTCAAGTCCAGCTCGGGGAGCCAACTTCTCACGAAGTAAATCTGGCGACAACAAACGGGGTATAGCGCAGTCTGGTAGCGCGCCTGGTTTGGGACCAGGATGTCGGGAGTTCGAATCTCTCTACCCCGACCAACAATTTGTTTAGAACGATTATTCGTTCACCTTTGTTCCCCGATAGCTCAGTCGGTAGAGCAGTAGACTGTTAATCTATTGGTCGCTGGTTCAAGTCCAGCTCGGGGAGCCACTTCTTTCTAAGCGTTCTGCTTAACATTTAATTTAAAGTTTCTTAAAAAATAGCTTTTATCTTTATTAAATTTTTAGCTGTGTTTTTACATAAAAAAACCCATGATACAGATGCATCACGGGTCTTCTTTCAAAGCTCAGAAGTTGTTACTTAACAATTTCCAGCAGCTCCACTTCAAATACCAGCGCAGAGTTCGCTGGAATTTTAGGGCTTGGGCTACGAGCGCCATAAGCCAGATCTGCAGGGATAGTCAGCTTCCACTTATCGCCTGGCTGCATCAGTTGCAGCGCTTCGATCCAGCCTTTAATCACACCATTCACTGGGAACTGTGCAGGCTCGCCACGCTCAACAGAACTATCGAATACAGTACCATCGGTCAGAGTGCCGTGGTAATGAACACGAACAGTATCAGTCGCTGCCGGCTTCTCGCCCTCACCTTCTGCTGCGGTCAAAACTTCATATTGCAAGCCGGATTCAGTAACCTGAACACCATCACGCTTAGCGTTTTCAGCCAGAAAATCTTCGCTGGCCTTCGCTGCTGCATCATTCAGAGCATCTTGCTTACGTTGCTGCTCTTCACGTACCTGATTAAACGCCGCTTCAATCACGGAATCATCAATGCGTTGCTCTGCTTCAGTCAGAACATCTTTAATACCCGCAGCAATAGCATCCGCATTCATTTCAACTGACTCACTTGCCAGTTGACGACCAATGTTCAGACCCACACCATAGCTTGCCTGATCAATATGGTTCTCTAACTTCACTTTTTCCTCCTGGCCACAACCGACCAATAATGCCGCACCCAGTACCATTACGGGTGCAAATTTTGTTAACTTCATGGGGTTTCCTTCACATGATTTTCCAACAGGCTTCGTACACTACTACAAGCCATCAGGAATTCCTACGATAGAAACGCAAAAGAAACGCAGGATGAGATACGGTATAACTTGATATCACCCGCGAGAGAAAAGAAATGTTTGAATCAGCTGAAGCAAAGAGCGAAACCAGACTCTAACAAGCCCAATTCCCTTTTTCAGCTCGCCGCTCACATTCACGTGCGATGTTTTTACACACCTGAATCTCAGGAGCAGAAAGATTAACACCCGTACGGCATTGCGCATGCCGCTTGCGTAATTCTTTATCGGATAACTTGCTCATTGGTGATTCTGCACAACCAGAAATCAAGCAGACACCTATCAGCAAAGTACAAAATAAAGACAGAAATTTCACAATAACACCGGATTATTTAACTGCGACTAGATTCTCACAGAGGTCCATTTTTGTCCAGAGCACTTATCCCTGCCGACTCGTACACAACCATAAAATCCCGTTATAATCTCCAACAAAGAAAATAACAACAGATCAGGGCCTGTTAACACTATTTAGATCTTTGCTGCTGGCAGTCAGTTTTTTCATGGGCAAGGCATGAGTGGCGTGGTTTAACGAGTTAAATAAGCAACGAATAACACAGCTCAGGGAGAAACTGACATCAGCCCTTCGGGTTATGGCTGAAAATCCTTCATTCTGTGTTGCTCATCATTCATTTAACCCGTTAAACATCACTCTTCGCGCCTGGATTGAAAAATTTTCAGTCATAACAGCGTGATCGAAATAGTGTTAACAGGCCCTAGGGCGTATCCCTGCCAAACCCGAACAAGTAAAGGATCCATCATGTCATTTCGTGCTCACCTGCCACTGTGCCTGATCATCATTTTTGCCACGCTACTCGGTGCCTGTAGTGGTCCGTCAAAAGAAGAATTACGTCGAATGCAGTTATTGGAAGCTCAACGTGCAGAGCTTGCGGCACAGCAAGCGCAACGGGAAGCAAAGCAGCGCAGACTTCGCGTATCAGAACGTACCAGCCAAGCACAACAAGCATTGGCATTAACACCGACCATTTCAGAACAACAAATCAAACAGATTTTCTCAGAGAATGCTGACGCTGAGCTATCAAGTAACAGCACTTATTTTCACACCTTCAACCTGCAGCCAGCGAAATATAACTACGGTAAAAATAAACAAAGTTTCACGATTGTTGGCATGAGAAATCTTCCCGATAGTGAAGTTTACAGCCCTCTGTTTCCAGACGAGTCAGCACTGTATCAACCCGGTCAAAAAGCCAAATCTGTGCTGGAATTTGCCTTATCAGAAGAAACCGAACTGAATCGCCTTGGTCAGCCAGTTTTAAAGGAAAAAGGAAAACGCTGGGTTGCGGCAACCCTGAACTTTAAAAAATCAACAATATTAAAAACAGAAAATAATGATTGGCAGTGGGAAGCTGGTTTATTTGAGGATCTGTCATGGCTTGCAGCTCCCGAAACAACGTACCCTCACACGGCTGACCGAGACCTCAGAGTACAAATTGGCTTTCGCTTATGCCTGAGAAAAGATCGCTGTTATCTGGAGTCCCGCTATCGCCAACACCCAACTCAGGCCGTCAGGGCAGAAGTCATGTCTGTTACGGTATTTAATCAAAAAAGCCGGGAAGTGTTGTCTCAATTTATTAATGACAAAGAATAAGCCGACATGCCCCTTATACTCCACGCTTCAACCGCCTGCCTTGTAAAGCAGGCGGTTGAAAAATGGAAAGTCAGAAACGCTTCAATTTTTCGGTAATTTTTCTTTAACAGGTTTAACCAGAGAACGACGATACAGCTCTTTATCATCTTCAAAAAGCTTCTCGCCAACCCCTTCCACTTTTTTAAGTGCCTGAAGAGAGTTGGATAAAAACTCACGCTCATATAAAACGCCAACAACCGCAGCGGCCGCCAGCATAAACACCCAAGGACTGGCAAACCAGGTAAGCAGTGCCAATGAGAAATAAAAGGATCGTAATCCATAATTATAACTATGACTGGCCTGATCAATAATTTTTGCGCCATAAATAGCAAAGCTGCGCTTCTCATTAGCGGTTACGGTATCATCGTCTGGCAACGGCGCTGCCCCAACCAACACAGAAGCAAAACCATACTGGCGTAACGACCAGGTAAAGGTAAAAAACGCATAAATAAAAACAAACACCAGCGTAATAATTTTCAACTCTAGCGCCAGCAATGTTGTCGGCTCGACAAAAGTAATACCCGATAATATATGCTGCAATTCCTCAATTGCTGCTAACGCAGCCAACAAACCCGCCAGAATCAGCACACAGGACGAAGCAAAAAAGTTTACATTTCGCTCAAGATTCGACAACAAGGCTGCATCACCGACACGCACATCACGCTGCAGCAAACGCCTCATCCAGTTAATCCGGTGAACATGTAACACCGATGATAACGACGCCACTTTTTTCGCCATGTATTTAGCAAATAATGAATAACTGATCCAACAAAACAAAAACCACACCAGACTGATGAGGTTCATAATGCCGACTTCCTGCTCAATCATTGTCATCATGTATATCAAAGTACCTTTTTTGAATGGGCTCAACTATTGAATGGACTCAACGCACCACAATTCTTCGCGCAGCCTCAATGGCAAAACCACCTCATCATCAACTGCCAAACCCGTCAGCCTCTTAGCTAAAGGAGTTTCGGAACTGACGGCCTGTATCTGCTGATCCAATAAACGACTGCTGCACGGTGTAATCCAGACCAGGCGCTGCATATTCTCTTCATTCATCAGTGTCACCAAGGCTCCGGTTCCGATAACCGCCTCAGCATCAAACTCAGGCGCCAGCCATTTTTCAAGTAAAAGCCTCTCTTGCTGTAATTTCAGTATCCGCTCGGACTGGCCATGCGCCAGATAAGCAGCTTCAAGGCTTAACGTATCGTATTGGTTTTCAGGCTGATTATCTTTATGTGCGGCGGTCTCCTGAGCCTGCCGGGCCGCCTTCAGCGCTTCATCAATTTCCTGATCCAGGCTGGTTAACAAGCTCTTTTTCAAAGCCACCTTATTGATCATACGTACACCACTTACTTCATCAATACGCAATAGTACTTCATCAACTTAAAAAATTATTGCACTATCTGCTGATTGCCTCACAGACAGATCAAACCAGAGAAACCCGTATGAACTCATTAGCCTTCTGCAGCCTCGAACAACGTGATGAACTTACCTGCCTGGAAGTGCGCCATCCTCTGTTTGAAGCCGATTTATTACTTCAGGGCGCTCAACTGATTTCATTCCGCCCAACTCAGGATCCGGATAACTGGTTATGGCTAAGCAACCGGGTGAACTATAAACGCGGAGTGTCACTGCGAGGCGGTATTCCTGTTTGCTGGCCGTGGTTTGGCAATGCTGATAAAAACCCGGTTTCAGTACAACAACATATCGCTCATATTGATCAGGCTCCGACACACGGCTTTGCCCGAACTATTCCCTGGCAAATCAAGGGGATAAAAGAGAGCTGTCATCAGGTTAATGTATGTCTGTTTTTGCCGAATCAAGACAAAAACCAAGATAATCAATCACATTGGAACGGTAACGCAACGCTTGAGGCACATTTTGTTTTTAGCAAGAAAAGCTGCCAAGTATCATTAATCACAACCAATACCTCAACGGCTCCACTCAGCCTGAGCCAGGCATTACATACGTATTTCCCCACACGGGATATCAAGGCTACCCGTGTATATGGCCTGGAAGGCTGCCAGTATGCCGATGCACTAGTCAGTGACCAACAAGGATGGAAGCGATACACGCAGTCAGGGCCAATCAACTTTGCCGCCGAAACCGACCGGATTTATCAGCAAAAAAATAATCGTCTAAGGCTCCAGACACCAGAAGGAATAACTTATCTCACCACCTATGGCAGCCAGTCCTGCATTGTCTGGAATCCATGGATAGAAAAAGCCAGACGACTCAGTCAGTTTGGCCCTGAGGATTATCAAAAGATGGTTTGCATTGAGACCGCCAATGCACTGGATGACGTGGTCACATTAGAGCCAGGCAATCAACATTGTCTGACGCTGATACTCAGCCGCTAACAGCTAAGAAGAATACCATCAGGCGACGTTGCCTTTACGCTGATATAAAAACTGAGCCGTGACCTTATCCATGGTATTCAGGTGCATGATAAACCACTGTGGCACGGTTTCTTCAATAAACTCCAGCGCGGCTTCATCGTCCTGGTGTTTTTCATAATGATCCAACTGCTCACGAAACAGCGCTAAAACCCGCTCATGCTCCTGTTTGTGCATTGGATAAGGAGGGAAATTATTGGCCAGCATCTCAGCTTCTTCATGGGCAAAATGCTCAACACAATGGTTGTATAACTTATTAAGGTGCTTAGCGAACTTGCCTCCCATCAGCAGCTTTTGCTCAGCCTTGTTCAACAGACGAACAAACTCTTCATGCTCACGGTTCATAAATTCCATGGCCACCTGAGGGTAATCCTGAAATTCCATAGTGCACCTGCCTGACTGAAAAACAGCAATTGAAGACAAAATCAAAGCTCGTTAACGAGCCCCGAGAAGGCTGAACATGCTATCACCAACCGACATGCGAACGGAACTCATCGCCCTATCGACCAAGATATAATTTCACGCCTGTTGACAGCACATTGACACATATCAAAGGCTGAACAGCAGCGAGTAATCCAGAAGCACGGCAAGCCAAGTAAGGTGTTATTTACATTGCTGAGCCACATCAACAATGGTTCGGCGTAGCCAACGGTGGGCCTGATGATGCTGCAACAATGGCGACCAGGCCATCTTCAGCTCAAACGGAGGAATAGAAAACGGCGGCTCTTTGACTTGCAGGGAGGAGGATTCAGCCTGCATCTCAGCCACACGACGTGGCAATGTCGCCACCAGGTCATTGTTATGAGCCAGTAACGCCGGCATTTGATAGTGACGAGTGAATACCGAAATTTTACGCTTATGACCCAGCTTAGACAGAGCATTATCGACCCAGCCCAGGCGCACGACTTTCTCCGGATCAATACCAACCCCAGCTCCCATACCGGTTTTGCTTACCCAGATATGTTTACTGGAGAGATAGGCGTTTAAATCGAACTGATCAACCAACGGATGATTTGGGTTCACCAGGCATACAAAGTCATCTTGCCAGAGGGTCATCTGATGAAATGACTGAGGCATATCATCAAAGCGGTTGATGGCCATATCGACCTTACCGGCTTCAACGTCTTTGAAAGTCACATCGGATGGGGTTAATACATCGAGGATGACATCTGGAGCATCATTGCGCAGGCGCTTAACCAACTCAGGAACCAGAGTCGATTCGGCATAATCACTGACCATAATGCGAAACACACGATGGCTGATTTTTGCATCAAAATCTTCCAATGGCTGTAATGCGGCTTCCAGCTCACCCAGCGCTTTGCGAATCATCGGTTGTAATTCCTGCGCCCGCTCGGTCGGTGTCATACCATCGGAAGTACGCACTAGAATGGGGTCAGAAAATAGTTCACGTAAACGGCGCAAACCATTACTCATCGCGGGCTGAGTAATACCCAACTGCTGGGCCGCTTTTGTTACACTGCCTTCTCGCAGCAATACATCCAGATAAACCAACAGGTTCAGATCAATTCGATCCAGGTTCACAGCCAAGCCTCAGAAATCACGAAAGCATTATTGTCGCAGGAATCCAGGCATTCACCAAGTGTATTATTTGCTGCTTTGGTATAAACGAGATAAATCAGCCACCTGACTTTTTCACCGTAAAGCCACGCTTCGTCAGCTCAGCGACCAACAGATCCCGCTGTTCCCCCTGAATCTCAACCACCCCGTCTTTCAAAGCGCCACCGACCCCACATTTCTTTTTGAGGTCCTTGGCCAGAGTTTTCAGCTCAGCCCCTGACAAAGGAATACCTGTTACCAGAGTCACCACTTTGCCACCACGACCTTTAGACTCACGACTGACCCGAACAACACCATCCCCCTCAGGAAGCTGCTCACCTTTACAGGCACACTCCGAAGCCGCCTGACCGCAGCCAGGACAGGTTCTGCCAACCGCCGTGGAATACACAGAGCCACTATTATCAGAATCTGTATTAGCGGAGCCCAGCCCACCCTGTAATAATGCCGATAAATCGACTGGCTGCTTGCTTTGAGTGGTTTTATTGGAAGAGTGCTTATCGTTTGCCATCGTCTTTAGAAGTGTTTGTTTTATCCGAGGATGGCGACGTTACTGATTTCCGCAAGAATGCGCAAATGCTATTCGGGCGCCAAAGCATGAGGGAATGTCAGCTTCACGCAAGTCCCCTCTCCTTTGGTACTGTCAATCTCAAGTGATCCACCATGATTACTCATGACGTTATACGCAACGGTTAACCCCATTCCCATGCCCTGACCCACTTCCTTGCGGGTGTAAAAAGGATTGGTAGCAAACATCAATTCCTCTTCAGACATGCCGACCCCATAATCCTGAATCGTTAAACACATATGCTTGTCTGATGTCATAATGGTGGCGTCAATCACACCGCCATCCGGCATTGCATCGCGGGCATTACGCAGGATTTTTCCTAAAACCATGGTGACCTGACGTGCGTTACACAACAGGTCATCATGCGCACAATCAAAATGTTCAATAATCTGAATGGCATTCGATTCATGCAGTTGGTTTTCCTGAACCGCCGAACGAAATAATGTACTGAGTTGCGTCGCCTGATGGTCATGACTTTCACCGCCAACAAAGGTTTGTAACTCATCAACAATATTCTGAACCCGATTGGTACTCTGCAAACAAGCGGCTAATAAGTCAGCTGAATCTTCACGAATAAAATCAAAATCGACTTGCTTCTTCAGCACCCTGAGTTTTTGCAGAAGTACATCTGGCTGTTCTGAAACCTGAGGGTCTTTGGCTTCAAGTGCGCCAACCACACTCATCAAATCATTGAGATAGTCCGACAACATACTGAGATTGCTGTTCACCACCGCAATCGGGTTATTAATCTCATGCGCCATGCCGCCAGCGAGCTGCCCCAATGCCGCCATATTTTGAGCTTTAACCAACAAATGTTGGGTTTGCTTCAGTTCATCCAGGCTATTTTGCAGCTGCTGATTACTGGTATGTAACGCTTCAGTACGTTGCCGAACCTTCTCTTCCAGTTTTTCATTCAGAAAACGGACTTGTTTTTCTGCCAGATCACGCTGGGTGATTTCATCATCCATGGACGAGAGCAACGCATTCATTTTATTGGTTAGATCATCGAGTTCACTGTTTTTGAGCTGACTTTCGACCGAGAGCGGCAGCTTAACCGGAGACTTAGGGTCAACATCGAGAATGCGTGCCGTTAGTCGTTTGATCGGGCCAGTCAGACGAGAGCGAAATACCATAATCAGTACAAACGCGAGCACAATGTTACGCAACACATCCAACATCAGCGTCAGTCCGGCACGCTGCTCAAACCCCTGATGCAATAAGCGCTCGTCCGCCCAAACAGTCAGCATACCCAATGCTTTCTGCCCGGTTGTATAGGTCTGTGGTTCCATCAGATCTTGCCGAAAAGCCACGATATTCGGATTCTTTACCGCCTCATCGCGTTTTTCCGCAGACCAGCCACTGATGACCCCAAAATCGCTGTTAAGCTCTTGTAATTCCGATGCCACAATGGCTGGGTTTAGCCTCAAACTATCAAGGATGGTCGTCATGGCATGGTTGTCGTAGTTGTACAACGCCAGAGCTGCAGAAGCTTGCTGCCGCGCCAACAAGGCACGAGTCTGCTCAGTAAACCGCTGCCGCTCCCCCACATAGTCAAAACCAATTTGCACAGAGCTGAACGCTACCCCAAGGATAACGCTGAACAACAGCACATAGATGGTCAGACGACTTTCGATGGATTGAAGCTTGGGTTTCAAGTTTTTCCCCGGGCGACTCAGATTTCTCTGAAGTCAGTATAGACAGGCTGCCGCAGCTGCGAATAAAAGATTAATAATAACGCAGGAATATTCATCAAAATGCCGTAGAACAAGGCCACTAACGCTAACTCAGGGCGCTGTAACAAGGTCACCGATATCAACATCGCTGTTCCGGCATTCTGAATCCCGGCTTCAATCGCCAGTGTCCGGCTATAGCAGCGATTGGAGAACATAGCTTGTGTCAGAAAGGCTGACAGCGTCATCACCATCAGACATAACCCTAAACACGCCAAGGTGACGGTCGACCATAATTCAGGCAGACGATTCGCATTGACCCATGCCAAAGTAACCACCAGAGCAAAAAACAACAAAAAGCTCAGCCGGTTCAGCAATGGAGCATGTTGCTCTGTCCAGTCACGAAAGCGTGCGGCCAGCATCATACCCGTCAACAATGGAATAACCGTGACCAGCAGCAGGGGCAAAGCTGCAGCCTTAAAACTCAGAGCCACCGACAGACTGGGTATGGCCAACACATCCGTCATCAACGAAATCCACAAGGGTAATGTCAGCGGAGCCAACAAACTCACAATGGCCGTCAGGGTGACCGATAAAGCCGCATCGCCGCCACTCAGATGACTGATCACATTGGACGTCGCGCCCCCCGGACAAGCTGCCAGGATGATCAATCCTAATGCAACCTCAACCGCAAGATTAAGAACGGCAATCAATAACACGGCGACCAAAGGTAATAAAAACCATTGCAATGCCAGCCCCAAAGCAATCAGCCCGGGTTGTTGCAGTATCCGGCGAAAATGCTCAAGCCGCAGTGACAAACCCATTACCAGCATCATGACGGCCAATGCCAGAGGTAAAACTACCTGAGATAACACTTGAGGGTTGAATAAGACTTGCCCCATGTTCTTTCCTTAAACAATCATAAAATTTCAGCGAATGGTGATTTGGGTACGATCCAACACCTTACGCATCACAAAGCTGGAGTGGACCCCAGAGACCCCTTCAATCCGCGTCAAAGTGCCCAATAAAAATTGCTGAAAATCATCCATATCTTCCACCAGCACTTTAATCACATAATCAGCCGTCTGGCCAGTGATCAGATAACACTCCAATACCGAAGGGCAATCGCGCAATATTTGCTCGAAGTTCTCAAACCGGTCCGGGGTATGGCGATCCATACTGACGTTAATCAGCGCCATCAGGTTCAATCCTAAACGTCGGGCATCCAGATGAGCGCGATAGCCCTGAATCAGGCCACTCTCCTCCAGCGCTTTGACCCTCCGGGAACAAGGCGATGGCGATAATCCAACCTTATCAGCCAGATCCAGATTACTCAGACTGCCGTCCTGCTGTAGCAACTCAAGAATGCGCTTATCCGTTCGATCCAGCTCAATTTTGTCGAAAGTTTCTTTATTCAAAACAATAAAAGCTCACAAAAAAACAATTATGAGCAATATATCTCCTCAAGAAGGCTTTTTCTATAGACACTTTGCAAACTCATTCCAACCCGGCTTTTTTATACTGGTGATATTCAAACGTTATCGTTATTTCAGGAAATTTCATGTCTGCTGCGCCTTTTAATCACGCCAAATACCGCCCTTTTCCGGCTATTCAGAAAACGAATCGCCGCTGGCCGTCACAAACCATTCAGCAGGCGCCAGCCTGGTGCTCGGTGGATCTGCGTGATGGTAATCAGGCCTTAATTGAGCCCATGACCGTCGAGCAGAAACAGCGTATGTGGCGCTTACTGGTAAACATGGGCTTTAAAGAAATTGAAGTGGGTTTTCCTGCAGCCTCACAGCCGGATTTTGATTTTGTCCGCTGGTTAATCGAGGCCAATCAGATTCCGGAAGATGTCACCATTCAGGTATTAGTACAGGCGCGTGATGAGTTGATTGAGCGCACCTTTGAAGCGGTGGCCGGAGCCCGCCGGGTGGTGGTTCACGTTTATAATTCCACCTCTCCGGTACAACGTGACAAGGTCTTCGCCTTAGATAAACAAGGCATTATCGACATTGCCCGCCATGGCGCCAGCAAGGTACAGAGCGAAGCGAAGAAATTCCCTCGCACCGAGTGGGTATTCCAGTATTCCCCAGAAAGCTTCTCTTCGACGGAAGTCGATTTTGCCGTTGAGGTGTGTAATGCCGTGATTGATCAGTGGCAGCCCACTCCGGCCAACAAAGCCATTATTAACCTGCCTGCCACGGTTGAGTGCGCCATGCCAAATGTATTCGCCGATCAGGTTGAATACTTCTGCGACCATGTACACCAGCGCGATGCGCTGATTATCAGTATTCACACCCATAATGACCGGGGCTGCGCAGTGGCGGCCGCTGAACTGGCAATTTTGGCTGGCGCCGACCGGATTGAAGGCACCTTATTGGGTAATGGTGAGCGCACCGGCAATATGGATATCGTGACGATGGCCATGAACCTCTACAGCCAGGGCATTGACCCACAGCTGGACCTGAGTCAGGCCGACGATATCATTGCCACCGTGGAAGCCTGTACCAGTATCAAAACACACCCACGCCACCCGTGGTTGGGCGAGTTAGTGTACACCGCCTTCTCCGGCAGCCATCAGGACGCCATTCGTAAATGCCTGGCACAACAAACCACGGATGAGCCGTGGGATGTGGCATATTTGCCGATTGATCCTCAGGACCTTGGCCGTACCTATCAGTCGGTGATCCGAGTGAACAGCCAATCCGGTAAAGGTGGCGCCGCTTACCTGCTGGAACAGCAGTTAGGCATTGAGTTGCCACGCTGGTTGCAGGTGGAGTTAGCACAACCAATTCAGGCACTAGCCGAGCAGCAACAAGGCGAAGTGGAACCACAGCAGGTGTTGTCGACTTTCCGCCAACACTTTATGGAGCAGGACGGCCAGTATCAGTTATCCAGCTACCAGATTGATCGCCAGGGAAATCAGCATCACGTTCAGGCCTCGCTAACCGACGCCAACGACCTGATGCCGATTCACGGCCAGGGCAGCGGTGCCATCAGCGCCTTTATCGATGGCATCCATAAAGCCACCGGTGTTGATATTCAGGTGGTGCAGTTCGATGAGCACTCTTTGGATCAAGGCTCAGAGGCCTCCGCACTGGCACTGATTCAGGCAACCATTCGCGGCAAACGGTATACCGCCGTGTCTCAGGACTCGGATATAGTCGCCGCCAGCCTCAATGCAGTTCTGTCGTGTTTAAACAAAGCCATTGCCGAACAACAAATTGCCGCCTGAACAGTTAAAGTAACTTATGAGCGAAGGTCGCCAGATATCCATCGGGTGGCCTTTTTTTATCACGAAACACCCGATCTGGTTACTTTGTTATCGTTTTGTTAAGCAGGAAATAACACAAAAAAATGCGGCACGGTATCACCGTTATTTGCTAGCGTGGTATGTCATCTGAAGCAAAACAATCGCGAGGTTCACGGTATGACCATTCTGAATCTGCAGTTTGATAACAAAAGTATCCGGGTTGCTCTGAAGCGCACAGCAACGGCCCAAGCCATTCTTAACGCCATCCCTTTCAGTGCAACGGTACAAACCTGGGGCAGTGAAGTGATGTTTGACTGTCCGGTAAGGGTCAGCTTTGAAGATTCGGCGACCAATGTGGTGAAACCGGGAGATATTGGCTTTTGGCCAGACGGCAGCTCCATTACGATAGCTTATGGGCCCACCCCGATTTCCCGCTATGGGGAATCTCGCCTCGCCTGTAGTTGTAATATCTGGGGCGATGCCCTGGATGATGTATCAGAACTCAAACAGATAAAACCCGGCAGCCGTGTTCATGTTGATATCTGGGCACTGAGTGGTTTAGAGATAGACGGCCTGGATAAAGCGGGCTAATCATCGGCCAGTTCGTGGATATACAGCACCCTGGCTGGAATAGATTGTTGTACAAAATATTCCAGCCACCCCTTTTGATTTTTCTGCAAACTATCACCCGGCCCTTTCACTTCGATTAACTCATAATCACCACATTTTCGGCTATCAGCCAACCACAATAAATCCGGCAAACCATTACGATGATTTTTAATATCCATCCATAAATAATCAAACAATAACCGCCAGTGCTTCAACGGGATTTGCTCCAGCGCCTGCTCAATTACCGTTTGATTTTCTTCAGTAAAAATTCCCCAATAAATGAACGGATTACTCACCCCAAGTTTATGAGCAGCACGTTCAAGCACCTGAGTTTTAAACTGAGCCTGATTTTCATCATGATCAAACACTGCGTTCAGTTGTTGGTATATCTCCCAACGCTTTTTCAAGAAATCCGTTTCATATAAATCCACCGGAGCATGATGAAAATCATGATAAAACGCCCCAGAAATCGGTGCAAAAACAACGGGCCAATAAAATAACCCAAAAACACTCAAGATCAGCGCATTTTCAAAATGACAAGCTATTCCGGCTTGGTACTGGCAGCCCTGTTGGTGTTTTTGGTTGTGTTGCTGGTCGCCTGGAAGTTGATGATGTGAATGGCCTTGCTGCAATTCAACAATAACAGCCGCTTCTACTCCATGCTGCTGCCATACCTCTCCTTTGTTGATCGTTAAATCACTTTCCTGCCATTGATTCAAAGGCAGAATCAAACGCCCACACTGTGAAGCCAGGTCATTTAACAATAATTGTTGAAAGCGCCTAACAACCTGTGGCAGAAAGCCCGTAACAAACTGTTTCTCCAGCACATGATAAGGTGATGAGTGCATGGCCGTAATGACATCAACCAGTTCGCTGGCGACAGGAAAGACCTTATTCTCCTGACTTTTTCGCAGTTGTTGCCATAAAATCCGACACCGTCTTTCTCGGGCAGGATGAAGTGGAAACCGGCGATACAAAGCCAGAGCTTGTGTTGTTTCCCCCAGGCGTTCCAATTGACGTATCAACTCACAGCCATTGCGATTTAAACGGCGTATCACACGCTCATCTTTACTATTGTCTCTCAGCGCCAGCAACGTATGAATAGACTCAAGCAGCTGCTCTGCTGAAGCTTCCTTTAATAATGGCAATCCATCAGAAAACTGATAATAGCTCAACTGCTCATCTAACTGCTGGCGAGACTGAAAACCGCGGCTCTCTGTATCGATCACGTAGTTTTCAAAACGATAAATACCCAGATCACGTAACACAAAGTCGGTAAAGTCCTGATGCAAATTACCAAAGTACAGCAGCTTGATTGTGGTGAACTCTAATTCACCAAACAAACAAAGCACATCGTCATGAATTAAAGAAGACAATCTTTCTGGAGACTGCTCAACGTGCTGTTCAAGCAACGCTGACAGTTCATCGCGTTGCAGCTTCGTCAACTGAGCTTTCTGGAATCCATCATCCAGAGACAATGCCCACTGAATCAGTTCCGGTTTGGTAAATAAAGACAGAACTTCATGGGTTTCATGTTCGTACTCACGGCCAGAATAAAGCCAACCAATAAAGCGTTGTTTGGCTAATTCCCCAAGTGCTGTAGCAATATCAGGTATTTCAGAATACGACAGTTTTCGGAAGCGGAATAAATCGCCTTTACGGCACAGCAGGCGAATATAAATCTGCTGAGCTGCAGGTGATAAAATTAAAAACTGCTCGATAAATTCGAGTTCTGCTTCATCTAAAATATCGACATACAGTTTGTGTACATGATGAATCAGGTGCAGAAAATTATCGTGATAATAAAACGTCGGAAGTTCATTAATCGCCATATTACTACTCTGATGTTATACAACGATTAATGAGCAAGAGCTGATATTCACTTAATTGTCTTTATGGCTCAAAACGTACATCACTGACAACTTCTTGATAATAACCATCAGTAAGACCACTTTTTAATGCCTCATCCAAGCGCCCTTCTCGTTTGCGGGAGAAGGTCAAATCCATGGTGCAACCCCGGTCATAATCTTCATCACCAATCACCGCTTGGATATCCAGCACATACTGGCCATCATCTTCCGTGGTGATTTCTGCAGTGCGATCCAATACTAAGCCTGCAGCCTGAGTCGAACATCGATAACGCTGAGTAATCGTCATACCTGCGGAATCACTTTCGTTGGCAGTCCAAACTAAAATATATTTGCCTAATAACAGAGAGATCGTCTCATCAGAGGTGGGCTGCAATGCTTCAACATAAGCAGGAATATTGATTACTGAAGCATCCGCATCTTCTTGACTATCGCGCTCCAGCGAGAAGATTAATTCAGAAGGCTTAACGTTATTTGCGATATTCTCAGTATGTGAGTAAATCACCGTGCCCAGTACTTCATTTTCGGTCAACGAATAACGTTGCTCGCCATTAACGACACTAATCGTGTCACCCCCTTCCAGTTTCAGGGAGTCGGAATCATGCTCAAAACGAGCTTCCATCCGATAATCGTGCTTACCGTCCCCCGCGTCAGTGACCACAACAGAATATTCGGCACGGATAGAATTCGTAGCAAAATCACTGGAGGACTCAGGGTCAGATGAACTGTTATCGCAAGCTGATAACAAAACAGCAGCGGAGGCAACGGAAAAAGCCAATAGTCGTTTATTTTCCTTTGAGAACCACATAGAACACTCCTTATTAAAAATACAGTTTGCAGGCTGACCAGCCAGACAATAAATTAGCGCCTTCATATTAACCGATTATGGGTGGTAAAACAGCTTGAGCCTGCATTCAACCAAAGCGGATGGACTTCTGATTATTGTTACCTTACTGGCCGCTATCAGCTGGATGTTTTCTAAAGAGGCATTAGCTGAGTTTCCGCCGCTGCTATTTATCGGCAGCCGTTTTTTGCTGGCCGGTTTGTTGTTAGCCGTCGTTGGCAGCCAATCTCTGCGGTTATTATCTGCACAACAATGGCGCTCTTCCGCTGCGGTTGGTGTATTTTTTGGTGTGGCCATGAGTTGCTGGATTATGGGGCTGTTTTATACCACCAGCCTGGGGGAAGGTTCTTTTATCACCAGCATGGCTGTCGTTTTTGTTGCACCACTATGCTTGCTGTTCTGGGGAGATAAACCACCCGCTTCAACCTGGGTTGCCCTGCCACTATCAATCACCGGACTGGCGTTATTAGCACTTGAGAATGGCTTCAACCCGGAAGCCAGCCAGCTGTTTTTCTTTATCGCCGCCACATTATTGGCTGTCACCTTTATTTTAAATGGGCGCGCTGCTGCCAACACACCAGCGTTAGCACTCAGTGCAATTCAGCTTTCCATCGTTGGTTTAATTGCGCTGCCGCTCTCATTGATAACCGAGACATGGCCATCAGCAGTGACCCAGAACATGGGGCTCTGGTTAACCTTGAGTGTCGTTGTGGGAACGTCGGCTCGCTTTTTACTGCAAACCTATGCTCAGGGGCTGACATCTCCCGCACACGCGGCAGTAATCATGATTCTGGAGCCAATATGGACCGCCAGCATTGCTGCTTTCTGGTTTGACGAGCGCATGAGCACACAACAATTACTCGGTTGTGCACTCATTTTCACATCACTTTTGGCCAATCGCTGGAACGCGGTTCGCACATTGTTTTGCCGATAACATAACCTGAATGGCGATAGTGATTAATCGGCTGGCAGATGGTCTTTGATGATTTCAAACAACTCAGGGCGCCCTTGCTGAATTTCTTCCGCGCTCAGACCTTCCAATGAATGCGGATATTTCAACCAGGAACTGGTCTCATGCACATAATAATCCGGGACACGATCCGTTTTGTTACGTTCAGGCTTGTAATACGGTACCGCGACACGAATATCATGCGGCGTATTCAAACGCGCACGGCGAGTCAGCTCATTAATGATTGCGTCGATGGACTTGCCCGTATCGAATACGTCATCAACAATCAGCAGGCTATCTTCATGGCGGATATTTTTCACCAGATAATTCAGACCAAACACCTGAACCGTTTTGGCCTGCTGATCAATACCCGCAGCATAAGAAGCGGTGCGGATTGAAATATTGTCGGTTTCGATGCCGTGATACGCCAGATATTCCTGAACGGCAATTCCCATCGGAGCACCACCCCGCCAAACAGCGATCATAAAGGTTGGACGAAAGCCACTTAACAGTACTTTTTCGGCCAGCCGGTAAGAGTCCTCCAGCAGACTTTGCCCTGTCAGGTAGAGTTTTTCGCTCATGGTGTGTTGCTCTCTGTTGCAATGGCTGTCGGGGTAGTTCGCAGTCGGGGTTCGTTGCAAGCCCGGCAGCCGATATCAAAAATCATTAGCTGACCGCATGGTCAGTCGTGTATCATACCTCTCTGGTTATCAAACTGCTAATGTGATTCAAGGATTTACGCCTTTATGTCCTCTGCGCAACATGCTCCTGCCACGTTATCGAAACGTTTTCTCGATGAAGAAGAGCTGATTAAAGATGCCTTTCGTTTAGGCGTATCGATTTTTGAAAGCGGCTTCCGCCCGACGTTTATTGTTGGCTTATGGCGAGGAGGCAGCTCGGTTGGCATTTATGTTCAAGAATGCTTACAGACATTAGGGGTTAAAACTGACCATATTGCCCTGCGTACGTCTTACCGTGGACAAACAGCTTATCAGGACATCATGGAATCACCGGAAGAGATCCGCGTGCATGGCACTCAATATCTGGTCGAAAACCTGAATGTTGATGATGGCTTATTAATTGTCGACGACGTGTTCAGTACCGGACATAACATTCAGGCAGTGATTAATCGCTTACAGGGCAAACTGAAACGTAATATGCCGTCACAAGTGAAAGTGGCAACGCTGTGGCAACGCCCGGATTATAACCGTACCGATATCAACCCGGATTTCTGCCTGCACCAAACCAATGACTGGCTGGTGTTCCCTTACGAGTTAAATGGCCTGACTCAGCAGGAAATTGAAGAACACAAAGCCTTTGTTGCACCGATGATTCATCCGGAATACATCAAGGGCACCTCTGAATAATTCCGCACAAAAAAGCCCGAGCCAGTGAATACTGGCCCGGGCTTTTTTGTGAACCCAACACTGATCAAAGCACACTACTTCATACGCAGCTCTGAAATAATGAAGGTGTCATACGATGGAGAGCAATCCCACTTAGCGTTTCTTTCTCCGCCCGATTCAGAGTTATCCCACTCCAAACCACAATTATTTGAGCGAACTGTTACTTCAGCAGAACCAAGCCCGGTGGTCGTCAGCGTCAGAGGATCTGAAGAACCACTGCAATCAAACTTGGCATTGCGCTCACCTCGCGACAAAGACCCATCCCACTCCAGTCCACAGCTGTCGTTGTGCGTCATGATTCGGCCATCAATGGAATAAGTACCATCACCGTTGTGGCGCGGCTGACTACTGGCCATAAAGGTCATGGCATCACCATTGGAACGACAATCAAATTTAGCATTGCGCTCACCACCGGACAACGAACCATCCCATTCCAGGCTGCAGTGATTATCTTTGGCACGGATCTTCATGTCGTATTGGTTACCCGAACGCATGGTCTGAAGCAGTGATGGAATGGCAGAAGCCGGATCACGTTCGCCCCATAACCAGATTTGGTTTGAACCACCATGAACACCCCACTGGCCAACCGTAGAACCATTGTCAGTACCATAAGCATCCAATGCGATCGCGTGATTCACTCGTGGACGCAATGAACCATCCACAAAGTCCCATTGCTGATTCACACTCGGCGCCCAACACCCCCAGGTGTGCACCAGACCACCGTTGTAGCGTTGCGCCGCATTATCAAGACAATACCCTGAATCTTTTCGACTATGCAGAAGACCCGTGTCGATATCGTACTTCCAGCGCTGCCACTCGACACCCGCACATCCCCAGGAAATCGCACCAGCACCGTTATAAGGATTGGTACCATCATGATCCAGGCATTGGCCTGATCGAGCATTCACCAGTTCGGCATAACCGGCGTTTTCAGATTGGATATCAATATGAGTGGCGCCATTGATGAGCACGTTATTGTTATTGTCATCGACGTAGTAACGTTCAATTGCCATATTGTTATCACGCACCGATGCTTTGACGTAAATACCGTTTAAAGCACCACCGGCAACAATGTTAGGCAAAGAATCCGGGCCCTTGGTGGCACCCGCTGGACGTTGAGTTGTGCGGTACCAGCCACCGCCTTGCCCGTAATGAATATGGCCACTGAAGATCGCCACAACGTTATAGCCCTCAAGGGCATTCCACATATCGGCTGCTTGCTGGTTTGACCAGGCGGCGTTATCGCCAATATCGCTATCAAAGGTATAGTGCATCACCAACACCACAGGCTTGCCAGATGGACCAACACGACTGGCCAGATCATCACGCAAGAAGTTCAGGCTGGAATAGGGCTCAACAAAGCTGGCCCAACTGGCATCGTGGTTACGGTTACCCCCAAAGTTACCCAGCTGAATAAAGTGCACGCCTTGCCAGTCCCAGGAATACACGCTGCCTTCTGAGTGCCAATTGACCTTAGTGCTGCGATTTCGTGAGCGAATATCGCTAATAATCCGGTCTTTATCGACACAATAAGACGTACCAAAAGTACAACCCGAAGCCTGAACCCAATCCGCTTCATGTTCATCATGATTGCCCTGGCCATCAAAAACATACTGTTTAAAAGGATCAATGGCATTCAGGTAAAACTTGTATTCGTCATTGGGGCGAGTGTTCTGAGTTAAATCCCCTGCCACCAGCAGACCTTTGCTGTGCGCTGGGTTACTCAGAATCTGATTACCAACAGCCGATAACGTTCGATCAGCCACGGCATTCCGGGAAAACGCAGCGTTGTCATATTGAGGGTCGGCAGTGATGAAAAAGTCAAAGTTTCGCGGCGCGGCTTGCAAGCTGGTCGCCAGAGCAACAACCGGCAGCAACATAAGTTTGGATAAGCGCATATCAGACCTATTTGTTTTTATAATTGATGTTTAAAACAAAGCCCGGATCAGCGAGTACTCATCCGGGCTTTTGCTTTTATACCGATCACATGGGCAAACGATCAGTTTGTGCCCGGAACAAAGTTCTGAGCAGCGTCACCGTTCGCGTGCCATAACCAAAGTGTTTGGCCATTGCTGGTGTCACCCATTTTCAGATCCAGCGCCAACTGGTGGTTCTTACGTGGGCGAATTGTACTGCCAACCCAGTCCCACTTCAGATTGATATGGTCTTCACAGGTCCACATCTGAACATTGGTGCCAGCGTCATTACCATGAGTACTGTCGAGGCACATATTCGGGTTGTGTTTATTGCGAATAAACCCAGTGTGTGGCTCGTAATACCATTTCTGCCAGGCAGCAGGCTCCCAGCACTGATGCACAAACACATTGGTACCATCTTTGTGGTTTGCCAGGTCCTGAGCGTTAGCATCCATGCACACACCTTTGACTTTTAGCTCGCGGTAATCAGACGGTAACTTCACGCCGTATAACGTCATGTCATCCCAGGAAGGAGCACAATCAAACTTGGCATTACGTTCACCATTACCATCCGTGTCACCACCGTTCCACTCAAGGCCACAATTGTTGTCAGAAGTGATATGAACACGCTGACTTGAACCATTTGAGGTGCTGGTTATCGTCAATGGATCAGCAGAACCGGAACAATCGAACTTAGCATTGCGTTCGCCACCTGATTCAGAACCATCCCATTCCAGGCCACATAAGTGACCACCGGCCCAGGACTTAATCACACCATGAATAGCAGTATTGCCGTTACCATCAACATAAGCCGGGGCGTCCGCAATAAAAATCATTGGGTCGCCTTTATTCAGGCAGTCGAATTTAGCATTACGCTCTCCGCCACCAATATCGCCACCTTGCCATTGCAACTCGCAATTATTTTGCACGGCACGCATATAGAACTCGTATTTGAGACCCGGTTGCAGGCCTTTCAGAGTCACTGTGCCGTCACCATAGTCCACGCTGTGTTGTGGCGTTTTCCAAAGGCCTTCTTCCGCATCGTCGTAATAACTCAGCCAAACATGATCAACACCCGCAGCCGTTTTCGCTTGCTTCAGCCACTCGTTTTGCTGGCTATTGGTTGGTACGGCAAATTGCCACTGACTGCCCATTGCCTGACAAGCAGCTTGCCCATTGGCTGGCGTATTGGCATTGCTGGCCGTTGAAACCGTCCAGTTCTTACCATCGCTGGTTTTACAGGCAAAACGCAGGCTGTCACCACAAGCACGATCGTTAAATCGACCATTGGCCCAGGACTCAGCACAGTCTTCATTATTCCAGTTATCCGGTTGGTTGTTATCCCAGCTCCAGACAGACGCACGCAGACGCGCATCACCAATGGTAATTTCATCCAGTGCTAATGCGCCAATACCACAGCGTCCTGCCTTGGCAGCCAGATTCGCATCAATACGAGGACCCGGATCACCAAACGCCGCGCTCAGATTGGTGGCGTCTTCCCAGATACGGTGAGCGCCATCTTGCATGCTACTATTCGCAAGACAATCGGCTTCACTGCGATCCAGAATCGCCTGGGTTCCACCAGACACCCAGTTGTGGATACTGTTCCAGGAATAGCCGGTCCAGGGGCCACGGTTAGAGCAACTGCTGCCCATGATGACCACCTGTTTGCCCGCTTTCAGCACGTCTTCTTCAGAGGTGGTTCTGACCATATTACTGAAGTTGTCGCACTGGCCTGCAGGTTGTTTGTAGATTAAGTCATCAATCGAAGCGACCGCTTTCACCAACTCGCCATCATTACCTTCGGCGTCATCCTGGAAATACAACACCACGACTTCTTTCGGGTTCTTACGCAACCAGCGGTTTACCTCTTCAACCCCTTCGTGCAAATAACGCTCAAGACCACTGCAGCCAACATCGTTATCACCGGCATGACACATCAATAACGCATTGCCACCCGGAAGGTCTTTTGTCTGCCATACCCAGTGATAATCCATTTCAATGGTGCGAACGCCCAGATCCAGCATTTCAGTAATGGATAACGAATGATTCGGGTCGATATGAACAATCGCACTGTAAGCACTGCTGTTATAGGCGTTATGTGCCATCACCTGAAACCCTTGGGACAAAGGTGTCGCGTTATCCAGTAAATTCTGATGACTCAGTGCCCGGTATTCCCAGCTTTGCTGATGATTACCGATGGCGGTGTTATCGATATCCGCATTGGCCGGAGCACCACTCATGGCATGACCATAAGTGGACAACATCAATCCGGATGCCACCGAAAGTAAGGTTTTTTTCATCATGACCTTCCTGTTACATTTTTATTGTTATTCGTATTTATCTATTCAGTGTTAAGGAGCGTTTTTAACGACCCCATGACCATTTTTGGTTTTCACCACCATGAACAGTCCACTGTCCAACCGCACTGTTGTTGTCAGTTCCATAGGCATCCAGAGCAACCCCCTGGTTCGCTCGAGGGCGCAGCGATTCGCCAACAAAGTCCCATTGTTGATTCACACTGCCTTCAACACACTGCCACATATGTACGCCGCCACCGGCATAACGCTGACCTTTATTATCGAGACAAAAATCCGGATTCGCTTTATTCCGCAACAGCCCGGTTGTCGCGTTGTATTGCCACTTTTGCCAGTCAACATCAGCACAATCGTAAATCACAGCAGCCGAGCCATTGGTTGGTGACGTACCCGGAAAATCCAGACACTTGCCACTGCGACCATCTTTTAACTGACGGAATAACACACTCATAGGGTCTACTGCCGGCGTATCAAACGTCAGTTCAGCTTCGATCGCAAAGTGATCCGATAAGTCGTATTTAGTAAATACACTGGCATCGATACTGCGAGGTACACGCACATCAGAAGATGCCTGCTGGGGTTGCAAATGAGCATTTGAAGTTAATACATAGTCAAGAAACTCAGGCCGGCCGTCGGTCCAGGCACTGACGTTACCATCGGCGGTGTAAGCATAGCTGCCAGCAACCTGCTGAACTTCAGAAGCATTAAGTGTGTTTAACATCGCCTGATGTTCGGCCGGGAAGTTGGTTTTATCCACGTTTAAATCGCCCGCAATAATCACAGCATCGCTGGCCGGGATGTTTTGCTGATCCATAAAGGCTTTCATTTCGCTGAACTGTTGTGCTCGTGTCGCTTGATTCTCAGCAGCCGTCCAGGCTTGGGTGTGTGAGCCAAAGACATGGTATTTCTGGCCCCCTTTATTAATTCGGGCATACACCACGCCTTTCGCAGCCAGGCAATCATCGGCATCACAATCTGAGAAAGTGATCTGATCTTCATGCTCGATTGGCCAACGGCTGACAATCAACACACCGCCATCTTCAATGGCTCCACTGCGGTCGACCACCTGTGTCTGGTACGGGTATTGACCCCGAATGCGATCCAGAAATGTCTCGCGGCGGTTATTTTCGAATAACTCAGAAAAAACAATAACGTCGTAGCCATCCAGCTGTTTGCTGATCTCTGTTAACCGATCACTGGTATCTTTTGCGACCAGACCCGGCAATAACGCCCAAACGTTATAAGCCAATACATTCAGCTGATTCGACAAACCCAGGGTTGGTGATTCAACATCCGGGTGAATCACATAATAGATATCATCTCCATTGACACGCGCACTTTCGGCTTTGAAGGCAACAGTCGATGGTTTACCAGCAAAATCCTGACGAACTGAATAAAGGCCGCGGTCATCGTACCAGTGAGAATTGCTGGTGCCGTGCCAGATATTGCTGAAGTTCCAGGTGCCTTTCAGCCTTTGCTGCAAAACGACAGAGCTGCCGTCTTCAGCCGTCACGGTTGTGTCGTAATAATAGGTTTTACCCCATTTGATACCCGTATCGCGATTCGTTTCGAGAAATCGAACCGTTGCATAAGGTGGCACACTAGTGGCCAGCTGCCACCAGTGCTCACCTTTCACCAACGGCGAACCCGACTGACGAATATCAAGCGCCAATGTTTTAGCCGTGTTGTTAGTAAGGTAAACGTAACTTTCAGCCTGAGCCTGAGCGGCAAAAGATACGATCAAGAAAGTCATAAACAGACGAAAAGCCGTCATAGTGAGAACCTGCTTAATTATTATTTTGGGACAACCGTACACTATAAGATTCTGATTTATTCGCCATTGGCCAAATGTGACAAAACACTGCCCTTTGGCGACATCCAGCCACTTACCGAAAACTCATACTTAATAATGAATAAAAATCACACAACAGCTGTCCGAAAATATCAATGTTTTGTCCGAGGCGAATCTGTTTAAACCGGCCATCTGACTGCATTCTGTTACCACACCAATTTCACACCTGCACGGGAGTAACAGCATGACCTCAGCCGATACCAGTCACTCTATCTACGATCAGCTCAACGCTTCTCTTGGCGCGATGCGAAAATCTTACAATTGCACTCCGGATACGTCATACGATGAGCGCATCTCTCGATTAAAGAGATTGCATACCGGACTACTGGAATATAAAGATCGCTTAGTCAGCGCTGTAAATCAGGACTTTTCTAACCGCGCCAGTGCGGAAACCATGATGATTGAAATTTTGCCGGTTCTGGAAGGCATTCGGTATAACAAAAAGAACCTGCGCAAATGGATGAAGCAATCTGATCGACATACCCCTCTCATGCTGATGGGGGCCAAAACCAAAGTTCACTACCAGCCGTTAGGTGTGGTTGGCATTGTCGTACCGTGGAATTTCCCGATATTTTTAGGCTTATCCCCACTGGTTGGAGCATTTGCGGCCGGTAATCGTGCCATGATCAAGACTTCGGAATTTGCACCGGAAACCGGCAAAGTTCTCGAGGAGATGCTGGGCAAACATTTTTCTGAGCACGAAGTGGTCGTGGTTAATGGCGGCGTTGAAGTCGCGACCGAATTTACCCGCTTAGCCTTCGACCACATTGTCTTTACCGGCTCAACTCAGGTTGGCCGGATTGTGATGCGTGCTGCTGCAGAGAACCTGCCCCCCGTGACATTGGAGTTAGGAGGAAAGTCACCTGCCATTATTCACGACAGTTTCCCAATCGAAGAAGCAGCTAAACGCATCGCTTTTGGTAAAGGCCTGAATGCCGGGCAAGTCTGTGTGTCACCGGATTATGTTTTAGTCCCCAAAAGTAAAGTCTCAGAATTTGCCGAGGCTTTCACCAGCAGTTTCAGCCAACATTACCCAACGCTCCGTGATAACCCGGATTACACCGCCATTATCACTGAACGTCAGCGCGATCGATTAGTGGATAACCTGAACGATGCCAAGCAAAAAGGGGCACTCATTCGAACCATTAATCCGGCGAATGAAAGTTTCGAAGGCACGCGAAAATTACCTATGCACCTGGTGACCAATGTCACTCCGGATATGCGTGTTTTCCAGGAAGAAATCTTTGGTCCGATTCTGCCCGTGATTCCCTACGACACACTCGACGATGCTATTGACTATGTGAACGAGCGCGACCGCCCACTGGCACTGTATTACTTTGACTGGGACAGCAACCGTGGTGAAAAAATATTAAAAAAAACCCATTCAGGTGGCGTCTGCATCAATGAGGTCATGACGCATACTGTGGTTGATGATATGCCATTTGGCGGCGTAGGCCCTTCAGGTATGGGGCATTATCACGGTAAAGAAGGCTTCCTGAACTTTTCTAAAGCCAAAGGCGTTGTGATCAAAGGGAAACTGGATGCCAATCATCTGATCGGTGCTCCGTGGAATAATAAATATTTCAATTTCTTTGTTAATTTCCAATTACGTCGCTTCAAAAAGTTCTGAGGTTGCACATGTTTAATTCCATCATGACACTTGCATTGCGCGCACTTGCTACGTTTTACCCCTCACAAAAACCGTTAATGTTTTCGGGCGCGCATTCAGCCATAAAACTGGCGGATTTTATGATTGATAGTGGCATTCAACGGCCGCTATTAATCACTGACCGTTTTTTATTAGACAACGGCATGTTGGATGGCCTGATAACTCATCTGAAAAAACGTGGTTGTGTTGTGACAACCTATGCCGACATTATTCCCAACCCGACCTTTGCAGTGATCGAATCTGGCTTAGCCAGCAGTAAAAAAAACCACTGTGACGCCGTGTTTGTCGTTGGCGGGGGGTCCGCTATTGATGCTGCCAAAGTCATAGCTGCAGCAAGCACCAATAAAAAACCACTGACTCAGTTAACCGGAATTTTAAAAGTCGACAACCCACTATTGCCATTCTATGCCGTACCAACCACATCAGGAACTGGCTCTGAAGTGACCAGTGCCGCAGTTATTTCTGACAGCGAAACACATAAAAAACAGTTTTTTGTTGATCCTAAATACATTCCAAAAGCCATTGCTCTGGATTCAGAATTATTAAAATCATTGCCGCCAGCCATAACAGCAGCAACCGGTATGGACGCTTTAACACACGCGATTGAAGCTTATACATCCAAAAATCATTTTGCCGACAGTGATCAGGATGCTGAAACGGCTATTCGCTTATTATTTCGCTTTTTGCCCGCCGCCTATCAAAATGGTGACGATATTTATGCGCGTGAGATGGTTGCTGTGGCATCGTTTCTTGCTGGTTACGCGTTTAATAAGGCTGGCCTGGGGTATGTGCATGCTATTTCTCACCAGATCAGCGCTCACTACAACACTGCCCATGGCTTAGCGAACGCTGTCATTCTGCCAAGGGTACTGCGTTTTAATCAGTCAAGCTGTCAAAAACGTTATGCCGCTCTTGAGCAATTATTAACCAACAATTCTGCCAGACAAAGCGTTACAACCACGACTGAAACCGATCAGGAACTGGCGCAACAATTTATCGCCAGGGTGGATCGGTTATCGGATGCACTGAATATCCCAGTGAACCTGACAGATCTGCAGCCAACAGATTTTAATGCCATTGCCCAACAAGCGATTGCTGAAGCACGGCGTTCGTATGCAGTTCCGCGGGTAATGAAAAAAGAACAGGCCACCGTCATCCTTAAATCGGTTCATAGCGGTAGTCGTCATCTTTGTTTTTCCTGATAACAAAACCAACAGGAGTTTTTATATGATTCCGGTCATGTGCATTGTCCAACAGAATCAGATATCAGACGGCATTATTGAAGCACTGCAAGCTGATATCAATCATTTCACGTTACGTGCTTTTAATGAACAGGCCCAGATTAACTGGATTTCCATTCCTGAAGGCGATGGTTTTACTGCTGCAGAGCCATCAAAAACCATCATTATTTCCCTGCATGCGAATGAAGCATTAACCACGGATAAACGCGTCACTTTATTAAATCAGTTATGCGACCTGGCTCAACACCACACCGGTTTATCCGCCAATGAGATTGTCACTTCTGTTCGTGACCCTCAAGAATAAGGATTATCTAATGCCACTGTATATTTGTAATTCCATAAAAGGCACGATTCCCGCCACAGCGAAATCCCGCATTGCCACTGAGATCACGGACATTCACTGCCAGTTGACTGGCGCACCAAGAACCTTTGTTCATGTATTTTTTCTTGAAGACGCTACGATGCCACCATTATCGGATTACTCTGTGATGCTAATGGGCAGTATCAGGCACGGCCGTGATGACGATACAAAAATATCACTAACGACAAAAATGTCTGCCGCAATAGCCCATCACGCATCTCTGGAGAATGAAAAAATAGGAATGACTTTATTAGATGTTCCGGCCAGTTGGGTAATGGAAGGCGGAGAAGTATTACCCGAGCCCGGAGAAGAAGAACAATGGCTGAAGCACCACCAGAGCTAACTACCTGAAGGCCCTAGCAAGCCTAACTCTTTTTTCTTTTTATCTCGCCGGGCTTTTTACCGAACTTTTTCGTAAAAGCCCGGATAAAGCTGGCCGACTCGGCGTAGCCAACACGCCACGACACCGTCTCTGTATTCATTCCGGTTGTTTCCAGTAACTCATAGGCAACAGATAAACGCACATCGGTATAGATAGCTCGAAAGCTACTGCCCTCGTCTGTCAGCCGCCGGCGTAAGGTCCGCTCTGTAACGTTAAATTGACTGGCAACAGGTTCAATTTTGATTTCTTCGCCAATATGATCAATCAGAACCTCACGAACCCGGGCTGACCACGGCATCATTTCATTGTCACTGTCTTTCAATAAAACTTCGCATTGCTTGAGGCAATATTGCAAAGTCTGCGGGTCTGATTTGGGTAGCGCTTTATCAAGCCATTCAGCAGGAAACGCCAGTGCAGGCTGAACTGCCCGAGCAGCCACATTAACCGTCATTACCGCTGACAAACGATCACAATACTGTGGCGAGCTCCGTACCGTTTCAACCGTAAACGGATCTGTATACGATAGCTGCAGAATTTCTTTGATAAAAGTTATGGCAACCGTGGCATGACGCTCAAGAATAAAATCATGAATAGATTCCGGCAGCTGTTTCATACCGAATACCAATCTGGCACGATCATCCGACTCAGATAATTTCATGTCTGCAATCACAAACGATAGTTTGATAAATTTAATTGCCGTTTGAATCGCCGCACGTAACGTTGGGCTGGTTAAGATAGCAAAGCCCCAAATACCAAACATATGCACATGCATGCGACGGCCAACATCACTGCCTAGTCCGATCTCATCATCTGCAGCACGCACCAGATTTTCAATGGCGATGGCTTCCTGAGCCGTCGTCAAACGCATTGTTTCGTCAGCCAACCCGGCAACACTCAGTCCCGTGCCCACGAGACAATCCTCAGGACTTAGATTCCGCTCTTTGGCGGCTTCAAACAACAGGTTCAGACTCTTGGCATATCTCATTCTGGTTCAGGCCACATCTTTGTTTAATCCAGTTCAATAAAGCTATTATTCCTTTATATCATTGTGAATGCATCTCATTGAGCCAAATGAGACCAACTCATTCCTTTTGAGCCCACTCTTTGTATACTCGGAAAAAAGTACCTATCGCGTATATGAAGCAGTCTCTGAGAACCCCATCCGTCAGTGTTCATTATCTGTCCATTATTACCAATGCCCTGAAACGCATGGGTTACCCTGCTATTCAGGGCAATGATTACGATAACACCCTGAATGAAGACGAGCGCTATATTCAGCGTGTATCCGCTGATGTTTTGTTTGATACCTGGCAACAGGCGGAGCAGCTTACACAAGACCCTCTCATTGGTTTGCACATCGGCGAGCGAATTCATCCAATGGATTTCGGCCTGCTTGGTCAGCTCATGATGAACTGCCACTCATTAGGTGAAGCCATTGAGCAGGTTTTTGCCGCCGAGTTTGTACTGAATAATGCTTTTGCCTCACAGGTCATCATCACCAAGGAATTGGCTATCAACCGTATTTATGACGGTCAGTATGAAGCAAATACAATGCGTCATGTCGCAGAGCAAGATATATCGGCCTTGATCAACATCGGAGCGTTCGTGATGAATCGCGACTATTGCGACAGCGACAGGCCTATCGAAGTACATTTCCGGCACTCGGCCGGAGGCTCTGTGGCCGAATATGAGCGCACTCTCGGCTGCCCGGTTAAATTTGATCAACAATACAGCCAGGTTATTTTTCCCATCGCGGTACTGGAACAGCCCATCTATAACCCAAGCCCCAGAGTTGCCAAATTGCTGGCAGCTGAGCTGCAATCCTTAATCGAAGACATCGAACTGAGTGATGCTCTCGCAACCCGTATCTGGCGTTATTTAAGAACTCAGGATTTCGCAGCGCTACCCGATATTGAGCAAACGGCCTGTCACTTTAATATGACACCACGCACGCTCCAGCGTCATCTCCAGCAAGAAGAGACCAGTTTCCAATATGAACTGAATCAATTTAAAGCCGTGCTGGCGAAAAACATGCTCAATAATAAAAAACAGCCTATATCCAAAACGGCTTACAATCTGGGGTTTCATGATCTCAGCTCTTTCCATAAAGCCTTCAAGCGCTGGACCGGTCTGACACCTGGCGAGTATCAACGCTCTCTTCCCTGACAACAGCACAACATAAAAAAGCCCGGCTAAGTAAACTTAGCCGGGCTTTTCAGGATCATCAGAGATTAGCAATTAACCGCCGAAGTCATCCAATAAGATGTTTTCTGGTTCTACGCCCAGGTTTTCTAACATCTTGATCACCGATTGGTTCATGATTGGTGGCCCACACATGTAGAACTCACAATCTTCCGGTGCCGGGTGATCTTTCAGGTAATTCTCCAACAGCACGTTGTGAATAAAGCCTGTCAGACCTTCCCAGTTATCTTCTGGCTGCGGGTCAGACATCGCCACGTGCCATTCGAAATTCGGGAATTGCTCCGCTAAAGCATCGTACTCATCCTGATAGAACAGTTCTTTCAGGGAACGTGCACCGTACCAGAAGCTGATCTTACGATCGGACTTCAGACGCTTCAGCTGGTCGAAGATATGAGAACGCATTGGCGCCATACCCGCACCACCACCGATGAATACCATTTCGGCATCGGTGTCTTTAGCGAAGAACTCACCAAACGGACCATATACGGTTACCTTGTCACCTGGCTTCAGGTTGAACACGTAAGACGACATGATGCCCGGGTTAATTCCGGTTGTGCCCGGAGGTGGCGTTGCAATACGGATATTGAACTTAACCACACCCTTCTCTTCCGGGTAGTTAGCCATGGAGTAAGCACGGATCACGTTTTCTTTGTTCACTGTCTTCAGGTCGAAGAAGCCAAAGTGTTCCCAGTCACCACGGTACTGTTCTTCGATATCGAAGTCAGAGAAGTTAATTTCAAATGGAGGACACTCCAACTGAACGTAACCACCGGCACGGAAATCAACGTTTTCACCTTCTGGCAGACGCAGGGTCAGCTCTTTAATAAAGGTAGCCATATTCGGGTTCGATTCAACCGTGGTCTCCCACTTCTTAACACCGAATACTTCTTCATCCACTTCAACAACCATGTCTTGCTTAACCGGCACCTGACACGACAGACGCCAGCCTTCGCGCGCTTCACCTTTGGTGAAGTGAGACTCTTCGGTTGGCAGCATAGAGCCACCACCATCGGTAACCTGGCACTTACACTGGGCACAGGTACCACCGCCACCACAAGCCGATGACAGGAAGATGTTGTTGGCCGCCAGTGTTTGCAGCAGCTTGCCACCGGCTTCAGTTTCAACGGTGGTTTCACCGTTGATCAGGATTTTTACTTTACCGGTGCTAACCAGCTTGGCACGTGCGCTCAGAATTACCGCTACCAGAGACAGTACGATAACCGTGAACATCACTACGCCGAGGATAATTTCTGGACTCATAGTGATCGCTCCTTACAGTGATACGCCGGAGAAAGACATAAAGCCCAGAGACATCAAGCCAACAGTCATAAAGGTAATACCCAAACCTTGCAGACCTGCCGGTACGTCGCTGTACTTCAGTTTTTCACGAATACCTGCCAGCGCAGTGATCGCCAGCGCCCAACCTACGCCTGCGCCGATACCATAAACGGTCGACTCAGCGAAGTTGTAGTCACGCTCTACCATGAACAGGGAGGCACCCATGATGGCGCAGTTCACGGTGATCAACGGCAGGAATACGCCCAGTGCGTTGTACAGCGCTGGTACGTATTTATCCAGAACCATCTCCAGAATCTGAACCATCGCTGCAATAACACCGATGTAAGTCAGCAGACCTAAGAAGCTCAGGTCAACAGAAGCGTAATCCGGCCCCATCCAAGCCCAGGCACCTTCTTTTAATACGTAGGTGTAGATCAGGTTGTTAACCGGCACAGTAATCGCCAGTACCACAATCACGGCAACACCTAAGCCCAGAGCGGTCTGAATCTTCTTGGAGATTGCCAGGAAGGTACACATGCCCAGGAAGAAGGCCAACGCCATGTTTTCAACAAACACAGCCTTAACGAATAAACTGATGTAGTGTTCCATTAGTGGTGACCTCCATTCTCAGTGTTCGGCAGAATTTTGAAATCTGCTGCTTCCACTTGTTCAGTCTTCCAGCTGCGCAGTGCCCAAATGAACAGACCAATAATGAAGAACGCACTTGGTGGTAACAACAACAGACCGTTGGACTGATACCAGCCACCGTTAGTGACCAGCGGCAGGATTTCGATACCCATCAGAGAACCAGCACCAAACAGCTCACGTACCACAGCAACCACGATCAGTACTACGGAATAACCCAAGCCATTACCAATACCATCGAAGAAGCTCAGTACCGGGCCATTCTTCATAGCGAATGCTTCGGCACGACCCATTACGATACAGTTGGTAATAATCAGACCGACGAATACCGACAGCTGCTTACTGATTTCATAAGCGTAGGCTTTCAGTATCTGGTCCACCACAATTACCAGCGAGGCAATAATGATCATCTGTACGATGATACGAATATTGTTAGGGATATGGTTACGAATCAGTGCAATACCCAGGTTAGAAAACGCAGTTACCGAGGTCAGTGCAATACACATAACCAGAGTTACCTGCAAGCTGGTGGTTACCGCCAGCGCAGAACATACACCCAGAATCTGAACCGCAATCGGGTTCTGGGAGAATAAAGGTTCGGTTAATACGGACTTAACAGACATTAAGCACCTCCTTTAGCAGTCGCCAGGAACTTGCCGAAGCCGTTCTCACCGACCCAGAATTGAACCAGGTTAGAAACACCTTTACTGGTCAGGGTTGCACCTGACAGGCCATCAACACTGTTCATGTCATCAGCGGGTGCTTTACCTTTAACCACTTGAATCGCCAGATCACCCTCTGCGTCATACAGCTTTTTGCCGTTCCACAGTGCTTTCCAGGATGGGTTATCCACTTCACCACCCAGTCCTGGGGTTTCAGCGTGAGAGTAGAAACCTAAACCCACAACGGTTTGCAGATCACCTTCCAAAGCCAGGAAGCCATACAGGGTAGACCACAGACCATAACCGTGTACCGGCAGAACCATCTTCTCGACGATGCCATTGTTTTCTACGGTATAAACCGCAGCAAACGTAGCTTGACGACGAATGCTGGCCAGATCTTTATCAGCTGCCAGCTTGGCAGACAGCGCTGGATCTTTGGCCGCTTTACGCTGGTCATAAGCTTCAGGGTTGTAACCTGCCGCTTTGATTTCGTCCAGCTCAGCAGCCGTTGCGTAACGGCCTTCAGCCAGGTTCACAACTTTTGGCGTGATATTCTCTTCAAACAGCTTTTTGATCTCATCCGCTGACGGCTTAACACCGCCTTCAACCAGACCTGCTGCTAATAAGATGTTGTAGTTTTTATCCAGCTGCTTATTTGCCAGCTGAATTGGCTTCAGGGATACAGCAGCGCCGGCGACGATGATCGAGCACACCAGACACAGCAGAATCGCTACCAATAAGGTTTTTTGAATACTGTCGTTATTAGCTGACACGAGCAGTCCTCCGCTTGATGTTGGCCTGAACCACAAAGTGGTCGATCAGAGGGGAAAACAGGTTGGCAAACAGAATCGCCAGCATCATACCTTCCGGGAAGGCTGGGTTGATCACACGGATCATGACCACCATGAAGCCGATCAACGCACCAAAGACGAATTTGCCTTTGTTGGTCATGGAAGCGGATACCGGATCGGTTGCCATAAAGATCATACCGAAGGCAAAACCACCGACCACTAAGTGCCAGTACCAAGGCATCGCCATCATTGGATTAGTGTCAGAGCCAATACCGTTGAACAGCAGCGTGGTTGCTACCATGCCCAGGAACACACCCAGCACAATACGCCAGGAAGCAATGCCCATGGTCATCAGCACAACACCACCAATCAGGATCGCCAGAGTAGAGGTTTCACCCATAGAACCCTGAATCAAACCAAAGAAGGCATCAAACCAGGTGATATCACCAATCTGGCCATTCACGACACCTTGCTCAGCAGCCGTACCCAGCGCAGTTGCACCAGAGAAACCATCAACTGCAGTCCAAACCGCATTACCAGACATGTCGGCTGGATAGGCGAAGAACAGGAATGCACGGCCAGTCAGTGCCGGGTTAAGGAAGTTTTTACCGGTGCCACCGAAAATTTCCTTACCAATCACCACACCAAAGCTGATACCCAGGGCCACTTGCCACAGCGGGATGCTTGGCGGCAGGATCAGAGCAAACAGTACCGAGGTTACGAAGAAACCTTCGTTCACTTCGTGCTTACGAATGGTGGCAAATAATACTTCCCAGAAACCACCCACAATAAATACCGTGGCATATACTGGCAGGAAGTAAGCGGCACCAAACACCATGTTGTCCCACACGCTGGCCGCATTGTGAGCACCACCGCCCAGTAGAGCGATCAGCCATTCGCGCCAGCCTTCGATTACAGTACCTGCACCGACTGCAATGGCTTCATTCGCCTGCAGACCAATGTTGTACATGCCGAAAAATAACGCCGGAAAGGTACAGATCCACACGGTGATCATAATACGCTTCAGGTCGATACCATCACGCACGTGTGCCGTGTTATTGGTAACGTTTGGCGGAGAGTACAAGCCAGTATCAATGGCTTCGTACAGTGGATACATTTTTTCGTACTTGCCACCCTTCACGAAGTGAGGTTCAAGTTTATCGAGCATAGAACGCAGCATGATTAACCCTCCGCTTCGATTCGAGTTAAGTTTTGACGCAGGATTGGGCCGTATTCGTATTTACCCGGGCAAACAAAGCTACACAGGGCTAAATCGTCTTCGTCCAGTTCCAGCGCACCCAGGTTGATGGCCGTTTCCATGTCTTCAACGATCAGAGCACGCAGCAGCTGAGTCGGCAGAACATCTAATGGCATCACACGCTCGTAAGCGCCCACAGGTACCATGGCACGTTCAGAACCATTGGTGGTTGTGGTCATTGGGAACAACTTGTTCATCAATTTTGACAGGTAGATCGGCATCACAGAGAAGCGCTCAGTACCCGCTGTCAGGTAATGCAACATCGGGCGATCACGGCCTTCTTCCAGCACAGATACTTGATTGTGGAAGCGACCCAGGAACTGATGACCGTTAGCAGCCGTGCGGCCACCAAATACAGAGCCAGATACCACACGGTTTTCACCGCCTTTGGTTTCACCTGCTGTTACCTGATCCAGGTTAGCGCCCTGAGGTACACGAACCAGGCGAGGTTTATTCACCTGTGGACCTGCCAGAGCAACCACACGATCGGTGTAAATTTTGCCGGTCAGGAACAGGGCACCAAATGCGATAACATCCTGGTAACCAATGCTCCATACCGTGCGGTTTTCACTGACTGGATGCAGGAAGTGAATATGCGTACCCGCCAGACCAGCCGGGTGCTTACCGCCAAATTCTTCAGTCTGCTCAACACCCGCGGTTGGGATATTTGCAGCAGGCGCTTTACATACGTACAGAGTGCCTTCAGTCAGACGCTTCAGTACCTGTAAACCTGCTTTAAAATTGTCAGCCTGCTCATTGATCACAAGCTCAGGATTCGCCGCCAACGGATTGGTATCCATTGCGGTGACAAAAATCGCTTCCGGCTTGCTATCCAGTGCCGGAACACGGGAATAAGGGCGAGTGCGCAGCGCCGTCCACAATCCGGATTTCACCAGATTATCCTGTACATCTGCAGCAGACAGTGAACCCAGCTGACCCGCTGAGTAAGAGCTGAAGGTTTCTTCGTCGTTACCGTCGATTTCAATCACAACCGACTGAAACACACGACGCTCACCACGGTTAACAGCTTTCACTGTACCCGCAGCTGGTGCTGTGTATTGCACCCCTTCTGTTTTTTTGTCGGTGAAAATCACCTGGCCTTTCTTGACTCGATCACCGACCTGAACCGCCATCGTAGGCTTCATACCCACGTAATCCGGACCAACCAAAGCAACTTCCGTTACTTTGGCCGAATCTGAAATGACTTGCTCAGGTGTTCCGGTGATTGGTAAGTCGAGACCCTTCTTGATGTTGATCATACGCCTCGCCTAATCACAGTTGACCCTAAGATACTGATTTCCAAATACACAAAAAGACGCACACCAAAGCCCTCTCATCCAGGGTTGCTGTACGCAAAACAAACTCTTGGTTAAGTTCTGTTCAATTTTATATTTGGAAACAAGCACTTGGACCCATTTCCCAGTAAAAAATCGCGCTAAGTATAATGACCACACCATGATTAATCTACCGCTGTTAAGACCAATTGATTGCCCTTTTCACTTCACAACTTCAGTTTGCAATCAATTCGCTACTCTGGTTCAGATTAAGGACTCAGGTGCCAGCCACTCCATGTTTAAATTTTAGACAAAAAAAAGCCATTGCAAGGGCAATGGCTTTTTATTCAGCAAAATGATTAATTCAGGGAATTAACCACGCGCCGGGAATACCGGATAATCCACACCACACACTTGCTGTGCGATACGAACAACCTGGCGGCTGTAACCGTATTCGTTATCGTACCAAACATACAGATTCACGCGATTGCCGTTAGCAATGGTTGCTTTAGCGTCAACGATACCCGCATGACTGTTACCTACGAAGTCGGTAGAAACCACTTCTGGAGAGTTCACCCAGTCAATCTGCTTCTGAACGTCAGAATGCAGAGACTGTTCACGCAGGAAGTCATTCACCTCTTCCGCAGTCACGTCTTTATTCAGGTTCAGCGACAGAATCGCCATAGAAACATTTGGCGTAGGAACACGAATCGCGTTACCCGTCAGCTTACCTTTCAGCTCAGGCAAGGCTTTTGCTACAGCAGAAGCAGCACCGGTTTCAGTGATAACCATGTTCAGCGGTGCTGAACGACCACGACGGTCACCTTTGTGATAGTTATCGATCAGGTTCTGGTCATTTGTGTATGAGTGAACAGTCTCAACGTGACCGTTATCAATGCCATAGGCATCGTTCATGACTTTCAGAACCGGAGTGATGGCATTAGTTGTACAAGAAGCAGCAGACAGAATCTTATCTTCAGCTTCAATAACATTATTGTTAATGCCGTATACAACGTTTTTCAGATCACCTTTGCCCGGAGCCGTCAGCAGCACACGAGCAGTGCCTTTCGCTTCCAGGTGCTGACCCAGGCCAGCTTCATCACGCCACACACCCGTATTATCGATCACCAGCGCATTGTTAATGCCGTACTCGGTGTAATCGATTTCAGCCGGGTTATTGGCGTAAATGATTTTGATGTAGTTACCATTAGCGATCAGCGCTTCGTTTTCGTGATCAACGGTCAAGGTGCCGCGGAAAGTACCGTGGATAGAGTCACGACGCAGCAAAGATGCACGCTTAACCAGGTCATCGCCTTTACCACGACGTACAACGATTGCACGCAGGCGCAGGCCATTACCACCACCAGATTTCTCAATCAGGATGCGAGCTAACAAACGACCGATACGACCAAAACCGTACAGAACAACATCGCGATTCTCACCTTCAGCAGGAGACTGACCAACAACGTCTTTTAATTCATCAGCAACAAATTCGTTAACGTCACGACCATTCGCTTCATTGCGGAATTTAACTGCCATCTTACCCAGATCAACGTGAGCACGGGCAACGTTCAGCTCGCTTAACGCTTTCAGGATTGGATAGGTGTCATGAACAGACAGCTCCTGAGACTCCATATGACGCACAAAACGATGCGCCTTCAGCAGCTCAATCACAGAGCGATTGATGATTGGACGGCCATACAAAGCAGTCACAACGTTATTTTTACGGTACAGACCACCAATCAGAGGAATCATTGCTTCAGCAATTGATTCACGATCCATCCAGTCCTGTAAACAAGCTTCGCGCATATCTTGGCTCACGGTGTCACCTTCCAATATTTAAAGTGAGTGGCAAAATTTGGGGTGCGTATTATGCCGTTTTTTAAGCAATGGCACAATTAATCAATAACAACTATCGGGCTTTACTCAGGAGCCAGTTACAAACATAATTACAGGCTAATCAGGATTCTAAATAGTAAAGGGACTTTACATGAGAAACACATCTCTTGCGCTTATCTTATCTTTAGCCTTAACTGCCTGCGGTGGTGACGAGAATATCATTGAAGCCGGCGGAGGCTTCGCTAGCAGCAGAGAAATAATCACTATTTCCGAAAGTGATATAAGTAGTTACAACTTCACGGCAACAGACGACGAAATATACAGAGTCACCGGGAACGAGAACTATGTTTATATTGATGGCGAGCCATATGAGATTGATATCCGCGGCAACCGCAACTTCGTTGTATCAGCTGGGAACACCACAAAAATAACCATCACAGGCGACGGCAATGAGATCCATGCCGATGACCAAAACACTAAAATATCTGATCGTGGCTCAAATAACAGTAGCTTCTATTACTAAGCTACCTACAGATCAATAGCCGGCAAATTGAAATAAAACGTACTCCCAGATTCAGTAGAACGAACCTGAATCTGGCTTCCATGACGTTGCAGCGCAACATCAACAAATCTCAACCCCAAACCAAGTCCTTTTGCTTTTGCCTCCGGCTGACCGACCCCACGTTGAAATGGCTTAAATAAGTTGGGTAGTAACGATGCCGGGATACCCGGCCCCTGATCACTGACCTCAACACAAATCTCTTCCGCATCCCTTTTGATCAGCACAGAGACTTGCGTATGTTCCGGACTGTATTTAATAGCATTGCTGCATAAATTCATCATCACTCGCTCGAGTAAATCGCCATTAGCCATCACCCAGCAATCATCATCAACCTCAAGGTTAAGCTCAATGCCCTTTTCTTCAGCCTGCTCATACAGTGTATCAACGGCATTCTGAGAGACGGAATACAGGTCAACCTCATAAACCTGAACATCATCGTCACTTTCGACCTTGGCAAGACTGAGAAACTCTTCAGCAAAATTCAGTGCGCGGCGACTATGTCCATCCACTTTTTTCAGCAACTCTGACATCGACAACACCCCAGGAGAGTCCTCCGCCTGGCGCACTAGCGACTGCAATGAGGCAATCGGAGAGCGCATATCATGCGAAATAAAGTCGATCATTTCGTTACGTGCACGCTGCGCCTTTTTGATCTGAGAGATATCCGAGATATTTACCACAAGTACGGGTAAACCAGTTCGCTTATCCTCAAAGCAGACAATATTGATAGCCACATCCATGACATCATTGTCACGTTCAAGCCGGGCCTCGACGCCTACTACCTGCTGAGAACCCGCCACCGACTCTGAACCCATCTCCTGCTCTGTCAGCACGGCCTGCTGCCAGACATCGGACCAGGTAACACGGCCAACCAACTGACAACGCTCTAACATGACATAAAGGTTTTCTGCTTTCCCGCCATCCAGCCATGAGGCAACCAGGGTATTACGAAACAGCAGGTTACCACTTAAATCCGCAACCAGAACTGCCGAGCTCAGTCCCTGAATACTTGACTCAAACAAGTGCTGACTGGCGGCAATATAATCCTGATAATCCTGAACCAGATTCATTTGTCGGGAAAAAATATCACTACTATTTTCAGACTGAGACTGCCTCGAACTTTCTGACAAATGTGCCGATAACGAAGCTGACAACAAAGACACCTGCCGCTGCTCCTTGCGTCCGTATTCTTTAAATAACAAATGCAGAAAATACGCATCATCGGATAATTGAACCGGTAGTGTTTTATACAGCGCATAGTGTGATTCTACTGAAATATTTTCCTGCACCGACAATTTATAACGCTCAACACCCAACACCCTTAACAGGTTTTCAAGAGCTGCTTCATCTCTTAGCGAAAGGTGATCAGAAAAGTGGAAACTATTTTCACGGCGTGTCTTTTCCAGACGTAACGTTTCCGTTCTGAAATAAGCAAATAAACGAGACAAACGAATGGCATTCCAGGCAAAAGGAATAAATAGCAATGTCAGGCCAATGCCTGCCATACGATACCAATACCCCATCTGCATCATGACCGACAGAGAAGCCACAAAAAGTGCCAACATCACCAGCGAAAAAAATAGTTGAGAAGCAATGGAGAGTCTGGGAATTAACACAACCATTACAACAATCGCCAAGGTATTAAGAATATATCCGAGCCACTGTGGCAAGGATTGGATCCCCTTCCCCTGCGCCAACATCTGATACACATTGGCGTTGATATCGACCGCTGCCGTTTGCCGGCCATCCTGACTCACCGGAGTAATTAAGGGGTCACCAATGGATGTCGCCGTAACCCCAACAAATACCACTTTCTGATAAAACGCTGCCGGATCAATTTCGCCGGTAATCACATCCACAAACGAATAGTGTTGAAATGGGTGAGGATTGGCAGAAAAGCGAATAAACAGCTCATCCAGGTTTTGATAGTTCTGGCTTTTCTCTGGATTCACCAATGAGAACGCCCGCAAAGAAAAGTGTGGCCAATTCTGCGACACAGAAGCAGGAAAAAGAGAGTCGGCCTGAACATTGGTATGGAGTGCATCATGCACTTTCAGCTGGCGATAAACACCATCATCATCAAGGTAGACATTAACATGCCCTAACGCCGCTTCATCGACCAGCGCTGCATGCGGCAACACCAGCTCAAGCGGACCCGCATTAAACACCCGGTCAAAATATACCGGCAAAACAACATGACCATTGCGGCGAATAGCCTCAGCCAGCACATAATCACTACTGGTCAATGGTGCATTGCCAGACCCAAACGCCAGATTGTAAGCAACCACTTTTGCTTTGGCATCCGACAGTACGTTGATTAACTCAGCATGAAACGCCCGATCCCAGGGCCATTCACCGATCAATGACAGACTCTGATCATCAATTTCAATCACCGCAATGTCATTCGATTCAGGCAGACCGGACTGCTGCATCATGCGATCATAAATAAAAAAATCAGCAGAACTCGACCAGTGATAATCCAGGTTGAGATTAACCAGAATAATGAGCACCACAGCAAGAATCAGCAATGGCCGGTCAGAAACCAACGTATTCCTTGTCATTAAATATCCGTCGCGGTCGCCATCTTCAGACGCCTGGCCTGCCCTTCGAAACCAAACTGATCAACCGCACTGATCTGAACTTCGTACTCTCCGTCCTGAGGTAAGTCCAGTTCAAACTCAGGGTCAAAGGTTTCCATCTCCCACAACAGAACAGTATTTTTACGCAGCGATACGCGATACTTTTGGGCTCCCTCAACCGCAAACCAGCGCAACTGATGGGGCAATGTGATTTCTTTACTGGCCGAAAAGTCCAATCGCGGGCGTGGCAATAATTTCACCGGCTCAGGCAACACCTCACCTTCAATCGCCCGCAACCCCTCACCCGAACTGAGTGTTTGCTCACCCTGATCGTTCTCAAGGTTCAAGCCACCCTCCAAAAGCTCAGTTAACATCACCGCCTTACCGTCTTCGGTATCCAGCCCCACGCGGAATTCAGTGCCACGCACCGCAGCAACAGCTGCAGGTGTTGTAATATCAAAGCGACTTCCGGCACCGCGTAATTTTTCCACACTGGCTTTGACACGCCCTTTTAATAAGCGAATCTGAGTGTCAGCAATACCACCACGCTGGTAATAACGCAGACCTTCCATACGGACAGAACTATTGGGCTTGAGCAATAACCTGGAATCATCCGCAAACTGAATCATTGCACTACCATTGCGGGCAGTCACAACATCAGAACGATTGAGCTTATCGCCTATCGCCAGCATGGTTTCATCCGGCTGATTTTCCCGGGAGACACTCACCTCACCTTCAACCGCAATTACCAGTGCCTGAGCCAAGGCCGGCTTCAACCAGGACCTTGGGATTTTAAGCACCGTACCAGGCGGCAAATATTTGGGCGTTTTAACCTGATTGTATTCCACCAGCTTACGCCAGCATTGGTTATCAGCGACATAACTTTTGCAAATATCCCAGATGGTGTCCGTCACTTTGACTTCATACAACCAATCCGGATCTTTTTCTTCTGCACTTGCCACAGGCGAAAAGAATAAAAACGGCAGCAACAATAAAACAACACGCCACATAACCTTATCCCTGATCGATACGCTCTAACCGATAACCATGCTGGTAAATCGTTTTAATACGGAAACCACTGGCTGGAGTTATTCCTAATGCTTTGCGCACACGACTGATATGCACATCAACGGTGCGGGTATTCAGATCCGTTGACACACCCCAGACCGCATCTAATAAGAAACTACGGGACATAATTCGGCCGATGTTATCGAACAGGCAGGTCGCCAATTCGAAATCTTTATCCGTCATATCAACCGGATTACCATCACAAAAAGCCTGACGATTCTGCATTTCAAAACGATAAGGGCCATGCTCTAAAACACGCCCATCTCCAGCTTCAGGGCCTTTAATCCGGCGTAACAAAGATGTCAGACGCGCCTTCAGCTCCGTTTTCAACAACGGTTTACGCATATAGTCATCAGCCCCTAATTCCAGTGCTGTAACGACATCCTCTTCACTGTCGCGCATGGAGCAAAACAGCACTGGTAAGTCCTGATGGTACTTCTCACGAATCTGGCGCAATGCTTCCGTGCCTGGCATATCCGGCAGCTCCCAGTCGAGTACTGCCGCATCAAAATTGCGATCTTTAAGGCGCTTCAACAATGCCTGAGCCTGACTGAAATGCTCATATTCGAACCCAAACTCCTCAAACCAGCCAGTGACATTAGCAGCCTGATCCGGATCATCTTCAAGATAAGCAATTAACACAAAAAACTCCTAATTAACGATTCCGGTCAATATAAATTCAACCCGGCGATTTTTATCGCGACCTTC
The DNA here is from genome assembly GCF_024397975.1 of Bacterioplanoides sp. SCSIO 12839. NCBI lineage: Bacteria > Pseudomonadati > Pseudomonadota > Gammaproteobacteria > Oceanospirillales > Oceanospirillaceae > Bacterioplanoides > Bacterioplanoides sp. SCSIO 12839. Next base: position 2,472,404 of record NZ_CP073745.1, read on the forward strand.
AACAGTGCGGTTATCAGCAACAGGCTCTCGCTCTCCCATTCCCAACGCACTCAGACGCTCAGCTTCTATCTGCATGTTTAATAATTCACGCACAACTGACTCAGCACGCTGTTGAGAAAGTTGACGATTATAATGATCACTTCCACGACTGTCGGTGTGCACTCTCACTTGCAGTCGCAGTTTTTCAAAATTTTTCATCTGAGTATGTAATGGCTCAGCCAGCTCTTGAACCACTTTTCTGGCGTTGCCGGTTAACTCATGCGAGGAGGAAACAAAATCAATGCCGCCAATAACCCCCTGAAAAAAGACACACCCTGACTCGTCAACGCGCACCCCATCGCTGACCGGAGTGCTGAGGCAAGCATCTTTATCATCCAACACACCATCACTGTCGCTATCCACGACCAACGGCACAATCATGGCACGACGCACGGGAACAATTTCAGGCTCAACGGCAGGCAAGGCATAAACTAATGCCTGTTGTTGCCCAAAGCGCTTAGTCAGCGAAAGAGACAGCATCATGGCATCGGTATCAAACGCGTCAATCTGCAGCGCCGTACTGTAATTACCAGGCAGATACCACTCCAACCCAGCTCCGGTAATCAGCTGAATAGAAGTCTGTTGCTCAAATTCAACATCGTCTCCCTGGTTCATCAAAGTCCCGAAACCTAACCGACCAACCAGAGATAAACTCCAGGGCAATCGCTCGCCGCCCAGAATCCAATAATTACCAACCACAGAAGCAGCCAATGACTGGTAAGACAAGTAACCATCCGGAGCCGATCCGATATCAGGAGAAAGCCTGGCACGGCCAAGATCCGCATAAGCCGCTTCAAGCGACCAGAAGTGATTTATGTCCCAACCACCCGCAACGCGATATGCCCAATCACCTTTACGGTCAACGGAATACAAGCTGCCACTGGTATCTGGCTCAAGCTGGCTGCGCCCAAAACCGGCGGATAAATACCAATCAAAACCACCACTCTGGGTTAGCGCAAATGCTTCATTGCCAGCTTCTGGTTCTTGAGCTTCTGTCGCCTGAGCTCGTGTCACAACCAATAGCGGAAACAACAGTAACAACCACCACAATGCACCAACACCATCATTCGCTGTCGACACCTCTCCTAATTCGAGCTGAGGTGGAGGCGGAGGCGATGAATCACCATCAACATAATCAAAAATACCGTCACCATCGGTATCCGGGCACAGAGGCCAATCCGGACATTCAACGGCATCAGCAACCCCATCGGAATCACTGTCACCACCGGCACCATTGGCATTTAAACGTCCATCAAAATCCACCACATCCGGAATACCGTCACGGTCGGTATCAAGCCGCTGTGAGGCATCAAATGGATTATTACGCTCATTTTCATCCAACAAGCCATCACCGTCAGAATCCGCGTCACGATAATCGGCATCACCGTCCTGGTCAGTATCTAACACTTGTGTAGCCGGGTTATTATCCTGATCGAAATTAGGGTCTTCGATATTATCGGGAATACCGTCGTCATCGGTATCCAGACGACTATCGAGATAATCCGGCCTCCCGTCAGCCGGTAAATCAGAATCTGGGCAAGCCGGATAGACCGGACACTCCTGAGCATCACTCAGGCCGTCATTATCACTATCGCCACCGCCCTGCAGCGAAGAGCGATCATCAAAATCATAAACGTCCGGGATACCATCGCTATCCTGATCGGATGAAACAGGCCTTTCGATTTCATCCAGACGGCCGTCGTTATCGGAATCCGTATCGCGAAAGTCTTCCTGAGCATCACCATCAATATTCAGAGCCGTCACAATTGCTCCAGAACCATTGCCCGCAATATGATCTGCTTCCAGGTCATCAACCAGGCCGTCGTTATCGGAATCCTGATCAAGGTAATCAAACGTGCCATCAGAATCGCTGTCTAGACATGGCAACGAACGTCCACACTCGGCTAAATCATCAATGCCATCAGCATCCGAGTCACCTGCACCAGAGCCATCATCATCCGGGTCAATATAGTCCGGGATGTTATCGCCATCAGTATCAGTTACTTCTAGTTCATCATTAATGCCATCACCGTCGGAGTCCTGCCCGGCATGAACTCCCCGCATACACCCAATAAAGTTGCTGCTGCGAATCACGGAACGAATACCATCACAAATGCCATCGCCATTCACATCCGGGTTACTATCATCCGTATCCGGGCCTGCGATACATTCACCAACACGGCTCTGATTGTCGCGGCACAAGCCATCATTATCTACGTCATTCACCGAGCCAAATACACTCACTGAAGCCCCGAAGCTGATCAGAAAAAGAACTACACGAATCACTGACGCACCGTCCGTACTACCTTAATATTTGTGCCCGACACGATTTTTATCAGATCACAATCCATTTTTAACCCCAATAAGCCTCGTATAACACCCCACATTACACCCAGGCTACAACCTCAAAAACGACTAACTAAAAACAACCGCATATTATCACAATGCAGCATCAACCTTTTGGCACAGCTCTATATTACAACCAAAGTATTGATAGCAACATTATTACTGGATTGCCGTCGCCTCAGTCTGAGCAGTCATTTCAGCGGCCAGCTGAGCAAGCAATTGCTTCTGAACCAAAACCGCCTGAGCAAAGCCATTACCACTCAGCGTTTGCTGCAAATAAAACCGCTGCATGCCTGACTCACCCACCAGATAACTACCAGACAGTGTTACCAAACCAGATTCATTCACGGCAAACTGATCAACCATCAAACGAATAACATCGTTATTTTTCTCATCAGAGTTTTTCCGGGCCGATGCTTTCTGAAAAGAATAGCCCTGCCTTGCACTGGAAACCTGACAGGCACATTGCTGATTCAACTCATATTCAAGCACCTGAGTAATACCCGAAGCCAGAGGCTCAGCCCACAAATGATAATGCGCTAGCTGAACCTGATTATCTGCGCGTAACATCACCAAAGCAGCACGATTGAGATGATCGGCTAACACCACAGGTTCAATAAAATAACTTTGCTGGTGATTCGTCACTGGTTTAAAAGGGCCGTTGTCAGCGCTCAATAAATAATACTGCGTTGCCGGAACTTTACTGGCGCAAGCCGTGACCAGGGTCACCATAAATACCAGCAAAAACATTAACCACTTTTTCATCATCAACTCCAAAAATCAGAACACACTTAAGGGGCAACCGGCTGAATATCATCGCCTTTGGGTTCACTGAACAACAACGCGCTTGGTTTGTTATTAAGCTCATGTAGCAATGGCTGCAAATCCCCCAGCGCAGCTTGCAAATCCGTCATCAATTGGCGGGCCTGGCGGTAATTTTCAGACTCGGGACCAACCCCCGCCAACGCCTTATCCATCGACCGTAGAGTGTCTGCTAATTGCGCTGGTAATTGACGGGTATTTTCATCCGCCAGCAGGCTGTTGGTGTGATGCCCGAACTGCTCGATTTTTTCCAGAGTTGCATTCAGCTGAACCAACATTTGATTGGTTTGTTGCATGGTATTTTCCAAAGGCAGACCATTCACCTTATCGAGCAATTTTTCGATCTTATGGGTAATTTGCTCTAACCCTTCCTGAGAAGTTGGTATCACAGAGTAGCCAGAGTAATACTCGGGAAATTCCGGCAACTCATCATCATGAAAGTTAATGGCCACAAACTGACTGCCACTCAGCAAATTGCCGGTTTGCAATTTGGCACTCAAGCCAGCCGTAATCCATTCGGAAAAGTCACGACGAAAGCGATCAATCCCCTGCTGGCTATCGCCATAATCAATCCGCCCGGGCTCCAGGTAAATCAATACCGGAATCATTTTATCCAAATGGGAATCACCCGAGCGCTCAATGCCATCCACATTGATTTTGGCAACCGTACCAATGCGGATACCGCGATACTCAACCGGTGCCCCTGTGGTTAATCCACGTACTGAGTCTTCCAGCAACACCAGATACTCCGCCCGATATTGATAACGATGCTCGAAGGCTGAGCGCTTATCAGGGTGCAAATGAAAAGGCTGATCGCCGTCAGAACGCTGACCCAAGGGCAAATCCGGCGGTACATCAAAGGTAATACCACCCGCCAACATGGACGCCAGCGAACCCGTTGTCACACGCAAACCATCAGCAGAAGCATCAAACTCAATGCCTGCAACATTCCAGAAACGAGTGTTTTCTGTGATTAAACGGTCATAAGGGGCATCAATAAACACCTGATATACCGCCTGTTTCATATCGGCATCAAAGCTGGCACTTTCAACCTGCCCCACACGAAAGCCCTGATACAACACCGGATCTGCGACCGTCAAAGAGTGACTGGTATCGCTGAATAATTTTAATGCCAACCCCGGCGTACCGGGTGACGTTAATGGAATATCTTCCAGCCCTGTAAAGGTCTTTGCACCAGCACTTTCTTTGCCAGGATCCAGTTCAATGTAAGCGCCGGATAATAAGGTATCCAGACCAGAAACCCCGGTTGTACCTATACGAGGACGCACTACCCACAAGCGCGCATCTTGTGTCAGTAAAGACTCGGCCGTTTTATCAATTCTGGCAGTCACAGTAATGCCATCCAGACCAGGATTGAGCATCACCGACTCAACCGTACCAATATCCACACTGCGGGTTTTAATCCGGGTTTTACCGGCTTCGAGCCCCTCGGCAGTCGCAAACGTAATAGTGATTAACGGCCCCTGGTTCGCCATGGAGCTGTACACCATCCAAATACCAATCAATAACGCAACCAAAGGAATCAGCCACACCGGTGACCAACCCGACTCTTCAACTTCAGGGCGACTTGCTTCCATTTATTCTTTGTCCTCCAACACATCCCAGATTAAGCGCGGGTCAAAATTTTTCGCAGCAAACATAGTAATTACCACCACCGCTGCAAAGGCCAATGCAGCAGGCCCAGGCAGTATCGACATCAGATTTCCCAACTGAACCAACGCAACCATTAAGGCTACAACAAACACATCCACCATCGACCAGCGGCCAATAAACTCTGTGATTCGATACAAATGGGTTCGGCGTCGTGGCGTTTGCTGGCGGCCACGCTTAACGGTGTAACACAGCCAGATAAGCGCCAATAACTTAGCCAATGGCACCACCACACTGGCGATAAAAATAATCAATGCAATGGGATAGTCACCATGCATCCAAAAATACACAACACCACTCAGAATGGTATCACTGCTACTCACTCCTAAGGAGCTGGTCACCATGATAGGCAATACATTCGCCGGAATGTACAAAATCATTGCAGCAATCACCAACGCCATGGTCACTTGTAACGAGTGTTTTTTGCGCAACATCAAATGATGCCCACATTCAGGACAATGTTGTTGAGTGTGATGCGACAAACGCCCACACACATGACAACAGGCCAGACCTTGCTGCGCTGCACTGCCCGATGAGTAGCGGCAATCAGGGCTATCCACGGCAACTTCCCCGCCGCAGCCATTGCCACAACTGCAAACGATCCGTTTTGGATAACACATAAGTCACAGCAATACTGAAGGCAATATAGGCCCAAAGTGAAATCCCGGGAATCACATCCGCCATCCCTGCCAGCTTAATCAGACTGACCAGCACCCCAATCAGAAAAACCTCCACCATCGACCAGTCAGCCAAACGAAATAGCTGAGTGATGATTGTTTTGCCATACACGGGAGTTCGGTTAAAAAAGAGCGGCGTTAACAAATAAAGCACACACAAAAGATAGGCTGCAGGCGCCAGAACGATAAAGATAAGAATCAGAATGCTTAACCCGGGGTAATCGTAGTGCCACAACGTAGTAACACTCTGCAATAACGTAATCTGCTGATACTGGCCCGATACCTCAAATGCCAGAAAAGGAAACGCATTTGACATCACCAGCAATAAAAGCGCACAAATGGTAATTGCCAGCAGCCGCTCAGCATTTCGCGAGTCAAAACTGGCGATTAACGAATGGCAACGAGGACAACGTAATTGATAGCGTGGCTCAGAGGGCAATTCGATTAATAGATCGCAGGCATGGCAAGCGGTTTGATTTTCCATTGACTCCATTAGTACCTCACACAGCCATGACAGCCGACACCCGGAAAATCATAATTGAATTGAACAGCAGTGAAAAACAATGGCGGAAAATAATGCATAAAACATGACATTGATATGTAATTTCCGCAAAACGATGACCCCAAACAAAAAAGACGACCTCCTTATTACAAGGGTCACCTTTTCAGAGCGTTTCAAACAGGCACAAAAAAGGCGATCCGAAGATCGCCTTTTTCAGAACTAAACTATCTAGCCAACCTCGAACTAAGAGAACTGATTAACAGTGCTCTTAACACCGCCCGCTTTCAGAGCTGATATTATCCAGAGTCACCAGGCACAAAAAAAGGCCTCCTAAGAGACCTTTTCTTCAAACAATTCTAACAGTTCAGATTAAGAGAACTGGTTAGAAGTGTTCTTAGCGCCGCCCGCTTTCAGAGCGTTCTCACCAGCAAAGTATTCTTTGTGGTCGTCGCCCATGTCGGAACCAGCCATGTTTTGGTGCTTAACGCAAGCGATGCCTTGACGGATCTCTTTACGCTGAACGCCAGCAACATAACCAAGCATACCTTGCTCACCGAAGTACTCTTTAGCCAGGTTATCAACAGACAGTGCAGTTGTGTGATAAGTAGGCAGAGTGATCAGGTGGTGGAATACGTTCGCTTCGCGAGAGGTATCAGCCTGGAAGGTCTTAACACGCTCGTCAGCTGCAGCAGACAGCTCAGAGTTGTCGTATTCAGCAGACATCAGGTTGTTACGATCGTATGCAGAAACGTCTTTACCTTCAGCAGCCCACGCATCGTAAGTTTGCTGACGGAAGTTCAGAGTCCAGTTGAAAGATGGAGAGTTGTTGTAAACCAGCTTCGCATCTGGGTGTACTTTACGTACTTCGTCCATCATGCCTTTGATCTCGTGTACTGTAGGTACAGCAGTTTCGATCCACAGCAGGTCAGCACCAGCATTGATAGCTTCGATACAGTCGAATACACAACGCTCGTGGCCAGTGCCTTGACGGAATTGGTACAGACCAGAAGGCAGACGCTTAGGACGAACCAGCTTACCGCCACGGTTAAATACAACATCGCCTTCAGCCATGTCAGCAACGTCAACTTCTTCAACATCCAGGAAGGAGTTGTAAACGTCACCTTGGTCGCCTGGCTCTTTAACCACTGCGATTTCTTTAGTCAGGCCAGCGCCTTCAGAGTCAGTACGTGCAACGATCAGACCGTCATCAACGCCCAGTTCCAGGAAAGCGTAACGCAGAGCGCGCAGCTTGTTATGGAAGTCAGCGTGAGGAACAGTAACTTTACCGTCCTGGTGACCACATTGCTTCTCGTCAGCAACCTGGTTTTCGATCTGCAGACAGCAAGCGCCCGCTTCGATCATTTGCTTAGCCATCAGGTAAGTCGCTTCAGCGTTACCGAAACCAGCATCGATGTCAGCAACGATAGGTACGATGTGAGTCTCGTAGTTATCGATCTGAGCTTGCAGTTCAGCTTCTTTAGCCGCATCGCCAGCTTCACGAGCTGCATCAACCGCACGGAAAAGGCCACCCAGTTCACGAGCGTCAGCTTGACGCAGGAAGGTGTACAGTTCGTTTACCAGACCAGCAACAGCAGTCTTCTCGTGCATAGATTGGTCAGGCAGAGGACCGAACTCAGAACGCAGAGCAGCAACCATCCAACCAGACAGGTACAGGTAACGACGCTTAGTAGTACCGAAGTGCTTTTTGATAGAGATCAGCTTTTGCTGACCTACGAAACCGTGCCAGCAGCCCAGAGACTGAGTGTACAGAGACTTGTCTTTGTCGAACGCTGCCATGTCTTCACGCATGATTTTGGCAGTGTAACGAGCGATATCCAGACCAGTTTTGAATTGGTTCTGAGCACGCATACGTGCAGCAGATTCTGGGTTGATAGCGTCCCAAGGGTTACCAGCTGCTTCTTTCAGAGCTGCAACCGCTTTGATGTCGTCTTGATAAGCTGACATAAGGTCAATCCTTCAAAGTGAGTTTGCGAAGACACTACACCTCAACAGCTGGTGTAGTAGTAACTGCCGAGAATACTAGAGAGTTCGGCCACATAATTACAATCAATAGTATGTATATCTACTATTTTCAGAATGAATAGACGGAGAGAAGCTAAGGTTTTTCACTTACGTGACAGAATTAAGACAAAACGTGCCGGACAAGATCGTTTCAGGCGATGGGCAGGACCACAGTAAAACAGCTGCCTCTCCCAGGCTCACTGTCGACCAGAATCGAGCCACCATGCTCCTCCACGACACCTAAAGAAATCGATAACCCCAAGCCCGTCCCCTGACCAATCGGCTTAGTGGTGTAAAAAGGCGTGAATAAATTTTTGCGAACATCATCGGTCATACCGCAACCATCATCGATCACACGAACAACAATTTGATTATTTTCAACCGCGGTACGGACCTGGATCTGACCATTGTCAGAGACCGCCTGATTGGCATTTGCAATCAGATTAGTAAACACCTGATTCAGCTTGCCAAAACAACCAGGCAGCAGAGGAAGTTCGCCATAGGAAACGCTCAATTTAGCGTGGTATTTGATCTGGTTATTGAGAATATTAATGGCACCACGGACACATTCATTCACATCCAATGGTTGTTTTTCATCATCCCCTTCGTGCACAAAGGCTTTTAAGTCCGCAATGATTTGTGTTACCCGTCCCAGCCCTTCGCGCGTCTCTTCCGACAGATCATTAAAATCATCTAATAAGTAACGCAACTCATGCTGCTGAATAGCTTCACGAATATCATTGGAATGGACGGTGGAATCAGCCGATAACTGACCTTCAAGCTGATCAAGAAACGACCGAAACGCCTGAACAACATCGGCAATGGCATTCAGATTGGCACTGATAAATCCCAGAGGGTTATTAATTTCATGTGCGACACCCGCTGACATAATACCGAGGGAGGCCATTTTTTCAGAAACAATTAACCGCTCTTGCTGCTGTTTAAAATCATCATGCATCTGTTGCAGCTGCTCATAGGAGTCGTAAAGCTCACGCGCCTTATCCTCTAACAGTTGCTCCGCACGTTTGCGCAGTTCTTTTTCCCGGAGGTAAGCCTTCTGATAATCAACCATGAAAGACCTTTAGCCAGCCCGTTATTGCAACGTAATAATTAAATGACAAGCGGAGTCTCCACGATGCATACAGACTGGATGCTTGAGCGAGTAGCTCTGGTCAAAGTGCTTCGCGCTACCATCAATCAGTCCTTCCGCCAAACGGCACAACTTGCGCTGAGATTGATAGATCATCGTCAGCTGATCGGGAGACTGCTGATCTGGGGACTTCTGTTCCGGGGTTGACTGGCTATAGCGAAATTCCGGCACCCCGGCATCCGGAAATAATTTACGCACTTCCACATGAATCACCCGGTCCACCGATAACAAAAAGTCGATTAAACCATCACAGTCATCAAAATAACGGGGAAAACGCTTATAAAACTCGCCGACCATAAACTGGCCAAAGGCAAAGACCAGATCGGATGCTTCGATGGCGGTAATGTCGGAAGCCGCTGCCACCAGGCCTAAAAGCTCCGCATCGGGATAACTGTCGGTTGAAATATACAAACCATCAGAGCCAGCCTGATCAATCACAGCCTGCCAGCCCTCCAGGCCATACTGCTCTTCAACCATATCGCGCAACATGTCAAAGACGATACCTTTCATACCTGAGTCGCCCCTTTGTCGATATAAACATCCAGGTTTTCTCCCGAGGTATGTTCCAGGTTTATGACCTTATCGATCACGGCCTGGTTGAGCTGAAACCCTTTTTTCAGTAACACCATGCCTTTACTGGACAGCAGATGACGACTCAAGATCATCCCCGCCTGCAGATCATTCGACTTCACCAGCTGTTCATTTTCGCGCAGGCCATCCGTTGCAAACTGTTGATATACCGAACTGAAAACACTTACAACCTCAGGGTCGTAGCGGCTTTCGGAGAAGCGCACAATTTCGCTTTCGGCCTGTTTTTCTTCGTATTCAGTTCCGGTGTATTTCCCCATTCTCAAATCAATAAAATCACGCACAACCGTCAGAATCCGGCTTCCAAGAGGAATCCGTTCTCCGGCTAACTTATCGGGGAAGCCAGAGCCATCGAACCGCTCAAACTGATTACGAATATAAACGCCCGCCATAAACAGCTGAGGCACACCCAACAAGGCGGCTTCACCCATCAATGGGTATTGCTTAAACAGCTGCAATTGATCTTTATCATACTGACTGTACGGGGTACGCAACATCTGGTCGCTGAATCCCATTTTCCCTAAATCAGACAATAACGCGGCATCCCGAACCGCTGCGATATCCGCTTCATCCATCGCCAGCTGACGAGCAATTTCCTCCGCCATGGCAGCCTTCACTGAAGCGGCATCGGCGGCTGACTCATCACGCATGGCAGCAATACTGGATGCCAGCATCACCATATGTTCGTAGCCCTGGATGATTTCACGATTGGCTTGTTTCAACCCTTCGGTTCGTTCAGCTACTTTTTCTTCGAGAGAGGCATTCATCATTTCCAGCTGCTGATTTTTCTCCAACAGCTGCTGGCTGAGCTGCTGATTACGAACTTCAAGCAGTTTGCTGCGCAGGTTTTCTTCAACGATCTGACGAATTTCATCGTCATTCCAGGGTTTATTCAGGTAGCGACTGATTCGCCCTTCATTCACCGCAGCAATGGTGGATTCCAGATCGGCATAACCTGTCAACAGAATACGAATGGTGTTCGGATAAAGGCGCGCAGCTTCGGCCAGAAACTCAGCACCACTCATCTCCGGCATGCGCATATCCGAGATAACCAGATCGACTTCAGTATTTTCCATAATATACAAAGCATCACGCCCGGACGTGGCCGTGACAATGTCGACTTCCGAACGTCGCAAGGTACGACGCAACGATTTCAGAATATTTTCTTCATCATCAACCAGTAATACGATTGGCTTAGTCGCTATCTCTGCAGTCACTTCCACTTCACAACTCCTTCTCTGATCTGTTGTGTTCAGTGTAGAAGAAACACGAAGTGATGTAGCTTAAAAACAAAAAAGCCACTGCTTTGCAGTGGCTGAAAGAACAATCATGACAACAAACCGGGCTATTGGTAGGTCTCCGACCAGCTTGCTTGTGGGCGGGTATAGTTGGTACCGCTGTTGTAACGGTCGTAGTTCGGATGCCCCGGGAAGTAGTTAATCGGGTGATCCCCCTGACGAGTATTCGCAACCAGGCCACCATCACCCCCCAGGTTAATCCAGACACCCGGACGGGTTGTTTCAGGTGAATAACCAGCCACTTCACTCCAGTCAATTGCACGGGTACCCATGGAGAAGAAGAATGCCGCCGTGTGGTCCAGATAGTTTGACTGTACCGGGAACAGTTGTGCGGTTGGAGAAATGCCTTCGACCGCACCCGCCCCCAGAATAGAAGCAAGGCCACTGCCGCCGGTAACAATGGTCTGGTTCTGATCGATCCAGCCCACCGTACGCACGCCACCTAACTGAGTCTCCAGATTAATAATGCCCAGAAAACCTGCATCCGCTGTAATCGCCGGGCGAATAAAACCCGATATCACATCAATAGCATTCCCCTGATAACCAAAGCCGTCTTCAGCACCAACACGAAAACCAACTAATTTACGCGAGCCGGACGTTTCATCAAAAGCAAACTCAAGATACGGATTCTGCTGAACCAGCGGGGTCATGGTGCAAGTGCCACCATTACAATTAACCTGCCCCATGGTCAGATCACGAATTTTGACATCAATACCAGCATCCGGAAAAAAGCCAGACGGATATTCAGAAAAAGCCCGCTCTTCACCATGGGTAATTGCCGAAGACACATATTGCGCATCATCAAGCCCGACCGAGCCACACGGCGCTGCAGTACAGGCCCAATCAATATTATCGTTATAGCTGGCTGGCGGATTATTGTTGTAACACACACGATCGCCATTACCCCCCGTACAGTTGGTACCTTCCGGACGCCAATAACGACCTAATGAAACTTCAGCGACGTTGGCATTAATTTCTACCTGCGCACCCACCGTTAAACGCAACATGGATAAATCCGTACCATTACTTTGCGCCACTACCTGATCGCGCACTTCAAAAATCGCCTGACCATACATCGCATCAAGCTCTTGCTCGGCCATGGGTGTCAGATCGGCATACACGGATTCAATACTGAGCACATAAAAGAGCAATAAAGACATTAAAACGCATTTTTTATTCATGACCATGTCCTTTTATTATTATCGTTCGACAGGAAAAATATTAACTTTAGTGGCTGCCGGCAATGTCAATCGGCCATCCACTTCCAGCCCAATTAAAAACAAATGGGAAGTTGAATTATCAGAACTGTCATAAGCGACTTCCGGGCCGTTGCCCAAATAAACACCTTTGGTTTTCAGCTCATTAACATCAATGTATTCCGGCAGAGTTAATTGAATGGCACCTTTATCTTCATTCGGGCCAACACCATCAATTAAATCAATGTCCATATTTTTTACTTCGACCGAGCCACTGATATCATCCACCACCATCCAGGTCGCACCGCTGCCAATATAATTACCATTCTGGTCGTAATCAGCTTGCGGAATATTTTCATTACTGAACGCAATTTTGGTTCCGTCGTCAAAGTCGGCTTTTGCGCTGATAGTAATACCTGCCTGACCGGAAACATCACCCATATCCACTTCGGACAGCTGAGATAACTCAGCAATAACCGGTAATGTAAAAACAAACAAGCTCAGCGTGATTAGTTGGTAATACATACATCACAACTCCTGTTCAGATCCTGAGTTGTGATCACTAAGCGCTGAATTTCAATGCCTTTTAGCTCGATCACATTTTCATTAGGAATATAAGGAAGGTTCGCACCCGGGTTAGCTTCGTTATAACGGCGTACTTCTTCGTTATAGGTCACCGTTTTAGGAACAAATGCCCGATGCTTGACGTCATCTACTTTTGCCACCACCTGGCCTGCAGAGTTACGCAAATAAATATCTTCGGTGCCGGTAATAATCTCCGGATCGTCCGGGTCACCAAAATTCAGCTGGCGAATCGTGATATGGCCGGGTACTGATTGCTGAGCTGCCTGTGGCAACGCTGCAATTTCGATACGCAGCTGGGTCGTCGCAATGTCGTCATTATCAAAAATTGCAGCGCCACCGACAGTGCCACCACTGCCAACATCGGACAGTGAATCAACAATATCGCCACTGGCATTTCTATGAGGAGTTGTGCGCCATTTGTAACGCTTCTGCTGCCTGAACTGAACCGTACTAATAGTAAGTGGCTGATCAATCGTTCCCAAAGGCAAATACGCATCCACACCTTCAAGCGATAAACGACTACCTAATGCACCATTGGGATCAGCATTAATTTCAATGCTGTCGGCAACCAGACCGGTATTCAAGGCAAAAGCAAGGCCACTGTTGTTGCCTGCTTCGGATACATCACGCGCCCAAACATTGGCTTGCGTACCATATAAACGCAGGCCTTTTAAATCAATGGATGCAAAAAACTGATCATCAAAACTCTGGTTACGATTTAAATCGGTGACAGAATCAACCCGTAAATGCAGATCAAATTTATCCGAGGCTTTATCCAGTTCAGAATCAAACACACCCGCTAACGCAGAAAAGTTGTTACTGACCGATAATAAATTCCCAAGAGTCACCGTTCCAGGGGTATAGTTGTCTGGGTAATCGGTAACAAACCGTTTTTCTCCGCTATTATCCTCAAATGGCTCAGGGAAAAAACCATTTGGTAAGGTTTCATAACGCGAAGCATCATGACCACCACTGGACAGATAACTTAAACCATTATTTTTACCGTAGGTTAGGAAGCTACGCTCCACCTGAGCAAGATCAGCCGCCGGGAAAGCGGTTTCCCAAACCGTATGCACGCGTTGCGCGCCATAACTTTCGGTTTTATCGACAATCGTGCCTAAATTAAATGAATCCAGAAACGTACCAAAACGTCCACCTGAGGTTGAAAGCCCGGGCGTTTCACCGGATTTATTCAGGCGCAATTCACTGAAACGCAAAAAGTCAGATTGTGACTGATCACCTTCTTCCAGATACAACTTAATTTCAAAATCATCCGGTTGTCCCAGATCACCCGAGTACAACACCACATTTTCAAAGGTTGCACCCAGACCTTCCCCGGTCACATCGGATAACTGGGCGTCATCTAATGCTTCTAAAGCCAGGCCTGCAGCCGGAAAAAAACAGAGCGTCGTTATTATTTTTTTCATTAGTTATTCACCCAGGTAAAATATTCATCGCTATCCGAGCACTGGCCACCCAGCATTTGCAGTACAGCCTGCCCCCCGGTTGTACACCAGCGATTGCTACTACCATCAATATAAATACGAATTTCACTACCACTTTCATTGGTGATATTCCATGAAGTCGCATTACTGCATGCAGTATTGGCATTTTCTAAATTGGAATACCAAGAGTTATTTGCCCTGACACAACGGTTGCCATCCTGGTTATAGATTCGTTTATTAACAGGATCATAGGTCCAGAAAGAGCTGGCCAGGCCACTTGAGCACGAGAAGCCTTCATAACGATTACTGCTGGTATCCCAACGTATACATTCTCCTGCTCTGACACGAATTTCACGCCAGCGTGGTGTGGTGGTAATAACCATATCTTTAGAGAACGTGCCATACAGCTCTGCGCCACTCTCACTTCGATATTCCATATTCAGAGTGATGGTTGTTGTTACGTTCCCTTTAAAGGTGTACGGCAACAGCAAACTTCCCGATACAGTTTGGCCAGAAATAGCTGTCATTAAATATTCACCAGAGGTAGCCGTTAAAGCTGCAGCATGCTCAATATTGGCTGCTGGAGTACTTTGTTGTTGCCAGCTGTATACAATTTTTCCGCTGACACAATTGGTGAAATTAGGGAACGTAAATGAAAAGTCTGCACTTGCTCTTTGAGCCAATTTATCCTGAATCGGATAAAAGACATGTGTTCCAGGTGCCTTTGAAGCTTTATTGGTACCAGCCTCCGGATCTGAAGTTACATAATCCGGAGCGGTAATGATGTTTTCACGCTCACTATTAACAACACCATTACTGTCGGCAGTCACACTGTATAACTGGAAAATTTCACTATTTGCCGAATCACCACCCAGAGTCACAATACGTGACGGTGAACGCGCACCGAGTGAAGCCTGGATGGTATAAGGCGCATTACCCCGGAAGGTCGGCTTTAATGAAATGGAGCTGCCCTGATTTTGCGCTCCGCCCGTACTGTAATTAATCACTTCAACATCAGCGCCATCAATAAAATCAGAGATAGCACAACCAGTTGGCAAGCTCGGTGTGACTTGCACCGTGCGCGTCACATCAAAAGATGTATTGGGGTTACCTGAACGGGTAATAATCACAGGTAATGTTTGCGTCTGATTCAGAGTTGCTCCACCTGAAAGATCCAGGTTGGCCGGCTCAGTTGCGTCCGTCACACGAATAATGGCAGAACCATAGAGTGGCCCAGAGCTGGCAGCGGCACCTTCACTCGGAATAATGCTGACCCGGAACACCTCATTCAGCTCTTCCTGAACGTTGTCGTTTAATACCGAGAGATCCACATCACGTTCACGATCAATAAAATTCACCGGGGTGATTTGTGGGAAATCCACATCAGCCTGATCACTATTCACTGCCGGGCTAAAATCAGTATCACTGACAACCGCAGCCCAGGCCGTAGGAACGCCACTGCCATCAAATGCGGTAGCACGCTCCAACGAGAAAGATAATGTCGATGCGTTGGCGTAACGTGAATATAAGTCCCGTTGAATTTTAATGCCTGCACACGCCGTTAATGGATTGCTACCCGCCGGGATAGTTTCCGGGCAGTTGTAGCTATCGCGAGTGAAACCAAAAACGCCCTGCGCCACTTCACGCATAAATAACTGCGCCTGGGTTTGTTGCGTCAGCACGGCTCCCGCCTGAGAGTCATTACTGAAGCCCGTCAGAATAATGGTTACCGGCGTATCATCATCGGCATAGTCGGCATCGTTTTGAATATTGGTGAACTGAATAACAAAACACTGATAACTATCACCGCTGCCGGCGCCATTATCACTAAACACCACGGCATCATTAGCCGCTGAAGGAACAATCGCTGCATTCCCTTCACCGTCATTCGCGGCAAAGTAGAAGTCATTAGGAGAAGCCTGAGTACCATCCTGCAAGCTGGAAACAACCTGATAATTCACCGTTACCTGGCCAACACTGCCACTGTCCCGGAAAATACAAATTTCACCGGAATCACCTTCATTACGGGTCAGTCTCAGATTACGAGAGATAATGGTGCCCGACTGATCACGCTCAACCGCCCATACCGAGAAGTTACCAAATTCGTTCGGTGTTAAATCTTCTAAAGCAACAGAATGCTCAGCAATATTCCCTGTCTTACCATCCAGCGTAGCGTCAAATGATTCAGCCGGGTTTAAGGCGTTAATGGTTAATGTTGCCAGCTCCGTTCCTTCCTTCAGGCCATCATCAACACTATCGATCCGTAATTGAATGGACTTTTCACCAATTTCACCAGCTGACCAGCTCACCTTGGCACCCGAGTTGCCGCCATCGGTAGCATAATTAACAAAGGCAATATCCAATGCATTAGCATCGACTGACGCCAACGCTGAATTACTGAAATCAGCACTGCCGGAGGCAAACTGGATGTAGGCATCCAATGCGCCACGTTGGCCACGAACACGCTCTAAAGCAACATCAATAATGGTACTGGCATCGTATTCCGAGGATGTTGTACTGAATTCAGAAAATGTTACGTTACCAACCGGCGGCGCAGGCAGCAGAGCGGTTACCGTGGCAACGTCAACATGGCGATTAAAAATAAAGACATCATCGATTAACCCCACCAGTGATTCATCAGCTCCGGGAATATTTCCCAGCCAGAAATCACCCGTTGTGGCACTGTAACTATCTCCAGCGCCATAGGTATAGGTTGCTGCCAATACAGAATCGATATACACATCCAGAGCATTCGCACGCTTACTGTAAATCACATTCAGCCATTGGCGCAGAGGCTGTGCTGGCGTTTCCGCACCGCTATTGGCTCCGCTTAAGGCATCCTGAAAATAAATGGCTTCTGAATCTGCTTTCAGGTAACTGGCAACATTGGATGCAAAACTCTGATCGCCAGCCGTCTGATCACCTAATTGGAAAATACCCCGGGTTTTACTACTATCCGCGTCGTCGTCAGAACCCTGCTCAATGCTGATTCGTAACGCAACAACGTATTCGTCACCAAGAGACAAACCGTTATCAGCATCGCTGACAACCCCTTCTATTTTGGCACGGCTGGCCGCAGCCAGTTTTAATGCACGCTGATCGTTTGCCCCCGGTACGGAAACGCCCAATAACGAAACGGTATCCGGTAATGGATACGCCTGAGTATTCAGAATGTCACGGTTATTACCGGAAATATCCTGATTAGCGGCATCCGGATCATTAAAGTTGTAAGCCGCTTGTAGTGGCGACTTAATGGTAATTTGAGTAATCAGCTCACTAAAGGATTCGGTCGCTGCAGCGGGTGCTGTATCTAACGCAGAAAGCTTCAGAGTCACTAACATATCGTGTGTCAGTAACGCGGGAGTAATAAATTCTGCAGACACCGTTGCTGTTGAACTGCCAGACGCCGGAGAGCCACCCGCAGCGGTGCGATTCAACAAAGAAATAGCCGGTGTATTCGTTGGCATGCCTAGGCCGTTATCAACATACTCTGCCGATATCAGTTCCAGTGTAATTCGTGCCGTCGGGCTGGCTGCTGTGAATCCGCTCAGATCGATCAGCTCACCCTCAGCATCCGTCAATGTATAACTAACCCGAACGGTCTGACTTTCGTTAACAACCTCTGTTGCCGGTTGTAATGGCTGTGACGAGCCTGCTTCAATGGCTAACGCAATTTCAATCGGGAAATTGATTTTATCGCCATTAACGGTCCAGTTGCCTTCATCCAGAGAATCCTGAGCATTAATCCAGACCTGAGCAACGCCAGAGCTGCCTTGCAGCTCCATTGCCAGTTTCAGTTTGGCATTTTCAACCGCATTGGCTGGCGCTGCAAAATACCAGTTTTCATCGGCGCTACTCATTGCCTGACAAGCGGTGAATCCGGCACCCCAGCCAGACTCCCCCGGCAGAGCTTCAGCCAGTCGCCATTCATAACCATTGGTACAGGCATATTGGCGTACCGATGTGCCGGAACAGGTATCGGCATGCCAGGTACCACGTCCGGTTGCTTCACGATCAAAATAGGCGCAATCACGGGAGTCATCAATCAGTGACTCACTTCCCCAATCAACATATTCAGTTCTTGGGCGCCAAACGCCTTCACTGCTGGCATCACTATAGTTGAGCCAGACTTTTTCCCCTGCAGGTAAATTCCTGGCAATCACAGCCGCGGTAATTAAGTCGTTATTTTCCTTGGCTGAAAACTCACCAAAGGCGATGGCCGAATAAAACTGAGTTTTACCCAACTCAGAAAACTCGCGAGAACAGGCGGCAAAACCTTGTGACCAGATGCCTTTTGCTGCCGTGATTCTCCAGCTAACCGTCTGACTACCGTTCGGGATCACACGGCAGGCGTAATGGGCCTCAGCGGTCGAACATTTCGTTGCATTCCAACGCCCTGAAGCAGAGGTGTATGCACAATCCAGGTTGCCCAGATTTTTTGGCTCATTGGCATCCCAAAATGCATTTCTGGGTTTGTTAACAATCCACTGCGATTCCAGATCACGGTCATTCATATTGACCCAAACAGAATCACCAGAAACCGCACTCAGCTGAGTCAGCAGTTGCTGTAATTCCGTTGGATTTCTGGGCACTGCAAATAAGCCGCTGCCCGCACCATCATCACAGTGTTTAAAGCCATCCGCCCAAACATCACCGGCACTTTCAAATACTGTCCAGTTACCGGTAAAACAGGCAAAACGCCCAACATCGGTTGCATTACAAGAACGATCAGACCAAGAGCCATCGTTGTGGATCACCACACAGTCAGAGCCGTTCATATTATCAAATTCGGGTTTTTGCCATATTCCGGTTTTCAGACGATTGGCAAACCAACGGTTATTTTGTGAATCCCGAATGGCGTCATTCAGGCGGTAATAATTAATCCAGATACGTTTTTGCTGGGCATTAAAAGAACGAATCGCAGCATCCAGCGCAAACTCTTCCGCCCCGGTCACGGGTGCAGAAAAATAGTAAGAGCGGCCAAATTGCTGTTTACATAATTCATCCGCACGTTCAACCGACCAATAATCATCATCAATCGGAATAATTTCACGCACGCCCTGATTTAATACGCCCTGAGACGTCGCGATCTCCCAGCGTGAGCCATCAAAACAGGCATAATGGGCTGTACCGGTAATACAGTTTTGTGTTTTCCAAGGGTTATTTTCGCCGGGATCGGCACTTTCTTTATAAGCACAAATATTCGCCACGGCGGCATCCGGCTCGCGCCCTGGATACAACACGTCTTGCCAGTTAGAAAACGGCAGATTAAAACGGAAATCCTGCTCTTCTCCACCATCGTTCACATTCAGCCAGATGCTTGGTTTTGCAGTACCACGACTCTGATCCGCCAATAAGCGGGCAAAATCCAGCTGAATTTCGTCATCCACCGTCAACGGCGCGGCAAAAATATAATCCGCTCCATATTCCAGGAAACACTGTTTATAACCATCGGCAATCTGGCGAGCAGCACCAGATGCTTTCGTCACCCGCCATTCATAACCATTGGAACAAGCCCATGGCGCTTCTGCCGCCGTGGTACACGATTCGTCATACCAGTAACCGTCGTCACCCTGATAGACACAATCTTCACCATCTGCTGCAGAGTTAGCCGCAACAGAACCATTATCCGGCTGAGTTGCAGCCCAGTTAGGATACACAGTGATTGAGTTGGCATTGCTCAGCCAAACAGATTCCTGCAGATTGTCAGTGGCATTCACCCAGGCATCAGAAACACCAGCGGCTGCAATAACCGACAAGGCCAACAGATTTTCGTTGTAAGTTTCCGGTGCTGCAAATATCCAACCAGCTCCCAGCTGACCACAAGCGGAAGCACCATTCGAAAAGTCCGCTAAATTACCGGCGGATGCCGCCGGAGACAGTTGCCAGTTACTACCATTACGACATAAATAACGGCGACTGGAGCCTGCACAGTCAGCATCAGTCCAGCCATTATTCACGGCATCGAGTACCGCACAGTTTTCTCCGGTCAGGCCATCCGGCTGACCATTCACCCAGCTGGGGATCTGAAAATTACGCTCATTCCACACCCAATCATCTAAGCCGGTATTAGCATCGGCGATACGGTTACCATTAATCCAGAATTGCCCGGTCACACCTGCTTGCTCTGCAAAAAATGCCAGTGATTCAATCTGAATATTATTTTTAGGTGCAGAGAATAAATAACCTGAACGTACCTGGTCACAAACGGCCTGACCAGCAGAGAAATCGGTTAAACGGGTTGTTTGTGATGAGCCGGAAAAATACCAGCGTCCGCCACTGGAACAGGCAACCGGAAGATCGGATGAACAATTCTGAGTCCGCCATTTTGCAGTATAAGTACCCGAATTATTCTGGATATCGGCTAAAGCACACAACTCGGCTCCATTCGTTGACGGCTGATTTTGCGCCCAGTTATTCAGTTCACGGTTTCGCAACCAAATACCTTCGGTAATTTTATCGGTTGCATTAATCCAGACGTCATTACCAGCGGCCTTGGCTTGCAAGGCGATGTTTTGCGATAACGTAATGGGAGAAAAGAATTTAAATAATGAGCGCTCAGCGACCGGAATCGATGCCGGCAAATCGGATTGGCAGGCCTGGTTCAGAGCTTCGATATCGCTGAACACATAACTGTTATTAGTCAGCTCCCAGCGGCCATTATTACCTGCAGTCGGGTCATAACAGGCTAATCGTTTTGGTGTATTACACAGTGCATCATCCCACTGACCAGAAGCGCCATACAATTGCGCACAGTCTTGTTCACCAACATTATTTGGCTCTCCTGCCGCCCAAAAAGGTGCGATAACATCAGACTCAAGATTAAATTTCCAAACACCTTCGTAACGTTTGTCTTGCAGGTTAATCCAGAGGTTATCAATGCCTCGATCCTGAGCGATTTTTTGCAGGTTTTTATTTTGCACAAACGAAGTGGGAGCTGAAAAACGATAATTACCGACGACACCATCATCATCCGCTAATTCAAGACACGCGTTATACGTGTCCTGAATATTATTGTTTGTTTCTGTACCGCCATCGTCTTTATCATCACCAAATCGTGTATTGCGGTTCGACACTTTCCAGTCAAAGCCATTAAAACAAGCGACTGGCAAACGATCATAACAGTCTTCTGCTTCCCACAAGCCGTTGTCATCAGCGATCATTTCAGCACAATCCTGATTATCATTGGTTGTCGGTCGCTGACTCGGAAAAAGAATACCGCCCGCTTGTTTCCATTGATCCAGCGCCTGGGTATTAATTAAACGTGCTTGTTCAAACGAAATATTATTCTGGCCGGTTTCATAATTCCGGAATGGGCCACTGATATCACTGCTGCCATCAATGGTGTCGTACCAGACGTCCTGAGCCAAATCACCACCGAGCACAGTAGGGTCATCGTTGGCAGACAAACCAAAGCTCAATAACACCAATAATAAGAACGTTGTAATGTTTATTTTCATAATCTTATTTTTATTAAATGGCCAGGCCTGAAAATTAAAGTGGTATCGGTTCTACACGCAGATAACTACCGGGCTGAACCACCAGCCCATCAACATCAATGCGTCCGGTTTGCCCTTGATAGGTGGAACCATCTCCCATACGAATGGCGTTGATGTGCGCCTCTCCCTCCAGGCTTTCAACCGTAAAGTGCAGGCCTTTTGGCGTGATATCCAATAACGTTTCTGACGAGAACTCACCCAGTACAACCTCGGCTGTCAGGCGTGCATCAGAGGACTCTTCATCACGATAAGTGAAATCAAATTCGGTGCCTGCCGTAATGGCTGTATCCAGGCGAACCCCCTGAGAGCCCGCACCCGGCAATGCCCATACAGAGGCGGTTATGGCGCCACCGTTTAAATCAAGGTTTTCAATAGCAAATGAACCGAGGCTGTCAGAACGACCAGTGATGCCATCGTCCTGGCTGAAAATAATGGCACCAATGGTGAGATCAATATCCGAGATACCAGTCAGCGTTGCACTGATTCCTCTGGCAAAGTCTGATTCGCTGCCCACCAGCTCCAGCTGATAATTAATTTCACCATTGGTTTTTAAATTGACGTTTTCAAAATTCAGTCGGTTTGCATCCGTGCGGTAAAAAGCCGTGCCTATGGTTAAGTCTGATAAAAATTCACCGGCAATCCCCTCGGCGCTGTCATTGGCACGAACGGTGAAATACCCTTGGTTCACAACCACATCACCATAGCCCACATCACCAAAAGACTGGTCATTCAACAGTGGATTACCATCACGATCGGATAGTTTCAGATCATTAAATTCCAGCGTGCCGCGGGTTTCACCAAACTCTATTTTTAACGTGTCATCCACTGCCGTGAAGAAAAACTCACTCTGGAACGGGCGATTAGAAGAATCCGGTTTAAAAGCAATATTACTGGTTAACAACAAATCATCTTCGATATAACGAAAATCAATGCCGCTGCCATCGGCCATCAAAGCACGGCTACGAATTTTAACCGGCGATTCATTAACAACCGTCGTTTCCAGAAAGCTACCCGGTGCAAAACGCCAACGGTTTAACCCCAAAGCACCAATAGAACGACCACTGAACTCGATAGAGCCAACCGTGAAATTGACCGCACCAATATCCGCCGCACGGATGGTCAGGTCACCATCTTCGGATATATCAATGGTGGTCGTTACCGAACCTGGCCCTAATAAATTACCGGCATCATCAATTTCAATAATTTGCAGGCCAATATTCTGCAACGATAAAAACTCATCATCAGAGTCGTCTTCATTTTCTTCGGTATAGGTCACAGAACCGATGGTTAATACCGTGCCGTCATTTTCCTCAACTTGAGTTTCTATCGTCAGACCTGACTGACCATAAACCGACGCCATATCCGAGTCATCGATCGCCTGCAAAGCATTGACGGAGAAGGACACGAACAAAACAGGAGTGAACCAGAATGTTTTCATCAGTGCCCCTCCACCTGTAAATAGCTGTTATTCGTCAGGTTGATCTGAGCGTCAAAGGTGCCGAGCGTTGGTGTCGTGGCAATATCACGATCCGTACGACGAAACTTCACATCATTCACTAACACGTGTGCAGAAAGGCCCGCATCCGCTTGTGCCGGATCAAAATCAACCACCAGCCCCCGTTCTCCATCGACATTGACACGAGCACCTTTAACCGTCATATCATCAAGCAATACAAACGATGCAGAGCCTTCATAAATTGCCGCATCGGAGACAGCACCACTGGCAACATCCACTTCACCATCGATATACACATAATCAACGGCACTGCGATTTGCCAGCACCGCATCCATCTCAATGCCACTTTCATTTTGGCCTTTGGCATTTTTAAGCAACAGATAGCTGCCCGGTTTTATATCAATATTGCGATAAGCCACACTGTTCAGAATGGCATCGCCGAGGCGAGCGTTATAAACGTTGATATCGCCGCCATTGGTCTCGGGAATACCAATGCGTAATCCATCATCGACAATATCCAGCGTAATATTATTCAGTTCTAAACCGTCTTTACCTGAGTTGGACTGGAAGCTCACGGTACTGGTCAGCCGGGCACCGGGATTGCTGCCATTACCATCAGGATCTTCAAAATAGGTATCAAACGAGAGACTGTTTGGCAGGCTGACATTAAACGTCATGCCACTGGTACCACCCACATCATCATTCGGGCCGGAAGCGACATCGGCACCGCCACCGTATAGCTCGATCCGGAATGAATCCGATGCTAAACCGCCATTTTCGGTACCAATACGAAAGTTATTCTGCCCATAAGAGCCAATAGAAACGCCGTTAATCTCAATTTTGCCGATATCAACATCAAGCGCCATGTCCCTGTTTTCTAATACCAGCCCGGTCTCACCCGCGGCATTCGTTGCAACAGACAAGTCAATAACAATGGGGCGGTTGGTGGGGGTGGCAACACGAATCGGGCTTAAACGAATGGTCCCGGCATTCTGACTGGCATTGTCTTCATTACGATCGGTACGGTAATAACCATCGTCATCGGTGTAAGTAATGGCATTGATGCTGGTATCAAATTCAGAAGTCAGGCGAATACCCTGAGCCTGCGCCTGACCCGTAACGGCCGACA
This sequence comes from Bacterioplanoides sp. SCSIO 12839, assembly GCF_024397975.1. NCBI lineage: Bacteria > Pseudomonadati > Pseudomonadota > Gammaproteobacteria > Oceanospirillales > Oceanospirillaceae > Bacterioplanoides > Bacterioplanoides sp. SCSIO 12839. Next base: position 2,496,829 of record NZ_CP073745.1, read on the forward strand.
TTGCAGAATCATCCAAGGCTTCAAGCGCCTGGGTAGCGCTGGCACACGATAACAGGCCCAACAGACCCAGATAGCATTTTGCTGCCATCTCCTAACTCCCTGTTCTTATAATTTTTATTTGAACGGACGAATGAGAATACAGCGGCAGACGTTATCAGATTTGGAACAAGTGCACCAGAAAAAACAGAACGTCAGTACTACTAGGCATAATACAAAACTGATTTTTATTTATAAAAATCAGTCACTTAAGGAATTATTTAACAAATGTAAATTTTTCCTGCCATTTGTAATACCAATGAATGAACATGCACAAAAAAGCTCCAATCAATGGCGCTTTGTCGTATCAGAGGTATTGAATAAGAAAGACTGGCCATCAGCCCTGCGACAGCAGCTCACGCAAGTCCAAGATCGCGGCATTCGCCCGCGAGATATAAGACGCCATCACCAGAGAATGGTTAGCAAAAATACCAAAACCATCACCATTGAGAATAATTGGAGACCCAACACTTTCCTGAGTTGCTTCCAGTTCACGAATGATCTGACGCAGGCTTACCAGGGCATTTTTCTTCTGCAACACATCGCGGAAATCAACCTCGATGGCACGTAAAATATGCGCCAGAGCCCAGGCCGTTCCACGCGCTTCATAAAACACATCATCGATTTGTGTCCAGGGAGTTTTTACTTCCTGATCATAATCCGTTGGTGTGGACTGTGTCGCAGCAGCATCACCTGCCAGGTCAGTATTTAAACGACGTTTACCCACCGACGCACTCAAACGCTGGGATAAGCTACCCAGGCGGGTTTCCACATCAAACAACCACTGGCGCAGGTTATCGGCACGAGCATAGAACTGAGCGGTAGGTGTATTCGGATCAGACAAACGCGCCAGATAGTTTCCAAGTGCTTTTAAACCACGACGATATTCCGCTTCGGTAGACGGCACTGCCCAGCTGTTACTGTCAAAGTGAAGCTGAGGCTCAGCAATCGCCAGGTCTTTGTCTTCCGTTGATTGGCTTTGAGAACGGCTGAAGTCTTTGCGCAGCGCACGAGAAAAGTCGCGCACCTGCACCAACACGCCATATTCCCAGTTTGGAATATTATCTAACCACAAACCCGGAGGGAAAATGTCATTACTCAGATAACCGCCCTGCTTGTTTAATAAAGTGTCGGTCACCTTCATCAAGGTAGCAGTGGTGGTGAAGCCCGTTACCGTTTCAACGCCCATGGCTTCGGCCTGGGCCGCCGCATTGTCTTTTACTGCGAAGGTCTCTGGTTCATTACTCCAGAAAAAACCCAGAACCAGCGCCACCAGTAAATACACTACCAGCACAACCATAATACCACTGCGGGCAAAGCCGCCATCGGCCCACCAGTCCTGCGCACGTTCTTTCATATCCAACGCGCGATCTTTTAACTGACCACTCATCCTGCTTCCTTTAAAATTTTGTTTTTTATCAGATAGCTGCAAAGCCTACTCGTCATCCTTGCAGGCGACAAGGGTTGAGCGCGCAAAACTAAGGCGCTGTTGATCAGGGCTGATATACTCCTCGTTCTGTTATCAGTCCGGTATGACATGCAGCATGAGCCAGTCCAACACATCAACACCCTCATCACAGGCAGCAGCGCTGACCCACAGTGAGTTGACCCACCGCTACCAGCGCATTCTCGAATCCATGTCGGAAGGGGTATATGGTTTGAATGCGGCTGGTCATGCGACGTTTGTGAATCAAGCCGCTGAGCGTTTGACCGGATGGAATCAGGATGAAATCAAAGGCAAAAGTATCCATCAGTTCCATCACCATAGTCATGCCGATGGCAGCCATTATCCACAAACGGAATGTCCGATTTACCACACCCTGCAAACCGGAGAAACCGCGCACAGCGATCAGGAAGTATTCTGGCGCAAGGACGGCAGCTTCTTTCCGGTTGAATATTCCAGCACCGCGATCATTGATAACGGCGAAATCACCGGTGCCGTGGTGGTATTTAAAGACATCAGCGAACGTCTTGAACATCAACGCTCGCTGCAGGCCGCTCTCGCTCAGGTAGAGCAATTGCAACAAAAACTTCAGGCCGAAAACCGCTATTTGCACCAGGCACTGCGGGAACAACAAAATCACCGCGACCTGATCGGCCAAAGTGATGCCATGCTCTGCCTGCAACATGCCATTGAACAGGTTGCTCCCACCCCCAGTTGCGTGTTGATCCAGGGGGAAAGTGGTACCGGCAAAGAGCTGGTCGCGGAGTCATTACACCGCCTCAGTTCACGTGCTCAGCAACCGATGGTGAAAGTGAACTGCGGGGCCATCGCCGATACCCTGCTCGAAAGCGAATTATTCGGCCATGAACGAGGGGCCTTTACCAGCGCCCACCAGCGCCGTATTGGTCGCTTTGAACAAGCCGACGGCAGCACCCTGTTTCTGGATGAAGTCGCAGAGCTCAGCTCAGCGGCTCAGGTCAAACTGCTGCGGGTATTGCAGGAAGGTGAAATCCAGCGACTGGGCAGCAGTCAGACCATAAAAGTGGATGTGCGTGTGATCACCGCAACCCATCGCAACCTGGAACAAATGGTCGCCGACGGTGAGTTCCGTGCCGATTTGTATTTTCGTCTGAAAGTATTTCCGCTCACCATTGCCCCACTGCGTGACCGAAAAGCCGATATCCCTCTGTTGGTACGACACTTCCTACGCACTCTGGCGCAGAAACTGGGCAAACGAGAGCCGGAATTATCCCCTTCCACCCTCCAGGAACTGATGCATTACGATTGGCCGGGTAACGTTCGTGAGCTGGGCAATGTGATCGAACATGCACTGATTGTCAGCCAGCAACAGCTGATCATTCCGCCGCTGCAAAGTGCCAACCTGCATCCGGACCGGCAACAAAAACCCTTACCGATGGCCGATGCCGAACGTGAGCACATTTTGCGAGCACTGAAATACTGTGATGGCATTGTTGGTGGCAAACAGGGTGCGGCAGAACTCCTCAACCTTCCGGTATCAACGCTACGCTCACGCATGAAAAAACTGGAAATTCAGCTGAAGTAAAGCTTCCTCCTTTAGCGATACGCATCATCTTCTTTAACCCCCAAGTATCAATCATTAAAATGCGATATTTCGCCATAAGCGATATTTCGCATCCATATATCACACCAAGAGGTGTTTTTTGCCGATAAAAGCCCATGCCCATGGGATTTTAAATCTGGTACAGCAGTTGCCATAACGGTAGCAATTAGATTGCCGTATGAGAGAGCAACATGTCCGATGTATTCCACACAGATGTATCAGATGACCCAAACAGCGACGCCAATACAGCCGTCGACTGGCAGGCACGTCGCATTGATGCCATCGAAGTAACCCCGCACCGCGTGAAAACTATCGCCGGGCGCTTCCGCAACTGGCGTCGTGCCAGCACCTGGCCGCTATTATTATTTTTCTTCCTGACTCCCTGGCTTACCTGGGAAGGCAACCCCGCCATTCATTTCAACCTGGTGCAAAAAGAGTTTCACCTGTGGAGCTGGGTATTATGGCCGGAAGATCTGACCATCATCATCGGTATGTTAGTCGGCGGTGCCTTTGCTCTGTTTTTTGTCTCAATGTATGCTGGCAGACTCTGGTGTGGTTATGCCTGCCCACAAACCACCTGGACCTTTATGTTCATCTGGATTGAGGAAAAGCTGGAAGGCTCACGCAATAAACGCCGCAAGCTGGACCAGGGAAAAGGCAGCAGCAGCCAGAAACTGCGTCGCTTACTGAAGTTTGTCATCTGGGGGCTGTTATCACTGGCCACCGCCGTTACTGCTTTGGCGTATTTTTATCCGCTGGAAATCTGGCTGGCCGATTTAATGGCGGGTGATATTTCAATGATGGCACTGGCCTGGGTCATCATTATTGGCGGACTGACCTTTGTGAATGCGGGCTGGTTACGTGAAAAATTCTGCACCGATGCCTGCCCTTATTCGCGTTTCCAGTCGGTCATGTTTGATTCATACACCCGCACCGTGCGTTATGACGAAAAGCGCGGCGAACCACGCGGCCGTCGCAACCCTCATTCGACCACTGGTGACTGCATTAATTGTGATATGTGCGTCCACGTGTGTCCGACCAATATTGATATTCGTGATGGCTTACAAATCGCCTGTGTTGATTGTGGCGCCTGCGTTGATGCCTGTGATCGGGTGATGGATAAAATTGGTAAGCCACGCGGCCTGATTACTTACGAACCTGAAATGCAGCGCAGCAGTGGCCAACGCTGGCGTTTGTGGGGTTATGGTATGGCTGTCACCATTACTGCGGTATTAACGCTGGTATCGGTGCTGAATCATGATCCATTGAGCATCAGCATTCAGCGTGATCGCTTATCCTTGTATCAGCTCACACCCGACGACACTGTCAGCAACCGCTATATTCTCAGCCTGCACAACCGCACGGCAGAACAAATGACCGTCGATATACTGGATAACAAATTGCACTTAGCGCAGTTAGTGATTGGCCCGGGGGCTCGCGCCGGACAGGCAATTAACATTGAACGGGATTTATCGACGCCTTCCGGCAAGGTTAATCTGACACTGGCATTTGATGGCCAGCAACAAACCGTAGAAGTGAGTTACTCAAATCCTTTCGCTAATCAATTAGCAGCGAATTGAGCTCAAGGCACCCCGGAGTTTCTGGCTCCCACGCTCTGCGTGGGAGCCAAGCGTAGATTCTAATAACCGACCAACAAAGGAACAAACGCTACAATCATCAGCGCAATAAACATTGTCACCAGCGGCAGCAGAATTTTTTCATGCCGATACCAGAAGTTATGTCCTTCCTGTGATGCCAGTGCCACTTCCTGTTCCCCTACCACTTGTCGCGTCAGTAAATGATTTAACGCCACCGGCGGACTGAGATAACCCAGCTCAAATGCAACCAGTGTGACCATCCAGAAGTGCACCGGATGGATACCACTGTCATACGCAATGGTAGCGATGGTTGCACTGACCAGAATCACTGCACCATAAGGGTCCATCACCATGCCAACCACCACCAGAATGGCTACCAATAACGCCATCGCCAGCCAGGCGGATTCAAACGTGGTAGGCACCATATGCATCAGCTCAGCACGTTCAACCACACCACCGATACTGACGGAGAGGCCCATTAACATTAACAAAGCACCGATATGGCCGGTGGTTTCTGTAGTCGCTTCACGAATGGTTTTTTCCAATGAATCACGACCAGCAACCAGATCTGAAAAGCCTTTTTCACAGCGCTGCTCGAGATAATCAATGTTCATATTTTCTCGCGCCAGAATGCCTTTCTCCTGAACGGCACGCTCATACACCAGTACCACCAGTAATAAAACCGGCAAAATAATCGGCGCAGAAAATTCATCTAAATACGCATTTAATAAAAAGGCATACAACAATAAAGTGACGCCAATAATCACCACATACGGAATTAATGGCAGCAATGCTTGCTTAAATTCAGGCCAGGTATCGCCCGACCACTGTACTTTTAGTGACGTCTGGCTGGTTAACATCGCCATTAATGCAAACAACATGGTGGTCAGGAAAAAGACTTTCACACCCCAACCGAATAACTGATCGGTGGTTACCTCATTATTCAGTGCCGCAATAATAACAACCAATAAACACGGCCTTAATACCACACCCAGAGAACCTGACATCGCCGTCGCCGCCAGAGCCAACTGACGACGCGCACCGGCACGACGCAATTCGGCATAAATCAAGCCACCCACGGCAATGACAAAAATGCCCGAGGCACCGGTATAAGCAGTTGGAATCGCAGCCAAAGCAACCACCGCAACGGATAACAACTCGGGTGGTAATTTGAATGGACGAAACAGATTAAATACGACCTGAGCCAGCTGAGTGCGCTTCAGCAGCATACCAATCCAAACATACAGGCCAACGTTCAGGAATAACTGAGACAGCTCCATCATCTGCCCTAAATAAATCCCGATACCGGCACCGTGCCCGCTGGCAATAAAATAACCGCCGGAAATAATGCACATGGTGGCATACAAAGGCACCGACAACTGCGCTTTTAAAAAGCTGCCACCCGGCTTGGCTTCTTTTGGAATAAATAAAAACTGATAAAGGCTCAGCAATAAAATAAAGGCGAAACCAAAAATCCATAAATGATGCAGAATGCCGTGCTCGGTACTGACCGCAACGCCGGAAGAAAACGCCACATCACGGAAGCTGTAAACAGAATAAAACAGAATGGCCGAAGCCAATAATTGCGCCGCGGAAGACACGCGATAATCCATCACCGTTTCCATTGGCCTTAAAGCAATATGGTGGCGACGAAATAATGCGGTTAAACCACAGATCAAAACCAGCACCGCCAGCATAATACGCTGGGCGCTCATGCCGATTTCACCAAACTGAGCAACGCCTAGCTCAATGCTACGGAAAATTTCGACTCCCGGGGTGATACGCTCAATGGTTTCAGCATATTGCTGATGTTTGGTCTCACACTGCTGCTGCGCCGCCACCAGAGACTGACGCATGGCCTGCTCATCAACCGGTTCAGCATCAAACAGATCCCACTCGTCTTCTTCGGCTGCGGCCTCTGCAACCAGAGCGGCCAATTGTGCATCAATATCCATCTGAATATTGCAGCTGGGCTCTGTTGGATCAGAACGCAGCATAAAGTAGCCATCCCAGATGCTTTCACCCACCTGCAACAGCTGCGCATGAAGGGCATGACTGGTGTTGAGAATGACGACAAATACCAGCACAAGAAAGGCTGGCAAAGCGGCGAGCCATTCATAGGCACTGCGATTGCCTACGCGGATTGCCTGCTCCATAGTGAGAGTCCTGTAATGTTATTATTATGATCAGCCAGCCGGAAAGCTGGCTGATGCTATCCCCGGCGATTATTCGGGTTTTGGTTGTTATTCAAGTTTTTCGACGCACTCAGCATTAGCCGGATTTTCCCGACAGCGCAGCTTACGCAGAATTTTCAGCATGGTTGGGTGATAGATGCCTTCTTCCCGTAATGCCAAACGAACATCACGCAGCATCAGATTGTATTTTTCGACATCCGCCGGATTCAGATCAACCCAATACTCTTCCGGAATTTCCTGAGTATCGCGCTGCACCAATTCAACCACCTTATCGTATGAACTCGCTACAAACTGGCGCGAGCTGATACCAAACTCCGGAGAGAAGCGCTCTTTATGAACCACAATCTGAAAATCCAGATAAGCCAGATTAAAACGCAGGATACCGCCATTCTCACCAATCCCCTTGTACAGCTCTAAAGGCTTGTAAGCGACTGCCGGGGCATAAGCCACATCCACACTGCCATTGTTAAACTTGCCGGAGAAATTAGCGGAATTAGACGGCACCATGGATGCCCCTACATGACGCACCAGTCGTTTTGACGGTTCATCGTAATCAATCGTGGCAACGCGCTTGCCGGACATTTCCTCAACACTATCCACCGTACGATCACGCAAGAACAAATAGATAGGCCCGGCAGGCATCAGGCCAACCACTTCATAACGACCTTCTGACATATATTTGGCGGCTTTTGGCGAGGCCAACATCTGTACCAGATTACGCATGACACTTTCGCTGGGAATCGCGCCAATGGCTTCAATGGTTGAAGCAAAGCGATTAAATGGACGAGCGCGGGCGCCCGTCATCACAACAGCATCACACTGGCCGGCTTTAAAATCATCAGAAGCAATTTTTTCGTCCGGATAGGCTCGCAGACTAAAATCATAACCCCAGGCCAGCGCTTCAGCGGCGTAGTCTTTTGCGGTGCCATACAAAGGGCCGTTCGCCCCCAGAGGATCAAACACACACAAAGTTCTTTTGTCGATAACCGACGGATTAACAGCCGAATGCGCAGCAAAACTGACGAACAGTGAGACCGTAAACCATGCCAGAAGATGAATAACACGCATGCTTATTCTCCCAGCAGATCATCAATATCCAGCGCAGGAGCCTGATTGCGCTGATCATCCCAGAAGGTGCCTAAACCATCGATGGGTGTACGGGAGCCGGTAGCCTCCGTCCATAAGCGATCAGAGATGGCCAGAATCTGGCGGTTGGCAATGATATCCATCATGCGGAAATCCGGATTACTTGGCGTGGTCTTAACAGAGGCAGCATGACGACGAATGGCATCACGCAATTGTTGTGGGTTATCAGCACCATCAGCCACGGTAACTTCAATGGCATGGGCCAGGCGAACACCGGACTCAGAAGCAATGCGACTGGCCTGATGCATTTCTTCCCAGGCGTCGGTGGCGTTCAGGTCATCAGCACTTGGCAGCATGATGCCAACGGCGGCATTAATCGCTTGAGGGACACCCCACCAACGCTCGTTGTCGATGCACTGAATACCACGAACAGACTTCATGGCGATATCTTTGGGTACACCCACCTGGCCCTGCGAGCGGACATCACTCATCACCGACTGGAAGCCAGCCAGAATACCCATCATCCAGAGCATTTCATCCTCTTCACTCAGATCCGGGCACTCGCCCCCCACATCCCCTTCTTCAACAAATTCCGCCAGCATATGCTGATAGGCTTTGTACTGGCGATTGGCAGCCAGAGCAAATTCACGTTTTTCGCGAATTCGTGCATCTTTCGCTTCACTGATATTTTGTGCATTAAACGCACGCAGGTAAGCCAGAGCATGTTCTCGCGCACGCTCTTCAGCACACGCACCTGCCATCATATGCATCGCAATGGCCTGACGATCCGGCGTGTACGCGACTTCGCTAAAAGACATTAACGCGCCGGTCATACCCTCAGACAGAGCACAGGCCATTTGCGGGTCATCCGCTTTCAGGCTGTAAGGAATGGCGTAATCTTCAGCATAATCATAAGCAAACCAACCCGTGGTTTTATAAATCATGCTACAGCCAGATGAAATAATAAGAGCGAGCGAAAGCAGCGTAAAACGCATCAGAGTGAACATGCGGACCCCAGTTTTGATGAGTATTTGTTGTTATTGTTTCGGGGACCAAACGCCCCGGATCAGGTCATTTTGAGCCTGATTTCTACAGGCAGAGTCTACCTGAAACCAAACCAGCTTCAACTGACCAATCTAACTCAAGCTTGCGAGGGTATGACCAATGAGGCCAAATAAAAAGGTGGATATCTGCCAAAGCAGCACCACCCATTGCTTATTCTGCCATCAGAAAGTGCGATAAGAGCCCTTTTACCTGCTCCATTCCGCCGTTTAAAACAGCACGAATTTGCTCCATGGTAATTTCCCCTTCAGCCTTGCCTGCCGCTGGATTCACCACTAAACAAATGCTGGCATATGGAATACCTAACTCACGCGCCAAAGCAGCTTCTGGCATGCCCGTCATCCCCACCAGGTCACAGCCATCCCTTTCCATACGAGAGATTTCAGCGATGGTTTCCAGCCTTGGCCCCTGGGTTGCACCATACACACCAGCACCTGAAACCAAAAAGCCGGCGGCTGTCGCTTCACTCAATAACTTCTGGCGTAATACTTCGTCATAAGGAAAAGTCAGATCCACATGATCCAATGGCATAAACTCACCATCAAAATACGTGCTTTCACGACCCCAGGTGTAATCAATCACCTGATGCGGCACGGCAATATGACCAGACACCATCGCCTCTGTTATACCGCCTACGGCGTTCACGGCAATAATGGCATCCACACCACATTGCTGCAGAGCCAGCAGATTTGCGCGGTAATTAATTTTATGTGGAGGTACAGAATGTGGATGGCCGTGACGGGCGAGAAAAATAACCTCATTGCCATGCCACTTGCCCTCGGTCAGCAGTCCGGATGTCATGCCCAGTGGAGTTTCCACCGCCTGTTCTGAAATAACGTCAAGCTCTGGCAACTGAGTCAGGCCGGTGCCACCAATAATGGCTGTTTTTTTTGCTTTCATATTAATTTAATAAATCGTTAATGCGCTGTTGAATCTGCACACGCCGCTGCTGACAGTTGTCATCAATCTCGATGGCTGGCGGAATCAACGACGATAAATCGAGTGCTGTTAATTGTGGGTTTTTCTGCCTCGCCTGACGTACCGCAGCAACCACCTCAACCGCTGCGTCACGATGATTACAAGCCAGCAATGCATTACAGCCTGCTGCGATGGCTTTATCACTGCGCTCACTGTAACTGCCCGCCGCAGCGGCGCCAGCCATGGATAAATCATCACTGAAAATAACACCCGAAAAGGCCAGCTGCTGACGTAAAATTTGCTGCAGCCAAACCTCAGAAAAACCGGCCGTGGTTGTGTCATCGACACTGGGATACAACACATGGGCAGGCATCACACCGGCAAGCTTGTGTTGCGCCATCAGTCGGGCAAACGGTTGTATGTCGTACTGAATTTGCTCAAGTGTTCGTTCATCAACCGGCAAGTCCAGATGAGAATCCGCTTCCACAGCACCATGGCCCGGAAAATGTTTCCCCACCGCTGCCATCTGCAACGACTGCATTCCAGCGATAAATGCTCCGGCTAACTCAGCGACGGCATTGGCATCGTGGCCAAAAGCGCGATCACCGATAACACGAGAGCAATCCCGCTCAATATCCAGTACCGGCGCAAAACTCAGGTGTACGCCCTGCTCAATTAATTCCAGCGCCATTAACCAACCAAGATCCTCGGCCAGACCCAGAGCTTGGGAGGTGTCTTTTCGATAAACCACTTCCAGCGATAACATAGCAGGCAGACGGGTAAACCCTTGGCGAAAACGCTGTACACGCCCCCCTTCCTGATCGACACAAATCAGCAAATCTGACCGTAAATCATGAATCGATTGAGTGAGCTGTTTAAGTTGTGCCGGGCTTTCATAATTACGACTGAAAAGAATGAGTCCGGCAATTTCCGGCTGCAATAAAAACTCGCGATCCGAAGCCGTTAATTCTGTGCCAGCAATATCAGCGATAACACCCACATGATGGTGAAAATTTACAGGTTCTTGCATGGAATTCTCGAAAAACTATGTGGCTGTATCCAGACTTCGGTGCCTGGTTCAATCAGATCAAACAGCTCAATCACATCCTCGTTGCGCATCCGGATACAGCCGTGTGACAACGCTTGCCCCATAGGCTCAGAGTCCGGTGTGCCGTGTATATAAATATAACGCCGCATGGTATCGACATTACCCATGCGATTACGACCGACTTCCAGACCTTGCAACCACAGAATACGGCTGAGAATCCAATCACGCCCGGGCTCAGCTTTTGCCAGGCTATCAGAATAAATTTCGCCAGTTGGACGACGGCCAATGAACACCGCATTTTCAGGTTGGCCGGCACCAATTTTGGCGGCAATACGGTGCCACCCCTGTGGTGTTTTGCCTGAGCCAGATAGCTCACCAATACCATTAATGGCGGTGGAAACAGAATATAGATGGCAGATCCCTGCCGTGGAAATCCGTAATGCCTGATCAGCAATGGATATTTCGATCAGATTGTTGGTCATGAACTCAGCTACAGCTCTGATATTACTAAAGCAGGAAGCTTATCAAAGCTGCCGATGGTTCGGTACTGCTGAGTGTTTTCATAAAACGCGCGACTGACGCCGATGCCTGAAACAAGCTATGCCTGAAACAAACTGCATCCAAACAACTTATGCCTGGAAGCCAGCCCCCAGGAATGGAATTAATTTATTAAAGACACCACTGATATCGGCATCAATGCCAAATTCATGCTCGGCCATTGCAATTAACGCATCGGCACCCGACAAGGTGAACACAGTGGCACCCAACATAAAATGGATACGCCAGAAGCGATCTTCGTTGCTTAATTGGGGGGACGCAGCAGTGACCAATACCATGTAACGATTAAATACGGTGCCATATTCTTGCTTGAGAAACTTACGCACGTGACCCTGCCCCTGATTGTACGCCAACCCGAGCAAACGCATAAAAATACCCAGACGATGACGGTGGTCGTCGTCCAGTTCGGTTTTATTTTCACTCTGCAGGGCGGTAGCCGGCAACATCATCAGCACCGCATTGAGATCCGGTGTTTCTCCACCCAATTGCTGTTCAAACTGATCCAGCGTTTCTTCCAACTGTTGGCAGAAGGTATTCAGAAAGCGGGCAAAAACTGCCTGAATCAGCTCCTTCTTAGAGCCGAAATGATAGTTGACGGCCGCCAGGTTGACTCCGGCCTTGGTGGTGATATTGCGTAAGGAGGTCTCGGCAAATCCTTTTTCTGAAAACAGTTCCTCTGCAGCATTCAGAATGGCTTTGGCCGTCTCTTTGTTCGCCATAACGGCAAGCTCCTCAGCATTTAACGATAGTTACAAAACAAGTGTTTCAAACATACGTTTAAAACAGCTGAAAGGCAAGTACTGCCAACTACCATCAGTATTTCTCCGAATTAGCTGGCAGCTAACACACGAGGTCAACACCCAGCACACTCGACGGCCACTACAATTTTTTATACAGGGGTTTACACAGTATAAAATACTGTATACATTTACAGTCACTGTATGGATTACCAGTTTGGATAAATATCATGATCAAGCTGACCGCGCGTCAACAACAGGTTCTCGATTGTATTAAAGCATCATTGGAAGAGACTGGCTTTCCGCCCACTCGTGCCGAGATTGCTAACGAATTAGGATTCCGTTCTCCTAACGCAGCAGAAGAACATCTGAAAGCACTGGCACGCAAAGGCGCCATCGAGATGATGGCGGGTGCTTCACGTGGTATTCGCATTGTTGAAGCAAGCAACCCTGGGTTACCCATTGTTGGCCGTGTTGCTGCTGGCGAGCCAATCCTGGCCCAGGAGCACATCGAAGATTATTGCGAAATTCCGCCAAGCTTCTTTAAACCTCAAGCGGATTATCTGCTTGAAGTTCATGGCGACTCGATGATGGAAATGGGCATTCTGGACGGTGATTATATTGCGGTGCATCGCATGGACACCGCACGTAATGGTGAGGTTGTGGTAGCACGAGTTGATAATGAAGTGACCGTTAAGCGTTATGAGAAAAAGCGCAACAAAGTCACTCTCTTCCCGGAAAACAAAGACTACAGCCCTATTGAGGTCGACCTGAAAGAAGCCGACTTCGCCATCGAAGGTTTGTATGTTGGTGTTCTGCGCCGCAACTAATTTTTAATCGTCAATTTTATTCATTGTTTTCAGCACTCAGGGTGAAGTTATGCGTCAGTTAACTCTCGGAATGGAACCACTTGGTATGGAACAAGGCGGTCTGACTCTCAGCAGTTCGGCCTTACGTCAGCCACGTGTGATCAGTGGTAGCCTGACAGAGATGATTTTAAGTGAAGGCAGCGCCATTCAACCGATGCACTTATTACCTTTGCTGGCCCAATGTTCGGCACAACAACGCTGGTTGATGTGGCTGAGCCCTGAAATGCCAATGAATAAACACTATCTTGATAGCCTCGGGCTACAGGACTCTCCGGTGATTCATCTGGATGTTTGCCAGGATACACAGGCAATTTTAGTTGAGAAGGCACTGGAAGCCGCCAACAGCCATCTGATTATTGAATGGCAGGGGAAGCTTGAAGAAACACAACGCCAGGACATTGAACAACGCGCCAACCTGTCAGGCAGCCACGTTATTCTGATTCAACGCCGTTAATACAGAAACCCGATAACAAACCAACAAAAAAGGCCTTGTGGGTCTATTCACGAAAGAATGACGCTCACAAGGCCTTTTTATTAATCAGATAAACAATTAGTGCAGCTGATTATGATATTCCGGCTGAGCAAAATCATCGCGCTCAACTTCCATACCGGATAACTCACCCACTTTGCGGACGCCCGCCTCAATCATTACACGTGCGATATCCATATGATGAGCCTGCAAACTCGCTTTGGCATCATCAGAAAAATGAATACTGACCAGTGCATCGCCTTCTTGCTCGTCTGCACGACGCAACGCAATGTCACCGTTTGATAACTCTACAATTTCAAAAAAGCGTGCCATAACCGCCTCTCGTTTTCGGGCGCGAGAGTGTAACACAGCAGTCATCTAATAGGAGGGAAATTCACAAGAAAATCTACGTTTTTAACGTGTCACTGATGACTCAAAACAGCACTGAAAAATACGCTTCAATGCCTGTTAAAACCATAGTTTTTCAGTGGTTTAACTTTCCTGACGATTTTCTCTTTGCAGATCAATCAGTTGCGATAATTGATGATGCCATTGCCCGATATTGGTGGTATGCGATGACGTACTGGCGTCAACCAGATTAATCATTCCGGGTTGTGAGACGCGGCTGATCTGAGGTTCAAGTGCATCGGCACGTCCAATCGCATCACAGGCCGTCAACATGGCACGAAGCCATGAAAAGCTGTCGTTTTCGAGATGCTCAAACTCTCGCATTTCGCCGGTAATCAAAGGTGTCTGCGATAACAGATCGGCCAGTGAAGAGAATGGCTGTCTGAAAGTCGCCAACTCAGCTAACTCATGCAGGTAAGAAAGGTAAGCATCTCTTAACAGGTACAAAGCACTGTCCTGCAGTGCTTGTTGCAGCACGGCAGGTTCAGTTGTATCAGCAGCTTGCTGCATAAGCAGCTGACTCTGATACAGCTTATGATTGGTAAAGCTTAACCAGCTTGCCATAAGGTATTTGCTTCCCGAAATCAGAAATCCAGGCGCAAACCAACATGTGCGCCGTCACCTAATTCAAAACGATCACTCACGTCTTCAATTTTAATACCGGTGTAACGGTAACCCACATAAACACGAGCAGTAGGAATCAGGCTGTATTGCAGGCGCAGGTCTGCGTCAAAAATATTATCGGCATCTGAAAAAGAAATCACCGGAGGTGCATAATAACCGTAGCCAGCAACACTCACTTCAGGAACACCCGGCAGGCGATAACGGAAGAAACCACCCAGGCCAACACCACCGCCGCTTACGTCCGCATCGTCATCGGATGAAAAACCGTATAATTTACCACCAACACCGATGTATAAATCCGGATCTTCATTACGAACATCCACCACGTGCAGACCCACAGAACCAATATTGCCGTCATCGGTGTGATGCAGGAAATCAGCGCTGACATGCAGGCCAGAACCCACTTTGGTTGCATCATACGCAACACGAACCATTTCGTTGGCAATACTCAGGTCCAGAGAACCGCCAGCATTAACGGTTGCTGAAGTTGCTACTAAAGAAGCCAGAGCCAGTTTTTTAAGCTGAGACATACTATTCCCCAAAATTCCGCAGCAGGGCCATGACACTGCTAACCATTATTATTGGCCGCATCATAACAGTGCTGCCACTCAGACGAAACTGTGAGTCACAGGCAAAATTAAAAGAAAAGTAAAACAAACTATTCCAGTCTTTGCTTCCTGCGCCACAAAAAAATGCCCCGCTCCTGAAACAGGAGCGGGGCATTTTCTTAATCACTGATCGATTATTTCATCAGATCCAACAGCAGTTTATTCAGCTTAGTAACGTAGTCACCTGGCTGCTTCAGCTGACTGCCTTCCGCCAACTGTGCCTGAGCATGAATAATTTGCGTCAGCTCGTTAAAGCGATCTTCATCCTGCTCGGCATCTAAACGCTCGATTAATGGGTGGGTTGGATTCACTTCCAGCGCCACTTCCGCTTCTGGCATTTGCTGGCCAGCCGCTTCCATCATACGGCGCATGTGACCGCCCATATCGTATTGACCCACCACCAGACAGGCTGGAGAATCGGTCAGACGAGACGTCACACGTACTTCTTTAACCTCACCCTCCAGAGCCTTTTGCAGACGTTCAACCAGATCTTTATGGCTCTCTTCCAGTTCTTTTTGCTGGGTCTTTTCAGACTCGTCCGCCAGCTCATCCAGATCCAGCTCACCTTTGGTCACGTCCTGGAATACTTTGCCGTCAAAGTCCGTCAGATGGCTCACCATCCACTCATCCACACGATCAGTTAACAGCAATACTTCAACACCTTTGTTTTTGAAGTATTCCAGATGTGGGCTGGTCGATGCCGCCGCGTGGTTATCGCCAGTAATGAAATAAATCTTCTTCTGGCCTTCACGCATACGCGCAACATAATCTTCCAGGCCAACCGTTTGTGCGTCACCGTCGCTTTGTGTTGTAGCAAAACGGAACAGCTTGGCGATT
Source organism: Bacterioplanoides sp. SCSIO 12839 (assembly GCF_024397975.1). Lineage (NCBI taxonomy): Bacteria > Pseudomonadati > Pseudomonadota > Gammaproteobacteria > Oceanospirillales > Oceanospirillaceae > Bacterioplanoides > Bacterioplanoides sp. SCSIO 12839. The sequence goes on from NZ_CP073745.1 coordinate 2,512,908, forward strand.
TTTTCTTTGTTAGCAAAATCTTCCGCCGGGCCTTCTTTTAAAACTTCACCAAACTGACTCCAGAATTCCTGATACTGTTCCGGCTCTTTTTTCGCCATTTTAGTCAGGGTATCCAGCACACGTTTCACCAGCGCACTGCGCATGGAGTCCACTTGTTTGTCCTGCTGAAGAATTTCACGCGAAACGTTCAGTGACAGATCGTTGGAATCTAAAACACCTTTGACAAAACGCAGGTACATCGGCAGGAATTGCTCGGCATCGTCCATGATAAACACACGCTGAACGTATAATTTCAGGCCACGTGTCGCTTCACGGTTCCACATATCGAACGGTGCTTTTGCCGGAATATACAACAGGCTGGTGTAATCCAGCTTGCCTTCAACACGGTTGTGCATCCAGGTAAGTGGTTCGTTCCAGTCGTGAGAAATGTGCTTGTAGAATTCTTTGTAGTCTTCGTCTTTCAGGTCTGACTTAGACACAGTCCACAGTGCTTTGGCTTCGTTAACCGCTTCAGGAACCTGCTTGTTCTCACCGTCTTCATCTTCAGACGTTACTTCTTGCGGCAGGAACACCGGTACCGCGATGTGATCTGAATATTTTTTAATCAGAGAACGTAGACGGAAGTTATCGGCAAACTCTTCTTCTCCATCTTTCAGATGCAGGGTGATACGAGTACCACGCTCGGCTTTATCAATGTTCTCTAAGGTGAAGTCACCCTCGCCTGCAGATTCCCAACGCGTACCTGAATCTGCCGCGTCGCCTGCTCGACGGGTCTCAACCGTCACTTTGTCAGCCACAATAAAGGCAGAGTAGAAACCCACACCAAACTGACCGATCAATTGCGAATCTTTCGCCTGATCACCACTTAACTGACTCAGGAACTCAGCCGTACCGGATTTAGCAATGGTACCCAGGTGGTTCACTACGTCATCACGGTTCATGCCGATGCCGTTATCGTCAATGGTGACGGTTTTTGCTTCAGCATCAAAATCAATATGAACAGCCAGCTCGCTGTTGCCTTCGTATAAACCGTCATTTTGCAGCGCTTCAAAACGCAACTTGTCACACGCATCGGAAGCGTTCGACACCAGCTCGCGCAGGAAGATTTCTTTGTTGGAGTACAAAGAGTGAATCATCAGGTGTAATAACTGCTTTACTTCGGTTTTAAAGCCCAGTGTCTCTTTACTGGCTGCGGTCATGCTTTTCTCCTTCAATCGCTAAATCATTCAGTCGACGCGGCTTTTTAACCTGCGCCTTCTATCTGAACATCGTGTATGGATTCCTATCTGGGGGCCAGGCAGAAGATTTCAAGAGAAAAAATGACAAAGCTTGTGCAGACCGCCCACAGCGGGTTACCACAGTGGGAGTCAGATACAATAAGATCAACTGATGGAAACAAACATCACAGCCACAATGGCCACAGGACAAATAAAGCGGACATACCAGGGCCAGATTTTCCAGAACCAGCCGTCGGCAATCTCTGGATTACCCTGCTGTAATTCTTTGAGCAGCTCATTTCGGTGCCAGACCCACCCCACCACAACAGCCCAGATAATTCCTAACAATGGCTGCATATAAACGGTCGATATATCAATCACCAAGCCGAACAGCGCGCCAAAGTTCAGGCAGATAACCACACTCGCCACAGCGATGAGCAAACCAATCAACCAGGATGATGCTTGACGTGACATGCCCAGCTCATCCTGCGCACAGGCGACCGGGACTTCAAGAATGGATATTGAAGACGTCAGCGCCGCAATCACCATCAATACAAAGAAAACCACCGCAATCACAGGGCCGGATGACCCCATGGTATGAAACATAGATGGCAACACCTGAAACACCAGATCTCCCGAACTGATTAATTCACCCGCCGCATTAAAAATTTCCACGCCGTTGTGTTTTGCTACAAACATCGCCGGAATAATCAATAACCCAGCTGCAAAAGCCACAGACGTATCAATAATGGCAACCTGCGTCGCGACCTTTGGCAAATTAATGTCTTTTTTCAGATAGGAGCCATACACCATCATTGAGCCCACCCCCAATGACAATGAGAAAAAGGCTTGCCCCATGGCATCAACAATCAGACGCCCATTTAGGTGAGAGAAGTCCGGAACCAGATATACCCGCAATCCATCCATCGCACCTTCCTGCATCAGAATGTAAATGATCATACCGGCAAACAATACAAACAGAATCGGCATCAGACGTGTGGACCACTTTTCAATTCCGTCAGCAACACCTTTACTGACGACCCAAATTGTCATCAGAGAAAACAGCAGTGTCATGATCACATTGCGCGGTTGTGAAAACTCAGTCAGCCAGGCGGCCAGCCCGTCAGCACCAACAGCCGTGGCTAATGGCTCTGCGGCAAAAGCAACCAGCCAACCGGCCACAATAGAATAAAAACTCAGAATTAACGAAGCGGCCAACAGGGCCAAAGCACCAAACACAATTGGCGCAAAACGATTATTGCGCCAAACCCGGCGTAATGATGTAACCGGGTTACCCTGGCCATAACGTCCAATGGTCAGCTCGGCAACCAACATCGGAAAAGCCAATACAAAAACCATCGCCAGGTACATCAGAATAAAGGCAGCGCCGCCATTTTCGGCGACCTTAGTTGGAAATCCCCAAACATTACCCAAGCCAACAGCAGAACCTGCTGCTGCCATAATAAATCCGATTCGTGACGAAAAATGTCCGCGCGATGCTTCTGTCGTCATAGTTACTACTCTGTCAGGTTGATAAAAAAGGCTGCAGGCAAACCACAGTCAGGGGATCAGTGCGTTGCTTTTCTGAGTTGGCGCTTTTGCTTCAGGCTATGCAATACAATCAGCAATAACGCCGCCCAAATAAATGCAAAGGTCGTCACTTTTACCGGAGTTAATTGCTCACCAAAAACACCAACAGCAAGCAACAAAGCAATGGTCGGTGCCAGATATTGAATAAAGCCCAGCGTGATTAATGGCAGGTGTCGGGCGGCAATCGCAAACCAGATTAACGGTGCAGTGGTAACAATACCGGCCAGGAATAATTTACCAAATTCGACTTCATTCACCAGCACAGCACCACCGCCAATCCAGATTAAATACCCCAGAGCCAATGGCGTGACCAACGCGGTCTCAAACCATAAACCGGTGTACGCGTCAGTCGGAACTAATTTGCGCAACAGCCCATAAAAGCCAAATGAAAATGCCAGCACCAGGCTGACCCAGGGCAACTCCCCCACTGCAATTACCTGAATGGATACACCCGTTGCAGCCAGCAACAAGGCGATTGTCTGTACTGAAGTCAGGCGTTCATGCAAGAAAATCATGCCAAGAAAAATCGACACCAGCGGATTAATGTAATACCCCATGCTTGCTTCCAGCACGCGGTTTTCATTAACCGCCCAAATAAAGGTTAACCAGTTAGCGGCAATTAATAAGGCACTACCACACATCGCTAGCAGCTGACGGCGGCTTTTAAGAATGGACTTAATGCCAGTGGCTTTGTAGCTGAACCACAATAAAACCGACATCAGCACAAACGACCACACCACCCGATTGGTTAATACTTCCAGCGGTGCAATATGAGAAACCCACTTAAAATACAGAGGCGACAGCCCCCACCAACCGAAGGCTAAGACGGCGAACAGAGCACCGCGATGAGTATCTGTTGTCATAAGGTCAGAATTCGCAAAAAGCGGAGGCTAGCGAATTTCTGACCATTAAGCCAGTTATCTCAACATCAATGACCTGTCTTTTGATATAAATAGGTATTTCTACGGATAAACGCCACGTAGTTTCAGGTGGCGCTGTGGCAATTTATTATCAACCATTAAATCGGTGACAATAGCCGCTGATGGCATACCGCAATCTTTGATATTGGCAATATTTTCTGTGGTGATACCACCGATGCAAGTCACCGGAAATTCCTGACTAATGCGAGCGCACCAGTTGCTCAGATTGGTGTAACCCAGAGGTGGATACTTGAGCTTTTTTGATAACGGCGGATGCACCGGACCAAATGCAATGTAGGAAGGTTTAAAGGCACGCGCGCGGGCAATTTCCCACTCGGTATGAGTGCTCACCCCCAGTGCCAACCCGGCTTCAGAAATGGCACTGAGATTCGCCTCAAGCATATCTTCCTGGCCCAGGTGCACACCATAAGCACCCAACTCAACCGCCATAGGCCAGTCGTCGTTAATATACAACGGAATATTCTGCTGCTTGCATCGCTCAATCGCCGTCTGCATATCTCGTTGATAACTGCCTTCACCATATTGCTGTTCGTACAGTGCTGGCGACTTCACTCGCCACTGCAGTGTATCCACACCCAGCTCCAGCAAGGAGTCCAGCCAATCCAGATTATCCACCAAACCGTAAAGTCCTAATGCCTGCTCAACACGAGGAAAAGTAAATTCGGTGGCATCACTCAAAGGAACAATCACTGGCCACTGTGCAGCAGGCAGATTACCCAAACCATTGCGATCAACAGCTGTGGCCCACGCATTACAATAACCGGACGGTGTTTCAGACGCTTGCTGAATAACCTGACTCATGGTTGCAGAAGCCAACAGCAACGCATCATAAATACGTTCACCATTGGCCAGATAAGCCGCAATGGCAGAAGCAAAATGGCAGCCGCTGCCGTGTACCTTTTTATCAATCCGTGGTTGCTGAATCATAAAGTTGGTAAGTACTGACTGTTCAGGCTCACTCTGTGATTCAACACGACGAATATTCGGGCCTGCAAAGCAGATGCTTTCAACCACTGATTTATCCGTGTTTGAATCGCCACCACTGATCACCACATAAGCAATACCTGCTTGTTGCAAGGCTTCTCCTGCTTCCTGAGCCGTTGCACAGCCAGTCAGTTGTAATGCTTCCTGTTCGTTGGGGGTGATCACATCCACGAATAAAAACAACGGTTTTAATTGAGCAAGCTCTCCGGTTTCTAAACCACCTTGTGAAGCGGATAACACCGGGTCCCAGACAACCCAACCCTGAGGGCATTCGGTTTTATACGCCGCTAATTTTTCAATTAACCAGGTAATAAAGATTTCATTTTTGGGAAACCAGCCAATTTTAATGGCTTGTGGCCAGCCGTCTTTTTTTAACGATTGCCACTGCGATTCGAAAAACTCGACAGAAATGGTTTCAACCGCATCCACACCAAAACTGCTTTGTGCGGTTAACGCTGAAACCAGTGTTCCACATTCGACATTTAACGCATGCGCCATTTTTAAATCGGCTTGCAGGCCAGCACCAGAGCAGGAATCAGATGCACTGATTGCCCAGATTTTTTTACGGTTGGTTTCTTTCATAATCAATTCGATTAAAGCGTTAAATAAATACAGTGTTGTTTTTGAGAGCAGCGACAGGATGTCGCGTCCGCGCGGCAGGGCCATGGATGGCCCTTCGGCGCGGCGGCAAAAAATAACACTGTGTTTATTTTTCGCTGCATAATTCTAAAAAAATTATTAATTCTGATGCCAAAATGGCATACCGAGTGTGGGGGTTGAAGCACTGGCGGCCTGACGCTCCTGCATCATGCCTGCTGAATAAGCCATTCGCCCAGCATTCACAGCCTCATAAAACGCCCGTGCCATTAATACCGGGTCATGCGCTTTAGCAACCGCAGTATTTAACAACACCGCATCAAACCCTAACTCCATGGCATCCATCGCCTGAGAAGGTTTGCCCAAGCCTGCATCAATGATGAGTACCGCATCGGATAAACGCTCACGCAAGGTGGTGAGTTGATGACGATTTAATAAACCTTTACCCGTACCAATGGGGGCGCCCCAGGGCATCACCGCCGGACAACCCACGGCAAGTAATTCTTTGCACAGCACTAAATCATCGGTGCAATAAGGCAGCACCTTAAAACCTTGCTGAATCAGGGTTTCAGCGGCTTTCACCAATTGAGTGGTGTGCGGCTGAAGCGTGTAGTCATCACCGATGACTTCTAATTTAATCCAATCGGTTTTGAATAATTCACGCGCCATATTGGATAATAAAACCGCTTCATCGGCGGTATGACAACCGGCGGTATTAGGCAGAATTTTACAGCCACTTTGCTCGACAAATTCCTGCACGTATTGCCAGTGGCCATTATCCGCAACCTGCTGCGCGGTCTGTCGCCGCAACGACAAGGTAACAAACCCTGGCTTTCCGGCTTGAAGGCTATCGCGCATGACTTCTGGCGATGGATACATGGAAGTACCCAACCAAAGGCGGCCATTAATTTCCTCGCCAGCGATGTTTATTGTATTTTCAGTCGTCATATTTAACCGCCAGTGATTGCACCCAAAATATCCAGCTGATCATCCGCTTTTAATTCCGTTTGAGCGAATAAAGAAGCTGAAACTATCGACTGATTGAGTGCTACAACAATATTACCTTTTGGCTCTCCGTCATCGCTAAAATAACCCAGCTGAATCAATAATTGTTGCAGGGTTTTAATATTGCTGAATGACTGTGTAGCCCCATTAATTGCCAATGTTAACTCTGCCATTTATGCCATCTCCTCAACAGCGACATCAGCCTCAGCATTGAGCAGGCCTTTTAATCCAAGAGACAGCTGATATTCGCGAGTCAGCTGCTGTTCAAACTGCTGCAAAAATGCCGGAGCCAATAAATAGCCATGACGGAATAAACCATTTAATCGATACAGCTTCGCTGCAGTGCGAACCACTTTCGGTTTATGATCCGGAAATGCCGGGCGTAAATTCACATCCGTTTCGATAATACGAGCTTCCGCCAACGCCGGGCTTAAACAATACAAGGCACTTAACATTTCTAATTGCGAGCGCACACTGACCGGCGATTTATCTTCCGATTCAATCTCGGTAGCACCCAGAATATAACGAAATGCTCCCTGCTCGGTTTGCCCTTTCGGCACCAGGTATAAGTGATAACGTGGGTGTAATAAACGCACCGGGCGCGTGATATTTACCTCAGGTGTTTCGATCCAACACACCTCGCCACGAACGCCTCGTAACGTTTGTGCATCACCTGCCAGCGCTGTTTTGGAACCGACGCCACGACAATCAAACACCAATGTATCGTCAGAGAAAGCCTGCAATTCCGCATCCGACACATCGGTATTAAAACGAAATTGCACCCCCAGTTGTTGCGCCTGCTGGTGCAATAAAGGCAACAAGGAACGGTTATCCAGATGCATTTCCTGAGGCAAGAAAAAGCCGTGCTGAAATTCCGGGTTAATTCCGGGTTCTAGTTGCTGAATTTGCTGGCGACTAACAGCTGTTGCAGTTTTATCTCCCAACAAATCAAACGAAGCCATTTCCTGTTCAAACTGACGTAACTCAGACTGATCTGCCTGATGAGCCACCACCAGTGAACCATCCTGTCCAAACGCAATGCTTTCTCCACTATCCTGACCCAGTTGGGCCAATAAAGCTGGCCATAGGCTTAGGCTTTGCTTGCCCAGCTCAAACATGTCAGCGTCACAAACATTGCGTTCAGCGTAGGGGGCTACCATGGCCGCCGCCGTATTCGCAGCACTTTGTAATTGATCCGGTGCCGATTTTTCCAGCACCGTAATATCAGCAGCCCTTTCAGGCTGCTGACGTGCCAGACGCCAGGCTAATAAGCTGCCCAACAATCCGGCACCCACAATCACAACAGGAGCCACAACTGATTGAGGTTTTGTGTGTGTCATACAGCCTCTTAATTTTCAGCAATATGATAAAGCTCACTGCCCTGTTCGCGGAATTGTTCTGACATTTCTTTCATGCCGTCGACCGCTTCCTGCGCTAATTTCTCTTGTGCTTCATCGGCCCAGTTCGGATTGTCTGAGGAGGCATCGCGTACTTCCTGAGAAATTTTCATCGAACAGAATTTTGGCCCACACATCGAGCAGAAGTGCGCTACTTTATGGCCGTCTTTTGGCAGGGTTTCATCGTGATACGCACGCGCGGTATCCGGGTCAATTGCCAGATTAAACTGGTCAACCCAACGGAATTCGAAACGTGCTTTCGACATCGCATCATCATGCAATTGTGCCGCCGGATGACCTTTCGCTAAATCGGCTGCGTGAGCCGCAATTTTGTAGGTAATTAACCCTTGTTTTACGTCGTCTTTATTGGGCAGACCCAGGTGCTCTTTTGGCGTGACGTAACACAACATGGCGCAACCATACCAACCAATTAATGCCGCACCGATACCCGAGGTGAAGTGGTCGTAACCCGGTGCAATATCCGTCGTCAGTGGCCCTAAGGTGTAGAACGGCGCTTCATGGCAGTGCTTCAACTGCTCTTCCATGTTCTCTTTAATCATGTGCATTGGCACGTGACCCGGGCCTTCAATAAAGGTTTGTACGTCATGTTCCCAAGCGATTTTAGTCAGTTCACCCAATGTACGCAGCTCAGCAAATTGCGCTTCATCGTTGGCATCCGCCACCGAACCTGGACGTAAGCCATCACCCAGTGAGAAACACACGTCGTAGGCTTTCATGATTTCGCAAATTTCCTCGAAATGCGTGTAGAGGAAACTTTCTTTATGATGCGCTAAGCACCACTTAGCCATGATCGAACCACCACGAGAAACAATACCGGTTACTCGGTTAGCGGTTAATGGCACATGCTGCAAACGCACGCCCGCATGAATGGTGAAATAATCCACGCCCTGCTCGGCTTGCTCAATTAAAGTGTCACGGAATAATTCCCAGGTCAGGTCTTCGGCGATGCCACCACATTTTTCCAGTGCCTGATACAGAGGCACAGTACCAATTGGCACAGGTGAGTTACGAATAATCCATTCACGGGTTTCGTGGATGTTTTTACCGGTGGATAAATCCATCACGGTATCGCCACCCCAACGGGTTGACCAAACCATTTTCTCCACTTCTTCTTCGATGGAAGACGTCACCGCTGAATTACCAATATTGGCATTCACTTTGGTGCGGAAATTACGGCCAATAATCATTGGCTCGGTTTCCGGGTGGTTAATATTATTCGGAATAACCGCACGACCACGTGCGACTTCATCACGAACAAATTCCGGCGTGATCATTTTCGGAATATTAGCGCCAAAGTTCTGACCGGGATGCTGTGTTTCCAGTGCTTTTTCAATTTCTTCTTCAGCCAGTGCCAGGTTCTCACGAATGGCAACGTATTCCATTTCCGGGGTGATAATACCCTGACGTGCATAATGCAGCTGGGTTACATTTTTACCGGCTTTGGCGCGTTTAGGTTTACGTTTTAATTCAAAACGTAAGTCTTCCAATGCAATATTCATCTCGCGGATTTTGGCGTAATCCGAGCTGAAACCATCCAGCGTTTCAGTATCGTCACGCTCATTAATCCAGGCTTCACGCATCGGTTTTAAACCTTTACGCACATCAATCGCCACATCCGGATCAGTGTAAGGGCCCGAGGTATCGTAAACCCGAACCGGCGGATTGTATTCGGTTTTGCCATCGGCCAGCTGGGTCGGGGTTAATTCGATTTCACGCAATCCCACGCGAATATCATCACGGCTACCGGTAACGTATAACTTGCTGGAAGCAGGGAAAGGCTGGGTAGACAGTTCATCGACTTTGATGGCGTCTTTTAATGCGCCATTTGTTAAAGAATCTTTATTTGCCATGCTGAGTCTCGTTTATTCAGGCCATCTCTGGGAGATGTGCTAATCACAGAAAACAATCAGTCAGGCAGCGGGAAGGAAGAAAAAGGAACAAGTTGTCGTTTCAATAAGGTCAGAACAACCATGTGATAACGACAGCAAGTCTTGATGACATCAACAGCTTCAGAAAAATAAACTGCAAACGGCTTTTCTGTTTCCTACGCTGGCTCTAACCAGATCAGGTTCAACGGGATCCGCTTATGCGATCTCAGCTCCTCATTGCAGATGGAGCACCCCGACAGAATCACCACGATAATAAGGCGGCTTGCAAACTTATACAAGCCGCGACTTATGTAAAAGAGATAGCCTTAGGTATTACAGGTTTTCACCCTGATCTGCGACAGCATCAGCCGCCAGCACTTCTTCAACCTCGGTGCCTTCAACCTGTGTGCCTTCAACCTGAGCTTCTGGCTCTGCGGTTACAGCAGGTGCTTCATAGCGCTGCCACTCCTGACTGCGACCGATCCAGGATACGCCAACGTAACCACGCACTTCGATGGTTTGGCCATCTTCGGCAACTTTCAGTTTGGACTTATAGATGGAGCCGGTTTTTGGGTCCAGAATGCGACCACTTTCCCATTCGCCTTCGGCTTCCTTTTCCAGTCCCCACATGAACGTCAGGCCTTCAATCGGCTTATTGTGAAACTCATCCGGGCATTCTTCACAGCTTTTGCCCTTATCGTCTTCGCGCAGTAACTCAACAATCGTGCCCTGCAATTCGCCATTTTCAGCAATTTTAATTTCAACAACCGATGCTTTAGAGCCATCTTCATCGTCGATGGTTACCCAGCGGCCTTCCGCTGTATCTGCCTGTGCAGCCAATGAAAACAAACCAGCAATGGCCGTAGTGAGAAGTTTTTTCATGTGAACCTCAAGGAAAAAGTGTTTTTTATTATATTAGGGCCTGATTGGCCTGACCACTTTAAATCCCCGCCGGCTAATTGCAAGTTCAGCGTGTTCTTTTTAGCCGCTTATCCCCTCATTACGACCGTTCATAGCAGAAATCGATTTTTTTCTACCGAGACAGGAACTTTTTTCGCCCCACTAATTCCTATGCATCACCTGTACAACATGTATAAGAAAAATATTCCCGCATGGCAGGTATTTCTTAATTAAAGGAGGTTTTTATGAAAATTCAGCAACTTGCCCGAGAAGCGACCCGCTTAGCGATGCTGGTTCCGGTGATGTCTTTGACATTGGTTGGCTGTGGCAGCGATGACGATGATGACGATCCGGCTTACGTGCGTGTATTGCATGCATCACCGGATGCTCCGGCAGTCGACGTGCTGGTGAATGGCAGCGCCGCCCTGACCGGCGTCAGCTACCAGCAAGGTTCTGGCTATCTGCGTCTTGAAGAAGGCAATAACACCGTTGCCCTGCGGGTTAGCGGCACTGAGACCATTGCCCTTGAGCAAACACTGACACTGTCGGCCAATGGTTATTATTCAGTGATTGCACAAAATGACGTTGCCAACATTGAATTCGAAGTACTGGACGACACCATACGTCGTGGCAACGACAGCAATGATGTGACCGTTGTGCATGCCTCTCCAGATGCCGGTTCGGTTGATGTATACGTAACGGCCAATGGCGCCGATCTGGGTGACGCCACTTTGCCAGGTGTGCCGTTTGATGCCAATGCGACACTGCCTAACATCGCCGATAGTGACTATCAGGTTCGTATCACCGGCGCTGGCAGCTCTGAGGTGGTATACAACTCTGGCAGTCTGACGGTAAACACCGATGTCACAGCCGTTGCCGTTAACAGCAACAAAGGTGCGTCACCGGTATCCTTACTGATCTGGGCTGAAGCAGAGTCACCGGTGACCCCGGTACTGGATAACACAGCCGAGGTTCGTATTGTCCACGCGGTTGATTCGGTCAGTGTCGATGTCTTTGCCGGTGGTGCGGAACTGTTGGGTGATTTTAATTACCTCGACACCACCGTGACCCAAGCCAATCCAAGTGGTTATGTGAAGGTCGCTGCTGGTGCATTACCCGTTGCCATTGCCCCGGCAAACCAGGGTATTGAAAATGCACTGGCTAACCTGAGTGGCACACTGACACTGGAGCGTGGTGAATCTTATACCGTGATTGCCGCCGGTGACCTGGCCGCAGTAGCTGATGCCGAATTGATTACTCTGGTAGATAAACGCGAAAACACATCAACCGAAAACGGGGACGTACGCCTGGTACATGCCTCATCGGCTGATGCAGCCGATCCGGTTGATATCTTTGTTTACGCCCAGGGCAGCACTCAACCGGCAACACCAACCTTTGCCGATGTTGTACTTGGACAGGCCAGACCAGACAAGACCGGGGGCTACACCGCGTTGCCAGCAGGCACTTACACTGTGGATATTGCGGCCGATGGCACCACTGCGGCAGCCGTACCGGGTACCAATGCAGTGCCGGTTGCTGCCGGTGCTATCAACACTGCCATTGCGGTAGGTAATGGTTCTGGTCTGTCTGCGATCTTACTCAATGATAAGCGCTGATTGTTAACCAGCCGTGTATAAAAAAACCGCCTTCTTTTCAGAGGGCGGTTTTTTATTGGTAGCAAGCAATAAAATTATGGCTTATCACCTGCTGCCAGGCGGGCAGAAATTTCATCAATCACAGCGGGTAAGTCAGCCACACTATCAATCACATAATGTGCACCCGCATCGTACAAACGTTGTTCCGCTTCGATACGACGCTGCTGCTGCTCGTCTTCTGACAGTGCTTGCCAATCAGCCAGTTCCAGGCCCACTTCATTGCCACTGATGCTCACGCCCACCGTCCACATACCGGCACGCAAACCTTCTTCAATTCCCGGAATGGTATCGTCAACCTTCACACAACCCTGTACATGGTCAGCACGCAGTTCCATGGCCACCGTTAACGCCATATCGGCGTATGGACGACCGCGCACCACTTGTGTGGCACACACACAAGAAGCGGGTTCGTACCCCTGCTCTTTCGCCGCCGCAACCGCAGGCTCCATCATGCCCGGGCCATAACCGGTATTACTGCCAATTTTAATTCCTTGCGAAACCAGTTCATCGTAAGCGGACTTCCAACCTGGAATTAACTGGCTGCGGTCACTGACAATGCGCGTTTGAATAGGTTGAAAATCCTGATACAAACGATCAATTTCAGCTTCTGTTGGTGCACTGCCTTTGACATCCAACCAAGCCTGCGCAATGCGTGGGTTGGCCAGCATACGACAAATATGTACGCGTTTTTCGGTACCCATCGGTTCACGTGCTTCATCCTGAGAGACTTCAATGCCTTCGGCTTTAAACAATTCCATAAAGGCATAAACCGGTGCCAGAGAACCAAAATCAATGGTGGTTCCGGCCCAATCCAGAATTACGGCCTCAACCGGGCCAGCAAAATAACGGTGTGACTTAAGCATGTTGCAGTCTCTCCTTCACAACACGGGTGTGTTGAATTAAACGTTCGTGATAATGAGATAAATCGGGTACAGCAAGATCGGTTTTTTTGCCGCACTCATCGTATTTGCGGATGCGTAATGCATCACTGAACCAGGGCGAGCTTTCAAACGCCCGGCAAGTGCTGTCGTCCATTTCGCCACCCTGCAGCATGAGGCTGTCAATGGAGGCCTGCGACAGCGTGTCGCGGTAACGTTTATCGGTAGAAAATAAATAACGTTTGGCAGCAACATGCAGGCGAATTGGTTTAATGACTTCGTCATCAAAATATTCCGCCAGAAATTGCGCGCCAATTTTTTCGTGATAACCGTTTTCTCCGGTTTCTTCCGGATGTTTACCGCTTTCTTCCCAGGTCAGGAGATGGCCGATATCGTGTAATAACGCAGCGATTACCAGATAATCGGGTGCATTATCTTGTTCCGCATACCAGGCACACTGCAGCGCATGCTGCAACTGAGACACCTCCTCTCCCAGTGCCATGTGCCCAAAGGTCAAAAACGGATTCAGTACTTCATCCACTTTTTTGCGTGCTAATGTGCGTAAACGCATCACACTTTCCTTTGTTTCAGATCAGTTATTGCCAGAAGATATTGGCTTCAATAGCGCTGATCAGTGTTTCCATATCCACCGGATACACTTCACCGATATGACCAATGCGGAAGCATGGGGTATCGGTTACCTTGCCGGGATAAATCACAAAACCGGCTTCTTTTAAGCGGTCGTATAATTGTTTGAAATCAAAACGGTCGGATTGCGGGTACTTAAACGTGGTAATAAATGGCGATTGTTTTTCATCTTCCACCACACATTCAAAGCCCAGCTTTTTCATGCCTGCAACCAGTGTCTGATGGTTATTGCTGTAACGTTCGGCACGCTTACCAATACCACCTTCCTGATCCAGTTCTTTCATTGCTTGCTGAAAGGCACGCACAACGTGTGTGGGCGACGTAAAACGCCATTTTCCGTTACCGCTTTCCATCGCCTGCCACTGATCATAAAGATCCAGGCTTAATGAACGTGCATTGCCCTGGCATTGCTCTAGCACCGAGGTTTTTACGATCACAAATCCCATACCTGGCACACCCTGAATGCACTTATTGGCGCTGCTGATTAAACAATCGATATTCAGGCCTGCCACATCGATGTCGATACCGCCAAACGAACTCATGGCATCCACAATCAGCGTTTTACCCGCCGCTTTTACTACCTCAGCGTAATGCTCAACCGGGTTCAGAATGCCGGAAGTGGTTTCGCAATGAACCGTAGCCACGTGTGTAATAGCCGAGTCTTCAGCCAGCTTAGTACGCAACGCTTCAGCGCTTACCCACTCGCTTTCAGAGGCCGTTAACGTGGCGGTTTCGATATTGAGGTATTCGGCAATCTGAGCAATACGCTGGCCGTAAGCGCCATTGATTAATACCAATAACTTGCCATTTTCTTTGGGCAGCAAAGTACCAATCGCACTCTCCACCGCAAACGTACCACTGCCCTGCATCAACACACTGGTGTACTGATCGGCTGCGCAATGTGCCAGCTCAACCAACTGTTGGCGAATTGGCTGCACCACCCCCAGATTGTAATCATCATCCCAGGTGCACCAGTCGCGCAGCATGGTCTCTTTAACGGAATCACTGGTGCTCAGTGGGCCCGGTGTTAACAGCAAGTATGGGTTGCTCATGGTTCAATCTCTTTAAGTATGACAACCAGTCCTGACGCCTGAGGCTTAGCCTTGGTCTAGACCAGATTAACTAGACGCAAATATAAGCGAGGCCGTAGTGAACGGCAATGACGGTTCGATGAAGTTTTTGTTACATCAGGGCAGAAATTTCTGACAGCCAACTTTATGGATGCATAACCAGCACAATCGGCAGGCCGGACATATTCAGGTCTGCTCCAACATAACAAATAGTCACTTTTTCCTATTTGCACTGGCCTGTGGTGAAAGTCTGTAGCAGAATAAAAATCTTGTTATATCAATGGTAACCCTCGACAATCCCAAGGGCCTCATGATCAGCTGGTTCTAGGGATAATGCACGCTTATACGGATGAGAAGATCAGTCTCATGGAAGTTTTTATTGAAAATTCAATCGGCTATAGGAATTTTCTAAGTTCGTGCGATCTGTGAAAATGCGTATACTCACAATTAAGATGTTATAGCTAAATAAGAAAGGAAGTCATGCGATATATATTCGGTTTATTTTTGATCGTGTTTTTTAAAAATGTCTTTGCAGTACCACTGTATGTGGAACATAGCATCAAAAATCTCAGTTCAAACGATGATAAAATTAAAAGGAAAGCAGCGTTTAGTCTTTCTAGTTATTTTACTGACAATGGCTCAGGATCGTCAGATCCAAAAATAATTGATGATAATATAAACTTATTTTATCTGGCACTCAAAGATCCAATAACAGCCGGATCCATCACGGACATATTTGGTGCCAGATACATTAACCTAGGAAATGGCAACTATTACCTATACTTAGATAAAGCGAAGCCAGAAATAAAGGATAGAGCATTACCAATTATCTTAAAGAATTTAAACTCTAAAAGTAGGTGGTTGGCAGAAAAATCTGCAGGTGCGCTAATTAATGTATGGCATTGTCAGTATGAGAAAGTAATTAGAACGCGTGCAAACAATGGCAGACAGGCTGGGGAAAGTAAGTTTGCCTTTAAATATGTGTTAAAAACTTTAGATAAAACGTGTACATCAAAACCATAACAAGCCAATGCTCACGACGAGTACGTAATTAAAACGTTATGCGAAAGAGCTAATTACTAATGCATAGCTTTCCAGATATCATTGGTGCCAAATTAGATAGCCTCCATGAAGCCAGTAAGAATAAAATGACAGAAAAAATGGAAAAATTGTCGCTCAGAACACTTGGAGCAGCAGGAATCATGATTTTCCTGCCACTATTCTTGTTTACGTTCACTGATCCATACCTTGTGGAACGAGCAGGCCAGTCGTTCATCAGCTGGAAATTAAAAGAAGGGGTTAACGAGAAAATAGATTCTTTTAATTTACCTGAACCTACAAAATTAGAATCACTTTTCGGAACAAAAGTAAAAGAGCTTAGAAGCCAAACCGAAAAAGAGCTTGAAAAGGTTAAAAGGCGATTAAAAGCAGATGCTCCCGGCATATTAGCGGAACAAATTTCAAGACTCCGAAACCTTGACTGTGACTGTCGAAATAAGTGGGAAAAATCAATCAGGTCATCGATGGAATCAAAACTTCTATCTCTTGAAGTAGCTAAGTCTGCATTAATAAACTTCAGTCATATCAAATACATGGAAATTGTTCACAAGTTAACCAGAGACGTTCGTATTTTCCTGGGAACCAATGCGGCTGTATTTTTACTTTTATTGCTCGCTTCTTTTGTTCAGCCCAGAGCAATGAAGCATCTTTTTCTGCCCAGCTTCCTACTGCTAACCTCTACAGTGATTTGCTCTTACTTCTATATATTCGAACAAAACTGGTTATACACCATAATCTATAACGACTATACCGGTATCGCCTACATCGGATACCTCAGTATCGTCTTCGCAATTCTCTGTGACATTCTGTTTAATAGAGCGAGGGTTACCACAGAAGTGATCAATGGATGTTTACAAGCAATCGGACATGCTGCGAACCTGACTCCTTGCTGAATACCCGAACTTACCCCCTCCCTGAATATTTAGATAACAAAACGCTCAACACATCAATAGTCAGGAAAGCACAAAAACAAGGCACAACCATGATCATCATCTACGGCATTTAAGAACAGCTGAATCCGATTAAGGCCCACATGTCAGACGTCATTCATCAATGTATGATGGATGTACTGGGCATGCCAGAAGGCAAACGCGCTCACCGCTTTGTGCCGCTCAACAAAGATGACTATTACTACCCTGAAGACCGAACCGACCAATACACCGTATTGGAAATCAATATGATGGAAGGCCGGGAAGTTAATACAAAAAAAGCGCTGATTAGTGCGTTATTTAAGCAGTTTGAAGAGCAACTGAGCATCTCCCCTATTGATCTGGAAATCACCATCAAAGAGCAACCGGCTCACTGCTGGGGCTTCCGGGGCATCACCGGCGATGAGGCTAAATTAAATTACAAGGTCGATGTCTGATACCCGGGTTTCCAAACAAGTTGAGCCAGTTTTACTTAAGCGAAACCCTCACCTTACTGCTATTATCATGGTGTAAAATCAACCATCAAAGCGATACCTGAATGACTCCTCTGCAACTGGCAAAACACTACTTTGACCTTTCAAACGACAGTAATTTTGATGAAATTACTCCGATGTTCACCGACAGTTCTACCTTTTACTCTGGCAAACATGACCTGTTTCTGGGAGTTACAGAAATTATGTCGATGCAACGTGCGCATCACGGCTCTTATCAAGCGTTACACTGGCATATCACTCAGGTTGCCGAGATTAAACCAGGCATCATTCGGTTTGATTTTGACTTTAAGGGTAAAACTAACGCAGGGGATGAGGTTGAGTATTCAGGAATTGAGCATATCGTGATTCATCAGGGGAAAATTCAACACATCCAGATTCGGTTGGTATAAAACCGGGTCAGACTGACATAAAAAAGGGAGCAATCGCTCCCTTTTTTATGGATAACCGAAGTAAACACTAACTATTTTTTCAACACCAGAGAGATGTTAACCGGTACGGTGTCAGAAATGTCGATACCACCCACAGTTGCGGCTAACTGAGTCAGGTTCTCTGCCGGAATACCAAATGCACTGGCGCTGATAATCACCGGGCGAGCACTTGAAACCGCAACAATATCACCCGATTTCACCACATTCAGGTTCATATCCACCGTTTGGGTATTACCCATAATGGTTAATGCGACGGGTAATGTGATCTGTTTAACCACTGAATCGGCTTTTAACAAATCGGCCGGAATGTTGGATTTAACGTCGATAGTGGGAAAGGCTGCTGAGTTAAAAAACAGCTGGTTTAGGCGATCATCACGAATAGAAACGCCCGTACTGATCTTATTCAGTGGCACACTGGCGCTAAGCTCACCGGATTCACTGACTTGACCTGAAACCTGGCTGACAGACGCCGGTTCAACAACGTATTGTTTCTTAATGGTCGCAAAGTTAACCGTCGATACCGCTTCATCAATCGTATAACCGCCCTGTGCGTATGATTGATAGGATGCCGCTAACAGCAGCATGGCGCCTATGGCTTTTTTCATTGTTATTTCCTCTTCAGCAATCAATATTGGCTGGCCATTGTGGGTGATCATCAGGCCAGGCTCTAATCAGGATTATTGATAGTACTGATCGCTGAAAGCTATCAGGCAGGGCTAAATTACGACAAAACCACTAATCAATCATTTCAGCTGATGCAAAAAGCGCGCAATTCAATCGCGCTGTGCACCCAGAATTCCTGGTCATATTCTACCGGTACCCTGTCACCTTCGTAACGAATCCGCTCTACCCCAAGACACGGGGCACCATTAATGTGAGACAAGGATTCAGCAACCTGATCATAAACAGCCGATACGCGAATGCGGTTATCTTCGTAAGTAATCGCTACGTTATAGTCGTCTTGCATCAGCGTCGTTAATGAGGCTTCCAGGTCCTTTTTTTCAATGCCCGGGAAACGAGCCGCAGACAAATAAATAATTTCGTATAACACCGGGCGGTCGTCCAGGCTACGCAGCCGCACCAGCTCAACCAGCTTCTCATTATCCTTAACCTGCAGAACCTCTCGGGCTTTCGCTGGCCCTTTGATACACCGCTTACTAACCAGCTCAGTGTTGGGTTCTTTGTTTTGCTGCTCGGCCAACATATAAAAATTAACCCGCGATGATGGGTCATATTCCAGTCGTGATGGCGTGACAAACCAGCCCCGGCGGTTTGAACGATAAATAAGTCCTTCCGATTCCAGCTTTGATAACGCATCCCGAACCGTAATCCGGGTGCTGTTAAATTGTTCGACCAGTTCGCGCTCAGATGGCAGGCGGTCATTGATGCCCAACTTACCTGAGCGTATCTGACTGGATAAATGGTCTCGTATTTCTAAGCTGGCTGATTGCATGGTTTGTTTTCCAAACGCCCTGGCATTATTCATCTTGGGTGGATTCTACTCTGCTCTATGATTTGAAAGAAGGCGCTATGATTTAAAAGAAGGGGTCAGTGACGCGGTGGCATCGTCATTTCCGCCCTGCTGAGGCTCCGCTGAAGCAGTATTTCCTCGTTTGGCATCAATAAAAAAGCGCCAGCGAAAATACACCCAGGCAATAAACGTCAGGCTGCCGCCAACAGTGGCTGTGACGTAAATAGCGTTAATAAAAAAGGTTAGCCAGCTGAGATCCGGTGAATAGAAGTTCTTCACCAACATCAGACCGACGCTACCGACATAGCCCGCACTGTCTGCCAGGTAAATTAGGAAACCGGCATTTGCCACACCACCAGCAATCGCGACAAAGCGATCAAATAAAAAGCAGTTAAACGGTATGTAAGATAAATACAATCCGCTACCTAATAAAACCATCCAGACTTTGCTATCTAATCCTGCGTATTGATAGGCCCAGGTCGATCCACCGAGAATGACACAGCCCAAAATAATGGCAATATGGTTTGCGGTAAACGCTTTGAAGTTATCACGAATAAACATCAACAGCGCCAATGCAACCAGCACCATGCCCGCAATACGCACGCCGGCATAAGTAAAAATTTCGGGCGTGTTGCCATAGCCCAAGGCCATCCAGATTTCCGACGAAAAATTATCACGGAAGTCGCGTAATGCGGTGAATAATAAAAAGGCCAGAATCAGTGACAATAACCCAAACCAGTATTTTGAAAATAAGTTCCAGCGGTCGGCTGCGGTCATTGGCTGGCGTTTCTGACGTGCCGCTTCATCCGCAGCATTTGGCTCAGGTAATAACGATAATGCGTAAACCGAGATAAACAGTAACGGCGTGAAAATCAGGCCGGTCAGAACCGGCATCCAGAATTCGGGCACATCCAGATAAACAATCAGTGATTTTCCCACCGAGCGCACCATACCTGAGGCCACGACAAACGAAGCACTTAAGCCAGCGCCCAGCAGTTCACTGGTACGCCGCCCTTCCAGATAACTGAACACCAGTCCCCAGATCATCCCCAGAGGAAGCCCGTTTAAGAACATCGCCAGAGGTTTCCACTGCAATGGCAATACCGCAAATAATAATAAAGCCAGTTCAGCAAACATAATCAGTGCCAGAATCGCGATGGCACGGCGGTTATGCAGCATCGACGACACGACTTTAATGCCAATAAACTTAGAGCACAGGTAACCAATCACCTGAGATAAAATCAGCATGACTTTGAAATCAATGCCAAACCAGTCGCTGTATTCATAGTGTCCGACCACAAACGGTTTACGGAAGGCATACATTGAAAAGTAGGTTAAAAAGGCGGCACTGATGGCAAATACCACAAACCAGAAAGTGGGTGCTCGTTCTAACCAGTGATGAATTTTTGATTGAATTTTCTGATGCATAACATTTTACCCTTAAGGCACTTAACCTGTTTTTTTCTGGCTACGTGCCAGGGCACATTGCTGTTGAAACTCGTCACTGAAAACATCCGGCGCCGCTGCCCCCTGGCCAAAACGACCCAGACCATAAGGAGCGATATCCAGCCGCTCAGTTGATGTATCATCGAGGATGCTGGCAGCCATGGCTTTGCCGATTCCGCCACTCCAGGCGATACCCGCTCCCGAGCATCCGGCAACCACATTGAGGTTTTTCCAGCCCTGAGGTTTGCCTAACAAAGGCTTACCATCCGGGGTATAACTGGACACTCCGGCGATGTAATGACTCAACTGTGCCTGCTCTAACAAAGGACAACGCTCGATTAATGCCTGCCAGTTTTCTTCCAGTGCAGCCCAGCCTTGTGGGTCTTCTGGAAAACCCAGTGCATGAATATCATCAGGCAGCTGCTCAGCATTGGTGTAACACCCCAGACTGTCTCTGACACCAAACAACAAAGCGCCATTTTCACTGCGGAAATAAAAACCGTTTGCCTGATCAATCAGCATGGGCATATCACGCGTAATCTGATCCTGGGGGTTGGTAATCCAGTAATGACTTCTTACCGTCGCCATGGGTAACGAAACCCCATATTGCCTGGCGAACGATTTTCCCCATGGCCCCGCCGCGAGAATGACATCATCACATTTGAATGTTTCGTCATTACTACGAACCGCGCATATTGTTCCATTTTCTGCTTGCAATGCTGTGACACGGGTATTGGCTAACAACCGGGCACCGCTGTTTTTGGCTTGTTGCATATACACAACGGCCAATAAATACGGATCAATAAAACCGTCGTCGTCATATTCCAGCGCCGTTGCATTGGCTTTCAGATTCAGCCATGGAAATTGTGCCTGGATGCTTTCATCATTGTGAAAGCCAGCAGTTGTTCCCTGCGACAGAGCAATTTCCTGATAGCGGTTTAAGGTATCTGTCGCGCACCCATCGTCCACCAGATGCCAGCAACCGCTACGCTGCATTAATGATTCATTGCGTTCACGCTCGAAGCGTTTGATGATGTCGTGTGTTTCTGCAACAAAATGGCTGGCGTTGAGATCAGCACGGGCACGGGTCAGCAATGCTGCTGCTTGCGATGTGGTTCCTGCTGCAAACTCGCCGGCTTCCAGCACAGTCACCTGAGCCTGACCACTGCGCTGCAAATAATAAGCGCAGGATAAACCCAGTATTCCACCACCAATAATAATGACGTGTTTCATTTGATTCTTGTTTCGGCTGTCTGTTCGATGTTGTATTTTTAATCTGGTCTAGTCCAATAAAACCAAAATTAAATGACAGTCCGATGACAAATATGTTCATCGGGTTATCACATCAAATGACTGCCTGAAACCATAAAAAAGCCGCTGCAAAATCACTTTTGCAACGGCAATCTGGAGAGTTATTAATTACCCTGGCTCCTTTAAAAAGGCGCCAGGCAATGATCAGAAGAAGCTGTATTTAACACCGGCACTCATACGGTAACCGTAGTATTCCGTTTGAGTTGGGCGGTTTTTATTACCCAGGTAATATTTCAGAGGTTCGTTAGTGATGTTATTGGCATCAAAGTAGAACATCAGGTCGTCACTGTGGGTATAAGATGCACTGAAATCAACACTGGTATTGCCGCCATAAATTTCGTCAAAGTCGCTGCTTGAACCGTGTTCAAGAATGTAATCACCCTTGTGGTTAACGGCTAAACGAACGGCGAATTTATTGTCATCATAAAATACCGAAGCATTGTACAACTCATCAGCCTGACGGGTGATCGGAGCTTTACGACCATCAGGCAGTTCCATCACAGAACGCATACGGGTGTAGTTTGCCTGCACACCGAAGTTGTATAAATCATCCAGCAGGAAGTCCAGGCGTCGGCTCAGAGCAAACTCAACACCACCCAACCAGGCAGTATCACCGTTTTCTTCACGTACTGTTTTGACGCTCTGACCACGGAATTCACCGGTGCCACGCTCACGGAAAATCGGATCAGTGATGTGCTTATAGAAAGCGCCCGCAGAAACGATGCCAACGTTACCGAAGTATTGTTCAAACATCACATCCAGGTTATCGGAATAGGTTGGGTCCAGATCCGGATTACCACTCTGCAGAGTGCCATCGGCTTCACTGTAGCTGCCGCCCGGAGTCAACGCGCCGAAGTCAGGACGAGCAAAGCTGCGGGTCAGGGCAAAACGCAGATTCTGTTCTTCAGCCAATGCATGAGTCACATGCAAAGACGGCAATACAGAGGTGTATTTTTTGTTTTCTTTACGCGGTGTCGTGACACCATCCACACTTAAATAACCGTCAACCTGAGTGTCGGTTTGTTCGATACGCAGACCACCCACCATTTTGGTTTCATCATTCAGGTGGTAGGTTGCCATGCCGTAAGCGGCCATGTGAGTTTCTTCAACATCGAAGTTACGACTCAGAGCACCACCGTTTTCAACCGTTGCCGATTCACCGTTATCCAGTTCGAACTTGTCGCGGTTATCGGTCCAGAAGTCTTCAACATCCGACATACTGGCGACCTGACTGAAATCCTGATCGTACTTAGCATTAATATCGTTCAGGAAGTCGCTGCGACCCGGCTGATTTCTGAGATTAAAATCAGACAGCAGTACATCCGCTTCACCCGCTTTTAAGGTGTAGAACTCATCCGAGAAACGCGCGATACGTTCTTTCTGACGGTATTTCATCCCGGTTTTTAATTGCAGGTCATAACTCATGTCGTGCGTAAAATCGAGCTGTGCCACAATTTTATCTTTTTCACGCACATCTACTTTATACAGCTCGATGTCCGCCAGTTTCATTTGTGACGGATCCATTTGGAAACCATCCTGCAAATGAGTCGATGGTCTTGTTGGTGAACTGCTGCCACCATCAATAAAGTTATTGGAGCGACCTTCGCCATCTTCGTCGTACTGAAGACCGTCGAACACCACATCTTTTTGTGTGAACTTCGCAACAAAGTAGCTGTTATCACTGCTGTTTGGCACATCGCCGTAGTAGAAGTGATTATCGTAGGTCGCTAATTTCCAATCCAGTTTGCTGTCAGTGCCAACAAAGTGCTCACCACCAATTTCATTGGCCGTCAGTTCCGTGGTCAGAATATTGTGGATGTGCTGCAGTTCAACACGGCCACCGTCAATGCTGCCATCCGGGTTTTGTGTCTGCTTGTCGAAACGGTAGCGGTGTTTGTAGTGCGTTTCGTCATCGATCAGCGTGCCATACAAGGTACGGGCATAAATGGAGTCGCCGTTATCGAAGTTATATTCAACGGCACCGTTTAAACCACGGGTATCGCGCTCACCGGTGTAGTCTCGCAGTTCCAGGCGGTAAATACTGCCATCATCGTTACGGCGAGGCTCAAAGTTATCCGTTGCCCAGTGACGGAAGTTGGTCGTGGCATTGATGATATAACCAAACTTACCGTCTTCACTGCGATCACCCGCCATGATATTCAGGTTGTAACCAGCTTCGCCGGCTTTATCGCTGTAATTGGTGCCCACCGTCACGTCCAGCAACGTATCTTCCGGAGCCATACGGGTAATAAAGTTAACGTTACCGCCAATCGCGTCACCTTCCATATCCGGTGTCAGCGCTTTACTGACTTCAATACTCTGGATCATTTCGGTTGGGAAAAAATCGAATGCCGTGGCACGAGAAGTGGTTTCTTCTTCTGCCGTTGGAATACGGTCACCATTCATTGAGGCTGAGCTCCACTGAGCCGGTAAACCACGAACGGCTACAAAGCGGCCTTCCCCCTGGTCGCGCTCAATCGATACACCCGGCAGACGCTGTACCGCTTCTGCTGCATTACGGTCTGGCAGTTTGCCAATACCATCTGCAGAAATAACGTTAAGAATACGATCAGAATTACGCTGAGTATCCAGTGCTTTGGCCTGACCTTCGAAAATCACACCAACGGCAACCACTTCTTCAATCGTTTCATCTGAGCTTAAAACGCTGCTCTGGTCATTGATGTTCTGTTCTGCATCGGTCTCAGCCAGTGCAGACAATGTGATCCCTGAAAATGCGCCGGCCACTGCGACCGATAACATGTGCTTTGCAAACTTATTCATAATTCCCCCGAGATTTTGAAAAAGTCATATCGAAAAATCGACTTACTCATACACTCAATCAATAAAATACTGGTATAGACCAGAAACAGAAAGGAGATTAAAAGTTAATTGTGACGGCGATGTGACGAAGGCGTACAGGAAAGCAAATAGTTCAATCCACTAAGGAACCTACAAGCTATTTACCAGCACTTTTAATGAATAAGAACTGACAAAAAGCCCATGAAAAGCAAAATTAGATAGAATTAGGCAACAGTATTGTTAGACTAAGAGATACGACCTTTGTAGTAGTATAAGCCTTGATGTTGCCAGAATGCCGCCAAAACTCCGTGCTGCAACTCGAATGGCATATAAACCTAACCAAGAGATAATAAAAACAATGGAATCACTCATTTTTACTGCCCTGCTCATGGTGCAGTTTACAATCATGTTTTCGTTGGGCATCGGCCTTGAAGTGGCAGATTTCAAACGGGTTGCAGAACGACGTTTTGTATTTTTTGTAGCGGTAGCATGCCAGGTAATCCTGCTGCCACTGGTGGCCTTTGGCAGTGCACATTTATTCGGCTTAGCACCGGTATTAGCCGCGGGAGTAATGTTGCTGAGTTTCTGCCCGGGTGGTGTTACCAGTAATATTATTTCTAAATTATCACGCGCGGATGTCGCTTTATCGGTATCCTTAACAGCGGTGGTCAGCATTTTATCTTTTATTACCATTCCTCCCCTGACGGCCATTTCCATCGAATATTTCATGGGCGCTGAAGCACCTGATTTTTCTTTCCTGCGATTGGCAGTGATCACCTTTTTAATCACAACAACACCGGTGATGCTGGGCGTATTTATCCGCCATCACAAACCAGCCCTGGTTAAAAAGATTGAAACGCCATTAGAGCGCACCGCCATTGCGTTGTGGGTCATTATCGTTTTCCTGGCAATCGCCAAATCCTGGAATATTCTGGTCGAGAATTTTGTTGAAATGGGCACTTCCATGATGCTACTGCCGTTTGTGATGCTGATGATTGGTTTGGTGATTGGTGTATTGCTGAAGCTGACCCGCAAAGAAAGCAAAACCATTTCCATCGAAACCGGTATCCAGAACTCTCCGATGGCGATTACACTGGCCGCAGCCATCAGTGGCTCAGAGCTGGGCATTACTGAGTTAGCGCTGCCTGCGGCACTGTATTCCATTACGATGTACCTGGTGGTAATCCCATTTATCTTTGTCTACCGCAAGTGGCAGGACTAGATTCCCGTCATTTAATTCAGGCCAGCCTAATACAGCTGGTCTGAATACTCCTTTTGTTTTCCTATCTTAAAAAATTCTCTTTGGTATCGACCAGCCTGGCTAATACCAAGGTCTTCCTGTGTCATAAAGTAACACCCAAGAAAACACCTAAGCCCTTGTTTTATATTAATTTTTTAAAATACAGGTAACACTGAAAAATCGTTACTACCAAGGTCTATCTTCTTAAGCTGTGCCATCTCCCCTAGGTTGGAAGTGCATCTAATAAAAACTAGGAGGGGGTTATGGCTTTTAAGTCAGACGACGATAAACAAGCCTATTGGCGCAGAAATATCAGCTTAATGATGAAACTACTTGTCTTATGGGCAGTGGTGTCTTACGGCTTCGGTATTCTGCTTCGTGACGTACTCGACGCAATTCCGGTCGGTGGCGTTGGTTTAGGTTTCTGGTTCGCACAGCAGGGTTCCATTTATGTGTTCCTGTTCATTGTGTTCTTTTACGCCAAAAAAATGCGTGAGCTCGATCGCGAGTTTGGCGTAGACGACTAATACGAGGAGCTACTTATGGATCTGACAACGTTAACCTATTTAGTAGTGGGTGCGACTTTCGCACTCTATATGGGCATCGCGATTTGGGCGCGTGCCGGAACGACAGGTGAATTCTACGCTGCTGGCGGCGGTGTTCACCCAATCGCTAACGGTATGGCGACTGGTGCGGACTGGATGTCTGCCGCTTCTTTCATCGGCATGGCCGGTCTGATTGCATTTAAAGGCTACGACGCTTCTATCTTCCTGATGGGCTGGACCGGTGGTTATGTACTGCTGGCTCTGTGTCTGGCGCCTTACCTGCGTAAGTTCGGCAAGTTCACAGTGCCTGACTTTATTGGTGATCGTTATTACTCCAAAACGGCTCGTATCGTTGCGGTAGTCTGTCTGATCGTTGCCTCTCTGACGTACGTTATTGGTCAGATGAAAGGTATCGGTGTGGCATTCTCCCGCTTCCTCGACGTTGATTACGCTACCGGCCTGTATTCAGGTATGGGGATCGTATTCTTCTACGCGGTTCTGGGTGGTATGAAAGGTGTTACTTATACTCAGATCGCTCAATACTGTGTTCTGATTTTTGCTTACACCGTTCCTGCAGTATTTATCTCACTGAACCTGACGGGCAACCCACTGCCACAACTGGGCTTACTGAGTGATACCGCTGACGGCACACCACTGCTGCTGAAACTGGACCAAACTCTGGTTGACTTAGGCTTTGCTGAATACACCGCGCAAAAAGGCGGCACTTTCAACATGCTGATGTACACACTGTCTCTGATGATGGGTATGGCAGGTCTGCCACACGTGATTATTCGTTTCTTCACCGTACCAAAAGTATCGGATGCACGTACCTCTGCAGGTTGGGCACTGCTGTTCATCGCGATCCTGTACACCACTGCACCTGCGGTTGGTTCCATGGCTCGTCTGAACCTGACCAACACCATTCAGACAGGTCCTGTGGGTTCTGAAGAAGGTAACCTGGTGTACGCTGAACGTCCTGATTGGTTCAAAAACTGGGAGACTACTGGTCTGCTGAAATTTGAAGACAAGAATGGCGACGGTCGTATCCAGTACTACGATGATAAGAACCCTGAGTTTGCTGCCAAAGCTGAAGAGTTTGGCTGGAAAGGCAACGAAATGGTGAAAGTAGACCGCGACATCATGGTTCTGGCGAACCCTGAAATTGCGAATCTGCCAAACTGGGTTATTGCCCTGGTTGCCGCCGGTGGTCTCGCAGCCGCACTGTCGACAGCCGCAGGCTTACTGTTAGCAATCTCTTCTGCGATCTCACATGACCTGCTGAAGAGCACCTTTATGCCGCAGATCAACGAGAAGCAGGAACTGATGGCTGCACGTATCGCCATGGCGGGTGCAATCCTGGTTGCAGGCTGGCTCGGACTCAATCCACCGGGCTTCGCGGCTCAAGTAGTGGCATTGGCATTCG
This sequence comes from Bacterioplanoides sp. SCSIO 12839, assembly GCF_024397975.1. Lineage (NCBI taxonomy): Bacteria > Pseudomonadati > Pseudomonadota > Gammaproteobacteria > Oceanospirillales > Oceanospirillaceae > Bacterioplanoides > Bacterioplanoides sp. SCSIO 12839. The sequence goes on from NZ_CP073745.1 coordinate 2,540,824, forward strand.
GCTTAGCGGCTTCCTCGATCTTCCCAGTACTGATGATGGGTATCTTCAGCACTAAGGTGAACAACACCGGTGCAGTAAGCGGTATGCTGGTTGGTCTGACGGCGACTCTGGTATACATCTTTACCTACAAAGGCTGGTTCTTCGTAGCAGGCACGAACATGCTGCCAAATACTCCGGACAACTGGTTCCTGGGTATTGCTCCGGAAGCCTTTGGTGCGGTTGGCGCTCTGCTGAACTTCGCCACGGCCTTCATTGTTTCGAACATGACGGCTCCAGTGCCAGAAGATGTTCGCCACATGATCGAAGACATTCGTGTACCAAAAGGTGCTGGTGCAGCTCAGGATCACTAAGGTAACCCCTTAATATCCAAACTGCGAAAGCACAAAAAAGGCCCGCTTCAATTGAAGCGGGCCTTTTTTATTGTCAGCAATAATCAGTTTATAACCAGTCGGATAACTGAATACCTAAACCAAAGCGTTCCTGATAACGGTTGTAATCAATCAGGCTTTCACCGTAGCCGTTAAAATAATGCACATAACCGCGTAAACGTTTTGACACCGGGAAGCTCCACTCCAGCTGTAATGCACCACGATTTTCATCAAAGTTAAAATTATTACGTGCCGTTGTGGTCAGATGGTGATTCCCCATAACGTGGGTATAAGCAATTTCGCCCGGCCCCATGTAATCATCAATATCCGGGTTATCGTTGTCACGCGGGTCAAATGGATCAGCGTCATCGGTTTCCGGAATACGCCACCAAACACGATAATGCCATAAACCATGTTCAGTAATATTGGTGGCATAACCAATCACCCGGTTCCAGCTACGCGACAAGGTTGCCGTCTGGCCATTCGACTGATGATTCAGTGAGATTCCAACCAGATCCAGCCAGGACAAATGTTTTGGCTGCCAATTCAACATCAGCTCGGGCTCGTGGTTGGTTTCCCGGAAAGGAGCTGAAATATCTTTGTTGTAAGCCTGCCAGAATGAGCGGTTGGTGTAACCAAATTCCAGCGAGCTGTATTTGCCTAACAAACCTTCAGCCAGAATATATTTCACACTGATCTGAAACACGGCTTCAACATGGTCGAACTCTGTATTGCTGCCATCAAATTCACCATCACTGAGACCTTCCAGCAACCGGTCCCATTCTTCATCACTGGGCTTGGTCTGATACGTCAGTGGCATCACATAGTTCGGACGGTGAGGCAATAAAACAAAGCGGTTATTGGCTGCTGCCCGCTCAGTCTGAAATTTTTCCACCAGGCTCGGTAAATTTTCACGGATATCCGCCGGTATTTCTTCCGGATCAACCAATTCAATTTCACGAGTGGTTTTTTTCAGTTCAGAATCTTCAAAGCGGGGGTCAACGTCCAGCTCTTCCGATAAGGAGATATGTGCCAGCAATAAGCTGCTGCACAATAATAAAAAGCGCATGATCATTCCCTTTATTGTGTTAGACGGCGGAATAATAGAGAGGCCAGCAACAATCTGCCAGCCGGAATGATCTTTTTTTAAAATTATACGGCGAGAATATCGGCTTCAATATAGGGTGTACGAGCGTTCTGATATTCATTTTTGCAATGCGGGCAAATACGAATGTCATTGCTGAGAACCCGGTTGTGTAAATGGATCAGTCGCTGATCCTGCTCCCAGCAATAAGAACAATAGGGTTGGCCATATGGGCGGTTATCCAGCGTGCGATAATAACCATCACCACGACGTTTAACATTGCCTTTATACGCTAACGCTTCCGCAAGCCGGGTCAGCTCTTTGTCTTTTTCATCAATGCTTTCCTGCAGCAACGTTAATTCCATTTTGGCGACGGAGACATAACCGGATAAATCCGTCAGATGCTTTTTCATCTCTAAGCGTTCGAGCATAAAATTGGCATCACGGATTTCTTTGGTAATTTCTCCGGCACCGTTCAGGCTGCGTAATACGGCGCTGACTTTCCCATACCCCGGCATAACATACTCCGACAAAAAAATGGCTATTTTCAATTATTGCTCTGTTAGAGCAGGTTTGATGCCAGTTTTTTGAACCTAATAAGCCTGGGGGTGATGCAAGGACAACCGTGTTTATTTCTCGACAAAAGCACGTTCGATGACGTAATGGCCTGCCTTACCTGCTCTGGCTTCTTTAAAGCCAAGCTCATCCAGCATGGTCGTCAGCTCATCCAACATCGCCGGGCTGCCACATAACATAAAACGGTCATGCTCTGGATCGAGATCTGCCAGACCGATATCTGCCGTCAGTTTACCGGTGCGAATCAAATCCGTCAGGCGGCCGGTATTACGGTACTGCTCACGGGTAACGGTGGGGTAATAAATCAGCTTTTCACGTACTACGTCGCCAAAATATTCATTATTCGGTAATTCGTTTTCGATGCGATCCTGATACGCCAGTTCAGACACATAACGTACACCATGAGTCAGCACTACGTTGTCGTACTGCTCATAAACATCCAGGTCTTTAATGATGCTCATGAAGGGAGCCAGACCGGTACCGGTTGATAACAAATACAGGTTTTTACCCGGTAATAAACTGTCGGTAATTAAGGTACCCACCGGTTTGGTTCCCACCAGGATTTCATCACCTACGGCCAGTTTTTGCAGTTGTGAGGTCAGCGGGCCGTCCTGCACTTTAATCGAAAAAAACTCCATCTCTTCTTCATAGTTGGCACTGGCAATACTGTACGCCCGCAACAACGGCTTATCTTCAACTTCAAGACCAATCATGGTGAAGTGGCCGTTCTTAAAACGCAGCCCCTGATTGCGGGTCGTGGTAAAGCTGAACAAGGTGTCATTCCAGTGGTGCACACTGGTAACGGTTTCGCGAATCAGGTTGCTCATGGCAAGCTCCGGTCAGTAATCATTGAATAGATCCAGAGTATCCGGGGTCGCAATTTCGGTAAAACAAGTTATTCTTAATACCGTTATTGATTTTACCGAATTAGGATAACCCATGCGTTATAGTCTGCGCCAGCTGGAAGTGTTTCTGGCCATTGCTCACCATGAGAATCTGACACGAGCAGCGGATGAATTGTCCATGTCTCAAAGTGCTGCCAGCAGCTCACTGAAAGATTTTGAGTCCCAGTTTGATATCCAGTTATTCGATCGCATTGGCAAGCGCCTGAAACTGAATGAACAAGGGCGGCAGATACGCAGCAAAGCTGAGTCGTTGCTGGCACAAGCCAAAGAGTTTGAACAGTCATTGATGCAGCACGCTGAGGCTGGTCCACTGACCGTCGGTGCCACTCTTTCTATTGGTAATTATCTGGCCGTTGGCCTGATGGCTGAATATATGGAACAGCACCCTGGCTCACGGGTCCAACTGGAAGTCGACAATACCGCTCATATCGCCCAGCAAGTGCTTAATTACCAGCTGGATATTGGTTTAATTGAGGGCGAACTGAATCATCCGGATCTTGAAGTCATCCCCTGGCGGGAAGATGAACTGGCGGTGTTTTGCCACCCACAACACCCACTGGCAATGAAACAAGCATCACAACAGCCCATTACTGACAATGACCTGTGCGCAGCTCAATGGATTTTACGCGAACCCGGCTCAGGCACCCGCCAAGCCTTTGACCGGGCAATGCACGGCTTATTACCAAGATTAACCATTGAGTTGGAATTGCAACACACCGAAGCTATCAAGCGCGCGGTTCAGGCTCAGTTAGGCATTGGTTGTTTGTCGCTGATCACACTGGAAGATGCCTTTCAGCGTGGCAGCCTGGTTCATATTCAGTTACCCAAGCGGGATTTTTCACGTACCTTGTATCTGATTATTCATAAACAGAAGTATCGCAGTGCCGGACTGACCGCCTGGTTGTCTCTCTGTCAGAATAGTCAATAACTTTTGTCGCCTCAGAACATACCCTGAACCTAAAGGATTGCTAGAATACCCGTGTAAAAAATATGGTTGGTCGCAGCAGGGATAAATTATGACAACCTTCAATCGCTCCTCCACGGTTAAGCAGTACATCGCTGCTCTTATCCTGTTTATCTTTACCGGTTTTATTGAAATATCGGCGCAGCAGAATACAACTTCTCCGATTGCCATTCGTGTTGGCCTTTATCCCTATACGCCTTTCACTGAATTTGATGATCAGGGGAATGCACAAGGCATGGTGTCAGAGCTCATCAGCATCCTGAATGACACGCAAACAGAGTTTGTTTTTATTCCTACGCCGGTATCCCCCAAACGCCGTTACGAGTTTTATAAAATGCATCAGGTGGATGCTTTTTTTTACGAAAGCTTGTTATGGGGCTGGTCGGATATCGATATTCTCAGCAGCATTCCTTACCAGCAAAGTGGCGAACGTTATATTGCCCTGGCACAAGCAGATCGTGACCAACGGTTTTTTAACGATCTGAGCCAACACCACATCGTTGGCGTATTGGGATACCACTATGGCTTTGCCGGTTTTAATTCGGACGAAGCATTTTTACGACGGAATTTTCAGATCACGCTGACCTGGGATGAAAGTAATATGTTGGAATTACTGGAACAAGAAAACGGGGATATTGCCATTATCAATGAAACGCATTGGGTGCAGTTACAAAAACAACAGCCGAAATTTACAGCAAAATTTCTGATCTCTGATCAGTATGACCAGCAATACACCCAAAGTATTCTGATGCGGCCATCACTGATGTCACAACAGCAGCTGGATAGCCTGATTAAAAACGTACAGGCTCAGCCTGCTTATCAACAACTGCAACAGCGTTATGGGGTTTCATCAGACCAATAACGTTGCAAACACGCCTGGCAAATACAGTTTTTACCACGATAACGTTCAGGAACCTGCTCCAGTAATTCTTCTGGAATACGCTCATCAAGGTTCATACACCAGCAATCTTTTGGATTCTGGTAACCCGGTAAGGTCATGCTGCATTGATTTTTTTGACCACACAACGGGCATCCATCCGGGGCAATATTCGAACGTGTACCAGCCAGTTTATGAAAAAGCTCCATCATAACGGGGCAACCTGTTTCTCAACCTTTTCAAAGTGTAACCAATTGTTGAATCGGCTTTCACTGTTTTCATTAGCACCTATGCTGAAAGAACTCAGCACAGATAAGCCTGCATTCAGGTTCTAAGGAAAATATCATGAAATCCAGCGAATTATTAAAACATTGGGAAAAGAATTTTGGTGATGAACTGACGGATAATGATTATGGCATTCCGTTAAAAGTCAAAGATGCTGCCAGAATTGAAGCATTATGCGATATGTTTCCATCATCAACCCGCGAGCATATTTTACGCGATTTAATCAGCGCTGCGTTGAATGAACTCGCCAGTGACTTTCCTTATAAAGCCGGAGATAAAATTGTCGCTCAGGACGAAGAAGGGTATCCGATTTATGAAGATGTCGGATTAACGCCACAGTTTTTGGCCTTAACCCGAAAACATCTGAATGCCATGCAAAAAGATAAGCACTAGGGCACCTATAAATAACACTAGGCGTTTTTTTCCTGACGCTTAGCAACTTGCCAGGCGGCTTCCATACTTTCCGGAGTCGCTTGTTGCCAACCGCCCTGCTGCTCAACCTGTTGCTCTACCGCCTTAAAGCGAGAGGTAAACCTCTGATTGGTACCACGCAAGGCAACTTCTGGGTCAATACCGCTATGACGCGCTAAATTGGTCACGGCAAACAATAAGTCACCAATCTCAGATTCCAGTGCAGTTTGGTCACCAGAAGCAATTTCTGCTTCCACTTCGGCCAGCTCTTCATGAATTTTTGCCACAACACCCGACATATCCGGCCAATCAAAACCCACTTTAGCGGCTTTCTTTTGCAGTTTTACTCCTCGGGTTAAGGCGGGCAAGGTAACAGGCACATCAGCCAGCAAGCCGGTTTCGATCGCTTCCGGGCGGCCTTGTCCAGCTTTCAGACGCCGCTCTTCGGCTTTAATCGCATCCCAGTTGGCATTCACCTGCGCTTCTTCAGGTTTAATGCTGGCATCCCGTTCGGCACTGAGTTCACCGCCCGGAAAGACATGGGGATGACGACGAACCAGTTTAGCCACCAGTTTGTCGATGACGGAGTTAACCGAAAATAATTCACGCTCGCTGGCAATCTGGCCATAAAAAATAACCTGGAATAACAGGTCACCGAGCTCTTCCTCCAAATGTGGCCAGTCCTGACGCTCAATAGCGTCCGCCACTTCATACGCCTCTTCCAGTGTATGAGGCAGAATATCCGCGAAGTCTTGTCGTAAATCCCATGGGCAACCGGTTTGTGGATTGCGCAGGCGCTGCATACAATACAGCAGGTCCTGTAAGTCAAACGTCATTCGTGCCCTCCCCGAACCCGGCGAGCCGAAATCACGTTCGGTAACTGAACAATTTTATTCATCAGACGTGACAAGCCTTCCAGGCTTTCCACTTCCACCGTCAGCTGCATTGCAGCTGTGTTTTCGCCGGTATTGGTGCGTGTGTTGACCGCCAGCACATTGACCTTTTCATTGGCCAGCAAGCTACTGACATCACGCAATAAGCCGGTACGGTCATACGCCTGAATGGTCATATCAACCGGATAATTCTGAGTTGGACGCGAGCCCCAGGTAACCTGCAACACCCGTTGAGGCTCAGTAATCTCCAGGTGCATCAGGTTTTCGCAGTCACTGCGGTGCACGTTCACACCACGGCCAAGGGTGACATAACCCCGGATATCATCTCCCGGAACCGGCTGACAACAATTCGCCAGATTGGTCATCAGATTGCCAACCCCTTCGATAAAGATATCGTCAGCGCTGGCTTGTTTGTCACTGCTTTCCGGTTTACGCAACAGCGGCAGCTCTTGCTGATCCATTCGCTGGGAATTGTTATCCGCCTGTTGCAACACCGCATGCACTATTTGCCCGGTGCGCAAGTCACCGGCCCCCACCGCGGCGAACATATCGTCAACGGATTTCACGTTCATTTTTTCGGCGATGTCATGCAACGGCTGATCCGCCAGATCCAGACGATCCAGTTCGCGTAACACTAACTGACGGCCTTCATCAATATTCTGATCTTTAGCCTGCAGCTTAAACCAATGAGCGACTTTGGCTCGCGCCCGGCTGGAATGAATATAGCCAGCTTCTGGATACAGCCAATCACGGCTGGGGTGCGCATTTGGGTTGGTCAGAATTTCCACCTGCTCACCCGTTTGCAACAGGTACGTCAGCGGAACAATGCGACCATTGACCTTTGCACCCCGGCATTTATTACCCACTTCGGTATGCACCCGATAGGCGAAGTCGATCGGCGTTGCTTTCGGTGGCAGATCAACCACATGGCCATCCGGCGTAAAGATATAAATCCGGTCCGGGCTGATATCAGTACGCAGTTCACCGATTAACTCTGGTAAATCCCCCAGTTCTTCATGCCACTCCAGTACCTGACGTAACCAGGCGATTTTCTGCTCATAACCCTGGTCTTTGGCGTTCAGGTCGGTGCCTTTGTATAACCAGTGGGCACAAACACCTAATTCAGCGTCTTCATGCATCTGGTGAGTACGAATCTGAACCTCAAGGATTTTACCTTCTGGGCCAATCACAGCGGTATGCAGCGAGCGATAGCCGTTCTCTTTCGGATTTGCGATGTAGTCATCAAATTCGTGAGGGATGTGACGCCATAACGAGTGAATAATGCCCAAGGTGGCATAACAGTCTTTGATTTCTGGCACCAGAATCCTGACCGCTCGAATGTCGTAAATCTGAGAGAAATCGAGGTTTTTACGACTCATTTTACGCCAGATGCTGTAGATGTGTTTGGCACGGCCATAGACATCACATTTAATGCCAGCGAGTAATAACTCATCACGCATGCGTTGCACCACATTTTCAATGTAGCTCTGACGCGTCAGGCGTTTTTCATCCAGCAAGCGGGCAATTTTTTTGTAGGACTCTGGCTGAAGATAACGGAATGAAAGGTCTTCCAGCTCCCACTTCAGATGACCAATACCCAGGCGATGGGCCAGCGGGGCATAAATATTAAACACTTCGTCAGCGACTTTACGGCGTTTGTCATCCGGTGCATCTTTCACCGCACGAATCGCCGACGTCCGCTCTGCCAGTTTGATCAGCGCGACACGCACATCATCAATCATCGCTACCAGCATTTTGCGCATGTTTTCGACCTGCGCTTCGCGCTGGCCCAGCACGGTTTCATCTTTGGATGCATCGTTCTGGATAGCACTGATAGCGGCCATGCGCAGCACGCCTTCGATTAACTTAGCGACCGGCTCACCAAAATCTTTCGCTACCCGGGTCAGCGGCATGCGTCCTTCACGCACCGCACGATACAACACCGCGGCAACAATGGAGTCGGTATCCAGCCTCAGATCCAACAGAATCTGAGCCATTTCAATGCCCATCTGCACACTGTCGATGGACCAATAAGTTCGGTTGGCGATGGCTTCATCGGATAATTCTTTAGCCGCCAGCAGCGCCCGACGTAGGGTCTCAGGGTCATTCACATCCTGGGATTGCTGGGTGCACTCCATCCAACGATCCACATCCAGTGAACCATCATGGAGCAACGGGTGGTCGTCTCTGACCTTAACCATGCTTTTAACTCTCGCTTATCTTCTTTTTATTGCGCATCTTGACTGAGTCAGATGGGTAGCGCAGTAACACCATGGTTTCAACATGATGCGTCTGAGGAAACATATCCATAATACCTGCCTTAACAATGCGATAACCGGCAGCCGTCAACTGTGCCAGGTCACGTGCCAGCGTTGCCACATCACACGAGACATACACCACTCTGGGCACCGGACGTCGAATCAGTTCGGCACAAACCTCGGCAGCACCAGCCCGTGGCGGATCTAACAACACCGCATCCGGTTGCGGCAATCCCACAAGACATTCCGGCTGCGATAAATCCGCTTTTGTGCCTAGCAAAGGCAAGGCCAGTTTTTCCGACTGGCGTTTCAGGCTGCTGACCATTGAGTCCTGCACTTCAACGGCTGTTACATGTTGGCTGCATTTCGCCAGGGGCATGCTGAAATTACCGTGACCAGCAAATAAATCCCAAATGGTTTCATCACTCTGGGGCTGTAGCCAGGCTAATGCCTGGTCCACCATACGGCCATTCACCTCGGCATTGACCTGAATGAAGTCATCCAGCACCATCGTTAATTCCAGGTTCTGTACCCGATGAAACAATGTCTCCGGTGCTGATGGTGGATACAAACAGTCATAGCCACGATCTCCTTTCAGCCATAACTGTAATGGCTTTCCCTGGCCTGAGAAGGTTTCGATAAAGTCACACAGCTTCTGACGGTCATCGCCGCTGAGCGGTTTCAGTTCACGTAACACCAACGCCAATGCATTATCAGCAGCAACCACTTCAATCTGACTGATGCGATCCCGGCCCGACAACGCACCAATACAATCTCGCCATGCTTGCCAGTTCAGCACCGGGTGATCAACCAACACCGGACAGTGATCAATATCGGAAATATGACTGGAAGCCGCTTCCCGGAAACCAATAAAGTTACGCTCATCGGCTTTACTGAAACGGACACCAAGACGGGCTTTGCGGCGATAGTGCCAGGGATCTGCGGTAATGGGCTCAGCCCACTGCTCAACATCAATGTGCTGACGCTGAAATTCACGCTCTACCCGCGCTTGTTTGGCCTTGACCTGAGCGTCATAACTCAGGTGCTGCATGTCACAGCCGCCACAGCGATGATAATGAGCACAACCAGAATCAGTGCGATCAGGGGAGGCCTCAACGACATTGCGCAACCGCGTGTACCAGATTTTTTTGCGACGGCCATCCAATTGCACGTCAACGGTTTCGCCTGCCAAAGCACCCGGCACAAAGTACACATCACGGCCTCGACGAGCCACGCCTTGCCCTTCTGAGTTAAGACTGTCAATTTCCAGCGTCAGCTGTTGCTCAACCATGTCTGGTCTTGCAGCCGGAGCCTGACGATGACCTGGATGGCGATGACCTGAACGACCAGAGCTTTTGCCTGATCTGCGTTGGCGTGGATGTGACACCCGGACTCCTGAACTGATGTAACTAACGGATTTGCCGCAATAATGGGGGTTATTACGGCATTTTCAAGGAAACAGATCAGTTATCTGATGTTTGTGTGTCAAAAGATGAGGGAGCAAAAACACCCGATGATAAATAACGATCACCACGATCACAGATGATGGCCACAATCGTGGCATTCTCAACCGATTCAGCCAATCGCAGAGCGCCAGCGACAGAACCGCCCGAGGACACACCACAGAATATGCCTTCTTCACGCGCCAAACGGCGCATGGTGTCTTCCGCTTCTTGCTGACCAATATCCATCACCCGATCCACCCGCTGACGATCAAAAATTGTGGGCAGGTATTCTTCCGGCCAGCGACGAATGCCGGGAATGGCAGCACCATCGGCGGGTTGCAGACCCACAATCTCAATATCCGCGTTTTGTTCTTTCAGGTAACGGGAAGTCCCCATAATCGTGCCCGTAGTCCCCATTGAGCTGACAAAGTGGGTTATTTCTCCCTGGGTTTGTTGCCAGATCTCAGGGCCAGTGCCGACATAATGCGCCTGAGGGTTATCCATATTGCCAAACTGATTCAGCACAATCCCTTTTCCGTCGTTCTGCATCGCCAGCGCCAGATCCCGAGCGCCTTCCATGCCTTCTTCTTTAGACACCAGAATCAGCTCTGCACCGTAAGCTTCCATGGCCCAACGGCGTTCCATGGTGGCATTGTCCGGCATGATCAGAATCATGCGGTAGCCCATAATCGCTGCCGCCATCGCCAGAGCAATACCGGTATTACCGCTGGTCGCTTCAATCAGAGTATCACCAGGCTGGATATCACCCCGCTGCTGGGCCTGCTGAATCATGGATAACGCCGGGCGATCTTTCACCGAACCCGCTGGGTTATTCCCTTCCAGTTTCAGTAACACCGTATTGTTGTTGCCTGCTGGCGCAATTCGCTGCAGCCGAACCAACGGGGTGTTGCCAACACAATCAGCAATGGTGGGGTAGACGACGGTTGAAGCACTCACGCAAAACTCTCACTGTTATTGTCTTATAACTAAAGACAGGCAGTTTACTGCTTTGTTTCATTGAAAGGTAATAACCAAACGGCATTTCTTTATACAGTTTCTGGATGACACTCGTACTTCACATCCTTTACCCTATCGGTCTTGCTGATTTCTTTTCACCATCGCCAAACAGGGAATTCCCAAGCGCATGAAACATTGGAAAATCCAGTCCCGGATTCTGTTGATGGCTTTGTTGCCGGGCATCATTGTGTCACTCACTCTTGGGCTGTTCTTTATTCATGACCGCAATCAGGATTTGGATGACCTGCTCGATCGCCGTGCGATGGCGATGGCCAAACAGCTGGCACCAACCTGCGAATACGGTGTGATTACGGGTAACCGCGGCATTCTTCAGAATATTGCCAACAACATGCTGGAAGAACGCGATGTTCGTTCTGTCAGTATTTATAATCAGGACGTCGATATCCTGGCACATTCTGGCCCGAAAATGATGACGGAGCGTATTGGCTCTGCAGAATTACAACACAACCAGCTACAGTTATTGCGCACCCCTGGGTCTGTGCGGGTACGTGCCCCAATCTTTGCAGAAAACCTGAACATCACAGAACAACTGTCTGAGCAGTTTTATGCTCAGCAAGCGCAACAGCTTCAGTTATTGGGCTGGGCTGAAGTTGAGCTGTCGACCACCAATACTCAATTGCAACAATATCAGCACCTGGCCAACTCATTATTAATTATTTTATTGGTGCTGATTGTCTGCTCATTGCTGGCGTTTCGCATCAGCAAACAACTGTCCCGACCAATCAACACACTGGCCGCAGGTGTTGGACGGTTAGCCGAAGGTCATTATGACCACCGCATTCAGGTAGAGCCGGGGTCCGAATTTGAGCAAATGGCAAGCGGTGTTAATTCACTGGCCAGCGCGGTGGAATACGCCGAAAGAGATCATCAACAAAACATTGAACAGACAATGCAGGACTTCCAGGAAACATTGGACGAAATGGAAGTACGCAACAGTGAATTACAGCTTGGCCGCAAACAGGCGATGGAAGCCAGCCAGATGAAGTCGCAGTTTCTCGCCAATGTCAGCCATGAAATCCGCACACCACTCAATGGCATCATTGGTTTCACTGACTTATTGGCACGAACACAAGTGAATGCTTTACAGGCAGACTATCTCGGCACCATCCATAATGCTTCACAAGATTTGTTGAATATCATTAATGACATTCTCGATTTATCAAAAATCGATGCCGACAAACTGATCATGGATCACAGTGCATTTAACCTGCGCGATACGCTGGATCAGGTGCTCACCGTATTAGCGCCTCAGGCCTATCACAAACAGCTCGACCTCTATCATCAGATTGCTTCGGATGTTCCACTGCAGGTCGTGGGTGATCCGTTACGCCTGAAACAAATTATCACTAACCTGGTGAACAACGCGGTTAAATTCACCAATCATGGCAGCGTAAAAGTCTCGGTGTCACTCATCAATCGCTCAGCCAAACGTGCCAGCCTGCAGTTTGAAGTCCGTGACACCGGTATTGGCCTCAGCCAGGAGCAGGTCAGCCGGATTTTTAATGCATTTTCCCAGGCGGACACCAGTACCACACGGCAGTACGGCGGCACCGGTTTAGGTCTGATTATTTCCAAAGCACTGGTGCAGGCCATGCATGGTGATATTAAAGTGGAAAGCGCTCCGGGCCAGGGGGCAACCTTCACCTTTCACATTGATATCGACATTGACCAAGATACCAAGGCGAACAACCAAAATGCTCCGTTACTGAATATTGCTGGTGCAGATACAACAGTGTTAAAACCCGCACAAATTGCAGTACTGGAGAGCAATGACCTTAACCGCCAGATGATCTCCTCGCTACTGGATGATTGGCAGCTGGACTATCACCTGGCGGAAGATGAACAAGACCTGCTGAATCAGGTTGCTCAGGAATCCGGGCTCAGTGCGGTAGTTATTTCCATTGATCGCACTCGCATTCATCAACCGCAGCTGAAACACTTTTTGCAGCAGCTGGCTGTCATCCACATTCCGGTCATCACACTGGTCAACAGTGTTAATCATGAACACCTGGAATGGCTGGCTGATTGTGGCGCTTGCGCGACCTTGTCACATCCGGTCAACGAACAAAAACTGGGAGACGCCCTGCGTAAACTACTGCTGCCAGATCAGTCAGACGAGCCTGAGAACGATAAACCGGCAAGCAATACACCACAACGGGAAGCCCCATGCGTACTGGCCGTCGACGATAACGAAGCCAACCTCAAACTGGTCAGCGCCCTGTTGCAGGAACTGGGCGTGCAGGTTTGTTCAGCAACATCGGGCCAGGAAGCGATTGATTGTGTTACCGACACTCATGTCGAGATGGTTTTGATGGATATTCAGATGCCCAATATGACCGGCCTGGAGGCCAGTCAGCATATCCGTACACTCCCCGGCAAGGCGCACTTACCGATTGTAGCGTTGACGGCTCATGCGTTAGCGGATGAAAAAGAAGTGCTGCTCAACAGTGGTATGGATGATTACCAGACCAAACCGATCAGCCTGGAGCAACTGGCGGATTGTATTGAGCGCTGGACCGGCTACAAAGCGGATATACAAACCACAAAGAATACCGTCATCGACGATGCCCCAACGGAAGTGACACCAGAGCAAGAGCTCGCCATATTTGATGCGACTGAAGGCCTGAAACACGCCAACTTTAATCTTGACCTGGCAAGCGACATGTTCTCAATGTTGCTGAACTCACTCCAGCGTGATAGCGATGCCGCACTGGAAGCGTGGGAACTTGAGGGCTTCGACTTATTACTGGAAAAAGTGCATAAGATCCACGGCGCCTGTCGTTATTGTGGTGTGCCGCTGTTGCGCCAAACGGTGAATGACTTTGAAACGGAACTGAAAGCCGGTGGCAGACGACAATTACCTGAGCATATGCGTAACTTTATGGTTCAGGTTCAGGCACTGCAGCAGTGGGCTGAAGATCATAATTGGAAAGAGTTGCTACAGCAGGCCAGTGTCAGCCCCACTTAACTCAGGTCCAGCTAATATCGAGTCTAGCTGGATCAAGCCGATAGCACCGCAAACGCCTGAATCCAGTTCCCTTCATCCGACAGGCTGATCAATGCCTGTCGTCCTCCTAACTGCTGCATTTTTTCCAGCGCCGCGCCATATAAGTTAACCATGGGAGCACCTTGCGGGTCATTGAGAACTTCCAGCTGCTGAAAGCCAATACCTTTAGCAATGCCGGTCCCCAGGGATTTTGCCAGTGCTTCTTTGGCGGCATAACGTTTGGCCAAATAATTGATACTCTGGCCCCGCTGCTGCCAAACCTGTTGCTCGGCAGGTGTCAGAAAGCGTTTAACCAAACGCTCTCCGTGCCGTTGATAGGCTTTTTCGATCCGGGCAGAATCCAATAAATCGGTACCAATACCGACAATTCCCGACACGCCAGAAAAAGCTTCAGGCAATGTAGTTTCAGAAACGACAGCCATTAACGAACGCTGGCTTTCTCGATCAGCGCACGCATTTCACGAACAGCATCTTTTAAACCAACAAACACAGCACGAGCAACAATGGCATGACCGATGTTTAATTCGTTCATACCCGGGATAGCGGCAATGGGTTCAACATTATGGTAATTCAGACCATGACCGGCATTAACAATCAACCCTTGCTCCTGAGCGTACGCTGCCGCTTGCTGAATGCGTTCCAACTCTTCTTGTTGCTCCACTTCTGAGCCCGCATCGGCATAAGCACCGGTATGCAACTCAATCACAGGTGCACCACAGCGAACAGTGGCATCAATCTGAGCATAATCCGGATCAATAAACAGAGACACTTCACTATCAACAGCGGCCAGGCGCTCACAGGCAGATTTGATCGCTGCTTCGTTTCCGATCACATCCAGACCGCCTTCCGTGGTTAATTCTTCGCGCTTTTCGGGCACCAAACACACGGCTTCCGGACCCACTTCTTCCGCCAGTTCCAGCATCGCTTCTGTGACGGCCATTTCCAGATTCATCCGGGTCGACAGAGTTTCAGCCAGCACATAAACATCACGCGTCTGAATATGGCGGCGATCTTCGCGCGGGTGAATGGTGATACCATCAGCACCGGCCTCTTCAGCAACAAACGCTGCCTGCGCCGGATCAGGATAACGCGTACCACGCGCCTGACGCAGCGTTGCCACGTGGTCAATATTCACGCCTAACAAAACACGTTGTGGGTTTTTAACCTGAGACATTGCCGATCCTTTTTTCATTAATGAATTCACATGATTATGAGTATTAATATGAGCATTGCACAGTGTTGATCACAATAACTGCGCCATAAATAATTCGCGACTGACTAATGGCCGGTCAAAATGTTCTTCTAATGCCAGACGCAGCACCTGCTTGGCACATTGCCAGACACGAGCACTGGCCGGAACCTGAGTAAAATCGTTCAGCCAGTGATAAAATGCAAGAATATCCTGGCCGGAGAACTTCCCTTCACCGTGCCGATAAAATCCTTCCCGGGCGTTAAAAAAATAACGCTGCCCGGCATAAACCGGGCGCTGCTGATTGTCCTGTTGCCAGTCAACACCATACCCGAGTTGCTGCAACACCTGATGCTCAAAAATACGCAGCAGTGGCTCTGCCGATGTCGCATCGTCACTGGCGTTCTGTAAACCCTTTACTATTTGCTGATAGATACGAAACAATTCAGGCTGAGCATCCTGCCGGGTCAGTAGCCGTGACAGCAGTTCATTTAAATACAAGCCGCAGTAAAGATAATTACCCTGCAATGTAAATTGTTGAATCATTTCAGAAGCTTTGATGTTGGGCCATTCATCACCCGATCGCCAGTCTGCCTGACAGAGCTGAAAAAGATCTGGAATATAAAGATTTGACTGGTGAGTTTTAGAATACTTGCGTTTTGGCGTTACCACCGATAAGCGGCCTTGTTCGGCAGAGAAAATATCCAACAAAAACTGATGTTCGCCAACCGGCTGGCGTTGCAATACAAACAGTTTGTTCATCGGGCAATTAAACGCAAGTTAAGAACAATGGAAACTATTTTTGCCGCCGCGCCGAAGGGCCATCCCTGGCCCTGCCGCGCGGTCGCAACATCCTGTTGCTGCTTCAAAATAGTTTCCATTATTCTGAACATAAAGCGTAATCCGCCGTGAATATTCACACTATTGTTAACTGAAAGTTCAGGTGTATTTGCTGAAAGGGTTGATAACAGGACGTTATCAGTTAGCGTACAGGGACGTATTTACAGCGCCCTGGAAGCAAATACTCCTGAGTTTTTAGTTAACAATAAGCTATTGATCGTCATACCCCAGACTGCGAAGCGCCCGCTCATCATCCGACCAGTTAGATTTCACCTTCACCCACATATTCAGCATCACTTTGCAGTCAAACATTTGTTCCATGTCTTTACGCGCTTCGATACCAATTTGTTTGATGCGATAACCTTTATCACCAATCACAATACGCTTCTGAGAATCACGCTCCACCAAAATCAGAGCACTGATTTCCGCCATACGGCCATCATGGGTAAATTCTTCAATTTCTACCGTCATTTCATACGGCAGCTCATCGCCCAATTGGCGCATAATTTTTTCACGCACCAGCTCCGCCGCTAAAAAGCGTGAACTGCGATCAGTAATCTGATCTTCCGGATAAAAATGCTGACTCTCTGGCAGATAGCTCTCAATCAAGCTTTCTAAACGCTCAACGTTATGACCAGTTTTAGCTGAAATCGGCACAATCTGATCAAAGTTATGACGACCACTTAATTCCTGCAAGTACGGCAGCAGCTCGTCTTTTTCTTTGACGAAATCCACTTTATTCACCACCAATACCGCCGGTGCACGTTGCTGCTTAATAGCCTGCAACACCATTTCATCTTCATCGGTCCAGCGCATGCGATCAATTAACATCACGATCAGATCCACGTCTTTGACTGCCGTGGTCGCCGCTTTGTTCATATAACGGTTAATCGCTTTGTCGTGATTTTTATGAATCCCTGGCGTATCAACGTACACCACCTGATTGCCATTCTCGGTTTTAATACCAAGAATCTGATGGCGGGTGGTTTGTGGCTTACGTGAAGTAATCGACAGCTTCTGCCCAAGAATGCGGTTTAGCAAAGTCGACTTGCCCACATTCGGTCGCCCAACAATGGCAACAAAACCGGTGCGGGTAATCAGATTTTCATCAGTCATGCAGATTCCTCATCTGATTGAAGTTGTTTTAAGACAACCGCAGCAGCAGTCTGTTCAGCATTACGACGGCTGGAGCCTTCCGCTTCAACCGGTGCATCAATTTCAGGAATAAAACAGGTGACAGTAAACACCTGCTCATTGGTTGGGCCATCCACCGACAGCACCTCGTATTTAGGCAAACGAGAGCCTGCGGCTTGCTGAATTTCCTGCAGCTGGGTTTTTGGGTCTTTAATAGGATCTTCCAGAGACAGATTATCCAGACGCGAAGCAAACCAGGCTAAAACCCGCTCACGAACCACATCAATGCCGGCATCCAGATAAATCGCACCAATTAACGCTTCTACCGCATCTGCCAGAATGGAGTCACGTTTGTGACCGCCACTTTTTAATTCACCGGAACCTAATAATAAGAAGTCACCTAACTCAAATTCTTTAGCGACTTCGGCCAGGGTTTTCCCTTTAACAATACGTGCACGCAAACGGCTGAGTTTGCCTTCTTTCGCTTCCGGGAAGCGTTGGTATAAGTCTTCGGAAATAACCAGACTCAGAATGGAATCACCCAAAAATTCAAGGCGTTCATTATTCTGAACGCCTTTAGAGCGGTGAGTCAGAGCCAATTCAACCAGGCTCTGATCAGTAAAGGTATGGCCCAAACGTTGGGACAATTTGAGAAATGGGTTATTCACTTAGTCAGTTCTTTTTGATGTTGAAAGCGGCCAACCAATTCAATATTGGCAAAAAAGCCACCTCGTTGTTCATAAGTCAACGTCAGTGTCGACGAATCACGGCCACGCTTAACCACCAGGTCATCGAGTGAAATCGAAACACGATTGCGGGTCAGGCGCTCATTTAGTTCTTCACGAATCTTACGCACCGGCATTTTTTTGGTAATCACACCCGACTCTTCGACATTGGTCAGAACCTGAGCCACAATTTTATCGTCAAAATACATAGGGACGACGGAAGTAGCGACGCGAATCAGCATCACAGCGACCAGAATCATCATCAACAATGGCAACATCGACATGCCAGACTGCTTTTTGATCATGGTTAGTTGTTTGGTCATGGTTATTACCTGTTTAACTCATTATTAATACACGTTAATCATCAACGCGTAATACAGCCAGGAAAGCAGATTGTGGAATTTCAACATTACCAATCTGCTTCATACGCTTCTTACCTTCTTTCTGCTTCTGCAGCAGTTTCTTCTTACGACTCACGTCACCGCCATAACACTTAGCGGTTACGTTTTTACGCAGTGCTTTAACCGTAGTACGGGCAACCACCTGGTTACCAACCGCTGCCTGAATCGCCACATCAAACATCTGGCGAGGAATCAGCTCTTTCATTTTTTCAGTCAACAAGGCGCCACGACGACGGATATTGTCGCGGTGCATAATCACCGCCAGTGCATCGACACGGTCACCATTCACCAGAACATCAAGACGTACCAGCGGTGCTTCCTGGAAGCGCAAGAAGTTGTAATCCAGCGACGCAAAACCACGGCTGGCAGACTTTAAGCGGTCGAAGAAGTCCATCACTACTTCGGCCATTGGAATTTCATAACGCAATGCCACCTGCGAACCCGTGTATTGCATATCAATCTGCACACCGCGCTTCTCAACACACAGGGAAATCACATTACCCAGGTAATCTTGTGGCACCAGAATATTACACTCGGCAATAGGCTCGAGCATTTCTTCAATAGTGCCAGCATCCGGCAGTTTCGATGGGTTATCCACCGAGATGGTTTCGCCCTTACGGTTTTCTACCTGATAAATTACCGTGGGGGCCGTGGTAATCAGATCCAGATCGTATTCACGCTCCAGACGTTCCTGAATGATCTCCATGTGCAGCATACCCAGGAAACCACAACGGAAACCAAAGCCCAGTGCATCGGAATTTTCTGGCTCGTAGAACAAAGAAGCATCATTCAACGACAACTTTTCAAGCGCATCACGGAAAGATTCAAAATCATCAGAAGACACAGGGAACAAACCGGCATACACCTGAGGTTTTACTTTCTGGAACCCAGGTAACTCTTCGGTGTCTGGTTGTTTGGCTCCAACAATGGTGTCACCCACGGGCGCGCCGTGAATGTCTTTAATACCAGCAACCAAGTAACCTACTTCACCACAACCTAACTGGCCGGTTTCATTGCGCTTCGGCGTGAAGATGCCCACGCCATCGACACCATGGTCTTTACCGGTCGATTTAATGCGGATCTTATCGCCTTTCTTGATCGAGCCGTTTTTCACCCGAATCAAGGACACAACACCGAGGTAAGGGTCAAACCAGGAATCAATAATCAGAGCCTGGAGTGGCGCATCCGGATCACCTTCTGGCGCTGGCACATTGGCCACCAGTTCTTCCAGTACGTCTTCGATATTCAGGCCACTTTTCGCTGAACAGCGCACGGCTTCAGTAGCATCAATACCAATAATGTCTTCGATTTCCTGCGCCACACGATCAGGGTCGGCCTGCGGCAGGTCCATTTTGTTCAGAACTGGCAGCACTTCCAGGCCCTGCTCAATAGCGGTATAGCAGTTAGCCACCGACTGGGCTTCAACCCCCTGAGCGGCATCCACAACCAACAACGCACCTTCACACGCTGACAACGAGCGCGACACTTCATAACTGAAGTCCACGTGCCCCGGAGTATCAATAAAGTTCAGCTGGTAGGTCTGGCCGTCACGGGCTTTATAGTCCAGCGTCACACTCTGGGCTTTAATGGTGATGCCACGCTCACGCTCAATATCCATGGAATCGAGCACTTGTTGCTGCATTTCACGGTCAGACAGGCCGCCACACACCTGAATAAAACGGTCCGACAGCGTCGATTTACCGTGGTCGATGTGGGCAATGATGGAAAAGTTACGAATGTGGTCCAGTTGGCTCACGAATAAGATCCGCTCAAGTATTCAAATGGGCGGGAATTCTACTGGAAAGGCGGGCTAAAGGCTAACGGATTCAGATGGTTAGCGGAGCTGGCAGAGGGATTTGAGATCAGCCAGACAAAAATATCAGGGTGATAAAATAAAAACCCCGCAACAGCATCAGCTGTTGCGGGGTTTTCAATTCAACCGAGGAGAGTGGCCTCTAATCAGCAATTCTTAACGGAATAAACATCGCCGCACCTCGACGTACGATGCGCATCGGCACACTGCGGTTTTTCGGTAATGACTTCACTACCTTATCGAAGTCTTCTACTGAGCGAATCGACTCGCCATAAATCATGGTGATGACATCCCCGTTCACCAAACCAGCAAACGCCGCCGGGCCCTGATTCACTTCTTTGACGACAACTCCATCGCCCATTTTTTTGCGTTGCGCTTCGTTTAACTCGGCAACAACCACTCCAAGACGATTACTCTGGCTTTCTTTCGGGCCATTATTGCTGGCCAGCACCGCGCCATCTCCGTCGGGTAAGACGCCAATTTCAATGTACAACACTTTACGCTTACCGTTACGAACCACGTTCACTTTGGCTTTACTGCCCGGTTTTACGCGACCAACCTGATGCGGCAAATCGGAAGACAGATAAATGTCATTGCCATTAAAGTGAGTGATGATATCGCCGTTTTCCAAACCACCAGCTTCGGCCGGACTGTCCGGCACCACCTGAGCAACCAGCGCACCTGCAGCTTTGTCTAAGCCAAACGACTCGGCCAGTTCTTTATTCACTTCCTGAATCACCACACCCAACCAGCCACGGCTGACTTTGCCTTTTTCTTTCAGCTGCTCGGCGACGTTCATGGCGACATTCATCGGAATCGCAAAAGAAACCCCCATAAAACCACCCGAACGGGTATAAATCTGAGAGTTAATACCCACCACTTCGCCATCCAGATTAAACAGCGGGCCACCTGAGTTACCTGGGTTAATGGCCACATCGGTTTGAATAAAAGGTACGTAATTTTCGTTTGGCAGGCTGCGGCCTTTGGCAGACACAATCCCTGCCGTTACTGAGTAATCAAAACCAAAAGGGGAACCAATAGCGACTACCCATTCACCCACTTCCAGCTTGTCTGAATTACCTAACTCAACCGTTGGCAAATCATTGGCTTCTACCTTCAGCAGAGCCAAATCACTGCTTGGGTCCGCACCAATTAACTCAGCGGTTAATTCCCGTCGATCATTAAGGCGCACGATGATTTCATCGGCTTCCTGAATCACATGATTATTGGTTAACACATAACCATCTTCAGAAATAATAAAACCAGAACCTAACGACGACTTCTCTTGCTGACGACCACGAGGGCCATGGGGCGATTGTGGGTTACCGTATGGCATGGGTTGACCAAAGAAATGGCGGAAAATTTCCGGTACATCTTCCGGCAAACCATAACGACGCATGGTGCTGCGTTGATCAACATGTTGAATCGTCGAGATATTCACCACCGCGGGTGACGTTTCTTTCACCAGATCACGAAAGTCAGGCAATGAAGCCTGCACACTGGCTGCAAATAGCGTTAAAACAGCAACAATTCCCATCGGAATTGAACGAAGCAGCTGCGACATAGATTTTCCCCTGCGTCACTTAAACCTTTAATTCATAAGGATTAAAGATGGCTCAGGGGTTGAGAATTGTCATGTATAAAAAAGTAAGATTGGGCAAGGGTTTAGCAACAATTTCAGCAAATGTCAGAAAGGCAAACGAGAATCAGGGAACAGTAACCGCTGAAATATGACGACAACCATCTTTGAACTGAGGCTGCCATTGGTCTTTTTTAAGCTCAGAAACCTTCCGCGCAATAACAAAACCAATCACCAACCCCAGCAATCCGGAAATAACCGCTCCCGGTTCTCCAGCCAATCCATGTCCGATAACTGCCAGCAGTATCATGGCTAACAGCGGCAATCCGTACAGCACCAGCGCACTCAAAGCAAGACTGCCGTCCGGCAAGGTCAGCGTCGCCTGCTCACCTACCGAAAAATGTCGATCGGTGGGCACCCACAAACGCATTTTACGACCTAATTTACTCAGGGAATGTTGGCCACAACCACTTCGGGCATTGCAGGATGAACAGGCACTTTGCTGCATGGCTTCGACCCACACACCCTGATCACCAATTTCAACGATTTCAACGATTTCCTGACTCATCGGAACACCCAACAAACTCTGAATAGGCTTACTGCGGCATCACTGACATCGCAATTTTTTCTACGGTCGGCAATGGTACTTCACCCACCACCGTGATGCGATACGTTCCGTTGTCTGTTTTCAGATATTTCACCACCGCACCGGTGACGCCCCATTGCTGACTCATCACCGGCATCGGCTCCTGTTCACCTGCATCATCAACAAAAACCGTAATAGCAGCCAAACCATCGGTATACATTAAGGTCGCTAATGCACCCTGAGTCGATTGTGAATCATTGCTCTGCCGTAACTGGCTGGCGGCTCCCATAAATCCACGGGGTAACCATCCCAGGTGCCAATTCTGGCGGGTCATTACCGCTTCTGTTTCATGTCCCGCCAGATGGGAAGCAACATGATGACCCGAGCTTTGTGGATCAAACTGATCGGCACTCAGCGGTTCGCCAATGGAAATTTCGGCAAACTGGAAACGCTCTAAGACGTTACCTTGCTGATTTATCAGATCAGAGCGCAATAACAAACCGCTTTCGCGATCAAGCCATAAACGGTAACCGTAGCGGTAGGTATCTCGCGGAGAAACAATGATTTGCTGAGTATCTCGCCCAGCAACCCGAACACCGGGTTCCAAGCTGAGGTGGTAATAAGCATCGATTGCTGAGGTCTGATTCACAAACCCCTGAGACAAGGGATTTTGTGTCAGGCGAACCACATGTTCACCCGGGTGAATGCAGGTCACGTCGTGACCTTTACGTACCACTTCTCGTGATTCACCCGTCAGATGATACAAACGCTCATATTCAACGCCGTCCATAACCCCGTGAGTAATGGAGAGTGTTTCCCAGTGCTGATTATCGCCATAAATCAGCACCCCCTGGTAATCCAACTCTTTAAAAGCGCGTGACATACGGTCCAGCCAAGCCCTGGCATCCGAAGAGCCTTGCACATCAGCACGGGCTGTCGAAGCGCTGGCCGTCGCAACTGTCAACATCAGCGACAGCGCTGTCAGCCACAGCATCGTGATACAGGAAAACCGACGCATCGCGTATTATTCCTGAATCTCTTCAGCAGACTGGTTATGTTGCTGCTCAGTCGATTGTCGCTGAGATGACTGCTGAAGTGATTGCTCTGCTTCTGCTTGAGCACCATTTTCTTCAAAACTGGCAACACGGGCAAAAGGCATCATGCCGCGGCCAGTGTTCAGTGCTGCATTTTCGGTATGCTGCAGAACATATTCCTGCAGTTTGCGTTGTGCTTGCTCTAACTGCTCTGGCGTCATATCAGGAGCTGAAGCAACTTGCTGGTTTTCAACCACTGGCGCCTGAGCGTCAGCAACCAGTTCCTGCTGTTGGATATCACTGTTCAGACGAACGCCCAGTAATACCGCCAGGGTTACAGAAGCTGCGACAGCACCGGAAGCTAACCAGTTAAAGCGTCGCGGGGTCACCGCCTGAGCGCTATGGCTTGTTTCTCCCTGACGTGCGGGTACTTCGTCCATCGGCTCACCTTCAATGGCTTGCATAATGCCTTTGGATAAATCAACGCCTTCCAGTTGAGCCGGAGAAACAGATTCCTCTCGCATCAGTGAACCCATCAGCTGATAGCGTTTCCAGGTGTCTTTTAATTCACTGTCTTTGTCCAACTCATTAAGCACACGACGTACTTCCAGCTCATCGGTTTCGCCATCCACCAGTGCGGATAAAGATTCTTTAATTCGATCGTTCATACTTACCTACCTGTTGTCAGCTGTTCAGTTGTGGCTGTTTTGCTGCCAATCGTTTTACTTGTATCTGTTATTAAAACCGTGGTTTATGCGGTCGCACTCAGCAACGGTTGCATCTTTTTATCAATGGCTTCACGCGCCCGGAAAATACGCGAACGCACCGTACCAATCGGGCAATCCATCACCGCCGCAATCTCTTCGTAACTCATGCCTTCAATTTCACGTAAAGTCACGGCCATTTTCAGCTCTTCCGGCAAATTTTCGATGGCATCAAACACCACTTTTTGCAGCTGATCACGGTGTAATAAACCATCCGGAGTTTCGACATCTTTCATATGCGATTCATCCGCAAAAAACTCAGCATCATCCAGATCAACATCGTTGGTCGGGGTTTTACGCCCACGACTCACCAGGTGATTTTTGGCCGTGTTGACGGCAATCCGGTACATCCAGGTGTAAAAAGCACTTTCGCCCCGAAACCCGGGTAACGCCCGAAACGCTTTGATAAACGCTTCCTGAGTCACATCCTGAGCTTCGGCAAAATCACTGATGTAACGTCCCACCAAAGCCAGAATTTTGTGTTGATACTTCACCACCAGCAGGTCAAACGCCCGACGGTCGCCTTTCTGAACCCGTGCGACCAGTTGTCGGTCTGTTTGTTGTTGATCTGTCATGCTGTTATCCGCTGTTTTTTGCTCTTGTTGCACAGCCAACGCTACACTTGCCACTGCTCTTCTCCTGT
Organism: Bacterioplanoides sp. SCSIO 12839; assembly: GCF_024397975.1. Lineage (NCBI taxonomy): Bacteria > Pseudomonadati > Pseudomonadota > Gammaproteobacteria > Oceanospirillales > Oceanospirillaceae > Bacterioplanoides > Bacterioplanoides sp. SCSIO 12839. The sequence goes on from NZ_CP073745.1 coordinate 2,565,643, forward strand.
TCGTCAGCTGTTAACCCGACGCGATGACAGTAAGAGCATAAGTCGCATGTAAAAGTTCCCGATCATTTGTTTTGATTTACAATGACGGCTGTACAACCAGTATAGTGTCACCGGCGACAGTTGCGGTAATGCTGCGCTGAGCGTGTTTTTTCATTGGTAATAAGAATCTGATATGACCCAATCATTGTCATTCGACGTGGTCATCATTGGCAGCGGTGCTGCCGGTCTGACCCTGGCTTTATCCCTTCCAGAGCAAATGAATATTGCTGTGATCAGCAAAGACCAGCTGGATGCCGGCTCTACCCGCTGGGCTCAGGGGGGCGTGGCGGCAGTACTGGACGCTGAAGACAGTGTCGACGCACACGTAGAGGATACCTTGATTGCCGGGGCCGGCTTATGCCATGAACCCAGCGTGCGTTTTACCGTTGAAAATTCCACCGAAGCCATTCAGTGGCTGATTGATATTGGTGTGCCCTTTACCCAGGATGACAGCAACCAGTTTCACCTGACCCGCGAAGGTGGACACAGCGCCCGACGTATCATTCATGCCGCCGATGCCACCGGCCATGCCATCTCCGATACGTTATTGAAACGCGCTCAGGAGAAACCTAATCTGCACCTGATGCACGATTACATCGCCATCGACCTGATCACCCGTGAAAAACTGGGGCTCGACGGTCAGGGTTGTATTGGCGCGTATTTCCTCAACAACCTGACCGGCGAAGTGGATGTGATCACCGCTCACGCAGTGGTATTGGCCACCGGAGGCGCCAGCAAAGCTTACTTGTATACCAGCAACCCCGACGGTGCATCGGGTGATGGTATCGCCATGGCCTTCCGTGCTGGTTGCCGGGTAGCCAACATGGAGTTCAACCAGTTTCATCCCACCTGCCTGTATCACCCTCAAGCCAAGTCTTTTCTGATTACTGAAGCGGTTCGTGGCGAAGGCGGACGTTTATTGTTGCCCGATGGCCAACCCTTTATGCATCGTTTTGATGAACGTGAAGAGCTGGCTCCACGCGATATTGTTGCTCGTGCCATCGACCATGAGATGAAGCGCCTGGGTGCTGATTGTTTATTTTTGGATATCAGCCATAAACCGGCAGACTTTATCAAAGAACACTTTCCAACCATTTATGAGCGTTGTCTGCAGCTTGGCATCGACATTACCAAAGATCCGATTCCGGTGGTTCCGGCGGCGCATTACACCTGTGGCGGTGTCGTAACAGACACCTTTGGCCAAACCGATATTCCGGATTTATACGCCGTTGGCGAAGTCGCTTCCACCGGTCTACATGGTGCCAACCGTTTGGCCAGTAACTCATTACTGGAGTGTCTGGTATTTGCCCGCTCAGCTGCGCAACATATTATTGACCATATCGATCTGAAGGCCGATGTGCCTGTTGCCCCCGCATGGGACTCCAGCCAGGTTACCGACTCTGACGAAGCCGTTGTGATCTCGCACAATTGGGATGAATTGCGCCGTTTTATGTGGGATTACGTTGGTATTGTTCGCACGACTAAACGCCTGGTCCGTGCCAAACACCGGGTAAGAATGTTACGCCAGGAAATCCAGGAGTTTTATAGCAACTACCACATCAGTAATGACCTGCTGGAGTTACGGAATCTGGTGGATGTTGCGGATGTGATTATTCGTTCGGCGCTATTACGTAAAGAAAGCCGTGGCCTACACTATAGCCGCGACTACCCGCAACCATTACCCAGAGCGTTTGATACGGTGCTAACGCCGAAGTATTTAAAAGAGCTGGGAGAACTTTAACATCGCTTTAACAGCCAAACAGAGCGGTAACGGCGGCGTCATTGCCATCAGATATCGCCGTAAAGCTCAGCACGAAACTGCCGAAAAGCTTCATCACTGGCAAAACTGTCGGCCCTGAGAATCAACCGATCCCAGGGCCACACAGACCAGCACAACACCACACATTCCCGCCGCCGAATGCTGCCATCACGCCAACGTACGTTGTAACGGTGGTCATTCATCTCCAACCACCAGCGTCTGGATAGTCCTTCAGAGACATAACCCACGGCAGAAATATTACGCCGCCAGGTTTTAATAAGTACAAAAAGAATCACACCCGCTGCAACACTCAGCACACTGATTAACAGGCCAGAAATAGGGAATAAATACAGCGATATAACGACAAAAAGCAACAAGGCTAACAGATCAAAGCCTTGTTGCTTTTGAGAAAAACGAAGCGACCACTCAGCGCTGGCGTGCATGCTCCTGAACCATGGCAACAATTTTGGCTAATTCAGGATCTTCCGGAATTTTATGTTCCATAAACCAGGTAAATAAATCCGGGTCTTCGCGGTCCAGCAGAGCCAGATAGCGATCTTTATCTTCCCGGCTTAAACCCGGGAAAGCTTCTTGCGCAAAAGGAACCAACAACACATCCAGCTCCAGCATGCCACGACGGCTGTGCCAGTGCGTACGTTTGTTTTCAATAGCTTCAGGACTGGTTTGATCGATCACAGGAAACTCCTCTCAGAATGTTCGTGATTATACCACAGTCTTTTTGGCGTTATCTCTTGTGAGCATTTGTTTTAGAATGGCATTTTTATTTTATTGATGGTCAATATCAATGACGCTGTTTTCTGCCGACCGTATTAATCATGCTGGTTTTTTTGAACCTGAATCAACCGATACACACCCCTCCAGCGCGGGTAGCTTCAGTTGGCTGGCTCAGTTTGGTTTATTACGCATCACCGGGCCCGACAGCGAACGTTTCCTGCAAGGTCAATTAACCTGCGATGTGGTTAAGCTCTCGCAGCAACAATGGCTTTTGGGCGCCTGTTGCACCGCAAAAGGCCGCATGGTCGCTAATTTTATGATTGGCCGTGATGACCAAGGTTATTGGTTGCGTCTGCCGTTGTCTCAAGTCGACGCATTGGCGCAACATCTGAAAAAATACGCCGTTTTCTTTAAAGCCGAACTGCAGAATATGACGGATAGCCACAAGATCATTGGTTGCTTCGATCATTCAGAAACCGACTTACCCCAAACCCTGGCCTGGTCAGAAAGCGGCGCGCAGTTACAACACCAGGACGGCCGCCAGGAATACTGGCTGACAAACGACGCCGCAGAGCAGCTGCTGACGGAACAACTTCAGGCGAGCCTGCCACTGATCAATAGTGATTGTTGGGCATCCGCGGATATTCAACAGGGCATTATCTGGGTTACCGATGCCAGCCGTGAACACTGGATTCCTCAAAATATAAACTGGCAACACCTGGGCGGCATCAGCTTTAACAAAGGCTGCTATACCGGCCAGGAGATTGTGGCGCGGCTGCAATACCTCGGCAAAAGCAAAAAAGCGATATTCCTGTTAAACAGTGAACACAGCGCTGCACCAGAGCTGCTGCAAAGTATCAAAAGCGGCGGTGGTGAAAGTAATAGTGGCAGTAGCCTTGGCGAACTGGCCAGCTGGCAGGGTAACCTGGGCCTGGCACTGCTGAATGATCTTGATGACCTTGAATCCGTCACACTGCAGGATAAAGAAATCGGGCAATTTTCCGCCACCCTGAAAAAGCTTTCCTATACTGAAGAGCAGGAAACTCATTCAGACGCCTGATTACCGCCAGTTGGCATTCATCGGGCGTTGGCTTTTCAGAGACATTGCCCATGAATACTGACCTGGCCAAACAGGTAAAAGATGACATCGTTGCACAGATCAAAAATGATGAACTGGTGCTGCCCACCCTGCCCGAAATTGCGTTAAAAGTTCGCGAAGTCGCAGAAAACCCCAACGCCACGATTGATGAATTATGTGATGTCATCAGTCGTGACCCGGCACTCAGCGCCCGTATTATTAAAGTCACCAACAGCCCGTTATTACGAACCAGCATGCCAGTCGACGACCTGGTCGCAGCAGTTTCACGACTGGGTATTGATTTCACCTCAAATCTGGCCATTGGCCTGGCCATGGAGCAAATGTTCCAGGCCACCAACGATATGATTGATCACCGGATGCGCCAATGCTGGTCACAAGCGATGGAAATTGCCTCCACCGCTCAGGTACTGGCGCGCCACTTCACCCGTCTGAAGCCAGATCAGGCGATGCTGGCCGGGCTGGTTCACCAGATTGGTATTCTGCCAATCCTGGCCTATGCCGAAAACAACGCCAGCTTGCTGGCTGACAGCCTGTCACTGGATAAAGTCATCGAACGCCTTCACCCGGCACTCGGGGCCTATATTTTACGTAGCTGGGATTTTCCCGCTGAAATAATCGAAGTCGCTAAACACTACATCGATCAGAGCTATCAGGCCGACGAACCAACTTACACTGACCTGATTCAGGTAGCCACCTTCCAGAGTTATGCCGACAGCGACCATCCGCTGGCGAAGGTAGACCGCAGTCAGCTCGGTTCATTCAAGCGTTTAGGACTGGATAGCGATGAAGAAGTCACTCAGCTGGAAGCGCTGAGTGAGGAAGTAGGTGCTACACAATCGGCCATCAGTGGCTGAGTGAGTAAACGATGATGCAACCAAATCAGCCAATAACGGACAGTCTTGTGGAACAAATTCTCCCTCTCATTGAAACGGGCAAGCTACCTTTGCCAACTTTGCCTTCCGTTGCTCAGGAAATTCTGCAAGCGAATAAGGGGGACAACCTCACCACCGAATCGCTGGGACACCTGATTGAGCAAGACCCGGCGATCACCGCTCACTTAATTAAAATTGCCAACAGCCCACTGGTCGGCTGCTCAACTGAAGTGACTGACCTGAAAACAGCCATTGGTTTATTTGGGGTCTTGTATTGCAGCCAGCTGGCAATCAGCCTGGCATTAAAGCAACTGTTCCGGGCACGTCACAGCGTGGTTGCTGAATTGATACAAAAAACCTGGGAGGATTGCTCCCAGGTGGCCGGGTTATGTCTGGTGATGGCAAAAAGCTACTCCATCAACCCAGGCAGCGCTTATCTGGCGGGCTTACTTCATAAGATTGGCGCATTGCCCATCTTACGCTGGCTCGACGAGCAGCCAGAACTGGCACTCAGCCACGCAGAGATTTTGCAATTGCTGGAGCAACATCAGGGAACCCTGGCCGAGCAACTGCTGGATGATTGGTGCTTCCCGACCGCTCTGTGCGCTATCCCGCACACTTACAATAATCTGAACTTCAGTGGTCATCAAAATGATCAAAGTCAGGCCAGTAGCGCAGACTTGGTCGCGGCAGCGTATCACTTTGTGTCGTCCCCCAGCGACATACAATGGCCGGATGGTGCAGTTCTGGATCGACTTGGCCTGACCCCTGACGAAATGCCGGAAAAAATGCAACACTGGCAAAGCCTGACGGGTTAAGCCTATTATTCCTGACTCGTTGCTCAGTCAGAGGTTGTGATGACATTGCTATTCAGTCTGGTTGTTTCATTGCTGGTGATTCTTGTGATGGCCGCCGTATTGTTTTTGCTGATGTCTGCCAATCACAACAGCCGCTCTGCCAAACTGCGCCACCAGGCGGACTCACTGACATTATCTTACCGCCCTTATGCCTCACTTAGCCGTCAGGTTCGTGAGGCTCAGTTTCAAATCATTGAAATCGGTCAGTTCAGGCATTTCCGGCATTTGTTGGAAGGCCACTTTCATCCAGATGACACAACAATTAAAAACCCACTATGTAGCGTTAACCTGCTGGATTACAGCCTGGTGTATGAAGCCGGAACCGCAAACCAAACGCTGCTGATGCTCAGCTGTCCGCTGGACAACCACCTCAATGGCCGCTTTCGTATTCAACCGGATAACTGGCTGAATGCCGATGTCTTTTCAGAGCCTATCACTCACAATCTGGTGCAATTACAGCATGGTCAGTTGCATGAAGAGATTCGCTCACTGCAAATCTTCAGTGAAACACCTGGCACGTTAGCGAGCAAACTGAACCATTCGGTGCGCCAATGGCTTTTGGCTCATCCGCACCTTCACATAGAATGGAGTCATGGCATTCTGCTGCTATACAGGCCAAACCATTTGCTGGCAGCAGAGGATTTGCCTGCGGCATTAGCCAGTGGTTATCAACTGGCTGAGCAACTTCAACAATAGAACAACCTCAACAATAAAACGGCTTTAACGCTAAAAGCCTCGATAATAAAAAGAGAAACTCATGCGCTTAATCATTCAACGGTGTGCACTGATAATGACGACCCTGATAGGCCTGGCTGGCTGCAGTGATCAGCAACAGGATGCTCTACTGGAAAAAACCATCAATATGGCTCGCGATGCCGCCAACCTGGAGCTGAAACAGAGCCAGCTCTCCGACGTTTCTATGACCTACCTGGAGCGTGATGCCGAAGGGCCCGTCATGTTGTTATTGCATGGTTTTTCCGCCAACAAAGACAACTGGTTGCAATTCTCCTATGAATTACCCGAGAACTACCGGCTGATCATTCCTGACCTGGCCGGACATGGCGATACTCCGGCCCCCAAAGGCGAAGATTACGGTTTAATCCGCCAGGCTGAACGCCTGCATGAACTGATGCAAAACCTGAAGATTGACCAGTTTCATATTGCCGGTAACTCCATGGGCGGCGCGATCAGTGCCATTTACAGTACCCTATATCCACAGGAAATCCGCAGCCTGACTCTGATCGATGCGGCAGGTGTTGATGCACCTAAGCCAAGTGAATATATGGAAGGTTTAAAAGAAGGAAAAAACCCTCTGATTGCTACGGATAATGACAGCTTTGAATATCGCATGGACTTTGTGATGTCAAAAGCACCACCACTCCCCTGGCCATTACGTCCGGCACTCATGCGACAAGCTGTGGCCAGAGTCGATATCAACCGCGAAATCTTCAACGATATGATTGCAACAAAAGATCGGCTGACAGAGTCGGGCTTTGAAGCTCAACTGGAACAACACGTCACCATGCCCACACTGATTATCTGGGGCGAAGAAGACCGGGTACTGGACGTTTCTGCCGTCGAGGTATTTAAGCAAAAAATCCCGCATGCCGAAGTGAAAATTTACCCGGAAATTGGTCACCTGCCTATGGTTGAAATTCCCGCAGAAACGGCTGAGCTGTACGCTGAGTTTGTTGCCTCAGCGGAATAAAACAGCATTTTATAATAGACAAAGGTTGTACAAAACCGCCACAAAAAGCCTGTAAGTTATTCATTTTACGGGCTTTTATTTTTTCTATTTTCTTCTTGCCAACAGAAAAATTCATAATCTTATCTATACTCACCTGAATAGCATTGACGTATTACAGGTTGTATATGCCAGCCAGATCATCAAGCGGCGAAATCCAGGTGGAATGTAACGATCTGATCGTATCCAAAACCGACCTGGATAGCCGTATTACCTACGCCAACAAGGCATTTTGTTATTACTCCGGTTTTCGGGAAAAAGAACTGCTGGGGCAACCGCAGAATATTGTTCGCCACAGCGATATGCCACGCGCAATTTTTTATTTAATGTGGGAGCACCTGAAACAGGATCAGGAGTTTTTTGGTTATGTTAAAAACCACCGAAAAGATGGGGGTTATTACTGGACCTTTGCCAGCGTTGCACCCGTGTATGAAAACGGCCAGAAAACCGGTTATCTATCCGCCAGACGCTGTCCTGGTGAAAGCGCTATTCAAGTGATTGAACCCTTGTATCAGAAAATGATTGAGCTGGAAAAATCTCTGCCTAAAGAGCAGCAAATCCCTATGTCTTCCGCCATCTTGTGGAAAGCGATTAATAAGGAGTTCGCAACCTATGCTGAATTCGCTTTATCGCTCTAGCCCTAAAACACTTAATATTATTGGCTTGGGGTCCTGGGCCGTCAGTATTTTTATTCTGGCGATCACTCATGCCTCACTGGCGGCCGTAGTAGTATCCATTGGTCTGTTATTACTCACCACTCTGCTACGTAAATTGCAGCACTCTCATCAATTGTATACACAGAAAAAAATTGAAGAGTTATTAATCAATGCCGGAAACGGCAATCTGCAACAACGTCTAACACAGATACGGGATGAAAACCTGCTGGCCCCTGTCAGCCACTCCATTAATAATTTATTGGACCAATTGGAAACTTATATTCGGGAGGTTGAGTCCTCTTTCAAAGAAGCCAGTAAAGAACGCTTTTATCGCAAGCCTCTGAGCCAGGGCATGCAGGGGGATTTTAAGACCTCCCTCGATAAAATAGCCGACGCATTTTCTGCCATGGAAAACGCGTATTTTCTGGCCCACTGCCAGGAACTGGAGGCGAATATCGGTCGCGTTAAAACTGACAGCTTGCTACTGAACCTGAAAAGAAATCAGGATGACCTAGGAAAAGTGTCAGCTGAAATGCAAGAAGTCGAAGTCATTTCTCGTCGAGGGGTATCACTATCAACCGATGCCCTGCAGGAAATTAATCAGGTCACCAGTAACCTGAAGCAACAAACGGAGATGACACAAACCATTCACTCCACCGCCAGTGGCTTGCAACAACATACGGTTAAAATTACCGAAGTGCTGAAGCTGATAGATGGCATTGCTGAACAGACAAATTTGTTAGCCTTAAACGCAGCAATCGAAGCCGCCCGTGCCGGCGAAGCTGGTCGTGGTTTTGCCGTAGTTGCCGATGAAGTTCGCAGTCTGGCCGAAAACACTCAAAAGGCCACCGCCGATATTGGCAATATGATTAATGAGTTTACTCATTCGAGTAACAACATGGCTCAGCAAGCCAGTGAAATGGTACAACTTGCCTCATCAGCACAAAGCGCGACACATGAATTTGAGCAATCCTTTGTTGAACTGGCACAAATCGCTCAGAAAACCTATGAGCGTGTATCGTACTCACAGGTTGTCAGCTTTGCATCATTGGTAAAAGTCGACCATATGATTTACGTACAGAATGGTTATCAGGCGATGGAAAAAGGCAAACAGTCAGATGCCTGGAAAGCGGTTGAAGTGGATCATTATAACTGTCGTTTTGGCCAATGGTATCGCACAGGCATTGGCAACCAGTTCTTCAGCCACCTACCGACATACGCAGAAATTGACCCTGCGCATGAAGCTATTCACACACAGATGCATGAGCTATTGGAACGTGTCGGCAGCGACAATTGGAAAAAAGACATTCGGCAGCACAGTAAAGTGCAACAAGGTTTTAAAAACCTGGAACAACTCAGTGCTGAACTTGTTGCCTTAGTAGACCAGCTGACGGATGAAAAACTGCAATTTGAAACCGGCTCAACCAGCGAAGAAACCGAGATTGATTTGTTTTAACCTGGTGAACAAACAGTAAGTACGAACTATTCAAGAAATAATGCCAGCGCTACAATGCTGGCATTATTTTCGGATACTGTTTGATGATGCCCATTTCTCTCGAGCCTGTTGCTCTTGCACACACTCCCTTTAAAGAAAAATTTGCCATCCCCCGGCAACCAGCACTTGCCCCCTCTGCTACCGCAGAAATCCGTTTACTCCCTCCCTTTGATTCACCTTTGGCACTCCAAGGGTTAGAGCAGGTTAGCCATATCTGGTTGTTGTTTCAGTTCCATCAGGCTTTATCGCAACACGGGCAAGCCCCTCATTTGCGGGTACGTCCACCACGTCTGGGAGGGAACGAAAAAATCGGAGTTTTTGCCAGCCGGGCGACTCACCGCCCAAATAGCCTGGGGCAATCGGTGGTAACACTGGATCGTATTGAAGGCTGCTCACTGTGGGTCAGTGGTATCGATTTATTGGATGGCACACCCATACTGGATATCAAACCTTACGTCCCTTACGCCGATGCCATTACACACGCCGAAAATCATATTGCCGCCCAATCACCGGAGTTAATCCCGGTCACCTGGCAGGAAAACGCATTAGAGCAAGCCAGAATACATGGCCGAAGACTGCAACAGGACGTCGTCGGTTTAATTGAGCAATGTTTGATGCAAGATCCGAAACCGGCCTATCAGGTGCCCTCGGCTGAGCGCCAATACGGTGTGCAGCTGTGGGATCTGAATGTGCGCTGGCATTACCCGGACGTGAATTGCATCCGGGTGTTAGCCGTTGAGCCTGTCTGAAACCGGCTCATAAGGCCTGGCCGACTTTAACGGGGAGTCAGCAGATAAACATCCTGCACAAAAGACTGTAATCCACGTTCCTTAAAACGTGGTTCTTGCTGAATGATTTCCCGCTGTTCCTGTAAGGCAACGTCATAACCAGCGTCATAATGTTGTGCCACTTCTGGTGGCCATACGGCAAAAGGAGGGCCAGACATCGCGTTCTGATCGTAGCTGAAACTGACCAGCAACTGTTTTGCTGCTGGGCTGATTGCCTGTAAATGCTGGCAATAATCAGAGCGCATCGACGCTGGTAACGCGACTAACGCCGCCCGATCATACACCGCATCAATCGAACCAATTTCTTCAGCCGTTACTGCAAAAAAATCACCGGCAATCAGCAATAAATTATCGCCCCGATACACCACACAGTGTTGTTCTCGGGTTTTCTGAATATCAAACTGCAGCTCGGATCTGATGGTATCAGCCAGCTCATCCAGTGCCAGTTCACTGAGTTCAATCCCAACGACGACATAACCCTGTTTTAACAGCCAGATAATATCCAGCGTTTTACCACACAGCGGAACCAGTACCCGTTGTCCGGGGGTGATCTCCATGGCAGGCCAGTATTTCAGCAGAATGCTGTTTACTTCTTCCAGATGAAAGCCAATTTGCTGGTTTTCCCAGCGTTCGTGCCAAAATTCGCTTTGCATAAAGCTCGACAACCTGAGGTAAAAAATACCGGAGCAGTATAACGCCCGTGGAATATCTTGTCTGTTCGCCATTTTTCGCCTTTTCAGGCTAAGACAAATGAGCTATCCCTCGCCGCCTCTGCTAGAATCGCGCCTAATTTCAGATACCAGTCATGTGTTATGTCAGCCAGAAAACCTTATCGTTCTCGATCTTCGTCCAAACCTGCCGGTCGTAAAAGCAACTCCCAGGGCAATTATCAGCGCCACAGGAAACCAACGACGAACAATGCGATCAGTTTTGAGGCTCTGGCCGATTTAAGACAACGCTGGTTAACGGCCAATGAAGACACACCACAACCGCTGGATCGCTGGTTAAAACACGTTCATCAGGACAAAACACAAACCCAGCAACAGCGTTGGTTACTCAACTCCGCCATGATTCAGGCCAGTCGTTTTCAACAGCTGGCTCAGGCACTGGAAGACCAGTTTTTTCAGGACGAGATGATTGACTGGCAGCAGTGGGATAACCAGTGGAGCCAGAAGAAGCTCAACGCCATCAACGACGAGTCATTCTGGTACTGGATTGGTTTGCATTGTGGTGGCCAGTGGTTAAAAAGCCGCCATGACTTAAGCAAAACAAACCTGCGCGACACCAGTTACCGTGAGCGGCTGTATGCCGCACTGCGCGAGGAGGCGCTGGAGCAACCTCTTTCGCCATTATGGCTGTTGTGGCACGGTATCCGCCCGCAATGGCTGCCGCTGCTGAAACAACGGGCACAACAAAGCGGCTGGGATGATAAACAACTGCAGCGTTTTATTCGTAAGCAGAATGACTTCCCTCCCCTGTGGTTGCGAACGGCGGTCGATGCCGATTTATCAGCACTGGAACAATCGCTGCAGCAACAAGGTATCGACGCTCAGTTGAAACACATCAACGGCGACACCATGCTGGCGGCTTATGGCGGCAAAGCGGTACAAACCGCTGAAGAATATCAGCAAGGTCAGTTTGAAATTCAGGATCTGGCCAGCCAGCAAATTGCCGCAGCCGTCGCCGCTAAACCAGGCGATAAGGTTTGGGATGCTTGCGCGGGTGCCGGTGGTAAAAGCCTCGCTATTGCCTCACGTCTGGCAGGAAAAGGATCCGTTACTGCCACCGACTTACATAGCTTTAAACTGGATGAATTAAAGCGCCGTGCTAAACGCGCGCAGATTCAGAATATCCGCAGCTTCAGCTGGGATGGTTCAGACGCCCTGCGCCTGCCCGCTGAAATCAAAAAGCAGCAAGGTTTTGACTGGGTGCTCATTGATGCACCCTGCACCTCTGCCGGCACCTGGCGACGCAACCCGGATGCGCGCTGGCGTTTTAATGGTAACGACACTCAGCGCCAGGTCGAGTTACAACAACAGATATTGCAACATGCCTGCAAAGCGGTTCGTCCCGGAGGTCAGCTGGTGTATGCCACCTGCTCCTGGCAGCTGGCCGAAAATGAACAACAGATCGAGCATTTCCTGCAGCAGCATCCGGAGTTTGAATTGTTAGAGCAATGCATGCTCGGCGCACCAGATGACGATGCCGACTGTATGTTTTATGCCAGGCTGCAGCGCCGCATTCAGCCATAAACCACCGCCGACTCCCCATACCGGGCCCGTCATAATGACAGGTCTGGTATCAACACCTTGGCCTGAAGTATCAATTGTATGGCCTGACACATCATGTAGCTGACTCCACATTCACCGTATCTTGATGGTGATTCTAATAAAAACACAGAACGTGGAGTTCAATATGACCATTACCGTTACCCCAACTGGTGAGGCTTGTGGCGCTTATATTTCTGGTGTCGACCTGACCAAACCACTGTCACAAGAAGACATTCGTGATATCCGTCAGGCATGGAATGAACACCATGTCATTATCTTCCGCAATCAGCCGCTGACTGACGACGATCTGGAGCGAGTGTCTTCAGATTTTGGCGAGCTGGCCATTGACCCGTTTGTAAAGTCGATTGAAGGCCGAAAACACCTGATTTCTATCCAGCGTGAAGCAGATGAGACCAGCCCGATCTTTGCTGACATCTGGCATGCCGACTGGAGCTTCAAAGCAAACCCTCCTTTTGGCACCTGCCTGTTCAGTATCGAAATTCCTCCGGTTGGCGGTGACACGTTATTTGCCAATCAGGTGGCGGCAGCAGAGCAGATGCCGGATGACCTGCGCCAACGCGTAGAAGGCAAAATGGCCATTCACTCCGCCAAAATGGGTTACTCCAAAAAAGGCTCTTATGGCGATAAGTTCAAAAGTAAGAGCATGGAAGTGGTCGCCTCTGATGAAGCATTAGAGTCAGAAACCCATCCCTTCATTATCAAGCACCCGGAAAGCGGCAAAGAATCCATTTACGGTTCTGCCATTGCTTATATCGTTGGCATCGAAGATATGAAGCAAAAAGAAGCCATGGACCTGGTGATGGAAGTACAGCGCTGGCAGATTCAGGATCAGTTTGTGTATCGCCATAAATGGGAAAAAGACATGCTGGTCATGTGGGACAACCGCAGTGTACTACACAAAGCGACCGGTGGTTTTGAAGGTCATCGCCGCGAACTGCATCGCAGCACGATCAGTGCCCGTCCAGAAGACCTGAAATACGATTCCTTGTAATTCCAGACATCGGCTCCGGAAAACCCGGAGCATAAACCAAACGATAAATTAACAATAAAAAGGACGCTTAATATGTCTATTGATGCTTATATTGAAAAAATCATCCCTGCCGTTGATAAATTTGGTGGCTTCGCTCAACCGGTAAAATTCAACATCGGTGGTGACATTGTTCATATCATAGGTAAGGACGTGACCACTGAAGATAAAGACGCGGATTGCACCATCACCATGGCACCAGAAATTTTTGAACAAATTCTGGCGGGCGATACCGATCCAATGTCTGCTGTAATGGAAGGCGATATTGAAGTCGAGGGTGACTCCGCAATTGCCATCAGCATTCAGGGATTATTCTGAATTTATAGTCCCCTGGCATCTCTGTGAAACACAGGGGTGCCATTGACTCCCTGCGGAGTGACTTATAAATTTTACGGACAGCTGCAATAACATCTCTGAGTTAAATACTGGTGGCCGATATGTTTCAGAAAAATAATAATCGGGCCAACCTGGCCATACAGTCCATCATGAACATTCTGGAAAATAACGGGCTGGATCCAGCGTTATGCCTGAAAGATACGGGAATCATCCCACATCAGGTGATGGATATTGATACCGACATTTCTGATTTTCTGGAAATCAAAATCATTGAACAGGCATTGGCTGCCTTACCTGCCAAAGCCGGATATGGTATTGAGTCGGGCCAATCGTTACACATCAACAACTGCGGTGTCTGGGGGCTTGCGATACTGACCAGCCCGGATGTTCGCTCGGCATTTGAAACAGCCTCACGCTATTCAGAAATGTCGATTATGTTGTCAAAGGTGAACCTGGAAGAAATGAATGATCGTGTTACCTTCAGGCTTAACGTCAGCCACCTGCCGGTATCCATACATCGTTTTATCTTTGAACGTTATTACGCAACAACGCTGAACTTTCTTCAGGAGATGGTTCCGGGTTATGACTTTTCAGACTACCGGTTACTCCTGCCCTTTTCAGACCCGGATTATGAACAAGCGCTATCGCAACTGACTCAGCTCACCGTCATTCCAGACAGTCCGTGTTATGGCATCCGAGCCAGTAAAGAATTACTCGATTTCCCCTTCCCTCAGTCAGACTCCATCATTCACCAGCATTTCATTGCCGAATGTGAGCAGGTTCTCAGGGTACACAAACAGCTGCCGGATCATTCACAAAAAATCCGCGATTACATACTGACCAATAAAGCCTTCTTCCCCAGGCTCAGTGACGTCGCCAGTTCTTTGTTCATGAGTGAACGAACACTGAAACGACGTCTTCAGGAAGAAGGACATAATTTCAGTGAAATTGTGCTGGATACCAAAATGGCCTTGGCAAAAGAATTATTATTAACCGCTTCACTACCCGTTAAAGTAGTCGCTGCACGGTTAGATTATTCAGAACCCGCCAGTTTTATCCGCGCATTTGGTAAGTGGTGGGGCGTATCACCCAGCGAAATCAAACCAACTCAGGTACCACTCAGATATCTGAAAAACAGCGCCTGATATCGCCTGTATCTGACTTAATAATTGAGAAAATAGTATGCCATGTCATATTGCAAGATACCGGAACAGTAGTGCCGGAGAAACAGGTTGGGCCGTTGTTTCAGACGGCTTTTATAAACTGGAAGGCCACTATCCTGACACGCGCGCATTAATTAACGAAGGGCGTGAACAAGCGTTCCATATTGCTGCTGACAGCAGCGCTTATCAAAGCCAGAAGCTGGACGACAGCGATATCGAATTATTATCGCCAATTACCACCCCGTGCCGGGTCATTTGTCAGGGGTCAAATTATCCACAAAGCCGTGCTGAAACCGGTATGGACCCTTATGACCGCAGCTTTAATACTTTATTTCATAAATCCGATGCCAGCATCAGCGAGCCCAACACTGATATTGTGATTCCATCACATATCAAGTTGCTGGATTATGAAATTGAAATGGCGGTTGTGGTTGGTAAAGACATTCAGCAGCCTGTCACCCTTAATGCCAACAACATCGGTGATTATGTTGCCGGTATTGTGATGGTACATGATGTGACCGCACGCGACGTTCAACTACCACAGGTGCAGTATTTTAAAGGTAAAAGTTACCGCACCTTTGGCCCTACCGGGCCGTATTTATGTTTGCTCAACAATGACGAAATGCATTATCTGTCCGAAATGAATTTAACTCTGTCATTGAATGATGAACTACGCCAGACCGACCAAAGCGGCAACATGCTGTTTAAACCACCCGAAACACTGAGCGAACTGTCTGAGATCACTCACCTGAGCACCGGCGATATTGTCTTAACCGGTTCTCCGGGTGGCGCAGCAATGACCGTTCCGCCAGCCCCTCTGGTAAAGTTATTGGGCTTATTACCGGAAAAAGTGAAATGGAAAGCCTTTGTCAAAAAACAAAGTGGCAATCCACGTTACCTCAAAGAGGGTGACAAGGTTGAATCCCGTATTGTCAGCCAGGATGGTAAAATTGATTTGGGGGTACAACGTAACCGTGTTCGTGCGGGTTAATCAAACAGCGACTTAACTCTCTGCTGTCTAAAACTCAAAAAACCGGTGCTGACGTTAATTCAAGAATTTGTAACATAAGAGCCAGCACCGTTTTTTATTTCCCGAATAAAACAGATATCAGTTTTTTTGCAAACAGCCACTGACTGGCTAAATACCCCTTTCCTTTTGGCAGCGTATCATCAGCGTCTGCCACACGATTTTCATAAAACATATGAAAAGCAGGCTCAGGTAACACACAATCACCACTCAGGTTTTTGGTTGGCACAATCACTGTTTTTGGGAGGACGCCCAGTGTCAGATATTCAATAGCAATATCACCACAATCGGCGCATTTTCCACGTTGTAATATCGGTGGAAACTTATAGGCATTGTATTGCAACAATGAGGCATCAGGCGCTTCCACGTCTCTGGCACGAAACACGGTGATATCAGCATGGGGGGCGTGGTTCACCGCCTGACAAATACTGCAATGGCAATAGCCGCGTAGCAATGCCGGACCTTGTATTGAAAAGCTCACCTTGCCACAGCGGCATTGGGCTTTAATATCTACCGTTTTCATCAGCGTCTGATTCCTGAAACTATTTTTCTTATTGCAAACTCAGTCTTCATTAACCTTCGTTAGCAAACTTTTATTTGAATAAGCTGGTAATTTAACAATTTATGGCGATAAGCCCAACTCAGAAATGCCGCGGTAATATCGTACTTCAGATACACCATTCTTCTCGGATGAAACCCGGTGACCTGATGATTGTTTTTAAAACGTGGCCACCACTGGCTAAAGCCTTGTAATACCTGTTCACTGATATCTTCAATGTCATACGACTGAATCAGCTCAGAGAATGTCGCCTCACCAGAAAGCTGCTGTTGCGTTTGCTCCAGAGTGTACAGATTACTGACGGGCACACGCGATAATTTCAGCATTAAACGAATCACCGTTCGCTGCCAGACGCTCATGTTTGACCAAGGTTTGGCTAACAATAAATCGGTATAAGCCAGCAACGCATGATGCTCCCCTTCTTGATCACTTTCTTGATCACAACAGGACGCCAGCAACTTGATGCTCTGACGCAGAAAATACGCTTTATCCGGAAAATGGTAGACACAGTCCAACGCCATGATCCGGTTAATCCCCAAACCTTCATAGGTATGCCATAACATTGGGTCACAGACATTACCAAAGCGACACTGCTCGGCCGAAGTTGGTCGTCCGGCATTCTCAAGTTGCTGCTGGGCAATATCGGTTTGTGAGTGCGACCAGTTAACACCGTACAGCTTGCGGATATGATAATGCTGATGCCATAACAACAATTGATCGCCACAACCAAAGCCACTGTCCAACACCACCGAGTGATTATCTAAACAGGCTTTTGCAGCTAATTGATGGGCAAGATCGGCAGCTGCTTCAGAATATTCCTGAGCACTGCCCACTTGCGCAGGAGTCGACCAAAAACCCAGGTTTCCCCAGTGCTTGCCGGCAACATTCAGACGCTTTTCAGCCAGTCCGTAAAACTCAAAAAGTCGACGTAATTTACGCATCCTGGTCATTCACGACGCTCCTGTATAACGGTCGATTATTTCTGCCAGGGCACAGTAACACCCAAACGTTGGGCAATCGCCACCGATGAATCGACCGCCGCATCCAGCAGAGGAATTTTATCTGCCAGATAGGAACCACAAAACCACACGGTGTTATCCGCTTGTTGCTGAGATTGCCGCAGTTGCTGCATTGCTTGCTGGCTCTCGAGCGTCACCACCGGACGGGTAAAAGTGACACGCGCTAAAACTTGTTGCTGGTCTGCTGTAAAGGTTGGGTTCCAGGTCTGAAATACCATCGGCTGGCCCTGATAGCGATTAATCGCTTTACTCAGGTCAACACTGACCTGAGGGCGTTGCTCGCCGGATTCCGGTAAACAATAACTCACTGCGGAATAACATTTGTCGGCCTGAGGTAAAAACTGATTATCGGTATGTACCATCATTTCTGAGTGTTCAAACGGAATTGTCGCCAGCCAGCTTTTTTGCTGCTCCATCCCTTGCAACATGGCCGCGGCCTGCTGTGCCTGAGACGCGATAACAACCTGGCCAAATGTCATCTCACTGCCATCAGCCAGGGTTAAACGCACGTTATCATCCGCGGTTTTTTCAACCTGCTGCACACTAGCTCCGGTTTTCAGCCGGATACCCTGAGTTAACCTTGGCACAATATCATCAACGCCATATTTGGCATTTACGATGCCAAATTTCCAGATGCCACAAGTGAGGTAAATCAGAATAACATCCGCGGGATAATTCAGAATACTCTGATAATCACAGGTACAAGTCACCGCCAGAATCGGTAATAACACATGCTGTGAAAAGTCTTCACTTACCTGATGTTCGGCTAAAAACTGGCCAAAGGTCATGCCCTGTAATGCCGCTTCCCTGGCTAACATTTTTTCTGCCAGACGATTAAAGCGACGAAATGCCAACAAAAATTTCCAGGCGCGCAAACTGAAAAAAGAACTGGGTTTTAAATAAGAAAAAGTAAAACCGGCAATTTCTTTGTTGCCATAGTGCAGAATTTCATTTCCCTGAGCATCAAAAAACACTCCGGAATGATCACCGGATTCCACTTCAACACCAATATGACGATACAACGCCATCAGGTTGGGATAATAGCCGTCACAAAACACCCGCAGCGGGATATCAATACGATTGGTATAACCGTTGACCGGATAATCAACGGTAAAAATCCCCATCCCGACTTTTTCGTGGCTTTCGATCAGAGTGACATCGTATTTCTGCTTCAGTAAAAAGGCAGCGGATAAGCCAGCAATGCCACTCCCCACTACGGCCAGTGTCGGTTTACCTGATCGGTTTTCGTTATGAAAATGATTATTATCTTTAGCCATAAAACAAAGGCATTAATACGTTATAAAATTCCGGCATAACCATACGGTTTTTGGCTTAAAAAAAACAGAGCTGTTAATGACATTTAAAAGAACAACCCAATAGAGACATAAGTTTGTGTGGTTCGGCCATTCGCATCATTTAATCCCTGAGCATAACCCAACGTAAACGGTACAATCGCCCGGTATCCCAACACCAGCTCGGTGGTAATTTCAGCACCAATACCCGTCAATTGATCGCGTTTTTGCTGGCGAAACCAGGCCTGCCCGGAATCAACAAAGGTACGGCCAACAATATCCAGCGCACCAAAAGGATTAAGGCCCCAATTGTTCTCAAGGCGGTATAACGGAAAGCCCAAACTCAGCGTTTGCCGATGGATGTAATGACCGCGTTGTACATTATTCTCATAACCCCGCAAATAATAATCGTTACGACCAAACAAACGACCGCCATCACCACTTTCGCCCCCCAAAGAAAAAGACTCAGCACCTTTGTCGGCAATACCACCCGCCAGGTCATAACTCAGGCTTAAACGTCCGGGTAAATCCCAGCTGTGGTTCACACGAGCCTGCCAGCTGTCACCACTAAAATCAGATTGAATGACGTCATTGGTTTCATAAATCAAATCGACATAGGTGCCCCACCCGGTGCCGGGAACATCGGTAAAAAATTCACGATTATCAAATCGCAACGCGCCACCCAGCAGCGCTTCATCGCGTTTAATTGAGGTGTCCACCAGCTGTTTTTGCTCAATCGTCGCGCCCAGATAAAACGTCAACTGATCTTCAAACATCGGGGCTAATAACGACCTCTGAATCAGCCATTCATCATCACGCTGAACATTCTCAATAAAACGACCACTTTCCTCCCGGACGCTGTTTAAGCTGTCATGATCACGGGAAAAAGCCACCGTCCAGCGATTATCGAATTGATACGTTAACTGCGTATTCCACTGCTCCAGCTGAGTATCCCGATTCACCAGTGCCGAATAACGATGACGCCCTAATGCATCCGTTCCTGCGGTAATTACTCCAATTTTGGTTGAACTGTCATTACTCAGATAAAAAGGCAACCAGGTGTGAGGCCGGATACTGCGCCACAACGCTGAATGATTAAATTGGTATGGCTCTGATTGAGTTTCAGATTTATTCAATGCCGTTACGCGAGATACACCATAATCAAAGTGATAACGACCCTGTACAGATTCCGCGTTCAGTTGTGCATAAGATGTCAGCGGCTGCTGAACCAGCTGATAACCATTGTGCTGGTATCGGCTGTAATAGAGGATATTGTTGACGACTGATGGGTTAAATGCCCCGGTTAAAGTGTTGGTTAATTGCTGCAGTGTTTCCGGTGCCGTTAGATTCAGCTGATAAATATTAAAAACACCCTGATAATCAGCACTGAAAATAATGTCTGAATCGGAAATAAATTCCGGCGAATTTTCCGTTGCCTTGCTGTCAGTGATGGCCTGCCAGCGAAAAGGGTTGGCTGACATATCGGCTATGCTCAGATTCCAACCCTGATTGGCCTGTTTTAACGATGCAATAATGCGCTGATCACGCACATCAAAGTCAGCCAATACCTCTCCCGGCTGACCACGCCATAACACTTGTGGTGTTACCAGTTTATTTTCCTGGTTATCATTTTTTTTCAGCTTAAGCACCACCAGCTCACTGATACCCTGAGTATTGCGACTGGCCAATACCGTTTCTTCATCCAGCCAGCGCGCTTTGCGAAAACGCTGACGCTCACTCAGCTGTTGCCAGCCCTGCTGGGCATTCCATAAAAACAAATCATTCCAGGCACGGCCATCGGCATAAAATAACTGCCGTGACGCGAGGATATTGCCGCGCTCTGAAACGTCGATATAACGAATGCCTTTTTTGTGCGTGAGCACCTCTGCGCTTTCACTCATATCTGAAGACAGGGTCGATGCTGAATATCGAATAAGTTCTGTGCGTTGCGAGCGACTGGTATTAACAGCGAACAATGCCTTGGCATTCGCGCTGAATACCGGCGGGGAGGTTTTTTCAGCGGCAATAATATCAGTATGGATATCCGCCTGATTATCCGTTAAATAATGAATTTGTGGCGAAAAGCGCTGCTGCAGATACAGCAAAAATTCCTGCCACAGCTGACTGAATGCTTTACCGAATACGGCTTTGGCCGTGCCTTCCTGCATAAAATACCCCACCAACTCGTGGCTGTATCGCTGCAGATAATCACGTAATTTTTGTTCGCCATAAGTGATGGCCAGATATTCAATAAAAAACGAGCCGTATAAATACGCCCGGTTGGTTGGAAATTCTCGCCCTGGCGTCACTGCCTCACCTAAAGACATCAATTCACCACTGGCAACCTCAGTGCGCATCAGCATCTGATAAAAATTGCTTTGCAAGCGGCCGTAACCCTGCTCCTTATTGGTTTCCAGATACACCGCCAACCCTTCCAGCAACATTGGTGGCGCTAACGAATGAGGAAAAGGAGATAACGGTATAATAACGGGCAACAAGGGTGTGCGGCCCAAAATGTCACGGCTGGTTTGTGTCACACCGGAAGCCATTTCGGTATGTAATACATGCACGTATTCGTGGCGAATTAACCCGGGCAACCAGTCGCCAATGGTTTCCAGGCCGTTAAGGTCCTGTGGCGGGCTGGCGTATAAACGGATCTGAGCAAATGGGAACGGCGTTGCCCACCCGTTTGAAGTATCAAAGTCATCCACCAGTACAATCCGGGTGGGTTCTGGTGGTAATGTCACCTGACCCTGATCATCGGTGAAAAATGGCACTAACTCGCGGTGTACCTGCTCAGCAATCTGCAGTGATTGCTGAGCCATCACTTGGTTCTCATCACGATAAAATATTTCAAAGTTGTCCGACGACAACACCTGCCAGGGAGTATCTTCTCCGGTATCCCAGGAAACCGGTACAGCCGCGACCTGGTAAGCGGGAATAAGAGTCAGCAACAGGAGCAAAAGCGCCAGTCTGGCGTAAAAAACGGATAAAACGCGCTGAACCATACGATGCCGATGCCTTCTGTTATGCCTGTTAAAAGCCGTGATGATTATTTGTCCATAAAGGCAGCATCATAACGTGGATAATCTGCCTTTGCCTATGACAGAGCTTGCCGCTGAAAATTCACTGATTTACGCTGATAACAGTCCATCAGACGCAGACTTGTCTGCAGGAGTAACGCTATGCCCTGGTCTGATCACCACCGAAGAGCCGCACGTTATAACCGCTGGATCAACACCAACCTTTACCTGGCCTGCCAGCAACTATCCGAACAACAATTCTGCAGCGATCAGAAGCTGTTTTTTCACTCTGTGTGCGGCACCTTAAATCATCTGCTGATTACCGATTTATTATGGTTAAAACGTTTGGCCAACAGTTATCCGATTCTGGAAGAATTACGTGATATCGAGTTTCCGCCAAAGCTGAATGGCACGATCAGCACCGAGCTTGATCAGCTCTGGGAGCTCAGACAACGCATTGATGATGTGATGATTCGCTGGACCGATTTATTACGCCAGGATGATGCCAAAGCCGTGATTGAATACACCTCAACCGCTGGCACCGAATACGCTAAACCCCTCGATGCTACATTGCAGCATTTGTTTAATCACCAAACGCATCATCGTGGTCAGGTGACGGCTGTACTCGGGCAACTGGGGGTAGATTATGGCGAAACCGATTTGTTGTTTATGCCCGGAGAAGGCTGAAACATAGAGAAGACTGAGCACAAAGAAAACTTAAAGCTAAAAAAAACCAGAGCTCAAAAAAGAGCGCCGTCAGAAATAACGCAGCACTTCAGCTGCCAGAATGCCTAACACGGCAATCACAAACCAGTGCCAGTGACGAAAAACCGGATCTGGCAAGGGCGTTTCATCGCGACGATTAGCCTCGTCGTATTGTTCAACCACCCGGCGCCCTTGTTCAAAGTCATCATTGTTAACCATCACCCGGACGTAATTATTCGCCGCCAGGTCGCCCATACCGCCGGTCAGGTATTCGCCTTCGATAAAGGCACTGATTTTATGTTGTTGTAGCAGACCCACCAGCACATGCGCTTCGAGCATATCCGCGGCGTTATAAACACATTTCATAAGTCACAATGATAACGATCGTTTGGGAAATTATCCGTCATTATTCAATAGCTGTTCTGCCCGACCAAGGTGGAAGCGATAAATCTGAAACGGTGCCCGGGCCAGCATTTCATCGCGGGGAATCCCAATCACCTGATGCAATGCTGAACAAGTGACGTATAAATAGCCATCCTCAGCCAAGCTGAAACCATCCGGCCAGCGTAAGTCAGCTGAGCGCAATAAGGTCTGTAACTCACCATCCGGGCGACGGCGAACAATGGCGGAATGTTCCAGATCGCTCAGGTACACATTTCCGGTGGCATCTATCGCCATACCATCGGTCATGGTTTTGGCCCCAAGTGCTTCAACCCGGGATTCCAGCGTGGCATAAGGTAAGGTGTGATCGTGTAAATCCGCCGTACGCACCCGATACAGCTGCTCGGCACTGATCGCAGCAAAATACAACCACTCTCCCGCTGCATCCAGCGCAATACCATCCACCCCTGGGTTCACCGTAAACACCCCAAATAACGACATCGCCCGCCCCTGTACCACAGGCTGGTAATCTCCGGCAGTCACCGTATGGCTTTTATGTAATACCCGCCAGCTGTCCTGCTCCTGGCGATCAAATACCACCAGAGCGGGTGTCTGCGCTAACAAACTGGCATCCGTTATATAGAAGTAACGACCATCTGGGCTGATACGAAAATCATTGGCGTGGGAACCCAGCGGGAACACATCCCGTGGAAAGGTGTATTGCTGCAACAACTCGCCATTATTAATATCAAATGCCAGCAAACGCACCGATTCCAGGCCATGTTTGCCGTTATCCAATAACCACAGCTCATTGTTAAACAAGCGCAGCGATAACACTTCATTCAGAGCGCCGTCTTTACCAGAACCGGGTTGCCAACTGGCATCCGGGAAAGCAACGACCTGATCTGCTTCGCCCGGTATTTTGCGCAACTCGGCAACATTAATCTCTGGCCCGGCTTCCGGGTGGAAGGTAAAAAACACGCGATTTTCAACGCTGACCGCAATATTGCCCGGCGGGTAAGGAAGTTCGGCAACAGTTTCTAATTCAGTGGATGGCAGCAGCGGCGCACCACTCAGGTCTGGAAAGGATTCATGTTGATAATAACCCCAGCGTACAGCGGCTAATCCGGCAGCCAGCAAAACAATCAACAACAGCGAAATACGCGCAAACATCATGAATCCTTATTATTTTTGAAGCTGTGCAACACTAACAAAGTTCTCAGAGCCTGTTAACACCATACAGGCCCCCTCCCTTTTAGTGCTATTGACGACATACCTTCAGCAAGGCGGAAAATTAGGATAGAGTGCGCGCCTGTTTAGTTCCCCATTGATCCTACGCCACCAGAGCACGAGAGTTTTATGCAATTGCCGGTTATTTATCAGGACGATCACCTGATCGCGATTAACAAACCCAGTGGACTTCTGGTACATCGCAGCGAGATCGACCGCCATGAAACCCGCTTTGCCCTGCAGTTAGTGCGCAATATGCTGGGTCACCATGTGTTTCCGGTGCATCGCTTGGACAAACCCACTTCCGGCGTGCTGTTATTTGCAAAAACCTCTGAAATCGCCAGCTTGGTGGTGGATCAGTGGCGTGAACGAGCGGTCGACAAACGTTATCTGGCGATTGTTCGTGGGTACTTCCCGGAGTCGGTTCATCTCGACAAAGCCATGTCGCCGCCGGTTGATAAATACGCCAAGCACGAACGAGTAAAACCACCCCAGGAAGCGATTACGGATTTCCGTTGTCTGGCTCAGGTGGAATTACCCATCGCCATCGACAAATATCCGCAGTCACGCTATTCATTGATTGAGGCGATCCCAAAAACCGGACGCAAACATCAGATTCGTCGTCACCTGAAACACCTGGCCCACCCGATTATTGGTGACGCCCGTTATGGTAAAGGCAAACACAGCCGTTATTTCCGTGATCATTTTGACGCGCCGCGTCTGTTATTACATGCCTGGCAGCTGACCATGCAACACCCGGTTTCTGGTGAAACTCTGACCTTAAATGCACCGGTTGATAATGTGATGCGCCGTTTGTGTCTGCGCTTTGGCTGGCAGCAGTCTTTACCAGGCGAGCTACAAGACTGGTCAGAAAGGGTGCCAGACTGTATGGATCAGTTCTTTCCAGAGCGCGATGAACCCACCTGTGTGTCTGAAATTCTGCCGCCACCTCCGGTTTCAGCAACGACAGACCCCGAGTGATTGGCAATCTTTACAATCGCTTTGTGGATAAAAAACTGGATATTTTTTTGAAAAGACCCGCCAGGCCGCATCATTACTGGCTTTGCGGGTTTTTGGGGTTATTTTATTAAAAATTTTTTTCTATTAAATTCAAATACTTAAACAAAACAAATAAAAAGTGTCAGGCTATTGACTTATCCTCTTCAGATAGAATCCTCGAAATTATTATTGTGCATAACCCGGTTTTTTATGCAGAGTTGTCCGTTTTAACATCTTGACATTCACATCCAAGTTTTTATCCAACTGAAACCTCATACCAGCATCTTAGCCGCCCATCAGTCATCCATCTGCCATCATAGGTTTCCCACAGATTCTGGGGATAAGTGAGTGAATAACACGGTTAAAAGTGCCTCTAAGGGCCGGTTTTATTACCCTTGAAACAAATTGTTTATTTTTTGAACAAAATAAAAAACCTATATTTTTCAATGAGTTACAAATATCAACGGTAAAAGTTACTTTTTTTTGGCTATTTTCAGCCATCTTTTCTGGCATGCACAAGCATTGTGCATAAGGCACCACAAAGGACAACCGTAACTTCATCATTTAAACAAAGCCGTGGTAATAACCTTTAATTTTAAGCGGATAATTGTTAACAATCGTTCTCATCTGATAAATACGGCGTTTGCAGGTAAGTGGATACTTCTTCACAATTTCTGTGTATAAGTATGTTAACAACCGTTTGAAACTCTCTTACAGAATGCGTGGTTATCGGCTTTTTGACAGATTGACGTATTTTTGACCAGAAAATTTTTTCTATAAGAAACAATAAGTTACAAAGATAATAAAACCAACGTACTGATTATTTGATTTTTTTGACAGTAACCATCGAGAACCCGCGCGAGAAGACTATTTTGACAGCCGAATACCCGCTTTTTGCAATTCACGGGTCAATAGCTTGTCCAACGGCAATATCGCCTGTGGCTGGACTTCCAGCAGCCGATAACCCGCTGTGGTAATGGCTTCTGGTGCTGCCAACTTGTGCTGTAAGGCTGATGCGCTTCGGTCATCCGGACGATTACCCCAGTACTGAATCACCAGTGCGTGATCCGGCAAAACAATATCCGCAACACAGTCATCCTTGAGTTGACGCCGCATGGCAAAATGCAGGCGATGAAGATAAAGCCAGTTACACAGCAAACGCTCTCCGGCATCACTAACGCCACGGCCATCCAATGCAAAATCGGTTATATGCTCAATGTCCAGCTGCGCCAGCATCTGCATCAATTGAGGTTGTTGTAGCAACGACTCAGGCCAGGAGACATAACTGGCACCTTCCTGGGTTTCGCGGTTCTGACCATCCTGTTGCTGCCCCAGTTGTGTTGTTTGCCAACCGTTCGCCAGTGGCTCAATCCAACCCAACTCCTGTAATAACAGATTCACCAACCGAGCCGATAACCCGGCGTGTTTGGCAATCGCGCTGGCGCTAAGCCGCGGTTGCTCCATATCCTGTAGCAGGCGATGCTGGAGCAGTGTCTGTGGCCAGACAATGTAGGTGCCAAATTTATCGGACGTCTGATATTCCCCGCCTTCAAACTCCCCTTTCGCCGTCAGAGCGTAATGATTTTTCCCCTCTTTCACGGTGCGGGTAATCCACTGCCGCTCAACCAGACGAGCAAACAGTTGGCGGCTATCAATACCGGCTGATTTGGCCAGCCGGGAAGTCGATATTTTTTTGGAGTTTGAATCAGGCATATTTATTTTTGCAAGATATTTTATTTTTTAAGGCAAGTTTGATCGTAATTGTCGATGGCTTTCTGGCGAATGGCTTCAGCTGTTTTTTCATCATCATAAACACGCTCACCATTTTTATCCGTGGTATAAAAATGTGTTGCCCAGATGGCTTTTTCTTTATTTTTCTTCAGCTTAGCGCATAACACTTCGTGCTCTTTTTTCGCTTGCCGCTGTTCGGCACGCTGCTTTTCCAGACTTTTTCTTTCGGCTTCCATCGATTTCAGCAACTGCTGTTGTTGTTGCAAACGCTGCTGCTTAATTTCACGCTGGCGTTCATCAGAAACTTTCGAGTGATTTAAATTCACGGTCTCGGTTTTGGCTGCCACCGGTGGCTTATCACTGAAATTCACCTTGCCATTTTCATCGACCCATTTATAAACCTGGGCAACACTTGGCTGAACAAAACACAACTGAGCCAACAATAATCCGCTGAATAATAAAATCGATAATAAAGTTTTCATAATAACGTCCTGTTTTATGGATTTCCGTTTGTCCTGTCAGGCATGGCACCACATTCAGCAAGCCAGCTCTGCCAGGCTTTTACATGGCGTTTATTCGCCAGTTCAAAGTCTTGTTTTTGCTCAACAAGGTTGGTCAACCAGTTCGAATAGTCGGGCTGCTCAGGGGTAAGCTCCTGCAACCGCTGTAATCTTGGCATTAATTCATTACCAAAGCGATAGACCCGTGCCAGATACGGCTGAATCACAGCGACATACTTTTGTTGAAACACATTTTTAAGATACGTGGCTTCTCGTTGTTCAACACCTTGCCGACATAAGGTTTGCCTGGCCTGGGTTTGTTCCAGTAACTGCGCCGCCTGATTCAGCATCGCCGTCAGTTTATTCAAACTGTTGCGCCAGCGCCCCAAAGATTCCGCCAGCAGCAGCTGTTGTAGTTCCAACTCCATGCGCTGGCTGTCATAAGCATAATTCTGTTGTTGCCAGCCACGCCCCTGCTCAATGGCATAATCCAGCGCCACCAACCCGGCTGATAAATGCCCGGGTTCGTCACCACCCTGTTCAATCGTTTGCCCGGAACCGGAACGATAATACTGCCACTCAACATCGCTAAACCAGGCATTCCACCACACTTTCATCCGTTGTTGCTGCTTCAATTGCAACGCCTGCTGCAGGGTATCAGCCAGCTCTGGCTGTGCATCCTTAATCTGAGTAATACAATCTGGCAGGTGAATCAGGATATCCCGCTCAAGGTGCATTTGTTGGCTGGGGCTGGCCACCTTGCCTAACTGGCTGTTCTTATAACCCAACGTTTGTGCCAGCGAACAGGATTGCAGCTTCAGAAAATCCAGCAAAGTGACGCTGCTGGCCGCTAAGGGAAGACGGGAAAATAATGAGGAGTCAGGCTGCTGAAGCTCTGTGCTATCACGGATATCCGTTAGAGACTCACCCGTGACCCGGCTGATTCGTTGCAGGTAATCCTCCGACAACGATGTCAGAGGTTCACTGCAACCGCTCAGAAAAAATACAACCATAAAACAACACGCCAACCTGAGCATAAGCCTGTTATTCCCCGTCATCCGGCTACTTGTACATAAAGTCTTCCAGCCCCTGGCCAGTGACTTCTTTAATCTGTTTAAACAGGTACCAAATGGCAATGCCCAGCACAATCATGCTTGGCAATACAATCACCGGATAGCTCAGCGCTGTCATAGTACCCAGCTGCTCATTGTATTCCGGAGTACCGGCCGGGCTGGTGACAATATAACGCGCTAAGCCATAGTTCAGCGCTGACGATAAGAAGAAAGAAGCAGCAACAATTTTATTGGCCACGCTCAGGTGGCTGTTAAAAGCGTCTTCCTGGTTACGCTCGGCGACTAATTGCTTGAGGCGGGCGACATCAAGAATTTCTTCGTTAAGAATAATCAGACGGATTAACGAATATTTGCTGTTCAGTGTCAGTAACACGCCAATGCCAATTAACCCAGGAATCAATGCCTCTTTAATGGCAATGTATTCGGGTGGCAACTTCAGCAGGCTGATGCCACCGGTCAGTAATACACTGACCACACCCAGAATCGAAAACACATTCACTTTGCCAGCACCGCGCAGATCCCAGGCGCCAAACGCCAGCGGGAATGCCAACGCACAAATCACCCCCAGTGTTGGCCCTAACATATCGTCGCCACTGGCTTTGGTCAGGATCAGGGTTGGAATCACGATGTTAAACATCAGGTTACTGAAAAAGCTGTGATTCGGTTTACTGTGTTGTTCTGCCGGATTGGCCATAAAACGTCCTGATTTGTTTCAATTTTCAGGCAGTATAACGGCCTTCGGATAGAGACAGAACCTTTGATCGAAGTCAGTCTGGCAAGACTGAGACCTGTTACTCTGTGCGGTTATTGATCCAAACGATTATTGTCGAGGTTGCCATCATGCTTGAACTGAATCATCCGGACGTTGCCATTATTGGTGCAGGCCCGGCCGGGCTGAGCTTTGCGTTATGCCTGGCACGTTCTGGCTTGTCGATCTGTGTGATTGACCAGCAACCACTGGAACAGATTGCTAATGCCCAGCTTGATGGCCGAGACATCGCCATGAACCACCTTTCTAAAGGTATTCTCGAAGAGCTGGGCGTGTGGCAGCGTTTTCCGCAAGAAGCCGTGCATCCACTCAAAGACGCCAAAGTGATTAACGGTGATTCGCCCTACACACTGCACTTTGAACGCAGTGACGATAGCCATGCGCCGCTGGGCTATCTGGTTGCTAATCATCAGATCCGCCGTGCCTTGTATCAGCAAGTGCAGCAGCACGACAATATTCAGCTGTTAACACAAGCCAATGTCACCAATGTGCATACCAATGCGGCTGATGGCGTGGTCGAGCTTGAAACAACCGACGGAATCAAAACATTACGCGCAGCCCTGGTCGTGGCCGCTGACAGCCGCTTCTCCGCAGTGCGTCGTATGATGGGCATCTCCGCCAAGATGAAAGACTATGGCCGGGTGATGATGGTGTGCAATATGGAGCACGAAAAAGACCACGAACACACCGCCCGTGAATGTTTCTTCTACGGCCGCACCTGTGCCATTTTGCCACTGGGGCCAAACCAGTCATCAATTGTGATTACCACCCCATCGGCGCGCTCAGCCGAACTGAATAACCTCAGTGATGAAGACTTTACCCGCGAAGCTGAACAGATGATTGGCCATCGCTTAGGCAAAATGACTTTGCTGACCGAGCGGCATTCTTATCCGCTGGTTGGTGCTATGTCGAACCGCTTTATTGGCCAACGCTTTGCCCTGATAGGTGATGCCGCCGTTGGTATGCACCCGGTAACCGCACACGGTTATAACCTCGGCCTGCGCTCGGCCGATACTCTGGCTAGCCAGATTATTAAAGCCCAACAATCGGGCAAGGATATTGGCTCGCAATGGGTACTGGGGAATTATGAAGTGCGCCATAAACTGTTGAGTAAACCCATTTATGAAGGCACCAATGTGGTGGTTCAGTTATTTACCGATGATAACCCGCTGGCGAAGGTTGCGCGTAAAGCCGCGCTGCGGATTGGGAATCACCTGACGCCGTTTAAAAAACTGGTAACCCAGCGGTTAATTCAGGAGCGCTAAACCTATTAATAAGTGCTGGTAGGCAGAGCATACTATTTGGGCAGATTGTTCTGCCCTTTTTTATAGAATAAAGTCAGCGCATAAGCCGCCATCCAGAAGCAGATGACGGCGCCAATACCAAATGCAATTTTTCCGGTCGGCAAGCCGGTGATAGAAGTCATCAGTTTACCACTGCCAGATATTTGCGACTCATCCACAAATAAAGCGATCCAGCCACCCACCGAGCCCATGGCCGAACAAAACAGAGCGGCCAACAGGTCGTTCCATTTGCTGTGTTTGTCTTTGATTAAGGTCATTACACCCGCAATCACGATGACAAAACCTGCAACCGTCACCACCCATTGAGGAGTTCCCGGCGAGGCTTTACCCCAGGTAGTAATCTGCAAGCCTTCTGAGATCATAAACAGACCCCAGGCCAGCAGAATCAAGCTGAGCGATAAGCTGGGTTTTACTTCTTTCATAGCAAGGTCATATTTATTAAGAGAATGTGTCAGGTTATCTGATTGTCTGCAGAATGACATACTGACTGTTTATTGCATACTTCACTATCAAGCGACTCATGTGCTACTTTGGCGCAGAATACAGAGAAAATCGCAGAGAATATAAAGAGCTCAATTGACTTCAAAGCATGTCATTATTATTTCTCCATTTTTTTCCTTCTCTACACACTTCAACCTGGCTTTTCCGTCTTTTGGGCTGACTTGATCCGTTTTCCTATAGTGATGCGAACCATCTAGGTGCGTCATTCGATGATTGTCTACACGTTGATAGCCTTCTTGTAAAAAAGCCGGGATAATCACAAAATATAAAAGCGGAAACAGTATTAACGCGACCTTGCTGAACTTATTGAAAAAAGATTCGATGTCATCCTGATTTTTTGAATAATAATCACCCAGCCATTGGTATGGTGCGTTTAAAACCAAAACGTAGAAATAAGCACATACAAGCATTGGCACCAAGGAGATCAGTAATATATCGCCTTCGGTAACTTTTTCTGAGTTAACCACAATATTCAGAACCAGCAGAATCAATATGATAGGTGCTGAGTAAACTATGCAGAAGTGCTTCACTGCTTTCATACCGATCTATTATCCTTCATAAACCTCCTCCTATTTAAAACCTGACGTGATCATACAAACAATGTCCCTTCCATGTTTTTATTAGAAGTTTACAAGCCATCTAGTTGATCATACTAACCGGATGCCTTTACAGACAGGCCAAATATAAGAATCCCCATAAAAGCAACACTATAATACTTCAATAGCGAACAGTGCTCTTCCCTCCAGTTTTTAACAAACGGCAAAATGAGAAATACAGCATAAATCAGCAACCCAATAATAGAGAAAGCCAAGTTCAACCCGATCAGGTGAATTGTTACCGAATCACCCGATCTAAACAAAGGTACGGGCAAAGATAGCTTCAGCAAACCATAGCTGGCATACAGCAACGACAAAACACCAATCATCGCTTCATACTTACCATCTGTTTTTTTAACTTTAACTATCAAATTCTTCATTTTCTATCTCAAATATCTAGCGCCACTAGGTCAGAAGGCAGAGCATACTCACCCTTTAATCACTCAAAATTTCGGAAGCCTATTCACAGTCTCTCGAAGCGACTGTTCCGCCTCATACTCCAATTTTTCGCTTCCCATAGCAACAGCCTCATGGAAAGTAATAACACCTTCTTTTACCTTCCAATAGGCCCAGCTAAACGCGATTTCATCTCTAATACTATTCTCTTTTATGAATTTTAATAAGTCAGGTGTCTCTGTAAACCATTCACCATGAAGGCGGCTAGATGCAAACATATCGTGAAGGTAGTGCTCTGTTAAACCCGGCCCAAAACAAATACCAATAATATCAAGTTCATCAGGTGATCCAGTCTGTAGAGTCCTTAAGCGTTCTCCAACCGTAGTCGTAGTTTTACCTATCTTAATTCGCCGTGTGATATTTCCTTGAATGAAGTAAGTAATCTCATCCTGATAGATCTTAAACTTTAATTTCATAGTGGAGGTGCATCTTCGTCATATAGATAAAAATCGGAACATAATTATACAAAAACCGCCTGTTATATCACGACAACAGGCGGTTTTTGTAAGAGCCGAAGCAATCAGAAATTAACTTTTCGCTTCTTCTTTGGCCTCTTTGGAAAAGGCGGTCATCGCCATATAAAACACCGGAGTAAATAGCAGACCAAAGAAGGTCACCCCGAGCATTCCGGCAAATACCGCATCTCCCATAGCCTGACGCATTTCTGCCCCAGCGCCGGTTGCCAGTACCAGCGGTACAACCCCCGCGGTAAAGGCGATGGATGTCATCAGAATCGGACGCAAACGCAGGCGGCACGCTTCAAGAATGGCATCCAGTCGTGACAAGCCGCTGTTGTTACGATCACGAGCAAATTCGACCATCAGGATGGCGTTTTTGCAGGCCAGTGCGATCAATACAATCAACGCAATACGGGTAAAGATATTGTTATCCCCTCCGGCAATCGCGACACCTAATAGGGCCGACAGAATGGTCATTGGCACAATCAGGATAATGGCCATTGGCAGCGTCAGACTTTCATAAGTTGCCGCTAACACCAGGAATACCAGCAGCACCACCAGCGGGAAGATATACACCATGGTGTTGCCCGCCAGGATCTGTTGGTACGTCACTTCGGTCCATTCGTAGGCAATGCCTTCTGGCAGGTTTTCATCCAGAATTTTGGTCATCGCGGCTAACGCCTGATCGGAGCTAAAGCCCGGCGATGGGCTGCCGTTTAATTCGGCACTCATGTAACCGTTATAACGCATCACGCGGTCTGGCCCGGTGGTGGGTGTAATGTCGACCATGGCACCCAGCGGTACCATTTCTCCAGCGGCATTACGCACTTCTAAACGCAAGATATGCTCCGGGTCTAACCGGTATTGTGCATCCGCCTGAGCGTTCACCTGATAGGTACGGCCAAACAGGTTGAAGTCGTTCACGTACACTGAACCCAGATAAATCTGCAGCGCTTCAAACACTTCGGTTAATGCAACGCCTTGCAGTAATGCCTGCTCACGATCAACAGTGATATCCAGTTGTGGTACCTGAATACGAAAGCTGGAGAACAAGCCGGTGAGTGCCGGGTCTTGCCAGCCCATGCCCTGCACTTTTTGCAGTGCAGCAAACAGGGCATCGAAACCTAAGTTTCCACGGTCTTCCAGCTGCACTTTAAAGCCGCCGGTCGTACCCAAACCTAAAATAGGCGGTGGCGGGAACACGGCAATAAAGGCTTCATCAATGGTAGAAAACTGAGCATTCAGGCTACCGGTGATAGCAAACGCATTTTGTGCAGGATCATTTTTCCGCTCTTCAAACGGCTTTAATGGCAGGAACATGATGGCGGCGTTGGATGAATTCACAAAACCATTGGCGGATAAACCCGGGAAGCCCACAGCATTACCAACGCCCGGTGTTGCCAGCGCAATGCCAGTCATCTCGCGCACAACCTGCTCGGTACGATCCAGGCTGGCAGCATCCGGCAATTGCACAATACCAATCAGATATTGCTTGTCCTGCGCCGGAATAAAGCCACCCGGTACGTCGTTAAAGACCTTGCCGGTTAACAGCAATAAACCGAAATACACCAGGCCCACAATGGCACCAAAGCGAATTAAACGACGTACGGCACCTTCATAAAGATCGGAGCTTTTGTCGAATAAACGATTAAATGGTCGGAATAACCAGGCACCAAAAAGTTTATCCATGCCACGCGTCAACGCGTCTGGCCGATTTTTAGGGTCAGAAGTATCATGACCTTTTAATAAAATCGCAGATAACGCCGGCGATAACGTCAGCGAGTTAAAGGCTGAAATTAACGTCGAAATAGTAATGGTCAGTGCAAACTGTTTATAAAACTGGCCACTTAATCCCTGAATAAAGGCGGTCGGAATAAATACGGCACACAGCACTAACGCAATCGCAATAATTGGCCCGGTTACTTCGGTCATGGCTTGTTTGGTCGCCTCAACCGGAGACAAACCTTCACCAATATTCCGTTCAACGTTTTCCACCACCACAATTGCATCGTCGACAACAATACCGATGGCCAGTACCAATCCGAATAACGACAAGGTATTAATCGACACCCCTAACCACTGCATCACGGCAAAGGTACCAATTAACGATACCGGTACTGCAATTAACGGAATAATCGATGCGCGCCAGGTTTGCAGGAATAAAATCACCACTAAAACAACCAGCACGATGGCTTCCAGTAACGTGGTAATGACGGCATCAATCGAACCACGCACAAATACCGTTGGGTCATATACGATGTCGTAACTGACGCCCGCCGGGAAGTTTTCAGACAGCTCAGCCATCTTGGCACGAACCGCATCGGATAACGCAATGGCGTTAGAACCCGGACGTTGGAACACCGGAATGGCAATGGCGTTTTTGCCGTCCAACAGTGAGCGCAACGAGTAGGTGTTTTCACCCAACTCCACCCGCGCCACATCTTTCAGACGGGTAATGGCGCCCTGTTCACCCACACGGATAACAATATTCTCAAACTCTTCGACGGTGCTTAACCGGCCCTGCACATTCAGCAGAATCTGGAACTGGTTTTCACGCACGGTAGGCTGAGCCCCCAGCGTACCAGCGGCAACCTGACGGTTTTGTTCCCGCACCGCACGCACTACATCACCCGCCGTTAAACGACGCTCGGCCAGCTCTTCCGGTTGCAGCCATAAACGCATGGAATACGAACCACCACCAAACAACTGTACGTTACCCACACCTTCAACGGCTTTTAATTCGTCTTCGATGTAAATATCGCCGTAGTTGGCAAGATAACTGTTATCCCGAGAGCCATCCGGCGAGAAAATATGCACCACCATGGTCAGGTTTGGCGACGCTTTTTCGACCGTTACCCCTAAGCGCTGCACTTCCTGCGGCAAACGCGGCAAAGCCGTATTAACCCGGTTTTGTACCTGCTGCTGGGCTTTGTCTAAATCGGTGCCAAGACGCAGGGTAATGGTTAATGTCATGCGGCCATCGGCTGTCGACTGGGATGACTGGTACAACATATTGTCGAGGCCTGCCATCTCCTGCTCTAGCGGAGATGCCACGGTGTCGGCAATTACCTTGGGGTTAGCCCCCGGGTAATTGGCGGTGACCACAATCGTGGGTGGCACAACTTCCGGATACTCACTGACCGGTAACTGGAATAAAGAAATGCTACCGCCAATTAAAATCAGCAGTGACAGCACCGAGGCAAAAATCGGTCGATTAATAAAAAAGTGACTGAAGTTCATAAACTGTCTGCTCCGGAGTTCAGTTACTCAACCGATGCCAGAGCACGGTTTTCGGTTGCAGACGGCACACGCGTCTGTGCCGGTACTTTTTCCAGTACTGAGGTATCAATCGTTACTTCACGCGGTTGAATCGGCATACCCGGACCAACACGAGCCGGACCATTCACAGCAACACGATCACCTTCATTCAGGCCGGTTTTCACCACCCGTAAATCGCCAAAGCGAGCACCCAGCGTGACAATGCGGTATTCCAGTTTATTGTCGCCATCAACGGTGAGAACAAAGCGGTTTTTCAGATCGGTACCAATGGCACTTTCCGGAATCAGAATACTGTTGGTTTTCTGATGCGGAGCAATACGAACCCGGGCAAACGACCCCGGACGTAAGCGGTTACCATCGGCCGTAAAGGTCGCCCGAACGCGTAACGTACCAGTATTGAAATCAACCCGGTTGTCGATAAAGTCCAGTACACCTTGATGGCCGTAGCTGTTTTCACCAGTCAGCTGTAAATACACCGCCAACTGAGTATCAGCGGTGACGTCAGCAAACTGTGCATTCCAGGTACGCTCATCGATATTAAAGTACGCGTGCAGCTGATCCGTGGATACCAGATTAGTCAGCACACTGCTGTTGGCACTGACGGTGTTACCCGGCTGAATAAAAGCATTGGATGTCATGCCATTTAATGGCGAGCGGATTTCAGTGAATTCCAGATTGAGACGCGCTGCCTCTAATGCTGCTTCGACTGCGGCTAATTCTGCCTGACGTTGTTGTGCCAGGAACACCCGGGCATCGGCCGCCTCGGCTGAAATGGCCTTATTTTTACGCAAACTGCTGCTGCGTTTTTCTTCGAGTTCGGCTTGCTTTAATGCCGCTGCCGCTGCATCGCGCTGAGCTTTCAGACGATTCACTTCTGCGGCAAACGGGCGAGGGTCGAGCTTGACCAGTAAGTCGCCTTTATTCACCCGCGAGCCTTCAACAAACTCGATAGATTCAATCACACCATTAATACGCGGACGTAATTCAACCGCATGGGGTGCTTGTAAACGTGTGGTGAAGTTGCTCCAGTCAACCACGTCAGCGGTGACAACGGTCGCCACATCGATCGGTTGTAATTGCTGGGCTGCAGGTGCCGCTTGTTGCGGTTCTTGTGAGCAGCCAGCTAGCAGTGTCACAGTGGTTAACGCCACTGTTGTTAAGAATGCTGGTACCAGGGATGCTGGTAAAAGTTCCTTGAATGATTTCATACCTATTTTCCCGTATAGGGCCTCCCAAAATAGAACGCCACTGTACTCTTGCAGGTATAAAACAACAATAATCCACTATGGAATAGTTTTGTTCCATAAATGGAACGTTTTACTCGGACCTTTCTGGTTACTTTTCAGCCAAATTCAACAAGAGCCATTCTTGCCATCGAGAGCTGATTATGTGCCATCAGGCCTCAGCAATCACCACTGCCCGTAATGGTGCTGTGTAACCTTCTGCGGTTTTATTCACATCGTCAGGGTCGAGGAAATCTTTCAGTGAGTTGTATTGCATCCATTCAGTACTGCGTTGCTCATCGAGAGAGGTTTGATTTAAATCGACCACCCGGGCGTTTTTAAAGCCAACCCGGCGGCACCAGAGTAATAGAGTTTCAGTCGATGGCAGGAACCAAACATTGCGCATCATGGCGTAGCGGTCTTCCGGCATTAAGGTGTCACCTAATTCACCATCAATGACCAGAGTTTCGAGTACCAGCTCACCGCCCGGTTTTAACGCGTCTTTTAATTCCTGCAAATGCTCCAATGGCGATTTGCGGTGGTACAGAACCCCCATCGAAAACACGGTATCAAAAGCTTTTAAACGCGGCGGTACATCTTCCATTTTTAACGGCAATAAATCCGCCCGCACGGGTTCACTCTGAGTCTGCTGCAGATAACGCTTCATCGCCTGAAACTGCATTAAAAACAAACGCGATGGGTCAACCCCAACTACCCGGTAAGCGCCCTCACCCAACATGCGCCACATGTGATAGCCGGAGCCACAACCCACATCCAGCACCACCCGGTTTTTCAGCGGTGATAAATGTGGCAATACCCGCTCCCATTTCCAGTCTGAGCGCCATTCGGTATCAATATGCGTATCGAAGAAGCGGAACGGTCCTTTGCGCCAGGGCATTAAGCCTTTTAAGCCATCGTGTACCTGCTGTTGTTGTTCGGTGCTGATCAACTCACTGCTCAGTGACAAATCATGTGCGGTTAAATCAGCGGCAACATCGTCGATCACTGGCAGGCTATTTAACGCATCCAGCCAGCGCTGCTGATCACCGTGTTCTTTATCAATCAGGATTTCCTGCATTTGTCGCGGCAATATTTCAGCCCACGGGGCCAGCTTGCCGTCTTGCATAAAGGTGGTGAGTTCGTCGAACCAGGAGAGGATATTTTCTTTCATCTTTACTTATATAACCGTGAATAAAGAAATAGGCATTCTTTTAGCCGCACCTATCGTAAGGCACATCCCTGTGCCTACGATAGGCCCGCAACATCCTGTTGCTGCTATAAAAAGAATCCCTATTTCTTCATTCTTCAATATTTTAGAAACTGTTAAGTCGGTAAATTCGTAACTAAGGTAGTCAGTGTTTTATAAAGTTTTCTGAAGAAGCAGCATGGATGCTGCGAGCGCGCAACGATCACAGGGACGTGGCTTTTGCGCGCCGGCAAGAAAATTTTATAAAGCACTGACTATTCAATTTCCCTAATTACTTCACCGCCAAAAACGATACAAAATTAAAACACTGATACCAGCGAATCACCTTAGAAAAACCAGCCGCTTTTAATCGCTCAATATGCACAGATTCACTTTCCGGAATCAGTACATTGTCAATCGCAGCACGCTTTTGTGCGATCTCTAAATCGGAATAACCATTGGCGCGCTTAAAGTCGTGATGTAAATCGGTTTGCAGCTGCTGTTCGGTTTCATCAAAACACAGTTTTTCTGACAAAATCAGCGCACCGCCCGGCAAAGTTGCATCGGCAATACGGGTCAACAAATTCAGACGCTGATCTAACGGAATAAATTGCAGCACAAAATTTAATGCGGTTACTGAGGCGTTTTCCAGCGGATAGGTACAAATATCATCACACAACAAATCGACCTGAATGTCTGAGTCGTCCAGCGCGATATAATGCCCGGCACGTTCAACCATGGATTGCGAATTATCAATACCAATGATGCGGCACTGATTCAGCGCAGGCCTGGCATCAACGCCATGGCGCATCGCCAGAGTGACAGCTCCCAATGAGCATCCCAGATCATAGAGATTGGAATTTGGCTGCGCGTAACGCCCGGCAATCACACCCGACATCGCAACCGTTTCTGCGTATCCAGGCACCGAGCGTTTGATCATATCCGGGAAGACCCGAGCAACAGCGCCATCAAAGGCAAAGTTGGCGACTTCTCCCTGATCGTTCTGATAAATACGGTCGGTTTCGTGTTCGGGGTGCTGGCTCATAAGTTGCGGTGGGTCTCAGGTTGAAGGTCTCGGGTTGAAGGTCTCAGGTGGTACGCTAATAATAGCCGCGCATTCTAGCAGAATGCCGTGCTATCAGACATCACCACCACATAGCTGCTGTAAGGTGCTTTCAACTTCCTGAATCGCTTGCTGTACCAGGCGTGGCAATGGCTGGTACGGGTGAATAGCATAAACATTCACCTCCGGGCTGTAACACCCCGGCAGCACTTGTTGTAATAACGGTTCACCTAATAACAGAAACTGCGGCACATAAGCCAACCCGACACCGGAGCGTGCCAGTGCCAGCACCGCATTCAGGTTATTCGCATGGCGACTGGCTTTAAACGTAAAACGCTGAGAGATGTTCTGACGCCATAGCGTCACCGTGCTGTTGTGTCCCTGCCAGGCATTGCGAATAAAACGCTGTTGGTCTGTATTATCGGGATTGAGCGCGGGAGCCTGTTGCAGATAACCCTCACTGGCGACCAGCGTCTCTCTGAAGTGACCAATGCGACGCTGACGTAAATGACTATCCGGCGATTCACCTACCCGAATCGCTAAATCAATTCTTTGCTCAATCAGGTTGAGCTGCTTATCTTCAGCAATTAAGTCCGGTTCGATATCCGGGTGTTCGGCCACCAGCCTGGCAATTGCCGGAGCTACCACCGAATCCATTAATGCATACGGCGCGGTGATACGTATCGGGCCGGATAACCCTTGCTGGCTATCACGCGCGGTTTGCCAGGCGACATCCACTAAATGCTCGATATCAGCACAACGCTGATAAAACTCCTGCCCCGCCGGAGTCAGTACCTGCTTACGGGTGGTGCGTTGTAACAGCTGCACTCCCAATGCCTGCTCCAGCGCTTTCAGGTGCTGACTTAATACTGATTTCGACAGACTCAGTTGCTCCGCCGCCGCGGTGAGAGTTCCGGCATCCACCAGCGTGCGGAACAGCAACATGTGGCGAAGGTGATCCTGCATAGTATTTTGTCTCTGAATAGCTCAACTATTGTTTAATTTAATCAAACAATGGTTTTTTGAAAAGCCGGTTTTTCCGAAAGATCGTTTTGCTTAACCTGAATACATCAATCAACAACGTATTACAGACAGAAGAGAAAACGACGATGAGCCAAATCTTATTAGATGCCGTAAACGCCGCCAGCCAACGTTGGAAAGATGCTTTTAATGCCGGAGATGCAGCGGGTTGTGCCGCACAATACGAAGCCGATTCAGTGATGCACGCCCGTCCGTTTGGTACTTTTGAAGGTACTGAAGCCATTCAGGGTTTCTGGGCACAACTGATTGCTGATGGTTTTTCAGATATCGAATACCTGAACACAAACATCGAGATCATTGATGAATCCAGCGCAGTTTTATCATCCGACTGGAAGATGAATAAAGCCGGTGGCGTCATTCATAAAGAGCTGTGGGTATTACAGGAAGATGGCAGCGCCAAACTGCGCGAAGATGATTTTGAGGCGCAAGGCTAATAACGCCAAGGGCCTGAGGGGAGCGTCCCCTCAGGTCTTAGCTAGAGCTAAGATATTAAATCAACTCATCGTCAAGTCGCTGTGTTAACGCCGCTTTGATTTTTGCCAACATGGCTTCACCCGCCAGACGACCTTCAATCCCTTCCGCTAATTTAATACTTTTACCGTCGATATTGGCATAAATCGCCATGTATTCGGTTTTAACATGATCCTGAGAGGTAGAACTCATGGTCATTTTTAATTCCAGCTGCGACGGCGAAGTTATACATCCATTACGTTGATACAACTGACGGCCAAATACACTGCGGATAATTTGTACCTGGCCATGCCCATCTGCCTGATCAGCACTGATATAAGTTTCCAGCTTACGCCCGGATAAAAACAGACCATAGAGAAATGCACCCCAGCCAACCAGGCAAAACACCGGAGCCATAAACCACAACCCACCGCCTTCTTGAGTCGCTTGGTACAACAAGAAGAGTCCAACACAGCCAAAAATAGCACCAATGGCTAATAAGATCCCCCACATGCTTTTATTGCGCCCGGCTTCACTAATGATTTCAGTCGTGCCGCTGGGCAGTGTTGTCATGTCAATCTGACGCTCGACGCTTTCAACCGCTTCCTGGCGTTGCTCAGCTCGTGTTTCCTGCTGATGCTGCTCGGGAATGGCAATATCACTCTGGGTTAATGCAATCCCCAGCGCCTCAGCCAATGCCGGAGACAATACCGGTAAATCCCAGGTACGCTTAAATTCCATCAATTCCGCAATCTGAGTGCCCGGCACTTTGCGTGCAGTCGTCACCTGTCCTTCGGCGGCCAATTGCCAACTGACGGTTCCTTTATACGATTCATTGCCGCTTTCCGGCACATCAGCGGGTAGTTCAAACAAAAACTGAATATGTTGCTGTCCAGCAGAATCGGTTTCGATATAAGCCCGGGTTTCCTGTTGATGCAGTACCGAGGTATGGGTTGTACGGTTATCTCCAGAACCCGACGAATAAGTATGCAAACAACTTAACCGCAGTGTCAGACCATTACGCGGTTTTGCCGACAATGAAAAACGTCCGCCTAATTGATGGCCCGTTACCGGGGGCAATGGATCTGGCTTTAGCACAGTCGGGCCAATCACCTGATAAGTACGCTTCTGTTTATTACCATAGGCGTACAACCCCAGGCCAACCAGTGCAAAAGGAATACCTGCCAACGCTCCGGCTTCACCTTTCACTAATCCGATAACCATAATCAGCAGCCCGGGTAATGAAAAAACCAGGCCGAATATCGTCATATATTTATGGCCACTTTTCTGGTCACTGGCGATGCCTTCACGGCGAATCTTATCCAGCTCTTGCTGCAGGTTGGTTTTTTTCAGCGCATGACGAATCAGAAAAACGCCCAACCCGCCAAACACCAGTAGAAAAAAGCCCGCCATCAGTAACCGAAATAAAAGATCGTTCTGATGCTCATCGAATAATATTCCACCCGCGGCAAAGCAACCGGCAGCAGCAAAAATACCGCCAAAGATAACACCACCTATACGACCTTTTTTTGGATTGTATTTTTTATTCGGCGGAAGTTGTTGTGCCATCATTGATTCCTTTAACAACGCTTTAACGATCAGGTATTAGACTAACTCATCATTAAGCGTTTGGGTTAACGCCCCTTTGATTTTATTCAGCATAGCTTCACCCGCCATACGCCCTTCAATACCCTCTGCCAGTTTGATTTTTTTGCCCTCAACGTTGGCATAAACTGCCATATACTCGGTGGTTACATTATTTGTGGTTGAACTCATGGTCATGACTAATTCCAGCTGCGAAGGCGAGGTTATCTGACCCTTGCGCAGATACAATGACAATCCAAATAAGCTGCGCACAATCTGTATATGACCATCCTGAATGTGGGCTTCCAGCTTACGTCCGGATAAAAACACACCATAAACAAATGCGCCCCAGCCCAGCAGGGTAAGGACTGGTGCACTGATCCAAAGGGACAGGTTCTCGTCTATGCGAGAAAACAAAAACAGACCAAGGCAACCAAATACACCACCAACCCACTTCGCTACGGTCGATATCGATTTATTACGCCCGGCTTCACTGATAATTTTGGTTGTTCCATCCGCACGGGTGACCATATCAATCTGTCGTTCAACACTTTCATTGGCTTGCTGGCGTAACTCAGCCCGTACACTTTCCGACGGAGGCTCTGGAGCCTCAACATGATTAGGTGTTAGTTCAATCCCAAGCGCCTGAGCATAAGCCAGCGATAGCACTGGAATTTCCCAGCTGCGTTTAAATTTCGTTAATTCATGAGTTTGAGTGCCCGAAGCGACCTTGTTAGGCACGCTGACCTGTCCTTCGGCAATCACTTGCCAGCGAATGGTTCCCCTATAAGACTCGCTGCCGGTTTCCGGCAGTTTGTCAGGCAACTCAAACCGAAATGATACGGTCGTCTCCCCCTCATCTGTAATTACGGCTTCGGCTTCCTGCTGATGAAGCGTGACGGTATAGGTCTGACGCTCACTGTCTGCGGTGCCGCCGGCGTGAGGGTGCATTGTAGGAGCATCGCCTGGCTGGGTCGTATACGTATGCACACACTCAAGACGAAAGCTCAGACCATCGTGTGGTTTGGCCGTCAGCGAAAAGGAGCCACCTAACTGATGACCAATCACCGGCGGTAATGGGTCGGGAATCAGAATGCTGGGGCCGATAATCTGGTAGGTTTTTTTCTTCTTATATGCGTAAGTAAATATACCGCCGCCGACTAACAAAAACAGTGAGCCAACCACACCACCAAAGTCCCAATTTAATAAACCCTCGAATAAAATCAGCAGGCCTGGCACAGAGAACAGCGCCGCCACCAACATATATGGCTTGTAATTCGTGCGCTGATCGCTGGCAATACCCTGAGTGCGAATCTGCTCCAACTCCTGCTGTAAATCCACTTTTATTGATGACCGCCGTTTAAGAAAACGCCCGATTCCACCAAACACAACCAGAAAAAAAATCGCGGCTAACAGACCGGCGAGAAAGTTCTGACCGGCATTATTAAACAACGCAGAAATGGCCATTAATATGCCCACGCTAGTAAAAATCCAGCTGATAACCTCACCGCCGCGGCGACGTTGCTCTGGGTTATATTTTTTGTTTGCGGGTAGCGAGTGTTGCTTCATAAACGATCCCTGCTCTAGGTAGTATTAACAAGTTCTAAATAACATTAGTCGTCTTTCAGGCCCAGGTGGCGGCGAATAGCCTGTTCAATAAATTCAATACGATCCTGGCCCCATACCGTTAAGTCACCATAACGGATGCTGGGAACGCCCCATTGGCCTTGTTCAATCATTTCCAGGCGGTTGGCTTCCGCCCAGTCGAGCCAGGCCGTTTGCCAATCGTCCTGCGCCAGAATAGCCGCGGCTTTGGTCCAGTTTAATCCCGCACGTTCAACGATTTTTTTCATGCCACTGTCGGTTTCCGCCATAATCCCCTCGGCATTTACCGCCCGGGCAAAGCTCAGCATAAAATCGACTTCTTTTGCCTGAGACCGGGCGTAGTCAAATAAGGCATAACAGCGCTGCACACCGGCACCTAAAGGATCGGCAACAAACCCATAATCAAGGCCAAATTTATCCGCCTCGCGTTTCGTGTCGCCAAAAATATAAAACTTTTTGCTATCTGGCACCGTTAAGCCACGCATAATCATGGGTAACACCGGTTTCAGTTCAAATGGAATACCGTAGTGTTGT
This sequence comes from Bacterioplanoides sp. SCSIO 12839, assembly GCF_024397975.1. NCBI lineage: Bacteria > Pseudomonadati > Pseudomonadota > Gammaproteobacteria > Oceanospirillales > Oceanospirillaceae > Bacterioplanoides > Bacterioplanoides sp. SCSIO 12839. The sequence continues at coordinate 2,610,092 of NZ_CP073745.1, forward strand.
GCCAGCTTCACACTGCGCTCAAGCCCAAGATAAGAGTAAGGGCTGCGTGCTGAAAAATATAATGTTAATGGCTGGGATTGATGTTCCGGGTTGATCTCAGAGGGTTCAAAGGCGCGACAAAAGTCAGCGTACGTTTTATCAAAATAAACCTTCGGTTCCGTGCTATTCAGCTTAAGGTCATTCAGACGCTGCTCAAAGTGGTCAAGCCGATCGAGTCCCCAATACCACTCGCCCTGAAATTTCAGTGTGGCGCTGAGATAATGGCCATCGTTCAATAACTGCGCTTCATTACGCGCTAATAAGGCCTGTTGTTCTGAGGTAAGTGGTTGCGCTTCTTGTGCAGTGCCTGACCATAAATCCTGAAAAACAGCGATCACGGCCTGCCAGTCTGGTATCTGAGATTCTGTTTGCTGCAATTGCAATAAACGCCCGGTGGCCACTTCAACCTGAGCGATGGAAGGCTGGTCAATTTCCGGAGCCTGTAATTGATACAAAGACGCCAGCAATCCGGCATCCAGCACCGCATTGCGTTGCCACATTTCCGGCTCCGGGTACATATCGTCCTGTAACGTCGCAATCACCCGGAAGCGCCAGTTAACGGCGTAATCTTGTTGAAGCTGGGGCAACACCTGAGCTAAGAGATAACTGTAAGGATCATCTGCCCGCAACCATACATCCACCTGCGGCTGGCCTGCCATCAGCGCCTGACGCGCTTGCCAGATAGTACGTTTAACACGCTTAAGGGTACGACTGCTCAAAGCCCGGGCAGCATGGCGCTGAATGTGGTTTTTCAGAGACATAAGATTGACGCTACTCTTGTTATTTGTGAGTTATACTAACCGATCAGCCACAAAGCCGTTATCGCATTCTGATGAATAAACGCCCGAGCAAAAATGATGTCAGAGATCAGATCAACCAGGAAGTTGAGGATTTTCTGCGCAAAGGTGGTGAAGTCAAGGAGTTGGCCCGGGGAGAAACCGGCCTGATCAATGGTAAATACAACGATCGCTCTCTCGGGTTTGAAAAGCCCAAAGAAGAACGCACGCCGGTTGAACATGTTCTGAAAGATATTGATCAGCGCCGTCAGGAAAGCCGCAAGCCTGTAAAGAAGTCAACCGCCAAACGTCCTCGTAAAAAAATAATTTACGATGATTTTGGTGAACCGCTGCGCGTTATCTGGGAAGATTAGGGCCTGTTAACTGATAGCAATGACAACTGGCTCTGCTCATTGCGTCTTTCCACCCTCAGGAACAAGGATTTCAAATGGAAGAAACAATATTGCTACTGGTCGCTGTAGCGCTGTTTTTTTACGGTTTATTAGCACGCCGAATTGAACAGGCCGATATCACAGCACCAATGATATTCACCTTATTAGGTGTGATATGTGGCCCTCTGGGACTGGCTTTGGTATCAGGCAGCCCGGATAACAGCAAAATCTTTTTTATCGCCGAATTAACACTGGCACTGGTGTTATTTACCGATGCATCACAAGTACGTTGGAAACATCTGGGGCAATTTAATTATTACCCGATCAAACTCTTAGCCATCGGCTTACCATTAACCATTCTGGCCGGCGCTGTATTTGCTTATTGGTTATTGCCTCTGGGTATGGTGGCAGCCTTACTGCTGGCAATTATCCTGACCCCCACCGATGCCGCACTGGCACAAAGTGTGATGGAACAAAAAAGCATTGATGCCGATTTACGCAACTCAGTGAATGTTGAAAGTGGTTTAAATGATGGTATCGCTTTACCCATTCTGTTAATGGCACTGGCGCTGCACACAGCAGGTTCAGCTCAGGAGCTGGATGGCGCTTATTGGGGTGAATTTATTCTCACCCAATTACTGGCGGGTACCGTCATTGGTGTGGCTGTGGGTCGTATCGGTAGTTACCTGATTAACCAGGCTTGTGAGAAAGACTGGATCTCGCCGGTATATCAACGCTTGTCGTCCATCAGCCTGGCCATCATTGCCTTCAGCCTGGCGGAAGTATTCCATGGCAACGGTTTTATTGCGGTTTTCCTGGCCGGTTTGTTCCTGCAGACCCAACATGAGGTGGTGATTGAGCGCCTGAAAGAGTTTGGTGAAGCCGAAGGTGAGTTATTAACACTGGCGGTCTTTTTCATCTTTGGCGTTATTTTTGTCCCCATGGTCTGGCCGTATATCAGCTGGAACACCTTTATTTACGCCGTATTCAGTTTAACCGCTGCGCGTATGCTGCCAGTTTGGATCAGCCTGATCGGCACTCAGCTCAACCTTAAAGAAAAATTATTCCTGGCCTGGTTCGGCCCTCGCGGTATTGCCAGCGTGCTTTACCTGTTACTGGTCATGGAAGAATTTGGCTTTAATCAGGATTCCGAAACGCTGCAGACCATTGCAGCAACGTCAGTGCTGGCGATTCTGATGAGTATTTTCCTGCACGGTGCCTCGACCAAGTTCTGGATTAAAGCGTTTCAACGTTAGCAGGCTGTCTTATAGCTGATTAAACAGTGATAAACGTGAAATGGTGGTGTAGCTTTGCTGCGCCGCCTCTAACAAAAACGACTGTAATGACAAACGGCTGACCGCCTCAGCAAAATCCACATCCGATAATTCGGATAACACTTCCCGATTCACCAGTTCAATATCTGCCGATAAGTTTCGGGTATTGTCGACAATATTTAACCGTGCACCGACCTGGCTGCGAACTTCAGAAACAGACGTTTGTGCGTTTTCTAAATTGGTTAAGGTATCGGCGATCAAAATGTCCAGCGTGGCAGAATCCACCGGATTATCCTGCAGGTTGTTTAATCCTTGCTGCAAACGAAAGATGGTATCCGTAATGCTTTGTTTTGGCGTGGATTTCACCAAGGCTTCATCACCCGGCTGTGGCTCGCCAGTGAGTGAAAAAGCAATACCCGCAGCAACCACTTCAGCAGTCGGGTTGTAACCTACATTCACCAAGCCATCAACCACACGGTCATCGGACTGGCGACGCACAGTAAAATTAGGCCCTGGTGGGGTGATTTCCGATTCTGAATTAAAGGTAATCACGATGTCGTCAGGATAAAAATCCGCGTATTTTTCCTTATCCACCACAAAACCGGCATTAATGTTTAAAGTGCCGTTATTAATCGGATTTTCAAAGGTGGTGAAGCTGTTATCCGCCGCTGCTACATCGACAAACAAGGCTTTACCAGTATCCCCGGTTGTGACATTGGTTGATGGGCCAATCGGCAAAATACGCTGACCTTCATCACCCTGATATTCATAACGTCCGTTTTGCTGTTTTTCAAAAGGTGGGGTTTGCCCCTTAAAACCGGCAAAAATATATTCGCCACTCGGGTCCCGGGTATTGAATAAATCCACCAGACCTTGCTGAATTTCCCCGACTTCAGCGGCAATCGCCTGTCGGTCACTGATGGTTAATGTGCCACCACCGGCTTTTACCGTCAGCTCCTGTAACCGGGTCAAGGATGTATTCACCGAAGCCAGGCTGGTTTCTTCCAGACGTAAGCGGTTTTCAGCGGCCGTCAGGTTGCGATCATACTGCTCCCGTTGAGCAAGATCCTGCTGTAACTGCAGAATTTTTGTTGCGGCCACCGGGTCGTCGGCCGGGGTTAATACCCGTCGTCCGGTCGATACCTGCTGCTGAGTTTTATTCACGGCAGTCTGGTTATTTAAAATATTATTCAGGCCAATATTAAATGTCTGAAGAGTGGAAACACGCATAATATTTTACCTATTAAAAACCTAACGGAATGTGCCAATTAAGGTATCAAACACATCCCGTGCTACCTGAATGACCTGAGCACTGGCGTTATAAGCCAACTCAAACTGAATCAGCCGCGACGCTTCTTCATCGAGATTCACCCCGGAATTACTGCTGACGGAGTTCTGAGTGTTATTCAGCAACACATCGCTGGAATCCCGGTTAATCTGGGCGCGACTGGTGACGGAACCAATGCGTTCAACCAGACGGGCATACGATTCCGAATAACTGGTATTACCAGATATGGTATCGGCGGTTTGCAACGCGGTTAACGCGCCACCGTTACGGCTATCCGAGGTACCGTCTTCGTTAAAACTGATGGTGAATTCATCACCACTCTGTACCAAACCTTCGATATCAATATCAAAACCAAAATGAACCGGTTCACCCACTGGATTTTCCGGAAAGATGTTATTGCCGGGTGGTGAAATCTCCAGGCTGAAATTCGGATCAGTAATAACTTTAACCTGGCCACCCATGGCAATTTTTGATGAACCATTAACGCCGGTTGCCCGCATATCCAGACGATTCTGGAACTGAATATTGCCTTTTTCGGTAATTTCTACGTCGATATTACCGGGTAACACCACACCAGACGCTTCAATTACGGCTTTAATTCCAGCTAATAATTCATCACCATCGGCGTAGGTATCGGTTAGTTCTAAATTAAAGGTTCCCTGCCCTGGCACTTCAAATTCATAGGTGTAAGGGCCACCCACCGAGAAATCATAACCGTCCACTTCATTTAATAACGTAAATGGATTTTCACCAGTCGCTTTCAGGCTGACGTCATGGCCGTTACTGACGGCAAAGCCATCCCCCGTGTCACCGGTAATCTCAAAATCGAGATCGTCACCATTTAACGCGATCACGGTTAAGGTGCCGCCATCACTGCGGGCAACAATCCCCAGATCCTGCAATTCACGATTGGCATTAATCCGGTCGGCCAGAAAGTTTGGCGTAATGGGTTCTGGCACCGTTGCCGGATAATCGGCATCGTATTTGGTTTGATTCGGGCCCAGGGTATCGGTCAGATCAATGCCATTCATAGACAAACGCAGCGGTAAAAACGGATTGCTGTCCTGGGAGAAATCCGTCAGTTCTACCGTGGTTCTGGCACTCGCTTCCACCCCTTCTCGCTTGCTCAGCTCGGCTGCAATTTCTTTTGCACTGGCATTCTCACGGGTAATTAACGTTGGTTGTTGCTGTAAAAAGCCGGTTTCAGGAATGCTGTTGCTGATATTAATGCGTTCCGGAAAAAAGCCGTTGGTTGCGTCCAACACAGGAGCCGGTAAAGGCGCCTGATACAAGGTGCTGCTGGGTAACACACCACCAAAGCTGGTAAAGGCTGTTTTGCCTTCATCTCTGGGCAAAATAGAGTTGGTAATCCCCGGTGTGTAACTCTGATTCATCAACGGTGGAAACAGCGGAATCGGGTTACCCGGATCGGTATTATCGAGCACGTCGTACGTGGTTGGCGAGGTAAAACGAATCAGAATTGGTGGGTCCAGTTCACCTTCGTTCGCCAGATAACGGGTTTCTGAATCGTAAACCACACCAGGTGAAATAGTAGCGGAACCTCGGTTGCCAATGGCCGCATCGGTCGAAATGGGCGAAGCCAGAGCAACCTGTTCGGCCCGGGTAATATTCATCTCGACCTGAGACGAACCCATCCGGGTTGGCATAATTAAAAACTCGTCACCGTGCTGAAAACTGCCACCTTCCAAACGAATTTCAAATCCTTCCACCTCAATACTTTGTGGAAACTCGCCGCTGAGCGTCTGAGTTGTCAGCAGTTCGTTATCACTTAAACGAGTGATGCGGAATGTCTGATCATCCGGCCCCGGAAACGTCAGTTTATAATCACTGGTGGTTAAGTCGTTTGAGTTGGTAATCTGCACCGATAAGACACGGTCGTCCGGGTCGGCATTGTTGGCACTGCCAAACACTCGTGAATAAGCCTTTACCGGGTCGTTGACGCTTTCAAAAAAGTTTTCACCTTTGAGGCCGTCGTAATCAATTCCTAAACGATGTTGTTCATTAAAGGTTTGAGTAATGGCCAATGCTGTACGACCCAAACCGTTTAACGTCGGATCTAATACCTCACGGCGAAAATCCAGTGTGCCACCCAACTGGCCGCCGGTAATTTCGCGGCTGATGTTTTGAATCACATCCCCTTTGCGAAAATAAATATCAAACCGAGAAGGGTCACCTTCACCATTACTGGCAAACATTTCGTTGTAGTCATTACCAATGACCAGTGCCTGCCCATTACCAATAAAAACATTCAGGCCAGCGTTATCCTGCTGAACCACGTTGACTTCTACCAGTTCCGATAAATCTTTTAATAACTGAGAGCGCTGATCAAGCAGGTCATTGGGTTCATTACCCTGAGCACTGGCCGTGGCAAATTGAATTTGTTCATTGAGTTCGGCAATGGCTTCAGCAATGGTCGAAATTTGTCCGGCAATGACTTCCATCTGGCCATTAATCACCTGATTTTGTTCAACCAGGCGATCGCTGATGGACGAAAACCGATCCGCCAATCCTTGTGCTTCTGAAATTAAGACTTCCCGGGCAGGCAATGAGGAAGGGTCATCCACAGTAGACTGCAAAGCACCAAAAAAACGTTCCAACCCTGGCTGAACCCCCGTGCCCGGATCGGCTAATAAACTATCTATTTGCCCGGCATTGGTGGCCAGAGTTTCAAACTCATTAAAGGTCGAGGTATCACGACGCAGTTGTTCATTTAAAAACTCATCATAAACGCGGCGTACTGAGGCAACAGACACACCATTACCAACCCAAACACCACCATTAAACTGAGGGTTATTTTCGGTGAAGTTTACTTCCTGGCGGCTATAACCTTCGGTGCCGGCGTTGGTAATATTATGGCCGGTAACCGTGAGTGCCGTTTGATGTGCTTTTAATCCGGAAATACCAACCTGTAATAAATCTGCCATGATGATTTCCTGATTATTGTGCGGCGGCAGGCTGAAGCTGATTCAGTGCCTTAAGTAAGGTATCGCCGGAGGAGACACGCTTGATTTTATCGCCATACGCCGGATCGGTTGCATAACCTGCTTGCTGTAACACATGACCATACTGGTCACCCGCCAGGCCTTTACCCAGTGCCTGCTGATAACGCTCGCCGGTTTGCAGGAAGCGGGCATAATCGTTTAAACCCGCTTCAATGGATTCGTAAGCACGGAAATCAGCCCGCTCATTGACCCGCACGCCATTGCGATATTCATGGGTCACAATATTCACCCGGCTACCCTGCCAGCGCTGGTCTGCTTTAATCCCAAAAAAATTAAAACTGTTATTGCCCTGTTGGTCGGTGATCATGTGTTTCCCCCAACCGGTTTCTAACGCGGCCTGAGCAACAATCGCTTTGGCATCCACATTCAGCTGCTCACCCACTTGTTGAGCGTAAGGATAAACAGCGGCAACAAACGCTTGTGGAGTGGCAAACTGTTGCCCTTTCTGACCACTGCCGCTGGCAGGAGCAGATTCAGTAGGATTAGGTTCGGCTGAAGACTCGGTTTCGGAAATATCGGCCAGCGCCTGATCTACTTGTTCGATAGTGCGTTGTAATGAGGAATGATGACGACGTAACTCAGTCTGATTCAACTCAGGCTTATCCTGCTGAACCTCATAATTACTGAGCATCTGGCGATAAATGACATCCGCCAGGCCGGTACTTTGTGATGAGGACATCGATAACGTGATCTGGTCATCGTACATTTTTTCGTAAAAATCAGACTCAGACGACGAAAACAAAGAGTCTTCTTTAAATACCTGATTGGCATCGCGCATGGACGACAACATCATGTTCAGAAACATGGATTCAAACTGCTTGGCCACTTCCATCAAAGCGGCATTTTTATCCTACTTCCCCAACTGGCGAATGCTTTGCAGACTATTCACATCGGTATACACATTAGCCGCATTATGTGCGGAATGTGTCGCAAGCGATTGTGTTGGAATACCCAATGGTATTGAAGTCGATCGTTCTGAAAGCATAGTTGTCACCTCTACATGGAATATGCAGGATGTTTGCCAACTATTAACGATGGGTAAAACGGCACAAAAATACCCGCACCGGAAACCGCTGCGGGTATAACTTTTTAAATCTGGTGCTGCCGTTAAAATCTGGTACTGGGGTTATTGACCGGCAATTTTGGCATATTGGCTGAGATTACGCTGACCACGCATTTGCTGGCCAATCTCTTTCTGCTCCTGCTCCAGTTCATTCAGTAAGCTTTGTTCAACACCCAACAACTCTTCCAGAAACTTCTGCTGTTCGCTGGTCAGGTTAATCAGCTCATTCATTTCACTGAACCACTCCTGCAATAACTGATTACGCTGATCAATTAATTCGCTGACACCTTCACGAACACCTTGACGAATCAGCGTCTGAATCTCCAGCGACTGGCTTTTGATTCGGGCGAATTTTTCAGGATTCATATGACAATTAACTCCGCTTTTAATGCGCCAGCTTGTTTCATGGCTTCAAGAATCGCCATTAAATCACCTGGAGCTGCGCCGATTTCATTTACGGCTTTAACAATATTATCGAGCGAAACACCCGGGCCAAATTTGAACATCCGGCTATCACCGCCGTCATCAATATTGATGTTGGTTTCTGGCACCACCACGGTATCGCCATCGGCAAACGCATTGGGTTGTTCCACATTAAAATCTTCGGTGATGGTTACCACCAGGTTGCCGTGTGTCACGGCAACCGGTTCTATCATCACATTCTGGCCCATCACAATGGTACCCGTACGGGAATTAATAATGATTTTAGCCCGCTCTTTACCGGTTTCGATCTCGAGGTTTTCGATAATGGATAAATAACTGACACGCTGGGAAGTATCACGCGGCGCACTGACACGAACCGATGTGGCATCCATTGCTTCTGCCGTGCCAGGGCCTAATAAATCATTAATTTTATCGACCATGGCTCTGGCCGTTGTAAAGTCAGCCTGATCAAGATTAAAAATTAAACTGTCGCCCCGGGCGAAGTTACTCGGTACTGCCCTCTCAACCGTTGCACCATTGGGGATACGGCCAACACTCGGTACATTCACGGTAATACTGGAGCCATCATTACCTTCAGCGCCAAAACCACCCACAATTAAATTGCCCTGTGCCACAGCATAAATATTACCGTCAGCACCTTTTAACGGAGTAAATACCAATGCCCCGCCACGCAGGCTTTTGGCATCACCCAAGGATGATACTGTGACATCCACCCGCTGTCCGGGTTTGGCAAACGGCGGCAATTCAGCGGTAATGGTTACCGCTGCGACATTACGCAATTTGGGATCAACACCTGGCGGCAAAGTAATACCAAATTCAGTGATCATATTGCGGAAGGTTTGTGTGGTAAACGGACTGCGATCACCGCTGCCATCCAGGCCCACCACCAGGCCATAGCCCACCAGCTGGTTACTGCGCACGCCAGAAATACTGGTGATATCTTTAATACGCTCTGCCAGTGCCAGGTTTGTCAGCAGCAGAGAAACCATTAATACCAGGACTTTCATTACGCTTCCCTCACACTGGACACACTTATCGTAAAGTGGTCATAAAGTTGCCATAAAGCCATCATCAGAAAGGCCACCAAGGCGAGTTCAGGATACGATCACCCAACCCAGGTTTGGTCGAATTATTCAGCGCACCACGGCCACCAAAAGAAATTCGGGCATCAGCCACCTTGCTGGATGACACCATATTATCCGGTGAAATATCCTGCGGACGAATCATGCCGGTAATTCGGATATATTCGTCACCTTCACTCAGGGTTAACCATTTTTCGCCGCGAATTTTTAAAATGCCGTTCGGCATAATGTCCGCTACAGACACGCTGATCTGGCCGGTTAAACTGTTGGAGCGATCCGCCTCACCAGTACCGGTAAATTCTTTTTCACTGTCATAATCGGTAGTCAGACTGACGTTACGCCAGCCAGGCACCATACCCGCAATGGCGGTCGGCGTGATCACCGCGCTGGAATCTTTTTCCATCGTCGTTTCGGCCGATTTACTGGAACGATAACGCTCATCAAAAATGACCGTAATAATGTCACCCACACGACGCGCTTGTTGATCAGTAAAAAATCCATTGGTGTACGCTGGATTAAATAGTGAACCACTGACACTGGGAGTCGGCTGCAGGCTTTGGGCAGAAACCGGCGCATAGTCCGGATCATTCGGGTACACATCTGGCTCAAACGGAACCGAAGTACAGGCCGTCAGAATCGATAATGATGATAACGTGATGAGTTTTTTCATACATCCTCCTACACGTTTTGTGTCAGGAATTGCAGCATGCCATCTGCGGCTGATACAACTTTGGAGTTCATTTCGTAAGAGCGCTGGACGGTGATCATTTTCACCAGTTCCTCCACCACTTCGACGTTGGATTTTTCCAGTGCGCCTTGTTCAACACTGCCAAAACCATCTTCAGAAGGTGTGCCACCTTGCGGCGCACCACTGGAAGCTGTTTCCAGAAATATATTGCCACCAGTGGATTCCAGGCCCGCTGGATTAATAAAATCCATGGTTTCCAGCTGACCTAATTCCTGAGGATTCGGGTCACCATTAATCGTGACCTGAACAATGCCGTCTTTACTGACGGTGACTTTATTAGCCTGTTCCGGAATGGTGATTTGTGGCTCCAGAGGATAACCATTTACATTCACCACGGTGCCTTCATCGTTAATATGAAAAGTACCGTCGCGGGTGTAACCAATATTGCCGTCTGGCAAGGTAATCTGAAAAAAGCCACGTCCATTAATGGCTAAATCCAGAGGCTGGTCGGTTAATTCCAATGAACCCGTGGTAAAAATCTTTTGTGTCCCGGCAGTACGAACACCGGTACCTAATTGCAAACCCGACGGTAAACGACTATCGGCCGATGAGTTGGCACCTGGTTGACGCTGGATTTGATACAACAAATCTTCAAATACCGGGCGGTCTTTTTTGAAGCCAGTGGTGGCAACGTTGGCCAGGTTGTTCGATACCGTCGATAGCGCAAGATCCTGAGCTTCAAGGCCGGTTTTACTTACCCAAAGTGCTGGTAACATAATTTTTTCCTCTTAATTCAGTCGCGGATCATTGCGCGGATAAAATCTGGGTAGCCGCCTGAGCATTTTCATCGGCTTTCTTCATCATTTTGACCTGCATTTCATACTGACGATTAATGGCAATCAGGTCGGTTAATTCTTTTACGGCGTTGACGTTACTGCCTTCAACAAAACCATTGACCAGAGTAATGTTCGGGTCAACGGGAGCCTGTTGTGTGGCCGGATCACGAAAGCGGAATAAACCATCTTCACCTTTTTCCAGTAACGCCGGATCTGGGTTCACTAATTTCAGTTGCACGGGTTCGGCTACCGCCGTTGGTGCTTCACCTAATGGTTGTACCGTGACAATACCTGCGCGACTGATTTCAATTTTTTCAAATTCCGGCAACACCACCGGGCCACCGTCACCCAATAACTGAAGGCCACTGCCGTTTAATAAACGTCCGGTTGGATCGACACTTAAGTCTCCGGCGCGGGTGTAAGCTTCTTCACCGTTAGGCCCCTGTACCGCAAACCAACCTGCACCTTCGATGGTGACATCCATCCGGCGGCCGGTTTCGATTAACGGCCCTTGGCGAAAATCACTGGACGGGCGCTCGGTCATCGCATAAGCACGCGTCGGAAAGTGTTCACCAAAAACGCCCATCGCACGGCTCTGGGCATAGTCGGCTCTGAAACCAGTGGTGTTCACATTGGCCAGGTTATTGGCACGCGCACTTTGATTCAGGGTATTTTGTTTAGCGCCTGACATTGCGATGTAAAGGGCACGATCCATAACGGAACCTCAAACAGTCTTTGGTAATCTGAATGAGATACTGCACGGGCTGTGCCAAGTAAGATTTTTTATTATTTTTCAATCACTTAGATAGAAAAGAAGGTTTTTTGACGGGAGCAGCGGCAAGTTTTCCGTCAAGATAACGGAAGGGGCTTGCCGCTCTGAAATAGATGCATGTTCAGTAAACTAAGCTTTTAGCCGCACTCATCACAATCGCCCTCCATGGCTCTGCTGATGAGCACGCAACGTCCTGTTGCTGCTATTAAAAGCTTGGCTTACTAAATGAGATTAGATCTGCAGGATGGTTTGTGTCACCTGATCCACCGTTTCAATGGTTTTGGAACTGGCCTGGAAGTTTCGCTGGGCAATGATTAACCCGACTAATTCTTCAGACAGATCCACGTTCGAGTCTTCCAAAGCAGAAGAACGAATCTGACCAAACGAAGCAGTTCTTGGTGAGCCAATGGTCGGCACACCCGATTCAAACGACTCAGCCCAGCCGGTATCGCCCAGTGGCGTCAGTCCTTCCGGATTACGGAAGTTACCCAGCGCCACCTGCCCTAACGTCTGTGCCTGACCATTGGTGAAACGGGCAAAGATAATTCCTTCACTGTCGACTTCCAGACCGGTCAGACGACCAGTGGAATAGCCATTCTGGTTCACTTCATTGACCGAGAATGGGCTACCAAACTGGGTCGAGCCATCCAGGCTAATCTGGAAGTTAGAGTTGGTTGGCGGCTCCGTTAACGGCAAGCCACCTTCTAAGACATTCACCGAACCAATAGCACCGTTCGGGTTGCCATCGGCATCCACCGGATCCCAGTTAGTAATAAAGATATCGCCGGTTGCTTCAGTATCCAGCGTGCCGTCCTGATTAAAGAACAGCTCCTGGCGGTAACGGGTCGGTTCCAGGTTTTGCGGGAATGGCAGCGTTGCATCCGGATCACCCACTTCGCGGCCATCAATCTGTACATACATCGCCCACAGATTTTGTTCATTCGGTCGTGTTGGGTCGACCGGCTCTTTAACAAAGAACTGAGTCATCACATGGGCGTTACCCAGGCTGTCATAAATGGTGGTTGAGGTCGCGTGGTTGTAGGTGTCCTGATCGGTTGGATCAAAAGCATTCAAGGTGAATGGCGTGAATTCATCTTCGGTTAACGCGCCAAAGATACCGGAAACAACCGGATCCGGATTACTCAGCGAGTAATTTTCATTCAGAGTGAATGTCACCACACCACCCACAGCTGCCGCGGTATCAGCGGTAGCCGTGCCACCTAACACAACCGGTCCGGAGTTCTGAGCACCCTGCACCACAATCGAGTCGGTGACCACCGGGCTGCTGATTTCAAGCTTAATGTCACGACCAATATCGTTGGTAATGATCAAATCACCCGCTTCATTGGTGGAAGCGTTAAAGGCTGGCAAGGTTGTGCTGCGTAATGAATTAATTTCTTCAACCAGATCCGGAATCGAGGTTGACGTCAGCTGCTGGCCATTCAACGTCAGGCGCATATCATTACCCGGCGAGTTGAAACCGCTTAACGGGATATTCATGGTACTGATAGCGGAAGTAGTGACACCCGGCTGCTGGTTAAAAATGGAAACAATTTCATTCGCTTCGGCATTTTCCGGAATGGTGATCACGGTTTCGTTACCGTCCGGGTCAGTCAACGTGACTTTTTGCTCCGGATATTCATTGCTGACACCGGCAATACCTGTGGTTAATAAGCTGGCATTGTTAGGGTCAACCTGCAGCAAACCAAACAAATCGCCTTGTGAAATATCCGGACCACCGGCGGTAACATCACTGATGGAAATAATGGATGGTTCACCCGATTCTACGGCCACCAGCTGCAGTTTAAATTCTGGCGGTGCTACCCGAGGTTCAATTTCAACGGCTTCAGCGCGCACACCAATATAGCTATCAGCGTCCTGACTGTTCAGCTGGCGGTTAATGCTCGCCGCTAACTGTTGTACTGAGCGGTAATCTTCATCCAGAGAAATCAGCACGGAGCCGCTGCGGTTGTCATTATCCGGTGCCGGAACCGTCAGGTTAATCCGGAAACTGTTGGTTTTATCGACTTCATCCTGACCCGTCACGGTAAAGGTACTGGTCAGCCCTAACGCGGCCAGAGCCTGAGGCTCGGCAGTCGTTGCTGTAAAGGCCACGCCTTCTGTTGAGCCGGTTTGGGTATTAGTGAAAACTAACTGACCGCCCACCGCATCAACGGATACTTTCCCGGCAATACCCGCGGCACCAATAAAGATATCAATTTGTTGTTGAATCGCGACAGCCAGGTCATCCAGAGAAGCATAAGCCGCAGGCGGAATCGTAATCGTGAATGGACCACCACCATTACCCGTGCTACTGGTGACTTCCAGCTGGAATTCATTATTTGCCTGTACTGGCTCAACACCACCATCAAAGCGATTACCGGCCAGGAAACCCACACTGCTCAGATCCAGGTTGTTAGAGCCGGCAATGTTATCGGCAATTTGTACGAAGTCACCGCGACCTGCCGCACTACCTGGTACTGCCGGAGCGCCCTGCACCTGGAATTCGATACGACCTGCATTATTCACCGCCAATACTTCTTCACTACCGGCACCCGCGGTTGCGGTGATCTGGGCATTAATCAGGGTTAACATATCCGCCTGATTTAACGTGTTATAACCTGAAGCTGGTGGTGAGCCTGCACCAAACTGAGTTTCCCAGGCAGCCTGACTGATGTTGATTGGATAAGTGGCACCGGTTTCGGTGGCAATGGTAAAGGCCAGAATGTTGCCACTACCCGTGCTGACATCCAGCGTGCCGGTGATGTTATCAGCCGTTAATACCGCAAACTGACCCGGATCACTGGCAACAATGTTCAGTGGAGGAGTTGACGTGGTTCGTGTGGTGGTTGAGGTACCCGGAATACTACGAAAATCGGCGGTTAACGGGTTAGAGCCAACAAACAAACGTGAGCCCTGCACGCCCGGAGTCACGGCACCACTGGCGCCAAAAGCACCGTCCCAGGCAGCCGTATTGGAAATAGTAAAGCTGGTGCCATTCGTAGCATTGTAACCAGCCCGGCTGAGTAATAATTCGCCGGTACCGGTCACCTGGCCTGCACGAATCTGTTGTGATCCCAGGGTGGTATCCAGTGCATTCTGAATATCCGATAACACATCAGCTACCGTGCCACCGGCAGCCACACCGGCCAGTGTGACAGTCTGCACACCAGCTCCCTCACCCAAATCAATATCAATAGCGATGGCACCATAACCCGCTGCAGCAACCACCGCCAGGTCAGTACCAAAGGCCACCTGAGCCGGAGCTCCGGCACTGGTTGGTTGCGACTCGGATGCTAAAATCGAACTGGTATCTTCAATAATGCCGGAATCCGCGGCACCAATTGCCAGGCCATTAGACACTAATCTCTGACCCTGCTCTTGTAACACACTGGCACCGGCATCCACGTTAACAATCGCCGATACAAGAGAAGTTAATCGTGGTGGCTGGTTGGCAACCTGAATCTGAATATCGCTTAACACACCGTTCACTACGCCATTGGCGTTGGCTTCATAACCCTGCAAACGTGAGCCGTTGTTAGCAACGACATAGCCATCTTTATCCAGTGAAAAAATGCCGGAACGGGTATAAGAAACCGAGCCGCGATCATTCAGCACAAAAAAACCATTGCCATCGATGGCCATATCCAGCGAGTTTTGTGTTCCGCTGATATTACCCTGACTGAATTGTTGGCGAACATTATCCACCATCACACCACTGCCGACCGGCTGCACACCCGTACCTAATAATGTTGTGGTGTAGACATCTGAAAACTCAGCACGGGATTGCTTAAAGCCTGTGGTGCTGGCATTGGAAATATTATTACCACGTACTTCCAGGTCCGTAGAGGCAGCACGAATTCCACTTAAACCGATATTAAAAGCCATAATTTTACTCCTGTCGGAATTTATTCGAGCTGAGTTACGAACTCAGAACCTGTTTAATCTGATCCATTCCCGCTTTCTGACCACCGGTCAGGTTCAATGTCACCTGGCCTCCCGGGCCCATCGTGACACTGTCAACGCGAGAACTCATTTCCATGCCCAGTTGTTCCGACTGACCGGCAACCGTAGCACTGACATTAAATTTGTATTCGCCCGGCGGATAAGGAACCATGATTTTGTTGCCGTTATCGTCAGTCACAAATTCGCCGTCTTCATCTTTCAGATATTCCTGGCGATTTAATTTACTGGCATCAAACTGCACCACTTCGCCATCCACCATCAGATTTAAACCATCCCAGCGAACCGACATAGGCCCTTCACCACGCGCTCCCAACGAGAAACGTTCGAGTAACTGACCATTTTCATCTTCGATGCGTAATTCCATATTGCTGGCACTGCCCGGCACTTCGGTGTAGCCACTGACAATGCCGTTATGCAATAACAGACCATTTTGATTGCCTTCAACAATGACATTCTGGCCAACCATACTGGATGCCTGCAGTGCCGAAGCGGAGCTGAATTTGGATGCCAGACTGTCGGTGGTATCGTTTAACTGGCCAATACCTTCAACCGTCGAGAACTGCGCTAATTGAGCAACAAATGCCTGGTTATCCGTCGGTTTTAATGGGTTCTGGTTTTTTAACTGCGCCACCATTAATTCCAGGAAGGCATCGCGACCCAATTCGTTGTCGGTATTTTTGGTATTTTCTTTGTTGTTATTCTGATATTGCTCAAGCACCTGAGCAGAATCACCAACGTTATTAATAGTCATGATTCGCTCCTTACTGACCCAGCGTTAACGTACGCTGCAGCATTTGTTTGGCGGTTTTTAATACTTCGACATTCATCTGATAACTACGGGATGAAGACATCATGTCGGTCATTTCTTCCACCACATTCACATTGGGGTAATACACATAACCATCTTCATTCGCCATTGGATGATCGGGCTGAAAGCGGGGCTTCAGTGGCGCATCTTTTTCGACAATGCCTTTTACCTGCACACCAATTCCGGTGCTTCCTTTGAGCTGTTGAAACTCACCCTTTTCATTCACGGCTATAAATTCTTTTTGCATCACGGCAAACCAGGGCTTGCGGGCACGGTAGGTTTCTTCAACAGAACTGGATGCACTTTCGGCATTGGCAATATTACTGGCCGTGGTGTTCAGCCGAATGGACTGGGCATTCATGCCGGAACCGGCGATATCAAATACATTGGTTAATGACATGATTATTCTCCCCGCACTGCGTTGCGCAGCCCTTTAAACTTACCACTGAGGAATTCGAAGGTAGCGTTGTAATCCATGCTGTTTTTAGCAAACTGCGCTTTTTCAATCTGGCTATCCACAGTATTACCATCAATCGATGGCTGACTTGGATTGCGATACAACAAATGCTCATCCACCCGGGTACTGCCGCTAAGGTGCCCGGAGTGGGTTTTCTCAACTGACAAGCTTTGCTGGGCTTCAACTTCACCCACTAACACCGCACGAAAATTGATATCGCGGGCCTTGAATCCCGGGGTATCGGCATTCGCCAGGTTGTTCGCCAGAATTTCGGATCGTGCCGCACGCAGTTGTAAAGCGCTTGCGTGGAGTCCTAATGCGTTGTCGAAATTGATTGAAGCCATGTTGTTGCCACTTGTGTGTTATCTCGCTTGCAATGGATACAGCAAACACAATGCCAACTATAAAAACCCTTTATTTTCATACACTTAAGGATTTTAACAGTTTGGCAAAACGGCAATAGCAGAGAGGAAGATTGCCGCAGCGGCAAACCAGCGGCAAACAAAAAACCGCCCGAAGGCGGTTTTAGTCATCGTGATACGACGATAGGTAACAGGCAGAAGAGCGACTTATTCCAGAGCGCTGAGTCAAAACTCATTTTGCCCGATAGATAATGCCCGGGTGACACTGAACCATTTCAAAATAATCCTGCAGATTATTCATCGCCTCCGATGCACCCAGCATCAGATAGCCACCAGGATTAAGCGAAGCGTGCATTCGCTTGAGAATATCCAGCTTCAGATCTGCTGAAAAATAAATCAAAACGTTGCGGCAAAAAATAATGTCGAACTTCCCTAACAACGAAAAGTTCTGCTGCAGATTTTGCGGACGAAAATCGACGCGACTTTTGATTTGCGCATTAATGCTCCAGCTGTCGTTTTCTTCGGGTGAGAAATAGGCTTTCAGGTAAGCATCACTCATACCGCGGCGTATTGCGAGTTGCTGGTATTTACCGGCTTTTGCTGATGCCAGTGCTGACGGCGAAATATCCGTCGCAACAATTCGCTCTCCGGCCGGCAAGGCTCCCGGGTTTTTACGCTTAAACTCCTCAATTTCGATACTGAGAGAATAAGGTTCTTGCCCGGTGGAACACGCCGCTGACCAGACTTTTGGCGCTCTGCGTTTTGCAGCCGCTTCCGGTAGCAGTTTGTCGCGAAAAATACGATACGGATGATCGTCCCGAAACCACAATGTCTCATTCGTGGTCATGGCATCAACAACCGATTCCTGCAACTTCCGGTCGGTTGTCATCTTTGCCATCAGATCAGAGAAGGTCAGCAGAGATTCCCGCTCCAGCAACCGTCGTAAGCGGCTGGTAACCAGATATTCTTTGCCTTCTCCAAGCATAATACCGCTGGAGTCTTCCAGTATTTTCCGGAACTTGTTGTACTCGTCAGCTGAAATGGTAAGCGTCATTATTTACCTTGTTTTTCCATTAGTGCCTATGTCCTTTTCACGCATTATCAATGCGCAGGGCAACCTGTTCAGCCAGAACATCAGGATCAAACTTAGCGATAAAGTTATCCGCCCCGACTTTTTCAACCATGGCTTTATTAAATACACCACTCAACGAGGAATGCAGAACCACATAAAAGTCCCCCATCCGGCTGTCACTGCGAATGCGCGAGGTCAGGGTGTAGCCATCCATCTCTGGCATTTCAATGTCGGAAATCAACATCATGTAGCGATCAGAAGGCGACTCGCCACCTTCAACAATCGATTCCAGATGCTCCCAGGCCTCTTTGCCATCGTTTAATGCCACCACTTCAACACCAATGTGCTCCAGGCAGCGGGTAATCTGCTTACGGGCAATTTTTGAATCATCCACAATCATCACACACTGGGCATGTGCGGCTTCCTGAACTTCTTCAGAAATTACGCCTTCACTGATTTCTTCATTGATCGGCGCCACTTCCGCCAGGATTTTTTCCACATCAATGATTTCAACCAGCTGATTATCCACCTCTGTCACGGCCGTCAGATAATGGTCGCGTCCAGTACCCTTCGGTGGCGGATGAATCTCTTCCCAGTTCATATTCACAATGCGCTCAACGCCCGCCACCAGAAAGCCCTGGGTTTTACCGTTGTATTCGGTAATGATCACAAACGTGTCGTCTAAGGTCGGCAAGGGTGCATTGCCGGTTGCCATACTCATATCCATGATGGGCAACGTACCGGAACGAATGTGAGCGACCCCTCTTACCACGGGATGACTTCCCGGCAGAATGGTCAGCTCCGGACATTGCAATACCTCACGAACCTTAAACACATTAATGCCGTAAATCTGAGCACCATTAACCCGGAACAACAACAACTCCAGCCGGTTCTCACCTACCAGTTGTGTTCTTTGGTTTACGGTGTCGAGAACACCTGCCATATCAAACTCCTGAGCGGATTTTTCATAACCCGGCATAACCTTTGCTGAGGTTCCTGATAACTCAACGAATCGTCAGAAAATTGCCGGATTTATGACACAAAATTTCAACAATAACTTGAGCATAGTCCAGAACCTGAAAATTGGTCGGGTATTTGTGTTTTTTTTAATGGCCAGCTGTTCAGCCTCCGCCTTGGCCTCTGACTGGCGAACCGTGCTCGAAGAAGAATTAATTCAACGCTGGCAGACACTGACCAACGGCCAGGATTCTGCCGCCGTCAGTTTTGTGGGTATCCGTAGTGACTACCAACTACCTGACTGCCAACATCGCCCGGACATACGCATCCAGAAAGCATTACAACCAGGCAGAAACGGCATAGAACTGGGTTGCAGCAAACCCTACTGGCAACAACATTTTGCCGTGCAATTACACGTGTATCAGAACGTCATCACTCTACGCACAGCACTGCGCAGTAATGAGTTGGTGCAACCACACCATATTCATCAGACCCGCCAGGATATTGGCCAACTGAACAAAGGATTTTACACCCGCACTGATGAAGTCGTTGGTCTGCAGATTAAGCGTTCACTTCGCCCGGGAACCGTATTAAACCCAGACATGCTGGAATTGCCACAACTAGTGAAGCGTGGCCAGCATGTTGCGATTCGGCTCAAGCGGCCCGGCATTCAGGTCGAGATGGAAGGCACCGCACTGGCCTCAGGCCATAAAGGCCAACGCATCAGAGTACGTAACAATCAATCGCAAAAAGTCATCAGCGCCACCGTGATCGCGCGTGATTTAGTACAAGTGCAATAAAATTTCAAAAAATTCCTAAAGTTCTAACTTTAGGCGCCGATAACACCTATGCAGGAGTGTATAATGGCTATTCAGCTCGGAGATTTAGTAATGAACATCAATAAATTTACCGGAGGTCTCGATAATCATGCGAGAACCCGGAACGAACCCAGCAAAGCACCCGCCGGGTCAGAAGCGCAGACACAAGCCAAAGACAGCGCTGGCTTTACTGACCAGGTAAAACTGAGTGCCAGCAGCAAAAGCATTCAGCAAATTGAAGCTGAAGTACGCAGCTTGCCGGATGTCGACGACAGCACCGTTGAGCGCATCCGCAGTCAGATTGAAAGCGGCGAATACAAAATTGATTATCAAAAGCTGGCAGGAAAAATGCTTGATTTCGAGGAGCGTTTAAACTAATTCCAGCGAGGGCTTATGCCTGATATCAGTACCACCTTTGCTCAGCTTCTGATTTCCGAGCTGCAGGTGACCCAGTCCCTGCATCAGTTGCTTGAGCAAGAACTGGCGGCTTTTCGCAACCGCGAACTGAAGCCGCTGGCGGATCTCCAACAACAAAAATCCCAGCTGCTATCCACCCTGCAATCTCAATCCAGACAACGTCTGGACTGGATGACCCAGGAACAACTCCCCCACTCCAGAGATTGCCTGCTACGGCCGGAGTTTGCCGATCAAAATGAAATTAAAACCCTGTGGCAACAATTAGCCGATAGCTATTCCGCCAACCAGCACCTGTCAGAAGTCCTGTCTGAAATGGTGTTAAAAGCGCGAAAAAGCACAATTGATCAACTTAATATCTTGCGTGGCAAGCAGAATGATCCACAATTATACAGTGCAACTGGTAAAGCCAGAGGGCTGAACCGAGGTTCAGGCTACACAACGGCCTGACTAAACCTAACATTAACTGCAATTGCATTAACTGCACCCAGTATTAACGGTAGTAATCGACGGACTTCTCAATGTTACAGGACAGCAACCAGGAATATATTCTGACCGCCCCCGAAGACATTTATGGCGCATTGCGAAAAATTGTGGTGATGGAAACACCCGTGCAAATCCGCATTGAAAGCCAGCAACATACATTTCGCTCTGCGATCACCCAGACCGACCTGAAGAGCCGTAGCTTCTTTATGGATCAGGTGACTCCCGAAGAAGGCAATGACCTGATTCGCCAGGGCAACCGTTACACCGTTGAGTGTGACTCCCAGGGCATTCGCATTGAGTTCAAAGTTACCGGGCGCATGAAATACAGCGCCGCCAAAGAACAATACCGGGTTGAGTTTCCTGAGAGCCTGCTTTATTTGCAACGCCGTACGGCGTATCGGGTGATGGTGCCCCCGGCACATAACATTCGCCTGAAAATTCAGATGCCAGATGATGAAGGCAATATATTGGGAACCATTCAGGATCTGTCATCGAATGGCTTTCGGGTGAAAATTAATGGCAACGTCAAAAAACGCCTCGACGAGATACGGAACTTTCCAATCGCTAAAGTTCGCTTTAACCAGGAACATTACATGGACTGCTCTCTGGAAGCTCGCCACGTCATTCTCGATGACCAAGGCAACACCCATTGCGGCTTTGCCTTCACATTAATTTCAGCCACAGCACAACGTTATATTGATCGACTCATCACCGAATTCCAGTGGGAAGAGCGGCGTGTTAAAGAACAACAAGACTCCGAAGTCGGCGATCTCTGACAGGCATGACATCTTAGTAACAACGTATTAAAATCTTCAGCCAGTCTCCTCATAGTTTAACCGGATAAAACTACCGCCTCCTAAGCGGTTGATCGGGGTTCGAGTCCCTGTGAGGAGGCCATTTTGCCTCGCCTTTCTTTTTCATTATCCAAACAACGCAAGTGGCTGATCTGTCATGCCTGCATTGCTGCAAAGCCCCACAACACAAGACATTCTCATCAGATTGTAAGAAAATGCCGCGATTATTTGGTTTTCGGTTTCTACAAACAAGGAATGAGGATGTTCAACGAATCTGTTTTAACTCTTTTTTCAGCTTCTGAAGTCAATGGCGAAGCATTAAAGCCGGTCAAGTTCGGCACATCAGGGCATCGGGGCACATCCCTGAAAGGAAGCTTTAACGAGCAGCACATCGTTGCGATCGCCCAGGCGGTAGCCGATTATCGCGAGCAACATAATATCAGCGGTGCGCTATTTGTTGGCCGCGACACCCATGCGTTATCAAAACCCGCCTGGGACGTTGTGATTCAGGTTTTAACCGCCAACAAGGTTGATGTGCGAATTGCACAGGATGATGAAGTCACCGCCACGCCTCTGGTGAGCCATGCCATTCTGACAGCGAATACTCAAGCAGCAGAGAAATCCGACGGTATTATTATCACACCGTCTCACAACCCGCCTGAAGATGGTGGCATTAAATACAACACCCCCGATGGTGGCCCCGCTGACGGTACGGTCACCAGCTGGATTGAAAACCGTGCAAACCAATACCTGCAAAACAATTGCACCGATGTGAAACGTCTGGATATGGCGCAGGCACTGGCAAACACACAAACCTACGATTACGTCGGTGTTTACGTTGAAGATCTGAAACGAGTCATCGATTTACAGGCCATCGCCAGCAGCTCATTGAAGTTGGGCGCTGATCCAATGGGCGGCACGGCATTACCCGTCTGGAACAAGCTGGCTGAAAACCCGGACTTTAACCTACAGGTGGTGAACGATCAGATTGATGAGTCTTTCGCCTTTATGCCGCCAGATCACGATGGTCGTATTCGTATGGATTGTTCCAGCACCGCGGCCATGACCAATCTGCTGGAAATTCGAGATCAGTTTGACCTGGCGTTCGGTAATGATCCGGATGCCGACCGACACGGCATTGTCGATGCCGCAGGCCTGATGAACCCAAACCACTACCTGTGTGTTTGTGTGGATTACCTGATGAAACACCGCCCACAGTGGTCAGCGGACTTAAAAGTTGGCAAAACCTTAGTCACGTCTTCAATGATGGATCGTGTCGTTGCGGCTAATGATCGTACCTTGTATGAAGTACCGGTTGGCTTTAAATGGTTCGTTCAGGGATTGTTCCAGGGCGAGCTGGCATTTGGCGGTGAAGAAAGTGCCGGAGCGAGCTTACTGACCTTTGATGGCAAGCCCTGGAGCACCGACAAAGACGGCGTTGTTTTGTGTTTGTTAGCGGCAGAAATCACCGCTGTTACCGGCCTGACGCCATCACAGTATTACGCCAAACTGGTGGAGCAACATGGTAACCCGCATTACAAGCGTGTTGATGCCGCTGCAACACCAGAACAAAAGGCTGCATTTGCACAACTGACGGCGGATAGCGTTACGGAAAGTGAGCTGGCTGGTTTCGCCATCACCTCAGTACATACCAATGCGCCCGGAAATAATGCGTCGATAGGTGGCTTAAAAGTCTGCACGGAGCAAGGCTGGTTTGCCGCACGCCCAAGTGGCACCGAGGATATCTATAAAATTTATGCCGAGAGTTTTCAGGGGGAGGATCACCTTCAGTCTCTGATTAAAGAAGCACAAAAGCTCTTGAGCAATATCCTGTAGCCATCTCTTGTAGCAATATCTGGCCGCTATTTCATGGCGGCAAACAGCGGCAACCTTTGTTGCCGCTGCCACAGCGGCCTGCCAACCATGTGCTTCATTCCAATCAACTCCCCAATAATGACAGTTAAGACAGGTCAACAGCGTCGTTCAACTGCCACCTTTTACTAATCAATCAGTCATTTTATTGGCTAAAACCTTTTTATTAGCGACGCCAAATAGTCATCAGCTGCTAAGCTAACCCTGCCAAATCCTCGTAAACCACTGTTTTATAAGGACTTTTAAGTTTAAAAAATACTGGCACAGAAATCGCTTTATCCGATTTAAGTATTTTTACCCCTATGAGGTTGCTCATGGTGAGTCCTTTACACAGCAATGGTCGTGCTCAGTTACGAGAAGAAAAAGCCGTAACATCAATTGGTGACCTTGCGTTAAAACCTGATTTACGCCCGGAATTATTATTAAAATTATCCGGCAAGTTACAGACCACGCTGGAATTGTCTCAGCTACTGGAAATCTTTTTTGAAGAGATCCAGCAAGCCGTTTTGGTCGACGGACTTACCTTTGCCCATTCAGCCAATAACTTGCTGATCAGCCAGGGGAAAAACTCACCACATTCCGTGAGCTATCGCCTGCAAACACAGCAGGACTATATGGGTGACCTGACCTTTCACCGCTCGACTCGTTTTCGTGAGCACGAGCTGGCGAACCTGGAAGGCTTGTTGACCACATTGGTTTATCCGATGCGTAATGCTTTACGGTATTACGAAGCGTTGGCTGCCGCCTTCCGTGATCCACTGACAGGCGCGGGCAACCGTGTGGCATTAGATAAAACACTCAGTCGTGAAGTCGAATTGGCCAAACGCCACGGCCAGCAGTTATCCGTGTTGATGATTGACCTTGACCACTTCAAGCAGGTGAACGATGAGTTTGGTCACAGCATGGGTGACAAGGTGCTGAAAGATGCCGCCGATTGCATGACAGCCTGCATTCGACAAACCGATATGTGTTTCCGTTACGGCGGCGAAGAATTTCTGGTCATGCTATCCAGCGCCGACCAGGCAGGTGCTTTACGTATCGCCGAGCGCATCCGTATGAGCATCAGCGATATGACCTTTGAAAATGCCAAAGGCAAACTGCAGGTAACCACCAGTATTGGCTGCGCTACGTTACGCGGCATAGATAATACTGACAGCCTGGTACAACGTGCCGACACTGCATTATACGAAGCCAAACATGGTGGCCGTAACCGGGTCATCAGCGATGCGGATACCGCCTTTACAGAATCAGAACGAGTCTGATAGGCGGCTTATTTAACATTTCACCAGCAAGATTAAAAATCCCACCTGGATTCACTACGAATTGAATTCAAGTGGGATTTTTTCTGGCATCAGTCTAAGAAAGAAAAATGTTCTTCTTTCATTTGCATTAACGACTTAGGATCGCGCACCATCATCTTGGCATGTGACTTAGCTCTTGGCAGCATACGCTTGTAATAAAACTCTGCCATCTGAATTTTTGCTTTATAAAAGTCAGCGTCACCATCTCCGGACTCCAGTTTCTGATAAGCCGTTTCGGCCATCATCGCCCAGTAATACGCCATGGCGTTGTAACCCGAATACATCAGGTAATCGACCGAAGCTGAGCCAACCATGTCACGGTTTTTAGATGCCTTAAAAGCAATGTGATAGTTATTCAGTTTCCAGCCAAGCATGGTGCGCTTGAGCTTGCGGATCATCTTTTTCATTTCCGGGCGTTTAGTCGCACGAGTAAATTCCTGAACCTGCTTGGAAAAATTATCAAAAGATTTAAATTTACCCAGTAGCATTTTCCGCCCTAATAAATCCAATGCCTGAACACCGGTGGTTCCTTCATAAAGTTTGGAAATCTGAGCATCACGTACAATTTGCTCCATACCCCACTCTTTAATAAATCCATGGCCACCATAAATCTGCACCCCATGGTTAGCCGCTTCGTAACCCAGCTCCGTCAGGAAGGCTTTCAGAATCGGCGTCAGGAAACCTAATTCATCATCATATTGCTCATAGAGTGCAGTATCTCCTTTGGAATGTGCCGCCATCATCAAATCAGCCAATCGGGCTGCGTGATAAATCATGGCACGGCCACCTTCAGCAATCGCTTTTTGCGTTAATAACATGCGACGTACATCCGGGTGAACCATCAGGGTATCTGCTGCTTTATCCGGATCTTTGGTGCCGGTTAACGAACGCATAGAGCGTCTGTCTTTGGCATAAGGCAGAGCTCCCTGAAATGATAACTCTGCGGATGCCAGCCCCTGGATTGATGTACCGATGCGAGCGGTATTCATAAACGTGAACATACACATCAGTCCCTTGTTTTCAGGACCGATTAAAAAACCTTTGGCACCATCAAAATTCATCACACAGGTCGATGATCCGTGAATCCCCATTTTCTCTTCAATGGAGCCACAACTGACCGGGTTGCGCTCCCCCAGCGAGCCATCATCATTCACGTTAAATTTCGGCACAATAAACAGAGAAATACC
Source organism: Bacterioplanoides sp. SCSIO 12839 (assembly GCF_024397975.1). Lineage (NCBI taxonomy): Bacteria > Pseudomonadati > Pseudomonadota > Gammaproteobacteria > Oceanospirillales > Oceanospirillaceae > Bacterioplanoides > Bacterioplanoides sp. SCSIO 12839. The sequence goes on from NZ_CP073745.1 coordinate 2,636,263, forward strand.
TTTGGTTCCCTCTGGAGCACCCGGTAATCTTGCCAGTACGATATGAATAATATTTTCAGCCAGGTCATGCTCGCCGGATGAAATAAAAATTTTCTGTCCGGTTAAGGCGTATGAACCATCACCATTAGGTTCCGCCTTGGTTTTAACCTGGCCCAGGTCGGTACCACATTGGGCTTCGGTGAGACACATCGTTCCCGTCCAACGACCTTCCGACAGCGGCATAAAAAAGGTTTGTTTTTGTGCCTCAGTACCGTGCAAAAAGATGGTGTTCATCGCACCTAACGAAAGTCCGGGGTACATTCCCCAGGGCCAGTTGGCCGTACCGATCATTTCTGACTTGGCAACGGACAACGACATGGGTAGACCCTGACCGCCGTACTCAACCGGTGTCGACATCGACTGCCAGCCATTCTCAACATACATTTGATAGGCTTCTTTAAAACCGGCCGGGGTTTGCACATCGCCACCTTCAAAGCGGCAACCTTTATCACCGGTTTGATAAAGCGGAGAGAGAACCTCTTCGGAGAAAGAAGCCGAAGCCTCTAAAATCATATCCACCATCTCCGGAGTGGCTTCTTCACCACCCGGAATATGTTGATAGTGTTGCTGAAATTTGTAGACATCGTTAATTAAAAACTTAATGTCTTTTATCGGTGCTTTGTACTGAATCATAATGAACGTTAACCTTAATCTGACAATGGCAATAAAACGGTAAGCATTGTCACTCAGCTCAGTACTCAAACCATTGGCCTGATAAGCAGGCATGTGGTGTCAGTTCGGTGTTTTAGTTTTAGATTGAGATAGAAAGGAAACAAAAACGCCCGCTTAAAAGCGGGCGTTTTGTCAGAAGAATAAACGTATCAGGCTGGCTCAGCTTGCTTCGCGTTCTCTTCGTCTTTTAATTCACGACGCAGAATTTTACCAACTGGAGTCATTGGTAATTCCTCTCGGAATTCAACATAACGTGGCACTTTGTACGCTGTTAATTTATCACGGCAGAAGTTACGGATTTCTTCGACCGTCACATTCGAGTCTGACGCAACCACAAATAACTTCACTGCTTCGCCGGTTTTGTCATCAGGGATACCAATGGCCGCGCAGTTTTCAACCGACGGATGAGCGGCAACCACATCTTCAATTTCATTTGGATAAACGTTAAAACCTGACACCAGAATCATGTCTTTAATCCGGTCAACGATTTTGACGAAACCGTCTTCATCAATCACCGCAACGTCACCAGTACGGAACCATTTGCCATCCGGGGTGAATGTTTCTGCCGTCGCTTCGGGACGATTCCAGTAACCTTTCATGACCTGCGGGCCGTTCACGCACAGCTCGCCGCGCTCACCAATAGCAACTTCATTGCCTTCATCATCGATGCACTTCAAGGCAGTACCAGGAACTGCCAGGCCAACGGTTCCCTGACGCTCAAGTCCGGCACCCGGATTCATGGTCACGGCTGGAGAACATTCGGTTAAACCATAAGCTTCCGAAATACCCACACCGGTTAATTCTTTCCAGCGACTGGCGGTGTCGTCCACCAGAGCCGTACCACCCGATAACGTGATACGCAGCTGACTGAAGTCCATCTCACGGAATTCTTTGTGAGCCAGCAAAGAAACAAACAAGGTGTTTAAACCAATAATGCCGGTTAGCTGATGCGGTTTCATCATGCGTACAAACATATCGGTATCACGCGGGTTAGCGATCAGAATACTGTGATCACCCGATTCAAACAGGGCCATTAAGTGCACAGTAAATGAATAAATGTGATACAGCGGAAGTGGCGCAACAATTTTTGCACCGCTGGTTGGTTTTAACGGCTGCCCTTTGTCGTCAACCTGCTGCAAGCTGGCGTGAGCCTGCATCATATTGGCAACCAGGTTACGGTTGGTCAGCTCTGCACCTTTGGCTACACCGGTCGTACCACCGGTGTATTGCAGAATAATGGTGTCATCCGGATTCTTAATATAGTTTTTCTCAAAACCATTATGTTTCGCGCCCTGAGCCAGGGCCTGACGAAAAGACACCGCTTGCGGCAAGCTGTAGGCCGGAACCATCTTTTTAACGTACTTAGCGACGTTGTTAATCAGAGTACGCTTGAGGAAAGGCAACATATCCGCCAGCGACGTCACGATAATATGCTGTAAACCCGTTTCGTCTTTAATGTTCTGTACGGATTGAGCAAACACATCCATGCACACCAGAGCTTTGGCACCAGAATCATTAAACTGATGTTTCATCTCTCGTTCGGTGTACAGCGGGTTGGTGTTTACCACCACCATGCCGGCACGCAGTGCACCGTACATCGCAATCGGGAATTGCAGAATATTTGGCATCTGAATCGCGATGCGATCACCGGGCTTCAGGGTTGTATGATTTTGCAGATAAGCCGCAAAGGCTGCACTGTATTCATCAATCTGTTGATACGTGAGTGTATAACCAATACTGGTGAATGCCGGACGCTCAGCATAACGTTTGAAAGAGTGTTCTATCACTTCAACAACTGCGTCGTATTCGCTCAGATTAATCGTATCTGGCACGCCAGGTGCGCGCTTACCATCCCAGAAAGATGCTTCCACGTGTAGTCTCCCCAATGCGGATTTTAAGAGAATAACCGTTGCCCTGACGTCCCTGAGCCGTAAGAAAAACTGAGTTTGCCGAGCAGAAGGTCTGATTGTTTTTTTAATAACCCGAACTATGAAGCAAAGTTTCATTGAGTTAAAGGGCCAATCATGAAATGATTCCGGTCATAATACGCCAATACCTATCCGATACGCCCCATGCCATCAGCCAGTTCAACTTCCCGACAGCATTCAGAAACACCTGGTATCGAAACGCCCTGCATCGATACCGAATATTTATCACAATTAATTGAAATGCTGGCCCATCAGGGTATTCAGCCTCATCAACTGGTTAGCAGTACTGGCCTGTCTGCCAAATCCCTGACATCAACCCGGGAGCAGGTTTCCCCGCTGCAATATCATAAAATTATCGAAAATGCGCTCCGGCTCACTAATGACCCGTTGCTAGGGCTGGAACATGGTAAGCGTATGAATGTCCACAGCCATGGCTTTCTCGGACTGACCATGATGGCCTCAGAAACCCTCAATGATGCCCTGTCGTTAGCCATTCGTTATGCCAGAAGCCAAACCCTGATGGCGGACATTCGTTTTATTCAGGAAGACGACAGCGCCATTATTCAGATTAACCGGTTAGCGGCGATGCCTGATACATTTGACTTTGTTGTACACAATATCCTGTCCACCTTTGTCACCATTTTTCGTTTTCTGATTCAACAGCACGAAGAGTTAACCGCCATCGTCAAACTCACTGGCAGCGCACAAAAACCTGATTTTTGTTATGAGGATATTCTTGGCGTGCCAGTGATGTTTAAGCAGACGCATAATCAGCTGTGCTTGCCTGAGTATTTATTGGATGCCCAGGTTTCCAATGCCAACATCATTGCCCGGAGAAATGCCAAAGCGGAATGCCTCGAATTACTCGATCAGCTCGATAAAGGGCAAGATCTGGCCAGTAAAATCCGCTCACAACTAAAGCAGCTACAAGCCCACCCAACGCTGGCGGTGATGGCGGAACGGCTGGATTCCAGTCCCAGGACAATTAACCGGCAACTGGCTCAAATCAACACCAGCTATCAGCACATTATTGAAGAAGTTCGCTGCGAATCAGCCATGAAGGCACTGCTGAATAGTCCTTGCTCCATCGATGAATTAGCCCACCAATTGGGCTACAACGATCCATCAAATTTTGGCCGAGCTTTTCGCCGCTGGCTGGGCATGTCCCCTCGTGCTTTCCGCAAAAAACATCAGGAGCAAGCCGAGCAGTTTGTGCCGGATATTTAACCGATGCCTTACCAGTATTTAATATCAGACACGATTTCGCTAAGATACGACAAAATAACTAACTCCAATAATAACAATGCATTCGATCCATTTTCCCAGCGGGAATCGTGTGGTTTACCAACAGCTATCGCAGCAGGTCAATCAGTACTTCCGTGACAGCAACACGCATAAAACCGGCAATCGTACTCTCTATCGCAAAGCGGCCATTATCAGTAGCGCATTTCTGCTTAGCTTTTTATTAATTTTTATCGCACCTTCCGGGTGTAGCTGGCTGGCCTGGATGGCACACGGAATCGCAACCGCACTGGTTGGTTTTAATATCATGCATGATGGTGCCCACGAATCTTTCAGCCGCTCAAAAAAAGTCAACCGATTGGCGGCACTGAGCTTTAACCTGATTGGCTCAAACCGGTTTTATTGGGCACAAAAGCACAATCGCAATCACCATACCTTTACCAACGTAGATGAGCTGGATGAAGACATTGATGCATTTGGTTTATTCCGTATGAGCCCAAGGCAGCCTCGATTGTTTTTTCACCGCTGGCAACACCTCTATGCCTGGTTTCTGTATCCGCTGACCAGTTTATTCTGGTTCTTTGTTTTAGATTATAAGGCCTACTTCACCCGCCGCATTGCCAGTCGCGCTTTCAGTCATAGTATGAGCATCGCAGACCATGTTGAGTTCTGGTGTTCCAAGGCGCTTTATATCGGCCTTTACCTGATGCTGCCTGCGACATTGCTGGGCTGGGAAAATACCATCACCGGCTTTTTAATCATGCATGCGGCCTTAGGGTTTCTGTTTGCGGTGGTTTTCCAGCTAGCGCATGTGGTTGATAAAGCGGAGTTTCCGGCACCACAACAAGGAGGAGACAAAGACGGAGAAATGGCTGATGAATGGGCAGTACACCAGTTGAGAACCACGGTGGATTTTGCTACCGACAACCGACTGGTGACCTGGGCACTGGGAGGACTGAACTTTCAGCTCGAGCATCATCTATTTCCTCGCATCAGCCATATTCACTACCCGGAATTAAATCGTATGCTGCGTTCAACTTCGGTTGCCAACAGAATGCGCTCATACCCAACCGTGTGGCAAGCGCTTATCGGGCACTATAACCATTTAAAAAATATGGGGAAAAGCAGCCAGCATAGATAGTTTTTCACTGCTAAACTGAGTCGATTAGCGGAGAATGTAGTTTCTCCGGAGCACCACCTGAGAGGCTTTTATGCGCGGCACCCTGTTTCTTTTATTTCATGACTACCCCACCGGTATGAATATAACAGGAGAACAGGTATGAAAGTCAGCCAACACATCTGGCAGAATGGCAAGATGACGCCAGAGCTTCCTGACGAAGCGCCGCAGTTAATTCTTCTGTTTGGCAATGAAGCCGCACGACAAGCATTACCTCTGCTACAGCATCATTTCCCGGAAACTCACATTGCCGGATGCTCCACCAGCGGAGAAATTGCGCAACGCACCGTACGCGATAATATTGCCACCATTACTCTGATGTATTTTTCCGATACCCGTATCAAAGTATTCAGCCAGGAAGTAACTTCACCCGACAGCAGTGCGGCTGTAGCGGAACAGCTGGCGCAGCAGGCTAAGCATACAGATCTTCAACACCTGATGATGCTCACCGATGGCTTATCAGTAAACGCCCAAACAGCGGTTCAGGGAATCACCACCGCTCTGGCTCCATTTAATAACATCTCGGGTGGGGTGGCCGGCGACGGTGAACGTTATCAGCAAACCTACACCTATCATCAGGATGGTATCTCCAGCAATCGCATTCTTCTGGTTGGTTTTTATGGCAGCCGATTACAGGTGAAATATGGCTGTTATGGCGGTTGGAAAGCATTTGGCCCAATGCGTTATGTGACACGCTCAGAAGGCAATCGTTTATATGAATTAGATGGCCAGAGTGCGCTGGCATTGTATGAGCAATACCTGGGTGAACATGCCGCCGATCTGCCAGCCTCAGGCCAGCGTTTTCCATTAGGCGTACGTTACCACGAACAAGACACTGATCAGGTTGTTTGCACCGTGTTTGGTATCGACCGCGAAGATAACTGCCTGATTTTTGCGTTAAATATTCCCGAAGGTTCAATCACCCAGTTGATGCATGCCAGCATGGATAGCCTGATTGATGGCGCTCAGCTAGCCAGTGCACAAGCGTGTGGAGACTGCGCAGACAGCTGTCCTGACTTTGCCTTGATGGTCAGTTGTATTGGCCGTCGTTCGGTATTGCAACAAATTGCCGATGAAGAAGTCGAAGTGTTATCCGAAACCCTGTGCCAGGATATTCCCCATAGCGGCTTTTATTCTTATGGTGAAATTGCACCCATCATGGGGAACGGCCCTTGTAACCTGCACAATCAAACCATGACGGTTACGACCTTTTCGGAACAGGAGTAGCCATGCATCGTTTGTTAAAACGCCAGCTAAAGCGCTATTTGCCGGATCCACAAGATCAGCACCGCTTTAAAGACTTATTGGAAGTCATTGATCAGGCCTATCAGCAACAGGATGTGGATCGGGAAATGCTGGAGCGTTCATTACAGCTCACCTCCGAAGAGTTACTGCAACGCAATCATAAATTACGTATCAACCTTCAGGAACAGGCCGCCTCTCAGCAAGCACTGAAGCAGTCTTATCAGATTCTGGATGCCACACTGAATGCATCACAAGAAGGTGTGTTAGTCATTAACACCGATGGCCACCCGGCGGTTTATAACCAGCGTTACCTGGCGTTAAGCCAATTAAGTCCAGATGAAATCCAGCGCATGGATTTACGCGACCTGATGAAAAACTCCATGAGTTTGGTCACTGAGCCACAAAAGCTACAACACCAGGTGGAATCACTGATCAATTCTCCCGGTGATTTTTTACATGAAGTGTACCGCAGCCATAATAACCACTGGGTTGAGGCTTATGCCTGCAATGACCCTGTGGCTGGATTTATCTGGATGTTACGGGATACCACTGAAATTCGTGAAAAAGAACAAACCATCGAGCATCAGGCCCGTCATGACGCCTTAACTCAGCTACCCAATCGCGTGTTATTACTGGATCGCATGGAAAATGCCATCCAGCGTGCTCAGCGCCAGAAAAAGCGCTTAGCCGTCTGTTATCTTGACCTTGATGCATTTAAAGCGGTTAACGATAGCCTGGGCCATGACGCGGGGGATGTGTTATTACAGCAAGTCAGCCAACGTCTGAAAAATCGGATACGGGAAAGTGACACTCTCGCTCGCATAGGTGGCGATGAATTTGTCATCCTGCTCGACGCAGTGCGTAATCAGGAAGAAGTGTTGTACCTGGCCGAACGTTTGTTAGAAACACTGGCAGAGCCCATTCCGGTTAATGACCGAACCTTTTTTATTGGCGCTTCGATGGGTATTGCAATGTACCCGAACGACGGTACAACACCGGGTGCACTGCTTAAAAATGCGGATATTGCCATGTACCGAGCCAAGGAAAATGGCAAAAACCGATTCCACTTTTTTACGCCATCACTGGAGCGGATTGCACAACACCGTTTAACAATGGAAACCAATCTGCGCCATGCATTGGAAAATGACGAGCTGGAGTTATTTTACCAACCCAAGTTTTTTTTACAGCAGCACGGTGCAACAGCAGGTACAACGGCAACACACAGTTTTGAAGCATTAATTCGCTGGCCGCAAAAAGATGGCAGCTTTATTCCTCCCGACAGCTTTATTCACATTGCTGAAGATGCTGGCATGATTGGCCGTGTCAGCGATTGGGTATTACGCCAGGCAGCGCAGCAGGCAAAACATTGGTATGAGCGTGGTTTTAACGCCAATATCAGTATTAATATTTCGCCAAAACAGTTTTTAATACCGGATTTTGATAAAGACATTATCAGCACGCTGGAAACCCTGCAGCTGCCGCACAATCTGATTTCTATTGAAATTACCGAAAGCCTGCTGATGCAGGATCTCAACAATGCCCGGCAGGTATTAGAATATTTCCGCAGTAACGGGATATATATTTATCTCGATGACTTTGGCACCGGTTTTTCATCATTAAATTACCTGAAAAACCTGCCTGTTGATGCCATTAAAATTGACCGGACTTTTGTTAAAGATCTGAGCAATAGTAACGCTGACCAGGCTATTGCCTCTTCCATTATTGCACTGGGAAAAAATCTGGATATGTTGGTCGTCGCTGAAGGCGTTGAAACGTCAGAACAGGCAAAATTTCTGATTGATAGCGGTTGCGACTTAGCACAAGGGTATTTTTATGGACGACCATTGCCGGCCGAACAGGCCGAACAGTTTCTGACACCCCTACCCTTGTCAAAGCCTGGCTGACGTCGTACATTCGCCCGAATTTAATTATCCACGAGCATCGCTGAACATGACCGATGAAAGCAGCCACCGTTACCCTCATTTTCTGGCCGTTGATGGCAGCTCCTGGGAAGAAAACGCCCACCCTGTTGCCATTGCCTGGTCACTGGCCGATGGCACCATCAAAACAACCCTGATACAACCCGAAGACGATTGGCATGACTGGGACTTTGCACTCGAAGACCTGCACGGTATCAGCCAGGACACACTCTATCAGCGGGGCGAAACCTGCTGGTCGGTATTACGTGAGCTGGAACACGACCTGGAGCAACCACTGGTTGCCAGTGATGACGCTCCGCGAACAGAGCAATTATTAGAAACCTTATACGAAGCTTGCGGACGTGACCTCAGCCTGGAAGTGAGCGCTTGTTATGATCAGGTTCAGGATCAAAACCTGATACGGGAAGTACGGGAAGACCTGCAGTTGTCTGATCAGATGTGTGATGACCGTGTACGAATGATGTTGGAAGTATGGGCCAGAGAAAATCGTCAATGAGCGCCTGCTGATACCTTAAATCATCAAACTCTCCTTTTATTTTCCAGGATTTTTTATGGCTTTATCTGCCACTATTTTTAAAGCGCAATTGAATATTTCTGATTTACGTCGCCACCATTATCAGGACTACACCTTAACTCTGGCATTACACCCATCCGAAACAGAAGAACGCATGCTGGTCAGGTTACTATGCTTTTGTTTATACGCCAGTGATTCACTGGAGTTCACCAAAGGCCTGAGCAGTGATGATGAACCGGATATCTGGCAGAAGAGCCTGAGTGACGAAATTGAGCTATGGATTGAATTGGGTCAACCGGACGAAAAGCGCGTTCGGAAAGCCAGCGGTCGCTCAGAACACGTGGTCATTGCAGGATTTCAACAACGACCATTCTCCATCTGGTGGGAGCAGCAAAAGAGCAAGCTGGAACGCTTTGATAATGTCTCGGTACTGGAACTTCAGGGCTGTGATCAGCTGGGCCAGATCGTCAAACGTACGATGAATCTACAGCTGACCATTGATGACAATACCATCTGGCTAACTGACGAAACGATTAACCTGGAAATTCCGTTCCAGTATTTTAACAATGCTACTGAGATTGGTTAGCTGGCCACCAATCGATATCGTCCTGATCCTCAACACAGCTGTCAAAGTCGCTACCCACATTTTCGTTGCAGACAATCGACGTCACCACAACTTCAATGCGTTGGTTCACTGACGCATCACCATCACTTTGGTTGTTGTTTTGGGTGTTATTGCCTCCGCTGACTTCAACATAAGCATCCAGCAACAACATATGTTCGTCGTCTTTAGCCTGAGCAAAATCATTACACAGGGTGTCGCAGAGGAGTGTTTGCTCACCATCATAGAGCGTAATTTTATTATCCGAGTCAGCATCGGCCAGGTCTCGGGCATTCAAAACAAATAAAAAATTATTGCTGCTGCCAGACAGAGTTTCGGGCGAGTCATCATTCGTTTCCAGTTTGGCCGACGTCAGCTGGCCACCTGAGCTGAGTGTTTTTTCGACCTCGATGTCATATTGCTGACCCCACTCCGGAGAAAAGCCCGAAATATCCGATGATGTGGTTTGCAATAATTCCCAGTCATCCGAACTGTCGGCACGGTAGACCAGACACAGAGTTGGCTCGGTAAAATTACAATCACTTTGAAAATGACGGATGGTCCATTCGTCTTTGCTGATGCCTTCACAAGCCGATGCAAAATCATCTTCAGCAGCGGAACAAACCAGGGAAGAGAACGTCAGCACGTTGCTTGCTGCGGTGAATTCAAGTTGCATGACATGATCATCGGCGATCGCCTGATCAATATCCGTTCCCTGCTCTGATGTCGTGGTAAAGGTAATTTCGCCCCCCAAAGACCAGGACGTTTTTTCTGAGTTGGCCGCACTGATCACACCTGAACGCGGATACAGTGTCAGGCTGAACGCATTATTGTTGGCGGTGGAAGTGTGTTCGGATAAGAAGCGATAACTTTCTGCATCACCTGAGTTGTCGAAAGAAGTTTCAACATTAATCGTGTAGTAATTTCCCCACTGATAACTGCTGAAACCATTGAGGTTATTAAATACCTCGTAATCACTGTCGCTGCCTTCATCTTTGACGCTAAAGCAAAGACTGGCGGAGTCTTTATCACACTGCTGCTTAAAATAATTAACGTCGATACGTTCATCTTTATCGCTGTAATCAATGCCCAGGTCACAGCCTGTTAACCAAACAAAAGACAGCGATAAGAAAAAAACACGGATATGAGAAACAAAACGTTGCGACATAATGGCAATCTCTGCTGTGCCGCAACAAGCTGGTCAGTCAGATATTTCTGCAGAACAACCGACGGCGTAATTTTTAAGCATTTGCTGGCGAACAGCATCCGGGAGTCCCGTTAAGCGCTGTTCAAGTTGTACTTTTTTATTATCGATCGGTTGGCGCTGAGCAGCCTGAGACATCAAACCGTCATCTGCTTGTAACAATTCTGCGGCGGCTTGATGAACCGGCCAAATTTCGGCCATGTCAGTCAATTGCTGATCGATACAGCGCGCCATTGTATCAGCATCGAGCAATTCTGACTCCGTCAGAGGACGTCCAAAGTTCACTTTTACTTTACCTTTACACCCGGTCAGTCCCAATAAAATGCTGCGAACATCTTCTTCCGCTTCCTTCTGGTAACTGCCGGTTTGTTCCAACATCACCAATTCCCGGGCTTTTAATACATCACACGGATCCCATTCGTATTGAATAGATACCGGGACTGGGTTCAGCTGCTGCATGGTGTCCGTAAACGATTCTTTATTGGCACGGCCATGTAAGGCCAGCATTTTTAAAACCGCCGTATCGGTGCGATCAATATTATCTTTTGCCCGGCCTTCACGTTGAGCAATCCAGATCGATTCACCTTCGCTGACGGAATGACGGATATACGCCGATAAACGCTGCAACTCTTTCAGCTTCTGACGATTATTTTCAATATTACGCTTAACGACGAAGCTCTTATTGAGCCGCATCACATCGGCCACGTCTGGATTTGACAACAGGTTGTCACCAATGGCGATCCGGCTGGTTGGCCAGCCTGCCAGGTGCAGAGAATAGTTAATCATGGTCGGATCCATCGCGATGTCGCGATGATTGGAAATCCAGACGTGTGTTTTTTCCGGGTCAAGGTTGTCCAGGCCACACACTTCAACTTCCGTCGTTGTGCTGTTTAACAGTTGCTCAACCCGGGGTTCCAGCCAGAATTGAAAATCCTCAACTGACGATAAACGGTTAAACTGAGTACGCATCAAAGTACGAAACAACGGCTTGACCACAGGGCGCAACAGCCTTGGGAGTTGTGGCAGACGATACTGCAGCATGGCAGACACCAGGGTGTCGGATGCCAACAACCGCGTCAGTACGGATTCAACTTCATCATCATTAAACGGACGAATATCCGCAAACAGATCAGACATATTACTCTCTTTATATACCGTTTAACCGCAGAGTTCTGTGTTATGAAAGGGGGCTGGCAGATGCTTCAGCTATCTTATCGCAACCAAAACCCTATTCTATGAACGGTTTATCCTGATTATTGCTTTAGTATATCCTTGCGTTTCTCAACGAGCGAATCAGGTAACCCTCTATGGTCGATGTTTGGCAACCCGCCAACCCCTCTTCTACCAGTCCCGACTTGACAGTGCTGCAAAAAATGGCCTCGGCCGCAGAAGCGCTGGAGAGTAGCGGTGATATATCAGCGCTGCTGGATGATGCACAACTGGCTTCAGGCCGCAGCTGGCTGCAGTTAACCGAAGAAGCATGGCAACCCGTGATTGCGCAGTTAAGCCATGAACAACAGCTGGCGCTGGCTACCTTTTATACGGTTGCAGAAGTGAAATTAAGCGGTTGGCAAGCACGGGATAAAAACCCGGCTATCTGGATTTTCCGCTATCTGAAGAAGAATCAGCAACTTCCGGAAAAAGATTTTATCAAAGCACTCAAGAATAAAACGGATAATCGCTTTATTCCCTATGGCAGCGTGCTCTAAAACCTAGGGCACCTCATGAAGTCATCACAGAAACTTTAACAAAGCCTGTTTAAGCTCATTAACACGAATAGGTTTGGCCAGATAATCATTCATACCAGCGTCAAGGCAGGCTTTTTTCTGTTCTGCCATGACGTCGGCCGATAATGCCAGAACCGGAATGTGTGCTTCACCTTCGAGCTTACGAATCGCTCGCGTTGCGTCTAAACCATCCATTTCCGGCATATGGCAATCCATCAAGATCAGATCAAACGCCTGTGCCTGATACAGTTCAACGGCTTCAGATCCGGTGGTGGCAACCCGAACATCGCACCCCATCCGGGTGAGCATCTGAGTCGCCACCTTTTGATTCACCGGGTTATCTTCTGCTAACAGAATACGTTTATGCTGTAACCGTTCTTTCGAGTTATCCGGTAGCACCCCTGTTCGACGGTACTGGGTAATTAAGCGCTCTGGCTGTGTCTCACACTGTGACAGTGCCAACAGCATTGAGCGTAATTTTTCTTCACTGATGGGCCAGTCCCAATAGCCGTAAACCCCCTGCTTTCTCAGGCTGGATTCTTCAAAATGAACAGCCTCAGAAAAGGTCACAGCAATGCGTACCCCCTTCTCAACCAAACACTCCATAGCGTCCGGCAATGATTCAAATAAACGCCTCGAGATCACCAGAATTTCGGGTAATGATTCACCACGGTTAATTGCCTGACTGACATCATCCAAACTGCCAAACTGTTGCAGTGGCATTTGTAAACGCCGCCCAACCGAAACCAGCAAAGCCCGATTCACCGGAACCTCATCGACCAGCCAAAGCGAGTGTGTATTAACACGATCAGATGCGGCTTCTTCTACCGGCAAGGTAACGTCATCAACAGTCGCCAGCGATAAGTCCAGCCAAAAGTTCGAACCCACACCGGGGGCACTGACCACCCCAACCTGTCCGTTCATCAGGTTGGCAAGACGCTGACAAATACTCAGCCCTAATCCGGTACCTCCAACCATGGTTGATAACCGCCCATGAGCAAAGCTGTATTCATCAAACAAGTGCATGGCCTTATTGGCTTCAATGCCTAATCCGGTATCTTCCACCGTAAAACGCAAACATACCCGCTGCTGCTCACGCTCAACCCGAACAACGCGTAATAACACATGACCTCGTTCGGTGAACTTGATGGCATTGGTCAGAAAATTCATCAGAATCTGGCGAATACGAATAGCATCCCCGAGCAATAAGTCGGGCACCTCATCTTCGGTAAAGGATTGCAGCACCAGGCTTTTCTCTTTAGCTTTAGCCGAAACCATGCTCAGCAAGTCTTCCACCATGCTGCGTAAACTGAATACCTCTTCCTCGATAGCCAGCTTATTCGCTTCAATCTTTGATAAGTCGAGAATATCGTTGACGATGGCCAGCAGGTGGTCAGAGGAGGTTTGAATCACTTTCAGGAAGCTGTGCTGCTCACTGGATAACTCAGTTTGCTCCAGTAACGAAGCCATCCCTAACAAGCCATTCATCGGGGTACGAATCTCATGACTCATGCTCGCCAGAAAGCGGCTTTTGGCAATATTGGCTTCTTCCGCCTGGTCACGCTCCAGCCTGAGCACTTCTCTGGCTTTCACCTGCTCCGAAATATCCGAACTGATGGCCATCAGGCTATGCAATTCACCATCACAAATAATCGGAACCAGTTGATTGGAAAAATACAGTGTTCCTTGAGTGCCGGCATCGACGCTCATTTCGTATTGTTGCGTCACCCGGGTGCTGATGGCCTGGCGCATCTTGTCACGAAAAATAGTGACCACCTCGGGCGTCAGGTATTGTTCACAAGGTGTTCCCAATACCTGACTTTTATCAAAACCGCTGGCCGGGTGATTGATATCAACGATGTAACCATTGAGGTCAATTTCAGTGACAATGTCCGGCATTTGCTTCCATAGCAGCCGAAACCGGGTGCGGTCTTTTTCAACCGCCTCCAGCTGTTTGGATAACTTACGGGAATGCAGAATCAGATACGAAACAAGCAGAGACAGGGTTACTGTTAAAAAAAGCCAAACCAGATTCATCACAACCCTGTTGTATTAGCAAAGAGCATCAGGCAGCAACATCGCTGGTCAGGTAATTAATCAGCTCTTGTTGATCGTTAGGCCACTGATAATACAACCAGGAATGACTGTTAGCAGCTTCTTTATTGACAGGTTTGTCGAAGCACAAACACAAAATATCCCGACCTTCGACATCTTTAAGTACTTTTTCGACCGACTGGCGATCTTTGTCTGCACTGACAGCGATCGCTCCGGGCTGTTGCTGGGCAATCATAAAGCCAAATTGAATCGGGTCTGATGTCACCTTAACATCCCAACCGGCCCGGCGAACGGCGGCGGAAATCTCAATCGACTTGTCGTTGTTACCCGCTAATAGCAACAACACCTTACCGCCGAGCACCAGATCATCAGGTACCGGCATATTGTTGCCTTTCAGAAACGCAACAAAGCTTTCTATCGGTATGCGGTTATCTCCGCGCCCCGGCAATTTATACGCTTCAAGATGACCGCGCTCAATCCAACGGATGACAGTGCGAAAATTCACACCACAATATTTAGCGACTTCGCCGGTTGTTAATGCTTGTTTATCCCTCACCATGAACTCTCAAACTCAGCAGGACATGGGTTCAGTATAGATAGCCTGCGAGCAATGCAAGGCAAAATCCGTAGTAAACAAGAAACGGGTATAAAAACCCTGTTTTCTGTGCGAATTATTTCTGTAGCAATGTGTTACCGCTCATTAATGATGCGGTTATCCGCTTGTTATTCACTGGTGAGGCCAGCTACAGTAATAGATGGCCTGTTAAAAAGTGACGAGACAAGTGATGCAGTGGAATTTATTACTGGTTGATGATGAAGCCGACATCCTGCAAACCCTGCGCAGAATGCTCCGCTCTGACACATTCACGATTTTTGAGGCTAACAACGCGTCCGAGGCACTGACGTTATTTGCACAGCACGATATTCATCTGATGATCACCGACTACAAAATGCCAAACACCGATGGTTTAGCATTGTGTCGTGAAGTCCGTCAGCGCTCTCCGGCCACTTACCGCATCCTGTTATCCGGACAAGTTGATTACCCCGTTCTGCAACAGGCCTGGCGTCATGGTGATGTTCACCGGTTTGTGGCAAAACCCTGGGATAACCTGCTGCTCAAAAATGATGTCACCGAAGGCCTTAAACAACATCAGTTGCTGCGCAAAGCACTTTTCCTGCGCCACAATGTTCAGGGCGATCAGCCTCTGCTGCTAACCGATGCTAACTGGGTCATTCGTTTGGCCAACCCATCCGTTTGTGAAGCACTAGGGGTTGAGGAATCCGATCTGGTTGGCATCAACCTGTTTGCTGCAAACCTGTCGGCCATGCCATTTGAGTTAGAGGCTGAGATCACCACTCAGGTTGAATCTAGTCACAGCTGGCTGGGGTATTTCAGTTTTTTACCCATGTCTGAACAGAAAATTTCAGCCTGGATGGCAGTGACCTCCGTCAGTGAACACTATCGCGTATGCTTGTGTCGCTTTGTCAGCCAGAATACCCTGGCACCGAGCGCCTATCAGGATGAACTCAAACGCTACACACATCATGATTCGGAATATTCACAGCACCCGACTCACGATGTTAATGCACACAAGCCGTTCCCCGCTGAAAAAACTGCTGAAAATCACGAAACTGGCCAATGCTTGCAACGACATAGCGACTATAAAACCACCGCATTATTCGACGCCAGTGGTCAGATAGTGGCGCTTAAAACACCTCATATTAACTATGACCAGCAACAGTGGCATGACTGGCTAACAGTGATGTTACAAGCCTGGCAAGCTTCCTTTCAGGGAACATTATGTGTGGTGTATGACGCACAGCTGGCCGATGAAGCAGCCAACCGCAACTACTTGCAAGCGCTGGAAGATCTGATAGCAGAACAAGGCTCGATCAATACAATTGACCCCGTTATTCTTGTCAATGAAAGCCAGCTGATGGACGAATCGTATCCTCAGCAATCATTACGACACGATTGGCGTCAGGCAAGATGTCGCTTATTTGTCGCCAATTTTGGTCGTAGCTTCCTCAACTCACGCCAGATCCTGACTCTGCCCATTGAAGGTGTGGTGCTGGCGCCCGAGTTTTTACCCAATATGAGCAACAACAAGTCGTTGCCGCAAAGTAAGCGTTTATTACAACGCATTCACACCCATAAACTGAGCATTTATGCACCCGATATTCACTCCACCGATGCCTTGGCGGCGGCGCACCAAAGTGATGTAGACTGGCTCAGCGGTGATGCTCTGTCTCCGCCTCTGACAGCGGATCAACTCGCCTGGTTCAGAATCTGAAGCGTGGCTTTCCAGCATCTCAGATTCATTCACTCCCGGTTTCACATTTCCCGACACGATAACGCTGTTCATCCTACCCGGCTGAGTTATTATTAGCGGCGATAATAACGCTCAAAATAGTTTTCAGGAGTCAGAAGTGAATAAAGACCAGGCTTACCATCAGATTGCATTAGCGTGTTTAAAAACATTGCGCGAAAGTAATGCTGGTGAATCCAAAGATGCCGCCCAGGAACTGTATGACACCATCGACCAGGCATTTCAGGGGCAGTTTGCTTTGGTTCTGGCGGAACTTGAAGACAGCAAACAACGTCTTAACCTGATCAATCAACTGGACCCTCAGCGTCACTCAATTGCGGATGCCCAGGCCATTATTAATGCCAATGGCACGGCTCACTGATTCAGAGTCGGCTAATAACAATAAACCTTACGGAAAGGAGCTGGCATGTTGTCACCTCGTTACTGGACTTTTTTACTCATCGTATTTGCAGCGATTGTTTTTTCTATGTACCAACGCCTTGATCAACCCGAGCTGATCGTCAGCCCGTCAGACCCTTATCAATATCGTTATCTGGAACTGGATAACGGGCTGAAAACGCTGCTGGTTTCGACCCCTGACGCGGATAAAGCCGCAGCAGCGGTTTCGGTTTCAGTGGGCAGTGGCGATGATCCGGAAGGACGTGAAGGCCTGGCGCATTTTTTAGAGCACATGCTGTTTTTAGGAACCGAGCCTTACCCGGAAGCGGGTGACTACCAGGCTTATATTTCCCGTAATGGTGGCTCGCACAATGCCTTTACAGCCAACAGCCAGACCACTTATTTCTTTGAGGTCAATAACACTGCAATGGAAGGCGCACTGGATCGTTTTGCGCCTTTCTTTATTTCCCCAACGTTTGACGCACAATACGTCGAGCGTGAAAAAAATGCGGTTCATGCTGAATATAAGTCCAAATACAAAGATGACTTCCGCCGTATTTTTTCCGCTGAAAAACAAGCAATGAACCCGGCTCATCCGTTTGCCTCCTTCTCAACCGGCAACCTGGACACGCTGGCCGATCGCGATGGCAGCAATATTCGTGATGAATTATTGGATTTTTATGCCAAGCATTATTCATCCGATAAAATGACATTGGTACTGGCGGGTAATTATTCTCTGGAGCAACTGGAACAGTGGGCGGTTTCACATTTTAATGCCGTTCCACAACAACAAACCACAAAACAACCACAACCAGTGCCGTTATTCACCGAAGGGCAACTGCCGTTAGATCTGAATATTGAGCCGGTGAAAGAAATTCGTCGTCTGCAATTTACCTTTCCGTTACCAGCATCAAAACATTTATATGCCTACAAACCGATTCAGGTCATCAGCAGCCTGATTGGTCATGAAGGCGAAGGCAGCTTGTTAGCCTTCCTGAAACAACGTGGCTGGGCAGAAGGTTTAAGTGCCGGTCGCTCCATGGCCAGTGATCATGAAACCACCATGGTGGTACAGGTCAGCCTGACACAAAAAGGCTTGTTATATACCGATCAGATTACCCTGGCACTGATGCATTATATTGATCTGATGAAGCAGGCACCGCTGCCTGAATACATCAGCCAGGAGCAGGCGAACCTGAGTGAGCTGGCGTTCCGCTTCCAGGAGCAAAGCCGTTTATCCGATTATGTCGTTCGCCTGAGCAGCAACTTGCTGGTCTACCAACCGCATGACGTGATTTACGGTGACTACAAGTGGCAACCAATCAGCCAGCCAACCATTAAACCGTTCCTGGATGCATTAACAGCCGATAACATGCTGCGCACACTGATTGCGCCCAACGTTACCACCGAAATTGTCGACCCCTGGTACGGCACCAACATTCGCTTGCGTCCAAGTACCTTCCCGTCACTGGAATTAACCACCAGTGGTCTGGACACCATGCATCTGCCACAGGCCAACCCGTTTATACCGGAAAACCTGGAATTACAGGCAGACGTTGTCACAGAAAAACCGCTGGCACTGATCAATGAAGCTGAGCGTGCGGTGTGGTATTACGCCGAACCGGATTTTAAACAACCAAAATCGCATGTCCGTGTGTTGCTGCAACAGCCTGATATCCAGAACAGTGCGCGCCAGCGTGTGTTAGCGCGCTTATATACCCGCACCGTTAATGAAGCGTTAAATACTTATAGTTACCCGGCTGCCATCGCCGGGCTGAGTTACAACCTCAGTGTTTCTGGTCAGGGCCTGTTATTACACATTGGTGGCTATCAGGATAAGCTGCCGGAATTGTTGCAACGTGTGTTAACAGAAATGCAGCAGGCGCAGTTAAACGACGATGAATTTATTCGTTATAAAAACTCACTGCAGCGTGCGCTGGAAAACCAGTTAAAAGGCAAACCCTATCAACGCTCGCTGGAAGAGCTGAAACACTGGTTGTACCAACCCGCATTCAGCCCACAACAATTGTTAGCCGAACTGGAAAACGTCACCCGTGCAGATGTCGAGTCGTTTGCCGCCGGCTTCTCTGACAAAATGGCACACCAGCTGTATTTACACGGTCATTTGTCACAGGCTCAGGCACGAGATATGGCTGATAAGGTTCAGGCAGCCTTCCCGGCCAACCATGCGCTGTTGACACCGGCCAAAGTCCGCAAAGCACCCGCCGGGCAACACCAGCAACCGGTGCAGGTTGATCATCAGGACACGGCATTCACCTTGTACGTTCAGGGTGCAGACACATCAGATCGCAGCCGTGCCGCCATGAGCCTGATGGGACAAGTGTTGTCAGCCCCGTATTACCAATATATGCGCACCGAACAACAGTTGGGATACATTGTGTTTGCCACGCCGTACCCACAACAAACCGTACCGGCTCTGGCCTTTATTGTGCAGTCACCGGAAGCCAGCCCGGAGAAAATTTTTGCGCACTCACAAACCTTCTTTAAACAGTTTGCTGAGACATTAACCACTATGTCGCAAGAAGAGTTTGTTAATTTTCAGAATGGGTTAATTAACCTGTTACTGGAAAAGCCCAAAAATATGGCTGAAAAAGCCAGCCGTTTCTGGCGTGACCTGGGAGATCAGCGTTACAGCTTTGACTCCATGCCTGCTATCGCTGAACAGGTCAAACAGCTAACGTTAGAAGACATTCAGGCGCTCTACCAATCAGCCATTATCGACCAGCAACAGCCTTGGTTATTATTTGTGAATGGTGGCGAGCTCGAAGATATCAAACCGCTCTCTGAGGTTGATCGTGAAGCTGCTGCGTTATTTAACTTGGGAACATCCGAATAACCCTCTTGCCACATAGATGGCATAAAAAAACCGGCAGCTGTAAAACAGCTTCCGGTTTTTTTATGGTTTTTTTAAATCAACTTTCAGGAACTTGAGTATTCACCGGATTAATGTCCAACAAATAATGTCCATAAACTCGTTTTTCATTCAGATCAATGACAACCACCATCGCCAGCCCCTGATACTGACTGTTAATTAACACATGCTCATACAGGTCGCCCATACGATATACATGGCTCACCTGCCCTTCACGGCAATCTGCCACACCAAAATCTTCAGCCGGGATCGACTCAACATAAGTCCAGAAATCCGCCGGCGGCTCTCCGTCGTTTACTCGTTGTGGCTGCGAACGGGTAGCGTCAAATTCTTCTTTGCTTAATAAACGGGTCTGCACAACATTACCTCTTTGCACTGATATCAGGCGTACCAAAACTAAAAAACGAATAGTAATGCGCATTGCCTCGCAATCAAAGCACCGGCTGAGTCGTCTTTGTATGTAAGCCCATCAATTCGTGGGTGCCATCACCATTTGAGGACAACAACAATGAATCATAAACAACTGGTCTCTGCGACCTTAATCGGCCTTGGAACTCTCAGCGCTGCCAGTGCCCATGCGGTACCAGATGCTCCACAAGCCTGGGAAAAATGTGCGGGCATTGCTAAAGCGGGCATGAATGATTGTGGCGCCCTCGATGGCTCCCATGGCTGTGCGGGCCAGGCCAAACTCGACAATCTGGACATCGAATGGGTTTATGTTCCCAAAGGTACCTGCGAAAAAATTACTGGTGGACAGGTCGCAAAAGTAAAACCTGCGAAATAATGACCATGGTATCAGCCAATCTTGCAGAGGGCGTGGGCTTAGGCCTGCGCACCCCTCATCTGGACGTTATATTGCAGCAAAAGCCCGCCGTTGCCTGGTTTGAGGTTCATATCTGTAATTTCCTCAATGCTCCGTTGAACCAGTATTATCTGCGTCAAATCGCTGAACATTACCCCCTCAGTTTTCATGGTGTCAGCCTGAACCTGGGAGGAACCGACCCTCTTAACAAACATTACCTGACAGCACTGAAGCAGGTGATTCATGATTACCAGCCAGCACTGGTGTCAGAGCACGCCTGTTTTACAGCTCATAATGGCCAACACTTTCACGACTTATTACCCGTTCCTTACACCACGGAAGCCATCCATCATTTTGCCAGCCGAATTCATCAGGTTCAGGAAGCGTTTGGCCGCCAGATCCTGATCGAAAATGTATCACGTTACAGCGTCTATCCAGAAAGCAACTACAGCGAAGCACAGTTTATAGCCGAGCTCTGCCAACGCACGGGGTGTGGGGTGTTGATGGACTTAAACAATCTGTACGTTAACCAACAAAATTTTCCGCACGACCCACAACATTCCCTGCAGCACGTGATGAGTGAGATACCCGCACAAGCGATTGGTGAGATTCATTTAGCAGGTCATTCACAACAGGATGATTATCTGGTGGATACACACGGCAATGCCGTTAGCGATCCGGTTTGGCAGTTATGGGCTGACTTTATTGACCATTGGCAAAAAACCGGAACCAGCAGCCTACCACCTTGTCTGATTGAGTGGGACAACAATCTGCCATCGTTTGGAGTGCTATTGGAGCAACAACAACGCGCTCAATACATTGCAGAGCAACGCTGTTTGTATGGAGAATCGGCATGACACAAGCGACCTCTCAGCCTCTGTTATGCAATGCTGCCAGTAATGGAGACCCGCGAGGTTATCACCATTTGCTCGAACAGTTTTGTCACCACATTCTGCAACAACATCCAATCTACCGTAATAATCAGCTGGCGGGGCATATCCAGGCTTTGGTTAATAATTACCCGCTAACGCATCATTTATGTGGCGAAGAATTATTTTATCCTTTGGCTCAGCAATACATTATCCATCACGACAGACAACATCGGCACCGACACCAACACCAACACCAACAACGCTGGGACATTAATCAGTTTGGTAATGGTTTCTGCGATTGGTTAGCACAGCAACAATTTGGCCCTAAAGCCAATGAAAAAGACTGGCTGTTATTGGCCGATATCGCTCAGGTCGAATACCACATTCTGGGATTTTATTATCAGATTACCCCGACGTATCAGGCCAACGATACTGTATTACCTTTT
This sequence comes from Bacterioplanoides sp. SCSIO 12839, assembly GCF_024397975.1. NCBI lineage: Bacteria > Pseudomonadati > Pseudomonadota > Gammaproteobacteria > Oceanospirillales > Oceanospirillaceae > Bacterioplanoides > Bacterioplanoides sp. SCSIO 12839. The sequence continues at coordinate 2,658,328 of NZ_CP073745.1, forward strand.
AGGCTAACCCATGCTGATCAGATTTTTCCGGGGTTAAAACATTTTCATCCACAACTAACCTTCCCCGTCCAGGCCCTGACACAGGTAAAGACACAAGCCAACGCTAAAAACGAGTTTGTGATGACTTGTGAAACCAACTGCGATCAGTCGTCTGGTTTCACGATACAGATACATCACAATCGAGCAGGCTGGGGTCATTCATGAGTCGTCTTAACCGCACTGAATTACAAAGCCTGTTTCAATACGCCATGGTGTTAACCCAGCACCATGACAACGCCAAAGACTTATTACAAAGCGCGGTTGAAAGTTATTTACGCGAATTACAATCGGGAAACGCCGTTAAACAAAAAATGGCTTATATCAGGCAGTCAATTCGTCACCGTTATATTGACCGCTATCGCCACCAGCAACGCTGGCAGGAAGATACTTTTGAGGAACAATCGTCCTACGATATTTCTCCACTCAATCTCGAAGCATTACATATCAATCAAGAGTTATTACAACAAATATGGGCAACATTAAGTACAACAGAGCGAGAGATTTTATATCACTGGGCTGTACTGGGGTTAAGTACCGATGAAGCGTGTGAGCAACTGAATATGCCACGAGGTACTTTTTTGTCGAAAATTCATCGTTTGCGTAAACGTTGCCAACCCTTGATGGCTGACGACTCATCGCAGGGAGGGTCCTATTGATATGACCACTTCATCAACACCACCGGGAGACTTTAAACAAAGCGTGAAGGAAATATGCCAGCAGCCTGAATTGAATCCTCAGGAACTGGATGATCTGTTGCATTATCAGAATACCCTTCTGCAGCCTGCCCCTTCATGGCAACAACGACTGAAATCACCTATGGCAGGATGGTTGGCCTCAGTATTACTGATCCTCGGTATCATGCTGTATCACCTGCAGCCACAAGATTATCGCCAGGAAATCGCTTATGAAGTGGTCAAAAACCACCTGAAATTAAAACCACTGGATATCCAGACCAATCGCCTGAAAGAGCTGCAGGCGTATTTTACTCAGCTGGACTTTTCCCCCAGTCGATCCAATATTCTGGAACAGAAAATGAAGCTGGCGGATAAATATATGTTAGGCGGACGCTATTGCTCGATTAAAGGAGTGACAGCAGCACAGCTTCGTTATCAGACACCGGATTTACACACCTTTTACCAGGTACCCTACAATCCCAAATTGCATGGAGATATTCCGGATGTGAGTCAGCAACAAATGCCAGACACATTACAAGTAAACGGGCTTGAGGTTCAGTTGTGGCGAGAAAACGGGCTATTAATGGTATTGGTCGGAGAAGGATAACGCAGCTGCTATGCGGGCAGCTCCCCGGATAGATTCCGGAGAGCTGTGGTTCATCAAAAGAAGCTTTTCAGCTTATCGTTTAATTTGTTTTCTAATTCCTTTTCTTGTTTTTTCAGCTCTTTATCGGCTTTGGCTTTTTGCTGTGCCTGATAATCATCCAACTGCTTTTCAGCCATTTGAGTCAGCTGCTCTGTTTTGTCATCCAGAGAACCATCCAGTTGATTCAACGCTTTCAGGTCATCGGCGTAATCCCCCAGATATGACTGCATCTTGTCATCCAGGCGCGATTGCAACTTAGCTTCCAGCTCACCTTGTTTTTTTTTCAGGCGCTGCTTAAAGGCTTTATTCAGTTTGCGATCCAGATCTGAGCCAAATTTCACCTCTGGAGAGGTTAGCTCGCCTGTCGCACTGGACTCAATCGTGAACTGATCGATACTTGCCAGAGCCCGCAACATTTCTTTAGCAAACTGGGTTTTTCCCTGACCCGCAAATTGCGTCTGGCCCAGTTGAGCATCGGCTTTGGCTTGTAGTTGGTCGCCGGAAACCAGCGCCAGGCCTTGTACCTGAACCAGTGCAGACTCAATTTCTGCCCCAGCAACGCCCAGATTAACACCTTTCAGGTTCCAGTCTTTCATATCCAGCGTCACGCTGTCTTTGCCCGGAGCCTGACGGTGGTCCAACGTTGCTTCAATAGCCAGCCCCTGAATATCCGTTAACGCTTCTCCCTGAATAACCACCAGCGTAGGGCGGCCTAAAACAGCCTGCTGGTGTGTCACGTCCGTTGCCTCGATTAACATCTGACCACCCAGCATCGGTGCACTTAAATGCGCCTTACGAATCAAAAACTCTGGCCAGGGATCATTCGATGGGAAATGAATAAAACGGCCCGTACCTCGTTGCGGCTCAATTTCTTCAACTTCCGCTTCACCACTTTCACTCCCATCGCTGGCTAAGTAGGGTTTGATTTTTTCATACCAGTACAGTGTTTTTTCAGCCCACTGGCCGGCCTCTTCACCAAACAATAAAGCACTCACATTGGTGGCACCACTGGCGTTAAACTGATACTTATTCTGAATGGATTCCAGGTCCTGACCCGGCGCCGCTTTTAATGCCGATAATTTTTCCGACAAGTCACGACGTGCATCAGAAATTGCCTGTTTTGCAGCAACAACAGCTTTTTTGTCCTGTTTAAACTGCTTTTTCAGTTGATCAAATTTTTTCTTGCGCTGATTAAAGTCTTCCAGTGATTTAATATCACCGGAGGTCAATACTTCCAGCTCACGCTGATAACGCGCCAGTGCCTCGGCATCGGGAACAGCAGCTGTGGCCTGCTCAACCTGTTGTTTACGGCTTTCAAACGCCTGCTGAACATCACGTCCAGCCTGCTCGGTTTTTAATGACTCACGAGCCAGAATTTCATCAACACTCGGCAACTTAGCAATCGATGGCTCCTCAGCCTGAGTCTCGGCTTCCTCGTCAACGGCTTCTTCCTCAGCAACTTTCTCCAGCGCGCCGGATTCGGTACGCGGCGTATTAAATTGCAGGTTGTCGACACTCAGCTCTCTGACAATGCTTTTACCCAGCAACAGCGGAGCCAGCTCAAGCTCAGCGACGGCTTGATCAAACTGCAACAGGTTTTCCATCGGCTTGTCGGCATCCGCGACTTGCAGCTGCTGTAATTCGATACCAAACGGGCTGAACTGCAGACTGACGTCATCAACCGATACCTTGGCACCGGCCAGCTCACTGCCAAAATATTCAATACTGCTTTTGATCAGAGGGCCGGCTGCCAGCATAAAAAACGCGACGATTAAACCAAAAACAACCACAAAACCTGCCAGACCAGACCAGCGAATCCATTGTTTCATAAGTGACTCCTTAGTCGGCCAACGATTGATAGATGTTATAGAATTTACCGGCTTTTAATGCCTGAACAATTTTTAATTTATTCACCCAGGCCAGCAATTTGTCGCGATACATCACAATCAACAAACGCGATACAACCAAGACCGGAATAAACGCAATCATTGCCAGCGTAAAACCACCCATCACCAAGGTGTTGTTAAACGCCATCATGCGCCATAAGTCATTCTGATACAGCTCAGTCCAACTGTCGTATAAAGCTGGCGACTGTAAGATGGTTTCACCCAGTTGTACCGACATTGGATCAATCAGATAGCCAACGCCACTGAATACGGCAACAGCAAGAAAAAACGCGGATAAGTTCACACGCAGAATAAAGGCCAGTAGCAATACCAGAATATTATGCAAGCTGGTAAAAGGCGTCAGGCCAACAATAACGGCTAACGAAAAAGCCAGAGCAATCTGACCGGGAGATGATTCAGAATTGAGCGCCTTAAACAGCTTGGCCAATAAGGTGAGCATAGTTGCGTCCTTGATTAATAATTTTCACAACGCAACTATAAAAGTTATGCCATCAGGTTAAAAGCATCTGACGACAAGCCCTGTGATTCAGGCGGGCTTTTTTACAAAAGTTGATAACACCACACCGGCAATAATGACTGCCATCGCCACAAAGGACTCAACGGCAACGGCCTCCTGTAAAACAACCATACCCATAACCACCGCAATCACCGGAACCAATAATTGATATTGTGCCGCACGATGCACTCCCAACTGCGGCAAAATACGATACCAGAGAAAGTACCCCAGGCCGGATGCTACGCTGCCAGACAACAAGGCCAGCAACCATGGCATCGGGCTCCAGTGCAGCCATTCTTCCAGTAATAACGGAAACAGTGGAATCAGCAATAAACTTGCAGCCACAAACGCCTGCTGAACATCTTCCAGTGCGTTACCCGACGCCTTAGCCATTAATACAAATGTGGTCCAACCCAGTGCTGCAATAAACATCAGGACGGCAGCCAATGGCTCTGGTGCACTGCCCCCGGGCAATAACAATCCTGCCAGGCCCAATAACGAAATCACCACTCCAGCCCATTGCAGCCAGGTTAAACGCCCGCCCTGAATGAATCCGGCAATCTGCATGGCCAGCTGTACCGTTGCAAACAGAATAAAAGCGCCAATACCGGTATCCAATTGGGTATACGCCCAGGAGAAACCCAGCACATAGGTTCCCAGGCCTAAACCCAGATACCAGAAACGCGGCTGTTGTAACTGAGACCTGAGGTTGAGCCGAGAGGAAATTGAAGATGTTTGTTGTTGGCGGGTCAGCACCAGCAATAAGGTCAGGGTCACTGCTCCGGATAACAGACGCACTAACGAAAATACCGCCGGGTCAAACTGATGAACATCCAGCGCCCAGCGACATAAGAGAGAGTTAGCGGCAAATGCCAATAAAACCAGTGATACCTGAAATACCATAAACCCGAACCCGTTAGCTGTCTGTCAGCGCACTGTGAGTATTTTTTTTGCCATTAGTTCAGTCAGCCACCGGAATATCAATGTTGAGCGGTTTCGGCACGTGACATTTGTTGCAATAAATCTTCTTTAATATCCAGATAATCGTATGAATCACAGGCAAGCAAAGCTAACGCACGAACCACCAGCGGTGATAACTCCTCAGAGGAATCAAAATTCCAGTAATTCTGATATTCCTGACTGATGTCCTTGGCCAGCACCAACAACGCGTTAGCCTGCAAAACGCTCTCAGGAACCTCTGCTTTGCCCATCAATGCGGCCTGGGAATGTGCCTGAAGCCTTAATGCGTCAACTAGATCGTCTCCCATATACCATTCTTTTGCTAACTGGCTGGCCAACTGAAAACGATCCAGTTGAAATGCATCCAGCTCAGCCCGACGAATTTTCACCGCATTATCGGTTGGCTGAGCCACGATGCGTTCATCATAGTCAGCAAACTGGGTACGCATTAACGGCACACCAATATTGTGCATCATGCCAAGCGTGTAAGCATTGTCTGGTAACAGGCAGTGTAATCGAGCGGATAATTGCTGACACAAAGTCGCAACTTCAGCGGCAGCATCCCAAAAAGCCTGCCACTGTCCAGATGGATCCACCGCACTGCGCAGCGCAACCGCTCGTACCATATTCGTTACACGTTGCATTCCGAGAATCGCCACCGCGTGAGCTGCAGATTCAATCAGAAACTCACGCCGATATAAGGGGCTATTTACCGCCGCTAATAATACCGTATAGAGCCCAACATCTTTCTTAATCAGCTCAACAATGGCAGAAGGGTCCGGGTCCGGCTGGGATAAAATATCTTGAATCTCTAACAATAAATCTGGGCGCGAAGGGATAAGCAGTTTTGAAGTCATAGCGTCCGTACGAAGTGAGAGTTATTTACAAATTTCTGTATCAGCAACTCTAGTCAAAGAACGGCAGAAAGTCACACCATTTACTTAGATAAAACGGTAAGACATTGAGACAAACCAGACACAATAAATTTATCAAAAAAGATAATAACCCCGTCGTATAACATCAGCTCGCCAGTAACATGCTCAGGCCTGCGAACAGGCTCTAGCCACAGCTCTCTTTTATTTTTCGTTTTTGTTTTTTCAATCGCTCGCGACGCTTATTGAGCGCATTCGGGCTACTGGCCCGATAAAAAGAATTCTGAATCGAACGATAGGCATCACGTGCCGCCCGGCACCTCTCTTCTTGCCTCTGCTGCTGACGCTGTTGTTTTTCCTGCTTTAAACGTCGGGACTTTTTCTGTCGGTAAGCATTCCGCTCTTTTGTTAGCCATGGGCTGCCAGATGACTTGGGCCGATGCGGTATGTGTACCGACTGTGTCTCCTGAGCCGTAGGAACCCGGACCTGTTCAACCGGTGATGTTGTTGTCGTATGCGCTGGCGGTTTATCGGAAAACTGCCAACGCCCATATTCATCCTGCCAGCGATACATTTCTGCATCCGCTGTGCTGACCATAATTGCACCAATAAGCACCAATCCGTAGCGCATAAAATATTCCTTTTAAGGTGTCGAAAACTCCAGGTGACGAATCAACAACTGCACATTCTGCTCACCGCGAAATTCATTCACATCTAATTGAAACGCCGCAACCACAGCGTCATCACGATAATTCGGCCATTGTGTTGGCTCGATATTAAAATAAATAGCATCGATCAACAGCTGACTGTTCAATGGCTGCATCACCAGCTTTAAATGTCGTTCACCAACGATACGCTGCTGAATCAAGCGGAACTCGCCATGAAACAATGGTTCAGGAAATGCCTGCCCCCATGGTCCGGCCCACTTCAACTCCTGCGCCATCGCTAACGTGAAGTCAGACTGGCTCAGCTCACCATCGGACTCAATGACCTGCTGCAACTGCTCCGCTTTCAGGTGTGTGGCACACACCTGATTAAATGCATTGGCAAAGGTGTCATAACCACCGGGATTCAGTGTTAAACCGGCCGCCATCGCATGACCGCCAAACTTCTTGATCACCCCCGGATGGCGTTTATCCACTTCGTCCAGAACATCGCGCATATGCAACCCGGAAATCGACCGGGCAGAGCCTTTTAATTCCGGCAAAGCGCTGTCTTTGTCGTCAGCAAACGCACTGTCGGCAGCAAAAGCAATGACAGGGCGATGCACTTTGTCTTTAATCCGTGATGCCAGAATACCAATCACGCCCTGATGCCAGTCCGGCTGATACAGACACAAGCCCACAGGCAGGTTCTCGCTCTGCTCGAATTGTTTCACATACTGCATCGCCTCATGCTGCATACCTTGCTCAATGTCACGGCGACTGCGGTTCATCTCGTCCAGTTCCTGCGCCATCGACAACGCCAATGACGCGCTGGACGTTAATAAACATTCAATACCCAGCGACATATCATCGAGTCGTCCTGCAGCATTAATGCGTGGCCCGAGAGCAAAACCAAAATCGGACGAAACAACCCGGGATACACTTTTTCCGGCAACTTGTAATAATGCCTGAATACCAGGCTGCACCTGCCCGGCACGAATGCGCCTGAGCCCCTGCTCAACCAGGATGCGATTATTAAAATCCAGCGGTACCACATCGGCGACTGTCGCCAGGGCCACTAAATCCAATAACTGGCCCATATTGGGCGCTTGTTGGTCAGCAAACCAACCCATATCACTCAATCGTGCACGTAATGCCAGCATCACATAAAACACCACCGTACAACCACAAGCCGCTTTCGAGGCAAATTCACAGCCAGGCTGATTAGGATTCACAATGGCTGCGGCAGCGGGTAATTCATCACCGGGCAAATGATGATCTGTGACCAATACCGGAATACCGTGAGCCTGCGCCGCTGCGACACCACTAACCGACGAAATGCCATTATCAACCGTCATAATCAGATCCGGTTGGCGTTGCGCAGCAACCGCCACTAACTCGGGGGATAAGCCGTAACCAAAATCAAACCGGTTGGGTACCAGATAATCGAGATTCTGCGCCCCGAATAAACCCAGAGCACGAATCGCCAAGGCGGTACTGGTGGCACCATCGACATCGAAGTCTCCGACCACTAATAACTTTTTTTGCTCAGTGACAACCGGCACCAACAAATCGACGGCCGCTTCAATCCCTTTGAGTGATTGCCAGGGCAATAAACGGTTCAGCTGAAGCTCAAGCTGGTCATTGGAAGTCACACCGCGAGCGGCATAAATGCGTTGCAGAATCGGGGACACCCCGGATAACTGCGATTGTGAGGGTAACGAGCGCTGAATAATCTGAGTCATCGGGCTAGTTTAACAGGCTTTCATGCGGCACAGGCTTTATTCATCTGGCCGTACGCGCACAAAACGGGCGAACCTGGGTAAGCCGGTATTGGTTAAACCGTTGTAGGAATAAGTCACCTCAGAGCCAATCGCTGGCGGGGTCTGACGCTGGGCATCCGTTAAACCTGAGCCTAAGCGGAATTCACGGCCCTGTTGATCCCGTACAACCAATGCGCCGACCATACCGCGATATTTACCTTCACCGGCAACATAATCAATTACCGTAGCTTCCGCATCATCACGCGGCTTTAATTTGAGTAAGTCCTGACTGCGTTTCACCTGATATAAAGCACGCCCATGGCGTAACATCAGACCTTCACCACCAGCCGCAACAACCTGCTGCAGCCAGTCATTTAACGCGGCTTCGTTGACTACTTTTTTTTGAGTCAGTGCTTTTAGCCAAGGGGTTCCCTGCTCAGCAACCAGAGTTTTCAGCAACCAATAACGTTCATGAAACGGTGCCACCATCTCCGGCAGGTCATACACCATAAATTTGACCTCTCGCCATGATTGATCAACCGGTTGGATCGTTCGCACCAGCGAACTCATTTCCTCAAAACGACCTCGCCCCAGCCAGAGTTCACCATCCAACCGAGTCGTTGGCAGCCCCGCCACAAACCATAACGGTGCAGGAATAACCCGGCCACTGCGAGTGTACAGTTGACGGCCATCCCAATAGGCACGAACCCCATCGAGTTTTTCACTGACATAATATTTACGAACATCAATGCCACTGATGTAATGAGTGGCGAGCATCAAAGGGGGTGGCGCCAGTTGCCCGGAAGCAGCCCAAAGAGGGAACAGTGAAAACAGCAGTGACACAGTGACTAAAGCGGTGACGACAAGATAAGAATGCATGGGTATGTCCTCCCTGACATGCCATGGTCTTGCGCTCTTGAGAGCGCTCAGCGGGTGCTGAAATATTTTGTTCTGTATAACAAAAAATTATCTTGTGATGGCTTGCAAGTATGAGGCAGACGAAATCCATGAAGAATCAGACTTTAGACAGAGAGCTTTTTACATATTTTGCATTTGTCACAATGTGATGGCTCTGGTAAAAAAGAACCTCAAAAACACAATGAGAGCTGATCATGTATTTGCTGGGATTGGGCAGCAATATTAATCCACAAGATAACCTGGCAGAAGCGATCCGGCTTTTGAATAACTATGGCGTGGTTCGCCTGACCTCTCCGGCATTAGAAACTGCACCTGTTGGCCAGAGCTTCCATCATTCTTTTATGAATCAGCTGGTGATTTTCGACTGCGATTTATTACCCAATCTGTTAAAAGTTCGGTTACAAAAAACAGAAACTCAGCTTGGCAGAGAAGCAAAAAATCCAGCGAGAAAAGACAAAGACCGCACAATCGATATTGATATTTTATATCAGGGTAATTCCGAACACGACTGCCTGCATGCTGAATTAGAAGATAGCTATAACCAACAGGTTCAAAGCCATTGGTTACAGCAACTGCAGCTTAATTATTAAACGTCTGATCGTACCGGTTAGCCACAAACCGGCCACCATCAACCCGCATGACATTGCCACAAACCGCCTGACTTCCAGCCAGATAATCACAGGCGTCAATAATCGCCTGGTAACCCAACTCTTGTTTAATCAGAGATTGTGATAACACCATTTGCCGATAGGCTTCGGAGTGCTCGGGCAAAAACTGAATGGGCCCCGGCTGAATAATGTTGGTACGCACCTGTGGTGATAACCGCTGTGCCATGCTCAGCGCCCAGTTTTGTAAGGCAGCCTTTGAAGCGCAATAAACTGAAAAACGCTCATTAGGGATTTCACTGTAAATATCGGAGATAACCGTCATCCATGACGACTCATCCCACAGACCGCTGAGCGCTTCCGTAATCATCATCGGTGCATACACATGCACCGAAAAATGCTGCTGAAAATGATCCTGAAAGTCAGTGTTATTCTGAGCTGCAACTCCATCGGCAACAAAACAAGAAGCGTTGTGAATAACACCACAAAATGGCGCATACTGTTTCAGTGAATTGCATAATTGAGCCACATCGGATTGACTACTGAGATTAGCCTGAAGTGTGACAAGGTCAGGATGCTCGTCCAATTCATTCACCGTATTAAAATGCGCAATAACACGGTAGCCACATCCCAGATAATGTTCAGCTAATAATTTGCCAAGTCGTTTGCCGGCTCCGGTGATCAGTATGGTTTGTTTCATGACTGCCTCATATAGCTGTTCTCATCTAGTGCTTTATTATGACGCCGTTATTACTCATCAGCCACGACTTTTAACAAGGTGTGTGGATAATAATGTTGCTGAACTTTTTCATCCGAATTAATCGGCAAATTACGGTTTTTCTGACTCAACCATAAATCGATGCCGTCGTCGTAATGGGGTGATGCCGGATTACCGGATTGCCCCCCCGCAACTACCAGATGCAGCGGCTCTTCTTTGCTGAAATCAACGATCATTCTCATCGCCGGAATATTCCAGACATTATGATCACTGCCGAGATCATAACCCGCGACATTTAAAGTATTGCGATTGCCGCCCGCAGGGTATGGCCCGCGATCAGTATAATCCGCGAGTTTATCCACCGCATACGCTTGTACACCCGACATATATTTTGCCATTTTGGTCGAGTTGGTTTGCCAGTGATACGTTAATAACGCTCCCCATTGCCATTGCGACGAGTCGCTTCCCAGTTGTTGCTGCAAATAGTCGTAAGCATCCACGGCAGCCTGAACAATAATATCGCTTTCCTGTTCCTGTAATTGCGGGGTTTTAACGTTATCCCAGAATGGCGCGCCTTCACGGCCCAGCACATGATCCTGATACGCCGAATAAGCACGACCATTCACCGACATAAATACTTGCCATAAATGGGCGTCTTCCGGCCCGATTTCATCGAGGAATATCGCCCGGATCAGACTGTATTCCAATGCTCCCCAGATGGCGGCATTGGCGGAGTTTTCCTGCATTTCGCCATTAAATTCCATTATACGATCAAGAATAAACCGGGCGTTCTGCTGTTGTTGATCACTGAGCTGTAACAATGACGATTCAACTTCCTGGCTGACATCCGCGTCACCCCAACGCTGCTGAACTTTGGCTAAAAACAGATCTCGACGATCCGACTGCATGGCTTCCATGCTGTGGTAATCGTGGAGTTTGGGCGTTGATAATAATTGTGCAATCCGTTCAGAACGCTCCGGGTAATACCAGGAGCTGGTTAACGTTGGGGTAAAGCCCGCATCAACCGTGCGATGGTTGCCTGTACCCAGCCAACCTTGAGCCGGATTCTGACGACGCGGCGTGTGTTCACCTCCCCATGGCCCCTGCCAATCATAGTCTCCACTCCAGCCAGGGCTTGGGAAGTGCCCTGTTCCCTGTTTGCGCAGCGGGTAATTACCAGTTATTTGCCAACCGATATTATCTTTATCGCCATACACAACATTCAGATGAATAAACCCCACCCCATCCAGCGAGCGTTCAATTTCTTCAATATTTTTTGCTTGCCCTAACTGAAAAAAGGACTCGATTGTTTTATCCGGATACTGTGCCGTCCAGGAAACGGCCAAACCATACTCCACGTTTAACGGCGGCGGGATAATGGCATGTTTTGAGGGCACAGCCAGAGCATTGTTTAACAACGGGCCATGACGAGTGGACTGAACCGTAAATTCAACGTCATCCTCCCCTTTGACCTTAATAATTTCCTGCCGCTCTTCAACCGGATACCAGCGATCCTGATATAAATACTCTCGGACTCCATTGTTATCACGCAGCTTTTCAATAAAGACGTCCTGAGTATCCGCCATCACCATGGTTTCACCCCAGGCAATATGACCGTTATAACCGGCTACTAAGGCGGGCACGCCTGCCAGAGTAATTCCAACCCCTGAATATTCCGGACTTTCTACCGCCATCAATGTCCAGGTCGATGGATGGGTTAATAACAGATGCGTGTCATTGGCGACCAGCGACGCATTATGTTTGGTGCGGGTTTTATGCACCGCCCAGTTATTAGACGCCGCAATACCCTGGCCGTTGATCGCTTTTAATTGTTGCTCAACTTTTTTAAGTTGATCGATTTGTTGGTTTAAACGGGCCATCGCCTGTGCATCGGACTGCGAGTCGAATAAACCCGCCGTTTTTTTCGCTTCAGGAAAATCAATGGCTTCGTCAGGGTATATCGGCGCAAGATAAGCCGCTTTCTGCCAGCCAAACTGTTCAGCAAACTGTAAAAAGCCTAATTCTTCATGAAGATTAAAGCCGACACCCAGATTCAGTAAGACAAAAATTCCGATGGTATTACTTGGATGCCAGGCAGCTGGTTCATAACCACTCAGCGTTAATTCCAGTGGCAGATTATCATCATGCTGTTGAATATAGGCGTTCACGCCATCCGAAAAGTGCTGCAAATGTTGTTTCAGCTCATCGCTTAAGGCGGCGTAACGATCTTCTATCACCTGAGTCACGCCCAGTGTGCGCATGTAAACGTCCATATCAACGGCCATCGGGCCAACCATTTCACTCAAACGGCCACGTGCAAGCAGGTTCATTCCGGTCATTTCGGCTAAGCGGTCTTGTGCCATGGCATAGCCGATTCCAAACGCAAGGTCTGACATTGTCTCCGCTTTAATGTAAGGCACACCAAAATCATCACGCCGGATAGCAACTTCATGCTGTAATCCAATTACCTGGACTTCAGTGCCTGGCTGATCCAGATTTTTTTCTGCCAAATAACCGAACAGGCTATCACAACCGCTTAATACCATTGCCAACGACACGACACCCACTGCCTTGCCGAATACCCGAACCAACGCCATGGTGAGATCCTTTTATTATTGGATTTATTAAGTACGCGATTATGGTATTTGCCGCTGACTGACGACAGGGGGAATTCAGACAGAATTTAGATTATCAGCAAGGACATATTCGATAGGGGCGCCTAGCTGGGGACGCCTAGCTCGACGACCGCTCAGGTCGGCGGTAAATTTCAGATACAAAAAAACCAGCTCATGGCTGGTTAATTTGAAATTGGTTGCGGGGGCCGGATTCGAACCGACGACCTTCGGGTTATGAGCCCGACGAGCTACCAGGCTGCTCCACCCCGCGGCAATTTTGTGTCTGACATGTTGTTAACAAACCAATTATCGAGCAGTAAAGATATAATTGGTTGCGGGGGCCGGATTCGAACCGACGACCTTCGGGTTATGAGCCCGACGAGCTACCAGGCTGCTCCACCCCGCGTCAGAGGCTGCGCATAGTACGCAGATCAGTACCCTGTGTCAATACTAACAACTTGAAAAAGCTAAAGTTTTTTAAAACTTCCGTTACTTATCAGGAATTTCATTATCAGCCCCGAGAATTACTGAAAACAATCAATTTGGGTACTAGCCTATTATCAAATCTGGTGGTAGCTTATTTCAATACCAAAAATAAAAACAAAAGCATCACAATCATGAGTCAACGCACCCCCAATACCATGGCAACGGCGGCCCTACAGCCTTTGTTCCGTTTATTGGAAAGTAAAGGCTACGCCAGCAGCGAGCTGCTGAAATCAATCGGACTGAATTCCAATACCATCAGCACCACACAACGGATCTCAATCCACGATTTTGACCGCTTGCTGGAGCATTGTAGCCACTTGATCGATGAACCAGCCATCGGCTTAGCGGCTGGCCAGCGTTTAGAGCTGCCGAATTTTTATTTGCTCGGCTTCCTGATCAGCAGCTGTCAATCTGGCCGCGAAGTATTGGCCATTCTGAGGCGCTATTATTCACTGATCAGCGATTCTCGTTCTCCGGATTTTTATATTGGTCAGGAATCCATCAAAGTGCTGTTCTACGTCAGCGAAGGACAACATTTTGGCAGTCAGGCACGCGCCGAGTTTGTTGCGGCCGGTATCCATAGTATCGGCAAAGCCATTGGTGGCAGTTATTATCGCCTCAAAGGCATTGGTTTCCGCAGTGCTCCGCCGTCATACCGCCACAAACTTGAGGAATATTTTGGTGTACCAATCGAGTACAACCAACCTCAAAACTGGATCTCTACCGACAGCAAACACCTTGATTCACCATTGATGTATGCCAACCCGATGTTGGTTCATACATTGAGATCGCAAGCCGAAGACAACCTGTCTCGCTTTAGCCACTTGCAAGCCTTCAGCCGTAAAGTGATGTACGTCCTGCATCAATGGCCTGAATCGGTCGCCATTACGAAAACCGCCGTTGCCGCGCTATTAAACACCAGCAGCCGCACGCTGACCCGACGATTGCAGGAAGAAGATTGCCAGTTTTCAACACTGGTAAAAGAAGTTCGCCTGGAAAAAGCCAAACAGGCACTGGAGCAGGATTCTGCTGATGTGCAGCAACTGGCTCTGGATCTTGGTTTCTCAGATCGACGTGGCTTTGAACGCGCGTTTAAACAATGGACTGGGGAAACTCCCGCAGCATACCGCAGAAATTATCGCAATCAGGGTGCACCGCTGGAGCGAATGGCCGCCATGGTTTAACCTGCATGGCTTAAATTCAGGGTTTACATCAACGGCTTGTTTATTCAATCCGTCCTTAATTGACTTTAATTCCGCATCCCGTCTGACGCATAATCACCGCTTTGTTTTTACAGAGCGATGATTATGCGTGAATCTCATCACGATACTGTTTTACTGAGCACAACTTTTGAAGTTCGCTGGTCCGATTGCGATGCCAATAAGCACATGCGCCACAGCGCTTATGCGGATATGGCTGCTCATACCCGGGTTAAATATCTCGAATCACTGGGGTTAACCGACCAGTGGATGAAAGAACATCAGATTGGCCCGGTTTTATTCAAAGAAACCACGGAGTATTTCCGTGAAGCTCACCTGAGTGATGTGCTCACCGTTAATGTTGAAGCCGGAGAGCCAACAGGCTCGGATAAAACCATCACTCTGGTCTGTAACCTGTACAAAAGTGATGGCGAGTTAGCGGCCAGCGTCAGTGTGTTATCAGCCTGGATTGATCTGGTGAAGCGCAAGGTGGTACCCGTGCCAGAGCCAGTTCACAACGCTCCGGTTTACCAGCCAGCTTCGGCAACCGTGTAATCATGCCTAAACCACGATCTGGATTTCCAGACCGTGGTTTTTCTATGATTCAAAGACACAAACAGTGCTTCAAATGTCACAATCAGTGTGAGCGTTAATTGGCTCGAAAGATCAACTGACCCATCTCACCGTCTACATCCGCTTTAATGGTTTGTCCCGCAACAAACTTGCCACCGAGAATATCCTGCGCCAGTGGGTTTTCGATCCATTGTTGAATCGCACGCTTCAAAGGCCGCGCGCCAAATACTGGGTCGTACCCCACATCCACCAGCTTACTGATGGCTGCATCGGTTAATACCAGCGACAGATCACGTTCACGTAAACGCTGATGCAATAGCTGCAGCTGAATTTCAGCGATGCCACGGATCTGTTCTTTCTGCAGTGGGTGGAACACCACCGCTTCGTCAATGCGGTTGATAAATTCCGGACGGAAATGTGTACCAACAATACCCATCACAGCTTCGCGCATATCTTCATAATTGGCCTCAACACCTTCTTCTGCCGATGCGCCTGCCAGAGTTTGAATCACATCCGAGCCGAGGTTAGACGTCATCACCAGTACGGTATTCTTGAAGTCGACCTTGCGACCCTGACCATCGGTCAGCTGACCGTCATCCAGTACCTGCAGCAAGATATTGAATACATCCGGATGTGCTTTTTCGACTTCATCCAACAAAATCACAGAATACGGCTTACGACGAACGGCTTCGGTTAAATAGCCGCCCTCTTCATAGCCAACATAACCCGGAGGCGCACCAATCAAACGAGCTACCGAATGTTTTTCCATATATTCCGACATATCAATGCGCACCATGGCGTCTTTGCTGTCGAACAAGAATGTGGCTAACGCCTTACACAATTCGGTTTTACCCACCCCGGTTGGGCCCAAAAACAGGAAAGAACCGTTAGGTCGATTCGGATCACTCAGGCCAGCACGGGAACGACGTACCGCATTGGATACCGCCGCAATGGCTTGTTGCTGACCCACAACAGAATCGTGCAACACGTCTTCCATGCGCAGGAGTTTGTCGCGCTCACCTTCGAGCATTTTGTTTACCGGTACGCCGGTCCACTTCGAGACCACTTCGGCAATTTCATCTTCGGTTACTTTATTACGCAGCAGACTGAATTCCTGCGCACCCGCTGCTTCGGCTTCGTTGGCGGATTCAAGCTGCTTTTCTAACTCTGGAATGGTGCCGTATTGCAGCTCGGACATGCGCTGTAAATCACCACTACGACGTGCGGCTTCCAGGTCAAGTTTGGCTTGCTCCAGCTGTTCTTTAGACTTAGACGCGCCTTCCAGCAGGGATTTTTCCTTCTTCCAAACTTCCTCGAGTTCAACATAGGCACTGCCCGCTTTGTTGATCTCTTCGTTTAAACCAGACAGACGCTTACGTGCCGCATCATCTTTTTCTTTTTTCAGCGCTTCGCGTTCAATTTTTAGCTGAATTAAACGGCGCTCTAACTTATCCATTTCCTGGGGCTTGGAATCAATTTCCATCCGAATCACAGATGCCGCTTCATCCACCAGATCAATGGCTTTATCCGGTAATTGACGATCGGTGATATAACGCTGGGATAATTTAGCCGCAGCAATAATCGCGCTGTCAGTGATCTGCACCCCATGGTGCACTTCATAACGTTCTTTTAAACCGCGCAGAATGGCAATGGTGTCTTCTTCAGACGGCTCATCCACCAGCACTTTCTGGAAACGACGTTCCAACGCCGCGTCTTTTTCGATGTACTCGCGGTATTCATCCAGTGTGGTAGCACCCACACAATGCAGTTCACCGCGCGCCAGTGCTGGCTTGAGCATATTACCGGCATCCATAGCACCGTCGCCTTTACCGGCGCCAACCATGGTATGTAATTCGTCGACAAACAAAATGATGCTGCCATCGTGTTTGGCAACGTCTTTTAATACGGCTTTTAAGCGCTCTTCAAACTCGCCCCGGTATTTAGCACCAGCCACTAAAGCGCCCATATCGAGCGATAAAATACGTTTATTTTTCAGGTTCTCCGGCACTTCGCCGTTGATAATACGCTGGGCCAGACCTTCAACGACGGCAGTTTTACCCACCCCAGGCTGACCAATTAATACCGGGTTATTTTTGGTACGGCGCTGCAATACCTGTACGGTACGACGGATTTCATCATCACGACCAATGACCGGGTCCAGCTTGCCTTCTTCCGCCCGTTCGGTCAGGTCAATGCAATATTTATCCAACGACTGACGGTTATCCTCGGCGTTGGCATCATTCACGGCTTCGCCACCACGCATCTCTTTAATGGCTTTTTCTAAGGGCTCGGCTTTTAGCCCAACGTCTGCCAGTGCTTTGCCCGCTGCACCTTTATCTTGTAAGGCAACCAGCAAGAAAATTTCGCTGGAAACAAACTGATCTCCACGCTTTTGTGCTTCTTTATCCGCCAGATTTAATAAGCGCCCCAACTCTTGCGCTAACTGGATATTACCGTCCGGGGAGCTGACTTTTGGCTGGTCATTCAACACCGCGCGCAGAGCACGCTCTAACTCAGGTACGTTAACACCTGCTCGGCGAATCACATCCTTAATCGAACTGTTGGTTTGCTCCAGCAATGCCAACAACACATGCACGGTATCAATCTGATTGTGATCCTGGCCGAGCGCCAGACTCTGACTCTCGGCCAGCGCGTTTTGTAAACTGGTGGTTAAACGATCCATACGCATAATGAGATGACTCCTCGATCTTGTGACCCAATCGTTTTGTTAATCGCGTTCTTAATTGTTACTAAGCTATTTGCGGGCTGATTAGTTTTTTTCAAGTAAAATAGAAAAAAGTTTATTTTTATAAATAATTAATATCTGATAAGGCATTAACATTAGGTGTTCCAGAAGACATTAATAGCAGCAACATGGATGTTGCGGGCGCATCGCAGGCGCAGGGACGCGCCTTGCGATGGGTGCGGCTAATGTCTTTGGAACATCTAATGTTCAACGTGATCACCCGGAATACTTTATAATCCAATGCCTTAAATAATACCTACCTCTTATATAGCTCTGCTTTTGTGAATTTAAAGGTTCAACAAAAGATTCGCTTGAGGTGAATCAACCGGAGTCCCCCTTGTCCAGCTCAGCCCCCGTGTCTCAACGTGATGCCATTCGCCTCGGCGCGTTGTTTCTGATTGGCGGTGAAGCACTGCTGGCGATCATGGGCGCCTTGATCAAATTTGTCTCTGACGAGCTCTCTACCGAGCAGATTGTGTTTTTCCGCAACCTGGCTGGCCTGATCATTCTGATTCCGATGGTGCTGCGCCAGGGCCCGTCCCTGCTCAAGACATCGGTCTGGCACTGGCACCTGATGCGCGGCCTGGTAGGGGTCACCGCGATGTATTGTTACTTTTGGGCGATTGCCAACATGCCGTTAACTGAGGCTTTTCTGGTCAAGCTCTCCAGTCCGTTATTTATGCCATTGATAGCCTGGCTCTGGCTGTCGGAGAAATCGGGCAAACACAGCCTGCTGGCATTGCTGGTTGGCTTTACCGGCGTTGCTTTTATATTACGCCCTGGCGGTGATGCTGCGTTTACTTATGCCGCATTGATTGGCTTACTCGGTGCTTTTCTTGCGGCTTTGGCAAAAGTCACCATTCGAAAGCTGTCCGTGACCCAGGAACCCAGCCAGCGCATTGTGTTTTATTTTGGTGTGATTGCTGCGACCGTATCCTTTCCTGCAGCACTGGCGAACTGGCAGCCTGTTCCACCATCCTATTGGTTACTGCTGTTTCTGATCGGTGCGGTTGCCACCTTTGGCCAGCTGGCCCTGACCAAAGCCTATAAAATTGCACCAACGGGGAGTGTTGGTGTGTACGCCTATAGCGCTGTTGTCTATGGTGCTTTGATGGGCTGGTTGTTCTGGGAGGAAGTGCCGCTCTGGAGCACCTGGCTGGGAGCCACACTGATTATCGCCTCAGGAATCATCAATTTGCGTAAATAACGCCAAATCTGAACCTGAAATCACAAATGTCATTCCTTGCATCCGCTTAGACATAAGTCTCGCGTTACAAAAAATCACTCCATTATTTCCTAAAAATCCAATATAGTGGAAATATCAACACCATTAACCACAATGAGTTAATAATAATGTCACGTATCGATTCCCTGCAAACCTTTGTTTCCGTTGTACGTTCCCGTAATTTCACATCCGCAGCCGACTCTCTGGGCGTGACACCATCCGCCGTCAGTAAGCAAATCAGTAGTCTCGAAGAAAAGCTGGGCGTCCGCTTACTGAATCGTACCACGCGTTCTGTCAGCCCAACCGAAGCCGGGCAAATGTTTTACCAGCATTGTGAAAACATTCTTGAATCGATCACCGAGGCGGAAAAGCTGGTTACCGATTTTGACGTCACACCACGTGGGCGTTTGCGCATCACCGCCATGTCGAACTTCGGACGACGCGAGCTGGCACGCATCTTTAACGACTTTTCTGAGCTCTACCCTGACATCAGCTTTGAGTTACATATCTCTGACCGACCGGTAGACATCGTCAAGGAAGGTTATGATTTTGCCTTGCGTATTGGCACCCTGGAAGATTCCCGCTTAATTGCCAAACCCGTTGCGGAACAAAAAATTGCGGTTTGTGCGTCACCTGAATATCTGCAGAAATGGGGCACCCCACAATCGTTTGAAGACATCAACAACCACCGCATTTTATTGGTCGCTAATGCCGAATACGCGCGCATTAACTGGTTGCGCCAGTTTGAAAAAGATCACGGTTTCACGCTACAGAATATTGAACGTAAATTAACCGTGAATGATATTGATCTGGTCTATGAAGCCTGCCTCAAAGGCATGGGCATCACTGCTCTTCCGACCTATATAGCAGAACGCCATTTGGAAAACGGAGAATTGATCCAACTATTCAAAGAAGCAGATATTCCGGTACGAACCATTAAAGTGGTATTCCCACAAAACCGTTATCTGGCGAATAAAAGCCGGGCCTTCCTGGATTTTATTACTAACTATTTTAATGACTGAGCTATTTTAACGACTGACCTGCTTGGCTTTGTCTAATTTAAACTAACAATCCAACCATAAAAAACCTCTTATTCTCACCTGAATAAGAGGTTTAATCAGATCACCATAAGTTTACTCGGTAATCACTGTATCCAGTAATTCCGGGGCACAACGTTCGTAAAATACCTTGGGAATACGGGCAATTTTACGTTCATCGTAATCAAAAAACACAATGCCGGTTTTGGCTAATGCAACCACTTTATCTTCATCGCGGTTTTCTACCCGATAAATCACATCACAGCCGTATTTATTAAAGTCTGTGAGACCAACATGAAACGTCAGATGCTCACCAACAAAGGATTCTGCCTTAAACGATACAACAATATCGGTAACCATAATGCCCAAACCGGCAATATTAAATTCACCCATATCGTGGCGACGCAAAAAACGCAGACGAGCTTCATGCAATAACGAAATCATACGGTCATTACCAACATGATTGCCGTAATTAATATCCGACACCCTGACATCCAGTTCGGTTACAAACGAAAAATCGTCAGGCAATTCGAGTTTTACTCTGGCCACTAAAGGACTCCTGCATAGCCAGCCGCTTCTGTCTTTGATCCACAGCTGGTTTTTATCCAATCATAAACCCGGGAAGAATAGCGGGTTCTGGTCTAATATGACTGACACAAGTCAGCACATGATGTAAGGCTTTGTAAACAATTTGGACTGCCCCGGCCTTAAAGATGACAGCCCAGTTCAGATACCGTAGCATCAGAGGTGCGGCATCATAGCGACCCATTATGATTGGTACAACGCGACTTTATATATAATAACTGAATACAGTAACCCGAAAATCGGCGACTTTTATGCGTTTTATTTCTTATTGTTATACCCGGATTAAACAGTACGGCCACATCAAGCAGTACAGTCACATCAAACAGTATAAGCCGATCAAGCCATCTTCACGTTTGAATAAACTGGCCAAACACGCATTATTGATTCCGTTCGCTTTTGCTTCGGCTTCGGCATACAGCTCCATTGAAACCATTGAGCCAGGTACCCCATTTAAGCCTTTGGAACCCACCCGTACACATTCTGTTACCAGCCAGCAGATTATGAATAACCTGCTCAGCGGACATTATGAGCACCGCCGTTTGAATGACGACTTATCCTCAAAAGTTCTGGATATTCTGCTGGATGATGTTGACGGAACACGCAGCTATTTTCTCGCCTCAGACATTCAGGAATTTGAACAATATCGCACCAAGCTGGACGATGCGCTGGCACGTGGTGATATGAAGCCTGGCTTTCTGATTTTTAATCGCTACGAGCAACGGGTTTCTGAACGTTTATCTTTCCTGCTGAATGAATTAAAAACCAATGCCAACAGCTACACCTTTGACGGCAAAGAAACGTTAGAACTGGATCGCGAAGAAGCGCAATGGGCAACCACCAGCCGTGAACTGGATAGCCTTTGGAAAAAGCGCCTGAAAAACTCCATGCTCAACCTGAAGCTGGCGGGCAAAGAAAAAGAAGACATCATTGAGCTGTTAACCAAACGTTATCAGAATCAACTGAACCGGGTTCACCTGACAAAACCCGAAGATGCCTACCAAACCTTTATGAATGCGGTAACGCGTTCGTTTGACCCCCATACGCAATACTTTTCACCTCGCAACACCGAAAACTTCAACATCAATATGAGCCTGTCATTACAGGGGATTGGTGCCGTTTTACAAACAGAAGACGAACACACCAAAGTAGTACGACTGGTACCAGCAGGCCCGGCTGATAAGGCTGAAAATCTGGAACCGGCCGATAAAATCATCGGTGTTGGCCAAAATGAACAAGGTGACATTGTTGATGTCATTGGCTGGCGTCTGGATGAAGTTGTTGACCTGATTCGTGGCCCGAAAGGCACCACAGTGCGGTTAGAAATTCTGCCCACCAGTGGTAATGGCAGTGAGAGTAAAGTCATTTCGATTGTTCGGGATGAAGTCAAACTCGAAGAGCAATCGGCACAAAGCGAAATTATTAATATTCAGAGCGGTGACCCGGAGAATCCGACCACTCGTAAAGTGGGTGTCATCGACATTCCGACTTTTTATATCGACTTCCAGGGCCGCATGGAAAACAAGCCGGATTACCGTTCAACCACCCGGGATGTTGCCAAGCTGATTCAGGACCTGAAGCAGGAAGGTGTTGAAGGTTTAGTGATTGATCTGCGTAATAATGGCGGCGGTTCCCTTGAAGAAGCCATTTCATTAACGGGTCTGTTTATCCCAACCGGGCCGGTGGTACAAGTACGCAGCATTCGTGGCCGCGTGGAGGTCTTACAGGATCGCGATCCAGGCGTGTTATACGATGGCCCGATCACAGTGCTGGTGAATCGTCTCAGTGCTTCGGCTTCAGAGATTTTTGCCGGTGCCATTCAGGATTATGGACGTGGCTTGGTTGTCGGTGGCCAAACCTTCGGTAAAGGCACCGTTCAGTCACTGCGCCCGCTACATCACGGCCAATTAAAGATTACTCAGGCTAAGTTTTACCGGGTCTCTGGTGACAGCACCCAGCATCAGGGGGTGATTCCTGACATCCTGTTCCCGTCATTATTTGATAAAGACAAAATTGGTGAGAGCGCGCTGGATGAAGCTTTGCCATGGGATACGATCCGCCCGGCTGAGCACAACCAATCTGGTGTATTAACCCAGCTGGTACCGTCATTGCGCGAAAAACATCAACAGCGTATCAGTGATAATCCAGACTTCTTGTTTATGCGTGAACAAAAAGCACTGATTACCGAGCTGCGTGATAAAACTCAGGTATCACTGAACGAAAAAGTACGGAAAGAAGAACGTCAAGCCAATGATGACCGCCGCTTGGCGCTGGAAAACAGCCGCCGTAAAGCGAAAGGTCTGGAGTTGCTGGATAGCCTTGACGATGAGGAAGAGGAAAAACAACCAGCAGCTTCTGAAGACGTTCAAGCAGAAGCAGACAATGCTGAGAAAACAGACGAGGAAGAAAACGAAGAAGAGGATGCGGTACTGGTAGAAGCCGGTGAGATCTTACTCGACTATATTCGTATGACCACTCCACAAGAAACCACCGAAGTGGCGCAACGTAGTAATTGATGACATCTTAACGATTACATTTAACTCGGGTACACAACCGCAAAGCTATTCTTGCTCGGTTGTGTGCTCTGTTCAGCAAAACAGTACGTCATCTTCCCATAAGTCGACACTCTGATGTTCAGCTTCACGCACATTCATTTCCATCTTAGCCATATCTAATAATTCACGAAGATCAGCGTCGGGCAATGATCGTAAATTCAAATGGCGAAACACACGCTGCTCTACCAGGCTGTTCTCAAAGCAGCCACGATGAGCAGGCCCTAAACCAGATACAGTGATTGGGTCACCGTTTAAAACATCAGCTTTACAATAAACACACTTCATAACACGGCTTCGCTAACAATTGCTCCCAGAGGTATGACCGAAAAAGGTGAACAATTGTAAAATCAAAAGCCAAAAGCCGCGTAGGCAATTTGTGTTGATATTGTAATTAGATGTATTTATGAACCAATAGTACCTCTTATACAGCTATTGTCTCGTTTGTATAAGGCAGAAGATCAAACAACGGGTTGTACGACCTTATCCCGGTAGCCGGTAATGACTTCCAGCGTCCCCGCCCATTGCTGGTTTAATGCCGCATCACCAGAGTCAACAATCAAAGGACGGCCATTCAGTTCGGTCAGCTTAGTTTTCGTAGAAACCAGCTGCACATTGGTTTTACCCAGCTGTTTCAGCACCGCAGCACTGAACTGCTGATTGCCCCGGCCAATAATATGCCCTTGCCCCCCCATGATACTCAACACCGCTTTCCGGCTTGGGTAACGCTCAAACAACTGCAAAATGCCCTGCTCATTGAGATCATTGGCAATCGGGTCAATATGGCCATCGTTATCGACATAAACCGCATCAACCCCGAGCAAAGTGTTGTCGAAACCCAGATCTTCCATAATCGCCTGAGTGGTTTTGCCCGAACCAATTAAAAACAAGGTGGCAGGCTGGTCTTCCATTTCTTCCCGAAGGAAAGCGGCGATATCCGCCAGGACTAATTCTTCGGACTCGACTCCCCCCTGCTTCACCGCCTGAACAAAATGGCCAACCTGAGGAACACGCAACTCGCCGTAATGGCGAGCCACTACTTTATCCTGGCGAAAGGCTTCTTCATCCAAGTCGCGAACTTCAGACTCTTTAATATCCACCAGGCCACCATTCAGTAAGGTATTCAATACCTCTCCACTGGCCTGTGGCGTGACGCCATATACACCCGAGTGGATTTTTACTCCCGCCGGTATACCCAACACCGGAATATCACCGTGTTCACACTCTGCCAGCGCCGCCAGAATATCCCTTGCGGTGCCGTCTCCGCCGGCAAAAACTAAAACATCCGGCTGCTGCTCGGCCATCAGGGTAACGGCATGCTGAGTATCTGCAGCGCTGGTTTGTTCTTTCTCCGGCATGGGCAGCAACGAATAATCAAAGCCCAGCTCATCCAGTACCGACTGCCCCATATCGCCGGGACAGGTTATAAAGCGACACCGCGCTTTGTGTTCGGACAAACCGCTCAGTGCATCAGAAGTTCGTGACATCGCCTTTTGTTGCGCGCCACGACGAAACGCTTCTTCGACCATCTGGTCACTGCCTTTGAGGCCAACAGCGCCGCCAATGCCCGCATAAGGGTTAATGATCAGGCCAAATGTAATCATTGTTGATTCCGGTGCATTCAAAAACGCCATTAT
Organism: Bacterioplanoides sp. SCSIO 12839; assembly: GCF_024397975.1. Taxonomy (NCBI): domain Bacteria; kingdom Pseudomonadati; phylum Pseudomonadota; class Gammaproteobacteria; order Oceanospirillales; family Oceanospirillaceae; genus Bacterioplanoides; species Bacterioplanoides sp. SCSIO 12839. The sequence continues at coordinate 2,683,222 of NZ_CP073745.1, forward strand.
AGCCATCAAAAAACGTAACAAAACAGACACTTGCAATGCTATCCGAAAGCCAACATAGTGAATTGAGTTCAAGGACAAACGAGACTCACTTTATGGCCGCAACAAAATCTGCAACCAAGCTGTACGTTCTCGACACCAATGTGCTGATTCACGATCCTCAGGCATTGCTGAATTTTGAAGAACATCAGGTCGTGATTCCCATGACCGTTCTGGAAGAGCTGGATAAGCTCAAAATGGGAAAAGCAGCCATAGCCACGGATTGCCGTGAAGCCATTCGTCAAATCGACAGGATTATTGGTGATGCCAGTCCAACCGAAATCGCCAAAGGCGTCCCGATTATTCGCCCGGATGGCGGTAGCCAGGGCCACTTCTCCATTCTTCTCGATACCTTCACCTCACCCAGCCGCGCACTCCCTTCCGATCTTAACGACAACAAAATCATCAACAGCCTGGTAAGCCTGCAGGAAAAACATCCGCGCCGGGAAGTGGTGTTGATCACCAAAGATATCAATATGCGCCTCAAGGCAAGAGGCTGTGGCGTGGGCGCCCAGGACTATCAGAATGACCAACTGCTGGATGATGTGTCGCTGCTGGAAACCGGTTACCACAGCTATATCGACTCGTTCTGGGACAGCCAGAGTGAAGTAGAAACCTTTCATGATGAAACCGGCACCTACCACCGCATTCCCCTCAACAACCTGCCGGAGGAGTTATACCTCAATCGTTTTATCTTTGATGAAAAAGGCTTTGTCGCCAAAGTTGTGGCGCTCGAAGAAACCACCGCGGTATTACAGGATTTACCCGCCGAACAGCTGATGAACCAGAATGCCTGGGGGTTAAAACCTCGTGATATTCCTCAAGCCCTGGCACTGAACCTGTTGCTCGACCCGGACGTTGATCTGGTTACCCTTACCGGTCAGGCGGGCTCGGGTAAAACCATTCTGGCGCTGGCCGCAGCGATTGAAATGACCGTCGCCACCAGCCAGTTCCGCCGTATTATTGCCACCCGCAGTACCCGTGGCCTGGATGAAGATATTGGTTATCTGCCCGGCACCGAGGCCGAAAAAATGGAGCCTTGGCTGGGCGCTATTACCGATAACTTAGAGGCGTTGCACAGTGATGATGAGCACTCACCGTCGAGCGTCGACTATATTCTGCAAAAAGTGCCGTTGCAGTTTAAATCACTGAATTACATTCGCGGCCGCAGCTTTCAACACAGCCTGATTCTGATTGATGAATGCCAGAACCTGACCCCGCACCAGATCAAAACCATTATTACCCGGGCCGGTGCTGGTAGTAAGGTTGTGTGCCTCGGTAATCTGGCACAGATCGACACCCCTTACCTGAATCCAATCAGCTCAGGTCTGACTTATCTGATCGAGCGTTTTAAAAACTTCACTCAGGGTGGCACCGTACATCTGGAAGGCTCACCGCGCTCCGTGTTAGCCGAATACGCTGAAAACCACCTTTAATCACCAACCTCTTCCTCAAATCAGGCGCTGTTTCTTGGCGCCTGACTTTGACGATATAAGAATCATGAACTATATAACTATGACTACTTTAAATTCTGCCGCCTGATTGGCCGGAATTTCCACTCACCCACCTCCGGAAAATCCACGGAAGGTTGTATGAAAAAATTGCTGTTAGCCGCGTTATTGGCCACTTCGGTTGAGGCCATGGCCGAAGAAAAAATCTACGAACTGGAATTTGAAACGGACTCCAACTGGACCAGCCTGGAAATCCGTGACGATGCGGTGTTTGTCAATGCACCTGCCGGACAAAGTATGAACGTAACCGCCAAAGATGGTTTACGCTCGTACACTATTTCACCGAAGAAAATCCATTTACGCTCCCGCACCCGTGGTTTGGTGAATATGAATTTATTCGTGAAATCGAAAAATAATGTTCTTGGCCTGATTATCTGTAAAGGCTCACCGAGCAGCTACACCTGGATTAAATCAGAACAGTCAAAACAGAAAAACGATCTGAAGAAAAAAGATCATTGCGAACAAGCGGCTCTGGTTCTGAACTTGTTCTGATTTATCTGAGAGCATAAAAGAAGCCGGTATTAAGCCGGCTTCTTTCATTTATCCATCCGTTACCAGTTAACAAACTTCATGCCTTCACAAAACGGTCGACCTTGATGAACTTGTGTGATCTGGCCATCTCGCATTGAGCGGCGAAAAATCCGACAATCTTCACTGGTGCTGTAATACAAAAAGCCTGTTTCAGGACTCACCGACAACCCCACCGGGTCTTTTAACAGGCCTGGCACAATCACTTCATACCCGGCCTCAAGATTATTCAGATCTACCCGGCCAATAAATCCGGCTGGCAATGTTTCGCCAATAAATTCGTTACCTTCACCACGATCAGTGAAATACAAATGCCGGTTGATGTGATCAATATCGATTTCCAGCAACATACCTTGCTGATAAGTCACAATCCGACTGGCTTGTTCGGCCAAATTGGCAGGAGTAATTATATGCTCTGCATTAACCGAAGCGCGCCATATGGTATTGGTAAACCGATCAGTCCAGTAAAACTGCTCGTGGGATTCATCAACCGCCACGCCAACAAACTGGTGCTGATTTTCAGGAAGGCTGGTGAAATCGACTAACACTTCAAGCTCAGAGGCTTTTTTAATACCTGCCATCGGAACGCGGTAGATACGTCGCCCTTCTCTGTCGGCAAAATAAACTTGCTGATTCACTTTATCCAATGCCAGTTGCTTGGGAGTCCGTATTCCCAGGCCATCGGGCACGACATACGTGAGATTGGTCAATTCCCCCTTCTCGATGTCGGCACTCATCAGGTTGCCGTTACCGTCATCCATCAACCTCATATTGGTGAAATAAATGCGCTTATTTTCTTTATCAATTGCAACAGCATCAGGACTGAATGGATTAAACAGAATTTTTTTGGCGGGGGCACTGCCATCTGCAGCACCGGCATAAAGCCCCCCAATAACCGGAGAGGCATTGACCCAGTATAAAACCGGGCCGGAGTGATCAAACTGACCAAAAGAAAACGCACCTCTTGCCATCATACCCGCCAGAACGGCAACAATAACAACGATCACAAACAACAGGGCATACACTAGTTTTTTCATTCAGACTCACCTTGAATAAGCTGAGCTGAACCCCGTTCAGCTCGCCGGTAGAGTACCGCTCGACTGCTGTTTTTTATCCGGCAGTGAGTAACGCAGCACCCGCTTCACAACGGTCAGATATTGATGCCCAAATGATCCGGTGTTGTAAGGTATGTGGTACTTATCACACACCTGCTGAACACGCTCAGCCATCCATACATAATGGCGCGCCGGAACATCCGGGAACAAATGATGTTCAATCTGACAGCTCAGGTGACCCGTTAATATATGGAACCAACGCGCACCTTCCAGGTTGGACGATCCCAGAATCTGGCGATAATACCATTGGCCGCGGGTTTCATCTTTGCAGTCATTTTCGTCAAAGGTGTGAACCTCTTCGGTGAAATGACCACAAAAAATAATGGTGGAAGTCCACAGGTTTCGCGCCAGGTTAGCAATAACGTTGCCCAATAAAATCCATCCGGCAATGGCCAGGCCAAACGGCAACACTAACAAGGGAAAGAAAATATAGTCCTTAAACACCTGCTTGTTAATTTTACTGAAGAAGTCTTTTTTCAGCTGTGTCCGACTGATCGGCAAGTGGCTTTCGCTGCGGCGTTTGCCAAAGAAAATACGCTCAGCCGCCAGTTCGTGATACGCCACACCCCATTGAAACAATAAACTCAGGTTCAGGTAGGTAAAAAACTGATACAGGTTTTTGGGGCGCCAGGGAATATCGTCACTTAAACGTAACAAGCCATAACCAAAGTCACGGTCTTTGCCGATGATATTGGTGTAAGTGTGGTGTTCATGGTTGTGATAACGCTTCCAGGAATCACTGTCGGCGGCGATATCCCAGTTAAAGTGACGGGAATTGATATGCGGGTCATTCATCCAGTCGTATTGACCGTGCATTACGTTATGGCCAATTTCCATATTATCGAGGATTTTCGCCAACGATAATAACGCCACTCCTAAGCCCCAAACTGCCCACCACAGCGAATTAAAGGGTGGCACAAATCCAAGCACCATCAATACACGACCAGCAATTTCGCAGCCTCGCTGTACTCGTATCACATTGCGGATATAGTCGGCATCTTTCTGACCACGCCGGGCCAGTGCTTCATCACGGATTTCATCCAGCTCCTGCTGAAATGCATTTAAGGTTGCCTCATCCGGGCGCTGTTCAAATGAAGTTGTCATAGTGAGAATTCCTTAAAATTATAAATCCAGCGCCACATCCGTGACGGGCACAGAGACACATAATTGAATTTCCTGAGGGCCGGTATCCGAATACTGCTGGGTCTTGGTGTTGTACACCACGCCACTTTGCTTTTTGCAGATACACTGGTGGCATACCCCGATACGACAGCCACTGACCGGCTTAAGATCCGCCTCTTCTGCCAGTTCCAGCAGAGACTTAGGGTGCTCTGAATCACTCAATAGCTGTACCGAAGACGTGGTACAGGACACATGCTGCTGACCTTCAACACCGTCTACCTGATCAATCGGGGCCGCACCGAAATATTCGAAAGCAATACGCTCAGCGGCAATACCAGCTAGCTCGGCCTCCTGCCTGGCCAACTGAATCATCGGCGTTGGCCCACAAATCATGACCTGAAGTTCTGGGTTCAGAATATCCACGGGCAAGTCACTGAAATGCTGAGCCTGGATAAAACCCACCTGCTCGCCATTCATCAGTGATAAGGACACATGCTTCTGTTCTTTCAACAAACGCTCAAACTCATGACGAAATAGAAACTGTTCGTCATTACGAGCGTAATACATTAAATGCACCGGGCGGGATTCACCCGTTGCCTGCAGCTGCTGCAACATTGACCGGAACGGAGTGATACCACTGCCACCGGCAATCATCAGAACCGGGGCGCCATTGCCTTTTTCAGCGGCTATATGCTCCAGTGTAAAGTCACCAAACGGCGCTGAAATATTTGCCAACCCTCCCTGTACAAAATGCTGTTGTAACCACGGAGTGATGGCTCCCTGATCCTGTACACGAATGGTGAGTTCAATCAGGCCGGTTTTGCGGAAATATTCCGGTGATGACGAGATGCTGAAGGTACGATGGCTACGAACCCCGTCTTTTTCAGTGATCAGCTCAATGTGCTGGCCGGCCAGAAAGCGCTCTTTAACCCAGCCTTTTTGTGGCCGAATCACCAGAGTAAAAACATCGTCAGTCTCATTACGTGATGTCAGGATGGTGGCACGGCTATACACACTGCTCCAGTTAGGTACCAGCATTTGCATCAGCGGTTCGAAATAATAAGAAAAACGCTTATCCTGAGTCAGGCTTTCTGCCAGCCAGCTCCAGGCTTTGCTCTCACGTACTCTTTCCATAAGTGATAATGACTGGCGGCTTCTGCCATCGATCAGTGTCGTCATAATAATCCAGCGGTTGGTGAACAATCGTTATTGTTAAATTATGTATCACTTTGTACCTTTCTGTGATCCTTAAGTCCAATGGCGCCCTGCCATTTCACTGATCTGGCCATTCAACCAACCGGATACCATGTAAGTAAACACCAACCTGAAAGGCCACAGCGCTCAACACCTTAACCTGATGATCGTTGCAGCTTTGTCATTAACAGCACACCTATTAATTCCCATAGGGAAATAATGTCTTGCATAAAACTCCTGCGCATTGGCACCACTCAGCCTGAATCGGTCAGTTAAAGCCACAATCCATGATTTGATAACTTTTAACAGGCAAGCTGGCTCGCAATCATGCTCAGCTGGGATATACTCGCGCCTTAACGAATATTCATTTACCACTCAATTAGCAGGGATAAACAATGACCACAGGATTTGAGTGGGTGGCACTCGCCATCCTTCTGTTAGGCATCACCATGGTGATTTATGCATTAGTCTGGCTCCATGGCATTCCTCATCACATTGCCGAAAACAACGATCACCCGCATAAATCTGCAATTCATGTTGCTTGCTGGCTGAGTGTTTTCACCTTACATGCGTTATGGCCGCTGGTGTATCTGTGGGCCATTTTGCCGGAGAAACGTTTACAAGTAGACGTAAACCGCAGTGACGATGGCCTGGCTGAGCGCATCGAAAAACTGGAAGCTCAGCTGGCACAAACTCAATCAGCTGACTCACAGCAACAACAACCATTACAACAACAGGGAAGCTAAACCATGCTTGAGTTAATTACTGCCATTTATGGCCTTGGCTGCTGGTTGTTATTTAAAAAATTCCGTTTGATTCCAATCAATGATTACACCGTAGTGACCGCAGTTCTGGTGCCGATTGTGGTCTACTTTTTTGGTTTCTTACTGCTGAACATGCACGCACCAGTGGCCAAGGATGTACGCTTAACCGCACCGGTAACGCCAATTATTGCGCTGGTTCAGGGTCACGTCAGTGAAGTGGTTGCCGAACCCAACACCCCGCTGAAAAAAGGCGATGTGTTACTCAAAATTGATGACACGTTATACCGCTCTCGCTTAGAGCAGGTTCAGGCCCAGCTTGAACTGGCCAAAATTCGCCTGGATCAGGCCACCAAACTTGCCAAGCGTAACGCCGGTACTGAATTTGACCGCCAGGGCGCAGAAGCGGAAGTTGAACGTTTAATGGCAGCCGTTGATGAAGCGGAATTTAACCTGGCTAACTGCACCATTGTGGCTCCGGCCGATGGCATGGTGACACAGGAGCTGGTCAGACCGGGCCAATTTGTCATGCCCATGGCTTTCAGCCAGCTGATGATTTTTGTTCATAATGAACAATCCTGGTTAGGATCATTCCCGCAACAAGCTTTACAGGGAATGGCGAACGGAGAAGCGGCTGAGTTGGCTATTACTGCAGCACCGGGCCATGTGTTTTCTGCACAAGTTGAACGTGTTGTTCCGGCGATGGGCGAAGGCATGGTCGCCGCCAGTGGCCAGCCAATCAAAGGGGCTTATGATCGGGCACCAGGCCGTGTTCTGGTCATGATTAAAATGACCGATGAACGTGCAGCTGATCTGAAACTGCCGGTGGGTACTGATGCCATGGCAACAATTTTCACCACCGACCGCCACTTATTGAATCTGGTTCGTGGTTTGATTATGCGCATTAAAAGCTGGGAGAACTGGATTTTCCACTAGGGCCTGTTAACAAACCCTAACACTTGGCAGCAATTCATAAGGCCTGCTTTTTTAACAATTTGATAAGTGTCACTCAGTTTTTCTCAATTGAGTGACTTACACTGATCAGGCTGTTAGAAAGCGAGGCCTTTTTTATGAATGCATCGGCTGCACATCAATACATCCCTCAGGATGATAATGACCAGATCGTGCTGGAAATACTGCAACATGCAGTGAAGTATCAGAATTTATTTCCACAATCCGTGGAGATTAAAGGTTACAACCTTCAGAGCCACTCCGGTCAGACACAAATTACCGTGCAAACGGCAGCGGGTGCTTATTTTATTAAATGCCGTTCGTTGGAAAGCCACCTTCAGAGCCTCGCCGAGCAACGCTGTTTAAAAGCGCTGATGCAAAGCAATACGCTCGCGACCTGCGCTCCTTTAGCCGCCTCAACCATCAGCAGCGACACCCAGCAAATAAGTTATCTGATCCTGCAACACCTGCCACTGGCCGTTCATGGCGACTGGTTCAGTGCCGGGCAGCAGCTGGCACAAATGCATCAGCATGAATCCGAACAAGGCTATGGCTTTGGCTGTACCACCTATTGCGGTGATACACCACAGGACAATAACTGGAATACCAACTGGGCTGACTTTTTTATCCAGCAGCGATTGATGCCACTAATTAATCAGCTTGAGCAACAACACATTCGCTTCAGCAACAGCGAGCCATGCTTGCAAAAATGTCAGCAGATTTTATCCGAACACCAGCCTGCAGCGGCTTTGCTTCATGGTGATTTATGGTCGGGAAATGTCGGTTTTAATCCGGATAAATCACTGGCCTATCCGATGGTGTTTGACCCGGCCAGTTATTATGGTGACGGCGAAACCGACCTGGCGATGACGGAGTTATTCGGCCGTTTTCCGAAGAAGTTTTATCAGGGTTACCACAGCGTGATTGCCGCAGACTCAGGGTATGAGATGCGGCGTCCTATTTATCAGCTGTATCACATTCTTAATCATGCTTTGCTGTTTGGTGAGCATTACATTGATCAGGCAGAACAGCTGATGCAGGAAATTTTATTTCACTAACCGTATCAGCTCCGGAAACACATCACCTTCAGCAATTTCCTGAAGTTCAAACAGGGCCATTTCGACAGACGTCAGACTGGCCCCCAGAGACTGCATTTTTGCGATAGCCAGCGCTCTGTTTTCTTCAGAGCGTGAACTCACCGCATCCGTCACCAATTGCACATCGTATTTTTGAGACAACAAATCAGACACCGTCTGATAAACACATATATGCGCTTCAATACCAGCCACTAACCAGCTACTGCGCTTATGAGATTGAATTGTTTGAACTATTTTTTCGTTTTTTAAACCGGAAAAGGTATTTTTTTCCAGCGCCTGACCCGGTAATAAATCAATGATTTCATCCCGGGTGGCTCCCAGCTTAGCAGGCAGTTGCTCCATCCAGACGATCGGAATATCCATCAGCTGAGCACCGGCAATTAATACTCTCAGGCGCTCGAACAAGCCTTGATAATCGACCATTTGCTCAGCCAATTTACCCTGAACGTCCACCAGAATCAGGCCGGTATTGTGTTTATTCATTTACGGATTCTCTTTTAATAGCTGCAGCAGATCTGCCTGGGCTGGCATAAACCAATAAGAACCGCTCAGCGGCTCAGAGAACGCCATCAGGTGATCACTGATACCATCCGCCGTTGCACCCACCATACGTTCAAGCTGGATCTGAATACGCCGCACCTCACTGGCAAAACATAAAAAGTACAAGCCTTTATCGTCTGCATTCTGATAATACGGTGTACTGCGACGATAAATTTTCATCGCTATGCCATCCACTTTGACATCGGTACGGCTGACGTGTGAATCCGCTGGCATGGCATCACCTTCCAGCTCAATATCATCCTGCTTGGTACGGCCAATCACAGCTTCCTGCTGCTTTACCGTCAGTTTGCGGAACGATTCAAGATCATGACGCCACTTCTGTGAAAACACATAACAACCGCCCGCACCCGGCATACCGGATGGGATTTGTGCCGCCGCAATACGCTTTTCTTCTTTCGGGTTCGCCGTACCATCAACAAACCCGGTTAAGTCGCGCGAAGCCTGATTCTTAAAACCGCTGACATCTAATGTGATACTGGCGACCTCAGCCAATTGCTGCTGAACCTGTAACGCAGCGGCCATCACTTCACCGCGGTCTTCGCCATGCAACCAGAAAAACACATCAGCCTGAGTCGCTGGCATCACATGTTTGGCCGCCACTTCGGCAAAAGGAACCAATTCAGCAGGACGCCATTGCGGCTGCAAACGGTCCCAGGCCTGAGCGCCAAAAGCCACGCCAACATAACAATCCGCAACCGGAATTAATGCCTGAGCAATGGTTCGCTTTACCGCATCGGCATCGACATTGGGAAGCAGTTGATATTCAAGGTAGTGAGCATGGATACCCGGCTCACGATACAAGCCCGCCTGAGCCGCGGGCAGTACACTGGTGTTTGTCATTATCTGTATCTCTCATCATCACAACCTCTAGTGTTGACGAAAATACGACAAATGTGAATCTCCCGGGCCTCTTGAGTCGATGAGATCGGGAGAAGATTGAGTTGTTAAACGATATAAATCAACGTTGTTAAAGCCTTAGAACGCCAGCCTCAACAATGCCAGTCTTAACAACGCCAGTTTTAACAGCAGCAGCGCTTATGTTTATCGGTTTTACCAATCCCGGGGTTAAAGCTGTTGGTTGGGTCCAGTTGCTGATAGAAATCTTTTAATCCCTGCTCAGCTTCGTATAAATGACCCACATTGTGCTCTGCAGGGTATTTGGCTTCGCGATCTTTCAGCAGCTTCAGCATCTTAGCCTTTAGTGCTTTTGGGTCGACGCCTTTTTTCACGATGTAATCCTGATGGAAGACGTAACACATAAAGTGACCATAATAGAGCGAGTGCTCGATATGCTGGCTGATTTCTTCCGGCAGAAACTCTTCCCAGCTGAGATTATTACGCGGTAACGCAATATCCAATGCCAGGATATCTTCTACTTTATTTTGATGAACAGCCTGGTAACGAATGGCGGCACCGGCGGCGGCAAAACGATGCAGGTAGGCTTTTTTTCCTTCATCGGCGCTGCATTCAAAATAATCACCCCGGTCGTCACGACCAAAATACTCCGTCAGGTATTGTTTGGCTTCATCAATACCGTCATTACTCATTTTAAGAATCAGGTAATGATCGTATTTTTTACGGAAATCCTGCATACGTTTTGGCAGCATGTTTGGCCAGAATTTACTGGCGAACTGCATCACCCGGTCGGGAATATCTTTAGGCAACCAGCTGATTTTATTTAATGTCGCTGCAATCCGACCTTTAAGAGCAAACATGTTTGGCAGCATATCGGTGCCAAAATAGTTGATGACCATAAAGGTATCTTTGCCATATTTTTCCGCAATATCATAAATATCACGGTGCATGTATTCGGCTACTTCCGGCAAATGCTTAAATTCCGACAGAATATGACGACGCAACTCAGTCAGCTGATCGGCATCATTGGTGCCGATATAAAAGGTTTGCTCACGCTCGGCAACGGCAAAGGTATCCAGACGAACAGCAAATACCGCCAGCTTGCCGGCACAACCACTGGACTCGTACAGGCGCGACGTATCGGCGTTATAACGAGCCGGGGTATTGGCGTTAATATCTCGGATAATTTCCGGATAGTCGCTGGCCGAGGCTTTTTCATCGCCTTGTAAAATATCGCCCGGGCTGAATGTTTCATTCTCAAGATTGTCGAGAATTTCTTCTGGGGAGGATCCCAGATTAATCCCCAGGTGATTCACCAATACCAATTCGCCCTCAGCGGTGATTTGCGCATAAAGCGACAACTCGGTATAGGCTGGCCCACGCTGAATTAACGCACCCCCGGAATTATTGGCAACACCGCCAACAATCGACGCACCAATACACGAAGAACCAATCACCGAGTGTGGCGCACGCTTAAGTGGCGCCAGCATTTTCTCAAGAGTGAACAAAGATGAGCCCGGGAAACTGACCACCTGCTTACCTTCGTTCAACAGAATCAGTTTATCCAGCTTACGGGTGTTAATAATCACCACATCACGATCGTAGTCATTACCGCTTGGGGTCGAACCTTCGGTCAGGCCAGTGTTAGCCGCCTGCATAATGATGATTTTGTCGGCCTCAACACACGCCTGCAATAATTGCCATTGCTGCTTCAGCGTTTGTGGAAATAACACCGCCAGTGCATCACCACCACCCGAGCGAAAGCCGGTACGGTAATGTTCCGTTTTGGTGTCGCCGGTTAATACATTATGGTCGCCAACAGCCGAACGGCAGAGAGCTAAAAACTCTTGATTATCCATGTCATCACTCACTGATTAAAATAACGACTAACTCTTTCGGGCCATGTGCACCAAACGCCAGCGTTTGTTGAATATCAGCGGTTTTACTCGGCCCGGAAACCAGCAATAAATTAGTTGGTTTTGTCTCGCCCGCCATTTTCTGCTGCCAATATTCTGAACCAACCAGTTGATTAAAATCGGCTAATAAATCGGACTCACGCACCACCACAATATTCACCGGCGGCACCAGTGATAAGGTTCTGGGCTGTTGCACACTGGTTTCCAACATCAGTGATCCTGTTTCAGCCAGGCCATATTGCGCCCAACAAATGCCTGCATTCACCTGCTGAAACAGCACCTCTTTATCCAGTGCCTGTTCATAAACTTCCAGCTGCGGCAAGGCTTTATTAAGCTCTGCAGCTTCCACATTCTGGCCTATCAGGCAACGTTCCAGTTGCTTATCGGCCAGCAGAGTTTGCACGGTTGACGCCAGATCCTGGGAAGAAATTTCAATCACTTCGGCATGATTATCGACCAGGTTCTGCACAAATTCAGATTTATACTCAGCCGGTTTCAGGCGGGTTTCAGTGGCGGCAAACGCTAGCGGCGAAGGCGACACTGGCGTCGCAGCCTGAGCATTTTTCAAACGCTGTAAAATACGGTCACGACTACTCATGATGATTCTCCGTTGTTGCTTGTCGCATCACGCTCGGGTTGATCGGCCAAACCTCTCTCTTTTGCTAACTGATGCAGACTTTTAGCAGCGGCTTGTGGCATGGATCGGGTGTTTGTCCAGGGGGCGAGTTTTTTCGGTAATAATTTACGTCCACGTGTCATTACACCGGTCATCAGGCGGTACAGCAACGGGGTATCGTGGGCCATTGCCCAACCTTTCCAGATCAGGCTTTCCATTAATGTGCGTTTGGTGCCACGTCCTTCAACCGCATTAAACACCTGGCGTACTGAATCGGGTTTAACGTAATTAACGTCTTTACTTACGGCTTCCGCCCGCAGTTCACGAATCAGTTTGGGCAACGGAATGCGTACCGGACAAGCTTCACCGCAGGCGCCATTTAACGAGCAGGCCGTTAACATATCGCCGTGTTTATCAATGCCACCAATTTGTGGCGTTACCACCTGACCAATAGGCCCCGGATAGGTTGAGCCATACGCATGGCCACCAATACGGGCATACACAGGGCAGTGATTCATACAGGCGCCACAGCGAATGCATTGCAACGTGGGTTTTAAGGTTTCGTGATTAAAAATGCGCGAACGGCCATTATCCACCAGCACCAGATGCACCTGTTCCGGCCCATCTTTTTCCTCTGGCTTTTTAGGCCCGGAAATCATATTAAAATAGGTCGTGATTTTCTGACCCGTGGCGGAGCGGGTTAACAGTTTCACCACGTCCGGGACCTGAGAAAAATCCTCCACCACTTTTTCAATGCCGGTGACCGCAATGTGTAATTTAGGCGCGGTGGTGGTCATACGACCATTGCCTTCATTTTCGACTAAACACAGGGTTCCGCTATTAGCAACCGCCATGTTAACGCCGGAAATGCCAGCATCGGCGGTCATAAATTTATCGCGTAAAATCGCCCGGGCATTACCAATTAAGTCATCAACATCTTCGCTGTAAGGCACCCCTTTGCCGTCACTGGTTTCGGCGCGACTGTGCATCAAACGGGCAATCTGCTGCTTATTTTTATGAATCGCCGGCATAATAATGTGCGACGGTGTTTCTTTGGCGAGCTGAACCAGATATTCACCCATATCGGATTCAAGACATTCAATGCCACGCGCTTCGAGGTAATGATTTAATTCAATTTCCTCGGTCACCATGGATTTACCTTTCACCACGGTTTTGGCGTTATTGGTGTCCAGAATTTTATGAATCAGGTGGCAAGCTTCATCGGCCGTTTCGGCCCAATGCACCACAATGCCGTTAGCGGTGAGATTATTTTCCAGCTTTTCTAATAAATCCGGTAATTGATTTAACGTATGCTGGCGAACCGCTTCGCCACGATCGCGCAACGCCGCCAGCTCATCTTCGTCCGGAAACATCGCTTTACGTTTTCCCACCAGAAAATTGCTGGCGCCCAAAAAGCTGGCACGCAATTCGTCATTTTCCAGTGACATTTTTGCCCGGGCTTTAAAATGGCGTTGCTGCATATCCGCAAATTCGTGTTCTTCGCGGTTTACCAGGGTCGCCATTTCATCGGCGCTGATTTGGGTAACACGGATCTGATTCATTGTGTGCGCTCCCACAGTACCGTTGCCAGGTGTTTGGCCGGCATCGAGCGGCCCTGTTTATCTAACGTGCCACTGATGTTCATCAGGCATCCACAATCGGCACTGGTGAGCACATCGGCGCCGGTTGCGGCAATGTTGTCTGCCTTATCGGCCGACATCGCTGCCGAAATATCCGCTTGTTTCACTGCAAAGGTGCCACCAAAACCACAACATTCCGTGACCCGCTCCGGCTCAACAACCTGAACGCCCGACAAGCCGGACAACACCGCTTTGTGTTCTTCAGCGACCTGCATCGAACGACGAGCACTGCAAGAGGTATGCAACGCCACTTTCACCGGTTGCTGAGCCGTTTCTTTAAGCTCAACCTGCAGCACGTTCACCATGAACTCAGAAAACTCAAAGGTGCGCTCAGCCAATGCCTGGGCCTGAGGCTGTTCAGGCTGACCCGCAAACAGGGAGATATAATCGTGATGAACCATGGCGGCGCAGGAACCCATCATCACCACCACCGGAATGTCTTCGGCAAACGCTTTTAATTGCTGACGAGCAACCTCTCGTGCTTCCTGGTCATAGCCCGAGTTGTATGCAGGCTGGCCACAACAGGTCTGGCCCTGAGGGAAAATCACCTTGACCCCTTCCCGCTCAATTAAAGAAATCGCATCCATACCAGCCTGAGGGTAAAAACTGTCCACCAGACAGGTTCCCATCAGGTATACCGCCCGGGGCTTGGCCGGGTAGGTGCGATTGCGCTTATTCATCATCGAAGACATACATCACCGCTTATATTTTATTATCGACAACTCAATAAATTGGTAATACCATTTATCCAATTGAGATTATGTGTCTAAATTATCGTGATACTGAAGTGCGCGTCAAATGCCAGGACAGGTTAATCCCCCTATTTATTTTAGACCTTGGTATGAGTAAATTAATCTGGATAGCCGATATCGGCTTCCAATATACTCACCTGATTGGTTTTACCTTTTTACAAAATCCTTATTAGCCAAAACAGCGACTAAGTATTTATACCAATATGCAACCAGCCACTGCGGAAGCTCTATGACTGAACATTCTATTCGTGCCTCAAAAATTTCTGACATTATCGCCAAGCGATTAGAAACCATGATTCTGGAAGGCAGCCTGGCGCCAGGCCAGAAAATGCCGCCAGAACGCGAGCTGGCGCTGCAATTTGAAGTGTCACGGCCGTCCTTGCGTGAAGCCTTACAAAAGCTGGAAGCCAAAGGTCTGGTATTGCGCAAGCAAGGCGGCGGTACGTTTATCTCGAACGACATTGGTTTATCGTTCGTAGATCCACTTACGCAGTTATTTCAAAGTCATGATGAGTTTAACTATGACCTGCTGGAGTTCCGTCATGCACTGGAGGAAGTCGCTGCACACTATGCGGCACTTCGCGCCACACCGGCTGATCACGAAATTATAGAACGTCGCTACCAGGAGTGGCTGGAATGCCACCAGGCGCGAAAAGGTTATAAAGAAGAAGCTGAAATGGACTGGCGTTTTCATCTGACCATCGCCGAAGCATCCCACAACGCGGTATTACTGCACTCCATGCGTGCCCTGTTCAGTTTGTTTAAACAAACCATCGCCAGCAACCTGGAACACTTATACATCAAAGACGAACGTCGTCACGAAATTAACGAGCAACACGCGGCCATTAAAGATGCGGTGATCAGCGGTGACCCCAAGGCAGCACAACAGGCGGTGAATGATCACCTGGCCTTTGTTGAAGAAACCCTGCAACAAGGTGCTCGGGTAGAGAGCCATTCTAAGCGGTCATTGAGGCGTATTGGCCTCATGCGCTAACACCATGAAAAACTACTTACGCTGCGCTCTTGCCAAGAGGGCAGCGGCTCAATAGTCTCTCTGCTGTCCTTTTATCCAAAACGGAAACACACGTGAGCGGCTCCTATAAAAATCCCCTGTATTGGCTTCACCCGAAACAGATCTGGTCTCATGTCACCGACATTGACCGTCAGGCAGAAAAAGATCGTCAGGGCATCGCACCGGATACGCTGAAAAACCGCGCCTGGGTTGTGATTGCCGTTGCCTGTGTGTGTTTATTAATGCTGCATTATCTGAAATATTCCAGCAATTTACGCACTGCTATTCCGATGCTTGAGAGTGTGTTTTCCATTCCTAACAAGCAATGGCTGAATGCTTATTATGGCAGCGCTTACCGCGAACTCTGGGGCTATGTATGGTGGGGGTTCTGGCATTTATTGGCATTTATTATTATCCCGGTTGTTACCATTAAATGCTTACTCAAACAGTCGTTAAAAGACTACGGCTTGCAACTGGGTGAAGTCCATAAACACTGGCTTGGATATGTGTTATTAACCACCCCGATTATTGGTTTTGCCATTATGGCCAGCTTCCGCAGTGACTTTGCCAACCACTACCCATTTTATGACCTGGCCCATATCAGCTGGCTGGATTTGTTATTGTGGGAGTGTATTTACATCACCCAGTTTATTGCCGTTGAGTTTTTTTTCCGGGGCTTTCTGGTGAATGGTTTACGCACTCAGTTTGGCAGTTTATCGGTGGCGGTTATGTGCCTGCCGTATTTAATGCTGCATTTCCCTAAGCTCTGGTTAGAGTCAACCGGCGCTATTTTATTCGGCTTTTTTCTCGGCATTCTGGCGTTAAAATCGCGTTCAATCTGGGGAGGGGTCGCGGTGCATGTCGCCATTGCCCTGACCATGGACTTTGCTGCCATGATTCAAACCAAAGGCCTGCCGGAGCAATGGCTGCGCTGATTTTATACCGGGCGAGATCATCTCGCCTTCAGCGATGCCCGCTTTAACGAATCAGCCAGCTGTCGTCCGGCTTCAAACCCGGGCCGGTATCGCAGCCAGGAATAAACACTCGGCAATGCTGGCAAGCCGAGTCGTTCTCCCACCAACTCACCACCATCCGCCGCAGCACTCTGAGGCCGAACCGTCACCGCCAGGCCACTTTTCACCGCGGCCATTAACCCCTGATAACTGGAGCTGGTGTACACCAAACGCCAGGGAATATCATGGTGTTTTAACGCTTCCAGACAGGCAATGCGGAACTGACAATTACTGGTGTAAGCGGCGATGGGTAACTCCCGCTGACCACTCCATTGCCAGCCGGGGGCGCCAATCCAGGCCAGCGGCTCGACATTCAATAAGTCACCACTGCCCTGCATTTCCTGCAGAGATACCGTCATAATCAGGTCGTATTCGTCATTATCAAACCCCTGATGCAACGCCGGGGAATAGCCGGTTTCCACATACAAACGAATTGCCGGGTTTTGCCGGGCAAACTCCGCCAGCAAGTCGGGCAACATCAACTCCGCAATTCCCTGAGAAACACCAATGCGCACCTCTCCCTGAAGGCCGCTACTCTGCAAACTGGCGATGGCATCATCCTGTAGCGCCAATAATCGGCGGGCATAACCCAGCATCATTTCGCCTTCGTGCGTAAGTACCCGCTTACGCCCCAGCGTTTTAAACAAGGGAACACCCACTTCCTGCTCCAGCTTTTTCATCTGCTGACTGATGGTTGATTGCGTTTTATGCAAAGACTCCGCAGCACGAATAAAACCCTGTTGCTCCACCACCGCAACAAAGGTACGCAGCACTTCACTACTCAGATTGGGTAACGACATAAGTCCTCCGCCAGCGGCCTATAAATCACATTTAACGATCAATTTAATTAATTTTAATCGTTATTAACAATCATTATTTGGTCGTAATCTTAATCATGACAACACCGGATAACGAACTACCAAGACAGGCCTTACTCACGACCTACCTACTGACGAGGGAAGCACTATGAACAGGTTATCGCACACACACATTCAGCGAACCGAACAAGGTTGCATTGATTTTCAGCACTATGAGAAGGTCGCAAGAGAGTTGCGTACTGACAAGGTGACGGATGGTTATATCGGGATAAAAAAATTGCTGGGAGCTTCTTGCCGTAATCTGAAAGCCCGGTTTGGGTTAATGGTGCGGGCGTTTAGCTCAAAGAAGTGTGAGTTGTAAAAGCATACAGTGATTGTAATGCCTTCGGTTAATACTTGCTTCCTGAAACTCTACTCGCTCCCACGCTCCGCGTGGGAGCGGAGGGATTTAGTTACGACCGTCGCAGTTCAAGTTTGGTACTAGGAGCAATAATAAATCTCACGCCAGGGTCATAGGAGCTATGTGGTGGGGCTATTTTTTGCGATAATTTACGAAGCAAACGCAAAAATTGGCGGGACGTAATGGCTTCCCATACACCCACTTGTTATGGCTGCGAGTTGAAAATGGGACGCCCATACACGGACTCCATCCAGTCTCTGATTTTTTGCCTTTGCCCCCAAAGCTCGGAAACCTGAAAATCTATACCGTGAATATTCAATCTATATTCATTTTCAAATTTTTCCCCTGCATTCTCGGGAGCAATTATTACAGATAGAATTAATCCTGTAATAAACGAAGGCGGTAGATTCCACGTTTGGCCTATACTCATTCCTGTTCGGTTATCAAAGTTAAGGCGTGCGTCCAGTTCACCTTCATGGGCTATAGATGTTCTGCCAAATTTGTAAATTGCTTGTGGGATTGACAGACCATTGCATTCAATTCGAAAAATGTTCCTGGTAGCAACATGGCTAATGATATCGAGTTCATCATCTAGAAAGTTTCGAATTCTATTTCCAACACCTTCGCTAGGTCGTCTTCTCTTTGCAGTTTTATCAAGAGCAGGGAAGTAATGTATTAAAGACGTCTCGAAGTCTTCGCCCATGAATGCCTTAACACTGTCTTCCATTCTTCGACTTATTGAGCTAGTAGACATTTTTCTCTGATCCTAAAAGGCCATAACAGTTTAATCACACGCCCTTGCAAGATTGACTACCTTGCAAGCGACACACCTTTCAAAGTTGAAGAAACTCTTCTAGCACTTGGATGCAAACTGATTTAAAACAGAAACCTTCCTTAGCAAGATCATTCCCTTCCAGACAAGCGTGTCGTGCACACTATTGACTCTATTGTTTTTAAAATATCACTGGCGGAGAATGCAGACAAGCAGGAAAACACAGTATGTAGGGCAAACTTGGCAGAGGCAGAACCATTACCACGCAGAGCGTGGGAACGAGGGGCTGTGCGGGAGCAAGAGGTGCGCAAAAATTAGGAAAAAGTACGAGCCATAAAAAAACACCGATACGCTCTCCATCCGATATGAGGTCGGTATCAGACGGAAAACGTATCGGTGTTGCGCTGGAAAAAACCTGGCCCTGAATCCCCGCTCTCGAATACCGGAGATTCAGCCACCTTACCAGGCTTTTAATCACCCTCTTTTCAAAGGGCATTCTTCATTTGTTGCTGTGCATTCAATCTACTAAATATCACAGCACCAAACGACGAATATCACTGATCATAGCGACCAGAGTGGTAAAGAATCGACCACAATCTGCGCCATTAATTGCGCGGTGATCGTACGATACTGCCAACGGCAGCATGTTGCGTGGTTCGAACTCTTTACCATTCCAGATTGGCTTAATCTGGGCTTTTGATACGCCCATAATCGCCACTTCTGGGGTATTCACAATCGGCGTAAATCCGGTGCCGCCAATCGCACCCAGGCTGGAGATGGTGAAACAACCACCCTGCATTTCCACCGGTTTTAATTTACCGGCACGGGCTTTAGCTGCCAGTTCGTTGCTTTCTTCCGCCAGTTCCCAAATGCCTTTTTTATCGGCATCGCGAATCACCGGAACCACCAGGCCGTTGGGTGTATCCACCGCCATACCAATATGAACGTAGTGTTTTTGCACCATGTGTTCGCCATCGGCGTGCAGCGATACGTTAAAGCTTGGTTCAGCACGCAATGCCATCGCCGCCGCTTTAATCAGGAACGGCATTGGCGTTAATTTCACACCGCGACGTTCAGCTTCGGCTTTCATGTCTTTACGGAACGCATCGAGATCGGAAATATCCGCTTCGTCGAACTGCGTTACGTGGGGCACGTTTAACCAGGCGCGTGACATATTGGCAGCGGTGAGCTTTTTAATTTTGCTCATCGGTTGCATGTCGATTTCACCAAACTGGGAGAAATCAATTTCCGGAACGGCTGGAATACCCGAGCCAGACGTGACGGCCACCTGACCGGATTCCGCTTTCTGAATCAGATCTTTTACATAGGCACGAATATCGTCTTTGGTAATACGATTGCGCGCACCAGAGCCTTTTACCTTGGTTAAATCGACACCGAGCTGACGCGCCAACCGACGTGATGACGGACCGGCATAAACTCCTTTGCCTTCTACCACAGCCTTAGACTCTGCATCTTGCGCTGCCGCTACAGGCTCTGCTTTTACTGGTGCAGGTGCCGAAGCTGGCTGAGATGCCGACGCTGGTTTTTCTGCCACAGGCTCAGGTGCTGACTCAGATGCTGGAGCAGCGACCGGAGTAGTTTCAGAGTTTGAAGTGGTTAATACGGCATAGACATCACCCTCATTAACCTTATCGCCCACCGCGACTTTAAACTCGACCAGAGTACCGGCTTGTGGTGCTGGTACGTCCATGCTGGCTTTATCGGTTTCCAGTACCAGCAGCGAATCTTCCGCTTCGACGCTGGCGCCTGGCTCAACACTTAATTCGATAATATCGACATCGGTGGCACCGCCCAGATCCGGTACGGTTAACTCGATGGTTTCACTGGCTGTAGGTGCTGCAGCAGGGGTTGTGGTAGGGGTGGCAGGTGCCGCAGCCGGCGCTTCCACAACTGCCTCAGGCTCTGCAACGGGTTCAACCGCAGCTTCAGATACCGGTGCATCAGATGCTTCGCTGGTCAGCGCCAGAATATCCGAGCCTTCAGAAACGGTATCGCCCACCTTCACCAATAATTCAGTAACCACACCCGCATGACTGGAGGGTACTTCCATGGTGGCTTTATCCGTCTCCAGAACAATTAAGTCCTGTTCGACGTCAACGCTGTCACCCACTGCGACTGAAATTTCAATAATTTCGACGTTTTCTGAACCGCCGAGATCCGGCACTTTAACGATAATATTGCTCATTGTTTTGCCTCCTCTCAGCTCAGGGTTGGGTCCAGTTTTTCGGCATCAATACCTAAATGCACACGGGCTTTTTCCAGTTCTTTTACATCGAACTTGCCGTCTTTTGCCAGGCTGGTTAATGCCGCCAGTACGATAAATTCACGGCTGACTTCGAAGAACTGACGTAATTTTTTACGCGTATCCGAGCGACCAAAACCGTCGGTACCCAGCACTTTATATTCACCCGGTACAAAGGCGCGTAATTGTTCGCCGTAGGATTTAATGTAATCCGAAGCAAAAATAACCGGGCCACTTTGTGTGCTTAATTGCTGAGTGATGTAAGGCACTTCGGCTTCTTTTTCCGGATGCAGCAGGTTGTTACGCTCACAACGCTGACCGTCACGGGCCAGTTCGTTAACGGACGTCACACTCCAGATATCCGATTCAACACCGTAGTCTTCACGCAGAATATCCGCCGCCGCTTCCACTTCACGTAAAATGGTACCGGAGCCCATCAATTGAACACGGGCATCAGACTTCTTAGTCTTTTTACCTTCTTTCAGTTGATACATACCTTTGATGATGCCTTCTTCCGCACCTTCTGGCATTTCCGGATGAACGTAGTTTTCGTTCATGGTGGTGATGTAGTAGAAGCAGTTTTCCTGATCGTCGTACATACGTTTCAGGCCATCCTGAATAATCACCGCCAGTTCAAAACCGTACGTCGGATCATAGGAGTGACAGTTCGGAATGGTGTGTGCCATTAAATGACTGTGACCGTCCTGATGCTGCAAACCTTCACCGTTTAATGTGGTACGGCCGGCGGTTGCACCAATTAAGAAACCGCGTGCCTGAATATCACCTGCCGCCCAGGCCAGATCACCAATACGCTGGAAACCAAACATGGAGTAGAACACGTAGAACGGAATCATCGGGCAGTTGGAGTTGCTATACGCTGTTGCGTTGGCAATCCAGGCTGACATGGCACCGGCTTCATTGATGCCCTCTTCCATGATCTGGCCTTTTTTATCTTCCTTGTAATACATGATCTGGCTGTGATCATGCGGGGTATATTTCTGACCCGCGGAAGAATAAATACCCAGTTGGCGGAACATACCTTCCATACCAAAGGTACGCGCTTCGTCCGGCACAATCGGCACAATACGCTTGCCAATTTCTTTGTCTTTAACCAGTTGTGACAACACCCGCACAAAGCTCATGGTGGACGACATCTGACGTTCGCCACTGCCGGTCAGCTGGCCTTTAAAAGCGTCCAGAGCAGGTACTTTTAATGGCTCAAAATCGGTACGACGGGATGGCACCGGACCGTGCAACGCTTCGCGACGTTCACGCATGTATTTCATTTCCGGGCTGTCTGGCGCCGGGCGATAATACGGAACGGTTTCTAATTCTTTATCGGTTAATGGAATCGCAAATTTATCGCGGAAACCTTTTAACGATTCAATATCCAGTTTTTTCACTGAGTGGGTATCGTTAGCGGCTTCACCCGCATCACCCATGCCATAACCTTTTACGGTTTGCGCCAGGATCACGGTTGGCTGACCTTTATGCGTCATGGCTTCAGCATAGGCGGCATACACTTTAAACGGATCGTGACCACCACGGTTTAACTTGGCAATATCTTCATCGGTTAACTCAGCAGCCAGCTCCGCCAGCTCCGGGTATTCGCCAAAGAAGTGTTCACGGGTATAAGCCGGGCCGTTAGCTTTGTAGTTTTGCAGATCGCCATCAACCACTTCGTCCATGCGCTTTTGCAACATGCCGTTGGTGTCTTTTTCCATCAATACATCCCAATGGCGACCCCAGACGACTTTAATCACGTTCCAGCCAGCACCGCGGAACACACCTTCCAGTTCCTGCATGATTTTGCCGTTACCACGCACCGGGCCATCCAGACGCTGCAGATTACAGTTCACCACGAAGATCAGGTTCTCTAACTGCTCACGGCCCGCCAGAGAAATCGCACCCAGTGTTTCCGGCTCATCACATTCACCGTCGCCCAGGAATGCCCAGACCTTACGATCACCGCGAGGCGATAACTCACGTGCCGACAAATAACGCATCACGTGCGCCTGGTAAATTGCCTGAATCGGACCTAAGCCCATGGATACGGTTGGGAACTGCCAATAGTCTGGCATCAGCCATGGATGTGGGTAAGAAGAAAGGCCATTGCCATCCACCTCACGACGGAAGTTATCCAGCTGCTCTTCATCAAAACGACCTTCCAGGTAAGAGCGGGCATACATACCCGGCGCTACATGGCCCTGAAAATAAATCAGATCACCCAGGTGACCATTCTCATTACCGCGGAAGAAATAGTTAAAACCAACATCGTACAAAGTAGCGGAAGAAGCAAATGAGGCAATATGCCCACCCAGACCTTCATCGTTATCGTTAGCACGCATCACCATGGCCAGCGCATTCCAACGAATTAATGAACGAATACGGCGCTCCATAAACAAGTCGCCAGGCATTCTTTTTTCTTTTTCAGGTGGGATCGTATTGCGATATGGCGTGGTAATCGCCTGAGGTAAAGCAACCCCTTTATCCAGGGCATTATCGAATAATTGCTTGAGCAGGAAAGCAGCACGCTCAGGTCCGGCATGGCGGATAGTGGCATGTAATGAATCCAGCCACTCCTGGGTTTCATAGACATCGATATCGTCGGTCATTGATTAATCCTGTCAGTTTTCAACAAAGTTAACATTAAGCAAACCGAGAAAAATATTGGTCTTACCTATTATCCTTTTATATTCGAAAAGCTAATAAATGCCTTTAAAAGAAGAATATTAAGACTCGCGAATGTAACCATTATCATACATTCACAGAATTTATTCCCGTCATTTCTTTATCTGATAAAGAGTTTGACCGTTTTTGAGAGGCACCACAAGCTCCCCCTGTAGTTTTTTTACATGAGAAGAAGCAATTGCCTACTAAGGTCTAAAACAGAAAGAACACCACATCTGACAGCCATTGGATAACTGCCAATCACTAGTGAGTGAAACTACGAGGAGAAAGGAAAACTACTCATTTGAAACTACTCATGTAAAACATGAGCGAAAAGGAGGAAACCGCTTACGACTGTTACCACTGCTGTCGCTATATCGCTGTAAACGGTTATGATCAGAAGCGTCGTTTATTGAATCGCAATCAGTTCAACATCAAAAATCAGTAAAGAGCCTGGCGGAATACTGCCTGCCGCCCGATCTCCGTAAGCCAGCGCAGAAGGAATAAATAAGCGGGTTTTGCCACCTTCTTTCATCAGCTGCAGCCCTTCGGTCCAACCCGGA
The DNA here is from genome assembly GCF_024397975.1 of Bacterioplanoides sp. SCSIO 12839. Classification (NCBI taxonomy): domain Bacteria; kingdom Pseudomonadati; phylum Pseudomonadota; class Gammaproteobacteria; order Oceanospirillales; family Oceanospirillaceae; genus Bacterioplanoides; species Bacterioplanoides sp. SCSIO 12839. Next base: position 2,707,388 of record NZ_CP073745.1, read on the forward strand.
ATCACCTGATTTAAACCAAACGAAATTGGCTGGCCACGCTCAACCGAGCTATCAAACACACTGCCATCAATCAACGTGCCGTGGTAATGCACTTTCACCATATCCGTTGCCGCAGGGCTGGCGCCAGTACCCTCTTCAAGCACCTTGTACTGTAAGCCTGAGCGGGTTTGTTGCACACCGTCTTTGGTCGCATTTTCATTCCAGAACTCAGCCGCTTTGACCTTATTCTCTTCCGCCTGCTTCTTAACACCGGTCGCACGGCGGATAGCCCACACCACCAGCGCGACGATAATGATTGCAGCAATGATATTCATCATGACAATTACCTGCTTGCCGTTATAGAAAAAAGACAATGATAACAGAGCCTTAAGCGGCGTTCTAAAACAGAATGAAACAGGCAATTCTGGCATCAAGCGCTATAGTTAAGGCAGCGTACTATGTTAATGAGCCAGTTATGTCAGAAACTCAGGAAACCAACCAACCCATTAACCTGCAAGGGAAGATTGAAATACCACCGCCACCGGCAATCATTGAGACACTGAGTCGCTCAATGGCGGACCTCAATACCATTGGCAAAATGATTGCTGAGCAGGAAGCGTTAGCGAGCGAAGTGGTGAATACCATCAACGCCCCCTGCTTTAATCTGGTACGCAACATTGCCAATATTGAAGAAGCCGTTCGTTTTCTGGGCCATGAACGCATTGTTCGCCTGGCAACCGCCCGCTCATTAAGGGCTTCTTTCTTTACTAGCAGTCAAAGCTTTCCGGAAGAGATCTGGAATGTCGCCAACCGGGTGGCGGTGGCTTGTGTACTTATTGCCAAGGAATTAAAGCTGGCTGAAAGCGACAGCGCCTATGAAATTGGTTTATTTCATAACATCGGCATGGCATTACTGTATAACCATACCAGCCGCTATCGGGTGATTGTTAAAGCCGCTTATCGTCATGAGAGTGGCGCGATCAGCGCTTTTGAGAAACATCACCTGGGCGTTACTCATGCTGAAATCAGCGGTCAGTTGGCCAAGCGCTGGCTGGTAGACGACATGGCGGTTGAGGTCATTTCGCATCATCACGCTTCGCAGTGGATCAATCAGCAATTTAAAGAAAATGCCAATGAGGAAATGCTGAATCTGATGGCCATGCTCAAGCTGGCTGAACGTATCTCCCATTCCTGTGGTTATATTGCACAAGCTCATCAGAACTACGAATGGCAACGCGTGGCTCCGGCCATTCTGAATTACCTGGGCCTGAATGAAGCACAACTGGAGCGGTTGAAACGGCATGTGCTGGAGGGCATGAAACAGGAAAGCTGAGAGTACAAAGGGAAGGATACTCAGGGAAAAGTACAAAGGGTTTACATACACCTCACTTTAAATGATAATAATTATCATTAACAAAGATGAGGAGTTTCTCTGTGTTTATCGCCACTCAATCAACCACATCTGAAAAACGCTCACAAAAACTGATCAGCCTTCTTAAAACCGTCGCGGACAATGAACGCCAGACCCACAAGCTGTATACCGATTTTTTGCAATCATCACACAGCATCAGTGATGATATTACCGATCTTTGTCATACCGCTCTGCACGAGGATAAGAGCCACTTCGATGAGATTCTCGCCTGCTTAAAACGCTTGGAAGCAACGTCTCATTCACAACAGGCTCAAAAACTTTTCTTTACGCCAGAGTATCCACTGACCACCGAGAATTTATTACAACACCTGCGCGATATCGAAGCTTTCTCCGTGAAGGCTTATAACGAAATCTGCAATATCTCAATGGAATACGACTATCAAGTATTCGACTTATCGTATCGCAACATGAATGAAAATCTGGCTCATCTCGATTTTGTCAGTAATCTTCTTAACAACTTGCATGCAGGTGAGCGTTTGTGACCACCTGGATATTAAAAAAAATAGGCATCAGCCAGGGACAGATAAAACCACCGTCTTTATTGGCCCAGCTCAACAAAGACAATATGTTAGTGCTGCTGATCTTGTTTGCACTGTTATTTTTATATCAGGTCGATACATCGCTGTTGGATTTGATTATTTCTACCCTGAGTGATGCCTATTTAGGTGTCAGCATTTTCATCTCTGCCACACTGGCTGTTTTCTATTTTCTCGATCGCTATCTGAAAGCGAACCTGACCCTAATGCTTAATCGCCCGGGCTTGTTTCAGGTTCCGGTCGCGGCCTTTCTTGGTGCGCTCCCGGGTTGTGGCGGTGCCATTATTGTGGTCACTCAATTTGTAAACGGCCAAATGACTTTTGGTGCATTGGTCGCGGTCTTGATTTCAACCATGGGAGATGCCGCTTTTTTATTGCTCTCACAACAGCCCGAAACAGCGCTGCTGGTATACAGTTTAAGCCTGGGTGCAGGCATTATTTCGGGTTATTGCATTAATGCCATTCATGGCACCGGCTATATGAAATCAGACTATGACTCCGTTGAAACGGAAGATTATGAAATACCACGCCTGCCCTCAAACCTGACGAACTTTTTTATATTTATGCTAATACCAGGGACTGTGCTTGGTCTGGCAGAAGCGTTTCAACTGGATACTAATCACTGGTTTGGTGCATTTGCCGTTGTTGAGCCGGTGAAGTGGATCGGATTTACCGGTGCGTTATTGTGTATTGCGATCTGGATCAGCCAGCCGCTGGATTCCTGGTCTGCCCGATTTGCGGTGAAATCAGAAATTAAATACCTCAAAGAAACGGTCGTCGCTGAAACCAGCTTTGTGTCGGTGTGGGTTATTCTCGGTTTTTTATGTTATGAACTGCTGGTGTATTTTACCGCACTGGACTTACAGGCTCAGTTCAGCAGCTTAGGCGGCAGCGTTATCTTATTTGCTATTCTGTTAGGTTTTGTGCCGGGTTGTGGCCCACAAATTGTGCTGACAACCTTATATTTAAATGGCGTTGTACCGCTTGCCGCTCAGGTTGCCAATGCCATCAGCAACGATGGTGATGCATTATTTCCAGCGATTGCGTTAGCGCCAAAAGCAGCCTTAAGCGCAACACTTTATAGCGCGGTGCCAGCTTTTATTATTGGGTACGCTATGTATTTTCTGGGTTGGAAATAAAAAACCACGATCATATGACCGTGGTTTTTTATTGCAGATCTGACGATTAATCCGACAGACTCACGCTGGGCTTAGCTCAGTGATGATGACCGTCAGGACCATGTACATGACCGTGTGCCACTTCTTCATCAGATGCATCACGAATGGCTTCAACCGTCACACTGAACTGCAGTGATTTGCCTGCCAACGGATGGTTCGCATCCACAGTCACTTCTGTGTCTGTCACTTCAGTAACAATCAGATTAACCGGACCTTGCTCGGTATCTGCAGTGAATGCCATACCCGGTTCAACCTGCTCTACGCCCTCAAACGCCGCCACAGGAACCACCTGGATACGTTCATCACTGTAATCGCCGTAAGCATCTTCAGGGGCTACGGTGACTTCAAACTCATCGCCTACCTGCTTGCCTTCCAGCGCGTTTTCCAGGCCGGGAATAATATTCTGAGCACCGTGCAGGTAGGTCATTGGCTCGCCACCTTCCGATGAATCAATAACAGTGGCCGTTTCCACATCCACCACTTTATAGTGAACGGTTACAACTTTATGTTGTGCAATAGTCATTATCAGCTATCCACTTGGCCCGGTTCTTCCGGGAGGGTAAGAAACAGCGTTTATTGATTCAACGCTGCATGAAGCTATCAGTATAACAATGAAAGAGGTGAATCACAGGGCTTGTTGGTTACCAGCCAATGAAGATACGAAAAACAATTGTTCACATTCAGAGAAACAGATCACAGAAATCAACACCCGTCCGCGTCTTCTAATGCGCCACCTTAGAAAAGACAATAGTATCAATAAAAACATAGTAACCAGAGGGGTGTAGGATGAAGAACTTGCCCAAAACTAATGCCTTGTTTATTTCCCTGCTGATAACCATCAGCATCACCGCTTGCAGTGGTGGAGGCGGAGGAAGTTCCAGCGATGGTGTTACTTCAACGACAGGAGGAACAACGGCGGATCGCTCAGATGACTCTGATTCAGACACCCCAGACCCAGGCAAGCCCGGCTCCGATACTACAACCCCAAACAATCCGGGTTCCGGCGATCCAACACTAACCGAATGCGGTGGCCAGGTTATTTATACCGTTGGTGCCTCCCAAGGCGATATTACCCCGGCCAGTGGCCAAACATTGACCTTATCCAGCAATGACGATGACTGGGGCCAGCTGCATTTTTCATCGACACAATTACCACAGAATCTGACGAATGCCCGTGAAACATTTCAGTCTTCACGCTACAACGGTCGTACGGGTTGGGAAAATCAAAAAGACGATATCTTTATTCCGATGCGCTCCCACTGGGCGCACTGTGTTAGTCAGGATAATCAAGGCAACAATGTTGATAACTTATTTGTGTCGATGACATTACAAGACGGTGATGGCATCGAAGATAACGTCGGTTCTGTTTTTCATATGCAATATGACAGTGCCAGCCAGAGTTATCTTCGTACCGGTAACGAAATCATCCTCAACGGCATGTGTCATCAGGCACACGGTATTGCTGTTAATGCCGACTGCTCACGCGTAGCATTATTGTGCGAAACCGAGCCGGAAAAAAATCTTGACCCTTGTTTTAATGCCAATAAAGACCTGGTAGCTGAAAGCGATGATGTACACCTGAAACAGTCGAATAATTATCAGGGCAATGCGAATTTCCTCAGAGATTTGCCGAATGCATTAGTGAATTTCGAGCGCTTTGATTTCAGAGAGCCGACTTACCTTGAAGAAATTATTCCTATCAGCACTGTACTGCCAACCTTAAATAATCATTTCCCAGGCGTGTTTAACAGCGACAGTGTTTATAAAAACCTGAACTCTGGCCACTTCTCCACCTTACTGGCCGAGTCTCCGGCTTTTGCTGGAAAAATGGACGAGTTCAGAGAAAGATTCCATATTCAGCGCGATGTGGCTAACGATGAAGTCTGGTTGCTGGAATGGAACGCCAATGCCGAACCAGTCAATCTGGATGATGAATTTGACAGCTTTATTGTTTCCAAATTAGCCGGCGGCTCCGGTGCTAAAACCGCAATGAATTTATTGTATACCGATGCCGAAGATGATGACCGTGGCTGGGGCACCTACGCTTTTGCCCAAAATACCCGTTATTTTGCTGACGATGGCTCCTCCCACGTTTCTGGCTCACTGAATGTGATTAAACGCGATTTTGAAGATAACGAAGGTATCTGGGAATACGACTTGTTTGGCTCAGGAGCCAGTGGTCGTAGCGGCCGTGGCTGGAGTAAAGACTGCACCGTTGGCCATGTACTGCACGTACGGGTTGCTTACGATCCCTTCAAGCAAGAATACACCGCAGTATGTACCACAGACCATAACTATATGGGTGCCAATGTTGGCTACATCGATGACAGTTTATTTGGTCCTGCGGGAGGCAACCCTTACAGCCAGCTCGGTAACATTGGTATTAAAGACGAAAACAGCAATGCCACAGTGGGCGGCCGTTGGGTACACGTAGTGCAGAATACCAACAGCTATGAATCCATTGGTGGCGGCCACACCTTAGTCGCACTGGATGAAAATACCAATATGCTGGCGTTTGTTGCTGGTCAACACACGTCAAAAAGCGCCTTTGATGGCTTTATGCACGACGCAACTAACAGAACGTTACCGGTAGAAGGCGCGTTCGATATTAATGGCCGTTGCTGGAGTAATACCTCCTCCACCCCGAACTGCGATAATGGTTACCTTGATCATTTAATGTCACTGACGGATGAGAGCCAAACCTATAATGGTGTGACCCCCTTCTTTAATATTCATGATTTAAAGGTTTCGCCTGAAGTTGGGGTAGACACCAGCAGTACACGCTCCATCGAACATTACATGCGCTCAGTCACCCGTATTGGTTTATTAAAAACCAACGGCCAGGAGCCAATCCCGGGTGAGCGGGTTAAATGGATTGGTGACGAGTGGGATTTGAATGCCGATGGCGATATCACTTTCGACAATAAACGCCTGACCGACAGCGACGCACAAGCCTGTTCTTACAGTGACCCACAGCTGGTGAATCTTGGTAATGGCCGCCTGCTGTTGGGTTATGCCAAACAATTCTGCTATGGCGACCAATACCAGGACAGCAATAGCTACAACACTCGTCTGAGCCGAATTAACGGTTTGGATCTGTTAGTGCCTATGTCTTATTACCTCGCGGAATTGGATCTGGACGGTAATATCGTTGCAGGTCCAACGGAATTAAAACTGGATAACGGCACAACCTTTGGCTGGGGGGATTGGATGAAATTGTTCCGATCGGTGATGGTAAAGCAGCCTGGTTGTACATCGAACAACCTACTCGTGATAATCCATCAACCGAAGCACCCGACCCTCTGAATCATAACTGGCGGGTCATGGTATACGAATCGACTCACAACCAGAATTAATCCCTTGCCACCTGAATTTCACACTCACAATTTAATAATAGTGAGTGCGAAATTCAGCGCCACTGAGCCATTTCTGATAGCGCTGTGCAGCAGCCACTAAGCCACCCGGATAAGCCTGTGCAAAAAAACGGGGGGCGTCATAAGCGCCACAAGGATTCTGAGCAAAATATCCCAACGTCTTTCTCAGCCATTGCTGCCCTGCTTTATGGCCTAATAAAAAATGCATCATGGCCGCTGACTGAGCGTAATGTTGCTGTTGGTTTTCACCATTAAACTGCTGATGGCTCATCGCCGCCATAGCGCTGAACTGATAAGCAGCCGAGTGCTCGGGCAACTGTTCAAAGGCAGCCTGATCCACCTCGATCTGCGCCGAACTGAGCTGCCAGCGCAACCGCTCTATATATTGTGCTAAACCTTCACTGATCCAGATCGGTGTGCTGCCTAACATCCCAAGCATCATGGCATGGGTCATCTCATGACGAGCAATACGCAGGGTGCTTTGGTGATTCGGCTGCATCGCCATAAATGCCTGATTCCGGCGGCCATGGTAATACGCCACCCATCCGGCATTGGCCTGTTGCTGCTGTTTATATCCTTCAAAAGCCGCCTGATTACGGAAGATCACCAGATTCAGATTAATCTGGCGCCATTGCTCTTTGGGAATGTATCGCGTCAATATGCGATACATTAATGATGCTTCTTTATGCAGTTCTGATTCAAGCCGACTGTCTCCCTGCCAACCTTTAAAATCCAATGTCAGCTTAATACCCTGCGTCTGACGTCCGTAGGTTTTACTCAGATCCTGAGCTTGCTGTCGCGTTTTTTTATTATAGTTATCGCCAAAATGAACCCTGCCATTTTCATCCTTCCAGCGATAGATCGCCTGAGGATCAACATCCGTGATTTTTTTGTGTCGGAGGCTTCACGCACTTTCCGCTATGGTGAGCCGCCGATTTTATACCCGGAGTAAAAACGGATTCCTGCTCTTTCGACACAACCGTTTGTGGAGAAGGTTCAGGTGTTTTAACAACATCTTCACTCACCACAATGGTGTGTGGCGGGTTTTGTATCAGCTGAAATAACTGCGGGATTATGAAATTCGTTTTCTGTAATTCTAAATAATCCGCCAACCATGGGCGTGGACTGATTTCTAACCAATGCTTACGCTGCTCCGGGGTGCTGTTATACCAGAAGAGCTCGATCACCAGCAGCACCATCACCACATATGCCACTATCTTAAAAAGACTCTCGATCAAGCTCTTCATACATTATCCCATGTAAAACAGAGAAATTATTTATAAACTATGAGAGGAAAAATTTTTGTTTTCCAACCAACGATTATAACGTTCCATCAGCATATAGCTCCCTCCCGGATAATTTTCCAGCAACACAGATTCGATATCATCAGGGTGACAATCCCAATGGCTATAATGTTTAAAAAGCCTTGTAATCAGTTGCTTCCCTTCTTGGTGGCTTTTCAGAAAGTAAAACAGTGAGTATGATTGCTCAAAGTATCCTAAAGACCAACTTTTACTTTGCTGAAAAGTCCTGTGGTCCATATTCATCAATTCAATAAAGTCATCATCCTTGATATAGCCTTTACTAAAATTACCCCTTGGTCTCGCAATAGCAGAATTCATGTTGTTCCACTCAAGGTAACCTATATAAGAGGCCAGACCTTCTCCTAACCACTGAGGTACCGACCCCACCAGCGCAGTGACAATCGAATATGTCAGTTCACGTTTAACACTTCTATCAACATCATCACCCCGATGCATACTTACATAAGCTACAGCCTGGCTGTTTCGCTGATAAGCCGTTCCTTTTCCCTCTTTCGAAAAGCGATAGGTTTTATAATCTTTCAAACTCCGATAGCTGGATAACACCACAATATCAAGATACACCGGTTTTAGTTGTTCTCGGGGTAAAATTCCTAATAAAATGTTATAAATTGACCGTGCTTCTCGTGCAAGGTTGTTCTGGAAGTGTCTATTTGGCTGACTATCATGTGGAATTACATTGACGGTAATGGATAGTTCAGGCGCTCGATTTCCGTGAATTACAGATCCTTTATTTTTCCCATCATCCCCAAAATGTACTTTGCCATTTTCATCAACCCAACGATAGATTTTTGATGAATCAGACTTATTTTTTCCCGGTCCTTTAAGCGGCTGAAAACATGAGTTAACACCCCCAGCATAAATATCAAATGGAGATTTAACAGGAGCAACGACAGGCTTCTTCTGCTCAACAACAACTGAAGGAGGTGCAGGTGGATTGGCTATGCTCCGTATTAGCCTGGGGATGAATGGTTGATATGCAGACTCTTGCGAATAGCCATGCGAAAAGTGCTCTATCGGTATCTGACTTGCTATGTAATGTCTGCGCATTGGGTCAGATACAAACCAAACGGCCTCAACAACCACAATGAATAAAATCAGATAACTTATGACTTGCTTCATTAACTCATACATCCCTATAAAATTCACACAAGGATACTACAATGAGTCCAGCTGATCGTCACCACTCTCAAGAATCATATTGTAAAAAATCTGCGGCTTTCTTGCGATCAAAGGTTCTTAGCTTGGCTTCATGATCAAACCGAACTTTCAGATAACGTTCATCTTCTGACAGGATATAACCTCGACCAAATACCTGATGAACCACACGTTGTTTGTTATCAGGCTCCGGGTATTTTCGATCAATAATATAATTACCCGGGTTCTGTTCTGCATAAGCAGGCTCTGCAGCAGATGATTTTGAGGCTGTCGCTATCGCTAAGTCCACCCCCACAGCTTGTATATACTCTCCCACCCACGGCGCCGTTTTATCAACTAATTCTAATATCGATTGTTGTCCGGTGATTGCTCGGGCTATTTTCTGGCTATGGTCAATATTGGCTTCACGCTGGAAGCGGCTTATTTTCTCAAGTGAGTTATTGTTGTTTTTCTGTCGTTTAATCGTTTGTGATGGTGTGATCAGGTGCAGGGTATTTTTTGCACGGGTCATCGCCACATACAATAAACGCCGCTCACTTTCTTCGCTGGCCTGAGTGGTAAACTCACCTTCTGGATTATACGGAAAATAATGGGCGTTAAGGCCAGGAATAATCACCACCGGCCACTCTAAACCTTTGCTCTTGTGGATAGACGTCAGGTGCACACCCGTGTTGTTTTCCTGCTGTAAACGCTGCTGTTTAAGCTCCAATAAATAATCATAAGCGTGCTTAACCATTTGTTGGCTATCACGAATAAAAGCTACAAACGCTTTGATCGTTTGCTGGCGATCTTCGATTTGTTGGGCAGAAAATGCACTATCTTCTATTCCCTGATACAAATCAGTCTGATCAATATAATCCTGAATGATCCGATAGGCCGAGGTATTAATGTATTCAGCATTGGCAATGACGGCCGCACGATCTTCCAATTGATCTCGCTGCCATTTTGACAACTCTTCAGGAATTGCAGCGACAAATGCCTCGCCATAATCTTTTTCTGCCATCGCCAGTTGCTTGGCGATATGTTCCAGCACACTGCGTTTAATTTTTGGATAAGGCGTTGTCAGAATATGCAACCAGGCCTGCTCGCGCCTGTTAACATCACGTTCTGAAAATTTTCCGGCAGCAACTTCAAACAGCAACCAGAAAATATGTAATTCCCAACGATCTAATACCGATAATGAATTATGAAGCTGGTAAGGTATTTTCTTTTGCAACAAGCCCAGTTCAACCGGAGCACATAACGCCCATAAGCGGTTAATTACCGCAATATTTTCTAATGGACGGGATTCTGCTTCACGTTGAATCAGTTTTAAAATCAATGCCGCTTCATTATTGGTAGTGTGTAACTGAGTAACACTTTCAGGGGTACTGTGATGAGATAAACACAATACCGGCTCGCGCTCTTGATTATGGCTAATCAAATGATTGGCGAGCAACGAAATTTCATGACCATAACGAAAGGTATGGGGCAATTCATAACGAGCAATCGCGGTATTATCCTGCCCGCTAAAACGCTGATCAAACTGCTCGACAATAAAGCCCGGTTTCGAGCCTCGGAACTCATAAATGGTTTGATCCGGGTCGCCAATCACCATCACCGAACCACGGCCGCCGTATAATACTTCCAGAAAATACTGCTGAATTTCATTAATATCCTGATACTCGTCCACCAGAATCCACTGCATGTGGCCGCCAAACTGCTTTGCCGCCTCCGGATTATTCAGGAAAAACATCACAGGATCATAAATCATATCGCTGAAGCTGATACGACCTTGCTGTTTGCGCCATTGTTCAAACTGCTGAAAACACTCAATAAAAATGCGACAAGCGGGAGGAAAATCCAGTGTTTCGAACACATCGTGCGCGGGCAACAATCCGGCTTTAACCAGATCAATAAACGCCATGGCCGGTTCAACCCATTTCTTTTTTTGCGACAGTATTTCCTGTTTGGTGTCGTCATCCGCAATCTGCTGCAACAAACGCCAGACCACGTTTTCCATCTCACCATCAGACAATAACTTTTGCTGAAATGCAGGCAACTGTCCTTGCTGGATCAAGCGCTGATAAATGCGCAATCCTAATGAATGAAAGGTGCGCACTTCTGGCAATGCCTGGCCCGGTAATAAACGCTGGAGCTTGGCTTCAAAATCGAGTTGAGCGGCTTTGTTGTACATCATCACCAGCATTCGGCGCGGCTGCGCCCCTTGCTGCAAACGCGCGGCAATAAAATGTGTCAGCGTCGTGGTTTTACCCGCACCGGCAACAGCAATCACCTTGGCATGGCCGTGTTGATGATTCACCACGGCTTGCTGTTCTGCCGTTAGTTGCGCTGTTTGTTCCGCCGTTAGCTGCGCATCGGTGTGTGTATCGGATGTATTCAAAGTCGCCCCCATTGATCACACCCATTCTAGCGGAAAGCGACCATTACCTAAATCGCTCAATCTGTCTTATGATGGCGGCATTATTGATAAGACTTTCTTGATAATGACAGGTAAGCAGACGGCCCATGAAACGTATTCAGATCCAACAACAGTTAACCGAGTTTCCGCGAGAAGTATTCGATCATGCCGATACCTTGGAAATTCTTGATCTGGGTAATAACCAACTATCACAATTGCCGGATGATTTCCCACGCCTGAAGAAACTGAAAATCCTGTTTCTGACCAACAACCACTTTACACATATCCCTCCGGTATTAGCCCAATGCCCGTCGCTGGAGATGATTGCCTTTAAAGAAAATCTGCTCACCGAATTTGCCGAAAACAGCATTCCTGAGCATACGCGCTGGTTGATTTTAACGGGCAACCAACTGACTCGGCTGCCACAATCCATGGGCAAGTTATATCGCCTGCAAAAGCTGGCCTTAGCGGGCAATCAACTGTCTGAATTGCCTGACAGTATGGCAAATTGCCGTAACCTGGAACTGGTTCGACTGTCCGCCAATCGCTTTGAATCTTTGCCCGATTGGTTGTTTCAACTGCCTCGCCTATCCTGGTTAGCGTTTGCTGGCAATCCGTTTTCCAGCTCAGTATTTACCGGCGTGGAGCATGAGTCGAAATCCGTGCCGTTTGTTCACCTCAGTGATATCGAACTGGATGAAAAACTGGGCGAAGGCGCCTCCGGCACCATTTATCGTGGCCATTGGAAGCAGGCACATGAACACCTGGGTGAACCGGATATTGCGGTAAAATTATTTAAGGGGGATGTCACCAGCGACGGCTATCCACAAGACGAGTTAGATTGCTGCCTGGATGCAGGCCATCATCCGCATATTGTAAAAACTATTGGTGAGATTAAAGACCCCGGCGAACTTGGCATCGTAATGGAGCTGATTCCAGCGGGTTATCGTAACCTGGGTAATCCCCCTAACTTTGATACCTGTAGCCGCGACACCTTTGCAGAAGGTGTTTCGTTTACTGCCGGGCAAATCGCCAAAATCGTATCGGACTTTGCCAGCGCAGCGCATCACCTCCACCAGCAAGGCGTCAGTCATGGTGATTTGTACGCACATAACACCTTGGTGAATGATCAGAATGAAATTCTGCTGGGTGATTTTGGCGCCGCTTCCGATTGCAAAACACTGCCAGCTAATCAGCGTGCTGATATGGAGAAAGTTGAGGTACGGGCTTTGGGTTGTTTATTGGATGATTTATTAACGCTGCCAGCTAACCAGCTGAATGAGGAAGAGAGCTTAGTAAAAATGCTGAAATCGTTACGAGATCAGTGTTTTGTTGAGGGTGTAGAGCAACGACCTGATTTTTTAAAATTCTTAGAAACTCTTTCAAAATAAACACTCACTATTATTTTAGCCGTCGCATCTGTGCTACGTCCCTGTAGCTAGATGCTAATTCGACATCCTGTCGCTGCTAAAAAACAATAGTGAGTGTTTATTTAAGAGCTTCAGACGTAAAAAAGCCGATCACTAGGATCGGCTTTTAAATTTCTGCGGGAAAGAAATAGTTTCCTATTTCAACCCCTTACTTCAGGCCAAAAATACCCACCGCTTCACGCACCTGCTCCATCAGTGGCACACTCAGCTTACGAGCTTTTTCAGCACCCTTTTGCAGTTCCGCTTCGATATCCTGTGGACGCGTCAGTAGCTCATTGTATTTTTCACGTGCTTCAGAAATTTCGGCATTAATTAATGCAAACAGCTTTTTCTTAGCATCACCCCAGCCAATACCATCAGCGTAAGCCTGAGTCATTTCAGCCAGCTGTTCTTCATTGGCGAAGGCTTTCCAGATCTGGAATACGGTTGAGTCGTTCGTGTCTTTTGGCTCACCCGGCTCCAGTAAATTGGTTTTGATTTTATTGATGTGTTTCTGCAGTTGTTTTTCAGTCAGGAACAGAGGAATGGTATTGCCATAACTCTTACTCATCTTGCGGCCGTCTAAGCCTTGCAGAATGGCAACATCTTCATCCACGGCGTATTGCGGCAAGGTTAACAACGGATTCTTTTTGCTGGAATAAATATGGTTAAAACGCTGCGCCATATCGCGCGCCATTTCCACGTGCTGAATCTGATCTTTACCCACGGGTACTTTATTCGCACCAAACATCAGAATATCAGCTGCCATCAATACCGGGTAACTGAACAAGCCCATGGTAATGGCTTTATCGGCATCTTCGTTTTCAGCCAGGTTAGCATCAACCGCGCCTTTGTAAGCGTGAGCACGATTCATCAAACCTTTGGCACAGATGCAGTTCAGCATCCAGGTCAGCTCAGGAATTTCGCGAATATCCGACTGACGATAAAACATGGTTTTGTCGGTATCTAAGCCCAAAGCCAACCAGGTCGCGGCAATTTCGGTAGTCGATTGGTGTACCAGCTTCGGATCCTGACATTTGATCAGGGCATGGTAGTCGGCCAGGAAAAAGAAAGACTCAACATCATCACTCTGACTGGCACGAATCGCGGGGCGAATGGCACCCACGTAGTTACCCAGGTGTGGAGTGCCAGTGGTGGTAATACCGGTAAGAACGCGCTGCTTGCTCATGGAAACGGACTCAATCAAAACTTGGTAAAAATAAAGCGCCTTATCATACCTGTTTCAACAAGCGGCATACAGGCCTAGACGTGATCGTTTCTCAGTAAACACTTAAGTTAAGTATTTTTTTGTATATACAATTTAAGTAAGCTAACATAACTTACAGATGACTAAGATCATCCCAAAGGGAATTGAGATGAAGATTGAGTTTGATGCGGTCAAAAACCAGAGGAATACAACCTCACGAGGCATTGATTTCAGAGAGGCACGGCTCTTCGACTTTAATAACGCATTAATCAAACAGGACTTGCGGCATGATTATGGCGAAGTTCGCTACATAGCACTGGGCTTTATCAAATCCCGCTTACACGTTTTGGTATTTACAGAAATAGATCATGGCATTCGTGTGATCAGCTTGCGAAAAGCCAATAGCAGAGAGGTAAAACATTATGAAAAAGCCACTCATTGATGCAAATGGAGAAGTTCGAGAATTAGAAGCGGAAGACTTACACATGTTTAAGCCTGCGCATGAGGTGCTTCCTCAATCACTGAAAAAGTCTTTAGGCGTTCGGGGTAAACAAAAATCTCCCGTAAAAAAACAAATCAGTATTCGCTTATCGGAAGATGTCTTAACAGCCTTTAAAGAAACGGGTCCGGGCTGGCAAACCCGCATTGATAATGCGTTAAAAGACTGGCTGGCAGAGCACCATACGAGCTAGGGCCTTGTTAACAGGCCCTAGCAACAATGGCTACTGGCTCGTTATCAAACTAAATGCCACTAATTTAAACAAATGCAGAGGCGTCTCCAACACCTTGGCGCAGCAGCTCCGGCACTTCGTCTGTCATATCAATAACGGTGGTGGCTTCAAAGCCGCAGTAACCGCCATCAATCACCAAGTCCAGTTCATGCTCAAGCTGCTGGCGAATGTCGTATGGGTCAGACATTGGCATATCATCACCCGGCATAATCAAGGACGTGGTCATCAGCGGTTCGTTCATCTCTGCCGCTAAATCCATCGCAATCTGATTATCCGGTACCCGGATACCAATGGTGCGTTTTTTCGGGTGCATCAGCAGTCGCGGTACCTGGCGAGTCGCTTCGAGAATAAAGGTATAGGCTCCCGGCGTGTGCGACTTTAATAACCGATACTGCGTGTTATCCACTTTGGCAAAATCCGATAACTCAGATAAATCCCGACAAATCAGGGTGAAGTTATGGTGCTTATCCAGCTGACGTAAACGGCGTACTTTTTCAGTCGCGTTTTTATCACCAATACGGCACGCCAATGCATAAGCACAATCGGTGGGAATAACCGCGATTCCGCCGCTGCGAAGAATCTCGGCCGCTTGTTTAATTAACCTTGGTTGTGGGTTTTCCGGATGGATCTGGAAAAACTGACTCATTATTTACTCCAATACCACAACAGCTGATCCGTCGCGGAAAATATCATTTAGTTCCAGTCGGCCCAGACCGGTTCGATGTCTTTTGGAAATTGAGGCATAACACCTAAATCCAAACCAAATTTATTCGGGCCATGAAAATCACTGCCACACGAGCCCTTTAAACCATAATCTTTAGCAATGCTGCGCATTTGCCCTTGCTGGTCACTGTCCATCAGGCCGTAGGCAACTTCGATCGCTGTACCACCTGCATCAACAAAGTCATCCATACAAGCACGTAATTTAGTGCGGGTCATTTTGTACATGTGCGCGTGCGCCATCACGGCGGTGCCGCCCGCCGCAACAATCCATTTCACCGCTTGTTCAGTCCCGGGCCAACTCGCTTTGACATCACCGGCTTTTCCGGCTCCCAGATACTTTTTAAACGCCGTTGCCATATCCGGCACCAGGCCTTCATTAATCAGGTGCTGGGCAAAGTGTGGACGGCCGACCAGCTCACTGCCTTCAGAGCCACCCCCCAGTGCCTGAACATCTTCCAGGCGAATGTCATGCCTCAGTTTTTTCGACAGTTTTTCAGCAATAATAACGGAGCGCTGTTTCCGCGCTTCCAGCTGGTCGCGTTCAGCTTCACGCATGGCATCGCTGTCTGGATCAAAGTTCAGCCCAACGATATGAACATTGATGCCTCCCCACACTGTCGACAACTCAATCCCCGGAATCAAACGTAGCCCTTGTTGCTGAGCAACTGGCAGCGCCTCACGATAACCCTCAACCGTATCATGATCTGTAATTGCTAATGTCTTAACACCCCGCTCACAAGCCCGTAAAACCAGATCAGCAGGCGACAGCTTGCCGTCAGAAGCGGTAGTGTGACAATGTAGATCAAATTCTGAGGCCAACAGGACACTCCTTTAAATTTAGCTGAGGTTTGGCAAAGCACAGGTTGGCTTAACTCAGCCGCTTACGACATAATGCTGACCATTGTAAATCCAGGTCGCCATTTAAGCGACAGTGAAATTCAGGAGCAGTCATCTCATGTGGTACGCCATTATCAGTCAAGACGTTGAAAATAGCTTAGAAAAGCGCATGGGTGCCCGCCCTGCGCACCTTGAACGCCTGAATGCGCTGAAAGATGCGGGCCGTCTTCTGGTCGCGGGTCCTCACCCGGCCATTGACAGCAATGACCCAGGAGAAGCGGGCTTCACTGGAAGTTTAGTGGTTGCTGAGTTTGATTCCTTGGAAGCCGCTCAGAGCTGGGCTGATGCCGATCCTTATGTTCAGGCTGGCGTTTATGAGCAGGTAATTGTTAAACCGTTCAAAAAAGTACTGCCTTAATTCCGTTACACTGACTTCAATCCAACAATAAGTCCAAACAAGGAAATCATTGTGAACAAATTTTTGTTAACAGCCGCTACCCTGCTGTTTGTTTTAACAACATTCTCCGCCGGCACTTATGCAGCGGTTGAAAAGCGTTATGTGGCTGACAGCCTTTGGTTGCAACTGCGTAGCGGCCCAAGCTCCGAGTTTCGTATCCTGAAAGCGCTGAAAAGTGGTGAGCATCTGATTTTTATCGAAGAAGATGCGGCCAAAGGTTACACCCGCGTTAAAACCTCAAAAGGCCTGGAAGGCTGGGTATTGACCCGCTTTCTGGTGAATGAACCCGTTGCCAAAGAAAAACTGATTCTGGCCAATCGGGAGATGGAAAAGCTGAAAGCGGAACTGGAAACCACTAAAACTCAAAAAGCAGAGCTGGAAGCTCAGGTTGAAGGGCTTAAAGGCGATCGTTCTGGATTGAGCCGTAGTCAGGACAAACTGGAAAAAGAACTGAATCGCATCAAAACCATTTCATCGAATGCACTGGCTTTGGATGAAAAGAGCAAGAAGCTGACAAAACGCAACCAGGAACTGGAGATTCAGGTAGAAGCGCTGACAGCCGAAAACGCACAGCTGCGCGATGATCGTCAGCAAACGTACCTGATCTATGGTGGCGGTCTGGTGATTATCGGTATTTTTGCAGGCCTTGTTTTGCCTTCATTGCGAGGTGGTAAGCGCAATGGCGGAGGTTGGGCATAAGCCTTCATTGCTCACTCGTATAAAAGCAGCTTCGGCTGCTTTTTTATTGCCTGCATTTCACTTCCACCCCTCTTTTTCACTCTCACATGCACCACCACAGTGCGAATGAGAATAAGAAACTGTCTCAATTGGTCATATTTCACTCATTTTGGTAGAATTCGCGCCCGCTCAGAAAAGCATACCAATCTGGTATAGATTCTTGGCAGAGATACCAAACCCGAGTAAAATGCTCGGAATTAAATAAGCCAATGCAGGATGCTCTGGCAGTAACGTTTGCAAGACCGTGCAACGACAGACACCTGTCACTGGGAGAAACACAGCTATGAGCAGCAGTGCAGAAATCGAACAAACAACCGCTACCGATGAGTCGGTACAAGCGACGGTGGAACTGACTGGCAAAGATGCCGAGATCGGTAACCGCATTGATCGTGAGTACGAAGCTGGCTTTGTGACGGACATTGAATCGGAGACCATTGCTCCGGGCCTCAATGAGGATGTTGTACGCTGGATTTCCGCCAAAAAAGGCGAACCTGAGTGGCTGACTGAATGGCGCTTAAAAGCCTTCCGTGCCTGGCAGGAAATGGAAGAGCCGGATTGGGCCCACGTTAATTACGAGAAGCCTGATTTCCAGGCGCTGTCTTATTACTCTGCGCCGAAGAGCATGGAAGATAAGCCCAAATCGCTGGACGAAGTTGACCCAGAATTGCTGAAAACCTACGAGAAGCTGGGTATTCCACTGCACGAACAAATGGCCTTGGCCGGTGTTGCCGTTGATGCAGTATTCGACTCGGTTTCTGTTGCCACCACCTTCCGTGAAACGCTGGCCGAAGCGGGCGTGATTTTTATGCCGTTGTCGGAAGCCGTTCATGAACATCCAGAGCTGGTGAAAAAGTATCTGGGTACCGTGGTGCCACAACGTGACAACTTTTATTCGGCTCTTAACTCTGCTGTATTCTCCGACGGCTCCTTTGTTTACATTCCAAAAGGCGTACGTTGCCCAATGGAACTGTCGACTTATTTCCGTATTAACGAAGCTAAAACCGGTCAGTTTGAACGGACTTTGATTGTTGCCGATGAAGGTTCTCACGTTTCTTACCTGGAAGGCTGTACGGCACCGATGCGTGATGAAAATCAATTACATGCAGCTGTGGTTGAACTGGTGGCATTAGACGATGCTGAAATCAAATATTCCACCGTACAGAACTGGTATCCGGGTGATGCCGAAGGTAAAGGTGGTATCTACAACTTCGTAACCAAGCGTGCGGTCGCTCATACCAATGCCAAGGTTTCCTGGACTCAGGTAGAAACCGGTTCCGCCGTAACCTGGAAATACCCAAGTTGTATTTTAAAAGGTGACAACGCAGTGGGTGAATTCTACTCCGTTGCGTTAACCAATAACTTCCAGCAAGCCGACACTGGTACCAAGATGATTCACCTGGGCAAAAACACCAGCTCAACCATCATCTCTAAAGGTATTTCAGCCGGTAAAAGCCAAAACGCTTATCGTGGTTTGGTGCGCATGGGCCCGAATGCCGATGGCGCGCGTAACTTCACCCAGTGTGACTCGCTGTTAATTGGTGATAAGTGTGGCGCTCACACCTTCCCATATATCGAAAGCAAACACCCGTCTGCTGTGGTTGAACACGAAGCAACGACCTCAACCGTCAGTGATGACCAATTATTCCTGTGTCAGCAACGTGGTATTGATACCGAGAAAGCCGTTTCCATGATTGTGAATGGTTTCTGTAAAGAGGTATTTAAAGAGCTGCCGATGGAATTTGCCGTGGAAGCCGGCAAGTTATTGGAAGTGTCACTCGAAGGGTCAGTGGGTTAATCATTTATTAACCAAGGGCTTTATTTAACACATTCAGAAATCACAGGTTATTACCTTCTTCGGCACGCTGTAAATACATCCATGTACGCTCTTCGCCAGCATCCCTGCTGCCGGAGGCCACCGAAGATAACAACCTGTATTTCCCTCTCAGCAATTCGAAAAGCGCTGAAGTAAAAAATTAAAAATTTTGGAAAACGCCATGATTAGCATCAAAAACCTGCAAGCCAAAGTTGAAGAAAAAGATATCCTCAAAGGCCTGAACCTGGAGATTAAACCCGGTGAAGTTCACGCCATCATGGGCCCGAACGGTGCTGGTAAAAGTACCCTGGGTAATGTATTAGCAGGCCGTGAAGGTTATGAAGTAACCGGCGGCAGTGCCGAATTAAACGGCACGGATATTCTGGATATGGACCCGGAAGAACGTGCCCGCGAAGGTTTATTCCTGGCGTTCCAATACCCAGTCGAAATTCCTGGCGTTTCCAACTTAGAATTTTTAAAAGCGTCGGTTGATGCCGTTCGCGAACATCAGGGCAAAGAGCCATTAGACAGCGTTCAGTTTTTAAAACTGGCACGTGAAAAGTGTAAAGCCGTTAATCTGGATCAAAGCTTCCTGAAACGTGGCGTGAGCGAAGGTTTCTCCGGTGGCGAGAAAAAGCGTAACGAATTAATGCAGATGATGCTGTTAGAGCCTAAGCTGTGCATTCTGGATGAAACCGATTCTGGCTTAGATATTGATGCCCTGCAAGTGGTTGCTGAAGGTGTTAACTCTATGCGTGATGAAAACCGCAGCTTTATTGTTGTGACTCACTACCAGCGTCTGCTGGACTACATCGTACCTGACTATGTTCACGTTCTGGCCGACGGCAAAATCGTTAAATCCGGTGGTAAAGAGTTAGCACTGGAGCTGGAAGAAAAAGGTTACGGCTGGTTAGAACAAGCTGGCCAATAAGGAGCGGAAAATGTCTGAACAATTTCAAGCTCACCAGCTCACTCTAACCGAAGCCATTAGCCAAAATGGCAGCGCCTTTGCTGACTTAAATACAGCCGGTCGAGCTGCGTTTGAGCAAGCGGTGATTCCGAACCGCAAACACGAAGCGTGGAAATATACCTCCCTGCGCCATTTAACCGAAGGTGTTTATGGCAATGTGGCAAGCAGCCATAGCGCCGCAGGCTTAGACGGTATCGCAACTATTCCTGCACTGGGTAGCCAGCGCCTGGTATTTGTTAATGGTGTTTTATCAGAAGAATTATCCAGCAACGAAGCGCTGGAAAACCTGACGTTATTCAGCCAGGCCAATGATGACCAAAAAGCGTTAATTGCCGATAAGCTCGACACCATTGTTGCCGGTCAGAATCGTCATTTATTTAACGAACTCAATAACGCGCAATTAACCGACGGCGTATTTCTGCACATCGGTAAAAATGTTCAGCAAGAACAAGCCATTCAGGTTAGCTGGTTAACCACTAAGCAAGACGATAACTTCAGCGTGAATGCGCGTTTATTGGTTGTGGTTGAACAAGGTGCCAATGCCACGCTGGTTGAGCATTATGCATCTGCTGACGCCGAACAAAACAGCTTCACTAATGCCGTAACTGAAATTGCCATTGGTGCTAACGCCAAGCTTCAACACTACCGCCTGAATATGTCTCAGGAAGATGCGTTGCATATTGGTGCAACCCATGTCGACCTGGAGCGTGATGCACAATATCACTCATTCCATTTAGGCCTAGGCAGCAAGCTGACCCGTAACGATATTGTGGTTAACCACAACGGTGGCGGCTCTCATGTGGAAATGAGCGGTGTGTATGTTCCGCAGAACAAACAACTGGTGGATTTCCACACCTGCATCGAACACAAGGTGCCACGTTGCACCACTAACGAAGTGTTCCGCGGCATTATGAACGACAGCGCTAAAGCGGTATTTAATGGTCGCATCCATATTCATCCGGATGCCCAGAAAACTCTAGCGGAAATGAGCAACAAAAACTTGTTGTTAACCAACGAAGCGGAAATTAATACCAAGCCTGAGCTGGAAATTTACGCCGACGACGTACAGTGTGCTCACGGTGCCACCGTTGCTCAGCTGGAAGAAAAAGCGCTGTTTTATATGCAAAGCCGTGGTATTTCCAAACGCGAAGCAGAAGTCATGCTGAGCTTTGGATTTATTAACGAATTATTAGAAGCATTACCGGACGAAGCCATCGGCAATTATTTACGTCCGATTCTGGCGCACCGTTTTGGTCGTGAGCAATCACTGACTCGCCATATTGCTTAATGCGCTCGTTTGATGCGCCCACCCAATAGAGAAACAGCCGAGAGAACAGGTAAACAGAATGACCGACCTGATTAACCAGATTCGCAACGACTTTCCGGCACTTCATCAGGAAGTAAACGGTAAGCCGCTGGTGTATCTCGACAATGGTGCCACCACGCATAAACCCAATGCCGTGATTGACGCCATCAGCGATTATTACCGCACCGATAACTCCAACGTTCACCGTGGTGCACACACCTTAAGTGACCGTGCGACCCAGCGTTTTGAAGATGCGCGCAAAACCGTACAGGCATTTTTAAATGCCGCTAAAGCGGAAGAAATTGTCTGGACCCGTGGTACCACCGAATCCATCAATATCGTTGCTAATACCTGGGCGCGCCAGAACGTCAAAGCCGGTGACCAGATCCTGGTAACCGCAATGGAGCACCACTCCAATATCGTGCCTTGGCAAATGTTGTGCGAACAAACCGGTGCTGAGCTGATTCCGATTCCGGTCTCTGCTGCTGGTGAGCTGGATATGGCCGCTTTCGCTGAATTACTGAACGAACGGGTAAAACTGGTGTCTGTTGTTCATGTCTCTAACGCCTTGGGTACCATTAACCCGGTGGCTGAGATTATTGAAAAGGCCCATGCTGTTGGCGCCAAAGTCTTGTTGGACGGCGCTCAGGCGGTGGCTCACTGGGATATTGATGTACAGGCGCTGGACGCTGATTTTTACGCCTTCTCCGGTCATAAGCTGTTTGGCCCAACCGGCATTGGTGTGTTGTACGGCAAAGAAGCGTTGTTGAATGCCATGCCTCCGTATCAGGGTGGCGGCGAAATGATCGAACACGTCAGTTTCGGCAAAACCACCTACAACAGCCTGCCGTATAAGTTTGAAGCTGGTACACCAAATATTGCTGGAGCTATTGGTTTGGCAGCGGCGATTGAGTACCTCAACGGCTTGGATCGTGTGGCACTGGCTGCTCATGAAGATACCTTGTTAGCTCGTTCGGTAGAGCTGGCCGAGCAACTGGGCGGCATTCAAGCGGTTGGAACGGCGGCAAACAAAGCCAGCGTGTTCAGCTTTCTACTGGAAGGTGCACACCCGGCGGATGTTGGCACCCTGCTCGACCAGCAAGGTATTGCGGTACGGACTGGCCACCACTGTGCGATGCCAATTATGGATCAGTTCTGTATTCCAGGCACTGTACGTGCTTCCTACACTTTCTATAACACCCTGGAAGACGTAGAAACACTGTTCCGCGGCTTGGAAAAAGCCAAAATGTTCTTATTGTAAGAGCAAAGGAGGAGATACTAATGACGATTGAAACCTTCGATCCAGCCAGTGTTACCACAGAGACGCCGCAAGTCAGCATGACTGATGCGGCCATCAAACATGTGCGTAAACAACTGGAGAAAAACACCGAGATGGCAGGTATTCGCCTTGGTGTGAAGAAGAGCGGTTGTTCGGGCTTTAAGTACGACATTGAATTTGTGGAAGCGGCTCAGGATGGCGATATTGCCATTCAGGCCGCCAATGACGTGACGTTATATGTCGCAGGTGATGCCGCTAACTTTGTGAAAGGTACTGAGATCGACTTCAGCAAAGAAGGCCTGAACTCCACCATCAAGTTCAACAACCCCAATGCCAAAGACTTGTGCGGCTGCGGTGAGTCGTTCTCGGTTTAAGCTCGTCAGAGCTTGACTCTAACTCCCGCACTCTGCATGGTAGCCAAGTGAAACATTAAAAAAGGCTGATATTCTCAAAAATATCAGCCTTTTTTGTGGCTCTTCGGCCAACTCTACCGCAGGAAAGACACTCTGAGTTAACTTATTGAAAAGCCTAGTGAAAAAATAGTTGACGACTCAGAAGATCGTGGCATAATACGCGCCACTTGAGACGGCAAGGTCATTATCTTTCTTCTCAATGTATGAAGTGGCTATGTAGCTCAGCTGGTTAGAGCACAGCATTCATAATGCTGGGGTCGGCAGTTCAAGTCTGCCCATAGCTACCACTTATTTTAAAAACCCGCTTAGTGAAAACTAAGCGGGTTTTTTTATACATAAAAATAACGTCAGACAATGTTCTCTTGTCACTGATTGCTAATAAGTTAAATTATAACGATCCTCAATAGAGTCGTGGCGGCCATTGAAATCTACATACCAGCAATGAACTCAAAGCTACAGCCATGTAAGATTCACTTACGGTTTTTAAATTAGGAAATTCTGTGTCGGGCTCAATGCGTATCACCATACTGATGCCAATCCTAAATCACATGCGTCAATCAGACACCACTGGTAGCCCATGGCATGGTCAGGTATTAACCACATTAGGTGTCAATGAAGAGCAGCTGCGCAATCCCAATATCAGGCTCCCGATAGAGAAAGTCGATCATTTACTTGAACTCGTCAAGAAAGCGACAAAGCAACCACAGCTGGGACTAATCGCTGGGCAAGGATTTGAGTTAAAGAACTATGGTCTGCTCGGTTTTATGCTGAGTTATTGCGATACCTTTGCCGAAGTGGCGGATCTGTCTACCCGTTATTATCGTTATTTATCCTCGGATAAAGCACCAGTCATTGAACAAAAAAATGGCCTGGTGATTGCCCGTCACCAGATCAGTCCGGGACAACCCGATGAAGAACGTACACGGGCTGAATTATTTGTCAGCGCTATTTTGCAAAGTGCGAGAATTTTATGCAGTCAGCCCATTCCATTACGGTCACTGAAATTTCAGTTTTCTGAACCAGTATACAGTGAGCTGTACAGCCAATATTTTCCGGACACACACGTCAGCTTTAACCACAGCCATACCGAATTAATCTTTGACGAATCCTGCCTGGAAGTTCGGCTGGACTTTCCAGACCAGGCGATGAAGTCTGCAATCCGGCAACAACTGGATGACGTGATTCATAAAGAACAAGCCAGTGGTTATATTCAGCAAGTGAGTAATATCCTGACTCAACAGGATCAGGGCTTCGCCTTTAATCTCACCTTAAACGAGGTGGCGTCCCTGCTGAATATCAGCGGGAAAACCCTATCGCGGCGATTACAACAGGAAGGCACCCGTTTTAAACAATTACATGAGCAGGTGCGCCATCAGTTTGCGATCAAGCTGCTGAATGATAAACAAAATAAAATTGATCATATTGCTTTGGAGCTGGGGTACGCCGATCGCTCATCGTTTGACCGATCTTTCAGCCGCCGGGAAGGTATTTCCCCGGCCGCTTTTCGGACTGATATACAGACAGATTAAGAGTCTGCACCTTTCAGATCTTTAGTGGTGGAGTTGTCATGACCATCGTAGGTCATTTTAACTTCGTCACTGCCCTCTCGCTTCATCAGCCTGGCAACAAAAGAAACGAACTTCTTATTGCTGAATTCCCGATGCTTCTGACGGCGGCGCTTCATCCGTTGCTCATAAAACGGAATCAGTTTATCCAGTATCAGATAGCCACGACGCACTTCCCGCATCAGCACAAACAATGGCACAGCCCAAAACGCTTGCTGTGGCATCCCAGGCATATCGCGGAAAATGTCGTTGCCGTACGCCCAACGATTAATGCCATTTAAGAAACCCCGACTGAGTGGATTCATCAAGGCTAACAACCTGGAACTCTGTCGCTTAGCAATTAAATCCGGAATACCAAAATAAAATGCCTGGTTCAGTTTTTCAGTAAAGGGCGTTTGGCCTTCACACATCGCCAGAGAATGGTCAACGTAGAGGTAACATTCATCCAGGTCCTTTGGTAACACATCAATGCCAGTACCATTAATGTAAGAAATCACCCGAGCCAGTTCACAGCAGTTTTCATAATCTTCACGGCTGTATTTCGCCCCCATTGACGCACTGAACTTCAGGCAATACAAGGTGAACATAAAGCCGCCATTGGCACCAATATGATCGGACATCGGGTGACCACGCTCAGCAAAGTCGATTAAATCTTTGTTATCCGATTTAATCACCTGATTACGAATCAGAGAGTGCATCAGACGCACGCGAGCACCGGTTTTAAAACTTTGGCTGAAACGCTGAAATACATCCGCAGAAGACACATCTCCCACGACATACGAACTGGTTTCAACAAACCGGCTTAATGAGTTTTCAACATTAAAAAAGCGCCCGGTTGAACCGACCATACGCGATACCGGGCCCATGGTACTGGATACCCAGATCAGGCTGGTGTTCGCCATGTAATGCATCAGTGGTGACATATTCGCGAGTAGGTCGGCACCTTTCTGGGCTTTGTCCAGGTCGAATAACTGTGGGATAGCATCTATTTGAGCGAAAAATTCTTTCAGAATATCCGGAGCATCCGCGACCGAGTTAATGCCGTTTTCCAACGCTTGTTCGAACAACTTACGGCCCTGATTATTAGGCTGCTGACGCATCCAGAGTGCCAGTTGGTCACTGGTGTAATCACCTTCCCACTCAGCATCCATCCAGCGCCTGGTCACCGGAAACGCATCAAACTCGGCAGCCGACATTTTCATCTGATAATCACAATCCGCGAACATCATACGACGATAACCCTCGTACGTTGTACTGTACTGAGCACTGATCGCTGGTGCTGGTCGCAGCGGTTTATCCGGGTTCTGACAGCGATAAAAGTGATGTGGGTGTTGTGCCATTTCAGGATTTATTGAGGCAGCTGGTGCTGTGTTTGATGGAGAAGTGGTTGTTTGCATGGCTATTATTCTTATCAGGATAAAGCCAGGTATTGTGCAAAAGCGGGGAAACAGGAGCTATGTGTCAGACAGACAGTAAGTTGTTCTGAGCGGACAACTCATCAATCAATCGGCTAAACCGGGTAGAAAGGAAACGTTTTTTTGAAGTCAGCCAAATCAAACTCTTCCTGAACATGCTCAGTAAACTCATTGCGCCGAACCCGGCGACTATCAACTCCCTGGTATTTCAGCAGTGCAAGGCATTCCAGGCATAAATCATCCTCTGCATTAGCTTCTGTCCCGGTAACAACACTCACCTGACGGTGACGTAACTGCTGAACCGTTTGGCAATAAGCCAGGTGATATTTTTGTTCATGACCCAGCCAAATGCGGGAGTTTTTATACGCCAGTGTTTTATCTTTTAAGGCACGTAATTCGGCGGCATTGATAGAGAAGTGGCCTTCTTCCAATGCTTCTCGCTCGGAATACGTCAGCTGTTTTTGCGGATCAAAAAGTTCAAATTCTCCCAGCTGTTTAGCTCCCATTTTCTGGCGCAAAGCATTCAGGTCAGCATCGTCGAGAAAATCCGGCAGCTTCATAAAACTTTCTCTAAAATGGTGGCAATTCGGCTATCCGCATCGGTTCTTACACGGAATTCCACACGACGAGAGCCCTCTTCATTCTCGACACCGCTTTCAGAGCGTACCACTTTGGCAGACGATAAACCGTTGGCGGTTAAATGTGTTTTTAACCAGTCTTTATTGGTGGCCACATTATTCAACCCGAGTACATAACCCAACGTGGTACGAGTACGTTCCTGAGATAAATCCATATTCCGAATATAAGCATCATCATCACTCGCCGCTCCTGACCAGGCACTGGAGGTATGCCCTTCAATCCGCACTTCAAGAATATCGTCACGGTATTTCGGCTGAGTAATAATATTTACATAACGGGGAAAGAAATCGGCCAGAATATCGGCAAATTCCGGTTTTAATTCGGCTTTACCCTGATCGAACAACACATCCGTATTGTTAAACCGAAACGCCAGATCTTTGTCCAGTTCTGCACCCCAGCGTTGCATATCCGGAGCAAATTCATTATTCAGATCATCGTACAACTGAGTACGCAGGTGATCGTAGAGAATGGCAATATCGCGAATTTTATTACGCTCGGTTTCAACGTTCACCATAAACACAATGGAAATCAGCATAAACACCATCATCAGACCTGCCATTAAATCCGATACTGCAACCCAATGGCCTTCCTGTTCTTTTAACTGCTCCAGTTCATTTTCATTCATCGGCAGCTACTCAATCATGCTCAGTTTCAGCGACAGATTCGGCTACTTTAACCAGCTGCTGTAAACGTTTCGTCAGCGGCGTGTAGTCACTCACAAACTTCTCAGATAAAGCCGTCAGTTGCATACCAAAGGACTTCAGTGCCTTATTCAGCTCTTCTTCCATGCTTTCATCTAGCGCCACAACCTGACGCTCAACCCGCTCACCGAGACGCTGCAATTGCTGCAGACTATGATGCTGTTGTTCTTGCAGGCGTTCGTTACTGGCTTGCAGTTGCTGTTCTAGCTGCTGCTCAACACCACGCTGCATTGCTCCTAATTGCTCAACCGCCCAGCGTTGCTGGGACTGCACAGCTTCTGACATGCCCTGCGTCAATGCCACCACCCGCTCTTCCAACTTCGGCAAACCATCAGCAGCATGATTCACCAGGTCAGCCAGTGAACCCAGTTGTGATTGCAGGTTCTGGCGTTGTGCCTCCAGGCCATTCAGGAGATCCTGCAGCGATTCAGAAATGCCATTAAAGGCGTTGGCATGTTTCACCATGTATTCAAACGCATGGCTGGCTTCTTTCATTGAGCCGGATGTTCGCTCCTGCTCGGTAATCAGCTGTTGTAACTGATCCCGATAGTTATTCTGCCAATCCAGCATTTTGCCAACGCTTTCATTCAGGCGTTTAAAGTTATCACCATATTGCTCGTTAATACGGGTATTAAAGTCGCGCATAACGGTTTCGATCGCTTGTACCAACGCTTTGGCATTGGCTTCTGCCATGCGCTCCTGATAGCCATCCAGTGACGCAATAACCTGATCCAGACGATCAACAACCTGTAGGTGATTACGGGTGAAGGTGCGCGGCAGAGCATCTTCTCGCTCAGCACTGAATTGATCCGCCAGATGTTTCAGTGAACTGTCCAGGTCATCAATGGTCGCTACCCGGGTCTGTGTGACTTCCCGCCGACCAACCTGAGACATCGCGGCACGAATTTTTAACGTCAGCGCTCCCAACAGCCCCACAATGGACGACCAGAATGCAGTTTTTAAGCCGTCCATCAGTTTCGGCACACTGCCCTGAATATCAGCAGTATCAAAGTGCCATAAGCCCAGTGCGACACCTAAAAACGTACCAAAGATGCCAATACTGGTCAGAATATTCGGGGCGATTTCAGCCGTACGATTGGAGTACCGGAAAATATGGAAGTACAGGGTCAGCACGACGATGACCGCCATCAGACCCAGTGTCCATCCAGAAAATTGCGCCATCATGTATCAAAGTCTCAAGCCAAAATGGGTTTATTACAAACCAGTCTAGTTCAGTATTTTTATTTCGCGTATTGGCTATATAAAGAAAGTGCTTACAAACGGAACTCGCCCAGGTCGCCTTCTACTTTGGTTAACGCTTCTGCGAGTTGCTCCCGGGCTTGCTGCAACTCAGCCGTACGCTGTTCCGTTTCGGATGCGACGTTATTAACCAAGCCCATACGATCAGAGATATGGCTCATGGTTGATGTTTGTTCATGGCTTTGTGTGGCAATGGTGCCGTTAATTTCAGAAATTTCCTGAATTTTTATGCCTACCGCATTCAGTGATTCATTCACTTCACCGCTTTGCTCGACACAACGCAACGCTAAATCGCGGCCATTCTCCATCACATTACGGGCACTGCAGACTTTATCCTGGATGCCACTGATGGTTTTGCGGATGTTATCCGTTGATTCACGGGTTTTGCTGGCCAAAGCACGCACCTCATCAGCCACAACCGCAAACCCTCGGCCTGCTTCGCCGGCTCGCGCGGCTTCAATCGCTGCATTCAGTGCTAATAAGTTGGTTTGTTCAGCAATTTCATCAATCACATTAATTAACGAGGAAATGCTGTTGCTATCTTCTGCTAACAACTGGATTTCTTCTCGTGCCGCAGACACTTCATTAGATAGCTGCACAATGCCATCAGACGATTGCTGTAACAGCTGAATACTGCTTTGCGTATCATGATTGATTACATCCGCCTGATCCTTGGCCTGGTGCGAGAAGTCATTCATTTGTTTTACCGCATCGGTCATATCTTTAACGCAATATTCCGTCATCACCATCGCCTGTTTTTGTTCCACTGCGCCTTCCCGGGTTTGGCTGGCAATTTCAGTCAGTCCTATTAAAACCTTGCAGGAAGTGGTAACAGAGGCATTGGTATCAATAATTAATTCATGTATCCGATTAATAAAAACATTGAGTTCACGAGCCAAATCTCCGGTTTCATCATTACTGTTTAATTTCAGACGCTGAGTCAGATCAGCTTCACCCTGCGACAGACTTTCGACTGCCTGCTGTAAAACTAACAGTGGTTTCTGAATATTCAGTGAGAGCAATATGGCTATGATGATACCAACGGCCAACACAGCTAACATAACGGTGACAGCCGTTGACTGTGTTCCAGAAATGGCCTCTGCAGTTGTTTGTTTATGGGCCTGAGCACTTTGAATGCTTGCCTGTACCAGCTGCTCCAGAGCGTATTCTAACTGTTGGTCAAGGTCGGTCAGCACCCGTTCATCCGGCAGCTGTTGTAAACCTTCACCACCAATTCGGAGTACATTAAGCTCATACCAACGCTGTGCAAGCGTGCGGGTAGCGACAAAATCAAACTGAGAACCAAGAGAAACAGCAGCCTTCTCTGCCATATCCACTTCCTGGTTGAACTGTTTCTGAAGCGTACTGAGTGCTTCTGAGTTTTGCTGAGAATCGGAAAATTGAATAGCCGCCAATTCTGTCGCCACCAGCTCTCTGCTGTTACGGAATACATCCCATGCACTGCGGCTGCTGTTAACCGCATTCAACGGGTGCTCCATCACGTTCAGGGCAGTATTACCAATCGCTCCCAGCTGAGTACTGAGATAAATACTCAATGCACTGAACAGCACCAGAATCAGACCAAAACCCAACCATAATTTTTGTTTAATCTTCATAACACAATTGCTCTGACTGGCACGTTTAAATAGGCAAAATAGGAAGGCTGACCGGCTTATCTTCGCCGTCGAGCGTGGCCATAAAGGCTTTAAGCTGATCCAGTTCCTGCTGATTCAGGAGCACAGGTTTCATCAGAGCTGAGCGACTGGTACGCGGAATACCGCCGGAAATATAGTGTGCAAGAACTGCATCCATATTCGCCGATAAACCGTTGTGCATGTATGGCATACGCTGGCCAATGTTGCGCAGCCCCGGCGTTTTAAAGGCATGAATATGATCCGGGTCGGCAGTAATATTGGCTCGTCCTAAATCATCCGTCGCCAAACCGATGTCATGAAACTGGTTATCGGTGAAGTTCCAACCGGTATGACAACCGCTACAGCCAGCTTTGCCATTAAATAACTCAAAGCCCGCTTTCGCCTGAGCAGAAATTGCCCCTTCGTCACCATCAACCCAACGATCAAAAGGCGCGGTACCAGACACCAGTGTACGCTCATAGGTTGCAATGGCTTTCAGAATGTTGGTTTCGTTAATCGATTCGCCAAACACTTTCTGAAATTGCTCGCGATAACCCGCCACCTTGTTAAGCCTCTGAACCACTTCCGCTAAAGACATGTTCATCTCAACTTCGGCTTCAACCGGCCCACGAATTTGTTCTTCTAATGTTGCCGCACGCCCATCCCAGAAGAAGGTTTCACCCCAGGCTAAATTCAGCAGAGTTGGGGAATGCCTCGCAAGTGATTCATTGATATCACCGACAGCCGTCGCAACCCCATCTTCCCAACCTAACGATGGGTTATGACAGGTTGCACAAGTCATATTGAAATGACGACTGAGACGCTGATCAAAAAACAGCATTTTCCCTAATTGGGCTTTATCAGCACTATAAGGGTTATCAGCCGGGAACGGGATAAAGTCAGGTCGTTTGTATTGCTGCTTCAATGCCTGAAGCTGGGGTGACTCTTCTCCGTAAGAAACATTCGCAATCAACAACCATATAAATACAACCAATAGATTCATAGTTGGCTCTGCTTTACGTGGAAATTCCCTAAAGTTTAGACGGTATTTCTTTCGACGTGGAAAAGGCATACAAACTTTTGGCGCAATTAACACTTTTCGTTATTATCGGGTTATTAACTCTACACAGGAGATCACAATGCTGATCAGTAATATGGAAGTCGTTCCCGGCAAAAAAATCACTCAACACCTTGGCCTGGTTCAAGGCAGTACCGTTCGGGCTAAGCATGCTGGTCGGGATATCATGGCCGGCTTAAAAAATATCTTTGGCGGTGAGTTAAAGGGCTATACCGAACTGTTATCAGAATCGCGTGATGAAGCCATTGAACGCCTGAAAGAACAGGCCCAGGCCATTGGTGCCAATGCCATTGTGAATGTCCGCTTTTCAACCTCATCCATCGCTGCCGGTGCTTCTGAGATTTTTGTTTATGGCACAGCGGTTATCGTGGAGGACCGCTAATGGGCCAGTTACTGACTTTTTTAGTATTACTGGGGCTCGGTTACTTCTTTGGACGACTTGCAGAGTCTCGCCATTACAAGCGCATTCATCAGCGTGAACAAGCCTATCGCCAGCTATTGGTCATGCCTGAAAAATTCCCTCCTATTCAATATGCCCGCCACAGCAGTACTTTAGTCAGTGGCAATGTGGTGATCTCCGTTGATTATTTTAAAACCGTTGCCGCAGGCTTACGCAGTATTTTTGGTGGGCGTGTCGCTGCCTATGAAAGTTTACTCGATCGTGCACGCCGTGAAGCCGTACTACGCATGCAGGAGGACGCACGGGACAAAGGGGCCGATGCCGTTTATAACCTGAAGTTTGAAACCGCACGTATTGGTGAAAATGCTGGTAAAGGGCTTGGGTCGGTGGAGGTATTGGCTTACGGCACGGCACTGATCCCTACACCATCGGCTCTCACAGAATCCACTTCAATACCAGCTCAGAGCTAACGTGATGGATACCCGGCCAACCAATAATCCTGCATTACCCGATCATATTAATAATAAGAATGAGCATCCACTCAAAGATTTTCTGATTCTATCGTTTGCGGTCGTGCTGTTAATTACCCTGCTGACATGGTTGCTTGCCTCAAGTGCTTCCTGGTTAGGGCCACGAATACCGTATGAATGGGAGTTAAATTGGCAAAGTCAGGCACAGCCCATAAATGAAGGCTCAACCACACTGCATGATCAGCAAGAACAAGCCTTACAACGGCTATTGCATAAAGTTATAGGAGACAATGCCTTACCGGTGCAGGTGCATTATCTGGCCAATGAAGAAACTCCAAATGCATTTGCCACTCTCGGCGGTCACATTTTTATCACCCGGGGGCTGTTAGAAAATATTCAGTCGGAAAATGGTTTAGCCATGGTATTAGCTCATGAATATGCTCATATTCAGCTGCGACACCCGATGATTCTGTTGCTGGAGCAATTATCACTGGGGCTGATTTTTTCATTAATAGGCAGTGATAATATTGCCCAAATGGTGACACAAAATACCTCCATGATGACGGTACTTGCCTTTAGCCGGGATATGGAAAGAGCAGCTGACCAGCAGGCCTTACAGCACTTATTAAACACCTATGAACACACCAGCGGTGCAGATGAGTTTTTCACGCAAATAAAAAAACGTGAAGATGAGCAGTATTTTGAGCATAACCCGGTATGGCTGGAGTTTATGCAGACTCATCCTTTAACGCAGGAACGAATTAACGCCATTAAGCAGTCTCTGATTAAAGGGAAAACTACAGCTCTCCAAGAAATACTTACGCGACCTGATAGCGAATAATTACATACCCCCTGAATTCAGGTTCATCGGTAAAATAATTTCAAATACCAATCCACTACAGTCAGGTTGATTTGTCTCTTTAAGATGTGCCGTTACATGTCCGCCCAGCGCTTCAACCTGGCGTCGACTCAGCGCCAGACCCAACCCATAGCCTGACGTTTTGGTGTCTTTATTTCTGGCCTTATCAACACGAAAGAAAGGTTCAAAAATCGCTTCGAGATATTGCTCTTCAACCCCCGGACCCTGATCAGAAATGATAATTTTGACCAGATCACGCTCAGTCGTTAGTAATACCTCGACTTCACTTCCTACAGGGCTATATTTCATTGCATTACGAATGATATTTTCCAGTGCCTGACCCAAGGCACGGTGATTGCTTTTATTCACAATACACTCCTCCGGGATAGACAGTGTCAGGATATTATCCGGGAACTCAAAACGTGCATCTTCAGCAATAGCGTCGATTAATAAACAAACATCCAGGGTTTCCTGAGTAAATTCCTTTTTGGTATTACAGTCAGCATTGTTTAACCAGGACAAAGTTAAAGTATCCTCCAGCAAGGATTGCATCCCATCTACCTCACGCGATACGCGTTGCAGTACCGGATCATCCAGATTGTCACCCAATGCTAATTTGATACGCGTAATCGGCGTTCGCAACTCATGTGAAATGTCCTGAATAAGCTGCTGCTGACGCTGTACCAGCACACCGATGTGATCGGCCATGGTATCGAAACTCTGACCCAGCTCACTGAGTTCATCCTGACGTGCAAACATTTTTGTGCCAATTCGTACCTCATAGTCACCATCACGGAAGCGGTTCGTTGCATTCTGTAATAACGCCAGCGGAATACGAATATGGCGATAAATCAAAGCAGCAAATAACGCAACTAACAAAATTGGCAAACCATAGGTAATCGAATGATTAATGGCTTGCCAATAAGAGCCTGGCCTCATTCTTTGTGGCAACTGAATAAACAGAAAATAGTCGGTTTCCGGCATTGGCAGTTTCATCACCGGATTAAAACTGAAATAAAGGTGGATAGGATAATGAATACTACGGCCAACACTTAAGTCCGGATCTTTACCGAATAACTGTGTATCTAATTTTCCTGCCAGCCAGATCGCTTCTGTTCTTCCCATGGCCGCCCAGGTGTTTTCTTTCTCCATCAGTGTTTTCAGCCACGAGTTGAGCATTCCATAACGTTGAGCCTCATCAGGATATCGGCGGTAAATAGCACTGGCTTCACTGGCATATGAACGCAGTACTTGCTGGTATTCAGGTTCAATTAAACTCAGTTCTCTTTCAGCATAATCCGTTAATACAACCACCAGCACCACCAGCATAACGGTTGAAGATGCCATAATCAGATAAAGCTTGGTAAACAGCTTGAAAGAAAGAAAAAAGGACAAGATATTTTTCATAACTCACTCAAATCAAGACAATACCCTTGCCCGCGGACTGTTTTGATCAGATTGACACCTAAACCAGCTATTACAAACTTTTTACGAATTTTACTGATGTGCATATCCAATGTTCGGTCATATCGGCTGAACTCTCTTCGCAAAACGTTTTGATACAAATAGGCTTTGGTCAGAACATCATCGGCTTGCTCTGCTAATGTCTTCAATAAATCATATTCAATCAGCGTTAATGTCAGCTTGTGAATATTTCCGTCCGGGGTATTCACATCAACATCCATAGTCTGTTTATTAAACTGGAAAAATTGCTGGTCGCTACTGTTTGCTGCTGTATTAAAAAGTTCTGGTGAAGTACGCTTCAATATGGCTTCAACACGTAAATGCAGCTCCGTCATATTAAAAGGTTTAATTAAATAGTCATCCGCTCCGGTTTTAAACCCCTGAATACGATCCTCTTCACCACCACAAGCAGTCAGTACAAGCACAGGCGTTTGCTTCTCTTTGCGCAGTTCAGCCAAAAACTCAAATCCATCCATTTCCGGCATCATGACATCAAGCAAAATCAAATGATATTGACTGGATTTCGCCTGTAATAAGCCATCAAGTCCATTAAACGCTGAATCAACATCAAACTCCGATTGCCGTAATTTCTCACATAATAACTGATTAACAGTAGCATCATCTTCGACCACTAATATTTTAGCGAGCATTTCCATATTCCCAAAACGATAAAAGCTCCTGACTCTATGAGTCAGAAGCTTTTTATTGGTCATTTAAGCCAGAAATCAGAAGCGCAATGATGCACTCAGGCGAATTTCACGACCTGCTTCAGGCAAACCGGAGATAATCTCATAACCAGGGTTATCACTGAAGTCTTCCAGACTCGCATGACTGGTATATTGACGATCAAATAAATTCTTCACTGCAAAGTTTAAAGTTAATAAATCATCACTTAATGGTAACCAGCGAGCATAAATATCGTGGACACCATAACCAGGTTTATCGGTCTCAACCGTTTCATCAGCTAATTCCAATTTAACGTTATTTAAATCATTAACTAACTCACTGCTCCAGCCAAACTGTAAATCATCCGAAAAATGGTAGTCAGCTGTTAAAACTAATGTATCTCCAATTGATACACCCGTTGAGCTGTATACATAACGCGATACACGCTCACCATCTCGTTTACTGTCAGCAGTGTTAAATGCTGCAGTCAGCGTCAACTGATCCCAATTAGCAGCAGCATTGGCATAAAAACCGTCAGTTTTAATATCTTCTTTCTGGTTGGTATACACCTTGGACCAAGGTAAATCCCCACCAATAGAATCTTTGATAACAGAGTGGTAAGCACCTGCAGCAAAAGTAAATACATCACCTTGATAATCAATACCTACCTCGGTGTTTTCAGCTTTTTCTGCTTCCAGGTCTTTATCGTTTGCAACTGAGCCTAAACGGAACGCGTCCTGTACCGTTGCACCACGAATTGCCTGGGCATAGCCAGCACTAACACTAAATCCACCACCAATGACATAGTTAGCACTCAGGTTAGGTGAATAACCACTGTCATCGATTTTCTGCTCAAGAACATCTTCAAGGTGATAGTCATCGTAACGTAAGCCTGCAGTTACGGTTAACGCATCGCTAAAAGTCATAATATCCTGAACAAAAAAGCCCTGAACATTACCCTCTTCATCGACCTTCGGATAATCTACAAGTGCCCCTCCCTCGAATCCTTGAGAGTCTTCAAGTACGCTTTTATCTTCACGATAGTCGATACCATAAACCAATTTATGCTGGTCGATTACACTGATATTCTGAATGCGAGCACCGGTATTTTTCACATTACCTTCGTAAGTAAAAGGTCCTTGATCTCGTTTCTGGTTATTTTTGGTCTGGTATAGATTAACGCTGAAGTCAATCAGCGGGTTGCTATTATTAAATCCATAATTCAGGATCAAAGTGTTTCTGTTAGCCTTGGTATCAGACAGCGGGTTTTTAGGGCTTGGTTTCCACTCCGGGCGGTATAAAACGTCACCACTTTCTTCGAGTGCTTCATAGCTCAGCGACAGACGGTTTGCCTCATTAAGCTGGCCAACAACCTTAGCATAACCTAATAACTTATCAGAACCTGTTCCGACAAGCTCATCACCATTGCCATCCTCTACATTATTGAAGTTACCCCCAACAATGCTGGCCATGGCACTTAAGTCACCTTGTTTATCACCAGCAAAAACGGTCGCGCTGTTTTTAGTGCTATCGCCATTAGAAAAATAACCTGACTTCAATAATACGCCGGCTGTTTCACCCGGATGTAATAAGTCCATCGGGTCTTTTGTTGTAAAGCGAATTGCACCGCCCAGAGCACCTGGCCCCGCTGTTGCACTACCAGCACCTGCTTCGATTTCAACTTGTTTTAGGAGTTCTGGTTCTACTGCGATACGACCAGAGTGGTGGAATACCGCACCCGCCTGCTCCGCACCGTCCACAGAGATATTCAGCATATCTTCGCCAACGTTACGCACATAAACTTTCTGTCCGAGGCCTACAGGTCCTCCAGCACTAACCGTTGGGTTTTTACGGAAAATATCGCTCAGATCCTGAGCTTGCAGCTTATCCAGATCTTCTGCTGTGATTAACTCATCCAAACCTGCGGTTGCTTGGCCAACCACCTGAACCATCGACAGTTCAACTGTCTCATCGGTCTTCACTTCATCTGTTTTATCTTCAGCATAGGCGTAACCTGCCAGTACCGTCGAAACAGCTAAGGCCAGTGTTTTCTTGTAGAACAACATAATACTCCCCAATCCATTTACAATTGAGATGTATTATCAATAAGATTCTTAAAAAGTGTAGCTTTTTTACAATTGTTACACTTATTTTTTGCTTTTAAACAAAAAAACCCGCCGAAGCGGGTTGTTTTTTAACCAGATGAAGCGACTTTTAGCCTTCCAGGTTATCCAGGAAGCGCTCTGCGTCCAGCGCGGCCATACAACCGGTGCCTGCTGAGGTAATCGCTTGGCGGTAGATATGGTCCATCACATCACCAGCCGCAAAGATACCTTCAATGCTGGTTTGCGTCGCATTGCCTTCGGTACCACTTTGTACCTTCAGGTAGCCGTCTTTCATATCCAGCTGGCCATCAAAAATACCGGTATTCGGCTGGTGACCAATGGCAACAAAGATACCTTCTAAATCCAGCTCTTCGGTTTCGCCGGACTCACGGTTTTTGATACGCATGCCAGTCACACCCATATCATCGCCCAGCACTTCATCCAGCTCGCTGTTCCACTTAATGGTCACATTGCCGTTTGCCGCCTTGTCCAACAGTTTGTCGGCCAGGATTTTTTCACTGCGGAAGCTATCGCGACGGTGAATCACAACCACCTCTTTAGCGATATTCGACAGGTACAGCGCTTCTTCAACAGCGGTGTTACCACCACCAATCACAGCAACACGCTTGTTGCGATAGAAGAAACCATCACAGGTAGCACAAGCAGAAACACCTTTACCTTTAAAGGCTTCTTCACTTTCCAGGCCCAGATATTTTGCCGAAGCACCGGTGCAGATGATTAAAGAGTCACAGGTATATTCGCCACTGTCACCTTTCAGGCGGAATGGGCGCTGCTGTAACTCAACTTCGTTGATCTGATCAAAGATGATTTCGGTATCAAAACGTTCAGCATGCGCTTTCATACGCTCCATCAGGGCTGGCCCCTGAACACCATCGTTATCACCCGGCCAGTTGTCGACGTCGGTGGTGGTGGTAAGCTGACCACCCATTTGCATACCAGTGATCATCACCGGATTCAGGTTAGCGCGTGCAGCATAAACGGCAGCTGTGTAACCCGCCGGACCAGAACCCAGAATCAATAACTTAACGTGACGTGCTTCGCTCACCTGTTGTCTCCAAATCGGTAAAAATAATATCGGTTGGCATTATAGGGCCAATGCGGATTCAGCCCAACGACTTTACCAGCCTCTGATAGATGATTATGGACAAAGCTTATCGCTATTAGTTTCGGCTGTTAAATTAATATTGCCAATCTTCTGATACAGCGTCGCTATCGCCCGGCAGTTTATGACGAACTGTCTATACTCAAGCTGATGAAACCAATTTGCCACTGTTCGGCAGTGGTTTTCAGAAATTTGCTGAATTTTTTATCAGGATAAGAAGCACTTATATTTCAAATACTTAAGTGCCCCATTTTTCAGCAATCCGAGGGCTGTCATTTTTTCTGCGTTGTGGGCAATTCAGAACTGTTGCACCATAAACATGCAGAGAAAATAAACATAAAGAAGGGCTGCGCCGTCATGCAAAAACGCCATGAGATACAACAGAAATCCCGCCTTGGGACACTGTTAATTCACAAAGGACTGATAACCCGCCAGCAACTTGATCAGGCGTTGACCCAACAAGCGAAAACAGGCATGCGTCTTGGTGAGGTGCTGGTCGAAAATGGCTGGTTAACCGATAAACAATTGAGTCGTGCGCTGAAGAAGCAATCGCGTTACCGCTTAATTGCTGCCGTCAGTGCCATGTTGTTAGGCCCTATACAGCCCTTTATGGCCTCCGCCAATGCAGCCACCGATGACCAGGCCGTTGCAGAGCAAACATTCGCTAAACGCTCCGGTATGCAGACCTTAAGCGAACTTGAGATGTCGAATGTATCCGGTCAGTCGTTAGGCACTCAGTATGAACAACTGATTGATGTGATCAGTGGCAATATGGATTCGGAAGATGACGTTGCAGCAACCACATTGGAATCGCTGCTCGGGTCTTTTTTGCCAGGATCAAACCTGTTGGAATCCGATATGGAAATCACCGGCGTGGAATATGAACCTGGCCCCCGAACCACATTAAACGCCGATGGTTCGCTGGATGTTAAAGTGCCCACCAAAATCAAACAGATCGCGTTCAAAAACGTGCGCGTTGCTGGTGCTTCTGGATCTCATCTGGGCGACGTTACGCTCAAAGATATCAACCTTGAAGGCATGAGCGTCAAGGTTCATCTGAGACCTTAACGCGCCAAAAACTGCCGTAGCAAGCGTGCTTTCTGAGCAGGTGCTTGCTCGGCAATCCGTTCCAGCTGTTGTTTTTGTTCTGACGTTAATTCAGCAGCATCCCAACCGGATAAAATGGCATACATCACCTGATCCGATGGTTCGGAAGCAACGTGGCCAATCAGACGGTCACGTTGGCTTTCATCCTGACTCAATACCCTGCCCGCAGCATAACGCTCTTTTTGTGTACCTGATTCCAGCACGGATAACATCGATTGCTCTAAACCATCCAAACGGGCATTACCCGCAGCCAGGATGGCGCTGGCGGAAGAGTGATCTGGTGATGTTATCGCCTCAGTGATGTGTTGCCGTAATTGTGATTCCAGGTAATCACTCCCCTGGCCCGAATCACTCAGGTTTGCCAAACTGGTTCCCATACTGATCAAGGCATTGTTTCTGACATTCGGAGTTTCATTCTGTTGCTCGGCCATGTTTGCCAGGGCATGGAAAGATTCCACCGTCAGCTTATCGTTACCGGCCAGAGATACCATCAGCCTTACTTTTTGTAAATCTGCCGCATTGCCAGCAGCAACAGGCATCGATGCCAGAGTTTGCAACATAAAACTTTCGGCATCATCACGCCCGGTTATTCCCAAAGCGAAGATCAGATCACGCTTTGAAGAATCAGACAGATCGGATTGCAGTAACGCATTAACGGCATCCGTCGCCTGAAAATGATCCAACATATAATTTGCGGCCTGACGTAATGACGCCATATCTTTACTGTCAGAAAACTCCTGAAGAACCTCCCACATCTGCGCCTCAGTCTCGACGCGGTCAGCCAGTGTGTCCGCATTAACGCCGGCTACATTCCATTGATTGCCACTGTTGGCGTATTGAGCAAATTGATACTGCTGAATATCGGTAAAGACAGGAATGGCCTTCGCTTCGATTTTAAAACGAATAAAACCTTTTTTTCCGGCAACGCTCAGCGCGTGTTTTTCGACTGTACGTAATGTCTGCGGTAAACAGTTTTTACCTAGTTGCACCATCCAGTCACTTTGGTAGTCCGAAAATGAACCGGCAAATGAACGGATATTGGCGGTGGTTGGGTACGCCGCACGTTCAACGACAATTCCCTCTGTTCCCGACTGCCCTTCTGTTCCCGGTTGCCCTCCGGTTACTGATTGTCTGGCACGCTGACGATAGCGATAAGTTCTTTGTAACGGGTCATAACTGAAAAAATAATTGGTATCAGGTGCCCCAACCGACAAACCTTTCAGCAATTGCGACACAATGGCCATGGGGTGTTTTTCAATTAACCCTAAATCATCAAATGCGGTGAAAACGGCGTATTGCTGCGCATCAATACGGCTGAGAAA
Organism: Bacterioplanoides sp. SCSIO 12839; assembly: GCF_024397975.1. NCBI lineage: Bacteria > Pseudomonadati > Pseudomonadota > Gammaproteobacteria > Oceanospirillales > Oceanospirillaceae > Bacterioplanoides > Bacterioplanoides sp. SCSIO 12839. The sequence goes on from NZ_CP073745.1 coordinate 2,748,459, forward strand.
CACAACATCCTGCAATGCCATATCTCCCTGACCTTCATTAATCGTGATGCCGCTGGCAATGCCTTTAACAACGTCATCATTCGCCTGAGTTAATTGGGTTTTAAAACGCAGTCGGGAATCGTAGATTGCCTGTTGATTTAATTCTGATGTGACTGTCACCGTCACATCATAAGCGACGTTCAGCTGCGTATTCTGGTTACACTGAAGTGGATCAAAATCTTTCTCCGGCAACAAAGAATTGGCCGTAACAAATTGTGGTGCAGCCGATGGCAACGATTGGATATATCCATACAAAGCCGCCGCACTTAAGCCTGCAAGGCCCAGTAACAGCAATAGAATTTTTTTAAATACAGACATAAAACACGGACATAAGACTCAAATAAAGCTCAAATAAAATGACAAAAACCTTCTGGCGACCTGATCACCAGAAGGTCTAGGGCCTGTTATTTACAGAAGAATTGACTGAGCTTCATCGCGAGCCAGTAAAACCTCATTATCCTGGCTCCCCTGCCAATCAATATCAGCTTCATCACCAAACGCATTAATATCAATGCCAAGCACTTTCAGGAAGGTATCCACATAACCCCGCCCCGAACTCAGCTGACGTTCCAGCGATTCCGTTTTATAGGTTTCATAGCCTCCTTCAGAGGCAACACGCACACCTTCTTCCAGCGAATACGGCATGGATAATTCCATCACCCACAATTTAAAATCCGCACCGATCTGTAATAAATCCGGCAGGAAATTCAGAATACTGGTAATTCGAACATACGCTTGAGAAGACAACCACATATCCATCTCCGGGGTTACATCCAGGCGAGTCTGATTCGCGTGTTGTACACCATTAATAATAACCGGCGGCTGAGCACGATCGACCGTTGACGTCAGCTGGGTTTGTGCACTCATGGTACTACCGACGGAGCCATAAATACGGAAGGGAATGAGCTCATAAACCGATACTGACATAATCCCCAGATCGACACCCGCCAGCGCATGTAACGCCGGATCAAACATCCGGGTTGAAGCCTGAACACTGATACTCGGTTTCATATTCAGGCTGGCTGTGGCAACCGTACCGTCGTCATCACAAGCAATCTCAGTGGTAAAATCAAACAACACCGTTTCCGCCAGCGATGGAACATACCAGGCGGTGTTAACCTGTTCATCCAGACTATCTGAGACGGCACCAATAATAGCGCTGCCGGCTTCTTTAACACCCGTTGCTGCTAAACCGGTAACGTCCGGTACTGGCAAACCGGCAAAACCTTCGATGGCATCCAGGCCACACACAATCGGAGCAAATGACATATCCGTTTTTAACGTTGGCGTCTGATCTTGAGGCACCACAATACCGCCCTGGCCAGCTGTTGCCAGAAATGCCTGATGTTGCTCATTTGCCTGACCCAGAATGCGCCCTGCCATGGCAGCACCAAATTGGCCAAAACACATTGGTCCTACGCCATTAAAGGTGTCGGCACAGGGCTCGTAACATAATCCGGCTTCATTAATCTGACCTTGCGGGCACTCTTTAACTACACGCTCCTGAACCCAGGATTGTTTAGTAATTGTCTCTGGCCACCACTTCCACTTGGTGCAGAAAGCACCGGTATCACTGAAACCATCCGGACATTGTTGCCAACAAACACCCGCTACCGAATCGAACCCCGCCGGGCAATCTCTGGCACATAACCCGGCATTGTCGCTGTAACCCGCTGGGCAAACACTGGGAATTTTGCCAACACCACGGTTATAAGCCCATTCTTCAAAAGGACGTTCGATTTTTTTTACACTGGTATCAATCTGATGCTGAATATTACCAATCAGAGATAAGAACTGGTTGCCCTCGGATTCACCCGATACAGCCTGAACCTCTACCGGGTAAATCGCACCGTTTTTAATCGCATCGGCATGGCTACTGTTGGCCTGCAACAACGAAGCTGGCAACAGCAGCAATGCGCACATCAGAAGTCTTGTGATGAGTATCATTATTTTTATCCTCCACATTTTATGAGGTGTAACTTAGTTTTATCTGGAACCATCGTCCAGTTTTATAGAGGTAATTGTGCGCCAATATCTCAGGTATTTATGCAACGACGGCATAACATCACCACTAGCAACGCCATATCAGCGAATAAAAGCCACAAAAAAGGCCACATCACTGTGGCCTTCGGCTGAAGCGCTGGCGCTTACGCTTTAGGTGCAAACGGAACCGGGTTGCGAATGCCGGTTACCGGGCGATCCGCTTCACTCAGGCGATTGCTGCCATTATCGGTTTTATAAGACACCTCATGGTAATGTGCAGTGCTCTTCTTCTCGATGGTATTGACGTAATACCAGTCAGCCTGGGCACGTTCTTGTGTGACATCCAGAATAAAGAAACCATGATGCACCATATCGCAGAACTTCAGATGCGGGCTGCTGGACTTTAATGCCGCCGCCGCAATATCACCCACCACGGGAGGCAATGCCGGAGATGTCACAGAAGGTGTTACAAACTCAACACCTAAAGCTCCATCACCGGTTTTACCGTTATATTTATTACGATCGAATGGGTCCTGAGCTAAGTCAGCCACCCAGGTTGAATGAATATCACCCGTCAACACGATGAAGTTATCGATATTGTTTTGCTCCAGGTGATTAAACAGACGACGACGGGTCGACGTATAACCATCCCAGGTATCCAGGAAGAAAGAGGCACCGCCACCTAACTTATCTGGCAGAGCAACCGGGCCAATTTGTTGGATCTGAACCTGCTGACCACAAATTTTCCACTTAGCAGACGAAGTTGAAAGCTGGTTATGCAGCCATTGCTCCTGATCGAAGCCCAGCAAGGTGCGGTTAGGATCATGACGCTCTGATTGAGTGAAGAAACCTACCTGTTCATCACGGCCTTCAACCCGGGTATCCAGCACCATCAGATCAACCAGGTTACCAAACTGCAGCTTACGGTATACCGCTTCCAGATCATCCGGCTGATTACGGATTGGCATCCACTCAAAATACGCCTGTTTAGCCGCACGCTTACGTGCGATGAAATCGCCTTCACCGTCGTTATGATTCTCGGCACCGTCTTTCCAGGTATCGTTCGCAAACTCGTGATCATCCCAGGTAACAATAAACGGATATTGCTGATGCAGCGCTTTTAAATCCGGGTCGCGCTTATACAAGTTGTGACGCTGACGGTAATCGCTCAGTGACACAATTTCATTTTTAGGCAGCAGCGCACGCTGTTCACGCAGGTTTTTATCGTCGTACTCACCTTCGGCATATTCATAAATGTAATCGCCCAAGTGAACCACTGCATCCAGGTCATTACGCTCAGATAAAATACGATACACATTAAAATAACCGTGCGGAAAACTGGAGCAGGAAACAACGGCAAGGCGCAGACGATCCAGGCCAGTTTCTGCGGCGGTTTTGGTACGGCCAATTTCGGATTTTTTATCGCCGGCTTCAAACTGATAGTAATACCAGGTATTTGGCATCAGGCCATCGGCGTCTACTTTAACGGTGTAATCACGCTCAGCATTGGTGGTGAACACGCCACTGTTGGCTTCATCGGTCATCTCGATATCACGGCAAATGCGCCATTTCACATCAATGGTAGCGTTCACTTGTGGCGTAATGCGAGTCCATAAAATCACGCGATCACTGAGCGGATCGCCCGATGCCACACCATGACCAAAATCAGCAATCACTTTATCAGCCAGTGGATCTACCGGTGGCTTCGAAGACATCGCAGCTGCCGGGCCTGCAACCGAAGCAGCAGCACCAGCCAATCCTAAATTTTTCAGTAACGAACGACGAGAAACAGACATAATTATTCCCTCAAGGGCATCCTTAGCGACACTGCTCTCTTCAGTGCCGCTTATGCTTGTATTAATAAATGATCGGGGTTGTGCGAAAAATAAGGCGTATCGTTTTATTGACGCGTCAGGGTCTGGCTGAAGGCCGCCTGGTATTCACCACTGACTTTATCAACGGTGTATGCCGTTCCACGGAATTCATCCCCTTCAATTTCGATGTAGAAGAAGCCCAGTACACCATCTTCCTGCCAGTAAGCTTCGTTACGGTCACGGTTGGTCAGGTCACGGGTTTTACCACCAGCGCCCGATACCATGTGGAAGGTTTTACCGCAGCTGTCGGTTGGCTTCAGCCATTGCAGCTCATGATCGTGTCCGGCAATCATGACATCAACCTGATTGCACACATTGTCTTTTAAAAAGTTGCGATAAATGATGCCCGCACCCGGGAAACCATCATAAATACCCGCATTATTATGGCGACCATTAGAAATATAAGCATGATGCGCGTAAGCAATTTTCCAGGGAGCCGTTGAATTCTGAAGCTGCAGGTTAAACCAGTTAGCTTGCTTCTTGCGATACGGGAACTGGAAATATTCATGATCAGCATCCGCTACACCCGCCAGCGGGTTAGAGTCCAGCGCAAAAAACTCAACCAATGGGTTGATGTCATTCGCTGGGGCGGTGAAGTTGTAATAACGCGCAGGCATGTTCCATTTGTCACTGGTGCGATTTTCTTTGTAGTGATAAGCCACCTGAATATCACCTTTGTCATTGTCCAGGCCATCGCCACCAATGATCCAGGTATTATCGTGATTGCCTAATGCCATATAAAACGGAAAATCCAATTTAGCGTACGGATCTTCAAATTTGGTCTCAAACTGAATGTCATCCGTGGAATCCGCGCCAGATTCATAAATGTTATCGCCCAGTCCAATGGCGAAATCACAACCACGCTCAGCACAGACCTTTTCCATCACGTCGGCCACTTTGTACTGACCGTCTTCACCCGTTCCCATATCACCAATGGCAATAAAGCGAACAATTTTTCCCGGGGCTGGCGTTGGCTCTGGTGCGGGTTCTGGGGTTTTTGACATAGCCATCGCCTGGCCACTGATCATGCTGGCAGCCATCACGCTGAACAGAGTAGTCTTGTTCATCTTGCAATCTCCGGAAACTGATGAGTAATTATATGTAAGTCAATTTGGCGCGCAGATTAGCGGCAAAATGTTACATAAATGTTATTGTTATATTTCATGCTTTCAGCCGAATACCGTGCTGAATTCGCCCGATTGAATCATATTTTTGCTATCAGAAAACAGGTCGGCACGCGCCAAACAAAACTGATGTACCATTTTAATTCTGACGTCACACTGGCGGCATTGAATACCCTGTATAAAGAGTCTGGAGAAACGGGCCGTGCAGGGCCGGAAGATATCCGTATTGGATTGCAGCAAGACACGTTGTTAGTTTGCGGAGCGCGACTGATGCGCTATGACGATTCGTATTGGCTGTTACGCAATCTCTGCACTCTGCCAGCAGCACGCCAAACTGGCCTGGCCTCACAATTACTGCAGGTAATTCAGAATCAGCTGGAATATCAGCCTTTGATTACCTTTCCCTTGCCACATCTGAATGCGTTTTATCGGCGCAATGGTTTTCATGAAGTTGATATCGCCGACTTACCACCCCATTTAAGCCAATTATTGCGACAATGCCGACGTCGTAACAAAGGCATTCAGGCCATGGTCAGTGGCGTATCACTTCGGTAGACTGCCGCGCACGATTAATCCTGTATTCACCATAATTGGTATCCACCTTAAGAAGTTACTATGGCCAATAAAAACAAGCTCAGCACGTTAGTTGGAAAAATTGAAAAGCTACCAGTCTCATGGCGCGCTCCGGCTATCTCCTTTCTGATGGGAAAAGTGATTCCGTTTGCCGGAACATCCGGTACCCGGGTTGAAAAGCTGACGCCAAACGAATGCATCATTGTGATGCGAAATAAAAAGAAGGTACAAAATCATATCGGCAGCGTGCATGCCGCTGCGATGGGCTTACTGGCAGAATCTGCCACTGGCTTTATGACCGGGTTAAGCGTTCCTGATGATCGCATTATTGTGATCCGCTCAATGAAGCTTGAGTACGGTAAACGTGCCAGTGGCGATATGAAAGCCGTCGCCAGTTTCTCAGACGAGCAGGTTCAATACATCAAAGAGACTCCCAAAGGTGACATTGAAGTACCGGTGGTAATCACCGATGCAACCGGCACCGAAACGGTTAAGGCAACCATGATCTGGGCCTGGACACCGAAGAAAAAGTGACCTTTCTGATCAGAATCCGCACAAAATTGCGGATTCTACTTATTGTCATCCCCGCATTAACCACGGAAAATAGCCCGTTTTGACGATTTGGTCAGGCTATGCCGATATTGGCGCTCCTGCGTTAACTGGCCAAACCAGCTTACAGACGGTACCCATGAACGATACAGCCCCTGAATCTCAGGATACAAGCACCGCACTGCAACTGATTGATATTCATAAATCCTATGGAGATCTTGAAGTACTGAAAGGCGTCAGCCTCGAAGCCAATACCGGCGATGTGATTTCGATTCTGGGTTCCAGCGGCTCAGGAAAAAGTACCCTGCTGCGTTGCATCAACTTGTTGGAAAAGCCGAATCAGGGCCAGATCCTTATTGGTGGTGAAGAGTTGGGCCTGAAAGCCGATAAACACGGCGAGCTGCAAGCCAGCGATCATAAGCAACTGGAACGCATGCGTTCACGCTTAGGTTTTGTTTTTCAGCAGTTTAATTTGTGGCCCCACATGACCATCTTGCAGAACATCATTGAAGCACCGGTTCATGTCTTAAAAATCCCAAAAGAACAAGCCATCAGCCGCGCCCGTGACTTACTGAAAAAAGTGGGCCTGGCCGATAAAGAAGACGTTTATCCGGGTAATTTATCCGGCGGTCAGCAACAGCGCGTTGCCATTGCCCGCACACTGGCGATGGAACCTCAGGTGCTGTTGTTCGATGAACCAACATCCGCGCTCGACCCTGAACTGGTGAACGAAGTGTTGGCTGTGATGCGTGAGCTGGCCGATGAAGGCCGCACCATGCTGATTGTCACACATGAAATGCGTTTCGCTCGCGAAGTATCCAGTAAAGTCGTATTCCTGCATCAGGGCCAGATTGAAGAGATTGGCACACCAGAACAGGTATTTGATAACCCGCAGTCACCGCGGGTACGCGACTTTATGGCCAGCCATCAATAAACTGACTTTTCTGATGACTGGCACACTCCACAAAAAAATAATCCGAGGAATTTCTATGATCCGTCAATTAATCACGTCTGGCCTGGTAGTGGCTTCTCTGTTTGTCAGCGGCATGGCGAACGCTGGCGATAAAATCCGTATTGCTACGGAAGGCGCATACGCACCGTTCAACATGGTCGATAACGAAGGCAAATTAATCGGGTTTGATGTCGATATTGCCAATGCACTGTGCGAACAGATGAAAGCCGATTGTGAAATTGTTGCTCAGGACTGGGATGGTATTATTCCTGGCTTACGCGCACGTAAATACGACGCCATCATTGCTTCTATGTCGATCACCAAAGAGCGTCTGCGTGTGGTGGACTTCTCAGAAAAATACTACTCAAACGTACTGGCATTTGTTGCCGCTAAAGACAAAACACTGGATACCAGCAATGAAGGTCTGAAAGGCCTGACCGTGGGTGCTCAGCGCGCCACTATCGCTGGCCAGCGTCTGGAAGATGTTTATGGCGATATCGTTAACGTAAAACTGTACGACACTCAGGACAACGCCTATCTGGATATGGCCTCTGGCCGACTGGATGCCTTATTGTCTGACAAGTTCCCGGCGTATGACTGGCTGCGCAGTGAAGACGGCAAACAATTCGAATTTAAAGGTGCCGACATCGATATTAACGATGAAATTGGTATCGCGGTTCGCAAAGGCGACAAGCTGAAAGATAAGCTGAGTGAAGCCATTAAAGCGATTGTTGAGAACGGTACTTACGCCAAAATTAATGAAAAGTACTTCCCGTTCGACATCTATTAATTAATACGTTCTGCCCTCTCTCAGCCCGGTATCTGCAAAGATACCGGGCTGATTTAGTTGCGGCAAACGGCTTACCGGATTTTATTCGTTAGGAATCCTTATGGATCTACAAGGTTTTGGACATCTGCTGCTCAGCGGCGCATGGATGACAATTCAACTGGCATTAGCCAGCCTGGTCATTGGCCTGATTATTGGCCTGGCGGGCGCACTGGCCAAGCTGTCGCACAATCGTGTTGCACGCAGCATTGCTACCGCCTACACCACGGTTGTTCGTGGCGTGCCGGAACTGCTATTGGTATTAACTATTTATTTTGGCGGCTCACAGATTTTAATGTGGATTGCCGGTTATTTCGGTTACGACGAATATATTGAAGTGGGCCCGTTTGCAGCTGGTGTTGCGGCTTTGGCCATTGCCTTCGGCGCATACGCCACCGAAGTGTTCCGCATGGCGATGCTGGAAATTCCCAAAGGCCAATGGGAGTCGGCACAAGCCATTGGCATGACTAAAATCCAAACATTTTTGCGCATTATTTTGCCGCAATTATGGCGCTTCTCTTTACCAGGGTTAGGTAACTTATTTCAGGTCTTGCTGAAAGATACCGCACTGGTTTCTGTGGTGGGTTTAAATGAATTAATGCGTCAGGCGGCCGTTGGTGCAGCCAACACCAAGCAACCGTTTGATTTCTATCTGGCCGCCGCTGTGTTGTATCTGGGATTAACTCTGATTGCTACATTTGTCACCACCTATCTTGAACGACGCACCAAGCCAGAACTGTATCAAGCCAAAACCAGTGGGGGTAAAGCATGAACTGGGAATGGGAAATTATCTGGGAACATTTACCCAAGCTGATGGAAGGTGCCTGGCTAACACTGGAACTGGTGTTTGTTTCCGGCCTGATCGGTATCTTTTTCGCCGTACCCCTGGCACTGATGCGTGCTTCAGAAAACCCATGGCTGCGTGCTCTGCCCGTGGGTTATATCTTCTTCTTTCGTGGTACACCGTTGCTGGTGCAGATCTTTTTAATTTATTACGGCGCATCTCAATTTGAAGCCATTAAAGACTCATTTTTATGGCCCATTCTGCGCGAGCCTTATTGGTGCGCCATTATTGCTTTCTCCATGAATACAGCCGCCTATAGCGCTGAATTAATTCGTGGTGCGATACAGGCCATTCCTAAAGGCGAAATTGAAGTATCCCAGGCGCTGGGCATGAGCAAACCAACCATGATTCGCCGCATTATTATGCCGCGTGCTTTTGGCATCGTATTTCCAGCTTACAGCAACGAAGTGTTATTAATGTTAAAAGGCAGTGCACTGGCGTCGACCATTACCCTGCTGGATTTAACCGGGATGGCACGAACCATTATTGCCCGCACGTATACGCCGTTAGAAATGTTTTTTGCCGCAGGTATGGTGTACTTATTGATTGCTGCGGTGATGATTGGCTGCTTTAAATTACTGGAGCACCGGGTTAACCGCTATCAGTTTTATAAGCCGGACAGTGCTAAATAAGACAAGCAATAAAGTAAACAAAAAAACCTGACTTGATCACAAGCCAGGTTTTTTTTGTTTTAACAGGTGATTGGTTTTAACAAACACTTGGTTTTAAATAGGTGCCATATCATGTGATATGGCTGCTCTGATTAATCATCCATAATCAATCAGAGCATGCGACAAGACATTTCAACAACGTGCTGCAAGCTTACAGCGTACCCGCCATATACTCACGACGCTTACGTTCGCCTTCGATATAGGCTAACCACTGAGCAGCCATTTTTTCAGATGACTTAAACTCAGCCGCAGCTTCAAAAGCTCCCTGAGCATCCGCCAGATTATTCAGGTTAAACAACACCAGGCCACGCAGAATTTGCGCGTCAGCTGTTTTCTTGAAAGATTGATCCTTGAGTGCTGAGTCCACATTCGCCAGCGCTAAGTTCCATTCCTGGCGTTCCGTATGAATCTGAGCCAGCTTATAGAAGTCATTACCTTCACCAGACAATTCTGCGGCTTTGGTCATGATTTTAATCGCATTATCGTATTCTTTTGCGATCATCCAGGCATCGCCCAGTAAAGATAAGTTACGGGCATTGACCTCAATCTGCTTTGACTTCATGCCATCAGCCATGATTTTTGCAGCTTTATAAGGAACTTCCTGCCCTAATAAAGCTTGTGCCAGATTCACTAATTCACTTTCTTTGGTCAATAAACCTTGTTCATGGGCTGCTTCCAGTGCTGACAGCTCTTTGAGCGGCATATTTAACTCACTGTAAACGGCTGCCAACTGAACCCAATATTGTGCTTTTGGATACAGCGTCGCCAGATCCTGTAAACAACGCGCCAGTGATTTAAAGTCTTTGTTCTGGTAATAAACCGCTCGTTCCAGCATTAACCAGTTCTCACGTGGTTTTTTGCCCTTCTGCTTTTCATCAGCAATAGCAACCTTCACATCAGGCAGTGCTTTTTTATACTGCTCCAGCTGAAAATAAATCTGTGCACGCAGAATATGAGCTTCGCCACCCGGCTTTTCTACCAGCCCAAACCATTCGTTCAGAGGTTTTAGTGAAGCCTGATAATTTTCCTGCATCAGGTGTAGCTTTGCCAGACTGTATAATGTGCTTTGCTGCAGACTTTCCGGAATATTTTTCGTCGAAACAACGTTTTGATAAGCTTTAATCGCATCATCAAAACGCTCCTGATTAAAATACACATAAGCGTACATATTATGCGTCATGGCTTTTTCATAACTGTTGCGCTTACGTTTTTCAAGGGCAGTTAACGTTGCCAGTGCTTCATCGTATTTTTTTTCATCGGCCAAAACACGAGCTTGCTCAAGCTTTTTGTAGATCTTCGGACGTAAGGTTTGCGAACGCTTTACCCGACGCTTTTTCTTTTTTTCAACCTGCTGCTCGGCCTGTCCATTAGCCGATTGAGCAGCTTGCACCGTATGGCTAGGCACTGCGGTAGTAACACCAACAACCAATAGGGTTGTGACTAATGTAGCAACTGGAAATTTCATAACAGCCTCCTGTTACCTTTTTTTCTTACTGCTTTTATCAAGCTCAAAGCGAATAATGTTACGCACACCCGGTACTTCGATGGCCTTTCCATTTTCTATCTTTGGCTTGTACTTGAATTTTTTCGCGGCAGTTAATGCAGCGCGGTTAAAGATATTGGCCGGGTCAGCCTCAATCACCACCGGGTTAATCACGGTACCCAGCTTAGAGACGGTAAATTCAACCACTACATACCCTTCAATACCTTTCTGAGCAGCACGACGCGGATACGTTGGTGCAACTTTAACGATGGGCAAATATTCGCCATCGCCAGAACCACCACCTAATCCCGCATCAACATTCAGGTCAGAGCCAATCTCAAAGCCACCAATATCAAAACCATCAGTGGATGCCTGAGCCAGATCCGGTGCTGGCAAATCGGGCTTGGGTGGCTCTTGTGGCGGTGCTGGCGGCTTTTGTGGTTTGCGTTCTTTGGTCTGAATCTCGTCATCCGGTTTTTGCATCACAAAACTTTCAATGCGACCGAAGTCCTGTTCATTCAGTACCGAACCACCACTACTGATGAGGCTTTGCATCACCCAAAACACCGCGAAGGTTGCAACACCGGCAACCGCCAGTGCTGAACCAAAACGAACCAGGGAGGACTGCAACATGCTAGTTTGCCTCCGTCGACAGCGACACGTCGTAAACACCCGCGGCACGAGCGGCATCCATCACGGCAACTAACTTCACGGTTTTGGCTTCTTCATCCGCCTGGATAACCACCGAACCTTGTGGGTTCTCCGCACGTAAACGTTCGATATTGGCGCGCACTTGTGACTCATCAACACGACGCTTATCAATCCAGATTTCACCGATGTCATTAATCGCAATTAAAATATTCGCACGCGGTTTAGCTTGTGCGGTATTGGCATCCGGACGATTGACTTCAATACCGGATTCCTTAACGAAAGAAGCGGTCACGATAAAGAAGATCAACATGATAAATACCACGTCCAACATCGGTGTGATGTCGATTTCGCCTTCTTCAGCTTCCTGAGCGATGTTTGAAAAACTACGTCTCATAATTTCATTCTCATTTTTAAGCACTTTTAATTAAATGCTTATTAATCTTTTCAATTAAACTCTGACGGATTTTAAAAACGTTTTCGAGGCAGTCATCGCTAGGCAAAACTTACTGAAAACGCGCAGTTTATAAGTCATAAATGAGCATTTTGAAGTAAGTTTTAACACCGCGATAGCAACGCAGATAGTTTTTAATTCCTGTCAGTGATCGAAGGTTAATTGGTCTTCTAAGTGAATCTTTTCACGCTTGATATAACGGTCTAACAATGACTGAGCAAACACCCCGGTAATGGCCCCCACCATGCCAGCCATGGTTGGGATGGTGGCTTTGGAAATACCCGATGCCATCGCTTTCGGGCTGCCGTTACCTAAAAACGCCATCACATCGAACACTTCGATCATGCCGGTGACCGTACCTAACAAGCCGAATAACGGTGCCAGGCCAATCGCCATTTTGATGGTGTTCATATTGGCCGTCAGATTGCCTCGCAGCTTGCCCAACAAATCCTGACGGATCTGGTGAGCGTGCCAAGAAGTTCGCTCTGAGCGAGCTTCCCATTCGGCAATGGCCTTTTTAACGTCGTAGCGGTGTACAAAGGAGAAGAACACCACCCGCTCCAATACCAACAACCACAAGATAAAGATCAGTCCGAAGATGCCGTAGAGGATGATTCCTCCACGTTCCATAAACAGATAGACCGGTTCGTAAATTTCAGTGAACATCTATCTCACCAATCGGTTATTAAGCTGCTTTCGCAGATGTTTGCTGTTCAGATTGACGCGCCAGAATACCGGTAGCGCGCTCTTCCAGAATCATCATCAGCTCACGTGAGCGGTTGTTGGTTAAGGTGTGCAGGAAGACACAAGGAATCGCTGCTACCAGACCCAGAACCGTGGTCATCAGTGCCTGAGAAATACCACCCGCCATCAGCTTAGGATCACCGGTGCCAAACAGAGACATGGTTTCAAACACGTCAATCATGCCGGTAACCGTACCTAACAGACCCAACAGAGGCGCAACCACAGAGATAATTTTGATCCAGCCAATGCCACGGGTCAGACGTGGAATTTCTGCTGCAATGGCTTCACCTAAGTGCAGCTCAAGCGTTTCAGTATCGGCTTTGTTATTCGCCTGGAATACCGCCATCACACGACCCAGCGAGTTATTTTCATCAGGCGTTTCAGACTTCATTTGCTTGTAAACACGGCTGCGTTCAACGTACAGAACCACCATGCGCCATACTGCTAACAAAATACCGATTACCGCCAGTGCCAGAATGATGTAGCCAACCACGCCACCCTGATCAACACGGTCACCCAGCTCTGGGGACTGACCCATAATTTTTAATAACTGACCACGAGAAGGATCGATCCAGAAACCGGTTTGAGTAGCGCCGGTGGCCGCTTCCAGTTCAGAGGCAGGACCGGTATAACGTGAGCTTGGTTGCTTATCCAGCTCAACCAGACGGCCGGATTCAAGATCCCAGTTCAGATAATTACCCGCAGAAACAACATTAAAACCACCCACACGAATCACGTCTTTTTGTACCGTGTCGCCAGACGGCAGCACGACATCGGCGTTGTATTGTGCAATACGGCCAGAAAAGGTCGCTTCACGCTGCATTTCAAACCACAAACGCTCCAACTGTTCGATCGACGGTAATGTTGAAGACGAACCCGCGGTTTTAATTAAATCAGTTAAAAATTCGGTACGGCCCGGTAATTCGCTGGATACCACAGAGCCTTCAAATACGGCTTTAGTATCGCCAGCCACCTGTTGCAGCACACCAAATAATTCTTTTAAGGAACCCAAACGATTGGTTAAACGATCCTGAGCATTTTCAACCCGGGTTTCATTTTGCTGGAATTGTTGCTCTTTTTTCGCGGCCAGAATTTCCAGACGAGAACGTTCCGCTTTCATTTCAGCAACCATACGCTGCTGTTCTGCTTTAGAACGGTTAAAACGTACCAGTCGTTGTTTAAATTCTTTATCGTCACGAGCCTGACCTTGTTTTACCAGGTTTAGCAGCTCGTCCACACTCACTTCATCAGCAGCATGAGTATTGGAAGAAAACGAAAATGCCAGAGCGGCAGAGAATAATAAGGCTTTAATTTTCATCATTTCTTCCTTCTTAGTTGGCAGCCAGCGGAGCCGCAACAGGCACTTTGATTAAATCCGGAGCGGCCTGCTCACGCGCGATACGAATGCCCGCCATCAGCTTGCTTTTGTAGGCTGGATCCAGTGTTTCCCAGGCGTTGTTTGCCGTGTTCCAAACACCCAGATCTTGTCCGTCCAGAGATTGATACATCAACGCAATACGACCAACGCGCAGAAAATCCACTTCACGTTGCTGACCATTCACATCCAGCGTGCCGCGGTAGGATTCGATGGTACGGCCGTAATCAATTTCAGCCTGATAAACTTCCATCACCTTGCGGTATTTTTCGGCAACCGTGACATCGCTACGACCCATCATGCGTTTCAGTTTTTCAACACGCTCAGCACGTTCATCTTTCAGGAAAGGAACATCGGCACGTACAAATTGATCCGCAGCATCAATCATGCGTAACATCAAAGGCGTGATCTGACGCTCAACCAGAGTTACTTTGGTAATACTGTCTTCAATCGAAGCCAGCTCTTTTGCCTGAGCATCCAGCTGCTTATTCAGCTGATCAACATACACATTCAGACCTTCAACTTCTTTAACCAGAGAGCGATATTCACGCTCGCTCGCACGAATGCTGCCATCGATATTGTCGATTTTTTGCTGAGATTGTTGCGCCTTGTTAACACGCTTAACACCGTTATCTAAAGCGCTATCAACGTTGGCAGCGGTTGCACCAAAAGTAACACCTGCAGTTAATACAGCGGCTGCCAGGACGTTACGAGTTCGCAGTTGCTTAGGCATAATTCTTTACCCGTTAAAACTGTTATTTGCCTGCCACAACCGATCAGATTTATTTACAAGGTTATGAGGCAGGCCCCCAAATTTCAGAGCGCACGATACTGCAATTCTGTGACACTTATATGACATGACAGTTTGACTGCAGATATATGACAGGAGATCAGAGAAGAATCTGGTGAGAGGTAAAACGGCATTAAATAAATGATTATTTTCAGGCATAAAAAAACCCACTCTCTTTCGAAAGTGGGTTTTTCAACACTCAGATTAACCGAGGTGAATATTATTACTGAGCAGCAGGAGCCGTGTTAGCCTGGTCAGCAATATCATCTAGAGAACCTTCGATGATCCAACCTGCATACCATGCATCAGCCGCAGCAACCGCTGGGTCTACAGCACCGATGTAAGTGGTGTTATCGAAAGCAAAGCCAGAACCGTTATCTACTTCAGCAAATTCAGCCTGAGCGACAGAACCTGGAACCGCTGCAGCCGCATTCAGTGTAATAGATTGCAGTTCGTTAGTACCGGAAGTCGTATCAGCTTCTTCTTTGTTGTAGAACTCGCCACAAGTAGTGCTTGAACCCTGAACGTTGTGGAAAGTCACATCTGAAGGAACATTAGTACCCTGACCATCTACATCTTTAGCATCATCGATACGAGCACATGCATCAAAGTTAAATACAGCCGTATTGTACAGAGAAGCCGTCAAAGCACCACGCAGACGCATACCAGGCTCATCTGAATAATCACGATTACCAACAATAGTAATGTTTGCCAGAGCTGCCTGAGTTTGTGGTACATACTCATCATCAGAAGAGTTAGCTTCAATACCACGCGGGTCATTTGAGCCAGCTGGAGAGTTACGATCAGCAGTCATGCGTACAATCGCGTATTGGATATTGCCCTGATAACCTTCATCAAAGTCGATGCTATCGTCATCGTTGCCAGTCAGAACTGCGTACTTAACGTTAACCGTTCCACCAAACCATTCCAGACCATCGTCAAGGTTGTCATGAACCTGAATATATTCAACGGTAGTGCCATGGCCAACACCTTGCATAGTCAGGCCATTAACCTCGTTACCCGGACCAGCAACACGACCACCTTCAGCGATACGAACGTAACGGATCACACCACTGTTATCAGCTGCATCATCACCACCGTAACGGATAGTTTCATCCAGACCACCTTCACCTTCAACGTTACAGATGCCGTCCGCATTACCTTCTGAACAAATACCAGTGTTACCAGCACCATACTGAGGAGCGAAACCCTGAACAATTACACCGCCCCATTCACCCAGACCATTGAAGTTGTCATCGGCAGCAGAACTGAAAGTAATTGGATCAGCCTTGGTACCTTCTGCCATAATCTTTGAACCACGGGTAATAACCAGTGTCGCATTACTCAGGCCGCGAACATCAGTACCCGCTTCAATTGTCAAAGTTACACCAGCATCTTTGATTGCTTGCTCTTGAGCAGCAGAAGTAATTGCCACCTGACCAGCACCAACAAATACAGAGCCATCCAGAACCCATTGACGATCAGCAGTCATGGTAAAATCTTCGTCGATATTACCAGACACAAAGCAGCGGCTGTTATCAGCATTACAATCAACTTCGTAATTAGTTGATACTGGTGGTTGAGTACCACCATTGCCATTACCAGAGTCATCATCATCGTTGTCGCTATCACTGCCACAGCCAACCAGAGTTGCAGCCATTAAAGCAACTGCCAGATAGTTCTTTTTGAGTTCCATTTAAGTTTCCTCGATTTCTTTGTTAGGAGCTCATTAAATAATGAACTCCTTTTATTACAGTTAAATTAAAATTAAAAAGCGTAATCAACAGAAATTTTCATTGTTGAACCTTCGTAATAAGATTCAATTTCTTTACCACCACGTGAGAAACTGATTTTCTGATCACCCAGGTTTTCAATCTTGCCTTTTACGGTAAATACATCATTTACGTCATAACGATAAACCAAGTCCCAAACCGCACGAGCATCTTCAACTTCATTTTCAAGATCGCCACGCCCTACGGTTAAAATTCGATCATCAAAATAATTACCTAACAATGTTAAAGACTGGCCAGTTGGTAAGTGATCAAACCCTAATTGAATATTGGCAAGATATTCTGATTGTCCTTGTAATGGACGGGTATCAGAACCTTCCAAAATTGCAGCACGACCATCACCCAGATCCACTTCTGAATCGATATATGAAACGTTACCGGCAACAAAACCTGAGAAAGAATCGGTATCCAGCGTATTAACCCGGAAATCGATTTCAGCACCCTGAACCGTCGCAGATTCAGCATTGGTATAGGTTGTTGAATTTCTGGATTCACCGACAACACGTTCAATAGGCTTATCAATATCCTTATAGAAAACAGCAAAGGTGACACTTTCGTCATCGGAGAAATAATACTCAGCGCGAGCATCTAAATTGGTAATATCACTAATTTCTAAATCAGGGTTACCAATAATACGATCATCGGTATCCGGGTCATAAACTTCGGATTCAGATCTCTCAGTAATACCAGGTCTTGAAACTGTTTGAGTCGCAGAGAAACGCAGTTGCGCATCCTCTGTTACGCGCCAGTTAATACTCAATGCAGGTAAAACTTTAGACTCATCTAATTTATTGTCATCACTGCTATTTTGATCTGGGTATTCCAGCGTTTGTTCTGACTGTTCAAATCGTGTTCCGAATAAAACAGACACAGAGTCAGCATCCAATTCACCAGACAAATAAGCAGCGGTGATATCATCCGTTGCATCGTAACTGTCCGTTGAAGTTGTCGCACCGTCATATAAGAATGAGCCATTATTGATATTTTCAGACGATAAAATCTGATCAATAGGCAGGCTGGTATCCAGCGTTACAATTGGGGTGTTGGTATAACGCGCTACAGCAACTTCCCGTTCTTTCGCAGATTGCATTAAACCGGCTTTCACTTTCAGCAGCATTAAATCGGAAAGCTCTACTTCGCCCTCATAATCCACCCCTAAAGTAATTGCATCTTCGGTTAACTCTGAGAATCGACGCTCAGCCACACCCTGAAAACGCAATGGTGAATCACTGCCAGGAGATCGTGCATAGGTATAACTTCTGCGATCAGGCTCATCACGAGTGGTTTGCGCATAACCTAAATTCCAGCTTAATTTATCTTCACCTAATAAATTGAAGAAATAGTCACCAGAAAATTGTTGGGAAATAAACTGACGTTCAACCCATTGTAAAATATACGACTCGGTTTCCAGATCGGTATCCAGTTTGCGAGTAACACGAGTGGTATCATCCGTTTTGCGCAACAGAATCGACTGACTGTTTACAGTGAAATCACCTTTATCGATTCCAGCAAAGAAATATCCGGACAAATCAATTTTGCGCTTACTGCGCTGGTAATTTCCTGTGCCGTCCACGTCATCAATTTCAGCATCGTGGCGCACTTCCCATTCGTCTTTATATTGCAGCGCGCCGTATAAGCCGATATTCGAATCTTCATTTTCAATCAGATCACCGTATGAAAATGAGAAACCTCTTTCTGGCTTTGCTTCCACTTCATGCACTGATAAATCGTGCTCAAACTGGTCACTTGCACGAATGGCCTGAGCCGTCGATAAATTACGACCTACAGATTCCAAGCCGCCATTGGTACCACTGGCAATCAGAGACGGCTCTTCACGGGTACCATCGTCAGCACCGGTCCAATCAGAACCACCGCCATGATAAGTTACCGCATCATTAAACGTAGTACGGGTATTAAAACCCAGCGTGACAGATGCCTTACCACCAGTCTCTTCAGGAGCACCACGAGTTGTCATCGCAATTGCACCACCGGTAGAGTCGCCCGGCATATCTGGCGTAAAGCTTTTCTGAATATCGATACCACCTAAAATCGAAGCCGGGAATAAATCCAGTGGCACATCACGACGCAGCGGGTCTGTACTTGGCATTAAAGCGCCATTTAAAGTCGATGAAATATAACGTCCGCTCATACCACGAACGACAGCAAATTCATCATTCACAGAGACACCTGCGACACGCTTCAATGCAGAAGCCGCATCCGAATCCCCAAAACGTGAAAACTGTTCAGCACCAATTGAATCCAAAACAGCGGAAGAGTCGCGTTCCTGAGCGGTAGCAGTGGATGGCACATAAGTCCCTACAGCAACCACCTCTTCAATAACGCCATCACCTTCGAGGCTCATGTTCAGGTTAACGCCGGTATTCACGTTACCCATAACTCGGATACCGCTGACATCACGCTTGCCATAATTAGGATCAGCAATTAATAAATTGTATTCACCGCGCGGTAATTCAAAACTGAAGAAGCCGTCTTCGTCAGTTACAACACCTTGCTCAGTGCCTTCAACCGATACACGAGCACCTGAAATCGGGCCACCGGTATCATCAGACTCCAGGTAACCAGAGATCTGACCTAATGCGACTTCAGCTTCCTGGCCAGGAGTGAATACATTGATTTCCGGCAGTGCTTCACCACCAATCATCTCTACCTGAATTTCAGCATTTTGCTCTTCACTGGCCGTATCGAAATCAAATTCGCCCAGATATTCGCCAAACTGGGACAGCTCAACAGTATGGCTGCCCGCTGGCACATCAAAAGAAACAAAACCGGATTTACCCACCAGTTTTTTCTTACCGTCAACCGCAACGGCTAAATCACGGACGGCTTCACCATCTTCAGTTACATAAAATACAGCTTCACCAGCCATAAGCTGAGATGCCATCACAGACGATGCGATTGCAAGCCACAGTCGATTCGGTTTCATTTCGCCCCCTAAAGGAATACAAGGATTTAGACGGGCCGAAACAGGCCCACACATTGATGGCGGGCAGTATGTTTCTGAAAGATGACAGTTGGATTACAAGAAATGGATGTTTAAAAATTCCGGAGGTTTGTCAGCTTAGTGTCGGTTTACAGGACCTAATACCTTATTAACAGCCGATAGCTGTTCTTCTGTGGTTGGCAGAGCATC
The DNA here is from genome assembly GCF_024397975.1 of Bacterioplanoides sp. SCSIO 12839. Classification (NCBI taxonomy): domain Bacteria; kingdom Pseudomonadati; phylum Pseudomonadota; class Gammaproteobacteria; order Oceanospirillales; family Oceanospirillaceae; genus Bacterioplanoides; species Bacterioplanoides sp. SCSIO 12839. The sequence continues at coordinate 2,768,329 of NZ_CP073745.1, forward strand.
AATCAATCGATTTAATTCTTCCACTTCATCAACCATAAAATCGACAAAATGACGCACTTTCTTCGGCAGATACTGACGTGATGGATAAGCAACCGAAATACGTTCCGGGCGCAATTGCCAGTCATTAAAGATGGGGATTAATTGCCTGGACAAAATAGCATCTCCCGCCATCAGGTAAGGGATACGACCAATACCAGCACCTTTAATCATGCTGTGTACCGTACCTTCCATTAAATTGGTGACGATATTTGGCTCAACCTGAACAGACAACGCTTCGCCGCTTTCTTCGTGAATCATGTCATAAATTTCAGGTTGGATACCTTCACCCAGCTTTACGCAACGCAGCGTTTGCAAGTCTTGAGGATGTTGCGGCTGGCCATGCTCTTTGAGATAAGCCGGGCTGGCACATAAAATATAATCCGACTCCGTCAGAGTTCGGGCAATGAGAGAGGAATCCGGTAATTCACCGACAAAAAAGCCGAGGTCATACCCTTCCTGAATCATGTTAACCGGACGATCCGTGTGAATAACCTCAATACGGACTTCCGGATACAGACCCTGAAACTTCGTCAAAAAGTGCCCCATAGAACCACTGGCGACCTCAACCGGAACAACGATACGCAACACACCATGCGGGTTATGTTCACGATCAGAGATTAAGCGATGTGCCTCGGTAATCTCCCGAATCAAGTGGCGACAGCGGCTGTAATATTCATTACCCACTTCAGTCAGACTGAGCTGACGGGTACTGCGCTGCAACAACCGGGACCCCAAACTGGCTTCCAGATCCGAAACCATACGGCTGACCCGGGATTTGGGCATTCCCAGCGCTTTGCCAGCTGACGTAAAGCTGCCTTCGTCAACCACCTGAATAAACACATGTAACTGATTAATATCGAGCATAGCTGCCTGATGTTCCTGAATGCACGAAATGTCAGCATACCAGTTTTCACAGAGGCTGGGTTTCCCGAAACAGCTATGTTAACCTGCACGGAAGTACAAAAATAATAAATTGGTTATTCTTATGCAGTATTCTTATTGCAAACATATCGCGTTGACGCTCGCCGTCATCCTGTTGAGCGCCTGTAGTAGCGGAGGTAGCAGTGGTGGTGGCAGTAGTAGCGACCCCAACACGTCACAATCGCCGGCTGAAACTCCTTCAGCAGAAACACCAACAACCGTTGAATTGTCAGCCATCGATTACCAAGCGGTTAAAGACGAAGCACTGCAGAGCTGTATCCGTAAAAGCAACATTCGTTACACCGAACAGCTGCAGATTCTGAAATGCCAGAATGCCAGTATCCGACAACTGGATGGATTGCAACAATTCAGCCAGCTACGAGTAGTGAATCTCAGCAACAATCAGATTGATAACCTCGAACCTCTCAGCAGCCTGACACAGCTGCACTCACTGACGTTAAGCCATAACAAACTGGTGTCATTTGCGGCAATGAATGACATGACTCAATTGCGAGAATTGTCGATTACACATAACCAGTTACGCTCTTTGTCCGGTATTGAAAACCTGGACGAACTCGACAAACTCTACATCAACCATAATCAGTTACAGTCCATGGCCGAGTTGTCTCAGACGCAATTGCGTCACCTGGTTGCTCATAATAATCCAGCACCGGTGCCAGCCAGCCTGCCAGACACGATGGAGTCTTTCCGTCTGTAACAGGCCAACCCAGAAAAACACGTAAAACCATAAAAATGCACAAAACCATAAAGCGGTATGAATTGCCGCTTACAATTGAGTGTTTTCTCCGTTACCGTGTCACACCTTTTGACACGGATGAACAGCGCTCAGGCTTATGTTTCGTTTTTTTGAAAATCTGACTCAACCCTTTCCTCCCGAAGCACCACAACAACCTCCTAAGGGTTTGTACGCCTTTTGCCGCCATTACACCCAGGGCATGGAGCTGTCGCTACTGACCATGTCACTACTAACCGCCCTGCTGGCAATTCTGGAAGTTTCTTTGTTCAGTTTTATGGGCCAACTGGTGGACTGGTTAGTCGATAAAGACCCACAAACCTTATTTTCCAGCGAAGGCAGTCAATTATTGTGGATGTCGTTATTGGTGCTGATTGCTTTGCCAATAGTGGTATTGCTCCATGCCTTATTGGTGCACCAGACACTGATGGGCAATTACCCGATGAAAATCCGCTGGCTGGGTCACCGCTACTTACTCAATCAAAGCGTGAGTTTTTACCAGGATGACTTTGCCGGCCGTCTGGCAACCAAAGTAATGCAGACGGCATTATCCGTTCGTGAAACCGTGATGAAGCTGCTGGATGTGATGGTATATATCCTGGTGTATTTCGGCTCGGTTCTGGTAGTCGTTGCCAATGCTGACATTCGCCTGATGTTGCCGATGATTGTATGGCTGGGTTTATACATCCTGACCCAGATGTTTTTTGTACCACGTTTGAAACGAGTAGCCACCGAACAAGCAGACGCCCGCTCAGCAATGACAGGCCGCATCGTGGATTCGTACACCAATATTCAGACCGTGAAATTGTTTTCCCACACACAACGTGAGTCCGATTACGCACGGGATAGCATGCAGGGTTTTATGAACACGGTTTATCACCAGATGCGCTTGGCGACCGGCCTCAACTTTACCGTCAATTTTATTAACTACCTGCTGGCGTTTGCCGTCGGCGCTATTTCAATCTGGCTCTGGTCGGACGATGCTATCACCGTAGGGGCAATTGCCATTGCCATCAGTCTGGCGCTGCGTATTAACGGCATGGCCCAGTGGATTATGTGGGAAGTTGGCGCGCTGTTTGAAAATCTTGGTACTGTTGCCGATGGCATGAACACCCTGTCTCAACCACAACAAGTCCAGGATGTGGACAACGCTAAAACGCTCGTGGTTGATCAGGGCTCAATCGAGCTGAAAAACCTGAATTTTTATTATCAGGGTAAAGACGACTCCCAGAACAAGCAGGTGTTTGACGATCTGAATCTTCATATTAAGCCGGGAGAAAAGGTTGGTCTGGTTGGGCGCTCCGGGGCCGGTAAATCCACCCTGGTGAACCTGCTGTTGCGCTTCTACGACATTGAATCCGGCGAAATCCTGATTGATGGCCAGAATATTCAACAGGTCAGCCAGGACAGCCTGCGCGCAAACATTGGCATGGTTACCCAAGATACCTCTCTGCTACATCGCTCGGTGCGCGACAACATCCTCTATGGCAACCCGGATGCAACCGATGAACAACTGGCACAAGCCATTCAACAAGCCGAAGCAGCCGATTTTATTCGTGAACTGAATGACCCCATGGGCAACACCGGGCTGGATGCTCAGGTCGGCGAACGCGGCGTTAAATTGTCGGGCGGCCAGCGTCAGCGCATTGCCATTGCCCGGGTGTTATTAAAAGATGCGCCCATCCTGATTCTGGATGAAGCTACCTCAGCCCTGGACTCGGAAGTAGAAGCGGCGATTCAGAAAAGTCTGTACCGCCTGATGGAAAACAAAACCGTGATTGCCATTGCCCATCGCCTGTCGACCATTGCTGCGATGGATCGCCTGATTGTGATGGATCAGGGTCGGATTGTTGAACAAGGTACGCACCAGCAGTTATTGCAACAAAAAGGCATCTATGCCCAGCTGTGGGCGCATCAGACCGGCGGGTTTATCGGAGAAGAATGATGACCAACACCCATATTGATGCTGACATAGTTATTGCTGATTACCACAACCCGCAACACCAGCAGATGATTGGTGAGTTGATGAACCATTATGCCTGCGACCCAATGGGCGGCGGAGAAGCGTTAAGCCAAACGGTTATCGACACTTTAGCTCAGAAGATGGCGGAAGTGCCCAATGCCTTCACCGTGTTGGCTCTGGATGCCGATCAGGCGATTGGATTGATCAATGCCTTTCAGGGGTTTTCTACCTTCAAATGTCAGCCACTGATCAATATTCACGATGTGATTGTGCGCAACGGCCTGCGTGGACAAGGCATTGCCCAACGGATGATGCAACAGGTAGAAGCGGTTGCCCGTCAACGAGGCTGCTGCAAATTGACGCTGGAAGTGCTGGAAGGCAACACCGTGGCACAAAGCAGCTACCAGCAGTCAGGTTTTGCCGGTTATGAGCTCGATCCGGCTATGGGTAAAGCCATGTTTTGGCAGAAATTTCTGGATTGATCAGTTTGATCATCAGCAGGTTATCATAGATCAATTTTTTGTCGGCAAAGGCCGTTTACAAAGCTTGCTGTCATTGACCAATACACGCTTTTTTCTTAGAATGCGCGCCCTGAAATTACTCTAAAAATTGGTCAGACTTAAGTCGAACTGACGGTTCTCAAAGCGTTAAAAAAGCAGTAATTTCAGCGCAGTACGTTTTTTCACAACTGTGTGTACTGCGCGTATCAACACGCTGTTGATTGTAGCCAACAGCAAAAATTGCATCAGCCAGCCAATATCAATACTCGCTGCCTGATTTTCGTGCTCACCCATCATACCGGCCACAAGCCTCCCCGGTGAGACGAACACAAAATGCACCAGAATTTTGATTTTAGTTAAAGGCAAACCCCTATGACGATTCAACAAGTCGATGTCCTGCTGGTAGGTGGCGGCGTCATGAGTGCCACACTTGGTACCTTACTGAAACGCCTGGATCCATCCCTGACCATGGCCATGGTCGAACGTCTTGATCACGTAGCACACGAAAGTACTGACGGCTGGAACAATGCCGGCACCGGTCATGCTGGCTATTGCGAACTGAACTACACCCCTCAAGGGGATAACGGTGTCGAGATCGACCGTGCATTAACCATCAATGCCAATTTTGAAATTTCGTTACAGCTGTGGACCACCCTGGTTGGTAATGGTGGCTTACCAGAGCCATCCAATTTCATTAACACGACACCACACCTGAGCTTTGTCTGGGGTGAAGATAATGTGGCTTTCCTGCGCGAACGCTTCGAGAAACTGAGTGCCCATCACTTATTTAAAGACATGGAATTCAGTGATGATCCGGACGTATTACGTGACTGGATGCCGCTTGTAATGGAAGGCCGGGACCCATCCGAAAAAGTCGCGGCTACCCGTGTGAGTTATGGCTCTGACGTCGACTTTGGTTCCCTGACACGTAACCTGGTTGCTCAACTGGAAGCATCCGAGCAGTTTGAACTGATTCTGAATCACGAAGTCGATAGCTTTAAAAAGCTGGGATCTGGTGATAATCAGGGTTGGCATGTCGAGCTGGAAAACCGAAATGGTGGCCCATGCCGTCAAATCGAAGCCAAGTTCGTTTTCCTGGGGGCTGGCGGTGGTGCGTTACCATTATTGCAAGCATCCGGCATTCCAGAAGCCGATGGCTACGGTGGCTTCCCGGTCAGCGGCCAATGGCTGGTGTGTAAAGATCCGGAGATCGTAAAACAGCACCACGCCAAGGTATATGGTAAAGCCGCCATTGGTGCGCCACCGATGTCAGTACCTCACCTGGACACCCGAATTATTAACGGTGAACCGGCCCTGTTATTTGGTCCGTTTGCCGGTTTCACCATGCGCTTCCTGAAGAAAGGCTCGAAGTTAGATCTGCTCAAATCCGTAAGCCCAAGCAACCTGTTGCCGATGATGTCAGTCGGCATCAACAACATGGATCTGACCAAATACCTGATCAACGAAGTACGTCAGTCTCATAGTGAGCGTGTTGCTTCTCTGCGCGACTACTTCCCATCCTGTAAAGATGAAGACTGGACATTGGCACAAGCAGGCCAGCGCGTACAGATCATCAAAAAAGACGCCGAAGGCAAAGGTAAGCTGGAATTTGGTACTGAGCTGGTTGCTTGTAAAGACGGCTCCATTGCTGCCTTATTAGGTGCATCACCGGGTGCTTCGGTAGCGGCTCAAGCCATGATTGAAGTATTGGAAACCTGCTTTGCGGAAAAAATGGAGCAAGGCTGGGGCGAAGAACTGAAAAAGCTGATTCCGTCTTACGGTCAGTCTCTGGTTGAAAACGGTGAGTTATTGGCGGAAGTTCGTGATAACACGCTAAGTACACTGAAGCTGGGCTGATTAATATTCCGAAGCGGGTCATCACTGCTTCAAAATATCCGACCCAAAAAGCGGAGACTGATTATTCAGCCTCCGCTTTTTTATATCAACGCGTATGCTCAGTGAGTTTTATGTACATCAACGCGGTGGAAATCACATCCCCCATCGCTGTATGACGTTCAATCACAGGTACTTGTAAGTCTTTAGCCAGACCTTCAAAGGTCAGATCCAAAGCGATATCCGGATGTCGCCTTTTTTGCTGTTTGACATAAATTTCTGAAACTTCGATAAATTGATTCGGTAACCGAAAGTTATACAGTTGCCGGATATAACGATTCAGAATCGCTTCATCGTATTCGATATAAAAACCGCAGATTGGCCGATTGCCGATAAAATCGAGTAATTTTTCAATCGCATGTGCCAGTGCAACACCGTTCATGCGGTCTTCACGGCGTAAATAATGAATACGAACGGAGTCCGGATCGGTTTCAGCATCAGAATTAATAATCAGCTCCAGTGCAGATGAAAGGTGTATTTTTTCACCGCTTACTCTGACCGCGGCAACGCTTAATAATTCGCCTTTATTTTTATCAAAACAGCTGGTTTCACAATCCAGTACAACAATTTCATCACCATCATAAGGCTCTGCCAGATGCTGCCAGCGGCCTTCCGGTGGGAAATAGCCGGGAATGCGTTTTTTCATCCAGCGCGGTAACATCAGAAACGCTCCAGATGGAAGTGTAAGAATAACTGCTGTTTAAACTTTTTAACCCGGTGTAATGCGTGGCGCAATAAACTGCGGTCGACACTGCGAAGTTTATCCAGCTCCAGTTGCTGACTCAGGCCACGCTGCTCACCTTCTCTTTCTAATTGCTGACGTAACCGTAAGCGAATAAAAAATAACAGCGCATCTTTTAAACCCTGCGCAACATCGGCTTCTAAAATATTTCGCTGTTGTAAAATCTCCAGCCGTTTAAGCGTGTTGCACTCATCAATCGCGTGTTCAAATGCCAGCGACCGAACCCCATGAACCAATGGAAAAATACCGCCTTTTTTAATATCGATCTTGCCATGATCTTCACGAATTTTCCCTAAAAAGTTCAGCGGCGTTTCAAATTGCATCGCCTGCTTAGCAAACCAGGCCAACGCAATGCTGGCGCGCAAATCATCGTGCTGCCAGCTGGCTTTTACTGGCCGGAACAATTCCGGGTCACCACAAATGGGCTCCGCATCCATAAAAATGGCCATGTTCATCATGGTGTCAGGCGTACCGGCACTGAGCCAACGATCCACCCGAGCCTGCCAGCCTTCGATGGTTTCAATCCAGCCATCATTAATAAACATCACACCTCCCGGACAAGGCGGATAACCAAACTCAAGCAATGCCTGGTGTAATTGCTGCAACAAAGGTTTAACAGCTTCACGGTCGTGCTGATTTTTAAGAATGACAGCATTATCCTGATCGGTTTTCAGGATTTGTTCTCCCCGCCCTTCACTGCCTAACACCAGAATGCACACACTGTTGCGTAAACGCTCCGGGAAAATCAGCTCAAATGCCCGTTGAATCAGGCGACGATTTAATGTCGTAATCAGCTCCATAATGGCGGAGACATGCACTCCCTGCCCCATTAAGCTTTCGATCAGGGTATCCAGCCGCTTAGCGGCAATCACTAATTCCTGCTGATTTTTGGCCTGCTCGATACGCATCGCTATCACATGCGAATGGGTGGAAAATAAGCTGAGCATATCCATCAGCTCCAGCAAACCAACAATTTCACCCTCTCGTTTGACCACCACACGTTCAATATGGTTTTGCGTCATTTTTAACAACGCACTGAACAGAAACTCACCGTACTCGACATCAATTAAATCAAACTGAGCAATATCACCAATTTTATCCTGCTTACCTTTATCCCCCATCAGGGTGGCCTTCAACAGATCCGTACCGGTAACAATACCCACCCGTTTGCCACTGCGTACCAATAACGCATCGTATTTCTGTTCATGCATTAACGTCGCAGCACGTGCCAGGTTGGTTTGAGCGTTGATATACACCGGAGGGCGAATGGTATCGTCGTCAATGCGGGCCAGAATAAATTCTGAAACAGAGCTGTCTTGTTGTTCGACCAACGATTGTTGAGTACCCAGGTCGGTTTTGAAGTAGATGGAGAAGTCGTCTGACTCTTCCAAAAGCTGAACAAAATCTTTGGCTTTTAACAGGTAACACAGGGTTTCTTCGATCGCTGTGTATTTATGCTTACAGCGGGCTTCCAGCACAGCACGCACATCAAAAATATCTTCTTTGCCGTATTGAGAAAAAACCTGATCGCCACTTTGATCGCTCTCTTCAACAACCCCCTTATAAATGATGAACAGTCCGGGGCTGCTGTCCCCCTCATTCAGAATGGTACCGCCCGCGTGGTAGAACACCAGATCCAAACGATCAATCAACCAGTTAAGCTGTTTTTCATCCAAAAAACTGAAGGGCGGCTGCCGCAGATCTATCTGAATCGTCATACTCACCATCCCTTACAAAAAATATTGGTATAGAGCAGTGTATCTGCCATGGCGGCTTTCCAAAACCGACCAAAGTCGAACAGTGCATGATGTAAATCCATTCTCGGCATACCGCCTATACTGTTAAGATAAATCTTTGAAGATAGACAGCGTCATGCCTGCTTTCGTTATTCGTAACAATAATAAAGAAGAACACTTATGATTCCCGCCTGGCAGTTAATCTCAATTTCCGTGCTCTACATCGGCAGTCTGTTCTGGGTGGCCTGGTACGGAGACAAGCGGGCACAAAAGAAAAAACCGATTCATAACAGCGCGCTGGTATACAGCTTATCACTGGCGGTGTACTGCACTTCCTGGACATTTTATGGCGTCGTTGGACAAGCCAGTACATCAGGCTGGAGCTTTCTGGCTGTTTATGTCGGCCCCGTGATCTTTATCTGGTTTTTCTGGCGCTTACTGGCAAAAATCATCCGTATTGCCAAAGAAAAACGCATTACCTCAATTGCCGATTTTATTGCCACCCGGTACGGCCGGGATAACAGCCTAGCGGTCCTGGTAACGCTGGTCGCCATGTTAGGTGTTGTGCCCTATATTGCACTGCAGCTAAAAGCGGTCACCGTGGCTTTTAACCTGCTCAGCAGCCCGCATGAGTTAGGCGCATTGGCGATTGCCAGTACCGAAGCCTGGCATGACACAGCGCTGTATGTCAGCGTTGCCATGGCACTGTTTGTGATCATCTTTGGCACCCGGGATATTGATGCCAGTGAACAACACCCGGGTATGATGCTGGCGGTTGCGTTTGAATCCTTAGTCAAACTGATTGCCTTTATGGCGGTCGGAATATGGGTTGTTTGTTACTTATTTGAACAACCGCTCGACCTTTTTACACTGGCGCGCAATACCTCACCGGATCACCCGCTGTTTAAAACAGATATTATTTCGCTATCGTTTGTGCTGCAAAGTCTGCTCGCAGCGTTTGCCATGCTGTGCTTGCCGCGACAATTTCAGGTCGGCGTGATTGAAAATGAGTCCATCCAGCACGTCAAAGCTGCTCGCTGGATGTTCCCGGCCTATCTGATGCTGATGTTGTTATTTGTCGTACCCATTGCACTCTCTGGGAATTTATTTATGAAAGATCTGGGCTTTGGCCCGGATACCTACGTCTTAAGCTTACCCATTGCCTTCGATCAGGAACTGCTCGCCATCATCGCTTTTATTGGCGGTACCAGTGCTGCCACCGGCATGATTATTGTGGCGACGATTGCCATCAGTACCATGGTATCGAACGAACTGATTCTGCCCATGGTATTCCACCGTTCACAGTCACAGGCCGACCTGCAGCAATCATCGAATATCCGCACGCTGGTACTGACCGTTCGCCGTCTGGTCATTGTTGCGATGATTCTTGGCTCTTACCTGTTTTACCGCACGGTTGGCGAGTTTGAATCGCTCGCGGCGATTGGCTTGCTGTCATTTGCTGTTGTAGCTCAGTTTGCTCCATCATTAATTGGTGGTTTGTTATGGCAAAGAGCCAATCACCAGGGCGCTATGGCTGGTATCATCAGCGGCACCTTTATCTGGTTTTACACCTTGTTATTACCGGTATTGGATAACTCATCCGGTGGCTTAATTGGCTCCCCGTCTTTAGCGATGATGGGAGAAAATCTGGATAACTTCAGCTCTGGCGTGATCTTAAGTCTGCTGGTCAATATTTTCTGCTTTATCTTTTTCTCCATCATCAGCAGTGCTTCGGTGCGGGAGCGAATGCTCGCCAGTGATTTCAGCAGCGCCAAAGGTATTCAGCAAAACCAGCCAACCACGGCATTAAATTGCAAAGTCGATGATGTCAGAGTGGTGTTGGAACGTATCCTTGGCCTGCAAAAAACTGAGTCCTTTTTTATCAGCTATCAATACCAGCATGGCGTTCAATACAACCATGCCCCGGCTTCTGACGAACTGCTGCATGACGCTGAAAAAATGCTGGGTTCAGTGGTGGGGTCGTCCTCGGCACGCGTTATTTTTTCGACCTTATTGGGTGGTGAGCAGATTCAGATACGCGACCTGACCTTTATTGCCAGCGAAGCCAGTCAGGCATTTGCCATGAGTCAGGAGCAGTTGCAGGCAGCCGTAGAGAATCTGCATCAGGGCGTCAGTGTGATTGATAAAGACCTGAATCTGGTCGCCTGGAACAGTCGCTATCTGCAATTGTTTGAGTACCCTGAAAGTTTTATTCAGGCGGGCAAACCGATCCATGAAATTATTGCTTTTAACGCTCGCCGGGGTTTCTGTGGCCCGGGGGAAATTGAGGCCCAGGTCCATCGTCGCATGAAGTTTTTACGCAACGGCTCTGCGCACCAATTTGAACGCACTCTACCCAATGGCCTGGTTATCTCGATGCAAGGGCACCCCATGCCGGATGGTGGCTTTGTCACCAGTTTTACCGACATCACCGCCCACCGCCGTGCGGAACAAACACTAAAACAAGCCAATATCAAACTGGAACGCCGGGTTGAAGAAAGCAGCCAGGAATTAGAAGACCTGACGTCGCAGTTAATCGAGGCCAATCACAGTAAGAGCCGTTTTTTAGCCGCCACCGGTCATGACCTGATGCAGCCGTTAAACGCAGCAAAATTATTTGCCTCAACGCTGGCGCAGCAATCGCTGAACACAGAACAACAAGAGTTACTGAGCCATCTTGAGGGATCATTGCAATCGGCGGAAGACGTGTTATCCATCCTGGTGGAAATCTCGAAGCTCGATGCTGGAGCAATGGAGCCGGACATTCGCCCTATCAGCCTCAGTGCCGTTCTCAAACCGCTGCGCGATGAATTTACCGCCTTAGCCGCCGAGAAAGGGTTGAGTTTAACCGTCAGGGTGTGTGATGCCTGGGTACTCAGCGATGCTCATTGGTTGCGCCGTATCATTCAGAATCTGCTGGGTAATGCTGTCCGTTATACGCAATCTGGTGGGGTATTATTGGGCTGCCGCAAACGGGGAAATAAATTAGCCATTGAAGTTTGGGACACCGGCCCGGGGATTCCGAAAGAAAAACTGCCGGAGATTTTTGGCGAGTTCAAACGGCTGCACACAGAAAAGCAGGATACCAAAGGATTGGGGTTAGGGCTTGCCATTGTCGATCGTATGGCCAATCAACTCGATCACGATATCAATGTGGCTTCAGTAGTGGGTAAAGGTACACGATTCCGAATCACCCTCTCACTGACAGAGGCGCAACAGGATGAACAGAAATCGGCTCCTTCGGTACTCAATCAGGCCGCCAGTTTTGAAGGCATGAAAACCTTCTGTATTGATAATGATCCGGAAGTGCTGACCGCAATGAATGCGCTGTTAAATAGCTGGCAATGTGATGTGTATAGCTGCAGCGATATCGCTACGGCAAAACAGGTACCTTTTAAACCGGAAATCATGCTATGTGACTATCAACTGGATAATGATGAAACCGGCATACAAACCATGACCTTGCTGCGCCAGCAGTTCGATGACCCAGCGTTACCCGGCATTCTTATTTCTGCCGACCCGCGTCCCGAAGTCGCCGATGAAGCACGCAGCCTTGGCTTTTATTTCCTCAGCAAGCCAGTGAGGCCCGCGGCATTACGCGCTCTGATCCGCAAACTGGTTAAGAAATAAAAAAGGCCACATCGACATAACGTCGATGTGGCCTGTGAAAAATCGGTGAAAATTAAAGGCAGGAACGGTAAAAACCAGAAATGATTCAGAGCCGCTCAAACTCAGCCCTGAGCAACCTGCACATCCGGTTTTTCGATATCCAGACTTTGAACCGCAATAACAGCCTGAGTTCGGGTGCGTACTCCCAACTTACGGAAAATCGCGGTTACGTGAGCTTTAATCGTCGCTTCACTCACATCCAGATCATAAGCAATCTGTTTATTCAGCATTCCCTCAGTCATCATCGTCAGCACCCGGAATTGCTGTGGTGTCAGGCTGGCTAAACGTTCCGCTAAATCCAGTGCCTTCGTGTCCGGTTGGTGCTGATGACGACGGGCCGCTTCCGGTAAATAGATATCACCCTGCAGCACCTGTTCAATCGCTTCTGCAATCGAGTCCAGCGGCGATGATTTGGCTATATAGCCCGAAGCACCATGGTCGATTGCCTGACACATAATTGCTGGTTCTTCACACGCCGAAACCACAATAACCGGAATCTCCGGGTAATGGGAACGTAAATACACCAACCCAGAATAGCCATGAGCGCCAGGCATTTGTAAATCCAGCAAGATCAGGTCAGCATCCTTGTGATGCTCAACCAGTTGCTGTAATTCTGGCAATGATTCGGCTTGCTCAATGCTGACATCCGGCACCAGCTGCTTCACGGCCTGCTGCATAGCGGTACGGAATAACGGGTGATCATCAGCGATGATTATTTTTTTTGCGAGCTGCATAGTTCCCCTCCTGCTCTTTACTACTCAAGCGTGCTCTCTTTATTTTGGCACTTTTTTCATAAAGAGCGACCAGTGTTTCTCTTTTTTCAATAATATTTTCAAAAACAAAAAAGCTACCCGACATTGTATCGGGTAGCTTTCAAAGCGTTTAGATTAATATCCACTCAACGATTTAAACGGTTATCAACCAGAATATCCACTACCGACGGGTCCGCCAGCGTTGAGGTGTCACCCAATGCATCGTGCTCATTCGCTGCAATCTTACGCAGAATACGACGCATAATTTTACCGGAGCGGGTTTTAGGTAGTCCTGGCGTTATCTGAATCAGATCCGGCGTGGCAACCGGGCCAATTTCCTGGCGTACCCAGCTACGCAGCTCTTTCGCGAGTTCTTCCGATGGATCTTCTCCCGCATTGAGCGTGACATACACGTAAATCCCCTGACCTTTGATGTCGTGCGGATAACCGACCACGGCAGCTTCTGCCACTTTGCTGTGGGCAACTAAGGCGCTTTCGACTTCGGCGGTTCCCATCCGGTGACCAGAAACATTAATCACGTCATCAACACGTCCGGTAATCCAGTAATAACCGTCTTCGTCACGACGCGCACCATCGCCGGTAAAATACATACCACGGAAGGTTGAGAAGTAAGTTTGTACAAAGCGTTCGTGATCGCCATACACAGTACGTGACTGTCCAGGCCAGCTATCAATCATCACCAGATTGCCGTCGGTGGCTCCCTCAAGCAGCATACCTGAGTTGTCCACCAGCGCAGGCTGTACACCAAAGAACGGACGCGTTGCAGAGCCTGGCTTCATATCCGTCACACCCGGTAACGGTGTGATCATGATGCCGCCGGTTTCGGTTTGCCACCAGGTGTCGACCACCGGGCAACGCTCTTCACCAACCATGCGGTAATACCATTCCCAGGCTTCCGGGTTAATCGGCTCACCCACTGATCCCAGCAAACGCAGCGACTCACGATGGGTTTCTTCAATGGCCGCAGCACCTTCTGCCATCAAAGAACGAATGGCCGTTGGTGCGGTATAAAGAATATTGACCTGGTGTTTATCAATAATCTGAGACACTCGATTAATAGACGGATAATTAGGTACCCCTTCACACATCAGGGTAATACCACCATTGGCCAACGGTCCATATAACAGATAAGTGTGTCCGGTAATCCAACCCACATCCGCAGTGCACCAATATACATCGCCATCATGGTAATCAAACACATACTGATGCGTTATCGATGCCCATACCATGTAACCGCCCGTGGTGTGTACCACACCTTTGGGTTTGCCGGTTGAGCCCGAGGTGTACAAAATAAACAGAGGGTCTTCGGCACCCATCTCTTCCGCCGGACAATTTGGTGAAGAAATGGCAATCAGGTCTTCGTACCAGACATCACGAGCAGGATGCCAGGCAACATCAGCACCCGTGCGCTTAACGACAATGACTTTTTCCAGGCTACCAATTGCTGGGTTCGTTAACGCTTCATCAACATTCGCTTTCAACGGAACCGCACGGCCACCACGCACACCTTCATCAGAGGTGATCACAATCTTGGCATTACTGTCTTCAATCCGGCCAGCCAGCGCATCCGGGGAGAAACCACCAAATACAACAGAATGAATCGCACCAATACGGGTACAAGCCAACATAGCCACAGCGGCTTCAGGAATCATTGGCATATAAATGCATACGACATCACCACGCTGTACGCCTTGACCACGCAAAGCATTAGCGAAGCGACAAACCTGCTCGTGTAACTCTTTATAGCTGATGTGCTTATGCTGATCCGGCTCATCACCTTCCCAGATAATCGCGGTTTGATCACCACGTTCTTCTAAGTGACGGTCCAGGCAGTTAACTGAAGCATTCAGAGTGCCATCTTCAAACCAACGAATATCAACATTGTGATCATCAAACGAAACGTTACGAACTTTGGTGAAAGGCTTCATCCAGTCGATGCGCTGTTCGGCCTGCTCGCGCCAAAAACCCTCTGGGTTGATGACGGACTGCTGGTACATCTGCTGGTATTTCTCATTATTAATCCAGGCCGAATCAGCAAATTCAGGTTTTACCGGGTAGACTTTTTGGTCGCTCATGCGTCGCTCCCTATCTGATTAGAGTGTCGTGTCCGATACAAGCCGTCCGGACACGCTGTTATTTTTGTTGTTGTTCATATTGGTCATGCCTTAACCATCCCAACATTAGACAATGGTCTATTCTGCTTATCAGGAGATTAACTGGAGTGAGTAAGTACTTCTACTGAAGCACTGTTACGTTGCGACTTTTGGCTAATTTCACCAAGCGGAGTATGTGCACCATAGTGGTGATGCACAACAATGATAACGGAGAGTGAACATGCGCAAGACCCCTATTCTTCTGATGGCGGCTGCCCTGCCTATGGCTGTTAACGCAGCAAATACCGAGTTTTCCTATGGCGGTTACGTCAAGCTGGATGCAATGGTTAGTGAATATTCTGAAGGTGAGATTGCTGCTGGCAGTGCCGGTCGTGACTTTTATGTACCTTCAACCATTCCAACCAGCCCGGATGGTGTCAATGGCGATTCGGTCACTAACTTTGATATGCACGCCAAAACGTCACGTTTTAACTTCAAGACTGTGACAGATCTGGAAAATGGCCACAAAATTTCGACCTTCGTGGAACTGGATTTCATGTTGGCTCCTGGTGGTAATGAGGTTGTTTCAAACTCATATAACCCACGCTTACGCCATGCATTCATCAAAACCGGTAACTGGACCTTTGGTCAGACCTGGTCAACCTTTATGAATGTTGGTGCCCTGCCTGAGACAGCTGATTTCCTGGGCGTGAGTGACGGTACTGTATTCAACCGTCAACCACAGATTCGTTACACAATGGGTGATTTCCAATTCTCGTTAGAGAATCCGGAAACAACTACTCCAGGCGTAAACGACGACAGCACCATTCCTGATGTTGTAGCACGTTACAACCTGAAATCAGGCAAGCATGCTTTCACTATTGCTGCTATCGGCCGTCAGCTTGCTACCTACACAGCCGATGATGCATCAACTCCTGCCGATGAAGAAGTTGATGAGTCTACACTGGGCTTCGGTATCAGCATTTCTGGTAAGATTCAGCTTGGCCAGGACGACCTGAAATTTGCAGTGAATAAGGGTGCTATCGGCCGCTATGTTGGCTTGTCTGCTGCCCGTGATGCTGTTTTATCTGATGGAGACCTGGAAGCGACAGACGTTACTGCAGCCTTTATTGGTTACCGTCATTTCTGGAACGATAAAGTACGCAGCACCATTGCCTACTCCATGCTGGATGCTGACTACGACGTTGACAACGTTGGTGACACAGAATCATCCAGCAGTGTTCGTGTGAACCTGATGTATTCTCCAGTCAAGAAACTGACTTATGGTGTAGAGCTGAGCCAGGCTACTCATAAACTGGATACCGATGCAGAAGGTGACATGACTCGTGTTCACTTCACAACCAAGTATGCTTTCTAAGCAAACGAAGGTTTAAAATTAACAGCGGCTTCGGCCGCTGTTTTTGTATCTGCATCCTTCCCAGTGCAAAATAAATCGGTTACCTTTATTTGCACTCTCAATCTACAAAGTCACATTTTCGTCGTTTCTAACATCGCAAAAAGTCAAAAGACGAGCACTTCCCTTCACTCAGTTACAAAAGAATCACTTTTTTACAGAATTTAACATCTTTTTTTACTGACAAATCTGAACACCCCAGGTGACAAATTTGGTCACTTTAGGAGCGTGTTTGACTTCAGATTCACCTCATTCCTTTGGCTTATTGAGCCAATCCTCTTTAAACGCTGTTTTTATGCTGAATTTTTGAACTAATTTCTAATATCACGTCAAAATCAAGTACTTAGCGCTGATTCCAAAACAACAAATACAACTGACAGCAAATTGACTGCATCAGCCCTTCTACTTAGTATCGCATATAACAAAATACAACATTTTTATAACAAACGGCTAAAACAAAACCATCGTTCAGGAAAGTATTTGAATGACGATTTTCAGAATCATAAACAACAACATATGGCTTGTTGTGCTCACGCTGACCAAGCGGAGCACTCAGGGCGTTGTTGCGTGCCTGATTTTGATCTTTCCGATGTCTAATCATGCTCTGGAAGCTATCAACCTGCGTGAAAGCTTTGCTGGGAATATGTCATTCGAAACCACGGGCAACAGTTTAAGAAACGCAACGGATGAGTGCTCTGTACTGAATAGCTCGTCAGCAAGGTTAGAGTTGCCTGCCAACAGTACCATCCAAAAAGCCTCTCTTTACTGGTCTGGTTCCGGTAGCTCTGTTGACAACAGTGTCGTCTTTGCAGGAACAGCCGTAAGCGCAACCGTAACCTATACCGAGAATTTCACAGCAGGGAGTGACTCCTTCGATTTTTTCAGTGCCAAAGCAGACGTCACCGCACTGGTATCTAATTCAGTGAGCGCCAATTACACGGTCAGTGGTTTGAGCTTTGATGGTACAGGTGCGTACTGCACGAGAAAAGCTGCCTACGGTGGTTGGGCACTGGTGGTTGTTTATGAAAATGCCTCCGAACCGCTTCGTGTTATTAACGTATTTGATGGCTTTCAAAGTTTCCGCGGCCAGAGCATCACATTAACCCCGAATAACTTTGTGATTGGTAACCCAGCGAATGGCGGCAAGCACGCACACATCACCTGGGAAGGTGACCAAGCCAACTCTAGTAACCTCGGTGTGTTTACTGAAGAATTGATTTTTAACAGCAACACCTTATCTCATGGCAGCGACAATCCGGTTAATAACCAATTCAACTCTGTATCGAAAAATACTCAGTCAGGGTTTGCCAGAAATACCAGTGGTGTAGATATTGATGTGTATGAAATCGGCCCCTATATTTCTGCCGGTGCAACTTCTGTCAGCACAACCTACTCATCTGGCGGCGACCTTGT
The DNA here is from genome assembly GCF_024397975.1 of Bacterioplanoides sp. SCSIO 12839. Taxonomy (NCBI): domain Bacteria; kingdom Pseudomonadati; phylum Pseudomonadota; class Gammaproteobacteria; order Oceanospirillales; family Oceanospirillaceae; genus Bacterioplanoides; species Bacterioplanoides sp. SCSIO 12839. Next base: position 2,786,239 of record NZ_CP073745.1, read on the forward strand.
TTTGTTGTCAGCTGAAATCATCAGTATCCCGAATACAGCAGTAGCCGATCTTTCTTTCGCCAACATTTCCGGCAGTAGCGCATTTAAAAACAGTCAGGCAACAATAAACCTGAGTGTCAGAAACGACGGCCCTAATAACAGCCAGAATAATACCGAAGTACGTTTCCCATTATTACCGGGCACCAGCCTCGGCTCATTTACAGGAGCTGACTGGCAATGCAATACATCTGGTAACGATGTTGTCTGTATCTATTCCCCGGTGATTATGGATGGCCAGCAAAGCACTGCGCTGCAAATTACATTAAACACCAGTGCAACGACACCTGCAGGAAACAATGCCGTCAGTTTATCCGTCTCCAATGCTCAGTTTGATAATATACCGTCTAACAACTCGGCAACGGCCACCATTACTATTAATGATTTCGACCTGAGCCAGTCGCAAAAAACGGTTGTCGATCTGAATGGCGGTAATGTTGAGCCAGGTGATGTATTGCGTTACACCTTTACTATCCGTGAAGCGGCCGGTAAAGCTATTAATAACTTATCAATGGAAGATACTTTCCCTGATTTGTACCGTGAAATCGCGGTTGTCAGCCGCCCAGCCGGCAGCATCCGCTCTAACGACAACCTTTTCCCGGATTTCACCGTATCTAATATTAATCTGGCTGCTAACTCTCAAGCGGTTGTTGTGGTCGACATTGTTCTGCGGGATAACGTTGCTGCAGGCACTCTGGTAGAAAATACTGCGACGATTAAACTGCCGGATAACAGCCAACAATCCATCAGTTCATCGACTTTAACCGTTGCAGCCCCCTTTGCGGTTACTGAAGCCGGAAATAAACCGCTTTATTTATATCTTGATAACCTGATGTCACGCCAATTGCCGGTTGATTCAACGTCTTTAGGTGAATTATCAATGACTCAGGATGTTGAATATCAGTGGAATATCACCCCGGTGTTGCAACAGGATTTGCTGTTATCACCAACTGCCGGTGGTGTTGTTGTTAAACTGGAAGCTCAGCACAAACAAAATCGTCAGGGTTCTCTTGGGCAAATTCGTCGTAACCATGAGTTATCCCTGCGCCTTGAAAAAAGCGACGGTACTGTTATTGCTTCAGCAACACGTGGTCGTGTATTCCCAAGAAACAACGACGTGGTGGTCTACGAATATCACCTCCCTTACACCATTAACACGCCAACACAAGCCGATTTAACCGTGGCTGCGGGTGAGTCTTTACGCTTGGTAATTTCTCAGGATTTGATTGATATCCCACAAAACAATAATCAGAACGATCTGGTTTTTCTGTTCTTTAAAAATGACCTGAATACTTCGCAGGTGATTTTGCCGGTAGTGAATGTCATCAATATCGAGAATATTCTGTTTTTTGATAAAGCCTATAGTGATAACACTCGTCAACCAATTACCCGAAGCAATTTAGATCAAACCGTATTCGTGAATGCTGAAGTAACCGATCCTTTTGGTAGCTTTGATATCACCTCGGCTAATCTTGTTATTAAAGACAGCGCGGATGAAGAAATCGTCGCTTCTTCTGCCATGAGCATTGCTAATGACTCCGGCGTCGCACAAAAAACCTTTGAATACGCTTACAGTATTCCGGCATCCGTCACCAACCAGGGTAACTGGAAATTTCAGGTTACGGCAAAAGAAGGGATAGAAAATACGGTTGAACACCAACTGCAACAAACGCTTGAGATTCGTCAATTATTCCCCAACATTACTCTGGCAAAATCATCCTTCGTATTAAACGATCCAATTAATGGCACCAGCTATCCTAAAGCCATTCCGGGAGCAGAAGTGGTTTATCAATTATTGGTTAGCAATACAGGAACAGGCAGTCCTGATGCGGATACCATTATTATTGATGAAGAGATTCCGGCAGACTCCCCATTGTTCGTTGGCAATTTTGATGCAACAGGTCCGGTTAAATTTATTGATGGCTCATCACCGGATGAAAGTGGTTTAACGTTTAATTATCAGTCCCTACAAGCGGCTAATGATGATGTTGCGTTCTCAAATAATCAGGGGGCGAGCTTTACTTATCAACCGTCTCCGGATGCCCATGGTTACGATAGTAATGTGACACATATTCGCTTCATGCCTAAAGGCCTTCTCCGATCAGCTGATTCGTCATTATCCAGCGAACCGGAATTTTCCTTCCAATATAAAGTGAGGGTTCAGTAGTAATGAAGAGCCTTATCACGATTTACACATTATTCATGCTGGTGTTTTTGTCATTATCGACTCAGGCAAAAACCTCGGCGGGTATCGATATCATCAATACCGCCACACTAACCTACAGTGAAAATGATAATACGGTATCGGCCACGTCAACCATTCAGGTTCAAGAAGTGATTGACGTTGCGCTGAGCCTTAACCTGAGTGAAACAACTCGTCTGGTTGAGAATGGCGATACCAATCAAACACTGCCTTACAGTGTGCAGAACACCGGCAACGGCACCGAAATATTTAAAGTGGATTATGTAAACAGTGATAGTCCACTGGAAAATATTTCAATCGTCATCGATGCCAACAATAATGGTGTAATCGATGTCGACGAAAACACGCTGAATAACGGCGACAGTATTTCTCTGGTTCGTGACGAAGTCTTGGGGTTGATTATTAAAGCCGACATTCCGATTTCTGCCCAGAAAGATGACATTTCGACCATCACCTTAACGGTCTCATCTGCCACTGAAAAAGATGGCGTGGTTGCCGCTACAGCTGACCCGGGCACATTACTGGCCGGACAAGGAACCGATACAACCGATGCCATCGTTGGCGAGAGCCCAAGCCAAACCCGTACCGCGCGCTTTCAGGTAGGCGATACAGCAGAACTTGTAACCATTACTAAAGCCATCGATAAAAGTCTCGATCCTTTTGGTGGCACAACCAATATTCCGGGATCAAAAGTGACGTATAACATCACCGTGGTGGTGGATGCCTCCAAAGGGCCAGTCAATAATCTGGTTATTGTTGATAGCATTCCTGCAGACATGACTTATACCAGCGGAAGTTTATCAATCAACGGGGTTGGTCAGACAGATTTGCAAGATGATGTTGATGCCGGTCATATCGAAAATAATCAGGTAACAGTTGATCTTGGCAATATTACCGAAGACTCAACATTTACCATCAAATTAACTGCAGAAATAAAATAAGGAAATAACATGCGCGCATTATTATTAGCATTACTCTGTTTACCTGCCTTCGCCTTAGGGCAAGTCACACTGGAAACAGAAGCCTACAAAATTGTTGCACAAACCAATGATGACGGCACTGTATCCGAACAATGGATTATCGCTGAAGAAGTGGTTCCGGGCGATAAAGTTGGCTATCGGATTTCTTACACCAACACCGGTTCTGTTGAAGCCACAGGTATTGTTATCAACAACCCGGTTCCTGGTAATACCGAATATATCGCTAACAGCGCCGCTGGTGCTGCTAGTGAAATCACCTATTCCGTTGATGCTGGTAAAAACTTTGCCCGCTCAGCTGAATTGACTGTTGAAAGAGACGGTCTGACAACAAAAGCTCGCGCTGAAGATATCACCCACATCCGCTGGACGCTGCCAAACGCAGTCGCGCCACTGGCAAGCGGTTCAGTGGAATTCCAAGTGCGTGTGAACTAACTCCTAGGAGACAATAACGATGAAACTAAGAAGTATGGTCGCACCGGTAGTCTTCGGTGCATTTGGTCTTGCAGCAGGAGCCTATGCAGCTCCGGCAGATAACAACGCTACCGATGGTGGTCGTATTATCACCAATAATGCGACATTGGACTATAAGGTTAACGGCCAGGCCCAAACCTCGGTGGATGCCTTTGAGAATGTGTTGGTTGATGTAAAAGTTGACTTTGATTTAAGCCGCGTAAATGCCTCACTCAACCCATCAACAACACTGTTCGACCTGGACAACACCCCGTCAGTTGATGACGATAACTACTATTTAGTTGGTGTTATTGACCTTGCAAACACAGGTAACGCACCAACATTTTTCAGCTTGGCAGCAATTAATACTTCAACCGGTACCGACCTTGACGGCACAACGTCAAGTGGCCCGACCGATACCAAAGATGTTGCCACAGGTTTTGATATTTTTGTTGAATCCAGTGCATCACCGGATGGCCTGTCAAGTGCAGATAGTAAAAACCCGGCCTCTGTTGAAGTCGCTAAAGATGCAACCAAGCGCATTTATATTGTTGCGAAACAAGATCGTGTAGCGGGTGTTGATGGTGATGTCTTTGGTACACAACTGACTGTAGAAGCAACGGATGTGACACGTCAGGTTGCCAGCATCGCGGCTAACAATGTTATTACTTACACGACAAGCAAGGTAGCCGTACCAGCGAGTAGTAATGATTCTGTTGGTGATCTTGCATTTGTTTTTGCTGATACCGGTAACAATGCTGAAGAAATCATTGTTGATGGTATGGTTGCCAGCTTCCCTGACCTCAACAATGGCGGTAACGCCGGTGATGGTAATGGTAACTTCACTAAAACTGCGACCGTTATTTCTGATCCATTTAATGGCGTGTCCTCCGATGCTAAGGCAATCCCGGGCGCTGTTGTTGAATACGTAATCAAAGTCAGCAATACCGGTTCTTCAAATGCAACCGACGTTATCGTGCGTGACACTGTTCCTGCAGAAACCACTCTGGATACAGCCAGCGTTAAGGTATTAGTACCGGATTCATCAGATCCAACTAAGCCAGGTACAACAGCGGTAACAGGTGCTGATAGCAGCTCAACTACAGCGACTGAAGTAGTGGTTAATCTGGGTACTTTAAATGGCGGTGCAAACGCAGCCGATAAAGAAACCAACTTTATTGTTTACCGCGTAGAAATTAAGTAACCGATATCCCATGTTATTAACTGCCCCGTTCACCCGTATTCATAAGACCGTAGCGACATCGCTGCGGGCTTTTGCCTGCGCGTGCGCGGTGGCAGGTTCTGTTTCGGTATCGGCCATCACTCCGGTCAATACCGAAATCACCAATACCGTTCGGGCAACCTATAGCGTTTCCGGATTAGCGGGTGAAAAAACAGCTTCTGTTTCTCTGGTAACAGAAAATGTTAACCCCGGCCCCGTTGCACCATCAGCAGCAGAAATTGAAGTCAAACACTTTAATCCGGGAAATTCCGGTGGCACCCCCACCTCAGTTAATGGCAGTGCCTGTGCAACCAGTCCAGCTGCCGATACCTTTGTTGATCAAACCAGTTTTACCGAATTAATTGGCACCCAGCATAATTTGCCGGGTAATTATGCACTGGCCAACACCCAGTTTGGTTTTAAAGTTGGCGAGCCTCTGTTTATCCAGGTGACAGAAGCCGATAAAAACCTGAACCCGGTACGTCGTGATGAAGTCACCGTTACCGTCAGTAATACCAAAGGCAATGATCAGGAAACCATTCGTTTGGTTGAAACCGGCGATAGCACCGGCGTATTTGTTGGTGTGTTACAAACCCGTTTAACCAACCCGGTTAGCTATGATTGTGCATTAACGCTTGATCGTAATGATCGCCTGGAAGTGAGTTATGTCGATATTAATGACAATACTGATACTGCTTCAACGCAGGCTCGCTTCGACCCATTCAGCCGTATTTTTAATTCACAGACCGGCGAAGCGATTGATGGCGTTAAAGTCACACTGATTGATACCACCACCGGACAACCGGCTCAGCTAAAAGTGTTGGATGATGATGGCAGTAGCTGTTATCAAAATGCCTTTGTCAGTGGCCAGGGACCGGTTGATGCCATTGAAGGAGAGCCTTCATGTCCGAGAACACTATCGGCGGCATCTTTTAGTGCTTTTGCCGAGAATACTCAGGTACCCGCCGGAGCGTTCCGCTTCCCTTACGTTAAGCCAGGCAATTACCAGTTGCAATTTGAAGCGGCTGAAGAACTGCGGGTTCCTTCTAACCTGAGTGACGACAAGCTGGCCGCCATCAGATCACAAGATGATAACCCTTTCCGGGTCACCAAAATTTCCCGGGGTGAACCTTTCACCGTCGAACAAAATGTATTTATTGCGGATATCCCGGTGGATATTCGTAAAGGTGGTGCATTGGTTACTAAACGTGCCAGTAAAAATGAAGTAGGCCTGGGCGACTTTATGCAATACACCATTACGGTGATTAACAGCGAAGTCGAAATATCAGATGCATTACTTACCGACCAACTGCCAGCCGGTTTGCGTTATCAGGCAGGGTCTGCCCGGTTAAACGATCAAAAACTGGCTGACCCAACGATTGAGAGTGATGGTACGTTATTAAATTTTGCTTTGGGGAATATCGCTGAGGAAGATACAGCAACACTGACGTATGTTGTTCAGGTGACGACTCAGGCGAAAAACGAACTGGTCAACACCGCCTGGTTAACCGACGATAAAATCACCAGTAATGTGGCGAAGTCGACCGTATTGGTTCGTGATGATTTCTTTAAAGATACAGCACGACTATTTGGTCGTGTTTATCTGGACGACTGTCAGGGTAATTTAGATGCCGAAGCCGTACCGAATGTACGACTGTATATGGAAGATGGCACCTATGTGGTGACAGATGATTCCGGTGAATGGCACATTGAAGATGTTCGCCCGGGTACTCACGTAGTTCAGTTAGATACCGCAACCATTCCACCGTATATGGAAGTGGTTGCCTGTGATGAACAAGGCTTCCATGCCGGGCGTTCATACTCCCAATTTGTCGATGTGCAGCCGGGCTCTTTCTGGCGTGTCGATTTTGCATTAAAAGTTAAAGAACCGAAAAAAGGTGAAGTTCGTCAGCGCCTGTCACAACAATTATTGCCAATGGCAGCCTTACCTAACGGGCAACTGCCTTACAACTCGCCGATCAATGAAAAAATCCAATACACACTGGATATTGATGGGACGGGCCTGGAAGTTTTCAACCTGAGTGAAATGATTGCGTTACCAGAAGGCGTGATTTATGAACCCGGCAGTACCACTCTGGATAATATTCCCTGGGAAGATCCAAACATCCGTTATGGCACATTAATCTATAACCTCGGTGACAAACCGGCCGACTGGCAGCATCAATTAAGCTTCACAGCGGTGATCAGTGATAAAGCCAAAAGTGGTTCATTAGAAGCAAGAGCGGTGGCACGTTTTAACGTTAAAAATAAATCCGCTCAGCAGATCAAACCGGTATCCACCACGGCACAACTGCAGTTATTGCCCGAAGGCGGCATTATTAAGCCAATTAAGCCTCCTAAGTTTGCCAACTTTTCTGCGCAATTAACGGATCAGGATAAGGTCAATCTGAAATCTGTGGTTAATCGCCTCAATGGTTTACGTAATCTGAAAGTTGAGGTGGTCGGTCATACGGATAGCACACCAATTGCTCGTCGTAACCGCCATATTTATGCCGACAACCAGCAATTATCAGAAGCGCGTGCTCAATCGGTTGCGACATATGTTGCAGAGCAATTGGGCATTCAACAACAGCAGGTTATTTTCAGTGGTAAAGGCGCAACCCAGCCGGTTGCTTCAAATGCATCCCGTCAGGGTCGTGCATTAAACCGTCGTGTCGAAGTTAAAATTCTTTCCGGTGAACCGGATATCCAATTAAACGCTGGCACACCTGAGTTCCAGATCGCTGCCATTGAAGCTGATATCGCCGGATTCCTCAGCGAGTTACCGGCAACGGCATCCGGTAACCCGGCTGCGCTACCTATTGAACCGCTGATTCCTGAATTTGATGATGAGTGGTTTAAAACCGCCGCTGACGAACCACAATGGTTGTGGCCGCCATTGGATCGCAGCCCAACCATTGGCTCGGTGAAAATTGCTATTTCACATGAAAAAAATCATCGGGTTAAATTGCTGTTAAATGATAAGCCCGTAAGTGCGCTTAATTTTGATGGCAATGTGAAAGGCAATCAGCGAGATCTGTCTGTCAGCCTGTGGCGTGGTGTGGATATTGAACCGGGTGCGAACCACTTTAATGTGTTCATCATTGATGAACAGGGTGACATCGTCAGTGAATTTAAACGCACGGTACAGTATTCCCAGGAACCGGCAAAAGCAGAACTCGTTGAAGAACTGAGCAATGCGGTTGCAGATGGTCTGACGCCACCGACCATTGCGGTGAAATTAACGGATAAAGAAGGCTTCCCGATCCGTACCGATGTCCAGGGTGATATCGAAGTATTGGCACCTTATCAGTTATACGATGAATCCTTAGGCATTGAAGCTAACCCGCTGGGGCCAATTGGTGCGACCCGCTATCGCGTTGGTGCCGATGGTGTGGCCATGATTCAGCTGGCACCAACCAGTGTATCCGGTGAAGCCGTATTACGCTTCCGTCATAACAATGGTCAGGAAGATGAACTGCGCATCTGGCTGAAAGCACCTCAACGTGAATGGATTCTGGTCGGTTTAGGTGATTTAACCGTTGGCTACAACGCCAGTGGTGGTAACGACGCTGGCCTGGATTCCGCTGACGTTGATGACAAGATTTACCATGATGGCCGTTTAGCTTTCTTCGCTCAGGGCCAGATTTATGGCGAATGGTTAATGACGGCCGCTTATGACTCCGGTAAACCCGAAGCAGAAGCCTTTGCTCGTACCATTGAACCAAACCGTTATTACACCCTGTACGGTGATGCCAGTCAGCAACGCCTGGATGCCAGCTCGGCGAAAAAACTGTATGTGAAAATTGAGCGTGGTCGTTTTTATACGGTATTCGGTGATATTAATACTGAATTAACCGTCACCGAACTGGCCCGCTACAGCCGTCAGATGACGGGTATTCAGAGTGCCTATCAGGGTGAAAAAACCGAGTTTTCTGCCTTTGTTGCCGAAACCGATAATGGCTTTGCCCGTGATGAAATTCAGGGTGATGGCACTTCAGGCTTGTACCGTTTATCGAACCGCCTGATCGTGATCAACAGCGAAAAAATTCAGCTCGAAGTACGTGACCGCTTCCGCAGTGAAATTATTATTTCTCACCGTGAGTTACAACGCGATACCGACTATGTAATCGATTATCAGGACGGTACGATTTATTTCAAAGAGCCGATTCTCAGTACCGATGACAGCTTTAACCCGCAATTCATTATCGCGGAATACGATGTCGATACCGGCGGAGAACTGGGCCATGTAGCCGGTGGCCGGGTCGGTGTTAAGCTGCTGGATGATAATCTGAAAGCCGGTGTTACAGCGGTTGTACAAAACCAGGCCGGTGATGACCGCGAATTACAGGGAACAGACTTCACCTGGAAAAATGAAAACACGGAAATCACCGCCGAAATTGCCCGCAGTGAAAAAATCGTTGAAGGTAATAATGAAGAAGGCAAAGCGCATTTATTAGAAATTACCCAGCGTACTGATACGATCGAAGCCAAAGCGTATATTCGTCGTCAGGAAGAACATTTTGGTATCGACCAAACCTCTGCCGGTGAAACTGATCAACGCAAGACCGGTGTTGAAGGCACCTGGTATATGTCAGATAAAAACCGACTGACATTAGAAAGCTTCCATCATTACCGCCTGAGTAACGGCGATGATCGTTATCAGACCCAATTAGACTGGGTTCACCGCCTTAACAGCGATCAACAGTTCTCATTAGGTGCATTAACTTCATCAGAAGAAAATGAAGGTGAAAACCTCTACAGCGACCAGTTAACGGCTGGCTTCAGTAACCGCTTTATGAATGATCGCCTGACATTAAATGCACAACTGCTGGCACGTATTTCCAAACGCAGTGACGCCGCAGACCAATTACGTTTAGGTGCCGATTACCGCATTAACAATGATTACAGTATCTTCGCTGAGCACGAGTTTGGTTTTGAAAAAGATGCACCACAACGCACAGTCATGGGCATGCGTGCAACACCGTGGGCCGGTGGTAAAGTGCAGCAGTCGATAGAACAAGTTGAGCAAGACGATGCGTATCGTTTATTCAGCGTATCGGGCCTGAGCCAGGACTTTAATATCACTGATGAATGGAGCATCAGTGCCGGTTTCGATCAGGCCAAAAACCTCGAAAGCAATGCTCCAACCGAAGTGGGCCAGAACAGCGAAGATTTTTACGCTGTATACGGTGGCACGGCTTACCGTACCGAAAAATGGCAGTGGAATAATCGGGTAGAATACCGCGACGGTACTGATAACGATAAATGGGTATTACGTTCCAGTGTGTATCACCCACTCAGCGAAGCGCTGGCAACCGGTGGTAGTCTGGATTATTTCACCGAAGACAATCGTGAATCCTACAGTAATCAGCTGGATGCACGTTTTGATCTGGCTATTCGCCCACGCAAAGACCCTTACGCCTTGTTACTGCAGACGCGTTGGATACAAGAAGCCGATGGCGGTACCGGCACTCCAACCCGCAGTCGTCGCTTGATCAATAACGTTCATGGCAACTGGCTGATCACTAAGCAGGATCAGTTAGCCGCGCAATATGGCATCAAGCGCGTACTCGATCAGTACAACAGCGAAGACTACAACTCCACCATCGACTTTATGGCAGCGGAATGGCGTCATCACATTAACAGCACCTGGGATGTAGGCGCTCACGCTCGCCGCCTTCACGGTTATGACTCCGATCAGACCGAGCAAGGCTACGGACTTTCAGTTGGCTGGATTCCAAAAACCAACGTCTGGTTAGGTGTTGGTTATAACTTCGCTGGTTTTGTTGATGATGACTTCTCTTCAGCCAATTACACCGCTCAGGGCATGTATCTGAAAATGCGCTTCAAAGCAGACCAGGATACACTGGCCGCTTTGCGAACCGCGTTCCAGTAACCACTTTATCCTTTCCGTGATTGACCATTGTCTGGTAGCAACAGACAATGGCAACAAATAACAACAATCTCACTCATGGATTCAGGACTTCTTTATGGCCGCTAAACCCTTGCTGATTAATGCCAGCGGGCAACCCAGTTATGGTGTGTTTCCCGATAGCATTGAACAAATTAATTACATGGACTTTGACCTGCGCACGCCGATGGATCGCAAGTTAAGCAATTTATCCAAACGATTTAAATTTAATCAGTTTCAGTTTATTGGCCTGATCAGCCCTGAGCTGATTGTTGGCATCGCCATTGTTGACCTGAAAATTGCGAGCAATTGTTTTATCTATTTGTATGAGCCGGATACGCAGCAGTTTGAAGAGTTCTCCTTTATTCAGCCGTTGGCACTCAATACCCGCATTGAACCCTTCCCGAACGACGGAGAGGCCACCTTTCGCAAAGGTGATAACCGCGTTTCATTTAAAGCAACAGCCCGTCCAGGCGTCAGGAAGGTCAGTGTATCGTTAACCAGCGGCTTAACCATTGACGCAACCATTGATGAAAGCACGTCATATAACCCATTGGCGGTTTGTAGCCGGGCCGGATATCAGGGCTGGGTTTTCACCCAAAAAAGTAATGCGTTGGTCTGTAACGGCCAGGTGAGCTGGAAAAATAAAACGTACGACCTTGAGCGTATTAAAGCGCTGGCTTCTGTCGATTGGAGCTGCGGTTTTATGCGTCGCGAAACCTTCTGGAACTGGGGCAGTTTATCCTGCACCTTACCCGACGGCAGGCGCTTAGGGTTCAATCTCGCCGCCGGTGTGAATGAAACCGGCACCAGTGAAAATGCCTTATGGCTGGATGGTAAACTCATCAAAGTCGACATGGTCGACTTCCAGTTTGATCGCTATCAACCGAAACATGCCTGGGCCATGCGCTCTAACGATGGCATTATTCAGCTGCACTTTGAGCCTAAAGGGCAACGCAAAGAAAAAATGAATGCCTTGGTTGCTGCATCTAATTTCACTCAGCATTTTGGCCAGTATTACGGTGAAATACACCTACCCAATGAAGTCATCACACTGGATGGCGAATGGGGATTCAGCGAAGATCATTATGCTAAGTGGTAATATTTTTTGAGCCTTCTTAAAACAAAAAAAGCTGGCATCGAATACCGATGTCAGCTTTTTTATTGCCCGCACACAAACTTTAAATCGTGCGATGTATTCTGAAGACGCGATTAACGCCCGGATTTTTTACGCTGCTTACGCATTTTATCGTGTTTAGCCTTACGAATAGACGCCGTTTTAACCACAGAGTCCCGACGGCGCTTACTGCGGTGCTGCACTTCTTTTTCTTTATCCGAGAATGGGTTAGAACCCTGACGGAATTCAAAACGAATAGGAGTACCACGAATATCCAGCACCCGACGGAAGGTATTGGCCAGATAGCGCTTATAATCTTCCGGTAAGTCTTCCACCATATTGCCATGCACAATAATACGCGGTGGGTTTGAGCCACCCTGGTGAGCGTAACGTAATTTAGGACGACGGCTGCGGATCATAGGTGGTTGATGGCTGGAGACGGCATCTTCCATAATCCGGGTCAGCATATTGGTTTGCCATTTGGCCATGGCCGAACGATACGCCTGATCTACCGAGTCGTATAAATGACCCACACCGGTGCCATGTAATGCTGAAATAAAGTGCATTTCAGCAAACGTTAAGAAGTCAAAACGGCGGTCAATTTCGTCTTTAACCCGCTGTTTGTCATAAGCATCCATACCATCCCATTTATTGATGGCAATCACCAGCGCACGACCTGAGTTTAAAACAAAGCTCAGCATATGCAGGTCTTGTTCAACAATGCCGTCACGTGCATCCAGTACCAGAATACACACGTGGCAGTCCTGAATGGCCTGCAGGGTTTTAATAATCGAGAATTTTTCAGCCGCTTCGTGAATATTTTTACGACGACGAACACCCGCCGTATCAATCAGGGTGTAATCCTGGCCGTGACGCTCGTAAGGAATATAAACGCTGTCTCGGGTGGTACCAGCCTGATCGTATACCACCACCCGCTCTTCACCTAAGAAGCGATTCACCAGTGTTGATTTGCCCACATTCGGGCGACCAACAACCGCAATTTTAACGCCTTTAACATTTAACGCTTCGTACTGAACTTCCTGTTCTTTTTCGTCTTCCTCTTCTTCGTAAATGTATTCCAATTCACGATTCTGAGCCGCAGCCAATTCCGCTGCCTTTTTCTCTTTTTCTTCCGGCAGCTCATCCAGTACATAATCAATTAATGCACTGATGCCACGGTTATGCGCTGCAGCAATGGCCAACGGCTCGCCCATGGCTAATTCATAGAATTCACCCAGAACCAGATCCGGGTTACGGCCATCGATTTTGTTAACAACCAGATACGCTTCTTTGTTATTACGGCGCAGATATTCAGAAATCATACGGTCACCGGCGGTAATACCGGCGTTGGCATCGACCATAAAGAAAACGATGTCCGCTTCCTGCATGGCCTGAAAACTCTGGCTCGCCATCGCTTCATCGATGCCTTCTTCCTGACCACTGATACCACCGGTATCGATGACAATAAAGGGACGATCACCCACTTTACCTTCGCCATATTTACGGTCACGGGTCAGGCCTGCAATTTCAGCCACCAGGGCATCGCGGGTTTTGGTCAAACGATTAAATAACGTTGATTTTCCTACATTCGGTCGGCCAACCAGCGCAATTACAGGAACCATAAATTAACTGCCTTTAAAAAAACAAATGGGCCGACTCCTTTGGAGTCAGCCCGAAAAAACACATAACCAGCGATTGCTTACTGAGAATCGTCACCGGTTTTTTCGAGAGTTACCAGCGCCAGATCACCCGCATTGGTATAAACCAAAACGCCTTCACGGGTATTCACCATATGACTGCGGATACCAAAATCACGGCCACGCAACAAACGCCAGTTGGTCATTTCAGACTGATTCGGGTAACTGATATGAAGCGGCTTTGGTCGCATTAATAAACGCCCTACCAGCTCACCATCAACCTGACGCAATGCATGCAGGTAACCTTCGTTATCAGCCACCAACAGATGGTTGCCAACCGCCACAACCTTACCCAGGTTGCGTTGTGACAGAGCCGTTTGTAACCACTGCACCGCACCATTACGCTGGTCGTAAGCCTGAACGCTGGAGTCATCCAATGTCAGATAAATATTACCTAACGCCAGTACCGGGCTGGTATAAGAAGAACCCTCTTCTTCCCATTCAGTTTCACCCTGAAGACTGATCGAGGCCAACTTGCCATGGTAACTGGAAGCATAAATGCGACCATCTTCCCAGACCGGAGTCCCATCGATATCCACTAATCGTTCCAGCTCAGAACGGCCATCCGGCGTTGCCAGGCGTTTATCCCAACGAGGAATGCCCAGCACTTTATCCAGAGCCACCACTTTGCCGGTCGCAAAACCGGTAATCACCAGATTATCGAGCACCAAAGGAGAGCTGGTACCACGCACAGTTAACACTGGCATGGCGTTTTCGTAAGACCAGGCCTGACGGCCATCCGTACGCTCAAAGGCACTGACGCGACCATCAATGGTGTGAACAAAAACCCGGCCAGCGTCATAACCCACCGGAGCAATGGATTCACTGCTTAACACCGCCTGCCAGATGGATTCACCATCCGCCGCGGATAAACAATGCAATAAACCATCTTTGGTCACCACAAACAGCTGTTCACCGGCTAATGTCACACCCGAAATAATCGGCTGATCCAGGGTCACTTTCCAATTCTGCGAACCGTCTTCCAGATCCAGTGAATACACATCACCCGATGCATCAGCGGCATAAACATCACCATCTTGCTCGGCGAGGTACAAACGATTAAATACAGAACCCGGGCCTTTACCCAGCGTTTGTCGCCAGCGAACATCCAGCTCGACCTGCTCAGTGAATTCAGGTAATTCTGCCGCCTCTTCTTCCTGCTCTTTTTCTTTAGCAGGGGTCGAGGAGCAAGCAGAGAGCAATACACTCAGTGCCATCGCCGGGATACATTTCATCAGCAGCGATGGCGTAGTTTCAAGCCAGGACAAACGCACGGGAATTAAGACTCCTCTGCCACCAGCTCGGTGCTGGTTAAGCTATCAATTTTACGCTGTAACAGTTGGGTATTCATGCCCGCCTGTTGTGCAGCTGCCTGAGCTTCAACATACGCTTCACGCGCTGCAGCATTATCACCTTTACGGAATAACGCATCACCTTTCACTTCTGCAAACTGTGCCGCATAAGAAGCATCAGGCTGTGCCGGAATTAATGCCAGCGCCTCATCAGACTTATCCAGTTGAACCAGAATTTTGGCTAAACGAACCGTCGCAGTCAGTTTTACCGGGCCATCTTCTGCAGCCGTAATCACCGCATTTAATTCGTTAACAGCGCTATCAAAGTCACCGTTATCCGCAGCAAAACGTGCCAGGAATAAACCACCAAACTGGCTGTACACGGTGCTGTCGTATTCGTTTTTCAGCTGCTCTGCCAGGTCAATCATTTCAGCTTTCAGTGCATCCGTCTGACTCGCAGCTGGCTGTGCCGCCTTTTCAACCAATTGAGCATAAACCGCTGAAGCCGCTTCGCCCGTTGCACGTACATTATCCTGATAAGTGTTCCAGCCGAACCAACCACCGGCGACAACAACGATCGACAGAACCAGGCTGGTGCCATTTTCAGACCACCATTTTTTTAACGCTTCGACCTGTTCTTCTTCCGTTTTAAATTCGTTCATTCCCAATCCTCTACACTAACTGCTTGTCAGCTGTTGTTATTAAAAGTGCTATTAAAACGTGTTATTGAAACTGTTTTTAAAAATTAATTAATTTGTTGTGCAATCCAGCCTGCAACGTCTGCTTGCGGCATGGTTTGCTGGTCCAGCTCACCGGATAAATCTTTGACCGTTGCCTGCTGTTCGGCGATTTCACTTTCGCCCAACAAGATGGCAAAACGAGCACCGCTTTTATCGGCTTTTTTCATCTGGCTCTTAAAGCTGCCACCACCACAATGAGTCTGAATACGTAACCAGTCGTGTTCATTACGAATCTGATCCGATAACAACAATGCAGCTTGGTCAGCACCTTCGCCTAATGCGCAAACATAAACATCAAGGATATTCAGTACCGCTTGTGGAATCAGCTCCAGAGTCTCAAGCATCAGAATCAGACGTTCAACACCCATAGCAAAACCAACCGCTGGTGTTGGCTTACCACCCAGTTGTTCAACCAGGCCATCATAACGGCCACCGGCACAAACCGTACCCTGAGCACCCAGCTTATCCGTTACCCATTCGAATACGGTTTTGCAGTAATAGTCCAATCCACGCACCAGACGCTGATTGATCTCATACTTCACACCCGCGGCATCCAGTACACTGCGTAATTTGGCAAAGTGCTCACGACTTTCGTCATCGAGGTGATCGTGCAGCTGAGGTGCATCCACTAATAATGCCTGAGTTTGCTCATTCTTACTGTCAAGAATACGCAGCGGGTTGGAATCCAGACGGCGCAAGCTGTCTTCATCCAACTGATCTTTGCGCTCAGACAAATACGCGACCAATGCGTCTTTGTACTCAGCTCGGGCTTCGTTGCTACCCAGTGTGTTCAGCTGCAGAGTAACGGCATCCTGCAAGCCCAGCATTTTCCACAAACGTGCCGTCAGCAGAATGACTTCTGCATCAATATCGGCGGACGCAATGCCAAAGGTTTCCACACCAATCTGGTGGAACTGACGATAACGGCCTTTTTGCGGACGCTCATGACGGAACATCGGGCCGGTGTACCACAAACGCTGGGTCTGGTTGTATAACAAGCCGTGTTCTTCACAGGCACGGACACAGCTGGCGGTGCCTTCCGGGCGAAGCGTCAGGCTGTCGCCGTTACGGTCGTCAAAGGTGTACATTTCTTTTTCGACGATGTCGGTCACTTCGCCAATTGAGCGTTTAAACAAATTGGTTTGCTCAACAATCGGCATACGGATTTCACCATAGCCGTAGGATGCCAACAGCTCTTTTACCGTGCCTTCGAGGTACTGCCAAACTGGTGTTTCATTCGGCTTGATGTCGTTCATGCCACGAATGGCCTGAATTTTTTTGCTCATGTTATCTATCTACACTGTGTCTTTTACAAACGCCCTGTCAGGCATCGGTGGCAATTAATTCTTCGCGCTGTTTTTCCAGCTCGGTGGCACGTTCGCGAATTAAACGTTCTAAATCATCCACCAGATTATCGTTGCCGATTTTTTCCTGCGGTTTGCCGTCAATATAAACCAGGTTCGGCTGACCACCGGCCAGACCTACGTCGGTTTCTTTGGCTTCACCCGGGCCATTCACCACACAACCAATCACCGACACATCCATCGATGTACGGATATCTTCGGTGCGCATTTCCAGCTCGTTCATGGTTTTAATTACATCAAAGTTCTGGCGCGAGCAGCTTGGGCAGGCAATAAAATTAATACCGCGGGAACGCAGCTTGAGGGATTTCAGCATATCCCAGCCAACTTTCACTTCTTCTACCGGGTCGGCAGCCAGAGATACACGAATGGTGTCACCAATGCCGTCCCACAATAACAGCCCCAGGCCAATCGACGATTTGACCGTACCACCACGTAAGCCACCGGCTTCAGTGATGCCTAAATGCAGAGGCTGGTCAATTTGTTCAGAAATCTTACGATACGCAGCCACCGTCATAAAGATATCCGACGCTTTCAGGCTCAGTTTGTAATCTTGGAAGTCCAGACGATCAAGAATGTCTATATGACGCATGGCAGACTCTACCAGCGCATCTGGTGTTGGTTCACCGTATTTTTTCTGCAGGTCTTTTTCCAGAGAGCCAGCATTCACCCCGATACGAATCGGAATATTTCGTTCACGCGCGGCATCAACAACCGCACGAACCCGGTCTTCACGACCAATATTACCCGGATTAATACGCAGGCAATCGACACCCAGTTCTGCCACACGCAACGCAATGCGGTAATCAAAATGAATATCGGAGACCAATGGAACATTCACTTGTTTGCGGATTTCACCAAACGCTTCAGCCGCTTCCATAGTTGGAACAGAAACCCGAACGATATCGGCACCAGCATCCTGTGCTCGCAGAATCTGCGCAACCGTGGCATCAATATCGGTTGTTTCTGTGTTGGTCATGGTCTGAATCGCAATTGGCGCACCGCCACCTATCGGCACATCGCCCACCATGATCTGGCGGGTTTTACGTCGTTTGATTGGATTCTCAAATAATGCGCTCATGGATTATTAACCTGCTCCAGCGTCTTTTAAAGACTGCTGATATTCTTTGTATTCCTGTGACTCCGGGTACAGCTGTTTCAGCTGAGTCGCCAGTTCAATCGTACGTTTGGTATTCTGGCCGATTGTGGCCAGTTTAATACCCAGCCATAAACTGTGTGCCGAATAACCGGCCTGGCCACGTTTTACCACGCGGTCAAAACGATCAAAATATTTACCCGATTCGGAATAATCCTGCGCTTCAAACAGCAATGTGGAGATATTCACTAATGAATCGACGTTGTAAGGCGAGATACGCAATGCTTCACGGTAAGTTGTTATCGCTTTTTCAGACTGTCCGGCACGGAAATAACTCAGCGCCAGGTCATTGTAGGCTGACGCACGATTATCGTAATAACGATCCTGAGCCGCGACAGACAAATATTCTTCAGCTTCGTCGTAACGTTTTAGTTGGGAATACAGGCGGCCAACATGATGCTTCGCCAGAGAAAAGTCACCATCCAGTGAAATGGCTTTCAGAAATGACTCTTCGGCTAAATCGAGTTCGCCTTCACTTTGCCATAACAATCCCATGGCATCGTTCGCCGGTGCGTAGTTTTCATTAATACTCAACGCCTTACGCAAGCGCTGACGAGCCAGGTCATTACGACCTTTCTGCATATAACCCAGACCCAGCTGAGTGTAATTATCGACAGCCTTTTCCGGTGAGGCTTTTTTGTTAAACGGCGATTCGACAACCGTCACACATGCGGCCAGAGATAACACCAACATGGCTAACAGTGACCGTAAAATCACACGGCTTCCTTTCATCATTAACGACCTGCTTCTGTGGGTTGTTGAGAGTCATCCAGTTGTACCGCATTAATGTATTTTGCGCTACGACGAGTCCGGTCTTCTACGCGCCCGACCAACTGACCACAGGCGGCATCAATATCATCGCCACGAGTAGAGCGAATGGTCACAATATGACCAGCGTTAATCAGATGATCACGGAAACGGTAGGTGCGGTTGTTACTCGGGCGTTTATAGCCTGAATTCGGGAATGGGTTAAACGGAATCAGGTTAATTTTGCACGGCACCTGCTTCATTAGCTCAGCCAGCTGCTGGGCGTGTTCCAGTTCATCGTTAACCCCATCAATCAAGGTGTATTCGATGGTTGCTTTACGACGATCCGGCAGTTTATCGAGATAACGATTAACCGAGGCGATCAGTTCTTTGATTGGATATTTTTTATTCAGAGGTACCAGCTGGTTACGCAATTCATCGTTCGGGGCGTGCAGCGAAATAGCCAGCGACACATCGGTAATTTCACCCAAACGATCAATTTGTGGCACCACACCCGAGGTACTCAAGGTCACCCGGCGTTTTGACAAGCCATAAGCGTTGTCTTCCATCATCAATGCCATGGCATCAACAACGTTATCAAAATTCAGCAGGGGTTCACCCATGCCCATCATCACCACATTGGTGATTTTGCGTTCGCGGCGTTCGCCTGGCTCATGAAATGCCATGGCCGCGACATACACCTGTCCAATAATTTCAGCCGCACTCAGATCCCGGTTAAAACCCTGCTTACCGGTTGAGCAGAAAGAACAATCCAACGAGCAACCAATCTGAGAGCTGACACACAAGGTGCCACGTTCTTTTTCCGGGATATAAACCGTTTCTACCGAACTGCCACCTTCCATCTTCATCACCCATTTACGGGTGCCGTCTTTGGAAGTCTGATCGTAGGTCACTTCGGGCAGTTTGATTTCACTGACCTCGGCCAGTTTGGCACGCAGACCTTTGCTCATATTGGTCATTTTGCCGAAATCGGCTTCGCCATACTGATGAATCCACTTCAACATCTGCTGGGCACGGAACTTCTTTTCGCCCAGTTCGGCAAAAAAGGCTTCCATTTTGGTGGGAGATAAACCTAACAGGTTAATTTTTTCAGCAGTTTCAGACATCGGGTTGAGTACCTGGATTAAGCGTGTGAATCAGATGCATCCTGGCGGGATCACAAAGAGCCTGAATATCCGGCTCTTTGTGTTTCTGGGGCCTTCAGGTTTTAAACCCAAGCCCCAGCACGAATTCTCTGGTGAGAATTAACGTGGGCAGATTTCTTCTGCAGCGAAGAAGTAAGCGATTTCGCGAGCAGCAGACTCAGCAGAGTCAGAACCGTGTACCGCGTTAGCATCGATGCTTTGAGCGAAATCAGCACGGATAGTGCCAGCGTCAGCTTCTTGTGGGTTAGTTGCGCCCATCAGCTCACGGTTTTTAGCGATTGCGCCTTCACCTTCCAGAACCTGAACCACAACCGGGCCAGAAGTCATGAAACCAACCAGATCTTTGAAGAAAGGACGCTCAGCGTGCTCAGCGTAGAAACCGCCCGCTTTTTCGTCGTCCAGTTGCAGCATCTTAGCAGCAACGATTTGCAGACCTGCTTTTTCGAAGCGTGCCAGGATTTCACCAATAACGTTTTTGCCAACTGCATCTGGTTTAACGATAGAAAGAGTACGTTCTACAGCCATTTTAAGCTCCCATTAGAATCGATTTAAGTTTAAGAATACGATTGGAAAGCACACAAAACCGGCTCTCCAAATAAAACCCGCGGATTATACGCAGCTTTTTGTGAAAGTTGTACGCGAATTCCGTGCTTTGCACGTAAATTTGTGTGGGCAATTGCCAACTGCGATCATTCACGGCGGCAAGCCACAAATATCAGACACGCAATAAGCTTAAAACCCGCCCTACTTCAGTAATGGTCGCGTCAATTTCTTCACGGGTGGTAAAACGCCCGACGGAGAAACGCAGCCCGGCATGAGCCAGCTCATCGCTACGGCCAATCGCTTTTAGCACATAAGACGGCTCAACACTGGCCGAGGTACAGGCTGAACCAGAAGAGACGGCCACTTTCGCTAAGGACGCCAACAGAATTTCACCGTCAACGCCGTCAAAGCTGACGTTCAGGTGACCTGCACTGCGCTGCTCTTCATGGCCGTTGAGATAAACGCCGCCGAATGACTCAAGTCCTTGCCATAAGGCATCACGTAACTGGCGGATACGCTCAATTTCATCCGCCATTTCCTGCTGCGCCAGCACGGCAGCTTCGCCCAACCCCACCAGCTGATGAGTCGCCAGCGTACCGGAGCGCATGCCGCGTTCATGCCCACCACCGTGTATTTGAGCCGCAATTTTCACCTGCGGCTCACGACGAACATATAAAGCACCAATGCCTTTTGGGCCGTACATTTTGTGCGCCGATACCGACAGCAAATCCACCTGCCACTGATTCACATCAATCGCCATTTTGCCAACCGCCTGGGCAGCATCCACGTGCAATAACACGTCGGTTCCTTTCAGAACAGAAGCAATAGCCGGAATATCCGTTAGTGTTCCCAGTTCATTATTCACGGCCATCAGAGAGACTAAACAGGTTTCCGGCGTTAACGCTGCCGCAACCTGATCAGGGCTGATCAGACCATCGGCATCCGGGGTCAGATAATCCACCTCAACGCCCTGGCTTTCGAGATAGGCGCAAGTATCCAGAATGGCTTTGTGTTCAATCGCAGAGGTAACAATGTGCAATGCCTGCTGAGGGTTTTTCTGGCGAAGGTGTTCAACCACTCCTTTTAATGCCAGGTTATTGCTTTCGGTTGCCCCGGAAGTCCAGACAATTTCGCGCGGATCAGCACACAGCAGATCGGCCAGCTGTCGGCGTGCCTGCTCAACCGCCTGCTCCGCCTTCCAGCCAAACTTATGGGAACGAGACGCCGGGTTAGCAAAGTTGCCTTCCTGTGTCAGACACTGTGCCATAAGCTCGGCAACTCTGGGGTCAACCGGCGTGGTGGCGGCATAATCAAGATAAATAGGATTCATGAAAAAGATATCGATGTTGAAAGTGAAATCCGAACGGACATTGTCAACAGCAACGAAAGCAGGTCAAGTAGGCAGTTTGTATTTACTCACAAACTGCCAATGTCATTAAGCCAGAGTGGCTACGTCATCCAGGCTAGAGCACTCGCCTCATTAGGCCAGAGCGCCTATGTCGTTAGGCTAAAGCGCCTTCGGCGGCCAGAATTGTATCAATCCGGCTTTTTGCCGCTTCGTCCTGACGTTCAGAAATCTGACGAATTTCTTCACGCTCCAGCAGCGACTTCAGCGTAATACCCGCTAAAAACTGATGAATCTGGTCACTCAGATCCATCCAGAGGTGGTGCGTCAGGCACGCATCACCGTTCTGGCAATCACCCTGACGATTACACTTAGTAGCATCCATGGATTCATTGACCGCATCAATGATTTCTGCCACCTGAATTTCATCATCCGCACGGCTCAGGCGATAACCACCACCTGGGCCTCGCACACTGGCAACCAGACCATTTCGGCGCAGCTTGGCAAACAACTGCTCAAGATAAGAGAGAGAAATTCCCTGACGACCCGAAATATCATTCAGGCTCACCGGGCCGGTCTGTGCATGAATGGCAAGATCCAGCATCGCGGTCACCGCATAGCGGCCTTTTGTCGTTAATCGCATAAATTTCTCCTCTCATCATCAGGACGAATTATGCGGATACCCGACAAAACCAGTCAAGTATTAGTTTGCATCCTGACTTTTCTTGTCATTCGAAGCCACATCATTCCGGCCGTCAGCTGCTGTTTCGTCATCACCTGATGATTTCAGCTCACTGAGACTGACAAAGTTTTCCTCTTTCAGTTCCGGTAACGCTTCATTACAGGTGTTATCACCAAGATCGTTCAGCGCTTTGCACATACGGTCAATTTTGTCGTCCACCGCGTGCATATGGTCCATCATGTTATGAATCGAGCGAGCGATCGGATCTGGCATTTCATCGGCCATGCCATAGGAGTCAAAGCCCATTTTTTCCGCCATGGCCTTACGGCGGCTGTCCTGCTCAGTGGTTGCTTTACGAACAATACGACCAGGAATACCCACCACAGTCACCGCCTCAGGTACTTCTTTAGTGACCACCGCATTTGAACCAATACGGGCATTATCCCCCACTACAATAGGCCCCAGAACCTTAGCTCCGGCACCCACAACCACACCATCTTTTAACGTGGGGTGACGCTTACCTTTATTCCAACTGGTGCCACCCAATGTGACACCGTGATACAAGGTGCAGTCATCACCGATCTCCGCCGTCTCACCAACAACAACGCCCATGCCATGGTCAATAAAAAAACGACGCCCAATGGTCGCGCCCGGATGAATCTCAATGCCGGTCATCCAGCGGCTGAAAGTAGATAATAACCGTGACAACCACTTAAAGTTTTTGCGCCACAGCCAGTTGGCAAATCGATAATGCACGATGGCGTGTACGCCCGGATACGTGGTAATCACTTCAAAAGTATTTCGTGCTGCCGGATCTCGTTCAAAGACACAGGCAATGTCTTCACGAATGTGTTTGATACTCAATGTGAGTCTCCGTCTTGCTCAGCATTATCTGCTGTTTTTAAAGAAGCCTGTTGGCGCTGCATTGCGCTGAACATGCCTCGCATAATATTGATTTCCATTTTATCCACACCTGCCCGCTGATACAGACGGCGCAACCGTGCCATGGTTTGCTTGGGAGTATTGGGGTCAAGAAAGCCGATATCAACCATGGTTTGTTCCATATGCTGCAACATGCCGTTCAATTCAGCGTGACTGGCCAGCTCATGATCCCAATCAACCCCCCAGGCTTGTGCCTCATCAGCCGATTGCTTATCCACTTCTGAAGCCAGGCGCATTTCATAACACATCACCTGAACCGCCTGAGAGACATTCAGCGATGAGAAGTTTTCATCGGTTGGAATATGCACATGAGCATGACACAAGTGCAGCTCTTCATTAGTCAGGCCGCTCGACTCACGACCAAATACCAGCGCAATCTGACTGCCTTGTTGTGCCGCCTGCGCCGTCTTTGCCGCACACTGGCGAGGGTTCATCAGGGGCCAGGGAATATTGCGACTACGTGCACTGGTGCCAACCACCAGGCCACAATCGGCAATCGCCTGCTCTAATGTCTCGGTGATAACAGCATTATGAAGAATGTCTTCAGCACGCGAAGAGCGTTGGATTGCCTCATCGTTAATCTCGGCTTTTGGATCAACCAGAACCAAGCGGCTCAACCCCATATTTTTCATCGCCCGTGCTGCTGCACCGATATTTCCCGAGTGAGTGGTGTTGACCATGACGATCAGAATATTGTCCAGCATAGCTCGCGTATTTCTCTAGCCTAAAGTCAGACTGACAACCATTTTAGATGCCAGCCAAAGGAGCAGAAGTGTAGCGCAAAAGGTAGCGCCGGTGATATAATTGTCTGTTCACTGTTCTTTAAGAGATAGCAATTCCTATGCAGCCCATGGTTAACCTGGCGTTGCGCGCTGCGCGTAATGCTGGTCAGGATCTCGTTCGTCGTCTTGATCGTTTTGATGCGTCACAAAGTACGGATCAGGAAAAAGCAAAATTTATCGCAGACTGCACCATCGGTCTGGAAAAAAGCATCATTTTTGAGCTGAAGAAGTCGCTGCCAGAACATAATTTTTATGGTCGCGAAACCGGCGACAATATCACCGATGAAAAACAGCCAACCTGGCAGATTTGTGTGATTGATGATGTCTCGAACTTCCGTGTAGGAATTCCTTCTTTTGCCATCATTCTGAGCTGCGTGCAAAACAGCAAAACTGAACATGCCATTATGGTTAATCCAATGAATGGCGATGAGTTTACTGCCTCTCGTGGCCGTGGTACTCAGCTGAACAACCGCCGCATTCGTGCCAGCCAGATCAATACACTGGAAGATGCCATGATTGGCTACACCCAGCCGCTGAGCTTTAACGAAGAAGCGTTTGATCAACGCCAGCGTTTACAAAAGCTGATGGCTCAAAGCTACGATCTGCGCAACATTGGCTCCAATGCCTTATCTCTGGCTTATGTTGCTGCCGATCGCTTCCAGGGCGCGTTACTGAGCAATGTCGATGAGTTTGCATTAACGGCAGGCACTCTGATTGCTTCAGAAGCAGGCTGCCTGGTATCGGATATCAGCGGCGCACCTCAGGTAAAACCGGGGGCCAACATTGTTGTCAGCAACCCACGCTTATTAAAAGCACTGATTGCGCTGAAATAAGCGCTCAACAACGCGCTTTACTCCCGCAGGTTTTGTCTATACTGAATTCAAACCTGCAGGAGATACGCGATGGCAATCTGGCAACAGCTCACTCTGATCATGCAATGGTACGCTGAAACACAAAGCTGTGATGAACTCAGCCTCCACCAGGGAAATAATTCCGCAACACCGTCAGAATGACACCCACAAAAAAGGCCGCAGATGCGGCCTTTTTTAGTTAGCTGATTGCTGAAAACATTCAGCGAACGGCAGAAACGTCTTCGGCTTGAGGTCCTTTCTGACCACGAACCACGGTAAACTTCACACGCTGACCTTCGGTTAATGAACGGTGGCCCTGACCACGAATTGAGCGGAAGTGAACAAAGACATCTTCGCCATCATCCCAGGTAATGAAACCAAAACCTTTTTTCACATTGAACCATTTCACCACACCACGCTCACGGCCATCTTCAACATCGTTTTCAACAATGGTGCCGCTGCCACGGTAACGGCGACGACGTGCCGGCACTAACTGTGCAGAAACAACGCTGATCACAAACGCGGCAACCGCAAGTGTGGCCAACAGATTAGTTTTACCTTCAAAACTCAGCGGAAAGGCAACCTGCATCAGAACCGGAAGCAGTGCTGCAAAGACGGCGGCTATAATTAATTTACGAATCAGAACTTTACCCATGTTTTCTCTCGTATCTATCGTTATTATCGTTTAATCACAATTTGCGCGAACACATCCATGAATTCCTGATAGCAATCTGCCGTAAAAAAATGGCAAGATGACACACTGGAAGACACAATGCGCAAATATAACAAGTGGGCTATGAAAGCCCAATTCATTAAAAAAATCAACACGATAGCAATAAGGTAAAGAGTGTCAGAGAAACAATCCCCAGCAGAAAAAAGTCTAGCCTCAGAAAAGCAGCTTTCTCCGGAAAAGCACCAGCAGCAAATCGTCGAGCTGGAGACTCGAGTTGCTTTCCTGGAGGACACCGTCGACAGTTTAAACAGCGAAGTGGCTGATTTATCGCAGCAGTTTGAGCTGGCAAAACGTGCCATTCAGATGATGCATCAGAAACTGGAACAAGCCGGAGCGGGTGATAACGGCATTAAACAATTGTCTGATGAGACACCGCCGCCTCATTATTAACTCCAGCCTTAACCGCATCTTTGACGATCAATCCGACTCATGTCTCGCACTCGGTGAAACATAAGTCGGCTGATGTGAAAGAAAAGCGTTGGCTTGACAGCTTACGACAATGTTTGACGTCGCCGTATCAGATAGGCAACCAACCAGCATAAAAACGTCAGAAGCACAGGCGCAACAAAAATATTAAGTACCTTCAGGCGTGTACCCAGCGCTTCAATATCTTTATCCAATTCATGTTGGACGCTACGCAGCTCTTTACGGATTTCGACCTTTTGTCGCTGAAAATCTTCCAGCGCTGCTTGTTGTTCATCCGATAATGCCAGCAATGCCCCCTCACCGTCTTTTTGTTGCTGCAACTGCGCCAGCTGCACCTCCGTCTCCTCAAGGCGTTGTTGCAAACGTTGCTCACTGACTAAAAAGCGTTCTTCTGCTAACGCCTGTAACTCATTTACCCTGTCAAAAGGTCGGCTGTATTGGCCTCGGGCACGTAAAGTAATCAACTCAGGGCTGCCCGCCAATTGATCGACCAGGTTGATCACCAAATTGCCGTTATCGGCCCAGGGCGATGCGATACGCTGCCCAAAGAAGTTTTGCACCTGTACCCACAAACGGTCGGTCAATACATCGGTATCCGCAATAAGTGTGACAGACAACGATTCTGTTTGCGCTAAATGCCCTTCCGCTTTTTTATGATCAACACCCGTTGGAAAGGCCGTATTGGCATTGCCCAACGCCCTAACTGCCAACGCGTATTCCTCACCGGAGGCAACAAAATTCCGTTGCAACTCAATCAGATCAACACCAAGACGCATCCTATTTGCATCCATTAATTGAGATTCAACCGAAGAAAACAGCCAGGGTTGAATCTCTGTTGTCGCTTCAGCGGTCGCCTGAAAAGCCCCAACCGTTCCCAGATTCAGACTTTCCAACTGAGACGTGACCACACTGTGACTTTCCACACCCTCCTGAGTCAGTGATAACAAACCAAAATGACGCATCGGAGGCCGATTCGCTCCCTGAGAAACCACCAATGCATTAGCCGCATCCAATACCACTTGTCCGGCATCCCAGCTCACCCCCCAGCTTGAGAGTAATGTGTTCAAAGCCGTTGGCGACCCCGCATCCGTTACCGCCATGGCAGAAGCCGATGAACTTTCGGCAACCGGATCGAGAAATGCCAAAATACGCCCACCCTTTAATGCAAACTGATCGATGGCATACAACGCCTGGTCAGTTAACTCCGGCGGCTGAATCAACATCAACAGATCAATATCATCATCAATGTGGTCGAGTTCAGGCGTCAAGGAACGAACTTCGTATTGTTGTTCCAACTGCTCAACCGACATCCAGGGTGGTGTTTGTCTTCCCGTTTGAGGATCAAACCCACCCCTGACATTTAATCCGCTCAGCACACCAATGACCGGAGCACGATCCTGCTGTAGCTGATGGATCAGACGTGTGACATCGTATTCCAGAAACGCTTCCTGATCCGGCTGTAAAAAAGGTAAGACGGCGACAGCACCATCACCGGCCTCGGTTAATTCTTTAAGTGCCAGGCCAAAATACAACTCATCACCAAAAGTCGACACCGGCACTGCCTGCAGGCCTAATTCTGTTGCTTTATCTTCCTGCTCAGAAAAAGGTTCAGGATCGATCACCGTCAGCACCAGCATGTTATTCGAGTGCAGTACGTACTCGGCCAGTAACTCTTCAACCTGTTTGGCATAGGCCCGTAATTGGGTCAGATCCTGACTGGCCTGCTGTGAAAAAAACAGCTGCATTTCCAGTGGTTTGTTCATATCAGCCAGAATACGTTTGGTACCATCGGATAAGGTGAATAAACCTTGTTCGGTCAGGTCCAGGCGCACTTTACCGCCCAGATTGTGAATCAACGCTGCCCCTGCAATAAAAGCCGCAAATAGCCCGAATAAAAACAATGACTTTAATTTCATAACGACCTCCTTATTGAGCTTTTTTAACCAGCAGAACCTGACGCGTCGCCAGCAACCAGATGACAATTGTCAGTAAAAAAAACAACACATCTCGCAGATCAACCACACCCCGTGACAAAGCCTCAAAATGTGTCATAAAACTAAGACTGGCAACAAAATCAACCACCTGAACCGATGCCCAGCTGCGGAATACATCCAACACCATCGGCAAACCCGATAACATCAGAATAAAACACACCAATACCGCCAGAATAAAAGCCACAATCTGATTGCGACTGAGTGCTGACATACAGGAGCCAACCGCAATAAATGCTCCCGCCATTAACCAGCTGCCCAGGTAACTGGTGAACACCACACCATTATCGGCTTCCCCCAGGTAATTCACCGTCAACCAAACCGGAAAGGTGCACAACAAGGCAATACCGGCAAATAACCAGGCGGCCAGGAATTTCCCTAACACCGCTTGCCACAATGTGATGGGCAAGGTCATTAATAATTCAATGGTGCCCAACTGTCGCTCCTGCGACCACAAACTCATGGCAATCGCCGGCATAAAGAATAAATACAACCACGGGTGAAAACTGAAAAAAGGCAATAAGTCCGCTTGCCCACGGCTGTAAAAACCACCGAGATAAAAGGTAAAAACCCCCGACATCATCAGAAAAATTAAAATAAATACGTAAGCAACCGGTGTCGAAAAATAAGCCGCCAGCTCACGTTTGCATATAATCCAGGTACTCATATCAACCTCCTTATTTTACTGCCATGTCAGTCTGATCATGATCAGCTATCGTCAATGAACGAAATACATCATCGAGTCGCCCGCGTTCAATGTGCAAAGTATCGATTGGCCACTGTTGTTGATTGATCAGGGTATTGACCTGCGGGTATAACGCGACACCCGGTTCAGGGAACAGCAGGTAATGACGACCATTCTGCGTTTCATCTACCTCCATCACGCCATCCAGTGCAGCCAAAGCGGAAGCCGCTTGTGCAACAGGCTCACTGAAGCTGAGTGAAATGGCTTGATGATAACGGGAGCGCGCTTCCAGCTCCTGTGGCGTGCCATCAATCACTTTTTTCCCTTGTGCGATAATCATAGCTCGCGAGCAAACCGACGTGACCTCTTCAAGAATATGGGTAGAAACAATCACAATTTTGTCGTCGGATAAATGGGTAATCAGATCCCTGACCTGCTGTTTTTGATTCGGGTCCAGGCCATCGGTTGGTTCATCCAGAATCAGTACCGCCGGATCATGAATCAGGGTTTGCGCTAATCCCACACGACGCTTAAACCCTTTTGATAAGGTTTCAACCGGCTGTTTAAGCACCTCTCTGAGTTCGGTTTTATCCACAACCGCGGCCACACGATTGCTCAATTCAGATCCGGAAAAACCCCGGATTTCAGCCATAAACCGCAAAAAAGCCAATACCGTCATATCGCCATAGGCCGGAGCACCTTCCGGCAAATAACCAATCTGCTGTTTTGCCTGAAGTGGCGCTTTCACAATATCCGCGCCAAAAATTTCAACTGAGCCAAAGTCCGGCTCAAGAAAACCCGTAATCATTTTCATGGTGGTCGATTTTCCGGCACCATTCGGCCCGAGAAAACCCAAAACCTCACCTGGCATTACCTGAAACGATAACTGATCAACAGCGGTAATGCCGCCAAATCGCTTAGTTAATTGTTCTACCTTAATCATTTCCAACTCCGTGAAAAATCTGCATCTTCACATAACTTCACTGCACCTTTGTGCAGCGGTTTTATCAGCGCGTTAATGTCTATCATATTGAGCGAATTTGTTGAGCCTGATTGACAATTTTCGACACTTTCAGACCCGGAACAGTAGGAAAATCAAAAATACTCTAATGACAGCTCACCAAAGCGCATAAGTCATTTTAACCCTGACGACAGAAGGGTAAACTAAGCCAGCTTTTATCCGGCAGATTCACCTGTCAGATCATCGCGCTTTGCCTATCGTTATGAGATTTATATATGCAGTTTATACAGTCACTGCGCCGCACACTTTATCGCTGGCAGCAAAAAATGCTGTACAGCGTTATCAAGACCCGTGTGATTGGCCCGGATACGTCAGAATTTAACCTTTCATCAGATCAGCCAGTCGTTTATGCCCTGCTTTCGCCATCCCATGCAGAACAACTGGTGATTGATAAAGAAGTGACTCAGTTTGGCTGGACCAGCCCAAATGAAGAGCGCTTATCACGACGTTTGTCTGCCAAACCTTTTTTCAACTTGTATAAACGCACTGGGATTTTCCGTCGTAAAGGATCGCCAACGGTTGCCAAACAATTAGTGAAACATGCCAGCTGGCTGGCCGAGGATGAACAACGCGACATCCAAATCATCCCTGTACGGGTATTTTGGGGCAAAGCCCCGGACAAAGAAGGCTCCTTCCTGAAAATCTGGCTGCAGAACAGTGGCGCACTGGGTGGAAGGCTGGTCACATTAATGGCCATTTTGCTCAATGGTCGGAATACTTTCGTCCATTTTTCAAAACCTGTTTCTCTGCGTGAGCTGTATGAAGCGGACAAAAGCCCAGAAGTGCTGGCACGCAAAGTATCGCGAATTCTGCGCGTTCATAACCGTCAGGTATCGGCTTCGGTTCTGGGGCCAGACTTATCCCACCGCCGGACACTGGTGCACAATATTCCACGTAAACCCATGGTGCTGAAAGCCATCCAGCAAGAAGTAGAAAGCAAAGGCATCAGTAAAGCCAAAGCGCAGCAACAAGCCCTGAAATACGCCGACGAAATTGCGTCTAATATTTCTTATACCAATGTACGCTTTCTTTATGTGTTGCTGACCTGGGTGTGGAACAAAATTTATAACGGGGTCAATTTACACAATATCGAAACACTGAAAGACGTCAGTAAAGACAACGAAATTATTTATGTGCCTTGCCACCGCAGCCACATTGATTATCTGCTGTTGTCTTACGTTCTGTACGTGCAGGGCTTGCAACTACCACAAATCGCTGCCGGTATTAACCTGAATATGCCCGTGGTTGGGCCAATTCTGCGACGTGGTGGTGCTTTCTTTATGCGCCGTACCTTTCGCGATAATCCACTCTATGCCGCTGTTTTTGATGAATACCTGCACACTATTTTCAGCAACGGCTACGCCACTGAATATTTTGTTGAAGGAGGCCGCAGCCGTACCGGACGCACACTGAACCCCAAAGCTGGCATGCTGGCCATGACATTGCGCAGCTATCTGCGTGACTCCAAAAAGCCCATTATTTTTATGCCGGTGTATACAGGTTATGAAAAAGTCTTTGAAGCTGGCAGCTACCTGGGTGAGCTACGCGGCAAGAAGAAAAAGAAAGAAAGCATCTTTGGTTTATTGGGCACACTGCGTTCCTTTAAAAAGTCCTTCGGTAAAGTACACGTCACCTTTGGTAACCCAATTTACCTGACGGATTTTCTTGATCAGGAAAAGCCAGACTGGCAACAGCAGGATTACCAGGCTTGTCAGTTCCGTCCGGACTGGGCTCCTGAAGTCGTTAACAAGCTGGCACTAAAAGTCGCAACTGAAATTAATAACGCCGCGTCCGTCAACCCGATTAATTTATTGGCGCTGAGTATTTTATCCGCGCCACGCCAGGCGATGGACGAACACACTCTGATTCGTCAGATGGAGTCGTATCGTGATTTATTAGAACAGACGCCATACAGCGACATCACCGCCTTACCCGAGGGCAATGGCATTGAGTGGTTAGCTTACGCTGAAAAACTGGGTGTATTCTCACGCAGCAAACATCCGATGGGCGACCTGATTCAGACCGATGATCGCCAGGCTGTTACTCTGACTTACTATCGCAATAATGTGTTACACCTGTTTGCGCTGCCATCATTGATTGCCTGTTTATTTGTGAATAACCAACGTTATAACCGTGATCAGGTACACCAGAATATTCAGCAATTGTATTCCTTCCTACAGGCTGAATTATTCCTCCACTGGCGTGCCGATGAGCTGGATGCGGATATTGATCGCTGGCTGAACGCATTGGTTGAAAAAGGCTATTTGTTTGAAAATGAGCAGGGTTTCCATGCCACGCCAACCACCAGCAATGAGTTTGCGATGTTACGTGGCTTAGCCGATAACGTTATGCAGACGCTGGAACGTTATTTCCTCACCATCAGCCTGCTGATTCGCCGCGGCTCTGGCAGCTTAAACGCTAAGGAAACCGAGGAACAGAGCACCTTATTGGCACAGCGTATCAGCTTACTGTATGGCATCAATGCGCCCGAGTTCTTCGATAAATCATTATTCCGCACTTTGATCCAGCATTTGCAGGAGCGCCAGCTGCTGACCAAAACGGACGATGATTTATTGGCCTACAACGATGAGTTAAAAGCTTTGTCGGATGTATTAGAAGTGATTCTTGATGGCGCTCTGCGTCAGAGCATTTTACGCAGTCTGGAAACTGAATTACCGGATTAACAATGCCTTAAACGCACATCGATGCCCCCGCTCTCAGAGCGGGGGCGGTGCGACTTTGGCTTTCACATAAATATCAAACCGGTTGGCTTTTCCGGTTAACGAATAAGTTGGCTCGCGGTCGGCCAGTGGCCGTGCTTTCCGCGCACGCTTCACCACCACCCGACAACGGGCACACGCCAATGCACGAGACAATAAATCATCCGCATCCGCATCCTGCCCAACGACCTGACGAAATGCCTGCATGTCTTTTTTAACCTGCGCCTTCGCCTTTTCGTCGTGTTCAAACATTGGGTCGAGATACACCACGTCTTTTAATAATGCCGAGTCAGAAGGTGGTACTAACAACTCGTGGCTACTACCAAATTCGAGATGTATACGGTGGATAATGTCGCTAATTTCCGGATCGAGCGCACCGCGGTTCAAGCCATCCTGCAATAACGCAGCCACAACCGGCTGACGCTCATAAGCCGTTACCTGACAACCCAAAGTTGCCAATACAAAGGAATCACGCCCTAAACCTGCAGTGGCATCAATGACGGTGGGTTTATACGCGCTAACACCAATCGCCTTAGCAATATCCTGTCCTTGTCCACCACCAAATTTTCGTCGGTGAGCAACCGCGCCTTGTGAAAAATCAACCTGTACCTGTGTACGCTTTTTACCGGGCTTAACATTGCCTTGCTGCAAACTTAAACCTTGTTCATCCAAACACAGGTGAAAACCCGGCTCTGCCAGCAGAGACTCATCCGCCAACGATAAAGAAAAACGCTGGCTCAACGCCAGCGCTTCAGAATCTTTACTGTGATCCAAACAAATCAGCAAACTCATCAGATAAAGAACACCAAAAGAACAGCACCCAGTATCAACCGATATACCACAAACGGCATCATGCCAATTTTGTTAATAAAGGCGAGAAAATAATAAATACACAACCAGGCACTGATTGCTGATATAGCAGCCCCTAAGGCCAGCGATATCCAATCAACCGGCAATGCTGAATTGGCTAACTCCAGAGTTTTTAAACCTCCAGCAGCCAGAATAAGCGGAATGGATAATAAGAAGGAAAAACGAGCGGCTTCAACTCGATGCAAACCAACCAACAGCGCTGCAGTAATGGTAATCCCTGAACGTGAAGTGCCCGGAATTAATGCCAACGCCTGCGCCAGGCCAATCACCAGAGCCATCATTAATGTCATATGAGTCAGGGTGATACCGTCTTTTTGGGTTTTATCTGCAAATCCCAGTAACAAACCAAAACCAATGGTAGTTGCCGCGATAACCGCTGTTGAGCGTAAATTAGCTTCGATCCAGTCATCAAGTAATAATCCGGCTAACCCAGCCGGAATGGTTGCCACAACCACAAACCAGGCGAGTTTTGCTTCGGTATTTGGAGCCGAACTGAAACCGGTTTTAAACCAATTAAGCGTTAACACCCCAATATCTCGACGAAAATACAACATGACCGCCGCCAGAGTGCCAACGTGTACTGCGACATCAAAAGCCAACCCCTGATCTTCCCAACCCAACATTCTGGACGGCAGAATCAAATGTGCTGAGCTGGAAATTGGCAAAAATTCCGTTAATCCCTGCAACAGAGCCAGTACAATAATTTCAATCAAATCCATGATATATCCTTAAGAGCGCTTCAATAAGCTCGGCTGTTCATCCAATTTTTTCCAGGCAACGGAATCGCGTAAATAAACAGGCTGGTGTTGTTCTTCGCTACCAAACTCATTGTTTTTCCAGGCCGCCTGAACCAAACGAGTCATAAATTCAGTCTTCGGCTGAACAGTCGGATCATCAGCGGTTAGCGCCGACAAACTCTCCAGAGCCAAACCATCGCCGACCACTAAGCCATTAAAACCAGTTAACGCATCAATGCATACCTGTGGGGTCGAAACATGCTCCTGACCATGTGGTTGCATCATGCCATTGTTGTCACACTGGAAAATACTCCAGAACACTTCACCCATGTGAGCATCCATAACAACGGCAATTTTTTGCGCAGTGTGAATCGATTGGGTATCTGCCACTTCCTGAGCAACAGCTTGCAACGAGGAGCAACCATAAACCGGAAGATCCAGAGCCAAAGCAATACCTTGC
The DNA here is from genome assembly GCF_024397975.1 of Bacterioplanoides sp. SCSIO 12839. Taxonomy (NCBI): domain Bacteria; kingdom Pseudomonadati; phylum Pseudomonadota; class Gammaproteobacteria; order Oceanospirillales; family Oceanospirillaceae; genus Bacterioplanoides; species Bacterioplanoides sp. SCSIO 12839. Next base: position 2,821,108 of record NZ_CP073745.1, read on the forward strand.
ATGACCGAAGCCGCAATTCGTATACCGGTAAACGATCCGGGGCCACGACCATAAGCGATACCATCCAACTGATGTTTACTCATACCGGCTTGCTGCAGTATTTCATCCACCATGGGTAAGAGTCGTTGAGCATGACGTCTTGGCTGGTCTTCACAGAGATGAAAATTACCTTGATCCGTGGTTACAGATACCGAGCATAATGCGGAAGAAGCATCAAGAATTAACAGGTTAGCCATAGCGCTAGCAATACCGCTCCAGAGAAAACAAAAACAGCCTTAAAAACAGGCCGCAGTATAACATAGCGGAATTCAGGGGAAGGAAGAAAGGATATAAAAATGCCCGGCAAGCCGGGCATTTTTATTATTTAGCTGCCTTAGGCGGGCGACCACGACGCTTAGGTGCGGCGTCTTTTGCTGGTGCAGCTGCGGCTGCTTTTGGCGGACGGCCACGACGCTTAGGTGCTTCAGCTTTTGCAGGAGCTGCTGCTGCCGCTTTAGCTGGACGACCACGACGCTTAGGCGCTTCCGCTTTTGCAGGAGCTGCTGCCGCTTTGGCTGGACGACCACGACGCTTAGGCGCTTCCGTTTTTGCAGGAGCTGCCGCCGCTTTGGCTGGACGACCACGACGTTTAGGAGCCGCATCTTTAGCTGTAGCCGTTTTCGCTTTAGCAGGACGACCTGGTTTACCTTTTGGCTTCGCTGGCTTTTCAGCTGCGGCTGCTTTTGCTTTCAGCTTCTTAGCTGTAGCTTTTGCTTTGCCTTCTTCTTTCTTCGCGCGCGCTTTCACTTTAACAGCGTCTTGCTTCGCACGGGCTTTACGCCACTTAGCTTCAAAAGTCGCAACGGCTTTCGCCAGATCGGCATCTGCTTTAGCTGATAGTTCAGCTTCATAGGCCACAGCGGCTTCTTTTGCTGCTGCCAGAGCCGCTTCTGCTTTTGCTTCAATCTCAGCAACTTTCAGAGCAGTTGCTGCAGCACGAGCTGCTGCTTTAGCAACTTGCAGCTTCTCTTTTTCAGCTTTTACTTTTGCATTAGCGGTAGTTGCAGCACGCTTAGCTGCTGCAGTTGCTTTAGCAGCAGTTGCTTTTGCTTTTGCCGCCGCTGCTTTTTTCTCAGCTGCTTCTACTTTAGTTTGTTGAGTAGCAACTGCTTTAGCTGCTTTTTCAACGGCTTTAGTTGCTGCTACAACTGCTTTTGGCAGAGCTGGTGCTTCCGCTTTTTTGGCAGCAGGCTTACGTCCACGTTTAGCAGGCGCTTTCTTTGGTCGTGCCATGGTTAGTCCTCGATTTTATGTCTGATCAGAAATCGTAGTACGTACAACCGCCAATAACAGCAAGCGCTGTACAATAACTATTCGTTGCAATAATAGTATTTTTAAATTAAAAAACCAAAAAATATTCGCATAAAAAACTTGATTTTGGCTTTTTTTTACCTTTTGCGATGATTTTTTTGATTAAAATCGGTTTTTTGCCCAGATAAACGAATCACTTAAACGATTTTTATATATTCCTGGTCATACACTGTTTGATCGATTTGGTATTTAGCTGCCGTCTTTTTACGGTGGACCGTCAAATAATTCAAAGTGGTTTTATAACAAATCAAAGGTTCAATAAATCAGACGTTCAATAGCCAAAAATTAGCCATGCCGAATATTTTTATGGTGCTGAGGCCAAAAAATAAAAGTATTTTTCAGATATAAAAAAAGGGCCAATCGGCCCTTTTATAGAAAAGCAGCTACTCAGCTCAGAGCTGACATAACTGATTCTGTGATTTCTTCCAGAGAACCAACACCAGGGATGTGGCTGTATTTTGGTGCAGAATCACCTTTTTCAGCCTGCAGCTCTTTATAAAAAGAAACCAGTGGTGCAGTCTGCTCATGATAAATAGCCAAACGCTTGCGAATGGTTTCTTCCTGATCATCGTCACGCTGAATCAGCTCTTCACCGGTTTCATCATCTTTACCTTCCACTTTAGGTGGGTTGTAAACAACATGGTAAACACGACCGGAGCCCGGGTGAACGCGACGTCCGCCCAAACGCTTGACGATTTCTTCATCAGCTACATCAATTTCCAGAACAGCGTCAATATCAACACCTGCATCTAACAGTGCCTGCGCTTGTGGAATGGTGCGTGGGAAGCCATCAAACAGGAAGCCATTGGCGCAATCCTGTTGCTGGATACGCTCTTTAACCAGGTCGATAATAATATCATCAGAGACCAGACCGCCGGTTTCCATGATTTCCTTAACTTTTAAACCCAGTTCACTGCCCGCTTTAACCGCGGCTCGCAGCATATCACCAGTAGAAATCTGAGGAATTTCAAATTTGTCACAAATAAACTGGGCCTGAGTACCTTTACCAGCACCGGGCGCACCCAACAGAATTACGCGCATGCGCAAACTCCTTAATGGTTAATTAAAATCTTGGCTGACTGGCATAATTGTTCACTTTTTAGCCAGACGCGAAAAAAAATTGGCCTAACCTTACCTTCAGCAAGGTTCTTGCTCAAGTCATTGTGGAAAAAAAGCCGGGAAAGTACCGCTCGACTTTGGTAGTTACACCTACATCGACGGACATCCCGGCTCTTCAAACTCTCAGCTGGCTGACTTTACCCAGTATTGCGCATACCGGCTGCAATACCTGCCATTGTCACTTTCAATGCCTGCTCAACCTGACTAATCTCCTCTTCGGCAGAGCGATTACGGTGCAGCAGCTCTGCCTGGAGATAATGCAGCGGATCTGTGTAGGGGTTTCGGATGCTCATCGAACGTTCAAGCGAACGGCTGTTTTCTAACAAAGTGGTCTGCTGTTTAACCTGAAGCACCAATTTGCGCATCTGCTCCAAACGCGAACGTAACACACGACCTAACGGTTGCAGTTCATCTTCAACCAGGCGACTCTCATAATATTGCGCCAGCACCGGATCGGCTTTGGAAACCACCATTTCCAGCATATCAATATACGTGTGGAAGAATGGCCATTGCTGATACATCTCTTGCAATAAATCCAGCTTGTCATGACTAATGTGCTGTTCTAACGCGTCGTCGGCGCCCAGCCAGGCGGGTAACATCAAACGCATTTGTGTCCAGGCAAAGATCCATGGAATGGCACGCAGTGTTTCGATACCACCACCAGCTTTGCGACGTGCCGGGCGGCTGCCCAGTGCCAGTTTACCCAGCTCCTGCTCGGGTGTTGCCGCCCGAAAATAACGCACGAAATCTTCAGTATCTCTGACCATGCCACGATAGGATTCGACACCATCACTGGCCAGTGTTTCCATCGCATCACGCCATTGTGGTTTGGCACTCTCAGGCGGTAGCAGGTTGGCTTCGAGAACGGAAGTGACATACACCTTAAGATTGCGCAAGGCTAATTCCGGCATACCGTATTTAAAACGGATAACCTCACCCTGCTCAGTTACTCGTAGGCCATTTTCAACCGAGCCTGGCGGTTGCGCCAGAATGGCACCATAAGCCGGACCACCGCCACGACCCACCGTGCCACCACGACCATGAAATAAACGCAGGCGAATATTTTTTTCTTTGGCAATGCTCGACAAACTTTCCTGAGCACGATATTGCGCCCAAACAGCAGCCAGTTGCCCGGCATCTTTGGATGAATCGGAATAGCCAATCATGACCTGTTGATGACCCTGGCAATAATCACGGTACCAATCCACCGACCAGAGTTTTTCCATTCTTGGCGATGATTGTTCAAGGTCATCCAGCGTTTCGAACAAGGGCACAATCGGTAAATGATTGCGTACATCACACGCTTGTAATAACAGCGCAACCGCTAAAATATCGGAAGGTTCACTGGCCATTGAAATAATGTAGCAAGACACCCCTTCACCCACATCCGAGGCGATGACTTTCATGGTATCCAGCACTTCCTGAACATCTGGCTCAGGCTGCCAGCGCGTCGGAATTAATGGCCGTTGAGACTGTAATTCCTTTAATAAGAACTGTTGTTTTTGCTCTTCACTCCAGCTGTGATAATCACCCCAGCCATAAAACTCACAAATTGCCTGTATGACATTGGCGTGTCGGGTTGATTCCTGACGTACATCCAAACGCACCATAGACAATTCAAAACAAGCGACTCGTCGTAACGTATCTAACAACAAGCCATTGGCGACGGTATCCATCCCCTGATCAATCAGGCTGTTATAACACAGCATTAATGGCTGCAATAATTCATCAACATGGACAATGGGTTGAATATCGCACTCTTTCCCTTTTGCTTTGGCAGCTGCCCAGGCACGTGTCTTTTCTAACCGATCACGCAGATCGTGAATACAGGCACGATAAGGTTCATGACCCGGATATGCCTGTTTCATTTCAGCCGATGCAGCCGTCATCGACAATTGCATACCCAGCTTTTCGATATCACGCAGGTATAAATCGGCGGCCATCCAACGTGCCAGATACAGCACTTCACGGGTAATTTCTGAGGTCACATTTGGATTACCATCGCGATCGCCTCCCATCCAGGAAGAAAAACGAATAGGCGCAGCGGTTAACGGTAATGCACTGCTGCCACGTTGGCGCAGTTCGTTATCCAGATGGCGTAATAATTGTGGTACGGCTTGCCACAGTGAATTTTCCACCACGGCAAAACCCCATTTAGCTTCATCAACCGGCGTTGGTCGGGTTTGTCGGATTTCATCGGTTTGCCATATCTCTTCAACCAACGAAGCGATACGTTTTTCAATATCTTTCAGGCGAGGATGACCGTCACGCAAGTCATCGCGCTGCTGCAGCAACTGAGCAATTAAATCGTATTTCTGAATCAGTGTACGACGTGTGACTTCGGTTGGGTGAGCCGTTAACACCAGCTCAATATTCACATCAGCAACTTTTTGACTAAGGTCTAAGCCATCAATGCCGTTTTTTTGCAAACGATCTAATAAATCATTAAAAAGGCGATCAGCATCATCATTCAAAAAATCACTACGACGCCAGCTGGCAGTATGTTGCTGGTCAGCGATATTGGCGAGATTTAAAAACTGATTAAAACCCCGAACAACTGGCACCAATGCATCGTCCGGCATCGTTTTTAACAAAGCTAACAATCGGTCCCGGTCGGTATCATCCCCGGCTCTCGCCGTTTTGGCTTGCAACCGAATATCTTCGATACGTTGCAACATCGAATCACCGTGCTGAGCAGCAATAGCCTGCCCTAACACATTACCTAACAAACGTACTTTATCGCGCAATAAACCATCCAGTTCGGACATGACAACACTCCGTTAAGTAAGAACCTTCACATTCCCATTGACTGAGTATAGTGTCAACCACACTCCCCTAAAGAAAGTTCTGAGTCGTATCGCAATAATTCAGGTACCGGGAATTTTAAGCCACCGCCCCGAAGGCACATCCATGTGCCTGCCGGGCTACCGCAACATCCTGTTGCTGCTATTAAAATTCCCGGTACCTGAATTATGAATTAAACCTAAGAGAGAGTATTAAACACGCATAAAAAAACGCCGGCGTTTTCACACCAGCGTTTTTCTATTGTCGACCTATTTATGCCTGGCTTAGCAGCAATAATGCTTACAGCGGGCTGCGGCCTTTTTTCGCAGCAGTACGCAGGCGCAGAGCATTCAGCTTAATAAAGCCTGCTGCATCCGCCTGATCGTAAGCACCCGCATCGTCTTCAAAGGTGGCAATCGCTTCGTCAAACAGCGTATCTTCAGACTGGCGACCCACAACAATCACGTTACCTTTATACAGCTTAATGCGAACATCACCGTTAACCACTTTCTGAGTTTCATCAATCGCGGCTTGCAGCATGGCACGCTCAGGGGACCACCAGTAACCGTTATAAATCAGCTTAGCGTATTTAGGCATCAGCTCATCTTTCAGGTGCATGGCTTCACGGTCCAGCGTGATGGACTCGATAGCGCGGTGCGCTTTCAGCAATACAGTACCCGCTGGAGTCTCGTAACAACCACGGGCCTTCATGCCCACATAACGGTTTTCTACGATGTCGACACGGCCAACGCCGTTTTCACCAGCTGTTTTGTTCAGTTCTTCCATAATGGTTGCCGGTGATTTTTCAACACCGTCGATAGCAACCGGATCACCGTTTTTGAAGCTGATGGTCAGGTAAGTTGGCTCATCTTTGGCTTGCTCTGGTGCCTTGGTCCACAGCCACATATCTTCTTCCGGCTCATTCCAAGGATCTTCCAGAATGTCACCTTCGTAAGAAATGTGCAGCAGGTTGGCATCCATTGAGTAAGGCGACTTCTTGCCTGCCTTCTTCTCAACTTCAATACCGTGTTCATCACAGTAAGCCATCAGGGTTTCACGAGAAGTCAGATCCCAATCACGCCATGGCGCAATCACTTTAACGCCTGGCTTCAGTGCGTAAGCACCCAGCTCGAAACGTACCTGATCGTTGCCTTTGCCCGTTGCACCATGAGCAATGGCATCAGCGCCGGTTTCATTAGCAATTTCAATCAGACGCTTGGCGATCAGCGGGCGAGCAATGGAAGTACCCAGCAAGTATTCACCTTCGTAGATGGTATTTGCACGGAACATCGGGAATACGAAATCGCGGGCAAATTCTTCACGCAGGTCATCGATGTAAATTTCTTTGATGCCTAATGCTTCGGCTTTAGCACGTGCTGGCTCGACTTCTTCACCCTGACCCAGGTCAGCAGTAAAGGTCACCACTTCACAGTTGTACTCTTCTTTCAGCCACTTAGCGATTACCGAGGTATCTAAACCACCGGAATAGGCCAACACCACTTTTTTGATGTCTGACATGGAATTCTCCAGGACGATTAGGCCCAGATTGTTCTCAACCCGGGCAACAGAAAAATTTAAGGGGGCATATTGTACTGATTGCACCGCAACTAGCCAAGCTTGGCGTTCAGATCATCAGCGGTCAGTACGGGGAGGCAACTTAAACAGCAAGTGATCGGGAATCGGCATATCCGTGCGCTGCTCCAGGCGGATGGTCACCCGACGGTTTTCTGCACGGCCTTTGCGGCTCTTATTAGAGGCAACCGGGTAACGACCGCCATGAAAACGGGTGGTGATCATCTCCGGATCAATACCCTGTTTAATAAAATAACGCTCAACATCTTCCACCCGTGCTTTGGAAATCTGACGTTGGTCATAACGCCGCCCCTGATTATCAGAATGGCCATCCAGATAAGCCGCAAACACTCTCGGATCATTTTTCATATAAAAAATAATGGTATCGAGCACTTCCATATCGGGCTTATCAATGTCTTTTTCACCCTCTCCAAAAAACACCTTCGAACGGGCGACCTGATCAAAGTTAACCGGCAACAGTTGTTTCACACACTCCAGGTAATCGAGATAAAAGTCATCAAACGCTAACGACGACAATTGAATCTGCACAAAGCGTTCATCGTCGTAATAGGTTTTGTGGCTGATGGTCGGCCATTTCCCTTCCATCAACGCATGTAAAAAGCGATTCGTACGTTCATGATCCAGACTGAGCACCGGCTGCTGACGACTGATTTTACTGGTACCTAAGAACTCGGTTTTACCACTCGGTTGCCAATAAGGGGGCAGAATGCTCACCTGAGCCTGACTGTAGTCCATCAGATTGCGGGTCGTTTCTAACTGGAAATACACATCCTCACCGGCCTGATGATAAAACACACCACGGCCATAATCCGGAATCTGTTGGGCAAAACGGCACTCAAATACCGAACCGGATAAGGTCCATTCGGTACTGTCCAGGCCACCAGCAAACTGCAGCGGCTGAGCCGCCGGCAAAGGCAGCCAGATGCACAACAGAGTTATAACAGACAACATTCGTAACATAACAAACCGTCATTTATTCAGATAAAAAAGTGCCATTCGACGCATATTTCAGAGTTACCACTGGGTTATCGGCCAAATACTCAAATGATTGAGCCCTTCGTTATTTTGATGGCGCCCGAACGCTGAGATAATCAGGAAAAGTCCGCCACTTTTCGGTACAATGCGGGCCAACCGAGATCATATACTCCGATAACTTTTCTAAGATTAGCTGAGGTTTGCCCCAATGACTGACCGCATTACCATCACTCGCCCTGACGATTGGCATCTGCACCTGCGCGATGGTGCCGTGTTGCAGCACACCGTGCCTGCTACCGCCCGGGTGATGGGACGCGCGATTATCATGCCGAACCTTCAACCACCGGTAATGAATGCCGAGCAGGCATTAGAGTATCGTGGCCGCATCCTGTCTAAGGTGCCACAGGGTTTGAACTTTAATCCACTGATGGTGCTGTATCTCACCGACAACACCACGCCGGACATGATTCGTGAAGCCAAAGAAGCGGGCCATATTGTTGCCGTTAAACTGTACCCGGCTGGCGCAACCACTAACTCAGATTCTGGTGTAACCGATCTGGGCAAGTTGGATGAACTGGCCGCAGCACTGGCCGAAAACGACATCAAACTGTTGGTACACGGTGAAGTCACCCACTCAGACGTGGATATTTTTGATCGTGAAAAGAAATTTTTAGACGAAATTCTGGTGCCACTGGCCAGCCGCCATCCAAATCTCAATATGGTGGTTGAGCACATCACGACCAAAGATGCTGCGGATTTTGTTATGAGCCAGGGCGATAATGTCGCTGCCACCATCACAGTTCAACATCTGGCCTACAACCGTAACCATATGCTGGTTGGTGGCATCCGCCCTCATTTTTATTGCCTGCCAATTCTGAAGCGTAACACCCATCAGCAAGCATTACAGGAAGCTGCTATCAGTGGCAGTCCTAAGTTCTTTTTAGGTACAGACTCTGCCCCACACGCCAAGGGTGCTAAAGAAAGTGCCTGCGGCTGTGCCGGTTGCTTCAGTGCCTATGCTGCCATTGAACTGTACGCCGAAATTTTTGATGACTTAGGCGCACTGGATAAACTGGAAGGGTTTGCCAGCCACTTCGGCCCGGATTTTTATGGTTTACCGCGCAACTCCGATGAAATCTCATTGATTAAACAAGACTGGCAAGCGCCCATCGAAATGCCATTCGGTGACGACATTATTGTGCCATTACGTGCAGGTGAAACCCTGCGCTGGAAACTCGACTACTAATATTTTTAAGGAACTCACATGAGCCAGGATTCCGGCAATCAGGATAAGTCATTAATGGCGCAACGCTTCCGCGGCTTTTTGCCCGTCGTGGTGGATGTTGAAACGGGTGGGTTTAATGCCCGCACCGATGCCCTGCTAGAAATTGCCATGGTAACCCTTCGTATGGACGAAGATGGCTACCTGCACCCTGACGAAACCTTATCGGCCAATATTCACCCATTTGATGGGGCTAATCTGGAGCAAGAAGCACTGGATTTCACCGGCATTGATCCGTTTGATCCAGAGCGCGATGCCGAATTCGAAATCGATGTGCTGAGCGAAATGTTCCAGACCATTCGTCGGGATATTAAAAAATACGGTTGCAACCGCGCAGTGTTAGTTGGCCATAACGCCCACTTCGATCATGGCTTCCTGCGTGCAGCGGTGGATCGTAACGATATTAAACGCGATCCATTTCATCCGTTTTCATCGTTTGATACCGCATCCATTGCGGCCATTGCTCTGGGGCAAACCGTATTAGCAAAGTCTTGTAAAACCGCCGGTATTGATTTTGATAATAACTCAGCCCACAGCGCCGAATACGATACTTACAAAACCGCAGAATTGTTTTGTTATATCGTGAATCGATACAAAGATTTGGGCGGCTGGCCGTTAGCTGGCGCTCCTCTGGTAGAGGACGATTAATGGAATATCAGTTTTATCAGGGCGCTCGCGGTCCGGTTGCTGAACTGTCGATGGAACAAGCGGCCATTGGCCGCTGGTTAAGCGATGAAATTGGGGCTGACACTGACCGGGTGAACGGTTTATTGCATAACATCGCTGAAATTCGCGACGGTATTTTTCTTGAGTTGGATGTGGATGGCAAAGAGTTCCGCCTGACGCTGAACAAAGATGAAGTAGAAATAAAAGCCAACAGTCTGGTGAATAATCTCGATGCCGACAGTGCTGAACAAATGGATGCCGAAGGACTGAGCTTTTACGACAGTGAAGAAGTGGCTGGTTGTGGCCTGGACGATTTTGAAGCCTTGCTAATCGCCTGGCTTGAATACTGCTCCTGAAGGCGAAACTTGAATAGATATCGGTAAAATCAGCGTGTTTTTACCGATATCTCCAACTCTGCACCTTTAATATCACGCAACCGCGGAATGCTTTCGTCCGTTTCTTCCTCGGTTTCATCCCAATGCAATTTACCCGAAACCCCCATGGTTGAGTCATCTTCAGAAGGTGCATCCTCAAATAAGTTTGGAAACGTCTGATACTCTCCCACCGACGCAGCCTTAACATCTGGCCCCCAAACAGGGTCATGAGCCATTTGAGGCAACTCTCCCTGCAAAATGTCATCAGGGATATTCAGGTTAAGCGGCTCTTTTTCCGTCTCTGGCAAACTCTCTGAAGTATTCTCAACACTGCCCGAATCATCCGCGATTTTTTCAGGGTGACTATCAAACAATTCATCAATGGTTTGTTTAACTCCCCGTAAGATTGGCTCACGAGAATCTTCGCAACCACTTTGAAGCAATACCAAAGCGGCTAACAAAATCAGTTTCAGTGATGATAAAGGTCGTTTTATTCGCATTCTACGTACTTACATTCCTGAAATTCAGCTGCATCCACCTCGGCATGCTCAACCAGTGTGAGTTCCAGCTCCACACGTCCAACCAAATCCGAATCAAACGTAACAGAGGCAGGCTGTTGTTTTTCAAGCGTCACACTGGGCGTTGCTAACAACTCTTGTCCATCACCCTGATCAGCATACACCTGGGTGCTTACCGTGTAGCTGCCCGCTGCATTTTCCTGCACCGACAACACCAGGCTATAGCCACCTTTGCCATGTTCTTCATAGCGGCTGGTATCGTTTTCCAGAATCACAAAAGCCGCATCCGTTTTCAGCTGACCACCATAACTCATCACTGCATTCACCTGATAGACAGACAATGCCTGAGAAACAACCGACAACAACAATAAACAGACGACACTGATAGCGGAACACATCAGGTTATTTTTCATTTTGTTCTCCAGTGCAAACTCCAGCCGGAGTCTGAATAATACAATTGAGACAATGATAATCCTATCACAGCCACTAATTCTCCCTGCTCATCGAGCATACAAGGCCAATGATCACGTAACCACAGCGGCACGTGGTTCTCCTGCCACACATGTTTTAAGGTTTTATGCGGACGGCCTTTGGGTTGCAGGGTCATCCCCCGGCACTCAGAGGCGGAAACAACACGATAGGTTCCAGACACAATACCGCCAGACTCCGATGCCTCTGCTACCAATGAAGCGCCGCCCCAGCTTAATAAATCCGTTGATTGAGGATTGCCTCCAATATCCGCAACCACCAGCGTTTTTTCAGTTTCCAGGCCGGCTTCCCGCTGTCGTAAATACAACCCTTGCTGGAAGCGCTGCATCACCCAATCACCGATTAACAATTGCGGGTGTTTATCTACGTGAGCAGAAAACAGTCCAGCACAGAATTGTTGCAACTGTGCGGAAGATGGTGCAGAAATGCCATTCTGTTGTAACCAGCGACGAATAATATAAGGCTGCAATTCATCCGTGTATTCCGCCAGCGCAGTTAATTTAAGATAATTTGACTTTGTTTGCGGCCAATCACATTCAGCCCGGCACCCATCCAGTTTTTCATCCAATAACAGGGAAAGAATTGCCCGATCCTGCTGCAGCTGTTGCAATGAACGTAATACGGCTGTTTTACGCCCGGGAAACTGCTGCCAGATTTGTGGTAATAAATGTTGCCGCCACCAGTTTCGATCAAACCGGGTATCCTGATTGGATTCATCTTCAACCCAACGGAGTTGCTGTTGCTGCGCATAGTCCTGAAGCTGAGCACGGCTGCAGCCTAACAATGGCCGGACAATTGTGAAATGCATGTGTTGACGTTGTCGCGGAATACCCGCCAAGCCATCTAATCCGGCACCACGCAATAAACGCAGAAAGAATGTTTCGAGCTGATCATCCGCATGGTGCGCTGTTAATAAATATTCACCATCCGATACATATTGGCTAAAGACCTGATAACGAGCATCACGTGCCTGTTGCTCAATATTATTGTGGTGATTATTCAGAGTGATTTTTTCAGCATAAAACGGAATATTAAATTCCGCGCAGAGTTGCTGGCAAAAGCTTAACCATTCATCGGCATGCTCGGATAAACCATGGTGTATATGAATGGCTTTTAATTGGCCCTGTTTTATTCTGGGCTGGTATTGTGGCAATGTCGCCAGCCGATGTAACAAGGACACCGAATCGAGTCCGCCACTCAGTGCCAACCAGAGGGTTTTATCCGCTGGATATTCTCCTAATGCGGCGTCAATGGCATCAGTTAAACAACAACTCGACAGCATCTTCACCAAACTCATATTTCAGCTGCAACAGTTGATCATCCGTTGGATTAATCCGCCATTGGTCGCCTAACTGAATATCGCAACGAGCGACTTCGTTGTGGAAATCCAGCACCACAGGGCAACCGTTTTCCAATGGTAATAATTTTTGCTGCAATTGTTTGCACAATAAATCTGTGGCTTTGTCGTTATCCACACGAATACGCAACGATTTAGCAAAGTTGAGCCGTGCCTGACTGATTTCCATTGCGCTGCGGCCAGTGGCTTTTAACCCGCCAGAATAATCGTCATGGCTAACCTGGGCTTCCACCACCAGCACTTTATCTTTGGCAACCACCTCACGCACTTCTTCATATACGTCAGCAAACAAGGCAACTTCCATCCTGCCTGAGCGATCATCCAGGGTAACAAAACACATATTGTCACCACGTTTGTTTTTCATCACCCGCATATCCACCACTAAGCCAGTGAGTTTTTGTGAGCCTTTGCCTTCCTGAAGGTGGGACAGTTTGGTGGGGACTAACTGGCGAACTTCTTTTTCATACTCATCAAACGGGTGGCCAGTAACGTATAAACCCAGCGTGTCTTTTTCGCCCTGTAAGCGCTCTTTTAAGGTCCACTTACGCAACTGACGATGACGTTCATACGGGTCCGCTTCATCCGCCACTTCGGCTTCCACTTCACCAAATAAATCCATCATGCCCGCCGCTTCATTAGCCGCGCTTTGCCCCGCCGCTTTAACCGCATCTTCAATGCTGGCCATTAAAATAGAACGATCTTCACCAAAACAATCAAACGCACCACAACGTACCAAGGCTTCTAACACACGTTTATTAATGCGTTTGGAATCACAACGCTCACAAAAATCGAACAAATCCTTAAATTCACCACCTTCAGCACGTGCCTCAGTAATAGCTTCTACAGGGCCTTCACCGGCACCTTTTACCGCGCCTAAACCATACACAATGGCACCGGCATCATTCACGGTAAAACCAAATTCCGACTGGTTCACATTGGGCAATACCAGCTCTAATTCCATCTCACGACATTCTTCAATAAAGCCCACTACTTTATCGGTGTTTTGCATATCGGAGGTCATTACCGCCGCCATAAACGGCGCAGGGTAATGTTTTTTCAGCCACAGCGTATGATAAGAAACAACCGCATAAGCCGCCGAGTGAGATTTGTTAAAACCGTAGCCGGCAAACTTTTCCACCAGGTCAAAAATCTTCATCGCCAGGTCTGGATCAACCCCAACCGAAATCGCCCCTTCGCGGAAGGTTTCCCGTTGTTTGGCCATTTCTTCCGGCTTTTTCTTACCCATCGCCCGACGCAACATATCCGCGCCGCCCAGCGTGTAGCCAGCCAATGTCTGGGCGATCTGCATAACCTGTTCTTGATAAACAATGACGCCGTAGGTCGGTTCCAGAATTGGTTTTAAACTTTCGTGTTGGAAGTCCGGATGCGGGTAAGCCACTTCGGCACGGCCATGCTTCCGGTTAATAAAGTCATCCACCATGCCAGATTCCAATGGCCCCGGACGGAACAGCGCCACCAGTGCAATCATGTCTTCCAGATTATCCGGCTGTAGGCGGCGTACCAGATCTTTCATCCCGCGGGATTCCAGCTGAAACACCGCGGTGGTTTGTGCGGTTTTCAGATACTCAATCGAGGGTTTATCATCCAGTGGAATTTCTTCTACCCGGATCGGCTCAAGATTGTCTTTAGCACGAATACGATTAATGGTTTTTAACGCCCAATCGATAATAGTTAACGTCCGCAAGCCCAAAAAGTCGAACTTAACTAAGCCTGCTTCTTCAACGTCATTTTTATCAAATTGAGTCACCAGACCGGCGCCACCCGGTTCACAGGCGGTGGCTGAGAAATCGGTTAATTTGGTTGGCGCAATCACCACACCACCGGCGTGTTTACCGGTTTGTCGGGCAATACCTTCGAGTTTTAACGCCATTTCCCAGATTTCCTGGGCTTCATCATCGTCGTTTAAAAACTCGCCAAGCGCGGGCTCCACTTTTAACGCTTTTTCCAGCGTCATACCTGGGTCGCCGGGAATTAATTTGGATAATTTATCGGCTAAACCGAACGACTTACCTTGCGCACGGGCTACGTCACGTACCACCGCTTTGGCCGCCATGGTGCCAAACGTCACAATCTGCGATACCGCTTCACGACCGTAGTTATCGGCCACGTAGGAGATCACTTTTTCACGATCTTCCATACAGAAGTCGATATCAAAGTCGGGCATGGAAACCCGTTCCGGGTTCAGAAATCGTTCGAACAGTAAGTCGTATTCCAGCGGATCCAGGTCGGTAATTTTTTGCGCATAAGCAACCAGTGAGCCTGCGCCGGAACCCCGCCCCGGGCCAACCGGAATATTGTGATCTTTGGCCCATTGAATAAAGTCCATTACGATCAGGAAATAACCGGGGAATCCCATCTGGATAATAATATCCAGCTCGAACTTTAAACGCTCATCGTAGGGTTTTCGTTTTTCAGCAAATTCCGGGGAATTCGGGTCAAGATCGGAGAAAATAAATTCCAGTCGTTCCTGCAAACCCACTTCGGAGATTTTGCGGAAAAAGTCATCTTCATCCATGCCTTCCGGAATCGGGTAATCCGGCAAGAAATATTTGCCTAACAGAACCTCAACCGAACAACGGCGGGCAATTTCAACGGTGTTTTCAATAGCAGAAGGAATATCGGCAAATAACTCAGCCATTTCCTCAGCGCTGCGGAAGTATTGCTGATTACTGTACTCACGCGGGCGGCGTTTATCCTCCAGCGCATACCCCTGGCCAATGGAAACCCGGGTTTCGTGGGCTTCAAAATCATCGGCGGCTAAGAAACGTACATCATTAGTCGCCACCAGCGGCATGCCCAACTTGCCGCCCAGCATCATTCCCGCTTTCACAACCGATTCATCACCCTGGCGTCCGGTACGTTGTACCTCGTAATAAAAACGATCACCAAACACTTGTTGATAATCTGCCGCTAAGGCTTCTGCCCCCTCTAAATCACCTTTCAGAATACGCTGGCCAATATCACCATCACGGGCGCCGGCTAACACAATCAGGCCGTTATTCTGCTCAAACAGCCACTCTTTTTTGATGATGGCTTTATCAAAGTGCTGGTTGTCCATAAAGCCACGGGAAATCAGCTCACGCAGCCCAAGGTAGCCATCTGGTGTCTGGCACAAAGCCGTTATCCGAAACGGTGCATGAATATCTTCTTCATTCTCAAGCCACAGATCAGCACCAAGAATCGGTTTAATACCACTGCCCAGTGCTCCTTTGTAGAACTTCACCAGCGCATACATATTGGCCTGATCTGTCAAAGCAACCGCAGGCATCCCCATGCTTTCGGCAGTCGCCAACAGCTTTTTCACCCGTACCGTACTGTCGTACAGCGAGAATTCAGAATGGACACGCAGATGAACAAAACCGGAAGCAGACATGAATAAAAACACTTACTGAAAACAGCCGACGATTGTAACGATATTAGCGGTTCACGGATACGGTGCTGACGTCAGGAGCCAACTCCTTCCTTGTTTAATATTTGCTCAATAGCTGTGCAGATATTAACCTGAATAAATGCTTAAGCATGGAGTTGAGGAAACACAATGGCGATTAAGCAATGGGAAGCCGTAAGTCTCTTCCTGATTACAGGCGCTTTTGGGTTGAGCCAGATAACCATGGACGATTTGGTTGTTGTTTCCTCGTTTGGCAACAGCTCACCAAGTTCCTCTGTAAGACTGGTAGAACACGACGCTCAACAGCAATCGACATCTTACAGCTCCTCACGTTACAGCTCCTCACGTTACAGCTCTTCACTATATAACCCATCATTCGACACACACCTGCCCAACTACAACCATCCGGCAAAAACCAAAGCAGCAGCGACCTCTGATACAACTTTCTACGACCATGCTTTGGCGCAGAAGTTAGTACGTGCTTACATCAATTCCGGTCAACGTATCGAGACAAAACATGATTTACACCTGCTGCTCGCCAGTATTTTATCCGGCAGTGAGGCCCAGCCTTCCACAGCTGGTGATCACCCCGTAGCCAGAGATAACCAAGTATCGTTAACGCTACTGAGCTCATTAACAGACACGCTGATGTCCAATGAAGAGAAGCAGCAACTCGTCAATCAACACATCGCAGACTTACAGACTTCGCCATACATTCAGGCCCAGATGCAATTGATTGCCGACACTCTGGAACACCTGCCTCGCAGCAACACCAATCACACTCTTATCAATCACTATCAGGATCTCAGCCAGCTCGCGCTGTCGGAACAACCGCTGAATCTCCCGGGTGATTATTGGCAACAAGAATATGAAACAGCCATTCAGCTACAGAAACAACAGTTATCAGTGACAGCTGACGACTTTAGCAATCCACATGACTTCAAACGATTTAAACAACTGGTTTCGGTGGCAGGAATCACCAAGACCATCACCAGGCATACGCCATAGGAGAAAAGATCATGACCATCTTTAACGCACTCAAATCCGCCGTCTTGATAATGGCTGGCGGTTTTTTAGTCGCTTGTGGCTCGGAGGACAGCTCCTCTTCAAGCAGCAGCGGTTCTGATAGCCCATCCACTTCCGCATTTTCAATGTGCACCCAACGATCAGGAAATACCCTGTCGGTAGAATGTACGTCCTCATCCTGCAGCAGTGGCTACTCATTCCATTCGTCCTACTCCAGCAGCGGCAGTTGCGTATCACGCCGAGACACCATTTTGGATCACTTCAGTAATACCGGAGAAATACTGTCAGGTACATCGGGTACTGGCGGCAGTTCCGGTGGCGGCTCAGGTGGTGGTAGCACCGGTGGGTCAGGCGGTGTTTCACTGTCTAATATCAGTGCTTGTGGAACCAGCATTCAGGTCCCTAGCCTATGCACGAGCACGGCAAGTACCTTGTTTAATGCAATTTGTAGCGGCTCCTCAAGCTCAAGTTTATTAAGAAGCGCCTGCCAATCGTATATTCGTTGTTTAGGGCAAAGCATCAGCGACCCTGCTGCCCGGGCAACTTATGAAGCAGCAACCCAGGGAACCTGCGATCAAATTCAATAACGGACCTCAGTGTCTCCGTCAAAATCGGGCGGAGACACCATCACAACTTGTGGTTACCATAAGGTTTTATCACTCGACTTATTCACCATGAAAAAAAACAAATCGGCCCCCATTTCTGATGTTACTAAAGTGGAAGCTCTCAAAGTTGCCAAAGGTATTCAAAAGCCAGGACAAACCAAAGAGCAGACAAAACTAATTGCTCAAGGCATTGAAAAAGGCATCGCAGAATATAAAAAACGCGAAAAACAAAAAGCCCGGGAGCGTGACAAGCAGCGTAAGCAGGAATTAAAAGCAAAAGAAAAAGCGGAAGCTCAGCCAATCTCTGAAGAGAAAGGTAGTAACCCAGTATTATTACCCTGGATATTATTAGGGTTAAGTTGGGTAGGGTTTATTGCGTATATCAGTGCGTATTAATAACGCCCCTAAGTACCAATAAATACATCAGAGGCGTTGAGATATCAGAACATAAAGGCGGCGCCAACATTCACACTATTGTGGACATAAGTTGTGCTGATTGTTTCTGTTACAAAGCCAACATCCAGCTCAATATCTTGCCATACGATTGCTTGACGCTTGAAGGAAACATCCAGTTCAAACTGAGGGGTTACCTCTATTTTGGCACCAGCTCCAAGCTGAAAAGCGAAGCCTGAAAGACTATCACCTTCTTTATCGGTTCCGGTTAATACCAAAGCTTCATCCACCTTATATACGCCAAAACCAATAGCCCAATAAGGTTTAATTTGTTCGTCGGTGTAAACAAATTGCCAGTCAAAGTTCAGGCCCGTTAAATCTTCACTGTCATTGCTTTTATCAAAATCAACGGTCGTTGATTCCAGGCTCAGTAAAAAACGGTTGTTACGCTCACTCTTGGAACCGATAAAAAAAGACAACCCCGAGACATCAGTATTCTCAGTAATTTCATCATCCAGAACATCAAACTCGGCTTTAGCATCTCCGGAGATACTGGTGAATAAATTACCACCCACCAACAATTCAGCCGATGCATTAAAAGATAACATTGATAGTGCCAATGCACTTGCGGTGAGATACTTCATCGTCCACATCCCTTGGTCATAGATTAAAAAATATAAAGGCGCCGACATAGCGCGATGCGGATTTTAATAAAATTTACAATTCAGTCAATAGCATTAATTCGAAATTTTTATGAGATATAAAAAAACGCCGCGCTGTTCCCAGGGCGGCGTTTTTCTTAACGTTTAATAAGGTGTCAGAGATTACCCAAAGAAGGAAATCATCACACCGGCTGCTACTGCAGAACCGATTACACCTGCAACGTTTGGACCCATAGCATGCATCAGCAGGAAGTTCTGGCTGTTAGCTTCCAGGCCCACTTTGTTAGATACACGCGCCGCCATTGGCACCGCAGATACACCTGCTGAACCGATTAACGGGTTAATTGGATCTTTGCTCAGCTTGTTCATGATTTTCGCCATGATCACGCCCGCAGCGGTACCCACCATGAAGGCAACCAGACCCAGAACGATAATCGCCAGAGTGCTGCCATTCAGGAAGGCATCAGAGCTCATTTTGTAACCAACAGACAGACCCAGGAAGATGGTCACTACGTTGATCAGAGCATTTTGCGCAGTATCACTCAGACGCTCAACCACACCCGATTCTTTCATCAGGTTACCGAAGCAGAACATACCCAGCAGAGGCGCTGCAGATGGCAACAGAATCGCCACCAGTACCAGTACCGCAATCGGGAAGACAATCTTCTCGCCTTTGGTCACGGTACGCAGCTGGCTCATCGCGATCTGACGCTCAGATTCAGAGGTCAGTGCTTTCATAATTGGCGGCTGAATCAGAGGAACCAGAGCCATGTATGAGTAAGCCGCTACCGCAATCGCACCCAGCAGTTCAGGCGCCAGTTTCGATGCAATAAAGATCGAAGTCGGGCCGTCAGCACCACCGATGATACCAATCGCAGCTGCCTGCTGAACGGTGAAGTCCATCAGACCTGCGTCAGTCAGCAGAACCGCACCAGCAACGGTACCGAAGATACCGAACTGAGCCGCCGCACCTAACAGCAGCGTTTTAGGGTTTGCCAGCAGAGGGCCGAAGTCAGTCATCGCGCCAACACCCATGAAGATCAGCAACGGTGCAACACCACTGGCAATCGTCATGCTGTAAAACACGTATAACATGCCGTTATCAAAGCCCAGGGTAGAACCCAGTGCGACGGCTTTCTTATACATCAGACCCTGAACTTCATAGGCCTCTTTGTAAGCGGCAAACACCTGATCCATGGTCGAATTAGCAGCAATGCCAAACAGCTCAGCAAATTCTGCCAACACTTTAGGATCAGCAGAGCGGATCGCCGCTTCAGCAGCCGACCAGCCCATACCAGCACTCGGGATGTTAACCATCAGAGTACCAACGGCAATCGGCAACAGCAGCAGTGGCTCAAAGCCTTTTTTGATGGCCAGGTACAACATACCAAAGGCCACCAACATCATGAACGCCTGGCCACCCTCAATATGGGCAATACCAGTGTCATTCCAGAGACGGAGTAAGCTATCCATCAGTCAGCCTCCCATTAAGCCAGCGTGTACAGAGTGTCGCCAACTTTCACAGCAGAACCTTCCGCCGCCGCAACGCTACCGATAGTACCGGCGCGTGGAGCACGTACTTCAGTTTCCATCTTCATGGCTTCCAGAATGATAACTACATCACCTTCAGCAACTTGCTGGCCTGGCTGAACCATCACTTTCCAGACGTTACCAGCCAGAGGCGCTGCGATTGGGTCGCCACCACCAACTGGAGCCGCTGCCGCAGGAGCACCTGCTGCTGGTGCAGCACCACCGAAGCTCAGTGGAGCACCGTTAACCGGAGCCAGTTCTTTAACATCGCCACCGTCGTCAACTTTCACCACGTATTCGTTGCCATCAACGGTTACAGTGAAGGTATCTTCGTCAGCACCTTTAGGCGCTGGTTCGAACGCATCCGGGTTACCACGGTTTTCCAGGAACTTAGGAGCAATCTGTGGGAACAGAGCGTAAGTCAGTGCATCGTCGATTTTCTCGTCAGCCAGCTTGATACCTTTGTCGGCAGCCAGTGCGTCAACATCTGCAATGATCTTGTCCATCTCGTTTTCCAGCAGGTCAGCCGGACGACAAGTAATGGCTTCTGCACCATCCAGAACACGAGCCTGCAGCTCAGCGTTCATTGGCGCCGGTGCAGCACCATATTCGCCTTTCAGGATGCCCTGAGTTTCTTTCGAGATAGACTTGTAACGCTCGCCAGTCAGTACGTTCAGTACCGCTTGAGTACCAACTATCTGAGAAGTTGGTGTTACCAGAGGAATGAAACCCAGATCTTCACGAACGCGTGGGATTTCTTTCAGTACGTCGTCGAACTTGTCAGACGCACCCTGCTCGCGCAGCTGGTTTTCCATGTTGGTTAACATGCCGCCAGGAACCTGAGCAACCAGGATACGGGAGTCTGTGCCTTTCAGAGCACCTTCGAACTTAGCGTACTTCTTACGAACATCACGGAAGTATGCAGCAATTTCTTCCAGTAACAGCAGATCAATGCCAGTCTCACGCTCGGTACCTGCCAGTGCAGCTACAACGGATTCCGTTGCAGTGTGACCGTAAGTCATGGACATAGAAGAGATTGCCGTATCAACACGGTCGATGCCCGCTTCTACTGCTTTCAGAATGGTCATGTCAGACAGACCAGAAGTCGCGTGAGCGTGCAGTTGAACTTCCAGGTCAGTCTGAGCTTTCAGCTTGCTAACCAGTTCAAATGCATCGTATGGAGTCAGTACACCGGCCATATCTTTAATGGCAATGGAGTCTGCGCCCATATCTTCAATTTGTTTCGCCAGAGACACCCATGCTTCCATGGTATGAACCGGAGAAGTCGTAAACGACAGCGTACCCTGTGCATGTTTACCCTGTTTCTTAACAGCTTTTAAAGCCGTTTCCAGGTTGCGCGGGTCATTCATCGCGTCGAATACACGGAAAACGTCTACACCGTTGGTAGCAGCGCGTTCTACGAATTTATCAACCACGTCATCAGCGTAGTGACGGTAGCCCAGCAGGTTCTGACCACGCAGCAGCATCTGGTGCGGGGTTTTTGGCATGGCTTTTTTGAATTCGCGAATGCGATCCCATGGGTCTTCGCCCAGGAAGCGGATGCAAGAATCGAAGGTTGCGCCGCCCCAGGACTCAAGAGACCAGTAGCCTACTTGATCCAGCTTTTCAGCGATGGGAAGCATATCGTCGATGCGCATACGGGTTGCCAGAATAGACTGGTGTGCGTCGCGCAGTACGACATCGGTGATACCTAAAGGTTTTTTAGAATCGGTCATGGGTGATGGCCTTTTCAATCCGTTAACGTTGTAAACGTTTGGGTAATCTTATTATTCGCGGGCTACTACTTTTGATAGTTGTTAACAGTGATGCTTGATCACTGGCGCGCGCGATGCTCTTTAACTGCCGCTGCTAAAACTTTTAACAGCACAGGATCTACGCCTTGGGTTGGAGCAGCAGGTGCAGCTGGAGTAGCAACAACTTCTGGTTCCGGCGCAATTTTATTTACCAGTTTGGACATGGCACTGGTTACAAATACCAGCATGGTCAGGAAGACGAACACGACTCCCATACCAAACACCATCAAATCCAAACCTTGAGAGACCAGACTTGGCTCAGTCATGTCAGGCGTCCTCTAATGTTTTTTTGTCGGAGCTTTCCGTCTCCATCAAGGCTCATTCAAACAAAGGTAATACCTTCGGAAGCGCGCAATCATGGGGATGGTAAGCCGCTGTAGATTACTGAAAAGGCTATATAGGCGCAACCAAAACCAGTTGTCAGTCGATCAGATTATAATCACTTGTTACTCAAATTCCGCCAGAAGCGAGGTGGACTGCCGCTATAAGCAGCAGTGTTATTCATCATTCACAATCTTTATTATCAGCGGCTTCAGCCAATAACCAGTCGCGAAATAAACCCGCCTGAGGATGCTCATACTGATTAACCGGGCTAATCAGATAAAACGCCTCCGAGGTTGGAATCGATACATCAAAGGGCGCAATCAACTCGCCTGACTTCAACATTTCCTGAACTAATGACGATCGGCCAAGGGCAATGCCCTGCCCGGCCTTAGCCATTTCCAGTGCTGAAATCAGCGTATCAAAATGAATTCCCTGAGAAGAATCAACATCCAAAAAGCCTGCCTGTTTAAGCCAATAAGCCCAACCGGCGCGATAACCCATCACATGTAACAGCGTGAAATTTTCAAGGTCTTGTGGACTTAATCGTGTTTTGCCATCCAACAGATTGGGCGAACACACAGGAACCAATTTATCCCAAGTCAGCCTGTCGCTGTTTACATTGGGCCACTCGCCTTCACCATGGCGAATTTCCAGATTGGACTCCCGGTCAATATCCCCAACCCAGATGTTACTGGAAAAGCGGATATTCACATCCGGATTCTGAGCGCGGAATTTGCCAATCCTTGGGGCCAGCCAGGTGGTAAAAAATACCAGATTGGTGCGCACTGTGAGCGGTCGCATTTGCCCCTTACCAAACAGCTCATTGGTTGCATCAGCCAATCGTTCAATTGAGTCATGTACAATTGGAATATAGGCCTTCCCCGCCTGCGATAGCTCAAGGCCACGAGGCAAACGGTTAAACAGAGCCACACCCAACTGGGCTTCAAGTCCTTTGATGTGCTGACTAACAGCCGCCTGAGTCATGTTGAGTTCAGAAGCCGCCTGAGTAAAACTCAGGGTTCGCGCGGAAGCTTCAAATGTTCTTAACCAATTCAGCGGAGGAATTTTTTTCTTCATTTTATACCCTCACTATTCAAGCCTGAATTTTGACAATAATGGTTGTACCAAGTTCTGTTTAAACTACCTGACAAGTAGACAGCTAAAAAAACAACGTCCTGAATATTCAGGACGTTATTGGCTACATATTTATCGCCACTTTACTTATCGACATTTAGCTCGGGAAGGCAAACGAAACGCCTTCACGCACACCACTCGATGGCCAGCGCTGAGTGATAGTTTTACGCTTGGTATAAAAGCGAACACCATCCGGGCCATACGCATGCAGATCACCAAATAACGAGCGCTTCCAGCCGCCAAAGCTGTGATACGCCACCGGCACTGGCAGAGGCACATTAATACCCACCATGCCGACCTGAATATGATCAGAGAAATATCGTGCCGCCTCACCATCACGAGTAAAGATACAGGTACCGTTACCATACTCATGGTCGTTGATCAGTTGCATGGCCTGTTCCATCGTCTCAACACGAACGACTTGCAATACCGGACCAAAAATTTCTTCCTGATAACTTTGCATCGTTGGTGTTACCTGATCAATCAGGGTGGCTCCCACAAAGAACCCGTCTTCATATCCGGAAACAGCCGGGTTACGACCATCAACAACAACATTTGCGCCATCGTTTTCTGCGCTGTCGATATAACCATTCACTTTCTGTTGGTGCGCACGCGTGATCACAGGGCCAAAGTCGTTAGAGCTATCGCTGTAAGCACCCACTTTCAGTGGTTTCATTGCCTCACTCATTTTGGCAACCAGCTCATCCGCCGCCGCATCACCAACAGCAACAGCCACTGACAACGCCATACAACGCTCGCCGGAAGAACCAAACGCAGCACCCAGCAATTGGTTTACGGCGTTATCAATGTCTGCATCAGGCATCACAATCGCATGGTTTTTTGCACCACCCAATGCCTGACAACGCTTACCGTTAGCATTGGCTGTGGCGTAAATGTATTCCGCAATTGGGGTCGAACCGACAAAACTCACCGCTTTAATACGTTCGTCAGTCAGTAAGATATCAACGGCTTCTTTATCGCCATTAA
Organism: Bacterioplanoides sp. SCSIO 12839; assembly: GCF_024397975.1. Taxonomy (NCBI): domain Bacteria; kingdom Pseudomonadati; phylum Pseudomonadota; class Gammaproteobacteria; order Oceanospirillales; family Oceanospirillaceae; genus Bacterioplanoides; species Bacterioplanoides sp. SCSIO 12839. The sequence goes on from NZ_CP073745.1 coordinate 2,845,499, forward strand.
CAACGTTCAGAACACCTTCAGGCAAACCCGCTTCATGCAACAGCTGTGCAATATACAGAGTAGAACTCGGATCACGCTCGGATGGCTTTAAGACAAAGGTATTGCCACAGGCAATTGCCAGCGGGAACATCCACATCGGCACCATGGCAGGGAAGTTAAATGGCGTAATACCGGCAACCACACCTAACGGTTGAAATTCACTCCAGGAATCAATGTTCGGGCCAACGTTTTTGCTGTATTCGCCTTTCAATAATTCAGGAACACCACACGCGTATTCAACATTTTCAATACCACGCTGCAATTCGCCAGCGGCGTCATGAGAAATTTTGCCGTGCTCCTGGCCAATCAATTCACAAATTTTATCGGCATTGGCTTCCAGCAGTTCTTTAAAGCGGAACATAATACGGGCACGTTTAATGGCCGGAGTATTACGCCATGCCGGAAAAGCAGTCTGAGCAGATGCAATGGCTTCTTCGACGGTTTCTTTGGAGGCCAGTGCCACACGGGTTGTGCTGCCACCCGTCGCCGGGTTATACACGTCCTGAACGCGTGCCGCATCTTCTATAATTTTGCCATTGATTAAATGTCCAACTGTTGTCATAACGTTTTTCCTCAAATATGGATTTGGCAATCGTTGCCTTATATAAAAATCAAATAAAAAATAAAAATCAGATAAAAAAGAGCCGGAAAATCACCAGAGCTCTTTATAAATCTCAATAATTTCTTCAGCGCCTGGAACACGCGGATTATTTCCCGGAGAGCCGGAGGCCAGTGCCTGTTCCGCCATCACCGGCATCAGGTCGAAAAATGCCTCTTTCTCAATTCCGAACTGCTCAGGTGTTGGCACGTTCAGTTCATCGTTCAGCGCATTGAGCTCATCCATCAGTTTTGCGTTAGCAACTTCATCGCTATCTTGTTCGGTAGCCACACCCATAGCACGGGCACAATCGGCATAACGCTCAGCCGCTGCTGGAATAGAAAAACGGGTTACCGCTGGCAATAACATGGCGTTCGATAAGCCATGAGGCACATGGAAAGCGGCACCAATCGGACGACTCATACCATGAACCAGGGCCACAGAAGCGTTAGAAAATGCAATACCAGCCAGAGTAGAACCCAACATCATGGCCTCACGTGCCTTCACATCCTGACCATCGTGGTATGCCGCCCGCAGGTTTGGCCCTATCAGACGCATTGCAGACAGAGCCTGGCTGTCACTGTATGGGCTGGCTTTTTTGCTGACATAAGATTCCATCGCATGGGTCAGAGCATCAATACCGGTATCGGCTGTGATACGTGGCGGTAAACTCAGTGTCAGTTCAAAGTCCACCAGCGCAGCCACAGGCATAAAACCAACACCGACACACAACATTTTTTCGTCGGTGGTTTCATTGGTGATAATGGTGAAACGTGTTACTTCAGAACCGGTGCCTGCGGTGGTTGGTATGGCAATAATCGGCAGGCCTTCTTCGTCGACAATACGCGGAAACTTATAATCACTCATATCGCCGCCAAATTTACCCAGAATGCCAATGGCTTTGGCACTATCAATCGGGCTGCCACCACCTAAAGCAATGATGCTGTCGTAGCTACCGTGACGAACTTTTTCGACGCCCGCTTCGATGGATGCCATCGTGGGTTCAGGCACAGTATCATCGAATACATCTGCAATAACCGATGCCTCTTCCAAACAAGCCTGAATGCGTTTTGCGTAACCAAGCTCAACCATCATTTTATCGGTAATGATCAATGGTTTTTTACAACCAAGGCTTTGCAGGATGTCAGGAATTTGTTGGCTTGCGCCACCTCCTACCTGCATCATTCTTGGGAGTATTATTCGGTTAGACATAGAATTACCTCTTTTTATTATTGCTGACCCGGACATAATCCAAGCCATTGCATATTCACTCAGATGCCAAAAAATCGTTTGCAAACCCTGAGTTGCTCTTATCATTCTTGATGGCTGTCATTGTTAATGAAGAATGCGGAGCCTTAAAAGCAATAAAAAAAGACTCATAGACCTAATTTTTTTTATACCTCCTAAAATTTCTCTAATGTCAGACTAAACAGAAAGGCTACATAGAAAGGATGAGATTCATCTGATTCAACAAGCCATGCTCAACCAACACAACATTCCTGCTAAATCAACCGAACCAACACCAAGGTATAACAAGAAAGTTACGGATAAATTTTTTTTACCCTAAGAACATTTTTTTATTGCTGGTGAGTATTTTTTTTTCATTTTAAATATGAATTAAAACCTACCGGGCAATTTAAAAATCCTGATTGCCCGACCTTATAAATAGAAAAACATCACTCGACCTATTAATAGAGTGATTATGATTGACAGGGTAATTTGAGATGAACAATAACAATCAACTCCCATTAAAACATGTTCGTGTGATTGATTTCGGGCAACAAATCGCAGGGCCTGCGGTTGGTATGGTTTTGGCCGACCAGGGAGCAACGGTTATTCATATCGATCCGCCTGAAGGCCCGCAGTGGGACCATGCAGCCAATGCCGTATTACATCGCAATAAACTGTGCATTAATCTGGATTTAAAAACCCCTGAAGGGCTGGCTAAAGCGCTGGAGCTGATTGCCGAGGCCGACGTTGTTCTTGAAAGTTTCCGCCCGGGTACCATGAAAAAACTGGGGATTGATTTTGAGCAACTACGTCAACAGCGCCCGGAGCTGATTACCGTATCGGTACCCGGTTTTGCCAGTAACGATCAATTGCGCAGAGAATGGAAAGCCACCGAAGCCATTGTCGCGACAACCTCCGGTGTCTTTAACGACATGGGATTCAACCGGGTATTAATGGGTGTTGACCCCAGCTTTTCACCGGTACCTTTAGGTTCATCTTATGCTATCAGTCTGGCGGCTTCGTCGACCGTTTTTGCCTTATTTGAACGCGAAAAAACCGGCCGCGGTGACAGCATCGAAGTGCCTGTTGCGGCCGCATTAATGGAAGGTTTGTGCTACAACTCCATCGAAGTGGAAAACATGCCTCGTCGTTATATCAATATGCGCGAAGAGGAAATTGAGCGTCGCCAGCAAAATAATATCCCGATGGATATAAGTTACGACGATCTGCAGGAATATCTGGACCCGTTTTTTAAAACCTACCGCTGCGCCGATGGCCGTTTCTTTTATTGTGTTTGCCCGTCCCACCGCAACCATGCAAGACGCTGCCTTGAGGTATTAGGCATTTATGACGAAGTGATGGCAGCCGGCATGCCGGACGTTGCTGATTTGCATTTGCCGATTTCCGAGTGGGATGGCGAGACATCACTCGGGGTATATCCATTACCCAAAAAGTGGGCGCATTTAATTGCTGAAAAAATGGAGAAAGCCTTCTTAACCAAAACCTCTGAAGAATGGGGAGTATTATTTGGTGAGGGGCAAATCCCGGGAGCACCGCACCGCTCAACCGAAGAATGGGTTAACAGTGAACATACCAACAGCGCCAAATTAATCGTTGAAGTCGATGATCCGGTGCATGGTCGGATGAAACAACCTGGTCCTCTCGCCTGGTTTGAAAACAGCAGCGATGAATTACTGCAACCCAAACCAAGAAAATACGTCACACCATCAGAAGCCCTTGAGCAATTAAAACTGACCGCGGCTGTGGAAACCATTACCCGCCCACAAAACCAGGACATTCAACCTGTATCGGGCAAAGGTTGGCTGGAAGGCCTTCGTGTACTCGACCTCACCAACGTGATTGCCGGGCCACATTCCTGCGCGTTTTTAGGTCGCTTTGGTGCTGAAGTCATTAAGCTGGACCCAGTAACGCCCTTGTACGATCCGATGATTGGTATCGTCTACGCCTTTATTGCCGGACAAGGAAAACAAAGTGCATTGATCGACATTATGAATGATGAAGGCCGCAACATTTTTAATCAGCTGGTTAAATCTGTTGATCTGGTCGTGATTAATGCGCCTGAGCGACAAATTAAACCATTGGGACTGGATCACGAAAGCCTGCAAGCCATTAACCCTGGCTTATTATTCTGCCGTCTTGATTGTCTGGGTGGCCCACGCCCTGGCCCAAAAACCAACTACCTTGGCTACGACGATATTATTCAGGCAATCAGTGGCATCATGACCCGATTTGGTGGTGCTGACACCCCGGAAGAACACGCACACATTGGCACACTGGATGTGAACTGTGGCTTTGCTGCCGGTTTATCCATTGGCCTGGCGCTGTATCACAAATTAAAAACCGGTGAAGTGACACGTGCGCGGACATCGCTATCGGCGGTCACCAATTACGCTCAAATACCTTTTGCGTTTGATTATGAAGGCCGCCCACCGTTTAACACCCCGTCTGGTCGAGACATTCTGGGCAACCACGAATTATCCCGCTTTTACCCGACTCAAAATGGCTGGATTTTTATTGATTCAAAACCATCCGAGCTGAGCAATCTGGAACAAATTGAAGATTTACAAGGAATCGCATCAACGGCTCATATCGAAGAATTTCTGACCAAGGCCTTCGCCAAAGCCAGTAGCGAATATTGGGCTAAAGTTCTGCAAAATGCGGGCATTGCCGCAGCGAAACCAAATTCCATCCATCAGCTCAGAGAACAAAACAGTCGCTTAGCGGATGGAACGGCGGGCCTGGATAACGGCAGTTATTCCTTCTCAATTATGCCGGATCATCCAAGTGGTCATAAAGTGACACACATTGATTCGTATGCCATTCGTCCTACTGAAGCAGCAATAAAAAGCATTAATCCAACGCAACGATTCGGACACTCCACGCGTGACGTGTTATCCGACCTTGGCTATAGCCACGCTGATATTGAGACATTAATTGAAAATAAAGTAGCCGGCCTGGGCTGGGGTAAAGAGTACCTGCCAAGCTGATATCAACCCAATAAATAATGCTTTATGAAAGCCATCGATTTTATAAAGCAAATAATAAAGGTTTCGGTGCATTTTCTGGCCGGACTTTTCTGGTCGACCGAAAGGAAATGCACAGTCCCCTGCGTCATTTCCTGACTCGCTTGAAAAATAATAACAGGAGATAGTTTTATGTCATCAACTACCGAAACAGAGCTGAAAATTGAAAGGGCCAAGTCTGGCTTTTATCAGGGCTTTAACAATACGGTTGTTTTAGCATCCAAGGCGATTATGACCTTAATTGTTATCTGGGCTGTTTTTGATCCGGGATCAGCTGCCGATATATTGGGTAAAGTTAAAAGCTGGTCGTTCTCGAATCTGAATTACTATTACACTTGGGCTGTTGCCTTTTACATGCTGGTTTTTATCGTGCTGATTGCTCACCCACGCTGGGGAAAAATCAAGCTGGGGGATGCCGACGGTAAACCTGAATTTTCAAACTTCTCCTGGTTTTCAATGATGTTTGGCGCGGGCATTGGTATCGGTATGCTGGGTTATGCAACCGGCGAGCCTATGTATCATATGAGCGACAACCCCGACATCCGCATGAGTGCTACATTAGTAAAAGAAGCTTTTGCCAGCGCCAATATCACTCTGGCTGAAGGCGCTGATCTCTGGGCAGAATATTCCAAACAAGTCGCAGCCGGTGGTATTGCTGCCATTGATGGCCTTGCCATCCCAAGAACCGAATCCACTATTGATGCTGCTTACCGTTATTCTTTTTTACACTGGGGTTTTAGCGCCTGGGCATGTTATGCAATCGTTGGCCTGGCGTTAGCCTTCTTCAGCTACACTCGTGGTTTGCCATTAACCATTCGCTCGACGCTAGTCCCTCTGTTTGGCAGAAAACTGGAAGGTCCGCTCGGACATTTTGTTGATGTCACGGCTGTGGTAGCCACCATCTTCGGTATTTCACAAACCATTGGTTTAGGTCTGACCTCTTTCTCCTCGGGCCTCTATAACATTACCGGTGCAGAGTGGTTAGTCACAAACGGCGAGCCGAGCACCGCTTCTCTGTTATTAGCACTGGCAATTGTTATGTTTTTATCGACGTTATCGGCGTTATCTGGTGTAGGCAAAGGCATTAAGTGGCTGAGTAACATTAATATGATTTTATCGTTCAGCCTGTTAGCTTTCTTCCTGGTATTTGGTGCCACTATGATTGGCTTCGAGATTCTTGGCGAAGGCTTATTCAGCTACGTTGTTAGCTTACCCGCAATGACGTTCACCGTTTTCCCTGCCGAAGGCCCTGGTAGCCCGGGCGAGTGGCAAGGTTGGTGGTCTATTTTCTACTGGGCATGGTGGATTGCATTTGGTCCTTTTGTTGGCTTGTTCTTAGCCCGTGTTTCTAAAAACCGCAGCATTCGGGAATATGTTTTAGGCGCAATTATTCTGCCGTCACTGATGTGTTTCCTGTGGTTCAGTCTGTTAGGCGGCACAGCCATTAATCTGGAATTGAGTGGTGTTGCCGAGGGTTCTATTTTTGCCAAAAGCTTAACGGCACAACTTTATGAAGTATTAAATGTATTGCTATCACCGGGTTTTGCCACCTTGATGTCGGCATTAGTGATTGTCTTATTGCTGACCTATCTGGTTACAACTGCCGATTCCGCTGTACTGGTTATTAATACGATTAACGCCGGTGGCGGCGCTGCGCAAACAAACCGCCTTCATATCGTTATCTGGGGTGTGATTCTCACAACAATTATTGGAGCACTGCTGTTAGCCGGTGGTCTAAGTGCGATTCAGTCGGCCATGATCATTGGTGCGATCCCTTTTTCTTTCATCATGATTCTGATGTGTATTTCACTGCTTAAAGCAATGATTAAAGATCACTGAATAATTAAAGAGAGAGGTCAGGCATTAGCCTCACCTCTCTACTGATATACCCATTTAAAAATAAACAATTTATTTCCAATACTTTATGGAGCTCTTGGCTTCGTAGGTAACTGTGCACGATCTCAATCTATAGAAGAGGCAAGACATGAAATATAATAATATATTCCTTTCAACCTTAACGGCTTCCGCCATTGCATCCACGCTGTTACCAGCAAGCGCGATGGCTGAGATGCCGTCGATTGATCTATACGGTCGTATTGATTTGGGCTTTGAATCGTACAATGATTCCGATGGTGTCGGCGCCCATATTTTTGCTGGGCAACAATCCGATAACGGCAACCTGGATGAGCAGGATATCGGTGTCAGCAATGGTAACCACTCCCGCCTTGGTGTTAAAGGCTCTACCACACTCGATACCGGCGTCGTGCTGGGTTATCAATACGAGTTATTAGCCGATGTACTGAATCATGGCGGCGCCCCTACCACCCGCCAAGCCTGGTTAAGCATGGCCAAAGGCAAACACTCATTAAAAGTGGGGACCCAGGATAATCCGCTTTACGATTACAGCGCCTGGAATGCACAAAAATCAGAAGTACACGGTTATGGCGCTTATTACTACACCACTTGTGACTTGCCAGGCTCGCTGCAATGTACCTTCCGTACAGAAAGCACTGTGAATTACACATACGGTTCTGGTGGTTATGGCAGAGATCCGTTTACGGTAACAGCCGCCCTGCATTTTAATGGTGACGGCCGCAATACTAATGGTGACACCACCAAAGACAATGTATCAGGCGTTACCGGTGCGACAATTGCGGGGGCTGCAACATTCGACAACGTCACCGTCAATGCTGCCTATCAAACCTCCATTGTGTCTGAAGGAGACGATTACGACAGCAGCACATCCGGCGACCTTCCAGCACCTTCGATCATCAGCCTGGGCGGTAAATACTTTGCAACGGACGACTTAGAAGTAGGCTTCTTCTACCACATGCTCGATAAAGATGTGGATGAAGATGATACCAAAACCGCGTTTGCCCTCAGCGGTACCTATCAGCTGAACAGCAAGATGAGCCTGCACGCAGGTTACGGTGCCGGTGAAGACGATGATGATATGGCACGTCAGCTGGACAGCAATGTCTACGCACAGCTGATTTATGCCACATCCGAAAGCAGCCATATTCGTCTGGAAGTCGAACAAGTGAGCTACAGCTCAGATAACGATGCTCTGGAAGGCGATGCCAATATCGTGCTGGTATCTCTGCGTCAGGATTTCTGATAACAGATATCATCAATAAGATAAAATCCCCGGTATAGTTTGAACTGCACCCCATCAGTTGGGCTATTCAGCACCGGGGATTTTATATTCATGCTGCCTGATCAGTTTCCAGCGCGTATAATCCATTGCCGTTATTGATCAGCTTTCTTTTTTTATGATGTCGTCTGTTACCACTCCATTCTCAAATTGTTCACCGCCTTATATCGCACTGGCCCCCATGGAAGGCCTGATGGACGGTCATTTCAGAGAGCTGCTGACCGCCGTGGGTGGTATTGATCACTGCGTCACCGAATTTATCCGGATTACTAAACAGGTATATCCACAGCGGGTATTTAAACGCTTTAGCCCTGAATTAAATAATGGTGGTAAAACCAGAGCAGGAACGCCTGTTCACATACAACTATTGGGCAGCGATCCACATTTGATGGCCGAAAACGCTGCCAAAGTTGCGGCGATGGGTGCTCCAGCCATCGATCTGAATTTTGGTTGCCCGGCCAAAACTGTGAATAAAAGCCAGGGTGGCGCCGTGTTATTACAGTGGCCTGAGCTGATTCACGATATTACCGCAGCAGTACGCAACGCCGTGCCGTCTCATATCCCGGTATCCGCCAAAATGCGCTTAGGCTTCAAGGATAAAAGCCTGGCGTTAGAGAATGCTAATGCACTGGCTTCGGCAGGCATTCAATGGCTGACCGTACATGCCCGCACCAAAACCGAAGGCTACAAGCCACCGGCCTATTGGGACTGGATTGCCCGCATTAAACAACAACTCACTATTCCGGTATTAGCAAATGGTGAAATCTGGACGCCCGAAAACGCCCAACAATGTATAAAAGAAAGTGGCTCGGATATTCTGATGATTGGTCGTGGTTTAGTCGCCACACCCGATTTAGGATTACGCATTAAAGCGCAGCACTCGGGTTTAGATTATCAACCGCAAAGCTGGCAGCAGCATTTACAGTTGTTTCGTAAATTAGCTGACGATATTCAGCACTTAAACGATAAACAACTGACCGACCGCTTAAAACAATGGCTGCATTATTTCACCATGCAGTCGCTGGAAATCTCGGCTGTATTTCAGCAGGTGAAACGCGAGCGCGATAAAGATGTATTTTTTGAAAAATTAGATCAGGCAATTATTGAGGTCGAAAAAAATCCTCCGCAGCGGGAGGATTTTAAACAGTATCAGCATAGTGGGTTTTGATTACTATTTATTAAGAACTAAAGCACTTCATGGAGTTCTTTTAATAAAGACTCCGTCTGCCCCCAGCTGATACACGGGTCGGTAATCGACTTACCGTAAGTCAGCTGGCCATCACCCTGCTCACCATCCATACCTTGCTTACCTTCTTCAAGGAAACTTTCCAGCATCAAACCCATGATGGCCTTATTACCAGCTGTTCGCTGAGAAACCACTTCTTTAGCAATATCAATCTGACGCAGATGTTGTTTCTCAGCATTATCATGGCTGCAATCCACCATGACTTTGGCATTAACGCCGCCCGCAGCCAGTGTGGTAAGTGAAGCTGCAATACTATCAGCATCGTAATTCGTGATGGTTTGGCCATGAATATTTTTACCACCGCGCAGTACCAGGTGGGTATCCGGGTTTCCCGGGGTGTCCAGCATGGCAATCTGACCGTCCACATCCAGCCCCAGAGTATGATGGCTGTGGCGCGCTGAAATCATAGCATTTACTGCGGTGGTTGCTGAACCATCGGTGCCGTTTTTAATACCAACCGGCATCGGCAAATGGCTGACCATTTCACGGTGAGTTTGTGATTCTGCCGTACGAGCGCCAATAGCCGTCCAGCTCACTAAATCATCCAGGTACAGCATAGTGAGCGGATTCAGAGCCTCGGTCGCCAAAGGCAGCCCAAGTTCTGCCAGCTGGATCATTAACTGGCGAGAGCGGGTCACACCTTGTTCCATATTGCCACGACCGTCACGCTCCGGATCGTACGCCAGACCTTTCCAGCCAATATGCGTACGCGGTTTTTCCACGTAGGCGCGCATCACAATTAATAACTTGTCGCTGAGCTGTTCATTTAAAGCAGCCAGACGTTTGCCGTAATCCAGTGCGGCTTCTTCGTCATGTAATGAGCATGGGCCGGTGACAATCAACAGGCGGTCATCGTCACCATTCAATACATCCCGCACCTGTTGACGCTGATGGTCAATTTGTAGCACCAGTGCATCGCTCAGTGATAGTTGCTGCTTTAATTCACGCGGTGTACGCACTTGGCGAACCGCTGGATCATTGGCGGCCATTTTTTCGGTCTTTTGTGATTTTGATTGCGGTTGTGCTTTTGCTACTGAAGTATTCATCGCTGTCTCTCTTAATTCTCTTAGCTTGTTGAACGTTAACGCTTGTTTCGATTTACTTGTTTGAGTTACTTATTTTTGACCGGGCTCAGCGCCAATAACGCACTGAACCCGTTACAAATAAAGCCGTACCAAATAAATACGCAGCGCTAAATCGACCTGTATCAACAACGCTTCCAGCGTTAGCAGGTTGAGAATGAGTGATGTTTTGCATGCAGTGTGTTTCCATCGCATTGCTCTCTTCAGTGTGTGCCGTTTTTTGCTTCTGTTAAAAACGACGACCAATAAAAAACCCCGACTGGCTGACTGCCAATCGGGGTTTCAGATTCCCTGGTGGCAGTCTGGCTTTTCGCCGGGACTGCCTTTGTTGTCTCTGTGTTACAACTGGCGACCCGACTCCTGACTAAAATAGCCAAAGCCATACCACCAAAAATACACACGTGCGCCAGCGGTCAAGCCGTTAGCGGCTTGAGCTGTTTTGTGCAGGCTTCCCATCAGGAATGTACGTGTGTTTAAAATATTCATACCCTGATATTAACGCTTTAAACTGAGTTTGCAAGCCAGAATTTTCCTTATACCTGAAACTTGCGACCTGACTATTCTGTATTTAAAGACTAATTCCAGACAAAAATCCCAGACTGACAGCAGCGGCGGAGGTGCGATTCTCAACAGCCAGCTTGCGAAAAATGGGCTCCAGATGTTTATTAACCGTTCGCGGACTCATCGTCAGAATCTGGGCAATATCCTGATTACTCTTCCCCCGGGAAAGCCATAACAGCACTTCACTCTCCCGCTCAGTCAGCGAGAATTCCCGGCGTAACCGATCACATAAGTACAGGTCATCTTCAGCAACAAACGACAATAAAAACTCTCCGGGGTTGGGCTGTGCCAAAATACGAACATTCATGTTATGTCCTGCGACTGAAACCAGAGTCTGGCTACGCTTTTCTGGCTGACGAGCCAACCAGGTCAGCACGCCTTGTTGCTCCAATAATGCTGCCAGCTGCACGACATTGGTATCCCATTTGCCCAGTAGCTCCGAAGTATCTGATGTACACCAGAGAATTTCCCCTTTGAGATTGCAGGAAAAAGCCAACTGGCCAATTTCATTTAATGCATCACGAATACTTTGTGTTTTTCGTGCATTCGCCAGATGCACTTCAACCCTTGCCAGAACTTCTTCCAACACCAATGGCTTGGTCAGATAATCAACACCCCCGGTTTTTAATCCACGAACAATATCTTCACTGTCACTAAGGCCTGTCATAAAAATAACCGGCACATCCTGAAGCTCCACGTTTTTCTTAAGAGCTTCACAGGTCGCAAAACCATCCATCTTTGGCATAACCGCATCAAGCAGAATCAAATCCGGTTTCATCCGCTCGGCGATGGTCAATGCCTGTTCGCCATCCATGGCAACTAACACCGTATAGTTCTCAGCAGATAATGCTTCATTTAACATCGACAGCGACTCAACCGTATCATCTACAATCAGAATCATTTTCTTGTTATCAACTGTTTGCATCGCTAAGTACCTTATTAGTGATTGAGATAATGCTGGCAAACCGATAATTTCTAACCAATTCCTGAAGTTCACGAATACAAGCATCACAGCTGAAGTCATCCAATGACTCCAATAATTTCTCCATACCACTGACATAACCCAGCTCAGCCATATTATTCAGTTCTCTGGCCACAGCATCCGGTAAACAATCACAATTAATTGAAACATGCCGGGAAGTAACGGGTTTATCCTCCGCAAAATGCCAGCTAATGTTTAATGCGTTACCTACTTTATTGATCAGTGCCTGGTCACGAATAGGTTTAATCAAATAATCATTATTCGTTCGCTCAATGGTATTATCGGCACCCTGATCCTGAGCAGAGCAACGATCTTCAGCATCGGCAGAAACCATAATCACCGGTTGATTGAACTGCCGTTGACGAAGGGTTTTTAACAGTTCCCAGCCCGTCATACCCGGCATAGAAATATCCAGCAGAAAAATATCGACACTCACTTGATTCAATATATCCAAACAATGAAAGCCATCGGTTGCTTCAATTACATCAAAATTTAACGACTGCAAAATCTCACTGACAAGACCACGATGCGATGCATCGTCATCAACAACCAAAACGACCTTTCGATCACCTTCGTAACCAATAATCTTCTGGTGAGGCACAATGGACTTCTCAACAGGCCGGCTAACACTGGAAAGCATCATAGATAATCGAAACCTGCTGCCTTCACCCAGGCGACTATCAACGGTAATTTCACCTCCCATCACATCTGCCAACAACTGACTGATTGTAAGGCCAAGCCCTGTACCCGGTTTTTGTGGCGACCCCGGAGTGCGTACTCGCTCAAAAGGCTGAAATATTCGTGCTAATTCAATATCACCAATACCTGATCCAGTATCAATAATGCTGAAATCTGCAACCTGATTGCGATAATGCACAATAAAAGACACAGAACCGGATTCTGTGAATTTGATCGCATTGGACAACAAATTGATTAAGATCTGTCGCAAATGTTTTTCATCGGTTGTTACATACTCAGGTAAGAAAGGGGACGATTGATAAACAAACTCAATGCCTTTGCTTTCTGCCTGAAAGCGGAACATATCAGACAACTCCTGCAACAATAGCCGGATAGCAACCTCATCACGACGAATTTCCAGCCGCCCGGCTTCAATCCGCGAGATATCCAGTAGCCCTTCAATTAAATCAGCAAGATGGTCACCACTGCGCTTGATCAACTTCACTTTATTTAATTGTCCGGGAAGTAACTCCTCATCTTTTTCCAGTAGCTGGGTATAACCCAAAATAGAATTCAGAGGACTTCGAAGTTCATGGCTGATTCCACCCATATAGCGGCTTTTGGCCTGGTTAGCCGACTCAGCCATTTCTTTTGCCCGCTGTAACTCTCTGTCAGTTGCCTCATGGGCGCTGATCTCCTGTGTTAATAGTTCTGTTTGGGTTACCGCTTCTTCCAGTGCAAACTCTCGGCTCTCGTTCGCCAGTACGAATAGCCAGATCAGTACCCCAATAATAATCAGCAATAAAAAATACACCTGAATCAGAGTAGCACCGACCAACCCCTGTCCTTCCACTCCTTCTGGCAATTGCATATGCACCAGCCAAAAAAGGGCTGCAACAATACACGCAATGATGGCTAATAAACTCGTAAACTGCATTAACCTTGGATTCATACGTTGCGCTATATTTTTTGGCAATATCGCTTGTAACAAAGCCGCCATCTGGTCATTAAGCGTTGAACGGGTTTTACATTGATCGTGGCAGCGTGATTCAAGTGTGCAGCATAATGAGCAAATATTGCCTTCATAAGCAGGACATACTGCAATATCTTCATGGTCAAAATCGTTTTCACAAACGATGCAACGCAGCTGCTGGTTCTCATTGTGCAGAGGAATATGGTGTGGAATAACGTCTCTGGCCAGGTAATATTTCCCTTTAGTAAACCAGGCAATCAAAGGAGAGGTAACAAAAGCTGTGATTAACGCAAAATAGGATGACATAGCCTGAGCGACTTCCCCGGCACTGCCGACAAAACAGATGATGCCAACAATGGATGCCAATAACATGGAGCCAAAGCCAACCGGGTTAATGTCGTAAAGATAGGCTCGTTTAAATTCGATGTGTTTGGGACTTAGCCCCAAAGGTTTATTAATAATCAAATCGGCAACCAAAGCTCCCACCCAGGCAACCGCAACATTCGAGTAAATACCCAGAATCTGTTCCAGTGCTTCATAAACGCCCAGCACCATCAACAACAATGCAATGATGACATTAAATACCAGCCACACTACCCGACCCGGGTGACTATGGGTCAGACGCGAAAAAAAGTTAGACCAGGCAATTGAGCCTGCATACGCATTGGTAACATTAATTTTTATCTGACAAAGAAAAACAAAAATACCAGTTAAAGCCATTATCACTAAAGGCGATTCACTCATATAGCCAAAGGCAATGCGATACATATGGGTTGGATCAGCTGCTTGTTGTACTGACAAACCAGCCGTCAAGGCTAATACTGCTAAAAAAGAACCTGCCAGAAATTTAAGAGCGCCAACCACTATCCACCCGGGCCCTCCACCTAATAGAGCAATCCACCAGCGTTGCCTTTGCTGTTTGTTATTCCCCGTCTCCGGCAAAAATCTTAAAAAATCAACTTGCTCACCGATTTGAGCCACTAATGAAAAAACAACCGCTGAAGCGGCACCAAAATAGATCACATTCAGGTCATTGCCACTTTCAGGTGCAATATTGCTGTTTTTCATCTCAATACCTGTAAACGCGACCCAGTCTAATGCCACCTGCCATTCATGAGATAAAATAAAAATAAAAGGGGTTACTTGCAGTATTAGCCATAAGGGCTGTGTCCAGAGCTGAAACCGGCTGATCAGGCTAATGCCATGTGTGACTAAAGGAATAACAATAAGAGAGCTGAGAATATATCCGGCGGCCAATGGCAAACCAAACAAGATATCCATTGCTGATGCCAAAATAGCGGATTCCAAAGCAAAGAAAATAAACGTGAAGGATGCGTATATCAGCGAAGTAATGGTTGAACCAATATAGCCAAACCCCGCTCCACGACTGAGAAGGTCAATATCAACGCCATATTTTGCCGCATAATAACTGATGGGAATGGAAGTCAGAAAAATAATCAGAGAAACCACCATAATGGCGGCGACTGCATTATTGAAACCATACAATAAGGTAATGGCAGCCCCAATCGCCTCAAGGGCAAGGAATGAAATAGAGCCCAAGGCGGTGTTGGAAACACGGACTGCAGACCATTTTCGGGCACCTTTTCCGGTAAACCGCAACGCAAAATCTTCTAATGTCTGATTTGCAACCCAACGGTTGTAATTTCGCCGACGTTTAAATGCATATTGTCCGGCCATAGTGTCCATCTCCAGTAAACATACAGCCCCAATATTTCAATTGCGCTGCTTTCAGCACTGGTTCAAACACATCCTGTGCCAATCCTTATACGTCAAATAACGTACCTCAATGAGACAGTCTCCTCATACCGGAAAAAGTACCGCTGGCGCATTCTGATCAGGCATCAATTCACATAGTTCAATCAGCAACAGGAGAGACGTTATGCATTCTGGCAAACGTTCAACAGCGAACCCGCAACACGGTATAAAAAATCAGCAACGCCGCAGCTTGCTGAAGTCTTTATTAGCATTACCAGCCGCCATTGCACTGAGTGCATCTGCAGTTGCCTCATCAGTAAACACCACAGGACTGGCTGTTACCAATGACACCGTGAAAGTGGGTATTCTTCATTCGGTCACAGGTACTATGGCAATCAGTGAAACCGGGTCGGTTCAGGCTGAAAAATTGGCGATAGAACAGATTAATGCCATGGGTGGCGTCTTAGGCCGTAAAATCGAATTCATTCAGGAAGATGGAGCCAGTGACTGGCCTACCTTTGCAGAGAAATCAAAAAAATTATTGGTTAACGATAAAGTGGCCGCTGTATTTGGTTGCTGGACATCAGCATCACGAAAAGCAGCGTTACCTGTTTTTGAACAATATAACGGCATGTTGTATTACCCGACCTTTTACGAAGGTCTGGAACAATCACCCAACGTGATTTACACCGGTCAGGAAGCCACTCAACAGATTCTTGAAGGTTTGGATTGGGCATCGGATAAAAAGAAAGCGAAAAAATTCTTTCTGTTAGGCTCTGATTATATCTGGCCAAGAACCTCGAATAAAATTGCCCGCAAGCACATTGAAAATAAACTGGGTGCTAAAGTCGTGGGTGAAGAGTACTACCCTCTTGGCCACACTCAGTTCAACTCCGTGATTAATAAAATCAAATTAAAAAAACCAGATGTCGTGTTTATTTCTGTTGTCGGTGGTTCTAACGTCGCCTTCTATAAACAGCTGAAAGCCGCTGGTATTGATATGACCAAAGAGAAACCTCTGTTTCTGACCATATCAGTGACTGAAGATGAAATTCTTGGCATTGGTGGTGAAAACATTGAAGGTATTTATGCCTCAATGAAATATTTCCAGAGTCTGCCAAACGATAATAACAAAGCTTTTGTAAAAGCCTTCAAAGAAAAATGGGGTGAAGACATTGTTATTGGTGACGTAACTCAGGCTGCGTATCTCGGCCCATGGTTGTGGAAAGCAGCGGTTGAAAAAGCCGGTTCATTCGATATTGATAAAGTCCGTGCAGCTTCTCCTGGCATCGAGTTAAAAACGGCTCCGGAAGGTTATGTCAAAGTTCACGAAAATCACCACTTATGGTCAAAAACCCGTATTGGTGTTGCCAAAACAGATGGGCAATATGATGTGGTTTACGAAAGTGCCGGATTAATCGAACCCAATCCATTCCCGAAAGGTTATCAGTAAGGATTACCTGCTGTAACAACCATCGATTACGCAGTGGGCGGCTCGTAGCCGAGCCGCCATCACTGCTTTATTAAACGGGAGTATCTGATCATGTTTGCTGAATACACGATGACTGAGCTGACTTCAATTTTTGCGATGCAAGGGTTTGCCGGTCTGATTCTGTTTTCTGTTTTTGTATTAATGGCATTGGGGCTGGCGATTATTTTCGGCCAGATGGGAGTTATTAACATGGCTCATGGAGAATTTATGATTCTTGGTGCCTATGTAACCTACCTGACCTCAAATTTATTTGAAGCCTACTTACCCTCACTGTATGGCAGTTATTTTTTCATCGCCATGATATTGGCTTTTATCACCACCGCAGCACTCGGAGCTTTGGTGGAATGGGGAATTATTCGCCACCTGTATAAACGTCCGTTAGATACCTTGCTGGCGACCTGGGGACTGAGCCTGATTTTACAGCAGTTATATCGTTCGGTTTTTGGTGCACGGGAAGTGGGTGTCACATTGCCCGATTGGCTGATGGGGTCTTATGCCATCACTGACATGATTGAAGTTCCCATTAACGGCATCTTTGTGATGGGGCTAACCATGGTTATCACCATTGCTGTGGCGCTAATGATGCAGAAGTCACGCCTTGGAAAACAAACCCGAGCTGTGGTGCAAAATCGTCCTATGGCTGCTGCCGTTGGTATTAATACTGAAAAGGTAGACCGTATGACATTTGCCTTGGGCTGCGGTATTGCAGGTATCGCGGGTTCTGCTTTCACTATGATTGGTTCTACCGGACCAACGGCTGGGCAACAGTACATTGTCGATACCTTCCTTGTTGTTGTTTTTGGTGGTGCAGCCAGCCTGATTGGTACCGTCGCTTCTGCTTTCACAATTTCTCAGGCTCAGTCAACGATGGAGTTTTTCTTATCCGGATCGATGGCCAAAGTGCTGACACTGCTTATTGTGGTCGTCATTCTGATGATTCGCCCTCAGGGCTTATTCACCTTAAAAATGCGCAAATAGGAGTCTGCCATGAATAAGCTAACCTTCTTTATTGAACGGTATCAGTTAAGCCATTTTATTATTCTGGCAGCTTTGATATTTGTTGTGATGCCTTTATTTCTCGATATTTTCCGCCTCAACCTGGTAGGAAAATATCTGACTTATGCCTTTGTCGCGCTGGGCCTGGTTTTATGCTGGGGTTATGGAGGAATCCTTAGCCTTGGCCAAGGTGTGTTTTTTGGTTTAGGCGGTTATTGCATGGCGATGTTTCTTAAATTAGAAGCATCCACGCCTGAAAATACTGCGATTCAGTCCACCCCTGGCATTCCGGACTTTATGGATTGGAACCAATTAACGGCACTGCCCTGGTTCTGGGAACCCTTCAACAGTTTTGGCTTTACTCTGATTGCCATTATTTTAGTTCCGGCCGCGTTCGCCTTATTGATTGCAGTCGCCATGTTTAAACGTCGGGTTGGCGGAGTTTATTTTGCCATTATTACTCAGGCTATTGCAGCCATTCTGACTATTTTAATTATTGGTCAGCAGGGTTATACCGGCGGTGTCAATGGCATTACGGATCTGCGAACCTTGCACGGTTGGGATATCCGTACCGATGAAGCTAAATACATTCTGTATTTTATCAATGGTTTACTGTTATTCGCCTGTTTATTTGCTGCCCGCTACATCATTAAAAGTAAACTGGGACGACTATTGGTTGCCATGCGTGAACGTGAAGATCGGGTACGCTTCTCCGGCTACGATGTTTCAGCTTTTAAAATATTCATTTACTGCATTGCCGCTGTTTTCTCTGCCATTGGTGGTGCCATGTTCACCCTGCAGGTTGGTTTTATGTCACCGACCTTTGTTGGCATCGTTCCTTCCATTGAAATGGTGATTTTCTGCGCCGTTGGCGGACGCCTTTCTATCCTGGGCGCGGTATATGGAACACTGTTAGTCAACTGGGCCAAAACCAGCTTTTCTGAAAGCTTCCCGGAACTTTGGCTATTTGCCATGGGTGCTCTGTTTATTGGCGTTGTGATGGCATTTCCAAATGGTATTGCCGGTCTTTACCAATCTTATGCAGCTCCCTGGATCAATAAATTCTTGAGGAAAAAACAACCTGTTAGTAACCAGGGTAATACCGGAATTACACAGAGCACGGGAACGAATATAAGCACGAAAGAAATTTCTCAGGACGTCAGCGAAAAACCGGAAAGTGAGATTAAAACCTCATCTGATACAAAAGAGGAATACAGCCATGCTGGAAGCTAAACATATCGACAGTAAAGACTTTGTTCTCAGCGTTGAAGGCCTGACGGTTTCATTCGATGGTTTTAAAGCCGTTAACGATTTATCCCTGTATGTTGAAGAACAGGAAATCCGAGTCATCATCGGTCCGAACGGTGCAGGAAAAACAACAGTGCTTGATTTAATTTGTGGCCGAACCAAAGCAACCGATGGTTCGATCCGGTTCAAAGGTAAGGAGCTGACCAAATTAAACGAACATCAGATTGTACATGCCGGGGTTGGCCGTAAATTTCAGAACCCATCCATTTATGAAGACCTGACGGTTTTTGAAAATCTGGAATTGTCTTACCCCAAAGGACGCAACGTCTGGGGAGCTCTGACTTTTCGCCGGGACCAACAGGTTATGGATAAAGTTCAGGAAATTGCCGACATGATTTTTCTCGGTGATCAGCTTGATAGCCCAGCCGACTTACTCAGTCATGGGCAGAAACAATGGCTAGAAATCGGCATGTTATTAATTCAGGACCCAGAGTTGCTGATGCTGGATGAACCGGTTGCCGGAATGTCGGTTGCTGAACGAAAGCAAACCGCCGATTTATTGCAGCGAATTACCAAAGACCGTTCCGTTTTAGTGATCGAACACGATATGCAGTTTGTTGCTGATATTGCCGACAGAGTGACGGTTCTGCATCAGGGAAAAGTACTCTCCGAAGGTTCGATGGAACGGGTTCAGAACGATCCAAAGGTAATCGAAGTATATCTGGGTCATTAAGGAGAACAGTATGTTTGAGCTATCCAATTATGGGGTTGCCTATGGCCAAAGTGACATTATCAGCAACCTTAATTTAACCGTAAAACCGAAAGAAATTGTTGCGATTTTAGGCCGTAACGGCATGGGTAAAACGACATTAATGAAGTCATTAATTGGCATGATCCCATCAAAGTCCGGCGAGATCACATTAGATGGTAAATCGATTTCACCGTTAAAAAGTCATGAACGTGTCAGCGCGGGCATCGGCTTTGTGCCACAGGGGCGTATGATTTTTTCCACCATGACGGTATCTGAAAATATTGAAACTGGCCTGACCAGTACCGGAGAAACCCGGATCCCCAGCGACCTGTACAGCTTGTTTCCGGTATTGGATGAAATGAAACAACGCCGTGGTGGAAATCTCTCAGGCGGACAACAACAACAACTGGCCATTGCCCGTGCATTAGCCAGTAACCCCAGCGTGTTATTGCTCGACGAACCCACCGAGGGCATCCAACCCTCCATCATCAAAGAAATGGCGCGCACGCTGAAACAGATACGCACACAACGCGACCTCACCATCATCGTTTCTGAACAGGTTCTGAGTTTTGCACTGGATATGGCAGACCGAATCCTGGTGATAGAGAAAGGCAACATCGTACTGGATGTTCCGGTTGAAGAAGCCGATCAGGAAATGATCACCAAATATTTATCCGTTTAAACATTATTAACACACCCGGCATGTTGCCGGAAAGGAGTAAGCCATGGCTGATACTATTATCAAAATTGATCTCAATAAGTCTGCTTATGAACATGATAATGTTCATAACCGTTGGCACCCGGATATTCCGATGGTCGCTAAGGTTAAACCCGGCGATGATTTTATTGTTGAATGTTTTGACTGGACAGGTGGACAAATTGAGAACAACGATGATGCATCTGATGTACGTGATGTCGACTTAAGCCAGGTGCATTTTTTATCCGGCCCAATTGAGGTAGAAGGTGCAGAACCCGGCGATTTGTTAGAAGTGGATATTCTTGATATTGGTGCTTTTGCTGAACAGCAATGGGGATTTAACGGCTTCTTTTCAAAACAGAATGGCGGTGGTTTTTTAACCGAACACTTTCCGGAAGCACAAAAGTCTATTTGGGATTTTAATGGTATGTACACCAAATCCCGCCATGTGCCCGGCGTTGAATTTGCCGGTATTTTACACCCGGGGTTAATTGGATGTTTACCCGACCGGAAAATGCTCGACACCTGGAACAGCCGTGAAAAAGAACTGTACGATACCGAACCGGATCGTGTCCCTGCACTGGCAACCCTGCCCTATGCAGAAACAGCACACATGGGCCGTTTAAAGGGTGATGAGCGTAATAATGCCGCTGCCGAAGGAGCGCGTACCGTACCGCCACGTGAGCATGGCGGTAACTGCGACATTAAGGATTTAACCCGCGGTGCCAAAGTGTATTTTCCGGTTTATGTTGATGGCGCCGGATTATCGGTAGGTGATTTGCACTTCAGCCAGGGGGATGGCGAAATTACCTTCTGCGGTGCCATTGAAATGGCAGGTTGGATTCATATGCGGGTTAATCTGATTAAAGATGGCATGGCCAAATATCAGATCAAAAATCCGATTTTTAAACCCAGTCCAATGGTTCCGAAATATGATGACTACCTGATCTTCGAAGGTATTTCTGTGGATGAAGACGGCAAGCAGCATTACCTCGATACCAGTGTTGCCTACCGTCAGGCCTGCCTCAATGCCATCAAATATCTGACCAACTTTGGCTACAGCGAAGCTCAGGGTTACGCCATCATTGGCTGTGCCCCGATTCAGGGGCATATCAGTGGGGTGGTGGATATCCCGAACTCCTGTGCCACCTTATGGTTGCCCACCGATATCTTTGAGTTTGATGTTCAGCCATCCGCTTCCGGTCCGGTTAAACATCTGGATGGTTCGGTTGATATTCCCAAGGCACCGGATATCAATACCTGATCATTAACACCTAATCGTAGCGACAGCTCCGCAACCCTGGCGGCATCTTGTGTACGCAGTGAGATGCCGCCAGTCCCGGAACTGAATTACCTGCTCTTATTAACGGAGAATGGCTCATGCCTTTATACGAATACAAATGCCCGAAACACGGTGTCTTTCAGGAACTGGCACCCATGAGCGAACACGACCAACCCACTCACTGCCCGCAATGTCAGACCTTATCAGCCAGGGTGATTGTGGTTCCCCCGGAAATTGCCAAAGTGCTTAAAGCAACACAACAGGCCGTTGAACGCAATGAAAAAGCACGTGAATCCCCTGACGTAATGACCAGCCAACAGTTTTATGAACGCGAAGAAGAACGCCGACAGCGCCAAGCGTATCAACAAAAACCCCCTCACGGCTCACATTGTGGCTGTGGGCATAACGGCAGTCATGGCAGCAATGGAGAGAAGCGCAGAAGCAATCTGATGTATACCGCCGAAGGCAACAAAATGTTTCCCGGCATGCGCCCCTGGATGATCAGTCATTAAGCAAATAAAGCTTGCTGATAGGGTTCGTTCACCTTACTTGTTTTAGAGGGCGTTTCACCGTTAATGGTATGCCCTTCTAACTGCAATAACCTGGCTTTGATTTCAATGCCACCGGCATACCCCCGTAATGCCCGGTCAGAACCAATCACCCGATGACAGGGAATAATCAGACTGATTGGATTACGGGCATTGGCACTGGCAACTGCGCGCACGGAGCCAGGGTTACCAAGCGCATCGGCCAGTTGCTGATAACTGCTGAGCTGACCATAAGATATATTTTGTAACGCTCGCCAAACCGCTTGCTGAAATACCGTACCCAAGGGCTTGATGGGTAAGTCGAACACGACGGTTTCTCCGGCGCAATAACGGCTTAACTGTTGTCGACAGTCATCAACCCACAACGCTTTCTCAATGTTTTGATTCACCTGCCCAGGCTGAAAGCGCAAGCTACGAATGACCTGTTCATCACCCCGTACCACGATGTCACCAAACTCCGACGGAACGACCAGGCAAATGCTTCCCTCCTGCCGGGTTAGCGATGAAGGAGTCTGAGCATGAAGTATCGGCATAATCAAAAGCGCTCCGCAAAATAATGAAGAAAGAGTAGTGAAAAATAAGAACAACTATCATGACAAAAAGAAAATAAACTGCAGTTTTCTGACCATAACGTGACATAACAGCATAATCATGCAACACAAGGCTTTGTGTTGTCATACGCTCAGAGTATCATCCGCGCCTCTAAGATGTTATTACCAGAGGTAGTCATGCACTCCACCATGTTCGACACCCCTATTCTGAAAACGATCCTGCGTTGGTTTTCAGTGGTTACACTCAAGTTATTGGGATGGAAAACCGAAGGGGAAATTCCCAAAGACCTGAAGAAATGCGTCATGATTGCCGCCCCTCACACCAGTAACTGGGATCTGCCATTCATGTTGTTTGTCGCGTTTAAACTGCGCGCAAGAATCTACTGGATGGGCAAAGAGCAAATATTTAAACCACCATTTAAACGTCTGATGATGTGGATGGGAGGTATCCCGGTTGATCGCTCTAAAGCGAACAATATGGTTCAGGCGTCCATTGATGCCATCAACGAGAACGAACAGCTCTTCTTGATTGTGCCGCCGGAAGGCACACGTTCCAAAGTGACCTACTGGAAAACTGGTTTCTACCACATTGCACACGGTGCTGGTGTACCGATTCTGATGGGCTTTCTGGATTACAAAAACAAACGTGGTGGTATCAAAGGCACCTATACAACTACGGGTGAAATTGAAGCGGATATGGAAAAAATCAAAGCCATCTATGCCGAAGTCAGTGGCAAAAAAGCCGACCAGTACCACAACGATTAAATCATCACCAGATATCACAGGCTGCGCTTTTGTGTCCTGAGCCTGTGATATACTCCCTCTACACCACATCCAAACAGCACCCTCAACCTCTGAAACGACACCTTCAACGATCTTATGAGCAAAAAAAAGCGCCGTGATATTCCCCAATATCAGTTACCTATCATTGAAACGCACTTTCATCTCGATTACCTGAAAGAAGAAAACCCGGAAGCTATTCTGGCTGCGGCGCGTGATATTGGTGTTGAGCGCTTTATGACGATTGCGGTTCAGCCAGATAATATGCCCACAGCGCTTGGCCTGGCGGAGCAATTTGACGATGTGTACGCCACTCTTGGTGTTCACCCACATGAAGCCGCTTCATTTGATGAGTCAGCCGACGCTTATATTCAAACTCATGCCATTAATCCCAAGGTCGTGGCGGTTGGTGAGATTGGCCTGGACTATTTTTATGATCACTGTGATCGCGAAGTGCAAAAACAAGTATTCAAACGTCAACTGCAACTCGCGATTGACTGTGAATTACCGGTCGTGATTCACACCCGCGAAGCCGATGACGACACCATTAACATTCTGCAGGAATATGCGCCGAAAATGCCTAAAAAAGGGGTCGTGCATAGTTTCACGTCGGGTTTGGAGTTAGCCAGCATTGCCGTTGACCTGGGCTTTTGTTTAGGTATCAACGGCATTGTTACCTTTAATAAAGCCGATAATGTGCGGGAAGTCGTTGCCCAAACGCCACTCGAGAATTTATTACTGGAAACCGACGCGCCTTATCTTACGCCCGTACCGTATCGGGGTAATGAAAATGCGCCGAAATACCTGCCTTTTATTGCCGAAAAAATCGCAGAAGTGAAAGAGGTAACGGTTGAACAAGTGTTGCAACAAACCTATCAGAATTCATTAAATACCTTCTTCAGCTAGGGCCTGTTAACACTATTCAGATCTTTGCTGCTGGAAGTCAGTCTTTTCATGAGCAAGGCATTTGGTTTACCCCGCTACAGCCAGAGGGGTAACACTTGTCTCAGTGTCTCTATCTTCAGTGGCTTGGCAATAAAGTCGTTCATACCTGCTTCGAGACAACGATAGCGAATCTGATCCGTTGTATTAGCGGTACAGGCAATAACAGGAATAGCCAAACCAGCATCGCGTATACGCCGGGTCGTATCAAAACCGTCCTGGCCTGGCATATGGCAGTCCATCAGTACCATATCAAAATGATGCTTTTCCACTTTCTGCAAACACGCCTCACCGCTACTGACGGAATCGATTACGATACGGGCGAAACTTTTCTGCAGAATTTTTTCGGCCACTTTTAAATTAACCGGATTGTCTTCGACGACTAACACCCGGAACGGACGTAGCGACGCCTCCGCTTCCGATAAAACCTCCGCAGGCATCACAGTCACTGGGAACTCCACAGAAACGATGGTTCCACCGCCCGGGTTATCTTTAAGTGTTAATGAGCCATCGAGCATGGTGGAGATATGATGAGTAATGGTCAGGCCAAGTCCCATACCATCATACTTACGACTAAATGAAGAGCTCACCTGAGAAAATGCCGCTAATACACTGTCTTTCTGATGATCTGGTATTCCGATACCGGTATCCGTGACGTTAATCACCAAATTGGTTGTACCCGCCTCGGTTTGTGACAGTCGGATATCGACGAGAATAAACCCATCATTGGTAAATTTAATGGCATTATCAATTAAGTGTCTCAATACCTGGCGAACCAGGGCTGCATCTGTGCATATGGGTGTTTTTTTAGTAGCTTCATCATAATTAACCACCAGCGAAAGACTGCGTTTCATCGCTACCGTCGCAAACGAAGACATCAATTCTTTTAATGCTTGCTGCAGGTGATGAGCGACCGCGCTGACCGACAATTTATTTTTTTCGATATCAGCGACCACCAATACATCTTCGAGCAACTGAGACAGGTGCGACAAAGATTGATCCGCCATGTTTTTATAATCCTGAAAAGCGGATGCATCGCTTCCGGATTCAAGCAGTTGCAGCGCTCCCATTGCACCATTCAAGGGAGTACGAAATTCATGGCTCATCATCGCCAGAAAGTCGGTTTTAGCCTGATTGGCCAATTGAGTTTTTTGCTGTTCGTCCAGCAACCTTGCGGTAAATTCCTGCTGTTCCCGGTCAGCTCGTTGCAACGATGCGGCCAGTAAATTGGCATTTAACTGAAGTTGCCCAAGCTCAGCACCGTTATCAACAGGCATACGTTCAGTCAATCGACCATCAGCCAGCCCGGTAAAAAAGACCGCCAATGACTTTAACGACGAAACAATATCAAAGGCGGTTAAATGAGCAATAATCAGCCCCGCCAATACCACCAGCAAACCAACAACAGCAGATTGCCAAACAATAGACACCTCCCTCTCCCGGGAAAAGGCCTCTGACATCCCTAACTCAATGGTAGCCAGATATTCCGTCTTTTTTTCTGAATCGGTTATATCTGAAAATTCTGAGTATTCATCCAGCGTCTGAAGTTCTCGTGTTATGGCAAACTCCCGGACAAAAATATCCTTTGAATCTAGCTGCTCATAATGCTCATCAAGAACCTTTAATAGTTCCTTGTTATCAGCTCCCAGAATGGTGACAGAAACAATATCGGGCTGCTGTAAAACAGAATTAACCAGAGGCTTTAACAGTTGGTAATTGCCAGAAATAACCGGATATTCAGCTGCAGCCGCAAGGTTCTCAAGCAATACATCCGCCATATTATCGCGGCTATGACGAACATCCTGCCAGCGCTCAGACATATGAAACAAAGACAACATTAATACTGCCGCGATCGTTGGCAAAGCTGCGACAAGAATAAGCCGCTTGCGGATAGACCATTCATGAAATTTCATGGAGTAACCTCCATCGAAATCAGCTTTTGTGTTAACGCCTTCTCATCCGGTAATGTCAGATTCAGTGAACGGCCTACCTGTTTGTTATAACGCACATGAAAGTATGGGTTATAACCTGGCTCAGGCCAGGCCGAAGGCCGTATGACTTCAGACGTTTCTTTTGCTGAGTTCAAGCCCTGCAGTAAAACTTCGCTCAGGCGTTGCGCAATATCATTAAGATCACTGAATGTTGATGCCAATGCACCGGCTTTAATATAGGAACTGGATGGACCAATTAACGGCTTATTCTGGCGATACGCCGTGATCAGAATATTTTTAATATTAGCGGAACTGAACAGTTCTGGCTCATAGACTCCAACCAAGGCATCATTATTTTTTAATAAATCCGATAGCGCGCGATTAAGGTCGGTGTAATCTTCGATGAAATAGGGCGTTATTACCGAACGACGATCAGTTGAGTGCTGAAGCTGAGATAAATCCGATGAATGTTTTTTGGATAACAGCACTCCCAAATCACTGTCACGACCCAGTATTTGTTCGGCCAGTGATAATTGTCGCGATAGCGGTGGTTCAATATAAATAGCTGAGCTCAGATATTCAGCCGCATTTTCAGCCACATCACGACTGACAAAAACAGCGATCGCAGGAAGATCACGTCGCTGCCAACGCTGCACAACCGGTGCACCCGCCAATACAACGGCCTGATACCCTTGCAAGCTCATGTCGGGCGCATATACCAGGGAGTCAATCTTGAAGCCCGTTTTTTCTGCAGTGAGATCTGCCAGGTTCTGTACCGACTTAACAGCTTTATGGCTGATGATGGCAATCTCTTCAGCATAACCAAACGATGGCTGAATCAAGGAGGTAACAGACACTATGACAGTTATCACCAGCCTTCGCCTTTTTTTTGTCTGCCAACGTCGCAACCAGGCATCCATGCTGAACATAACGGCTCCCTTAATTACCTTCAAAAAGCGGCTTTAAAAATTCAGCCCAAGCTGAACATAATAAAGGTCGTCATTTTCGTATTGCTGATTGGAGTAAACCAGTGGGTTCTGGTCAATAATGTGATGCCAGAAAACACCAACCCAAGGCTCTGTTCCGGCCAGGGAAAATTCTTTGCGCAGGTTAATTTCATAACGACGATAACGACGCAGGCTACGGTTGGTGGTATCGCCGTATTGATCATACCAAAAGTGAGAACCGGTAAAGCTCCAGCGATTGCCCTGATGATGCCAACTGGCAACTACACTGTCTCGGGCACTGGCTCTCAACTCAATGCGGTTAAGAGAAGAGATTTCACGTTCCGTTAAACCTTCGGTATCTCCGGCCTCGTACACCGGGTTCACATAAGCAGCAACCACTCTGAACCAATCACGCTTAGTTGCTTGCCAGCGTAACTGTAGCTCAGCGCCATCAATATCCATTTCACTATCGGAAGTAAGTACCGTGGTATTCAATGCAATCGGATTGGATATCAGCTGAGTTAAAGCGTCACGATAAACTTTCAGGTCCCATTGCCAGTGATTAATGGCACCGTAATAACCTAATTCAATACTGGTGATTTTTTCGTGATCTAAATCCCGCTCCAGATCAGCCTGATTAACAAATACCGGAGCTTCATCCGCGCCCAGATAATTATCACTCAGATTTTTAATAGTGATCCGATAGTCAGGAATCTGCTCAACCAAATCTGGTGAACGCACGGCCTGTGAATACACGGCTCGAATACTTTGTTGTGGCGTCAACAGTACATTGGCAGCAATACGGGGAGAAAAGGCATTATCGTTATGCTCTTCAATTTCGTACATACCACCTGCATTCATGACCAGCCAATCAACGACACGCCATTCGGCGTTGGCAAACAAACGGTAGGTATCATTTTTAACCTGACCATCAAACAGTGTTTCTGAGTTAACCTGGTCACGACGGAAACTAACACCTGATACCGTTCGTAACGCAGGAGACCACTGTACGGTGTCTTGCCATTCGATATCAAAGCGTTGCTCATCCACAGCGCGATTGGTGTAACCGCATACCTCTGCCGTCGGATCAGCATCGCCTATCCGTGCCAGTGTACTGGTCAACAATGCTGCTTCCTGAGGCGATGCCGCTGCGGCTAAATCGGCCACAGATGTGCCGGATAACAAACCATAGGCCAGATCAGGGTTAAGCCGATATAACTGAAATAGATCCGGGTCCAGTGCGATGGTTGGTACACAGGCATCCGCTTCTTGTTGGCGTTGGTCAATTTGCCAATAGGCTTGCAAGTGTGAGGAGTGAGTTTCATTAAACTCGGTTAACCACTTTCCCCAAAGATGCCCCTGCTCGGTTTTCTGATCAGGGAAGCTGGTATCAAACGAATCCTGGCGAATATCGGTGTGGCCTTTTTTGTAAGAAGCCTGAAAGTCCAGATGGTTGTGGTCATCCAGCTGCTTGCTAATAAATGTATTCACAAAACCATGGCGACGCGCGTCTCGCCATTCGTCGCGTCCATTATCTTCATTGCCGTCAAAGCCGTTATCAGCATTAATTTGTGCAGTAACACGATAACTGGTGTCTTGATGGATACCCGAATAGCTGACAAACGAATCATCGTAACCCTCTGAACCGTTTCGATAGCGAACACGTGCCCCCAGCGTTTCATCCGGGTGCTTACTGATAATATTGATTACGCCCATAAATGAATTGGCGCCATAGGTCGCGGCATTCGGCCCGCGGGTGACTTCAATCCGGGCAATATCTTCCAACGCCACCGGGATATCATCCCAGGTGACCGACGCTATCGAGGCACGGTATACCGATCGACCGTCAATCAATACCTGCAAACGACGCATGATGTTAGGTGTCGAAGCGTGATAAATCACCGACGCATTATTTTCATCATCACCGTGACCAATAAACATACCTGGAACAAAACGCATCAGCTCGGGGATTGTACGGACTCCCCAGGCCTCAATCTCAGCGGCGGAAATCACCGTGACACTGGCCGGGACTTCAGCACGCGGTTGCTTGAGACGTGTCGCGGTCAACACCACCGGAATCTCATTTTCCTGCAGAAACGCATCATGAAATTCGTTGTCAAAATCAGCCAGAGCCACCGGGCAAAAGGCCCATAAAGCGGTGGTTAACAAAGCCCCCAATCGAACATAAACCGGCTTGGCCGGACAGGTCAGATGATCTCTGACTTTCTTATTACGCATGAAAACGCCCATCAGCTGAACAACGTATGGAATCAGTCTAGTCAATACAAAGTGGATGAGTAGAAAGGTTTTTGCAGTCTAATACTTTAAGACTAGTGATTAAACCCGGCTTTTATACTTACGGCAGGCTGTCAGAGCAAGCTGCAAGTCGCTATAATCGCCCGATCAAAATACCTTCACACACAAGACTGGAAAAAACTATGAGCTATAACGCGATTTCAGCTGGCAAAGATCTGCCAAACGATGTTTATGTTGTGATTGAGATTCCTGCGAATCACTCACCAATCAAATACGAAATCGATAAAGATATGGATTGTCTGATGGTTGACCGCTTCATGGCGACCCCTATGTTCTACCCGGCGAACTACGGCTACATCAACGATACTCTGGCCGACGATGGCGACCCACTGGACGTACTGGTTATTACGCCTTACCCGGTACAACCAGGTTCTGTGATCCGTGCTCGCCCGGTTGGTGTTCTGAACATGGAAGACGAAGCCGGTGAAGACGCCAAGCTGGTTGCCGTTCCTCACGAGAAACTGACTCAGCTGTACAACGACGTACAGGACGTTAACGATGTTCCTGAACTGCTGCGCGAGCAGATCAAACACTTCTTCGAGAACTACAAAGATCTGGAAAAAGGCAAGTGGGTTAAGGTTCAGGGCTGGGGCAATGCTGACGACGCTCGTCAGATGATCATCGATTCTGCTAAAGCTTACGAAGACGCTAAATAAGTGTTTTCCGCCGGTTGATTCCGGCAGGTACAAAAAAAGGAGCTTCAACATGGCTCCTTTTTTTATTCGTATGATCAAGACTGACGTTTGATTGCTGGCTTTAACGTTAATGGCTTTACATTGAGCTGATAACAGCGGTTATGCGTTGCTTAGTTGTCTTCTCAGTTTTTCCAACTCTTCTTCTGCCGCCTGAGCGCGTGCTTCGGCTTCCACCTGACGCGTGACATCTTTTTGCACACCGATGTAATACATCAACTGATCCTGATCATTAAAGACAGGCGATATACTCAGCTCATTCCAGAACTGACTACCATCTTTACGATAGTTTCTCAGCACCACCCGGCAGGCTTCATTGTTCTCAAGCGCCACCTTAATCTTTGTCAGACCTTCCTGGTCGCGGTCACCGGCCTGTAAAAAGCGGCAATCCTGAAACAGGATTTCATCCTGCTGATAGCCGGATAATTGCTCGAACGCTTTGTTGGCGTAAATCAGGATGTTGTCATCCCCTTCACGCTCGGCAATCACGATCCCGTCATTAGAGGCATCAATTGCCTTTTTTAATAACTCCAGGTCGATTGGAGCCGACTCATCGCTAACCATGCTTCCTCCGCTGGCATCATTTATCGCGCATCAGGCCTTCCTGATAAACTGAGGATCAATTTACTACGACTGCGTCTTAGGTGAAAGTCCCGGCGGTGGCTTTCGTATAACTCACGCATCAAAATTTTTACATTGTGTATAACTGCTTATAAAATCACTTGCAGTACACAAACAGAGAAAGATTCCCACATGGCAAGCTCCAGTTCTGATAATCAGGCCGCTTATTACCCGATCCGAGTGGTTTCCAGTGAAACCGGTGTTAATGCCATTACCCTGCGGGCCTGGGAACGTCGTTACGGCTTGCTCACGCCCAAAAGAACGGCCAAAGGTCATCGCCTGTACAGCGAAGCCGATATTCGCCTGATAAAACAAGTGGTTTCCCTGCTCAATCGCGGCATCCCAATCTCTCAGGCACAAGCGATGATTGATCAGGAAGGTGACAGTCCGGCACAGCCAAGCCGGGTGGCCAGCGGCGATCAGACCTCACAATGGCAACATTATCGCCAGACCATTAATCACGCGCTGCAGCAATTTGATGAAAAAGCGTTATGTGAAACCTTTGACGAAATCGCGCAATTCTTTCCCATTGATATTGCGCTACGTTTTTTGCTGGTACCGATCTACAAACAATTAAAAGACAATATCCGTGCCGACCTCGGCCAGGCAAGACTGCGCTTTTATTCCGCATTTTTACAAGCCAGGCTAGCGTTACGTCTTTACCAGTCTGATAACAACGCAGTATTGGAAGATTGCCCGGCTGTTGCTGTGGTGAACTTCAGTCAACAAGATGAAGTCCCACTGCTGCTGATGGCAGTACTCATCAAACAAATGGGTATGCGTCCGATTTATTTTAATGGTCTGATGACACCGGCTCAAATCAGTGAAGTGATTCATCAACAGCAGTGGCAAGCCGCTGTGGTTCAGGTTCCCAGAGCGCTGGAAAGTGGCCAACTGAACCAATTGCATAGCCTGGCGGTCGAAACCGGAAAGCCCGTTTTCGCCTGTAATCATGACGCTCAGGACACGGATAAACTGCGATCAGCGGGGTTAATTCCTAGCGGGGATGATGTCCAACAAGGGGCGATGAACATCCGCGATTTATTAAAAGGATTCCAAGCATGAGCCTGGCTGCTTATGAACTGCTACAACGGCACCCACAATTATTGGATAACACTCTGATCATTGGTAACGGCGCAGAGTTACCACCCGAATGGCAACAACAAGTACAACAGTCGGGTAGCCATATCCTGACCTGGGACTGGCAAACATTTCAGCAATACACAATGCTGGATGAAGATCATAAACACTTCGCCATGCCACAAAATCAGATTCAGACGCTGCAGCCCAAGCAAATTATCTTGTTTTGGCCCAAAGCGAAAACACAGGCGTTAAATCTGATCGAACTGATTGCGTCGCAGACCCAGATCGAATCCATCTATGCTGTTGCCGCCAATGATGCTGGTGGTAAAAGCATCGGCAAAGCCTGTTCAGAACTCGCCAGCCACAGTGACAAAATCGACAGTGCACGTCGCTGTTCGCTTTGGCAACTGACGCTGATACCACAAGCGCCGATGAACTGGCTGAAAAAAGCCGAATCCTTTGCTCATCAGCAACAGAATTACCTGACGCTCCCCGGTGTGTTTTGCCATGGCAAACTGGACGTTGGCACTCGTGTATTACTGGAACACCTCCCTGCCCCAGCCCATGGCAAAGTGTTAGATCTGGGCTGTGGTTCCGGCGTGATTGGCCTGAGCCTGAAGCAACAACAACCGGCATTAGAGCTGACACTGGGGGATGTTGATGCGTTTGCACTGCGCAGCGCAGAGCTCAACGCAATGCGGATGGGTATCAAAGCTGACGTGATTGCCAGCGATGGCCTGCACGATATCGACGGTCGTTTTGATTTCATCATCAGCAACCCACCCTTCCATCAAGGCAAAGATACGGATTACCGCTTTGCACAATCCCTGTTCCAACAAGCGAAACAGCACCTGGTTACCGATGGGCAACTCTGGATTGTCGCCAACCGCCACCTGTCTTATGAAGAGTGGGGCCAACAATACTTTGCCAGTTGTGAAGTATTGGCCCAACAAGAAGGCTTTAAAATCATCTGCTTGTCGCATGCAAAAAAATAGGCTTCTAACATGCTGACACGGATGTTCTGTTTGACCCTGCTATCCATGCTGGTTGCAGCGTTTAGCCACGGGGAAACTTATCGTATTTCCCCAGATACGGCTTATGAATACCAAATTTACCAACAGGACTATTTCTCTCACTGGCAACCTCAAACGGCACTGGATATGTTACTGCGGGTGCCCGATACCAGCGTGCAGCGGCAGCCGGATGGATCATTACAGGTTCAGCTCCATGGTATGGATCGAAGCTATCTGGCGGTGTTAATTGATGGCTACCCACTTGCGGGCAATGGCGAAAATAATAACCGCTCGTTGTCTCAGATTCCTGCCAGCCTGATTGATACCATCGAGATCATTCCTAACAGTGTTGCCGATCTGGATGCGCACGGCGGCGCTGCGGGCATTATCAATATTACCCTGAAACACAGTAATACCGAACAATCCCAGGTTGCAGCGAGTGTGGCTGGAGAGCCTGTTAACTATTCGGCCTCACTGCTGAAAAGCGTTACACCCGGCTGGGGACAGCTCAATGTGATAGCCGACCTGCGTCAGCAACAGCAACAGCATCGTTTTTCAATTGAAGAAAATAATCAGCAACAGGACAGCATTGCGGAAGATCAATCGCATACAGTGTCGTTGAGTTACCAAAACCCAACCAGCCAGCCAATACGATTCAACAGTCGCCTGCTGTATTTGCATAACGATGAACAACAGCGGTCATCTGAAGATAGTGTTACGTCATTTTTAACAAGCAAGACTGATTCTGACACCTGGCGTCTGAATACATCCGCCAACGGTTTATATCAGGATCAGAGCAATAACATCCGCTGGCAGTTGCAGTTATTGGCTGAGCAGTTTGATGCCAGCCAGCAGCCACAACTCCAGCAATCACAGCCCCAACGACCACAATCACTTGAAGCGGAGCTCGACCACCGGGAACAGCGGTTACAAATAGGTGCCAGTCTGGCGGAAAAGATCGATGAACATCATTGGAAAGCCGGCATAAATCTCCTCTCCAGTGATTATCAGATTGATTCATTATCAACCTCGCCGGCTTCCTCAACAGCCTCTGCCCATCAGATTAAAGCGAAACAACTCAGCCTGCATGCGTATGCACTGGACCGCTGGAGCGTCACCCAGAAGCTGCATTTTGAAGCCGGTTTTCGTATGGAAACCCACGAGTTAGAACAACGTGACCAGCTGATTGGTGAGCAGGAAATCAGCGGCAATACCGTCTGGCTACCCAACCTGCATCTGATGTATCGCTATGATGATGAAACCCGGATTGGTCTGAGCGGTAGTCAGAGTGCACGCCATCCGGATTTTGCTCAGCGCAGCCTTTATCGCTATCGATTCGATGAATTCGTTTTTCAGGGCAATACCGATCTGGATATCGAAGTCGTCAGTGCCATTGATCTCAGGTATGAATATCAGCACACACGCAATGCCCATCGTTTTACCCGCATCCGACTGTTTCATCGCAGTATCACCAACGCCATTATCGACACCGAGCGTGAGGAAATCATCGACGATGAAACCCTGACCATCATTGAGCCACAAAATAGTGATGTCAGCGCCATCCAGCAAGGAGGCGAACTCAGTGGCGGCCTGTCGTTATCACCCGACCTTAGCCTGAAAGCTTCCGCGGGTTTTTATCGTTCTTATTTGCGCGCAACGAACAACAACCAAAGTCAACGCTTAAGCAACCAGCCAGACTACCGCTTACAAGCCAGCATTGATAAGCACATCCAGGCATGGCGTGGCGGAGCCCAATGGCGCTATCAGGGAGACAGTGAAGAACGGCTGAATAATGTCCGACAGCAGGATGCGATACAGACTCGATCTCCGGGGCATACCCTGGATTTATATCTGAATTATCGTACCCAGCACTGGCAAGCCAGCCTGACAGCATCGCAGATATTAGCCAGTGAAGAGCAATACCGCTCACCGGGCAGAGAGTTCACTATCACGCCCGACACCCTATGGCGCTTGAGTGTTGCATTGGATTTCTGAAGTTTCAGTAAGATCAATCGTGCAGAGATGATGCCGGTATACGCCACAATAACATTGCCAACAGAATCAGCACCGGCAAACTGCTGAGTAACAATCCATGCCATCCAAGTAACAGCAATACGACCCCGGATGCCAACGCGCCAATCGCCTGAAACGTAAACACCAACATATCGTTAATCCCCTGCACATGACTGGCTTCATGTGGTAGATAACATCTGGGCAACAGCGCGGTGCCGGCAACAAACAGCAGGTTCCATCCCAAGCCCAGCATCACCAGGCCAAACCAATAATGAATCAGGCTCTGATCCCACCAGGCAACCATGATGGTCGCCGCGTAAATCACGACACCCAGAAAAACCATTCGCCAAACACCCAACCAGCGAACCAGCTGTCCGGAAATCAGCGAGGGCAGAAACATCGCGGCAATATGGCTCTGAATCACCCACTTTGCCTCACTGACATCGTGATCAAACAATACCGTCATACTCAGTGGTGTGGCAGTCATCACATAAGCCATCACACCATAGCCACCGGCTGCGGCGGCAATCGCCAGCCACAACGCCGGTTGCTGAAATAATTCGGTGTAGCTTCTGGCATCAGAAGCCTCCGCAACAGCGGAGACGTTGAGCCGCGGTAAGGTGAAAAATAGCAACAGGAAACTAATACCGTACAACCCGGCCAGCCCGATAAAAGCAGCGGCAAAGCCGGACTGCGGCCAGAATACACTCAGTGAAGTGAGCTCTGGCCCTAAAAAAGCAGACACCAGCCCTGCTAATAACAGACGGGCGGCAACCACAGGTTTGTCAGCATCATCGACAGAATCCATCGCCACAAAACGAAACTGATGCACAACCGCAATCACAACACCAAAACCCAGAGATGCCAGACAGAACAACCAGAAATCAGCGGTGACCACAGCATACGCGGCTAGCACGGAAGCACTGATACCCAGGCAATGAGCAATGAGAAATAAGAGCCTTCGGCCCCAGCGATAAGCAAGTTTTGCCGCCGGTAGTGCACTGGCAGCAGTACCAATAATCATCAGAGCCACCGGTAAAGTGGCAAACCCAGGTTGAGGATGCAGCTGTTTACCGATTAAGCCGCCCACCATCACCATTAACGGGGCGGCACTCATTGATAATGCCTGCACCAGCATCAGATACCAGACCAGCGGCTTAACCTGCGCTTTTCTTAAGTTCATAAGAGAACCGTGGGCTACGGCATATTTCGGGAATAGAAAATTTCCAGCATTTCTTTACGGACCTTTTCTTCGACCTGCTGACGCTCGTCAACGCTCAGGCCTTTGGCACCTTCGCCAAACAGATAGTTATCCAGTTCGAAATCTTTCAGCAGCATTTTAGTGTGGAAGGTATTTTCCTGATACACATTCACATCAATCATCTGATAAGCGTTTTGAGTATCTTCACTGAGGTAATTCTGAATCGAATTAATATCGTGATCGATATAATGTTTCACACCGTCGACGTCACGGGTGAAACCACGCACACGGTAATCACAGGTCACAATGTCAGAGTCAAAACTGTGAATCAGGTAGTTCAATGCTTTCAGTGGTGAGATCAGACCACACGTAGACACATCAATATCAACACGGAAAGTACTGATACCGCCATGCGGGTGACTTTCAGGGTAGGTGTGTACCGTCACATGGCTTTTATCCAGATGCGCTACAACTGAATCTTTGAGTGGCGCCTGAGCTTCTTTTAACGGCCCAGGCGTTTCTTCCATCAGCTCATCATTGGGCGGGACTTCATGCTCAGCAATCAGAATGGTGACACTGGCCCCTTCCGGCTCATAGTCCTGACGGGCGATATTCAGTACATTGGCACCAATAATATCAACCACATCGGTCAGGATTTTAGTCAGGCGGTCTGCACTGTACAGCTCATCAATATACTCAATGTATTCCTGGCGCTCTTTTTCAGTCTGGGTGTAACAGATGTCGTAAATATTAAAGCTCAGGGATTTTGTCAGGTTATTGAAACCGTGCAGACGCAACTTGTTGTTCAATAGCGTGTCCTCTTTAAACGCAGATTATTCTGCTTCTACCACGTTAAAACTGTGAGTGATTTCAACACCACCCTGCTCCAGCATGATGGATGCCGAACAATATTTCTCCGCAGACAATGCCACAGCACGTTCCACCAGAGACTCTTTGAGGTTATGACCGGTGACGGTGAAGTTCACATGAATTTTAGTAAAAACGCTGGGAACGGCATCGGCTCGCTCTGCTTCAATATCCGCGACACAATCCACCACTTTCTGACGTTGTTTTGTCAGGATGCTCATCACATCAAAGCTGGTGCAACCACCCAGGCCTAACAACAACATTTCCATCGGACGGACACCCATGTTGCGACCACCATGATCTTCCGGGCCATCCATCACGACCGCATGACCACTTCCGGACTCTCCCAGAAACATTGCGTTATCAACCCATTTCACGGTTGCTTTCATCAGAACTCTCCAGTGCAGTGTTGTAAGCCGGACTTTTCCGACCGCCAAGAGCGCGGAGATTACCATAAGGGCTCTTGAGCGTAGAAGTAAAAAAGGACGAGTTCAGCCTATTTAGATACAGCTGTCGCAATATTGACAACAGTTATCAGATAGGCTTTGGGCAATCGGCCAGTTGGCCCTATAATCAATTATTATTTATAGGGTTACCCCCTGACGCTACACCTGATACGACACTCGACAAACATTCGACACCGGACACCGCTTATGAGCCTTCCTCCATTAATTTCGAAACACCAGCATCTGGAAGACTTTTTATCTCATTGTCACCGCCGTCGCTACCCGGCCCGCAGTACCCTGATTTATGCCGGAGAAGAAAGCGACACCTTGTACTATCTGATAAAAGGTTCCGTCACTGTCTTTATTGAAGACAGTGACGGCCGTGAAATGATCATGGCTTATCTCAACGAAGGCGATTTCTTCGGCGAGATGGGCTTGTTTGATGAAGAACAAAAAGAACGCACCGCCTGGGTAAAATCCAAAACTGAGTGCGAGGTCGCTGAAATCAGTTACGACAAATTCCGTGAACTCAGCAAGCACGACTCACAACTGATTTTCCGTATTTTCCGTCAGATGGCTGAGCGCCTGACCAGAACAACACGCAAAGCCGGTGACCTGGCGTTTCTTGATGTCACTGGCCGGGTTGCCCGTACTTTACTGGAATTGAGCCGTGAACCGGATGCCATGACCCACCCGGACGGTATGCAGATCAAAATTACCCGCCAGGAAATTGGCCGCATTGTCGGTTGTTCTCGTGAAATGGTCGGACGGGTACTGAAAGAGCTGGAAGAACAGGGGCTGGTTTCAGTTAAAGGCAAAACCATGGTGGTGTTTGGTACTCGCTGAAGCAATAGCGATGGCACTGTTCTCGTGAATACTTCATAAGTGGCTATACTGAACTATTGAAGTATCTTTTATGGTGCGACACTTCCCATGTCGCCGATTTTCGAGAATAGAATATGCCCAACGATCTGCTTTTCGCCAACGACCACTCAGGTCATACCGACGCAAGCATGCCTGGTTCAGAAGATACTCGTAGTTGGCGAGTTTTAATCGCCGACGATGAACCGGACGTACACCGCATTACCCGCATGGTGCTTACCGGATTTCAGTTTGATGGACGACGGGTTGAGCTCATCAGTGCCTACACCGGCGAAGAAGCCCGTGAAATCATGCAGCAAAATGATGATATTGCGGTGGCTTTGCTCGATGTAGTGATGGAAGAAGATCACGCAGGGCTTAACGTGGCACGCTACATTCGTGAAGAATTAAAAAACCGCTACACCCGCATTGTTTTGCGCACGGGCCAACCCGGTCAGGCGCCGGAACAAGAAGTCATTCGCACCTACGATATCAATGACTACAAAGATAAGACGGAATTAACCACCACCAAACTCAATACCCTGATGTATGCCACACTGCGCAGCTATCGGGATATTTGCATCCTGGATGAACATCGCCGCGGCCTTGAAAGAGTGATCAAAGCCTCAGCAGAGGTGTTTAGTGCTGGCGAAATTTCTCATTTTGCCTCGGCAGTTCTGGGTCAAGTGACTAACCTGTTAGGGCTTGAGCAAACGGCCTTATATTGCTCAAACACCGACCAACCGGATGATTTACAACTCTCTCAAAAGCGCTTTCGGGTGCTGGCAGCGACCGGAGATATGCAGGCATTTTCCGACGTCGATTCCTTTGACAACATGCCGTCACATATACGTGGTGTGTTTGAAAAAGCGATGAAGTCTCGCTCCAGTCAATATTATGACAAACATTACGTTGGCTATTTTGCATCAGAACGAGGCAGTGAAAATCTACTGTATGTGCAGTATCACAAAGAGCCTTCAGAGCTGGATAAACAGTTGCTGGAAATTTATGCCACCAATGTCACTATCACATACGAAAATCTGCTAATGCGTGAGGATATTGTCGAAACCCAGAATGAACTGGTTTACATGTTAGGTGAAGCAGTCGAACAACGCTCACAAGAGACCGGCGCACATGTTAAACGGGTGGCTAAAATCTCCGAGTTTCTGGCGCTGGCTTATGGCCTTTCAGCCAAAGAATCAGAACTCATTAAAATGGCGTCACCACTGCACGATGTCGGAAAAGTGGCGATCCCGGATCATATTCTGAACAAACCCGGCAAGCATGAACCCGATGAATGGCTGATCATGAAAAGTCACGCCACAATCGGTCATGATTTATTATCTAAGTCCGATCGTCGTGTTCTGCAACTAGGAGCCATTATTGCCAAACAACACCATGAGCGTTGGGACGGCAATGGCTACCCGGAAGGACTGAGCGGTGAAAACATTCATATTGCCGGGAGAATTACTGCGCTGGCCGATGTGTTTGACGCGTTGGGCAGCAAACGCTGCTACAAAGAAGCCTGGCCGGTTGAAAAGATTGTGAAGCTGATCACCTCAGAATCCGGCAAGCATTTTGACCCACAGTTGGTCGAAATTTTGATTGCGCATATCGATGAGATTGCAGCGATTCGTGAGCACTTTCCGGATTAAAACAGGTCTGGCCTAAAACAGCTCTACATCGGCACTATCTTCGGCACCGCCGTTACGACGGCGGGCACGATCGTTTTCCTCGGTCAGCACCAGATCTTTCAGGTCTCGTAGCTCATCGTCATTCAGCTCGGTAATGTCCAGCGTCTGAAACGTTCTGCGCAGTGCCGCATCGGCCTGATAACAATGATGATGAGCCGGCCCTTTTTTGGGCACGGTCAGGCCGGTCGAACCAAACACGAGTTTATCGCAGAAAATACAATTCAAAGACATAAAAAAACTGACCAGGTGGAAAGCCACAAATTTTATAGGTCTTAGCGCTTTTTTACGATCTCAGAATGTAAAATCTTAACCTACAGCTCAACCTCAGCCCGATTGCCTTGTTTGTCCTGCGCAATCACCCGCCAACCCGCATTTTCTTTCGCTTGTGGGCAAACAATCTGCAAATGACCCGTGTAGATAATGCGTCCTTCACAACGTGCGCCAGAGCTGTGCTCTAACCAAACCGCCTGCAACCCCATACCATCATCAAAGGCCATACCGGTTAATCGCGCTTGAGCGGAATCCCACTGAATAAAATCCAACACCGGAGCCACATCATCCGGAAAACTCTCGGCTGACCAATCATCCGTTTCACGACTGATTTCCACTGTATTATTGTAGCCGTCCCCATCCCTGTCCGGGTCTGAGTTATCACCAACACCATCATTGTCGAGATCACCCCATTCCCGATGATCATCCGGGAAGGCATCGGCACTGTTCTCATGATTATCGCCATCACGATCACTATCGAGCGCATCGGGAATGCCATCCTTATCCAGGTCGGCAGGTACAGAAGCTGGGTTTAATGGATCGGTTTCAAGCTGGGTTTCATAGTGATTCGCAATGCCATCACCATCAATATCTGGATCGGAGTTATCGCCTATGCTATCGCCATCCAGGTCAGCCCACTCATTCTTATCCTCAGGGAAGGCATCGTCTGAGTTTTTCACCTGATCACCATCGATATCTGCATCCAACGCATCGGGAATCGAGTCCTGATCCTGATCAGGCGGCATCGAGGTCGCATCAAAAGGATCAAACCCTAACGTGACCTCGTGTTGATTTAAAATGCCATCGCCATCACCGTCCGGGTCGCTGTTATTACCCAAACCGTCATTATCCAGGTCAAACCATTCACTGGCATCACGGACAAAAGCATCTTCTGCATTCGGATAGCCGTCACCGTCGATATCCTCATCAAATACATCCGGAATACGGTCGCCATCTAAGTCTGCAGGAACAGAGCTGGCATCTGCCGGATTGGTTGCCGCACGGACTTCATAGTCATTGCTGATACCGTCACCATCGCGGTCTTCATCTCGGTTATCACCAATGCCATCGTTATCAAGGTCATTCCATTCACTGGCATCTCTGGGGAAATGATCAATGGCATTACCAATCGTGTCCCCGTCGAGGTCGCTGTCCAGCGCATCCGGGATACCATCACTATCCAGGTCAGCCGGTTTATTAGTCGCATCTAACGGGTTAAAGCCGAGGGTTTTCTCATAACTATTGGCAATACCATCGCCATCCTGATCCGAATCAGAGTTGTTACCAATACCATCACCGT
Organism: Bacterioplanoides sp. SCSIO 12839; assembly: GCF_024397975.1. Lineage (NCBI taxonomy): Bacteria > Pseudomonadati > Pseudomonadota > Gammaproteobacteria > Oceanospirillales > Oceanospirillaceae > Bacterioplanoides > Bacterioplanoides sp. SCSIO 12839. Next base: position 2,887,344 of record NZ_CP073745.1, read on the forward strand.
CGGTATCCAACCACTCGGTAGGATTACGCGGGAACGCATCCTGTTCGTTCAGGTAGCTATCTCCATCGATATCTTCATCATCGACATCCGCAATACCGTCACGATCCAGGTCGGCCGGATGACTGAGCCGGTCGAGCTCATCCGTACCCGCTTTGAATTCACTCTCATTGCTGAAGCCATCATTATCACGGTCGGCATCAGCATTATTGCCAATACCATCAGCATCGGTGTCTAACCACTCTGTGCTATCGTCTGGGAAAGCATCCAGGTTATTGGCATAACCATCGCCATCCCGATCCGTATCAAAGACATCAGGCAAAGAATCACCATCACTGTCATTGGGTGTGCTGTCTGGTTTTAATGGATCGGTTCCCATGTGCAGTTCAAAGACATTAGGAATACCATCACCGTCGGCATCGGTATCACGGTTATCCGGGATGCCGTCCTGGTCAGTATCAGCCCAATCCCCGCCATTATCCGGATAGAGATCATCGGCATTAGCAACACCATCGCCATCGCGGTCGTCATCAAGAATATCAGGAGTGCCATCCCGGTCCTGATCGGCGGGAACTGAGCTTTTATCGCGTGGGTCTGTGCCGACTTCATTTTCGATATCGTTGCTGATGCGATCACCGTCCCAGTCGTCATCGCTGTTATCGCCGATACCATCACCATCAAAGTCAGACCACTCCTGATCGTTTAACGGGAAATCATCCTCGTTGTTGAGATACCCGTCGTTATCCATGTCATCATCCAACAAATCCGGCCAACCATCACCATCGCTGTCTTTGGGGGTCTCACTATTATCTTTTGGATCAAAGCTGAGCTGCTCTTCCAGATCATTACGAATACCATCACCATCGATATCACGATCGCTGTTATCGCCAATGCCATCGCCATCCGTGTCCAGCCACTCACTGGCGTCCGTCGGAAAATCATCACGAGTATTATTGACGCCATCGTTATCCGCATCATCATCCAGAGCATCCGGAATACCATCCTCATCAGAATCCAACCGATCAGCCTTATCCGGATCCGTACCGGCTGCTTTTTCAAGGAAGTTGGAGATACCGTCGCCATCGCGATCGGTATCCAGGTGATCGGCAATACCATCACCGTCCAGATCGCTGATTTCAGCTTGCAGCGGTGGCATGCACAAAACGGCAGCCCCGCATAATGCAGCCAGACGCAAAACGGATTGGCAAGAGGAGAAAAAATTTAACAATACAGCAGCCATGATGAGTTCTTTTTGTTTTAACGATCTTTTGTTTTCAGATGCTTATTTTTTGGATTCTTGCTGCTTCAGATAACTGGCCTCGGATTCGGTTTTGGCGAAACCATAACGGCAGTTAACCGGGCGATTTTTTTTATCCACCAGAATACCAGCCACCGCATTACCGTTGGTTGGGCGTACTAACAGATAATCATTGGCACAAAATGCTTCTTTGCCCGAATCTTTTTCAGATACCCGCACATCCGCTTCGGTTTGCAGCGATAATAATTTAAATTCGGCAATGGTCGCTTTATCGACTTCACTGGGGTGCTTGATGTAGCCATACATCTCCAGGGTAATCACAGCAACGACCAAACCAATCACAAAACCCAGGCCAACCCATTTCACAATATCAGGTTCCTGGCCCGGTTCCTGATTCGATTCTTTGGCAGTGGCTGTCGATTGATTAGTCATACGTTTGACTCCTGATGGTCGTTATCTTTTCCCCATGCAGGCATTAACTGCTGGGAAATATTTAATTGGTTTAAAATACGGGCGACAACAAAATCAATTAATTGTTCTATCGTTTCCGGTTGATGATAAAAGCCCGGTGATGCCGGCAAAATAACGGCTCCCATGCGCGTCAGGCTTAACATATTTTGCAGGTGAATTTCTGAGTACGGTGTTTCGCGCGGTACCAGAATCAGTTGTCGACGCTCTTTTAACGCCACATCCGCTGCTCGCTCAATCAGATTGTTACTGGCACCCGTAGCGATTGCGGATAAGGTACCGGTGCTGCATGGACACACCACAACCGGACCCGGCTGACCAGAACCAGATGCCCAGGGCGCCATCCAGTCTTCACGACCAAAGGCGCGAACCAGATTGGCATCCACTGCAAAGTGCTTAGCCAGAAATTCGGCCTGAGCTTGTGGCTTGGCCGGGATCGCTAAATTCACTTCTGTGGCGAATACCAGTTGTGCGGCTTTTGAAATAATGACGTCGACCGGTTTACCGGCTTTCACCAACACTTCAATTAAGCGCAACGCATATAACGAGCCGGAAGCACCGGTAATAGCAACACAAATGCGCTCTTGAATGACATCGGTCATCCCCTGCCCTCCGTATCCGCTAAATCGCTGACTAACAAACGTGGTAAACCACCAAAGCTACCATTCGACATCACCACAATCCGATCACCCGGCTTTGCCTGCGACACAATCGAGGTTCGCAGCTCGGCCAGATCATCAAAACACACCGCCGGTACACCACACTGCTCAGCAATATCAGCAACCGACCAGTCGATATTCACCGGCTGAAACCAAAACACCTGATCGGCGTCGACCACCGACTCGGCCAAGTCATTTTTATGCACACCCAGTTTCATGGTGTTGGAACGTGGCTCCAATACCGCAATCACTCGACCAGACGGATTATCAGACTGCAATCGTGCTTTGGCGCCGGCCAGCGTGGTTTTAATGGCGGTAGGATGATGAGCAAAATCGTCAAATACCTGAATGCCGTTAACCTCACCCACCAGCTCCATACGGCGCTTCACTGAAATAAATTCGGCCAATGCTTTGGCCGAAACCTCAGGTGTCACCCCCATATGGCGAGCAGCAATTATGGCAGCAATCGCATTCGAGACATTATGCAAACCACTCAGTGACCAATTAACTGTGACTTCTATGCCGTCGGCCAGTAGAGAAAACTGCGAAGCATCCGCCTTATCAAGACGCCATTGCCAATCACAAGGAGCAGCCTCTGTATCCTGCCCAAACCTTTGTACAGGGGTCCAACAACCCATCTCCAATACCCGCTGAATAGCAGGTTCATTAGTCGGAGCAACAACCAATCCGGAGGTCGGAACGGTGCGAATCACATGATGAAACTGACGTTCAATCGCTGCTAAGTCAGTGAAGATATCAGCATGATCAAATTCGAGATTATTAACAATCAGAGTGCGCGGCTGGTAATGAACAAACTTAGAACGCTTATCAAAAAAGGCCGTATCGTATTCATCAGCTTCGATGACAAAAAACGGCGAGTCGCCGAGTTCAGCAGAACCAGGCAAACGTGCGGAAACGCCAAAATTTTCGGGTACGCCACCAATCAAAAAGCCCGGTGCCATCTGAGCATATTCTAAAATCCAGGCCAGCATACTGGACGTCGTGGTTTTGCCATGGGTACCCGACACGGCAGCCACCCATTTTCCCTGTAACACATACTGACCCAGCCACTGCGGGCCAGACATATAAGCAATGCCACGATCCAGCACATATTCCACCGATGGATTACCGCGCGACATAGCATTGCCAATAATCACCAGATCGACATCACTGGGAATACCTGTCGGATCAAACCCTTCGGTTAATTCAATACCAGCAGCCTGCAGCTGGTCACTCATGGGAGGGTAAACGCCGGCATCCGAGCCGGAAACCCGATGGCCTTGCGCTTTAGCCAGCTGAGCCAAAGACCCCATAAAGGTGCCGCAAATGCCAAGAATATGAAGACGCATGACTAGTACACTTGTCGTAGAGAAAGGCCATAGTGTACTGACATCTTTGTCTGTCCCCAAGCTTGGAAATATGACTTTTGACAGGTGAATCGCGCTTTTCTTACGGTTTTCAAATGTTCATTAGCAGAGATCGACTGAAATTCCAGCAATTTTCCGGTAGACTGCGCCGCATTTGAAATCGCCTGAGAGAGAGGATCATCCATCATGCAACGCCTGCGCCCCTTCCTGGATCAGCACTGTGACAATCTGGCCGTCACTGAAATCATCGACGGACTGATGGTTGCGTGCAAAGACATCACCCATCAACTGCACCTGGGTTCTCTGGCAGGCATCTTAGGCAGCGCCGAGCAGGAAAACGTTCAGGGTGAATGTCAGAAGAAGCTGGATGTTATCTCCAACGATCTGATCAAAGATACGCTGGCTAAAATTGCTCACGTGAAAGGCATCGCCAGCGAAGAAGAAGATGAGCCAGTTGCCTGCAACGACAATGGTGAATACCTGGTGTTGTTTGACCCGCTGGACGGTTCCTCCAATATCGACGTGAATGTCACCGTTGGTACTATTTTTTCCATTCTGAAAGCCGCACCGGATGCCGACGCAGCGCAACAACAAGCTTACCTGCAAGCAGGCACAGAGCAAGTTGCCGCCGGTTATGTTCTGTATGGCCCATCGACATTATTAGTTTTAACCGTCGGTAACGGTGTATTTTCATTTACGCTGGACCCTCGCGATGGTGAATTCTTCTTGCAGCGTGAAAACATCCAGGTTCCTGCAGAAACCCAGGAATTTGCCATCAATATGTCGAACCAGCGTTTCTGGCTGCCAGAAATGCAAAGCTATGTTGCTGACTTGCTGCAAGGTGAAGAAGGCCCTCTAGGCAAGCGTTATAACATGCGTTGGATTGCTTCCATGGTAGCGGAAATCCATCGCATCCTGACCCGTGGTGGTATCTTTATGTACCCCTACGACAAACGTGATCCAAAAAAACCGGGCAAGCTGCGTTTGATGTACGAAGGTAATCCAATGAGCATGCTAATTGAGCAAGCCGGTGGTAAAGCCTCAACAGCATTCGAGGATATTATGTCGGTAAAACCGGAAGGTATTCACCAGCGCGTTTCCGTTGTGATGGGCTCGGCTAAAGAAGTCGAAACAGTGATCAAGTATCACGGTTAATACAAGAACAGCTAATAAAACTTCTGTGAATAAAAACGCAGATAATAAAAATGCCCGCTTCAAGTCACTTTGAAACGGGCATTTTTTATTTTATCCCCTATGACTCAAGGATAGCTAGTTCCGCTGATTCGCGCCGGTAATAGCTTCAAACTGCTGTTTAATAAAATCACCCGTGGAATTCAGTTTCTGAATAATGGCGTCATTAAATAAAAACTGACTTTTTAAGCGTGCTTCCTGAGCGGCCAGGCGCGTATCCAGGCGCTCCCGATCTTCGGTAATAGTCAGTTTCTCTTTATCCAATGCATCTTGCCGGGTTTTGATGGTTCCGCTGGAACCATCCAGGATGCTGCCGAGAATATCATTCAGCTGATCACCAAAACCGGTGATATACGTCACATTACCCCGATTACCTATGATGCCACCCGTAACTTTTAAACGAATGCCGCTGGATGGGTCTATTTCACCTTCTTTGGCTTTTCCGGCTTCGCCATCAGCTCGACCCGCAATAAAACCAAATGCCGCTGCAGCACCCGCAGGTACATCCACCATGGTAACCGATGATTCTGCGCCCGTTGATGCCGAAATAATCCCCAGCTTCTGAAAGGCAAAAGACTCTGGATCATTATTAAATTCGACTTTTACGCTTATTTTTTCAGCTTTTAGAGTCGCATTGTCGTTAATGGCTTTTTGCAAAGCAGCTGCAAGGGTTTCACCTGAATTATAAGCACCATCTACCAAGGTAATTTCTGCTTCGGTACCATCGACATTAATTGTGAACGTATTATTTGAGCTATTAATGGTGATACCACTGCTCAAATCGGCAGTTGGGTTAGCAATATAAAACCCATTGGTGGCTTCTTTATTGCCATTTTCAGCGGTTAAAAACTGGCCATTACCTTTTGCATCAACCCCGTTAATTTTTCCCGCAACGTCCGTACCGGTGGCACCACGCGGCGTAAAACTGTCTGCATCCAATAAACCAAAAATGGTAACCGCAGGTGTATCCAGATCCGAAAAAGACACGCTGGTAGCATTACCACCAATATTAATAGCAAAAGAACCGAGGTTGGTTTCCGGGTCAAACTCGTAAGACACCTCAGGAATCACATCATAGCCATAGCTACGGGTATCCGATAAGCCAAATGCATCATAGCCGTTGGTTTGCGTCTCAGCGGTTAAACCAAGCGTGGTAGCAGCGGCACCACCGAGATTTTTAATTTCAATCTGCGCAGCAGCACCAAAGGTTGCTGCGGTTTTGGTACCTTCTTTCGACAAGGTTTCAAAGTACAACTGGTCAGAGTCATCCAGCTTAGCTACCACATCACCAGCTTGGAATTGCCCTGAAGACACCAAAGCCCGATCCAGTGCTTGCTGAACCACATTCAGCGTAGAGTTTTTATCATTATTGCCATTTGTTCCGTTGCCATTTACATCAACATTAATATCGATACCGGCAACCGCCAGCGTAAAGGTAGCGTTATTAGCGCCGCTGAAATCAACACCTGAGTTAATCACAGCGCCAGCCGACGTTTGGGCACCACGTCCATCACTGGTCACCTGAATAAAATCCTGATGTGGCGGAGTGGTCGGTGGTGTAGCAACGACAGTGGTTAACTTCAGGCCATTACCATCCTGACTGGCAGTCACAACATTGGCACCAAAAGCGGTGTCTAACGCGGCCTGAACATCGGCAACATTATCGCCGGAGTCCGAGTTCACAATGACTTCTTTTTCCACACCAGAAACATTCAGGGTGAAACCAGCATTCACGCTGGAAAAATCAATATTGGTACTGATATCACGGCTACCAACTGATGTCTCAGCTCCTCTGGTTACTGCTGAAAATTCAGGATCAACATCTAATTGCGTTTTAATGGCCGCTTGAATGGCGGTCGCCATATCGTCGCCATTGAGATACGTGCCTGCTGGCACACTGACTTTGGATGACGTCGTCACACCATCAACAGTGAGATTAAATTCAACCGGATCAGAAAAAGTAATACCGGCATCATCACCATTAATTTGAACGCCCTGGGTCGCATCCAGGCCTAACTGACCATCAGCCACAGAGCTACCAACGGCGGTAATTTCAATTTGTTGAGCATCACCCACAGCCGTGGTGTTAAAAATCAGATTTCCGTTGTTATCAAAGCTGGCTTCAACATCACCGTTTAATGAAGTAGCATCGATCGCCGTCTGAATTGCCTGCAAAGTATCTTTGCGATCACCAATTACACCATCACTATTTAAGTCATTACCGGCTGCATTTTGATTAACGGTGACCGCAACAGGGCCACCTCCAATATCAATGGAAAAGGTGGCGTTATTGGCAGCAAAGTTAATGCCTTCATTTTGTGCTAAGGCACGACTGCCTGGTTGAGTAGAGGCGCCCTCACCTAAAAATGCATCGGAGTTAATGGTCGTTAAAGGAACACCTTGGTACTCACCTTTGCCAAGAATATTAAACCCTAAGGTATTGGCAGAATTTGAATCCACACTGGTAAAAGAAACGCGTGATTTCGAGCCAAATTTATTGGAGGTAATATCAAACGACTGGTTATTCGCATTGTAATCAACCGAAACCGACGAGAAGTTATTACGGATATTTTTTCCGCTATTAATCTGCAGCGCAATTTGTTTGGCTAAGTCATCACCAGTGGCATAACTGCCATGGGTTAATGTTACCGCTTCATTAGTACCATCAACATTAATGGTGAAGCCGTCATTGTTTTCATCGATGATCACCGGCTGGGAAAAGTCCAACGTACTGACACTGCCGCCAAGGAGTTTGGCTTGAGTTGCAAGCTGAGTAATCTCGACTCCGTAACTACCTGGCTGGGTATTAATGGAGTCATTGACATAAGTAATCTGGCTATCGGAAGTATTGCCACTCTTCGACAGAATACTAACAATTGAATCCGGCTCGTTACGGATGGCTTTGTTAAAAACAGAGGCATCAAATCCTAACAAAAAATCGTTGTTGCGATCGGTGTTTACACCTAATTCAGTTAAAGAACGATACTGCGTACCCGCCAAACCAACAATGGGTTGGCTGATTAACGAACGGATTTGTTGTTGAATCGAACGAATGGTGGAATCACCTAATAACAAACCCGCTTGTTCGGTATCAGAATTAAAGGAAGTCAGGTCATCAGAGAATTTTTTAAATTCATTGTAAGCATCAACAAACGCCTGAATATTTTCCTGAATACCTTCAGAGTCCGGCTCAACAGAAACCGTGACTTGTTTTCCGACATCCGCACTTTTTAAGTCCAGTGTGACGCCATCAATGACTTCATCCACCGAATTGGATGAGCGGGTAATAGTCAGGCCGTTAACCTGCAATTGAGCATCTTCGCCACGGGCAGTCTCTTCCAGATTACCACTGCCGTTTTGATTTTCATTAAAGGCCAACGCCGACAAGCCGGATGTCGCCAGATTGCCATCGGCATCAAAAGTCTCAATGCGTAGCGCATTTTCAGCACCAGTATCTTCTGAGCTGATAACCAGGCGATAACCCGTGCCGTCGTTAATAATATTCGCACGCGCGCCAATATTAGCGTTATTAATGGCATCGCGAATACCGCTCAAAGTTTGGTTAGATGAATCAATGGTGATCGGATCACCACCCTTATCAGGGTTCACATCCTGGCTGAGAAAATCACCACCAGCGTTATAACTGATCTCACCAAAGGTGATACGAATCTCACCCGAACCAATAATTTCGTTAAAACTGGAATACGCCGCCGTTACCAATGAATGTGACTTAGCCGTATTTAACACTTCGATATTGTAAGTGCCCGGATCAGCTAATGCCGAACCGGTTGCCGTTAAAATGGACTCATCAGAAGAGGTCGCAATGGTTGAGCCCGCCTCACTGGGAGAAGCCAGTGCGCCAGCCGCGGATTTCAGCTTATCCGCCAGCGACTGAATTTCACCATAAGCGGTAATTTTGGCATCAACAATAGTTTCTTCGCGATCTAAGCGAAGCTCACTGGCTTCTCGTTCTGCACCAATGATTTTGTCTACCAGATCATTGGTCAAAACGCCAGAGCCTAAACCCAACGATTCAATTGCTGCCATATACTTCCTCAATACCTTGCGGTTGAGAGCTGAAAAAAGAAAACCCCGGTATCAACCTTATCGGCCGATCCGGGGTTATTATTAGAGCCTGTGTCAGTTAAGTCATCTGTTAATCACAAGAGCCTTGCTTACACCTGAGCGCTGAATAATAACGATGGTTCTTCGTCATTCAATTTCTGCGCCAGTGTCAGAGCCAGCTCGTCGGGAATCTGACGAATCAACTCAGAAGACTGCTTATCAAACACTTTAATAACGGTTTGGCCACTATCCTCGTCTAACTGAAAGTCCAGCGTACGTTCGGTTGATTGTACATAATCGTTTAACTTTGAGATGGCTTCCTTCACCTTCTCGCGGCTAATAGCTTCGCTTTCAGCGGTGGCAGCCGGAGCAGTGGATTGCGGCAAATCCTTGCCGGATACCGCCGCTCCCTGTTCTGCCTGATATGCACGAGCACCCGAGGATACAGCCGTTACCGGTTTTTGTGCTGCAGAAGAAAGCTGCAGAACCCGATCATTAATATTGGCTTTTAAATCACTCATAAATCACCTCATATCTCTTAATGGGGAACTACGGCCTCACCCAGAGGGCAAAAGGCCGTAGAAGTAAGTTCTTAAGAACTTATCCCAGCAGAGACAGAACCTGCTGACCGGCGGCGTTGGCCTGAGCCAGTACCGAAATACCCGCCTGCTGCAGTACGTTAGTACGCTGCAGTTCCGCTGTTTCAGCCGCGAAGTCCGCATCCTGAATACGGGAGTTTGCAGCATTCAGGTTTTCAGAGGTGATCTGCAGGTTACTTACAGTAGATTCCAGACGGTTCTGAATCGCACCCAAGTCAGCTCGCTGGCTGGCTACCTGGCCAATCGCGTTATCGATGGCAGTAATTGCAGCTGTTGCACCTTCGAAGGTAGAGATATCAATATCACTCAGGAACTGACCATCTTCACCACCACCATAGGTGCCTGTTGCCAGACCCAATGCGTTCAACTCAGAATTACCGTTAGCACCACCTTCTAAGGTGAACTCTTTAGCAGAAGAGAGCTTCACAGTACCGTATGTAGTTTCGTATGTCGCCGCTTCGGAAGAAGTGGCAGCACCGTCGACTGATGCAGCACCAAAGGTTGATTCACCAATGCCGGCAACCGAAGAATCCAGACCAAACAGCGCACCGATAGAAGCGTTAGCACCAGAGCGGTCATCGATCGCGATAGATACGTTACGACCATCAGCAGCAGTCAGGGTCAGAGATACACCGTTGTCCTCTGCAGTAACCCCGGTTTTACCGGCATTCTGATTGATCAGATTCAAGGCATCAGCTCGTGCACGGTCAGTATCAATATTATTCCCTGCATCGTTCTGCAGAGTCACAACACCAATTTCAACACCGTTGATGAAAATGCCAGCCTGATCACCCTGCTCAAATTGAGATAGTGTAGAGGTATCAACGCCGGTGCCACCTACAACTTCCGTTGCGTTAACAGTTGCAGTAACACCCGTCTCGTCAGAAACTTCGTTTACAGCCGCAGCAATCGCGATAGCTGACTGAGACTTTTCAGAAGACAAGATACGAGCACCATCGGATGCTACAGTCGCGGACGCCGTATCAGCATTAACATCGGCACCACCAATGGTCACACCATTAATCAGTACATCGCCATCTTCAAGCCCATTAACACCGGTATAGTCAACAGTCGATGAGTTACCTGAATACAGCTCACCACCCACGTCCGGATCAGACAAGCTAACCGATACATCCTGGCCATCTTCAGAGAAGAACTTCAACTCACCAGAAACATTCTTAGTAACCGAAGTAATTTCGAAGGAATCACCGTTGGCATTTTCAGCCGTTAAAGCACGACCTTCCGCTTCAGTAGCAATAGTGACTTCAGTGGCTGAGTAGTTACGAATCTGCAAGGCAATTTCACCGCTGCTGTCCAATGTTGCAGAAACATCAACGTTAGCGCCTGAGAAGTCAGTACTGTTAATGTCATCAACCAGATCCGATAAATTACCAGTAGCACCAGCAACCGTGACATCAACCCCGGCAATATCCAGCACATCACCAGACTCCAGTGTTGAGCCATCCAGAGTCAGGTTGATCTCTTCATAAGCCTTAACGCCATTGCTGGCAGTATTGATGCTGTTTGCAATATCAGCAACAGTTGAGTTTGCCGCAATCGTGGAAGTCACTGGCGCTGCATCACCAACAGCAATGGTCAGCTGATTTTCACCAGAAGTCGCCAGCACATCAGAGCCATCGGTTGTAATGGTTTGCGTACCTGCATCCAAAATTTCAGCATTGCTGGCACCACCAGCTTCTGTACCAGTAACACTAACGGACTGGCCAGCAGTGGTATTCTTGATTTCCAGGCTGCCCTGCAATGTCAGAGCTGTATTCGTAACAGACACAGCACCTGCGGAATCTGCAGAAGTCAGAGAGGTTGTACCGGCATCCGTTGCGATGGTTTGGCCCGTACCACTTTGAGTGTCATCAATCACCGTAATATTGACTGCTGTTTTAGCGAAGTTCAGTTCCGCTGTAACCGTCACTCCAGCAGTAAAACCTGTAGCGGTGTTAATCGAATCAGCCAATGCTGTTAAACGATCTGCTGTTGCAGTACCACCGGTAAAGGTATCTGAAGAAGCCAGAGCAATGTTTGCACCAGCAAGAGTCAAAGTACCAGCAGTATTCGCTGCAGTTGCGTAGTTAGAAACGCTGAATTCAATGCGTTCCTGCACGTCAATGCCTGTTACACCATCCAGAGTAGCGGCGGCCTGTGCTGTGGTTTGACCCGCTGCAACCTGCACATTACTAACGGTACCATTCACATCCACTGCAAATTCAGTATCCGCCGTTGTAGTTTCAGCCGTTGCAATCAAGCGGTTTGCAAATGAGCCACCATCCAGCGATGCACGATTATCATCAGCACGAGCAACTTTATTGGTCAGAGCTGCTGAGTCAGCACCAATTGACGACGCTGTAGAACTATCCGACTCTTTACTGGAAACGGTAACCGCTTCGGCACGGTCGTAAGTACCCGCGGTTAAACCCGCATTGGCCAGGTCACCACGGCCGGTACCATTACCACCACCAATTTCAATCGATTTCTGATCCCCATCTGCAATCAGGGTATAACCACCCTCGTAAGTGTTGGTGTAAACCGAACCTGAACCACCATTATCCGCACCACCTGAAAGGCCAGTTGCTGATGCGAAAGTATTTTGATCAAGACCAGTCAAATCGGTCGTGTCAAAAGTCAGAGTAATATTACGACCATCTTCAGCAACCAGGTTCACACCTGTCGCTCCAGACTCAGTATCAATCGCCTTCACACCAGTCTGATCTGCAACCGCATTGATCGCCTGAGAAATGGCTGCACGAGTTTGTGCCGCATCAGTAGTGGTAGAGAAAGAAATATCTACGCCGTTCAACGTAAACTTACCAGAGCCAGCTAAGCCAGTTTGCTCACTACCGGCAGCAACATTTTCGTTTACCTGAGCCGTCACACCGGTTTGATCAGCAAAACGGTTAATTGCAGCCGCCTTGGAGATTGCTGAAGCTGAATTATTAGCAACAGAAGCCGTGTCGTCTTCTGCGCGAGAAGCTGAAATTGCAACACCATTAATGGTTAAGTCGCCATTTTCCAACGCACTGTCAGTACCGATAGCACTCAAACCAGACTGAGATGAAGAACCCAGTTTATCAGCCGTTAACTCTGCAATAGAGATATCTACCGTCTGACCGGCATTAGCACCAATCTGGAAGGTTGCAGCAAAAGAGCCGTCTAACAGATTACGGCCGTTGAAATCAGTTTCTTCAGAAGTACGGGTAATCTCAGCAACCAGCTGATCAACCTCTGCCTGCAATGCATCACGGTCAACATCGGAGTTGGTTGCGTTAGCAGACTGAACCGCCAGCTCACGAATACGCTGTAAGCTGTCGTTAATAGAACCCAGTGCACCTTCAGCGGTTTGCGCCAGTGCAATACCGTCACCCGCGTTTCGGGTCGCAACATTCAGACCTTTGATCTGGGAGGTAAAACGAGTCGAAATAGCCAGACCCGCCGCGTCGTCTTTTGCGCTGTTAATACGCAGACCGGATGACAAACGCTGCAGTGCTTGTTGGTTAGCAGACTGCGATTTGTCCAGGTTACGCTGGGCATTAATCGAGGCAATGTTGGTATTAATAATTTGAGGCATAGCTTCGTCTCCTTTGCCACCCGAGGTGGCTATTGCCCACGATGCGGGGCTCAACTTAGTTCGTTACACCCTTTATAACGGCACGTCAGACGATTACTTTTATACCCTTTTGGAATTTAAATATTACTTTTAATCTCTAAAGGTTCAGTTAAAAACTAAAAATCCACCCGTTATGAAATAATTTTCTGATTCATAAGACAGCTTCATCTGAAAGGAGTAATACGTCCCCCCTCTCTGGTAAGGAATCCAAAAACCAAACCCTAGTTGCTGATCAAATAACAACCAAAAAGCTGAATACGTCACAACCAAGGCCTTTGAGGACAGTTTCTTATACAAAAACGATCAAAATATAATCGAATACAAATAGATAACAGCTGATCCATAAACAAAAGCTTATGCAAAATATAAAAAACTCTACTGATTGATAACTGTCTCAGCTATTGCGACTAAAGTCGCATATCCGTATAAATCGCCATATTGTCGCCATTGGCCTGACCAATCTGATCAATATCGAGCCATAAGCTCTGAATAACCGGCGCTGACCTGTGCCATCCGGAATCGGATCAACTCTGAAACAAGAGCTGTTCCCGAACAGGTGCCTGAATAACAGGCCCAGGAGACTGACGATGACCAAAAAACACGTTGATGCCTTACTAGTCGGCAGTGGTGTCATGAGCACAACACTGGCCACTTTACTGAAGAAGCTTGATCCATCACTGAATATTTTGATGGTTGAGCGCCTCGACGAGATTGCCGCCGAAAGTACCGATGGCTGGAACAACGCCGGTACTGGCCATGCGGGTTATTGTGAACTCAACTACACCCCGGAAAATGCCAAGGGTGAGGTTGAAATAGAACGTGCATTAGCCATCAACGCTAATTTCGAAGTCTCTTTGCAACTCTGGTCTTCTCTTATTGCTTCCGGTGATTTACCGGCACCACAACAGTTTATCAACCCAACCCCACACATCAGCTTTGTTTGGGGTAAAGACAACGTTGAATTTTTACGCAAACGCTACCAGAAGTTGTCGGTTCATCCATTATTTGCCGATATGGAATACAGCGAAGATCCGGCGGTTTTACAACAATGGATGCCACTGGTGATGGCCGAGCGAGGTCAGGATGAAGCGGTTGCCGCTACCCGTGTGAGCTATGGCGCGGATATCGACTTTGGCTCGCTGACCCGTAATCTGGTGAATAACCTGGAGCAGCAGAACGGTTTTGACCTGCTGCTGAATCACGAAGTCAGCCAGCTCAACAAATCTGCAGATCATTGGCAGGTTGTGGTTAAGAACCGCATCACCCGCCAGGCCGAAACCATTCAGGCGAAGTTTGTGTTTTTAGGTGCTGGCGGCGGTGCTTTGCCGTTGCTGCAAAAATCCAACATCCCTGAAAGCAAAGGTTACGGCGGTTTCCCGGTATCAGGCCAATGGTTGGTCTGTCAGAACCCGGACGTTATAAAACAACATCACGCTAAGGTGTACGGCAAAGCAGCCATCGGTGCACCACCAATGTCGGTTCCTCATTTGGATACCCGCATTATTAATGGCAAGTCCGCCTTGTTATTTGGCCCATACGCCGGATTTACCACGCAGTTTTTAAAGCAAGGTTCGAAGCTGGATCTGATCAAATCCGTCAGCGCCAATAATCTGCTGCCGATGATGCAGGTTGGTCTGAACAATATGGATCTGACGCGTTATTTAATCAGTGAAGTGATGCAGTCGCATGAAGACCGAATTAAAACTCTGCAGCAATATTTACCAGCGGCGAAGGCAAGCGATTGGAGCTTAGCGCACGCCGGACAACGTGTGCAGATCATCAAAAAAGATGAAAACGGCAAAGGCAAACTGGAATTTGGTACCGAGCTGGTTGCCGCAGCGGATGGCTCTCTGGCTGCATTATTAGGCGCGTCGCCCGGTGCTTCGGTTGCCGCCAAAGCCATGATTGAAGTACTGGAACGCTGCTTTGAGCAACAGATGAACTCAGGCTGGCAACAGCGTCTGAAACAGTTGATTCCTTCTTATGGTGAATCTCTGATTGATAACGCTCAACTGCTGGAGCAGGTGCGTTCACACACCTTATATACGCTGGGGTTACGCCCGGCTGACGAGTCAGAAAAGCCGATTGCTATGTAACACCCTTATGTAACTACATCCCTGATTTTAAAAGTCGCTTTCCACAGTCATTTATTGGCTGCAGGCGGCTTTTGCTCGCTTAAAAACATTTAATAATTAACTTAACAGGAGTACACACTATGTTAATTGGTGTACCTAAGGAAATTTATCCTGGGGAAGCCCGCGTTGCCCTGATACCGTCGGGTATTCAGGCGCTATTGGATAACGGCTTTGAAGTGGTTGTGCAGGAAGGTGCCGGTGACGAGGCACATTTTGCTGACGACGAATACCGTAACTGTGGTGCCAGCATTGCGCCAACCGCAGAGTCGTTATACCAACAAGCGGATATTATTTTAAAAGTCCGCCAGCCGCTGGATCAGGAAATCCCACTGTTAAAAGAAAACAGTACCCTGATCTGTCTGCTGGATGCCTGGTTTAACTTGCCGCTGGTCAGCCAGTTAGCCGAGAAAAAAGTGCGTTCGTTTGCGCTGGAATTTATTCCACGGACGACACGCGCGCAATCGATGGATGTATTAAGCTCCATGGGTGCCATCAGCGGTTACCGTTCGGTATTGGCGGGTGCGATGGCACTGCCACAATACTTCCCAATGTTAATGACCGCTGCGGGTACGATTCACCCGGCACGTGTATTCATCATTGGTGCTGGCGTTGCTGGCCTGATGGCGATTTCCACCGCCCGTCGTTTAGGCGCTGTAGTGGAAGCCTACGACACCCGTGCCGAAGTGCGCGAACAGGTAGAATCTCTGGGTGCCAAGTTCGTCGAGTTTGACCTGGAAACCGAAAGCGGCAACGAATCGGGTTACGCCAGCGAGAAGTCAGAAGCCTTCTACCGCAAACAGCGCGAACAGATGACCACCAAAATCTCACAAGCCGATATGGTCATCACCACAGCCGCGATTCCGGGTAAAGCCAGCCCACGCCTGATCACCAAAGACATGCTGCATTACATGAAAAAAGGTTCCGTGATTGTCGATCTGGCGGCTGAACGTGGCGGTAACGTCGAAGGTACAGTTGCGGGTGAAAAAGTCTATCTGGATGGCGTCACCATTATTGGTTACACCGACCACCCAGGTCGTGTTCCGGTACACGCATCACAGCTGTTAACCAAAAACATCACCACCTTCCTACTGAATATGACCGCTGATGGCGCGCTGAATATCGATATGGAAGACGACATCATCGCCGCCACGTTAGTGACCGAAGACGGTGCCATTAAACACGATGGCTTAAAAGCCCAAATCGAAAACGCTTAAGAGGAATTCCCAAGATGGAAATGTTCATCATGAGCCTGACCATTTTTGTGCTGGCTGTTTTTGTCGGTGTCGAAGTGATCAATAAAGTACCGCCTACCCTGCACACACCGTTAATGAGTGGCACCAATGCCATCTCCGGCATTGTCGTTGTGGGTGCGATTATCAGCTCTGGCGGCAGTGAGCACACTACGGTTCTGTCGACCGTTTTAGGCGTTGCGGCAATTGCCTTAGCCACCATCAACATTGTGGCCGGTTTCTTGGTGACCGACCGCATGCTGAATATGTTTAAAAAGAAGTAAGGGGCTGATTTGTGGATACATTAATTAATTTAGGTTACCTGGTTTCTGCCGTACTGTTTATCCTCGGCATCAAAGGTATGACCACCCCCAAAACGGCGGTTCGTGGTAACCAGATGTCAGCCACCGGCATGCTGATTGCGGTTATCGTTGCTCTGCTCGACAACAACGTGGTGACTTACGAATACATCATTATTGGTGTGTTAATTGGTGGCACCATTGGTGCGATCTTAGCGAAAAAAATCGCCATGACCGATATGCCAGAACTGGTTGCCGCTCTGAACGGTATTGGTGGTGGTGCATCTCTGCTGGTTGCTGCGGCGAACTATCTGGAGAGCCAGAAACTGGCTGAAATGGGCAAGTTTGTTCCCAGCTACGACTGGTCGATTGCCGTTATTATGTCGATTCTGATTGGTGCCGTTACCTTAACCGGTTCTTTTATTGCCGTGGGCAAATTAAAAGGCAGCATTGGTGATTCCAACAAAGTTTTCCTGTTTAAGACCATCGTAAAACTGTGCTTAGTGGCTCTGCTGGCTGGTGCGGCTTACTTCGCGGCGGTTGATCCACTGAACTCTGATCTGCTGATTGCTGGTTTGATTGTTCTGTGTCTGGTACTGGGTATCTGTCTGGTGATGCCAATTGGCGGTGCCGACATGCCAGTTGTTGTTGCCCTGCTGAACTCATACTCCGGTTTAGCAGGCGCTGCCGCGGGTTTTGTGCTGGAGAACAACGGCCTGATTATCACCGGTTCTCTGGTAGGTGCATCGGGCATCATCTTAACCAGCATTATGTGTAAAGCGATGAACCGCTCACTGACCAACGTTCTGTTTGGTGGTTCAATGGCTGAAACAGCTGGTGTAAGCCGTGATGAAAACGATGCCTTCTACGAAGGTAAAGTGAAGTTCTCTTCTGCTGATGAGCTGGCTATGTTGCTGGATGGCGCACAAAACGTGGTCTTTGTTCCGGGTTATGGTTTAGCCGTTGCCCAGGCACAACACGCAACCCGTGAACTGGCTAATATGCTGGAAGCTCAGGGTGCCAGCGTTAAATACGCCATTCACCCGGTTGCCGGTCGTATGCCGGGTCATATGAACGTATTACTGGCCGAGGCCGAAGTTCCATACGATCAGCTGGTTGAAATGGATGCCATTAACCCGGAATTCTCGCAAACCGACGTGACTATCGTATTGGGTGCTAACGACGTAGTGAACCCGGCAGCGGCACAAGATCCAAACTCACCGATCTTTGGTATGCCAATTCTGGACGTGCATAACGCCAAAACCGTAGTTGTGGTTAAACGTGGCTTATCACCAGGTTTTGCAGGTATTCCAAACGAGCTGTTTATCCGTGATAACTCGTTGATGGTTGCTGGCGATGCGAAGAAGGTGCTGCAGGATACGATTTCTGCATTGAAAGACCTGTAAGCTCTGCACTGCAGGATCAGTAAAACTTCTGCAAGTTGCCTGAAAATAAAAAGCCCGTCATAGATATTGAATCTATGACGGGCTTTTTTGTACGGTACTAGTTAGATTAAAACTCGGATCAAAACACAATCAGAACTTAAATTTAGCACCCACATTCACGGAACGATCTTTACCCGGGCGGAAGCCATAAGGCTTAACTGCTACCACATATTCGTTACCCAATAAGTTATCAACTGTGCTGTATAGCTGTAACTGCTTGGTTACCTGATAACTACCGGATAAATCGAATACGGTGTAAGCATCGACCTTATCTTCTTCGGCAATGCTGCCTTTGCCCGGCACATTACGCACTTCGCTCTGATACAAAGCAGATACATGAACAGCCCATACGCCATTGGTTAAACCGGTTTGTACATTCAGGCGATGTTCTGGCAGGTAAGCAATACGGTAGCCTTCTTCGATATCCAAACCAGCTTCACCAAACGCTCCACTGGTATCAGTAAAGTCTTCACCAAACTCACCACGGCTGTAGGTATAGCTGGTTGATACTGGTAACGACAGATTGCTGAGCTGATATTCATGACCCCAACTGGCTTCGACACCATACACCTGAGCATTACCGGCATTGGCTTGCTCATCCACCAGATCATTATCACAGCCATTCTGGAACGAGCAGGTGCCGCTGAACTGGTTATAGTCGTTTAAGAAGGCAATGACTTCCGCCTGGCCATAGCCACTGTAGCGACCACCAAACTCATAATTGATGCTTTCTTCCGGCTGAATATCAGCGGAGCTGCTTGGCGTTGCGGCAGTGAAACCTTTATGAACACCACCTAACACACCGAAGCTCTCGGTGAGCTGGGAATATACCCCGATACCCGGCAGAGTAATGGATTGATTTAATGTCGTTTTACTTACTTTAGAACCATTAACCAGGTCGTATACGGTACGAGTGGTTTCGATTTCTTCATGACGTACACCAACGGTGATCGTTGTGTTATCAATCTGAATATCATCTTTGATATAGACCGCAATTGCTGTTGCTTCATCT
This sequence comes from Bacterioplanoides sp. SCSIO 12839, assembly GCF_024397975.1. Taxonomy (NCBI): domain Bacteria; kingdom Pseudomonadati; phylum Pseudomonadota; class Gammaproteobacteria; order Oceanospirillales; family Oceanospirillaceae; genus Bacterioplanoides; species Bacterioplanoides sp. SCSIO 12839. The sequence continues at coordinate 2,906,687 of NZ_CP073745.1, forward strand.
TTATTGCGAGTGGTGGATTCAAACGTACCATCAACGGCCTGCAAATCCCCGCCTTGCAGCATACGGTAACTCTGCTCGGTATGATGACGTTTGATTTCATCCTGATGAATGCGCAAACCAACCTCAACATCGTGCGTGATATCAGCGCTGTTCAGCACATAATTTGCCCGAGTCTGGAAACCCTGAGAAACAAATTCACGACCATTATTACCAATTCTTAACTCTTCTACTTCAGACTGGCCACTGGCACGCTCACCAGTCAGGATCTGATAGAAAGAACGATTTTGCGGATCATCCGGATTTGCCAGGATTTCACTCAGGCTAACGTCATTAGTATTGAAACTGTTCAGCTTAAACCAATCACGTTCGAATCCATTACGATACACATCGGTGGTTAACGTAAAGTCATTCATCTCAAACTGATGCGTCAGGTGGATCTGGGTATGTTCCCATTCCATGTTGTCCAGACGTGATGCGGCATAACGACGATACGCATCATCATCAAAGTCATCTTTGGTTAATCCCAGATAGGTTTCATCTGAATTTTCATCGGCATAACCCAACTTCAGCTGAAATAACTGGCTGCTCTCACTGCCTTGTAATTGATAGCTGGTTTTTAAGTTAAAGTCGTTGCGTTCAAAACCCGTGTCTTCGCCGGTATCCAGATCCTTAAAACCATCAGTTGAGACATTCAGGCCTTCAATCAGATAGCCAAAGTCACCCTGTTGACCGCCGTAATGAGCCGCCAAACGCTGAAAGTTGAAGCTGCCGTACTGAACATCAACCTCCCCTTCACGGTTGAAAGGAATCGGGCGGCTTACCAGGTTAATGGCACCGCCAATGGTTGCGGGACCATACTGAATCGTGGATGGGCCTTTAAACACTTCCACCGCACTCATACGAGATACATTCGGGAAATAATAGGCCGCAGGAGCTGAATACGGAGCCGGGCCGGATAACACGCCGTCTTCCATCACTGTGACCTTCTTACTGCGTTCAGGAGCGGTGCCACGCAAACCAATATTCGGACGCAAACCGTAACCGTCTTCTTCCTGAAGGTTAACGCCAGGAACCGCATTTAATACCCGGTGAATGTCGGTGTATTCAAACGTATCCAGTGCCACATCATCGATCAGCGTGGCTGAACCTGGCTGGCGGCTGATTTCATCCGCACCACCAGTGATATAAACATTATCAAGAGCCACTTCATCGTCATTCGCTTCCACCGCCATAACAGATGGGGCAGTAGCCAAAGCAACGGCGAGAGCCAGGGGCTTCACCGCATAACGGCCAGGATTAGAAAAAAGGGGAAGGTTCAGCAACAGTTTAGACACGGCTTACTCCGCAGGAACTACTATAAAAAATAATCTGTGGCGCATTTAACCATAAATGAGATTCAATATTAAAGGTGTTGGAGATGAGTTATCATTCAGACTTTGATTTAGTTGCAACCTTGCTATGTCAGCTTTTCCCGATATGTTTCCGGATGGCTTGTTATTTACCCTGATACAGTGGCTTCAGGCGTTATCAGCCATTATTTGGACACCAGAAAGCCGAACTTTTTGGGCTTATTGGCTCAGTGCTGCCGTGATTGTTGTTATATGGGCAACAGCCTCATGGCCAAGTCGAAAACAACACCTGAAACCCTGGTTGACACTGTCTTATTGGTGGAACACATCAACCCGGCAAGACTACCTGTTAATTCTTCTGAACAGTCTGATTTTTATTGGCTCCGCAGGGTTCTGGCTGGTTGTTAGTATCAGTATGGCAAATTGGGCTTTTATTGCGCTCAGCAGTCTTTCTCCTGCTGCCGAGTTAGCAACCAGCACTTCCCTGACGTTACTGGTTAGCTATAGCATTGTATTGTTTCTGGCCGAAGATCTGAGTCGTTACGGTTTGCATAAGCTACTCCATAGCCGCTGGTTATGGCGTATCCACGCGGTGCATCACAGCGCTTCAATCCTTACCCCTTTGTCATTATTCAGAGTTCACCCACTGGAGAAACTGCTGTATCAACTGCGCTCATCTTGTGTACATGGCCTGATGATTGGTATTTTCTTTTATGGCTTTGGTGTTCAGCAGCAGGCATGGCAACTCTTTGGTATTTCAGGATTTGTTTTATTATTTAATATTTTTGGTGCCAACCTGCGCCATAGCATGGTGCCGATCAGCTTCGGTAAGTTGGAACATTTTCTGATCAGCCCTGTCCAACACCAATTGCATCACTCACCCGGCTACAGTCGCCAGAATCTGGGTTCCGTACTGGCAATCTGGGATAAGTTATTCGGCACCTGGACACAAGCCAACAATGAGCAAACCGTGTCATTACCTAAAGTCGATAAACCTTTATTACACCAGCTATTACTAAAGAGATAACCATGGCCATCCGACGTCGCCAGTTTTTACATGCCGGACTTAGTTTGCCGTTATTAAGCGCCTGTGATTTCGCCGGATTAACAACACCGAATGGCTGGCTGGTCAGCGGTTATCGTATTCAACCAGCCCCAACATCTGAGACGTATCAATACGGCGTAATGGCGTTTGATCCACAAGGTAATGTGCGCGCTGACTTTACCGTTAACGATGAAGTGCATCTGGCGTGCTTCTCACCCGATTTAAAGCACATTCTAGTGTGCTCCCGAATTCCCGGAGCCGCATTAACCTTGTACGATTTCGATGGCAAGCTTATAGCGTCAACATTACCGCCAAACCATCAACATTTTGAAGGCCACGCGGTGTTCTCTGATGATGGACAATTTATTTACGCCACTGCCAGTAACTACCAAACCACTGGCGGGAAGCTGCTTAAGCTTAAAGCCGACAATTTATCCGTGATTAATGAGTTTGATAGTGGTGGTATTGGCCCCCATGAACTGGTCTGGCAAACCTCCACTACATCAAACAGAACTACATCAAACAGAACCGTGTTAGCCATTGCCAACACCGGTGTTAAAACTCATCCGGATTCTGGCCGAAAGCCGCTAAATATTGACGACATACACTCTAATGTCAGCTTGTTTGATACCCAGCAACAAACCATTATCCATCAGTGGTTTGTTAATCAGGATGCATTAACCGCACGTCATCTTGATGCACTGCCCAATGGTGATTTAATTATTGGCTGCCAGTATAAAAAAGACGACCGATACCCTGTTGTGATTGCCTTAGCGAAACCAGAGCAGAATCGTCTGTCATTTAGTGATAATCAACCTGGTGCCTTTCATTTTAAAATGCAGGGCTACAGTGCCAGTGTTACAGCGTTTGGTGATTCTCAGGCGTTAATTACCAATCCGCGTGGACATCTGATCAGTCAGTGGAACACTCAAAAAACAACGCCCGAACTACAGCAGCATCAGTCGCTGCAATATGCCAAAGGCGTGGTTGCTGATCGCGCAGGAAAAACAGCGTATATCAGTCAGGGACAAGGCAGATTATGGCGCTATGATCAATCAGGATTAACGGAAGTAACACTGAAACAGCAGAAAACTATTTGGTGGGGAAATCATATGAGTGGTGACATTGGGTGAATTCAATGTCACCACTCATATATAACTGGGCTAGTTAGTCGTTATCGCCTTGTGCGTTATTTGGCACACTGAAGCCTAACGTCATAACAAACTGGCCTTTTAAGTCATCAGTAAAGTCTTTAATTTTATTATCAAGAGAGCAGACTTTTTCCAACTCAGAAGCATCGCTGGCAGCATTAATACAAGTTGCTGCATCAGCGCCAGTTAAAATCGAACGAATATCACCGTTAATTGCAGCAGTGGCATCAATGGCAGTCTGTAATTTTTGCTTCATGCCAGTTGCAAGAGCAGATTGCCCCGCCGCAACCAGATAATCGTCCATGCCATTATCCATCACCGCTAAAGCACCTTCCAGGTTTGCCTGAATCGCTTCTTTGCCGTATGGGTTACGTGCATCAAACTCCAATGAAGATAACTTAAAAGCGGCACTTCCTGATGGTGGGAATACTGCCGTCAGCTTCGCATCTTTAGTTTGTTTATCAATATAGAATAACGCATCAGAGATGCTGTCAGCAGCCGCCTGTAAGTTAGATGAGGCACCAATATCATAATTATCAACTGCTGTTTTTAACGCAGCCACGTTGCTTACCATGTGTGCCGTTGCTAACTGAGTATAAGCGCAGCGTTCGCTCAGGCGCTCGGCTTCACTCTGAGCATTCCAGTTATCAATTGCCGTGGATGTACCAGCAGGGCAACTGATATTAGAAGAAGTGGTAAACAATAAATAATCCAGTGCATCCAAGGAGAAACGTACCGGCTCAACGTTATTCGTCAGCTGGTAACTCGCAGCCGTTGAGTTCACAACTTCTTCATCTACTTTACAGCTATCGTTCTTATTCCAGTTATAAAAATTAGAACGCTGTTCAGCAATTGGGCCAAACTGCATGACTTCCAGTTGTTGCCACTGATCCATGGCAACTTTCCATGCATTTTGTGCCGCAGCTTTTTTAGCATCATCAGCCAAATCGCTACAATATGCTTGGGTGGTTGAATCCAGCGTTTGCAAGGCAGTTTGCAATTCATTAACTGCAGGTTTAACTGCGTTATTAACAACTGAACGTAAACTGGTTGCACAGTTAAATGATTCAGAGTTCAGGCTAGTACAGTTGTCTGTAGCAGGGCCACCGCCGGATGAAGAGCCGCCACCGCCGCCACAAGCCACGAGTAACGTACTGACAGCAATACCAGACCATAATTTAACTGACATATTCCCCACCTTTTTAAATGGATTTAAACGACAAAGGGCTGCCGAAGCAGCCCTGATAATAACAAAATTGACTGGTTTTAATTACCAGTTTGCAACGTTGTTATCAGCAAAATTGTAAGCTTTCGCAATGATGCCACGAGCTTCTAACAGCTTCGCTGCATATGCATCGGCATCTGCTTTGTTCTCGAACACAGGCTGTTCACCCATTAACTCATGCATTTTTTCCTGATCTGCTTGAGTAAACTTGGTGATTGGGCTGAATTGCAGACCCAGAGCAAAACCTTTCATTTCACCCCAGTGTTTAGCTAGGTCAGCCATATTAAAATCGGCTGAGTCAACTTTGCCTAAGTCGCTGTTGGTATCATTGATATAATGAACAACCGTCGCAGCAATGGCTTTTTCCCAGTTTTCTAAAGCAATACCGGCCTGCTCAACCAGTTCAGCATGGTAACCTTCGCCAGCAACTGGGTCAGTACCATAGTTACTCTGGATAATCTGACGGCCTTTCAGGAAAGCATCCATCGCATTCTTAGAGAAGTCAGTTGCTGTGAAGTCTGCAGAACCTACGTCACGCTTAGCAGCATTAACAGAATTACCAAAGCTGTATTCAGCATTCAGGTCGATTTTGCCATCGCCATTGGTATCGTTATCCTGTTTGGATTTGTTGTCAGCATCACTGTAATTGTTGTAATCACGTGCCGCACCGAAGTAACCAAAACCTTCATCCCACTGGTGCTCAAGACTGGTGTAAGGCTTCCCTTCTTTATCTGCAGCGGAGTTTTGCTTAACCAAACCTTTATCCGCTTTCAGATAGTCCTCTGCTGCCTGAGAGTAAGTCACAGAACCCAGCAAGAATTTCTGGATTAATTGCTGGTAGTCCAAACCTTTTGACTCATCAACAAAATCAGTTTCACCATCAACGACTGCCAGGGTAGCAACCGCATCAAACCACTCTTGAATCAGGGCATAAGGCTTAGAACGTTCACCTGTAGCTGAGTCTTTACCAGGTACGGCTACTGCATCAACATCCCAGCCAATAAACTTGTCCAGTGTCAGAGCATTATCAACACCAGCTGTTTTGCCTAACAAATTTTTATCATCAGACAACTCAGAGAAATCGCCCTGCAACAACTCAGCATCTGCAGTTTTGACTTTTACATTAACATCGGTCGCTTCATTAGCAGCACCGGTGTAGAGGTTATTACTTGCCAGGTTGCCAACTGCATCCGTGGTCCCTGCTGCGTAAATTCGGTTCAGAGCCGTTACTGCCTGATCTTTTGTTAAACCATTGTTTTGCAGAGCATCGCTAGCAATAAAACCTTTTAACTCATTAATCAGAGCCTGGCGAGCAACCTGACCTGAGTAGGAAACTGCTGATTCCTGATTATCAACCACACTGGCAAACGTGTAGGTAGTTAATGGTGCAGGATCATTATCATCGTCGTCATCACTGCCACAGGCTGCCAGCAAAACAGCTGCCGACAAAATTGAAATGCCTTTAATCAGTTTCATCTGAATTCTCTTCTCAGTTAGGTTACATGTATAAGGTCTAAAATATGAGCGAGAATGCTAGCAAATCTCATTAGCAGCACAAAGAAAAAAATGAATTAAAATCAGAATTAATCTTATTTGATGTATAAATAATTCTTATTCTTAATACAAGTTTCAAAAAGCACAACAAAAGCGATAACAAACACGCCAAATGCGTTATTCCTGAAACAAAAAAGCCAGCACATATTGTGCTGGCTTTTTTGTTTTAACCTTCTGTTTACAGAGGCTTTTTTCGACCGAGATTTTATTCAGCGGGGGTAGCTTCTTCCAATACGGGCTTCAGCTCACCTTTCTGATGCATATCGGTAATGATATCGCAGCCTCCAACCAGTTCACCTTTCACCCATAATTGTGGGAAGGTTGGCCAGTTGGCATATTTAGGCAGGTTTTCACGGATTTCCGGGTTGGATAATACGTCAACGTAAGCGAACTTCTGACCACACTCCATGACCGCCTGTACGGTTTGTGCGGAAAAACCACACATTGGCTGGTTCGGAGAACCTTTCATGTACAACAGGATGTCGTTGTTTTCGACCTGGTCTTTGATGACTTCCATAATATCCATGGCTGATCTCTCTTGATTCGTTAGTGAATGTTGAAAATTAGCAGGGGATTCTAACACAATCGGTTGAGTTGTTGACTGCCACACTTGGTTTTTACTGTTTCAGCCTGCTTCTGCCAGTAACAACGGACTAAAGCTCAATCTCTTGCTGTTGATGCTTATCAGCGTCGAGTGTCTGGGCCGGTGCCTGCTCCAGCGATTGGTGCAGTTCGTCCTCAGCGTTGGCTTCCTCGACCAGGTTACGGGCCAGCTCTTTTTTCACCCGAACGCCCAGTTTCTGGAAGGTATCGGCACGATTCAGAAGGTTGCCCCGCCCCTGTTTTAACGATTTCCAGGCATCTTCGTAGGTGCCCTGAGCGGTGTTAAGTTGTTTGCCCAGTTTCTCCATATAATCCACCAGGCTGACCACTTTTTCGTACACTAGTCGTGCCTGATCGGCGATTTTTTCGGTATTGCGGTTACGTCGTTCAATTGCCCATAAACTGGCAACGGTGCGCAATGTGGCCAACAAGGTTGTTGGTGTTACCACCACAATACGACGCTCAAAAGCATCGTTAAAGAGTTGTTCATCTTGTTGGAAAGCCGCCATAAACGCCGGTTCTACCGGCATAAATAAGAATACAAAGTCTGGTGAGTTCAGCCCTTCCAGCTGCTGATAAGCTTTTTCGCTCAAGCCTTTGATGTGAGCACGTACTGACTCCACATGGCGCTTTAATGCAGCTTGTTGCTGCTCATCATTCTCGGCATTGATGGAGTCGGTATACGCATTCAGGGACACTTTGGCATCGATGATGATGTGTTTGCCTTCCGGCAGATTAATGATCACATCCGGGCGATAACGCTGGCCGCTGTCATCTTGATGACTCTGTTCGCGCACGTATTCTTCACCGGCACGTAAGCCCGAGCGTTCCAGCACGGTTTCCAGCACCATCTCGCCCCAGTTACCCTGCACTTTCTGTTCACCGCGTAAGGCGGTTGTCAGGGCCTGGGCTTCACTGCTCATTTGTTGATTCAGTTTATGCAGTTCGCCGATTTGTGCCCGCAGAGAAGCCCGGTCTTTGGCATCGTGCAGATGCACATCTTCCACTTTTTTGTGTAAGCCCTCGAGCTGCTGCTTAAACGGCGACAGTAAGGCATCCAACCCTTGTTTCTGTTGCTCGCTTTGTTGCTTGCTCTGTTCGCTGATTTGTTGTGCCTTCTGTTCCAGCACCTTTTGTGACAACAGCTCAAACTCTTTTAATAGCTGAGTTTTATTGTCTTCCAGCAGCTGCAGTTTTTCTTCGGCATTTTGTTGTTGCAGCTGGCGGGTTTCGCTTTCGGTGGCGAGCTGTGTCTGCAGCTGCTGATTGTTGTCACGTAACTGATCAACCTGCTGCGATAACTGCTGCTTATCCTGTTGCAGCATCGTCAGCTGTTGTTGCTGGCTTTTGTTATCTTGTTGCTGCCGCGCTAACTCTAGCTGTTGCTGGTGATAGTCTTGCTGTAACTCGCCATGTTCAAGACGCTGTTGTTCTTGCTGCTGGGCATGCTGTTGCTGTAATTGCTCAAACTCGTCTTGCGATTTCGTCAACGCACCTTGGGCCTGTTCTAACGTTTGTTGTTGCAGCAACTGTTGCTCATGTTGTTGAGCCAGTTGCTGTTCATAATGCTGTGTAAGCTGTTGCTGTTTCCGTCCCATTACCAGCGCAATCATTGCACCGCTGACAGTTACCAGCAGGCCACAAAGCACGATTAAATAGTTCAGGCTCAGTTCTAACATCTAAGCAATATCCTTGTTGTTTCTGTGTTGTATCCGTGTTGTTAAGTGCTGGCAACCAGCTCCATCAGGTTATCCACCAACAAATCTGGCTGGCTCAGGGCAATGCTTTCACCGTGGTTATAGCCATAACTCACGGCCACGGTTTTGATATTTGCAGCTTTAGCAGCGCCAATATCGTGGCGGGAATCACCAATCATGAGCGCGTTATCGGTGGATACTTTCATCTCACGGCAGGCATGTAGCAGGGGTAACGGCGACGGCTTTTTCTCAGCAAAATCATCGCCACAAATCACCAGTGAGAAATGCTGACTCCAAGCCAGCGACTCCAATAAAGGTAAAGTGAATAACCTGGGCTTGTTGGTGATAAGCACTTTAGGCAGCGATATGCCATTCAGGAAGGCTTCCACACCGGGGTACACACCCGTTGCTTGGTGCAATGCAGCCAGGTAGGCCTGATCAAAGACGTCGCGCCAGGGGTGGATATCACTGGCTGGAAACGCATTGGCAGCGACTTCGTCACCGTCGGCCAGTGCCCGGCGAATCAATTGATCGGCACCGTTGCCAACCCAGTGGCTGACTTGCTCTGCTCCGGCGGGCTCGCGGCCGAAGTGTTGCAGCATAGTATCTACCGCAGCTGCCAGATCCGGCACACTATTGATCAGCGTGCCATCCAGATCAAACAGCAGCAGTCCAAGGCCGTTTGGAACAGTGCCGTCTTGACCAGAACCATTTAGATCAGAGAAAAGCGCTTGTAGCGAGTCGGCGAATCGCATTACCGTTTAGCATCAATGGTGGCCATTTCAGCACGCATCTGATCAATCACGGTTTTGTAATCCGGTGCATTAAAGATGGCAGAACCTGCCACAAACATATCGGCACCGGCTTCATAAATTTCACCAATGTTGTCGGCTTTCACCCCACCATCAATTTCCAGGCGGATGTCATAACCGGAGGCGTCGATTTTGGCACGCGCTTCACGCAATTTATCCAACGTGGCCGGAATAAAGGATTGACCGCCAAAACCTGGGTTAACCGACATCAGCAAGACCACGTCCAGCTTGTCCATCACGTAGTCCATATAATGCAGCGGTGTCGCTGGATTAAACACCAGGCCCGCTTTTAAACCCGCGGATTTAATCAGTTGTAGACTACGGTCGATATGGTCTGACGCTTCCGGGTGGAAAGTGATGTAACTGGCACCGGCGTCGATAAAGTCACCAATCAGACGATCCACCGGGTTCACCATCAGGTGCACATCAATTGGTGCGGTAATGCCATGATTACGCAAAGCCTTACACACCATTGGGCCAATAGTCAGATTCGGCACGTAATGGTTGTCCATCACATCAAAGTGAACCACGTCAGCGCCTGCTGCGAGGACGTTTTCCACTTCTTCACCTAACCGGGCAAAGTCAGCGGATAAAATAGAAGGAGCAATCAGGCAGTTCTTACTTGATGTAGGCTTGTTTGGCGTGGCGTTGTTTGAACTGGCAGTCATAGAAGTACCGTCGGTTTATCGAAGCTAATGGTTAGTGGCGCTATTGTAGCATTATCAAACTCAGTGTCGGGAACGGAACTTGCTTTTCCTTATGTAACACCATCGCTACACCGATAACTACACTTAGCTTTTGCCCGGACACCTTGTCATGATTTTCTCTACACGCTTTGCTCATTATTTTTTACTGCCCTGTTTTTTGTTGCAGTTTGCCTTACTGCTATCGGTATCGGCCTATGGCGAAGATGAACCGCAAGCCATGGAAAAAACCGAACTTGAGGAAACCGAAATTGATGGAGATAAGGATGAACAACCGACCTCAGAAACAGCTGAAGTCAATGCAAAGGTCGAGGTGCTGGAGCGTGTTTCGCCACAAACCGATCACCAACGTCATCAGTCGATTATTGATCACCTGAGTTTGTACCAGCGCCAACGTGAAGTGGTTGAGCTGGTCAATGATGATGAATCCTTTCATGGTTTGTTTTTACAGGAAAACATGGGGCAGCCCCAGGGCGGGATTCTGCTGTTACACGACAACCAGCAACACGCCCAATGGCCCACAATTGTTGGCCCTTTACGACAGTACTTACCGGACTATGGCTGGGCAACACTGGCCATTGAGCTGCCTTCGCAACCCATTGCACAACTCCCTCAGCGGCCAAGTTATGGCATACCAGGATCACCAGACTCCGTTGAAGCAGCCGACGAAGCGTCAGAAAACGAAGCAGCCTCTGCTGACGAAACCGGCTCATCACCTGCGGAGCAAAGCAGCAATGAAACCGATACAAACGATGACACAGGCAGCATAGGCGGCAATACCAGCGGCCAACCTGAACCGCCAGAAGCAGGCAATACCCTCTCCGATGAGAATAACGAACCCGCCCTTCCCCGCCTGAACCGGTTACCGGACACCGCTGAAAGTACAGGTACCGATAATGATACCCAAGCACTCACGGAAACTTCAGCGTCGATGCGCTATCAGCAACACATGCGTAATCGGGTCAACACGGCCATGGATTATCTGAAAAGCCGTGGGCAGTTAAATCTGGTGATTATTGCCAATGGTAACAGCGCCTCCTGGGCGGTTAATTATCTATTAAATCAGCAACAGCAGCGTGAAGGAGAAGAGGAAAAATCCATCGAAGCGTTTTCTCTGGTATTGGTTGATGCCCAACAAAACACACATGATCAGTTGTACCTGGAAGAGCAACTGACTCAACTGGAAATCCCGATTCTGGATCTGGTTATCAATTACAACCGAGCCAGCTCCGATAACAGCCAACGCAGAGCGGGCATGATGCGCCATCAACAACGACAGAATTATCGTCAGCTAACGATCTCAGCGGCAGACCTGATGAACGAACAGCATCATCAGGTAAAACGCAGAATCAGGGGCTGGTTAAAAACCAATGCGGCGGGCAGTGAACTACCGTTAAACCGTTAATTCGCCACAGGACGCAAAAATAACCGCTTATGATTTCATCCGGCAGGCCGATAAAAGGCTTCTATACTTTCTATAAGTTTGAGATGAGATTCACCCATGAACACGCCTATTTTTGTTACGGCTGCCAGTATTGCTGCGGAGTTGCATCAGGCCATGCTGGAAGCCAAGGGCCTGGCACTGACGGCTAAAAATGCTCGTGCATTGGCCGTGCGCGCCGGGTCAAAAACCGTTGGTTTTAAAGCCATCACTCATTTTATTGATGAGCTCGCCAGCGACATTATTCGCCAATCACAATATATCAACGGTGTCTCTGAAAAGTTATCTCAGGAAGCGGTGAATTTATGGCGCTCAACCCTGGCGGCGGAGAAATTCGAGTGGATCTCCCAACAGCACGACACCAATAAAGCCTCATTAACGCTGGCGATGGAGCAATGTTTCCAGCAGCGGGAGCAGCTGTCCGGATCATTACAGCGTGGCCTGCGCGAACTGGAGGAACAATTGGAAGAAGGCGATAAACATATTCGCACCGCCAATTTAATCGCCACTTCCAGCAAAGTAGAAGCGTCGTCAGCGGAAGAGTTTCGCGGCCAACTGGAAGTCATCGCTAATAATATTACCGATACCGCCGATAAAATCCGTACCCATTTAAGCAAAGCCCGCAGTTTATTAAGTCAGCGCTGATGCCAAATAAAAACCGAGAACAGAGATTATGTTAGCAACCACAATTTATGAAGACGGTGATCATCGCTGGATTATGTTTGGCCGTGACCCGGATAAATCCGAAGGCATTATCGATACCAACCAATATCTGATTCAGAGTGGTAATCAGGCAATACTGCTGGACCCGGGTGGCATCGAGTTATTCGCCCCAATGTTGTCGGCGGTTTTAAAGTTTGTTCCGGCCGAGCAGATTACCCATTTATTCGCCTCTCACCAGGACCCGGATATTATTTCGTCGTTAGGTTTATGGGATCAGGCATTACCTAATGCAAAACTGTATTCGCCCTGGTTATGGGAAAGCTTTATCCGTCACTTTGGCATGGAACGTATCGAATATTGTGCCATTCCGGATGAAGGTCTGACATTAACACTGAATAAAATTCAGCTGCAGTTTGTTCCCGCCCATTATCTGCATTCTTCGGGCAACTTTCATGTGTATGACCCTAAAGCCAAAATTTTAATGAGTGGCGATGTGGGTGCAGCAATGGAGCATACCGATGCGCCATTGTGGGTGGAAAATATGTCCAGCCATGCACCAAAAATGCAAAAATTCCACCAGCGCTGGATGCCATCGGATGATGCCAAACTGGATTGGGTAAGACGAGTGCGTCACCTGGATATTGATATTATGGCACCACAACATGGCCGGTTATTTAAACCACCCCATGTAGCGGAGTTTCTCGATTGGTTTGAGCAACTGCCGGTGGGTATTGCGGTTAAATAACCGATCCAAAAAATAAAAAACTGTATGCCTGGCTCCCACTCTCTGCGTGGTAGTCATATCGAGTTTAGCTCCCACGCAGAGCGTGGGAGCCAGAGTAAAAAGAACAAAGGCCGTATTGCTGTTAATAAATACGGCCTTTTATTTTTCTGCTTTCAACTCAGTGTTATCAATTATTCTTCGGGTGGATAAGGATGTTTAATCACATCATACGGGTCGCCTTGCCCTTGAATCGCAGCCCACTCTTCGGCAGTTAACCATTCGCTTGGCTCAATATCAGCTAACCGCGCTAACGCGGCTAACGCATCTGCCCAGGTACAACGATTGGCAAACAACAGTCCTTCCGCATCCAGCGTGCCACCCTGGTTCACATACCCTAAAGCCAAGGTATTTTGTGGCCCCAGATCTAACAGCCGGGTATGAGCTAACAGAATTTCCGGACGAGTGTGACTCAGGAAAACACGATACTTCACCGTTGATGGGAATAAGGCATCCATTACTGATTCCGACGCTTTCACCTGCGCTTCGTAACCATCACGCGGCACCCGGAAACGCCCTGGCTCCAGCAAATAAATTAAAGAATGCGCCACACCTTTTTGTTTTAACCGATCACTGGCTTTTAATGCCTGTTGCAACTGATGAGCACCACAAGCCACCAGCTGCAATTCTGAACCACAATGACCACGCACACAGACTGCACCATCCTGAACCAGTGCTTCTGATTGACGGGCATCCAACACCATCGGCATGACGGACTTGGGAATCACCAGATTCCAGATCACCCCCAAATCACCGTAACAGGCTTTTAAACAGGCCATGGCACTGTTGCCATCGGCCGGAAAAACCACCCGCGACATATCAGCCATTTCACCAAGCAGCGCTTCGGCCAGACTTGGGTCCTGGTGACTTTGTTCATTTTTGCCGTTCTCCCAGACATGGGAAGTGGAAATAATCGGTAACCCCAACCAGGGTGCCGGTTCTCCCACCTCTTTTTGATGGCGTGAGAAAATAATCGCCTGGCGTAACGCACCCAGCATTTTGGTGGCAAAGGCTTCATACGATACAACCAGATTAAGCCCGGCCTGATTAGCCAAACAGGCACTGACAATGGCTTCTTCGTTAAGCGCCGTAATCACCCGGCCATTAATGGCTTCAGCAACACCCTCTTCTGGATCGGTTACCCGATGCTGCAATAAATCGAGTGTTTGATTCATACGGTTGGAGCGCAACTCATCCGGGTTACCCACCCGTACCCGCAACTGATCATTAATCTCAACCAGATTCACAAAATACCGATCAATCGCTGCCATTGGCGCAATGGCTTCATTCAGCCATTGTGGGTCCTGGCGGTTAACCGTCACGGCAATCGGTAGCTCTGGTGAACGCGGTTGGACCAGCACCTGCGCTGCCTGTTTCCAGTTTGCTTCAGGCTGATGCAAGTCTTTAATACCACGATGGAAAAATGCCAGTGCATCGGCATCACGACGAGGATTACTGCCTAATGGCAAACCATGAGCCGCATTGGTTCCGGCTCCGGGAAAACCAAAGCCCTTCACGGTTTCGGCAATACAATAAGGCAGCGGAACGGGATAGCTGGCTTCACCTTTTTCAGCGGCTTCACCGGCATGTTGCAAATGCTGCTCCATAAAATAAATAGCACAAACAAACGCCGCCGGATCGCGACCGTCAATCACAAATGGCGCAAAGCCCTGATGTTTTAAGTGATCAATAAACCAGTCACTGCCACCCTGTTGTGCAACCGTGGTGCGCTGATCAATACGGCGACCATTGGCAATCATAATCGGACTGACTAACCCGGAGTCATTGGCACGCCACCAGCGCGCCGCCCAGTCACTGCCACGTTGTTCTTCAAAGGCACCATCACTTAAAAATGCCACCAGCCGCTCATCTTTTTGTGGCATATGAACGTATTGCAAACCGGCAAAACCTAAATAGCCACCTTCTATTTTAGCGCCGGCCGTATTCGGATTAACGTGAGAGCCTAATGGCGATAACGGTTTGCCATCCGGTCGTACCCGGTAATTATAAAAATCCTGAACAAAATGGCTCAGACCATCATTGGTCAGTGGATATTCTTTCTTACGTTCAGGTAATGCCGTTCCGGTAAGTAATTGCAACGCATCAATCGCGGCAACACAGTGACCTTGCCCCATTAACCAGTCACGATGAATACCCGTCAGGCTGTTAATGGTCATATAGGCTGCATAAGCCGGAACCATATTTAACGAACCACCAGTATGCCCCTGCGGATCTCGTTTGAAATCCTGTGGAGATAACTCTCTGCCATCCAGAAAAACATGTTTGGCGTAAGTCATATGAATCACCAGCCACATGGCCTGATTCGTTAATACATCCAATGCGGTTAGTTTTTTATAACATTCAGCTTTGTCAGCGATTACACCCGCTTCTTGCAAGGCCGTGGCTAATTCATAAACCTGCAATTGTGTTGCAGGCTGATGCTCGATCACACCATTGCCGTTAGCCCAGTCGGCAAAGTCTTTATCGAACTCACGGTGTTGGCGCGCCTGAGCTTCAATTTCCTGTTCCTGAAACCGTTCACGCTGCTGCATATAATTTAAATTAAGACTCATGCTTTTCCCTCCGTGGTTGCTTCAGTCTTACTACTGGTCAACTCTAAAATTAATTCCAGAATGGCCGGAGTCATTAAATAGCTGATATCAATTTGATTGGTATTGTGGGGAATACAATTACAAGTACGGATATCTGCAATCGGACCGGCGCACATTTCCGCTTCAGCACCCTCTGCGAAGACCGCATGAACACCAATACACAAGGGGTGTT
Organism: Bacterioplanoides sp. SCSIO 12839; assembly: GCF_024397975.1. NCBI lineage: Bacteria > Pseudomonadati > Pseudomonadota > Gammaproteobacteria > Oceanospirillales > Oceanospirillaceae > Bacterioplanoides > Bacterioplanoides sp. SCSIO 12839. The sequence continues at coordinate 2,922,496 of NZ_CP073745.1, forward strand.
TTAAGCCCTGTTGCTGTAATTGTTCCGCAGTTCTCAGCATCGTACGTCCGGTTGAAATAATATCATCCACCATCACCGGTAAATGATTTCGGTAACGCTCGACATCGGGAATATCAATCGCCACATCACGATCGCCACTGCGCGTTTTTGTCAGCACCAGATGCTCACAACCGGCTGCGGTTGCAACGGTTTTGGCCCATTGCTCACTTTCTTCGTCCGGACCGACCACCAATAATGGATCCCCTGGATTTTGTTCTGATAATTGTCTGAGGTATTCACCAATAATTCGGGTCGCATGTAACGTGCGGGTTGGAATGGAATAAATTTCGTTTAAGTGATGATAACGATGCAGGTGAGGATCAATTGTCACCAGATAATCAAAATGTTCGCTGATTAATTTTGCAAAATATTTTGACGTTAAACATTCCCCCGGTTGGAAGCGAATATCCTGACGCATATAGGCCAGGTAAGGAGCAACCAAACCAACCCGCTCAGCGCCCATTTCTTTCAGATGAGCCGCCATAAATAACAGCCCTAAGGCTTTATCATTGGGCTGATGCAGGTGGCACAACACCACCACATCTTCGCCTTCAACATTGGCCGGTAAATTAAAATACCATTCCCCATCAGGGAAATGGCGGCTTTCGAGTGGTAGCACTTCGGCTGCCAGTGCTTTGGATAAGGATTCAGCCAGCTGCTGGTGACCGTCCATACATAAAATCAACATCAGACCAATTCCTCTTCAATGCGAACCACATCGGTGTGACCATCTAAAAATTCCAGAGCGTATTGCAGCTCCCCCGGGGCTTCAGCGTGTAACGTGAACAACGGTGTACCCACACGTACCTGATCACCCAGCTGGACATGCACTTCCAACCCCGCAGTGACTGCATTCGGTGCGCCTGCTAATGACGCCAAACGGGAAATAAAACGATTATTAAAATAAGCAACCACGCCGTTAGCTGTTGCCGTGATTGTGTGTGTATAAGGGGCGGTACCGGGTTGTTGAAAACCGCCCTGAGCATCACAGATGGCACAGAATTTCACCATCGCGTTACCGCTGATCAGTGTCTCTTCCGCCAGCTTAAAACCGTCTCCAACATCACAGTGTTGAGCCATTTCCAGCATAGTGCCTGCCAGCTGCAGTGACTTCTGTTTCAGATCCTGCGGTGCATTCTGGTCATTCATTAACACCTGTAACACATCACGGGCCTCAAGCGCCGGACCAATTCCCCGACCAATGGGTTGAGTCCCATCGGTGATCACGGTAGATACATTCAGTCCCATCGCTTTTCCGGTTTGCTCCAACAATGACGCTAAACGCTCAGCCATGGCTTGTGAACGCACTTTAGCGGTTGGCCCCACCGGAATATCAATCAACACTTGCTGTGAACCGGCAGCCACTTTTTTAGAAATAACGGAGGCTACCAGCTGACCTTCACTATCCAGATCCAGCGCCCGCTCGACACGAATCACAATATCGTCGGTTGGGCTTAACGACACGGAACCGCCCCAGGCCAGGCATGCACCTTGTTGTTCCACTATCTGCTGCATCTGATCAAATTCAAGCTGAACCGGCGTCATGGTTTCCATCGTATCGGCGGTACCGGCTGGTGAGGTAATTGCCCGGCTTGAGGTTTTTGGCATCATCAGACCATTCGCGGCAATAATCGCCGTGACAATGGGAGTGGTTCGGTTCCCAGGTAATCCGCCAACACAATGTTTGTCGAGTACCTTTGACTCTCCCCAGTTAAACCGCTGGCCACTGGCCACCATCGCCTGGGTAATGGCAACGGTTTCTTCCAGATTCAGGCGATCACCAGCACAGGCAGTCACAAACGCCGATAACTGAATATCACTATACCGGCCTTGTTTGATGTCATGGATCACAGCGGCAGCTGTTTCAGCAGTGAAACGCTCACCGTACAGTTTGCCACGCACAAAGGACATGGAATCAACCGCTCTGGGGTGTCGAAACGATAAATGCTCATCGTCAGCAGGCTTGTTTAATAACCGCCAGGCAGCTTCCGATACCCCTGCTTGTTCATGGGATAAGAGTTCATTACTCACCAATGCTAATGTCGCAATGGTGGAAGACGATTCGGTGCACACTTCCACCCGCGACTGGGCGGTGAACCCTTCAGCAATCGCCACATGGCAATCCTGACGCATGTACACCACCGCCTCTTGGTGAGTATCAACACCTAATCGCTTTAGTTTTAAAAAATTGAATTCGTGTGCCATATGCATCTTTTCATGATGGGATGCATTCAGTGTAGAAAGGCTGTTTCCGGGAAGTCTTGCGATAAATCAACGAGAGGCCAGTCTCGATTATCTAACCTGTTAGTAACCGACTCAGGTCAATGGCATAAAAGGATGAGTTATATGAAAGCCCCCTTTCAGGTTCAATTTATAGGTGCCACCGGAACCGTCACCGGATCAAAATATCTGATCAGTTATGATCGCTATAAAATCCTGGTTGATTGTGGTTTATTTCAGGGCATTAAAAATGTCCGAAGTCGTAACTGGTCTGACCTTCCGTTTCAGGCCAGTGAGCTGAACGCGGTATTATTAACTCATGCCCATATTGATCATTCCGGTTATTTACCTGCTTTAATGAAGCGTGGCTACCATGGTTCAATTCACTGCAGCGATGCCACAAAAGCATTATGCAAAGTGTTATTACCGGATGCCGGTTTTCTTCAGGAGGAAGATGCCAAGTATGCGAATAAAAAACGTTTTTCTAAACATGAACCTGCCGAGCCACTATACACCGAAGACGACGCACGCAAAGTTCTGAAACAATTTAAATCTGTACCTTTTCGTCAGCAAATTGATTTACCCGGTGGTATGACCGCTGAGTTCATTCCTGTCGGTCATATTCTGGGGGCGAGTGCTATTCGTCTTGAATATAAAGGAACCAGCATTACCTTCAGCGGTGATGTTGGTCGTCAGAATGATGTTGTGATGTATCCACCAGAGCCTTTGCCTACAACCGATTATCTGGTTGTTGAATCAACCTATGGTGATCGCTTACATGAAGACGTTAATGAAGAAGAAGTCATTGCCAGCATCGTCAACCGCACCGCACAACGTGGTGGCATTGTGTTAATGCCGGCATTTGCGGTTGGCCGTGCTCAAATGGTACTGCACGTATTGGAAAAACTTAGGGCACAAAACCGCATCCCTCATATGCCGGTTTACCTGAACAGTCCGATGGCGATTAAAGCCACAGAAATTTTTTATGATCTTCATGACTTACATAAACTCAATAAAGACGACTGTCAGCGTATTGATGAGATGACCCATTATGTAAAAACCGTTGAAGAGTCGATTGAGCTGAATGGTCGGAAATACCCTTCAATTATTATTTCAGCCAGTGGCATGGCCAGCGGCGGCCGGGTATTACATCATTTAAAAACCCTGGTCCGCGATCCTAAAAACAGTATTTTATTTTTGGGGTATCAAGCTGCTGGCACTCGTGGTGATGCCATGACCCATGGTGCAGAGCGGGTAAAAATTCACGGTATGTATTTTCCGGTTAAAGCGGAAGTTCATAACCTTCAGGCATTATCAAGCCACGGAGACTATCAGGAGATTTTACATTGGTTAAAACAGATGCCTGCCAAACCTAAAAAAGTGTTTATTACCCATGGCGAAAGCTCCGCAGCTGATGCCATGCGTTTGCAACTTCAGGATGAACTGGGTTGGCATGCAATCGTACCCGAATATTTAGATACGGAAGTTTTAAGATAAATAATACCAGTGTAATTAAAAGCGCCAGTGAAAATTTATACGGTAGGTATTCAGGCGATTATCCGGTTCGCTCCAGCGAATTGGGCCAACACAAGACGAGCCCGTTTGATACGGGCTTTTGGCCATACGAATTTGTTGAAAATCCGCACTGATTTTAACCGCAGGAACTGACTCAAAACGATAATCAATAATTGCCTGAATACCATGATCTGGGCGAGGGTAAACCGACACTGCGGATGTGCATGCTGTGGCATCAATATCCACGCGGCTTTCCATTGAACGATTTAGCAATCCACTCAACTGCCAACGCCCAATGTCTTGCATGATTCCCAACGAGAACAACTGCCAGCGATAGGTTTCGGATAGCCCCGAACTGAATCCGCGAGGCTGAATATCCCGTTGCCAGTGATGAAAAGCGTAACGAACGGCAACCCGGCGCTGACTTTCTCCCAGTCGATAGTTAAGCCCTAACTGGTATTGCCGAAGTGCTTCATCGGTACTGGTATCCAGATTCGCACCGCCCTGAGTCTCTCCCTGATAATCTGCTGTTCCCTGCTGCATACTGGCTGCAAGCATCAGCTCAACATCATGGATATGCCAGAATGCGGCCGCCGATACAACAGGCAAGGTCGCCGTCTCATGATTCAACTCTGAGCCATTATCGGAAAATTCTTTATATGAAAAATGTTCAATACCAGAGCTAAGTTCAAAAGAAATGTCATTGGCACTGGCGTTAACCCAGGCCAAGCAGCATAAAAAAATAAAAAAGAGGTGTTTCATAAAATGAAAAGCGCCCAATGAAGGGCGCCTGAATGATTTACCAGTTAATGGTTTCTGCTACACCATCAATGGTCAGTGTGAAAGAAGAACAGCTATCAAAATCTAAACGGGCAGTTTCATTGCCAGCCGTAATGCTAATGCTGCCTGAGCTTGGATTGCCATTATCACAATCAAATTTTACCGCAGATGCAACCACATCAATATAACCGTGTTCAGCATCATAAACACGCGCCCGCACATTATAACCGCTGAAGCCATTACCACTCACAGAAGACGTATCTACACGGTAATCACGGCCATTATCGGCGCGGAAGCTGGATACAACCTGGCAATTATCGAAACGATCGCAAGTCACAGTGGCATTCAGAGTTTGAGTTTCGCCCTGATAAGTCATGGTGAAGTTACGATAAACAATTACACTGCTACCATCATCATTCCGCGTAACAACAGCGCTACCATTAACAACCACACCGCCTGTTTCACAGCGGTTATAGTTAATGGTGATACTATTACCCTCGGAGGTTGCTGTTGCAGAACCAGAGTCACATGCTTCAGAAACATCAACCGTGCTACCCGTTGCTGTCGTCAGTACTTTCACAGCATTCAGAATCAATTGATCAGCGGCGCGGGTATCTACTGTTTCCAGACTAGCCCCTGTCGGTAAACCGTTATTTGACACAGCCTGACGGCTACCAATAACACCAGCCTCAGCCAGCTCTTCTTTATTGCCATCCGTAATGGTCGCTTGTGTGGTCGCTCCGTTATATGCACCTACCTGGCCAGCGTTGACCGGATCCTCATCGGAAGAACCGCCAGATGAACCACCACCACAGGCGGTTAAAACCAATGGCGCAGAGACAAGCAATGTTAAAAACAGTTTGTTGATATTCACGGTTATTCAATCCTTTTCGTTATTTGGCGGGACGGAGCTTAACAAATACGAAAAAAGGATCAATATTCCAATAGTGTTATAAGTCAATGCTAGGCAATGTTATTCAATTATAGTGGCCAGCTGCTGCCGGGTTAACGGTTTACGCATCAACTGCACATGTTGTTCTATTCCTTTATCCAGGTGCTGACCCGCAAACATCAGACCAACCAATTTAACGGATGACTGCTGGCAACGATGAATCAGATCTGACCAATCAATGCCTGGTATTTCCTGATCAACCAACAGATATTTCGCCTCACTTAACGGTAGTATTTCGGTTGAGGCAAGAACCTGAATATTTCCCTGACCTTCTTTTTCAAACCAGTCTTTTAATAAAACCGATTGTGTCACACACAACACAGAACTGTTTTCAGAAAGCGGAAGCCGGGGAATGGTGTCATGGCTGACGGCCGGTGTTTTCACCGAAAATGAAAATAAAGACCCTTCCGGGCTGGAATGCTCCAGGCACAGACGACCGCTCATTAACTCACAAATTTTCTGAGCAATGGAAAGACCGAGGCCATTACCGTCATGTTGCCGCGAGTGGGAGTTATCAATCTGATGAAATATTTCAAAAACAGATTGCTGGGCCTCCGGTGGAATACCAATGCCGGTATCACGAACTTCTGCACTCAACTCGCCATTCCGCCAATGAACACTCACCGAAACACCGCCGATACTAGTGAACTTTAATGCATTGGCAATCAGGTTAATAAAGACCTGACGCAAGCGTACAGCATCAAACTCAAGATGCTGAGGAATGCTTTCGTCTAAATAAATAACTACATCCAATTTTTTGGCCGCCGCCTGAGCACTGAACATCTTACTCAGGTTATTAAAAAATATCTGGGTATCGATGACTTCCGGGCGTAACACCAAACCGTTAGCTTCAATTGCCGCGGTATCAAGAATTTGATTCACCGTATCCAACAGAATCTGAGCGCTATGTGCCGATAGCTCGGTAAACTCACGCTGTTCTTCATCCAGATCTGTTTCCAGCAGCAGCTGATTCACGCCAAGAACACCATTAATCGGCGTACGCAGCTCGTGGCTCATATTCGATAAAAACTGACTTTTGACCTTACTGGCGTCTTCGGCAATTTGAGTCGCTTGTTTCAGCTCTTTTTCAAGAATTTTTGCCTGATGAATATCATCCTGAAGCTGATGATTTAATCCTCGTAGCTCGGTGTTCATCTCCGAATGTGTTTTATGATAGGCCCAAATTAAGGGGGCGACGATAAAGGCCAATAACAGGCTAAAGCCAAACACATACAACATGTCATCAATTAGCGCCTGTTCAATTACCGTAATGTCCATATCAGCGGCTGCCACATAAGGCAAACCGCCAGGTGATTTCAATGGTAATAAAATGGTACGGAACAAGCCCCAACGGTCACCAGCAGTCACATATACCGGTTCCGTCGCATACATGGCGTCATAATATTTTTGTGCACCTTCCGGGTAGTCTGTCCAATAGGTGACGACCTGATCATTTTTGACATCCGCTTCGGTGTAGTTACAGGTCGTAAAATAGATTTCACCGTCGACCATCACATAGCTGTAGATGTAGGTCATATCGGCGGTTTTGGCGTGCTGAGTTAACAACTCAAGGTTATGACTATCCTGCTCGGGGGTGATTGCATCCGCTGTACGGGCAATATCGTGAAAATCGCCCGGTAATAACGTTGGCAGGTTACTGGCGGCGGCATACAGACGGGCATCAATGTCTTCCAAATAACGCTGGCGTTCCAACATGTAGCTGATAAAGGCTACCGCAATGATGCCTACAAGATATATAAGAACGGCAGCGGTTAAACGCCGGGTGGCTCTATCCATATAATTCTGGCTCCTTTGAGACAAACGCCAGGTAGCTGTGGAAAACAATTAGCATAACAGGATAACAAAAAGGCCTCACTGTCATTCAGCGGGCCTTTTTCTCAATTCAAGCAAATAAGATTGTAATCAGTTTAACGCATCATTGGCGGCATGCCACCCGGTGGCATTCCACCACCGCCCATACCACCTGGACCACCCATGCCTCCAGGGCCGCCCATCGATCCCATGGCACGCATCATTTTACGCATACCACCTTTGGCTGTGACTTTCTTCATCATCTTCTGCATCTGCTTATGTTGCTTCAGCAGACGGTTAATATCCTGAATCTGGGTGCCGGAGCCGTTGGCAATACGTTTTTTGCGCGAACCATTGATCTTATCCGGAAATCGACGTTCATCCGGCGTCATTGAGAAGATGATGGATTCCATCTGCTTAAACTGCTTTTCGGCGGCATCGGTTTGTTTTGTCATGCCACCTAAGTTGCCCATACCCGGTAACTTATCCAGCATACCGGTGAGGCCACCCATGTTTTTCATCTGCTGAATCTGATCCAGGAAGTCTTCCAGATCGAAGCCTTTACCTTTCTGGATCTTCTTCGCCAGCTTATCGGCTTTGCTCTTATCAATCTTACGTTCAGCTTCTTCGATCAGAGTAAGAATGTCACCCATATCGAGAATACGGGAAGCCACACGATCCGGGTGGAAAGGCTCCAGTGCATCGGTCTTTTCACCCATGCCCATAAATTTGATTGGTTTGCCGGTAATCTGGCGTACCGATAACGCCGCACCGCCACGGGCATCACCATCAGCTTTGGTCAGAACCACACCCGTCAGTGGTAACGCATCATTAAAGGCTTTGGCGGTATTCGCCGCATCCTGACCTGTCATGGCATCGACCACGAACAGGGTTTCGGTTGGTGTGATGGCTGCATGCAACTGCTGAATTTCAGCCATCATTTCATCGTCTACCGCTAAACGACCGGCGGTATCGACTAACAGTACATCTGCCTGAGCACGTTTAGCCGCATCAATAGCAGCGTTGGCAATAGCAATCGGCTTTTCTTCAACAGAAGACGGGTGGAATAACGCACCGACTTCATTGGCTAGCGTTTCCAGCTGTTTGATCGCCGCCGGACGGTAAACATCAGCCGACACCACCATCACTTTTTTCTTTTCGCGTTCAGCCAGGTATTTGGCCAGTTTACCCACCGTGGTGGTTTTACCAGCACCCTGCAAACCGGCCATCAGCACCACAACCGGCGGCTGAGCTGCCAGATTCAGGCTCTCATTGGAGGAACCCATAACGCTCTGCAGTTCATCATGAACAATCTTCAGAAACGCCTGGCCCGGATTCAGGCTTTGCAATACATCAGCACCAATCGCACGCTCTTTTACCTGATTGGTGAATTCTTTCACCACCGGCAGCGCCACATCGGCTTCTAACAGCGCCATACGCACTTCGCGCATCGTGCCTTTAATGTTCTCTTCGGTTAACTTGGCCTGGCCGGTGATACTTTTTAACGCACCGCCCAGGCGATCGGTAAGACTCTCAAACATCGTCAATGACTCTGAAACAGATAAAAATTGCCGCCAGTATAGCCTGAGGCAGGCTTTTTCCCCAACACTCCTGGCGTTAAAACCGTGGCAAGATGATGATTTCGACAATAAAAAGTGCGACACTCAATCGTTTTACAGACTGACTATCTTTGCCTTGCTGTTCATTGTCTTCATCAGGAACCGCGGCAAAGTCAAAGAGGACATCGTATGTCAGGGTTGTCACTGGCGTTACCCGCCGCCGGTTTTTATCTGTTTAGTGCCTTGCGCCAATGGTTAACGGTAGCCGGTAAACAACCGGCCAACCGCGGCTTAGTACTTTCTGCCGCCATGGTCGCTGCACTGCTGCACCTGGGCTATCTCGGCCGCGATATTCTGGGCGGCCAATATATCAACTTCGCATTATTTGAAGTGGGTTCATTGATCAGCTGGGTCATCACACTACTATTGCTGTTTTCCAGCTGGAAAAAACCCATCGATAATCTGTTGATTGGCCTGTTGCCGATGGCAGCGATAATCCTGATTTTTGCCGCTTTTTCTGATCAGCACGTACCTTTAAAAGACATCAATTATGGCCTGGCCTGGCATATCCTGTTAGCCATTCTGGCTTACAGTGTTTTTACCATTGCTGCGGTGCAATCAGTGCTGCTGTATTTACAGGATCAGAGCCTGAGAAAGCATCATTTCCGTGGGCTGGTGCAGAATCTTCCACCTTTGCAGACTATGGATTTGCTGTTGTTTGAAATGATCTGGCTAGGCATGTTTTTGCTAACTGCCTCGTTTGTGATTGGTTTCCCGAGTGTGATTGATCTAAAAGCGCAATTCCTGATTCACAAAGTGGTGTTTGCAGTGATTGGCTGGCTGGTCTTTGCTACCCTGTTATTTGGGCGTTATCGCTTTGGTTGGCGGGGTGTGATTGCCAGCCGCTGGACCATCATTGGCACCGGCTTTCTGATTTTGTCGTATTTTGGCTCTAAGTTTGTCGTCGAGGTTTTGCTGGACAAGGGCTGAAACGAAAAGACTCCTTGCTTTTCAAAGCAGCAACAGGATGTTGCGGTAGCTCAGTAGGCACAGGGATGTGCCTTCTGAGCGGCGGCTGAAAAGTAAGGTTTCTTTGAAGTGCTTCCTGACGAATTACTCCAAGCCATTGACACCACACACCTCCTGCCTATGATGAGCGCATCCTTATTTTGATTATTAACCACAGGAACCCGTCTTGAACGACGTCCCCTTAAGTGTGCTGTTCAGCATACTGGCACTTCTGATTGTTTTTTCCGGATTTTTCTCCAGCTCTGAAACCGGCATGATGTCGCTCAACCGTTATCGCCTGCGTCACCTGGTGAAAAACAAACACAAAGGCGCACAACGAGCAGCAAAATTGTTGGAAAAACCAGACCGCCTGATTGGTACCATCCTGACGGGTAACAACCTGGTGAACTTTGCAGCGGCCGCGCTGGCCACCATCATCAGTCAACGCTTATGGCCGGATAATCCCGATTTGGCGGTGTTTGTAAACACTATCTTATTCACCTTAGTGGTGCTGATTTTTGCCGAACTAACCCCTAAAACCCTGGCGGCCATCGCGCCAGAGAAAATTGCCTTTCCAGCCTCCAGAGTCCTGGCCGGGTTACAGTGGTTGCTGTACCCGTTTGTGTGGTTAGTGAATACCATCGCCAATGGTTTGTTAAAGCTGATCCGGGTCGATGTGAATAACCCAACGCCGGATAATTTATCCACTGAAGAGTTACGCACCGTAGTGCGAGAAGCAGGCTCTATGATTCCTCAGCGCCACCAGCATATGCTGATCAGTATTCTTGATCTGGAAAAAATGACGGTGAATGACATTATGGTGCCGCGTACCGAAGTGTTTGGTATCGACCTGGATGATGATCTGTCGACCATTCAACAGCAACTGCGCACCACCCAGCACACGCGAATGCCGGTCTATCGCGGTGAGATTAATGAAGTAGTCGGAATTCTTCATACCCGGAATATCAGTCGCTTTCTCGCCTCCGGTGAATATCTGAAAGAGGAACTGGAAAAAGTCATTCGTGAGCCGTATTTCATTCCTGAAAGTACCCCGCTGCATACTCAGCTATTCAACTTCCAGAAAAATCAGCGTCGTATGGCTCTGGTGGTCAATGAATACGGTGATGTTCAGGGCATCTGTACGCTGGAAGACATTCTTGAGGAAATCGTTGGTGAATTCACCACCGACGTGGCTACCACAAGCTCGCCCGATGTACACCCGCAGGAAGACGGCAGCTTTATCATCGATGGCACAGCCTTTGTACGTGACGTCAATAAGGCATTACAGTGGGCATTACCAACGGATGGCCCAAAAACCATCAGCGGTCTGATCGTGGAAGCACTTGAGCACATCCCCGACACTCAAGTTTGCCTGGTGATTGACCATTACCGCATCGAAATTCTGCAAATCAAAGACAACACCATTCGCACCGCCCGCGTTACCGTCGTACCGGGCAGTGAACCCGTCGTAGCCGAATAACCGGCTACGACGTCTTCAGACTAACTCGTACTTTGTTTACTGCAAGCGCTGTCGCTCGTACAATGTCGCCCTTTATTTTTAGCGCGCAGAACGAGTTCCATGACAGATCACGCAACGAACAGCCGTAAAATTCTGGTCACCAGTGCCTTGCCGTATGCCAACGGCTCCATTCATTTAGGCCATCTGCTGGAATACATCCAGACGGATATCTGGGTTCGCTTCCAGAAAGCCCGTGGCCATCAATGTACCTACGTCTGTGCCGATGATGCTCACGGTACTGCAATCATGCTGCGTGCTGAAAAAGAAGGCATCAGCCCGGAAGAACAAATTGCCCGGGTTAAAGCCGAACACGAAGCTGACTTCGCTGATTTTCAGGTAGCATTTGATAACTTCCACTCGACCCACTCGGACGAAAACCGCGAACTGAGCGCCGCTATTTATAAAGCTTGCCGCGACAAAGGTCATATCAATGTGCGCAGCATTAAGCAGCTATACGATCCGGTGAAAGAGCTGTTTCTGGCGGATCGCTATGTCAAAGGCGAATGCCCGAAATGTGGCACCGAAGACCAATACGGTGACAATTGTGAAAGCTGTGGCGCAACCTACACACCAGGCGAATTAAAGAATCCATTCTCGACCATCTCAGGTGCCACACCGGTTGAAAAAGAATCGGAGCACTACTTCTTCAAGTTGCCAGACTTTGAAGGCTTCCTGAAAGAGTGGACTCGTTCTGGCACATTACAGGATGAAGTTGCGAACAAGCTGGCTGAATGGCTGGATGCTGGTTTGCAGGAATGGGACATCAGCCGTGATGCCCCTTACTTCGGCTTTGAGATTCCGGATGCACCAGGCAAATATTTCTATGTTTGGCTGGATGCGCCGATCGGTTATATGGCCAGTTTCAAAAACCTGTGTGACCGTCGTGACGATTTAGACTTTGACGAATACTGGAAACCCGGCTCAGATGCTGAGGTTTATCACTTTATCGGCAAAGACATCATCAACTTCCACGCGCTGTTCTGGCCATCTATGCTTACGGCTGCTGAATACCGCACACCAACAGCCGTTAATGCTCACGGGTTTGTGACGGTAAATGGTGCAAAAATGTCGAAGTCACGCGGCACTTTTATTAAGGCCCGTACCTTCCTGAATCATTTAAACCCGACGTACCTGCGTTATTACTTCGCCGCCAAACTGAGTGCCAGCGTAGATGATTTTGACCTGAACCTGGAAGACTTCGTACAGCGTGTCAATACCGACCTGGTGAACAAGTTGGTGAATATCGCCAGCCGTACCGCCAACTTTGTTAAAAAGTCCGGCGGCAAGCTGAGTGACACCTGTGTCGAACAGGAAATGGTACAAAGCTTTATTGATCGCGGTGACGTGATTGCGGAAATGTACGAACAGCGCGAATTTGGCAAAGCCATGAAAGAAATCATGACCCTTGCTGACCGCGCCAATGAATACATTCAAGCCAAACAACCTTGGGCAATGAATAAAGAAGAAGGTCGCGAGCAGGAAGTACTGGAAGTATGCTCCGTTGCCATCAACCTGTTCCGCCAACTGGTGACGTATCTGGCGCCGGTTCTGCCGGAAATCGCTGAAAAAACTCAGGCCTTCCTGAATTTGGAATCACTGGATTGGGATGCTCGTCGTGACATTCTGCTGGGCCATGAGATTAATAAATTTAAGCCGATGCTGAGCCGCGCTGAGATGGAAAAGGTTGAAGCCATTCTGGAAGAAACCAAAACTGAGCTAGCCAAAGAAAACGGCGAAGCACCTGTTGCAACTGATGCTAAAGCAGGCGCCAAAGCCGCTGAGAAAAAGCCGGCTAAAAAAGAGAAAAAGCCTCGCAAGAAAGGTCCAGAGCTTAGAGAAGACGGTAACGAAGTTATCGCTCCGGAAATCCAGTTTGATGATTTTGCCAAAGTGGATTTACGTGTTGCCAAAATCCTGAATGCACAACACGTTGAAGGTGCCGATAAATTATTGCAGTTAACGCTGGATATTGGTAACGGCGACGTTCGTAATGTCTTTTCGGGTATTAAATCCGCCTATGCGCCGGAAGACCTGATCGGCAGCCTGACAGTGATGATTGCCAACCTGGCACCGCGCAAAATGAAGTTTGGTATGTCAGAAGGTATGGTGCTGGCGGCCGGTCCGGGCGGTAAAGATATCTGGCTGCTGGAGCCAGATGAAGGTGCCAAGCCTGGTATGCGGATTCTGTAAGAACTGCAAGAATCTGTGATGGATGTTTTTAAAAGCAGCAACAGGACGTTGCGGGCCCATCGTAGGCACAGGGATGTGCCTTGCGATGGGTGCGGCTAAAAATATCCATTGCAAATTCTTGGTTGCTTTCGAGTGACAGTAAAACGCCCAAACAGTATGCTGCTTGGGCGTTTTTTATTACCTGACAAGGACTTCCCTATGCGTCTGATACTCAGCCTGATTTTTTCCCTTATTTGTTTATCAACACTGGCCGAAACCTCTCTATGGAAAGTCAGCAACGGCGACAAGCATATTTATCTGGGCGGCACGTTTCATATGCTGGCGGAGTCGGATTATCCATTACCCGCTGAGTTTGAAGATACCTATCAGAAAGTGAACTGGCTGGTATTTGAAACCGACATCAGTGCGCTCGAAAGTGCTGAGTTTCAACAGCAGTTTCAGCAAGCCTTTTTATTACCCGCCGGAGAAACACTCAAAACCGCCTTATCGGACACAGCGTTTCAGCAACTCAGTGATTACTGCCAGCAAAATCAGATCGACCTGCGCCCTTTTATGCCCTTTAAACCACAATTTATCAGCCTGATTATTGTGGTGCAGGAACTGCAGAAATACGGTTTAACCGCAGAAGGTGTGGATAATTATTTTTATAACAAAGCCAAAGCCGACAACAAACTGACCACCCAACTGGAAAGCCCGAACCAGCAGCTGCATTTTCTGGCGAATATGGCCGACGGCAACGAAGATAATCTGATTCAGCAAACCTTAGCTGACGCCAAAGAATTAGAAAGCATGATGGACGGTATGCGTAAAGCGTGGCGCGATGGTGATGACAAAACCATGGATATTCTGGGTATTAAACCCATGCAGCAGGATTACCCTAAAATTTATCAGAGTTTACTGGTTGAGCGGAATAATAACTGGATGCCTCGCATCGAAACCTTATTAACTCATCAAGAACCTAAACTTGTCCTTGTGGGCGCTTTACACCTGGCAGGTCAGGACGGTTTATTAGCTCAATTAAAAAACAAGGGGTATCGCGTCGCTCAAGTGCCATAACAAGAGTAATAAAGCCCCTGATGAATAAAGCAATGATATACTCTGTCGCCACAATAAAACCCATAAAATCACTCTGATAAATAGCACTGGAATAACCGAATGAAATCATTTCTGACTCTATTAACGTCACTTTGTTTGGTTTTCGCCTTTGTTGGTGAAGCCCAGGCCAAACGTTTTGGCGGTGGAGGCTTTGGCAAAAGCCACAAAACCACACCTTTCTTCAAGAAAAAGCAGGAACCTCAAAAACAAGCAGACCAGAAAAATGGCCAGAACCAGCCAGCACAAAAAGGCCGGGGCCTGATGGGTGGCATGTTAGGTGGTTTATTGGCTGGCGGCCTGTTTGCTTACCTGCTGGGCAGCGGTGCCTTTGAAGGCATTCAGTTTATGGATATTCTGCTGCTGGCGGCAGTTGCCTTTATTGCGTTGAAGATTTTCCGCTCGATGGCTGCAGGTCAACGCCAGCCTGCGCACGCTGGTGTTAGTAGTAATGGTACTGGCCAAGCGATGCAACGCCAAAGTGTTGAAATGCCCCCCAAAGCTGGTGCCGCGCAGATGTTTGATACTGGCAGCAGTCATGACGAAACGCCCTTAAATCTGCCACAAGGGTTTGATGTCGAAGCCTTTGTTCAGGGTTCACTGGAACATTATCGCACCGTTCAACAGGCCTGGAACGATGGTAATCTGGAAGTGATCGAAGAATATGTGTCAGCCCCGCTGTTTGCCGGTTTAAAACAACAACGTGAACGCCTGATGGTGCCACCACAAACGGAAATTCTGGATCTGAACGCCGAGATCGTCCGCGCCGATCAGACTGGTTCTGTGGCCGAAATCAGCATTTTGTTCCGTGGTTTATGTAAGGATGAACTGGAAAAATCCGAAGATGGTATTTTTGATACCTGGCACCTGGAGCGTGATACCGCAGTCGAAGGTTCTAACTGGGTGATTGTTGGCATCGAAGCCGAATAAACCTCCGATTATTATTCTGAGGCTGGTGCAGTGCCAGCCTCAGACCTTTCTTGCTTGAGAGCATACTTTCAAGCCATCAATAAAGATAAAATTTCACAACTACATTTCCCCAAGTTACACAAATGTCACAAATTGTTACATTTTAAAGCAAAGTAGCTGGCATAATTCCCGACCTTTGCGGTGTGTTTACACCGTCAACTTAAAATCATAATCTCCAAGGACTCTCTTATGTTGAAGCAAACCTCAGTCTTATCTGTGGCGGTTATGCTTGCCTCTCAGGCAATGGCATCGGGTTTTAAAATTAATGAACAGGCCACCAGTGGTTCAGGCAGAGCTTTTGCTGGCAGCGCTGCAGTAGCTGACGATGCATCCGTTGTGTTTTTTAACCCGGCAGGCATGAGTCGCCTTGAGCGTTCTCAAGGGAGCTTTGGATTTTCCTATCTTCATCTCGAAGGCAGTTTTGAGGGGGTAAGAACAGATGCCGCAGGCGTTCCCAGCACACTGCCCGCTACACCTGAAACACCGTATGGTGAAGCCGGTACCTATAATGATGGCGGTGATTTTTTACCAAATGCCGTTATTCCTTTTGGCTATTATGTCCATAAGTTAGATGACAAAGCAGCGATTGGCATTGGTGTTTTTGCTCCATTCGCAACTCATACAAATTATGCTCAGGGCTCCCTACAGGGAAGCCTCGCAGATGAAACTCAGTTAACCACCATTGATATTCAACCAAGTTTTTCCTATCAATTAACAGAAACCTTCTCATTTGGTGTCGGTATCGACATTGTTTACGCCAAAGGTTTATTAAGCACAGAAGTGGATCTGGTGCCATTATCAGCCGCTTATTCTGCCGCCGATGCTGGCCAACAAATTAACCCTGAAGACTACCGCGGTTATGAGAATAAATTTGAAGTAACCGGTGAGGACGTCGGTTATGGCTGGAACTTCGGCATGATGTGGGATGTATTGCCAAGCACCACGCTGGGCTTTGCCTACCGCTCCGATGTTGACTTTGACCTTGAGGGTGAAGCCGAATTCAAGCAATCCGAAGGAGTGATGGCTTATGCTGAGCAGTTAAATAGACTGGTTCCAGCAGATGTTAATGCTGATAAAACACTAATCAACGCACTACAGTCTGGATTCCAGGACACGACACTGCTGGATGCCAATGGCAACCCAGCAACCGGAACAGTTGCCAAACAAGACGCCCGAGTACCATTAACTGGTGCTCGCTCGGCTACCTTCAGTGTCGCTCATGACTACGATGACCGCCTGAAACTGTTGGCTGGTGCTACATGGACAGATTGGTCTTCATTCCAAAATTTTGACATTATCGCTACCGATAGTGGTGTTATTGATGACTTGGCTGGTTTGGGTGAAAACTACATAGGTCGATTTGTCCAGAAATGGCACGATACAATCTCATATTCTGTCGGAGGTGAGTACTTGGTCAATCAAGACTGGGTCATACGCACAGGTTATGCTTTTGATGAATCCCCTGTTAAGCCCAAATATCGCGCTTCACGTGTTCCAGATAATGACCGCCAGTGGTTAACAGTAGGGGCGACGTACACCTTAAGTAAACACTGGAGTTTTGATGCAAGTGCCGCGTATATGTTCATGGATAAATCTAAAGTAGATGAGTACAGCTACGATCTAGATGGCAACAGACAAGGATTACAAAACCTGAAAGGTGAGTACGAAATAGACGCAATGGGTGTATCTTTTCAGGCTAACTATCGCCTGTAATAAAAACTGCGTCTACGAAGAAAGCGCGCCAATAATAAAAAACAGTCTGGAAACATTCGTTTCACAGGCTGTTTTTTATAGGATATACCTGAACCAGTCAGGTGTGTGCTAAGGATTCGACCAAGCGGGTAGCTGCCCGACCAGAGCGCTCATTAAGACCTTCGACATTCATAGCACGATAAATCTGCGCATTCGAATAGATAGCACTGATGCCCACAGCAACCGCATTAATTGCTTCATCAGAAGCGTCCAAATAATGTCGCTTAAGATAAACCACCAGAAACTGCTTGAGCATTTCACCCCAACGCTTTAACAAAGCATCAATCGATTCATCTTCCTGTGCTGAAGCCGCAAGGGAATAGGCCAATCGTGCAGTATCACAATCACGTTGAAATAACGCAGTGACAAATTGTTCAGTGCTATCCGTATTATTTTCAGCGTCTTGTAAATAACGGATGAATTCATCACAGCGCTGCTCAAATCGCCTCATCAATCCCTGAAGAAGATCACGACGATTACCAACATTGTGACGTATTAAAGGACGTGCCAGGCAAGCCTGATCTGCAATACGCTCCAACGTAGCACCTTCAAGACCGTGGCGAGCAACACAGGTTTCATAAGCATCCATCACTTGCTGGTAACGCTGTTCTTTCAGACTTGGTCGGGACACTCTGATAACCCACTGTTAACTTACGACAACTGGATTATATTAAAAAGGATTCTTATTACAATTTTACATTTTGACAATTTTCAGTTTCCCCCGATATCCGTGAAAAATCCGCAGCCGAAGCGCATAAAATCCGATTATCTGCGATGAATATCGCTGGTAGAGGAACAATCGGACTTCGCCATTCAAAGTCCGATCAGGAAGAAGCAGTTAAAAAGGAGCAACAAAAACGGCAATTACAAAGACAGTATCTACAAAGACAGTATCTACAAAGACAGTATCTACAAAGACAGTATCTACAAAGACAGGAGAGTACGGCGGTAGTGAGCCATTTCATCAATGGATTCTTTGATGTCATCCAATGCCAGGTGAGCCCCCTTCTTCTTAAAAGAAGAAACAACTTCCGGCTTCCAGCGCTTAGCCAGCTCTTTGACTGTGCTGACATCAATATTGCGATAATGCATATAAGCTTCAAGTTCTGGCATGTACTTCACCAGGAAGCGGCGATCCTGATGAATACTATTACCGCATAACGGTGAGCAACCCTCTTTAACGTGCTCACGTAAAAACGCCAGTGTCTGTAACTCAGCATCACGTGCCGATACCTGACTTTCACGAACCCGCTGGGTCAAACCCGAGTTACCATGGGTTTTGGTATTCCACTCATCCATCGCATCCAGCAATACATCCGGCTGATGAATCGCCAGCACTGGGCCTTCGGCAATGATGTTCAGGTCTTTATCGGTAACCAGGGTGGCAATTTCGATGATGACATCCTGCTCCGGCTCCAGCCCGGTCATTTCCAGGTCCATCCACACCAGATTTTCTTTTTGACTCATAAGCATTCGCCTTTTGCACGCCCTTGAATTGAAAGCGCGCCAGTTTATCAGCTTGCTATTGCACTGTCGTCAGCCAACCCGGACAATACCTGCTCATTCACCATCTCTATCCGGAAGTCGGCGATAGCACTCCAATATGGCAAAACGCAAACTGACCAAACGCCAGGCCTGGCGCGTTGAAAAGATCCAGCAAGAAAAAGCGAAGCGGGCTGAACGCAAAGAAAATGATATTGCTGAACAGCTGAATGCGGGGGAACTGGGCGATGAATGTCATGGTCAGGTGATTGCACACTTCGGCACCCAGGTTGAGATTGAAGACGGTCAGCGTCAGAAATACCGTTGTTATTTGCGTGCCAATTTAGGCTCTCTGGTGACGGGTGATCGGGTGGTATTTCGCCCTGGCCCGGAAGTCAATCATGCCTCTAATGATGAAAAAGTACGCACCGGCGTGGTTGAAACGGTTACTGACAGAACATCAGAATTATCCCGACCAAACCCTTATAACGAAATCAAACCCGTCGCAGCCAATATCGATTTTATTGTGCTGGTGATTGCCCCTGAACCTGAGGCTCACGCCAACCTGATTGACCGTTATCTGGTGGCCGCAGAGAATTGCCGGATTGAGCCAATTATTCTGTTAAATAAAACCGATTTAATTAATGACTCCAACCGCCAGCGCTTCGATGAGTTATTAACCACTTATGAGCAGCTGGGCTATCGCACCTTACGGGTATGCAGCAAGCAGGAAAGCAGCCTGAGCGAATTTAAACAATTCCTGAATGATCGCATTAGCGTTTTTGTTGGTCAGTCTGGCGTCGGTAAATCGTCTTTAATTGATACCCTGTTACCGGAAGAAGAATTAAAAGTGGGTGCATTATCGGCGGCCACCAAAAAAGGACGCCATACCACCACCACCGCACGTTTATATCACTTTCCTGACGGCGGCGACTTAATTGACTCGCCAGGAATTCGTGAGTTTGGTTTATGGCATATGTCAGAAGATGAGGTGATGCAGGGATTTTGTGAAATTCGTGATCTGGCCGGTTATTGCCGCTTCCGCGACTGCAAACACGAAAAAGAACCCGGCTGCGCCATTTTAGAGGCCGTCGAGTCAGGTAAAATCAGCCAATTACGATTCGATAGCTATAAACGAATTTTAGCCACACTGACAGAACTCTGATCGCTGTCAGTGCGGATTAACAGCCTCTGAAATACAAGCCGATTACCAGAAAATTTCTTCACGGTTCGGTGGGTTATCGTAAGTATTTTCTTTGCTTTCTCGTTGTTTGCGCAACTCATCTAACAATGATCCGGCTTTATTAATCACGGGTTTGCGATCATCGTTATCAGCCGCTTTATCTTCACCGTCATTAATAAACTCAATATCCGGATTGTCTGCGGCACCAGCACGACCACGAATATTGTCATCAGATTGTTTATTCAACATAGTAATGGAGATACGGCGGTTGACCGAATTACCCGGATCATCGGCTTTTAACGGTGCCGTATCGCCCATACCAATTACCTGAGCAATTTGCGATTTTGGAACACCGGCTTCCATCAAGGCACGCCGTGCAGAATCAGCACGCATCGAAGACAAACTCCAATTAACATCGTCTTCTGCACGCACGCCAGCAGCTTTGGAAGAATCGGTATGCCCGGTAATCGACAGGCGGTGCTCCAGCGTTGCTAATACGGGAGCCAATTCCCATAAAATATCTTCCGAATAATATTTTAAGTCGGCACTGCCCGGATCAAACATCGGTCGCTTGGTTTGATCAACGATCTGCAGCCGTAGCCCTTCCGTGGTGATGTCCAGTAACAACTGATTCTTAAACGGACTGAGCGTTGGGCTGGCTTCAATACGCGCTTCAATTTTGGCCTGCATTTCCTGTAAGCGTTTTTGCTCAATGGCATCTGCCAGGTTTTCAATTTCTTCTGCCTGCAGGATTTTTTCCGGATCAATAACTTCAGAAACCGCAATATTGTCTGCTGTGGATGGCGAGCCGCCAAAATCAATAATATAGGCTGAGGGCACCTTATTCCCTTCTTCGAAGGCTTTCGGGTCCTGAAAATAACCAGATATGGCTGCTTTTTCCTGTTCGTTGGACGAGTTAATTACCCACAACACCAGAAACAAGGCCATCATGGCCAATGCAAAGTCGGCCATGGCAACTTTCCAGGCACCACCATGGTCCTCATGTTTTCCTTTTTTATAACGGCGAACAATAATGTTCTGGTGTTGGCCTAAGTTTTCCATCAGCGACCACGAATTTTACTTTCAACTTCATTAAAGCTTGGCCTGCCATGGGTAAAGAGCGCTTTACGGCCAAATTCGACCGCCAGTTGCGGTGGCACACCATTTAAGGAAGCCACAATACATGCCTTAGCGGCTTCATACAGTTTGATTTCATCTTCGGCAATATGACGCATGGTGGCACTGACCGGGCCAGCAAAACCGTAAGACAATAGAACTCCGGAAAAGGTACCAACTAACGCCGCCGCAACATGTTTACCAATTTCAGAAATTTCACCACCAATCGCCCCCATGGTAATGACAATACCCAGCACCGCGGCAACAATACCAAAACCCGGCAATGCATCGGCCACTTTGCCCACCGCCATGCCGGGTTGTTCGAGTTCATGCAGGCGCGCCTCAATTTCCTGATCCATCAGAGATTCCAGTTCAAATGACGTCAGGTTTCCGGCCGCGATAATGCGAAAATAATCGGCGATAAAATTGGCCAGCTCGACATTCGATTGAATGGCCGGATAACGGGAAAAAATAGCGCTGGACTGTGGACTATCCACATCCCCCTCAATTGCCATAATGCCTTCCCGGCGGGCTTTATTCAGAATGTCATAAATCAGGCCCAGCACATCCATGTACATGGCTTTATTCACTTTGCTACCCAAAATAATCTGCGGCGTTAAAGCAAAACAACCTTTAATGACATGCCAGGGGTTCGATAACAAAAAAGCACCAAAAGCGGCGCCAACAATGATCAGAATTTCAAATGGCTGCCACAGTGCTAACAACTGACCATGTGACATCACATAGCCATACAGCACACTACCAAATACAACAAATACGCCAATCAGAAACAGCATTCAGGCAATCCTTTGGGATACACACACCTTCTGGAGGCATTACCGACACGTTCAGGGCAATTACCTTCAGCGGAGATCAAGAATCAAGACTATAGTAAGTAAAGGTCACAATTCGCTGTTATACAAACTGAGACATGACACACTTATCGGTAGTACCCCCTCCCAGCAATCGCTGGTCTGACGTTGCAGCCATGCGCAATTTTCCGATTCTGGCGGAAACCCGCAATCGGGTGCGCAAAAAAATGCAAAGCCATCAGGTTAATTTTGATGATCTGGCGACGGTTGTCGAAAGAGACCCAGCACTTTGCCTTAATCTGATGGTTGCCGCCGTCAGCCAGAACCCTGGCTGCCGGGAGCAAATTTCAGGCGCTGCCAACTGCTTATCATTGCTCGGAATGCAAGAGCTGGTGCGTTTGATCAAACACCTGCCTGTGATTGAAAGCAACAGTGATTCACGCCAGCACCAGCTTTATCGAAGAGCATTACATTGTGCCGATATGGCAGCAGAAATGGCGGCGCACTGGGCCAGGTTACGAGGCAATATCAGTCCGGATTATGCTCGCTGGAACACCCTGATGGTGTGTGCACCATTATGGCAATGGTTATTAAGCGAAGACCTGGCGCAGAATTGGTTGTATTGCCTCAGCGAAGGGCAGGACATTCTTGCCGCCATCAATACCTGCTTTGGCGGCAATCAACTGAAAAACTGGCAGCGACAAGTTAAACAATTGGGATTGCCACCCGCGGCTGTGGATTGTTTCCGCAAAGAAGCAGGATTAACCACTAAACAGTGGAAGTTATTACGTCGCTATGATCCCAGAGATTTTGATAACCAGCGTGAATTATTACATCGCCTGCAACAACCCGAGCTGATCCCCATTATTGCGACAGGCTTGTCTTGGAACTGGCATATCGCCCCGGAAAGTAACAACGCACGCCGTTGGCTGGTGCTGGCCAGTCATTGGTTAGGCAAACCTCAGGCACAAGTCGCGGCCGACTTAAGAATCATCCAGCTGAATGTCAGTCGCCAGCAGAATGATGCTCTTTCAACCGGATTAGCGTTGCTTGCCAGCCCGGTCGCCACTCGTCAGAGTTACCCTAAGGTGATTCCTGCAGTAGTTGAGAAACCAGCCACCGATGACACACCTGAAGAAGCCATTAATATTGGCAAACCAACCACTGAGGTTGTGCAAATTACCCGCAAACCGGATCAGGCCTACCTCAACAAACTACTGACACAACTTCAGCAACAACCGGACAGCTTTGGTGACTGGCATTATTTGATGCGTGGTGTCTTACGCGGTATTTGTCAGGGGTTGGGAATGTCGAGTGCCTGCATTGCCTTACTCAATAAAGACAAAACAGCGCTCAAAGTGTTTTATGCTGAAAATTTGCCAGAACAACATCCATTGCGCAAAGTCGCAATTGATTTACGCCAACCCAATATTTTTAACAAACTGCTGGAGAAACCGGCCAGCCTGAGCCTGACACCAGAAAACCGCGATAAATTCCTGCGCCACTTACCGGGTTCAACTCAGGATATATTGCCCTCCCACTGGGTAACCATGTCGATTGATGCCGGCCATAAACCGATCGGCCTGGTGTTAGCGTTTAATGATAGCGGCCAACAGGTGGTTGAACACAGCGAATACGTCGCTTTTAAAAACCTGTGTTTAACCGCCAGTAAGAGCCTAGCCGAACTGCGCAGTCATACCGCTCAACAGCGCCGCTCCTGACAATTTTTGGCTAATCCGGCCGGGCCCTTCACTGACATTAATGCCCGGCTCGGATACACTATCTATCATTACATTCATCATCCTGTACAGATTCCCAATGGCCTCACTTCCTCTGCTTATTGAACCGCAACAGTTAGCTGACCAGCTGCCGTTAGCAAATACGCTGATTATTGACCAGAGCAAGCTGGAGACTTACCAGCAACACCATATTCCAGGGGCAATTCACCTCGATTTTAAACGCCTTCAACTGGGACAAAAACCCACGCCGGGCGCACTACCTTCTCTAAAAGACCTGTCGGCGCTTTTCAGTGAACTGGGTCTGACTGCCGATACGCATGTGATTGCTTACGATGATGAAGGCGGTGGCTGGGCTGGTCGCCTTATTTGGGCACTGGATATGATTGGCCACCACAGTTATAGCTACCTGAATGGTGGTATTCATGCTTGGTTAAAAGACGGTCTGACTACCGAGTCCGATAACAACGTACCCACTGCATCAGACTATCGCGTCACACAGTTACAACCGGGTTTTGCACTCAGCAAAGAAGAAATTATCACTCGTCTGGGGCACGCGGATTTTGCTATCTGGGATGCCCGCTCAGAAAAAGAATACACAGGCGAAAAAGTGGTATCGGCTCGCGGCGGTCATATTCCAGGTGCCGTCAACTACGAGTGGACCCGCGGCATGAACCCGGAAGACGGTTTACGCATTAACCCTCTGAATGACTTCCGTGAGCTGTTGAACAGCATGGGCATTAACCAAGACAAAGAAATTGTCACCCACTGCCAAACTCACCATCGTTCCGGGTTTACCTATCTGGTGGGTAAAATTTTAAACTTCAATATTAAAGCGTATGCAGGTTCCTGGTCAGAATGGGGTAACGACGAAAACACCCCAATCACCACTGGCGAGCAACCTTGAGGATTTGAGCTTGAGCACTTCATTAAAAGATAAATTATTTATTGCCAGTCAGTACCTGGTGCCACAACACTTATTGTCGCGCGGTATTGGTGCGGTTGCAGCCAGCGAAATTGACTGGATCAAAAACCCGCTAATTCGTGGTTTCATCAAACAGTTTGATGTGAATATGGATGAAGCCCAGCGCCAGAAGCCGGAAGACTTTCGTTGCTTTAATGATTTTTTTACACGCGAATTAAAAGACGATGCGCGCCCTATTGCTAACGGCGACAATATGATTGTCTCTCCAGCCGATGGCGCTGTTTCGCAATTAGGCCCGATTGAAAATGGTCGTATTTTTCAGGCGAAAGGCCAGGATTATTCGTTGATTGAATTATTAGGTGGTGACAGCGAGCGTGCTGCGCCATTTATGGGTGGTGAGTTCTCTACCATTTATTTATCTCCGAAGGATTATCACCGTGTCCATATGCCGGTTACCGGCACACTGCGGGAGATGATTTATGTACCGGGTGATTTATTCTCAGTGAATCAAGTAACGGCCGAAAATGTACCGCGCCTGTTTTCCCGTAATGAACGCGTTGTTGCCATTTTTGATACCGAGCTGGGTCAGATGGCGATGGTATTGGTTGGCGCAATGATTGTGGCCGCTGTTGAAACGATTTGGCATGGACTGGTCACTCCACCGAAGCGCGAACTACGTGTTACGTCGTACCCAAGCCCTGAGCCAATTACCATCGAAAAAGGTGAAGAAATGGGTCGTTTCCTGTTGGGATCAACCGTCGTGTTATGCTTCGAAAAAGGCAAAATGCACTGGCAGGAAACCCTAGACGCAGGCTCTCCGCTGCGTATGGGTGAGAGCATTGCAATGACGCTTGAGTAACACTCTCTTTTTCAGTAACTCTTCCTCGTCGTGCGCAGTTAGTTCTCAAGCGCGCGACCAGGAAAAGCTCAATACCTCATCAATGCTGACATCCAGCATCAGCATTAATAATCGATCAATGCCCATAGCCACACCTGCACACTCGGGTAAACCCTGCTCCATTGCCGCCAATAAACGTTCATCAATGTCACGACCATTGGCTTCCTGCATAAACCGACGACGCTGTTCTTTAGCATCCGTCAACTCATGATAACCATTCGCCAGTTCCACACCGTTTAAATACACCTCAAAACGTTGTGCGACGGCATTGTTTCCCTCTCCGCTGACTTTAGCCAGAGCTGCCTGAGAAGCTGGATAGTTATGAATAAAGACCAGCTTATCCTTGGGTAACGCCGGTTCCACCTGATGACTCATAATCACATCAAGCCAGCCATCACGATTCAGCTCCAGATCAAAGCCAGCAAGTGCAATACCCTGCTCACGAAGTTGGGCTTCTGAAATATTGGGCCAATTAATACCCGCAAATTGTTGCAGTGCTTCGGCATAACTTAAGGTGAGCGCTTCCGGTTCCAGGGAAATGTGTTCTGCTAGCAACAGTTGCAACAAGCGTTCGACTTCTTTCATCAGCTGATGATGATCCCAGCCCACCCGGTACCACTCCAACATGGTAAATTCCGGATTATGTCGCTGCCCGGCTTCTCCTTGGCGGAACACTTTACAGAGCTGATAAATATCACCACTTCCCGCACATAACAGGCGTTTCATGGCATATTCCGGTGAGGTATGCAGATAACGTCCCTGCGCTGCTATCGGCTCAATATTCGGGTCAGTGACCGGAGCCTGGCACAACAGAGGAGTCTCAACTTCCATTATCCCCTGCTCCGCAAAGAAGTTCCGAATCTGGGTATTCACTTCTGCTCGCAGTCGCAGTGCCTGCAACGATGCCCCGGGTAACCAATCTTCTGTCATAACCCTATTCTCTGAAGCCAATTATTCAAAAAGAAAGGGAGCCGAAGCTCCCTTTTCCATTGCTGTGCAGCGTTATCTTGACTGCTCATGCAAAGCAGGCCTGCGTTTATGCACGCCCCACATACTCTCCAGAACGGGTATCAATACGCAGTACTTCACCAATGTTAATAAACAGCGGCACCTTAACCACAGCACCCGTGGTTAACGTTGCCGGCTTAGAACCACCGTTAGCGGTATCGCCTTTCAGGCCCGGGTCTGTTTCTGTCACTTCCAGCTCAACAAAGTTCGGTGGTGCAACCGTTAATACCGCACCGTTAAACAGTGTCACCACGTAGGTTTCCTGTTCTTTTAACCACTTAATGGTATCGCCTAATGCTTCTTCAGAAGCACCGTGTTGTTCAAACGAACCATCTTTTGCCATGAAATGCCAGAACTCACCATCGGTGTACAGGTATTCCATGTCGTATTCCATCACGTCTGCACCTTCCAGTGATTCACCGGATTTGAAGGTGCGTTCCCATACACGACCATTTTTCAGGTTACGCAGCTTCACGCGGTTAAATGCCTGGCCCTTGCCTGGCTTAACATACTCGTTTTCAACAATGGAGCACGGGTCTCCGTCGAGCATTACTTTAAGACCTGATTTGAATTCGTTGGTAGAATAATTCGCCATTTTAAAACCTGATTACTTTTTGGAAGTCGTATCAAAGTGTCTATCATAACCCGAACCAGCGCTGCTGTAGAGCCACAAGATTGGCAACAACTGCTGGCAGGGGCTTTTCGGCGAGCGGACGAGTTACTCGAATATCTGGAGATTCCCCGAGATGCTCTGCCCGTCAGCCAATCAGCACACCATCAGTTCCCAACACTGGTGCCACGGCCGTTTGCGGAGTTAATGGAAAAGGGCAACCTCAACGACCCACTCTTGCGTCAGGTGCTGCCGCTGGATGTTGAAATGGAAAACATGCCCGGTTATGTCACTGACCCGCTAGCAGAAAAACACAGCAATATTCAGCAAGGCATTATTCATAAGTATCATGGTCGGGTATTGTTATTGGCTGCATCAGGCTGTGCTGTCAACTGTCGCTATTGTTTCCGGCGGCATTTTCCTTATGACAATAACCGCATCAGCCGCCAGCAATGGCAGGAAACCTTACAATACGTCGCGGAAGACCCATCCATTGAGGAGGTGATTCTCAGCGGTGGCGACCCACTGATGCTGAAAGACCAGCACCTAGCTGACCTGTGTCAGGCCATTGAAACCATTCCGCACGTCACACGTTTGCGTATTCATTCCCGCCTGCCTGTGGTCATACCACAAAGGATTACTGACGCTCTGTGTTCACTGCTACAACACAGCCGTTTGCACACCAGCCTGGTACTTCATTGTAACCATGCCAATGAACTCACCGATATGCATCGCGCACTCTGGCAAAAACTGCGATTATCTGGCGTAACATTACTCAATCAAGCGGTTTTACTGAAAGGTATTAATAATTCTCTCAGTGTTTTGTCTGATCTGCATAAACAACTGTTTGAATTTGGGGTTTTACCCTATTACCTTCACCTGTTGGATCCCGTGGCAGGAGCGGCACACTTTGACCTGCATAAGCAGGAAGCGTTACAGTTACACCAGCAGATGCTTGAGACAATGCCGGGCTACTTGGTGCCCAGGCTGGTCAGAGAAGAAGGTGGTATGAAGAATAAAACCCCAATCATTGAAACAACGTCTCAAGCTGAAAAATAAAAAGGACATTAACACGACCGTTTTACATCAATTTACGCCTTTAAATGTGATGATTTGCGCTACCTGATACGCACATTCCACAAATTGACTATACTTATGATGGCTTCACATTTTTAAAATTGACTGATCGTTCGTTTTATAATCAACAGTAGGAACGCATGGACAGCCCGAAAGCGCCAATTAAGTTACATATTCCGGCAACCCCGCTGGCTCAGCCCAGCATTTGTAACGGAACCGTAGACGGTATTACCAAATGGGCTAAAGAACTGCCCATGGCCAATACTGGTGAATCGGCACGTCGTTTATACAATGCCATACGCGAGCTGAACCAGTGGGATACCGATCCACTCTTGCGTTTCAAAGTTCTTGAAGTTGTGCGACCGTATATCTATTCAATCTGCACGCTACTGAACAAACACTTTCTTCAGTCTTCAATCTCTCTGAACGAGAAACAGCTGAAAATTGCCAATCTCAGCCAGGCTTTACAGAGTCATCTGGCAACGGGTTATAAGCTTGTTGTTGCCCATAGCATCGCCCGCTTGGCACCAGCGGATAAGCCATCAAAAATTGTGACGCTGGCCATCCATCGTGCCATTTCGGACACTAACCAAACCATCCTGAGAGCCTTTCAACTGTATTGCCAGCCACCTGAACATGCCTGGCTGGAAGTGAACCAGCTATTACTGCTGGCTGAAATGCACGGGCTAACTAACTACAAGGTCAGTGATCGACAAACCCGGTTTTTATCCAGTTCAACGATCAAAGACATCTTTATCCGCGCCCATTTATTAGGTACGGCAAAGCCCAACAACCTGCGGCAACAAGACCTGGCTCAGCTCTATGATGCCAGTGAGTTATGGGCTGAGTACGTTGGATTGACTCAGGCTGAAGATGAAACCGCGTTATTCATGATCAATTTACACAGAGATCGTCCCGGACAATACCGCCAGCACCTTCGTGATGCTCAGAAGCCTTTATTCAGAAGCCTCAATACCGCTGAGCTGGTCAAGGCGCTGAAGTTATGGGCAGCGAACCCTAGCGGCAATCACACCATCACGGTGCCGGGCAAACTCAGCGATAACCTGTTATCCCATGCCATCCAGTCTTGGGGAATTCACTGGCAACGTTCATTCCGACGCTCACCTGCAGATGGCAAATTAAAACTGTGTATTGGTCTGTCGGCTACGCACTATTACAGTGGCAATATGACGGGGTTTGAGTTGATGCTGGCACGTATGAAACCCAAAGCCGTGGATAACGCTCCCGAAAAAACAAGCAACACTAACTCTGGTGATGATGACGTCTGGGCTGATGCTTTTGATGCCGGAGGCGGCAAACTGGCTGACAATCCCACGATTAATATCGATGCCATTGAGTTTATTAACAAGCATAAACAAGCGGACCAGGAAGCTCATGACGCTAATGCCAAGTATCCATCGCATGAAGTCAACTTGCTGAACTCCAGCCCGGGTGGTTATTGCCTGCACTGGCATGGCAGTGTTCCTCCAAGCATCCAGGCGGGTGAATTAATTGGTATTCAGGAAACCGGCGTTAGGCACTGGTCCATTGGCGTCATACGCTGGATTCGCCATTTACGCGATGAAGGCACACAGCTGGGAATTGAACTATTAGCCCCAAGAGCCAAGGTAGGTGCCGCTCGACTACTACAAAAAACCGGTGAAAACGGCCCTCTTATGCGTGCATTATTATTGCCTGCCATCAAAGCCATCGCACAACCAGCCACCTTGTTATTACCGCGAATGCCCTTCCGTACAGGCAACAAAGTTGAACTGCTATTTGAAGAAGAGCAAGGTCGCTATCAGCTGACCAAACGTCTGGCATCTACCAGTAGCTTCGGCCAGTTTCAGTTTCGTAATGCTGGCGCAACACAACAGCGCCGTAGCAGCGTCCAGAATAGTCCTTCAATGAGTGATGACGATTTTGACTCGATCTGGAACAAGCTATGAAACGTAAAAACACGTAAAACTGACAAAAAGCGTCAGCTGGTGACGCAGATTGCTACAACTGGCCATTTTTTTTTACGGCCTTGCCTCTATAATTGTGTTTTTTAAAAACAGAGAACCTGCATGTCAGCCAACCGAGATACCCTTCATCTGCTGTTACTGATGAAAACACAAAACGATGCTGAAAATATTGTCAGCATGTTACGTAATTCCGGTAATGCTACCCGTGCACATCAGGTTTCATCATTGGCTGATTTTGTTGAGCAACTGCAGGATAAATCCTGGGATCTGGTGATTGCACAGCCAGAAGCCAACGATATACAGTGGGAAGAGCTGCAAAAGCAAATTCAGCGGCTCAATAAAGATCTGCCATTGCTTCTCACCACCCATGAAGAACTCAATGCCATCAGTTTCGAAACGGCCTTGAAAAAAGGCGCAGCGACCGTTGTGCCATTAGAAGAATCCAATGTCATGATGCTGGTGATTCAGCGAGAATTGAAGCATCTCTATAACCGGCGCGAAAAGCGCATGCTGGAAGTCAAACTCAGAGAAGCTGAAAAACGCAGCCAAGGCTTGTTAGAAAGTTCAAAGGATGCGGTTGGCTATATTCATGATGGTATGCATGTCTATGCAAACCAGGCTTACCTTGAGTTATTTGGTTACGACTCGGTTGATGACCTGGAAGGCATGCCAATCATGGACATGGTTCATACGTCAG
Source organism: Bacterioplanoides sp. SCSIO 12839 (assembly GCF_024397975.1). Classification (NCBI taxonomy): domain Bacteria; kingdom Pseudomonadati; phylum Pseudomonadota; class Gammaproteobacteria; order Oceanospirillales; family Oceanospirillaceae; genus Bacterioplanoides; species Bacterioplanoides sp. SCSIO 12839. The sequence continues at coordinate 2,953,414 of NZ_CP073745.1, forward strand.
GCCAGAAAGAGTTTAAATCCTTCCTGAAAAAATACGAACAGGCACAACAATCCGGTGACCTGAAAACAACCGGTGTTGATGGTGAAGGTTCTGAGTTTTCCATGACCATGCAATTTTCACCGGCAACCTATGCGGATGAACACTGCACTCAGGTTGTTATTCGTGGACAAGCAGACAGCAGCGAATTGGAAGAACAGCTCAGTGAAATCCGTAGCCGCGACTTGCTGACACACCTTTATAATAAGACCTATTTTTATGAACAACTGGAACATGCCGTCGATAGTGCTGTATTGAAAGGCGCCACCGGTGCGGTGTTCTATATCAACATTGACCAGTTCAATAAAATCAAAAGTGATATCGGGATTAATCACTCTGATACCGTCGTCGTGGCTGTTGCTGAAGCGTTAAAAAACAAACTACCCGACAGTGCTCACCTGTCACGTATTGGCGAAGATATTTTCGCGTTTATCCTGATGGGTACGGATGCCGAAAGTGCACTGCAACAAGCGGAAAAATTAAAAGATACGATTGCACAATTATTGATCGCCATTGATAAACGTACGACTACCGTCACAACCAGCACTGGCGTGTCACTGATTACTGAAAACAGTTCAAAACCCGAAGACATCCTTCAACAGGCGCATCAGGCCTCTGATAACGTTCGCAAGCTCGAAGGCCATGAAAAAGGTAATGGGGTTAACTTATTTGTACCACCTGAACTCGAAGACGATCAGGAAGGTCCGGATTTTGAAGAGCAGCTTGCCGCCGCATTAAAAAGCAATAGCTTCCGACTGTTATTCCAGCCACTCATCAACCTGCGTGGCGACGAAACCGAGCACTATGAAACTTTACTGCGACTACCTCAAGCCAATGGCGATGACATTTCAGCCGGTGAGTTCCTCAATTCACCAGATATCAGCGAAGCATTAAAACGAAAAATCGATCGCTGGGTGATACTGCACACCACCAAACTGCTGGGTGAGCACAGAGAAAAAGGTCACAACACCCGTATGTTCATCAACCTGTCTTCGGCATCATTATCTGATGACAGTCTTGCTGGCTGGATTGCGGTTGCCCTGAACGCCGCAAAACTTCCCAAAGGAGCAGCTGTTTTTCAGTTTAATGAAGACGACGCAGGACGTATGTTAAAGCAGTGCCATGAATTCACGCATGCCTTATTAGAGCGTGGTATTCCAACAGCACTAACCCGCTTTGGTTGTGCCTTAAACCCTTTCCAGCAATTGCAGCACCTGGATGTTGAATATGTGAAAGTTGATGGCTCTTTCACACAGGAACTGGGACAAAATCCAGATGCGCAGAAACATTTAAAAGAGATGCTGGAAAAGTTACATGAAGAAGAAAAACGCACCATTGTACCCTTGGTAGAGAGTGCATCTTCGGTGGCGAATCTATGGCAGCTGGGCGTTCATTTCATCCAGGGACATTATGTTCAGGCGCCACAAGCCGGAATGATTTACGACTTTGCGGACGAATGATCAACCAAAGCCTGCTGACAGGTTATAGCTATAAACAAAAATCCCGAAATCAATACAAAAAGACCGCCAGTTAGAGCGGTCTTTTTGTATGCGGGTTTTGCATGGGCCTATCAACTGATGTCCCGATCCCGATACCCCAGAAGATACAAGATGCCATCTAAGCCAAGTGTCGAAATGGCATTTTCGGCATTCTCACGTACCAACGGCTTAGCCCGGAAAGCAATACCTAACCCAGCGATGCTGAGCATAGGTAAATCGTTTGCACCGTCGCCCACCGCAATGGTTTGCTCCAACGTAATGTCTTCCTGAGTCGCCAGCTCGCGCAGCAATTCAGCTTTGCGTTCACCATTAACAACTTTGCCGGTTACACGGCCAGTAACAATACCGTTTTCCATTTCCAGTTCATTGGCATAGACATAATCAATGCCCAGCTTATCCTGTAGGTAACGGCCAAAATAATTAAACCCACCAGATAAAATCGCCGTTTTATAACCCAGAGACTTCAGGTTTCGAATCAAGCGCTCAGCACCTTCGGTTACCGGTAAACGCTCCGCAATCCCCTGCAGAACATCGCCATTCAACCCTTTCAGCAAGGCAACACGCTGCTCAAAACTCTGATTGAAGTCTAATTCACCCTGCATCGCACGTTCAGTGATCTCAGCCACCTGCTCTCCGACTCCCGCCGCAGCCGCCAGCTCATCAATCACTTCAGCTTCAATCAGCGTGGAATCCATATCAAACGCCACCAGGCGGCGTGTACGACGGTATTTATCATCCTTCTGAAACGCGATATCGACTCCCAAGTCATTGGCAACCTGAAGAAATTGCGCGCGCATCTGGCTTTGGTCGGCTTCTCCACGGACAGAAAATTCAACACAAGCACGGGTATTTTCTTCTTCCTGTGTTAGAGGAACACGGCCAGACAAACGGTTGATCTGGTCAATATTTAAGCCATGCTCAGCCACAATGGAGGTAATGGCAGCAATGGCCTTCGACTCAATAGCACGGGCAAGCAGGGTAATAATATGGCGCGGTTTACCTTGCCCGGTGACCCAATGCTCATAGCTTTCGGGTGTAACCGGCGTAAAACGGACAGACAGACCCAACTCGTGGGCTTTGAATAGCACATCTTTAAGAACCGGCGCAGATTCTGCCCGGTCTGGGATAGCCGCCAAAACCCCTAACGTCAGGGTGTCATGAATTTCGGCCTGGCCAATATCAAGAATTGTTACATCGTACTGTGCCAGAATGGCACTGATGTTTGCTGTTAACCCGGGCTTATCGGCCCCAGTCACTCGGATTAGAACCAACTCAGTCACGGATAAGCCCTTATTTATAACTGTGATTACAGTTTATCGGTGTCTGCTTTGGCTGCTGCCACAACGCCACGCAGCTCTTCAATCAAGTCTACGGTTTCATGTACCGACAACGCGCGTACACGATCAAGGCTCATCAGGAATAAACCCTTTTCCAGCTGTTCCAGTTTGTCTTGCAGAGACTGTTTCACATCACTCATAGTGAATCCCCATCATTCATTTTTTGGTAAAAATCACGATACCAGCCACACAATATGCCGCTGGCGTTACATCAGGCGGCGCATATAATACCATCAAAGAAAAAAATTGTTTGAGTAATCCAATGACGAAATTTCGTTCGATGTGGCAAAAGCTGAATCTAAGTCAAGTCTGTGGTCTGTTCGCAGCAGGCCTGATCCTGATCACCGGCCTTAGCATCGGCCTGCTAACCTATCAACATCAGCTCAGCCAGGCAGAAGGTACCTTACGAACGAATGCCGCATTACAATTGCAGCGTCTTGCTTTAACACTTGCCCCCAGCCTGTTGAACGAAGACCGCGTAAGCCTCAATCTGACGTTGAATGAATGGCAGCTGGATCATTCGATACCTGCCATTCGCATCCTGAACCCTCAACAGCAACTGATTGCCACCAGCGGCCGTTTTTCACAACAAGGGGAACGTATCTATCAGGAAATTACTCAGGATAACCTGGCCATTGGTACACTTCAGGCCAACCTGGATACCTCTTCTGCTACCAATGCCGCCCGTCGTTATTTATCCATCAGCTTGTTTATTTCCGCACTATTAGCCTCGCTGGGTGCATGGATCAGCTACCACCTGACTGAAAAAAACCTAAAATTCCTGCGTCAGCTACCAGAGCAACTGAAAGAGTGGAAAGATGGTGAAACGCTGGCAATTTCACAACCTGATTCAGCTGAATTCTTACCGCTTTACCAAGCATTAACAGATATATCAGAGCAAGAGCAACAGCGCCGAATGCTGAAACAAGCGCTGGACCAGTTCATCAACAATGATAATCAGCATGATCATTCCACTGACTTCTGCTATCAGAATTGTGCCCTGCTGTATGTCGAAATTCTGGATCTGGAAGTATTGCAGAGCCGCTTGTCAGCACAGGAATTATCAACTCTTCTGAATCACTATCACCGGCTTCTCAGCCAGGCTGCCAAGTTGTACAACGGCAAGCTAGATCGTTTTCAGGGCGATGGTATCGTGATGTTATTTGGAATGCCGGGGCCCGATCAACAAAATATGGTTCATAGCCTTTATGCCGCCATGTTGTTTCTCGGTCTGGTCGACTACATCCGGGAAAACAATCACCAGCTGCTACCCCTTGAGTTCCGTATTGCAGCACATTACGGTCCGATTTTGCTTGCACCAATCGGGGAAGAGCAGAATATTCAGGGAAACCTGATTGGTGACACCATTCACTGGGCAGCAAGGCTGGCACAAAGCGGTGAAGAGAGAAGGCTACTAGTCAGTCAAAGCATGCTCGACAAAGTAAAAGATATTCCTGATCTGCAATGGCAAGAGGGGCATGAAGTAGCCGACCTCCATGGCTGCACTCAATACAGCTACTGGCTGGATAAACTGCCAGAAAAAAATCAAAGCCTGATCAAGCGCCAGATTAAACATATTGTCGCCATGACTGAACCTGTCTGACTCCCCTATACTGATAAAATAATTATTTGCACTATCCAGATCCCTTACTAAAGTTTTAACAATTAAAACAGTAAGGGTTTTATTATGTCACGTTGCAAATTGTCTTTATCAGCAGCTGTGTTGATGACTGCCAGTCAGTTGGCACATGCCAGCGACCTTAATATTAATGGTTTTATGAGTGTTGGTGCAGGTGTCCTCTCCAATTCTGACGTGGTTGCGGAAGGATATGATGACGATATTTCCTTCAACCAGGACACCATGGTCGCTTTGCAAGTCAGCAAGCAAATTAATGAGTCCACCTCTGCTACCACACAGTTTGTTGCTCGGGGTAGAGAGGATTACAACACCGAAAATACCTGGGCATACATCACGTATTCATTTAATGAAAATACTGATTTGCGTATGGGGCGATTACGCTCACCATTTTTCTACTATTCGGATTTTCTGGAAGTTGGCTACGCTTATAACTGGATTCGACCACCAGAAGAAGTCTATGGGCGATTAGATGTTTTTTCGTCGATCAATGGTTTTGATTTGACGCATAATTTCAACCTTGGAGCAACAGATGGTTCCGTACAGGTCTATTATGGGCGTACAGAAGAAGAGTTTGCTCCTGTATCCAAAAGCTTTTCTTTAGATGCAAAAAACTTTACCGGCATGGTTCTTAACTTGAACCGAGGTAATTGGGGAACCCGATTAAGCTATCACCAGGCTGATGCAACAATTCCTGAAATTAATGATATTACAGAAGCATCAAACAGCGAACTGGCTGCCCTGGCAGTTTCACCAACTGCCGACCCGGCAGAAGCATTAGTCGCAGCAGCAACGCTGCAAGGTTTTGGTGATGATTTCAAGTTAGAGGATGCGACCGGGAAGTTTTATGAAGCTGCCGTCACATACGATAGCGGCAGTTATTTTATGATTGCGGAATGGACAGCCTTAGATTACGAGTCAGAATTATTTGTCGATGATTCAGCTTATTTAATCAGCGCTGCAAAACGCTTCAACGATTCGGTGATTCATTTAACCTACACCGCTCGAGAGGATAAAAAAGGATCCGGAGCCATCGGTGCAATCCAGAATAACTTTCTCAGAGATAAAGAAAGCAGCATTATTTTAGGCGCCAGGTTTGATTACGACACAAGCACAGCGTTTAAGCTCGAAGCGCAATATATAGATGAAGAGCTTCGTGACGGCCAGGAAAGTGAATCAGCAGTGCTGTACAGCGTAGCAATTGATTTGGTATTTTAAGGAGATCAACATGCATAAAATGATGAGACTTATTAAATCACTGCTGATTTCCTCAGTATTTTTATCTGCCTTTTCTTACGCTGAAATTTCAGTAATTGTAAGCAGTAACAATCACAACGACAGCTTAGATAAAGATAATATCTCCAGGGTGTTTTTAGGTAAGACCAAGAACTTTCCAGATGGTAGCCAGGCTGTCCCTGTTGATCAGAAAGCTGGAAGCTCTGCCAGAGAGTCCTTTAATACAAATGTACTCGGAAAAAGTTCCAGTCAACTAAAAGCTTATTGGTCACGACTGATATTCACAGGCAAGGGAACACCGCCTAAAGAATCCGGTGATGACTTAGCCGTGAAAAAACTGGTGGCTGAAAATCCTAACCTGATTGGTTATGTTAATAGTGAAACCGTCGATGGTTCAGTCAAAGTAGTTTATAAGTTCTGATACCGATATTAAAAAAATGAAACAGGGCACAGTTTTGTGCCCTGTTTTGTTTTATGCACCAATTTTCCACCAAAATTTGCACTATAACGGAGCTTGACTAAGGTTTAAGTACATTAACCACGTAAGGGCTTGTACCATGCTTACCCGTAAGACTCCGGTATTGGCTGCGATATTGCTCGCAAGTAGCCAAATGACCTATGCAAACGACCTTAACATCAACGGCTTTATGAGTGTTGGTGCTGGCGTTTTATCGAACGATGATGTCACTGCAGCGGGTTATGATGACGATGTTTCTTTTAATCAGGATACGGTTGTCGCCCTGCAGGTCAGCAAACAAATTAACGATTCTACCTCTGCAACCACACAATTTGTTGCCCGTGGTAATGAAGATTACAACACTGAAAACTCATGGGCCTACGTCACCTATTCGTTCGATGAGAACACTGACTTACGTTTTGGTCGCCTGCGTTCTCCATTCTTTTATTATTCCGACTTCCTTGAGGTAGGCTATGCCTATAACTGGATTCGCCCACCCGGTGAAGTTTATTCGCGATTGGATACCTTCTCTTCAATTAATGGTGTTGACCTGACCCGCAGCTTCAGCGCCGGTTCGGTTGATGGCTCTGTTCAGGTTTATTATGGCCGGTTTGAAGACTCCTTCACCCCGATTGAAAAATCTTACACGGTTGAACTAAGAAACTTCGGTGGTGCCGTTCTTAGCCTCAACCAAGGTAACTGGGGAACACGCATCAGTTATCACCAGGCTGATTTATACATGCCCGACCTGGTAGCCAATGGTACAGGTGATGCTCTGGAACAGTTGGTTGCTGGCGCAGCCTTCCTTGGTCTGAATGATGAATTCTCACCAGATGGTGATACGGCGCAGTTTTATGAAGCCGCCATCACATACGATAATGGCAGCAGCTTCTTTATTGCAGAATGGACAGCCCTGGAACACGAAACAGAACTGTTCCTGAACGACCAGGCCTACCTTGTCAGTGTTGCCCATCGTTTGGATGATGCGACGATTCACCTGACCTACTCAGCGGACAAAGATGAAAAACAATCCGGTAATATCGGATTACTTCAGAACAATCTTCGTGGCGAAGAAAGCAGTATCACCTTAGGAGCACGTTTTGATTATGATGCAGGCACGGCATTTAAAGTGGAAGCACAATACATCGACGAAGAATTGCGCCTGGGCAATGAAGGCGAGTCTGCCATGTTGTACAGTGTTGCCATTGATTTAGTATTTTAAGGAGAGTCACAATGAAATTTATTAATACATTCCTTAAAACCATTGTTATTGCTTCACTTTTGACAGGCGCAGCCGTACAGGCAGAAGTTGCCGTTATCATCAGTGCCAACAACGCCAATGCGTCATTGGATCAGGATACAATCTCCCGTATTTTTCTTGGTAAAAGCAAGAATTTCCCGGATGGAAGCCAGGCCGTACCAGTTGATCAAGATGCCGGAGCAGCTAGCCGCGAAGCATTTAACGGAACCGTATTAGGAAAAAGTTCCAGCCAACTTAAGGCTTACTGGTCACGCCTGATCTTCACCGGAAAAGGCACACCACCGAAAGAATCGGGTAATGATGCTACGGTCAAAGATCTGGTCGCAAAAAATCCAAACCTGATCGGTTATGTCGACAGCTCTGTTGTCGATGGCTCTGTCAAAGTGGTTTATAAGTTCTGACGTTTCAGTTAGCGCTTTGCAATAGAAAACCCCTTTATTCTTATGAATAAAGGGGTTTTCTATTTAAGTCACGATCATTATAAAATAGCGATTACATCGTTTTGTGCCAAACGAGCCTTTGGCTTACCAAAGTTATAGTCTTCACCATCTTTGTGATAGCCCATCGCCAGAGCCACTTCACACACATGGCCATCCAATTCAGCCGCAAACAATTCGCCGATTAAGTCACCATCTACACCTTCCATCGGAGTCGAGGAAATCCCTAAACGCGCCAGTGTATGTAAGACATTCCCCAGTGCCAGATAAACCTGAGCCTTTGTCCAGTGGCCGTTATACCCCTTCTCATCAGTGTTCATTTCAGCAAATGCATAAGCACCCATAAAGTTGTCATAGTTTTCGGCCGGTAAATGACCGGAACTAACCTCAGCATCGACCCGTTTGGCAAATTTCTCTTTCGTGAACTCAGGATCATAAGCAAGCAATAACGTATGTGAGGCCTCTTTGGCATGTTGTTGATTAAACTGGTGCTTATTAGCAAACGTATTATGGAAACGTTGCTTCGCTTCATCACTTTCCAGAACAATGAACTTCCATGGTTGAGAGTTGATTGAAGAAGCGGATAAACGCAGAGCCTCTTTGATGACTTCCATATCATCCGCAGAAATACGCTTGTTTTCGTCGTATTTCTTCGCCGTGTAGCGGCTGTTCAAGTCGTTAATGATTGGATGATTCATACTTTGCTCCAGACAATAAAACAGTGTGAAACCAGGATTGTTAACAGCCCTGGACAATGGGCAGCAGTATATTCATCCAAAAAACAAACAAAACCACCTTAATAATTAAACATAATTCGGTTTTTCAATATAATAGGCGGTTTATACGTACGTGGAGAGCGCCATGGATACCGAAGGCATTCGTTTATTTGTAATGGCCGCTGATATGTTGAATATCAGTGCTGCAGGCAGAAAGCTGGGGCTGGCTCCCGCCGTTGCCAGTGCTCGCTTGGCCAAACTGGAACATCAGATCGGTGCGGACCTATTACATCGCTCCACGCGCAAGATATCACTTTCGTTAGAAGGGGCTGAGTTTTTACCTTATGCCCGAGAAATTCTCGCTCAGGAAGCCGCGGCCAAAGCGGCATTAGGCCATGAGTACCGCGAGGTTAGTGGTACCTTACGCTTTGCTGCATCCAGCACCTTTGCCCAGTGTTATATTGCTCCGCTATTGCCTGAATTCTTACAGCGTTACCCTAAGATCAACCTAGACCTTAAACTTTCCGACCTGCAAATGGATTTAATTGAAGGCGGCTTTGATCTGGCATTGCGAAACTATGCCATTGAAAACAGCAGCTTAAGAGCACGAAAATTAGCAAATGATCACCGAATCCTGTGTGCCTCGCCCGATTATCTGGCACGATTTGGTACGCCCGAGACACCAGAATCACTGCTTAACCACCAATTATTAGTGTTCAGTAACAGCGAGCCCAGAACCCTAGTCACTCACAACGAGGCCAGCTCCAGTAGCTTTCCACCACCAGGGGCCTCTTCTAGAGTGATATTTGATGACGGAGCCAGTATGAAAGTTGCTGTTCTCGCAGGCACAGGTATTGCGATGCATACCTATTGGCATGTGCACCAAGAACTTAAAGAGGGCTCATTGGTTAGAGTACTGCCCGAGTTTGAAGTAGACGATCAATCCGCGATCTGGCTGGTGTACCCCAAGTCCAACGTATTAACCGCCAAAGTCCGGGTATTTATTGATTTTTTATTGGAAAAAATCGGAGATCCTCCGATTTGGGAACGTTAACGCCTACTCAAACTATTATCGGGTGCGCTTAACATCACCAGGCGTCAACTGCTGCTGCAGCTCAACCATTCGATCCAGAACATTGAGTATTGGTTGGTAATCAGTTGCTTCATCCAATAGTGACAAACCCGCAACAGCGGCCTCGATGGTTGATAAACCATCAGCACGTGGTGATTTACGAATAGCGTAACGACTCAGGTTCTCAGGATTCAGCGGAATATATGGCAGGTTTTTCAGCCATTCATTCAGATAAAATAAACGCCGCACTTTTTTCCAGGTGCCATCCAAAACCAGCAATTTTTTTACTTTGGTGCGCTGTTCAGCTTGTAGCTGCTGCCCATTTTCCAACGGATACAACAAGGCACATTCCGATAAGTCGGTGGATGAAAAAATTTCTTCTGGATTTAACTTATCGGCAATGAATAAACGGCTATTTGTGATGCTCAGTTTTAATAAAGGCGCCGTCGACAGTTTGTGTTTTGCTTCCGTCGGATCTTGCCAGATAATCAATTCCAGCGGTGCCTTTACCTCAACTAAAGCATCACAAACACACACTTTGATGGGCCGGTTGCACTTTGCACACAGAGCCCGTTTTCCAGCAGCTGTCATATTACTTTTTCGCAGCCAGCAAAGGCTTCAAGAATCGTCCGGTGTGGGACGCTTTTTCTTTTACTACCTGCTCCGGGGTACCTTCAGCGATAATATAACCACCTTTAGAACCCCCTTCCGGGCCTAAATCAACAATCCAGTCTGCGGTTTTAATCACATCCAGATTATGTTCAATCACCACAATAGTATTGCCATGGTCACGTAAACGGTGCAATACCGCCAGTAACTGCTCAATATCATGGAAGTGTAAACCAGTGGTTGGCTCATCAAGAATATACAAAGTAGAGCCGGTATCACGTTTGGATAATTCTTTCGCTAACTTCACACGTTGGGCTTCACCACCGGATAACGTCGTCGCTGCCTGTCCTAATTTAATATAACTCAGGCCAACATCCATCAGGGTCTGTAATTTACGCGCAACCGCCGGAATGGCATCAAAGAAGGTACGGGCATCTTCGACCGTCATATCCAACACTTCGTGAATATTTTTACCCTTGTAACGGATATCCAGCGTTTCGCGGTTATAACGTTTGCCCTTACACACATCACACGGCACATAAATATCGGCCAGGAAGTGCATTTCAACTTTAATAACCCCGTCACCCTGACAGGCTTCACAGCGACCGCCTTTGACATTAAAAGAGAAACGTCCGGCTTTATAACCGCGAGAGCGTGCTTCCTGAGTACCGGCAAATAATTCACGAACCGGGGTGAAAATGCCGGTATAGGTCGCTGGGTTGGAGCGCGGTGTACGACCAATCGGGCTTTGATCAATATCCACCACTTTATCAAGTTGCTTTAACCCTTCGATCGACTGATGGTCAGAAGCTTTTAAGGTCGTCGCACCATTCAAAGCCGTTGCAGCCAGGGGATATAAAGTACGGTTAATTAACGTCGATTTTCCTGAACCTGACACACCGGTTACACAGGTCATTAACCCTAGTGGAATGGTTAAATCAACGTTATTTAAATTATTACCAGTAGCACCGGTAAGCGTTAATACCTTGTTATCATTGTACGGTGTCCGTTCAGTAGGAACCGCAATTTCTTTTTTACCGGATAAATATTGTCCGGTTACGGAGTCTTTATTTTTAATCACCTGATTCGGTGTGCCCTGAGCAATGACTTGCCCACCATGGACACCGGCACCCGGACCAATATCAATTAAATGGTCAGCACTGCGAATGGCATCTTCATCATGCTCAACCACAATTACGGTATTACCCAAATCGCGTAGGTGGAACAGGGTTTTTAATAAACGATCGTTATCACGCTGATGCAAACCAATCGAAGGCTCATCCAAAATATACATCACACCAACCAGCCCCGCGCCAATTTGTGACGCGAGACGAATACGCTGCGCTTCACCACCGGATAAGGTATCTGAGCTGCGATTCAGGGTTAAATATTCCAGCCCAACATTCACCAGAAACTGCAAACGCTCACGAATTTCTTTCAGAATTTTTTCTGCAATCTCGCCGCGATGACCATCCATATGTAAGTCAGAGAAATATTGATGCGCCTCTTCAACCGGCATTGCGGTACAGGCATGAATGGTTTTATCGCCAACAAATACATGTCGCGCTTCGGTACGCAGTCGTGAACCATGACAGGTCGGACACGGCTGTACGCTCAGATATTTAGACAGCTCTTCGCGTACCATTTGTGAGTCTGTTTCACGGTAACGTCGTTCCAGGTTTGGCAATACGCCTTCGAATGGATGCTCTTTAAAAATCTGATCACCACGAGAGTTCACATAACTGAAGCGAACATCTTCATTATCAGAGCCCTGTAGCAAAATTTTCTGGTGCTTTTTCGACAGCTTTTTAAAGGGCTTATCAATATCAAAACCAAAATGTTCAGCCACCGAACTGATCATCTGAAAATAATAAATACTGCGGCGATCCCAACCCCGAATAGCACCTTCCGCAATGGTCAGGCTGTCATCTAATACCACCAGCCCCGGATCAAAATATTGTTTAACCCCTAAACCGTCACAACTCTGACAAGCACCGGCCGGATTATTAAAAGAGAACAGACGTGGCTCCAGTTCCGATAAACTGTAACCACAATGCGGACAAGAGAACTGTGAAGAAAACAGCAGCGGTTCTTCCTTCTCATTATCCATTGAGGCTACTAATGCAAGACCGCCGCTCAACTCAATACAGGTTTCCAGCGATTCCGACAGGCGCTGTTCAATGCCCTCTTTGACTTTAAAGCGATCAACAACCACTTCAATGCTGTGTTTTTTACGCTTATCAAGCTCAGGCACATCATCCAGGTCACACACTAAACCATTCACCCGGGCGCGGATAAAACCCTGAGAGCGCAGGCTATCAAATACATGCAGGTGCTCACCTTTACGATCTCGCACCACCGGAGCAAGAATCATATATTTGCCATCCACCGGCAGGTCCATGATTGAATCCACCATCTGACTGATGGTTTGAGCTTCCAGTGGCACATCATGATCAGGGCAGCGTGGCGTGCCGACACGAGCAAATAATAAACGCAGGTAATCGTAAATTTCCGTGACTGTGCCGACGGTGGAGCGAGGGTTATGAGAGGTTGATTTTTGTTCAATGGAAATGGCGGGAGATAAACCTTCGATCAGGTCAACATCCGGTTTTTCCATCATGGATAAGAATTGGCGAGCATACGTCGACAGCGATTCAACGTAACGACGCTGGCCTTCAGCATATAAAGTATCAAACGCCAGGGAAGATTTACCGGAACCACTTAATCCGGTGATAACAATCAGTTTATCGCGTGGAATGTCGAGGTCGACATTCTTGAGATTATGAGTACGGGCCCCACGAACCTGGATCTTATCCATAGATAGCTTTCACTGCTCGGAAAAATAAAGTCCGACATTGTAAGCCAAGAATCTGATGGATTCAGCCGCTTTAAGTCTTGCAAGCCTATTAAGAAAGACTGTTCAGGCCATTTCGTGCAACAGCTCGTCCATATTCTCCTGCGCCCAGTTCACCGCCTGAATCCGGTTACTGGCACCAATTTTTTTGAACAGGTTATAAATATGGGTTTTTACTGTGTGCATGCTGACGTTCAACTGCTCGGCAATTTCGGTATTGGTTGCCCCGGTGGCCGTCAGTTTCAGAATCTGTTTTTCGCGCTTAGTCAGTAACGCAGCATGAGCCGACATACGACGAGGCTTGTGGCGTGTACGTTCAAGATATTGAGCCATCAGAGGACGAGGCAACCAATATTCGCCATTGAACATACCGAGAATGCCTTTGCTTAGCTGCTGCTGAGATGCATCACGATAAAACAGGCCATTCACCATCGGCCAAACAATCATTCGCTCGGTTGTGTGCCCTTTTGGCGTATTGAAGAAAGCCACCATCACATCCACGGGCTGCTCGTAAATCACCTCAAGCAGTTCCTGAATTTTCTCAGGGCGGGCACACTCGGCATCAATCAACACCAAAGTTTTGCAAGGGTAGTTATTCCAGTCATCATGCCACTGTGTTTGATTAACCAACTGACAATCAATGTTCGTGCGCTGATGAATAAAGCCGATGAGGATGGAATTCTGCAGATTTTGCTGGCCAAACAGTATGATTCGACGGCCAGGAAGGGATTGTGTCTTATCCATAAGCTAACTCCTTTTGATGTTTATCCGTTTACTTAAAGCTCCATGCGGTGGCTGCTCCACAGCCACATAAAATGAGTGTACGCAATCTGACGTAAATTGCTACTGCGTTATATGGTTTTTTTCATACTTTGGCAGCAAAGCGCGCAAATTATGCACAGACTGATTTTTCTCTGACGCTGTGTGATTTAGTCGCAGCAGCCACTAATCAAAACTTTTGCAAACTGATAGAATAGTGCCCCTTTTTTTATAACCATCGGACACACGGTTTGAGTACCCCTGATTCCACCTCAGCTGTAGCCAATTTATCCAGTGACGAACGCCGGGCCGTTGTCTCATTGGCGTCTCTGTATGCATTACGCATGCTGGGACTATTTATGGTGTTGCCGGTGATGATGATCGATGGACAAGCACTGGATGGCGCAACGCCCCAGCTGTTGGGCCTGGCGATGGGGATATACGGCTTAACCCAGGCTTTGCTGCAAATTCCTGCTGGCACTTTATCGGATCGTATTGGCCGAAAGCCTGTAATTGTGGGTGGTTTATTGATTTTTGCGCTGGGTAGTCTGATTGCTGCCACCGCTGATTCTGTATACGGCGTAATTCTTGGTCGTGCGTTACAAGGTGGTGGCGCTATTGCCAGTGCCATTATGGCGCTTGTGACAGATCTAACACGTGAAGAAAACCGCATGAAAGCCATGGCGTCTATCGGTGCCAGCATTGGTTTATCGTTCTCAGTTGCATTGGTACTTGGCCCCTGGCTGACGGCTTTAGGCGGCATGAGCACTATTTTTATGGTGACAGCTGTTCTGGCCATTGCGGGCGTGTTCATCACGTTATTTGTCATACCCGCTCCGGCGAAGTTACCCCATCGTGATTCTTCTGCCGTATTAAGCGAAGTAAAAAAGCAATTAACCAACACGCAATTGTGGCCACTGAACATCGGCATCTTTATTCTCCATGCTCTGATGGTGGCCATCTTTGTTGCTATTCCGCTGCAATTGCAACAACAGGGCCTGCCTGCCAGCCAGCACAGCTGGGTATATCTACCAGTATTAGCCGTTGCGTTTATTCTGATGGTGCCATTTATCATCGTTGCCGAAAAACGTCGTAAGATGAAAGCGGTGGTATTAACCGGTGCACTGATCATTGCCGTCACACTGTTTGCCATGAGCCTGGCAACGCAGCTGTGGCACTGGGTTGTCCTGCTGTTATTCTATTTTTGGGGTTTCAATCTGATGGAGGCCAGCCTGCCCTCCTGGCTAAGCAAAATTGCCCCGGCCGGCGCTAAAGGCAGTGCCATGGGCATCTACTCCAGCATGCAGTTTTTAGGTGCCTTTGCCGGCGGTAGCCTGGGTGGCTGGATTGTATCAACCTCAGGAAGTGCGGCACTGTTTGCTGGCCTGGGGGCATTGATGGTAGTTTGGAGTTTGATCATAGCGCGCTCCTCAGCACCACAACACTTAACCAGTGTGCGCCTGGCCATCACGCAGATTAATGAACAACAGTTACAACAACTGATGGAGTTGGCCGGTGTTTCTCAGGTCAGTCCAATTGCCAGTGAAGGCGCTATCTATTTAAAAGTCAGTGCTGATGCCTTTGATATGCAACAGGCATTAGCCATCATTCATTCAGATAATGGAGAAGAACATGGGTCGCAGCGTTAACAAAGTGACACTCATTGGTACTCTGGGTCGTGACCCTGAAGTTCGTTTTATGCCAAATGGCAATGCAGTTGCTAATTTGTCCTTAGCAACTGACGAGAGCTACAACGATAAACAAAGTGGCCAAAAGGTTGAGCAAACCGAATGGCACCGTATCACGGTATACGGCAAGCTGGCTGAAATTGTTCAGCAGTACCTGAAGAAAGGTTCAAAAGCCTACTTCGAAGGTAAGTTGCGCACCCGCGAATGGGAAAAAGACGGCATCAAACGTTATACCACCGAAATTATCGCCAACGATATGCTGATGCTGGATAGCCGTGGCGACAATATGGGCGGTGGAATGGCTGGCGGCATGGGCGCACCAGCCGGTGGCTTCCAGTCAGCCAGCCAAATGATGAATCAAAGCGCGACGCCAATGGGCGGTATGACGGCTGCTCCTCAGCAACAGCCACAAGGTGGTTATCAGCAGCAAGCCCCTCAACAACCAACAGCACCGGCTGCACAACCGATGAACCCGGCAGGTGGCTATCAACAGCCTGCACAGCAACCTGGTATGGCGCCACAACAAGCGGCTCCGCAGCAGCGTCCAGCCCAGGCGCCTCAACAGCCTGCACAACAAGGCGGCTATCAGCAAGCGCCACAACAACAAGCTCCTCAAGCCGCTCCACAACCGAGCAACAGCTTTGATGATTTTGATGACGATATCCCATTCTGAGGAAGCGTTATCGCAGATACTAAAAAAGCGCTATCGGGTTTCTGATAGCGCTTTTTTATTGTTTTTTAACTCTAATCAGAGTTGAAGCTACTGACTCAGAGCCTAATACACCTGAGTCGCTACCTGTAACAAGGCATCTGATTTCAGCGATTCAGAAAACAGCTTTGCTTCTAACTGATCACCCGATTCCAATGGCCCGACTCCGGCGGGTGTGCCCGTCAGGATCAGATCACCCGGCTGTAAGCTGAACACCTTACTGATGTGTGCCACCAGCGGCAGAATCGGAAATAACATCTCAGCACTGTTGCCTTGCTGCTGAATATCACCGTTACGTGTTAGCTGCAGCGGAATGTTATTCCAGTCCTGAATCTGATCTGCACCAACAAACTCAGATACCGGGCAAGCACCATCGAAGGCTTTGGCACGCTCCCATGGATGACCTTTTTCTTTGAGTGTGGCCTGCACATCACGCAAGGTTAAATCCAGCGCCAGACCTACCCCGACTATCGCTTGTGCACAGCCTGATGCCTCAGCGTTAGTCAGGGGTTCACCAATCAACAAAGCAATTTCCAGTTCATGGTGCACACTACCCTGATCTTGGGGAATGACCAGCGACTGAGCCATCGGCACCACTGACGTGGTTGGCTTCATAAATAAGATAGGTTGAGAAGGGATCGGGTTATTGAGTTCTTTTGCGTGTTCCGCATAGTTGCGACCAACACAAACCACTTTGCCAAACGACAATGATGATGGTTGCCCATCAATAACAGGAGATAAGACAGCTGACATAAAACGCCCCGGGATATTCTGAGGCGTGGAGTATATCGTATATCAGCGTTTGCGGATTAACTCACCCAGCTCACGATTGACTTCAGCCGGATCTTGCAGATTATATTCCAGTAAACGGCGCAGTGTGGTCAGGCTGTCGAGATCCATGGAATCACAGGCGCAACCGACCACATCATCATCAATATGTGTGACCGAACACATCATGGTGATGGATTCATCTTCGGTCAGCTGTAACACAACCTTAACCTGCTGTTCCAATGACCACTGAGCGTTTTCCGGCACAACCAATAAAATGCCGCGTAAACTAATATCCAGGCAATGTGTTTCCTGAGTATGATGGTTATCACTAACCTGTACCCGCTGGAAAAAATGCACACGCTGAAACTGGCGTTGTTCTGTAGATGGCTCCATAAATGAGAACTCTTTACTGCTACTTATGACTTAGGTTTAGCTGATTTATCGTCGTTCGCAACTGAAACAGTGAATCTATGTGCATTGGAATGAACTGTCTGGAAGTAAGCAGGTGCTTTTCCCCGCCGCCCCGAAGACACGTTTATCGTAAAAACGGTATCCAATTAAGTACAGATTGTTTTTTGTAGCAACAACAGGATGTTGTGGTAGCTCAGCAGGGCCAGGGATGGCCCCTCTGAGCGGCGGCAGAAAAATAATCTGTACTTAAATAGTCAGATCATTTTGCCAAAGACGTGTTTACGCCAAACGCTTATATTTCATCCGTTTTGGCTGAGCGTCGTTGCCCAAACGTTTCTTACGATCTTCTTCATATTCGGTGTAGTTACCTTCAAAGAAGTTCACCTTAGAATCACCTTCATACGCCAGAATATGCGTGGCAATACGATCCAGGAACCAACGGTCGTGGGATACCACCATCACAGTACCCGGGAAGGCATCAATCGCCTCTTCAAGAGCACGTAAGGTTTCCACGTCGAGGTCATTGGACGGTTCATCGAGCAGCAATACGTTAGCACCCTGCTTCAGTGTATAAGCCAACTGCAAACGACCACGTTCACCACCGGATAAATCACCCACCCGCTTCTGCTGATCGCCACCTTTAAAGTTAAAGCGACCAATATACGAACGGCTTGGGTATTCTTTGCCATTGATGTTAAGCATATCCATACCGTCGGAGATGGCTTCCCAGACGGTTTTGCTGTCATCCAGCTCTTCACGTAACTGTTCAACAAAAGCCAGGTTAACGGTTTCGCCCATGACCACTTCACCGGAATCTGGCGTTTCGGTGCCGTTGATCATCCGGAACAGGGTTGATTTACCCGCACCGTTACCACCCACGATGCCAACAATGGCGCCAGCCGGAACGGTAAAGCTCAGATCATCAATCAGCATACGATCGCCGAAGGATTTGCTGACGTTATGGAACTCGATGACTTTGTCACCCAGGCGCGGACCAGGTGGAATATAAATTTCGTTGGTTTCATTGCGCGACTGGAACTCACGCGAGTTCATCTCTTCGAAGCGCGCTAAACGGGCTTTGCTCTTAGCCTGACGACCTTTCGCGCCTTTACGTACCCACTCAAGCTCATGTTTGATGGCTTTGGTGTGGGCTTCTTCTTCTTTCTTCTCTTGCTCTAAGCGTTTCTCTTTGGTTTCCAACCAGGTGGTGTAGTTACCCTGATACGGAATACCGTGACCACGATCCAGCTCAAGAATCCACTCAGCACAGTTATCGAGGAAATAACGGTCGTGGGTGATAGCTACCACGGTGCCCGGATATTCCTCCAGGAACTTCTCTAACCAACCGACCGATTCAGCATCCAGGTGGTTGGTTGGTTCGTCGAGTAACAACATATCCGGCTTGGACATCAGCAGGCGACATAACGCCACACGGCGACGCTCACCACCCGACAGCTTAGTCACATCCGCATCCCAAGGCGGCAAGCGTAACGCGTCCGCCGCAATTTCCATCTGACGGTCGACATCGTGACCACCTGCGGTTTCGATAATGGCTTCCAGACGACCCTGCTTTTTCGCCAAGGCATCAAAGTCCGCGTCTGGTTCCGCATAAGCCGCATAGACTGCATCCAGCTCTGCTTTGGCATTCATCAATTCGGCCAGGCCATCTTCGACGTTACCTTTTACGTCTTTATTTGGGTCCAGTTCCGGTTCCTGCGGCAGATAACCGATATTCAGATCCGGCTGCGGGCGCGCTTCACCAATAAAGTCGGTATCAACACCCGCCATAATCTTCAACAGCGTGGATTTACCAGCACCATTGAGGCCCAATACGCCAATTTTAGCGCCCGGAAAGAAAGACAAAGAAATGTCACGCAGAATTTGACGCTTAGGCGGCACAATCTTGCCCAGGCGGTTCATGGTGAATACGTATTGAGCCATATAAATATCTACCCCAAAGAATGAATAGGAGTATTTTAACAGGCCAATCAGGCAGAAGGCACCTGAGAATTAAGAAGGCTGAAGAATATCGGTCTATACTGCTTTAAGGCCAGGCGTAAATTGAACGTGTGCACTGGACAACACATAAAATAAGTTTCAATCGGATTGTAATGGGCTTCACTTTATCTGGCATCAAATCGGGGGGGAAAGATCATCATTCATCCATCAGGATGAATGCCCCATTGCTATTGCTGAGCTTTATTTTTTTGCTGGCCGTATTGGCTAACAATACCTACCAGCAATGGAATGACGGTCAGCAGCGCTTCAGTGACAATGTGACTCGTACGGTTGCTAATTATTCTGAGCAGGCAGGGTTGCTCTCCAAAGCAGGGCTGCATGCTAATCACCTGTTCACTCAAACACATCTACCCCAGCTCAATCGTTATATTGCAACGAACGACAACACAAATGAAACCGCTCTTTGGCAAAGTATGTCGACTGCGTTTTTTAACCTGACCGGCTTTTTTGTTTTTCATGAAGATGGCACGTATCAAAAACACCAGGGGCAACTGCTCAATCAACTTGAAATCCCCGCAATTAGCGCTGAAGTCAGGCAGCAAGGGCCTGAAGCCGGTATATTTTCACTGCGCTACGGTAACCGGGGCGGTTACTATCTATACAGTGGTTTTGAAGTCAATAACAAAACCTATCTGCTGGTTGTACGACGTTCTTACAGTAAATTCTCGCAGATTGTTTACGAAGGAGATTTCCCTGGTTTCGAGTTGGCCATTATTGATCGCCGCACTAATCGTATTTCCATTCGTGAGCAGTATTTCGCCAGTTCCGGGGCCCAGCCAGAGCTAACCCAGGGTGAGCAATTGCGGATTATCACCCGCGTCAGTTTAAGCAATACGCCCTGGGACTTAATTGCCTTACCCGAAGAAAAAGAGCAGCAAAGTCTGCTGTGGGATCATATACAAGAGCCCTTATTAGTACTGCTTATTTTTGTTGTTCTGGTTTCAGCCTTATGGGGGTATATGCGACGCAGTGAACAACGTTCTCAGAAGTTAGATGCCTTACGCAAAGAGACCGAGGTTCGTGCCGATAAAGCATTAATGTCAATTGACGACGCACTGATATCCACAGACAAATCAGGTGTGATTAACTACACCAATCCCAAAGGGGCAGCGCTTATTCGCTCCAATGGTATTGCAGACTTCAATGGTAAAAAACTGAATGATGCCTGGCCAGAAAGCAATGCACTTTGGAACCGCGGGCTTGATATTGCTGAACTGGAGTTGTTACACGATAGTGGCCACAAGCTTGTTGCTCAGGTTGGTGGCGAACAGCGTATTTTCGAACAACGTTATAACCCACTGTACAACGCCGATAGCATTGAAGGTGTTGTCTGGCTGTTGCGAGATATCACAGAATCAGAACAAGCCACTTTGGCTTTGTCCGAAAGCCAGTCCCGATACAAAGCGTTATTTGAAGAAGCAGGTGTTGCCCACTGCCTGATTGATATCAGCAATTATCAGGGGCGCCTTGATGAACTGGTATTGGTAAGCGCAAATGAATCTGCTATTCGCTTAACTCAGGCAAGAGACTTACGGCATTTATTAGACAAATACCCACAGCTGATTACATCAGCTGCCAAAGACTTCCGTCATGCAATTGACCGTGCGATGGAACTTCGCCTTGAAACCACAGAGTTCGAAGTACAGCTGACAACGTTCGAGGGAGTGAAGATTGATGTATGGGCAAATCTGTCCTTACATTCTGGTTCGGATGGTATCGCCCTGATGACCATGCTGGACATTACTGAAAGAAATCAGATCGCCAACGCAACCAAAGAACGTGAGCATTTCTGGTCGACGGTCATGTCGGCTATGCCAGACCTTATTTATGTGATTGATCTGGACGAGCAGTTAAATCAAAAAATTCTGTTTGGTAACCGAAAGTTATCCAGCATGCTGGGTTATCCGGACATACCAGAAAGAAAAGTCTCCTGGAAAGAATTAATTCACCCCGAAGATATTCCGTTATTACAGAATGAGCTGACTATCAGGCGGGAGTTACTTCCAGGCCAAACCAAAACGTCACAAGTCAGAATGAAACATCATGATGGCAGCATTCGTGTAATGAAGTTTTATGACACCCCTTTTCATTTCGATGAGGATGGTAATGTCACCCGTTATATCGGAACTGCACGCGATGTAACAGAAGAAATCGAAGCGCAGGAAATTATTGTCGAAAGTGAACGGCGCTATCGATTATTAGCTGAAAACATCAGTGATATTATCTGGGCGACTGACCAACACTTAACATTCAATTTTGTCAGCTCGTCGGCTGAGAAAACACTGGGTTACAAACCTGATGAATTATTAAGAGAAGGGATTTTTTCGATTTTCAGGCGTAATGATCTGAATCATCTGATTAAAAAATTAAAGCGACGAATTCGTGATACCGAACATACTTCCAATATAAAAAATTCAGAAATCATTCGCCAGGATATAATGGCATCTTGTAAATCCGGAGAAGAAAAAATACTGGAGATCCAGGCAAGCTTATTATGGAATGAAAACAAACAATTACAGGGTATTTCTGGTATTGCCCGAGATGTTACGGAAGCACGGCAACTGGAAAAAGAACTGCAGCTGGCGGCCGAGGTATTCCAGAACTCCAATGAAGCGATTCTGATTACTGACAAGAACATGAACATTGTCAGTACCAACAAGGCATTTTCGAAAATAACCGGCTACGACGTTCACACCATTGCAGGTAAAACACCTGACTTCCTGATTTCCGGCGAACACCACGATGTCAGCTTTTTTGAGGAAATCGGCAAATCTCTGGTGATTGATGGTTATTGGCAAGGCGAACTTTTCTTCCGCCATGCCGACCATAAAATGCGCACGGGTTGGGCTGGTGTCAGTGCTATTCGCGACGAAGAACGTGAAGTCCAAAGCCTGATTGTTATTATGTCAGACATAACTGACCGTAAGGCCATCGAAGAGCGCATCCATAAACTCGCCTACTTCGACCCTCTGACGGGCCTGCCTAACCGAAGCCAGTTGCATGAGCAATTAGAAAACATGCTACACCAGGCACGCGTTAAAAATGAAGCGGTCGCACTGTTATTTATCGATCTGGATCGTTTTAAACCTATTAACGATTCCATGGGCCACCCGGCTGGCGACCAGGTCTTAAAAGAAGTCGCGGGCCGTCTGCAACACTGCATAAAAAAACAAGATCTGGTGTGCCGTATGGGGGGGGATGAATTTACCATTGCCATCAGTGGCCAGAAAGATGGGGAGTCTGCCGCCGATACCGCTGTCAAAGTGGGTGAAAGAATTATTCATGCGCTGCATCAACCATTCCGCCTTGGTCAACGTGAAGTTTTTATCAGTGCCAGCATCGGTATTTCTATTTTCCCTGATGACAGCGACAGCGTTATCGAACTGTTAAAAAGTTCTGATATGGCGATGTACCATGCAAAAGAACAAGGCCGCGATAATGTTCAGTTTTTTAATCAGAAAATGAACCAAAAAGCGGTTGAGTTACTGGAGCTGGAAAATGATCTTCGTCACGCGCTCAAACGCAATGAACTGGAATTGTACTTCCAGCCTCAATACCGCAGTGCGGACAGCATCGTAGTTGGTGCCGAAGCCCTGCTGCGATGGCATCACCCAACTAAGGCATTCGTTTCACCGGGAACGTTTATCCCCATCATGGAAGATACCGGACTCATCATCCCGATTGGCGAATGGGTGCTTGAACAGGCTTGTCTTCGTTTTGCACATTGGCATCAACAGGGTTATCAGATAGAACGCGTTGCGGTCAACGTGTCAGCGCTACAATTTAAGCAAGACAACTTTATTGAACGAGTCAAAGCGGCCATCAGCAAAGCAGAAATCCAGCCATCACAGCTTGAGCTGGAACTCACCGAGAGTATCCTGATTGATGATTTGGAACACACTCTGGATGTTCTTAATGCACTGGCTGAACTGGGTGTGCACACGGCGATTGATGACTTTGGCACCGGTTATTCCTCACTGAATTACCTGAAACAATTCCCGGTAGACACATTAAAAATTGACCAGAGTTTTATCCGCAACCTGCCCGACAATACTGACGATGCACAAATAACACGTACCATTATTGCGATGGCTCATAACCTGGGAATGGGGGTGATTGCTGAAGGTGTTGAAACCAAAGAGCAGTTGGCATTTTTGCAACAGGCGGAGTGTGAAGAGGTTCAGGGCTTCTATTTCAGTAAACCGGTTCCTGAAGAAGCCTTCCTGAAAAGTCTCCAACGTGTTTAACGTTTCAAAGTTCTCTCTGGCTAAAAAACAGAGCGCCGGCTAACTGTCACTTCTGCCATTCCTGAAAACATCAACAAAGGACGGGAAAACCCTGTCTACACTCAAAGCAACCCTTAACGTTCGCATGATTTCAGGAGTCCAGCCCATGAGATCACTGGTTACCCTAATACTGTTGTTATGTTGCCTGCCTGCAAAAGCAGAAACCGTAACCGCGGCACAAGACCCATGGCCTCCATTTATTGATGCAGATGGTCAATCCGGCATCTCTATCGAATTATCCCGGGCTGCCCTGGCCACTCAGGGATATCAACTCAACATGAAAATTCTTCCCTGGAGCCGGGCATTAAATGAAGCACGCAGCGGTCACATCGACTTATTGATCGCCACTTGGAAAACGGCTGAAAGGCGCAAGTTTCTGTATTTTAGTGAAGCCTATGCGATCAACAAGATCACCTTTATCTCGCGTGCTGAAGAACCGTTTGAATATACGGGCCTGTTCAGTTTAAAAAATAAGGCCGTGGGTGTGGCAAGAAATTACGGCTATGGTGATGCCTTCAACCATTCCAAACTCTTCAAACGCTATGAAGCAAACGACCTGGTTGCCAACCTGAAAAAACTGTCCCGCCATCGTATCGACGTCACACTGGATGATGAAATCGCCGCTCGTGCCCTGATGAAGGCCAAGGGGTTTGATACCTCAGCATTCCATTTTTCTCAGACCCCGTTGTCGCAAAACCCACTGTATGTCACCAGCGGCATTGCCAACCCGAAAAGTAAACGTTTGATTGAAGCCTTTAACCGCGGCCTCAAAACGATCAAAGATAACGGCACCTATGATGCCATTATGAATAAATACGGCATGTAGCACGCCAGCCAGACTATGAAATCCTGTCACTCAGTTTATGACACCTTCTCAAGTGCCACACGGCGCACTTTAGGGTAGAATGCTCGCCTAAAATTTTTCGCAAAAACTCAACTACCAAGTCAGTTTTTGCACGATTTATTGACTTAAGAGGACCAGCTGCATGTTTAGCCGTGATATGAACATTGCCGATTTCGACCCAGCGTTATGGGAAGCGATGAAAGCGGAAGACGCGCGTCAGGAACACCACATCGAACTGATCGCATCCGAAAACTACACCAGCCCTCGCGTGATGGAAGCTCAAGGCTCTCAGCTGACCAACAAATACGCCGAAGGCTACCCGGGTAAGCGTTACTACGGTGGCTGCGAACACGTTGATGTCATCGAACAACTGGCTATTGATCGCGCGAAAGAACTGTTTGGCGCACCTTATGCCAACGTTCAGCCACACTCCGGCTCTCAAGCTAACGCGGCTGTCTTTATGGCGCTGTGCCAACCAGGCGACACCATTCTGGGCATGAGCCTGGCACACGGTGGCCACCTGACTCACGGTGCTGCAGTATCTTTCTCCGGTCGTATCTACAACGCGGTTCAATACGGTCTGAACCCGGAAACCGGCGAAATTGACTACGCCGAAGTAGAGCGCCTGGCACAAGAACATAAGCCAAAAATGATCATTGCGGGTTTCTCCGCCTACTCTCGTGTGGTTGACTGGAACAAGTTCCGCGAAATCGCCGATGCCGTTGGCGCTTACCTGTTTGTAGATATGGCCCATATTGCTGGCTTAGTTGCGGCAGGCGTTTACCCAACGCCGGTTGGTATCGCCGACGTCGTGACCACCACCACTCACAAAACTCTGCGTGGCCCACGTGGCGGTCTGATTCTGGCGAAAGAAGACGAAGAGCTGAACAAAAAGCTGAACTTCGCGGTATTCCCTGAATCCCAGGGCGGCCCGCTGATGCACGTGATTGCTGCAAAAGCAGTGTGCTTCAAAGAAGCTATGTCAGAAGACTACAAAGCGTATCAGGCTCAAGTGGTTAAAAACGCTCAGGCGATGGCAGACACCTTTATTGCACGTGGTATCAACGTGGTTTCCGGTGGTACCGACGATCACCTGTTCCTGGTTGATCTGATTGGCAAAGAGTACACGGGTAAAGATGCTGACGCTGCACTGGGCCGCGCCAACATCACAGTGAACAAAAACTCTGTACCCAACGACCCTCGCTCACCATTTGTTACTTCGGGTCTGCGTATTGGTTCTCCAGCGGTAACCAGCCGTGGCTTCAAAGAAGCGGAATGTGCAGATCTGGCTAACTGGATCTGTGACGTATTGGACGGCTTAGAAAACGGTAACTCTGAAACCGTAGAAGCTGAAGTCAAAGCCAAAGTTGTGGCTCTGTGTGAGAAGCTTCCAGTTTACAAATAATCAGATCAATCACCGTTGATCAAACAAACGCCCTGATGAATATTTCATTGGGGCGTTTTTGTTTCTGCCTCCCGATTCCTCATATTGCGTACTTTCCCGAATGGAAATACATCGTATTAATCCCTAGTGTTAACACATCAGAATTTTGGAACCTGTTATGTGGACCATTGGTGCCAGCCGGGTGCAATCACTCGAATCACAACCCCACCGTCATCACCATCATCATCACCAAGTGGTTTTGGGACTCACGGGTGAGGTGTGGTTTGATCTGCCGCCGAACCAGCAACAACATTTTGGCCCAGGCTTTGGTTGTTTGGTGCCGAGTAATTGCGACCATGCCTTTTATGGAGAAGGCAACAATACCGTCGTTGTGATTGATGTCAGCGCCCATGATGGTTCGAATCATCTGATTGATGCCAGCCTGTTCGATCAGCTATTTGCTGAGCCTCGCTTTATTGAGCTGGATAATAACCTGCAATCTTTGTTGCAGTGTCTGGCACAGGAATTAACCCAGCGCCCCCACGATGTTCAGCTGCAACAGCATATCAGTGGCTTGTTATTACACAGTTTGTTTCACCGAATAGCACCGTATCAGCAGCATCCTTCTGTCAGCTCCAGTCGTATTGACCTGGCGATGCTGGATCAGCTGATTGCCAACCGCCTGACCGAAAAACTCAGCGTTGATGAATTGGCCCGAGCCTGTCACATGAGTGCCAGCCAGTTTCACCTGCGTTTTCGCCAGCTGACCGGAATGACACCGTACCAATATGTTATCCAACAGCGAACACAACAAGCCGCCTGGTTATTGCAGAACTCGTCGATGAAAATCAGTGCCATTGCTACGGAAACCGGCTTTGCCAATCAAAGCGCCCTCACCCACGCCATTAAAGCACGCTTCAGCACCTCCCCCGGACAACTACGACAAAAGTCACAGACAATGGCGAAAAATCATCCAGAACCATAGTTTTTGACAAAAGCGCCAGATTTTTCTGCAAGTTTTCTCCAACCAGTCCGCGTACCTTGGACGGTCAGAACCAATATTTGACCAAACAGATAACAATAAGGAGGGCACGATGAGCGATTTTGATGTAGCCGTGCTGTTCTCAGATTCAGAAAAACTGTCTGCTGATGACTGGTATCAGGCGATTGAAAACCAATACGCCGTCGACGAAGACACCTACCTGTCACAGCTGACAGAACTGGCTGAGCCAAGCGATGGTTTCCGCCACACCAGCGAAGCCCGGGCGCGTAAAATTGTTGAAGCGATTCGTGCCGAAGGTGATGTTGCCCACGCGGTGGATAAGTTATTGCAGGAATACAGCCTGGATAACGAAGAAGGCGTGATTCTGATGTGCCTGGCCGAAGCCCTGATGCGTATTCCGGATGCGGAAACCGCCGATGCCCTGATTCGCGATAAGTTATCTGCTGCTGCCTGGGACGAGCACATGGGTCGCTCCGACTCACTGCTGGTTAATGCTTCCACCTGGGGGCTGATGCTGACCGGCAAGGTCACCGGCATTTCTAACCGTGAAAGCTCTCCCGGTAACCTGCTCAGCGGTCTGATTCAGCGTGCCGGAGAACCTGTGATTCGTGCTGCCATGAATCAGGCAATGAAAATCATGGGCAAGCAGTTTGTATTAGGTCGCGGCATTGATGAGGCGATCAAAAACAGTAAAAGTTACCGCGCCAAGGGTTACACCTACTCCTTTGATATGCTCGGTGAAGCGGCTTTTACCGATGCCGATGCGGAACGTTATTTTATTGCTTACCGTGATGCGCTGCGTACCCTGGCCAAGAGCAAAGAAAAGAACACCTGGCGTGATGACCGCCCGGCTCCGAGTATTTCGATTAAATTATCCGCTCTGCATCCGCGCTATGAAGAATCCCACCAGCATCTGGTGATGGCCGAATTGGGCGCTAAAGTTGCCAGCCTGGTGGAAGAAGCGCGTCAGCACGATATTGCGCTGACCATTGATGCTGAAGAAGCCGACCGCTTAGAGCTGTCATTGCGTCTGTTTAAGCAGGTTTACCAGAGCCCAGCCGTTCGTGGCTGGGACAAATTTGGCTTAGTGGTACAAGCCTATTCCAAACGCGCAACCGCGGTATTGGGCTTCCTCAATGCATTAGCCGCCGAGCAAGGCGATGAAATTCCGGTACGTCTGGTAAAAGGTGCTTACTGGGACAGCGAAATCAAACACGCCCAGCAGCAGGGTCTGGCCGATTACCCGGTGTTTACCCGCAAAGAGAACTCCGATGTGTCCTACCTGGTGTGTGCCCGCTACCTGTTAAGTGAGCAAACCACCGGCAATATTTATCCACAATTTGCCACTCATAATGCGCAAACCGTTGCCAGCATTGCCGAGTTAGCAGCACTGAATCCAAGTCGTGCGTTTGAATTCCAGCGCTTACACGGCATGGGCGATGCGTTATACGACAACCTGCTGACTCAGGATCGTATTAATGTGCGTATCTACGCCCCGGTTGGCGCGCACAAAGATTTATTGCCGTATCTGGTACGCCGCCTGTTAGAAAACGGCGCCAACTCGTCGTTTGTTCACCGTCTGGTGGATGCAAATACGCCGGTATCCGAACTGGTGCAGTCGCCAGTGGCACTGGCAACCCGTCATGCGGTATTCCGCAATCCTAAAATCCCGCGTGCCGCTGAATTGTTCAGCGACCGCCAGAACTCACAAGGTTACAACCTCGCTGTGGCATTTGAACGTACCCCGCTGCTGGAAAGCATCCAGGCATTTAATCAACAACAATGGCAACAACATCCGCTGATTGATGGCAAAGCTGTGGAAGGCGGTGACATTTATGCGGTCGTCAGCCCGTATGACCGCAACCAGAAGGTCGGTGAGGTTAGCTGGGCTACCGCTGATCAGGCCAAACAAGCGCTGGATATTGCCGATGCCGCCTGGTTTGACTGGAACCGTACGTCCGTCGTAGAGCGTGCTGCGTATCTTGAGCGCATGGCTGACCTGATGGAACAACACACTGATGAGCTGATGGCATTATGTGCCCGCGAAGCGGGTAAAACTCTGCAAGACAGCATTGATGAAATTCGTGAGGCAGTCGACTTCTGCCGTTATTACGCCCAGCAAGCGCGTGATGGTATGCAACTGCCAACTCGTCTGCCAGGGCCAACGGGCGAAAGCAACGAGCATTACTACGAAGGCCGTGGCGTATTCCTGTGTATCAGCCCGTGGAACTTCCCACTGGCGATCTTTATTGGTCAGGTAGTGGCAGCTCTGGTTGCGGGTAACACCGTGTTAGCCAAGCCCGCAGAATCCACCTCGTTAATTGCCGGTCGTGCGGTACAGCTGCTGCACGAAGCCGGTGTACCGGGCGCTGTGGTACAGCTGCTGTGTGGTGCCGGAGCTACCATTGGTAATGCACTGGTACCAGACTCGCGTATCACGGGTATTGCTTTCACCGGTTCCACCGAAACAGCACAACATATCAACCGCACCTTAGCCGCACGTGACGGCGCACTGGCGACCTTTATCGCCGAAACCGGTGGCCAGAACGCCATGATTGTTGACTCCACTGCTCTGCCAGAGCAGGTGGTGGCTGATGTCATGGATTCAGCCTTTGCCTCAGCCGGACAGCGTTGTTCCGCATTACGTGTATTGTGTGTGCAGGAAGACATCGCCGATCGCATTATCGAGCTGATCGACGGCGCACTGCAGCGCATCGAAATCGGCAATCCACAAAGCTACAGCTGTGACTGTGGCCCGGTGATTGATGAACGCGCCCGTTCTGGCCTGGTAAATCATATCGAACGCTGGCGTACTGCTGGCCGGGTACTGGCCGAAGCCAAACTGCCAGACAGCTGTGCCAACGGCTACTATGTTGCACCGGTAGCGATTGAAATCAGTGACATTGCCGATCTTGGCCGCGAACAGTTTGGTCCGGTTCTGCACGTACTGAAATACAAAGCCAGCGAGCTGGACCAGCTGATCAACAGCATCAATGCCACCGGCTATGGCCTGACACTGGGCATTCACAGCCGTAACGAAGCCACCGCCAGCTATATCGAAAGCCGTGTGCGAGTCGGTAACTGCTACATCAACCGCAACCAGATTGGTGCCGTGGTAGGTGTTCAGCCGTTTGGTGGCCGAGGATTATCCGGTACCGGCCCCAAAGCCGGCGGTCCGAACTATCTGAAACGATTTGCAACCGAGCGCGTTCGCACGATCAACACCACCGCAGTGGGTGGTAATGCATCGCTGCTATCGTTGGATGACTGATTTTCTGTAACGGTCTGAACCTAACAAGAACTTTAATCAAGAGCCGGGCAATCGGCTCATTTACTATAAAAACGACGTAATACAAGACTCAGGAGCGCAGCATGGACATTAATGTATCAACGCTGATTACCTTTATCGCCTACCTCGGAGCCATGCTCTGGATTGGGGTGTGGGCATACCGTAAAACCAACGACCTGTCCGACTATATTCTCGGTGGCCGTTCCCTTGGTGCCTGGCCGTCGGCGTTATCTGCCGGTGCTTCCGATATGTCCGGCTGGCTGTTATTAGGCATGCCGGGCTATGCCTACGCCGCCGGTTGGGAAGCCTCTTGGCTGGCCGGTGGCCTGCTGTTGGGTACTTATCTGAACTGGCTGATTGTGGCACCGCGCTTACGCGATTATTCCGAAGCCGCTGGCAACAGCCTGACGCTGCCACAATACTTCAGTAATCGCTTTAATGATCGGGTATTGATCCGTTCGATTGCGGCCTTCTTTATTCTGATGTTCTTCCTGTTCTATACCAGTTCCGGCCTGGTTGCCGGTGGTAAGTTGTTTGAAACTGTATTTGGTCTGGACTACACCGTTGCGGTCACCGTTGGCACCATCGCGGTTGTGTCATACACATTCTTTGGTGGCTTCTTAGCGGTTTCCTGGACTGACTTAGTACAGGGCCTGCTGATGGCTGCAGCTCTGGTCATTGTGCCTATCGCGGCGTTCACCGCTGTGGGTGATGGCCCCAGCGCGCTGATGGCGGCGAAAAACCCGGAAATGCTGGATGCCTTCACCAAAACCGATGGCACCGCACTGGGTCTGATGGGGATCATTTCGCTGGCGGCATGGGGCCTGGGTTACTTCGGTCAGCCACATATTCTGGCACGTTTTAAAGCGATCAAAAGCCGTGCGGATATTCCACAAGCACGCCGTATTGCGGTGAGCTGGACCTTTATTGGTCTGATTGGTGCGTCTCTGGTGGGTGTCGCCGGTATTGGTTATTTTGATACGCCACTGGCCGATTCTGAAACCGTATTTATGGATCTGGTACAGGCACTGTTCCACCCATTAGTCGCTGGTATCTTACTGGCGGCAATTCTGGCGGCAATTATGTCTACTGCTGACTCTCAGCTACTGGTATCATCCTCTGCTCTGACCGAAGACTTCTACAAAGAATTAATCAATAAAGACGCCGACGACGCACTGCTGGTGAAAATTGGCCGTTTCGCGGTAGCCGGCATCGCCATCATTGCCTGGGCACTGGCCCTGAATCCGGATAGCTCTGTATTAGGTCTGGTGTCTTATGCCTGGGCTGGTTTTGGTGCCGCATTTGGTCCGGCAGTGATCCTGTCCTTGTTCTGGTCACGTATGAACCGCCAAGGATGTCTGGCCGGTATTCTGGTTGGTGGTATCACGGTTGTGGTCTGGAAACAGCTGACCGGTGGTGTATTCGATGTGTATGAAATTGTACCGGGCTTTATCTTTGCCACCATCGCGATTATTGCGGTGAGCCTGGCCACTCCCACTCCGGAACAAGAACTGCTGGATACCTTTGACGAGGTTAACGGCTAACCGTTTTGATTGAGCTTCACAGCTGAATCATCCCGCCATGCCTGCTTCACCTCCAGGCATGGCATTTTATGTATTAACCAGCTTCTACTTCTACACTTGAAAGTAAGAAACCGGATGATAAAGTCAGTGACGAAACAGAAACACAACGTCCCAGTTACCTGCATCACAAGGCACCTTGTTGTGCCCATCTATCAGTAAACTTGTGTTGATATTTTCAGCAAACCCACCTTTGTGAAGCTCTACATGACCAAACGCCAATTACAGTAGCTGACACACTGAAATATAAAGTCCTGAATCAACTTTTATCGAACAATAACGATTTATTGTGATTTCAAAGACTTATTCTTCACTAATGTACGATCAAATTAATTCTAATCATGACCCACTAAAACGGTGAGAAAACAAAATATTAAAACAAACAATTAAACCACTACTGCCGAATCCTGACAGGCAAAAAAAAATAAAAATATGATACCAATATCAAAAATTTAATAACGTAATTTAAAAATATCGAAATTGCAGGTAATTCATAAATAGTACTTAATACAAAAATCACGGAAATCACCAACAAATGTTTATAAAAAGCACCAATATTAATCATTTCAGAATTGCAGTTTTCACATGATAGATATGT
This sequence comes from Bacterioplanoides sp. SCSIO 12839, assembly GCF_024397975.1. NCBI lineage: Bacteria > Pseudomonadati > Pseudomonadota > Gammaproteobacteria > Oceanospirillales > Oceanospirillaceae > Bacterioplanoides > Bacterioplanoides sp. SCSIO 12839. The sequence goes on from NZ_CP073745.1 coordinate 2,985,905, forward strand.
GCTTTTATCAGGATTGAATTTAAACCTGTAAAAAAAACCATGTTTATGACTGCAATTCCAGCATTTCATACTAGCAACCTTTTGCAATAACTAAGTCAGCGAGATAATCTTCAACATATGCTAATCCGATGGATAATGGGAATGCCAATGGACCAGCCACAAAGAATAATGCTATCGCAATTGCCACCGACATTAAAGTAAATACGAGTGTCAGCATCAATGCCAAGCTCAAATCCTTACATTCTGTCAAAAATTTATAAGCGTTAGTAAACACAGTTACTATCTGCCCTAATGACTTTGTAATTGCTTTAGTTACCAAGTTTTTCTTTTTCAACCCTTTAAAGAACCCTAGCCAAAACTGTCCTTTTAGAATTAAATCATCAAGTTTTTTAAGGAATCCACCATTTGCCCCACTACCAATCTTATAAGCCCCAGCACCTGTATTCGGATCTAGAATAATATATCCATACTGCTGGCTGCCATAAAAGCTTAAAGGTTGCTCATGCGTCGTAACGATTTTCCCATTGTTAACAGCATTTCTAATTTCTGTCATTACATCATTAGGAAGATTGATATTCTGTAGGGCAACGCTTAGGTTACCCTGTTTAATTGTCCATATCTTTTGCCCTTCAGCACTGGCTAGTGCAATGGCTTTAATCGCGCTAATACCCTCTGCTGGTTCATCTTCTTTCGAATAGAGCAACTCAGGTACTTGATGCTCCATCGCGCTATAGCGGTTGCCTACCATTTTATCAAAGGCTAATCGCTTAGTAGTATTATTTTCCTTATCGACCTTGCTATTTGAAACTCGATCAACATCCATCACTAAACCAGACGCGGATACATTTCTAGGCATTCCAAACCAGTAGCTAGTCGATAAAGCTGTACTAAACTTACCATAGCTTGGCATACGGTAACTGATCATGCCCGACTGCTGAGCGGCAATATCATCTTGAAGATTGTTAAGTGCAAAATAACTAAAAATAGTCGCCTGTAGTAAATCCCCCACTAATTCTTGTTTGGTTAAAGAATCAATTTGGTCGAGATCATCACTATCTAGCTTTGCTTTAGTCTCTTCTAAACCTGATTGTATCTTAGCTGCGTACGCAGCATCGGTCCCTTGAAGATCCAAGCCTATCGCTTGATATTCCCCTGCAGTAATCTTATTGCTAGATAATTCCCAACCGTATACTGGGCTCCAATAGCCTAAGGATTCATGCAATTCAGATCCCATAGAACCAGCAATACCTGATGACTTAAGATCATTATTAATATGAAATTCGGCTTTCATATTAATCGTATATCCAGGCAAAGTATCAGATAGAGAATCAGGATCAATCTCTCCTGTTACTGGATCAGGTTCTGGTAAATAACTAGCAATAATCTGCTCATCATTCTCCGTTGCAGGAGCAAAAGAGAGTCCTAGCTTCTTACCAGCAAGCTTTACTGTTGGCTCAACCACACTAATAAAAGGAGATGATAAATACCCATTTTCTGAAGTACTTAATGTGTATTTGAACTTATAACGGAGATTATTAGGCACTTCACTAAATGTATTGCTGGTAACAATATGTTTATAAGGCAAACCAGAAGATAGAGGTTTTGGTTCAACAACTTTGACGTCTTTCAAACCTAACACTTCACCCACCGTTGCATCAGGATTCTGAGTTTTAATATAATCCGTCAACTCCTGTTGATAGCTGTTTATAGCTTGCTCTAAATTTTCTTGTGGAACCCCCTGAACCCAGCCATCATTATTCACCATACTGTTAGCTTGCATCTCACTGATCAAAGCATCAGCATCAAATGGCACAGTTTGGCCTAGATCTTCGCCTTCCGTAAATTCATATTGTTTGAAACTCGTATCTAGTGGAATCCAATTGTCACGAGATCCATTTTTTAGACCACGAGAAGGTTCAAAATCAACATAAGCTTCCGCCCATACGTGCTCTAGGCGAAAAGATTTAATTTTACCACCCGACACAATCGCTACATTTGGAATACCGCCCTGTCCTAGCAAAGCACCTGCTGCATTGGCATTTTTAGCCCCACCAACCCAGTTCATAATTTTTTCAGCTGGAATTTCTACAGTACCGTAAACATAGCGAGCTGGAATATTCGATGCACGAAGTAATGCAATCGTTAACGAAGCCGTATCCATCGCATTGCCTCGTTTAGTATCCAACGTCATTTGAGCACCTTGAAGCGAACCGTGACTAGGTACGAATAGGATTTTGTTATGAACCCATGTGTAAATTTCAACAACGTTATTATTTAACTGGTCTGCAAGCGCTTGGATTTCTGGTGTAATTTGCGCATCCATTGTTGGTGCAAGTTCAGATGCACCTGGCTTTTCAAAATCCTTAAGGCTAGATAATACTGCGCCCATAGGAATCACAGCGCTAGCTAATTGCATCGACGCAGGATAAGCATCAACACCAATGTTAGCACTTAGCTCTGAAAGTGTTTCAGCAGGCTTACGTGCTTTATTTTCAGGCGTGCCCCATGGAAGCTTATTAGGATCTTCAGCCGTATGAGTCTTTTTAAATTGGCTCTCGTTTAATAACTGAATTAAGTCATTTAACGCTTGTTGCTGATCGTCACCATCTTCTTGAGTTAACAGAACATTCAATTTTTCAATCAGCTGATCAAATTTACCTGTCACTTCTGCTTTCGCTGCCTGGTAACGCTCACGCGCTAGTTCAGGTACTTTTGGATTATTAAGAATTTCAGCTTCTTGTTCGAAACCTAGCATTGCTTCGGCATAGGCAAATTCAATGCTAGATTTTAGAGCAGAAATTTCTTCCAACTCACTTTTATTAATCACAGCATCCGATGAAAAGAATGAAATAACTTTATCAAGAAGGCCTTCTTTTGAACTTTTCTGAACTCGATCAACAACTTTTCCTGAAAGTTCCAAAGTGACAGATTCTTTCAGCTTCTGCAAACGATACGCTAGCTTTTGATCAGGTGTTGTTTCAAATATCTCATCAATTTTGTTTTGATAGCGTTCTTCATCTGTTAACTGTTCTTCAAGTGCTAATACTGTCGGAGAGAAGAAGAATACGAAGTTAAACACCACTAACAATAAAGCCGCTGTCGATCGCATTAGCCAAACAGCATTTCTAATATAATCAATAGGAGAAATCATTATAAAATCCTTTTTACTCTATTTAGCCAATTTTTCAGATACGTACTGAATGTGCTTCTGTAGCTCTTGTCTAATTTCTTGGACATCACTTTCATTACCAATGATCAATAGGTCAGCAGCCAGCAACAAAAGTGTTTGCGCTTCATACCAATGTTCGCGCGCCACTGCTTTCTTAGCCAATTTAAATTTGAGCCAAGCACTACGGTAGTTGATGCGATACCAGTAAGACCAAGCTAAGCTATCTAGATTGCTTTGAGTTTCTGCCATCGTTGGTAAATCAGTCGTAATCAATGAGAAGGTTACTGGCGTCTGAACAGTTTCGTGATCGCCATCAACTGATTTTGTTAACAACGTAATATTGCTCGTATCGTATGTATTATTTAGCTGTAAATAGATACGAGAGTTAACTTCCTGAAATCTCTGCAAGTTAAACTCTGTCATCCATACATCGTTGCTATGACTAAAGATATCACTTTCAAGCAGTGATACGTCATGAGGAATTTGCAGTTCACTTACAACATCAACAGCTCCTCTCACATTGGCCCAATTGATATTTAAAGGCAGTGCCGCACGATAAATTTTCGACACATCACTTGACTGAACATAAAAAAGTGATTTTTTAATTAAGTCTTCAAATTCAATATCAGTATCATAACTCGCAGCTTGATATAGTAGGTCAAAGCTGAAGAATAAACTCTTACCTAAACCATAGTTATGAGCAGTAATCGCTTTACTCTTCAGCTCATTTAAGCTGCGAATTGCATGACTATTATCTAACCACTTCCAGTGTTCAGTGTGCTCATCGCCCGCTAATGTAAATTCAGCTAAAGTTGCAGCACCTTTCAACAATACTCCCTGCGCCTTATCAAATACTAAAGGTGCTTGCCATGCGTTGCTTAATTCAGATTCGTTAACATTTAGGCTAACTGCCCACGGATGACGCCCTAGTACGCTAAGGCCTAGTGCATGCTCTAGCCATAGATTACGTTTGTCGTACGAACCCGCTACGATTAAGCCTTTACCAGCAAATACTGCTTCACGGATTTCTTTTTGAACGTGCCAGTGTAGATGTGGGCGCTCAGATAAAATCATATAAGTAGCATAACCACCTAGGCGATGTTCTTTGGCAAAGTCTTCAGCCGTATGAACTAGCGTGTACTGCCAATTATTTTGCTGAAGGTAGCTTTCTAAGAACTCATTTTGTTCTGTCACTGTTGGACCTGTGATAGGACCAAATGGATCAACGTCTCTTAAGTCATCGTCGCTGTGCCATGGGTGCCATGCAAGTAGCTTGGCATCTTCATACAGTTCGTGAAGAGTTAAAGGACGATCACAGGTACAGTCAACATTCCAAGATTTTTCAATTTTACTGAACCAACCCTTCTTGATTTTGATTACAACTTTGTATTGCTGATCCAAACCAACTGTTGATTCAAGGGTTACTTCAAATTTACCTGCTGAGTTTGCTTTCACAATCAGATCAGCGTCTGAGTTAGAAGAGTTCTTGTTAATATAAACGTCTAACTGAGATAGGATTTCATGATCCACTAAGTTGCCATCTAAATCATAAAGTAGAACTTCGATCTTCTTATTTACGTTTAATTCTACTTCTGTATCGAGTTCAACTTTAATATCTTCTAGCGCTGAACATTGACGGGATTCATCTGTTAATACCAGAATTCTACCCATGTCAGCTGACTCAAAAGCCGCTGTGATTTTTGGCGATTGAATCTCAAATGCTTTGCTATCTAGCACTTTCCAAACATCGTTAACTTTCGCTTCTAATACACATGCATATGCACCGTATACTTTGCCTGGGGCTTGTACTATTGAATTCCAAGTAGTTGTTTCGCCTTCAGGGATGCTCTTTTGAACTTCTTCGCGCGAGATTAACTGCTCGTTTTCAATATTCACAACGCTTGTAGCGAATAGAACATCATCAATGTCATTGCGGCCACGGTTTTGTACCGAGAACTGACATTCAACACTGTCATCATGGAAGATGCGATCAGCACTTGTCTGTACATTACCCGCCAATTGCTGGAATAGATTTTCTTGTACTTGGAAGCTGTTAGTTGCCGTCACTAACATGCCAGTAGCATTTTTAGCCGTCCAAATTAGCTGATAGTCCCCTTCTAATGCATTCTGCAAAGGAAGAGCAAAGCTGTACTGATAAACTGCTGATGGTGCAATCGAAGAAATATCACGAGACTGCTGCAAAATAATTTGGCCGTTAGGCGCTTTTACTTTTAATTCAGCTGTCACTAGTGGAACGCTTGAGTTGCTCGCCATATTTTGTAGACGCGTTTCAATTGATACGTTGTCCCATGGAGAATAAACAGGCTGCGATGAATAAACTGATGCAGCAAGATCCACTAGCTGATCATTTTCAGTAACTACTGTAAACGGTACTTTTGATTCCCTTAGAACAGTTCCGTTATTAGCCACTAGCTGACTTTTCACACGATATTCGCCTGTTGCAATACCTGCCACATTAAATGTCATGTCATTCACTAGTAGTGTGTTGTTTTTCTCAATCGTCACTGATCTTGTTTCAATGCTTTCCACTAAGTTGCCGTTAGCATCTTCAATTGAAACTACTAGATCTGTTTGATCATTAAATTCACTCTTGTTTTGAATAGCATTGCTGATTAAAACCGCATCTGTTGGTCTGTATCGTACTTTATCAATCGATGAATTCAGGAATAGTACAGAAGGTGCTACTTTAACTGCTTTGGTACCCAGTTGAATCACAACAGGATTTCCATTCACATCGGTATACGCCATCTTAAGTTCATGAAGAACTAAACGTGTTTCAGCAGCAACAGGATTACGCATTAATAGATCGTAAGTCAGTGTTTTTACTTGATCTGATAAGAATTGGTCGTAGTGCCATTCAACTTCTGTTTTATCACCTTTGTCTTCAATGCGAGTAGGAGTTTCAGAGAATGAACCATCGATTAATTCAATTTGGTTATTGCTGAATGTACTTGTAACCGTCACACCTGTTAACGTCGGCGTGTTAATGAAATTAACTGGTACACGATTTTTATTACCTGCACCGTCGCTGATAATGACATGGCCAAGCGCTGGTAGTGATGGATCAACTTTCGATACTACGAAGTTAACGTTTAAAGCACCCGGTACAAAGCTGTCGACATCAAGACTGATATTTTCTGCATCAGCATCAAGTTCAATTCTGAAAATACCTGTATCGCGATCAAGCACACCATTGTTATTTAGATCTTCGCCATCATCCAATAAACCATTGTTGTTTAGATCTTCTGTACGCTTGCCAATTTGGCCATCGCCATTTAGATCTTCACCTACATCGAATACATTGTTCGCATTTAAATCTTCGCTATCTGATGCGTAACCAATAATAAAGTCGCCCATTAGTTCTAGACGGCTATTTGGAATATAAGCATCACCACGTGGGTTAATAAAATCAAATGACATACCACCTGGATAGCCATAAGAATCATAACTACCAAAGCCATAAACATAGATACCGAATGTTTCATCCGACATCATGTTATGCACGCCTGACTGTAGTGTTAGCTGAGCACCAAAGTATTCACTTTGACCAATTCGAGAAAATTGAGTGCTATCTATTAATTGACCATCAAGGATTAAACTACTCAAAGCCGATTCGGTAGTAACAACGTTAACGAAACTATTTTGGAAGCCAACGCTTTCCGTCAACGTCACAAAGTTATAGTCATTAAGGAACTGCTCTGAAGGAGGTACTACCATCATAAATGGATCAGAAATAACACCGTCATAACTTTGTCCTAATGAATATTGAACTACCATTACTGGTGCACTAGCATCGATAATTGATCGAGTTTGAATAATTTCTTCGTAGAAAGCGCCCTTTTTCAGCGTATCTTTCAACTCGCCATCAATAATGATTTGAGTGTTATCTTCCGAAGCAATCACACGAATCATGTCACCTTTTTTTCTACTGGCTAGTGGAATCGTGATGAAAGACTTACCATAAGTCGCCACTGGAGGAAGCATTTCTACAATGTGATCACATGCGCTATAACCTGATGGGATATTAGTACACTGTACCGATCCCATTACTGCAACAGGTGCGCTGGCTGTCACTAAACTACCTGTCATATCACCAGACGACGCATTGGTATCTAACTTATAAGTTTCACCTGAATTCAATGTGATCGTATGCGTTCCATCTGCAGGCACGACTGCTGTAGATACCTTAGGAGAAAACGTCACAGTGGTATTGTCATATACAGCCGTCACTGTCATTGAAGATCGATATGAACCAAGCGATTTGTAAGAAGCATTATGATATTCAAGACCTAATGCATCGGTCGGAAGTGCTAAGAAAGCATCAGTGGTATATCGCTGCTCATTCAAACCATACACCGTAATTTCTTGATCCGACACGATATGCACAGACTTGTTTTCGATTGTGTTACTAGAACTAATCTGAGCAGATGCTGGTAATGCAATCTCTTTTACTTCATTAGGTACTAGATTAAATTCTTCAAAGAAATTTAAGCTAGCAATCGATACTGTTCCCTGAACATTGTATTCAGAAGCAATAAAGACTTTTAAGTTGCCGCCAGTGTAGTTTTGAGGAAAAGAAAACATAAATTCTTTTCCTCGGCTGTCCACGGCTGCATGAGCACCAGAACTAAAAATTAAAACGACTGCAAAAACATTAAGGATTATTCTGATCAATAAGCTCATGGTTGCTCAACTCCTTGCAACTTAACTTCAACTTTTAGTTGTTTATCTGTCCCTGGCAATACTTCGGCTGGAGATAATTCGTGGCTAACGTCAATTCTTGTCGATGGTGCAACAACAATCCAATCAGATACAACATCAAGAGGATTTCCTGCAACTGACCCACGTAACAAGAATCGACCGCTCATATTAAATTCAACATTTACTACAGGTAGTTGAATCGCTTTGCTGATATCTCCCGGAACTACATCAATATCCTGTGAACCAGAAGAAATTACTTGATCATCAGGATCAACAAGTTCGTAATTTAAAGCGTAAGTCGATGCAACATTACCGAAGTATTTCGCAACAACATTAATGTTTAATTCTTCTTGTGCTCCTACTTTGGAAACTTTTGGAGAAACAAGCACAGAAACATTGTTTAAATCGGCAGTTTCAATAATCTCTATGAAGTTAGATTTACGAGTCAAAATCTGATCCGTCAATGGATCGTATAGAGATAAAACTATCTCATAGCGACCCGGCTGGCTGATTCCAGTGAACCACTCGCCTTCAACTTCTATTGGACTATTCGGCACTACTGTAATTGGTAATGGCTTACCTGCTAGGTCTTTCTCATCACCCATTAGGATTTGCTGAATACTATCTCCAGCTGAGTTTTTAATATCTGCTTGGACTTTCACACGCCTAGCAGCTACATCTGTGTTAACTAACGTGCCTTTGATTGTTAGCTGTGAATAAGCTGGGTACTGAGCCTGATCCAAATTAAACTCACTGATTGAGACGAAACCAGCAACATAAGGCTGTAATTCAAAATCAACATTCACTTTATCAAACTTCTGTAACGTTAATTCTTGGATTAAGCTTTGATAGCCTGTTGCCGTCACAAACGCTTGCATGCGATAGAATTCAATATTTTCTACCGTATATTCACCATTTGAATCCGCCGTTACATTAACTAGGATTGGGGTTTCATTTGCTGGAACATCTAACTGCGTGAATAGAATCTCTGCAAAGGGAATAGGCGTTGAATCAGCTTTATTTAAAATCTGACCACTGATTTTTGTCACCTCCACTACCGGTGTTCTTTCAAGCAGAATATCTGCAAGTGAAATTTCACCATGTTCGGCAATTTTTAGGCTTTGGCTTTTAGTTACAAAACCCTCTGCCGACACAGTTAAACCGATTGATAAGAAATCAACATCAACTACTTCAAACTCACCATACTGATTTGCTTTAACTGCAATGCTCTTAGCTGGGTTATCACCATTATCTAGCTGATTAAATACTAGATCAGCGAATGGAATACCCTGAGCATTTTCATCGATAATTTTGCCTTTAATCGTGCTAGCAGCCAGTGCGATATATTCTTTTAATACGATATCACCAACATTAGCTTCACCTGCTTGTGAAGCACTCATGTTAAGTGCTGTTGTTTTGTAGTTAGTCGCTGAAATCTGTAAAGCGATAGCGCCTACTTCTAAACCTGTAAGCATAAATTCACCAGATGCATCCGTTTGACCAACTAAAGCACCGTTAACGGTTAATTGAGCTTCTGCAATGCCCTGACTGTCTTGATTTAAAACTCGTCCTTTCAGCGTCACGTCTGCTGGCAGTTCGTCATCAACTTTGTACAGCGATGCAGAAATCAACAGTGTGCCGCCAGCTTCAATATCTGCTGAACCTGAAACCGCTTGATAACCATCAAATGAAGTATTGAAACTGATGGCACCTGGCATTACTTCAATTTGATAACTACCGTCTACAGCTGTCACAGCAGAATACTGATTTGCACCTGCCACATTGACTGTCACACCTTGCAGTGGCAATCCAGTTTCAGCAGAGGTCATAACGCCTTTTACAATACCTTTGGTAGGCAGTGGCGCTAAATAAATACTGCCAACATCTGCTAACTGGCCCGCTTTTAATGTCAGTTGCTGTGAAGCTGAATAGTAATCCGAAGCCGAATAAATAAATGTATATTCGCCTTGCTCTAGATTATTAAATTTGAATTGACCACTGGCATCCGTAGTCACACTGTCAGAAGTCCCTTCAATTGTGACCGTTGCATTCGCAAGTGCTGTATTGGTATTGATGATATAAATGCGACCTTGAAGCGTCGCTTTCAGTGGATCAGTCACCACTCCAACGTTTTCAATCATTTGCAGTGTTTGCAAGGCTAATGCTGAAGTATACGCATCATCGTTCCACGAACCATTTTCCTGTTGAGAGGAAGTAATGTATTCAACCGCTGCTTGATAACGAGCAGTATCAGTTGTAACAGGAATAATGGCTTGCAGCGCAATCGCCACTTCATTAACTGGATAATCACTAGCATTAGCTAGCTCGGCTAAAATGTAGTCCTGTAATTTTGCCAGCGTCGCTGAAATATCATATTCAAACTGGAAAGACTTCAAAGCGATTAATACTTGGGCTGTTAGCACCAACGAAGATTCATTTTGATGAGTTAAGAAGCTGCCATCAGCTTGTTGGCTTTCGCGAAGATATCCAATGGCATACACAATGTTTGAACGATACGTATCATCTATCAAAGGCAACTTGGATAATGCCTGAGCTGTTGAATAAGGATTACTCTCCCAGCCGTCATATGCAGAAAAACCACCATCAACATTTTGATAAGCAATTAAATCTGCTAGTGCGACAACTGAAGTTTCGCCTAAATTTTCAGCAATATTAATAGATCTTGCACGATACTCTAAATATGGTGTGCTTTCTTGTACCCACCACGCATAGATAGATTGCTTGGCTAACTGATCCCATGAACTACCTGCTTTTAAAGCGGTAACAACCTCATCTGTTGCTTGCCAATCTAGAGCGAGATCACTAGTGAACGATTCGTTAACAAATTGCTGAGTTAATAACCAATCAGTACCTTTAGAAATTCGCTCTTCGTTAGTAAGCGAGTTCGCAAAAGAAAAAGATGCCGAAAGAATAATGAGAAATGAAACTACTGCTCTCAACCAAATAGCCATTGGCCACCCCTGAGTTACATCTGCACTTATAATGCAGTTCATCCTTGAAGATCCATCACTTAATTAAATAATTCATTAGCGATGGTGCTAAATCGTTGCGGATGCTATCTTATCGAAGAAGTGAATACAAATATTTAAAGTATACATAATAGGAAATCCCTAATTAAACCTTCTATTTAACAAAGCACCAGCGGAGTAGAAATAGCATATTGGCAGGACTGGCTTCATCTTGATAGAAATCAGTCAGGTAGCTGTACAGAGTTATTATAACCTCTGCATTGGGATTTAATGTCTTTTTCTACCTCAAGGGTTCCAGGCCTTCTTTATCCATAGCAATTACACCAATCTTGATGATAAGTAATCCAGCCAGTTACCTCGAAAATAGCCGACATACCAGTGCGCAATAAGAACTCTCTAATTTTTCCTGACACATTTGGCATACAACTCATTATAGAGTGTGGGTTTAACTGCGGATTAATGCTAGATACCTTTGACGAGGTTCACGGCTAACCGTTTTGATTGAGCTTCACGGCTGAATCATCTCGCCATGCCTGCTTCACCTCCAGGCATGACAACCTGCTTCGAACAGAATCTGACTCTCTTTCTTGCTGTCACAGCATTGTCACACCGCTGTCATACGATACGTCCACTGGTTCACTACCTCAGGCCGACGTTATGACTAAAGTTACTCGCTCAGGCACCCATCATTCAGCCACCCAGCACTCTGGTACGACTGACTGGACTCCCATCCGTGAATCGTCATTACTCGATTTAGTCTCCCAATCCGTCAAACAGATGGATGACGAAGTCAGGCACCTCTGGAAAGCCGTTAAGCTGCCTCAACCGGAATTATGGCAACAACACCCCTGGGGCGATGAAGGATGCGGCTTCTGGGTCGTGGCGGTATTTGGCCGGACCTGTGTGTATTACAACGACATCAGCGCCGGCTTTTGCCAAAGCACTTTTCGTCACTGGGGCAGCATTGACCGCTATACCAAAGACGACCCACGTCTAGAAGATTTATTAAGCCGCTGCCTGCTGACAGAAATCGCCTGATCGTCGCCCCTGCAATGCGACTCAGCAAACATCGGGCAACTAGCACAAAGACGACAAATCCAGTAAAATCGCGCGACTTTTAGCCAGACCCATGTCGGGTTGGCGCGATTTTAAAGCTCTTTACCAGTTATGCGTTGCCCGTTTTGTTCACATCCGGATACCAAAGTTATCGATTCCCGTCTGATTGCAGATGGTGAACAAACACGCCGTCGCCGTGAGTGTATCGACTGTGGCGAACGTTTCACCACCTTTGAAAGCGCCGAACTGCTGATGCCTCGTATCGTCAAACAAGACGGTACCCGCGAACCTTTCAACGAAGACAAACTGCGCTCTGGTATCCAGCGTTCACTGGAGAAGCGCCCGGTGAGCGTTGAGGCCGTTGAAGCCGCCGTTTCCCGAATCAAACATGAATTACGCACCACCGGTGAACGCGAAATTGATAGCCGTGTGTTAGGCGAGTGTGTGATGAATGAGTTACGTCAGCTGGATCAGGTGGCGTATGTTCGTTTTGCTTCGGTATATCGCAGTTTTCAGGATATTTCTGAGTTTCAGGCTGAAATTGAACGCATGGAACTGAGTCAACCGGTTGCCTGTAACCCGACCGGATGCAAGGGTAAGTCCTGATGCTGGCCGACCGTGACTACATGGCGAAAGCATTACAGCTGGCACGCCTCGGTTTGTATTCCACCAGCCCGAATCCACGGGTCGGCTGTGTGCTGGTCAAAGACGGTGAAATCATTGGTGAAGGCTGGCATCAAAAAGCTGGCGAAGGCCACGCCGAGGTCAATGCGTTACGTGCTGCCGGAAAAAACGCCGAAGGCGCCACCGCCTACGTAACGCTGGAACCTTGCTCTCACTTTGGCCGCACACCACCGTGTGCTAAGGGCTTGATTGATGCGGGTATCGTACGGGTTGTGGGTGCCACAACGGACCCAAACCCGCAGGTCGCCGGGCGTGGTTACAACATGCTGCGCGACGCAGGTATTGAGGTGGTTGAATCCTGCCTGCAAGCAGAAGCTGAAGCAATTAACATCGGTTTTATGCAACGCATGCGCACGGGCTTGCCCTATGTTCGGGCGAAACTGGCACAAAGTCTGGATGGTCGTACTGCCATGGCCAGTGGTGAAAGCCAGTGGATTACCGGCCCGCAGGCACGCCAGGATGTACAACGTTTGCGTGCCCGCTCCTGTGCCATTATCACCGGTGTGGATTCGGTATTAATCGATGACCCGTCGATGACGGTAAGACCTGAGGAAACGGGAATCGAACAAGAGGCACGCTTATGGCGCCAGCCTCTGCGTGTGGTGATTGATGGTCAGAACCGCTTACCGTCAGACGCTAAGCTGCTACAACAAAACGGCGATATTCTGGTTGCCACGCTGGCTGAACCAGAATCTAAACCCGAACGCCCTGCTAATAGTGGTTCGCTGAACTACTGGGTATCACCACAAACAGATAAAGAGCCTGACCGTAGTAAAGTCGACCTGAGCGCACTGATGCGTTATCTCGGTGAGCAAGGCCATAACGAAATTCTGGTCGAAAGTGGCGCCCAGCTGGCTGGGGCTTTTGCCGCACACAACCTGATTAACGAGCTGGTGTTGTATTGCGCCCCGACCCTGTTAGGGAGCAACGCCAAACCACTGCTATCCTTAGATTTCAGTGAAATGAAGCAACAGATTCGCTGGCACTGGCAGGACGTGCGTATGGTTGGCAATGACCTGCGCCTGACGCTTACTCCTTCAACGCCAGCACCTGAAGAGAACTAGATGTTTACCGGAATTATTGAAGCGGTTGGCTCAGTTGCCAGCGTTGAAAACAAACAAGGCGATTTACGCCTGCGCATCCACACCGGATCACTGGATCTGGCAGATGTAAAACTGGGTGACAGCATCGCCACCAACGGCGTGTGTTTAACCGTGGTAGAACTGCCGGGTGATGGTTTTGTTGCCGATGTATCACGCGAGTCTCTGGCACATACCCAAATTGGTAGCTGGGGCAAAGGCACCGCGGTTAATCTGGAAAAAGCCATGATGCCAACCACACGCATGGGCGGCCATATCGTTACCGGTCATGTCGATGGTTTAGGCACGATTAAAAAGCGTAACGCCGATGCCCGTTCCATCCAGTTTGTGATCGAACCACCGGCGAATCTGAAAAAATACATTGCGGCGAAGGGCTCGATCACGGTTGATGGTGTCAGCCTGACGGCCAACGCCCTTAACCCGCAAGGGTTTGAGTTGAACATTGTTCCGCACACTGCGGAAGAAACCACGCTGTACGCTGCCAAAGAAGGCCAGCAAGTTCACCTCGAAGTTGATATTATCGCGCGCTACTTAGAACAGCTGCTGGCTGGTGGTAAAGACAGCGCAGCACAGACCACACAAAGTGGCATCGACCAGGCATTCCTGGCGAAAAACGGTTTCTGGAAATAGGTGAGCAACATGCCCCTGAATAAGATCGAAGACATTATTGAAGATATCCGCAACGGTAAAATGGTTATCCTGATGGATGACGAAGACCGTGAGAACGAAGGTGACATCATTGTTGCAGCGGAGAAAGTAACCCCTGAAATCATCAACTTCATGGCCACCGAAGCCCGTGGCTTGATTTGCTTAACCTTAAGCGGTGAGCGTTGTGATTTCTTAGGTTTACCATCCATGGTGGCGGGCAACGGTGCGAAGTTCTCCACGCCATTCACGGTGTCGATTGAAGCGGCTGAAGGCGTAACCACAGGTATTTCTGCTGCTGATCGCGCCCGCACCATTCAGGTTGCGGTTGATGCCACCAGCAAACCAGAAGACATCGTACAACCGGGTCATATCTTCCCGTTGCGCGCTCGTCCGGGTGGTGTATTAAGCCGTGCAGGTCATACCGAAGCTGGTTGCGATCTGGCGCGCTTAGCGGGTTTAACACCGTCATCAGCAATCGTTGAAATCATGAATGCCGACGGCACCATGGCGCGCCGTCCGGATCTGGAAGTGTTTGCCGAAAAGCACGGTATTAAAATCGGTACCATCGCCGATTTGATTCACTATCGCATCGCCAACGAAAAAACCGTTGAGCTGACCAGCAAAGATTCGGTACACACTGAGTTTGGTGAATTCCAGCTGCATACCTTTAAAGACAGCATCCAGAATGAAACCCACCTGGCACTGACCATGGGTGACATTAATGAAGACGACGCCACCGTTGTGCGGGTACAAACCACCAATACCTTGCGTGACACATTAGGGATTCGTAAAGCCGATTCTGAAAGCTGGTCTTCTACCAAAGCCATGGCAAAAATTGCTGAAGAAGGCAAAGGTGTTCTGGTTCTGTTGTCTGCAGGTCAGCAAGAAAATATTTGTGACAGCATGGACCAGCATTTTGGTCGTGTGCGTCCGCAACGCAGCCCGAACACTGACAGTTCCGGTGCGTTCCTGACCATTGGTACCGGTTCACAGATTCTGCGCGATTTAGGCGTGAAAAAAATGAAACTGCTGAGCAGTGAAACCCGTTACGCGGGCCTGTCAGGGTTTGATTTGGAAATTGAAGAGTATTTGCCGTACTCAGAATAAGAGGCCGAGTAAGTATTCAAATTCGATTCCCAAGCATATTTATTTCGAGCGACACGCGGTAAATACATCCATGTACGCTCGGCTACCGCATCCCTGCGGTAGACGGTCGCCTGAAATAAATATCCTTCGGAATCTTTAACACCAGACAATGCAAAAAAGTTTAGCGTTGTCAGCTGCAGTATTAGGTTATTACCAGCAGACCTTGCGATGACAGGATGTCATCGAAGAGCCTACAGGGACGTATTCACGGCGTGTCTGTCGGTAATGACCTTGTACTGCAGCTTTAGAATTTATTTGAACGAGAGTAAAACCATGAGCTTAGAAATTATCGAAGGTGATTTAACTCCAAACGACGGTAAATACGCCATTGTAGTGGGTCGTTGGAATGCATTTGTTGTAGAGAGCCTGTTAGAAGGCGCAGTCGATTCTTTAACCCGCCACGGTGTGGATATCGAAAATATCACGGTGATTCGTGTTCCGGGTGCCATGGAAATTCCTCTGGCGACTAAAAAAGTAGCCGACAGCGGTAAATACGACGCCATCATCACTCTGGGCGCTGTGATTCGTGGTGGTACGCCACACTTTGAATACGTTTCAGCTGAGTGCACCAAAGGTCTGGGCCAGGTTTCTCTGCAGTCTGGTATTCCGGTTTCATTCGGTGTACTGACCGTCGATTCAATTGAGCAAGCCATTGAGCGTTCAGGCACTAAAGCCGGTAACAAAGGCGAAGAAGCAGCAATGTCCGCCTTTGAGATGGTTAACCTGATCAAAGCTCTGGAGGCGTAAGCCCGATGTCCAGCACTCCCAATCAATCCGCCCGTGGAAACCATCAGGGCGGAAAAAAATCCAGCCCGGCTGCACGTCGTAAAGCACGACGTTTTGCCGTACAAGCCATTTACCAATGGCAACTGGCTGGCGCAAACCTGGCTGCCATTGAAGCTGAGTTTCGTACCGATAACGACATGAGCAAAGTGGATCTGGAATATTTCCACGACATTCTGCATGGAGTGCCGCGCGAGAAAGCCGACCTGGACAAAAAAATTGAGCCTCTGCTGGATCGTCGCTTAGATGAACTCACGCCGGTAGAACTGGCCATTTTACGTCTGGGCGCGTATGAAATGGTGCACCGTATCGATGTGCCTTATAAAGTGGTCATCAACGAATCGGTTGAGCTGGCTAAAACCTTTGGTGCAACCGACGGCCACAAATACGTCAACGGCATTCTGGATAAATTAGCCCAGCGTGATCGTATGGTCGAAATTCGCGGCCATAAAAAATCTTGATTCTGTAACGGGAACAAGATTTCGATGAGCAAAAAAACAACGGACACCTCATCCAACCGTATCGGTGAATTTGAATTAATTCGCCGTTTTTTTTGCTCTGACTTCCCCTCCTCCTCCGATACCGTCATTGCCATTGGTGATGATGCGTCCGTTATAAAACCACCGGCAAATACTGAACTTGTTCAGAGTATTGATACTCAGGTGGCCGATGTGCATTTTCCGGCAACAGCTCCGGCTCATTTAATTGCGCAACGAGCGCTGCGCTGTGCTGTTAGTGATTTAGCTGCTATGGGGGCAAACCCGCAGGGGTTTCATCTGGCGTTAACGCTACCCGAATCTGACGCCGACTGGTTAAAAGACTTTTCTGACAGTTTAAAAAAAGCCGCTCATGAATTAAATATTGCATTAATGGGTGGTGATACCACACGCGGCAAACAACTTGTGATTTCGGTGGCAGTTCAGGGTTGGGTAGCGCTGAATCAGCATGGTAACAGTCAGGCACTGACTCGCAGCGGCGCACAAGCCGGTGATGCGATTTATTGCTCCGGCCCAATTGGCGCTGCAGCACTGGCTTTACCTCAAGTATTACACAATCCGGCGGATATTTCCGGGTTTGCACAGGCTTATTATTTTCCCCAAGTGCATTTATCACTGGGGCAACAACTGCTGAACATTGCCAGCAGCTGCATGGATATTTCTGACGGCTTATTACAAGACGCTGGTCATATTGCTCGCTCATCCGAGCTGGTATTGGAAATTGATCCGGAAAAAATCCAATATGCAGATCCGCAAAAAAAACAACAATGCCTGACCGGTGGCGATGATTATCAGCTGTTATTTACCAGTCAAAACACAAATGCCATCGCTGAGCTGCAACAGCAATTCCCCACAATACATCAGATCGGCGTCTGTAAAAAAGGCCCGGCGAATGTGATCCTAACCGGGCCTTTTTCAGACATAACAGCAACATCCGGATTCAGTCATTTCTGATTTCCGGGTGTTGGGTTATTTAGAGTGTTGATTTAACGAAGCACTGCGCCATAAATAATAAATCACGGGCAACACAACCAGAGTCAGTAATAAGGCACTAATTGTCCCTCCGATCATGGGCGCGGCAATTCGGCTCATCACCTCAGACCCTGTACCGCCTGAGTACAATACTGGCAATAAACCAATCGCAATCGTGGCTACTGTCATGGCGATGGGGCGCAAACGCAACCCTGCTCCCTGAATAACCGCTTGTTGCAGCTGTGCTTTTTCTAAGCAACGTGTCTCTGTTTTTGCCTGCTGTAGCGCTTGTTGATAAGCCTGATTTAAATACACCAGCATAATCACTCCAATTTCGACAGCAACACCCGCCAGAGCAATAAAGCCCACACCAACGGCGACGGAAAAATTAAAATCCAGCCACCACATAAGCCACAAACCACCTACAAGTGATAATGGTAGTGTCAATAATATCATCATCACTTCAGCTATGCGGCCAAAACTCAAAAACAATAAAATAGTAATGATCAACAGTGTAAGCGGCACCACATAATTCAGTTTTTGTTCCGCTCGAAGCAGGTATTCATATTGCCCAGCCCAATTGATTGAATAGCCTGCAGGAAGATCAATAGTTTTATCGCCCAAGGCTGTCTCAATCACCTGTTGTGCTTGTTGAACATACTGCCCCAAATCAACACCCTGAATATCAATAAACAACCAGCCATTAATCCGGCCATTTTCACTTTTAATCATTGCCGGGCCGGGTTTAATTTCGATCTCAGCAATTTCTGCTAAGCGTATTACCTGCCCATGCGTTGTAATAAGCGGAAGCTCTTTTAATGTTGATAACGAGTTTCGATAACTTTGAGGGTAACGCACGCTGATAGCATAACGCTCCAGCCCTTGAATGGATTGGTCAATGGCACGGCCACCCACAGCAGTCGCTAAAATTTGCTGAACCGAGTCCAGACTCAGACCGTATTGTGCCGCTCGGATGCGATCGATATCGATCTGCAGATAACGTCCACTGGCAGTTCGCTCCGCATAAACAGAAAGAGTTCCGGGAAGTGGCTTGATGATCGCTTCAACCTGTTCGCCAATTGCCTGAATGGTAGCAAGATCGTCTCCCGCAATTTTAATTCCAACTGGGGTTTTAATCCCCGTAGCCAACATATCGATACGGGTTTTTATCGGCATGACCCAGGCATTGGTTAACCCGGGAAACTGAACCTTCTGATCCAGTTCCTGACGTAATTTTTCAGCAGTCATTCCCGCTCGCCACTGCTCTTTTGGCTTAAACTGAATAAAAGTTTCAATCATGGTTAACGGTGCCGGATCTGTTGCGGTTTCAGCCCGACCAATTTTACCAAAGACATTTTTGACTTCCGGAACAGAGCGAATCAGCCTGTCTGTTTGTTGAAGAATCTGACGTGCTTCGCCGATACTCAAACCGGGATAAGTGGTTGGCATATACATTAAGTCACCTTCGTCCAAAGGCGGCATAAACTCTGAACCCAGCTTTTGCAGTGGATAAACCGCTGATAAGGCAATCAGGCTAACCAGCAACAGCGTTATTTTTGGCCAGTTCAATACCCTGCTTAAAACCGGTAAATACGCATGCACCAGTAGGCGGTTTAACGGGTTATGCTGTTCACTACGAATGTTCCCTGTCACCAGATAACCCAACAGCACCGGAACCAGAGTAATCGCTAAAATCGCCGCAGCGGCCATGGCATAAGTTTTGGTAAAAGCTAACGGCGAAAATAACCTTCCTTCCTGAGCTTCTAATACAAACACGGGCAAAAAACTCAGGGTAATAATCAGCAAGCTGAAAAAGAGTGCAGGGCCTACTTCCTGGCAGGATTGAATGACCAGCTGCCAACGCTTCTCCCCACGGATATCCGGTTCTTTTTCCAGGTGTTTATGCAGATTCTCAATCATTACAATCGCACCGTCGACCATAGCTCCAATGGCAATCGCAATCCCACCTAATGACATAATATTGGCATTAAGCCCCTGCCACTTCATCAGAATAAACGCGGTCAGGATACCTAGCGGTAAACTGAATAAAATCACCAACGAAGAGCGGAAGTGCAATAAAAAAGCAGCACACACCAGTATGACGGCGAGAAATTCTTCAGAAAGTTTTTGCCATAAATTATCGACGGCTGATTCAATTAGTTCAGAACGATCATAAACCGGAATGATGTCAATATGGCCAGGGAGAGATGCCCTTATTTGTCGGAGTTTCGCTTTAACTCGCTGAATCACTGCTTGTGCATTTTCGCCATAACGCATGACAATAATGCCACCAACCACTTCACCTTCACCGTTTAATTCAGCAATTCCACGGCGCATCTCCGGTACCTCCCGGACCTTGGCAATATCTTTTATCAGCAGAAGTGGTAACGTTTCATTAGCATCTGCTTTTTGGGTAGCCATCGGCAAAGGAACATTTTCAAGTTCCTGGATGGTACGGATATAACCCGTTGCATTGACCATGTATTCCGCTTCTGCTTGTTCAATTACCGAGGCACCACTCTGCTGATTCGCCTGGCGTATTGCCATAATGACCTGGTTCACTGATAGCTTATGAGCCATTAGAGCAGCTGGATTTAATTGCACCTGATATTGTTTGACCATACCGCCCAACACTGCGACTTCTGATACGCCTTCCACAGACTGTAATTCAAATTTCAGTAGCCAGTCTTGTAAACGCCGTAATTCAGCAAGATCCGTCTGCCCCGTACGATCCGCTAACGCATAAATAAATACCCAGCCAACACCTGTGGCATCAGGGCCAAGCAGAGGTTGAACGCCACTCGGTAACTGGCCTGACAACTGACTCAGGTATTCCAGCACCCGGCTTCGTGCCCAATAGATATCGGTGTCATCATCAAAAATAATGTAGACATACGAATCACCAAAAAAAGAAAAGCCACGCACAACCTGTGCTCCTGGCACCGCCATTAATGCCGTTGTCAGCGGATAAGTAATCTGCTCCTGAACAACTTCTGGAGCCTGACCGGGATAACTGGTTTTCACAATTACCTGCACATCGGATAAATCCGGAATAGCATCTACTGGCGTTTGTTTAACTGCATACAAACCCAACAGCAAAAGCATCAGACTGAGTAATACAACCAGCACCCGGTTTTTAACCGACCATAGAATAATACGATGAATCATCGGCTGGACTCCTCTGCCATTGGCTGAATATCCACCACACAAAAATCGCCATCGTCCAGTGCTGCCAGTTTAATCCTCATAGGCTGGCTCCAGTTATTAAGATCCGGACTGAATTTTTCAAGACTCGAAGAATCCAGCGCCAGATGAAAATTCTGCTGCATCGCTGGCCAGCTCCATTGTGTAATCCCCTGGTGCTGTACATCAATTCGACTACTGCTACTCAGCTTTACCCGCCCATTGAACCAGATAATGTCTTGCTCAGAAGAAGGGTAAAAACGCAATAAATCCGAGTCTATTGAGGATTCAGAATCCAGCAAAAATTGCCCGCTGCTCACCACCCGGTCACCCACCTGAAGCCCCGCCAGTATTTCTGTTTTCTGACTATAACCATTAACTCCTGATTGTGACTCACGCCCGATATTAACGGCGACGGATTTGAATTTTTGCGTCTCATTATTTTCATCCGTCAGTGCCAATACCACACGTGTTTGTATGCCATCATCAATAATGGCCTGCGAGGGGATCTGCAGCACATCAGCAGACTGCTGCCGTAACATTAATGTTAAGTAATCTCCCGGATGCCAGCGTAGCTGTGGATTATTCACACTGAAACGAAGCGTTTGAGTTCGATCGGTATTCAGCAAGGGGGATAACAACAATGATTGGGGGTCAATATCCAGTTCCTGTTCGGTGGGGTGTAATACACGAACCGTCAGATTCTCGAGTGAGACTAATGGTTTCGTTAATTGCATTTCCAGCCAAACGGATGATAAGTCGGCGATCGTCAAAACCTGCTCACCACGCTTAACTTGTCGCCCTTGTGGTAAATTCCAGAAACTGATGACTCCGGCTTGTTCCGCAACAAAGCGGATATATTCGTGCACCACTCGGTTACGTGCGAGTTGCTGAATCCAGCCTTTTGGTAATTTATAGGTATTTAATTTATTCCGTGCTGCGCGAATTAAAGCCGGTTCACCATCAGCCAATGCAACCAGAAATTCTTCCTGCGCCACAACCAGATCACGACTGTAAAAATCAAACAGTGGCTGCCCGGCTTTAACGGATTCTCCTTTCGAAAAAACATAGTTTTTTTCAACCCAGCCATCCGCGCGTATCTGGAAGTGTTGCAATGCTTCATTATTGACTTTGATTTCAGCAAAAACTTGCTGAGTCGCTAACCATGGCAGTCGTTGAGCCGTTGTAGCGGTTACTCCCATCTGATTTTTCACCGCAGCGGATATCTGCACTTCTCCCGGTGAGTGGCTTTCTTCATAAACCGGCACCAACGCCATACCCATAGGTGACAAGCCAGGTTGGTCACGCCTGAAATTCGGATCCATGGGAGCAACCCAATATAACGGCTGCTGCTCTTGAACGCTGGGGCTGTTTTCTGACGCTGTTTTCTGGTGCTGTAACCACCAGCTAATTACAGCGCCGATAGAGGCTGCGAATACAACGAGTGCGATGTTTTTCATAATGTTCTCAATACAAACAATAAACGACTTGCAGCAAGACACGCTGCAGATTAAAGACGGTCTTTGGGTGTATTAAGCGGAAATAGGAGGTCGCTGGAGTGATTCCAGACGCTTCAGAGGAGAAAAGAGAGAGGTTATTTGTGCGTTGTAATGTTGTTGGGTTGATAACCCCAGGGGGAGATCAAGTGTCATCGCAAAACTGGAGCAACTACCGCCACAGCAGTTGCAATCGCGTTCACATTCAAGCTGAACATCAGGCAATCCAGACTTTGATTGGAATTCGGTAGTGCGATGGCAAGGAGGAAGGTTATCCGCCATGTCTTCAACCTGATTACCCGACTCCGTTAAAAGCGACTGCGCGGCCATCAACGCCTGACTGTTAGAAGTCAGGAGTACGGCAAATATCAATAAATAGCGCAACAGGTTATTCAACATACAGCCACAAAGCAGTTAGGTCTTACTTTATTGTAGTCTGAGCCTGGATTCACAGGAAAGTTCAGAATTGTAAATCCAGACCAGAGTCAGCAGTTAGTCCAAAGTCAGTACTCAGAGCAGCGCCAACCAGGATAAGACACTGTGGGCTTTTGCTGCACCAAAGATATAAGCAAAGCAAATCAGCGCGCCAATAAATGCTGGCCAGCTGCCACGTTTGATAGCACCGATGCCAAAACCAATATAGCCCAGTAAGCCAACCACTTTAGCAACGATCCACCAATCAACCACCGGGCTTCCCCACACATTGTGCAGCAACAGCAGTGCAAAAATCAGCAAAAAGGTATCAATAATATGCGGCAAAATTTTCAGCAGCTTGTTACTGCGCAACACAGGCTTTGCTGAAAATAAAAAGAAGCGAATAACGAACAATAAAATGCTCAGGTAGGCAAATCCCATGTGGGCGCCCCGTAATGCGGAATACTCCATCAGTTTTCTCTCATCATTATTCAAATAGTTATGGCAAGACAGATAAATTACATTCAGATTCGACCAGGTAGTTTTCTATACTTCCAACCGAAATGTAACCGGCCCATCATTACACAACGACACCTTCATATCAGCCCCGAAGCGTCCGGTTTGGGTAATAACCTGCTGCTGCGACTGGGCAACAAAATAATCGTATAAACGTTCAGCCTGCTCGGGAGAACCCGCCGACGAAAAGCCCGGGCGAAGCCCTTTCTGCGTATCCGCCGCCAGCGTAAACTGAGAAACGACTAACAGCTCTCCCTGAATATCCAACAAGCTGTTATTCATTCTGCCGTTTTCATCGCTGAAAATTCGGTAATTTAACACCTTGTGCAGCAGCTTATCGGCTTTCTGCTCATCGTCCTCTTTCTGTACACCCAGCAGCAGTAAGATACCCTGATCAATCTTACCTGTGACTGTGTCATCCACCTCAACCCGTGCATGAGTCACACGCTGAATCAAACCAATCATAATCGCTGATCTCTGTTGTCATTGTTGCTGGCGCAGCATACGCGTTAGGCATTATTATTGAAATCACTATCATCATGGACCGATTTACCCGGATACCAATTATGAACTGTTTAAAAGCTACTTTACTCTCGATCTCAGCCATACTGAGTGCTACGGCAGCGCTGGCAACAGACGTGTATATGACACGTGATAAGGACGGTAATGTTACCTTCAGCGATCAGCCGTCTCAGGGGTCCGAAGCGCATAAGGTGAAAGAGCTGCCCAGTATGCCGGCCTTTGTCGCCCCCCAAGCACCACAACAGCCTGAACAACAGGAAGAACCCGTCATTGAATACACCAGCCTGGGCATTATTTCGCCAACGGATGAAACAACCATCCCTACCGGAGCGGCCGGAAGTCTAACGGTCAACGGCGTGTTATCACCCGGCTTGCAGCCCGGCCACACCATTCAATTGCTGAATAACGACGTTGTTATCGATAAAGGCACTACTACCCGCTTCAAGCTTGAATATATGGATCGAGGAGAACACCGGCTGCAGCTTCGTGTCGTCGACAAGCAGGATCAAACCCTGATTGAATCGAATACCATCACCGTTTATGTCAAACGGGCCTCTGTCGGCCGCTAATACCTTTTACTGGACTGATGTCCTGTAAAATGAATACCGACAGAATCACAATTTCCTGCCTCTTTTATGCCCGGAGTGGAATCATCCACTCCACTCGTCTATTTGCACCAAATAAAAACACAACAAGAAAAAACTGCACACATCTAGTGCATGCTATCTTAGAATTATTGAATATCGCTCATCATAAAAGCATTGGCAGCCACTGGCAGCGCTATTTTTGTGCACCATATTGATATGGCTCGCTTTTTGCTGAAAGGACTTTAGACAAATCGTTCAGGACATTACAGGCCATCAGCCACCTGAACCAGGGAGTAAAACCATGCTGGCCAGCCCAATCATCAATCAACGCTTACTTGAGCACCTCAATACCGGAGTTGTGTTGCTCGATGCTGACCTGATGGTGACCTATATGAACCCTGCCGCCGAAGCCCTGCTGGAAATGAGTGACAAGCGCGGCATGGGTGTGCACTTCTCTGAGCTTGCCGATGAATCTCCAGAAGCCAAAGCTGCACTGGAGAATGCCATTATTAATGGCACCTCATTCACCAAGCGTGAGGCCAGCATCGTGCTGCACAATCAGCACCATGTCACTTTGGATTACAGCGTCAGCCCGGTTTCTCACCCGGAGACAAAACTGCCAACCCTACTGGTTGAAATGTCAGGGCGTGACCGCCTGATGCGCATCAGCCGTGAAGAGCAGCTGATTGCTAAGCAGGAAACCACCCGCCACCTGGTGCGCGGCCTGGCTCATGAAATCAAAAACCCACTGGGTGGAATTCGCGGTGCAGCTCAGCTGCTGGAACGTGAATTACCATCAGAAGGGTTAAAAGAATACACCGAAATTATTATTGAAGAAGCGGATCGCCTGCGTGATCTGGTTGATCGCTTGCTTGGACCTCGCCAGATTCCGAAAACCGAGCAGGTGAATATTCACGAAATTCTCGAGCGTGTGTGCCAGCTGGTCAGCGTGGAATCTGAAAATGTGATTCAGATTGAGCGCGACTATGACCCATCAATTCCGGAGCTGGAAGCGGATAAAGGTCAGATCGTTCAGGCGATGTTAAATATCTGCCGTAATGCGATGCAGGCCATGCTGGAAGCGGAGCCACCGATCCCGGTACCGACACTGAAATTACGCACCCGTACCGTACGCCAGTTTACCATTGGCCACCTGCGTCATCGCTTAGTGGCGCAAATTGATATTCGTGATAATGGCCCGGGCATTCCTGCCAAGCTGCAGGAAAATTTATTTTACCCGATGGTAACGGGTCGTCCGGAAGGCACCGGCCTCGGGCTCTCTATTTCACAATCTATTATTAACCAGGTTAATGGCATTATCGAAGTCGATAGCCAACCTGGAAACACCCTTTTCTCAATTTATTTACCATTGGAATCCGTATGAGCACTGTCTGGATTATTGATGACGACAAATCCATTCGCTGGGTCTTGGAAAAAGCGTTGGCCCAGGCCAACATCAGCACCCGGGTTTTTGAACAGGCGGAACCGGCATTAGCGCAGCTGAAGCGTGAACACCCAGACGCTATTATTTCAGATATTCGCATGCCGGGCATGGACGGCCTGACCTTACTGCGTGAAGCCAAAGAAGCGCACCCGCAGTTGCCGGTGATTATTATGACGGCTCACTCCGATCTGGATAGTGCCGTATCGTCTTATCAACAAGGGGCTTTTGAATATCTGCCAAAGCCGTTTGATGTCGACGAAGCGGTTGCTCTGATTCAACGCGCTATTGATCATTTTGCTGAATTAAATGCACAACAACCGGAATCGGAAGAAGATAAAGAAGACACCGAAATTATTGGTGAAGCACCGGCAATGCAGGAAGTTTTCCGTGCCATCGGCCGTTTATCACAATCCAATATCACGGTACTGATTAACGGTGAATCCGGTACCGGTAAAGAGCTGGTTGCCCACGCATTACACAAGCACAGCCCGCGCTCTGCCGAACCTTTTATTGCGCTGAATATGGCCGCCATTCCCAAAGATCTGATTGAGTCGGAATTATTCGGCCATGAAAAAGGCTCCTTTACCGGTGCAGGCGGTCAGCGTCGTGGCCGGTTTGAGCAAGCCAATGGCGGAACCCTGTTTCTGGATGAAATCGGTGATATGCCCGCCGACACTCAGACCCGTTTATTGCGGGTGTTAGCTGATGGCGAATTTTACCGCGTCGGTGGCACCACACCGGTCAAAGTGAATGTGCGGATTGTGGCGGCAACGCACCAGGATCTGGAAAACCTGGTAAAAGAAGGTCGCTTCCGGGAGGATTTATTCCACCGCTTAAACGTCATCCGGGTTCACCTGCCACGCCTAGCTGAACGCCGCGAAGATATTCCAAAGTTATTAACTCACTTCCTCAAACGAGCGGCTGAAGAGTTAGAAGTCGAAGTTAAAACTCTGAAAACCGAAACCGAAGAATATTTATCGTCGCTGGATTGGCCAGGTAACGTACGTCAATTAGAAAATATCTGCCGCTGGATTACTGTAATGGCTTCCGGCCGTGAAGTATTAATCAGTGATTTACCACCGGAATTAATGCAGCAGGAAAGTGGCAATGTCAGCGGCGGCAACTGGGAGCAGGCGCTGCGCTATTGGGCAGACCAACAATTAAGTGCTGGTGTGGTCGGTTTATTGGATACCGCCGTTCCGGCATTTGAACGTATTATGATCGAAACGGCTTTAAAACATACGGCTGGTCGTCGCCGTGATGCTTCCAATTTATTAGGCTGGGGACGTAATACTCTCACCCGTAAAATTAAAGAGCTGGAGATGGATGTCGACAGCCATCCGGAAGCCGATAACGAAGAAGATAGCGAAGCGCATTAATTCGTAACTTCACGCCAATAAATCACCCGATCATTACCTCTGTATTGTCCAAAGGTAATGGTCGCGGTTGGATTTTCTTCATAATCGTTGGCGTCGCCATTGGTGCCATACTCTGTGGTCAGCCAGGTTGGCGCCTGATATTCCACCGCTAACCGCCCGCTATTACCCAGCCCGGGAGCGTCGTAACGAATAAAACCCACACCCGCGGTAATATCTTGCTGCACATTGCGGGGAAGTGCCGCTAAAGCCCCCGTGGCAAGCAACGGTGGATTGCTTGCCAGCAGTGAATCGCAGGCATTGTCATCGTTGTTCACAATAAAGTTAGTGCCATCAAAATAACGGACCTCAACCCGCTGGCTCAATGGCATGGTTTCCGGGCCAAAGGCATTGGCCAGGTACAAACTGCCAAAACGAACATCCGTGTTGCCCAATAACAAAGCATCACAGCCAGCTCCGGTACAAGCACCTGACGTTGCCGCATTCATATTTAAACCGGTTAACGCGGCATCACCGTCAGACAACTGCAAACCAATCTGTAAGTCCTGATAAGGACCATCAGGGCCAGACGCAGAGCGATCAAATGCAATATTGATATCGCTGTAACTGGCTTGACCATTCATCCAGGCAGTGCGATCAAGATTATTTACATTGCTAAAACGACCACCCATATCAGAACCGTCGTCATTATTTTCTGCTACCAGACTGACGTTAGTATCAAACGCAAAACTACCGGTATAGTTAATTACCCGAGCCGAAGAAGCGTTTAATGCTTCCACCGAAAACTGAATCTCCAGCGCATCCTGCCCCATATAACTAAACGAGTCGGAACAGGCACCATTGATCGTTGGAAGGCTAGTCCGGAAACTCGCCGGATAAAAACGACCAATATTATTCAGGCGATATTGAGGTAATGGAACACCAAAATAGCTTGCCGGGTTAGCCGTCGGATTCGTCAGAAAACTAAACACCCCCACTTCATTGACACTTTGGTTGAAATCAGCCTGGCCATTATCACTGTCGCGAATATCAACACGTGCTGTCGATATCGGACGAATATTCCCGCCAGCAGGTGCAACCAGCTCATGGGATAAGTTCACCGATCCAATAAACTGATCAGCAGCTGCACCATTGCTGCATTGGGCAGTGGCCGTCATCGAAAAAGGCTCTCCCGCGGCCATAAACGCGCTACACGCAGAATTAGCCGGGGTGCACTGGCTGTTACTATCATTAGCGGTTAACTGAATACGGTCAGGATACACAACAAAAGAACCGGTTGAAGTGCGGATGTCGTCTGGCAAGGGTGCCGTACCATAAGGTGAATCATCATGCAGAAAATGCAGCGCCTGAATCTGAGCGCTATTGGCATAGGCAACGGAAATACCAGCGACACCTGAGTTAAAAGTCAGCGTCAGATTATTTGCCGAAGGAACCGCATTATTATCTCCCTGCTCCGTGATATTGGTGCCATTGATAACCAGCGGTGTATTCTGAGTTTGATTACCTGCCTGAAGCGGGTTTGTGTCACTGTCAAACCAGGCTTTAAAATCTTTATTACCCGTAAATCCAGTCAGTAGCTGACACGGTGTTCCCTGTGTGTCTTCGCCAATGGCTAACAAGCGAAAAGAGGTGGAATTGCCACAGGCAAAGTTGTCGGGAGAAGCATTGTTATTGGACGCATCCGTAACTCTGAAGCCTGAGGTGCGGAATTCAGTTTTATTGCCTTGAATAATATTATTTATTCTTGTTTCTCCAGCAACAGAGAAAACACTCGTGCTGCTGTCTTCTGCTCTGACTGCAACCTCTGTATTTTCATTCTGGTGAAATAAATAAACCGAGGCAATACCACTTTCACTACCATCCAGTGTAATATCGCTGATCAGGCTACCGCCACTCGCTGCAGAAAAAAACTGACTCAGAGTGTTTTCGCTGGTCGTTAAGTTAATGGTACCAGAGTAGTCATCTTTAACACTTGAACCATCATCACATATGGCCTGTATATCAATTTTTGCTCTGGAGAATGGACAGGCGAGCGCATAGTCAGGCTGTGTAATTCGGAAACCACCAAGAGAACAACTCGCTGCTTCACATAACCCCCCAAAATCGGCACCTTCCAGTGCTGACGGAAAATAATAAACATTACTGTCCCTTCCTAATGTAATGTTTGCTGCAGTTGCTGCCCCAAATAAAAACGAATCCCGCTCTAATACCAGATTTCCTCTGGCGTAAACAATTCCGCTAAGAGTGCTATCCCGCTCAACCGTCAAATCACCGTATCCATAAATTAGCAACTGAGAGGCATCTCGTTCTTGTCCCGCTCCATCCGAGTTTGCAATCAAATCACGTGAGATTGAGGTATTTGTGCCAATAAAAATCCGAACGGTGCCAAGCCCAATCACATTAATTGTATTCGCTCTCCCGAGATCAAGATCACGAATCCAGTAATTTCCGGCAACCAAATTCAGAATCGAATTATTTCCTGTGGCCAATCGGTCGATATAAAAGTCTGTTCTTCCGGTAAAGGTTCCAATAAGTGATGAATTTCCGACAGAGATTGTTCTGTATTCATTCGTCACACCACCAATCGCAATATTTCCGTTATTTCCAGTGGTCACATCCGTAGAGAAACCTGTTGTGTCAGGAAATGGCTGAGCTTCCGTGGTCGGAACAGGCGTCGAGTTTGCCTGACATTCGACTGAAACACAGCTGCGGTTTGTTGAACCACCATCCAGATTGATTCGACTGGTGTTCAGACGATCATCCGGGCTGAAAAAAAGCTGACTGTCACGGCCAAAACTGATTTCACCAGCAGCAGCATGTGTGTTGATACCATCAGGAAAACTTCCAACACATAGATTACTCGCTGCACAAGGTCGTGTTTCAGCCATCAGCTCTTCAACCTGACTTTGACTCAGAAACTGATCAAAAATATTGACTTCATCAATGTCGCCAGAAAAAAATCTTCCTGAAAAATTTTGATCGGCACCTATTTGTAATGGATCTGAGTTTTGCCTCAGGTTTTCATTAAAACCTGAGCTTCCTGAAGGCAAACCATCAATGTATATCACCTGATTTCCAGGCCGATAACTAACAGCAACATGGTACCAACGACCTGCAGTAATTGAAGCTGTTGAGTCTATCTCCCTGTCATTTCCAGAGCTATTATTCCACCACCAATTTATTTCTCCGTTTGAATTAACATGAAACTCATAGTTCTCATCTTTTGAAAGTACAGTGCGTAACCCTGATGCCGGAATAGCATCAATATTAATCCAGGCGGCTGCGGTAAATTCTGTTTGAAAATCCAATAAATTATTATCAGCAATTTCTGCATAATGCTCCGGGGTATTACCACCGAAAGAACCATAACGACAGCTGCCAACAACCCCAGGAATAGCGGGTGACAGATCATCGGTAGCTAATGAGTTAAACGTATTGCCGGAAAGCCCGTTACCAGAACTGTCCAGTAACTCCCCAGGTGTTCCATCAAAAACAGATTCATCAAAGCGATAGCTCGCCACTGGGTCAGGAAGAATCAACAAAGTATTACGAAATAATAAGTCAAAACTGGTTTCAACACTGATCTGATTAAATGAGTATTGAATCGAGTCAGAATCGTCAATTTCAAGGCCAATCGTTGCACTTTGACCATTGGCCGTATTGTTATTATAGCGATAACGAATGTCGCCATTTTCATAAAGCACAACCTGAAAGTCATAGCGCAGATTATTAGAATATGCCCGTACATTGGTCCAGTTAACAATAAAGCGTCGATTAGGTGCTGACCCTGCATTACCATAAGTTACCTGGCTATTTGCATCATCGACCAAATCGTCCCAATACACAGCAATCAGACGATCGCCTTCATCTGTGGGGAGTTGCTCGTTACGAAAATCCCGGTGTAATCTTTGATTGGCACCAAACTGTAAAATGCCATTTGTAAGAATGCGTACCTGATTGTATTGAGTATCATCAAAGGTAAAATCAAAGCCAATATTAACAACAGCTTTATCATCGTCATTTGGAAAGCCAGTATCAGTATTATCCCAAATAACGGTGTTGACCGTGTTCGGAATATCCAATGGAGTTGACTCAAGCTCAGTCAGATTATAAGCCGCTTGCACCGTTACAGAAAAAAAGCACGTTAAAGTCATTAATTGATATAAATAACGCTTCAGTTCCATCACTTAACCCTTACTTCTATCATTCGCTGGGCACTGTTACCATTACATTGACCCATACTACTAACAGTACAAAAGGTTTCTCCCCCCACAATCAGACTGTCATCACAGCTAATCGTTGCGCGACAACCTGACAGCCCTGTAACTGTATAGGAAATATTACTAACCCCACTACAACTACAAACCGGGGTATCCAGAACCTGTATTAACGACAGCTGTATACCACTTTCAGCGGCATAAAAAGCCCGGTTGGAAAGCAATGCCGCAATATATGACTGACTACCGGTTTCCGATAAGCGATTCATCGCCGCAGCAATCAGTGCCAGAATCACAATAATAAAAATTGCTACCGGCAGACTAAACCCGTCTGTTTTGTTGATTTGGCCTAACGATCTGAATTCAGGGGACATTTCGTAACTGAACCTCCTGAGCAATGGCAACCGATTCACTTCGCGGCGAAGTAACAATCATACTGATGCGCACTACGGCATTACGCTGGAGCTGTGCGGGCGCAAGTTCAAATTCAAGGCTACCCGCTTGCAGGCTGTTGCCAATGACTTCCCGCCGGTTACTGGCCGGAGGCAGTTGAGCTGCACTATTGTTATGAAAACCATAATCAAAATAACGCCATACAAAGCCATTATTGTCTTCACAAAAGGCAACCGGTTGGCTGGTTAAATAAACTCGCTGGGTAGGTGACCCGGTTGCAAACTGTACATTCGCTGCGCCATCAAACACGATCTCCTGAATGCCTGGCATACCAGTCACTGCCGACGCCGTTGCCTGAACCTGAGTCACGGTATTACTACTGCTGTTATAAATATCGCTGGTGCTACTGGGGTACACAGAGACATAACCCCGATTAAGCCCTGCCAACAAGGGGACAATCTGAAAACTGTTTTCAGCTGCGGCCAGCGGAACTGAAAGATACTCTGAACTATTAACGACAGGGATAAATTCCAGGCAGCTATTGGTACCATCGGCAAAGATACGAATACTATTCGGCAAGGCGGAGCGAACTTCACGAGATATTTTTTCGCTGATTAAACCTGCCGTTGTGGCAATAGTCAGGCGTTGCGACGAAGCAATAAAAGAATCGGAGGTTTGAGCAATAAAACGCGTTGTACCCACTGCCAGAATCGACGAAATCACAATGACCATGATCAATTCGACCAGTGTAAAACCTGATTGTTGATACATAGAAGGCATCATCAGAAATTGCCCCTGAACGTGCTGAACGATAAGGTCTGGCCGGTTGGAGAAGTAATATTCAGGGTAATCAATTTGCTATTCACGGATGAACCGGTATTTCCAGCAGCATCCGAACAAGAAACGTTCACCGCAACCTGATAACCCACATAACTGGTAGGCACCGTATTATCCAGAAAGCTGGCTTGCTCGTTTAAGCCATCGTAATCATCAACATCATCAAACAAAGCACGACTGGTTTCATCGGCTTCATTCCCGGCAACACTACAACCAACAACAGCACCACCGGCCAATGGTGAGTTCTCCTGAAAACGCATCGCCATGATTTCATCAAGATAGGCTTGTGCTAATTGGCTAGCCTTACTTTGCCACATGGGGTCAGCGCTGCGGCCAGCCGATAATGAAAAGCTACTGAGAAGTGCAGTTAAAGCAATGGATATCACCACAATACTGATCACCAGCTCGACCAGTGTGACACCATCTACTCGGCGTAATGATTGGAGGTTATAAAACGCAGCTTCCTTCATACGCATATCCTGCTGAACTGATACATAATTCCCGATTGCGATTATTTTCAATCACACAAATACGGATATTTTGACCTGAGGTTAATGAGCCCTGGCCGTTAAATTCAAGCGTAAGCGGAATATTGGTTAAGGCAGAACAGGCTGCAGAAAAATTGCTGCCATAACGAATCTGCTCGGCTCCGGAATCCAGAGCAACTGTCAGGCCATCACCACCGGTTACCTGAAAACGCCATTGCCCGCCAGCCTGCGTGACCCGCATTTCGACATTTGCGGCCGAGGATTGAGCCAAAGAAGATTGTTGAGCTAATCGTGCACTTGCCAGCAGTTGATTAACCACTGCACGACCGGAATAAGTCTGCTGGTCGGCAAAGCGCGAAACCGCAAAGGTGCTGATTATTCCAAGAATAACCAGCACCATAACTAACTCAACTAACGTAAATCCTGAGCTAGGCTTCAAAATATTAAATTAACACTCATCGGTATCAACAGCTACGTTAGGGGTGCCGTTTGCAGCCGCCTGTGTATAGGTTACTCGGCAACGCTCACCAGAAGCACCGCTGCCTTCTTCATCTGGAGCAAGATATAAAATCACACTGGTACCAGAAGTCGTACTGCTGTAATCATTGGTGGTATCAACCTGAGCCGCCGTAATAATACTGGCAACTGTTGGGTAACCATTGGCCATGGCAAGGTTTGCTGCTCCATCAAGATCCACAGCGGTATTGCCGGTTGTACCATCGGCCAATTGTTGAGCATGAGCAATATTAGCAGCCGAGCGTATTGCACCGGCTAAACCGTTAATACTGGCGGTTCGTGCTTCACCGCCTAAATCAGCAAATCGTGGCAATGCAAAAGCGGATAAAACACCCAAAATCACAATCACCATAATCAACTCGATTAATGTAAAACCCGCCTGGGCTTTTACGGTAGGTAGCTTCGCTGTTTGTCGTTTCATTGTGCAACTCCTGCTTGTCATTATCGCACTTGCGTATTTTATAAAATGCGCCAATTTACACGCCCATTATTTGGGTCGTATTCAATTAACCGAATGTTGCCATTCAGATTCTGTTGGCCTGCATGGCTCATGTAATAACGGCAACGTCCCTGCTCTGCGATTGCATAAAACTCAGCAGAGCCGTTATCAGCAGAAGCACGGAGTGCTTCAATCAAACTGTTTTGCGCTTCAGCATCTTCAGCTGCCTCTGATTCATCCATCATTAACAGCTCTGACACTTGTGGAGCACTGTCAATTAACAACTGCTGCCATAACTGCACACATCCTGAAGTGCTGATTGTTTCGCTTATGACTTGTCGTTGAGCTGGCTGTGGCCACCCTGCTTTTGACATAACAAGGTCACCATAAGTTTCAAGATACGCCGGGGTACCAGCGACCAGCCACTTCTCCCGCGATCTGAGCACTGCGGAATGAAATCCGGTTTTAACGGCCTTAAGCCGGGCATCACGGGCTTCATCCACCATGCTGAAGTAGAGTGGTAACACAACCACCAACAGCGCAGACATTACTAACAGAGCCAATGCAATTTGCATCAAACTGAAACCACCAGAACAACAAACTTCCGGGGCTTTATTAGTAATAACGGGTTTCATCTGCGTCATAACCACTTAATTTAATCCTAGCTCAGTTTGGAAAAAGAGGAGGCTTCAGTTACTAAACAAAACAAATATTGCGATACACAAAATGACACTCATCAACTAAGGCCTGTTAACAGGCCTTAAAGCTACTGAACTGCCGAACTGAGCTCCCAGATTGGCAGGAATACACCCAACGCCAGCACCAGCACCAAAGCACCCAGAAAGACTAAAAGAATAGGTTCAATCGCATCTGCCAGTTGTTTTAATTCGTAGTCGACCTCTTCTTCATAGAAATCAGCCACATCATCCAGCAATTTATCGATAGCCCCGGTTTCTTCACCAACCGACATCATTTGTAACACCAGGGGAGTAAAAAGCCCGGTTGCCGATGCGGTATTGGTGAGACGATCGCCCCGCTCAACACCTGACATCATATTATTTACAGCAGAGCCAATGTAACGATTACCCACACTATCCGAGACAATCGATAAACACTGCAAAATAGGAACACCCGCGGCCATCATCATGGCAAACGAGCGTGAAAAACGTGATAACGCAATACGTTCAAAAATACTGCCAATTAATGGAATTCTGAGTTTCTTCTCATCCCACCATATTCCACCCTGATCTGTTTTTGCGTAGTTTTTTATAAGGAAAAAGATAGAAACAAGCCCGGCTAATAATATGTGCCACCATGACTGCATAAAATCAGAAACAGCAATTAAAATCTGTGTCGCAAATGGCAGGTCTGTTCCGAGTTTATTAAATACACTGGTAAAATTTGGAATAACAAAAATAGTAATAACAACCATAGCAATAGCCATCGCACTGATCACCATAATAGGATAACGCAATGCTGATTTAACACGTTTTTTGGTTTCACGTTCCATTTCAAGGTGGGCAACCAACTTGATTAATGCATGGTCAAGATTACCCGTGGTTTCACCGATATGAACCATACTGACATAAATCGATGAAAAGACATCAGGATATTTTCGAAAGGCAGAAGCCAGGTCAGAACCTTCGATCAATGCATCCGCAATACCTCCGAGAATTTCTTTGATTTTTGTATTATGACTGGACTCAGATAAGCCATTCAGCGCTCGCACAATTGGGATACCGGCTTTAGTTAAGGCATATAATTGACGGGTTAGAAGAATCAATTCATCTGATTTAACTTTTTCTTCAAATAGCTTTATCGACTTGGCTTCAGCGGGTTGTTTTTTTACTCCCTGTGACAAACCCACAACTGTAATACCCTGCTGTTGCAACAAACTAAGTGCCGCACTCTCATTGGCAGAACTGATATTCCCTTCCACTTTTTTACCGTTGGTATCACGCCCCTGATAAATAAAGTCCATAAAAACCTCTGACTTATTCTTCTAGTGTTGCTGATACACGGAAAACTTCATCCAAAGAAGTAATCCCTTCCCTGGCATAATCCAGTGCAGACACCGCTAACGGCCTGAAATTCGGACTTTGGGCAGACGCTCTGGCAAACCCTTCATTGTCTTTTTGTCTCAGGCAAGACAACATGTCAGGCGTCACCTCTAACAGCTCATAAATACCAATTCGCCCCTGATAACCGGTATTATGACAATGATGACAACCACGACCTTCAAGATAAGAGTGGTTTTCGGAACCCACATCCAGTGCTTTCAGCCAGGCTTTCTCCTGCTCTTCGATGGTATGAGGCTGCTGGCAATGTGGGCATAAACGTTTAATCAGCCGCTGTGCCATCACAGCCCGTAACGACGATGCCACCAGATAATGATCAATACCCATATCCATCAGTCGTGCCGCAGCAGAAGCCGCATCATTGGTATGTAAAGTCGATAACACCATATGACCTGTCATGGCTGCACGTAGGCCAATTTCGGCGGTTTCATGGTCACGCATTTCCCCCACCAGCACGATATCCGGGTCCTGACGTAAGGCGGCGCGCAACACCGTCGAAAACTCCAGCCCAACCTTGCTGTTAACCTGCACCTGATTTACTCGTGGCAGGCGATATTCGATCGGGTCTTCTGCGGTAATGATTTTTTTTTCGGGCGTATTTAATGAAGTCAGGGCAGCATAAAGTGTGGTTGTTTTACCGCTACCTGTTGGGCCCGTCACCAGAATCAGGCCATGAGGGCGGTGAATTAAATAATCAAAGCGTTGCTGAATTTTTTCAGGCATACCGAGCGCTTCCATATCCAGAATGCCAGCACTCTGATCCAGCAAACGCATCACCACCGATTCACCAAACTGCACCGGCATGGTCGATAAACGTACATCGATGCTACGCTGGCTTACCCGAATATTAAAACGACCATCTTGTGGAAGTCGTTTTTCAGAAATATCCAAGCCTGACATAATTTTCAGGCGGGATACCAAAGCCGAAGCAACACGACGTTCTTTTACCACCTGTTCCTGCAGTTCACCATCGACCCGCAAACGAATACGTAATTGAGTTTCTTCCGGCTCAATATGAATATCCGATGCCTTCACCTGAACGGCATCCTCAAACAGGCTCTGCAATAAACGTACAACTGGCGCTTCACTGGTATCGGATGACAGCGCCATTTCGCTGATATCAAAATCACTGCTTTGCAGCTCACCTTCCAACTCACCCGCAATATTGGCCATTTCTTCCTGTCTGCGATAGACAGAGTCCAGAATGGACAACAACTCCTGCTCACGAACAAACGCAGGCATCACCGGCTTCTTAAGCACACGCTGCAAATCATCAATGGTCATCAGATCCATTGGATCTGCCATACCAATTAATAACCCTGCACCTTCCTCCGCTAAAACAATACAACGGAAGCGACGCGCCTGAGTTTCAGGCAAGCGTTGAATCAGCTCCTGGCGCAGTTTAAAGCGAGCAAGATCGATAAACGGGTAATTAAAATGATCAGAAAGTGCCTGTAACAGCTGATCTTCCTGAACAAATCCCAGATCAATAATCGCCTGGCCGATTTTTTTGCCGGTTTTTTTCTGCTCAGCCAAAGCCTGCATCAGCTGGTCTTCACTGATCAGGCCTTTTTCCATTAACAAATCGCCGAGGCGAACTTTTTTTCGTGTTTGCAATTCCATGGACTACCTCAGATCAGCACGCTTCTGTTCCAGCCACTGACGCTGCGATGGTGACAAGACATAACGATCCAATACATCTGAAAGCACAGCCATCGCCTGCTCTGGCTGCTGGTTTTGTTCAAAAGCAGAGGCCATAGCAACAGGCCAATCGGCTTTCTGTGGTTGTAATTTAATCAGCTGCTGATAACTGCTGATTGCATCCTTATAGGCCCCTGCCATATGTAAACCCGGCGCCAGTGTGGCAAACCAGGCCTGATTTTTTTGTTGCGGGTGCTGCTGATAAAAATTAATAAACTGATCAAACTTTTGTTGCTCAAGATAAATACGTAGCTGATTGCTCAGTGATTTATTTTTAATATCATCAGGTAATTTTTTTTGAGCCAATATTTCAGCATTCAACGCTTCTGCTTTTTGCCATTGGCCATAACGCATGGCGTTTTTGACACTCAGATATTGCGTACGAAGTTTCTGGTCATCACGATGAATTTCAAAGTGGGACGAGTTTGGGTCCGATTTATCTTTTTCAATAGTAGATTCAGTTGCTGTCACAACCTTTGGCTTAATCGTTTCTCTAGCTTTAGCCTCGGCTATTGGCGCTTCTTTTGGTTCAACCGCTTTCACAATTGGAGGAGCAATGGTTGTTACTGACAAGGATTCCCCAACAGAAGCGGCCGCTATTGGTTCACTGGTCTGTGAATCTGTTGTTTTAACCAAGGCTGTTTTTGCAGTCGAGGTAACTTCTTCAAGCTGGGGGGATTTTTCTGATGTTTCAGCAACACTGATGATTTCAGAAACTGAATTCATCTCTGTTTGTGAGCTATTTGCAACATTTTCGACGAACGAAAAATTGACCTCAGGCTGAATTTCCGGAACCGTCTGATATTGCAGCTTCACAATTGTTGGGCTGTCAGCTGGGGATTTCTGATTTATAACATACCCGGCAATACCACCCACGATCAAAAAAGCTGGAATCATTAACCATGGAGAAAAAAAAGCTCGGCGTGTATTTTCCTGAGGCAAGACAAATGCCTGTGGCACAACCGGCTCAAGCTGCTCACGCCGATCAATGTCTTTCAGAACCTGATGCACCAGACTCATAAACACACCACGGCCGTTACCGCCAGCGCTAACAAGTGAGGCCAACGGCGAACAGGTTGTGACTGACGAAATGAAAACTCGGTGTCTTCTATGGCTAAGTTCACATGCCGTACATCTAAACGTTGTGTGCCGGCACCATAACCGACCAGTAAGGCCTTACTGGCAATCACATTCACTAAACGAGGAATTCCCTGTGTTGCCTGCCATAAGGCACTGATGGCTTTATTGGTAAAAACCGGAATACCGGTATAACCGGCAAGACACATACGTTGTTGTAGATACAGGCCAAGACTTTCATCATCACACAATGGGTTCAAACGCGATGACGAAGTAATACGTTGATACAGCTGACGAAGTTCGGGCTGGGATAACGTCACATCCAGCTCGGGCTGACCAAATAAAACGATCTGAATCAGTTTTTGTTTTTCAGTTTCCAAATTTGAAATCAGTCTGAGCGCTTCCAGTGTTTCTCTTGGCATCGACTGAGCTTCATCAATAATCAATACCACCTGATGTTGGTTCTTTGCCTGTATCAATAAAAAATTTTCGATATCAGCGCGCAGCTGAACCGGGTCACCGTGATGTTGATACGAAATTTCCAGTTCACGGGCAATCGCCTGCCATAAGCCCTCAGGATCAACTGCCGGATTAGGAATATAAGCCGTATGAAAGCCCTTATGATCCAGCGTATTTAACAGGCGCCGGCACAACATGGTTTTTCCTGTGCCTACTTCTCCGGTTACTTTAATAAAGCCTTCACCCGACGATAATGCATACACCAACATATCGAATGCTTTGCGCTGACTGGGCAGGTCGACATAAAAATCCGTGTTCGGGGTCAGGCCAAACGGTGCCTGAGATAGTCCATAAAATCGT
This sequence comes from Bacterioplanoides sp. SCSIO 12839, assembly GCF_024397975.1. NCBI lineage: Bacteria > Pseudomonadati > Pseudomonadota > Gammaproteobacteria > Oceanospirillales > Oceanospirillaceae > Bacterioplanoides > Bacterioplanoides sp. SCSIO 12839. The sequence goes on from NZ_CP073745.1 coordinate 3,025,775, forward strand.
GAGCAAGAATCGGCCAGCTGCATAACTTCCATGATCAACTCCCCTGCAACATCACCTGTGAATAGCGATCATTCAGGTACTCAATTTGTTGATCTGATAAACCGGAGCCAACCACACGCGGTTGTAATAAAATCACTAATTCACTTTCACGAATCTGCTCACGCTCCTGGCGGAATAACCAACCCAATACCGGGATATCACCTAAAATCGGCACACTGGCGGTTGTTACGTCTTTACGATGTTGAATCAAACCACCAATCACCACGATCTGACCGGAACGTGCTTTAACAATGGAGTCGGTTTCACGCACACGGCTGAATGCTAATGGCAGAGTATAATCATCATCGCCGAGTTCGATCACTTTCACCCGCTCTTCTACTTCCGTCACGGTTGGGTGAACGTGCAGAATCACTTCATCTTTTTCACCCACTTGTGGGGTTACATCCAGCGCGATGCCAGAGAAAAAAGGTGTCAATTCGATTTCAGGTGCATCGGTAGTACCGGTCGAACTGGTGGTGGTGCTGTTGGTTACTTCCGTAACAAAAAACTCATCCGTACCCACTTTAATCACTGCTTTCTGGTTATTCACTGTAGCAATGCGAGGGCTGGAAAGTACTTTCACTTCTCCCTGAGTTTGTAATAGTTCAAGTGCTCCACTAAAGTCACCGACACTGAAGTCCAGTGAAAAAACACCACCAATCCGATCCGGGTTTAATAAAGGAATCGAGCGCAGACTGGTATCCCAGGAGTTTTTATCACTACGAGCCGAAAGTGTGTTCCAGTTAATACCAGCCTGATAGCCATCGTTTAACGTTACTTCCAGAATTTTTGCTTCGATCAACACCTGCTTCTGTACACTTAACTCTGCGCGCTCCAGATATTTTTCAATCATATTCAGTGTATTAGGCTGACCTTTGACAATGACGATGCCCGCATGTGCATCCACAACCACCTGTGCGTCCTGCTCAGAGCTGGTCATCAGCTGCAGTGTTGTTCTCAGGTTGGTCCAGAAATCGGTACCCGATTCAGTTTCAACCTGACTGACATTAATGGTACTGGTTTCTGTTTCCGTTCGACTGCGATTCGATGAATTAGAATCACTGGTGGTACTACTAACCTGACCACTACTGACGCGCATACCAGAATTACCATTTCGCTTTACGTTCAGGTAATTGATTGGATAAATACGGGTTTGCTGCAGGCTGGGTAAAATCTGAATGCCATATTCCGACATCACAAAATCAAAACCATAAATATCACGAACTGCACTTAATGCTTCCTGCAGGGTGACATCTTTAATGTTTAAAGAAATTTCACCACTGACTTGTGGATGAACCACCAGATTCTGATCTGTACCCTGCACCAGGCTGTTAAAAAACGTTTGTGCCGGAACCTGTCGGGCAATCACGTCGAAGCGTTTTTCCAGCAATGCATCGTCTTCACTCAGTGATGGCAATAATTGTTCAGGGTTAAACAACGTCGCCCTGCGCGGCAGTGGATCAGCCTGTAGTAATTGCTCAGGTTGGCCACTGCTGTGCAAGGCTTCTTTGTCATCATCCAGACGTGAAGTCGGTGTTGCACAAGCAGAGATCAGCAGGCATAAAACACACGCTAATACGTGTGGCAACGGTATAACCGACATCAGTCCTGGATTCATTCTTACTGTATTCATAAAACCTGCTACTTCCCGTAATATTCTGACTGCTGCTTAACGGCTGGCTTTGTGATTCTTCCTGAGTTGACCTCAGATACAGATGCACTCTCTAATAAAGATAGTACAAAACGATTTTTTGTCGTTTTTAACGTTACACTCGTTTGATCAATCGCAATAACCGTCGCTTGTTTGATACGATCTCCGACGGCAAGAATTTCATCATTAATCACGGCAAAACGTTGTGTATCACGCACCAGAATTTGCTGCAGATTTAATGATCTTTGGGATACCGGAGCCACGGCACGTGGTTCTGATGTCAACCAGGCAGGTGGGCGTGTTGGGTCGGCGGCGTGCAAGCTGGTACTCAGAATCACGAATACCCATAGTAAAATCATTCTCATCATCGGTTACCCTCCCACCAGATCTTCGCGGCTACTCAGGGTGTATACCTGTAACGTTAAATCACCCCTCGGATAATCCGTCACTTCATAATCCAGCAGTTGCCAATACAAACGCCAGGGCAAAGCATCCAGTCGTTTTAAATAGGCCAACAAGCTGTCGTAAGTCGTCGATAAACGAATTTCCATACTATGACGGTACAAATAAATACCTTGATCACTGTTCTCTAACGCTACTTTTTCTCGAGGCAATGTTGCCAGGCTCGTTACTTTCAGTGCTTTATCCTGGGTTAACATTTGTTTCAGCACGGTTGCCATATCTTCCGGTGAAACCAGCGCATCAGTGAGCATACTGATACGTTTTTCGACCTGTCGATGTTCTTCAAGCAGCACATCAATTTCGTTTCTGAGATCCTGATTAGGATCTAAAATAGGTGAGTTTTGTAAATTACCCAGTTGCTGCTCCAGTTTCAGGTTTAATGCAAAATGTTCTTCGGCTTCCGTTTGTTTCATTTGCCCCCGTTTAAAGGAAGGTTCAATAAAAAACAAAATAAAAATAAAGAACAAAACAACATGGATTGTGATCAGAGCCAACAACTTCTCTCGCTGGCTCAGTGCCTGATAATGTTCAATGACACGCTCAGCATTAGGATGTTGCCACCAACTCATCGACTTTCTCCCTGAACCAAATGACGTTCAGTAGCGATAGTATTTTCATCATTGCCATCGCGTGACTTTGTGTCTAATTCAAATAACAACCAGGAGTGTGTTTCCTGCTTTTGCACATCGATAAAGCGAAAAGACACATCCTGGTAGGCATCCTTTTCAACCAGTGTTGAGATATAAGGTGATAATTTGGATGGGTCATCCAAAAAACCCTGCAAAACAACCTGCTGCCCCTGATCGGCAATCACAAAACGCTGCAACCAGACTCCCTCAACAGACTGGTCCCCTAGCTGTGCGACTTTGTTTGAATAAGAATGGCTTTGTTTAAGGTGCCCCTGGGTCAGATAGCTGAGTATTTTCCGGCTGCCTTCCAGGTTTTTCTGACTCTGAGCTTTTCTCTGCTCAAGAGATGAATCCACCTCCAGCGTTGGTCGCTCAGACATAACCTGCTCAATCTGCTGCTGCAGAAATATTTCCTGCCTCTGAATTACCTTGAGCTGACGCTCCTCCCAGTGTTCATACCCCCAGGAAATCAATGTCAGCAACAACATCACAACAACATTAATGCCAACACCAAGCAGCACATAGGCAATGTCTTTGGGTAATTGCGGTGGTTTAAAGTCATCGGTGTAAAAATTAATTTGCTGCTTAACCTGCCAATTCATAAGACAAGCTCCCTCCCAGTGCCGTCGCTAACGAGGCTGTTAACGAATCCGGAGGGGACATACGGTTAAACGCGCTGTCCAGTGAGAAAGTACGAATGGGAGTGTTAACCGCGGTTTCCAGCTCAGGCAAGACTGAATCAATTTCAACCGCATCCGGCACCATGGCCCAGATCTGGCCCACACTCCCCATGCCAAGCTGACTTTCGAAATAATCCATTGAGCGCTGAACTTCTAAGGCCAGGTTTTCCAGGCGGCTATCGGTTTCCAACGACAGCCCTCCATCCACCGACGACAGGTCGCCATCTGCTGGAGTTTTCAGACCCAAGTCATCGGTTCCCACGCCTAAATGGCGGGTCATGTATAAACCGCCGTTCTGAAACAGGTAAAAATCACCTTCGTTATGATCTAAACGTAACACCCCCACACTGGTTTCAGGCTCCATCGCCGCAACTAACTGCAGAATGCTTAGCTCGGGAATCGTGACTTCCTTTAACTCCAGGCTTAACTCTTCTGCCCACCCCACCAGCTGCTGGATTCGCTGGCGATCAATCACAGCCGCAAACGCCATGTCCATGCGGCCACGATAGGCATCGGCTGGTAAACGGAAACCCTGCACCACTTTTTGTTCGATCGGTTGGCTGATCATGTCTTTTACCCGAAAACGCAATGCATCACTTAACTCGTGGTCAGGTACGACGGGCGCATCCAGCAGATGAAGTTCATAATCCTGATGATCAAGAGAAACAAAGACCGGCAAATGCTCGAAGCCATGCTGCTCAATCCAGCTTGCTAATCCTGTTAAAGCGGCCTCTCCTGCTTCAGAACGAAAGCAGTGAGTGACGCCCGAAACGTCCCTCAGAACCGCAAACGCCTGACCATTATGCAGCTCAATGCCTAAGCAACGGCCACTATCAGACTGACGCTTACTCCAGGGCATTTTTTTCCAGAACCCATTCCCAAAACCAGACCCAAAACCAGACCCAAAACCAGACATAGACTCCTCGATCATCTGACTTATCTGTATTGAGTGTAGACCAGCTTTTGGCAGACATAGTCTTACCCGCCTCACGTGACTATAATGTCGTCACTAAATTCTTTGATTACATGACCTAAGCCCATGTTTAATATCGTTTTATTTGAGCCTGAGATCCCTCCGAATACCGGCAACATCATTCGTTTATGTGCCAATACCGGATGTCAGCTGCATCTGATTGAACCGCTCGGATTTAACATGGAAGAAAAGGCACTGCGCCGTGCCGGACTGGATTATCACGAATGGGCCAAGGTGAAAATTCATCCAAACTTTGATGAATTTATGAACAAAGAACAGCCTGAAACCCTGTACTGCTTAACGACCAAGGGCAAAACGACTCATTCATCGGTTGCGTTTAAGAAAGACGACTATTTGATGTTTGGCCCGGAAACCCGTGGCCTACCAGAAGATGTGCGAATGCAGTTTCCGCAAGAGCAATGGCTGCGTCTGCCAATGATGGCCGACAGCCGTAGTATGAACTTATCCAACTGTGTATCCGTGATGGTATATGAGGCCTGGCGCCAGCTGGGTTATGAAGGAGCAATTTCTTAACTCAACCCAGGGGATATCCAATACAAAAAACGCCGTTCGTTTTCACGAACGGCGTTTTTATAAGCCGAAGACCAGTTCAGTATTACTGAATGGTTTCTGAGCTTTCTGCAGACTCAGCCGCTTTTTGCTGTTCTTGCTGCAAGCGTTGCTGATACAGGGCATCGAAGTTAATCGGCGCCAGCATCAGTGCCGGGAAACCACCTTTAACGACCATGCTATCAATGCTTTCGCGCAGGTACGGGAACAGGATGTTCGGGCACATCGCACCTAGCATCGGCTTCAGCTGGTCTTCAGGAATATTGGTCATGGTGAACAGGCCAGCTTGCTCCAGCTCCACCAGGAAAGCCGTTTCTTCAGCGTTGGTTGCGGTTACAGTCACTTTAACGGTCACTTCGTAGTGCTGTTCGTCCAGCTTACGGGCACCGGAGTTCAGATCCAGTTTAATCTCTGGCTTCCACTCTTTGGTAAAAGCTGCCGGTGCATTAGGCGCTTCAAATGAAGCATCTTTCACATAGATACGCTGCAGGGCAAATTGTGGATGATTCTCTGCCATTGTCTTAATTCCTTAAATCTTTTATCTGACCAGGTTCACACCCGGATTATTTTTTAACGACGGGTAAGTTTTGCGCATTCCACTCCATCATGCCGCCACTCAGACGCACAGCATTGTAGCCTTGCTCACGCAACATTTTGCCCGCCATGCTCACCGTCTGGCCGGTTTTACACACCAGAATGATGGGCTTTTCTTTATGAACGGATAACTCAGTCATACGGTTTGCCAGATTGGCGTAAGGGATATTAATGGCATTGGCCAAATGACCCTGACCAAATTCACCTTTATCACGAATATCCAGTACCACGGCATCTTCTTTGTTGATCAGCTGGGTAGCCTGGGCGGTAGACAGCGACTGACCAGCACGCTGATTGTTGTCCCACAACAACGCTGCCAGAAAAGCACCCCAGATGCCTACTAACCACCAGTGATTTCCAATGAATTCAAAAAGCTGATCCATACAAGACCTATATTGTTAACCGGTTAAATGACCTGCAGATGACATGGCGTCATATCATCGGCGTATAAAAATGAGCGCGCAGTATAGCGCTCAAGCCTATCCGGCTCCACCGCTGCATGGGTCATTGCTAATGTATCTGGGAGCGTTTGTGGCAAATACAAGGGCCGCTTGAATAATTCTGAATCACTTCGCCTGATAAATCTCAACGGCTGGCGGCATAACCATGCGAAAGATGCCGCACACCGGCAATTCAGGTACACTGCGGCTTTTGAACATCGGCTTGCCCGTTCCCTCTTATTTTCTGAGTTGAGTTTGCCCGCATGACATCACGTCCTACTCCAACTGCACTGATCATTCTGGATGGCTGGGGCCATCGTGAAGAAACCGAACATAACGCCATTGCTAACGCTCCAACGCCCACCTGGGATCGTCTGTTAGCAGAATATCCGAATGCACTGATCCAGACCTCCGGCGCTGCCGTTGGCCTGCCAGATGGACAAATGGGTAACTCCGAAGTCGGCCATATGAATCTGGGCGCGGGTCGTATCGTCTATCAGAACTACACCCGTATTAACAAATCCATCGCCGATAACGAGCTGCAAAACAACGACGCTCTGGTCGCTGCGATGGACAAAGCTATCGCCAATGACGGCGCGGTGCATTTTGTTGGCCTGCTGTCTCCCGGTGGTGTTCACAGCCACGAAGACCACCTGGTTGCACTGCTGGAAATGGCCAAAGCCAAAGGGGTTAAACGCTCTAACGTGCACGGCATTCTCGATGGTCGTGATATGCCACCGCGTTCTGCAGAACCGTCAATTCAACTGATTGAAGACAAACTGGCAGAACTGGGCAACGGCAAGCTGGCGACCTTAATTGGCCGCTTCTATTCGATGGATCGTGATAACCGTTGGGATCGTGTTGAACAAGGTTATGTCGCCATGACCGAAGGCAAAGCGCCGTTCAGCGCCGCCAATGGCATCGACGCGTTAAACGCCGCGTATGCCCGTGATGAAAACGACGAATTTGTTCAGGCCACCATTATTGGCGATGCCGATGCCCAGGTAAAAGATGGCGACAGTATTATCTTCTTTAACTTCCGCCCGGACCGCGCCCGTGAGTTAACCCGTGCGTTTGTGGACGGTAACGACTTCGATGGTTTTGAGCGTGCGGTAACGCCAGCGTTATCCGACTTTGTGATGATGACCGAATACGCCGCTACGATTCCTGCTAATTGCGCCTTTCCACCGGAAGCGCTGACCAACGGCTTAGGCGAGTACGTGTCGAATCTGGGTCTGAAGCAGCTGCGTATTGCGGAAACCGAAAAATACGCTCACGTTACCTTCTTCTTCTCCGGTGGCCGTGAAGATCTGTACGACGGCGAGACCCGTGAACTGATCAAATCGCCGGATGTAGCCACCTACGATTTGCAGCCAGAAATGAGCGCTCCGGAAGTCACCGACAAACTGGTGGCGGCTATCAAAGAGCAGGAATATGACCTGATTGTATGCAACTACGCCAATGGCGATATGGTTGGTCATACCGGTTCTTACGAAGCGACGCTAAAAGCCGCTGAAGCCATTGATGCCAGCATCAAACGTGTGACCGAGGCACTATTAGAAGTGGGTGGCGAATGTCTGATCACCGCCGACCATGGCAACGCGGAAATGATGGTGGATGATCAGGGTCGCCCGATGACACAACACACCACCGGCCCGGTGGATATGATTTATGTGCACGGCCGTGAACAAGCTCTGCAGCTGCAACCGGGTCGTTTGTGTGATGTCGCCCCAACTTTGCTGGCCATGATGGGCTTACAGCAGCCAGAAGAAATGAGCGGCAATGCGCTGATCAATTTCTCCTGATGGCGTCGGTTTTTTCATAAGAGCGGGCTGACTATGCGTCTGATATCACTGCTGTTGCTGTTTTCTGGTGCGTTGTTGTTTCATCCTTTGGCGTTCGCCAATGATGAGCAGCAGCTGAACAACCTGAAGCAGGAAATCAAAAAGCTGGAACAATGGCTGAATCAGGCCAAAGACGAATACAGCCAGCTCGACCAGGCATTACGCCAATCCGATCTGGAAATTGCCGAACTGCTGAAAAAAATCGAGTCCACCCGTGCCGAGCTTAAGGAGGAGCAGGCCCGCCTAAAAAAGCTGCGCCGGGAGCAATCCCAGCTACGCCAACTCCGTGAACAGCATCGTACTCATCTGGCCGAGCAATTGCGCGCGGCGCAACAGTTGGGCGATCAGGGGCCATTAAAACTGCTACTGAATCAGGATGATCCACAACAAGCGCAACGCATGATGCGCTATTTCAGCTATTTTAATCAGGCCCGGATTGAACATATCGAAACCCTGATTGCGGAATTACAGCGCCTCGACACCATCGCCGAACAAATCGAAGCACAAGAGCGTCAGTTGCAACAAACCGAAGGCCGGTTGCTGCAACAGAACCGCAAACTCAGTGCCCGCAAATCTGAACAAAAGAAACTGTTAGCCAGTTTAAGCCGCCAGTTATCCGGCCGTGAACAACAGTTAAAACGTAAACAAGCCGACCGCAAACGACTGGAACACTTATTGGGTGAAGTACAAAACCTGATCAGCAACAGCGTGCGCAAAAACGACGAACGCCCGTTCCGCTCAATGAAAGGCAAGTTACCCCGCCCCACCAGTGGTCGCGTCGCCAAAGCCTTTGGTAATCGTCGCGATCAACACGCACGCTGGGATGGTTGGTTAATTAATACCCGTGAAGGGCAAAAAGTTAGCGCGGTGCACCACGGCCGTGTCGTGTTTGCAGACTGGCTACGCGGCTTTGGTTTGTTAACCATTATTGATCATGGCCAGGGGTATTTGAGTCTGTATGCCCACAATCAAACCTTGTTCCATGATGTGGGAGCCTGGGTCAATCAAGGCGATACCCTGTCATTAGCGGGAATTAACGCTGATAGCGGCCGCTCCAACCTGTATTTTGAGATACGCCATCAAGGGCGGCCAAAAGATCCGGCGGCCTGGCTAAGCCGCAAATAAGCACTTCAAAAGGTACATCAAACTCACTGGTAAATAGTTGCATCAACTTCGCTGGTAAAGACTTTCTCAGGCGCTAAGGTTTTGAAAGTGCTGCTTTTGTGCCATTCTTCGGATTCATTATTAAAACTGAGTGATTGGATGCCCAGCTTGCTTTCTTCATCTTTAAAGCGAATCAGCCCGTTATTTATCGGAATGTCGTTATTCGGCCTGTCGTTAACTCAACCAGCGTTTGCTGATAACGGTACTGAACCTCATATCGAAGCAGCAGAGGATACTGCTGCCAATAATGCCGAACAGGGCCGCTTGCCGTTACGTGAACTGCGAAACTTCACTGAAATTTTTGAGCGCATCCGCAGTTCCTACGTCGAAGAAGTGGACGACAAAACCTTATTGGAGTATGCCATTAACGGCATGCTGACCTCGTTAGACCCGCATTCTGTGTACCTGCAACCCGAAGCTTTTAATGACCTGCAGGAAAGCACCTCAGGTAAGTTTGGTGGCCTGGGCATTGAAGTGGGCATGGAAGATGGCCTGATTCGTGTGGTCACCCCGATTGATGATACTCCAGCAGAAAAAGCTGGCATTAAAAGTGGCGACCTGATTGTCACGTTAGACGGCGAAGCCGTGATGGGCATGAACCTCAGTGAAGCAGTCGATCGCATGCGCGGTGAACCGGGTTCAGAGATCACCTTAGAAATTCGCCGCGCCAATGAAAAAGAACTGTTGACCTTTACCCTTGAGCGCGCCGAAATCAAAGTCGCCAGCGTGCGTACCGAAACTCTGAGTGGTGGTATCGGTTATGTTCGCATCACTCAGTTTCAGGAAAAAACCGGCCCGGAGCTGAACAAGGCCATTGAAAAGTGGACCCAAGCGGATGAGCCGTTAAACGGCCTGATCCTTGACCTGCGTAATAACCCGGGCGGTGTTTTGGATGCCGCCGTTGAAGTTACCGACGTGTTTATCGATGACGGTTTGATTGTGTATACCGAAGGCCGTGCGGCCAATTCTGAACTGCGCTTCTCCGCCACTGAGCAGACATCCGCAGCAGATATCCCGGTGGTGGTACTGATTAATGGTGGTTCAGCCTCAGCGTCTGAGATTGTTGCCGGTGCTCTGCAAGATCATCAGCGAGCGGTGATTGTGGGTACCCGCTCGTTTGGTAAAGGGTCGGTGCAAAGCGTGTTGCCCATTACCGAAGAGAAAGCCATCAAGTTAACGACGGCGCGTTATTTCACGCCCAATGGCCGCTCAATTCAGGCACAAGGCATCAAGCCGGATATCTGGGTCGAACAAAGTGAAGTCACCCCTTACGAGCGTCGGGTGTATAAAGAGTCGGACTTACACGGCCATCTGAAAAACAGCAATGACCAACCACAAGAGAACAATGGCCAGCCGCAAGATAACAATACAGTGTCTGCAAAAGAAAAAGCCATCAGTTCTAATGAGCTGCTGAAACAGGATTTTCAGCTGTATGAAGCGCACACTTTATTGCGTGGTGTGACCATTTTGGCACCTAAAACGTCTAAATCTGAAGCTTCAGCAGTTAAAATCACACAAGACGCGAATCACGCAAAAGAAAGCTAAACGGATTACTGAAAACGACCAATGATGGCTTTGTTACACTCTCGATACTGGCCGGGCAAACTGCCCGGCTTTTTATTTCTGCTGACCTTACTGACCACATCACACCGGCTTCTGGCTGAGCCGCAACTCATCCTGATTATTGATGATATTGGTTATAACCGTGCGCTGGGCCAACAAACACTGGAACTTCCAGGGCCACTGAACCTGGCGTTTTTACCGCACACCCCGTTTTCGCGCTCGCTGGCCGAACAAGCCCATCAGTCAGGGCACACGGTTATGCTACATGCGCCCATGGCCAATAAAGCTCAGGCTAAATTAGGCCCGGGTGGTTTGACCGAAGAGATGAACCCGGAACAATGGCGAGCGACATTACTGGATAATATTCAGGCAATTCCTTACGTTGAAGGCATTAACAATCATATGGGCAGTCAGCTGACCGAAAATACCGAAGCCATGTCGGTTGTGATGCAGGTACTGCAACAGCAGGGATTATTTTTTGTCGATAGCCTGACCACGGCGCACAGTGTCGCTCAGCGCGAAGCACTTAAGGCAGGACTTCCCAGTCTCAAACGCGATATTTTTCTCGATCATGTCGCCGAAGAAGATGCCATTCAGCAACAATTAGACAAAGCCATCAAACGCGCTCAAAAACGGGGAATTTCAGTCGCGATTGGTCATCCATACCCGGAAACTCTGAGCGTGCTGAAACGTGAATTGCCCAATTTGTCACAACATAACGTCAGCCTGGTCGGTGCCAGCCAATACCTGAAACAGCACCTTTGGCAGGACAACATCTGGAATGACAACTTCTGGTATGGCAATCAAAGCGATCACTTCACGCCATCAAAATACCAACTTCAGCCCTTCCACCGACCCGCATTTGAGGCCAGAACAACACACTGACAACACACCATAAATCATTCTCTATGGCTGTTATTACAACTTTTAATTTGTACGAGAGTTCCAATTTGGGTACCCTCCGTTAAAAGCTGAATAAACAGTACTTTATAACAACAATTATGAGATCTACCTTATGCACCGTTTATTGCTCTTAGTGCTGGGACTGACCAGTCAATTGGCGTTCACCACCAGCGCCACAGCCAATGATGAAGTTGATGAATACACCGTTGAACTGTACGAACTTTATTGCACAGCGTGTCATGCAGTAGCAGCCTCTGGCGCACCCCAGGCCTTCACCAGCGACTGGCAGGATCGCCTGGACAAGGGTATGGACACCTTAGTGAACAACTCCATTACCGGCATTGGAAATATGCCAGCCATGGGAACTTGTGGTGAGTGTGCCGCTGAAGATATGGAAGACCTGATTCGTTATATGGCGCAGGAGAAATAATATGAATTTTGATCGCATCCCACTCAGCCGCCGCCAGTTATTAAAGTCGGCGGGACTGGGCATGTTAGCCGGCACCGCTGTTGGCAGTTCGGGTTGTTCATCACAACCAAAACCAGCCGCACCGGTTGGCATTGTGAATAAGAACGGGAAACGGGTTTTACCCTGGAGCAACTGGTCAGGCAATCAGAGTTGTCAGCCTAGTGACCGTTGGGTCCCCCGCAATGAAGATCAGTTGCTCGATGCTATCCGCAACGCCAGTCAGAACATTCGCTCGGTTGGCTCTGGCCACAGCTTCTCCGGCCTGGTCCCTACCGACCAAACTTTATTGTCATTAGCACGGTTACGCGGCATCGAGAATGTTGATCCACAAGCCATGGAAGCCGATGTTTGGGCCGGTACCCGACTCTCACAGCTGGGCAAAAAGCTGTGGGAGCATGATATGTCGATGATCAACTTATCCGATATTGATACTCAGGCCTTTGGTGGCGCCGTTGCCACTTCAACTCATGGTACGGGTAAAAACCTGGGCTCAATATCCACCCATATGACCCAAATGCGTTTTGCCAATGCGGCCGGCGACATTGTTGAGTGCTCCGAGTCCAACAACAGCGATTTATTCTACGCTGGCGGTAATAACCTGGGTGCGCTGGGCATCTTAACCAAAGCGCGTATCAAAACCGATAAAGCCTACCACCTGAAAGAACACAGCTGGATGATGTCAGAGGAAGAAGGGCTGGCACGAGCGGCGGAGCTGCGCGATCAACATCGTCATTACGAAATGTTTGCGTTGCCACACAGCGACTACATGTTAGGTGTTGCCATCGATAAGGTGGATCCGGCCGATATTCCGGCAGAAGAACCGGCCAACTCCGGCGATGCTTATGAAGCGTTCCGAACCTTATCCAATGTGATCGACTACCTGCCTTTCATGCGTAGCTGGCTGGTTAACTTTGGCGCCAGTGGCGTTGAACCGGAAACCCGCTACGGCAAATCCTGGGAGATTTTCGGCAACTTGCGCGACATTCTGTTTAACGAAATGGAGTACACGGTTCCGGCTGAAGTTGGCCCTGAATGTTTACGCGAAGTCTTGGCAACGATCAAAGAAAAAAATATTCCGGTGGTATTCCCGATTGAAGCCCGTTATGTCAAAGGTGATGATTTCTGGTTAAGCCCGTTCTATAAGCGCGATGGTTTCTCAATCAGTTGTCATAACTTCCACGATAAAGACTATAAAAAATACTTTGCTGCCATTGAGCCAATCTTCTGGAAATACGATGGCCGTCCACATTGGGGGAAAATTCATACCCTGGGAGCGAAAGAGTTGGCTGCCCGTTACGAGCGTTTTGATGACTTTCTCAAAGTGCGTCAGGAAATGGACCCAGAGGGCCGTTTCCTGAACGATCACCTGAAGCATACGTTAGGCGTTTAACACGCCTTACAGCAAAAATGCTGACACACCTTTCTAAGCAGCCAACCGGCTGCTTTTTTATGCCTGCTTAATTATAAAGCTTTGCTAATTGTCCACAAAAGCAACAACAGGAAGCGCAAACCTCAGCCCGCATTGACAAATGCAACACTCACAATTGATTCCTGACCACTCAATCAGGAAAATCCCGGCCTGACCAAATAATCAGCAAATGAAGCAACGAGGTTTCACTATGGCAAGTCGACTTACCTACCTAAAACGAATACTGCTGATAATAACTACAACAATTACAAGCATCTTAACCCTCACTACAGCCCTCGCCACTCTTTCTGGAATAGCACATGCCGCACCATTAAAAGCAGCCTTTGTATATGTTGGCCCTGCTAATCACGTTGGCTGGAGTTACGCCCATGACCAGGGCCGTCAGGCAATTGATGAACACTTTGGCGGCAAAGTGGAAACCAGCTATGTTGAGTTTGTACCTGAAGGTCGCTCCTCTCGCGAAACACTGCAAAAACTGGCGGATGAAAATGACATTATTTTCACCACATCCATGGGCTATATGGTGTCGTCTGCTCATATTGCGCGCCAGAACCCAGATGTGAAGTTCGAACACGCCACCGGCGACCGCAGCTCAGTGAACCTGGCCAACTACGCCACCCGGGCCTATGAACCGCGTTACCTGGCGGGCTATATTGCCGGCAAAATGAGCCGCAGTAATAAAATTGGTTATGTTGCCGCCCATGCCATTCCAGAAGTCATCCGTGGCATTAATGCTTTTACACTGGGAGTGAAGGCTGCCAACCCGAATGCCGAAGTTTTACTGGAATGGACCAAGTCGTGGTACGCCCCTGAAAAGGCTGCCTCGCTGGCAAACAAACTTATTGATCAGGGAGCGGATGTGATGACTCATCATACAGACTCTCCTGCCGTGGCAGAGGTTGCGGAGAAGCGTCAGACATATGTGATCAGTTATCATGCGGATATGTCATCCTTTGCCCCGGAGTACCACCTAGCCTCCGTCATTCATGACTGGGCACCGTACTACGTTAAACGCATCGAAGCACTGCTGAATAATAACTGGCAAAGCGGCAGTGAATGGACCGGTATGAAAGAATCGACCTCACGATTAGTGCATCTGAGCCGCAAAATTCCGGCCGATGTTCTGCAGGATGTGGAGCAGTTGCAGCGTCAGATTACCGAAGGAAAAAAGCAAGTGTTTGCCGGGCCGATCACCAACCACCGGGGTCGTACACGGGTCCGCCAGGGACAAGCGCTGGATGATGAAGCACTGCATCGGATGAACTGGTATGTACAGGGTGTTAAAGGATCGCTGCTGTTTTTTTAACCACAGGTCTATCGGTTTGCGTTACTCCGCAAACCGATAACCATTGCGGCCATCGTGTTTGACCTGATACATGGCCTCATCGGCATCGCGCACCAGCTCTTCCCAAATATCATCTCCCAAACGACCAATGGCAATACCGATACTGGCAGTAATCCCCTGCAGCTCAGGCCAGTCTGGGAAAGTCATCTCTTTCATGGACTGCTGTAAACGTTGTGCATAATGTTCCGCACCCGCTTTATCACAATCCAGCAATAACAGAGCGAACTCCTCTCCTCCCAATCGCCCTGTGCGATCCTGGTCACGCCCCAAATGCCTGAGAATATGACCGAATTTTTTCAGTACTTTATCGCCAGCGGCATGACCGTAGGTATCGTTGATGTGCTTGAAGTGATCCAGGTCGATCCATAACAACGCAACCCGAACCGATAAATCACTGAGCTGTTGCATTTGTTCAAGAAACGCACGGCGATTCAGCAAACCGGTTAAACCATCAACATTCGCCAGTACCTGCAGCTGATTGTTGGCACGCTCAAGCGCCTGAGCTTTGTCAGCCAGATCCCGGGTACGCAATTCAACACGGGATTCAAGCTCCTGATTGGCGTTGGCTAATTCAGTACTCAGAAATTCAATCTGACGACGTTGTTTAACCCGCAAATTTAATAAATTACTGGTTTGCATCAATACAAAAAACAACAGCCCGGCAGCAATCCATTCCGCACCAAGTATCAGCTGCAGGTTCAACAGGATATCGTGCGTCACAGCAATGCCTAAGGTAAGCACTCCGACTAACAGCAGTACGGCACCTTCGCGTCCACGCCAGCTGATCCGCAACAACAGGAGAATGCCTCCCACCGTTGTGATCATCAGCATATAAATGAAGACATCAAACAACACGCTGAAGTACAGGGTTGGCAACAACAAACACGTGATCGCACTGATGGCAAATGGAAAGCTGATCAGCCTGACGACACGTAACGATAGATCTTGCGGGAAACAAGCATGAATCCAATACAGAAAAAACATTGGTGCCGTCAGCATACACAGGTATTCAATTGTCATATGCAGCTCCCAGGTAAGCTGCCCATCCAATAACCAATAAAACGGGGTATAACCTGTGACCCCCAGGCGAACTCCTAACACCAGAGCGAATAACCCAAGCCACAAACCAGAACGATCTTTTGGATCAACATGATATTCGAGCACTAATAAGATGGCCATGATCACCATTAACGCCGCCACAATGGCCTCATAAACGGTCACCGAGAAAAAGTCATCCACCATCATTTCACGCTGGCCTAAAGCAATAGCCTGCCACGGCCCGCCATTATTGTGATGAAAGTTTGAGACCTGCAGCTTCAGACGAAGTTGGCCACGATCTGGAGGTGGGATCATCACTAACTGATTACCACTATAGGGCTGTGCGTGTGCTTGCTGATCCGCGACAGTGCCTCCCTCAGCCACCATTCGCTCATTCACATACAAACGAAATGCGGTGGATAACTCCGGAATGAGCAGCGCATATTCATAACGCGATGAAAGGTGACTGACGTTGAGTGTAAACGTGGCATAACCAACCCCTGGATATTGACGTCCAGCACTACTATCCCAGGTAGATGGCATCTCAAACCAGGGAGCCCGTGGTGGCTGCCACTGATCAGCCGGAGTCAGTTCGCCCCAATTCATGCCCCATTCACCGACTAACGGCAGTGGCTCTTCACGAGGGTCCCAGTCAAACGCGTCCAGCTGCCCGGATACTGCCCGGGATAATGCGCCAGGCGCGGCCAGCAGCAGTAACAATGACACACCGATGACAGACAGCTTACGAAAATAACTTATCAATAGATGGCTCATATAATTATTAGAATACAGTTAGTCCATTAACAACTTGGTACATATCAAATTCCCTGATGGTCCCAGAAGAAATTGGCATATTCAGCAATCATAACGACAAACTGATATACTGCCGCCCTGAATAATGCTTGCAAAACACTGGTGTGGTATGAATCCGGATCTTAACAAATTACAGCCTTATCCGTTCGAAAAACTAACAAAATTAAAAGCGGCCGTATCAGAAAATACAGAGCTGACACATATCGCACTTTCGATTGGCGAGCCTAAACACCCGGCCCCCGATTTTGTACAGCAAACCCTGATTGATAATATCCATCGTCTTGAGAATTACCCGACTACTAAAGGTCTGCCTGAACTGAACGAAAGCATTGCACAATGGCTGCAACAGCGTTTTCAGCTGAAGAGTATTGATCCGGTTGCCCAGGTGATTCCGGTGAACGGTACCCGCGAAGCCATTTTTGCTTTTACTCAGGCCGCGGTTGATCGCACTGCCAGCCAACCATTGGTCGTCAGCCCGAATCCGTTTTATCAGATTTATGAAGGGGCAGCCTACCTGGCAGGCGCTGAGCCACATTTCTTGCCGTGCCTTGAAGAGCACAATTTTATTCCGGACTTCGACGCCGTGGATGCCACTACCTGGGAAAACTGCCAGCTTCTGTTCTTATGCTCTCCTGGCAACCCAACAGGCTCTGTCATTCCGTTTGCGACTCTGGAAAAGCTGATTGCCCTGGCCGATAAACATAATTTCATTATTGCCAGTGATGAGTGTTACTCCGAAATTTATGTCGACGGTACAGAAGCACCGCTGGGATTACTGGAAGCGTGTCAACGCCTTGGCCGTCATGATTACAAGCGCTGTGTCGTCTTTCATTCATTGTCGAAGCGCTCCAATCTACCTGGCCTGCGCTCTGGTTTTATTGCCGGTGATGCGGATTTACTCAAACCTTTTTTGCTGTATCGAACCTATCATGGCTGTGCCATGCCGATTCAGACACAGTTGGCCAGCATTGCTGCCTGGAATGATGAAACACACGTTGAAGAAAACCGTCGCCAATACACCCAGAAATTTGCTGCAGTACTCGACATTCTGCAACCGGTTGCAGATGTCCGACAAACCGATGCCAGCTTCTATTTATGGCTGAAAACGCCTATCCATGAGGAAGAGTTCGCGCAGCAATTGTTTGCTCAGCAAAATGTCACTGTGTTACCAGGCTCGTACTTATCACGCACGGTTGATGGCATTAACCCTGGCGCTGGCAGGGTTCGTATGGCACTGGTTGCCAGCGTTGATGAATGTATTGAAGCAGCACAACGTATCCGCCAGTTTATCGAATCTCTCAGTCACTGAATAAAAGCGAACCATTTAACCATGAGCATCACGGAAAACGATTTCGGCAAAACCATCACCAGTGAGGATGTCCTGGATACCCTTGGCTTTTTTGATGATTGGGAAGAGAGATACAAATACATCATTGATCTTGGTAAACAGTTACCGGCTATGGCCGATGATAAAAAAAATGACGATTACCTGCTGCGCGGCTGTCAGAGCCAGGTGTGGATCGACAGCCAGAATAATAATGGCGTGTTAAGTTTTGAAGCCGACTCTGACGCTCATATTGTGCGTGGTTTATTAGGGATGGTTCTGGCGGCTTACAATCATAAAACCGCTCAGCAGATTCTCGAATTTGATATTGATGCCTACTTTGAAGGGGTTGATCTGGTCAAACACCTGAGTCCAACCCGGGGCAATGGTTTGCGTGCGATGGTACACAAAATACAAGAAACGGCTCAAAAAAGCTGATTTTCTGACGAACATCTCAGTCAAAATGTCGACAGTTACAAAATTATTAAAGCTAATGTAAAAGTCGTATTGTGATCACACTATTTTACATGTAATTTGAACGAATCCACTCTATTCCGGGCGAAGTAAGTCTTCGCCCATTTTTTTTGCCTGTCGTTCTTACTGATATTATTAACAAGCATTCAGAAATCATTAATCAATACCGTCCTGAGATGAATGCAGCAGCCAATCTTCTGGTGGTGCATAGCTGTCGTCCATAATTTCCGGATGTTCTTGCTTGAGTTGCTCAGCCATTGCTTTTATTCCTGCTATTTTTTGCTCAGCAAATGTTATTTGCTCATCACTGATACCTTGCTCTCTGCCCTGCTCAATCATTTTTTCGAGCTCCAGTACTTTCGCTTTACTGGATTCAACAAATGCACGAAACATGCGGTTTTGCTGACGTCGCTCAAACTGCTGATACAGCTCCGGATCTGCCAGCTCTTCGGATGAGGGTAACTCATCCCTAACACGGGTTTGGTTCAGTGTGGGGGTTCGATCATCCCCATTGATTCGACTCTCTCTTAATGCCGCAATTTTTTCTTCTGAGAAAGAAAAGCCCTCAGTGTGAGCAGATTCTTCACTCTCAGTATGTGTATGTGACTCCGAAATCAAAACAGGCTGCGTATTTTCGCTTGGTACAGCATCTTTAATCAGTATGTTATTTTTCTGAGCAAACACAGAAGCGTCTTCTATGGCGACACGTGACTGGTCCGATACAAAAAAATAAACAGCTGCCAACACAACGATGACAGCACCCCAAACGACTTTCAAATCTTTATCTCCCATTACCCTTTAACGACTGGTTTAAGCGAATGTGCGCATTTTTACGTAAC
Organism: Bacterioplanoides sp. SCSIO 12839; assembly: GCF_024397975.1. Lineage (NCBI taxonomy): Bacteria > Pseudomonadati > Pseudomonadota > Gammaproteobacteria > Oceanospirillales > Oceanospirillaceae > Bacterioplanoides > Bacterioplanoides sp. SCSIO 12839. Next base: position 3,045,018 of record NZ_CP073745.1, read on the forward strand.
TCAGCCTGTAGTATTGAAAAATTGCGTTTCAGTTTTTTTAAAGCGATATCACGACTGGCTTCATAGTTCACCGTTGGGTCTGTTACCGGTAAATAACCTTCCACACGCTCATCAATATAAAGAATTTCATAAACAATCGCACCAGCATTTTGTGGACTACGAAATGGCACCGACACCTTACCTGCAGGTTGTGTAAATGCCACAGAATGTAACCAGCTGCGTTGTTTATCATTGCGCTTTAGCCATCCCAGATTCCCGGCAGGCTGTTTGCTTTTGTCATCCGCCACAGAATATTTTAACACCGCCGCTTCAAACGATAACCCACGTTTAATTTCCTGATACACATCGTCGGCTTGTTGTTGGGACGTTAACTGCAAATGACGCGCTTTGACTTTTTCAATCACCCGGAATTCTTCTTTATGCTCGTTATAAAAAGCCAGGATTTCTTCCTCAGAAACCTGCTTCGCCTTTTCGCGTAACACCGGATTGTCATTATGAATATCCGTGTGCAGACCGAGGTTTTTCATCAGCGTGGTTTTATCACTTTCGTTCATCACAATCTGGAAAACAGCCTGATAATCCTGCTCTGCCATATTCGATTGCGCCCAGAAAAGGACAAATAAGGAACCAACATGCTGGCGAACCTGAGCTTTGAGAAAATTCAGATCGCCATTATGAACGGCCACCCGCCCCTGAACATTTAAGCGCTGATAAATATCCCACAGCGACAGTATTTTGATCGACTTCTCCGTTTCTTCTGAGGTCTGAGTTAATGAGGTCTGCGCTCCAGAACTCAATGTTACGGAAGCCAGTGTTGTGTTTTTGGCCAGCTGAATTTGTTCCGGGGTGGCTTCCACCCGCAGTTTTGATTCAAGAACAAAGTGCTTTTTCAGCCAGGTAATATTCACATCGTCATTGAACTGATAGATGCCATCCAAACTTTTTCCGGGAAGATTCTGAATCGCGTTATATAAAGGTTTTTCAAAGAATTTACGCAGTAGTGCGGTCGCCCGATCTTGCTGTTCGACCTGCTTCAGGAAACCCACCTTATTTTCCTGATTCAGTTGTGAGTCTGCCAACACGGCACGAGCATGCTGAGCTAACAAAGCCTCATCCACAATACGTTGCATAGCCTGAGGCGGAGTGATCGGACGACTCGGGTGATTATAAGCCTGCCAGAATATGTCGATCACCTGAGGGCTTAATATCAGATCATCAACCTGAGCAACCACATCAGGGTCAGAAATATCATAATGAACTGCCGCCATGACATTAACCACAAGCAAGCCATTAAACAGCAGCGTTAATAACGTCTTCACAAGATTTCCATGCCCCCTTATTCAGAAATAAAAAAGGCGGACCTTTGCCCGCCTTCCATGCCAGGGCCTGTTAACAGGCCCTCGATAAGCGGTTGTCAGAACTGCTCAGCCGCATGATTCAAAACATGCACTGTCATTGCAATGGCATGAGGAATCACAATCGCAGCAACTTCGGAGCGGTCAGCATCACTGGTGCTGCTCAGAATAATACCGCCACGGCCATAGGAGATAGCACCACCCTCGGTCAACAGAGGTCGAATGTCTTTTTGCTCTGCAGCGATAGGGGTAAATGAATTTAACGCGTCCGTAACGGCGGCTGTATCATTCATGTTTTTCTGGTCGTAATGATCCTGAACCCAGGATTCCCAACCGCCATGGTGATTACCCGAGGTTGACCAAGTGTGATGAGGTTGTAATAAATCGGTTGTATGCAACGCAAAACCCAGAGTCTGAGCCGTTGGTCGTTTCAGAAACTCGTTGTACCAATACTGGCCGAGATTATCGATGGGTTGAAATGCCGCATCTTCAAAATCATCGTAATGTGACTTTGATGAGTGCGTGTCGAGACGATAATTTTTTTCGGTAATGCCATAGGAGTTATATTCGGAGTCTTCGGCGCAACTCCACCAGAAGCACCAACCCGTCATGCCACCTTTACCATCATCCAGATGATCACCCACCAGCCAGGTACTTAATAAACGATCTTCAATACCTTTCACTGGAATATGGCTGTTGTTGTAACCCGGAATATCATTTCCATGCACATCGCCACTACGGGAATGATTCTGAAAATGCCACCATGCGGTGTAGGTCGCTATGAAGCTACCAATGCCAAAGACAGGTGCCTGAACACAATCGCCCGTGACAGAACCACACAGGTAAGTATCTTTAAAGTCATCAACATCATAGGCTCCCTGGCCGATGGCATCCGCAAACTCATCAATACTATAACCCGCAGCATTGGCGGCGGCTTGAAGCTTGGCAAAGTTAGTGGTGTCTGGGTTGGCCTGCATATAAGCAACGGCATCGGTGACAATGCGCTTGTGTGTTGGCTGCGTAAACGCATGCCCATTCACAGCGGCTAATGCTAATGCACCCGTCATAGCAACAGTCAGGGAAGTTTTCATGGTGAGTCACCTGTATTTTTATTATTGGCTTATTTTATAATGGGTTGGCACCAACGGCGCAAACCCACGATTCATTAGCCGTAAAGATTACTTCTTCCTACCATCTCCTTGCAATACATAAGTACCAATAACGAGCAAGCTGGCTCCACATTTCCTAAGTGAATATTACGACCGACGAATTATAAAACATTATAATATATCAAATTAAAGTCAGATATTGATCATCAATAACAGAGGGGCTGAGCTGCTTGGGGCGATAGCGGTAAAGGAGCAAAATATGCCCATTAAATCCATGATTTAACGGGCCAGTTGCTTAAATTTGAGAACTGGGTTGCGGAGCTTCGCGCACCAGGATCACTTCATACATGTTGTTGATAGAACGACTTCCAAACAGCACGCCAAATCTAAAGTCAACAAGGTAGCTTCTGTTTTGACTACCAAAACCTGTATAGGGCGTTCCAGACCAGACTGGCGACGGGAAACTGAACAAGCTGTTTGTTTTTGGCGTACACGCATGTTCCACAATGCTATTGAGTTCTTTAATACTTGGTAGGCGCCAGGCTAAGCCTGAATTGTTTGCCGCTTGTTCGGCTTGCTGTAAGGCACCTTGCCAGTCATAGCGACCGCTGGTACCGCTGCAAGAGGCGGTGCTTTTATCAAAGCTTCTGCCAACCACACAGCGTTTCCAGATCAGCCCGGAACGTAAATCTTGCACTTCGTTCGCGGAGTCCAGGACTCTGAAGTTATTTAGCGCTGCTGTGGGCGTGATGGCATCGGAGCAATTTGCATTAACGCTTACGCTGCCCAGTCCTGCCGTTAGGATTAACATGAATTTCGGGATAAGCGCTTTGGGCGAAAAAAGATGTTTCGTTTTCATTGTGTTTCTCCATGCTTTAGCACGTTCATACGCACTAAAGCATCATTAAATAATATGTATCGATTCAGTTGTGCTTCTACTCTATTGAGTTAGCGGACTGCTTGCGCTTTGCGAACTAAGCGAACAGCTCCGCTGTCGTTTCGGCTGTCCTGCGCGATGAAGCCGGTATAGTAACGGAACCCAAGCACTTCTCTATTTGAGTTGTTGATATATCTCGGCGTTGAGCTCCAAACAAAAGAATTGGTTGTGGTGCTGATTTGATTCGGGAAATAGCCACGATCAAGGCTGGTGCCGCGCTGGCCAAGGTTAGCCATATCTTGCAGCTCGTTGACGGTTGGCATACGCCAGTCGCTTGCACCGCAAAGAGTCGCGTTGTTCACGTTGGTGACGTACTGCTCAGTGGTACATACCCGATTGTTATCTCCGCAGTTATCCTCACCACTATTAATGCCTGTATCGACGGGGCCTGCCCAGATTTTATCGGTGCCAACGTTGCTGCTGTCAGTCGTACTATCGCCATCGGAGAAGCGTGAGTCGTAACTGGTGTAGAGGTGGTTTCGGTCGCGTAAACCTCCATCGGTGGTTTTCACTTCCCAGATCAGGCCTGTCACGTTATCGCGCACGCAACTCCAGCTGCTGGCATTCGCTGCTAAAGCGTTGCCGTTAGCGTCAAGCTTGGTGAAATCAAAACCACCAAGGCCATTACTACCATTGTTGCTGGTGTTATCGCGCCCGTGTGAACAGTCTTGGTACGCCACACTTTCTCCAATACACGTGGCGTTGTTACCACTTGGGAAGTTACCGCCAATGGTGATGCCTGTGTCGTTAAAACCCTGGCTGGGTGTGGCATTGGTTACCGGAGCAAAAAATTCGACTTGTATTGGCTGGCCACCATTCAGTGCGTCATCGGCAATACTAGCAGTAATGTTATAGCTACCAGCTTGATTGGATGTCAGCTTGATTGAGCAACCACTAGCCCCCTTGGTAAAGCAGCGTGTGTTTGAAAGTGTGACATCCGACGAGTTACCTTGAAAGCTCACTTCTTCGTAATCTACAAGCTGATTAAAGGCATCAGAAACCACCACATAAATCAAAATTCCGTCATCAGAACCGCTGGTGTTATTGACGATACGTGGGGTCATGCTCGTAAATAGGCCATCAGTTTTACCGATGCGACTAAAGTAAAAGCCGACTGGCCCACTACCCACGGCACCATTGCTGGTGCTGACACCTACGTTGTAGTTAAAGCCCAAGTTTAAAGAGCGAACATTTACTTCACAGATACCCGATGTATCGGTGGTGCAGGTAAGCGCCGAAAAATTAATCTCACCATTGGCAGGTGCATTGATATTGGAGTTATCAAACGTAACAACCTCGCTGGCAACGGGCGCGTTGCTGCTATCAACAATGTGAGCACGCAGCGTAATCGCATCGATGTTATTCGCGAAAGCACCATTGTTGATGACGGTAACCGATGATTCTGTATTAAAGGTGATATTGGCTGGGCTATTGCGCACCTCTTCGTTATCAATTTTCACATCAACATCATAGCTGCCAGCAGCTTGTGTGTTCACATTCACACTACATACACCAACGCGATTGGTTTGGCAGCTCGCTTGTGAAAACGAGATATTGCTATCGGATGCAGAGAAATCAACGGTTGTGTTTTCAACTGGCTGTCCATTTTCATCCAGTGCTCTGACCTGCAAAGGAACAAAGCTAGCCGTATTGACATTATTGCTTAACACGCGAAGCACCGAGTTACTTGCGCTTACCGGATCCGGCGTAGGCGTCGGCGTCGGCGTCGGCGTAGGCGTAGGCGTAGGCGTAGGCGTAGGCGTAGGCGTAGGCGTCGGTGTAGGTGTAGGTGTAGGTGTAGGTGTAGGCGTCGGTGTAGGTGTAGGTGTAGGCGTCGGTGTAGGCGTCGGTGTAGGTGTAGGTGTAGGTGTAGGTGTAGGCGTCGGTGTAGGTGTAGGTGTAGGCTCTGGGCTAGAGCTTGAACCACCGCCACCACCACAAGCCGTTAAACAGGCTAAAATGGCAACGCCTGAAAATAAAAAATTGAATTTGTTCATAAAGCACCAAAAGAAAAAGATTTTTTACGGAAACAAAGAATAAGAATATTTTCAGAAGTGTGATCACCCTCAAAGGTGATTCAGATCGCTGACAAACCCCGGCTTTTAGCCGGGGTTTGTCGTTTATAAGGACATGATTCTCTACAGACTTTTTCTTTTTGAGAGCTGTTGGTACGGTTTCTGATGACCACTGAGGGCTCAAGATCAGTAAAAAATAATGACTGGCGAGCCGTCAGGCTGCCAATAACGCCATTTTCTTCATATTCTGCGCTGCTGCCGTCAACAACGCCTGAGCCTGAACTTTATCTCGACCACGGAAGCGCGCATAGCGATAGCCATTTAATTCTTTTGCATCACCAAAACTGCGTTCAACGGTTTCTTTTCTGCGTTCGTAAATGGCTTTTCCATAGTCACTCAGCCGCTGTTCTCTTGCTCGTTCTTTACTGCCTTGCCAGATGTGACGAGTTACGGTTTTAACGTGTTTCGCATTTTGGTTGCAGCGTTTTAGTGATGGGCAGTTTTTGCATTGTGAGCCATCGGACTGGTAATGGTGATAGCCCTCTCGGCTCGTGGTTTTATAAATTAGAATCTGGCCTTCAGGGCAGGTGTAATGATCGTGTTCTGAGTCATACACAAACTCTCGTTTATAGAACATCCCAGGCTTATGATTTAACCGGCGATAGGCGATGGCAGCGAAAATCTGCTTATCTTCAAGTTGTTTACAGATCGGTGCGGAGTTGTAGCCAGCATCCAGACCAACCGCTTTAATGTTAAAGCCAAACCGTGCTTGCTGACATTTCAGCCGTTCTATATAAGGCACGCTGTCGTGTACGTTACCGGCAGTAACGTGGACGTCGGTAATGATATTGGTTTTACCATCAACCGTGCGATGATCCAGATAGAAAAATGGTCGCGCACCATGTAGCTACTTTCTGGATCTGTTGTGCTTTGCTTAATCGTCTTCTCGGCTGGCGCCTTCGATGGCGGCGCTAAGGGCTTTTTTCCATGACGTATCCGCTCCTCTTCAACCGCTTGATCCAGCTGGGTCATATGCGCCTGGCGCTCTTGTTTTACCGTGACCTTTAGATGCTTGTTTTTGTTGGCACTGGCTTTAATGTGTGTCGAATCGGTGTAGAGCACGTGGCCTGAGACCAGTTTTTTACGCATCGCATGCAATACGATTTGATCAAATATTTGCTGGTAAACATCCGAGTCATTAAAGCGACGTCGGCGGTTTTGACTCAAGGTGGAGGCATCCGGAATTCTGTCGGTCAGCCCCAATCCTAAAAACCAGCGATAGGCGACATTGACTTCCACTTCCCGAATTAACTGGCGCTCACTACGAACACCAAACAAATATCCGAGCAGCAAAAGCTTGAACATCAATGTGGGATCAAGAGCTGGACGGCCGTTATTCTGGCAATAGAGGTCTTTAACGAGGTCGTGAATAAAGGAAAAATCGATGTGCTTATCGATTTTACGCAGCAGGTGGTATTGAGGAACGAGTTCATCAATACAGACGAATTCGATTGAGGACTGGGTTTGTGGGCGATCTTTAAGCATGACCCACTATAGAAAATCCCCGCCGCTTAGGGCGAGGACTTTGTCAGCAGTCTGGCGGCTCAAAAAGTTGAGCCGCTTTTTTATTTTTTAAAAACCCAAAAAGTATTAGTTAACTTTAGGGTCTAACTCGCCCGACTGGTAACGATCGAACATCGCATCCAGAGACAGCGCTTTGATCTTAGACGCGTTACCAGCAGTACCAAAGGCTTCATAACGGTCGATACAAACCTGAGACATCGCCTTAACGGACTGAGCCAGATATTTACGTGGATCGAATTCACCTGGGTTCTCCGCCATAAAGCGACGGATCGCACCAGTAGAGGCCAAACGCAGGTCGGTATCAATGTTCACTTTACGAACACCATGTTTGATACCTTCAACGATCTGCTCAACCGGCACACCATAAGTTTCCGGGATATCACCACCAAACTCGTTAATAATGGCCAGCCATTCCTGCGGCACAGAAGACGAACCGTGCATCACCAGGTGAGTATTAGGAATACGCTTGTGGATTTCTTTAATCTGGTCGATAGCCAGAATGTCACCTGTTGGTGGGCGAGTGAACTTATAAGCGCCGTGAGAAGTACCACAGGCAATAGCCAGAGCATCCACACCTGTTTGCTTAACGAAATCAGCTGCTTCTTCTGGGTCAGTTAGCATCTGATCATGGGTCAGCGTACCTTCTGCGCCAACGCCATCTTCTTCACCGGCCTGGCCAGTTTCCAGAGAGCCTAACACACCCAGCTCACCCTCAACCGACACACCACAACCGTGGGCCATTTCAACGGTGCGTTTAGTAACATCGACGTTATATTCATAAGACATTGGCGTTTTGCCATCTTCACCCAAAGAACCGTCCATCATTACTGAGCTGAAGCCCAGCTGGATAGAACGTTGACATACGGTCGGTGAAGCACCATGGTCCTGATGCATACACACAGGAATATGCGGGAATTCTTCGATCGCCGCCAGAATCAGGTGACGCAGGAAAGGCGCACCGGCGTATTTACGGGCACCAGCAGAAGCCTGAACAATAACCGGAGAATCGGTTTTGTCGGCCGCTTCCATGATGGCGCGCATTTGTTCCAGGTTGTTAACGTTGAAAGCTGGTACGCCGTAGCCGAATTCGGCGGCGTGATCCAGCATCTGACGCATGCTGATCAGAGCCATGTATAAATACCTTATCTGGTGTATTTCAATTGCGCGCTATTCTAGCGGTTTCTGCGGATCAGGAATAGATGAAAGCGATTTCTGTGCAATAAAAAACCGGCTCTGCAGAACAGAGCCGGTTTTTTATTCAGACACAAACAGGAATTTCGGCTTACTTAGCGCGCTCTTCCAGAATGGCAACTGCTGGCAGCGTTTTTCCTTCAACAAACTCCAGGAAAGCACCACCGCCCGTGGAGATATAAGAAACCTTGTCAGCGATTTCATACTTATCAACGGCGGCTAAGGTGTCACCGCCACCGGCGATAGAGAAGCCATCAGAGTCCGCAATCGCCAGTGACAGGGCTTTAGTACCTTCGCCAAACTGATCAAATTCAAACACACCCACCGGGCCATTCCAGATAATGGTTTTTGCTTCTTTCAGCTGCTCAGCCAGTGCTTTGGCTGAGTCTGGGCCGATGTCGAAAATCATATCGTCTTCAGCCACGTCATCCGCAGATTTCAGAGTCGCTTCTGCCGTTTCGGAGAACTCTTTACCACACACTACGTCAGTTGGAACCGGAATGGATACTTTTTCCATCAGCGCTTTAGCATTTGGAATCAGGTCATTTTCACACAGAGACTTACCCACTGGTTTGCCTGCCGCTGCCAGGAAGGTGTTAGCAATGCCACCACCAACGATGATCTGATCACAGATGTCAGACAGGCTTTCCAGCACTTCCAGCTTGCTCGAAACCTTAGAACCACCCACAATTGCTACCAGCGGACGAGCCGGGTTATCCAGCGCTTTACCTAATGCGTCCAACTCAGCTGCCAGCAACGGGCCAGCACAAGCAACCGGAGCAAACTTAGCTACACCGTGAGTAGACGCTTGTGCACGGTGAGCGGTACCAAACGCATCCATAACAAATACGTCACACAGCTCAGCATAGGCTTTAGCCAGTTCGTCTTCGTCTTTCTTTTCGCCCGGGTTAAAACGAACGTTGTCCAGCAGTACTAATTCGCCTTCAGCCACTTCAACACCGGCTTTAAAGTCTTTAACCACATTAACATCACGACCCAGCAAACCACCTAAGTGATCAGCCACCGGTTGCATGGAGAATTTTTCTTCGTATTCACCTTCGGTTGGGCGGCCTAAGTGAGACATCACAATGACTTTGGCACCCGCTTCCAGCGCGTGTTGAATGGTTGGTAAAGACGCACGAATACGCACGTCAGAAGTTACCTTACCGTCTTTTACCGGCACATTTAAGTCTTCACGAATCAGGACGCGTTTTCCTTTCAGGTCCAGATCAGTCATTTTTAATACAGTCATTGTAATGTCCTAACTAAATTAACTAGAAGTGTTTCGCCATCAAACGTGCGGTATCGAGCATGCGATTGGCAAATCCCCACTCGTTATCAAACCACACCAGCAGCTTTAATAACTTGCCACCACTCACACGAGTTTGCGTGGCATCCACCACCCCAGATCTGGGGTCATGGTTAAAATCAATGGAAGCATGAGGTTCAGCACTAATACCAACAATGCCTTTCAGATTCAGGCTGCTGAGCTCACCTTCGGCGGCGGATTGTATCAGGTCATTCACCGCTTGTGAGGTGGTGTTTTGTTTTAACTGAATACTCAGATCCAATGCTGACACATTGGCGGTGGGCACCCTCACATGCAGACTTTCTATTTTGCCATCGAGATGTGGCATTAAACGGCCAATGCCTTTGGATAAACCCGTTTCTACCGGAATAATGCTTTGCCCGGCGGCACGGGTACGGCGTAAATCCGAGTGGTAAGCATCAATCACGGGTTGGTCGTTCATGGCTGAGTGAATGGTAGTGGTGACTCCTGCTTCCACACCATAAGCCTGATCCAACAGAGTCAGTACCGGTATCAAACAGTTGGTTGAGCAGGAACCATTGGAAATAATGCTCTGCTCTGAAGTCAGGGTGTCGTGATTAAGGCCATAAATAATGGTGTTATCCACAGAGGCGTCTGCGGGGTTGGAGATCAGCACTTTGGATGCGCCGCGATCCAGGTGCAATTGTGCGCCATCACGATGAGTGATCTGGCCAGTACATTCCAGCACCAGATCAATATTCAGTTCGTCCCAGTTCAGCTCTGTAGGATCTTCAATATGACGCACACAGATGCGATCACCGTTTACTAATAAATGACGCTCATCCGCCACACTGACCTCCCCAGGGAAGCGGCCATGCGTGCTGTCATAACGCAACATATAGCTTAGTGATTCGATATCGGCCAATTCATTAATAACCACGACCTGCAACTGATCACGGTAGCCGTTTTCATACAGAGCACGCAGCACACAACGGCCAATTCGACCAAAACCGTTAATAGCAACACGAGTCATTTTAGATGTAGAAGGTTGTGAAATGTCCGAATCAAAAGAAGTCACAGAAAATCCGCAAAAATAATGCTTAATGCACTATTTTCGCGGATTTTGTTTCGGATAGGAACCGCTTTGATAAGCAGATTCAGTAGCGGAAATTAGCCACAATGGTATTCAGATCCGACGACGCGGTATCCAGTTGCTGTTCGGCAACTTGAGCAGTGACTTCCGAAGCTTCTGAAGTTTGTTCAGCCAACACGTTAATACGAGTAACGTGTTTCTCAAGATCCGCTACAACACTGGATTGCTCTACCGTTGCTGTTGCCACCAAGGTGGCCATGTCCGTCATGGTGCTGATGGAATGACGGATAGCATCCAATGCTTCAGATGCTTGCGACGATTGTGACACGACCGTAGCACAACGCTCGCCGCCTTTTTGCATCGCATTGACCGCTGCAGCAGAAGTCGACTGCAGCTTTTCAATCATACTGCCAATTTCTTCTGTCGCCTGGTGAGATTTCTGCGCCAGATTACGCACTTCATCAGCAACAACTGCAAAACCACGCCCCTGTTCTCCGGCACGCGCTGCTTCAATGGCCGCATTAAGCGCTAATAAATTGGTTTGCTCAGATATGCCTGAGATAACACCTAAAACCGAGCTGATCTGACCCACGTCATCAGCTAATCGCTCAACCGCTGCTGCAACATCCTGCAGTTCAGTATTCAGCGCCTCCATTTCCTGCGTTGTATGTTGCATTAATTGCTGGCCGGAATCTGACTCCTGCACTGCGGTATGACTGGCAGTGGCAGTTTGCTCCGCGTTTGCAGCAATTTCCTTTACGGTGGCCCCCATCTCAGTAATGGCTGTGGCTACCAGTGCAATACTCTCAACCTGTTCTTGCGAGTTGTGATGAGAGTCTTTTGATGATTGTTGTACCTGAGAGGCAGCATTATGGACCTGCTCAGCAGTACCCGCTAACTGTGCAATTAAACTCCTCATATTTTCACTGAAGCGATTAAAAGCGCTGGAAAGTGTTCCTACTTCATCGTGACTGTAAATCGTTAGCCGGCGAGTCAAATCGGCGTCACCATCGGCAATGCCCTGTAACATATCAGCCGCATTTGCAATCGGGCGTGTAATAGTTGATGACTGCCACATAGCAATCAAAATAAAACCGCCTACCAGAATCAGATTAAGCACGATCGTCAGCATGGTCATGTCACGCAACGCAGAAAAAAGCTCACTGGTTGGTAATTCAGCCACCACATACCAACCCAGCGATTCAATATATTGAGCTGCCATCAACCGCTCCGTTGGTTGCTGTACAGTCAGTACCTGACTCCCGACAGGGTTCAGCAACTCTCCCAATAGACCAGAAAGCTCACTTCTTTCAGTCAGGCTTTTTTCACCAGACACATCCACCTGAGGGTGAATTTTAATAGCGCCTTCCGGATCAACCAGATAAACCAAGCCAGACTGCCCCACCTGATAGTTGCGAATAAAATTCGATAGCTCGCTGATTTTTAAACCAATCCCTGTAATTGCCTGTTGCCCGGGAATGCGGTAATTAATAAATAATGTCGGCACCTTAGTCGTGTCATCAATATCCAGATCCAGGCTGTATGCTTTGCCACTATTAACAAAATCATAAAACCAGGTGTCATTATTAGGGTCGAGCTTCCTGGCAAGCCCATCTCGAGTGTAATAACTACCCGTTTTTCCGGATATTAAAAAAGTCGTTAACGCAGACTCCTGCTCCAGCACATTACTGAGATATTGAATAACCTGAGTCCGCTGAAGCTCTGGCTCACCATCGCTCAACCATTGATTAACAGGTACATTCATTGCCATCGTACTGGCAACCGCAAGTCGGGTTTCAATTTCTCGGGCTACCTGAGCGGAAACTGCTGACAAAGTTGCAGGGATTTCAGCTTCTGAAATACGCTCGATAGTACTGTCACGCACCAATACGGTCGTCAGAATGGTGGATAAGGTGATAGAAATAAATAAAGCTCCGGCCATCGCCAACAGCAATTTTCGTTTCAGGGGTAAATGCGACCAGCTCATAACGTTCTCCTGGAATGTCATTTAAGACTAGCAGAGAGACTAGGAGATGAAGGATTGAATGATTTGAATGGCTTAATTAGCTGCGCTCGGTACGAACCAGAAGGTTCTCACCTTCGTCGCTAAAGCGAAGAAACTAAACAGTTGAAGATAATCAGGAGTATTTAATTTCGAGGAAGGTTGCTTAATTGGCGCGCTCGGAAGGATTCGAACCTTCGACCGCCTGGTTCGTAGCCAGGTACTCTATCCAGCTGAGCTACGAGCGCGTCTCTTAAAGCATTCTCTGATACAGAGATAAATCACGATTGGAATCATTCAATAAAGAATGGCGCGCTCGGAAGGATTCGAACCTTCGACCGCCTGGTTCGTAGCCAGGTACTCTATCCAGCTGAGCTACGAGCGCGCATCGTGGGGCGCGTATTATAGAGAGTAAACAATAACTGTCAACTAACTTTATACGCTTCTGCAAGAAGCAGAAAAACGTGGCGGAGAGAGAGGGATTCGAACCCTCGATAGGGGTAAACCTATACGCCCTTAGCAGGGGCGCGCCTTCAGCCACTCGGCCATCTCTCCATGTCACGGCGCGCATAATACCACGTTATTTTGAAAATCAAAGAAAAATTTCAAAGAAATTAATGCTTTAGAAATTTTCCTTTGATGAAATACGAGGGATCAGTAGTTACCGTTTGCCTCTCCATCACCATCTTTTTCACGCTGAATGCGCTGATAGATTTCTTCACGGTGAACAGCCACTTCTTTTGGTGCATTCACACCAATTCGTACCTGATTTCCTTTGACACCAAGGACAGTAACGGTCACATCGTCACCAACCATCAGTGTTTCGCCTACACGACGGGTTAAAATAAGCATAGGATTCTCCTAACATTCCTGTTCGATTTTAGGGTGCTGTTGGCGTTAGCCGAGTTCTCATCCCTTGCATCCAGTATTGACCAGTCTGGTCAGATTGAAAGCTACAACTTTAGGGTTATTGAGAATTTTTAGTTATTAAAGAGAGACCAATCATTGAGCTCTCTTTAATACTAATCAGGAAAGGCAGAAATCAGGCGTCTGCTTCAGCGTCTAGTCCAAATGCTGTATGCAGGGCGCGCACGGCCAATTCCAGATATTTTTCTTCAATCACTACTGAGATTTTAATTTCAGAAGTAGTGATCGCCAGAATATTAATATTTTCATCCGCCAGAACTTTAAACATTTTACTGGCAACACCGGCATGGGAACGCATACCGACACCCACCATAGACACCTTACAGATGTCATCGGTTCCCGTAACTTCACGTGCATTTAACTCAGCGGCGGTCGTACGTAAAATTTCCAGAGCTTTCTGGTAGTCATTACGGTGTACGGTAAAAGTAAAATCGGTGGTGCCATCTGCAGAAACGTTCTGGATGATCATATCGACTTCAACATTCTGATCACTGACAGGAACCAGAATTTTTGAAGCAACACCTGGGATATCAGGCACACCTTTTACGGTCACTTTGGCTTCATCACGGTTAAAAGCAATACCGGAAATAACTGGATTTTCCACGGAGCTGTTCTCCTCCATTGTGATCAGAGTGCCGTTTCCTTCCTTAAAGCTGGAAAGAACACGGAGCGGAACTTTGTATTTGCCTGCAAATTCAACCGAACGAATCTGCAGAATCTTAGAGCCTAAGCTGGCCATTTCCAGCATTTCTTCAAACGTAACCTTTTCCATACGTTTGGCAGAAGGCACAACACGCGGGTCAGTGGTATACACACCATCAACATCGGTATAGATCTGACATTCATCGGCCTTTAATGCCGCAGCCAGTGCCACACCCGTGGTGTCAGAACCACCACGACCCAACGTGGTAATATTATTGTCTTCGTCGATACCCTGGAAACCAGCAACCACACATACACCGCCAGCATCCAACTGAGCGCGCATGGCATCGGTATCGATATCTTCAATACGGGCTTTCATATAGGCATTATCGGTTTTCATACCCGCTTGCCAGCCGGTGAAAGAACGGGCATCAATGCCACGCTTTTGTAATGCCATCGATAATAAAGCAATGGTGACTTGCTCACCGGTCGATACCAACACATCCATTTCACGGGGAGTTGGGTTATCTGAAATATCTTTTGCCAGACCAATCAGACGGTTGGTTTCACCGCTCATTGCCGAGACGGCAACCACAACCTGATGACCAGCGTCGTGGAAAGACTTCACTTTGTCTGCCACGTGCTCGATGCGTTCGATCGAACCAACCGAGGTTCCACCGTATTTCTGTACGTATAACGCCATGATAATTCACTGGGTCGACTGAATTTAAGGGGCGCTAATTAAACACTAATTGGCCCATTCAGAAAAGATTTGGTGGTAATTCAGGCAATTTTCAAGGGCATTTAACAAAGTAAGTCGGGATTTAACGAATAACTCCTGACCCAACTCAAATATCTGGCAATAAAAAGCCGTGTTATCGAATATCAATAACACGGCTTCAATCTCAAACAGAGACAGCGCAGAACATTAAGCCAGCTTTTCAGCAGCCCAAGTTTCAAATGCTTCCAGTGCCTGATCGATACCTTCCGGCTTCTGACCACCTGCCTGGGCCATTTCCGGCTTGCCGCCACCACGGCCATCCACATATTCAGCAACGGCTTTCACCGCATCACCGGCTTTGGCTTTACCAATCACATCTTTGGTCGCACCGGCCAGTAACGTCACTTTGCCATCGTTATCAGCCGCCAGCAGAATCAGCGCAGAACCCAACTTGTCTTTCAGGCCATCCATCGTAGTTTTCATAGTTGGCACATCGGTGCCGTCAATACGGGCTGTCAGAACTTTCACTCCAGCAATGTCTTTTGCCTGTGCGGCCAGATCCGAACCCGCAGAGCTGGCAAGCTTAGCTTTGAGCGCTTCGATTTCTTTTTCCAGCTGACGGCTGCGAGCCACCAACTGCTCTACTTTATCGCCAACGTTATCGGTGCTGCCTTTCACCAGACGAGCAATACCGCCTAACGCCGCTTCCTGTTCGGCCACAAAATCCAACGCCGCCTGACCAGCCACCGCCTCAATACGGCGGACACCCGCTGCTGCTGAAGCTTCGGTCGTAATCTTAAGCAGACCTAAGTCACCAGTACGTTTGGCGTGAGTACCACCACATAATTCGATTGAGAACTGCTCAGCACCTTCACCGGTACCCATCGACAATACGCGAACTTCGTCGTCGTATTTCTCACCGAATAACGCCATTGCACCGCTGTTTTTGGCATCGTCGATATTCATCAACTTGGTCACCACTTCACTGTTATCGCGAATCTGGTCATTCACCATGGTTTCAACCGCGGTGATTTCTTCCGGGGTCATGGCTTCCAGATTAGAGAAGTCAAAACGCAGTTTGTCGTAGGTTACTAACGAGCCTTTTTGAGCAACATGCTCACCCAATACAGTGCGCAACGCCGCGTGTAATAAGTGAGTGGCCGTATGATGCAGCGTGGTTGCCGCACGTTTTTCCGCATCCACTTCAGCGGTCAGCTGATCACCAACCTTAATGTTGCCTTCTACCAGTACACCGTGGTGAACGTGATTACCGTCCTCTTTGGTGGTGTTCTTAACCTGGAATACAACACCAGCGGCTTTCAGGAAGCCACTATCACCGGCCTGACCACCACTCTCGCCGTAGAACGCAGTTGCATCCAGCACTAGCAGCGCTTCGTCGCCAGCAGTCAGGACATCCACTTTTTCGCCATTTTTAATCAGCGCTTGAACGGAACCTGTGTTGCTCAGCTGATCGTAACCACAGAATTCGGTTTCACCTTCCAGACCTAAACCACTCGCTGCTTTAGCTGAGAAGTTACCGGCTGCACGGGCGGTTTCACGCTGATGAGTCATGGCTTTATCAAAGCCTTCTTCATCCACTTTCAGGTCTTTTTCACGGGCCACGTCAGCGGTTAAATCCACCGGGAAGCCATAGGTGTCGTACAACTTAAATACGGTTTCACCCGGAATGGTGTCGCCTTCCAGCTTGGCAATGGCATCGTTAAGAATGCCCATGCCTTTATCCAGCGTTTTAGCGAACTGTTCTTCTTCTAAACGTAATACCTTGGATACCTGATCCTGCAGCTTCACCAGCTCTGGGTAAGCTTCGCCCATTTGTTCCGCTAACGCCGGAACCAGCTTGTGGAAGAAACCAGCCGGAGCACCCAACATATGACCGTGACGTACCGCACGACGAATAATACGGCGCAATACATAACCACGGCCTTCGTTCGATGGGTAGACACCATCCACCACCAGGAATGCGGTTGAACGAATGTGGTCAGCAATAACGCGCAGAGATTTGTTCTCAGTATCGGTGCAACCGGTGACATCTCCCGCCGCTTTTAACAGCGCCTGGAACAGGTCAATTTCGTAGTTAGAGTGCACACCCTGCATAATCGCCGAGATACGCTCCAGACCCATACCGGTATCCACCGATGGTTTTGGCAGCGGCTGCATTTCACCGTCTTCGGTACGGTTAAACTGCATAAATACGTTGTTCCAGATCTCGATAAAACGGTCGCCGTCTTCTTCCGGCGTACCTGGCTTACCACCCCAGATATGCTCACCGTGATCGTAGAAAATTTCGGTACATGGGCCACAAGGACCGGTGTCACCCATCTGCCAGAAGTTATCCGAGGCGTATTTCGCACCTTTGTTGTCACCGATGCGGATAATGCTGTCTGCCGGGATACCCACTTCTTTATTCCAGATATCAAACGCTTCGTCGTCTTCAGCGTACACCGTCACCAACAGTTTTTCGGTTGGCAAGTTCAGCCACTGATCTGACGTCAGGAATTCCCAAGCGTATTTGATCGCATCTTGCTTGAAGTAGTCACCAAAGCTGAAGTTACCCAACATTTCAAAGAAGGTGTGGTGACGTGCGGTGTAACCCACGTTTTCCAGGTCATTGTGTTTACCACCCGCACGCACACAGCGCTGAGAAGACGTGGCGCGGGTATAGCTGCGCTTATCCTGGCCGAGAAAACAGTCTTTAAACTGCACCATACCGGCGTTAGTGAACAACAAAGTCGGGTCATTACCCGGAACCAGAGGGCTGGAAGCAACCACTTCGTGGCCTTTGGAAGCAAAGAAGTCGAGGAACTTTTGGCGAATCTCAGAGCTTTTCATACGGTGCTAAATCCGAACGGATAAAATAAAAAGCGGAAGTATAGCGGTTTCCCCAGGCGGGGGCTAACGCCTGCGATCAGATCTCATTACTTGACTTAGAATGAATCATAAATAACCATATATTCATATTTAAATAAAAGTTGGAGACCACTATGAATCTTGACCGAAGTGTTTTTGCCGGAGCAGGCACACTGATCCTGCTCAGCGTTATTTTATCTCAGGTACACAGCGTTTATTGGCTTGGGTTTACCGGGTTTATTGGCTTTGTCATGCTGCAATCTGCCTTCACCGGGTTTTGCCCCATGGCATTAGTGCTGAAAAAGCTGGGAGTCAAACCAGGTAACGCGTTTAATTAGAGTTGGCTGGATCACACCTACCACACAAAAACGGAGCTTCTATAATCACGCCCTTCTATCCTTCCCTTCAAACCAGAGGCGTTGAATATGTTGCTCCGTTTTTTGATCCTGATGATTTTTGTTCCGCTGATGATAAGAGTCACGGACGTGATGGCAACCGAGCCGGGCCATTGGGTTAGTTACCCTGACACACTCCCAAAGTTTGATTACAGCGGCGACAAACTAAAACACCATTGGCCACAGTTAACCAAAAGTAGCTTCATTCCTTACCCCAGCCCGGATCAACTCAAGTCTGTTGCGTTACAATTCCCTTCTCTGATCACGCAACAAGCTGAACATCAAACATCATTGCACCCAGCGGTGGAACAAGCGCAGGCCGGAGATTTTAATGCGTTATCTGAAGCCATTACTCAGGTGTGGCGTCACCACTACCAGGGAGAGTTTGAAGAAGCATATACCTTGGGTATTCAACTGGGTTATGCCGGTTTAATACCGGCGTTTTACGCAAAAATGATGTACACCACTTTATTAGAGAGTGACCCGGAACGCCGACTCGCCAATTTTCAGGAAATTATAGGACTGTCAGAAACCATTGCGGAGCATGTAAACAATTACCAACCGGCCTTGTTTGGCCTCACCTATGCCTATGCCCGGGAACTAGAACTATTACCAACATCAGCCGCTGTTAGTAGTGGTCACCTTGAAGCAGCCAATGATTTATTAACTCAGATGCGGGAGCAGTTTCCTCAACGAGCCATCTATCCGGCCATGCTTGGCGGCCTCCATGCTGGCGTTGTTGAGCGCGTAGGATCGTTTGTTGGTCGCATTACTTACGGCTCAACAGAAAGCAGAGCGATTGCACATTTTCAGGCAGCTCTGCAATTAGAGAGTGAATTGCCTGTTATTTTTAATGAATATGCCACAGCAATGACCCGCCTTGATTCCCGCAAATATGCCAAGGAGATTGGCCAGGCTCTGACAAGCTGTGTCAGCCTGCCGGTATACAGCGCAGAAGAAGCATTAAATCAACAAGCATGTCAGAATAAGCTATCAACGCTCACTCTTGCAGGTAACTGAATGACTCTTCCTTTTCCGGCCGATATCGCAACCCCTGTTATTCTGATTGCACTGATATTTTCAGCAGCATTATTGATGCTGCAATTGGCCGTTGGACCTTTTGGCCATGTTCGCTTTATTCACCTTCACCAATCCTACCTTAAATACCCGGCTCCATTACGAAAGACATTAAGCTCAGCAGCAATAATAATTATTCTTATTGCGACTGCGCATTTACTGGGCGCTATCTCTTTTTTACCCGCCGAATAACCATCTCAAGCGTTATAAAAACCGCCTATTACCCGTATAATATTTGCAGTTTTTTCACTCAGGGCCCTGAGAATGATTCTAAGGCCCTTAGCATTCACTTTTCGGAGTTCGTTTTATGCAACGTATCGTCATTGTTGGCGGTGGCGCAGGCGGATTGGAACTGGCAACTCAACTCGGACGGTCATTAGGCCGAACGAGCAAAGCAGAGATTGAACTGATTGATGCCAATCCGACTCACTTGTGGAAGCCATTACTACATGAAGTTGCCACCGGCGCTTTAGATTCAGGAATTGATGAACTGAATTATCGTGCCCATGGTAAAAAACATGGATTTAACTTCCAGTTAGGCCGGATGTCGGGCCTTGACCGCGACAATAAGCACATCATTCTGTCCCCTATGGTGGATGATCAGGGTGATGAAGTTCTGGCTGAACGCAAAGTGAGTTATGACACCCTGGTACTGGCACTGGGCAGTGTCACCAATGATTTTGGCACCCTTGGTGCCAAAGAGCATTGTGTCTTTCTGGATAGCCGCAAACAAGCGGATAAATTCCACCAGACGTTGTTGAATGAATTTCTCAGAGCTAATGCCAAAAGTGGCGACAATGATCAGATTCGCGATCTGGATATCGCGATTGTTGGCGCAGGTGCAACCGGCGTCGAATTATCCGCTGAGCTATACAACACGGCTGAAGAATTAGTCAGTTATGGCTTAAAAAACCTGAAGCCACAAAACCTGAAGGTTACCCTGATCGAAGCCGGCGAACGCATTCTTCCAGCATTGCCACAACGTATTTCAGCCGCAGCCACAAAAGAGCTGGAAAAGCTGGGAGTCACCGTCAGAACCAATACTCTGATTACAGCTGCAACAGCAGAAGGCTTTGAAACAAAAGACCAGGGGCCGATCAAAGCCAAGTTAAAGGTCTGGGCTGCAGGGGTGAAAGCGCCTGAGTTTATGAAAACACTGGGACTGGAAACAAACCGCGTCAATCAGATTGTTGTGAACCGACATTTGCAGACAGAGGATGACAACATTTTTGCACTGGGTGACTGTGCCAGTATGCTGCAAGAGGATGGCAAACCCGTACCACCTCGGGCGCAGGCTGCACATCAACAAGCCAGCCATCTGTTTAAAGCACTCAAAGCCCGGCATAAAAATAAGCCAATGCCTGAGTTTGTTTACAAGGACAAAGGTTCACTCGTTTCACTCAGTCGTTACAGTACCGTTGGCAGCTTGATGGGTAACCTGACTCAAGGCTCAATGATGATTGAAGGCCGACTGGCAAGACTGGTTTATGTATCGTTATACCGATTACATCAGATTGCATTACATGGTTATTGGCACACTATACTGCTGTCACTGGTCGGCCATATCAACAAGGTCATCAGACCCAGACTGAAGCTGCATTAACGGCTGATCATCCGCCAGGCGATAATCGCCTGGCGTCATCCCGGTCCAGCGTTTAAACGCTTTATAAAAAGCGCTGGGCTCTGTATACCCCACCATATACGCCACTTCGTATAAAGGCAGTTCTTCGCTTTTCAATAACTCCAGCGATAACGTATGGCGAGCCTCATCCAACAAATTCTGGTAGTTAGTCCCTAAGGCTTTCAAACGTCGTTGCAAGTTACGAACACTGATTCCTAAACGCTCAGCCATGTATTCCTGAGAAACCTGACGCTCAAGTAAACACGCCTGAAGCATGCCCTTAAGTTCACCGTAGACATCCAGATATTCTCTGAATTTATGATTGCCTTTCTCAAGATTGCGTAATTCATTGCGGTACAATTCAGGCTGCTGAAAAGGATTATTGCGTTGCCACAAAACTCTGGAAAAGCCTAACGCAAATACATCGGCTTCCATCACAGAAATATTCGCCAACGCTAAAGAGTCGGGCTGCCCCGAAGAATCTGACAGGCCAGAAAAACCAATTTTCTGGTAACAATCGGAAGGCAAATATAATGTCAGGTCATTTGAAAATTCAGTACCTTCGAGCATCGTCTGACAAACAAAATACAATGTTGATGCGACCAGAACAGCGGCATAATTCAGCGTATTGTCTGAGGCCAAAGGCTTCAACACAATCCGTTTTTCTCCGGCATCACTTTCTATATCAAACGCAATTCTGCCGACAACAGAATGTGAAAACCGACAGTATTGTGGCAGTACATTTTCAAAGCTATCGCCATAATGCAATAAACGAATCAGAGATAAATCCTGAGCTGCCAGGTATTTCCCGGTAGAGACTAATAAACGATAGTCAAAACCTTGCTGCACCATATACAAATAGACGTCAGACAGGCGCGCAGCAGCCACCCAGCGTGGCAATGTCTGAGTTTGATTTAATTTAAGTAGTTGCCAAACAGGAGTAGTGTTTATGCCCCGGCTTTCCCAGAACGCCAGCAAATGCTGAATGATGGACACATCAACCTGAGCTGTTGAGTTTATATCCTTTCTCAACGTGGATTTTTGATTATTTATTATCACTTCCCGGTAAATAAGCTTATAAACATATCGCTGTAAGAATATAGATACAGAGATACAGATTTTAGGCATATACCTGCGAGTGTGTTTTCCAGTGGGTGTTCTGTCAATAGACTGAGACGACAGAGAAACAAATGTCAGCGTAAAATATCCAGTGACGTTACAAAGACTGGAAATATGCGACAAAAAATAAAAGTTTTTTATTACTGAGTATTATTCAGCTCATCCAGTGCGTAAGTAATATAGTCCTGAGAAAAACCACGATACGCCATAAAACGATAAAGTTTCTGCTTACGATTCGGGTCATTTTCTTTCAGTGAATGGTATTTTTTTTTCAGTGTTTGCAAGGCACTGTCATACCAATCGCCCTCAAAAGACTCAAACGTCAAAGTAATCGTCTGGGCATTAATTCCTTTTTCTTTCAGTTCCTGGCGAATGCGCAAAGGACCAAGGCCACGAGCAAAGCGTGAGTTCAGAAATGACTCCGCAAAGCGTAAATCTGATTGCCACTGACGTTGCTGAAGGTCGTCTAACAACTGCTCAAGTATTTCAATCTTTTCGCAACGAGACTTAAGTTTTCGAAATAATTCAAGGCGGGAATAATCACGCCGCGACAGCAGATCGACCGCTGCCCGACGCAATTCATTTTCATCGAGGAAATCAGGCTTCTTCTGCTGCATCCACATCTTCGGCAGCCGATTCTTCATTTGAGATATTTAGCAACTGGGCACGAATCTGAGCTTCAATTTCAGCGGCCATTTCAGGATTTTCTTCCAGGAACTTGGAAGCGTTAGCTTTACCCTGACCAATCTTATTGCCTTTGTAGCTATACCAGGCTCCAGACTTCTCAACCAGCTCACATTTCACACCCAGGTCAATAACCTCACCCATGTGGTAAATGCCCTGACCATACATAATCTGGAATTCTGCCTGGCGGAACGGTGGTGATACTTTGTTTTTCACCACTTTCACCCGGGTTTCGTTACCAACAATTTCATCACCCTGCTTCACTGAACCGGTACGACGAATATCCAAACGAACAGATGAGTAGAATTTTAATGCATTACCACCGGTGGTGGTTTCCGGGCTACCAAACATCACACCAATTTTCATACGAATCTGGTTAATAAAGATCACCAGACAGTTCGCATTTTTAACGTTGGCGGTAATTTTACGCAGCGCCTGAGACATCAGACGAGCCTGTAAGCCAACGTGGGAATCACCCATATCGCCTTCAATTTCAGCTTTTGGTGTTAACGCCGCAACGGAGTCCACCACAATCACATCAACCGCACCAGAACGAACCAAGCTGTCACAGATTTCCAGTGCCTGTTCACCCGTATCCGGCTGTGATACCAGCAGGCTATCCAGATCAATACCCAGCTTCTCGGCATACAGTGGATCTAACGCGTGCTCCGCATCAATGATGGCAACGGTTTTGCCAGCCTTTTGCGCCTGTGCCATCGCTGACAAACACATGGTGGTTTTACCTGAGCTTTCCGGGCCATAAATCTCAACAATACGGCCCATTGGCAGACCGCCAATGCCCAAAGCAATATCAAGCCCCAGAGAACCAGTGGAAACCGCCGGAATCGCTTCACGTGGTTGTTCACCCATCTTCATGATGGCGCCTTTACCAAACTGACGTTCAATCTGGCCCAGTGCAGCATCAAGCGCTTTTTGCTTATTCGCGTCCATAAAGAATTCCTTTAATGTTTAACCATTCAGACCGGCGGGTGAAACACCTGTTTCGATCACTGTAAATTTAACCAGTATTTAACCATAGCTTTTTTTAGTCGCCAACCCCTTCGGAGTAAAAAATACTGGAAAGATATACAGGAATTTTTTAACGGCTTTTTTCACCCCTCTCCCTTACAATTCCCTCTTTCATTTTTCACTCGTATTTGTATCCACTATCTACGCGATTAAGGACACCTGTCATGGCAGCTCAGCCCAGCACCAAACATACTCCAATGATGCAGCAATACCTGCGTATTAAGGCCGACTTTCCTGACACTATTCTGTTCTATCGCATGGGCGACTTTTATGAGCTGTTTTATGACGATGCCAAAAAGGCAGCGCAACTGCTCGACATCACCTTAACGGCTCGTGGTAAAAGCGGCGATGGTCAGCCAATCCCGATGGCCGGTGTGCCATTTCATGCCGCAGAGAACTATGTTGCCAAGCTGGTCAAGCAAGGAGTATCGGTCGCCATTGCTGAACAAATCGGTGACCCGGCGACCAGCAAAGGACCGGTAGAACGCAAAGTGGTTCGGGTATTAACACCCGGCACACTAACCGATGAAGCGTTATTAGATGAACGCAGTGACAACCTACTGGTTGCCTTGTGCTCAGATCAGCAACGCCATGGCCTGGCGGTATTGGAAATCAGCTCAGGACGGTTTTCGGTATTAGAAGTCGATGGTGAAGAAGCTTTACTGGCCGAAGTTTAGCGTCTGCGTCCGGCGGAATTATTGGCAAATGAAGAGAATGTTTATCCGGAGATGATCAGCGAGCGCATGGGCTTTAAGCGCATGGCGCCCTGGCATTTTGAATCAGACACCGCGCTACGACTGCTAACGCAACAATTAAAAACCCGCGATTTACGGGGCTTTGGCTGTGAAGCCATGACAGTAGCCATTCGTGCCGCTGGCGCCTTGTTGCATTACGCTCAAGACACCCAACGTAACAATCTGCCACACATTCGTACACTCACCGTGGAGCAGCCAGACGATGCCATTGTGATTGACCCTGCATCGCGCCGTAATCTGGAAATCGACATCAACCAGAAAGGTGATGATCAGTACACCCTGACCTGGATTATGGATAAAACCGCCACCGCCATGGGCAGCCGTTTGTTAAAACGCTGGCTCAACCGGCCAATTCGGGATCAGCAACAACTGCAACAACGCCAAGGCTTTATTCGCCAACTGATTGATGGCTACGCTTGGGAAGGCATCCATAAAGCGCTAAAACAGGTAGGCGATATCGAACGAATTTTATCTCGCGTGGCATTGGGTTCTGCCCGCCCTCGGGATCTGGCACGTTTGCGCGATGCGTACACCGTATTACCTGATATTCGCCAACAATTGCGTGACCTGGATACACCACTGGCAGCGGCGTTACACGATCGGGCGCAGGAATTTCCGCATTGGGTTGAGCGTTTAACCCAAGCCATTATTGAAAATCCGCCGGTGGTGATTCGTGATGGCGGAGTGATTGCCGAAGGTTACGATGCCGAGCTGGATGAGCTGCGTGGCCTGAGTGAAAACGCCGGAGACTTTCTGGTCAAACTGGAAGAGCGGGAAAAACAGCGCACCGGCCTGAACACCTTAAAAGTCGGCTACAACCGGGTGCATGGTTACTATATTGAAATCAGCAAAGCTCAGTCGGATCAGGCGCCTACCGAGTACATCCGTCGCCAGACACTGAAAAATGCTGAACGTTTTATCACTCCCGAATTAAAAGAGTTTGAAGACAAAGCACTGAGTGCCAAAAGCCGCGCATTAAGCCGGGAAAAAATGCTGTATGAAACTCTGGTTCGCGAGTTAGGCGAAGACCTGATCAATTTGCAGGTCAGTGCAGCGGCCTTATCCGAACTCGACGTGCTCACTAACCTAGCGGAACGGGCGGAAACCTTACGCTTTGCACAACCACAACTGGTTGATGAATCGGTCTTACATATTCAGCAAGGCCGCCATCCGGTGGTGGAAAACCTGATTACCGACCCGTTTGTCGCCAACGACACCCAGCTAGATCAGCAACAACGGATGCAGATTATTACCGGCCCCAACATGGGCGGTAAATCGACCTATATGCGTCAGGTGGCAGTAATCACCCTGCTGGCCTATGTTGGCAGCTATGTTCCGGCGGAAGCTGTCACTTTGGGGCCGATTGATCGTATCTTTACCCGCATGGGCAGCGCCGATGATGTCGCCGGTGGCCGTTCAACCTTTATGGTGGAAATGACCGAAACCGCCAACATCCTTCATAACGCCAGCGAAAATAGCCTGGTGCTGATGGATGAGGTCGGTCGTGGCACCAGCACCTTTGATGGCTTATCTCTGGCCTGGGCCAGTGCAGCCCACCTGGCCGATTCCATTAATGCGTTTACCTTGTTCGCCACTCACTACTTTGAAATGACTGCTCTGCCCGAACAGCATGACAATGCCTGCAATGTCCATCTGAAAGCGACCGAGCACGACGATAAAATTATCTTCCTGCATTCGGTTGAACAAGGGCCAGCCAACCAGAGTTATGGTTTGCAGGTCGCACAGTTAGCCGGTGTGCCGACCAATGTCATCACTCAGGCCAAAACGCAACTACAACAACTGGAGCAGCAAGCGCCGACTCAGGTACAACCTGCGTCACAAGAACCGGCCGCTAGCGCTCAGGCCGCTGCCGAACAGCCAGCTCAGCCTCAAAACCAATCACAAACCGACATCCAACATCAACCCCAGTCCCAACATCAGCCCCAGCAAGGTGATATGTTCTCTGTGATGCCATCGGTTGTGGAAGAGAAACTCGGCACACTGGATCTGGATAATATGACGCCACGACAAGCGCTGGAGAGCTTGTATCACTTAAAAGAGTTGCTCTGATTCCACTCCCGTTTTAAAAATTACTTATGAAAACCACTTATATAAGGTGGTCTTTTTAGAACCAGACTAATGGAAACTATAACCCATTGGTCTGGTCGGAAGCTTGCGGCCCGGGCAAGGGCTACCTAAAATTGCCGACTAATTATTAAAAATATGCTGACTCGCTCGATTTTGATTGCAGCGGCAAACCGAATTATTTGATGACAACTAGGAGATTACCGCATGGCTTTTGTGGTGACTGATAACTGTGTGAAATGTAAGTACACCGACTGTGTTGAGGTGTGCCCGGTTGATTGCTTCTACGAAGGCCCGAATTTTCTGGTAATTCACCCGGATGAATGTATTGATTGCGCGCTGTGTGAACCAGAATGTCCGGCACAGGCGATTTTCTCAGAAGATGAAGTACCGGCTGGTCAGGAACAATACATTGAACTGAACGCGGAACTGGCGGAAGAATGGGTGGATAACAACATCACCGAACAAAAAGACCCGTTACCGGATGCTGAAGAATGGGATGGCGTACCCGACAAGCTGGAACATCTGGAACGCTAACCGAGCAAACTATTGTTGTAGCACGGTGTTTTAGCACCTTCTTCAAAGCATAAAAAAAGCGGAAGCCTTACCAGCTTCCGCTTTTTTATTGTTATAACTTTTATCGCTATAACACCAACTCACAACATGCCGTTAAAACAAACACAATGCGGGAGTTCATTTGCCTCTCCGGCATGCTCAACCGATACCTTGTAATTCGGTTATCAAGCTATCGCCATTAGTATGTCAGCTGGTTGTTTTTTATATCTGCTGCTTAGATTTCACCAAACTCAGATTTTGCCACTCTCAAATTTCACCAAAAAGGGTCATCGCGTTCAGACCTTGTTTTTCCATGATCTCGCGCAGACGCTTCAGAGCTTCAACCTGAATCTGGCGAACACGCTCACGGGTCAGACCAATTTCACGGCCCACATCTTCCAAGGTGCTGGTTTCGTAACCGCGCAGACCGAAGCGACGGGATAATACCTCACGTTGTTTTTCTGGCAGCTCTTCAATCCACTGGCCCAGGTTGGCGTGAATGTCCTGATTCTGCAGCTCTTCACTTGGGTCAGACACACGTTCATCTGCAATGGTATCCAGTACAGACTTGTCAGAGCTTGGACCTAATGGCGTGTCTACCGAAGTAACACGCTCATTCAGCTTCAGCATGCGCTTAACGTCCGCTACCGGCTTTTCTAACAGCTCAGCAATCTCTTCTGCGGTTGGCTCATGATCCAGCTTCTGAGTCAGCTCGCGGGCAGCACGCAGGTAAACATTTAATTCTTTGACTACATGAATCGGCAGACGGATGGTGCGGGTCTGATTCATGATGGCACGTTCGATGGTCTGGCGAATCCACCAGGTTGCGTAGGTTGAGAAACGGAAACCACGCTCCGGATCGAACTTTTCAACGGCACGAATCAGGCCCAGGTTGCCTTCTTCGATCAGATCCAGCAGTGATAAACCACGATTCACGTAACGACGGGAGATTTTTACCACCAGTCGCAGGTTACTTTCGATCATACGACGACGGCCCATTTCGTCACCTTTGCGAGCCAGACGTGCGTAATGCACTTCTTCTTCGGCTGACAATAACGGTGAGAAGCCAATTTCGTTCAGATATAACTGAGTTGCGTCCAGTGCTTTATATGAGGTATCTGCGGCAAAACGTTCGTCTGATTTTGCCTCATCGCCTGACTCTTCAACCAGAGCCAGTGCTTCTACATCTTCAAAAACGTCTTCTTCGCGTAATTCACGTTGTTGTGCTGCCATGTCGTTTCCCGCCTTGTTTAGTGTGATCATCCTGAATCTGAACCGAAACAGATTTCATACCAGAACGATTGATTACTTTTTATCCACTCAAGTCCGGGATTCGGAATCCTTACCTCCGTTTGGCAGGTAAGTGCTTAAGTGGATCAACCGGCTTGCCGTTTTTGCGGATCTCAAAGTGAAGTTTCACTTTGTCGGTACCAGTAGATCCTATTTCGGCAATCTTCTGGCCAGCTTTAACAACGTCTTGTTCACTGACCACAATCCGGCTGGTATGGGCGTAGGCACTGAGGTATGTCTCATTGTGTTTGACGATTACCAGGTTGCCATAACCCCGTAGTCCACGTCCCGCGTAAACTACGGTTCCAGCCGCTGCTGCCAAAACAGATTCACCCAAAGCACCGTCGATATCAATCCCCTTATTCACCGGCTTTTTGGTCGAAAAACGGCTAATTAAACGACCGTTCACTGGCCACATCCACTTTGCATTCGAAGTGCTGGCAGCAGTAAGTGGCGCGCTATGACTGTTTTTAACTTCAGGCTGAGATTTGACGGTGTTCGGCACTGGTGGTTTTGACGGTTTTTCGACACTGCGACTGGCCTGAGTCGTCTTAGGCCTTGGTACATTACGAACGTCAATTTTTTGTCCTGGGTAGATGGTATAGGGGGCTGATATCGAGTTAGTGTTTGCTAACGTTCTAAAGTCTAGCCCGTAGCGCCAGGCAATCGAGAACAAGGTCTCACCTTTTTTCACATGATGGAATCCCGGCGTCTTTTCCTCACTACTGAACTTTCTTTCAACTGAAACAAAATCTCGACTGGAGAGGCATCCTGTTACGAGTGTAACTAACATGACTAATATGACAGGGGAGGTAATTTTCATGATTGCCCATAGATGGTTATTTTTTGACACTCAGAAACGACAGCTTTTTGTTTTGTGACGAATTCCACGCTCTTTCTAACCATTCAAAATTAAAATTAAAATAGTTATTCCAAAAAACTCTAAAAAAAAGAATTTTTTTACTCCAAAAGATCTTTCTATACGCTAGTCATACGCTCAGATACAAAAAAGCGGCAGAACTAACCTGCCGCTTCATTCTTTTACTGAACACTTGTTTGCATATTTTTCAAACAGCAACTACCGCTTTCATCAACGTGATTGTGCCACTTTTTCTAATATAAGCACGCATGCAGCACCAACAATCATCAAAGCAGCGGCAACAATGATGGCATCGACTGGCTGCTCAAGCGGCAAAATATTGCTCTGCAGGAAAGGAACTTCCTCTCCTTTGGAGTTGATCCGAGTACTGATCGTTTCTTTCCAGGGCCAGACTTTTGTCAGTGAGCCCAACATAAACCCGGTCAAGAGTGAGAACATGACATCTTTATAATGATGCAAGCACCAACTGAGAATACGGGAAAACACCAGCAGGCCAACCCCAGCACCACCAGCAAACAACACCATGACACCAAGATCCAGCGCTTTTAATGCACTCAGAACCGGTTCATACAGGCCCATCAGCAGCAGAATAAAGCTGCCGGAAATCCCAGGCAGAATCATGGCACAAATAGCAATACTCCCAGCACCAAACAGAACCAACGGCGTCGGCTCAAGTGAGGACGGCGATGCCAGGCTGATGCCCGCTGCGATGATAATACCTGCAAGTAACGTCATTCCTTTACGGAGGTTCCAGCCCCGAATCTCTTTGCCGATATGCCAGCTGGAGGCAATGATCAAACCAAAGAAGAAAGACCATAATAATTCCGGCTGTGTCAGTAATAAGTAATGCAGCACTTTCGCCAAGGATAACAACGCCAGTAATACACCACTGCCTAATACCAGCAGAAAGGTACCATTAATAGCTTGCCAGGCCGCCTTTGGCCCCTGCTTAAACAAGGTTTGCAGCGCATTCAGATTAATGCTTTTAATCGAATCCAGCAGCTCGGTATAGATGCCGGTAATAAAGGCGATTGTGCCACCAGACACACCGGGAACTACATCTGCCGCTCCCATAGCAATGCCTTTCAGAAACAGCCATAGGTGCTTCATAAGGTTTCCTTAAAGGTAAAAGTGATAAATATGTACCGGCTAATTGAGAGCCTTAACGCTGAACGCCCGACAAAAACGGTACAAAACGCGCTGGCTCCAATGTTTTCCGTGAGAAGTGATTGCCCCGACGGGTGATCAACACCAGCTTTTGCTCTTCCGTACCCACTGGCAATACCAGACGGCCACCCTCTGCCAACTGATCCAACAGAGACTGAGGGACGTCTTCCGGTGCTGCCGCAGCCAGAATACCGTCATACGGGCCATGCTCAGGCCAGCCCCAGGTACCATCCGATAATGCCAGCGTGACATTACGCATTTGTAACGCCTCCAGACGCATGGCCGCCTTTTTATGCAAAGCTTCAATGCGCTCAACACTGTATAAATGCGTCACTAACGGGCTGAGCACCGCTGTCTGGTAGCCGGAGCCAGTACCAATTTCCAAGACTTTATTCAGCGGGCCAGCCGCCAATAGTACTTCGGTCATACGTGCAACGGTGTAGGGTTGAGAGATCGTCTGACCATTACCAATCGGCAGCGCGGTATCTTCATACGCACGATGGGCTAAAGCTTCATCAATAAAAAAGTGACGCGGCGTGGTGGCAATCACCTGTAACACGTCATCGTTTTTAATACCGGATTCCCGCAACCGATCCACCAGACGATTACGGGTACGTTGTGAGGTCATGCCAATGCCGGCGAAATATTTTTCGTTCACGACGGTTATCCACCCATTCCATTCTGCTGACCAATCAATGTCTGTAGCTGCTCAGCAACATCCGTTTGGGCCGTATGTAAGGTCATATCCATATGGATAATGCTGATGGAAACCTGTTGCTGCTTTATCGCATAAAAGTCGGTGCCTTCTCCTGCATCGGCGGCATCACCCGCGGCAGAGATCCAGTAACACTCCTTGCCACGCGGGTTGGTGGTTAACACCGGATTATCGGAACGCTGACGATGGCCCAGACGGGTGACAACAAATCCCTGCAATTGCTCATAGGGAAGATCCGGCACATTGATATTAATCACAGAGTTGGCAGGCAGCGCCAGTTGTTCAACATGTGGCAACAACTCAATAATGACCCGTGCCGCCGTGACAAAATGTTGTTTACCAACCAGAGACACCGCAATTGGGGTTTTCCCCAGGAAGCGCCCTTCCATTGCGGCTGCTACCGTGCCGGAATACAGCACATCATCGCCCAAATTGGCTCCAGCGTTGATACCGGAAATCACACGCTCACATTCGCCATCAAAAAAAGCGTTCACACCCAGATGAACACAATCCGTCGGCGTACCGTTGATGCTGATAAAGCCGTTATCGAGATGAGTGGGATGTAGCGGCCGATCCAGTGTTAATGAATTGCTGGCACCGCTGCGATCACGGTCGGGGGCAACGACATGAATCTGATGACCTTGTTGTTCCAATGTTTGCGCCAGTGTTCTCAGGCCCGGTGCATGTACACCATCATCATTGGAAAGCATCAGTTTCATGATTATGTCTCTGTTCGTAAAAAACTATTTATCGTCGGTTTATGGTTTATCGTCGGTGCGTGGCTTGTTGTCAGTTTGCCAAGCGGGTGTCTTCTCTAATGGAGATAACAACTCACGAATGACAGACGTTGCATAATACCCACTTGGCAAAGAAAAGCAGAGCGTTAAATCGTCTCCACTGGTGCCTTGCCAAGCCGGATCACCACTGGCCGCCATTTCAGAGTCTGATACCGACCATTGCCAGGTAAAGTTCTCCACCCCAGCGATCACAGCCCGACGTTCCTGATTTAATCCACGATGTTCGAGGCCATCACAGATATCGGCATACCGCTCAGCGATTTCAGTCTCCAGTGCCAATACATCGCCTTGGGTTTGCAATCGGCCTCGCCCCCATAACGGCGCGGTCGGAATTGCCTGACCATTAAGCTGTTGTTCGGCGGCAATATCGTCTTCAGAAACCTGAGAATAAGTTTGCTGCTGAATACGAGCAGCGACAACTTCGTTAAAAATTAAAGAGCGCGCCGCCGATAAATAAATGCTTTTTTTACTGCGGTTTTTAACGCTGGCTTCTCCCGTCAACATCTGCCGTGCGGCTTCAATATTGCCGCCATTATGGCCGAAGCGCTGCTCGCCAAAATAATTGGGTACACCGCCTTGTTTTACGGCTTCCAGATTACGTTCCAGTGCGGCTTTATCACCACCTTCTCGATAACTGATATCACGTAAACGAATCTCGAAACGATTGCCCAGTAATTCGCCACGGCGTAATTTTTTCGAATGACGGGTTACCTGAAGAATACGGATTTGTTCGCCATCTTCATTTTTTTCAATTGAAGAAAAATCCGGCTCACCGTTGGGCAAACGCACCAGCGGTAAATAAATACTGAACCACTGGCGGGTAATGGCATGACGATCTTTTAAACCGGCGTAACCCACATCCATTTCTTTAACACCTACCAGCTCAGCCAATTGTTTGGCAATCCAACCGGTATTTACACCGTTTTTTTCAATTTCCAGCCAGATATGTTCGCCCTCACCACAGGGTAAGCTCAGTGGAATCTCTACCACTTTGAAGTCCTGGTTATGACATTTCAGCCAACCAGTGGCGTGGGTATCCGGATAGAGTTTGGGCCAAACGGGTAATGCAGATTCAGTCATGTCATTGATTCTTTATTCGGCTGCCAGCAATAACGCCACAGCGTGTGTCGAGATACCTTC
The DNA here is from genome assembly GCF_024397975.1 of Bacterioplanoides sp. SCSIO 12839. NCBI lineage: Bacteria > Pseudomonadati > Pseudomonadota > Gammaproteobacteria > Oceanospirillales > Oceanospirillaceae > Bacterioplanoides > Bacterioplanoides sp. SCSIO 12839. Next base: position 3,078,041 of record NZ_CP073745.1, read on the forward strand.
TTTACGGCCTTCAAAACCCAGTTTTTCAGTGGTTGTGGCTTTGACGTTCACATCGTCGAGGCGAACCTGTAAATCCGCTGCGATATGTTCGCGCATCGCCTGGATATGAGGTGCCATTTTGGGTGCCTGAGCAATGATAGTGATATCCACATTACCCACGCGGTAACCTTTATCACGAATTAAACCGACCACATGACGTAATAAAACCCGGCTGTCAGCACCGGAGTAGGCATCATCAGTATCAGGGAAATGTTTGCCAATATCACCTAACGCTGCTGCGCCCAATAATGCATCCGCTAATGCATGCAAAGCGACGTCACCATCTGAATGTGCAATCAGACCTTTTTCATAAGGGATTTGTAGGCCACCCAGGGTAACAAACTCCCCTTCACCAAATTTATGAACATCAAAACCGTGGCCAATACGCATAATCTGATCTCTGTTTTATTCAGTATGGTTAATCAATTTAAGACTGGTTTAAGGACTGAGCTAAAAACAGCTCAGCCAGTGCCAGATCTTCCGGACGGGTCACTTTAATATTATCGGATCGGCCTGCGACGAGTAATGGCTGCTTGTTAACCTGCTCCATCGCAGAAGCTTCGTCGGTCACTTCCAGATGATTCTGCAAACAGAATTCCAGTGCCTGTTTTAATTCAGCGTAACGAAATACCTGCGGCGTTAATGCGTGCCAGAGTTGGTCACGCTCAACCGTGTGATCAATGGTGATGGTTCCATCCGGCTGTTTAATGCCACGTTTCATGGTATCGCGTGTCGGAGACGCTAAGATCGCGCCGCAAGCCCCGGTATTGTTGATGGCTGAATTTTCTACTGCCGAAAACAGCGCATCTAAATCTGAGTGATGCAAACACGGGCGAGCCACATCATGCACGGCAACCCAGTCATCTTCAGCAGCCATGCCTTCCAGTGCCCGCAAGCCGTTTAAAACCGAATAACAACGCTCGCTGCCGCCCGGCGCACGAATGATGCGTGGATCATTGGCAAATGCACTGTCCGGCCAATAGGGGTCGGTTTCAGATAACACCAGCACCAGCTGCTCAAACTTTGGATAACTCAACATCAGTCGCAAAGTATGATCCATCAGAAACTGATCATGTAACGGCAAGTATTGCTTAGGGCGATCGGCCTGCATCCGGCTGCCAACACCGGCAGCGGGTAAAATTGGCCAGCATTTAGGTGAAGCTTTTGAGGAAGCCGAATTTAAAGAGTTGTTCGTGTTGGTCATTTTTTGGCGGGATCAACAAAGAGAATAAAGGTTTCACCTTCACGAATTAAACCCAGATCTTCGCGGGCTTTTTCTTCAAGAATTTCATTACCGGTTTTTAAATCTCTGACTTCAGCCATTAATGCACGGTTCTGATTTTGCTGAACCTCATTATCCTGCTGTAGTTGTTCGATTTTTTGCTGCAGTTCGTTACTGGCAACCAGACCAGTATCATCAAACCACAACCGATAGAGGAGGATCAGCAGTAATGCTGCAGGTATTAAGGTGTAAATCAGCCAGCGCATTTTCCCTCCTTTTAAAGATTTCCTAAATAGGGAAAGAGGTTACTTATATATTCTTAGCCACCGGATCGGTGGGCCATCCATGGCCCTCGATCCTACCGCGACATCCTGTCGCTGTTTTAAGAATATATAAACAACCTCTTTCTTATTTTTTGCTAACACCTCAGCTTGAATGTCTGAGCGTTAGCGAGGCCGTTGTCGCAAGGCAAAAAAGATCTCAAACGCGGAGCTTATTGAAATAAGTGAGCATTTTGAGATTTTTTTTAACGCCGCGACAACAACGCAGCTAGCTCAGATTATTGGCCTTTAATTTCTTTCAGACCATTGTACGGTGCTTTTGCGCCCAGCTGCTCTTCAATACGCAGCAGACGGTTGTACTTAGCAACACGGTCAGAACGACACAAAGAACCCGTCTTAATCTGACCAGCACAAGTACCAACAGCCAGATCAGCAATGGTTGTGTCTTCGGTTTCACCAGAACGGTGAGAAATCACAGCCGTGTAACCCGCGTCTTTCGCCATCTTAATCGCTTCCAGAGTTTCGGTCAGAGAACCGATCTGGTTGAACTTGATCAGGATAGAGTTCGCGATATCTTTTTCGATACCTTCTTTCAGGATCTTGGTGTTGGTCACGAACAGGTCGTCTCCCACCAGCTGTACTTTAGCGCCCAATTTTTCGGTCTGGTACTTCCAGCCATCCCAGTCAGATTCGTCCTGACCGTCTTCGATAGAAACGATTGGGTACTGGTCACACAGTTCTGCCAGATAGTCAGAGAACTCTTCAGCAGAGAATACTTTGCCTTCACCTTTCAGGTCGTACTTGCCGTCAACGTAGAATTCAGAAGAGGCACAGTCCAGAGCCAGCGTAGTGTCTTTACCCAGCTCGTAACCAGCGTTAGCAACGGCTTCTTTAATTGCAGCCAGAGCATCAGCGTTAGAAGCTAAGTTAGGAGCAAAACCACCTTCGTCACCAACAGCAGTGTTCAGGCCCTGAGAAGACAGCACTTTTTTCAGGCTGTGGAAGATTTCAGCACCAGCGCGCAGCGCTTCAGCGAACGTTGGAGCTCCCACTGGCTGCACCATAAATTCCTGAATATCAACGTTGTTATCTGCGTGCTCACCACCGTTGATGATGTTCATCATTGGTACTGGCATAGAGTACTGGCCAGCAGTACCGTTGATGTCAGCGATGTGTTCGTACAGCTCAACACCTTTAGCAGTTGCAGCTGCTTTAGCCGCCGCCAGAGATACAGCAAGGATCGCGTTGGCACCTAAGTTAGCTTTGTTGTCAGTACCGTCTAGCTCCAGCATTTTGTTATCCAAAGCACGTTGATCAGTACCGTCCATGCCCACCAGTGCAGACTTGATAGTAGTGTTTACGTTTTCAACCGCTTTCAGAACACCCTTGCCCAGGTAGCGGCTTTTATCGCCATCACGCAGTTCCAGTGCTTCACGAGTACCGGTCGATGCACCACTTGGCGCACAAGCAGTACCAAAGAAACCACCTTCCAGAGTCACGTCTGCTTCGATGGTTGGGTTACCACGGGAATCCAGAACTTCGCGTGCTTTGATGTCGATAATGTTAGCCATGCTATTTTAATCTCCGTAAAAAAATCTTATTTGTCAGCCTGATCAATGGCTGCGTTAATAAATGCTTTAAACAGTCCGTGTCCATCACGTGGTGTAGACGTAAACTCAGGGTGGAACTGACAACCCACAAACCAAGGGTGATCAGCAACCTCAACCACTTCGACCAGATCGCCATCAATGGAGCGACCGGCAATGCGTAAACCCGCTTTTTCCAGCTCTGCGATCATGGTGGCATTCACCTCATAACGGTGACGGTGACGCTCAACAATGACATCAGAACCATAAGCCAGCGCGGTATTCGACCCTTCGGTCAGACGACACTCCTGGCCACCCAGTCGCATCGTACCACCCAGGTCAGAATTTTCAGTACGGGTTTCGGTGTTACCCGACGCATCCGTCCATTCGGTAATCAAACCAACAACCGGATGTTGAGTGCCACTGCTGAATTCCGAAGAATGCGCATCTTCCCAGCCAACAACGTTACGGGCAAATTCAATCACCGCACTCTGCATCCCCAGGCAGATCCCCAGGAATGGCACTTTGTTTTCGCGAGCGTACTGAACCGTTTTGATCTTGCCTTCCACACCGCGGTTACCAAAACCACCCGGAACCAGAATCGCATCTTTGCCTTTAAGAATATCGGTGCCTTTGCGCTCGACATCTTCAGCATCGATGTAATCAATTTTCACTTTTACTTTATGGTGGATGCCGGCGTGATCAATCGCTTCGATCAAAGACTTATATGCGTCTAGTAGCTCCATGTATTTGCCAACCATGGCGATATTAATTTCACGCTCAGGGTTCAGCTTGGCATCCGCAACGTCCGCCCATTCGGACAGATCCGCTTCGTTGCAGGTTAAATCAAACTTTTCAACGATGTACTCATCCAAGCCAGCCTTATTCAGCATCGCCGGGATTTTATAAATGGTGTCGGCATCTTCCAGCGGAATCACGGCACGCTCTTCCACATTGGTGAACAAAGCAATTTTACGCAGGGAAGAGGCATCAATGGTGTGATCGCTGCGACAGATCAGGATGTCTGGCTGCAGACCAATGGTACGCATCTCTTTTACCGAGTGCTGAGTCGGCTTGGTTTTAGTTTCGCCTGCTGTCGCAATGTAAGGAACCAGCGTCAGGTGCATCGACAATGCACGCTTGGAACCCAGCTCTACCTTCATCTGACGAACCGCTTCCAGGAATGGCTGAGATTCGATATCACCCACAGTACCGCCAATTTCCACCAGCGCTACATCGGCACCTTCAGCACCTTCTAAGACACGACGCTTGATCTCGTCCGTGATGTGCGGAATTACCTGAACGGTACCGCCGAGATAATCACCACGACGCTCTTTGGCTAACACGTCGGTGTAAATACGGCCGGTAGTGAAGTTATTACGACGTGACATCTTGGTACGAATGAAACGCTCATAGTGACCAAGGTCCAAATCGGTTTCAGCACCATCTTCGGTTACGAATACTTCACCGTGTTGGAACGGGCTCATGGTGCCCGGGTCCACGTTAATGTATGGATCCAGCTTGAGCATGGTTACCTTGAGGCCACGCGCCTCCAGAATAGCAGCCAAAGAAGCAGAAGCGATGCCTTTCCCCAAAGAAGAAACAACACCACCCGTGACAAAGATAAAACGTGTCATAGAAGGTCCGCAGAACGAGAAGATGAATATATTTTGGAAGACTTTAAGGTCACTCCCCCTGCTGGGAAAGGGCCGTCAAAGCTTCACTCAAGATGGGAGGGCAGGATACCAGAAGAGGTATTCGGGGTAAATTTCTTTGCGTGTTTTTTCGTGTACATTTATGGCACAGCCGCGCTGCTTTCGCCCGGCTGCACCTGAGGTTTCGCTTACTTCCTCAAAACCACCCGATAACGTGGGCTGCCGTTTTCCAGATGCTCAATGGCTTTGTTCACATCCGCCATATCAAATACCTCCACTTTTGGCGCGATATCATGACGCTCAGCAAAGTCCAGCATTTGCGCAATCACGGCCGGGCTGCCAACTGGCGACGAGGAAATACTGCGTTGCCCGCCCATCAGTGCAAACACGCTCACCGCGACCGGTTCCAGTACCGCCCCCACCAGATGCAAACGGCCACGTGGCTTCAACGTGTTGATATAACCATTCCAGTCCAGAGACACATTCACGGTGGATAAAATCAGATCAAAACTACCCGCCGCTGCTTTCAGTGCTTCACTGTCACGCGAATCGAGTGTGTGATGCGCACCCAGCTCCAGAGCTTCCTGACGCTTGGCCTCCGATGAGGTAAAAGCCGTTACCTCACAACCCCAGGCATTCAGAAACTGCAATGCCAGATGGCCTAAACCACCAATGCCCACCACCCCCACACGGGCAGTTGGTTTCACATCAAACTGCACCATCGGGTTGTAAACCGTGATGCCACCACAAAACAGTGGCCCGGCTTGTTCACTATCCAGCCCTTCCGGCAATGCCACCACACTGGTGGCTTGTGCGCGAACCTTATCAGCAAAACCACCATGGCGACCAATAATGGTGCCCTGGACGGAGGAGCACAGATTATGATCACCTTCGGTACAGGTTTGGCAGTCATTGCAGTAGCCCGCATGCCAACCTAAACCAACACGATCGCCGACGTTGAACTTGCTGACGTGTTTGCCAACGGCGGAAATTTTACCCGCCACTTCATGGCCGGGAACAAACGGATATTGAGTAATACCCCATTCATTATTCAGCATGCTCAGATCACTGTGACAAATGCCGCAATATTCAACGTCAATTTCAACATCGTGATCAGCCAATGGGCCAGGGTCGTATTCAAACGGTTTCAGCTCGCCACCGGCTTCTGTCGCTGCATAGGCTTTAATCATGGTTATTCTCCAATTAAGAACTGCAAATCAGCTGCTATGGGAACAACAATAGAAGGGAACAAAGAAGAAGAAAAGCAACGCACTGTTGCTTATAAATGATAAAACTCATACTCAGGGAGTTCCGAAAACCGGAAGCCACCCGAGCATGAGTATAAAAGCACGAATAAAGTCAGCTAAATTAACGCTGCTCAGCGGATACCTGAGTCGCCGATACTTTTACTTCAATACGACGGTTACGCTTAGCCGCTGCTGCCGTACCAGAGGTATCCAGTAAACGACTTTCGCCATAGCCTTTTGCAGTCAGGCGTGATGCATCGACACCATACTGCTCAATCAACAAGGTACGGACGGCTTCGGCACGCTGCTGTGAAAGTTTCTGGTTATAAGAGGCTGCGCCGCCAGCAGAAGAATGACCTTCAACTTCTGCGTTTGCTTTACCAAAACGCTTCATAAATGCCGCAAACTCTGCAAACTGAGGGTCATTCGGGTTCGCCACTTCAACACTGTTGTTAGCGAAATTAACGTTCAGAGCAACTGATACTTCCTGTTCAGTCAGCACACTACAGCCATCAGCACCCACCTTATCAGTTGCTGGCGTGTCGGCACACTTATCCATTTCATCAGCGATGCCATCAGCATCAGAGTCGATCACTGCTGCAGCTGTAGAAGCGACCACCGCACAACCAGCAGCATCGACTGCAACACCCGCTTCGGAGCCGGCACATAAATCTTTAGCATCAACAACGCCATCACCATCGGAATCTTTTGTTAACGAATCAGCTTCCGTACCACTGGTTGCTGCAACTGCCGCTGCGCCACCTGCCGCGACAGCAGCTGCAGCGGCATTGTTTCCTTCATCATCAGAGAAACCAAACTTATATGCGATGCCCAGCTTCAGGCCGAAGTCCAATAAGCTTTCATCGATATCCTGATAAGCGGCCACTTCGGTAATACCCTGCCAACGTTCGGACAGTTCCCAGTGTTTACCGAAGCCCAAATCCAGCAATGTGCGCTGTCCTTCGATTTCCTGATGTTTTAAACCGGAGAAAACATACCACTGATCATCCGTCAGGAAATACAGTACATCGGCACCAACGCGGATGCCTTCATCTTCAACATCCAAACCACGGATATCACTTTTCTTGCGGCCTAAGTAGTTTTTTGCCAGTTCAGCACGCACCGCCCAGTCTTCTGATAAGTGCCAGCCCGCTTCGATACCGACACCATTACCGTCTTCCAGGTAACCCGTTGGCTCTGGTTTATTATTATCAGGATTATAATATTCGCCAAAAACACCAACCCAGCCAGCGTTGTCATTAGCCGATACTGCTGGCGCTATTAAAGAAACTGCAATTGCAGAAGAAAGGAATGTTTTTTTCATCATAACCTCCGTTGTTACTTCAGCACATTGTGCCGAAATACTGTGAATAATTTGTGGCGCTATAAAAACGCAAAACATGCGATACGCCAAATAACTACAAGGTCATTTTTCAATTATTTACGACAAAGGGGTCATCAGAGTAAAAATTTAATATTATTTTATTATTCTGAAAAAAGAGAACTCAACCGTTTATATAATCTCAATGCAAAATCCGCAAAAACAGAGATTATTTTTTCCAGGGGTTAACCGGGCTTTTTTCAGAAACAGAAGTTGAAGCAGTTTTCTTCGCAGAAAAGCCTGCCATTTTTTTTATGATGTCAGTAATTTGCTGGTTATTACTACCTTCTTTGTAAGCAATAAATACCGCTTCAACCTGTGCTCTTGCCCAAGGAGTCCGACGCAGAAATTTCAAGCTGGACTTAACACTGGGATTCGATCGAAAACAATTAATACGAACCCAGCCTGATAACGTCTTCCAGCCATAGTGTTCGACCAACTCAGTTAACAATTTTTCAAGCGTTATGCCGTGAAGGTGGTCTGTTTTTCCGGTTGTCATATGTATCTCTTGGGCAGTTAGAATGAAAATGGCCTCTGACATTAACGATTTTCACCGTAACATCAGAGGCCATCAAAATGTTCAACGTAATGGCAGCGCCATTATTTTTTGCGAACGTACAGTACCAGGCTGTGATCCACCAAGTCGAATCCATGCTGCTCAGCAATTTCGTGCTGCAAACGTTCGATCTGCTCATTAGAGAACTCGATAACCGTGCCATCATCAACGTTCACCATATGGTCGTGGTGTTCGCCACGCGCCAATTCAAACACAGAATGGCCACCATCAAAGTTATGACGTTCAACCAGACCAGCACTCTCGAACTGAGTCAGAACCCGGTAAACTGTTGCCAGACCCACGTCTTCCCCGGCATCAATCAGAGAACGGTACACATCTTCCGCGCTCATGTGGGCCTCTGGGTTGCTTTCCAGAATGCTCAGGATTTTTACCCGTGGCAGGGTGACCTTCAGTCCCGCTTTACGCAGCTCCACATTTTGATCGGACATGCTTTCCTCGAATATTTCACAGCCAGTTGTATTATCGGGTATTATCGCTGGTATGAGTCGCCCTTCGCAACTGATAAGCGTTTGCTTGTCAGCTTACTGCGGCGACATACGATTTGCCAATAACGAGTGTATGTATGAGAGCGTCAATTCTGACTGTTTTACTGGGTATTGCAACCCTTGCGGGCTGCGCGTTTCCTGGTGTTTATAAATTGAACGTCCAACAAGGCAACATTGTGACCGACGACATGCTGGCTCAGCTGGAAACAGGCATGACTCAGCGTCAGGTAGAATATGTGATGGGAACACCGGTAGTGAAAACCCCGTATCAACAACAACGCTGGGATTATCTCTACTCTCTGGAACAAAACGACGAAGTCACCAAGCGCTATCATATCCGTGTGTATTTTGATGAACAGGGCATTTATACACATTACGAAGGTCAGCTGCCGGTTGATCCTCTGAAAGAGAAAAAGCAACAGTTGCCAGCTGAGGAAGAACAGGAAAAACCGGTTAAAGCAGAAGGCCTGCTCGCCTCCTGATTACCGTTACATTATTACTTCTTTGTTTTAGCAGCCCGGTTCGCCCGGGCTTGTTTTGGATCGATTAGCAGTGGTCGATAAATTTCAATACGATCACCATCCCGTACCGTATCCGTTTGTGGCGCACGTGACGCCTTACCAAAAATACCGAACTTGGCCTCATCGAGATTCAGCTCCGGAAACTCTTCCAGAATCGGCGATTGCTGTACCGCCTGCAAAATAGTTGAGCCCTCTTCCACCTGCACCGTCAGAATCTTCTGCTTCTCAGGTAAGGCATACGCGACTTCAACTTCAATCATGGCTACGTCATCCATTATTTTCTCCTGATGCTGTCAGTAAACTTGAGCTGCCCGCTTCACAAACGAATCAACCATCATATTTGCGACCTGCTTAAAGACCGCCGCCATTGCCATTGCCTTTACCTTGTTGCCCATTTCGAACTCAAGATCGAGTGATACTTTGCTGGCTTCCTCTGACAAGGCTTCAAACGTCCACACGCCATAAAAGTGACTGAAAGGACCGTCGAGCAAACGCATTTCCATACGTGCCGGGCGCTCCAGTGTGTTATGGGTAGAGAAACTCTGATGAATACCGGCCTTAGAGATGGTTAACTCCGCCTTGATAAAGTCATCGCCCTCATCAATCACATGTGTTTTTTCACAGCCGCTGAGGAATTCAGGATAACGACGAACGTCGTTAACCAGATCAAACATCTGCTCAGCAGTGTGCATTACCAAAGCACTGCGGGTAATCGTGGTCATGGCACCTCACTTATTCAAACGGCATGGCAAACCGATACAAAAACGCCGGAGCGGGAGTATACCCGCTCCGGCGTATCAGAGCATTAAGGCGTTATTTGCTTAGCCAAAAACACCCAAGCCGTTCAGGAAGATGATGCCCACCAGAATTGGTGACACAAAACGAACCATCACACGCCAGATGTTGTAAATAGCCGAGCGACCCTTATCCACTTCCGCAGCGGTGTGGCTTTCTTTCATAAACCAGCCAACAAAAATCGCAATCAGAATACCGCCCAGAGGCAACATGATGTTGGAAGAAACAAAGTCCAGATTATCGAAAATGGTTTTACCGAAGAATTTCACTTCAGCCCATTCATTAAATGACAACACGGTACCAATACCCAGAATCCACGCCAGGCCACAAATCACAACCGTTGCCTGTACACGGCTCAAACCACGCTCAACCGCCCAGGCGACTGCTGGTTCGGCAATTGAAATCGCCGAACTCCAGGCCGCAATGGCAACCAGCACAAAGAACAACACACCCAGAATGTCACCACCCGGCAGACCACCCAGAGCCAGAGGGAAAGTCACAAACATCAGACCCGGGCCAGCACCTGGCTCAAGGTTGTTGGTAAATACGATAGAGAACACAATGATACCGGCAACCAGCGCCACCAGCGTATCGAGGAAACCAACGGTTAACACGGTTTTACCCAGCGACTCTTTTTCTGGCATGTACGCGCCATACGCCATGATGGCACCCATACCCAGAGACAGGGTAAAGAAGGAGTGACCCAGAGCAACCACCACGCTTTCGCCGGTTAACTTGCTGAAGTCAAAGTCGAACAGGAAATGTAATGCCTGAGTGAAACCTTCGGTTGTCATGGCATAACCCAACAACAGGATCAGCATAATAAACAGCATTGGCATCAGAACACGAATGGTGTTTTCCAACCCTTTGTTCACACCCCGTGCAATCACAAAGGCGGTCAGAACCATAAAGATGGTGTGGTAGACCGTCAGCATCACCGGGTTAGCTAACAGTTCGTTAAACACAGCACCAGCTTTATCACCATCGGCACCAGCGAAGGTACCTGCCGCCATCTCACCGATGTATTCCAGTGTCCAGCCAGCAATCACACTGTAAAAAGACAAAATAAAGAAACCAGCCAGTGCACCCATCCAACCGATAACACGGAAGAACTTAGGCGCATCGTATTCACTGGTCATCGATTGCATTGCATGAATCGGACTCAGGCGTGTCTTACGACCAATCAACACCTCTGCCAACATGACCGGGATACCCGCTGCCAGAATACACAGTAAGTACATCAGTACAAACGCACCACCACCATTTTCACCGGTGATATACGGAAACTTCCAGATATTCCCCAAGCCCACAGCAGAACCCGTCGCGGCCAGAATAAAGGTCCAGCGATTGTTCCAAATGCCGTGCATTCCCCGTTTATCGTTATTCATAATTTTATTATCCGTTATGCGGTTACGATTCATTCAATTCGGGGCGTATTGTTAAAGATTTGTTATGTCTGCTCAAGCACGAATCCACGCTTTCTGATTAAAAAAAGGACAATAGTAACCTGGTAAACCAGATAGTCAGGTTTTAATTCCAAACATGCTTTCAGAGGAATGAAAAGGTCAGTCCAATCAAAGACTTATCCACAAACGCTCGCCAAGGCTTACCAGCCACAGCATCCTCCTCTATAATGGCGCCCATGAGCAAAAAGAAACCAAAGCCAAGTGGCAATACCATTGCCCTGAATAAAAAAGCCCGCCACGATTATTTTATCGAAGATAAGCTCGAAGCTGGCATTGCCCTGACAGGTTGGGAAGTCAAAGCCCTGCGCCAGGGCAAAGTGCAGCTGGTCGACAGCTACATTGTTTTTCACAAAGGTGAGGCCTGGCTGACCGGCGCATTAATCACGCCGTTAAAAGAAGCATCGACTCACGTCATCTGTGAACCCCGTCGTGAACGTAAGTTGTTGATGCACCGTAAAGAGCTGGATCGCCTGCAACAGAAAATCGCAGCTAAAGGTCATACCTGCGTGTGCACAGCACTGTACTGGAAAGGCCCGAATGTGAAAGCCGAAGTGGCACTGGCCAAAGGTAAGCAGAACCACGACAAACGTGCGGCAACCAAAGACAAAGACTGGAACAAACAAAAAGAACGCCTGATGAAGCATTCAGTACGCTAACGTGCTAATATCTAAGGCGTTTTTCACTACTAAGTGGATCGCGGGTTGAATTTTTCAGTCTCGCCACCATTTAAGTAGTACGTCGTCAGGTTAGAGACTGATGACACCATGCTGGTAAGCACAAGAATTCGGGGATGATTAGGATTCGACGTTGATTACAAAGCTATGGATGCATGTCGAGAGCGTACGGTGATCTCGTAAATAAACGCTGTACATTAGTTATAGTCGCAAACGACGAAAACTACGCACTAGCGGCATAAGCCCGCTTACACCAGAACTCGGGTGGCTATAGCCGGGGGACGGTGGCATCGTCTTATAGCCTCGCCTCGCGGACTTCGCTCGTAGTCCAACAGGTTAAAACTTAATCGAGACAGCTCTAAACACCCTGCCCCTCGGGTCGTGATGAGTTAAATGAATAGAGACGGCTAAGCATGTAGATTCTCTAGTGGAGGATTGGCGGACGGGGGTTCAAATCCCCCCATCTCCACCACACAAAGAACCCTCGACGTTAAAACGTCGGGGGTTTTTTATTGGCTGAAATCTGGATTATAAAGACACATGGCAACCGAGGCCGGACTGGTGGGATGGGGGGATTTGAACCCCCGTCCACAATACGGAAACCTACGATACAACCAACCTTTCATCACACAATCATTAGAAAATCTCACCTTAAATTGAATTAATATCGTTTTTACTCATAAATAGATCCGCGTATAAATCACACTTAACAGTGCAGTTAACAACGCACCTCCAGATTTATCTTCCTACTGGATACCGGATCATGAATAACGAATTCAACAGCGGCTTTACCGGCAGCAACTTTAACTACAGCATCAAAAAAATCCGCTTCAACGAAAGCTACCAACCCGCCGATGGTACCCGCATTACCACTAACTTCGCTAACCTGGCACGTGGCGACAGTCGCGAACAGAACCTGCGCAATGCACTAAGGATGGTGAATAGCCGCTTTAACGCACTGACCCCCTGGGATAACCCAAAAGGTGATCGCTATTCTGTGGAGCTGGAAATTGTTTCGGTAGATATCGATATCGCGGGCACAGGAGAAACCTTTCCGACCATTGAGATATTAAAAACCAATATTGTTGATCACCAAACCAACAAACGTATTGAAGGCATTGTCGGGAATAACTTCTCATCGTACGTGCGTGATTACGATTTCAGCGTGTTATTGCCAGATCACAACAAAAATCAGCCTAAGTTCACGATTCCGGATAACTTCGGTGATTTACACGGTAAATTATTTCAAGACTTTGTGCATTCAAAAACCTACCAGCAACACTTCAGTAAACCACCGGTTATTTGTTTGAGTGTTTCCGACAATAAGGTGTATCAGCGAACAGAAAACCAACATCCGATATTGGGTGTGGAATACCTGCCAAATGAATCGTCTCTGACCGAGCAGTATTTTAAAAAGATGGGCCTTGAGGTGCGTTACTTTATGCCACCGAACAGCGTTGCCCCACTGGCGTTTTATTTCTTTGGTGACTTGCTGACGGATTACACCAATCTGGAGCTGATCAGTACCATCAGTACCATGGAAACCTTCCAGAAAATTTATCGCCCGGAAATTTACAACGCCAACGCCGTTGCTGGAACTCGTTATCAACCGAATTTAAAACACCCGGATCATTCACTAACTCAAATCGTGTATGACCGGGTAGAACGCAGCCAGCTGGCGATAAAACAAGGCAAGTTTGCCGAAGAAAACTTTATTAAACCGTTCCAGATATTACTGGATCAATGGTCTGAAAATCACGTGTTATAAGGCCTGATAAAAAATATGAAAACGCTATTGCCCACGTCAACCGCTGGCAGCTTACCAAAACCCTCCTGGCTGGCAGAGCCGGAAACACTCTGGTCGCCCTGGAAGCTGGAAGGTGAAGAATTAATTGCTGCTAAAAAGGATGCACTTCACGTCACATTGCAGGAGCAGACGCAAACCGGAGTCGATATCATCAGTGATGGTGAACAAACCCGTCAGCATTTTGTCACCACTTTTATCGAACACCTGAGTGGTGTTGACTGGCAGAACAAAAAAACGGTTTTCATCCGCAACCGCTACGATGCAGAAGTACCAGGCATTGTAGGCCCGGTGTCACGCCAAAAACCGGTATTTGTTGCAGACGCAAAATTCTTACGTTCACAAACGAATCAGCCAATTAAATGGGCCTTACCCGGCCCAATGACCATGGTCGACACCTTGTATGATGATTATTACAAAGATCGTAAAACGCTGGCGTTTGAATTTGCCAAGGCGCTGAATCAGGAAGCAAAAGAACTGGAAGCGGCAGGTGTTAATATTATTCAGTTCGACGAGCCAGCGTTTAACGTGTTTCTTGATGACGTCGTTGATTGGGGCATCGAAGCACTGGAAAAAGCCACCGAAGGTTTAAAGTGCGAAACCGCTGTTCATATTTGTTACGGCTATGGCATTAAGGCCAATACCGACTGGAAAAAAACACTCGGGGATGAATGGCGTCACTACGAAAAAACCTTCCCGGCACTGCAACAATCATCCATCGATATTATTTCACTGGAATGCCACAACGGCCGGGTACCGTTCGAAGTATTGGAACTGATTCGGGGTAAAAAAGTCATGGTAGGTGCAATCGATGTCGCCACAGATACAATCGAAACTCCAGACGAGGTTGCCGCCACTCTGCGTGAAGCGTTGAAATACGTTAATGCGGATAAACTCTACCCTTGTACCAACTGCGGCATGGCGCCATTAGCGCGAGATATTGCACGCGAGAAGCTGAAAGCACTGAGTGCCGGAACGGAAATTGTTCGTCAGGAATTAACATCCGCAGCTAAGATTTGAACAAGCTGAGGCGAGCACTGAATGATTCAGAGGTGCCTCAGATCAAGTTCTGGTCTCCTAGTCACAAAATCCTCACTATTGGTATTACCTTTTTCAACGTTTTATTTAAAAATAACCATAAACTGATAAAGGTCACTCACACGGAGGTCAATCCATGCCTACCCCTAGCAAAACGCTTTTAGCGCTATCCTGTGCCGTACTTACCACAACTGCTTCAGCAGAATCGGCATCCGATGCCAGTGCCGCAGCTAAAAAGATGGCGGACCCAAATGCCAATATGGGCCTGATGACCTTTAACTTTGATCATGTCAGTTACGATGGTGACCTGCCTGGCGCCAATGACCAATCGGCTCAAAAAATCAGCTTTCAACCATCCCTGCCCTACTCCCTGGGAGAAGGTACCAACCTGTTTGTACGCCCATTGATACCCTTGTTAATCGAGCAACCTGCACCCGTGATTGGTGATCAGAACCCATCGGTAGCGCCGGATAACTTCAATACCAGCGAACTGGTACTGGGCGATATTGGTTTTGATGTGGCGATTGGCAAAACCGTGGATAAAAACGTTTTGATTGCGGGTGTGACCGGTACCTTACCGACCGCAACGGATGACGATGTGGGTTTAGATCAATGGCTGCTGGGCCCTGAATTTTATTATGGCCGCAACACCAGCTTTGGCCATATGGGCATTCTTGTGACTCACCAGTGGGACATTGCCGGTGAGGACGACTACAACACCAGCATCACGGGCGGCCAGTACTTCTTCACATATAACCTGGAAAACGCGTGGCAAATCCAGATGCAGCCAACCTACTCTTACAACCATAATGCAGAAAAAGGCCAGGAGCTGACCTTCCCACTGGCCATTGGTGTGGCTAAAACGGAAATTATCGGTGGCGCTCCCTGGAAGTTTGGCCTGCAATTATGGCACTACACCGACGCCCCCGATGCTTTTGGGCCGGAATACCAACTTCGCTTTTCAGTCACCCCGGTTGTCCCTCTGCCGTGGTAATGAGCAGTACCACGAATCTCGTCATAACCTGAAATTCCACACCGATGAATACATGTATGGAGACCACAATGCTGAAACATAAAGAAAGGTTCAGGAAAAACGCCAAGCTGTTATTACTGGCCGGGTTGGTATCAGCGGTAACTGCCTGCTCATCCACCCGCTCGTTATTTGATTCCGGTGATGCGGAGGAAACTCCGGTATTGGTAGTCGACGCCAATATCATCACCATGAATCCAGACCAACCACGCGCAAACGCGATGATTTTCCACCAGGGTGAAATCACGGCTGTGGGCGATGAAGCAACGATACGCCAGCAGCTATCTGGTTTACACCGCACCTATTCATTATCTGGCCAAACGGTTGTGCCCGGTTTTATCGAGACCCATGATCACATCGTATTAGGGTCATTGTCATACGGTATTGCCAACGTTGAACCCTTTAATTATCCAACCCTGGCCAGCGCTCTGGAAGTGATCGCATCGGCCAAACCAAATGATGATGGCTGGATTCTGGCATTTGGTGCTGACCCACAATTGTATGAAGAAAAGAAAGGGCCAACCCGTGATGTACTGGATAAGCTGCACCCTGACGTTCCGGTGTTGATTTTCCACTTGAGTGGTCACGGTGCTTTTGCCAACAGTGAAGCCTTACGCCGGGCAGGCATTGATAACAACACACCAAATCCGGATGGCGGCTATTTTGAAAAAGATGAACATGGTGAGTTAACCGGTTATCTCAGTGGCCAACCAGCCTTTTTCCAGGTGCATGGCTACCCACCAACAAACCCAGACAATTTACTCAAAGCCGCGAATGCACGAGCAAAAGAAGGGGTAACCACCGCCTCTGAAATGGGCTTTATGGATACCACCAGCCTGGAACTGGCGCGAGCAACCACGGCCCAGCATGATTTTCCGATTCGGGTGATGGGCGCATTAACCAGTAATACCAAAAACTTTGATGAAGTCGCTGAAAATATCAAAGCGTATGAGACGGATCGCCTCACCATTCGTTTTGGTAAAACCTGGACCGATGGCTCACCACAGGGCGGTACTGCATTTTTCAGCCATGGCTATCATGATCCGGAATTTGGCGGTGCAGAAGCACAAGGTTCACAAGAACACTTTAATGAAATCCTCAATGATTTTTACCAAAACAATTTATGGCCTGCGGTTCACGCCAATGGCGATGGTGCAACCGATGTTGCGTTAGCCGCGATTGAATCGGCACAAGCCAGCTATAAAGAAAACGGCGGTGATGTGGCCGCAATACGTCCGCATTTAATTCATGCGCTATATACTCGTCCGGAACAAATTCAAAAAGCCAAAGCACTGAATACCGGCATCACCTTTTTCCCAACGCACGTTTATTATTGGGGAGATTTACATTATGAGCGCACCGTTGGCCCAGATCGTTCAGAGCGTTTAAGTGCCATGGCCGATGCCTACAAAGCAGGCATTCAACCAACCATGCATAACGATCCGCCGGTAACCCCCGTCGATCCGATTTTTAACATGTGGATCACGGTTAACCGTACCAGCTCTTCCGGCCGAGAGATCGGCAAAGACCAGGCAATCACGGCACAACAAGCACTGGCCGCGTACACCACCAATGCGGCTTATCAGTTTGGCGTTGAAGATCAGCTCGGATCACTGGAAGTGGGCAAAAAAGCGGACTTTGTTGTATTAGATGCGGACCCCTTAAGCATTGACGCAGCAGCATTACGCGATATCGAAGTACAAGCCACCGTTGTGGATGGCCGCTTAGTGTATGCCAAACCAACTGCTTATGACCGGGTCGAGCCACCCGTCAGTGAATAACACCTAAACCACTTTTTGACTCTGTCCTCCAGAGTCAAAAAGTGCGTCGCACAGGGTCAAGCGACTTGTCCTTTATTGCCGTAGACTGGCTGCCATAACAATAATCAGATAAGGCAGTTGCTATGGCAAAACTCATCTCATCCGATGCCTTGGTAGTCGGTGGTGGTATCGCCGGTATTGTATCGGCCCTTGAGCTGCTTCGCGCTGGTCAGTCGGTTGCCTTGGTTGATAAAGACACACCCGAACGCCTTGGCGGGCTGGCACTGTGGGCCTTTGGCGGCATGACTTTAGTTGGCACACCGCTGCAGAAAAAGATGGGGATTGCCGATACCCCTGAACGCGCATACCGCGACTGGCTGCGTTTTGGTGAACTGAATAAAAATGACAGCCACTCGCTCGATTGGGCTAAATACTACGTTGAACATTCCCGTACTGAAGTCTACGACTGGCTGCGCAATGAAGGCATCAAATTTATGCCTGCGGTCAATTGGGTTGAACGTGGTTTATACGGTAACGGCAACAGCGTACCGCGTTACCATGTGGTGTGGGGAACCTCACGCGAATTAACCCGCACCCTGATTACTGCCATGCATGCAGCGAATAAAAACGATCAACTGACCTTATTACACCGCTGCAGCATTGATGAACTGATTCAGGCAGGCAACTTTATGAACGGCGTTGTAAACGGTGCCATCGGCCATCATCTGGACACTGGCGAACGGATCGAATTCAAAGCCCATAACGTGGTGCTCGCCACCGGTGGTATTAACGGCAGCCACCAGCAGGTTCGACAAAACTGGCCGGTTGAGCGCGCCATGCCAGACACCATGCTCAACGGTGCACACCCTTATGCTGATGGTGCATTACATCATGAAGTAGCTAATAAGCTGGGTGGCCATATCGTCAACGCCGGAGAAATGTGGAACTACGCCGCCGGCTTCCCACACCCTTATCCGCATTTTGACGGTCATGGGTTATCCACCATTCCGTGTAAATCCGCCTTGTGGTTGAATCATAAAGGTGAGCGAATGGGTCCGGAACCATTGGTCACTGGCTTTGATACCCATGAATTGTGTCAGCGGGTGGCAGAGCAGGAAAAGCCCTGGACCTGGCATTTATTAAACTGGCGCATTGCCATTAAAGAATTTGCCCTTTCCGGTGCGGAACATAATCAGCGTATTCGCGACAAACAATTTATTCGTTTTATTTATGAATTATTAATCACCGGCAACCAAAATTTAATCAAACAAATGGCAGTCGAGTGCGATGATTTTATTGTTGCGGATACATTGCAGGAGCTGGCTGAAAAAATGAATGCCCTCACCTGCTCACACGATATTGATCCAGTGCAACTGCAACAAACTGCCGACGAGTTTGATGCCAATTTTGCTAAAGGCAGCGCACTGGAAAATGACGATCAGATTCGTCGTATTCTACATGCGCGCCAATGGGGGCCGGATAAACTGCGCACCTGCAAACCAGCACCGCTTCAAAAGCCGGGCTCCGGGCCGTATATTGCAATTCGTATGCAATTAATTACCCGCAAAAGTCTGGGGGGGTTACGCACCGATTTACAGTGCAAAGTACTGGCAGAGAACAACCGGCCAGTGCGAGGGTTATATTGTGTGGGTGAAGCCGCTGGTTTTGGTGGCGGCGGCTCAAATGGCAAACGTTCATTAGAAGGCACTTTTTTACCCGGGTGTATTATGACCGCCCGGGCAGCGGCGAGATCTATTATCAACGAAAGTGCCTGATCGCTTAATAGCGGCAATAATTTCAAAAATAAGAATATAAACGAGTTAACTACCATGGCAAAAAAAATGAATGGCGCTCAAGCGTTAATGAAAACTCTGGTCGATTCTGGCGTTGACGTCTGTTTTACCAACCCGGGCACCAGCGAAATGCATTTTGTTGCGGCACTGGATAACGAACCCAAAATGCGCGCTGTTCTGGCACTGTTTGAAGGTGTTGCTACCGGTGCTGCCGATGGTTACGCACGTATGGCTGATAAACCAGCGGCAACCTTGTTACACCTGGGCTGCGGTCTGGGTAACGGCTTAGCCAACCTACACAATGCCCGTAAAGGCAAGGTACCGATGATTAATATCGTCGGTGATCATGCCACCTACCACGTACAGTACGACGCTCAGCTGCAATCGGATATCGAAACCGTTGCCCGTAATGTTTCACCAGAATTTGTACGCACCTCACAAACGACCGAAGCGTTATGCCAGGATGCCGCTGATGCATTAACCGCAGCGCAAACTTACCCGAATAAAATCTCAACCTTAATTCTGCCCGCCGATGTGTCCTGGGGTGAAGGGGCTACGCCTGCTGCTGTTCCGGCACTGCCTGCAGCACCTGTAGCAGAAGACGCGGTTATTGAAAAAATTGCCAAAGCGATACTCTCTACCAAAAGCGGCGGTAAAAAGACCGCCCTGTTATTAGGAGGCCGTGCGTTACGTGAGCCAAGCCTGATGGAAGCCGCCAAAATTGCCGCCAAACACGGGGTAAAATTATTTGCCGAAACCTTCCCAACCCGTATCGAACGCGGAGCCGGATTACCACCGGTTGAGCGCATCGCCTATCTGGCCGAACTGGTGGGCGTACAGCTGGCCGATATTAAAAATCTGATTACCGTGGATGCTAAAGCACCGGTTTCTTTTTTTGCCTATCCCGGCAAAAAAAGCTACCTGGTACCGGATGGTTGTAACCTGTTTGAACTTGCAACGCCGGAACAAGACACCATCAAAAGTCTGCAAAAACTGGTAGCCGCTTTAGCAGCAAACGATACCCTGCCACAGCTTCAGCCAGCCGACCGCCCGGTTCGTCCTAAAGGCAAACTGACTGCTGAAAAAGTCTGCAAAGCCGTCGGTCATTTCTTACCCGATAACGCCATTATTGTCGATGAATCCATCACCTCCGGGTTAATGCTGAACACCATGACCGCAGGGGCACCACGTCACGACATGCTGACCTTAACCGGTGGCGCAATCGGCCAGGGATTACCCAGCGCCGTTGGCGCTGCCGTTGCCTGCCCCGATCGGCCAGTATTGGCTCTGATTGGTGATGGCAGCTCGATGTATACCAACCAGGCGTTGTGGACCATGGCGAATGAAAACCTCAATGTCACCAGTATCATTTTTAACAATGCTTCTTATTCGGTACTGAATATTGAGTTAGAGCGCGTCGGTGCAGAATCCGTGGGAGAAAAAGCCAAATCACAACTGAATATTGGTGGTGCAGCATTAAACTTTGCCCAGCTGGCGCAGGGCATGGGCGTGCATGGCACACGCATCACAACGGCTGAAGAGCTGAACAAAGCGCTGGAATATGCGCTGGCGCATAACGGCCCGAACCTGATCGAAGTGATGATTCCGGAATCGTTAAATGGTACCAAACGCAAAGTGTTACCGTGGATCTTAAAATCGTTACCCGGCTTACCGTTGCCACTGACCCGGGCACTGAAAAAGAAACTGGCGCCGTAAACCGTGTTAACAGGCCCTGGTTGCTATTTTAACGTGAAGTGACGACACTGCTCAGACATCTGACGCGAGATTTCATTCAACGCTTCCGTGCTCTGAGCAATGTCTTCGGCACCACCGGAGACTGCTTTGGAGATATCCGCAATCCGTGAAATATTACCGTTCACCGTATCCGATACCGCAACCTGAGCGTCGGTTGATTGTTTAATCTGCTGGTTCGCCTGAGTAATTTCAGCCACCTGCTGACTAATGGATGACAGCGATTCTTCGGTATTCTGAATTTGAATAACCGCATTTGTAGCTTTGTCATTGGTCAGCTCCATCGACTCAACCATCACCCCAGTTGTGCCTTTCAGGTCCGTCAGAATTTGATCAATCTTATCGGTAGAATCTTTGGTTTTACTCGCCAGAGAACGCACTTCATCGGCCACCACGGCAAAGCCACGCCCTTGCTCACCAGCTCGGGCAGCTTCAATGGCGGCGTTAAGCGCTAACAAATTGGTTTGTTCGGCAATGGAACCAATTACCGATGACATATCGCCAATTTGTTCTACGTTTTCCTGCAGCTGATGAATAATTTGTGTCGATTGCTCCGCTTGCTCCGACATCTCCTTAATCACCACCACGGAATCATCCACCACTTGTTTTCCCTGAGCCGATACCGCTTCGGTCGCCACCGCAATATCGGTGGCATGTGATGAACTATCAACGACCTGCTGCACAGTATCCAACATCTGAACCATCGATGTTTCGGTATCGGCAGTGAGCTGGAATTGCTGTTGGCTGCCATCACGGGTACGCAAAGTGATGTCGTGTAAGGCGTTGGCTTTATCCTGCAACGTCAGAGATGAGGCACTGATCAGCTCTACAGTTTGATGGTATTGATGCGTTAAGCGGTTAAAGGAAGCCATAATCACCGATAATTCATCCTGTGATTTACCCTGTTTTAACTCCACACTTAAATCACCGCCAACCACGCGATCAACCGCTTTGGTTATCTGACACACCTTACTTTTAATAAAACGCGAGAAACTGAAGCTAACCACCGCAAGCACAGCCACCAGCAAAAGACACAAAATAGCAGCGATGATACCTACCAGGTTATTGTCTTTATTATATTGTTCATCAATATTCACGGTCATTTCCAACACGCCGCGTACCTGTCCCAGTTGCCAATCACGCTTTGGGGAACCCGGATGACTGTTGTGGCACGCTACACAGGATTCAGCACTGAGATGGTCGGCCACCCCAACCCGCATAAACTGCTGCCCATCACGCTCAATCATCTCAGCGTAAGCCGCATCCGGGTTATCATTCAGATAAGCCCAGGCATTACGGCCAAACTCATCCATCTGGCGGCTACTGCGATTTGCAAATGGGTACGGACTATAAAAAGCAAACTGGGTATTCTCGTCACTCATCTCCTGACTGACATCATGCAGGAAAGTAGCCGGAACCGGGATCACCCCCTTTTGTTGTTTATGCTGAGTTGAAGCCGAAATATCGCTGTCTGAGACGACCGACTGAAGAATATTAGTGGAGTAATAGGTGCGTAACCGTTTCAGCTGTTTGGCATTATCAACAGCATCTGCCACGACAACTTCAGCGGTGTTGGAATGCAGCACTGTTGGTAAAAAGAACATCAGCGCCGCCAATACCAGCAGAAAAAAGCCAATAATTGGCAGTACCAGCTTCCAAACAATACTTTTTGACAGAAATTCCACGAATCAACCCCATAACGGCTGCGGTATCACGCTGCACGATGAATAATCACGATGGAATTCAGTATAGCCAAGATCCGGAAAGTGTCTGAAAGACGTCCATGTACACCATTTTTCAAATCAACGGTTGAAATCATCCTGATACGTTTTAGGTGGTGGCGTCCAGCCTCTCTCTTCATCGCTACGTGTATCTTCGCTTTCCTGCTTCATCGCGGTCAGAATCTTACTTTCTAATTGCAAGAATAAAGAGCGGTAATGGTCGCTGAAGTCACGCGCCTCACCTTCATGAAGCCAGCTGGAAAATAACGATTCAAAGTGCTGTTTTTCCAGCTTGCTGAAGCGCTGCTTGATTTGCTCGGCACGGAACGGGTGATACCCCAGACGCTGCAACGCTTCTCCACCCAACTGCAGAGCAGACGGATAAGTTTCACTAATCACATAATCCGCACCCGCATCTTTCAGCTCGTAATGGTGGCCACGGTCATAAGCACGGGCGAGAATACCAACGTGTGGAAATTCATGTTTCACCTGTTTAACCAGCGCTAGAGCACGATCCTTATCATCGATAGCCACTACCAGTAATTTAGCGTCTTCTATTCCTGCCGAATGTAATAAATCTGTCCGTGTGGCATCACCATAAAAACTTTTGATATTGATAGAGCGCAGTCGGTCAACCTGGGCGGCCTGATGGTCAAGTACCACGGTCGGCACGCCATTGGCCACCAGCAACCGGTTCACGATCTGTCCAAAACGTCCGATCCCGGCAATAATCACACTGCCCTGTTCGTCAATATCGTCCATATCGCGCTGCTGTTGTTGCTGTTCGTAACGCGGAAAGATGACTTTCTCCAATACAATAAATAACGCAGGTGTCAGAAACATCGATAACGCAACCACCAGAGATAACAGCTGAGCTAACTCGGTGGGCAACACACTATGGCTAACTGCGTAGGTCAGTAACACAAAACCAAATTCACCCGCCTGGGCCAGGCTTAAGGTAAATAACCAGCGATCTCCGGCATGCACTTTAAATATCAGTGCGAGAACAAATAACACCGCGGCTTTTAACAACATTAAACCCAGCGTCAACGCAATGATGGTGGTGAAATTGTCGCCCAACACGGTGAAATTCACACCAGCGCCCACGGTAATAAAAAACAGCCCCAGCAATAAACCTTTAAACGGTTCGATATTGGCTTCTAATTCATGACGGAATTCGCTGTTGGATAACACCACACCAGCGAGGAAGGTTCCGAGTGCCGGAGATAACCCCACCAGCCCCATTAACGCGGCAATACCAATCACCAGCATTAATGCCGCCGCAATAAAAGCTTCACGCAATCCGGAATCAGCCACATAACGAAACAGTGGGCGACTTAAATAATGGCCTGCCAGCACTAAGCCAACAATGGTACCTAACACCACCAAACCCGTTGCCCACCCAGGTAAATGCGCCACTAAACTGATTTCTTCGTGATGGTCTGCCGCAGCTGAACCAACCGACTGCAGCTCAGGTAACGCCAACAGTGGCATTAATGCCAACATAGGAATGACAGCAATATCCTGGAATAACAGCACTGAAAAAGCACTGTTACCGCCTTCGGTTTTTGTCAGGCCTTTTTCATTAAAGGTCTGCAAAACAATGGCGGTAGAAGACAAAGAAAAAATCAAACCAATAGCCAGCGCAATGCTCCAGCTCTGTCCCAGCAACAGCGTAATGCCCGTTACCGCCAGAGTGGTTAAGCCAACCTGTAAACCACCTAAGCCTAATAATTTGTGACGCATTTGCCATAACATTGCAGGCTGCAATTCCAGCCCCACCAGAAATAGCATCATTACCACACCAAACTCAGCGAAATGCTGAATGGTGTTCGTTTCCTGCCCCACCAGACCGGTTACCGGGCCAATAATAACGCCGGCAATTAAATAACCCAGCACCGAACCTAACCCCAGACGTTTAGCCAATGGCACCATTACCACTGCGGCAAACAGAAAAATAAAGGCCTGAATAAAGTAACCCGTCATTTAGCTTCTCCGGCTTGCTGATCAAGTAACGCGATCAGGTCGTCGCAGCTCTGAGTATCTAACGCCCCTTCTTGCAACAAAGTCAGCAAGGTTTTCCAACGCTCAATATGTTGTGACATACGCCCTTCTTCCACTGCCGTTCTGGCACCAAACAGAGCCAACGGTGGCAAATACTTCATCCCGGTTATACCCGCCATCTGTTCAATAGGACGTAATAAATCTTCGAGCGGATAATGATTATATCCCTCCATTTTGTATGCTTGTTCAGCCCCACCAGCACTGATTGCACAAATAAATTGTTTCCCCTGCAATGCTGTACCCTCATTGCCATAAGCAAAGCCATATTCCAGCACAAGATCTTGCCACTCTTTTAAAATCGAAGGAGTTGAGTACCAGTACAATGGAAACTGAAACACCACCACATCGTGCTCAAGCAAACGTTGTTGTTCACGCTCAATATCAATCTGGTAAGTTGGATATTGTTGATACAAATCGACCAAAGTGACACCCGTAATATCACGTGCAGCATCAAACATCGGCTGATTTACTTCCGACCGGTGTTGCGACGGATGGGCATACAGCACCAATACCTTGCGGCTCATAACACTTCCTCAGAGCAAAAGAAAAAAGGTTAAGGAGGGAGAAGAGACTGGAGTCTATCCGGTGTCAGTGTTCAAATCCATTTTGAACGCTTTTGGGAGTACTATCCTGATCATTACGTCAGTCAGATCATTCGCAGAGGCATAACCCCTGCGAATGTTTAGGCCTGTTAACAGACACAGTGCGGATTATTGCTCGAACTTAGCCAGATGAATATCAATGCCATTTGGCGTGGATACCGACGTACCCACAAACATTTGATTGCCATCAACGACCAAACTACCTGAGGTTGTGCTGCCAGAATACTGAGCTGTATTGGTGGCCACAACATCACCGCGGCTACCCAGCAGAGCACTTTTACCAGCACCAGTGATCGCAATATTACCGTTAGCCAGTCGAGCCATCGCCTGAATTGGCCCTTGAGCGTCTTCAAAACGCCAGTTCTGCGCGCCATTCACGGTCAGGCTGAGTACCGTTCTCTCACTGCTATCCGATAACGCAAACCAATATTGATTATTGCTCACCACAATCGCCGGATGACCCACGAGCTCATTCGAACCGCCAATCGAAACGGATTTACTCCAGTTCGACTCACCGAATAATGAATAGCTGCGAATATATTGTGTATTGGTATTCAGATCAGACTGTGCCAATAAAATCGCATTATTGTATTCATCCAGTTCGATGTTAACGCGATAGCTCAGGTTACTGTCGGTGGTTGGCTGAGACCATACCAGCTCGCCAGTGCTGCTGTACTGGCTGACACCGGTTCGACCAGCGACATAAATATTACCCAGGTCATCAATCTCAACATCCCAGTTTCGATCCGAGTGATCGATGCTCAACAGGACTTCACCATCCAGAGATAACTTCTGAGTTGCCAGGCCGGTAACAAATAAGGCGTTATCTTTCAGCTCGATATCAAAACTATCCTGAGCAGCACTGATCGACTGTTGCCAAATCAGATCACCATCCTGATTGGTTTTAATAATAAAAGAAGAAAATTCCGCATCCCCGTTGACGGTTTCAATCGTCTGGCCCAGCGCATAAATATTGCCATTATTATCAGTAACAACATCAACAACCGAGTCATCCGATTTGGACGCCTGAGGGTTGGATTTAAAATCAAAGGTGCGATCCCAGATCTTATTTCCGTTTTGATCAAATTTCGCCAATAACGAGTTCTGATTACGGTTAACTCCGGTAATGACAACACTACCCGCCAAAATCAAATCATCATTATTATCAGCAATAACGTGGTTCAACCATTCGATATTATTTTTATTATCCGAGGTCGAAAAGTACGTTTCCCATTCTGGATTAACGTCTTGCCCACAAGCGCTGATTAAAACCGGGCTTGCCAACAAGGCTAACTTCGTACGATTCGCCATTTTACACTTACTCCATGTAATGAATTAAACGCCAGGTGTCTGGCGCGGCGCATCATATATCAATCCAGTTAAAATCCACAGCAAAGCGAGCGACCAAAAAACCTTACAAACAAGACCCGCAATAAACATTCTATTTTTACGAATGAATCGCTCGTTTATTTGCTATATTCATTCTAGATAACATCAGTAAACTGGTAATCAACGACGAATAACCACACTATTTATCCAGTTAGATGAGGCTCCTATGGGACTGTTAGTGAATGGTCAGTGGCACGACCAATGGTACGAAACCAAAACATCCGGCGGTGCTTTTCAGCGCGAAGCAGCACAATTGCGTAACTGGGTCACCAGTAACGGCGAAGCAGGCCCAAGCGGTGAAGCCGGATTCCAGGCTGAGTCAGGGCGTTATCACCTGTATGTATCACTGGCTTGCCCCTGGGCTCATCGCACCTTAATTTTTCGTAAATTAAAACAGCTGGAAGCGCATATCAGTGTCTCCGTTGTTGCCCCGGATATGTTGGATCAGGGCTGGAGCTTTACACAACAGGTTGACGACCCAGCTAAGGGCAGCACAGGTGATGCGTTATTCGGCTTGGATTATATGCATCAGATTTATACCCGCCATAAATCCGATTACAGCGGGCGGGTGACTGTGCCAGTGTTATGGGATAAACAGCAGAATCGCATCGTCAGTAACGAATCATCTGAAATTATCCGTATGTTTAATTCGGCTTTTAATGACATCACCGGTGATACCCAGGATTTTTATCCTGTCGCTTTACGCTCAAAAACCGATGAACTGAATAAATTAATTTACAACAGCATTAATAACGGTGTTTATCGTTGTGGTTTTGCTACCACTCAAGAAGCTTACGAAAGTGCTTACCAGCAATTGTTTGCAGCGCTGGATCAGGTTGAAGACACTCTCAGCAAGCAACGCTACCTGGCCGGTAATCAGATAACCGAAGCCGACTGGCGTTTATTCACGACCTTAATCCGCTTTGATGCGGTGTATCACGGTCATTTCAAAACCAATCGTCAGCGGCTGGAGGACTATCCGCATATTTCTAACTATGTGCGCGAACTCTATCAGTGGCCAGACGTATCAGAAACGGTGGATTTTTATCACATCAAACGCCATTACTATTTCAGCCACACCATGATTAATCCAACTCAGGTGATACCACTTGGCCCGGATATTAATTATTTTTCGCCTCATAATCGGGCTGAACTTTTTCCGAATTAAAGCAGCAGGACACTTTGATGCAGAAAACCACACTCGAACAGTGGCGCATGTTCAAAGCCGTTGTTGACGCTGGCGGCTTTAACCAGGCAGCCAGTACCGTGCATAAAAGCCAATCCAGTATTCACCATGCCGTGAGCAAACTGGAAGAATCACTGGGCGTAAAGCTGTTTGAAGTCGAGGGACGAAAAACCGTACTGACCGAAGCAGGGAAACTGCTGCTACGCCGGGGGGAATATTTACTCGACGAAGTATCACGGATTGAAGCTGTCGCAGAATCGGTCAGCTCCGGGGTGGAATCGGAATTACGCATTGCTGTTGATGGCGCCTTTCCGCAAACCATTGTGTATCAGGCACTGGAAAAAGTGTCGTCGTTATTTCCACAAATCCGTATCGATATTATTGATACGGTACTGTCGGGCACCAATGAACTGATTCAAAATCGTGAAGCAGATATTGGTTTATCCGGCTTCCAGATGCCATCCGGCCTTAACGAAGAAATCTGCACATTGGAATTTGTCGCCGTTGCGCATAAAGATCATCCTCTGCATCAGTTTGATCGCCCACTCAGCTACGAAGACTTAAAGTCTTATCGTCAGATTATTACCCGCGATTCTTCTGTCGAAAAACGCGCCAGTGAGAATCAACGCACGGCTGGCTGGCAAGGCTCTGAACAACGCTGGACGGTAGGGAGTTTGCGCGCCTCATTCGATTTAATCAGCCAGAATCTGGGCTTTGCCTGGTTGCCTTTTCCTTTGGTTAACGATGTCTTAGAACAAGGTTTGTTAAAACGTTTGCCATTAACCGAAGGGGCTTTTCGCAGTGCCAGTTTTTATCTGAATTATCAGGACAAAGATCAGGTTGGCCCGGCAGCCCGTGAATTTATTGGTGAGCTGCGGTTATTAACTCTGGATATGCCCACGTCTGAAAACTGAGGCTACTGACAACAATCGAAATTTGCGAACAAACCGCTCAATTCTTTGCAATTTTTTATCCGGGTCAGTGCCAATACTATAAATAGTATTCATTCTGAGAGGTATTTATTATGTTGTATTTTCGTCCTGGTAACGAACGTGGCCGCGCAAACTTTGGCTGGCTCGACAGTCAACACTCATTTTCTTTTGGCCATTATTACGACCCTAAACACATGGGATTTTCCGCACTACGCGTGATCAATGATGACATCGTTTCACCAGGGGCGGGTTTTGATACCCATGGCCATCGAGATATGGAAATTATTTCGTACATACTCGAAGGAGCCATCGAACACAAAGACAGCCTGGGGCACAGCTACGTGGTACCCGCTGGCGAAGTGCAGCGCATGAGTGCGGGCACCGGCGTTACTCACTCAGAGTTTAACCACTCAAAAACGGAACGCCTGCGTTTTCTGCAGATCTGGATTCAACCCAACAAACTCGGGATCACACCGGGTTACCAGCAACAAAAGATAGAACAACGAGGAGCACTGACGCCACTGGTAACACCCGATGGTCGTGACGGTTCATTATCCATGCAGCAGGATGCCAGCCTTTATCGCATCGCGTTAGCGGCTGGTGAATCTCTGCAATTGGATACCAGACAGCGCCCGGGTTACTTTCACCTGATTGAAGGCGAAGTAACCATTAACGACAACACACTGCGCGCTGGTAATGCCATGGGAGCCTTTAAAGAATCGCTACAACTGGATGCCAAAGAGCCTGTGGTTGCATTGTGGTTTGACTTACCCACTAATGATTAACGTATTCATTTGAACGTGTCCTTAACAGCAGGAAAACGCTAACGATGTTAAGTAGCGACCCACTCTTCTGGCTCTTAGCCATTATTGGTGTCATTTTCACCGGGATTTCTAAGTCCGGCCTGGCTGGAGGAGCCGGAGTGGTTGCAGTTCCGTTATTGGCTTTAGTGATTTCCATTCCGGAAGCAGCGGCGCTGATGTTGCCACTGTTGCTGATTATGGATGTACGCACCATCAGTTTGTATCGCCATGCCATCAAAAATTATCGTTCAATTGCCACCATCGTCATCGCCGGATTATTGGGTGTTGTTATCGCGGGCAGTGCCATGGGGTCGCTTCCTACCGAAAGCCTGCAGCTGATTCTGGCAATCCTCTGCATCAGCTTTGCGTTATGGGATCAGCTGGCACCGATACTTGCCAAACTGCCAGGGTCGGCCATGATCTGGGGTACATTCGCAGGCATTACCAGCACCTTATTACATGCCGGAGGCCCGCCGATCAGTATTTATTTTCTGGCGCAAAAACTGGAGAAACAACAATGGTTGGGGCAGGCGGCTATCTTTTTCGCCATGATTAATTTCAGCAAGTTAGTGCCTTACACCCTCAATAACAGCTGGAGCACCGAGCTGCTGCTGACCAGTATGGCCCTGATTCCTTTTGCTTTAATCGGTGTCAGCCTGGGATACCGTATTCAAAAACTGATTTCTCAGGATAATTTTATGCGGATGTGCCGGGGGATGTTGCTGATATCCGGTGTGAGTTTATTGGTGAAGTTGTAGTGGTTCATTCACCATTCGAGCCATCTAGATGATCGGCCAGGTAATCAATCAGTATTCTGACTCGACGAGGTAAATTCCGATTCATTGGGTAGAGCGCTGAAATCATAGTCGGCGGCGACGAATATTCCTCAAGCAAAGGTTTTAACTTTCCCTCAGCAACGTAACGGGCAAATAAAAAGTCGGGGCCAAAACCAATTCCGAGGCTATTTAACATGCTTTCGACAATGAGGTGACCATCATTGCTGATTAGATTTCCTTTTGTTTTTACGGTCAAGACTTCACCGCTGAATGAACGGAAAGGCCAGCCTTTGTTTACCTTAGAGTCACCATAAATTAAGCAATTATGATTCAGCAGATCCGCAGGCTGAGCGGGTTCACCAAAACGTTCAATATATTGTGGAGCTGCCACTACCTGAAAACGGCAATCCGCTAATCGCTTCGACATCAGGCTAGAATCTTCGAGCTGCCCAACTCGTATCGCAATATCAATACCTGACTCAACCAGGTCTTCTACACGCCCACTGGCGATGACTTCGAGTTCAATATCCGGGTAGCGCTGCTGGAATCGGATCAATATGACACCCAAGCCAGAAATAATCAGGCTTTGTGGCAAGGTCATGCGAATCTTACCCTTAGGAGAGCTATGACTATCGAGCAACTCAGCACGAGCGCTTTCTGCTTCCTGCATGATCAGTTGGCAATGATTGTAAAACTGACTGCCTTCTTCAGACAGACTGAGTTTGCGCGTTGTTCGGTATAACAAACGAGCCCCTAAGTCCTGCTCCAGCAGCGACACCTGTTTACTGACAAATGATTTTGATAAACCCAGTTTTTCTGCAGCGGCGGTAAAACTGCCCGTCTCAACCACCACAGAAAAAGTCTCCATAAGCATCAGAATATTCAAATTAGAACCTGACAGTGAACAATTAATCAACTCAGAGCTTATATATGACGCCTCTTAAAAACAATAAGCTTATCTAATCGGAGGGCGCCGACACTAAAACAAAGAGAGAGCACGAGGAGAGATGCCTATGAACGCAGCCGCTAAAACCTACGATACAGTCGCCATCACCTTGCACTGGTTTATGGCTTTAACAGCCATCAGTTTAATCACACTGGGAAGTTATATGACGGGCCTGGATAAAACAGACCCTGCCAAGTTCCAGCTCATTGGGCTGCATAAGTCATTTGGAGTGATATTTATGCAACTGGCCATTATCCGGGTTATCTGGAGTCGTATCAGCCGTGGTCCAGAGCTCCCAACGGTGTTAAATCGTTGGGAGAAAGGGTTATCCCAAACAATCACCGTCACGCTCTATCTTTTAATGTTCGCCATCCCCTTAAGCGGTTACGCGATGAGCAATCTGTTTGGCCATTCAGTCAGTTTGTTTGGCGTACTACCCTTGCCAGTGTTGTTCTCCGAAGACCCTGAACTAGGGATGCTCGCAAAACAAGCTCATATCATCTTGGTTTATTGCTTGCTGATAGCCCTTTTTGCACATATCGCCGGCGCCCTTAAACACCGTTTTCTGGATAGTCCAGAAGCCGATGTCTTACCGCGAATGTTACCCATTATAAAGCCACGTAATTAATTTAAATATCTGAAGAAGGAGCAAGCAATCATGAAAAGATACTTTCAACAAACCCTATTTATTATTGGATTATTGTTGAGTGTGATGGCAGTTGCGCAAACAGCCACCTCATCTCAAACATTCGAGGCCGCAATTAATGACCCCATTGGAGGTGAGACCTGGGGGCACAGTGTTAAACCTATTGGTAATGGAATTTATGTATTCCGCTGGTGGGTGTATCGCAGCTTTTTTGTGATTACTGATGAAGGCGTTATTGCTGCCGATCCGATAAACCCCAAAGCGGCCAAGCTGATGCAGGCTGAAATCCGTAAACGCACCGATAAACCGGTAAAATATGTTGTGTATAGCCACAACCATCACGACCATATTTCAGGAGGTACCGTATACCAAGAAGAAGGAGCCACCTATATTGGCCACAGCAATTTATTAAAAGAGTTAAAAGACCATCCCAACACGGCAATTCCAATGCCTGATATCACCTTTGATAAAAACTACACCTTAACTTTAGGAGGAAGAACACTACAATTGGAATACTTTGGCCCCAACCATGGCAACAGCCTGATTGTGATGCGCTTCCCACAAGAAAAAATCTTATTTGTTGTTGATATCGTGACACCACGTCGGGTTGCCTTCCGTAACATGCCGGATTTCTGGCCAGATGAATGGGTACGAACCCTGAAAGAACTGGAACAACTCGATATCGATTACGTTATTGCGGCACATGGGCCTGAAACACAACCGGCGATTGACTCGGCCTCGGTGATCACGGAACAAAGAGAATATATTGAAGATTTAATGACAGCCGTAAAAACGGCCATGGATAATGGTGTACACAGCCCGGATAAACTCCGCCAAACCATCAAACTACCTAAGTATGAGCATTGGCGCTCTTATGATAAATGGCTACCAATGAATATTGAGCGAGTCTGGGCATATTATCATATGGGTTGGTGATACAATTTAAATCGTTTACTTAAAACGAATAATGCCCAGCAGCTGGGCATTATTCACTAAACCAACCCCTGCTTATTCTGGTAAACCATGGCAATGGCCGCAGCGCGGTTTTCTACTTCTAGCTTGCGGTAGATATTTTTTAAATGCCATTTAATCGTTGTTGCAGCAATGCCCAACCGATTTGCGATATCTTGATTACTCTGGCCATTGGTCAATGCAAACAGTACTTCTCGCTCTTTGAGAGTCAGCAATTGAAGTTTTTCACTCATACAGGGACTTTCGGTATTGTCCTGCGCAGTTAAGATATCCTGATAACGTCCAAGGTAGTGTTTATCCGGACGCAGTCGTCCCTCCTGAATCAACGACATTAATACTGGAGTAATACCAGGGACTTCATCAAATAACGTTCGATTGAACAACGACCAGCCATAAAAGATAACGGCTTCGATCAGTTTCTCTGCCGCCAACCCGGCTTCTCCTTTATGCGCATAAGCAACAATAATCTGAGCTTCGGCAACGAGTGCACGCACTTGATAGTCATGTTTCAGCAAAATATCCCGTAAGGGTACCAGCAAGGCAATAGCCGCATCACATTGCTGATCATAAACCAGCTGCATCGCTTTAGCCTGAGACAAATAATCACGAACATCCAGCCGCATCTCATTCACTTTAACGGACTCAACACAAGCCAGGTCAAATTTTTCATGCAGATAACGCATGGACTTCTGATCATCTTTCATTACTGACTGACGCATTCTTTCAACCACGAGTTTCCCCTGATACCTGGGGTAATGTCCTAACGATAAAAATCGCTGTAACCGGACCAGGTACTCAAAACTTTTTTCATGTTCTCCGGATAACGTCAGTAGTCGTGAGTAATAAATATAAAAGTGGACGATCACTTCTGTGGAACAAGCCTGATTAACATGAGGAATGACTTTTTCACACAACTCCCGGGCTCGCCCAATGTCATTTTTTTCATACGATAAAACGACAATTCCGGCGGCATAGTTTTGCCAGGCCGGGTCATGTGGTTCTTGTTTTTTATTATGATAAGCCAGCTCAAGCTGTTGCGATGCCTGCAGGGTATAACCGCGATACTTATCACAGGCGATTAATAACATTTCGGTCAGACTGGTAAGATAGAATTGTTGATGCTCATTCATATAAGACAACGCATCCCGCGCTTGTCTTGCTGCCTCATCGAGGCATCCGTGATAAAAATCCTGATAGATCGATAGCAGCATGGATAACGAATGAATGACATCATTATCAGATGTCACGACCTCTGGCACGTCCTCATGATATACCGGATCATTTTCATCGGCTGAGAACAAAGCCAGAATCCGGGTGAGCACCAGGATGGTATCATCGGTTATGAAGATGTCTTTTTGTGTTACCGAAATCTGTTCCAGTACAAAACGGGCCTGATGAAATCTCCGGGTAAAGATCAGTGCAATCACCAGTGGAATAATAATGCCATTATCATGCAGGTAGGCTTCACTATCGTCATACAAGGTATCAATCAATAACTGGAAGCAGCCGTTTCTCAGCCAATAATCACTGGCATTAACAAGCAGGCTTTTTTTTCCTGCCGGATTAAGAGGATAATATTGCAATATAAATATTCTGACCTCATCGACCCAGACAAAGGTTTCAGAGTCGGCTCCTGCCGGATATATAAAACGATATTTCTGCCATACATCAAATAAACTAACAGCTGAAATATTAAGGCGCTTCCATAATGCCGGAGTCAGCTCTTCAAACCAGGCTAATTGCGACAAAAACCGGATTTCTTCGTCAGACAACGCAAGCATGAACTCTTGCTGTAAATATTGATTGATCTGTGAATGCAGTGCGGCCTGGTGCCAGTTATTTTTTCTCATGCCATAAACCAAAGGCCAGCAACCTTCAGTATTGCTGACTAATTCGGCTTCCTGTATGAGGCGAATCTGATGACTGTTTTGCCACTGCAGCAAGGGCAAGTCGGGCATTCTTCGTGAAGCAACCCATAAATAATCAGTAGGCTTCATCGCATGAATAAGACGGCGTAGCAGCTGGCTTTCGACTGATATTTCCAGATGGTGCGTATTATCAAGAAACAGAGCCCGGGAACCAATGCCAGAGTCACTCGCCGGTTTCCACTGCTCATCAATTTTAATAATAATAGATTCAACAGTATCGCAAGCATCACACTGAATAATTGCAGTTGCCCGGGCTGATTCTAAATTCCAGTCAGCAATGGCTTTTTGTAATTCAGCGGTTTTTCCAAAGCCCGGAGCGGCAACCATCAGCGTCACTGAGGCTTTTGCACCGGCGTTATCCATCGTGGTGATTGTCTCTTTCATCCTTAGCCACACTTTTTTTATTGTTTTTTAATCATGTGTTGCCATGAATTTAGCACACCCCTCCTTAAATACCGATCCCCCCTCCCCCTCCCTGAGGGGGGGAGTAACTCATAACGCTTTCTTTTAGCCTGCTCAGCCCACTCAATAATAAAGATAAGAGGATCACGCATGAGCACTTCCGTTTGGGTCACCTGGCCAACCCTAGCTAAGGCTGGCGGCAGCCTCGGGGTTGTCGCAGGCTTATTAATTCTTGCCTTTGAACGACAACAACTTCAGGACAACAATCTGATTGCAACCGAAAATCTGTCGTCACTGAACAACACCATTGTTTGTGATGAACGTAGCCTCGGAGCACGTACAGAAGACGGTACCTGTAATATTCTGGACAACCCAGCCGAAGGTTCTGTTAATCGCCGTTTTGGCCGTAACGTTGCACTGGAGGCCGCTTACGGAGAAACCGAAGCCGATACACTGCTGGAGCCGAACCCTCGCGAAGTCTCTAACGTATTAATGGCGCGCCAGGAATTTAAACCGGCCACGAGTGTTAACTTTATTGCCGCCGCCTGGATTCAGTTTATGGTGCATGACTGGGTTGATCATGGTGATGGTGAAGACAACAACCCCATTTTAGTGACGCGTCCGGCCGACGACCCACAAGGTCCTGGAGTGATGAGTGTCAAACGTACTCTGGCCGATACAGACCGTACCCCGGAAGAAGATGCCACACTGCCTGCGACGTATCGCAATACCAATACCCACTGGTGGGATGGCTCTCAGATTTACGGCAGTGATAAAGCGACTAATGACAAAATCCGTTCTTTTGTAGACGGTAAATTAGCATTAGACGCTGATGGCACCTTACCCACCGAATACTGGAGTGGTGTACCCGTGACAGGGTTTAATAAAAACTGGTGGTTAGGTTTGTCGATGTTGCACCAGTTGTTTACTCTGGAACACAACGCCATTGCTGACATGCTGAAGGCCAATAACCCAGGCCGCAGTGACCAATGGTTATACGATAAAGCACGTCTGATTAATGCTGCCCTGATGGCCAAAATTCATACCATTGAATGGACGCCAGCTATTATTGCGAACCCGGTGACAGAACGCGCGATGCGCTCAAACTGGTATGGCTTAACAGACAGCCGTGAGAGCCGCGATGAAGTACAAAAAATTCTTGATGGCCTGTCCAGTGGCCTGACCGGTTCACCGCTCCTGAAAGCCTTATTGATTAAACGTCCGGATCTGGCCGACAAGCTCGACGATCCTAACTTTATCGACTTTGCCTTAGGTGGCTTAGTTGGTACACGTGAAGCCTATAATGCTGGTACCGATTACACACTGACCGAAGAATTTACCGCGGTATACCGCATGCATCCGCTATTGCGTGATGACGTGGAAGTGTATGACATTGGTTCTAATGAAGTTGCTCGTCGCATCGATATGATGGATACCCGTGATGGCGAGGCCGAAGAAATTCTCGATGACGAAGGTGGTGAACGTTTGTGGTATTCCTTTGGTACCACGTACCCGGGTTCATTAACGCTGCATAATTATCCGGAATTTCTGCGCAACCTGAGCATTCCTTTTTCGGATGATATTGATTTAGCCACCATTGATATTCTTCGCGACCGTGAGCGTGGCGTGCCTCGCTATAATGAGTTCCGCCGTCAGATTGGTTTGAATCCTATTACGAAATTTGAAGATTTAACCAGTGATGCAGAAACCCTGTCTCAGCTGAAACGCATTTATAACAATGATATCGAGCAGATCGACGCTTTGGTTGGTCAGTTAGCCGAAACGGTTCGCCCAGAAGGCTTTGCTTTTGGTGAAACCGCGTTCCAGATTTTTATTCTTAACGCATCACGCCGCTTAATGACGGATCGTTTTTACACGTCGGATTATCGCGCTGAAATTTACACTCAGGAAGGTATCGACTGGGTAGAAGACAACGATATGAAACATGTATTGGAACGTCATTTCCCGGAATTAAAAGTCAGCCTCACGGGTATCGACAATGCGTTTAAGCCCTGGGGACTTAAAATTCCGGATAACTACCAGAGTATGGCAGCGTGCGACAAACAAACCTTATTGTGGCAGAACGGTGTTATTCCGAGCCAGTATGATGACGGTGAGCGCCCTGCTCTGGAACCCGTTGATATTGGTGGTCTGATCGATGCCGTATTATGGAAAAAAGTAAAACGTGATAGTGACGTTGCCCCGCTGGGTTATGAAAAACCCATCCATCCTTATGGTGCAATGGCCACCGTCGCTTTTGAAGCCAGTAACGGCCACCCTTATACCGGCATCTTTAAAGGAGCCGAATGTGGCCTGCTGCGCTTATCGGTCACCGGTGATCCGGCGGATCGTGGCTTTGCACCTGGCCTGGCGTGGAAGACCTTTATTGACGGCAAAGAGTCACGCAATGTGTCGGCACTGTATACCCTGTCGGGCCAGGGCGATAACCATGACTTCTTCGCCAACGAACTGTCACAGTACGTCTCGGCGGAAGCCAACGACACCCTGGGCAGCACAGCCCTGTTCTCTCTCGTCAGCCGCAAGCCAACGCGCCTGATGACCGAAAACCTGGCGGCAACCCGCGCTAACGGGGATGATGAGGGCTCGGCTAAAGCACCGACTCAGATTTATTTTGTTCCCCGCAGCGAAGTCAGCAACCGCTTCAGCAGTTCAGCGCATGATTTCCGTGATGACCTGACCACACTGACAGCCGGTACAGCGCTGTACGATGTGTATGCAACCGATAAAACCATTCGCACCAGCTGGTTCAGCTACTGGAATAAGAAGTATGCCAAGCAACGTCGTGACAGTGCCGTTAAGGTAGGCACCATTCGTCTGACCTCCGACATGACGACCTCTGCCTTTGGTGATGGCGGTGTGTTCTTTAAACACCAACGTTACGAAGACCGTTGATAACAACAGTAGTGTGTCGTAAGTAAGTACACACATTAAAAAACCAAGCCGCGTTTGCTGATGCAAACGCGGCTTTTTTATGGTCAGTATTAACCAGATAAGTAGTATGTTTTTTTATTGATAGTCATTCCAATTTCGTAGAGAATCCGACTCCGTAATCAAACCTATCAGTAAAGGGACTTATATGTATAAGATCACACTCATGCGGAGCCTGTTGGCTTTATCGATCGCATCGTTATCTGCCTGTGGTGGCGGTGGCGGTGGTGGTGGCGGTGAAACACCGTCAAACAATGCACCAAACATCACCGGTGATTCTCTGAATACCCGCGAAGACAGCACACTGAACCATACGGTAAGCGCATCGGATGCAGACGGTGATAATCTGACATTCGCGATCCAAAGCGACCCCATCCATGGTGATGTCAGTATCTCATCTCTGGGCTTACTGACTTATACACCCTCAGAGAACTACCATGGTGATGATCAATTAACCGTATCAGTTTCGGATGGACAGCAGACGTCTTCCGCTGTTTTTTCCATTGACGTTTTATCCGTTAATGACCTGCCTGTTCTCCATGAGAACTCAGCTTCTTTAACTCTGAATGAAGATACACCAATCAGCACTAGCCTTATCGCTTCAGACGTAGAAGGTGAATCACTCAGCTACTCCCTGATTACGCCAGCTAGTAAAGGGATATTCGACCTGAACAGCCAAGGCAATGTTACCTATACCCCCAATGAAAATGAAAATGGTAACGATACAGCCACTATTGCAATTAGCGATGGAGAGGATTTGGTACAGGCTGAGATTCTGATTACCATTAATCCGGTAAATGATGCCCCAGAGTTAGCTGATACACCATTAACAATAAACCTGGATGAAGATACCAGCAGCACTCTTCAACTACAGGCATCCGATGCTGAAAACTCTGATTTAACATATTCAGTGGTCACTCAAACGAATAAAGGGACAATTGATATTTCTAATTCAGGAATGATCACTTACATCCCTGACCTGAATGCAAACGGCAATGATCAGGCCTTCATTGCAGTTAGTGATGGTGATTTATCGGCCATCACTGACATACAAATTACAATTAACCCCGTAAATGACGCACCCGAATTTAATCAGTTAGTCCCTGTCACTGCTGATCTTAATACAGATATCAGTGGTTCAGTGTCAGCAACTGATGCAGATCAGGACGACCTGACTTTCAGTCTGACAGGTAGCTTGCCTTCTCAAGTAAGTTTCACTATCCAGGCTAATGGACAGTACAGCTTTAAAAATGAATCGACTATCAAAAGTCCGATTGAGATAGAACTAGAAGTTTCCGATGGGACACTCACCAATACCGGCTCACTTTATTTTACCGCCAATACTGACCCTCTGTATTCACAACAATGGCATATGCATAACATTGCACAGACTGCTTTTTCGAACACGGGTGGCACAGCTGGCCACGATATTAATATCGGTAGCCTTCATCATGCTGGCAAAACCGCAGATATCATTAATATCGCTGTTGTAGATAGTGGACTTGAAATTGCTCACGAAGATTTGGTTAACAACGTTTTGGCAGGCCGCTCTTACGATTTTAAAAATGATGATGCTGACCCGACACCAGCGACCGTTGGTGGTGACCACGGAACTTCTGTTGCCGGGTTAATCGCTGCAGAAGGCTTCAACGGTAAAGGTGGCCGTGGTGTTGCTCCAGACGCTAATCTGATGGGTTTCAACTGGCTGGAAACACAGCAGTTTTCTCAGTGGATTGAAGCCCAGGGCGGAAGCAAAAGTAATGATGCCCATATTATTAACGAAAGTTATGGTGCAACTCCCATTGCGCCGTTGAGCTTTGAAGAGCTGGGAACACAAGCTGAAGAAGCGCACTACCAAAATACATTGAGCAATAATAACGACCGTGGTGTTTTATTTGTTAAAGCAGCAGGTAATTCATTTGGTGAGATTCAAACAGGCATCAGAGGAATTGAAGTTATTTTGACCGAATATGCCTATGATGGAAGCGGCCCTAAATTAAGTGCATCTATGGCAGGCAATGAGCCTATGTCTTCCAGTTTTTATCAAACTGTGATTTCTGCACTGAATGCCGATGCAGATAATCCATTATCGTCATATTCCTCTATTGGGTCGTCCGTGTGGGTATCCGCCCCTGGTGGTGAGTATGGACAAGATGCGCCGGCAATGATCACAACCGACCTGGAAGGTTGCGGCCGTGGTTATGCAAATGCATCACAAAGCGGCTTTAATGGTGGCAACAGCGATAACCAAGACTGCCATTACACCTCTACATTTAACGGTACTTCATCAGCCGCTCCGGTTGCTTCAGGTGTCGCCGCGTTAGTCATGCAAGCTAATGATCAACTCACCTGGCGTGATGTGCGCCATATCCTGGCATCAACGGCAAAGAAAATTGATGATGATTTCCAACCGATTACCGTTCAAAACGACCAGCAAACACTAACAGTAGAACCTGGTTGGGTTAAAAATGATGCTGGCTATAACTTCCATAACTGGTATGGCTTCGGCATGGTAGACGCAGAAGCTGCAGTCCGAATGGCTGAGCAAAGTAACTATCAGTTATTATCACCACTGCAAGAAACGGCATTTATTGCTTCTGCCGATATCAGTGAAGTCACCATTCCGGAAAATAATACTGGTGTAGAAAAAACCGTGTCAGTAACTGAGGACATCACTGTCGAATCCGTACAAATCAAAGTATCTATCGAGCACCGACGTGACAACGATATTATGATTGAAGTTGAATCGCCGTCAGGAACCAGATCTGTTGTTCAGCAGCCAAGAAGTTTGTTGATTGCAGACCGTATTGATACGACGACGGAGTTTAATAACACTGTTCTGTTATCAAACGCTTTTTATGGTGAGCCAAGTTCTGGTGATTGGAAAATTAAAGTAACTGATACCAATAGTGGTGACTTCTTCTTCTACGGTTATAACGCGACGACCCGCCAGATAACAAGATACAGAGAAACAAACAATGTCGATGCAGGCAAGCTAACCAAAGCCGAACTAAAAATTTACGGACATTAATTTTATTAATCAGGATGTTATGATGAAAAATATTACAAAATTCCTATTAGTCTCTTGCACAGCTTTCAGCTCATTAAGTTATGCTGCGCCTGCAATTTCTTTTAGCAAACCACCAAAGTCCGAGGTCGTTGAGTCCAGTTTGTCGCAGACAAGCGATCAAGCACCTTTATCGACTAATCAAAATGATCGCAGCTTATTTAACAGCAATGGAAAGGCTTACGTAATTCCGTCACAAAAGTCTGCTCAAAATGCTGATACTGACACAGTGGTTGTTAAAAAAGGCCTGCAAGTTCAACAGCTGAATTCTAATATTGTGGGAAATGTAACCGGCTCAATCATTGTTAAAACCGATAACAATATTGACCAGATTACAGTTGGGCAAACAGAAACCATCACCATTGGCGGTGGATTTTACCTGTTGCAGTTTTCGGAAGACGTTAACTTATTGGATGCCGTAAAAACCTTAACCAACCAGTACCAAGTAGAAGCAGCTGAAATTGAGGTGAATACTAAGCCTTATAAAGCCATGTAACGCTCGGATTGTGTTATATAAAAAGGCCGCTTAATGCGGCCTTTTTTTAAACACGCTATTAGCTATTTACCAGCCAGATACGCCTTCCAGCCGCCCAGCTGAGTAATCTCCTCCGCACCTTCCAAGCCATAAGGCTCACAGATAAAACCACTAACCACAGAGCCATCTGCCACACGGACTTTACCAATACCTAGCGGGGCTGGAATACCGGCAACAAAGCTACCGAACTCAGCGGTTGGCACCGACCAGATCTCGACATCAATTGCTGCGCCCTGTTCTTCATCCAGAATCAGTCCCGGGCGGAACGGTGGCCCTCCGGCCAGTGCATACATACGATACACAGGTGCGGTTTGGGTAACGGTTTTTAATACCGCACCGCGCTCTTTTAGCTGCCAGTTAAGTGGCAAGCCATCGAGGTGGGCACCACATACCAGTACATCAATGGTGTCTGTTTTGCCGATTACCACCGCTTCTGGTGTAGAAGCTTTACTGTCACTTGCGCCCAGCGGTAAATCAAACAGTGGCTGTATGCAGCGGGCAATCGACAGCAGTGCGCGATCACTGAAGGCATGGCCAACCAGCGTGATACCAAACGGCAAACCGTGTTCAGTAATCTGAGTCGGCACCGCCACCGACGCCATATCCAGCAAGTTCATAAAGTTAGTGTAATAACCTAACTCGCTGTTGTGTTGAATCGGCTCGGCCAGCATTTCTTCAATGGTAAAACAGCGTCCGGCTGTTGGTGTTAATAAACAATCCACATCTGCCAATTGTTGGCCGCAAATTGTTTTTAATGCATTTAACCGATATTGCGCTTTGAATAAATCGGTTGCTTTATGTTCACCACCCGGTGCAATAATATCGCGCACCACTGGGAAAACAGCCTCTGGCTGTTCCGCAATGAGTGGCAGTGTGGCCAGGTAACGCTCAGACACCCAAGGGCCTTCGTATAATAACCGAGCGGCTTCATCAAACGGAGCAAAGTCGATTTCAACCAGTTTGATATTCTGCTGTTGCAAAACCGTCAAGGTTTTTTGATAAGCATTTTGGTAATGTTCATCACCAAAAAATTTCAGTTGCGCCTCTGGAATAATACCCACCGTTAATGGCGATGTTTTATTGGATAAATCATGCTGGCCATAATGGCGCGGATTATTTAAATAGGTATTTTTCCGGCTGTAGGCATCACTGTCGTCAAAGCCTTCGGCAACAGAAAATACCGAGTTAGCGTCATCACTGTTGAGTGCAAAAATGGTCATACAATCAAGGCTGCGACACGCTGGTAACATACCCGTAGCGGATAATAAACCCAGGGATGGTTTTAACCCCACCAGATTATTAAAACACGCCGGCACACGACCAGAACCGGCAGTATCCGTGCCTAAGCTGAAACTGGCTAACCCTAACGCAACCGCAACCGACGAGCCGGAGCTGGAACCACCACTGATGTATTCCGGGTTAAACGAATTTTTACAGGCGCCATAGGGTGAACGAGTGCCGTTTAATCCGGTGGCAAATTGATCCAGATTGGTTTTACCCACAGGAATAGCACCAGCATCAATCAGCTGCTGTACCACAGCTGCTGATTTTTCTGGTGTATACGCAAAGGCATCACATGCCGCTGTTGTTGGAATTCCTGCTAAATCAATATTATCTTTAATCGCAAACGGAATACCCCATAATGGATGACTTTGTGGATCTTTATTTTTTAAACCGTCCAAATAAGGCGTTAATTCAGTCGCGGTTAATTGATGGATCCAGATATTATGATCCTGATATTGCTTCCTCAATTCGCTTATGGCGGCGATCACCTGCTCAGGAGTTGTTTCACCAGACTGATACGCTTGCTGCAGTGCGGTAATGGTTAAAGTATGTTTCATCGTATTTTATTCCTGCTCAATGACCACTAACGCTTGCCCCGCATTGACGCGTTGCCCAGCCGTTAATAAGGTGTGTGTTACAACGCCATCACAATGGGCGAACACCGGAATTTCCATTTTCATCGATTCCAAAATCATCAGACACTGCCCAGCCTTAACCGTATCCCCCACAGCCACTTCAGACTGCCAAACACTGCCGGATACCGGGCTATCAATCACGATAGAATCTTCCGGCCAGTCGGCTTCAGTTTGTTGAATATCGGCTTCTTCGGCTTCGTAATTAAACTGGCCTGTGGCATGCCAATTCGCCAATTCATTATCGAATGCCTGCTGGCGTGCTTGTTGAAACTGATTAATATCCTGCTGGTTATCGGCAATAAATTGTTGGTATTCCGATAAGCTAAAGCTGCTTTCTTCGATGGTAATTGGATAGCGTCCTTGTGGAAAATTCTGGCGAATATCC
Organism: Bacterioplanoides sp. SCSIO 12839; assembly: GCF_024397975.1. Taxonomy (NCBI): domain Bacteria; kingdom Pseudomonadati; phylum Pseudomonadota; class Gammaproteobacteria; order Oceanospirillales; family Oceanospirillaceae; genus Bacterioplanoides; species Bacterioplanoides sp. SCSIO 12839. The sequence continues at coordinate 3,122,369 of NZ_CP073745.1, forward strand.
AACAGTTCATCGCCCGATACCGGGTAAAAACGAATCTGATCGAAGAAACGTAACAGCCAGGGCTTGGCAAATTCGCGAGTCTGGCGATAACGGTTCCACATTTGTAATGTACGGCCGACAAACTGATAACCACCCGGCCCTTCCATGCCATAAACACATAAATACGAGCCACCAATACCAACGGAGTTTTCAGCCGTCCAGGTGCGTGCCGGGTTATATTTTGTGGTCACTAAACGGTGACGAGGATCAACCGGCGTTGCCACCGGCGCACCAAGGTACACATCACCTAATCCCATCACTAAGTAAGACGCATCAAAGACGATTTTTTTCACTTCATCGATGCTATCCAACCCATTAATACGACGAATAAATTCTAAATTACTCGGACACCAGGGCGCATTTGTACGCACAGATTGATCGTATTTTTCAATCGCAAGTTGGCACGCTTCGTCATCCCACGACAACGGAATATGCACAATACGCGAAGGTACCGATAATTCCTGAACCTGTGTAGCTAACTGTTGTTCGGCCTGCTGCAAATACGCTAATAATTCATCAGTGCTGATCACCTGGCTGTCGTAATGCACTTGTAACGAACGAATACCCGGCGTTAATTCTCGGAGGCCCGATTTTGGATTTTTTTGTAACCATTGCATTAATGCATGAGCACGGAAGCGTAGCGCAATATCAAGCTGTTGTTCGCCATATTCCACCAGTAAGAAGTGATCACCGGCCTGACGATACACCACTTTTTCACCCACACTGTTGGCGCTTAATTCACCCAATAACGGCGAGCGATTATCATCAGCCTGAATGGTCAGTTCAGAATCGACTGTTAGTGTTGCTAACTGGTGGATCTGCTGAGCTTCTAACTGATTAGCAGTATCACGGCTTACCGGAACAAAACGAATTTTATCGCCCGCACGTAACTGCCCTAATTTCCATAAATCAGCGGTAATCACGGTTGCCGGGCAAACAAAACCACCCAGCGATGGGCCGTCCGGGCCGAGAATTACCGGCATATCTCCGGTAAAATCGACAGTGCCAAAAGCATAGGCATTATCGTGAATATTGGATGGATGTAATCCTGCTTCACCACCGTCGGCTCGTGCCCATTTGGGTTTAGGGCCAATTAAACGCACGCCGGTACGGCTGGAGTTGTAATGCACTTCCCAGCTGTGTTCATAAAAAGTATTAATATCCTCATCGGTGAAGAAATCAGGCGCGCCATGTGGCCCCGGCATCACATGCAATTGCCATTCATTACTGATCGTGGGTAATAATTTTTTAAGCGCTGCTTTTTCTGATGTCGCCGGGATATCCACAGGGCTGAGTTTTAATACATCACCAACCCGTAACGCCCGACCGTTATGACCACCAAACTGACCTAAGGTAAAGGTAGAACGAGAGCCCAGATATTCCGGGCATTGAATACCCCCTTTTACCGCTAAGTAGCTGCGCGCACCCTGTTCACTCACACGACCCAAAGCTAAAACATCACCGGCTTTAATGTTGATTGTTTGCCACAGTGATAGCGCAATGGTTTCGCCATTTTCTGCCTGGGTCAGCTCGGCAGAAATCTCAGTACCACCCAGTGCAATCACGGTATCTGCTGAGAATTTCAGCGTTGGCCCCTGCATGGTGATTTCTAATCCGGCACAATCCTGATCATTATCCAGCAGGCAATTTAATAAACGGAATGAATAATTATCAAACGGCCCTGAAGGTGGAACACCCACATCCCAATAACCGGAGCGCGCCGGATAATCCTGAATGGTTGTTTGTGTGCCCGCCACCAGCACATCCATACGTTGTGGATAAAAAGCAAAGTCATTTAAATAACGGGTGGTGACTTCTCCAGCCGCTAAAACAGCATCACGGCTTAATGACCGTAAATAATCCAGATTGGTTTCACTGCCGTATAAAACCACCTCATCCAGTGTTGCTTGTAATTTATTCAGAGCCGCTTGCCGGTCATCGGCATGCACAATCACTTTGGCTAACATCGGATCAAAAAAGGGCGGTACTTCGATACCACTTTCAACCCAGCGATCAATACGAATACCTTCACCTTGTGGGAATTGCACCTGAGATAATAATCCGGCACAAGGCTGAAAATCCCGATAAGGATCTTCGGCGTACAAACGTACCTGAATAGCATGGCAGGAAGGTGTTAGCTGCTTTCTCTGCTGATCAAGGTTTGGCGACTGACCAGCGGCTAACTGCACCATCCATTCCACCAGATCAATGCCATATACTTCTTCAGTAACACCATGCTCAACCTGTAAGCGGGTATTTACTTCTAGGAAATAAAATTCATTGCTGTCGGCATCAAAAATAAATTCGACCGTACCGGCATTGCGGTAATTCACACTGGCTAATAAAGTCTCAGCCGTTTGATAAAGCTGCTGGCGAATATCATCGGTTAAATTGGGTGCCGGGCACTCTTCCACCACTTTCTGATTACGACGTTGGCTGGAGCAGTCACGTTCACCAATGGCTAATGCATTGCCCTGGCCATCGGCAAACACCTGTACTTCAATATGCCGTGCACGCTGAATAAATTTTTCTAAAAAGACACCGTCATCGACAAAGTTATTGGCACCCAGACGTTTTACGCTGTCAAACGCTCCCTGTAACTCCTCAGCACTGTGACACAATTGCATACCAATACCACCACCACCAGCGGTGCTTTTTAACATCACCGGATAACCAATCTCATCGGCTTGTTGTAACGCGTCATCCAGACTTGCTAATAAATCTGTGCCCGGTGATAACGGAACATTCGCCGCAATCGCTAATTCACGGGCTTTATGCTTCAAACCAAACGCCAGCATTTGCTCTGCGGTTGGGCCAATAAAAGCAATGCTCTGCTGTTCACAGCGTTGCACAAACTCTGGGTTTTCACTTAAAAAACCATAACCCGGATGAATCGCTTGAGCGCCGCTTTGTTGGGCGAAATCCAGAATTTTTTCAATATCCAGATAGGTTTCTTTGGCAGTTCCGTCGCCTAAACAATAGGCTTCATCGGCATCGCGGACATGTAAGCTATCTGCATCAGATTGGGCATAAACAGCAACAGATTGAATATTCAGCTTTTTCAGAGTGCGGATAATACGCACCGCAATGGCACCACGATTCGCAATCAAAACTTTGCTGAACTCAGGCGAAGAAGGTATGACGGACATAAGTCTTCCAAACCGGGTCGTCCCGGTGTGTTAGCCAAGATCCTGTATTTTAGGGATCACTTTCTGCTGGCTTGCGACGGTGGTCGTCCACCGAAGGGTTTGATCTTAATAAGGTGAATAACTTAAAAAATTATCGTTAATAAAAAATGCTTTTTATTCATTCCAAACCAGAACTTCAACCGGTGTTGGGTTATAACCGTTACAAGGGTTATTCAGCTGTGGGCAATTTGAGATTAAAACAATCACGTCCATCTCCGCCTTTAACTCGACGTATTTACCCGCGCCGGAAATACCATCTTCAAAGGTTAAACCACCAGCGGCTGTTACCGGCACGTTCATAAAGAAATTAATATTGTGGCTGATGTCGCGTTTACTTAAGCCGTATTCCGGGTGTTCAGCAATGGCTAACATCCAGCTGTCACGGCAGGCGTGCATACAGCGCTTTTCCAGATCATAACGCACGGTATTACTTTCGGTGGCACAAGCACCGCCTAAGGTATCATGACGGCCACAAGTGTCGGCGACAATTTCCAGCATCACATTATTACGATCAGAACGTAATTGTGAGCCGGTGGTTAAATACACGTTACCCTGTTCACGAATGGTATCGGTCGCGCTGTAACGTTCCTGCGGATCGTTGGCATTATAAAATAAGGTATCGGCGGCCTGGTTACCTTCCAGATCCAGAATACGGAATGTCTGGCCGGCTTTTACCATTCCAATATAATAATCACCGGCATCAACGGTATCGCGTTGAATGGCATTTTCCGGAATTAATTCAGAGGTGACTAGCTCGTTTTTATTCAGCGTACTGTCTAACATAATAAAGCCCTTAAATTAGAAGCCAGCGGCAATATGATATAAACGGTTATTATCAAAACCGCGCTGATTTTCCGGACGGAAGTTTTTGCAAAAATCATCATCCGCAATCGGCTGTGCAACACCGAGTTCAACCTGAACCGGTAAACGTGGATATTGCTCGGCTTTATTCAATGGGTGTGGGCAGGTGTGCAACACCACCAGCGTGTCCATTTCAAAGCGCAAAGTAACCTGATTACCAGCCTGAGAATGCTCAGCAGCCAAGCTCATATTGCCTCCATCATCCACCGCCACTTTGCTGAACCAGTTGATATTGGCTGCCATATCAGCGCTGGTTAAACCGTACTTGGCTAATTCGACTAAAAACGCATCGTTGCCATTCTGGTACCAGTCATTACGGTCGCTTTGATAATCACGCTTGCCCCACTGCTGTTCGATATGACTGGCGTGGCTGTTACCACACACGGTTTCATGCCAGCCCAGATCATCACCAATAACCGAGGCAAAAATACGCCCCATATCGGAGTACAGGCAGTTGCCTTTAGTTAATTTAAAGGTGTGCTGACACTTTAACGAATCAGGGGCGTTATAACGCTCCAGCAGGTTCTCCGGGTTGTAGAACAACATGCCCATATTGGCGCTGCCTTCCATATCCGTCAGGCGTAATACCGTGCCACGACGTACCCGCAACGACCAATGGCTACCACCCGGAATAACCGTTGTATAGTCGATGGATTTAATTAATTCAGACATAGTTAACTCGCTACCACTTTTATTCAAAAACTGCCTTCAGGTTATGCATTGACAGCCAAGGCTGTTTCTTTGACATCTTTATTAATGGCGTTAAATTCTTTTTCGGCGGTGTTACCAACCGCTAAGTCGTAAGTGACCCCAGCGCCATAACGTCCGGGAGCTTGAGGGTCTAACCGGTGTTTATCAAATACCCACAACCGGGTTCCCAGATAAAAACCTTCACTCAGGTCATGAGTCACCATAAAAACCGTGAGCTGGTATTCTTTCCAGAGTTTAAGCACCAGTTCGTGCATATCGGCACGAATGCCCGGGTCCAGAGCACCAAAAGGTTCATCCAATAATAAGATTCTTGGTTTACCCAATAGCGCCTGAGCAATGGCTAATCGCTGTTTCATGCCACCGGATAATTCATGTGGGTACTTATTCAGTGCATGGCTTAGGCCCACTTGTTCTAAAATTTCCTCGGCGTCTTTTTTTGCCTGCTTACGTTTTTCACCCAATAACCAACCTGTGATACCGGGTTGTTTAAAACCTTTGGCCGCCATCACATTGTCGAGTACCGTCATGTGTGGAAAAACCGAATATTGTTGAAAAACGATGCCACGCTCATCGTCCGGCTCATCACTGATGGGTTTTCCATCCAATAAAATATTGCCCTGACTTGGCGTGACTGTGCCCAACAACATATTCAGAAAGGTACTTTTACCACAGCCCGAAGCACCTACTAAGGTCACAAATTCGCCTTCTTTTACTGTCAGGTTCAGGCGTTCTAACACAACGTTATCGCCGTAGGTTTTCCAGACGTTTTGCACTTCAATCATATTGATTCCACTCTTATGGGCTTCACTCATGATTTTCCCTCCGCCCATGGGAATAAACGCTGATTCAGTTTTCTCAATCCGTAATCAATCACAAACGCAAGAAAAGTAATCCAGGCGACATAGGGTAAAATCACATCCATCGCCATATAACGTCGTACCAGGAAAATGCGATAGCCCAATCCTTCAGTCGAAGCAACGGCTTCAGCGGCAATTAAAAATAACCAGCCAGCCCCCAACGACAAACGCACTGCATCAATCAGTTTGGGCATAATTTGCGGCAAAATAACGCGCACCAAAATCTGAGAGGTGTTAGCCCCCAGTGTTTGTGCTTTCACCAACTGTTCGGTTGGAATTTCCTGAGTTCGGCGTTGAATATCACGCGCAATAAACGGGGTAATACCAATCGCAATCAGTGCAACTTTTGATAATTCGCCAAGGCCAAAGACAATAAATAAAATCGGTAAAATCGCTAATGGTGGTACCAGAGACACTACCGTTAATAACGGCGAAAGCCAGGAAGCAAACAAAGGCAATGCGCCGGTTACCACACCTAACATGAGTCCAATAACTGCTGCGATTAAGACACCCAAACCAAGGCGATACAGACTGGCGGCGGTATCATTCCAGAATAAATATTCACCCGTGCGGCGGCTGGGCTCAAACGCCATACGCTCAATGGCATCACCAATCTGACCAAAAGCCGGTAATAATTTATCGTTTGGATTAAGTTCAAGCCGGGCATCTGAACCCATCAGATACAGAATCAGCAGGGCAATAAACGGAGCGAACCCCAGGAATAACCCTAACGAACGGCCCGGCGCTTGATTAATTAATTTTTTCATAACCGTTCTCAATATCCGCCATATTTATGTTTGCCCGACAACAAGAGTTGCCGGGAAATAAAACAATGAACGAACGGGAAGATTACAGCTTGCCGTCAGCAGCCATCTGCATATAGGTTGGATCAAAACGGAACTGAATATTGCCTTTATCGCCGTAAACACCGGCTGGCATTTCAATACCAATAAAGCCAGCGTCTGGTGCACCTTCTCCTAACAGGCCATGTTCAAAGGAAAATTCCGCCACGTTTTTCATGGTGGTAACTAACTGTTTGCTGTTGGTTAATTCCAGTGCAGTGGATGGGGTATAAAACATTTCGGTGCTGGCCAGTTGAGCTTCATAACCTGCTAAGTCAGTACCTGAAGCTTCTGCCATAAAGGTTTTGGCTTTTTCAGCCGCCTTATCGGTGCCGCTCATGGTGGCCATAATTTCATACCAGGCACCAACCAACGCTTTACCTAATTTAGGTTCTTTTTTCAGGGTATCGGTATTCACAACCAATAAGTCGATGATTTCACCCGGGATTTTTGACGAATCAAATACCTTAGTGCTGTTTGGCATGTTTTCAATTTCACTTAACAGCGGATTCCAGGTCGATACCGCGGTAACGTCATCGGTACCATAAACGGCTACCATATCGGCATCGGAGGTGTTCACCACAGAGATGTCTTTTTCACTCAGGCCAACGCTGTCTAAGCCGCGCGCTAATAAGTAGTGGGAAACACTCAACTCAACCAGATTCACCTTCTGACCTTTGATGTCTTTTAACGAGTCAGCACCTTTTAATACCACACCATCGTTACCATTGGAGAAGTCGCCAACCACCAACGCGGTGCTGTCAACACCACCCGCTGCCGGAATGGTTAACGCATCCATATTGGTCATGGTGCAAGCATCAAATTCGCCCGCCGTGTATTGGTTAATGGATTCGATATAGTCGTTGATTTGTACAACATCGATGTCGAGGCCATATTTTTTTCCCCATTTTTCAACGATGCCTTCTTCAGCGCCATAGGCCCAGGGCATCCAGCCAACGTAAATCGACCAGCACACTTTGTAGCTGTCGGCAGCACTGGCAAGGGAAGAAAAAGAAGCAAGCGAGAGTGTTAAAGCGGCAGTAGCGAGACGTTTCATCATGAACCTCTGAGATTACTGGGTTTAAAAGCTGTGTTTAAAACGGAGTACCCCTGGCAAAGCCAAGCAAGTCTCCCGGGCTTTTATCCCGCCGTGTAACCTGTGTTTTTTCTACAATCAATTGCGTTGCAGAAAAAGGAGAGGTCGAACGCTCTCGGACCAGCCATCTTACGGTTTGATATGTATTTCAGACCAATAAGACCGGAACCCTAGCGTTCTATTTCGTTCAATTGTTGCCCGCTGTGACAAGGGTACGGACAACTTAAGTGTTACAAATTTGATGCCAGCTTTTTAACGGGTTTAACGATGATTTCCTGAAGACATTGCACCATAAGAATGCAAACTTACTTAAAAAGCCCGGAGCGAACGCACCAAATAGACACATTAAAGTGACAACAACCAGTTCTGAATTTCTGATTTATGCCGGCTGACATTTAAGCCGTTAAAGTGATTGCCAAATAACACGCTCGCCTGACGACGCAATTCAGTAGGGGTGACTGAAAACATTTGTTTGAAACGTGAGGAAAAGTGACTGTGATCGTTAAATCCCCAGTCCGTGGCAATATCGGTAATTTTGCCGCTGTAGCCTTTTTCTAATAGACGGTAACATTTTTCCAGTCGGCGACGCTGAATATAACTCACCAACCCACCTTCTTCTTCGAATAAACGGTAAATGGCCGAGCGCGACAGGTTGGATTCATGCGCCAGAGATTTTACGCTCAGGTTATCACTGCTCAGATTGGCCTCAATTAATGCCAGAACCCGCTGCTTTTTCTGCTGTTGTTTGCCCTGATAGCAACCACTTATCTGACGTTGTGCCATCGTCAGGTAATCCAGTAACAACTCCAGGTTACTGTCCACCACCCGGTTCGCTAAAGCTGCAGGCATATTCGGAAGTTTCCGCCATAACAGCTGAATCTGCTCAGCAATTAACTGCGCCAGCGAGTGTTGAGCTGGGATTACCATGGAGGTTAACTCAGCGCGTTTACCGCCATAAGACTGATAGACCGAACGAGGTATCACTATGCACAACACATCGGATGTCAAATCACGGGTCTTCAGCGGATAACGCAGATCCAGCACCGCAATGTCACCCGGGTTTACCGCAATACCTTTACCAGCACTAAAGCCACTGAACCCTCCTTTAAGGTACAGCTGCACCACAATATGATCCGGGTCGTATTGTTCACTCCAGTACCGGTCACGCTCAAATGTCTGCTCAGAAAAGTGGCTTTGAGAAATAACACAATGATCCGCCAGATAGACGGTTGCACCGGCAGAAAAAGACTGACGCTCGTCAGCGGTTAGCTGAGCATCAAATAATGGAGCCATATTCTGTTGCCAATGCCAGTAGGCCTCTTCACTCTCAAGCCCTTGTGTTGCAAACACAGCAGAAGGCAAAACAGCATCATGATCCGGGTACATAGACAACAAGAACAGAAAAATGGGACGCTGATTATAGCAGGCTGGTGCTGCAAAAATACAATGTAGCGCATATCAAACAGTATCAGGTCGCTATGAAGTTTCCGACATATCTTCTGCTGCTTCTGCTCTTCATTTCAGCCACTGCGCTGGCTCAGACAAGTATCGCGACACGTGCAATTCACAACAATGCTCAAGCCATTCCAGCTCCGGCAGAGCTGGTGCCAGAGTCTTTAACTAATGGCGAATTATTTTATGCGATTTTTGTCACTTCCGGCTTGCATGATGCTGAGTCTGACTCACCACAAACCTATAATAATTTTGTGAATAGTGTAGCCGATAGTTCATCAGTTAAAGCAACCAATCACCCGGATATCGAATGGAAAGCTCTGGTAGCAACAAAACAAGCAAATCAGACACACGCTGTTTTTAATCTTGCGCCAAACCGGCCGATTTATAATCTTCAGGGAGAAAAGGTGGCTGACAATGCCGAACAGCTGTTGTCGGGCCGGCTATTTAGTAAAATCAAATACACCGAAACCGGTAGCCATGCTGCATCCCCCTTACTGGTATGGACCGGTTTAATGGCTAATGGTGAGCAGGCTGAAAATTTTGTATTAGGAAATAAACAAGCCGCACTGGGATCGTATGTTTTTCAGGGTAACGGCGTCAGGCATTTTAAAATTCAGGATAGTTATTTTGCTTATCGTTTTTATGCCGTGTCGCCTCTATTAATTAACAAAGAGAATTAATTAACAAAGAGAATTAATTAACAACCCCGATTAATTACTCGTCATTAAGGGTTATAAGGCCAGCTCAGAGCCGCTGTTTCACCAGTCTGAATATTGTATTGAATCACCGGTACACGATCGCCCGCCAACCCGGACACATTGCCCCGAAAAAAGGCGCCGGTATAAACAAAGTGACAAAAGATATCAGCACTTTCTCCCAATAGAGCAATACGACCTGCATTTCTGGCCCACTCGCTTTCCGCTAATGCCCCCTGCCAGCCATTATTACCTGAGATAAACGGTAAGACAGGGTCAGACACTTGCAACAGATCACTCCAAATAAGCGTACAGTCACCTTCAAAAGCCGTGTTCAAGTTGGACAACCCAGCCGGGTAACCTGATACAGAAGGAATACTCTGGTAGTTAGCAAACGCCGTGGAGGGTTCAGCACTTGCCCGCCAGGTTGCATGATATATCTGAACCGCACTGCGCATGGCCCCCACATGAGCCATAAACACAGCATCATCGGCGTCGGAGTCGACATCGGCAAACAACGACAAAGCCGTCGCCGCCAGTATCCCCAACAGCACGATAACGGATATTAACTCGATTAATGTAAAACCTGGCGCCGGACGCTGCACGTGCTCCTTACCCCAATCATTGATGACGACACTTTAAGATTAGCAAAAGAACTGCTTCGATAAAGCTAAGATCGTAATCAGAGTGTTACACCACTTCTGCCGCAGCCGTTGGCTGACTAATGGTTTCATTCTGTCGGGTCATCAGATCCTGCATTTTTGGCTCGGCCATTTCATCAACCCAACGTTGCCAGGTGTAAGGCCATAAAATCGGATCACCGTCAGCATCCAGGTACCAGCTTTGGCAACCTCCAACCCAGGCGGTACCTTGTAAACCTTCTTTCACATAAGCATTAAACTGATTGACCGATTCCCAGGGCGCTTCTACTTCATCGTATTCACCCTGGCGCCAGCGATCCATCAACTTAATCACCCAATCCGTTTGTACTTCACTCATGGCAATCACCGAAAAATTACCAATCGGCGTATTGGGTCCCAACATCAGGAAAAAATTCGGATAATTCGGCAGCATTAACGAACGATAGGCTTTAATACGCTCTGACCAGGCATCGTCAATGTGCAGCTCTTCACGGCCGATCATGTTCATGGGGCGCATAAAATTAAATGGATTAAAACCAGTGGATAACACTAATACATCCAGTTCATGCTCCTGTTCGTTACCATTAGCGTCTTTGGTAACAATGCCTTTTTCCGTGATACGTTTAATACCTTCGGTAATTAAGTGTGCATTCGGCTGTTGGATACCGTTGTAAAAGGTTTTGTTGATGACCACCCGCTTACAGCCTACCCGATAGTTTGGCGTCAGCTTGTCACGTAATGTTTTATCTTTAATGCTGATGCGCAGGTTCAGTTTGCAAGCCGTCTCTAATAACCAGCGCTGAACCTTATGACCAGTAACTGCTTTAGTAAAAAAATGCTCTAAAAATGCAATACTGGTTTTGCGTGCCAGAGCGGTCAGGAAGGGAGAATTTTTTAACCGTTTTTTTGCTTTTTCGGATATTTCAAAATTCGGTAATGGCAATAACCACTGTGGGGTTCGCTGAAAGACGTTCACTTGTGCACCGGTTTTCACCAGCTCAGGAATGAACTGCGCCGCCGTTGAACCCGTACCAATGACACCAACCTTGGTATTCGGGCCAATTTCAACATCATGATTCCAACGGGCAGTATGAAACATCTCACCTTTAAATGAATCCAGCCCTTCAATATCCGGATACGCCGGGTGATGCAAAATACCGGTGGCAGCCACTAAAAAGTCCGCTTCCAGTGCAGCACCTTTACTGGTTTTCACCCACCATTTACCGTTTTTGAAGCGAGCATCGGTCACCGCTTCATTAAACCGTACGCTGTTCATCACACCGTATTTATTGGCAACGTGCTCAAAATATTGCTGAATTTCAGCACCTTCAGCAAAAAAGTGTGACCAACCCGGGTTGGGCTCAAACGAGTAGGTGTACATGTGAGCCGGTACATCGCAGGCAACACCGGGATAAGTATTCTCGCGCCAGGTACCACCGATATTGGCGGTTTTTTCCAAAATGGTAACGTTCGTAATGCCAGCTTCCCGCAGCTTGATCACCATCAGAATGCCCGTCATACCGGCACCAATCACAATTACCGAAGGGTTTCGCTTCCCCTTCCGGATAGCATCAACCTGTTCCTGAATCTGTTCTTCCTGTGCGCTGGTGTTCAACATGATGGTGGCTCACTTATTGTTGTTATGATCAGTTCGATAATAACAACCAGCATACTGGCTCAGACAACCCTTGCGCCATGAGGGAATCAGACTTAAATTTGTGATTTTCAGACACCGTTATTCCAGCTTATGAGCCAACGATCCATTACCAGCGTGCAGATCATCTGTGATTACGCCAGCGGCCTTGGCCTTGCCCCGCAGGATTTAATCGCCAACAGCGCTATCCGCTCGGAGCAACTACAGCAAGACTGTCAGATTGATGAACAGCAGGAATTGCAGGTCATCAACAACTTACTAAGCCATACCGGGTCACCGTACGAGACCGGAATGGAGCTGGGCATGCGTTATCAGCTGACCAGTTATGGCATTTTTGGTTATGCCTTGCTGTCGAGCAGCACACTGCGTCAGGCCATTACATTTGGCCAACAGTACCTGGCACTGACTTATATTTTTTCTGAGCTGCTGTTAATTGAAGAAGCTGAATCGCAACAAGCTCTGATTGAAATACGTTGTCCGCTGGCCGGGGATACCGGCAAGTTATTAGCCAGTCGTGATATGTGGGCTGTGTTAGTGATCATGCGTGAATTATTGCCCGAGCTGGAACAAGGCAAACATAACATCGTGGTGGAACTGGATATGCCGGAGCCGGATGGCTTTGCTGGCTCGTTACAGGCAAAACTGCTGCAACAAGCCGGTGTTAACTGGCACTTTAACGCGGGCCGTTTTGCGTTTGCCGGGCTGTCGACCTTATTGGATGAACCCTTACCCAAAGCCAATGCCATGACTGCTCAGCTGTGTGAGCAACAATGCCGTGAGCTGCTGAATCAAAAACAAACAGTGCAGTCATCGGTTGAGCAATTATCCTCTACCGATCAATCATCTTCCGTTAAACAGTCAGCGTCTTCCCGGCCACCATCGGTTTGCGAACAGGTACGGAATCAGATTCTGACCTTGGGCCTGACCAGCAGTATGGAGCAGGTCGCATCATCCATGGCGCGTACGTCCCGTACACTACACCGCCAGCTTCACAATGAAGGCAGCAGCTGGAGGCAGGTCCGGGACGATGTTCGTTTGGGCTTAGCGGAAGCATTCCTGAAACAAGCGCTCTCTATTGAGGTCACCGCTGAACGTCTGGGATACAGTAACAGCGCTAATTTCAGCCATGCTTTTAAACGCTGGAAAGGAGTCACGCCCAGCGTTTATCGCAAAGACTCACTGAATGAATAATTCAGAGGCGCCTTAACTAAAAATATGATCCTTACTGCGGAAGTTTTTCGTCCAGCGACGAAAGGTAAAACTGAACCCCGGAAACATCGCAATTACTTTGCCGCTTTTGCTTTTATACCAGCTGTTGCAGCCACCGTTCTGCCAAACGGTTTTGTTCATTTCTTCATGAATATGCCGGGTGTAACGATCTTCCGCATCCTCACGCACCTCAACTGACTGTTTCGCCTGCCGGATCACAGACTTAATGGCAGACATGATGTAGTTCATCTGCGCTTCAATCACAAAAATAGCCGACGTGTGGCCAATCCCGGTATTGGGCCCAGTAACAATAAACAAATTCGGGAAGCCCGGCGCACTGGTACCCAGATAAGCCCTGGGGAAATCTTCCCAGGCTGAAGCCAGTGTCGTGCCGCCTTTACCAACCACGGGATAAGAAATCACACCATCGGTGGCATCATAGCCGGTTGAATAAATAATTAAGTCCAACTCTAACTGCTCACCCTGCGTGGTGTTAATGCCGACCTCGGTAATGGTATCAATACTATCGTCCTGGCTGTGCAAGGTAACGTTATCACGGCAATAAGCCGGATACAGAGCATTGGAAAGAATGATACGTTTACAGCCAATGCTCCAGTCAGGTGTGACTTTTTTACGCAATTCAGGGTCTTTAATTTGCTGACGAATATGCTTTTTAGCAAGGCGGGTCGCCATTAAATCACGCATAAATTCAGAATATTTAAATCCGATAATACGGGTCTCAAGCGTCCAATAAATTGCTTCCCGTAATGCCCGATAGACTTTTTTATGACGCAATAATTTTCGCTGCCAGCCTTTAAACTGATAATCATGACGCGGCATCACCCAATGAGGGCTACGCTGGAAAATGTGTAATTCACCTACATCGGGCGCAATTGCCGGAATAATCTGTGCAGCACTGGCACCACTGCCAATGATCGCCACTTTTTTTCCGCGCAAATCAAAATCGTGATTCCAGTTATTGGTATGAAAGGACTCGCCTTTAAATGAATCTCGACCTGGAAAATCAGGGATCACTGGGGTACTCAGTGGCCCGGAAGCATTAATCACAAACCGGGCTTTTAACGTTTGCGGCTCACCGCTTTGGATATGCCGGACATCGATCTGCCATAAGCTCTCAGCTTCCAGCCATTGAATCTTTTCAACGTTCGAGTGAGTACGAGTTCGATCACGCAAACGATGTTTATCAATAACATGATTGGTGTAACGTTCAAGTTCATCCTGCTCTGCAAACATCTGAGACCAGTCATAAGGCTCTGATTCAATCGAATATAAGGGCGACTGAACATCCACCGCGGCTCCCGGATAGCTGTTCTGGCACCAGGTTCCCCCCATAAACTCCCGACGCTCAAGCAAAATAAAGTCATCGATACCCTGCTCTTTTAAACGTATGGCGGCACATTGACCACCAAAACCACTACCAATAATGATGACTGCGTGGGTCGACATGAGAATCTCCGGTTTCTGTTTTTATAATCTGATACAAGCGCAATGGCTTTTGGATGCAGGGTATGGGCGCCACCTCGCAGCGTCAAACATTATACCGGGTTCGATTGAGACAACTTTTCCAACAATATGGCTGCCGGTTATTTTGTATCCATATTCCGTTATTTTGTGCACTGGATATTTTACTGATGTCATTTAAGATGAAAATTCAAACCTGAGCCTACCGGGCTTAATATACAGACCGGGATTCGTGATGAGTAAATACCATTTTTCCTCAATAGAAGAGCATCATAAAACAGTCGGGATCCGTCTTCCGGAGCACCCACTGTTTGATGTAATTCGTATTTCCAGTAACGAGGTCAATCAGGAGCTTACCTGCCAGTCTGAGCTAACGATCAGTACAGATTTTTATTCGATCTCCCTGAAAAAGATTACAGCCGGAGAGATTCATTATGGCCGTACTCAATACGATTGCTCCAGCGGAACAATGTTGTTCATGGCACCTCGCCAGGAAGTTTCAACGTCAGGAGTAAAAGTAGAATCCAGTGCGGTCACTATTCTGATTCATGAAGACTTTGTTCATGGTCATCCGATTATGGAACGCTTACTTAAATATCGTTTCTTCGACTACTCCACTCACGAAGCCTTACATGTTTCCCCGAATGAAGAAAATCAGATCATGAGCCTGATTGAGGCCATTGAATCTGAAAACCAGAATAATCGTGATGAGTTTACTAAAGAACTGATTCTGTCACAGATCGATACCATTCTGCGTTACGCTGATCGCTTCTATCATCGTCAGTTTCTGCTGAGAAAAGAAAATAACGTATCGACGTTATCTCAGTTTGAAGCTGTCTTTGATGACCTGCTGTCAGCCAATGACGGCATTCCCGAAATTGATGAAGTTGCCAATGCGCTGAATATGACCAGTCGTTATCTGAGCGATTCGCTGAAAGCGGAAACCGGAAAAACAGCTAAAGAAAATATTCATCTTAAACTGATCGACGTTGCTAAAGATTTGTTATTAGCCTCTAACGATTCCGTGGCCACCATTGCCTATCAAATAGGATTTGAATACCCGCAATATTTTGCGCGCCTGTTTAAAAAGAAAGTGGGGATGACTCCCACCGAGTACCGTCAACACCACTAGAATTTGACTGATTATAACTGCCTATTGAGGCTATTTAGAGAATCAAACTGCGTTATTTCCGGATCTGGCTACTATGAATATTGTCCCTCAACTCATAGTGGCTCCGGAGGAGCAGTATTATGGAAAATCACGGTAATTCCACCGGCCAATGCCCGGTTATGCACGGCAGTAACACATCGTCTTCCACCAGCAACACCGCCTGGTGGCCCAATGCCTTAAACCTCGACATCCTGCATCAGCACGACCACAAAACGAACCCTCTCGGTGATGACTTTAACTATGCCGAAGCCTTCAAAAAGCTGGACCTCGAAGCGGTCAAACGCGACTTAAAAGCGCTTATGACCAACAGCCAGAACTGGTGGCCAGCCGACTGGGGCCATTACGGCGGTTTATTTATTCGCATGGCCTGGCATGCAGCAGGCTCTTATCGCGTGGCCGATGGTCGTGGCGGTGCCAACACAGGCAATCAGCGTTTTGCACCACTCAATAGCTGGCCGGATAACGGCAACCTCGACAAAGCCCGCCGTCTGTTATGGCCAATTAAAAAACAATACGGCAACGCAATTTCCTGGGCCGACCTGATGATTCTGGCAGGCAATATGGCGTATGAATCCATGGGCTTTAAAACCTTTGGTTTTGCCGGTGGCCGTGAAGATATCTGGCACCCGGAAAAAGACACCTACTGGGGTTCAGAGAAAAACTGGCTGCAGGAAAGTGGCGGTGAAGGTACCCGTTATGCGGGCGAAGATCGCTCTGAAAACGGCTTAGAAAACCCGTTAGCTGCGGTAATGATGGGCCTGATTTATGTGAACCCAGAAGGCGTAGACGGCAAGCCCGATCCATTAAAAACCGCTCAGGATATGCGCACTACTTTTGCACGTATGGCGATGAATGATGAAGAAACCGTTGCCTTAACCGCAGGCGGCCACACTGTTGGTAAAGCCCACGGCAATGGTGATGCCGCGAATCTGGGAGCCGATCCGGAAGGGGCCGATATTCACGAACAAGGTTTCGGCTGGATGAACCATAAAAGCCGTGGCATTGGTCGTGATACCGTCACCAGCGGCATCGAAGGTGCCTGGACCAGCAACCCAACCCAATGGGATAACGGCTATTTTGATCTGCTGTTTAAATACGACTGGGAATTAACCCAAAGCCCAGCCGGAGCACACCAGTGGCAACCGGTGAACATTGCAGAAAGCGATATGCCTGCAGACGTTGAAGACGCCAGCATCCGCACCATGCCAATGATGACCGATGCCGATATGGCATTAAAAATGGATCCGGAATACCGCAAAATTTCAGAGCGTTTCCGTGATGATCAGGATTATTTCGAAGACGTATTTGCCCGCGCCTGGTTTAAATTAACCCACCGCGACATGGGCCCAATTTCGCGTTATTTAGGCGCGGATGTACCGTCAGAAGAACTGATCTGGCAAGACCCAATTCCGGCTGGCAATGCCGATTTAAGCACCGCCGATGTGGATGACTTAAAAGCACAAATCCTGGCATCAGATCTGACGGTATCCGAACTGGTCGCAACAGCCTGGGACAGCGCCCGTACCTTCCGTGGCTCCGACTTCCGTGGCGGTGCTAATGGTGCACGCATTCGCTTAGCGCCACAAAAAGACTGGGCAGGTAACGAGCCAGAACGCCTGCAAAAAGTGCTCGCTGTGTTAGAAGGCATTCGTGTAAGCAGCGGCAAAGACGTGAGTCTGGCCGATTTAATTGTGCTGGGTGGCAGCGCCGCCATTGAAAAAGCGGCAAAAGACGCCGGCGTTACGGTTGAAGTACCGTTTGCTGCCGGGCGTGGTGATGCCAGCGATGCACAAACCGATGCCGAATCATTCGCACCACTGGAACCGGTACACGATGGTTTCCGTAACTGGCAAAAAGAGCACTACGCCGTGATGCCAGAAGAGATGTTATTAGATCGCGCTCAGCTACTGGGCTTATCAGCACCAGAAATGACGGTATTAATTGGTGGCCTGCGCGTGCTGGGCACCAACCACGGTGGCAGTGCGCATGGCGTATTCACCGATAATATTGGTGCGCTGAGCAACGACTTCTTCGTCAACTTAACCGATATGTCGTATCGCTGGGAGCCAACCGGCCGTAACTCTTACAACATTGTTGAACGGGATTCCGGCGCGACGAAATGGACCGCCACCCGGGTGGACCTGGTGTTTGGATCTAACTCAATTCTGCGCGCTTACGCCGAGGTGTATGCCCAAGACGACAACAAAGAAAAGTTTGTTGCCGACTTTGTCAAAGCCTGGGTCAAAGTGATGAACGCTGATCGGTTTGATTTGAAATAAACGGATCAGAATAAGCCCTCAGCTCATATAAGCTGAGGGCTTATTTATGGGTGCAAAAATGTTTGCGCCGGATCCACCAGAAAATCATTCCCCATTCCCTGACGTCCGAATAACATCCTATAACTCATTTCAGAACGGTCGGTTAAAGTGACTTCGATATTTTTATCAACCGTGCCCAATACAATTCTGGTGCGAATAACGAAACGTTCTTCTGACTCGCCATTTGAAGATTTGATCGAGCGAACATCCACAATTGGCGCCCAACAACGAATCGTTTTCTCCACATCATAAATATCCGGGTGAATAGAAAAACTTACGCCTACTTTGTCGTCAGACTCTTCCTGAATAATATCATCAACGTGTAAGGACGAAGTTTGTGCTCCGGTATCGACACGTATCTGTAACTTGTTAATCGACAAGTCTGGTAGGCTGCAATTTTCCAGTGCTCCGATAATCAATTTGTCTTTCACTAACGCTTCCATGATCAGCCTTTACCTTTGGTTCGGGTGTTATTGGGCTTAGCATTTTTTTCAATAAAATCGATGATCATCCCGGCTACATTTTTACCGGTTGCCACTTCGATACCTTCCAGGCCAGGTGAAGAGTTCACTTCCATGACCACCGGCCCATGATTAGAACGCAAAATATCCACACCACAAACATTCAGTCCCATAACCTTAGCGGCGTTGACGGCGGTTGCACGCTCTTCCTTACTTAACCGCACCAGTTCAGCTGTACCACCACGGTGCAAATTAGAACGGAATTCACCTTCCGCTCCCTGACGCTTCATGGCAGCAACCACCTTACCGCCAACCACCAGGCAACGAATATCGGCACCGCCGGCTTCTTTAATAAATTCCTGTACCAGGATATTGGCCTTTAATCCCATAAAAGCCTCGATGATGCTTTCCGCTGCTTTATTCGTCTCTGCCAATACCACACCAATCCCCTGAGTGCCTTCCAGCAGTTTAACCACCAAAGGCGCACCACCAACATTTTTAATTAAGTCTTTAATGTTGTCTGGTTTATTAGCAAATCCCGTACGTGGCAGGCCTACCCCTTTACGGGATAACAGCTGCAATGAACGTAATTTATCGCGGGAGCGGCTGATCGCAACCGATTCATTGATGGCAAACGTACCCATCATTTCAAATTGGCGTACTACCGCTGTGCCATAAAAAGTAATAGAGGCACCGATACGCGGAATCACCGCATCGAATTTGGGTAACGGTTCACCGTGATAGCGCACCGACGGATTGCTCGATGTAATATCCATGTAGCAATGCAAGGTATCAATCACATCAATCTCGTGGCCACGATTTCGTGCTTCTTCAACCATACGCCGGGTTGAATAGAGATTTTCATTACGGGATAAAACGCCAATTTTCATAACAATTCTATGGTTTCAGGTATCAACTTGCTTTGATGTAACGATTAATTTGTTGGATCGCTTCAAGATAACTTTGCCAGGCTTTCTCATATTCCGATTCCACGCTTTTCTGGCCCTCACAGAACAACTTAAATTGCTCTTCAACCGGTCCTTCCGGGCTGGCTTCGCCTCTCCATATCGCCGATAAACGGCGGCCATAACGACTCAGTAGTTCAGCCTGTTTGATTGTGAAGTGGCCGCTTCTGGCAAAGCCATTCGGAAAGTGGAGATCATCGTAATACGGTGTGAGATTGTCGCTTTTAATATCCATTAGCCGCCTCTATCGCCGGGTCCATTATCGATTTTGCGGAGTATCGGCATGTAGAGTGTGTAGGTAAATCAATATATATTTATCGTTAAGATAAACAGCTGTTACGGAATAGCGAATGGATCACGATTTACTGAAAACCTTTGTGGAAGTGTCGAAAACCCGACATTTTGGTAAGGCAGCAGAGAACCTGTACCTTACCCAGGCCGCAGTCAGTTCAAGGGTTCGTCAGCTGGAATCTCAACTCAGCGTGCAACTGTTCTTCCGCCAACGCAATAATATCCACCTGACCCCTGCTGGAGAGAAGTTATTGCCTCTGGCCGACGCCAGCCTGACACTGGCACAACGAATCAAACAAGAAGTCGCCATCGCAGAAGAGCAGGAACAACAAATCGCCATTGGTGCAACGCCGAATATCTGGGATGCCTTTTTACAGGCCGAACTTGGCAACCTGTTTACCCGTTTTCCGGGAACCGCGATTCGGGCAGAAGCTCATGCGGCAATGAATATTGCCCGTCAGTTGCTGGAACGAACACTGGATATCGCCATTACCTTTGATGCACCTAAGGTTGATGAAATAAAAAGTGTCGAACTGCTGGAGCTGCCCCTATATATGGTCAGCACTAGCCAGAATTGCACGATTGATCAGGCATTCGCTGGCAACTACGTACTGGTCGACTGGGGTACCATGTTTAATGTACAACACGCCCGCACTTTTAAAGATGCACCGTCAGCTATTTTAAAAACCAACACCGGCCGGATTGCACTGGATTTTCTGCTGAGTAATGGCGGCAGTGCGTATCTCCCTGAAAGTTTGGCCCAACCCTATTTCGAAACCAACCAACTATCCAAAGTGATTGATACCCCGATCATCAATCGCACGGTGTACGCCAGCATGGCGGATAACCCACAACGGCATGAAAGTTATTTAGACGTTATTAATGCACTGAAAGGCGTTCAACCTGAAGTTGCTGAGTCTCTGTCGCCGTAACAACCTCGGCCAACACACATCAAAAAAATGAATTCTTTGCATGACCTCCATGCGAAGAATTCATTAGTCGAAAACAATTATTCATCTATGATTCCTACTTTGTCATGAGCACCAGCCTGGCTCAGGAAGATCCATATCTCTGACTGGTCGCTTTCATATCTCTGAGAGTAGGTAATTCATATATGCGATTATTTAACCTGTGCGCCCTATCATCGGCATTATTCCTTGCTGCCTGCGGCGGTGGTTCCGGTGGCGGCTCTAATGATGGCGCTGATAACGGCGGTTCTGGAAATGGTGGTTCTGGAAATGGGGGCGGCTCCAGCCAGGTTGACCAATTCAGCTACGTGCTGGGGTTGGATGGCAGCATCGCATCGGTCAGCACTCAAAGTCATAAGGGTGAAGTTGTTGTTGAGAGCACCCCTTTTGCATTCTTTCCACAGAAATTCAACAGCAGTGGTGAAACCGAACTGGCAGCACTGTTTGCCCTTCACCAGGGGCAATTAGTGCAGTTAACTCCTGAGAATAATGTTCCCAAAGTGGTTTCGTCTCTGAGCAATCTGAACGAAGACTCATTCTGCGATATGGAAGATCAGGAAAACGGCAGCAACCCACGTTTATTCTTCAGTATGGCCGGGGATGATCAGGATTGTGCAACAAGCAATGATAATCCGGTATTTTATGTCGACGCATCAATGACGGCCGACAACAGTCCGGTCAGGGTCAATAACACAGCCTTGTTTACTGCGATTCGCGCTGAGGCCATTTTATCATCAGCCTATCAAACCGCAGGTTATCTGGTACGTGAGCAAACGTCAGAAGGTAACGTGCTACGCTACTACAACAATCTGTTTTCTCAGTTTGTTACGGTTGATGCAGGCGCAGGTTATAACCCAGAGACAGAAACCTTTTCAGTTACCGATTTTTTCAACACAAATCGCACCATTATTCGCCTCGGCGACGAATACTACGATGCCAGCGTGACCAATTTATCAGATGGTCAGCCGGGTCTTAAATTCCTCACAGCCAGCGATCCTAAAGAAGTGAAAACAACGTCAGATCGTGCTTATTTAGCCCTGGGTTCTGATTATTATCGTCACAATATCGGCCGCTCCGATGTGAAGGAATTTTCGACATTAAATTTAGCGGGCAGTGTAGGCATCGCCATTCTGGAAAATGCCTCCATTATTGCGTCCGACGACAATGTTAATAATCGTATCCAACGTTTTTTACAGGTCGATGAGCGTGGTGATAGTGTCACCTTCCAGTTATTAACTCAGGCAGATTACGACCGCACCGGCACCAGTAGCAGCAGTTTTGGTATGTCGTCTACCGGGCGCGGTGCACTGGTTGAGATCTCATTGCGTTATGACAGTACCGATGATGAAGAATATGCGTTGTACATTGCCAGTAACAATACCATCACACGCTTCGATGACGCTGAGTGGTTGAACACCTCTCTCAATTCAAGCTCGCCGTTTTTTAATCGACCACTGTACAGCCAGTTAAAAAATGATGGGCTGACCGTCGCGGAAGTGAATGAAAATAATCTGGCGACGCCATTAATCTACGGCAGCCTGCCGGCGGGAGTAGAATCGGTGCGGGCAGAGAGTTTTCCGGTGGATGGCCAATTGATTATCACCACCCGCTCATCGCAAGCGGACCTGAACGGCCTGGTGTATCAAATCAAACCGGGAGAAGCCGGTTCATTGCGTCAGATTGATGGGCTGAAAGGATTCTCCGTCGGTATCTGAACCGATCAGCAGCCTGCCAACAGGCACCTCTGAATCCATCAGGCACCTCTGTATAGAGATGCCTGATGGCGTAAATTGCCCGCCCCGAAAACACATCCCAACAACACTTCAGGCATACCTGCGCCTAACTTAAGATCTGCATATCAAAACAAGCCTCTATTAATGGCAAGATTGAACATATCAGAGGCCCGGATGGTTGGTGCACAATACTGGTTATAGAAGGAGTCTCATCCAATAAGAATAACAGCAGGATAATGTATGACTGAACATGCTTCAGAGTTCTCACAACACACCGACGTACTGATCATTGGCGCTGGCGTTTCCGGTATTGGGCTGGCTTATTATTTACAGCGCGATCAGCCGAACAAACAGTTTACTATCCTCGAGTCTCGCCAGGACATCGGTGGCACCTGGGATTTATTCCGTTATCCGGGGATTCGTTCGGACTCCGACCTGTACACCTTTGGTTATGAATTCAAGCCCTGGAAAAGCCCTAAGGCCATTGCCGATGCCGGCACCATCATGGATTACCTGCGCGAAGCGGTCGATGAAAATCAACTGAAGAAAAAAATCCGCTTTAACAGCAAAGTGATTTCGGCTAACTGGTCGAGTCAGGACGCACACTGGAAGGTTGAAATTCAGAATACCGAAACCGGCAAACGTCATGTGATGACGGCCAGCTGGTTATTTTCTGCGGCGGGTTATTACAACTATGAACAGGGCTTTATGCCGGAGTTTAATGGCCGTGACAATTTTAAAGGCCAGATTATTCACCCGCAGCACTGGCCTGAAGATCTGGATTATCAGGGTAAAAAAGTCGTGGTAATTGGTAGTGGTGCCACTGCCGTAACATTAGTGCCTGCAATGGCTGAAAAAGCGCAACACGTCACCATGCTGCAACGCACACCAACGTACGTTGTCAGCCTGCCAACCGAAGACCCGATTGCCAACCTGATCAAAAAGATATTTCCCGAAGCCTTAGCGTACAAAATGATACGCAGTAAAAACATCAACCTCAGTCGTTGGTGGTGGCGTTTTTGCCAGCGTTTTCCGAACGCAGCACGCAAATTAATTCGTGCTGGCACCAAAAAATTATTACCAGAAAACTATCCGGTTGATACCCATTTTAATCCGCCCTACAACCCCTGGGATCAACGACTGTGTGCCGTCACCGATGGTGATTTATTTGAGTCGGTGAGTAATGGCGATGCGTCCATCGTGACGGATCATATCGACACCTTTACCGAAAAAGGCCTGTTATTAAAATCCGGTAAAGAACTGGAAGCCGATATTATCATCACCGCCACCGGCCTCAATGTGCAGCTGTTTGGTGGCATTGATTATCGCGTTGATAACAAACCCATTCAATATCGGGATACCGTCGCCTACAAAAGCCTGATGCTCAGCGGCGTACCAAACTTTGCCTATGCCATTGGTTACACCAACTCATCATGGACATTAAAAATCGGCCTGATCTGCGAACATCTGTGCCGCATCATGCAACACATGACAGAAACCCAACAAGATGTTTGCCAGGCGGACTTACCCGACCCGGATATGCCGACCCGACCATTATTGGATTTTGGTGCCGGTTATGTGCAGCGCGTCATTGATACGTTGCCCCGCCGTGGAATGACAGCCCCTTGGGATGTTGCCATGGATTACAAAGTCGATGAAAAAAATCTGCGCCACGGCCCGGTGACTGACGAGTGCCTGCACTTTTATAAAAAAGAGGGGTATGCCGCGCAACACATCGACACGACATCGGCTAAGCAAGAATCCAGAGAGGCTATCGCTTAGAAGGCCAGGGCCTGTAACAGGCCTAGTGCCAACAGCGCTACAGCTCAAACAACATATCCGTGCGGATAATATATTTAACCCCGCTGCGAATCGTTTCTGAGCTGTGCACACAATGTAATGGGTGCATGCCGTGAGGAAAGCACAATACGCTGCCTGCCGGTGTGCGCACATCCATTTCCTGAACATTATCACCACGACGCGCTGGCTTGCCGGGATCATCGGCATTCACTAAAAAGCGGGTTGCTCCACCTTCAAAGTCTTCACTCAGAAATATCAGAAACGTCATCTGACTATAACGATCCGGATAGGCATTGGTAATTAATTCATTATTAATGACACGCGAGCCCGGCCAGTCACCATCGGTATGAAACTGAAAATAATCACCACTCTGATAACGATAAAAACGGAAACGGGCATTAATCCCTAACGGCTTTTTGCCATTAAAAATATCCAGTTTTTGTTCGGCTAAATGAGCAACCCGTTGCCAGAGTAACGTATCTGTTGTTTCATCCGTCACCCAGGTGACATTATCGTTATGGCGAATTTCCCGCGGTAACGATACCGCGGCATCTTTTAAATATCCCAACGCTTCGCTCGCTTCAATCAAGCGCTGTGTTTCCTGGCGCGACAACACATTAAGCAGCTGATAAGCCCCCGGTACATCGGGCACTTCACGGCGCGAAATCTGGCTGACATCGTAATCGTCATCAAGGCGAACCGGGTTTTCCACACGGCTCGCCCAGGTTGGCAAACTGGGATTTTCAGCACCCGATTCGCGGGCAACCACATAAAAATCTTCGTTCATTCTGCGTTACCTTTAATCATTCATCTAATAATTCATCACACGAATCTGTGTGAATTGACGGTGCCCTTCGGCGGAACCGTGATAGCCAAAACCACTGTGTTTGGCACCAACCCAGGGGCTGTCGCCAGGACCACCCACTCCACCATTAACTGATACCATGCCCGCCTGTAATTGATCAGCGACTTCGGCGGCACCAGAGCCACCAAACACCACCGCACCTAAGCCATAAACCGAATCATTCGCGCGACGAATGGCTTCGTCCATTGAGTCGACGGTCGACATGGCGACGACTGGTCCAAAGGTTTCCAATTGCTCCAGCTGCATATCCGGCGTCATGCCATCCACCACAGTCGGCTGAATAAATGGCAGTGGGTAATCGGCATCACCCAATAAAAATTCAGCACCTTTGTTTTTGGCATCCTGTAATTGCGCCAACACATTCTGGTGCTGCTTGGCATTCACCAACGGGCCGATATTCACACCCGGCTCATTCCAGCCGCCAACCCGGTATTGCCCGGCAATTTGCACTACCAGCTCGCGGAAATGATCAGCGACACGATGATCCACATAAATACGTTCGGTGGATGTACACATTTGCCCGGCATTTTCGAATGAACTGGCAACCGCAAAACGTGCCGCTGCGTGTAAATCGGCACCCGCCATAACAATCATCGGGTCATTACCGCCCAGCTCCATCACCAGGCGTTTTAAACCACCGGCGGCGTTCGCCATAATATCCCGTCCGGCAGCAACCGAGCCGGTAAAGGCAATCATATTAATATCGGCTTGCACCAACATCCGGCCAACATCACCTTCACCATGAATAATCTGCAACACACCTTCGGGTAACTGTTGCTGCAACGCTTTCACAAACACATCGGCAACCAATGGGGTATTTTCCGACGGTTTTAGCACCACACTGTTTCCGGCAATTAAGGCTGGAATCAGCAGATTATTCGCCATTGCCAGCGGGTAGTTCCACGGCGAGATCAACCCAACTACACCCAAAGGCTGGTATTGAATCTGGCTACTGACAGCAATTTGTTTTGGCTCAAAAGCCTCAGCCGTTTCACGTGCCATATAAGGGGCATTGGCCATTGCACCACCGGCTTCATAATGAGCACGACGTTGATCTTTACCCATTTCCAGGCTGATTAAACGGGTCAGCTCCGGATGCAGTGGTTCTAACTGCTGATAAGCCTTGGTGAGCATTTCAACGCGTTGTTGCAAAGGGTGTTGCGCCCATACTGTTTGTGCACGTTTGGCCTGATCAACCACTGCCAGGACATCCTGTTGGGACGCAATCGGTACCCGCCCCACTTCCTCGTTATTCAGTGGGTTGGTAGAAATTAAAAAGTCACTCATAAAAAGACATCTCGGTTCGGTCATGCACGTATTGATTGGCGCAGAGTACGCGGGATAACATACAAACAGAAACAAGCTTTAGGTGTAAGAGATACAAGTGAATGCTTTTAACCGCCTGGATATCCGCCAGCTCCGCACCCTTCACTATCTGCTGCGCGAACAAAACGTGTCACGCGTCGCCGATCAGCTGGGGGTTACCCAGCAGGCAGTCAGCGACCAGCTGAAGAAGTTGCGGATTACCTTTAACGATCGGCTGTTTATCCGCCGGGGTAATGGCATTGCCCCCACGCCGTTTGCTGAAGCGCTGCAACCTAAGGTGATCAATGCCTTAAATGCCCTGGAGCAGCTGGTTGAGCCTCTGGTGTTTGATCCGACCACGGTCAGCAGTACCTTCACCATCAGTTGTACCGATCTGGAACAAAAAACCATCCTGCCTTATTTGCTGCAGCAACTGCGTAAAGAAGCCCCCCAACTGAAACTGGCAGTAAAAACCCTTAACCTCGATCAACTCGGCACCGAGCTGTTAAATGGCGAAGTTGATCTGGTCATCACCAACCCCTTATTTGCGCCAGCAAGCTATCCCGCTCAAACCCTCTACCGGGAACAATATGTTTGTGTTGCCTCTTGTCATAACCGCCTGATCCGGCCTTATATGACGGTGGCTGAGGTCGCAAAAATTCCACAGTTAGTGGTATCGCCATCGCGGGGGGATTTCACCGGAGCTGCGCAACAGTGGTTTGAAAAACAAGGGCACCCACGTAACGTGGTGTTGTCCGTTCCTACTTTTACTGCTGCAAAAGCCGCCATTGCAGAAACCGACCTGTGTGGTTTTATTCCGGCTCGGTTATTACCCGACCCGGAATTAAAGGCAATTTCGCTCGATCGTGATATGCCAGGTTTTGATGTGATTGCCGTATGGCATCAGCGTTCGTCTCAGGATGCGTTACACCAATGGTTACGGGATAAGTTGGCAGGGCTATTTAATACATAACCCTGCCACTGATTAATTTGCCAGCCGTAATAATGGGTGACGCTTGAGTACCCAGGCCTGGTCGGTGGTCATTGAGAAAGGCAGAAAGTCGGGATGTCCGGCCCAGAACAGGACATTACTTGCACCGCCAGCATGACCACATTCATGGTCGGCTACCACACCGTCTTTATCACCTTTACCATCATCACCAAACGCCGGGTTCGGGTTATCACGACCGTCGTACGTCGCGGCGTCACACTCTGGCGTGTCGGCAATCGTGTCAAAGGTTAAACCGTTCATTTCAGTGGTATGCTCCAGCGACATAAAATGCATGGCTTCATGCAGAATATTACCGGCTTGTTGCTGCAGCTCTTCGCTGGCATTACTGCTACGACCATCGATGACGCTGTATGCTTTTCTGGCAACGGCAAAACAAGTTTCGTCGGCATCGGCATCAAGAATCACACCGGCAAATGGAGATGACCCGGCATTACCGCCCTTAAAGTCTTCAATAAACAAAGCATTTAATGCCATATCATTGTCACTGACGTTATAGAGTGCCCGGCAAGCATTGTTAAATGAGTCGCCATCCTCATCATCGATTACCTTAAAAGCATTGGTTTGTGCTGCATCGGCAACATAAACATTCACAGAATCCAATGTCATACGATGAGGATTAAGCATGGTGTTAATATTGGCTTTATAGTCATTTTTCAGCGTGTTCTGAAAAGCAGCACTGCGGTAAATCGGGTTAGGGTCGGTAATAAAAATATTCAGATCGACAGCCAGTTCCGTCAGGTCAATATCGCCACCCGCCGGATTGGATTTCACATAAACCTTAGCATCCGACAAGTTAACATCGCCAACCTGCTGCAGAACAAAACGATATGTGCCTTTATTTAACGTCATTTTTGGCGTTGACGGTAAAAATGCCGTAATGGTGTTTTCACCGGCAATGGCCGACTTAATCACATCACTGGTTACATTAAAATCTTCTCCCTTCAATTCGGCGCGATAAATAGTCACACCCGCAGGGTCGATAATTTCTTTCACCAGAATACCGCCATCGTCACCACTGGCTTTCAGATTCAGTAACATCGAAACATCATTTTCACCGATCTCAACGGCAAACGATTTTTCTTTATTTAAAGCAGTAGCGGAATAATTAAGCTGTTTTAAAATTGGCGACAGTGTTTTTGTACTATTGGCAGCCACCGCATTGATGTTTCCGGAAGTACCGGTATTCCCTGAAGTGTTGTTATCTGAGTCGGATGAGCTGCCACCAGAAGAGCTGCCACAAGCCGCCAATAATGCGGCCGCGGCCATTATGGGTAGTACGTTAAAAAGCTTCATTAATGTTCTCCACACGTCAAACACAAGGTCGTTATCAATTTATGTGGAGAGCCTAACAAAGCTAACTGAACGTTAACTGAATTGTTGGTTTAAGAAAAAATCAGAATGGCTTTAACCACCCCCGGCATTCATCCAGTCTAACGTTGCCTGACGGCTTTCATCCGTCACGGCTTTGACCACTGGGTTCGCCAATACCGCTTCACGCCAACGCGCCATGTTCGGGCCAAGTGTTAAGGTACGGCCGAAAACCGGCAGCAGAATATCCGCCAGTTCAATGGTCGCCGGGAAAGCGCAGTCGGCATAACCAATATGTTCACCGGTCATAAACGGAGCTGCAGTGAATAAGGTTTCCAGCTTCTGTAAACGCTCTTCAAATTTATTCAGATGCTCATCCAGCTCCGCCTGATTGCGACCAGCCGGATCAACATGAGCAAAGGTGCGACGCAGGTGAGGCTCCAGCCAGATATCGTGGTAACGCGCCAGAAAACGATGCTGAGCACGCTTCAGGTTGTCGTCTCCCAATAAAGACACCTCCGGATAAGCGTCTTCAAGGAACTCCATGATGACATCTGACTCTGAGAAATACTGATCATCAACACGTAATGCGGGAATCGTACCCAGTGGCACCAGCTGCATGTATTCCTCGGTGCTGTAACCACCCGGTGGTGGTGAGATGGTACAAGCGATGTTTTTCAGCCCCAGCGCAATTCGCACTTTAGCGCTGTATGTGCTGACGGGCAGAGAAAAGAGTTCCATACTGATCCTTATAATTTTCGCGCGTCTCTGACACCAGGTTGTCAGGGACGCCAATGGTTTCAATAACTTAGAGTAGACTATGAATCGTCCTGACAGTTTCAGCGAATGGCAAAGAATTTCACAACAGCTGAGTTTTCCCGACTCTTCTTTTATCCACGGCCGCTCTCACCAAGCCGTCAGCGGCGGCACTCTGGCAGTTGTGTCACCGCGAGATGGTCAGGTCTTAACGCAACTCAGCGCCTGTGATGAGCAAGACGCTGATATCGCCGTACAATCCTCCCGAGACGCTTTTGAACAAGGCGTCTGGAGCCGCATAGCCGCTAAGCAGCGCAAACACATCATGCTGGCTTGGGCTGACCTGGTGGAGCAGCACACAACCGAACTGGCGCTGCTGGAAACCCTGGATATGGGCATGACCATCAGTGACAGCAGCCAGATGAACATTCCCGGTGCTGTTGATTGCATTCGCTGGTTTGCCGAACTAGCTGACAAACAATATGACGAAATCGCTCCGACCGCGCCCAATGCCCTAACCCGCATTCACCGCGTACCCGTAGGTGTGGTTGCCGCCGTTGTGCCGTGGAATTACCCGTTGATGATTGCCTGCTGGAAAGCCGCTCCGGCACTGGCAATGGGTAACTCCGTCATTATCAAACCCGCGGAGCAATCGTCGTTGGCAACCATCCGCCTGGCACAGCTGGCGTATGAAGCCGGTATCCCGGCCGGGGTTTTAAACGTGCTGACCGGCACTGGCGAGCAGGCTGGCAAAGCACTGGGGCTGCACATAGACGTTGATGCACTGGCCTTTACCGGCTCAACCCGGGTTGGCGGTTTGTACATGCAATACGCCGGGCAATCCAACCTTAAACGTGTGTCGCTGGAATGTGGTGGCAAAACCCCCAATATCGTTTTGGCCGATTGTGCCGATCTGGATAAAGCCGCTGCAGCCATCGTATTGGGTGCATTTGGTAACTCAGGACAAATTTGTAATGCCGGGTCGCGGCTGATTGTTGAACGCTCGGTGCATGCCGAACTGATGCAAAAGGTCCGGGCCTTAACCGAACAATTGGTCGTGGGTGATCCACTGGATCCGGCAACCCAAATGGCCTGCCTGGTGGATCAGCAACACAGCCAGCGGGTGGTGCAATACATTCAGCAAGGGCAACAGGAAGGTGCGGCTTTATTGTTGGGTGGTGATCATCAAGCCAACAGCTGCTTTATACAACCGACTATTTTTGATCAAGTAAACGCGCAAATGAGTATTGCCCGGGAAGAGATTTTTGGCCCGGTATTATCCGTGATTCCGGTAGACGATCTTGATCAGGCCATCGAGGTCGCCAACGCCACCATTTACGGTTTGGGCAGTGCAATCTGGACCCAGAATATGAAACACATGGAGCGTGCCGCACAAGAAATTAAAGCCGGTGTGATCTGGGTAAATTGCCACGATCATGGTGATATTTCATCGCCGGTGGGCGGTTTTAAACAGTCTGGTTTTGGCCGCGACAAATCCGTTCATGCGCTGGATAAATACGTGGAATACAAAACCGTGTGGATCGATCTGTCGGACTAGGGTCTGTTAACACCATGCCGACCCGGACAAAGCTGCCAATTTCAGGTTGGCAGCTGAATCTTGCTGGTAAAGCCATCAGAAACAGCGACAATACCGCTTCTTTTTCGCTGAAGTATGAGCACCTATGAAATCGTTTTTCACCAAACTCTTCTCCCCTATCCTGAATCTGTTTGAAACAGCTAACACCTCTGGCACTCCAGCCACCACTCCAGCCAACTACAAGCCTTCTCACCGGTTGATTCTGATTGTGGTGGGCACCTTATTTACCCTGTTATCCCTTGGCTTATGTGTGATTGCAATTAACTCCGGGATTATGGGTGGACTCTTCCCTGCCATTATTTTCTTTGCCGTAGGCTTGGTGGCTGTTGTGGTTGGCTCACTGGGATCAGATCATGCCGTCGCCAAAATCTGGGGGAATAAATCCTGAGCGGGTACTTAACCGTGGCCCAGAAATTACAAGAATGTAATTCCTTAAATTGAGAATAACTAGCATTCTCACACCTATGATAAATTGCCGTCCTCGTTAGTGTGCGTGTGGGTCAAATGATGTTTATCGCGTCGAACCCATGCGTTCAGCAGTCATTTGAGGATTTGTAATCATGAGACCTATCGCTTATCTGCCTAATCATAAGCATCCGCTCAGTCGTGCTGTTTCCTTTGCACTGTTATCTCTGAGCCTCTCGACCACCGGATTTGCAGTTCAGGCGGAGGAAGACAACAAAACCGTTGCGCTGGATACCATTGTTGTTACCGGACAAAAATTTGATCGCTCATTACAGCAAACCAAGAACAGCGTTGCGGTTGTGACCAACGACGATATTGAAAACTACACCATCGGTAATGTATCCGATGTATTTGATACCATTCCAAATACCAATGGCACATTGAGCGGTGGATTTAATATTCGTGGTATTGATGCCTTTAATGTTTCCGGCGGTGGCAACAGCTTTTTAGCCAGCATGTATTTTGATGGTGCCCCGATGCCTTACTGGGTCATCGCTAAGAATGCATTTTCGCTGTGGGATGTCTCTCAGGTTGAGGTATTTCGTGGTCCTCAATCAACCATTCAGGGGCGCAATGCGCTGGCCGGTGCAGTAATCATTCGGTCGAATGATCCAAGCTATGAATCTTCAGCAAAATTACAGGCCGTCGTGGGGGATAATGGTCAGGAAGAGTATGCATTTGCCGGTGGTGGTGCATTAATTGAAGACCAGCTTGCTGTACGTATTGCCGCCGAGACCAAAGATTTTGATGGCTATAATTACAATATAACGCGTAATGAACATTCCGATTTCCGCAATAGCGACAACTATCGCGCTAAAGTTCTGTTCGAACCGAAAGCACTCGAGGGTTTCTCATCACTTTTCAC
The DNA here is from genome assembly GCF_024397975.1 of Bacterioplanoides sp. SCSIO 12839. Taxonomy (NCBI): domain Bacteria; kingdom Pseudomonadati; phylum Pseudomonadota; class Gammaproteobacteria; order Oceanospirillales; family Oceanospirillaceae; genus Bacterioplanoides; species Bacterioplanoides sp. SCSIO 12839. Next base: position 3,154,979 of record NZ_CP073745.1, read on the forward strand.
CTACACGCATAATGAAAATGAATTAGGCGCGCTTTGGTCAAATACCGCAAAGGCCGGAGGCAATCGTGATGTCAGCTTTAATTCTCCGTATGAAGAAACCACAACAACCGATATTTATACGCTGGAAATGAGCTATCCCATTAATGGCATCTGGGCACTCGACAGCATCACCACCTATAACGAAACCGATTATAACTACCTTTCGGATACCGATTTCAGTGCTGAAGATCTGTCAGCCAATCACTTGAAGCAGGGCCACGACACCACCAGCCAGGAACTGCGATTAACGTTCGATTATGGCCCTCTGACTGGAGTTACAGGGCTATATTATTCAAATCTGGATGTCACTGAAGACTTATCCGGTCGTCGAGCTATGAGCTTAGAGGCATTGGGAGTTCCTGATCTGTTAGTTGCTCCAACCGAATCAGGCGGCATCGGCTTGCCTCAGGCACTCGCCGATCAGGTGCTGGCACTTTACGCACCCGCCAACCCGGTTCTGTTGGGTACCAGTACCGACCTAAGTCAAAAAGTTGAATCCATGGCCTTCTTTACGGATATCACCTACGCCATTAATGAGCACTGGGATGTACTTGCTGGCATACGTTATGACAAAGAGAAACAGGAAAACGCCTCCAGCAGTCTGGTAACCATCAACAATGCTGATCAACTGCCGGATCCTGGCGACTACGCTCAGACTATCCCAGCACTTGTGCCATTATTGGCGGGCATCAATCAGAGCTTCATCGACCAGGCAGCAGCCGCATCAGAAAATGCACCTGCTGTTGATAAAACTTTTCATGCCTGGTTACCCAAATTAGGGGCCACCTATAACTTTAATAACAATGCATCGCTCACCGCACTCTACCAGAAAGGCTATCGTTCTGGGGGTGTTGGAGTGAATATCGCCCGATCTGATGTGTATAACTACGATCAGGAATACACCGATAACTACGAGCTGGCTTTACGCACGGTTTGGTTAGATGGATCTCTGGTGGTGAATAGCAACCTGTTTTATCTGGATTGGGAAGATCAACAGGTCTCAGTTCAGTTATCGGGCAATCAGTTTGATCGTGAAACCGTTAATTCAGGGGCATCGACGGTGCGTGGGTTTGAAACTGAAGTCTTTTATTACCCAACCCCAGCATTAACGATTACTGCAGGAGTTGGTTATGCCAAAAGTGAGTTTGATACCTTCCTATACGCCTTCAGTGATCAGGTAAGGGATTTATCCGGTAGAAGTTTTGAAGATGCTCCCGAAAAAACCGCCAATATTGCGGTTAATTATGACTTTGATTCGGGTGTATTCATCAATGTTAATGCAAACTATGCCAGCAGCTCACAGGCTTACCTTGACCCAGAGGTGTTTCTGTCAGACTTTGATCCGGCAACCGATTCAGATCCAGAGAACGATGCACGCACTCTGGTTAATCTACAATTAGGTTATGAATATAAAAACTACAAAGCTTTTGTGAGTGTTCGCAATGCATTAGACGAAGAGTATATTGAACGTTATCGCAATGAAACCCGGCCAGAAATGAACCTGGGCGAACCCCGCCAGACCAGCCTGACATTACAGGCAAACTTCTGATCACTACCAACACAGGGCGAACATAAGTTCGTCCTGCTTTTATTTTTTCATGGGGAAAATAATTTCCCAGCATAAACCACGATCGGTTTCTTTTTGCTGAATATGACCTTTCAACTGGTTCTGAACCAGATGATGAATCAGCGTAAACCCCAGCCCTTCTTTTTCCAGGTTATGGTTTAAACCGCAGCCGTCATCCTCAAAAGTAAACTTCACCCATTCTTGCTGAATATCGTTCTCAGAAATCCGGCAAATCTGGCTAAATTGCACTCGGATATTCCCCGACTCTTGTAAGACAAAGGCGTACTTCAGGCTGTTACTCAGCATTTCATTCAGAAGCTGACCGCAAGTCAGCAATTGATCTAACGATTGCTGTTCAATTGTCACCTCCAACGACCAAGTAATTTTTTCATTTGGTGAGTACAGCTGCCAGATTTCTTCAATTAACGCCTGATAATACACAGACGGTTGAACATGGCTGAGATTATCGGCTCGATATAGCTGATTATGAATTAACTCAATGGTGTATATGCGGCTGCGTAAATCTTTTAACAATGCTTCCGTTGGCTTGCCACGATAACGGCGCTGCTGTAATTGGATAAAACCGATAATAACAGCCAGATTATTTTTAACCCGATGATGCACTTCGCGCAGTAATGTTTCCTGATCTTTTACGGCAGTGGATAATTGTTGATTTTGTTGATCAAGCTCCCGTGTGCGTTGCTGAACCTGGCGATCTAATCCTTCAATGGTCGATTCCAGTTTAGCAACCATATTATTAAATTCACGAGCGAGAACACCCAGCTCATCGCCTCGCATAAAAGGTACGCGTAAACTTAAATCACCCCGACCAACACGCTCAGCATAACGACTCAACTGCTTAATCGGCATTACAACCCGGCGCGACAACCACCACGCACCTACAACGCCGAGAAACAAGCAAAAAACAAGGGTAATGATAATTTCAGACAGTACCTGATCGGCTTGATAATTCAGATCGTTATCGTAACTAATAGATACCAGATGCACCGCACGACTAGGCTCGAAAAAAACATGTGCGGTAGCCGGATAAATAAAATTCTTCGGATCGTCAACATGGTTCCACACAATATCGATACTGCGACCTTGCTTTGCCGCTAATTTAAAATCATCCAGATATCGATTTCCCGTTATTGGGTTATTGCCTGATTTGAGAATGGCCGATAAATCAAAGCCTTCTAACGTATAAATCGTATTTAAGTTAGTGAATAAATAAAATGCCTGGCCATGGTCACCAAAACGCGTGCCATCGAGTAACTTCTTAAGCATTCCCTCTAGTTTCAAATAACTGTCTTTAGGCGAGTTGGGTAGTAACGTAGCATCCACATCCATGCCAACAATGATATTCAGTGCTTTAAAATAACGGGCAATCAGTGGCTTGCTATCAATCAGGTAATATACATCCCAAGGAACTGAAGCGCTGGCTTCTTGCTGTGCTTTAACCTGCTGAATAAAATGACGAAATTCTTGTCGGTGATAATCGGATATCTCACTGGGCTGACCATGAGGATGATAAATCCAGCTGCCATCTTCTTCAGTAACCCAAAAGTGATTTCCCATTTCATGTGCCAGCGGCTTAATAAATTCAACAATTGAAGACACGGCTTGTGAACGAGTCTGCTCACCTACCAGCAGCCTTTGTTCCAAGACCTGCACATGCTCACGCATAGGGGCAAAAAGCTGTTCCAGCTCTGCCTGATGACTCTCGACCACAAAACGATCAATCGTTTTGGATAATTGCGCCCCTGCCGACATCATCAGTTGCGCATGCGATAACTGGGTTTCATATCGCTGCCGATCTAATTCCCGAACCTGCTGTACCAAAACCGGAGCCAGAATAACGCCAATTAACATCAGCAATAACAGGGTTAATCCGCTGATGAATAAAAAAAGCTGGCGACTTAAGGAATCAGTCATGACCAATGGCTCTATCGATGTTAACCACTAACTGATAGCCACTGTCCACCACGTTTTTGATGGCGGTTGCTCCCCCAGCTTTCTGACGCAGGCGATGCAGCAATGTTCTCAATGCACTGACTTTGATTTCTTTGGTGTTCCATACCGAGAGGCAAATCTGCTCAAAGCTGATCAACGTATTTGCATTGAGTGCCAGAGTCTCAAGGAATTTTTGCTCTTTTGGTGTCAACTTGACGCTGGCACCATCACGAACCAATACGCCGCTGAATAATTGATATTGAGTGGACGCCGACAATTGAAACACTGTTGGCGATTCACTCTCAGGTAGCCGTTTCAGGCTTTCGATATCACGGTTGAGCTGCTGTTGTCGTTCATGCTGGTTAAGTGCCAGCATCAAGGTGGCGTTCAGCGTTTCCTGATGAAACGGCTTTTTCAAATAACCATAAGAAGACGCTGCTAAAGCCTCGCGAACACTGTGATCGTCAACATAAGAGGTTAGAAAAACAACCGGAATATCTAACTCCAGGCTGATCACCTTAGCCGCGTCGGTGCCGGTTTTTTCACCCTCCAGCTTGATATCCATCAACACTAACTGTGGATTTAATACCCGACACAACTCAATGCTTTCTTCTGCGCTGCTGCACAGCCCAACGATGGCATACCCCATTTCCTGTAAGGATTCTTTCAGATCCAGCGCCAGAATGGGTTCATCTTCAACAATCAGAATTCGATGTGGCATAAACAACAACCAGCAATGACTTACTTTATCGCCATTGTATGTGATCAGGATATTTCAGGCACCTGAATAATATTGTCCACATTGGTCAGGTTAAAGGAAGTTTTGCCAGATAACGCACACAAAAATCACCTCAGCACAGATGCTTAAAGGATAAAATCGGCCGCATTGCCGTTGGGCGATTCTCTTATTTATTCTTGCATTTTCAGGGTATTACTGTGCTGAGATTTCTGTGTTTTTCGTTATTAGCAACCTATTCATTATCATCGATAGCGGCACCAGGCTATATCGACCCGGAGCCCATGGCGCAACAAATCAAAACAGCAGTTGGAGAAGTTGATAGTAGTTCTCCCACTCAGGTTCCTATCATCACCTGGGGCGGCGAACTGGTCTCCATCTTTGCCAATGGTAATAGCCTGACTACCCAGGAAAACAGCTTAATGGCACAGGCCGGGTTGAATATTAAACTGGTCAAACAGGATGTGTTTCAGGAGCAGGTAAAAGATTATATGTCGGGCCGTTCGCCCTACCTGCGCTGCACCATTGGAATGTGTAACCAGGCGCTGGATATTATTAATGCTGACCCACGTACCCGCCCGGTCATTATTCATCAGCTCACCTGGTCCAGAGGTGGCGATACACTGGTCGCTAAAGGCAAAGCGATGCAGGTGAAAGATTTAAAAGGTAAAACCATTGCGGTACAGGCGTATGGCCCACACGTAGATTTTATGACTACCGTACTGGAGCAGGCCGGATTATCCACCAATGATGTCACCCTGAAATGGTTACCGGAACTGACCCAGCACCCGGATTCACCGCCACAGGCATTAACCGAACCCGATATTGATGCTGCTTTTATGATTATTCCCGATGCTTATCCAATTACTTCTGGCCGCCGGGTGGGTACCGGCGAAAAAGATTCCATCGCCGGAGCACGCATGATTATTTCCACCATGTTCGCGCGCCGGATTATTGCTGATGTATATATGGTTCGCTCTGACTATTTAGAGCAATACCCACAGGAAGTGAAAAAGTTTGTGGGCGCATTGACCCGCGCCGGGCAACAAGTGCCTAAGCTGATGAAAGACTTATCCAGCGATGAAAAAATGCAGCTGGTATCTGCTGCCGGGGATATTTTATTAGGCGATAAAGAAGCCATTCCGGATATTGAAGAAATGTTTTACGACGCTCAGTTTGTTACCGTCGAAGACAACATTAATTTCCTGCAGAACGCCGATTACCCACATAACGCTGATGTGCTGAACAAACGGGTTCAACAATCGTTTAATGAATTAGGGCTGATTTCTACTCAGGCTGACATCCAGAAAGCCCAGTGGAATTATTCGGAGCTGTAACGCTCCGGATAATTCAGTTTAGTGAGCGATCAGAACTTATCTTCTAACAACTCTTTGCCCGCCCGTAACGCTTCCTGAGCGGCGGGCGCGCCACAATACACCGCAGAGTGTAATAACACTTCGCGGATTTCTTCGGGTGTTGCACCGTTGTTTAAAGCGCCCTGAATATGGCCTTTGATTTCAGTGGATGCTTTTAACGCCGCCAGCATACCAACCGTTACCAACGAGCGGGTTTTACGATCTAACCCGTCACGCTGCCATACCGAACCCCAGGCGTGTTCATTGATCCACTGCTGCGCAGGCTCCATATACGCGCTGGTGTTGCCCATGGCTTTGTCGACGAATGCTTCTCCCATTACTTCCTTGCGAATCTTTAAACCGTTTTCGATATCTTCTTTGCTCATGTTGTGTCTCTGTTGCTTTGTTTTAGCCTTGGTGTTGGTGGCTGGATAATAGCATTCTTCCAAAGGCTGGGGATGCAACCAGTATGATTTCAAATTTTCAAGGAGTGAAAGCAAACCTTATTTTCGTGCTTGCCTGCTTTCTCAGCAGGTGATAATTTAAACATTAGTGAAATCAGTGGGTTACGGAAGTGGTTTACAAGATAGTAGGCATACCGTGGCCGAAATAGTGTGCGCGCACGCTTTTCTGGAAGGGAATTATCTTGCTAAGGAAGGTTTCAACGTGAAATCAATTAGTTACACCCCTAAGCTCGAAAAGTTCTCGCTAAGATATCAGGCGCGAACACGAATAAACTGTTAGCTGCTTTACCAAACTATCAAGTATTAAGGAGAATAAATGGACAGTAAAATTAAGATTAAGATGGGGCCAATCGAGATTGAGTACGAAGGTAGCGAGGCATTTTTAAAAGAAGAGCTTCCCGCATTGCTATCTGCTGTTTCTGATTTATATAAGGAAAGTGGGGTAACCGAAGCTCCGACCGCACAGGAGCCGGTAGCAGCTCCTGTTCAGAATAGCTCTGTTGATGCTTCTTCTAGTGCCCTACAAGCGACTACTGGATCTATAGCTGCTCAACTAGGTGTTAAGTCCGGCCCAGACCTTATTTTGGCTGCAGCCGCACGAATGACATTTTCACTTGGAATGGATACTTTCAGTCGATCTCAAATAACAGAAGAAATGAAAACAGCTTCTGCATATTTTAAGAAGACCCACGTCAATAACCTAACCAAATACCTTAATCAGCTTGTTAAAGATCAGAAGCTATTAGAAACCTCAAAAAATACATATGCTTTAAGCGCTTCAGCTAAATCGAGTATTGGTGCCCGAATTGCTCAGTAGTGAATCATTAAAAGAGCATATATCTGACCCAGATATAAACCAAAAAGACAAAGTCCTCCTTTGTCTCGCCGTTGATATTGCAACGCCAAAACCAGTTAAAGATATTACTCTGGTTGGTGTTCATTGCGGGTATCCAACAATAAAAAAACTTAACGTTTCATCCATATTGTCACGTCATAAAGGGCTAGTTGTTCGAAGTCCAGAGGGATGGGAACTTACCGCCAAAGGAAAGGCGCATGTTAAAAGCCTAATTGGTGGGCCAGTTGCTGTTTTATCAAGTTCGCTTAGAACAAGTTTAGATAGCATAACAAATCATGAAACTAAGGCTTTTGTTGAAGAAGCTGTGCAGTGCTTTGAAGCGCATCTTTACCGAGCTGCCGTCGTACTATCTTGGGTTGGCGCAGTTTCAGTCCTGTACAATCATGTGCTAAATAACCACAAGCAAGCTTTCAATTCGGCTGCCGCAAAGAAAAATCCCAAATGGAAGGCCGCTAATACAAGTGACGATCTCACGAGAATGAAGGAAGCGGATTTTCTTGAGGTTTGTGAGTCAGCATCTGTAATTGGTAAAAGTGTAAAACAAGAGCTTCAAACGGCACTCACATTTCGAAATGGGTGTGGCCATCCTAATAGCTTAAAACTAGGTGAGCACCGTGTTTCTGCACACATCGAGAGTCTGATTTTAAATGTTTACTCTCAATACTAAGCAGCTAACAAGTGGCTGTTGCCGGACGTGCCTACACTTCGCTTCGGCACGCCGCAAAGCCAGGCGTTATGAGTAAATATATGAAGAGAATTCTCTCAGAAGGTAATCATTACTTAGCAATCTACGATGATATTAAAGAAGTTCGAATGGGAATTTTGGTTGCTGATATTACGATATATGATACAAGTAATGATCACCAGATAATGCACTTCAAAGAAGTGATTTTGGAGGAATTTCCTTGGTCTTCAGCAACTACTATTTCTGTTAGATATAGATATATTGATGGATGTTGGACTTTATTGCATTTAGATGTTGATAACTTACGATATTGTGAATCAAAAAGCATTAGCATGGATGCAATAAAAGAAAGCGAATGGAAATACTACAATCAAAACCCACAACAAACCGCACCATAATTCCGACGCGCTTTGCGCGCTCATGTGCGGAGACGTTAGTAGACATTAATATGAGTGATTTTTATAACTCTGGATATTCTGGTGGTGATTGGTATGCGCTACGGGATGCAGTTTTGATGGCTGCAATGAAAGATGCACATGGAAAAATGGAAATTTTCGATAAGCTACCGCCGCACTTAAGAAAAACAGAAATTGGTGATCTAGTGTATCAAGCGGTATATCTTGGTCGTAAAAAAGCTGCCTTTAAAGCTGCAAAATTGTTGGTTGGTGGTTCTGATAAATATTGGCTAATACTAGAAAAAGGTTAATATCCGCTACGAACAAAGCTAGTCAGTGTCGCCAGAAAGCTGATTGGACTCACCACTACCGGCAGGTGCCATATATCTGTTTTCTAGTCCATATTACGGTATTAAAGGAAAACTATGAATCGAATAAAAATTTACATAACACTGCTAATACCTGCCATTCCCTATTTTTTAATGATTTACTACCCAGAGAAAATAGATCCCGTATTCAGGTTTTTAGCCTCAAGCAGCGGGGTCTATGCATGGGCTATTTTGCTAAACACTTTCTTTGTATCAGTTTACTTTGGCGTATATCGCGACGCTGATCGAAGTGGCATTCACAAAAACTGGTTACCATATATAAAGCTATATTTTATTTTCTTTGGGGTAACCTCTACTATATTAATTTTTTCAATTGGCATCAGCGTCATCAAACCAATTTTCTATTCAAGCATTGGTGGCATATTCTTGTTTTACATTTGGCAGCACTATGCAACAAGAAAATAACAAGCTACTAGAAAATTTCAGACTGGGCTCTATACCAGCCGCCCTTCAATCTCCGCCAGCAACCGCTGATACTCCGGACTTTTATCCACCGAATAATTAAGATTCTTCAGTAACCCCGTCAGCTGAGTATAAAAGTCCCGCAAAGCACCTTTACTTTCGATAGCAGGCTGGTGAGCAATCACCTTTTCTAACAAGTGCAATAACGCCTGCTGGCGTGCCATCGGCACTGACACATCGACATCGTCAAAGGCATCCTGCTGCAGGTACACCATATCTAACAACGAGGCTTTCTGGCTAAGAATAAAGTCATCGCGGCTTACGCCTTCTTCACCCGTCACCTGCATCATGCGGTTAATTTCTTCACCACGCTCTAATAACTCGCGCAGCTGCATCACCCGATCGGTCCAGCCGATTTCGAGGTTTTTCTCAAACCAGGGTTTTAACTGTTGCAGATAACGTGACCAGCTCAATAATGGATCAACCGCCGGATAAAAACGCTTGTATGCACGATCTGCCGATAAACCTAAAAAGGTTTTTACCGTACCCAAAGTAGACTGAGTTACCGGCTCTTCGAAGTTACCACCAGCCGGAGACACCGTGCCGATCATGGTAAACGTGCCGGGTTTATCTTCATCTTTGCGTTGTAATACCCCTGCACGTTCATACACATTTTTAATCGACGAATCGAGATACGCCGGGAAGGCTTCTTCACCGGGAATTTCTTCCAACCGCCCGGAAGTTTCGCGCATCGCCTGCGCCCAGCGCGAGGTGGAGTCGGCAATTAATAACACGTCAAACCCCATCGCCTGATAATACTCGGCTAGGGTAATGCCCATATAAATCGACGCTTCCCGAGCCGCCACCGGCATTGACGAGGTGTTGCAAATAATAATGGTGCGATCCATCAGGGTGCCGCCGGTTTTGGGGTCTGGCATATTGGGGAATTCCTGAATGGTTTCCACCACCTCACCCGCACGTTCTCCACACGCCACCACAATCACAATATCAACATCGGAATAACGCGAAATTAACCCTTGAAGTACGGTTTTACCGGCACCAAACGGCCCGGGGATACAGCCGGTTCCGCCTTTGGCAATCGGGAAAAAGGTATCCACTAAGCGCATGGTGGTGGATAACGGTTGTTGCGGATATTCACGCTGAGCCACACCGCGCTCGGTTAATGCACGGGCAATGGGTTTACGAATTGGCCAGCGTTGTTGCAGCGACACCTTGCGTTCAATCCCCTGATCGTTCGACAGCTGCGCAATAAACTCACGTACCTGTACATTGCCCTGCTGAATCCAGTCCAGATTCCAGTCACCGTTTAAATCAAGCGGTGCCATGATTTTATGGGTAAAACGTCCTTCTGCCACGGTGCCTAACACTTGTGCCGCACGGACGGTATCACCCGAACGTGCCAGCGGTTTAAATAGCCATTTTTTATCCTGATCCAGCGCCTTAACCTCAACGCCGCGTGGCAAAAAGGTGCCGAAGTCATTAGCCAATGCTTCCAGCGGGTTTTGCAGGCCGTCGTACACCATGCCTAATAAACCCGGGCCTAATTCAGCCGATAACATTTCGCCACTTTGTACCACGCCATCACCCACGCCCACACCCGTGGTGCTTTCGTACACCTGAGCATCGGCTTGTTTACCGTTAATACGTAATACTTCGGCTTTTAACCATTCCTGTCGTCCTTCACCAGTCATGGAAGAAGTCTGAGCACTAGCCTGACCATCATGCGCCAGACGTGACGGCAGAATATAAATCACTTCATTTTTAATCAGTGGTGCAACCTTGCCATCGTTATCAATGCTTTCAATGGTCACCAGATCATCCTGTACCGCTACCACCCGTGCGCTGATATCCTGATTAAATTGGCTCATTAAAATTCTCCATGAAAGTCTTCGGGCAAGCCGCTGATGCTACTATCGATTAATTGCTGAAAACGTCGACTGGCCTGCTCGGCGTTATAACGACTCCAGCGTTCAATAATGTCCCACTTCAATACGTATACCACGACGGCATAAAAGCTGAAGGTTTCGCCACCGGAAGTCACCGGTAAACCCGTATGAGAACGTGATAAATGTTGCCAGGCCACCTGCAACAAAAGTTTTTCTAATAACAGAGGTTCGTCGTCATCCATCAGTTGTTTGGCTTCAATCAGCCAGGGCCGAGCGTGTTCTAAACGAAAATACGGTTCTTGCCAGTTATTTTCGATGCTCTGTTTAAAGCGGCTAACGGTCCAGTCGCCACTCAATGGCGAAGACGGTTCCTGATAGCGATGCCGTAACGCACCAACTAACGTGCGGAAATCCAGTTTATCGCGCACCAGTTGATTCAGTGCCGGATCGCTGATGGTATTCAGTACCTGTTTAATCACCGAAATTGGCAGCGAATTATGCAATTCGTGTTTGATTTGAGGTGATAAATACCCCCACTGCAATATACCTTCGATATCTTCCAACAGGCTGCGATGTTGAGGCGTCAGTGCCGTGAGTTTTTTATCCAGTGCTAACCGTGATATCGGTGTTTTTTTCGCAGAAAATAACGATAAATGAGACGGCAAGCCAGTCAGCAAACTCAGGTACTGATCCTGATTGTGCCAGTCAACCTGTTCACAAGACTCAGGACGATAGCCGCTTAAGTTGACCATCAGTGGATCACACCTTCTAACAAGGCGCGAAAACGCGGTTGAAGATATTTCAGCAATAAATCAGCAATGGCTTTATCACTGATATCCACCTGCATATCATGCCCTTTGAGTTTCATCACAATACCCGCTTGTTGCTCGCCAGCGGCAAAGCTGAGGCCTTCACTGAACATTTGTGCGGATAAATGTGCAGCTAAATCCGTTAATGGCCCTTCGCTGGCTTTCTCCGGGTTGGCACGAATATCGTCTAATTGCATCATTTGTTGCGGAATTAATACCTCGGCTTCCGTCACTCCTTTATCCGCTTTAACGCGCACATCTGAGCTGATCAGGCGTACCGCTTCGAGAATGATTTTTTCTAACAACGGCACCGATGCCGCTTGTTGGGAAATCTCGCGCGAGAAGTCCTGAGATAAACGCTCCAACATGGCGTTTTTCATATCCAGCACCATATCGCGGAATGCCAGCTGTAATGCATCCTGAGCGGCTTGTTGTTCACGCTCAATTTGCTCGTGGCTTTCTTTTAATAACGCTGCGGATTTTTCCTTGGCTTGTTTTAGCATCAGGTCTGCGCGCTTTTCCGCTTCGGCAACAATATCCAGTGCCTGCTGTTGCCCGGCCTGAATGCCATCATTTTTTAAACGATCAACCAGTTCATCAATACCGGAGGAAATACGCTCGGGTGTATTTTTTTTCATAACATTCTCCCTGGCTCGTTGTAGTTATGGTTGTGGCTGTAGTTATGGCTAGCGTTAGGCATCCGGTAAACTGCCGGATAACACCAGAGCAAAAATAAAGACAAACACACCAAAACCTTCAACAATGGCCGCCGGGGCAATGGATAAGGCAAAAATTTCCGGCTTCTCTTTGGAAGCATTAATGGCCGACGCACACGCCCGCCCCTGCCAGATTCCGGTAAATAACAACGCCAGCCCGGCCAACAAACCAATACCCATCAAACCACCGCCATTTACGGCACTAATATCCCGTTGCAGGGTAAACATTAAAACAATACCGTAAATAACAAAGGAGGACGGCAATACCGATAAACCAATAAAACGGCCATAACCAGATTCGGTATCCAGCATGGCACCAATAGCGGCTTGCCCGGCAATAGCACACCCCATCACACTGCCAATTGCCCCCAATGCAACCGGAGCAAATAATCCTAACCAGCCCAGTGCAATCACCATTTCATTCATGTGTTGATTCCTCCATTCGTACATCGGTTTGCTGCAGTGAAAAACGCGAAAAGGCATAACCCTCTCCCGGTTCACCCCAGTTATAAAATTCAATAAAGTTCAGCCGCAGGCCGTGCACCACACCACTCATAATGCCCAGTGCCAGATTGATGATATGCCCAGCCAGAAAAATTAATGTACCTGTCACCAGACTTAAACCACTGTCGGATTGATAGGCACTGTGTGCCAGATTATTAAAGGTTAATGCCAGTGACGCACTGGCTAAGCCCAGCGCAAACAAACGCATATAACTGAGCACATCGCCAAATAATTTACTGAGCCCGGTGAGTTTTAATAAACCATCGGTCAGGCGCAAAAGCGCAGACGGAATGGAATTGACTGGGCGGTCACTGGAAAATCCTAATAAACCCATCACACTAACGGCCAATAAACCGTATACAGCCGCGGTTGGAATAACAGCAGGCTGCAACCAGATGGCACAACCACCCAAACAAATACCAATCCAGCCTAGTGCTGGAATATATTTTTGCCGCTCATGGCGGTAATTCCAGGCCATACTCAGGTTGGCAATCACGATATGACACACACCAATTAATACAGATAAAGTCATCATCGCGTCGTAATTATTCAGATCGATGATTTTTAACGGCGCGAGAAAACTATCGGGCGGTGCTTCGTAACCAAAATAGCTGCCCACCATCACGCCCCAAACTGCCGCTCCGGATAACATAAAGCGTAATAAGCTGGCCATCGAAGCCGACAAGCGTTTCCAGCTCAGTGCAAGAAAACCACCTAATAACACGGCATATCCGGCATCCGATAAAATCATGGCAAAGAACAGCGTAAAAGACAGATACAAATGCACCGATGGGTCCCAGCTGCGGTAATCCGGCAACTGATATACCGAAGCCAGATCAGCACCGGCTCGGAATCCTTTCACTGGTTGTAATAAGGTTGGTGGTGAATCGTCGGCTTGTGGATCTTCGGCCACAAAAGCAAACCCTTGCTGCTGACTCAACTGGGTTAGCGCCATCAGGTTTTTAACCGGCAGCCAGGCTTTTAATAAAAATAGTGAAGCGCTATTCAGCGTTAAAGCCGGGTCATTATCCGTGTCGATGTCTTGCGTTTGCTGCAGAACGTATTGGAATAATGCCCGGTTATTGGCCTGGTCGAGGTCCATTTGTAATTGGGGTAAATAACGACACAACTGCTGGCGACGCACCTGCAATTCTTCCAGTCGTAACTCCGTTTGCTCGCGCTGCTCAAGTAAGGTGCTCAGCGGCAAGCTGCCCAGGTGCTCTCGGGCAACCGGTAATATCTGACTATCGGGTTCGTCTGCTGACACCAACACCACATACAGTTCATGATGCTGGTTGCCAACAATTTTCCACGGCAGTGATAACTGCTCTAATGCAGCACGATGTTTAACCGGCAAGCGATAAAACCAGAAGCGGAAGTGGTCGACATAACTTTCAGGCGGGAAGTTAAAATCTCCCCAGGCTTTCATTGTGACAATACGGTCGTTTAATGCTTCTAAACGATCAGCCACATCCCGGATCTGATCTTTCAGGGCTAAGACTTCGGCTACCACCCGGTCAAAATCAAAATGACGTGCGTGTTTTAATGCTCGGCGCGGGTTAGACGTTCGCTGCAAAAAGTGGATAGCCTGATAGGCTTTTTGTGCTTTAGGCGATAATTCCAAATCGTGTGCCGAGTTGGGTTTATCTTTATCGATAATATGTAATTCACCAAACCCCTGCAGGGCAGCAACGATGTTCTGCTTATCCTGATTGCGACCAACCAGCGTGACTTTTTTCAGGCGTACAATACTCATATCGACGCCTCACTCAGAGTCAGACTCTCGCCATGTGCAGTTGACTGAGCAGCACGCTTACCTTTGGCAATTTTGGAGGTGATGACGGCTTCCCGATCTTTATCATCAAGGTAAATCTGGATTTTACGAATATTCGCCAGTGCTTCTGGTATCAGGACTTTATCGAACAGATTGACTCGCTGAGTCACTTTTAATAGTTCAGCCTCTAAGCGCGCTAATATTTTTTGCTGTTGCAGACGTTTTATTTCCGTTTCCAGCGCTTGTTTTAACAGCCGCTGAATACCATCAACCCAGTGAGGGCGGGTCATTATGGCGATAGGTGCACAATCAAACTCAATCTGTTCAATTTCCTCAATCCAGACGCCAACAATATTCGTTTGACGCTTTTTTACCGCTCGAATCACGACCAGATCCTGCAGCTCAATGCGTTCGTTCGCCAGCATTGGATACTGTTCAGCAACCCGCTGTTGAATACGCTGCAGTATTTGTTGTTGCTGTTGCAGAGTTTGCTGACAGTCTTTCACCGTGACCATTAATTGCTGGCGCTTCATTTCCAGCGACGGCAAAAAACGCCGGTAAGCGGCCAGCTGTTTTCGCTGTGCGGTTAACGTCGCTTTCGACAATAACAAACGCGCCATCAGACAATGGCTCCGGCTTCTTTATGTGGAGTCGTTTTGTTATCCGCGTCCGTGCCCGTGGTATTGATGCGCGGGAAATATTTATTCACCAATTCCTGTTTCATCAACAGCTGATCGGCACTAAAACAGTCGGCCATAATTTTCCAGGCCAGATCAAGCGCATCTTCTAACTCCATTGACACTTCCAATTCCATAAAGTGTTCACGGAATAAAGCACCAAATTTCAACAATTGCTGGTCGTAATCACTGAGCTCAAATGCCATGGCCTGTTTTTGTTCGGCTTCAACCGCTCCGGAATAAAAGCGGATCATGGTATTCATTACCTGGCTGTGATCTTCACGGGTTTGTTTACCAATCACAAATTGCTTCAGGCGAGATAAAGAACCGAATGGATCTAACACGCCACTGTGCAGGTAGAACTGGCCTTCGGTGATATAACCGGTGTTATCCGGCACCGGATGGCTGACGTCATTCCCCGGCATGGTGGTGACCGACAAAATGGTTACCGAGCCACCTTTGGCATAATCGCAGGCTTTTTCGTATCGCCGTGCCAGCTGCGAATATAAATCGCCCATATAACCCCGGTTAGAAGGCACCCGTTCATTGGCGATGCCGACTTCTTTCAGGGCATCGGCATAGGCGGTCATATCGGTTAATAACACCAATACCCGCTTGCCTTCCTCCACGGCAAAACGTTCTGCCACTGCCAATGCCATATCCGGCACCAATAAACGCTCGACAATGGAATCGGAGGCCTGATTCACAAACATCACGGTACGTGCCAGCACTCCGGCATCTTCAAACGACTGACGGAAGAAATAGAAATCATCAAACACCAATCCCATACCACCAAAAACAATGATGTCGGCATCGGCCTGAATACCAATACGGGATAAAAAGCGGTTGTAGGGTTCACCAGAGACGGAAAAGATCGGGATTTTCTGGCTTTCAACCAGGCAGTTAAATACATCAATCATCGGCACCTTGGTGCGGATCATTTGTGATGCCAACACCCGGCGCATCGGATTCACAGTCGGCCCACCAATCAGCACCCGTGTGTCGTAGCTGAGTTCCGGGCCGTTATCGATGACCTTGCCTTTACCGTTAAAGGTCCGGCCGAGAATATTATCGGAGAAGGTCACCTGCATCGGGTGGCCGAGAAAAGTCACACTGGCATCGGTTGCCAAACCTTTGGTGCCATCCAGCACCTGCATGGTGACCCGGTTGCCTTTGATATCAATCACCTGCGCCAGACGGCTGTCTTGCTGGTCATCTTTCTGGCCGGAGACCAACGCCAGGTCGTTCAGGCGTACCAAAGGGGGCTCACCAACCGCTGGCACCGGAATTCGTAGCTTCAGCAGATCGCCAACGATTTCTTCAATCGATTGATAAGACGTTTGTTGTGACCCCATAACCATTCCCTTGTTGGTCCAGTAAAAAGCTGAGCTAGTGAAAAGCCGATCTGGCAAACATCAGCCTAGTCAGGCAGAGCGGATGTATCCTTGATTCAAATCGTTTTTTATGACGCTTTTTGTGTCGATATCAAAGATAATAGAGGGAGTTACCGAAGCAACCAGTGATATTGGTCATTCTGTCAGTAAAAATGACCACCTTGTTTCCAGGAGATGACGATATGCCAGCACTCATCGTTTTTTATGATGGCCTTTGCCCACTATGCAGCAAAGAAATCAATCACCTAAGAAAGCTTGATAAACCTGGATTATTAAAGCTGGAAGACATTAATCAACACGACTTTGAGTCCCGCTATCCACATATCAGTAAAACAGAAGCCAACGCCGTTCTGTTGAGCCAATTACCCGATGGCACCTTGCTACGTGGTTTAGATACCACACATGCAGCCTGGTCATTGGTGGGCAAGGGATATTTAACTGGCTGGCTGCGTTGGCCACTGATTCGCTGGTTTGCCGATAAGGCTTATCTATTTTTTGCCCGTCGGCGGCATACCATTTCACGATTATTAACCGGCCAGGAGCGTTGTGAAGCGTGTGAGATTAACTCAGACCGTTAACAACAAGTGATCTGAGTATCAGCGATGAGTTAAGCCGTATCCTTCGGCAGCAAGCCAGTCGATAGCCTCAGCTTCAGAGGCAAAAGCACGACGCTGAAAGTCACCGGTTTCGGCGACAAAATCTTCCAGCTGAAGCTTTTTGAGCATTGACGATGAGTAAACATGAGCAGCGCGCTTGAGACCATTACCACAACACCAGGCCACTAATTCTTCGACAATGGGTTTTATTTCCGGTACGCCGAGACTCCAGTCATCCAGATACACCAGATGCCCCCAATCAGCCCCAA
Source organism: Bacterioplanoides sp. SCSIO 12839 (assembly GCF_024397975.1). Classification (NCBI taxonomy): domain Bacteria; kingdom Pseudomonadati; phylum Pseudomonadota; class Gammaproteobacteria; order Oceanospirillales; family Oceanospirillaceae; genus Bacterioplanoides; species Bacterioplanoides sp. SCSIO 12839. The sequence continues at coordinate 3,172,466 of NZ_CP073745.1, forward strand.
CCAATGGTGTAACCTTGGATTTCAGATCTTTCGAAAAAGCATGAGCAGCTTCTTCATTCCAGGCCCCACTCAGGTTGGCCAGCAAAATATTGCCAGACACTGACAGAGTAAATTCGCCATGTTGAACCGATGATAACTGCATACATCCGGCCGCGATTATAAGAGTGAATAATCAGATTGGATGATCGTTGGCAGACTGTCAACAGGCGACAAGTCCAAAAAAGTCATCCTGTTCAATCAGCCTGGGATTCAGGATTATCAGGCTCAATAGACAGGTCCTCATCAGAGCTTGTCGGTTGAGAGAAGTCCTGCAGAGGCAAGCGTTTTGGCTGGTAATCTGACGCTGATAACAAATCAATCACTTTCTGACATAACTGCCCGGGCTGAAATGGCTTGATCAGATAATCCGACACACCCAGTTCAACCGCTTGCTGAACCTTAGCCACCTCAGATGACGACGTGACCATCATAAAAGGCAGACCCTGGGTTTCTTCCGCTTTCCGTACCATGGTCAGCACCTCCAGCCCGGATAGCTTTGGCATTGACCAGTCACAAATAACCAGATTTACCGCATGTTTCTCCAAAAAATGGATACTGTCTTCACCATCAATAGCGCATAAAACATTCTTGAATCCGAGATCTTTGAGAAACGATTGGAAAACGGCACGAATAGAGCCCTGATCATCCACAACCAGGATGCGTTTATTCTTTATCGAAGCTGGAATATCTAGCTCCATTAATCCACCTCTGAATAACGGGCTGTTGATAAGACCCGTAACAAAAAATCTGTTAAAACCTGCTATTCAGACTAGCATGCATCGCCTAATCAACAAGGTTTTGTAGCATTTATTGAGAGGCTGCCGAACTGGAACGGCGGCTGGCTTCCAGCTTCTCACATAATTGCCGGGTACCAACCAGAAAACGTGAGGTGGGCCGCTGAAAAAACTCCGGGTGAATATGAAATAAGCTGCCGGATTGTACGGCGTTCAACTTAGGATAGTCTCTCCAGCCATCCAGCCATTCAGGTCGTGACTCTCCCATACCGCTGGCAACAATGGCATCAGGGTTAGCAATTAATACCGATTCTTTGCTGATCTGTGGTGCACGAATATCCAGTTCGGCATAAATGTTGTTGCCACCACACAACTCAATTGCCTTGGAGATAAACGTTTGTCCGTTTTGAGTCATCAGTGGTTCATGCCAGACCTGGTAGAACACGGATACAGGCGTTTGATGGCTATAAGTGTCACGCAGGTGAGTGACTTCCTGCATAAATGAATCGGCCACCTGATTACCCTGACTTTCCAGCCCGGTCATTTTGCCAAACTTGCGCAGATTATCGGCAATTTCTTCGTAGGTAACCGGGTCTGAAGCAAACAACTTAAACCCCAATTGTTGCAGGCGGTGCAACTCACGGGTGGTATTGCCATCGGGCCAGGACAACACAACATCGGGCTGTAACGCGGCAATGGCTTCAATATTTAAACCACTGTAACCACCAATGCGGGGGATTTTTTTTGCCGCTTCCGGGTAGTCCGAATATTTCACAGCACCGACAATTAAATCACCGGCACCGACTTCAAACATCAGCTCAGTACCGTGTGGCATTAAACTGACAATTCGGGTGACGGGTTTGCCAAAGGTGTGCTCGACACCAGCATCGTCAATTAGGGTAAATTCGGCATATAAATTCTGCCCCAATATAAGCAGAAAAGCGGAAAGCAATAAATAAGGTAATTTCATAACAACCTGTCTGAACCTTCTGATAGATCAATCTGATCGCTTTATTTTTCTCCGTCGCGCCGAAGGGCCATCCCTGGCCCTGCCGCGCGAACGCAACATGAGCACTTGGCACGTCCATGTACCTCACCCTACGGGCTACTCCGTAGTGCAAAAATGCTTTCCTGCATTTTTGTGTTGCTGCTATGAAAAACAAACCAATCAGATTAATCCTGTACATGTTTCTATTCTGTAACATCCAGTTGTTTTAAAACTGTTCGTATTTTTTCGAACCGATTAAATTCTGGCATACCAATGCGCAAGCGTTTTTGCTCTTTAAAACAACGCGTCCAGATTTTTTGCTGCGCCATTTTTTGCTGCCATTGCTCCACATTAGGATGCTCCAGCGTGATAAATAAATCACTGCTGCCTACTACCGGAAGCTCAGCACAGGCATCTAACATCAGCTGATGAACATGCTGCAGTTTTTGGCGATTTTCCGCTTGCCAGCTTTTATCAGATAACGCTTGTTTTGCCAGCCATAATGATAAGCCGGAAACAGGCCACGGGCCTAAAAGCTGTTCCAAGGAATCGCGATATCTTTCACCGATCAGTGCTGCGCCTACTCGCAACCCCGCCAATCCAAAAAACTTACCAACCGAGGTTAATACCAGTGTATTGTCGCGAAGGTGAAGTGGTTGATTATCAGAAATGTCAGAAAAAGCAGCATCTAATATTAGCCAACCATTATGATCATTCAGTTTCTGTTGCCAAAGCGCGATTTGTTGATGATTCCAATATTGGCCAGAAGGGTTATCCGGGTTCACCAGAATTAAAATATCCGGCAGATCGACGGCTTCATTATGCTTCAGCCGTAGCAGCACATGGTTTAATTCATCCAGGCTTTTTTCTTCTACCTGTGCGCCGGGTTGCTGCCATTGATAAGCGTGCTCACCGTAACTCCCGGCTAACACCCATACCCTCAGTTGATGAGTATCACGCTCAAAAACATGCTGCGAAAAGAAATCCGGTAGTTGCTGAATTAATGCCTGGCTGCCCGCCGATAAAACCACCAGCTCCGGTTTTAAATCAGCGATTAAAAATCGATAATACTCAGCCCATACGGCCGAAGATTGCTGCAACTGTTCACGCTCTGGCAAATGGTGCCAACAGGTGTGTGGCACCTGAGAAAGGTGCTGCTCTACCGGCCAGGCATAAGGAGAAATACCTGTCGATAAGTCCAGCCACTGCTCCGATGAACCACCAAATTGATTGATCGCTTGTTGCAAATTACCGCCATGAAGCGGCTTCGAATTTTTCATCAAACCATACACATCAAAGCGGAGAATAACCCCAGCATCAGCCAAGCCGCCATAAAAATAACCACACTCTTTTTCACCAGGCTGAGGGCAGTAGCAATATCCGTCACATCAGCTGGGACTCCGACGCCCATCGGCGGTTTATTTTGCCATTGGCCATGATAATAAGCGCCTTCTGACAGAGTACGCTGAATCGCACCCGCGCCAGCGGTCATAACCACACCACCGTTTGGGCTGGCACAGTGTTGCGCCTGAGTTTTCCAGCAATAACGGGCACTGTTCCGGGAGCGACCATTTACAGAGTGTCGTGGACTTAACAAGCAAAAACAGCAGGCAGTAAGCCGGGCCGGAATATAGTTAACCACGTCATCCAGATAGGCCGCTATTCGACCAAAATACAGATATTGCGGATTTTTATAGCCCCACATGGCGTCCAGAGTATTCAGCCAACGGTGTAACAACGCCAACGGCGCTCCACCCACGGCAAACCAGAATAACGAAGCAAAAATGGCATCCGAGCTGTTTTCTAACGTGGTTTCAATACTGGCCTGAGCAATTTGTGGTGCATTTAAAGAGTTGGTTTCACGGCTGACAATCCAGCTGAGTTTCTGCCTTGCCTCTGTTAACCGTGAATCTTTTCCAGCCAACGCTTGCTCAACCGCTTCAACATGTTGCTGCAAACTGCGACCGCCAATACACAGATACAGCAACAAAGCTTCTAGCGTATACGCCAGCCAATGCGAGTAGCTGTGCAGCAGTTTTAACCCAACCAAGAAAAAAGAAAACAGAGGCACAACCACAATCATCAGCGCCACCGTCCCCAGCACTATCTGCCCGGTGGGTGACTGACATGCACGAATCACTTTAATGGTTGAAACCTGAGGGTTCAGATAGCGTTGCCAGAACGCTGCCCAATAACCAAACCCGACTAACGGATGAAAGCGTTTTGGTTCAGCCAGGCGATAATCCAGTAATAAAGCCATGGCTGCAAAAAATGCACTTAAAAGTAGCGTCATGCCGTAAAATACTCAAAATTCATAAATACCGGGCCAAACACAGCGACAAAGGCCACGGAGTTTACCAGAAGGCCCGATTTATGACCTCAGCACCACAGCAGTTAATGATACAAGGCACCACCTCGGATGCCGGAAAAAGTACCTTAGTGTGTGCATTAGGACGTATTTTTGCTCGTAAAGGCATTGCAGTGGCTCCGTTTAAGCCACAAAACATGGCACTCAACAGTGCCGTCACCGCCGACGGCGGTGAAATTGGCCGTGCGCAGGCGTTACAGGCTTTAGCGTGTCAGGTTGAGCCCACTACCGATATGAACCCGGTACTGCTGAAGCCGACTTCTGATATGGGCAGCCAGGTGATTATTCAGGGCAAGTCCATTGGCAATCAGCAAGCGCTTGATTATCACGCCTATAAAAAAACCGCGATGAATGCAGTGCTGGATTCTTACCAGCGACTGCAACAACAGTATCAAAGTGTTTTGGTGGAAGGTGCCGGCAGCCCGGCGGAAGTGAATTTAAGAGCCAACGATATTGCCAACATGGGGTTTGCCGAAGCGGTGGATTGCCCGGTGATTCTGATTGCCGATATTGATCGTGGCGGTGTTTTTGCACACCTGGTCGGCACCCTCGATTGTTTAAGCGAATCCGAACAAAACCGTGTGGTTGGTTTTGTGATTAATCGCTTTCGTGGCGATATTAAACTGCTGCAATCCGGCCTCGATTGGCTGGAACAAAAAACCGGTAAACCGGTACTCGCGGTACTGCCGTATTTACACGGTTTATATCTCGATGGTGAAGACGCATTAAATCTGCATCAACATCTGGAAAATGCCGGCAACACACAACAAGTATTAAAAGTGGTGGTGCCGGTTTATCCGCGCATTAGTAACCACACCGACTTTGACGCATTACGGGTGCATCCGAATGTGGATTTACAACTGATAGGCCCGGACCAAACACCGCCACCAGCCGATCTGGTGATTCTGCCCGGCTCTAAAAATACCCGCGCCGATCTTGAATGGTTATTACAGCAACCCGGAAACTGGCAGGAATATTTAAATCGCCACCTGCGTTATGGCGGTAAATTATTGGGCATTTGTGGCGGATTACAAATGCTGGGAACCTGCGTTTTTGATCCACAAGGGGTTGAAGGTACGGCCGGAGAAACACGCGGCTTAGGGTACTTACCCATCACCACCACTCTGGATGCCGAAAAAACGTTAAAACAGGTCGAGGGAATATTAGCGCTACCCAACCAACCGGCCGTGCCAATTCAGGGCTATGAAATTCATGCCGGCATTTCTCTGAGCGATCAATCCGTTCATCAGGTAATTACCTCTGGCAATAGCACCTGCGGTTATCTAAGTGACGACCAACAAATTTTAGGCACCTACTGGCACGGCTTATTTGATACCCCAGAAGCGTTGCAACAATTATTAAACTGGGCTGGATTAAATAAAGAGGACAATGCGTTATCGGATTTTAATCAGATCCGCGAACGGCAGATTGAGCGCCTGGCTGACAGCACGGAAGCAGCCCTCGACTTTGGTCGTCTGGAAGAAGCTCTGAAAAGTTTTGCTGAGTTTCGAGCAAATCCATAATTTCAATGCATTATCCGCAAATTCATACTTTTTTTGCATTTTATGAGAAATATCAGTAGATTGCGCGCCCGCAGAAAATTGTAAAACAAGGTAAAACGCATGGGTGATGCTGATTTAGTGTTTCAGAGCTATGGACGTGCCTGCAACAATCCGTCTTTCTTTGAAGAGTTCTACTCGAACTTCATGAGCAAATCCCCGGATATTCGCGCCATGTTTGTGAATACCAACATGGAAGCGCAACGAGGTTTATTGCGCGGCGGCGTACTGTGGCTAATCATGCATGCCCGCGGCATGTCGGATGCTAAAATTCGTGCCCTGGGTGAAAGCCACAGTAAAAAAAATATGAACATTAACCCGATGTTTTATGGCTTCTGGCTGGATGCGCTGCTGGAAACACTGAAGGTATATGATCCGGAGTTCACACCCGAGCTGGAACTTTGCTGGCGCTCAACTTTACGCCCCAGCATTGAGATGATTCAGGATATGTACGATAAATAACGAGCTAGCCCCACACTCACAATGTGAGCGCAGCCAGCAATAAGGCTTCCTGAACCGCAATGGTGGCACCCATGGTGTCACCGCTGCAGCCGCCAATCCGCTTGATCATCATTTGCCGCGCAAAAACATTCACCGCCAGATATAACAGCAGCACCAGTATCGCTTTGTGCTGAAACACCACCACCGCCGTTACAGCCAGAATGACGCCTGTCACCAGCAGTCGTGTCTGGGTAGCGCCGCTTACCAGAGCGGTCGCCAGACCTTTGGCACGCACATACGGCGTACTGGCTAATAAGCCTAATGCACTGGCACGTGCCAATGCCGGAATCAGTATTAAAGCCGTCAGATAAAACCAGTCGGATGTCGCTTGCTGTAACAACACCTTCTCTAACAACACCTGCACTCCGGCAAACTGCACCAGTAATACCAGCATCACCGCCAGCACCCCGATTGGGCCAACACGTGGATCTTTCATAATCTCCAGCGTGCGCTCTTTATCGCCCAGTCCGCCAACCCAGGCGTCGGCACTGTCGGCCAACCCATCGAGGTGCAAACCACCGGATAACAAAATCCAGATGGCCGTTGTTAATGCCGCAACCAATAACGGTGATGCTTGTGGGTTATACCACCAGCAAATCAGAATAAAGGCGATTAACAGGACACCAATAACAGCACCCACGACCGGGTAAAACAGCAAAGATTTTTGCGCAACTTCGTCATCCACCCGTTTCAGATACGGAGCGGGTAAACGAGTCAGAAAAACAACGGCATACCAGAAAGCCCAGTAGTAGCTGCTCATGCAGGCTGGTTCTCCAGAATGCCACTAACATCATCAGCGGTCAGGTCTTCACCATCCATGGCCAGCAGCGATACCCAATGCCTGGTTTTGCCTTGTTCTTCGGTGTGATCAATCTTAAAGCGTATTAAACCGGCATACGGAATCGCCAGACGGTTCATCGCTTGTGGGTCAAGTTTCAGCAGGTATTGCGCCAACACCCGCATCACTCCGCCGTGATTAACCACCAGCACATGCTGCCCCTGATATTGCTCTAACACCGCATTCCAGGCGGCGATAATACGCTGTTGAAAATCGGGGACGGCTTCACCGTTTGGCGCACAAAACTCCAATGGGTTCTGCCACATTTTTTGAGCCAGCTGAGGGTGCTCCTGAAAGACCTCAGTGACGGGTTTATTTTCCCAATCGCCGTAAAAAATTTCCTGCCAGGATTCCACCACTGCACAAGGAATTTGTTGCTGATCGGACAGCCACTGGGCACTGTCAGCACAACGCTGCAACGGCGAACTGATAATTTGTTGCCAGTTCTGCGCGTGTTTTTGTACCCGCGCCTGAAACTGTTGTTTGCCCAGCTCACTCAGTGCCAGGTCAACACGGCCACGGAAGACATTGCCACCCACCGGCTCCCCGTGGCGAATTAAATCGATATAAGTCGATGTCATGCACATGTCCTCAGACGTCAGAACCAGAGCCAGAGCCAGAGCCAGAGCCGGAGACACCGGCCTGAGCAAAGGTGGCCATCTGGCCATGCAATGCCAACGCCTGACGTAACACACTGATGGCGACTCCAGCACCGGAGCCCTCTCCCAGACGCATTCCTAAATCCAGAATTGGCTCGGCACTCAGAGCGGCCAGCAATTGCAGGTGCCCCGGCTCTGCAGAACCATGACTGAAGATCATCCAATCACGAACGGATGGATTTAACTGAACCGCCAACAAGGCGGCACTGGTGGTAATAAAGCCATCGACCAACACCGGGATCCCCAGCTGTGCAGCGCGGATATACGCGCCGGCAATCGCACCCAGTTCAAAACCACCCAGTTGAATCAAAGCATCCACAGGCTTGTGGATATAAGGCAAAGCACGTTGCACACTGGTGATTAATACATCCGTTTTATGATCCAGTGCCTCACCATGAACACCAGTTCCCGGGCCGGTCAGACCGGCAACATCCAGCTTTAGCAACACGGCGGCCATGGCACTGGCGGCCGAGGTATTGCCAATGCCCATATCTCCGGCGAACAACAAATCACAACCTGCCTGATGCACTCTGTCGACCTGATCTGAGCCCAGCTGTAAGGATTGCAACGCCTGCGGTTCGGTCATCGCCGCATATTGAGAAAAGTCTGCGGTCCCCGCAGCAATGGGTTGATGAATCACACCTGCCAGATCCAGACAGTCACTCGCGGTGCCACAGTTCACTACTGAAAGCTCAAACTGATTGTTGTTCGCCAATACCGAAATTGCGGCGCCACCGGCAACAAAGTTTTTTAGCATTTCCACCGTAACGGCCTGCGGAAATGCTGACACACCCTGCGCGACCACACCGTGATCTCCGGCAAACACAACACAGTGGGCATTGTGAATCTCCGGTTTTACCTGGCCCTGCATCGCGGCCATATCCATTGCCAGCTTCTCCAGCTTGCCCAGTGCGCCCGGAGGCTTGGTCAACTGATTTTGATGCAGCAACGCCTGCTCACGAATATCGTCATGTTTATCGGCAGCTGGCTGCTGCCACCAGTAAAGAGAACTCGTCATAAAATAGGTCTTATTAATGGGCGGTGGGTGTGCAACGCATCATATCAGTTAATCAGACTGGCAGCCTGAGAAACCGGCTGTCCATTACGCTTAAGTGGCATCGGTAAACCGGCACTGACCAGGGTCACATGTGCAACACGGCGAGCGATTGCCTGATGTAGCCACCCGGCTTCATCAACAAAGCGGCGACTGAGCTCCCCCATCGGCACAATGCCCAGCCCGACCTCATTGCTGATCAACACCAGTGGCTGCTGCATCCGCTCCAGCTGTTGCAGAAAGTCCTGCTTTTGCCGGGGCCAGAACTGTGGGTCTGAATGCAACAAACCGTTGGTTAACCATAATGTCAGACAATCCACCATCACTGCCGCTGAAGGCGAGTTCACCTGAATTTGTCGCAGACAGGCGGCCAGATCCAACGGCTCTTCAATAGTATGCCAGTCAGCAGGACGATCCCGGCGGTGCTGCTCAATGCGCTGCTGCATTTCACCGTCACGATTTTCAGCCGTGGCGATGTAGACCACTTCGGCACCGGTTATTTGCTGCACCGTCAACATCTGTTGCTCGCCGTAGCGGCTTTTTCCACTACGAGCGCCCCCTAAGATCAATTCGGTTGCTTGCATCTGAGCTATAATTCCTGATTCATTGCAACGGATTTAACCATAAAGGAGAAGGATTTATGAGCGAAGAGCAGAGAATTCATCCGCGCTCAATTCTGAAAAGCACCGTCAGTGTGTTTGAGCGGGACAGCAAAGAGTACCTGGGATTATTGGTGGATTGTTCGGAAAGCGGCATCAAGATTTCCAGTTACGAAGCTCTGGCGCCGGGCACGCGCTTTGAGTTAGATCTGGTGGATATTCCGCCGAATATCGATGGCCGCCGTACCGGACAATGCATCGCAGAGGTGATCTGGAGCGATAAACTGACGCCTAGCCTGTATGGCAACGGCTGCGTGATCACCGACGCATCCGATATGCTGAAAACCATGATGAAGGGTTACAGCCAGCACTGACAGAGCTGTACTAACAGAGCAACACTGGAACAGTATTCCGCTGTTTTTTTATTCCTTATAATGCGCCTCATCTTGTTTATGCAGGCGCAGATATGGCCTCCTCATTAAGTTCCCCTTCTGATTTAGGAACACCTCCTGATCACATTCGTTTTGGCATCGACCTGGGTGGCACCAAAACCGAGATCATAGCTCTGGATCATCAGGGTGAAACCTTATTGCGTCAGCGCACCAACACGCCAACTCATAGCGAACACAGCACGCCTGTTGAGCATTATCAAGCCATCATTAACAATATCGTTGCCATGGTGCAGCAAGCTCAACAGCAGCTGAGTATTCAGGAGTACACCTTGGGCATTGGTATTCCCGGTGCGATCAGCCCGGCAACGGGCCTGGTTAAAAATGCCAATACCACCTGCCTGATTGGTAATGACTTGCAGGGAGATATCGAACAAGCACTGGGGCACCCGATTGTGATTGCTAATGATGCGGATTGCTTTGCTTTATCGGAAGCCACCGATGGCGCGGCAGCAGGCAAAGCATCCGTTTTTGCGGTGATCATTGGCACGGGGTGCGGCGGTGGCTGGGTAATCAATGGTCGATTGGTCAGCGGGCCGAATGCCATCGCCGGAGAATGGGGGCACAATCCGTTGCTGTGGCGCGATGAGCAAGATCCACAAATGGACTGTTATTGTGGCCAGAAAGGTTGCCTCGAAACTCTGTTATCCGGCCCGGGAATGCGTCGCATCGCTCAACAGGAAACCAGCATTGATCAATCTTCACAACATTGGTTTGCCAGCTATCAGCAAGGTGATACTCAGGCCCGACAAGTGATTGATCGCTATCATCGCCGCTTAGCCAAAGCGTTGGCCGGGGTGATTAATACGCTCGACCCACACGCGATTGTGCTGGGTGGCGGGGTATCCAATCTCGATTCGATTTATCAGCACGTGCCACAATTGTGGGGAGAATACGTGTTCTCAGATACAGTGAATACACCCTTACTGAAAGCCCAATATGGCGACTCCAGCGGTGTTCGTGGAGCCGCCTGGCTGGGAGCGACGACCAAATAGCTAAGAAGCGACGAAATAAATAAAAGTGTTAGCGAAGCAGGTAAATCAATAACGTCAGCTACAGACGGTGAAAATATTTTCTCAAGAACAAGGCGCAATGTGTGATGTGTAGTTCACCTACATGAGCACACTGCAACACAGTTCAGGGGAAATAGATCATCGTCACAGTAGCCAGCCACCGATGGCGGCTACTGCGATTACCACCATCCAAATCGACATACTGCGCAGATGCAACGAATGCCATTCCTGCAGCTCTTTCGCGGCCATTTCGGCATTTTCGTCCGCCCGGTGCCAGTGTTTCTCCTCGCCATTATGAGTCAGCGAGCTACAGGCAACCTGATACAACACATCGGCACTGCTGGCCTGGGTTTTCCATAAGAAGCTCTGCCAAACCGGCAAAGCACGAACAAAGTTCCCGGCCAGACCAAATGTCAAACCTAATAAACGAGCCGGAATCCACTCCAGCCAATGCAAATAACGCCAGCCTTTGGCATCACACTCACTGGAGCGGGCGTATTGCACACTGAACCAGGCCAACAGCACACCCGCCACATCGGCCACCATGTACCAGAACACCATAAGGAAAAAGTATTCAAACCAGCGGTGTAACAAGACCCGGATCACCTGTAGATTCAGCGTGGCGGCATCATTAGCCAGTTCGATTTCAGGAATCGCCAGAAAACGTTCAGCACAGTGGTAAGCGCCTTGGGTATCGCCTCGCTCCAGATCCTGCAGGTACGATTTAAAGTGACGTTCAAAACTGATGTGGGATAACACATACAGCAGCAATGCTACTTCCAACACAACCGCAATTAAGCCCCAGGCCATCTGCTCTATATAATAAAAGCCCACAGCCACCAGCACGGTTGGCATAATCACCATCCAGATATATTTCAGGTGGCGCGGCAAGCGGTTAAAACGTGCGCCGTTTAACCACAAATTCATCCAACGCGCGAAGCTGCGGCTACGGGTGTTGCGTTGTGGTAAGGGCAGGTTGTTCTGTAAAAACAGCGCAATAAAAACAATCAGAAACTTCATGCGATATCCTTTTTAAAGGCTGACCAGTTAAATGCCGGGCCCGGGTCGGTTTTACGGCCCGGAGCAATATGTTCATGACCGACAATGCGTTCCGGGGTGATATCAGGATAGGCGAGCATCAGCGCTTGGGTGACATCCGCCAACACCCGGTATTGTGCTTCGGTGTAAGCCTCGTGATCGCAACCTTCCAGCTCAATCCCAATAGAATAATCATTGCAGTTTTCCCGACCTTCAAACGCTGAAATACCCGCATGCCATGCTCGATCATTCAGGTTCACAAACTGAACCAGCTTGCCGCTGCGTTCAATGAATAAATGGCTGGAGACCTGAAGATTAGCAATTTCAGCAAAATACGGGTGTTCATCCGGCGATAAACCATTCCGAAAAAACTGTTGCACATAACCACCACCGTACTGGCCCGGCGGCAGGCTGATGTTATGTACCACCAATAATGAGATGTCAGTCTGAGGGCGCTCACCAAAGTTGGGCGAAGGTAGCCACTGAGCCTGATCAATAATTCCGTTAACAACTTTCATAAGGGGGATTTAACCTGAAAACAAGTGCGGACTCTAGGGATTCGTATGACTGAAGTGAGCTGCCGTCTTTTTTGTGGCCAAACGTCTTTGTGGTCAATGGCTACAAATCAAGGTTTGTCGTAGTTTCCCTGATTGGCTTCCCAGACAAGCGCCGATATAGTGTCGGGTCAATTTCATATCAATAACAATTCTAAGGAGCTGTGGATGGAAGCGCTCAACAATCTGATTTCTCAGATTAATGCCTTTGTTTGGGGTCCACCTATGTTGGGGATGCTGGGCGTCACCGGGGTGTTATTAACAGCAGGCATGGCATTTATGCCATGGCGCAAACTGGGTCATGGTTTCCGCCAGTTATTCGCTGATCAGCCAGATAGCAAAGACGGTGATGTGAAGCCGTTTAATGCCCTGATGACGGCGATGTCGGCTACCGTTGGTACCGGTAATATCGCTGGTGTGGCCACAGCCATTGCTCTGGGTGGCCCAGGCGCTATTTTTTATATGTGGGTAATTGCTCTGTTTGGTATGGCAACCAAATACGCCGAGGCCGTTTGTGCCGTGACCTACCGTGAAAAAGACGCCAACGGCAATTTTGTTGGTGGGCCAATGTATTACCTGCGTAATGGTGTGGGTGAGTTCGCTCCAGAAATGGGAAAAACCCTGGGCGTTCTGTTTGCTGTTTTTGGTGCGGTTGCCGCCTTTGGTATTGGCAACGCGGTTCAGGTGAACTCTATGGCCGCCGTATTAAACAATAGTTTCAGCATTCCCACCTGGTTAACCGGTGTATTGGTTGCCGTACTGGTTGGTTTTGTGGTGTTTGGCGGCATCAAACGTATTGGTGAAGTAGCGGGTAAAATTGTTCCGGCGATGATTGTGCTTTACGTTGGTGCATCTCTGGTCATCCTGATGATTAACATCGCTGAAATTCCAAACGCATTTGCGATGATTTTCCAATACGCATTTGAGCCGATTGCCGCAGCAGGTGGTTTTGCTGGTGCCGCGGTTGCTGCAGCGATTCGTTTTGGTGTGGCGCGTGGCGTGTTCTCCAACGAAGCTGGCCTGGGTTCTGCGGCCATCGCCCATGCGGCAGCGAAGACCAATAACCCGGTGCAACAGGGTTTGATCGCCATGCTGGGTACCTTTATCGATACCATCATCGTTTGTACTATGACAGCACTGGTTATCCTAACGTCTGGCGCCTGGACGGCCGTTGGCGCTGATGGTGCCGGTTTGACCGGTGCCTTACTGACATCAGAGGCCTTTAACAGCTCTATTGCAGGTGGCAGCTATATTGTGACCATTGCACTGGCAGTGTTTGCTTTCACGACCATTCTGGGCTGGTCTTATTATGGTGAGCGCTGCTGGCAGTACCTGTTCAAAGAAAAAACCCTGATCGTTTATCGACTGATTTTTGTGGCGGCCATCGTTTATTTTGCTAATGCTAAAGTGGACTTCGTCTGGAACCTGTCAGATACCTTCAATGGTTTGATGGCCATTCCAAACTTGGTTGGCTTATTACTGCTGGCGCCAATGGTGTTTAAGGTGACTCGCGACTATTTCCAGAAACAGGGCTAGCTTCAGAAACAGGACTAACTCCTCCATCGGAAGAGCCGTGAAGCCTGCTTCAAAGGGTGTTCAGATAATCAAGGGGTGCTAGAATGCGCCCCTTTCTTATATGTATTGACCGATTTTGCACCTGAAGAGCGACTCCATGGATTTAAGCCTACACCAATCTGATATTACCTCTGCAGTAACCGCCGCATTAAAAGAGGATGTGGGCAGTGGTGATATTACTGCTCAACTGATTCCGGCGGAGAACCGTGCTCATGCACGGATCATCTCACGCGAACGGGCCATCATGGCAGGCTCGGCCTGGGTTAATGAAGTGTTTAAGCAGCTGGATCCTGGTGTTGAAGTTATCTGGCGTGTTTCCGACGGCCAATGGGTTCGCCCGAACCAAACGCTGTTTGAATTAAAAGGCAGCGCTCGTTCGTTATTAACCGGAGAACGCTGTGCCCTGAACTTCCTGCAAAGCCTGTCGGGTACCGCAACTCTGTGCCGCACTTATGCGGATATGGTGGCTGGCACCGAGGTAAAACTACTGGATACCCGCAAAACCATCCCGGGTTTACGCATCGCTCAGAAGTACGCCGTCAGTGTTGGTGGTTGTTATAACCACCGCATTGGTTTGTACGATGCTTTTTTAATCAAAGAAAACCACATCATGGCCTGCGGTGGCATTCAGCAAGCGGTACAACAGGCGCAACAGATCGCCCCTGGCAAGCCAATTGAGGTTGAAGTAGAAACAACCGAGCAGCTGGATCAAGCGATCGACGCTGGTGCTAATATCATTATGTTGGACAACTTCACCCCAGCCGAGATGGCAGCCGCCGTAGCACACACCCGACAAAAGACCCAGGGTGGCGTCAAACTCGAAGCTTCTGGAGGCATTACGGACGAAACCCTTCGTGCTTACGCTAAAACCGGAGTCGACTTCATTTCCATTGGTGCCTTAACCAAAGACTGTAAAGCCATCGACTTGTCGATGCGCTTAGTTTGAGTAAAAGTGGTGATCGAATGCTGTCATTAAAGAATATAAATCGCTTTCAGGCTTTTGCCGTTCACCTTGGCGTCAGCCTGGTTATTTTTCTGATTCTGGCCGCGTTGATATTCTTTTATTGGTTTCCTGGTGTTCTGCGCATTGCGGACCCTAACTGGCAAACCATTCTTCTACTGATTGCCGGGGTAGACCTGGTGCTTGGTCCAGCACTGACGCTGATTGTATTTAATCCACAGAAGAAGAGCCTGAAAGCAGACCTGTCGGTTATTGCTTTATTACAAACAGCAGCACTGGTTTATGGCGTGTATTCAGTTCATACCACGCGTCCATTGGCTTTATATCTGTCTTTTCCGGCCGCGGGGGTTGAAGTGTTATATAACGACAAAGTCCAACCTGAGCTAAAAGATTACCTTAATCAAAATCCTGCTCTTCTCTATATCGACGCTGGTGACCAACTCTTCGGCAAGTCTAGCGAAAACTTAGAAGCAAGCGATCTATTGTCAACTCCATCACCCAGCTTTGCTGAGTTTATGAACAAACGCAAAGGCGTAGACTTTGAGAATGAAAGTGGTTATCAAATTCCGGTTGGATTAAATAACCCATATCAACTCAACTTATCTGAACAAGGTGAGCTGCTTAATTGGCAACTGGCTGAAAAACAGCCAATATCCAGTATTAACTGAGCCCACCACAAACAAAGTGACAATCTTTGTCACTTTGTTTCCTACTCGATCACATCAAAACTTGAGCTGAATCGCAAAACACTGAAAAACCCCTATTTTAAGGCTTGTCAGCATGCTTTTAGCTTGGCACACTCTTCGCTATGTCATAAGTGAATGACTTGTTCAGCACCCAAATAAGGTCTGACAATAACTAAAACAACTTCTCTTTTGAGAGTGGAGATATGAAATGAAAAAACAACAAGGCTTTAGCTTAATTGAATTAATGATCGTAATTGCGATCATCGGTATCCTTGCTTCTGTAGCTGTACCTCAGTATCAAGATTACACATTGCGTACTGACTCAACTAACTCTCTTTCAGCTGTTCGCCCAATGCAGCTGTCAGTAGGTGAATATGCAACACGCTATTCATCTTTACCTGCGGATATCGCAACTCTGAACGGTTACACTGGCATTTCTACAACACCTGGTGATTTTGCCACTGACAAAATTGCTACTGTAGCACTGGCAAGTGATGGTTCAGCAGCAATCACTGCTACTTTTGGTGCAGCATTACCTGTTCCTACAGAATTGCAAGGTGCAACGTATGTATTAGAACCTACTTTGAATGCTCAAGGTGTAACAACCTGGGCTATTGACAAAGCATCAAGTACTGTAGACGACAAGTACCTGCCACGCTTGAACTAATAAGCTAATCAAGCGTTAAAAAGCCAGCGAAAGCTGGCTTTTTTGTCTGGAGAAAAACAGTTTGCTCTGATATGTTTTGGGTACAATAGCAAACCAAGCTGGTAGAGTAATGAGTGGCATATCAGGTTTACCGAAGCGTTTGATTGAACAGGGTTATATTAACCAAGATCAAGCACTTCAAATCATAGAAAGCACCAAGAAAGATAAAATCAGCTTTGTTACTGCAGCAGTCAAATCTGGACAAATTAAGTCACATGCAATTGCTTCTCTTGCATCAGAGGAGTTCGGGCTTCCACTCCTCGACTTAGCAGCTTTCGATTTTCAGTCTGCACCTCAAGATATCGTAAGCCACAACCTTATTGAAAAGCATCGTGTCTTACCACTATTTAGCCGTGGCACCCGTTTATTTATTGCTCAAAGTGATCCTTCGGCCATCATCGCTGTTGATGAAATCAAATTTAATACTGGAATGAATATTGAGCCGGTACTGGTTGAAGAGGACAAACTATCCATTGCTGTGGATAAGTTTTTGAGTGCCAATGATAATGACTTTGGTGACCTAGAAGATGAATTAGGAGATGTCGACCTCGAAGACCCCGAGGCAGAAGCAAAAAGGCGCGAGGCAGAGCAAGACTCTGCAGGTGACGATGCACCTATTGTAAAATTCGTGAATAAAATGCTATTAGATGCTATCAAGATGGGGTCTTCCGACTTACATTTTGAGCCCTATGAGAAACGCTATCGAGTGCGATATCGTACAGATGGCGTATTGCATGAGGTTGCCAGCCCTCCGGTGAATCTGGCAGGTAAAATTGCCGCCCGACTCAAAGTCATGTCGAAGATGGATATTTCCGAACGCCGTATCCCGCAGGACGGCCGGATTAAGATGAAAATATCCAAAAATAAGGCCATCGACTTCCGGGTGAATACGCTACCAACTCTGTTTGGTGAGAAAATTGTTCTTCGGATTTTGGATCCGTCCTCCGCTCAGTTAGGTATTGATATGCTGGGTTATGAGCCTGAACAAAAAGCGCTCTATATGGAGGCGTTGGGTAAGCCTCAGGGTATGATTCTGGTTACAGGGCCAACAGGTTCGGGCAAAACTGTTTCGTTATATACCGGCCTGAATATTCTGAATGTGGAAGGCACCAATATTTCCACTGCCGAAGACCCGGTAGAAATCAACCTGGAAGGTATTAACCAGGTGAATGTGAATGCCAGGGTAGGTCTAGACTTCGCTTCGGCTTTACGCTCATTCTTACGCCAAGACCCTGACGTGGTCATGGTTGGAGAGATCAGGGATCTGGAAACCGCTTCAATCGCCATTAAAGCAGCGCAAACTGGCCATATGGTGATGTCAACTCTACATACCAACAGCGCCCCAGAAACCTTGACGCGTTTAGCCAATATGGGCGTGCCGAACTTCAGTATTGCCACCTCTGTTAGCCTGATTATTGCCCAGCGCCTGGCACGACGGCTATGCTCAAGTTGTAAATTGCCTGCCGACCTGCCTAAAGAGGTACTACAAGAAGCTGGTTTTACTGACGAACTTCTGGCAGAAGCAGAAATCTATAAACCAGTAGGCTGCGATCATTGCAAAGAAGGTTTTAAAGGCCGTGTGGGAATATATGAAGTAGTTAAAGTTACTGACCCCATATCTCGTATTATTATGGAAGGAGGCAATGCCATTGAAATTGCCGATGCAGCCCAAAAAGAAGGGTTTAATGACTTGCGTACTTCAGCATTGATAAAAGTTGCACAAGGCATAACCAGCTTGGAAGAAGCAAACCGAGTGACCACCGATTAATTATTAAGCACATTACTTGTGCTTAACTAGGAAAAAAACTATGGCAAAACCCGCAAAAAACAGCAGCTTTGTCTGGGAAGGAACCAACAAACGCGGCCAGACAGTCAAAGGCGAAATATCCAGCCAAAATGCTGCAATGGTTAAAGTTCAATTACGAAAACAAGGTGTGACTCCACTAAAGGTTAAGAAAAAAGCAGAGCCTTTATTCGGTATAGGTGGAGAACGTAAGAAGCCGATTAAATCAGCAGATGTAACATTTTTTGTTCGCCAAATGGCAACCATGATTAAAGCTGGCGTTCCGTTGGTACAGTCATTTGAAATTGTAGCCGACGGTGTCGATAACAGTTCAATGAAAACACTGATTCTTGAATTACGTGATGCCGTTGCAGCTGGTAATGATTTCGCTTCAGCGCTCAAGCAACACCCTATGTACTTCGATGACCTAACCTGTAACCTAGTGGAAGCTGGTGAACAAGCCGGTGCATTAGAGACAATGTTGGATAAAGTAGCTATATATAAAGAAAAAACCGAAGCATTGAAAAGTAAAATTAAAAAAGCAACGATGTACCCTGCAATAACCTTAGCAATAGCAGCAGTGGTAACTGTAATTTTATTGGTTAAGGTTGTTCCAACTTTTGATGCAATGTTTCAAAACTTTGGTTCAGAACTTCCGGCTCCAACACAGTTCGTCGTAATGCTATCTGAAATAGCTCAAGCTTATTATTTAGAATTTCTTGCAGTAGTAATTATTAGTATCATTGCTTTTACTCAAGCCATGAAACGGTCACAAATTTTTCGTGAGAATTTTGAACGATTTATACTTAAGCTTCCTCTTTTTGGAGACTTGATACGTAAAAGTGCAGTAGCAAGGTATGCGCGAGTTTTATCTACCACTTTTGCAGCAGGTGTTCCTTTAGTTGAAGCGCTTGATTCTGTAGCTGGGGCTGTTGGAAATATTGTCTATAAAGATGCTGTTCTAAAAATACGTGATGAAGTCGCAACAGGCCAACAAATGCATTTTGCAATGAAAACAACTGAAGTTTTTCCTAATATGGTCATTCAAATGACCAGTATTGGTGAAGAATCAGGTGCACTCGATGCGATGCTCGATAAAGCTGCTTCGTATTTTGAGCAGGAAGTAGACGATACGGTTGAAGGGCTTACCTCATTAATGGAACCAATGATTATGGCTTTTTTGGGAGTAGTTATTGGTGGATTAATTGTTGCTATGTATTTGCCAATTTTCCAAATAGGCGATGTCGTTTAAATGAGTTTGTTTGAGGTACTAGCAGCAGAACCTATCGCGCTTTTTATTGCCGTAATTGTTCTTTCTCTGCTGGTTGGCAGCTTCCTGAATGTAGTGATTCTGCGCTTTCCGGTGATGATGTTTCGCAGTTGGAAGCAAGAGTGTCAGGACTTTAATGAGAATATGCCGACTCATCCGGCGCTGGAAGACTTATCCAAACCTTACAACCTGATTAAACCCGATTCTCATTGCCCCAAATGCCAGGCTCCAGTGCGTGCTTGGCAGAATATTCCTATCATCAGTTATCTGTTGTTAAAAGGCCAATGTGCGGGGTGTGGTACTCGTATTGGTGTTCGCTACCCGGCTGTTGAGCTGGTGACAGCCCTGATGAGTGCTATGCTGTTGCTAGTTTATCCCTGGGGGTGGCCGCTGGCAGCCATGCTGATCTTTACCTGGCTTCTGATCAGCATGTCGGTGATCGATATTGATCACCAAATCCTGCCTGATTCGATGACGCTTGGCTTAATGTGGATAGGACTTATCCTGAATTCCTCATTATTAACCCCAGAAGGATTATTCACTGATCTGGAGAGTGCCGTGCTGGGAGCCGTATTAGGCTATGGTTCTTTGTGGTCGGTTTTCTGGATATTTAAACTGGTTACCGGTAAAGATGGTATGGGGTTTGGTGACTTCAAATTATTGGCCGCACTCGGAGCCTGGTTGGGGTATACCGCCCTGCCGTTAATTATTCTGCTGTCATCCGTCGTCGGTGCTGTTGTTGGTATCGCCGGAATCATGATTCTGGGCCGTGATAAAAACCTGCCGATCCCTTTTGGCCCTTACCTGGCAATGGCAGGCTGGATCGCGGCGCTATGGGGTGAGAAGATCACTCATTGGTACCTCAATTCCGTTTTATAATCCGTGGCATCTTTTGTGAAAAACAAGTTGATTGTTGGTTTAACCGGCGGCATTGGCAGTGGTAAAACCGCAGCCAGTGATTATCTGGCAAACAAAGGCATTTGTGTGGTCGATGCTGATGTGGTTGCCCGAGAGGTGGTTGAACCGGGCCAGCCAGCGTTATTGGCTATCGAACAACGTTATGGCTCTGAGGCATTATTGCCTGATGGCAGCTTAAACCGCGGTTGGTTGCGGGAAAAAGTGTTTGCCGACCCCAGTGAGCGCCGTTGGCTAGAGCAGCAAACTCATCCACGCATTCGTGACGCCATTATTCAACAGCTCACTGCAGCGACATCGCCTTATGCTCTTCTTGTGTCTCCACTGTTGTTTGAAAGTGGGCAAGCTCAGCTAACGCAACGCACTTTGTTGATTGACGTTCCTGAGTCCATACAAATACAGCGAGCGGCAAGCCGGGATCAGAATGATGAGACCCAAATTCGTCGTATTATCGCCGCTCAGATGTCACGAGAAGACAAACGTGCGAAGGCTGACGATATCGCCGATAATAGTCAGGATCTGAATCACTTATACCATCAGCTGGATCAGCTGCATGAATATTACCTAACTCTGGCTAACGCCTGAAACGTTCAAGTAAAAAGAAGTCATCATGAAAGTACAGTGCCCCACCTGCCAGAAAGACGTTGAATGGAAACCTGGAAGTAAATACAGGCCCTTCTGCAGCGAGCGTTGTAAGTTGATTGATTTAGGTGAATGGGCCAGCGAGCGCCATGCCATCCCAGGCAAACCTGCGGATGAAGTATTGATGTCTGAACAGCTCAACGACTTTAAACATTAACCACGGATTGCATCTCTCCACCAAACCCGCTAGCTTGGTTGTCTCCTGCTGATGCAGGCCTGCATAAAATAACAATAATTCAGGAACACACCATGGCTAAAGTAAAAGTCCGTACTGGCACTCGTTTTCGTCCCGATCGCACTGATCAGAACTTTGATGTAATCGTTATAGGCTCCGGTATCGGAGGCCTGGCTAATGCGGCATTTTTATCATTGCTGGGCTATAAAGTAGCTGTTCTCGAGCAACATTACACGGCAGGCGGATTCACTCACGCTTATCATAGAAATGGCTATGAGTGGGATGTGGGCGTCCACTACATTGGTGAAGTTCACAAACCTTCCACATTACGAAGAGTCTTTGACGTTATCAGCCAGGGCCGACTAAAGTGGGCCGAAATGCAGCCCGAATACGATCGTATTATTCTCGGCGACGATGAATACAGCTTTATTGCAGGTCGTGACAACTTCGCCAACCACCTGAAAGATAAATTTCCGGGAGAAGAGCAGGTTATTGATGATTACATCGCTCTGATTCGGGAAATGAGCCGTAAGACCCCAACCTTCTTTGCAGGTCAGGCAATGCCCCCTTGGCTGGCTCGTCTTTATAATACTGTCCGTCCGTTATTAGTGCCAAAGCAGTTTTTCCAGACCACCCGACAAGTGCTGGAAAATATGACCCAAAATCAGCAATTGATTTCGGTATTAACCGGCCAATGGGGAGATTACGGCCAGGCTCCGGCAGATGCTGCCTTTATTATGCACGCATTAATTGCCAAGCATTATCTTGCAGGAGGCGCTTACCCGGTTGGAGGCTCATCAGAAATTGCCCGGTCCATTATTCCAACCATCCAACACAGCGGCGGCGATGTGTTCACCTATGCATCTGTCGATGAGGTTCTGATAAAAGACAACAAAGCCTATGGGGTAAAACTGAAAAATGGCCATGAGCTGTATGCTCAACGCATTGTCAGTAATGCTGGATTTTACAACACGACAGAAAAGCTTTTGCCAGCTTCAGCCAAAACCAAGCTGGGTGTCGAGCGCTGGCAACAACAGGTTCAGCTATCAAGCTCACACCTCTGTATTTACGCAGGGTTTAACGGCAGCACTGAAGAATTAGGCATTAACACCACCAATCTATGGATTTACCCTGATGGCCATCATGAAGAAAACCTGAAACGCTTTTTGGATAACCCTGAAGCGGATTTCCCGATCGTGTATATTTCCTTCCCTTCAGCTAAAGACCCGGACTGGCCAAATCGTTACCCGGGTAAATCCACCGTAGAAATTGTCACCATGGCAAAATACGAATGGTTTGAACAGTGGAAAGATAAAACCTGGGGACAACGCGGTGAAGACTACGACACTCTGAAAGAGCAGTTCAGCCAGCGGCTGCTGGAAAAGTTATTCGAACGTATGCCACAGTTAAGAGATGCTCTGGACTACTATGAGCTGTCGTCGCCACTGTCAACAGATTGGTTTCAGGATGCTAATAAAGGAGAGATTTATGGGCTGGATCATTTTGTCGATCGCTTTAAAAAGCCCTTTTTGCATCCCGTGACCCCGGTGAAAAACCTCTATATGACGGGTGCTGACGTGATGACAGCAGGTGTCGGTGGTGCCTTAATGGCAGGCTTGATGACGACTTGTGCAATGCAAGGTCGCAAAGCAAACGATGTACTGAAACTGTTAAAGGATTATCAGGAAAACCACCATTCCGAATTACGTCACGCGAATTAAATAACATTTCAAGCCGCTTTGTTGCTTCAGTAACAAAGCGGCTTGATTTCTGATCTGTACAAGCGATCAGATCATGCTACTTCAGTGAACGCAGTACTGCTGTGGTTGTTTCACAGGAACCATCTTTAAAACATAACGTCAGTGGTAATTTCTCGCTGAGTGGCAGCTCCAGTTTAAATAACATCAGGTGTAAGCCACCCGGCTGTAATGACACGCTTTCTCCTGCAGGAATGGTTAACTCCATCATCTGGCGCATGCGCATCACACCGTTGTCATGGATATGCGTGTGAATTTCAATCAGGCCTGCCCAGTCGGCCTTAGCACTGACCAGGATCTTTTCTTTAGCACTGTCATTTTTGATGTTCATAAAAGCGGCGCTCATATATCGGCCTGGAATCGGCTCTCGTACATAAGCACCGTCAATCTGAATAGCGGAATCAGCAAAAGCAGTAGTGGCTGAAAAAAACGCCATGATCATCATGAATACACGGGATAACATATTTATATTCTCCATATCAGGTAACATCATTTTAAATCGTACAAACATCGCAGCCAGTGACGAAATGCCGCACGTAAAAATATAAAGGGTTATTATCACTCAGAGCTGCCAGTTGAGTGCCTGAGACAGATCACTAATTGGGCGGCTGTAATAAAAACCACTCATGCCATCAACACCCGTTTGCTTGAGCACATCAATGTCCGCTTGTTCTTCAAGGCCTTCACCCCATACCTGTAAATCCAGGTTGTGAGCAATCTGCACCATCGATTGAATAAAAAACCGATGATCTTGCGCCTGATGAAGTCCACGATTAAAACTGCCATCAATACGAACATAGTCCAGCGGCAATCGTTGTAAATAAGCAAAAGCCAGGCTGCCGGTTCCCACCTTGTCTACCCCCAGCGTCACTCCCGATACCTGAACGGCAGCAAACAAATTAAGTAATGATGACTCAATATGAGTGATGGCAAACTCTGGAACTTCTAATGATAAACAACCGGCTACATCAGAATATTGCTGTAATAGTTCTGGCAACAAGACGTGAAACTGATCATCCATCACCGAAGCCGGTGAAATATTCAGACACAAACGAACCTCATCAGACTGATGCTGGTTGTGATTGTTGCTGTGCCGCAAAGCAATCAGCACCTTTTCAACAATGCACAAATCAAACTGTGCGGCCAGCTGATGTTGCTCAACCATTGGCCAGAAACGAGCTGCTGACAGACTTTCCCCTTGCCACTGAATACGGCTGAACACTTCAATCTGTTTTATCGCCGAATCCCCACTGGCAATCACCGGCAAATATTGCAGCTGAATTTGTTGCTCAGCCAGCACCTGTTGCAACAATTTCTGCCATTCAAACGCTCCCCACTCCTGTGGCGCAGTTTGCGACGGCGTGTGTTCAGTGCGGGCATAAAATTGATACGAAGACTGCGATTGACGCTGTGCTTGTCGCAAAGCCGTATCGGCTTTGATCAGAGAGGGCTGTAATGCTTCGGTTTGTCCCTGTAAATAAACGGCCCCGATATGAAACATTAACGCATCACCAGCACCCTGCTGGCGCTGAGATAGAACGCCGGAAGCTAACTCAGAAAAAATTTGCTGCAGACGTTGCTGAGCCTGATGTTCATCACTGCAAGGTAAGTAGATGGAGATATCCGCACCGGAACGCCGCCCAATCAATACCGCTTGTTGCTGGCGATGCCATTGGTTCAAGGCTGCTGCCACCTGCTGTAAACGCTCATCCCCCTCTCGTCGGCCATGTTGCTGATTAAACTCGGCAAACCCCTGAAGTTGTAACAGCAGCAATAAACCGCTGTGCTCTTCTTCACTTTCCAACACATGACTCAATCGCTGGTCAAAACCATGGCGATTCAACAGCCCGGTTACTTCGTCCTGAAAAGACGCTTCGCGTAATTGCTCAGCCATGGCCGATTGTTCATCAAAAATCGTACGCAGCTTGCGCACCATTTTATTCATCGCCAACACCATACGCCGCAGCTCTCGGGGTTTGGGGATGTCTTCCTGCTCACGCCAGTCTTTATCGCAAATAGCCAGCGCCTGCTCTTCCACTTTAATCAGCGGACGAAACAACCACTGCAACAACAGCTGCAAGGCAATCAGGCTGACCAACAGCACCCAGCCGAACCAGATAAGCTCGGCACGCACCATGGCCCATAAATCGCGATAAGCAAAGTCGGTATGCGATGTCACCTTGATGGTACCAAGACGCTGCCAACCGGAGGTCACATCGGCTTCAGCCGGAATAAGCTCCAGATCCACCCATTCCTGGAACCACAGCGGAGCGGGCGATTGAGTTAACGCCTGTCGAGCACGACGGTGTAACGGCTCACCGCTGATACGAATCAGCTCAATGGACTCAAAAAAGCCACGATCAAATAAGGCATCCATTAAGCGTGAGAGCTGAACCTCATCCTGACTATCGACCTGCGACATCGACAATGCCAACGAGGTCGCCGCATCATAAGCACGGCCATTCAGTTGTTGCTGAAAATAGTCACGACCATTCATTACCGTCACCAACAAATTGCCGACCCACAGCACAACGACCAGCAAACCCGTTAGCAAAGAAAATTGTTGTTTCAGTGTCATGACATGGCTTCCTTATAAATCCAGCCCTAATTCATTCATGCGGATACGCAAATTGGTCCATAAATCGAGCTTATTGGGATTGCCCATACGAATACCCTCACCCTTTAGTCGCTCCAACCACATGCCTTCGGCATTAAAGCTGTACACAGGCGATAAATCGCGCCGCTGTGATGCCGGGCGAATGCTGGCGATTAAATTATCGAGTACAAAAGGCACGGCATCAGGCGTAGGGAAATAACTTAACACCATATGAGCCTGGTTATAGCGCAATGCTTTTACATAAGTAATGCGTAATTTTTGAGTATCCACGCCCAACTGGCGCAGCGAATAATATTTAGCAATGACATAATCTTCACAATCAGCACCGTTAGAACCCAGGGCCTCATATGGCGTCGCCCAATAATCCACCTCACCCCAATGCTGATCGTCATTCACAAAGCGAATGTTTTGATTAAAAAAATCATTGATGAGGCGTAACTGCTCTGTTTCTTCTTTGCCGGATGCCTGACGCATCATCTGTTGCCAGCCTTCGATACGACTGGCTGCCGCATTGCCATATTCCTGCTTGGCTTTTTCAATCAATGCACTCGGCACCCAGCGTTGCCAATCCGCAATTAAGCCGGCGGACAGCAACAGCCAGACGAATAGCAGCAGAGAGCGAGATGAAACAAAAGGCCAGCGCAATGAGCAAGTCCTGAGGAGTGTGAGTGATATTTCATGTTTATTAATAAATATAGTTGCTCTGCATCACTCAGCACGATTTTATTGCTGTCTGATGCACAATTTCTTGGACCTGCTGCCGCTAATTGCTGCTACGCTTTTTATAGTTTCAGTGTTTATTAAGAAATCACTACTAATAAGAAGCCCTTATGACAGATGCCGCTCAGACCTCAAACACGCCATTGAATAAAGTCCAGCAAATGAAGCAACTTTTTGCTCACCGGGTGATCAATCAGGTGCGTCAGGTCATTGATTTATGGCGGCAGCTACCCGAGACACACTGGTCAGCGGTGGCCATGTCAGACTTCACTCTGGCCGTTGAGAAATTATCGACATCGGCAAAACGCTTTGAAGCAGACAAACACTTTAAATTAGCCAGTGATTTATTAACCACCATCAAGCCCATTAAGCATGGCAAAACACCCGACAGCGAACACCTTGAACAACTCAATCGTCTGGTTCGTCAACTCAGCGAAACGGCTCTGCGCCACGGTGACGACGAACATGCAGAGCACCTGATCCCCAGCAAAAAGCCGGTATACATCGCCATAGATGATACCGATACCGCATTAACCTTTGCTGAGCAGATGCAATATTTCGGACTGCGCAGTGAAGTTCAGAAAAGCAGCCAGGATTTTATTCAGGCACTACAGCGACGCCACCCGGCGGCTCTGGTACTGGATATTAACTTTGGTGGCAATGGCAACGGCTTGCTACTGGCGGAAAAGATTCAGGCTGAGCGAGATCAGAATCTGCCGATTCTCTTTATCTACCATGATGAACAACCCGACATCGAGCACCGTCTCAGCGCCATGCGTAACGGCGGTATCGGCTTATACCGCGACGTTGAAATTCAATCGGTTATTGGTGAACTGGAAGACTTACTGGACAACACGCCTGAAGACCCTTTTCGTATTCTGATTGTTGATGATTCCAAGGCTCAGGCCATGCACAGTGCCCGGGTATTAAACAAAGCGGGGATGGTGGCCGAGACCGTTAATGATCCGTTACAAGTGCTTAACGCTTTATCTGACAATAATCCCGATCTGGTGTTAATGGACATGTATATGCCAGGGTGTAACGGCATGGAGCTGGCCAAGGTGATTCGTCAGCAGCGGGAATACCTCAACCTGCCCATTATTTACCTGTCCGGTGAAGAAGATCGTCAGCGTCAATTAGATGCCATGGCCGAGGGCGGCGATGATTTTCTGACCAAGCCGGTCGAACCACGGCATCTGTTATCAACCATCAAAACCCGGGTGCACCGGGCACGACAATTACATCAACTGATCGCCCGCGACAGCCTCACCGGACTGCTGAATCACACCCACATTCTTGAATCCCTGCAGGATCAGCTACAGAAAAGTGAAGATAACAATATCAGCTTCGTCATGATTGATATTGACCACTTCAAAAGCATCAATGATCAACACGGCCATCCGGTCGGTGATATTGTCATCAAAAACTTGGCGTTATTCCTAAAACAAAGCCTGAGAAAATCAGACCCGATTGGCCGCTATGGTGGTGAAGAGTTTGCCGTGGTGTTACCAGGCGCCAATCAGGAACAGGCGTGTATGGTGATGGAAAAACTGCGGGCTAATTTCTCCAACCTGATTCATGGCGGCAACAAATCCTTGCAGGTCACCTTCTCCTGCGGTTTAGCCCAATGGCAAGGAGAAAGTGTCAGTGACCTAGTGGAACGTGCCGACCAGGCATTGTATCAAGCCAAACACAATGGCCGTAACCAGGTTTCGGCCGCCAGCTAACATGTGTACAGTCGCTTTTTTGTGACGCGCCACGGCTTCATAACAGACCCAGCTTTACGGCAATGACGGTTTACGGCAGAATTCCGCTTTGATTTTCATCCTACCTCTATAGAGTGAACACATGGCAAATATTCTGGTGCTACAAGGCCCCAACTTGAATCTGCTCGGCACCCGTGAACCCGATGTCTATGGCGCCACCACTCTTAAGGACGTG
Source organism: Bacterioplanoides sp. SCSIO 12839 (assembly GCF_024397975.1). Classification (NCBI taxonomy): domain Bacteria; kingdom Pseudomonadati; phylum Pseudomonadota; class Gammaproteobacteria; order Oceanospirillales; family Oceanospirillaceae; genus Bacterioplanoides; species Bacterioplanoides sp. SCSIO 12839. Next base: position 3,200,607 of record NZ_CP073745.1, read on the forward strand.
GAAGCTTCACTGCTCACTCAGGCACAGGTATTGGGTCACCAGCTTGATCATCTGCAAAGCAATGCCGAGCACACCCTGATTGATCGAATTCATGCTGCCCGCACAGACGGCACCGATTTTATTATCATCAATCCGGCAGCATTTACTCACACCAGTGTGGCCATCCGTGATGCGTTAGCCGGCGTCGCGATTCCCTTTATTGAAATTCATATTTCTAATGTGCATGCCCGTGAAACCTTCCGCCACCACTCTTATCTGTCCGATATTGCCGTGGGCGTGATTTGTGGCTTAGGTGTTCAAGGCTATGACCTGGCGCTGCAAGCGGCTGACGCACAATTAAAAAACTCAGATAAATCATCATAAGGCCCAACATGTCCTGGATTCAGATTCGCGTCCACGCACAGCGAAATCAAGTTAATAGTGTTGAAGACACTCTGATGGCGAACGGAGCGCTGTCGGTCACGTTGCAGGATGATGCCGATCAACCTATTCTCGAACCCGAGCTGGGTACCACTCCGATCTGGGATGAAACTCAGATTATTGGTTTATTTGATGCCAACCAGAACAGTGAAGTACTGCTGAAGAACCTGCGTACCTTTTATCACAACGCCAGTGGTCAGGAATTACCAACACACAAGTTGGAAATTCTGGAAGATAAAGACTGGATTCGCGCCTGGATGGAAGATTATCACCCGATGCAGTTTGGTAAACGCCTGTGGGTTTGCCCCAGCTGGCAAAAACCTCCTCAGCCTGAGGCCGTTAACCTGATGCTCGACCCGGGTCTGGCATTTGGTACCGGCACTCACCCTACCACGGACTTGTGCCTGCAGTTTCTGGATCAGGAAGTGAAAGGTGATGAGTTGGTGGTCGATTATGGCTGTGGCAGCGGTATTTTAGGCATCGCGGCACTGTTGCTGGGTGCGAAGGAAATGGTAGGGGTCGACATCGATCCGCAAGCACTCACCGCTACTCGCGACAATGCTGGTCGCAACAACATCGGTGATGAATTGTATGATGTCTTCCTACCGGAAAAAGCGCCACAGGTTGAAGGTGATATCATGGTCGCCAATATTCTGGCCGGACCATTGCAGTCGCTGGCACCAGAAATTGCAAAACTGACCCGCCCGGGTGGTAAGCTGGCGTTGTCGGGCTTATTAGCTGAGCAGGCAGAAGACGTGTCAAAATGCTACAGTCAGTGGTTTGACATGCAACCCGCCAAACAGCTGGGCGATTGGGTACTGTTAAGTGGTACAAAACGTCCGCCTCAGGGATAAATGCAAGGATCAGAACAGGGAGATAAAGGAAACACCATGGCCACACACGTTACACGCTGCCCCCATTGCCGTACCACATTTCGGGTACGAGATGAGCACCTCGAAGTTGCCAATGGTGCAGTACGGTGTGGTTCCTGTTTGCAGGTGTTTAAAGCGGCCAGCCATTTTGTCACTGAGCAGGAGCTGACTGCCAAACCCTCTGATCCTTCGTCAACGGCTACCTCTGTTCCATCGACAGCGGCATCACAGCAACCATCAGCCGAAGCAGAAAAAGATGACGATGCTGATGATATGTTGATCCATGATGATATGGATGACGAAGTACTGATCAGTGATGATGGTCTGATTCACGATGATATGGACGGTGACGATCAGGAAAGTACTCAGGACACCTTCAACGATGACCCTATGGTGGACTATGGCATCGTCAAGCCTGAAAACCAGGATCGCCCGGCACCGCGCAATGATCTTGAAATTGATGCTTCCATCTTCGATTTGAAAGATGCCAGCGCCACCGGATTAGAGTTGGTTGATGGCTCTGATAACTCTCTCGATTTCAGCTCCGGTAAAGACCCGGATGAAGCCTGGGCGGATGCGTTATTGGATGATGACGATGACATTTCTGTCGGCGGCATTGAATTAAGCGACAACGGTGACTTTGGCTTAGAAGCCAATACTGAAGATGACGAGTTCAGCCAGTTTAAAGCCGGTGCAGAACAAGATGATTTTCAGGGCTTTACCGATGATGATGATAACCTGCACCTCGGCGAAGATGACCTGCACAGTGAAGCCACCGAGATTGGTGTTCCAACTGACCTGAACAATCTTCAAGATGATCCACTGCAGTTGGGCGAGGAAAAAAACGGCAGTGCCTTCCCCTGGGGCTGGGCTTTGTTATCTCTGTTAATGTTGATGGTTGCTGCCGCGCAGACGTTTTATTTTAACTTTGACCAGTGGTCACGAACACCACAATGGCGTCCGTGGTATGCACAAGCCTGTATTCACCTGGAGTGCCAGCTGCCACATATTCAAAACCTGCAACAAATGACGACCCAGCATCTGGTGGTGCGTAGCCATCCGGATCTGCAGAATGCACTGGTCGTCGATACTCTGATACAGAATCAGGCAACTTATCAACAACCCTTCCCGGATTTACAGCTGGTATTCAGTGATCTGAACAATAATGTGGTCGCCAGCCGCCGCTTTAAACCTGCCGAGTATTTATCGGGAGAGCTGGCCGGCCAACAACAGATGCCCAGCAACGCTCCGATCCATATTGCACTGGAAATCGCAGATCCGGGGCCAGAAGCCGTCAGCTATGCGATTCAGCTGGTCGCGAATCAATAAAAAGATCAACGATTAACATTTTTTTGCGACATCCCGACTATTTCCCCCTTTATTCATAAGGGGGTTATGAGTATCATACCGCGACTTTTTCGTCGCACACTTTTTGATCAGTTTTAATTAGTAAACCATGCCGTCAATTGGCCCATATACGCTACCTAACCCAGTAATTCTGGCACCAATGGCGGGTGTTACCGACCGCCCGTTTCGCCAGCTGTGCCGTCAATTGGGCGCAGGGCTTGTGGTGGGAGAAATGGTGGCTGCCAACCCTGAGACGCGTCATACACGCAAATCTCAGTTACGCCTGGATCATACCGGTGAACCTGAGCCAATCGCGGTTCAGATTGTGGGGGGCGACCCACAGACGATGGCCGATAGCGCTGTGTTTAATGTCGCCAACGGCGCACAGATTATTGATATCAACATGGGTTGTCCGGCCAAAAAAGTTTGCAACAAGGCTGCCGGCTCAGCGTTACTAAAAGATGAAGGTCTGGTGAAAGAGATCTTACAAGCCGTTGTGGCGGCGGTGAATGTGCCGGTCAGCCTGAAAATCCGTACTGGCTGGGCACCGGAACATCGTAACGGCGTGACCATTGCCCAAATAGCACAAGACGCGGGCATTGTGTCATTAGCCGTGCATGGCCGCACCCGGGCTTGTGGCTATAAAAATACCGTGGAGTACAACACCATCCGCGATATCAAAGCCAACATTGATTTACCCGTGTTTGCTAACGGCGATATCACCAGTGCTGAAAAAGCAGCTGAGGTGATGCAATTTACCGGTGCGGATGGCGTACTTATTGGCCGTGCAGCTCAGGGGAAACCCTGGATTTTCCGCGAAGTCAGCCATTACTTGGCTACCGGAGAGCACTTGCCTGGTGCAGGCATTGAAGAAGTAGAACAGATTTTATTATCCCACCTGGATGCGCTGCATGAATTTTACGGCGACTTCCTTGGTGTAAGGATTGCCCGTAAACACGTTGGCTGGTATCTGCAACATCAAACCAGTAATACGGGCTTCCGCAAGCAATTTAATAGCCTGGAAAGTACATCCGAACAGCGCCAGGCCATTGAAACATTTTTTAAGGAATTTGACAGAGAAGGACAAGCAGCATGAACACCGAAGCATTATTAAGGAAGGTTGAACCAGTGACCGACTCATCCGAACAAAACAACTTGTTAACGCCATCTGAATCGTCGCAAACTCTGCGTGACAGTGTCGAAAAGGCATTGCAAAACTACTTTGACCACCTCGACGGTCAGCCGGTTGTGGATATCTACGACATGGTACTGTCAGAGGTAGAAGCGCCATTACTGGAAACCGTGATGAAATATACTCGCGACAACCAGACCAAAGCCTCGATAGTGCTTGGCTTAAACCGCGGTACTCTGCGTAAGAAGTTAAAACAGTACGGTATGCTGTAACCCATTTTTTGATTTCATAAGCGGCTTTGGCCGCTTTTTCTTTTTAAATAGCCTTAGAAAACCTGACTATATGAGCAACTTCATTCCTGCAAACGAAACTCCAGCGGATATCACCCCAGTTCGTCGCGCCCTGATCAGCGTCTCTGACAAAACCGGCATTGTTGAATTTGCCCAGGCCCTGCATGCTGCGGGCGTGGAAATTCTGTCGACTGGCGGTACCTATAAACTACTGTTAGACAACCAGATTCCTGCCGTCGAAGTATCTGATTACACCGGCTTCCCGGAGATGATGGATGGCCGTGTGAAAACCCTGCATCCAAAAATTCACGGCGGTGTATTAGGTCGTCGTGGCCAGGATGACGATGTCATGACTGAACACGACATCAACCCGATTGATCTGGTTGTTGTTAACCTGTACCCGTTTGCAGCCACCGTTGCTAAAGAAGACTGCCACCTGCCACTGGCGATTGAAAACATCGATATCGGCGGTCCAACCATGGTTCGCTCTGCGGCGAAAAACCACGCTTATGTTGGCATTGTGGTGAACACTTCCGACTACAGCAAAGTGCTGGAAGACCTGAACAACCACAACGGTCTGCAGTACAAAACCCGTTTTAATCTGGCATTAAAAGCGTTTGAGCACACGTCCAGCTATGACGGCATGATTGCAAACTACCTGGGCACCATCGACCAGGAAGCAGAGACGTTAAGCACGGATAACCGCAAAGACTTCCCACAAACGTACAACAGCCAGTTCATCAAAGCGCAAGATATGCGTTACGGCGAAAACCCGCACCAGAAAGCGGCTTTCTACGTTGAAGCTGAGCCTGCTGAAGCCTCGATTGCTACCGCCAAGCAGCTGCAGGGCAAAGAGCTGTCGTACAACAATGTGGCTGACACCGATGCCGCACTGGAGTGCGTTAAGTCGTTCGTTAAACCCGCTTGTGTCATCGTTAAGCACGCTAACCCATGTGGTGTGGCCGTGGTACCGGAAGACGAAGGTGGTATCCGTAAGGCTTACGATCTGGCATTCGAAACCGATACCGAGTCTGCGTTTGGTGGCATCATCGCCTTTAACCGTGAATTGGATGCAGAAACAGCCAGCGCGATTGTTGAGCGTCAGTTTGTTGAAGTGATCATCGCACCGAAAGTAAGTGCTGAAGCCATTGAGATTGTGGCGGCGAAGAAAAACGTACGTCTGCTGGAATGTGGCGAATGGCCAGCTGAGCGCCCACAAGCATTCGACTACAAGCGCGTTAACGGCGGCCTGCTGGTTCAGGACCGCGACAACGGCATGATCAGCACTGACGACTTAAAAGTCGTGACTAAGCGTGCACCGACTGAAGCTGAATTACACGATCTGATTTTCAGCTGGAAAGTGGCTAAGTTCGTTAAGTCTAATGCAATCGTTTACGGCAAAAACCGTCAGACTGTGGGTGTGGGCGCAGGCCAAATGAGCCGCGTAAACTCAGCACGTATTGCTGCGATTAAAGCAGAGCACGCGGGTTTACAGGTGGAAGGTGCAGTTATGGCATCGGATGCGTTCTTCCCATTCCGTGATGGTATTGATAACGCCGCCAAAGCAGGCATTAAAGCGATTATTCAGCCAGGTGGCTCGATTCGTGATGAAGAAGTGATTGCGGCTGCTGATGAAGCGGGTATCGCCATGGTGTTTACGGGTATGCGTCACTTCCGTCACTGATTTTTTATAAGTATTTGAGAGGTTCACACCAGAGTTATTCTCGCAACACGCTGCAAGTACATCCTTGTAAGCTCTCGCGCAGCATCCCTGCTGCCCAAGGCTGCTCTGAATAACTCTGATGTTAACCTCTCCCACCTTGAAACCGTAATTTCACTCAGATTTGAGTGGGAGATGAAAGGGTTCTGAGCAAGGCAAAAGCTGAAGAAAAAGCGGAGCTTAGTGCGCTAAGTGAGCATTTTGATGAAGCTTTTAACACCGCTCAGGAGCGTTTCAGACCCACGTAAGGAAAATTATGAAAGTTCTAATAATCGGCTCTGGCGGCCGCGAACACGCACTGGCCTGGAAAGCACTGCAATCTCCACTGGTTGAAAAAGTCTTCGTCGCACCCGGTAACGCCGGTACGGCACGTGAAGACAACATGGAAAACGTCGCCATCGACGTGATGGCATTTGATGAACTGGAAGCGTTCGCCAAAGCCAATGATATTGGCCTGACCATCGTTGGCCCGGAAGCGCCGTTAGTCGACGGTCTGGTAGATCAATTCGCTGCTGCAGGCCTGAAAGCCTTCGGCCCAAGCAAAGGCGCGGCACAGCTGGAAGGTTCTAAAGCCTTCACCAAAGACTTCCTCGCTCGTCAGAATATCCCAACCGCGGACTACCAGAACTTCACCGAAGTTGAGCCTGCTCTGGCTTACCTACGTGAGAAAGGCGCTCCTATCGTAGTTAAGGCTGACGGTCTGGCTGCGGGTAAAGGTGTGATTGTTGCCGAGACTCTGGAACAAGCCGAAGAAGCCGTCAAAGACATGCTGTCGGGCAACGCCTTTGGTGATGCCGGTTGTCGTGTGGTGATTGAAGAGTTCCTGACCGGCGAAGAAGCCTCTTTCATCGTGATGGTGGATGGCAAAAACATTCTGCCAATGGCTACCAGCCAAGATCACAAACGTGTGGGTGACGGCGATACTGGCCCAAATACGGGTGGCATGGGTGCTTACTCCCCTGCTCCGGTTGTAACGCCAGAAATTCACGACCGTATTATGGCCGAAGTGATTCGCCCAACTGTTGACGGTATGGCTGCGGAAGGTAACGACTACACTGGCTTCTTGTACGCAGGTCTGATGATCAACGAATCTGGCGCGCCAAAGGTAATCGAATACAACTGCCGCTTCGGTGACCCTGAAACTCAACCCATCATGATGCGTATGCAGTCGGATATGGTGGCTCACTGCTTAGCCGCATTAGACGGCAAACTGGATCAGGAAACCACTCAGTGGGACCCTCGTGCTTCCATGGGAGTAGTTCTGGCGGCTGGCGGTTACCCGGCGTCATACAACAAAGGCGATGTAATCAGCCTGCCAACCAATGATGGCACTGACCGCAAAGTGTTCCACGCCGGTACAAAACTGGACGGCGATAATGTTGTCACTGCCGGTGGACGTGTATTATGTGCAACAGCACTTGGGAACAGCGTCAGTGAAGCTCAACAACAAGCGTATGAGTTGACTGCACAGATCGACTGGAAAGATGTCTTCTACCGTAAAGACATCGGCTACCGTGCGATTGCTCGCGAACAGAAGTCATAACTCTGTCAGCGTTTGAATAAAAACCAGCAAGCCTAAGCGGCTGCTGGTTTTTACCGCCAATGAAGACCCGGAGATTCATGGATGAAGCTGTTCGCCTTCAGCCGCCTTTATTGCCTCATCACCTGCCTGTTTAAAGGCGACGCCACTCTGTTTTTTGGTAGAGTGTTTTTTGGCAGAGCGTTTTTGGGCAAAGTCTGCTTGTGGTTTATTCTGCTGTGCTCAGTAGACAACGCCCTCGCTTCAACAAATCCCTTGTTGATTCCCAACGAATCTTTTGATTTTGTGGTAACCCCATACGTCTCTGTGTACGAAGATACCAGTGCAGAGATGACCATCGATTCCATGTTAAATATGGAACAACAGTTACGTTTTACTCCCAGCCATTCTAATAAGCTGAAATTTGGCGTCACCGAGTCGACCTATTGGTTGCGAATTAGTATTACCAACCTCTACAGCGATACACGCCAGGCCGTACTAAGTTTATCCAACCCGACACTTGGCAGCGTCTCGCTCTACAACATCAGCAATAGCCGTGAGCCACAAATTTATAACCATCGTAATCAGATGGGAGGGTATTTGCAGGCCTACCCGTTTTTGTTGGAAATTCCGGCCAATACCACCGAAAGCTACCTGATACGCATCAGCTCTAGCACCAGTATTAACACCACTCTGAAGCTGGCGAGTCTCGATGGTTTCTTATTCAATGAACAATGGGATTTCATTATTCAGGGGCTGACCATTGGTTTTATTCTGGCCAGCTTACTGTACTTTACCGCCACCTATTATCAACAGCGTTTGTACCTTGCGGCTTTCGCCGCCGGCTATACCCTGTGTTTATTCATTTACCTGCCGACCTGGTCCGGCCTGGCTGGCGTTTTATTTAATATTAGTCAAAACCATGTTGATACTATCAGCCACGTCTTTGCCAACCTGGCGGTCATCTGTTACCTCGGTGTGGTATACGCACTGGGCTGGCCAAACCCTGCAATTCGACGTGCCTTATTATCCTCTTGTGCCGCTTATCTACTGATCAGCTTTGGCTTTATGGCGACCATTGATACCGGCCTTAAACTGCTTCTGTCGATGGGCTTTTTTATCGTCAGTATTCTGGTTTGCGTATTGCTGTTTTCAGGAACCAGTAAACAGCCGAAATCACAGCGTTGGATCGCTTACGGCGCCCTGGCTTATAGCCTGGTGATGCTAATGACGCTGATGACAGTAGAAAACCTGCTGTCACTGGAGCTTATTTATGAATGGGCCGTAGTGTTACTACCAGCCTGTTTAATCAGTAGTTTGTTGATGGCTGTGGCCTGTTCATCCAAACGCCGCTCCGGAACCGATACTACCCCCGAACGCGAGCTGGTTGTCAGTTCTCGCATGTTGTCACACATCAGCCATGAACTGCGCTCACCAATTAACGGTGTTATTGGCATGGGAGAACTCTTAGCCGATACACCACTCAGCAACAATCAGCGTGACTTCCTCGACACCATCAGTCAGGCCGGGCGCGATATGTTGCACGTCGTCAATCAGGTTTCTGACTTGGGCAAGGTCCGAAATAATCAGCTGGAACTGGAAAATCAGCCAGTACCGATAATTCCGTTGCTGAATAAAACCATTCAGCACTTTCAGCAGGAAGCCGTGCGCAAACAAATTGAGCTATTGGTCGATGTTGACGATCAAACGCCGCAACGGGTGCTGAGCGATAAAGTCCACCTGCAATCGTTGCTACATACTTTGATCAGCAAACTCATGGCTTATACCGAGCAAGGCGAACTGGCGCTGATTTGTAAGCCTTATCAAACACCTTCGGCAGCTGGCCTTGCCATTCAGCTTCGGGTCACCGGCCATATCACTCGACCGGATGAACTGAAACAAACGCTGATGATTCTCCAGCATCAACAGAATCTGATTCCCCGCAATTACGATAAACTCTGGAATATGCTGGTATTGCGCCGGGTACTGAAGCACATGAAGGCCAACCTGGAGATTGAAAGTTTTGCCTTACACGGAGCGTCGCTGGCGCTTTATTTACCATTGGAAGCCGACCAGAGCACGGAGCCGCAACAACAGGATGACAGCCTGATTGGCAAACGCATTCTGATCGTAGATGACAACGCTTCTGTACGTAACGTGATTGATAAACAGGTCAAACGTTGGGGAATGCGCACCGACAGCACCTACAGCGGCAAGGAAGCATTGGCCATGATGCGCAATCAGGCCAACCTCAAAGAGCCGTTTGATTACATCATCATTGATCACGATATGCCATTGATGAACGGCTTACAGCTCTCCGAGCGCATTACCAGTGATAAAGACATCGAACAGAAACCCGCCCGACTGATGCTGACCGGCATGAGCATCAGCCATGTTCGCGAAGAAGCATTGGAAGCAGGCATTGAAACCCTGTTATCCAAACCCGCAGATCCGGAACAGCTGCGCCAGGCGCTGCTCAGCTTACGCGTAAGCGGCCTGCTCTGAATCTATTGATAAGGATGGCGGTTAATCCGCCATCACCGCACGCCCCTGGGCCCACTGGCGTAAGCCACTCAACTGCTCGGCCATAGTGACTGATAACGGCTGAGTGCGCTGTATTTCAGTCATCAGCATTTCGGTATTAATCACCTCATGATCCCCCAGACTGCGCACCGAATGCCAGGCTGATACCACCACCTGCTCCAGCTCCGCACCGGAAAATCCGTCACTGACCTGGGCCAGCAGAGTCAGATCAAAACGCTCGGCATCTAACCCACGTTTTTCCATATGTAGACGCAGAATTGCTTCCCGTACTTTAACCCCGGGCAGATCAACAAAGAATAATTCATCTAACCGGCCCTTACGCATTAACTCCGGCGGCAAGGCATGAATGTTATTGGCGGTGGCCACCACAAACACCTGCTCCTGATGCTCCGCCATCCAGGTTAACAAGGTGCCTAATAATCGCTGGCTGACTCCAGCATCATTGCTGTCCTGACCCAGGCCCTTTTCAACTTCATCCATCCACACCACACACGGTGACATCGTTTCTGCCAACTTCAGGGATTCACGCAGGTTACGCTCGGTTTCACCAAAAAATTTGTTATACAGAGCACCAAAGTCCAGCCGTAATAACGGAACGCCCCACGAGCCAGCGACGGCTTTGGCCGCCAGACTTTTACCACTGCCCTGCACGCCAAATAACATCATTCCCCGTGGTCGCATCGAATCACCCGACTGCAAAAAAGCACTGCGCCGAGCTTCGAGCCAGGTTTTCATATTTTCCAGGCCAGCCACATCACCAAAACGGGCAGTGTCGTATTCAAAGCTCATCACTCCCTCCATATCCAGCAGCGCCATTTTGGCTTTGCTGACTTCTGGTACGTCATCCTGAGTTAACGCACCATCATCAACGATGGCGCCGCGCACCAGTCTCCGGGCATCTGAGAAGGTTAAGCCGCGCAGATTACTGACGATTTGCTGCAGGGTGGCTGAATCGGTTTTAACCTTACGACCACTGTGTTTGGCGTAACGCTGCGCCTCCTCTTTCACCAGAGATAACAGCTGACCTTCATCCGGGAGCTGTAAATCAAAGCGCATGGATAAACGCTGTACTTCCGCCGGGGCGTCAATCCGGTGACTGAGCAACACCAGGGTTTTCCCCATACGCTCATGCTGCAGCGCAATGTCTTTGATCAGGCGAACAGTGAGCGGATCTTCGAGATATGGGTGTAAATCACACAGTACAAACAATCCGCCCTGATCCCGGGCCTTGATGCGTTTTAACGCATCCACCGGCTGAAACGTCTCGTCGCCGCTGACTTCTTCGCCGAAGCCAAGCCGCCTCAGGCCATCGCTCACCGTCCACTGCTGTAATGCCAGACCACGTTTCACTGCGATCCGGGTCAACAACTCAAGAACACGAGCTTCTTCGTGGGATTCGATCAGTAACAAAGGGGTGTTGCGATCCAGCATCAGGCCTAAATCGTGTAAATCCTGCATGGTAGTTTCCATTCCATATTGATGAGAACACTATATCAATATCTGAGCGAAGGTATCAGTGATGGCACATTTGCCTTAAAATTACCCTCTCACTTCCAGAAGAAACTGCTATGACTCGTCATTATTCGTTGTTCGATAAACTGATTCACAATGCCGACCAGGCTCTGCGCACCCTGATTCCCGGTGCCGCCAATGAAGAGCGTCCTTCCCCGGCACAGTCCCGTGATTACAGTGAACTCTCGGAAGACGATAAAAAGCACGCCGCAGGCTTAATGCGTATTAACCATACCGGTGAAGTCTGCGCCCAGGCCTTGTATCAGGGTCAGGCACTGACGGCGAAGCTGCCCGAAGTACGGGAATCAATGGAAGAAGCCGCCCGTGAAGAAGTGGATCATCTGGTGTGGTGTGAACAGCGTATTAACGAGCTGGGCGGTCATACCAGTTATCTGAACCCGTTGTTTTACGGCTTATCTTTTGGCATTGGTGCCGCTGCTGGCAAGGTGAGTGATAAGGTCAGCCTAGGGTTTGTTGCAGCGACAGAACAGCAGGTATGCAAACACCTGACAGAGCATTTGAGCAGCCTTCCAACTCAGGATGATAAAAGCAAAGCAGTGTTATTGCAGATGCTGGATGACGAAGCCAGACATGCCAGCGCCGCGCTGGATGCCGGTGGTTATCAGTTCCCACTTCCGGTTCGTTTTGCGATGTCGGGTATGGCAAAAGTGATGACCAAGTCCACCTACCGGATTTAGTTTTTTCTGGACTGCACTTTTTCTTAACTGCATTTTCTCTGGACTGCACTTTTTATACACTGCACTAAAGCAGTTCAGACCTTCCGATTCTAACGCCAGCTCTGAATAGACAGATTCAGAGTTAGTACAGCAAGCCTGCGGATTTATTTATAAGCTTTATCAGGTAACACCTGAAAGAGGACAGGCTGTGAATAAACCCGATCTGATTAGCCGAATACGTCGTTTTTACAACCTACCGGAAGATCACCCGGAGTTTCTCTGGACCCAAACACCGGCCTACCAAAAGCGCCTGGAACAAGTAAAAAATGGCTGGATTATTGCCGGACTACTGATGCTCAGTATTGGCACCACTTCGTCCGTGGTTTTGATTTCAGCATTTGCCGGGTTTATGTCGCTGGCGTTTCTGGAGCGGGATGAATCGTGATATTCAGAAAAGAAAAAAGCCCGGTAACTTTTCAAAGCAGCAACAGGATGTGCTTTGAAAAGTTACCGGGCTTTTCAAATAGCGGTAAAGATTACAAGCTCAATACCTTCTCACCACGGGAAATACCGGAAACACCGGTACGAACCGTTTCTAATACCGAACCAGCACCCAGTGTTTCGATAAAGGCTTCCAGCTTGTCACTGGTGCCTGTCAGCTGAATGGTATAAACATTCGCAGTGACATCAACAATCTGACCACGGAAGATATCCGCGGTACGCTTAATTTCAGCGCGCTGAGCACCCACTGCTTTAACTTTAACCAACATCAGCTCACGCTCGATATGAGCACCTTCAGACAGGTCCACCAGCTTCACCACTTCAATCAGCTTATTCAGCTGCTTGGTGATTTGCTCAATCTTGCTGTCATCACCCACAGTGGTCATGGTCAGACGAGACAGGGTTTCGTCCTCCGTTGGTGCCACAGTTAAGGTTTCGATGTTGTAACCACGCTGGGCAAATAAACCAACAACACGTGCCAAAGCACCAGGTTCGTTTTCCAGCAGGATAGAAATAATATGTCTCATATCAGGTACGCTCCGTCTTGGTCAGCCACATATCACGCATGGAACCAGTTGGTACCTGCATTGGGTAAACGTGTTCCGTTTCATCAACAGCAACGTCAAGGAACACAAGACGGTTTTTGTATTTACCAAATGTATCTTCCAGCGCCTGTGGCAGTTCATCACGGGTTTTCACCTGAATACCCACATGGCCATAAGACTCAGCCAGCTTCACAAAGTCAGGCAGTGACTCCATGTAAGAATGGGAGTGACGACCTTCGTAGTTCATATCCTGCCACTGACGTACCATGCCCAGAGAGCCGTTGTTCAGACACAGAATTTTCACCGGAATGCCGTACTGTAAACAGGTCGACAATTCCTGAATGTTCATCTGAATGGAGCCTTCGCCCGTCACACAAACAACCATTTCGTCCTGGAAGTTCAGTTTGACACCCATTGCCGCCGGGAAACCAAAACCCATGGTTCCCAGACCACCGGAGTTAATCCAGCGATTTGGCTTATCAAACTTGTAATACTGAGCGGCAAACATCTGGTGCTGACCCACATCGGAAGTCACATAGGCATCACCTTTGGTAGCTTCCCACATGGCTTCGATCACTTCCTGAGGCTTCATCAGGCCGTTATCATTTTTCTCATAACGCATGCCATGACGCTGACGCCATTCGTTCACTTGTGTCCACCAGGATTCCAGTGCCGCCTCGTCCGGCGTTTCTTCACTTTCATCCAGCAGCGCCAGCATCTCATCCAGTACACTGCCAACCGGACCAACAATCGGCACGTGCGCGTTGATGGTTTTAGAGATGGAAGACGGATCAATGTCGATATGAACAATGGTCGCTTCCGGGCAGAACTTGTTGGTTGCATTGGTTACACGGTCGTCAAAACGCGCGCCAACCGCGAGGATCACATCCGCATGGTGCATCGCCATATTGGCTTCGTACGTGCCGTGCATACCCAACATACCCAGGAAACGCTCACCGGTACCCGGATAAGCACCCAGGCCCATCAGAGTATTGGTGCACGGGAAGTTCAGGCGATCAACCAGAGTACGCAATTTATCGGAGCTGCCATCGATGATCACACCACCACCAGCGTAAATAACCGGACGCTTGGCTTTGACCAGCAACTCAACGGCTTTTTTGATCTGACCCGCATGGCCACGTTGTGGCGGCGTGTAAGAGCGCAGCTTGATCTTCTTCGGATAGGAATACTCATACCGTTCGTTCGGCATGGTCATGTCTTTCGGAATATCGATCAGAACCGGGCCAGGGCGACCAGTGCTGGCAATATGGAACGCTTTGGCAACAATCTCTGGAATATCTTCCGGACGACGTACCGCAAAGCTGTGTTTAACCACCGGGCGGGAAATACCCAGCATGTCAGTTTCCTGGAAGGCGTCGTCGCCCACCAGATGGCTCATCACCTGACCAGAAATGATGACCATTGGAATCGAATCGGTAAAAGCAGTTGCAATACCGGTAATGGTGTTGGTTGCGCCAGGACCCGAAGTCACCATTACAACACCTGGTTTGCCGGTCGCACGGGCATAACCATCAGCCATATGAGCAGCGGCTTGCTCGTGTCGGACCAGTACGTGTTTAACGGCGCTTTGTTTGTAGACTGCATCGTACACGTGTAGCAGAGAGCCACCCGGGTAACCATAAATGTATTCAACGCCTGACTCATGCAGCGCGCGAACTAACATATCTCCGCCGGAAAGTAATTCCACCGTACTTATCCTCATTCACAAGCTCTAAAAAGAGCGTGGGTAAAAATTTTAACTGTGCGATATTGAGCCTTACACAACTGAGGCTCGCTCAGGCTGGATGCGCAACTTTTAATTGTTCATCAGTAACTCGCTGTCGGGTCGAAGACATCGAGGCTGAACTGGGCGGAGGATAGCCGCTCCAGAAGCTGTCATCGTGCTACTCAGGATGTTGGTAACAGCAACGTCAGCAAAAGCGCGCTAATTCTAGCATTACCGCCAGCATTGTCCACCGCAAAAACCGCAGAAAACCTTGACAAATCATAAGGTTTAAATAACGTTGGGAGGGCTTTTAACAACTTGCTTTATCAACTGTTTTTCCCCTGAGGTTATTATGCGAACACTATCTGTCATTTTGCTACTGGCCGGGACATTGATGTCTCCCTGGAGCCAGGCTGGAAAGGTCTATAAATGGACCGACGAAAATGGCCAGGTACATTTCAGTTCTCAACCGCCACGTGGTTTGAATCAGGATCAGTACAATCTTCGTGTGGATAAAGTCACGCCGCCCGTCAAAACTCAGCCAGCCATTTCAGCGGATGTTAAAAGCGATGAACAGCAAACACTCCAGGCTGAAACAGAAGAACAGCAACAGGAGCCGGTTAAGAATAAAGTCAGTAAAGAAAAAGCGGCTGAATATTGTGCCAATGCCCGCGACGCCAAAACCAAATTATCCGCTAACTTCAGCCGCCGCTTTAAGCAAAAAGATGGTTCTTACCGACCACTCACAGACGAAGAACGTGCTAACTGGAACAAGAGGGCCGATGACTCCATAGCAGAATACTGCAAATAGTTTAACGATTAATCCAGATCAGGCTGGCCATTCGGCCGGTCTGACCCTCACGCCGATAGGAATAAAAGCGCTCGCCGTCGGTAACGGTGCAATGCTCACCACCGTGCATTTCATTCACACCAGCTGCCATCAGAGTTTCACGCGCCAGCTGATAAATATTCGCCATCAGCCGATCGCTACGACCCGGCTGAAAACAATCATCCGAGGCCCAATCAAACGCTTGCCGCACATCAGGCCCAACTTCAAATTGCTGCGGGCCAATCGCCGGGCCCAGGTATACCGTCACATCGGATGAGAACTGCGCTAATGTATTCTGAACAATACCCGCCGCCAACCCTCTCCAGCCAGCATGTACCGCGGCCACCTGAGAACCGTCTTTAGCGGCAATCAACACGGGTAAACAATCCGCCGTCATTACACTACAAACAAGACCGGACTCATGGGTAAAGCAGGCATCAGCATCCGGTGCTTGTTGTGGTGTTTGTTGTCCACCGTCATCTGCTTTGATCACCCGGTTACTGTGAGTCTGACTCAGCCACTGAATCGTCTGTGCCCCTGGCAGTTGCTGCAATAACTGCTGGCGGTTTTGTTCAACAGAGGCCTGATTATCTCCGACATGAAGCGCCAGATTATTACTGGAATAAGGTATTTCAGAGCAACCGCCACTGCGTGTGGTAATCCACGCAGAAACTCCAGAAGGAAGGGGCCAGTCCGGTGTAAAGCCTGACACAACCTCAGAATCCGGCATGGTGCTCTTCTTCATCAAAGGCCAGTACGTCCAGTAGCTGTTCAAAGTCTTCTGGCAACTCCACTTCCCATTCACAATATTCTTCGCTGGCCGGGTGGATTAACCCCAATTGGCGGGCATGCAGGGCCTGACGCCTGAACTGTTGCAAGGTATTACGCAGCTCAGGTGTGATGCCTTTGGTTAAGCGGGTACGCCCGGCGTAGGCCGCGTCTCCCACCAGCGGGTGTGCAATGTGTGCCATATGCACCCGGATCTGGTGAGTACGGCCAGTTTCCAGTTTGCAACGAATGTAGGTATGCGTAGGGAATTTATGCAGCACCCGGTAGTGGGTGATGGCATCTTTACCCAAAGGGTTGACCGCCATCTTGGTGCGTTGTGTGCCATGACGACCAATCGGTTGATCAACCGTGCCACCACCGGTCATCACCCCTTGTACCACCGCTTCATATTCACGCCCCATGCTGCGGTCTTGTAACTGAGCAACCAAATGTCCCTGTGCTTTCAGGGTTTTTGCCACCACCATCAGGCCAGTGGTGTCTTTATCGAGACGGTGCACAATCCCAGCCCGTGGAATATTGGCCAGCTCCGGATCATGATGCAGCAGCGCATTTAATAAAGTGCCGGTTTGATTGCCTGCAGCCGGGTGAACGACTAACCCCGCAGGTTTATTGATCACCAGAATATGGTCATCTTCATAGATAATATCCAGCGGAATATCTTCCGGCTGCCAGTCACCTTCAGCTTCCAGCTCGGTCTCCAGAGTCAGGGTTTCACCACCCACCAACTTATCCCGGCCACGCCAAACATCACCATCAACGGTAAGTTGTCCCTCTTTAATCCATTGTTGCAAGCGCGAACGTGAAAAATCCGGAAACAGTTGGGCAGCAACCTGATCCAGGCGTTTATTACCCAATTCGTGTGGGACTTCGGCAGTTTGGTGTATCTGATTAGACATAGGACTCAGTTCGGTGCGACGCACATCTTTACGCTATTCTACCCTGCCCAGGACAGGCTTTTATTGGGGGCGAGTGGCGACTGTGCTTTAATACGGGGTTTATTCTTTCAGTATATCGATAATCAGGAACAGTCTCCATGAAGTTGCCAACCATTTCGCCGTTTGGTTTGTTGTCCGGCCAATGGAACGCCACACGTGGTTGTGTGAAGAGCGTTATTTTTCTGGGTGCCCTGTCGCTGTTAGCTGCATGCTCCAGCCAGCCCGATAAAACCAGTGAGCAAACAGAACGTGAGTATTATCAACAGGCGTCTGAAGCACTGGAAAATAACAACTATCTGGTGGCAGTTGAGCGCTTGCGTGAGTTGGAATCCCGTTATCCATTTGGTCAATACGCAGAACAGGCCCAACTGGAGCTGATTTATGCTCAGTATCAAACCGGTGATATGGACGGCGTACTGGCTTCAACGGAACGTTTTATTCGCCTGCACCCATTACATTCTCAGGTCGATTATGCTTATTACATGCGTGGCTTAGCCACCTACGATCTTGGATTTGCCTTTGTAGAGCGTTATTTGTCAGACGGGCAATCCCGCCGCGATCAACAGCCTCTGCAGGATGCTTTTAATTATTTCTCTGAACTATTAACCCGCTTCCCAGACAGCCCTTACAACGCCGATGCACGCGCTCGCATGGTTTATCTGAATGATCGTATGGCCTCCTATGAACTGGGTGTTGCTCAATATTATATGAAGCGTCATGCCTACGTTGCCGCCGCGAATCGTGCGCAGAAAATTGTGATGAACTTCCAGAGAACCTCTTCTGTCGCCGATGCACTGGCACTGCAGGTCGAGGCATATCAGCTGCTTGAGCTGCCGCTGGAGTCCAATAAAGCCCTAGCCTTGCTGGAATTGAATTTCCCGGAGCATCCACAACTCAAGGATGGCGAATTTGTCAGCAGTGGCCTGACGGAAGTGGATCGTCGTTCGTTATTAAATGTGGTGAGCTTCGGTTTGCTTGACTAAGCTTCTGTCAACGGTATTCAGAAGTAAGATGTTCCATGCTCAAACCCAAACATACGCCAGTTGTTTTTGCTTTATTGATGTCGGGCACCATGGCGGGGATTGTATCTGCGGTGGTGGTAATCATTAATACCGGCCTGGATGCTGGAACGCCGCAGCGCTGGCTATCGAGTTATGTGATCGCCTGGCCCGTGGCCTTTGTATCTTTGTATTCACTTAAGGATAAGGTTACTAAAGTCGCTGAGAAGCTGACAAACCCTCCCTCCTGATACCTGGTTGTTTGGACGATTAACTCAAACAATTCCCGGCTGAAAATATTCAGCCGGGAATTGATCTCTGAACCTTAAACCCCCGCCTTCCAGCCATTGGTCACTGGATAACGACGATCACGGCCAAAACCACGCTGGGTAATACGAACACCAATCGGCGCCTGACGACGTTTATATTCGTTCACATCCACCAGCCGCAATACACGCAGAACATCTTCACGGGCAAAGCCATCAGCGATAATGGCGTCGGCACTCATGTCTTGCTCGATATAACGCTCAAGAATGGCATCCAGCACCTCATACGGTGGTAGGCTGTCTTCATCTTTCTGATCAGGAGCAAGCTCGGCCGATGGTGGACGATCGATCACTCGCTGCGGAATCACATACCCCAACGTATTGCGGTATTCCGCCAGCTTAAACACAGTAGTTTTATACACATCTTTTAATGCGCTGTAGCCGCCGACCATATCACCGTACAACGTGGCATAACCCACTGCCATTTCACTTTTGTTGCCAGTGGTCAACACCATGTAGCCGGTTTTATTCGACACTGCCATCAGCAGCACACCACGGCAACGAGCCTGCAGGTTCTCTTCGGTAGTATCTCTGGCCAGCCCTTCAAATTGAGGAGCCAGCGCCTCCATAAAGGCGTTATACATTGGCTCAATCGAAACGGACTCGTATGCAACCCCCATGCGTTCGGCCTGCTCCGCTGCATCTTCTTTACTCATACCCGAGGTGTAAGCAAACGGCATCATGATCGCTTTAACGCGGTCTTTGCCGATGGCATCGGCGGCAATCGCCAGCGTTAATGCCGAGTCGATACCGCCAGATAATCCCAGCACAATGCCTTTAAAGCCGTTCTTATTCACGTAATCACGTACGCCCAGTACCAATGCCTGATACAAAGAGGCTAATCCGGAATCATCGCTTGCAGATGGCGCTAGTGCGGACAGTTGCTGACCATCCCAGAGCACATAATTAGCCGAGGCTTCATAAGCCGTTAACTGGGTGACAAGTTCACCAGCAGAGGACATCGCAAAAGAACGACCATCAAAGACCAGCTCATCCTGGCCGCCTACCTGATTCACATAAAGTAGTGGCACATTCAGTTGCTGCACATGCTGGCGAATCAGTTCAATACGCTGCTGTTGTTTATCCACATGGAACGGTGATGCATTCAGGTTCAGAATCAGTTCGGCACCAGCCTCAACACTTTGTTCAGCCGGGCCTGGATGCCATACATCTTCACACACGGTCAGTCCGAGTTTGTGGCCCTTGAGTTCGATCACACAAGGCTGATCACCAGCGGAAAAATAACGCTTCTCATCGAATACCTGATAATTCGGCAAGCACTGCTTAGCGTAACGACCGAGGCATTGGCCGGCATAATAAATGGCGGCGCAATTGAACAATTGTGTTTGTTCTTGCAACGGGAACCCCAGTGCAATAGCAATCTGATTTGAAGCATCGGCAATTTTTCCCAGTGCCTCTTCAACCCGCAACTGCAGGCTCGGGCGCAGTAATAAATCTTCAGGCGGGTATCCGGTTAACGAAAGCTCACTGAAAACAATCAGGTCACTGCCTTGCTGCGCCGCTTCTGTTGCAGCGGCGATCATTTGCTCAGCATTACCTGAAATATCGCCAACCTTGTAATTCAGTTGACTCAGGGTAATACGCATTGGCGTTTGGGTGACAGGTTCGGTCATAGATGTTGCTCTTACTGAGTGTTTCGCTAGAGAAAATCGTCAAGGGCGCGTATTGTCTGGAAATTCCCGGTGTGACGCAAACAGAAGAAGGACTCTATGCGACTTATTCCCAGTGAATTTCTGGTTAAAGGGCAACGACTGCTGCGGCTTTACAGCCATTATTCGTTATTTCTGGCCTTATTTCTGACCATCGTCGACGGCCTTGATCATAGTGATGCCATTATTGGTGGCCATGCTCCACATACATTACTGATTACCGTTTCACTGTACGTCATTGTCGCCGCGGTGTTTGTTGGCTTCGCCAATCGCAATCCCAATCCACAAATTGCCATTGGTTATATCTTTCTCGAAATTGTACTGCTGTCAGCCATGATGTTTTCCAGCGGCGGCATCGACTCGGGCTTCCCGAGCCTGATTTTAATTCCCGTGGTGATCGCAAACTTGCTGGCCCCCGGGGTGCTCGGCTTTGGTGTCGCCGCCTGGAGCAGCCTGGCGTTATTCTATACTCAGCAATTTCTACTGCAGGATCTGGCAACCCAAAGCATTGTGAACACAGGCCTTCAAGGAATCCTGTTTTTTACCCTGGCGGCGCTGACACAAGCCCTGTCACAACGACTGCAAAGCACCCTCACACTGGCGGATGAACAAGCCACCCGTATCCGGCGCCTGCAAAATTTCAGTAAAAAAGCGTTATTAGGTTTGCCGAATGGCATTATCGCCTGTGATAAAAATCATCAGGTATTGCTGTTTAATCAGCAGGCTGCGCGTTGGTTTAAATTACAAGAAGACAGAGCCTTACCGGATGCAATACAACAAGCGTCATCGGGTTCAGTCATCCAGCATCAACAAGTCGGCCTGATGCTCAGCCGTGTAGAGATCGAAGGCGCGGAACCCGGTGATTATTTAATCTACCTGGAAGACAGCAGCCGCATTGCGGCGGAAGCGCAACAAATCAAGCTCGCCTCATTAGGACGACTCACGGCCAGCATCGCCCATGAAATCCGCAACCCGCTCAGCGCTTTGCGCCAGGCTGCTCAATTACTCGGCGAAACCGATTACCTGCAAGCGCCTGAGCAGAAGCTGACACACATTGTTGAGCAACACTGCATGCGTATTAACCGCACTATTGAGGATATTTTACAATTATCCCGCCGAACTCAGGCATGCCGCGAAGATCTACCGCTCCGCCCCTGGTTGCAGCACTTTATTGAGCACTTCAATGGTTTACATCAGGACAAACATTTCAGCATCAAGCTGGCCTGCGATGATGACTGGCTGATCACATTTGATCCGGATCACCTGCAACAGATCCTGCATAACCTCTGCGCAAATGGCTTACGACATGCGCTTAAACACAACCCAGATCATGCACGCCTGATGTTAATTGCCGACAAGACACCCGAGGGAATGCGACTGGCGGTAGTCGATAATGGCCCAGGTGTTGCTCCCGAACAACAAGTACACCTGTTTGAGCCATTTCACACCACCGAACACGATGGCACAGGACTGGGTTTGTATCTTTGTCGCGAGTTGTGTGAAGCCAATCAGGCTACAATCCAGTATATTCGCAAACAAAAACACACTTGTTTTCAGATTCAGGCACAAAGCCCGACTCTCCGAAAAACTGATTGAAATATGAATTGAGTAATGGAATGAGCCAATACACCGCCCTTATTATCGACGATGAACCCGATATCCGCGATTTAATTGCGCTGACTCTGCAACGTATGGACATGAATTGCTACCAGGCTGGCAGTGTCAGCGAAGCCTTAGCTCTGTTGCAACAACGGCCATACCATTTCTGCATTACCGACATGAAACTCCCCGATGGCAATGGGCTCGAAATCATTGAGCTGTGTCACGCAAAATACACGGATATGCCCATCGCCATGATTACCGCTTTTGGCAGTATGGATTTGGCAGTGAATGCCTTAAAAGCCGGGGCCTTCGACCTGGTTGCCAAGCCGATTGATATCGTCCGTTTAAGAGAACTGGTTCAGGCCGCGCTACGCTTGACAAAAGTGCCGGCGAACATTGATGCCGTTCCTTCTGCACAAGGCCTGCTTGGCAGCTCAGCGGTGATGGAACAACTCAAAGAAAACATCCGTAAAGTGGCCCGCACCCAGGCTCCGGTTTTTATCCACGGCCAATCCGGTACAGGGAAAGAACTGGTCGCCAAGTTGATTCATCATCAGAGTGTGCGTGCCAGCCAACCGTTTATTGCAGTTAACTGCGGCGCCATTCCCAAAGACCTGATGGAAAGTGAATTCTTTGGCCATGTGAAAGGCTCATTCACCGGAGCCAGCAGTGATAAAGCCGGCTTCTTTAAAGCCGCTCAGGGAGGCACTTTGTTTCTCGATGAAGTAGCCGAACTGCCACTGGATATGCAAGCCAAACTACTGCGCGTGATTCAGGAAAAAGCCGTGCGCGCGGTGGGCAGCGAGCACGAAGACCCAGTGGATGTGCGCATTGTCTCTGCCAGCCACAAAGACCTTCAGGCTCTTGTCGATAAAGAAGCGTTCCGGCAAGATCTGTACTTCCGCTTAAACGTGATTCAGGTATGTGTACCCCGCCTGGCCGAACGGCCTGAAGATATCCCGCTGTTAACTCGTCATTTCATACGCAAATACGCTCAGGAATGGGGCATGCCCGAAGTCGATTTATCCCCGCGCGCGGCGGATGCTTTGCAGCGATACAGCTTCCCGGGCAATGTCCGTGAGTTAGAAAATATCCTGCAACGCGCCTTCACCATGGCAGAGGGCGAACTGATCAGCATTGACGACTTAAGCCTGTCTGACGAAACTCAGGCAATGACTCAATCGCACTCTGACGATGGTGAAATGACCATCGAAACTAACAACCTAGAAGCCTACCTGGAAAACATCGAGCGCCTGGCGATTACTCAGGCGCTGGAAGCCACGCGCTGGAATAAAACCGCAGCCGCCGAAAAACTCGGGATTAGCTTCCGTGCATTGCGTTATCGCTGTAAGAAGCTTGCCATTGACTGAATTTCACACCATCCACTGAGTGACGTAATCATAAACGCAAGGATATATTGAACAAAAAATAGCCACGGATGGTTGTTATGAAAAGCTCTGTTAAAGCATTAACACTGGTTGAAACACTGATTGTGTTAGCACTGATCGCAATTATTACTCAAGTTGGACTCCCTTCACTCGCCAAGTTTTCCAGCAAAATTGAATCGCGACAACATATTGTGCAATTAAAGCAAGCTATCAGTTACACACGCATAAGAGCTATTACGCATGAATCCCGAACCAGTTTTTGTCCCCTAGGAGATAATGCTTCCTGCGGAAAAGATTGGAATGAAGAACTCAGCATATTTACCGATCTGAATAACAACCGCAGACTTGATATCAATGAAGAAATATTGCGCACTATACCAGCTGTTTCAACAGAAGATATTCAACGCTCTTTTAACAATCGAGTGATAAGCTTCAATAGCCGTGGATTTGCAGGCTTCAGTAGCGGATCACTTAGCTACTGCCGCACCGATATAGACAGCGAGGTGCTCATTATTTCGCGTATTGGGCGGGTCAGACGAGGCACAGATAAGAATGGGGATGGCATTCCGGAAACGGCTGGAGGCAAGACCATTCCCTGCCCTTCCAATTGAAGAACCATTTCTTCCGAATAAAGCACCGCTGATCAGCAAGCTCTGGCAGCCTGACTGCGATTCTTTATGATGCTATAACAAAGATATAATTGGTTGTTCAATATGCGTCTATCAGCACAGCACTCAAATGGTTCAGCACTGATCATCAGCTTGGTTATCCTGACCATCATCACCATCACATCCATTGTTGCGATGGAACGTTCTACCATTCAGTTGAAAATGGTGGGCAGCATGCAAAGAAGCCAGGCGGTGTTTAACTCCACTTATGACTTCCTTGCCAGAGGCCATGCCCTCATGAACGATGATGACAACATATCAGCGGCAAGAAATATGCTAACCACGATTATCAACAATACTAATCCTGATCTTACTTTTGACCCTTATGCGACCAATAGCTGGAGTGTCCCTAACAAGCCTAATCAATTAGGGAATATTTCAGGACAAATCACCATACCGGCCCATGACAACTACGACCCTAATGACCCAAACCCATTCAACATCAAACAGAATGAAGGGGGTAACAGTGAAACCAAATATTACTTTACTTTCACTGCTCAAGGGGCGGATAAAAGTGGCAACATTACATCTTCGCAGGAATTTGGCTTATATGCCTCAGGCCCTAAACTGCAATAACACCGGAGTTTGATCATGAACACTTTTTTAAAATCCATCAGTCTATTGCTCCTCAGCTCAATAGCCCTTAGCAGCCAAGCATTGGAACTGAAACTAGAGCCTCATAATTTAATGATATTCTCATCGTCCGTTGTAAAAGCAAAAACATGCTCCAAATGTGAGAGTCAGAGTTATCAAGTCACAGCGGAAACAAAGTTTTATGATCGCAACCGGGAGATAGACTTTTCAACTGCAACCGAATTTTACTTACGAAAGAACTATCCAAGGCTATCTCTTCATATGCGTAACGATAGCAATGAGTTGCTTTACATTGTTTTTGGTGCTCGCTCCGAAATCGACCCAATTATACCTTTGCCAACATCAACTCAATTAACAAAACCATAGGCCGACAGGAGTTAATAATGAA
The DNA here is from genome assembly GCF_024397975.1 of Bacterioplanoides sp. SCSIO 12839. Lineage (NCBI taxonomy): Bacteria > Pseudomonadati > Pseudomonadota > Gammaproteobacteria > Oceanospirillales > Oceanospirillaceae > Bacterioplanoides > Bacterioplanoides sp. SCSIO 12839. The sequence goes on from NZ_CP073745.1 coordinate 3,225,599, forward strand.
ATATTTAACTTTATTTTTACTTTCATTCTCGGTTTTTGTTAAAGCTGATGATGTTGAAATTTACACTGGTAATACAACAGGCGTGGGCAATCCCAATGTTATGTTTATTTTTGATACTTCAGGCAGTATGGGGAGCAATGATGCAGTTGATCAGAATGGTAATACAGCATCAAGAATAAAAGTTTCACAAGAAGCAGCCATATCCATCCTGACTGGTTTGGAAAATGTAAATATTGGTTTATCTAGATTTGATAACACCAGAAGCTCTTCGAGCCCCGTTAGCAATAGGTCAGTTTATACAGATTCATCCAAAACCAGAACAACCAACCTGGACCACGGTGGTTTTATTCAAATTCCTTTGCGGCCTATTGACAATGCGACCCATAAAAACACCCTAATTAATGCGATCGAGGAACTACCCGCCAACGCTTGGACGCCATTGGTTGAAACCTATGATGAAACATTACGCTACCTGAGTGGCGAACCAGTAAAATACGGTAAAAAGTATGGTTCTATTGCGTGTAAATCAGAAGATAAACTTGTTAAAGAAACACTATCTCAACCAACAGGAAATTGCTTGAGGTATGATGTTATTGAAGTATGTAATGGCCAGCGAGACTACTATGGCCGTTGTTACGTGACAGGCCTCTCAAGCACTGCTTGTAGTACCCGAGACGACTACATATCTTATTTCCGTCCATGGTGGGGTGGAGCAAACAGATGTTACATTCGACCAGCACAAGTGGAAAACAAAGATGTTTGCCTCGAACCAGAACTTGAAACTATAGAAACAGAATTTATCAAAACCGTTAACAACTGCTCGGCGATCTCAAATGACAATTATTTTTATTTAAGTCATCACGATACCTATGACAATTCTGGAAATTACATAACACCAATCAATGATACCTGCCAAAGTAATCATGTGATTATTTTTACTGATGGCGAATCATCTTATGATGCAGATAGTGATGTCAGAATAAGAAATTTTGTTAAGGATATTGATTCTGACAAATCTTATATTACTAAAAATTGTTCTACAGACCCGAATGGTACAAACAATATTTTAGATGACAGCTGTATGGAGGAGCTGGCGCTTTATGCACAAACTCAGGATATCATTGATGATAGTCGTATTAATCTGGACGACAATTCAAGCGATGAAGGTAAGCAAAATGTAACCACCTATACTATTGGTGGATTTGTAAGCCAAGGCGATGTCATTGATACCAGACTTAATAATACAGCTACGGCAGGTGGGGGAACCTATATTCGTGTTGAAAAAGGCACGGGCTATGACGAGCTTCGTGAAGCATTAGTTAACACCTTCGCAAAAATCCAAACTAAATCAGCCAATTTTACCGCCCCTTCAGTCGCAGTAAACGCTTTGAATCGCTTGGAGAATTCCAGTGAGTTATATTTCACACTATTCTCCCCAAGTAATTCCATCGGTTGGGAAGGTAACTTAAAACGTTACCGACTCGGCAGTGACGGTAAAATTTACGGCATCAATGACACAGAACCGGCGGTAAACAGCACAACTGGTTTTTTTGATGAAACCGCAACCAGCTTCTGGACCGAAGCAGAAGATGCTCCCGATGGAAAAACTGTTTCTAAAGGGGGGGCAGCACGACGCTTAACTGCCAGTCGCAATGTAATTACTCATTTAAGCAATTCCAGTGGCGCTATCAATGATAAATTCATAAGCAGTGGCAGTGGTTCCAACCCAACAATTAACAGCAACTTTACAAAATCACTCTTCAATGCAGACAGCATAAGTGATGTTGATTTCAACAATCTGGTACTTTGGGGTGCAGGATTAGAATTCGATAGTAATGGAGGCATAACCTCCCGAAGAGCAATAGAAGACCCTTTGCACAGCAAACCAGCTGTGATTCATTATGGTGCCAATGCGTCTACTGGTATTTTAGATAGCACGATTTTCTTCGGTACTAACTCGGGTTACCTGCATGCCATCGACTCTAATATCAATGACCCTAAAGAGCGATTTGCCTTTATTCCGAGAGAACTGTTGCCAAACATTCTTGAATACAGAAACAATACAAGCACACTGGGTAAAGTTTACGGCTTAGATGGCCCGATATCGACTCTGTTAGTTGAGTCTGGTGACAACGATACGCGTCTTGTCATTGATAGTAATGATAAGGCTTATATCTATGTTGGTATGCGTCGAGGTGGACGCAGCTATTATGCGCTGGATGTATCGGATAGAGATGCACCTGAACTCATGTGGCAGATTGATGGCGGTATTCAGGGCTTTGAAGAACTGGGACAGACATGGTCGGAGATGACACCAATCAATGTGAATCCCGCTGCGATTGGTGTCAGCAGCAATGAAGATTCGATCAAAGTACTGGTCTTTGGTGGTGGCTACGACGGAGACGAAGATAATAATGATACTGTTAGCAGCACACGCATAACTCATGATCAGGGTAACGCCATCTTTATTGTTGATGCACTCACTGGTCGACTATTATGGAAAGCTTCTCCAAATGCTAATGCTGACCTTCGCCTCACAGAAATGACCAGCTCAATTGTGAGCGACATTACTCCTGTTGATAATAATGGCGATAAAAACGTTGATATTTTATACGCTGCAGACGTGGGTGGCCGCATCTGGAGAATTGACTTGCTTTCTGATGGCAATCAGGTGGGTACTGTTCTGGCGGATCTGAACGATGGTACAGTTGCAGGCAATACGCGTTTCTTCAACTCCCCGGATGTGTCTTATGTCACTTCAGAGTCAGGAGAAGGAATTTATATTGTAGGCATTGGCTCAGGCTATCGCGCTCACCCATTAAATATTTTGAATGAAGATCACTACTATGTGCTCTTCGATAAAATGACAACTGAAACCGAAACTGATCTGAAAAACCTATTAACGTCCTATAAAACTCTGTCTAAGTCTGATTTAGGGGACTATAGCAGCTGGAATAGTGAACCGGATGAGAAAAAATATAATGGCTTATTCTTCGACCTTCCTGGCAGCGGTGAAAAAGTTTTAAGTAACTCATTAACCAGTGACTTTAAAATTTTCTTCACCACGTACAAGCCAACAACATCTACGTCTTCGAGCCTGTCCTGTTCTGGTAGTGCTGGACAAGGCAAGCTGTATACCATCAATTTAGCCGCCGCAAGCAGTGGAAGTGGTGATGGTAGCGATGGAAGCGGCGATGGAAGCGGTGATGGAAGTGGCGGCGGCGGAAACAATGGCGGGTTCTCTTTAGACAACCTCACCATTGACGAAACAGCAGACTTAAAAACAAACGGTATTCCACCAGACCCGGTTCTGGTATTCCCGCCAAGCTCAGGTGGTAACGGTACTGGCCCCGAAGGTGATGGTGCAGAGTGCCCAGGGCAAAAAACCTTATTAATTGGTAGCGAAAGCATCGGTACTGGTGTTTGCGCAGGCATTAAGAAACACTACTGGCATGAAGTCTGATTTTATGTTCACACATCCCAAAAGGTTCTATCAGGGTTTTACCCTGATAGAACTGATGATAGTGATTGCTATTGCTGCAATCCTGATGTCTACCGCTGTTCCAGCAATGAAGACATTTACGCTGAATAAACAAGCTTCGTCATTACTTAGAGAACTACAACAAGATATTGTTTACGCACGTAATCAAGCAATTTCATCTTCAGAGAACGTCACACTGAGGCCATTAGCAAACAATTGGGATAATGGCTGGGAAATTTTACAGGATACAACTGTTATTCTGACACGAGGCTCTACCAACTCTCCAATTGCAGAGACTGGTACAATTTCATCAGGTTATACTCTAACAAATCCGCTTATATTTGACCGACGAGGACGGTCTTCAACATCTGATAGCATCAAAATAGACGTTGCAGGGTGTACAGGGAATAGAGAGTATACTCTTTCAATCAATAATATTGGCCAAGTAATAGTGGTGACATCAACATGCTCATAATTGATCGAGGAAATAAATCCTCTGGCTTCAGCTTAATTGAAGTCATGGTCACTCTTACTATCACTGTGGTTGGTTTGGTTGGTTTAGCAACTCTCCAAATGCAGGCCAATCGTGCGACTTTAGATACTGGAAATCGTTCTCAGGCTGTATGGATCACGCAGGATTTGATCAACCGTATTCGGGCAAACCCTGAAGGAAATTACCACACTAACAATACAGCCGTTGACTGTGCAGCACCCGCAAGAATTTGTGTCGCCTTTCACAATGGCAACAGTCGGCAAACGGCTCAAACCTGTTCAGCTCAGCAATTGGCGATATCCGACTTATGGGAAGTCGCCTGTGGCACTCCGGCAACAACTTCAACAGGGACCATTCGCTCTTCTTCCGCAAATTTCATTGCCAACCCGCAACTCATTATTAATGATAATAACGCTGACCAACGTATTGAGATAACTTTAAGCTGGGATTCAAGAACCAGTGGTAAAAACAACGCTGATCAAACAATTTATGCAACAGACGCTCTGGGAAGTGCATCCCGGGCGGAGTTAACAACGGTGGTTTATCGATGACCAATTTCAATAAACAAAGTGGTTTTTCACTAGTTGAATTAATGATTGCCAGCGCTTTGGGTGTCGTTGTCTCTTATTTTGTGATGAATATTATGATCACCAGCACTCGTTCAGCAACAACGTCTGATGGTTTGGCTGAAGCACAAGAAACGGGGCGCTTTGTCTTAAGTTTTTTACATGCAGAAGCTCGTAGGGCAGGTTTTAACTTTTCTCTGGAAGCAAGCAACACTTCTCCTTTTGCCGATACTTGTGCTATCAATGTTACTCCGGGTGACCCGGGAGCTGATTGCACCTTTAATTCTGATGATGATGACAGTGGTGACCGCTTAGCGGTTCGATGGACGTATAATTCAGATGGTACAGGAAGAAATAATCAGGACTGCTCCGGTGCAGCTTTGACAGTTGCTGATGGAACCAACCTGGTTGACCTGTACTGGGTAGAAAGTGATATCGAGAATGGTGATGGCTATAACGATGTATTGAAGTGTGCAACTTATAATGACGCGACAGGCATTAACATTTCTTCAGTGCAAACAATCGCCAGTGGTATATTAGCAATGCACGTGCTCTATGGTGTCTTTGGCGAAGATGAGTCGACTGGTGCTGTCATGACTGTTCGTTATGTCAGTGCTGACGAAATGGTTGCAATCCCTGGCTGGCAAAATTTTGTTAGGTCAGCCCGGATTTCAATACTCACGCGCTCTTTTAACGATTCAACATTGGACCAGGCAAACAGAGGCTATATTTTATTAGATTCAGAACCTTATCAATTTAATGATCGGATATCACGCTATATTCAAACATCAACTGTATCGTTAAATGGCTTGAACAACCTTGTTGATAATATATAAACCCAAGAGAAGAAACTGATGAAGTTACGTGGCTTTACACTAGTTGAACTAATGGTTGCAGTCGCAATCATCAGCATTGTCGCATCAATTGCTATTCCTCAGTACAGCAATTATGTTCGCAGGTCAGACAGAGCAGATGCCATTGTACCAATGGCCCGTATTATGGAAGCACAGGAGCGTTATTATGCTGACAATGTTACTTACGCAACTGATCTGAAAGACTTGGGTTATTCAACAACAACATTAACAACTGAACAAGAGCGCTACGTTATCAGCGCACAAGCCTGTGGGTCTGCACCATTAACCCAATGTGTTGAATTGGTCGCTACAGCACAAGACACACAAGCCCTTGATGGTAATTTGATTATGGACTCTCGCGGTAAAAAAGAGAGAAAGTTAGGCGGCTCTACTTATAAATGGAATTAACCCACATCCACCATTCGTAGCTCTTTCGGTAGCGAAAATACGACATTTTCTTCCTGGCCCTGCAGCTCTTGCGGGGCTTCGCCACCTAAGCTCACCAGTTTATCCACCACCTGCTTTACCAGCACTTCCGGTGCTGATGCACCAGCAGTAATGCCAACGGCCTTGACACCCATTAACCAATCAGCAGAAATTTCATCAGCGCTATCAATCAGGTGGGCTTTGGCCCCCATGCGCTCTCCGAGTTCACGTAAACGATTAGAATTGGAACTGTTAGGCGAGCCGACTACCAGTAATAAATCACAATCGGCTGCGAGTTGTTTAACTGCATCCTGACGGTTTTGGGTGGCGTAACAGATATCGTCTTTACGGGGGCCTTCAATATGCTCAAACTTCGCCCGTAAAGCATCAATAACCACAGCGGTATCATCCATGGATAAGGTGGTTTGAGTAACGAAATAGAGTTTTTCTGGATTGTGAACTTCCAGTGCAGTTACATCAGCCTCATCTTCTACCAAGTAAATATTGCCGCCATTGGAGTAGTCGTACTGCCCCATGGTGCCTTCAACTTCCGGATGACCCTTATGGCCAATCAGAATACATTCGCTGCCATCGGCACTATAACGGGCAACTTCCAGATGAACTTTGGTCACTAGCGGACAAGTAGCATCAAAAACTTTTAAACCCCGGTCTGCGGCGTTTTTACGCACCGCCTGAGATACACCGTGCGCTGAAAAAATCACAATATTATCGTCAGGTACTTCGTCCAGTTCATCAACAAAAATAGCACCGCGCTCACGGAGTCCATTCACAACAAATTTGTTATGAACGACTTCGTGGCGAACATAAATCGGTGGTTCAAATAAATCCAGCGCACGATTCACAATATCGATAGCACGATCAACACCGGCACAGAAACCACGAGGGTTAGCGAGTTTAATTTGCACGTCAGGCCTCCGTCACTTCCAGAATCTGCACTTCAAAAATCAGGGTTTTACCGGCTAACGGGTGGTTAAAATCAACCGTTACCCAGTCACCTTCGATTTTATCAATGACGCCGGGTAACTCCTGACTCTGAGCATCGGCAAACGACACCATTAAAC